>NZ_CANNGO010000004.1 GCF_947504215.1 uncultured Ruegeria sp. | reverse complement strand
TCGCTCAAGTGATGAAGTTGAGTATTTGGCCCAAAACCTTCGCTGATTGCGACTTAGATGCCGACAGCTTTGTCCGCCTTCGAGACCTTGAAACCGCCAAAGCTGGATCGATGACCCACCGAAAGCATCAGATGACCGCTTCGAGCCCATTTTTACATATGCTACGCATCGCGCCAACAACCGCCTTATCCCGGCTTCTAGGCTGCTTCCTTGGCACCTTGCCAACAGACACCTCCAAGTTTGTATGCTTTCACGAGTATGCAACTGTATGGGGAACTCAGTTTTCTGCCCGACACATTTCTAAAGTGTTCCCTATCGAATATAGAGCCAACTCTGGTGGATTATGTCGAAAATTTTACAAAATTATCGTGTAAATATAATATTCTAAATATAAAAATGGTATTTTTTTAGACAGAAATTCGAATAATCTGTTGAGAAGTTTACAAAATTATATTTTAAAATTAGATAGTTATTGTGGAATTTTTCTGGGTGTCTCCATACTCAATTTGCACGAATGTGCTTTTCCATCATCTGGAAGAGGAGCCAGGCGTTGGAAAGTGAAAATGGGAGGAATCTATGACTAACAAAAACGTCACACGCCGCGGCGTGTTGAAGTCTGGTGCCGTCGCAAGTACCGGATTAGCCCTACCTACTATCTTTACAGCTTCATCTGCCGCAGCTTACACGAATGAGCCGACAGGCTCTTCGGTTGTTTTGGGTTTTAACGTACCTCAAACCGGACCTTACGCTGAAGAAGGCAATGATGAGTTGCTCGCTCAGCAATTAGCCGTCGAACACCTGAACGGTGAAGGCGATGGCGGTTGCATGAATACCTTCTCTTCGAAGGTTCTCAAGGGCAATGGTATCCTTGGCAAGAAAGTCGAATTCGTTACTGGCGATACCCAGACCAAGTCGGACGCTGCTCGTGCGTCGGCCAAATCCATGATCGAAAAAGACGGGGCGATCATGATCAACGGAGGATCGTCCTCGGGTGTGGCTGTTGCTGTTCAAGGCCTTTGCCAAGAAGCTGGCGTAATCTTCATGGCCGGTCTGACCCACGCGAATGACACCACGGGCAAAGACAAGAAAGCCAATGGTTTCCGCCATTTCTTCAACGCCTACATGTCGGGTGCCGCGCTGGCGCCAGTACTTGCAGCTGAGATGGGTAAAGAACGCCGTGCGTATCATCTGACGGCCGACTACAATTGGGGCTGGACCCAGGAAGAGTCGATTGTTGCATCCACGGAAGCCATGGGATGGGAAACGGTTAACACGGTCAAAACACCGCTCGCATCGACGGACTTCTCGTCCTACATCACCCCGGTTTTGAACTCAGGTGCGGATGTTCTGGTTCTGAACCATTACGGCGGGAATATGGTGAACTCACTGACCAACGCCATTCAGTTCGGGCTGCTCGACAAAGTCGCGAATGGCAAGGACTTCAAGATCGTTGTGCCATTGTACTCGGAGTTGATGGCCGCTGGCGCGGGCGAGAACATCAAAGGCGTGCTGGGTTCGATGAACTGGAACTGGCAGCTGCAGGATGAGGGCACCAAAGCCTTCGTAAAATCCTTCGGTGAAAAGTATGGCAAGCCACCGTCAAATTCCGCCCAAACCTGCTATGCACAGACGTTGCTGTATGCGGACGCGTGCGAGCGCGCAGGCACCTTCAACCCATGTGGTGTTGCAGAGGCGCTGGAGGACTTTGAGTTTGACGGGCTGGGCAACGGCCCGACCTGGTATCGCGGAGCGGATCACCAGTGCTTCAAAGACGTACTGGTTGTGCGGGGCAAGGAAAACCCGACCAACGAGTATGACACGTTGGAAATCGTGGAGATCACGCCGCGTGCGCAGGTCGAGTACGATCCTGAGCATCCGATGTTTGCTGGCGGCGAACTCGGCAAGTGTAATCCCGGCGCTTAAAAAAATTCTGGCTGAGATCTGGCCGCCACTCGGCGGCCAGACACTTGTGGCCGGGTAAATCAGCCCGACCGATACCGCTCAACACATTCTGACCAACCTTGAGGTGGGCCGATGGACGCCATCCTATTGCAGATACTCAACGGGCTGGACAAAGGTTCGGCTTATGCGCTCATCGCGTTGGGCCTGACTTTGATCTTCGGCACGCTCGGTGTCGTGAATTTTGCTCACGGGGCCCTGTTCATGATCGGTGCGTTCTGTGCCGTGACCGTGCAAAAGCTCATGGGCCTGAGTTTCGAAACTCTTGACGAAACCCAGAAGGATTTTCTGGGAAACCCTTTAAAGGTTGAAACCCCTTACGTCGAAGCGTGGTTCGGTCCAGAGGTTGGCGCCACAATCATTGACTGGTCCGTCCCGCTGGCCATTCTTTTTGCGATCCCGATCATGTTGCTGGTCGGGTATGTGATGGAACGAGGTTTAATCAAGCATTTCTACAAGCGCCCGCACGCAGACCAGATTCTTGTGACCTTCGGCTTGGCAATCGTTCTGCAGGAAATCGTCAAGTATTTCTTTGGTGCGAACCCTATCCAGACACCTGCGCCAGATGCGCTAAGCGGCTCGATTGATTTAGGCATCATGGTCGGCTTTGATACGAACGCAATAATCTATCCAATCTGGCGGTTGGTTTACTTTGGCTTTGCTGTCGCAATCATCGGTGCGGTCTTCTCATTCCTGCAATTCACAACCTTTGGGATGGTTGTCAGGGCCGGGATGGCGGATCGCGAAACCGTTGGGCTTTTGGGTATCAACATTGACCGAAGATTCACTATCATGTTCGGCATCGCCGCTGCTGTAGCTGGGCTTGCCGGAGTGATGTACGGGCCGCTGAACCCTCCAAATTATCACATGGGTATGGACTTTCTGGTTCTCAGCTTCGTCGTGGTTGTTGTCGGCGGCATGGGTTCATTGCCTGGGGCAGTATTGGCAGGGTTCCTTTTGGGTATCTTGGAAAGCTTTGCCTCAACGACCTGGGCCACCACTACGATACCCGGCATCAACCAGATCATCATATACCTTGTTGCCATCGTCGTGCTGCTGACGCGCCCGCGAGGGTTGATGGGCCGCAAAGGCGTGATGGAGGAATAAACAATGTTGGGACTGAATAAAAAAGACACCAGCTTACTCATCGTTGTTGCCATCCTCACGTTGTTGGCACCGTTCATTCTGAACCCGTTCCCAACCGACAGTGCAATGGCGCAGTTCAACGCGGGATACCCGGACCTGATGCAGCGCTTCGTGATTTTCGGGATATTCGCGATCGGATTTAACATTCTGTTCGGCCTGACGGGTTATCTGTCCTTTGGCCATGCGGCGTTTCTTGGGGTGGGTTCTTACTCTGCCGTCTGGATGTTCAAACTGCTCAGTTACAGCGTTATCCCCGCTATCGCGCTGAGTGTTGTCGTGGCAGGTTTGTTTTCACTACTCATCGGCTTTGTCAGTCTGCGTCGTTCGGGAATCTACTTTTCAATCCTGACTCTGGCCTTTGCACAGATGAGTTTTGCCTTGGCCTATTCGGTTTTGTCCAACCCAAAGTTTAACCTCACTAACGGCGAAACCGGGCTGCAAGTTTACTCAGACGACCCGCAGATTTTGCAGAGTGCGAACGCCCCGGACCTGCCACATCTGTTCGGTGTCCCGATGCGTGCGACCTATACTCTGGACGTCGGGGCCTGGAGTTTCGACTTCAACGCCGGATACTATATGTGCGCCGTGATCATGATGGTGGTGTTTTATCTGGCGATCCGCATTTTCCGTTCGCCATTCGGTATGATGCTTCGCGCCGTAAAATCAAACCAGCAACGGATGAACTACACTGGCCTGAATTCCAAGCCCTATACATTGGCGGCGTTTGTCATTTCGGGCATGTATGCAGGTCTGGCTGGTGGGCTGATGGCGGCCATGGACCCGTTGGCAGGTGCAGAGCGTATGCAGTGGACCGCTTCGGGTGAAGTTGTTCTAATGACCATTCTCGGTGGGTCTGGCACCCTGATTGGACCGGTCCTGGGAGCAGGTTTCATCAAGTACTTTGAGAACATCTTCTCAAAGATCAACGACAACGTGCTTCACAGTTGGTTTGCATTCCTACCAGACGGGCTCGAGGACGCAGTTGTATTCGTCATACACCCGTTCATCGGCAAAGGATGGCATCTGACACTTGGCATCTTGTTCATGCTTGTCGTGATTTACCTTCCAGGCGGTCTTGTTGAAGGAGGTCAGCGCATCTTGAACCGCTTAAAACGAAAGAAGCCACAAACCGATGAAACCAAGTCGGGCGAATCCGAGCCGGCAGAATAGGGGTAAGCGACGATGGCAATCCTGAAAGTCAAAGACGTAAGCAAGAGGTTTGGTGGCCTCAAAGCCCTTACCGATGTAAACCTGAGTGTCGAAGAAAACTCGGTTCACGCCATTATCGGCCCAAACGGTGCAGGAAAGTCAACTTTGCTCAATTGCCTTGTGGGTAAGTTGATGCCTGATACCGGTGCCGTGTTGTTTGACAATGCTTCGGTTCTTGGTCTTGAGCCCTATCAGATCAACCAGATGGGTATAAGCCGAGTATTCCAAACTCCGGAGATTTTCGGTGAGTTGACGGTTATGGAAAACATGCTGATCCCAATTTTCGCGATGCGGGATGGTGCCTTCCGAATGCACGCCTATGAGACGATTGCCAACGAAACAGCGATTGTTGAGCAGGCCGAAGCGATGCTTGAGGAAATGAATATGGCGGATAAACGTCATATGCACTCAGCGTCGCTTTCGCGTGGCGACAAGAGGCGGCTGGAAATTGGCATGTGCCTCAGCCAAAACCCTCGACTTTTGCTGCTTGATGAACCCACCGCCGGTATGGCGCGAGCGGACACCAATAACACAATCGATTTGCTGAAGCAGATCAAAGATGAACGGGACATTACCATCGCGATCATCGAACACGACATGCATGTCGTGTTCAGCCTTGCCGAAAGGATTACTGTCCTGGCGCAAGGTACCCCGTTGGTGGAAGATGTCCCGGAAAAAATCCGCGGCCACCCTAAGGTTCGAGAAGCCTACCTAGGCGAAGCAGCGTGAGGTCAATGCTATGAACGAGAAACCTGACTTTTCGAAGAACGCAAACATAGCCAGCACGGCCCCGGCGTTTCTGTCCGTGTGGGATATGCATTCATACTATGGCGAAAGCTACATCGTTCAGGGTGTTAGCTTTAACGTGCACGAAGGTGAAATTTTGGCCTTATTGGGCCGAAACGGTGCTGGAAAGACGTCGACGTTGCGCTCGATAGCTCGTTTAGGGGATCCAGAAGTCAGGCGCGGGGAAATTTGGCTCGATCATCAACCTCTTCACAAGATGGCCAGCTATGAGGCCGCAACAGAAGGTCTCGGACTTGTGCCCGAAGACAGGCGGATCATTCCAGGGCTGACCGTGGAAGAAAACTTGCAGCTGGCCCAGATCGCACCTCCGGTTGGCTGGTCGTTGGAACGGCTCTACGAATTGTTTCCGAGACTTGGCGAACGCCGCAAACAAGAAGGGATCACCTTGTCCGGCGGCGAACAGCAAATGCTTTCGATTGCGAGAGCGCTGGCCAGAGACATCAAAGTTCTGTTGTTGGATGAACCTTATGAAGGTTTGGCCCCGGTAATTGTCGACGAGATCGAGAAGACACTTGTCCACGTTAAGCAACAAGGTATGACCACAATAATCGTCGAGCAAAACGCGGTCCGCGCCCTCGAACTGGCTGATCGAGCGATCATTTTGGATACTGGAAGCATCGTTTTTGACGGTACAGCAAACGATGTATTGGAGAATAGCCAGCTTAGGGAAGAGTATTTGGCGATCTAACCTTTGATAGGGTCTTGTGCTTTTGTCCCTACGAATGGAGATCTCCAACTGGTATCAAAATGCCAAATACGTCGATTTCGCCGAATAAGGCTTCGAGTGATCCCAAATTGCTTGACGAAGAGTAGCTGGAAGGTGGTCAACGCTGTTTTCTAAGGTTTTTGGCAAACTTACTTGATGGTAAGAACCGCCAGTATTCCGAAACTCTCCAACCTGCAAAACTATAGAGACTCGCAAGCTTGACCTTATCCAGATCGCTACCCTATCCCTGCTTCAGTGAACGACAAGTAAGTAGCGCGTGGCAGTAGCGTCGACAGAGGTTTGCTGGTGTCGGCTTCCTGAACTTCAAACCAGACACCCTAGCAGCGTTCGGCAAAGGTGGTTGTGCCCTCCCGCAACCACTAAAACAAACAAACAAGACTCCGAAAGGCGGATTTTTGCGTTCTGAGTAGCTCACAACGCAAGCAGGCCCCACACTGCGAAGCCCTATTCTTCCGTAATCAAACCAGTGTCGGAAAATACGCTGCGATTTACTAGAGGAGCAGTTTCATTCTCTTGTGTGAACAGGTGAAGGGCACGCAGCTATCGTCGAGGCTTGAAATTTTATTTCGTTTATGTCGTGAAAACCGAAATTTCATGACAGCGTGGGCGTGATGGTTTAACTGTTCTCTTTAGACAAAAGAAGACAACGTCTCGGTGAATTCTGTGGAACAAGTGGCCTTTACGTTTGAAATGGGAGTGGTTTGCGCTCTGTTGGCCTTTACCGTCTTTCTGTTTGTATCCGAAATTGTCAGAATTGATCTTTCCGCCATATTGGTCCTCGTGATTGTTGGTCTGCTGAGCTACGCGCCAGGGCTTCAGAACCTCGCAGATGTTACGCATCTTTTTGATGGGTTTGCCTCAAACGCCGTGATTTCCATCATCGCGGTCATGATCGTCGGCGCGGGTTTGGACAAAACGGGTATCATGAACAAGGTTGCGGCGGTTATTCTGAAATACGGCGGCACATCCGAGGGTCGGGTTTTGCCGATCATATCGGGTACCGTCGGTGTTATTTCGTCCTTTATGCAGAATGTCGGGGCGGCAGCATTGTTTCTGCCGGTCGTCAGCCGAATATCGTCAAGGTCCGGAATTCCCCTGTCGCGGCTGCTGATGCCCATGGGATTTTGCGCCATCTTGGGTGGCACAATGACGATGGTTGGTTCGTCGCCACTGATATTGCTGAACGATCTAATCCTGACGGCAAACGAAGGCCTGCCGGACGGTCAAAAAATAGCACCGTTTGGCCTTTTCTCGGTAACGCCTATAGGGGCGGCCCTAATTCTGACTGGGATCGCGTATTTCCTACTGCTGGGGCGGTGGGTGCTGCCTGGTGGCACCGGGTCTGAAAACACCGGGACGGGGCAGGGTACGCAGGAGTATCTGCAACGTGTCTACGGGCTCAAAGCGGATGTTTTTGAGGTGATTGTGCCAGCCGAAAGCCCTTTGGTGGGGCAGGTTCTGGCTGATATCAACCATGAAAACCACCTGTACATTATCTCGACATTCTACCGTGGTAAGACCTCAATGGTGCAAGTTTTAACGGCCGAGATTGCCGCGCCTTGTCGACTTGCCATCATTGGACGACGCTGGGTCGTGGAGGAATTCGCGCAGAAATTTGGGCTGACCGTTCTTCCGGAACTGGATATCTTTGTCGAAGAGTTTGCGCCTACCAATGCCGGAATTGCCGAAGTGGTTGTGACACCCGACAGCAAGCTGATCGGAAAATGCCCTCGTGAGCTTTTGTTTCGCAAGACCTATGGCATGTCCTTGCTTGCCATCCACCGAGGCGAGGAAACCCTCAGCCACGTCGAGTCAGAAACACATGACTCTACCCAGATCGGGCTTGAAAACTTTCATGCTGGGGACATGCTGGTTGCCCACACTAGGTGGGACAACCTGATGCGGATCAAGCGGGATCCGGACTTTGTTGTCGTTACAACGGACTTTCCGCAAGATGAACTGCGCCCGCAAAAGGTCGGGTGGGCCTTGGCGTTTTTCGCAATTTCACTGTCACTGATTTTGTTCACTGACGTTCGATTGTCTCTTTGCTTGCTGACCGGAGCGGCCGGAATGATGCTCACCCGAGTGCTTAGCGTCGACGAGGCCTATCGCGCCGTCGGATGGAACACTGTATTCCTGCTCGCCTGCCTCATACCGCTGGGGCAAGCCGTGCAGAATACCGGAACTGCCGCGTGGATTGCCCAGCAGATCATGATCATTCTCAACGGCTGGCCGATTTGGGCACTTCAGGCCGGCGTTGCGATATTGGCCACGGCCTTTTCGCTGGTGATGTCAAATGTCGGAGCCACAGTTTTACTTGTTCCACTCGCTGTATCGATCGCGGTCGCGGCTGGCGGCAATCCTGCCGTCTTTGCGCTGACAGTGGCTATTTCGACCTCCAACAGCTTTATCATTCCGACGCATCAGGTGAACGCTCTGATCATGGGCCCTGCGGGCTATAAAGTTATGGATTTTGTGCGCTCCGGCGGGGTCATGACAGTTCTATTCTTGGTGGTCTCTCTCTTGATGTTGAACTTAATCTACTGAGCAGGGCGCTTAGCGGCGTTCTGTTTCTTTGGTCGGGAAACAGGTCACCTGGAAGTGCCAGATATTTTGGCGAACGGGTTATGGGCCTAAGGTGAAATTATCTGTGGATTTTGTATCCAATATCCCATAAGACGTCTTTGGCAGGCCTTTCAGTGTGAACTGGTCCGGCAAGTCGTTGCTCTGGCAGCTTTTGAAACGTTCAGGAAAGTAGACGCGAAATGCCCAAGACGATCTTCTCTGGCACCATGCCGGCCTTGATGACACCCTGCAAAGCGGATCGGACCCCGGATTACGATGCCCTTGTCAAAAAGGGCAAAGAGATGATCCAGGCCGGGATGTCTGCAGTGGTCTATTGTGGCTCGATGGGGGACTGGCCCCTTTTGACCGACGCTGAACGGATGGAGGGGGTCGAACGCCTGGCGGCTGCGGGTCTTCCGGTTGTAGTTGGAACCGGCGCGATCAACTCGAAATCAGCGGTGGCGCATGCGGCTCATGCCCAGAAGGTGGGCGCCGTCGGCTTGATGGTGATCCCGCGGGTTTTGTCGCGTGGGTCATCCATGGCGGCGCAGGAACATCATTTCAAAGCAATTCTGACGGCGGCACCTGATGTGCCAGCGATCATCTACAACAGCCCGGTCTATGGTTTTGCCACCAAGGCTGACCTGTTCTTCGCGTTGCGATCCGCACATCCAAACCTTGTTGGGTTCAAGGAATTCGGTGGCAAGGACGACCTGCGCTATGCGGCAGAGCATATCACATCCAAAGATGACGAAGTCACCCTGATGGTGGGTGTAGATACCGAGGTCTACCATGGGTTTGTGAATTGCGGGGCCACCGGATCGATTACCGGGATCGGAACAGCCCTTCCGAAAGAGGCGCTGCTTTTGGCGGCGCTCTCTCAGAAAGCCGCCGCAGGCCATGCCGAAGCCCGGAAACGTGCGCTTGAACTGGAGGAGGCCTTTGGCGTTCTCGCGAGTTTTGATGAGGGCACAGACCTAGTTCTCTATTATAAACACTTGTTGGTGCTGAATGGTGAGGAGGAATATCGCCTCCACTTTAACGAAACCGATGAATTGACGGATGCGCAGCGCAATTATTGCGAACAGCAATATGCTTTGTTCCGCGCCTGGTTTGCCGACTGGTCCCGTCAGGGTGGGATTATCGCTGAATGCATGTAATCGACAGCCATACAGGTGGAATGCCCACGCGGGTAATTCTGGAGGGCGGTCCGGATTTGGGGTCCGGGCCGCAGGAACTCCGTGCCCAAAGACTCGCTACGGAGCATGAAGCATTCTACAAATCCATTCTGCTGGAGCCACGCGGGCAGCCCGGCATGGTTGCAGCGCTGCTCGTCGACCCGGTGGATCCCAGCTGCGAGACCGGAGTGATCTTCTTTGACGCCGACGCGGTGCTGGGGATGTGTGGACATGGTACTATTGGTTTAGGCGTGACGCTTGCACATCTTGGTCGGATTGGGACGGGGTCTCATAAGATCGAAACCCCGGCTGGCGTGGTAACGATAGACGTGCTGGATCCGAATACCGTGCGAGTCACCAATGTCGAAAGCCGCCTCGTGCAGACGGCTGTCACGGTCGAAACAAAAAACTACGGCGCGGTAACCGGCGATGTCGCCTATGGTGGCAACTGGTTCTTTATAGTCGAGCCAAGCCCAATCCCGGTGGTGTCGGGTAACATTCGTCACATGACGGATATGGCGATTGAAATCCGCCAGGCTTGCGTGGCGCAGGGGGTTGGTGGCGAGAACCACGAGCCCGTCGATCACGTCATCTTTCAGGGTACCTCTCCGAATGCAGGTGTTCATAGTCGCAATTTCGTGCTGTGTCCGGATGATCAGTACGACCGATCGCCTTGCGGCACAGGCAGCTCTGCGCGATTGGCATGTCTCGCCGCGGCGGGACGTTTGGCACCGAGGGACGAAATCCTACAGGAAAGCGTGATCGGCAGCCCTTATAGGCTGTCTTACCAACCTGGGCCGAACGGTGGTGTGACCCCCTCGCTAACCGGGCAGGCCTATGTGATGGCTGAAGGTAAACTGATCTTTGACGACGACGATCCGTTTCGGGCGGGTATCTACAGCTGACGCCCGCCGGGTGCCGATCTGTCAGCGGCTCCTGCGATCCCTCCTCTTCGGCGGAACAACACTATGCGGCTTGAAACAGAGAACGATATTGTGGTGATCGGTGCCGGTATCATCGGCATCAGCACAGCGCTCGAGCTACAAAAACGGGGTCGCAATGTACTTGTGCTGGACCGCGAAGGAATTGCCGCTGGCGCGTCGCGTGGCAATGCCGGAGCCTTTGCCTTTGCTGAAATCGAACCATTGGCCAAACCCGGCATCATGCGCAAGGCGCCGAAATGGCTGCTGGATCCGCTGGGCCCCCTGTCCGTTCCACCGGCCTATGCTTTGAACATAACCCCCTGGATGCTCAGGTTCTGGCGCGCAAGCTGGCGTGATCGTTATGAGGTTTCGATCAATGCGCAATCTGCCCTTATGGATCATTCTCGCGCAGCGCTTGAACGGCAAATCGCCGATGTGGATGGCGAAGCTCTGATACAGCGCGATGGCCAGTTGCAGCTATTCGAAGGAGAGGTTGAGTTTCGCGCAAGTGAAAAGGATTGGGACTTGCGCAAGACACGCGGCATCCCGTTTGAACTTCTGCACAGCCCGGACGCAATCGCCGAGATTCAGCCCGGGCTAAATCGCCGCTTCACCCATGCAGGCTTTACGCCGACCTGGTTGAACACTGTTGATCCGCAAAAATGGACCCAGCATCTCGCGTTACAATTCCAAACCCGTGGGGGTCCGATTGATGTCACTCAGATCACCGCGTTGACGCCGGTGGAAGATGGTGTGGTTCTAAGTACACCAAGTGGCGATGTCCGGGCACGTCAGGTCGTCGTTGCCGCTGGCGCTTGGTCTCATAGGTTGGCGAAGCATCTTGGCGACCACATCCCGCTGGAAACCGAGCGTGGTTACAATACGACCCTGCCACAAGGGGCGTTTGACCTGCGCACCCATCTGACTTTTGGCGGGCACGGGTTTGTCGTTTCACGGATCAATGACGGTGTTCGGGTCGGAGGCGCGGTCGAGCTGGGCGGCCTTGAACTGGCGCCGAACTACAAACGCGCCGACGCGCTTTTGGCAAAAGCGGGACAGTTTCTGCCTGATCTCGACATTGGTGGTGGCACTCAATGGATGGGGTTCCGCCCATCATTGCCGGACAGTCTTCCGGTGATCGACAGATCGGCAAACACTCCAGCAGTAGTATACGCCTTTGGACACGGCCATTTGGGGCTGACTCAATCCGCAGGAACAGCAGAGCTTGTGGCAGATTTGGTGACGAACGCCACACCGACCATTGATCTGTCGCCTTTTGCGGCGTCCCGCTTCTGATACGGAGGATTCACATGCGCAGTTGTAAGACCATTCATGTCATTTCCGCGCATGCCGAGGGCGAAGTTGGTGACGTCATTGTCGGCGGCGTCACTCCTCCGCCGGGGGATACGCTTTGGGATCAAAGAACCTTTATCGCGCAGGATGAGACGCTCAGGAACTTGGTGCTGAACGAACCTCGCGGTGGTGTGTTCCGCCATGTGAACCTACTGGTTCCGCCCAAACATCCCGACGCGGATGCGGCGTGGATCATTATGGAGCCCGAAGACACGCCACCTATGTCCGGGTCGAACTCGATTTGTGTTGCGACTGTGTTGCTTGACGGTGGGATCATTCCGATGCGGGAACCGGAAACCCATCTGGTGCTTGAAGCGCCGGGTGGTCTGGTCCGCGTTCGGGCGGAATGCAAAAAAGGCAAGGCCGAACGCATCTTCGTGCAAAACCTACCCAGCTTTGTCGACAAGATTTCGGTGTCCTTGGACGTTCCGGGTCTGGGATCCATAACTGTCGACACAGCCTATGGCGGCGACAGTTTCGTGGTCGTTGATGCCAAGTCCCTTGGCTTTGAAATCGTTGAGTGCGAAGCACGTGACATCGCCCGGTTGGGTGTGGCAATTACCAATGCTGCCAACGAACAGCTTGGGTTCACGCATCCCGAAAACCCCGATTGGGATCATATCTCGTTCTGTGCTTTCTGCGGGCCACTGACCCAATCAGACACCGGTTTGACCGGTAAATCTGCTGTCGCGATCCAGCCGGGGAAGGTTGATCGCTCACCCACCGGGACAGCCGTATCAGCAAGGCTGGCGCTGATGCATGCCAAAGGTGAGATTGTACGTGGGCAGAGTTTTGAGGCCGTTTCAATTATCGGCTCGCGATTTGTGGGACAAATCGTAGACACGTCGGAAGTGGGCAACCGACCTGCAGTTATTCCCGAGATCAGCGGCCGTGGCTGGATCACTGGAATTCACCAACACATGCTTGATCCGGAAGACCCCTGGCCCGGCGGTTATCGGTTGTCGGATACCTGGGGGGTGTAACAGTGGTGAAATTTGATTTCAGTGAAATGACTGCGATCCCTGTACTCAACTTGCATTGCTGTGGTCGGCAAAACCACACCACGACAGGAGGCTGAGATGTCCGGGAAACGCGTGATTGCCAAGCAAAGCCTTCCGGACGTTATTGCAAACGACCTGCGCGAACGGATTCTGAGCGGCGAGATTGCAGAAGGGGAAACCATCCGTCAGGAAGCCCTGGCTGAGGAATATGACGTATCGCGCATGCCAATCCGGGAAGCGCTGAAGCGTCTTAGCGCTGAAGGGTTGGTCCAATGGGCCAATAACCGGGGCGGATCTGTAACCAAGCATTCTCTGGAAGAAATTGGCGAAATTTTTGATCTGAGATGCCTGATCGAAGAGGATCTGTTTCGCCGATCGATTCCGAATATGACACCGCAACACATCGCGAATTGCGAACGGGTTCTGGTCGAGATGGAGACGTCATATGATGGCAACGACGTTGGAACATGGGGCGCCCTGAACCACCGGTATCATTCTGCACTATACGCGGCCTCAGGTCGGCACCTGACTTGTGAAGTGCTGGATCGCATCAGCCTGCAGTCGGACCGTTATGTCCGAATGCACCTGAGCGTGATGAAGCAGCGTGCCCCGGCCAAGAAAGAGCATCAGGAGCTTTTGGAACTGGCAAAATCAGGCCAGACAGATGAGGCTTGCCAGCTTTTGGTGCGTCACATCCAGCGCACGAAAGATCAGTTGCTGGAGATGATCGCGTCAAGACGGGAACCCGATCGGACCTAGGTGTCGACCGGCCTGTTCAAAAATGCGCGCCGCTTGCAAAATCTTAGCGCTCGGCCCTCGAAATTCTCCTAGAGTGCCTGAGAAAACCGTCGAAGGGACAGAGAGTGCAAAATCATGGATATATGTCTGGCAGGTTGAACCTACCGTTCACGGGGATCGCGACATTTGGAAAATCTCCCTATGTGGAAGATTGGGACAGCATTGACGCCGATGTGTGCATTCTGGGCGCGCCTTTTGATTTCGGGACGCAATGGCGCGCGGGTGCGCGGTTTGGCCCACGAGCGGTCCGTGACGCCTCGACCCTGTTCAGCTTTGGGCATGCTGGGGCTTATGATCACGAAGACGATGCGACCTACCTTGATGGCTCGGTGCGGATGGTCGATCTGGGGGATGCGGATATCATCCACACCAAAACGGATGAGAGCCACCAGAACATCGAATTTGGCGTCCGTAAGATATTGAATGCCGGCGCGTTGCCGCTGGTTATCGGTGGCGACCATTCCGTCAACATTCCTTGCATTTCGGCCTTTGCGGATGACTGCGCCAAACATGGTCCCATCCACGTAGTGCAAATCGATGCGCACCTTGATTTTGTTGATGAACGCCATGGTGTCACCAACGGGCACGGAAACCCGATGCGGCGGGCCATCGAAAAGGAGTATGTTTCGGGGATGACCCAGTTGGGCATTCGCAACGTGTCGTCAACGGCAAAAGAAGGCTACGAGGATGCCCGCGCCCGCGGATCGGATATCCTTTCCGTCCGTCAGGTCCGGCAATTGGGGCCTGAGGCAGTGCTGGACCGCATTCCTGCAGGTGCGCGGTACTACGTGACGATAGATATCGACGCGTTTTGCCCGTCTATCGCTGCGGGCACCGGGACGCCCAGCCATGGTGGGTTTCTCTATTACGACGTGTTGGAGATTCTACAGGGGCTTGCCAAACGCGGGGATGTCGTTGGCATCGACCTGGTCGAAGTCGCTCCGGCCTATGATCCGACGGAAAGCACGCAGATTCTGGCGGCGCAGCTGTTACTGAACTTTCTGGGCTTCATCTTCCACGAACGCGCTCGGCGGTAATTGGTGGGGCCAGACGGCCCCACCCGAAACTTACGCTCCGATGATATTGTGGCCCGGTCCATACGGGAAGCCGGTGATGTTTTCGGCCCCGCCTTCCTCAACAACCAGAATATCGTGTTCGCGGTAGCCGCCTGCGCCGGGTTGGCCTTCGGGGATCCACAACATTGGCTCGATCGAGACAACCATGCCCGGCTCAAGCACGGTGTCGATGTCTTCGCGCAATTCCAGCCCGGCTTCGCGCCCGTAATAGTGGCTGAGGATGCCGAATGAATGACCGTACCCGAAGGATCGGTATTGCAGCAGGCCTTCATCCGCGAAGAAGCGGTTGATTTCAGCAGTAATGTCGGAACAGGTGGCACCGGGCTTGATCAGGCTCAGGCCCAGCTCATGCGCTGCCACGTTGGCTTTCCACAGGCGCAGGCTGTCGGCGTCCGGTTCACCCAGAAACAGTGTGCGCTCCAACGCGGTGTAGTAGCCCGAGATCATTGGGAACGTGTTCAGCGACAGAATATCGCCCTTTTGCAGTGCGCGTTTTGTCACCGGGTTATGGGCGCCGTCGGTGTTCAGACCGGATTGGAACCACACCCAGGTGTCGCGATATTCGGCATCGGGGTAGGCACGGGCGATTTCCGCCTCCATCGCATCGCGGCCTGCGATCGCAATCTCGATCTCAGTTACGCCTTCGCGGATTGCCGCATGGATGGCGGCGCCGCCGACGTCAGCGGTATGAGCACCGCCTTTGATCAACGCGATCTCTTCGGCTGACTTGATCATGCGCGCCGCCATCGTGTCCGGCGCGATATCGACCAACTCCGGCGCTCCCAGCATTGCCAACGCGGTGTCGCGGGCGGCAAGCGTCATGTGGTCGCCTTCAATCCCAATGCGCTTGGCACCTTCGATCAGGTCGGCGACCGCGCGCCAGTAATTGTCGCGTTTCCAGTCGGTGTAGATGACGTTGTCATCGACCGAACGTCGCCACGGTTGACCAGCATCGATATTGGCCGAGACAGTCGTGCAGGCATCTTGCGTGACCACGCAGCCATACGGACGCCCGAACGAGCAGTACAGAAAGCCCGAGTAATAGGCGATGTTCTGCATCGAGGTCAGCAGCACTGCGGGAATATCACGGGCTGCCATGATCGATCGCAGCGCAGCCAATCGGCGTGCGTATTCGTCTTTGCTGAACGGCATGGCGGCTTTTTCGCCGTTGTGACAGGTGAAGAATTCGGGGCGGTTTGATGTATCACTCATCTTTTGGTCTCTCATCTATGCCGGGCGGCAATACCCGGCCACATGTCCCGGCGTTCAGGACAGGCGGTCTCGGGGTCCGAGAGCCGCTCACCCCCGATGATGCCGCGACGCCATCGCGACTGGGGTGAGCGGGTGAATCGTTAGATCAGACAGGATGCCCCGTCAAGCAGGTGAGAGACCCCGCAAGCGTTCCGACCGCCGCCGCAGCAACTCGACCGTTGCCAGCAGCCCGATGGACAGCACCACAAGGATCGTTGCCACGGCCAGAATGGTCGGGCTGATCTGTTCACGCAGGCCAGTGAACATCTGCCATGGCAGCGTTTTCTGGCTGGCCGATCCCACAAACAACACCACGACAACCTCATCGAACGAGGTGATGAAGGCGAACAACCCGCCCGAGATCACACCTGGCAGGATCAGCGGCATCTGGATCGAAAAGAACGTGCGCACCGGACCAGCCCCCATATTGGCGGCAGCGCGTGTCAGGGACCTGTCAAAGCCGACCAGTGTGGCAGTCACAGTGATGATCACAAAGGGAATGCCTAAAACGGCATGAGCAAGGATGACCTTCAGATAGCCCACAAAGTTCTTGTTCATACCCAGTGTACCCTCCAGGAACCGCCCGATGTCGCTGTAGAAGAAGAACATGCCCGTGGCCGAGATGATCAGGGGTACAATCATGGGGGATATCAAAATGCCCATAATTGCGCGCCGACCCGGCACATGGGATTGGCTGAGCCCGATCGCCGCCAATGTGCCAAGCGACACCGAAATGACGGTGGCGATGGGCGCAATGATCAGCGAGTTTTTGAAGCTGCGCTGCCATTCATTGTTGGTGAAGAAGTCACGGTAATGCTTGAGTGAGTACCCTTCGGGGTCCAGCCGCAGCATCTCGGGCGTGAAGGTGAAGAAGTCCTGCGCGTTGAACGACAGAGGCAGGACCACAAGGATGGGCGTGATCAGAAAGACAAAGATCGCGCCACAGATCACCCGGAACAGATAGTGATAAAAAACCTGTTTCGCCGTCAGGTAGGGCAGCAGCTTTTGGCGGTACCGCCCTTCGTACAACCAATAGATAAACCAAGCAAAGAACCAGCCGCCCAGCAGACCCAGAACGCCGCCCATCGGACCTGACAGTAGAATACCGGCGATCCCAAAGGCCAGAATAGTGATCCAGCGCGCCATCTGTTCGTTCTTGAGAACGTTGATAAAGACCCAAGCCAAGCCTGTCATCAGAACAGCGCCGCCCAGAATGCCCAAGGGGATCGATCCGTTGCCGGCTCCGACAAACATGCCGGCAAAAGCACCAGCCAGCGCCACGGTCGGCAGGACCACGGACATGGGTTTGCGGGATATCGGTGTAAGTGCTGCCATCTTGATTATCCCAACTTCACGTTATCGATGCCCACGATCTTGTCGTAGACCCAGTAGAGCAGCAGTACGACCGCCAACAGGATCGTGCCCAGGGCGGCAGCCAACCCCCAGTTCAGCGAGGACGAGATGTGATAGGCGATCCGGTTCGAAATGAAGACACCTTTGGTGCCGCCAACGATCTCGGGCGTGATGTAATAGCCGATCGCCAGAATAAAGACGAGGATCGAGCCCGCGCCAATCCCAGGAATGGATTGCGGGAAGTAGATACGCCAGAACGTCGTCCAGTTGGTTGCGCCCATGGACTTTGCCGCGCGTGTATAAGATGGCGGTATCGTCTGCATTACGGAATACATCGGCAGGATCATGAACGGCAGCAGGATGTGTGTCATGGCGATGATCGTGCCGATCTGGTTGTTGATGATGATCAGCCTGGCATCATCGGCGACAAGCCCAAGCCAGACCAGCGTATCGTTGATCACACCTTGTTGTTGCAGCATAACCTTCCAAGCTGACGTTCGCACCAGCAAGGATGTCCAGAACGGTAATAGCACCAGGATCATCAGCAGGTTCGACACACGCATCGGCAAGGTCGCCAAAAGGTAGCTCACCGGGTAGGCCAACAGGATACAGGACGCGGTAATCACCAGTGACATGAACAACGTTCGGCCAAACAACTTAATCAGGATCTGCTTGTCTTCGGGCTGTGATTGCGCGCCTTCGGGTGTGCGGCGCATGTCCACAGCGTTCAGGAAATAGCCGTTGGTGACCGCCGGTGAGTGGGTTTTGATCACGGCCCAGGTCTTTGGATCGCCCCAGCCGTCGTGAATCTCGATCAGTTGGTCCTTGAACGGGCCGTCGGTTTCGGGGTCCAGCTTATTCAGCTGACGACCGGACCTGCGGAACATCGAAGACATACCGGTTTCTTCGTAGTTCAGACGCGATCCCAATCGGGTGTGCTGTTTGTTGTCGATGGCAACGACCATATCGCGGACAAACGCATCGTAGACGTCTTCTTCCGGCAATTCGCCGCTTTGTTCGTCCCATTTGCTCAGCGCTTGGACGGTCAACGGAAGCGTGTTTTCTACAATGCCGTTTTCAACCGAGCGGAATAGCATCGAGGCGATCGGGACGATAAAGGAAAACATCACGAACAGAAGCAGAGGGGCCACAAGTAGCAATGCACGCAGCTTTTGCCGTCGTAGAGAACGCGCCAGCGACTGCTTTAGCGGTGTACCGTCCGCTGCCAGCATAGGTCCCGCGTTTTGGCTTGCGTCAGTCATCGTTGCCCCTTGGTTTTTCTTGGGTCAGAGGGCGGCGCACCGCCCTCGACAGATTTATCAATGCAAGCGGCGCTTACTGCGCCAGCCACGCCTGGAATTTGGCGTCGATGTCGTCACGGTAATCTGCCCAGAACTCGTAGTTATACAGGAACGTGTTCTTGGCGTTTTCCGGATCGGTCGGCATATGCGGCGACATTTCGATGCCCAGGTCGGCGTGCTGACCAACCAGCGGAGCCGAAGATGCGCGGGCCGGACCGTACGAGATGTACTTGGCCTGATCTGCCAGACGCTGGGTGTCGGTTGCGAACATGATGTAGTCCAGCGCGCGTTTCTGACGCTCTTCGCTCAGGCCTGCCGGGATGATCCAACCATCCAGATCGAACACCTGTGCGTCCCACAGCATGGCTACAGGTTGCTTCTGCTCTTCGATCACGCTGAATAGACGACCGTTGTAGGTCGAGCCCATGACTACCTCGCCATCCGCCAGAAGTTGCGGTGTGTCCGCACCGGCAGACCACCAAACGACACTGTCTTTGATAGTGCCAAGCTTGGCCAACGCCTGATCCTGACCTTCAGGGGTTTCCAGAACGCTATAAACGTCGTCCTTGGCTACGCCGTCACACAGTAGCGCCCATTCCATGTTATTGATCGGGCGCTTTTCCAGCGAACGCTTGCCCGGATAGGTTTCCAGATCGAAAACGGCGCAGATATCGGTTGGCGGGGTGTCACCCACCATATCGGTGCGATACCCGAAAGTGGTCGAGTAAACGATCTGCGGAATAAAGCAGTCGCTGACGAGCAGGTCACCAAAATCATCTGCGGCGGATGTGCCATCAGGTGCTGCCGCCAGCATGGTGTCCGGGTCGATTTCCATCGCCAGACCTTCGTCGCACAGACGAATCGCATCAGCAGCCACGACGTCAACCACATCCCACGTGATGTTGCCCGCTTCGTTCATGGCGCGCAGCTTTGCCACCGCTTCTGCCGAACTGTCGTCATTCAGGATGGTGACACCTGTCTTTTCCGAATAGGGCTCGTGATAGGCCTTCAGCTGTGAATTGGAATAAGCGCCGCCCCAGGACACGATGGTCATCTCTTCGGCAGACAGGCTGCCCGCCGCCGTCGCCAGAGCAGCAGCCGTCAGTAAGGTTTTTGTTGGTTTCATGTGTTACTCCCAGTTTATCCCGTCTTGTATTTGTTCGGCCAATGCACGGGTTTTCACCAGCCGGTCCCTCAGCTTAGCTCCGCTTGTTTCGCGCAGCTTGGTCTATGCGTCCAACGCACGACAATCTTGAGCCAGCCAGCCAATCTCGATCTCCTGACCGGGGGCCAGCCGGACGGCGTCCGGCGCGTTGCGTGTTTTGACAATGAATTCGTCATTGCCGGCTACCGACATGCGGAACCGGAAAACATCGCCCATATAGATGAACTCTTTGACCGTAGCTTTTAGCGTATGTGCATCGGCGTGCAGGCGGTCTTTGTTGAATTCGACCCGTTCCGGCCGGATCGACACCTTGGTCCGCTCGCCCGCCTTGTGGACGTTGATCGGAACAGCATCAATTTCGGACCCGTCATCCAACTGAACCACGCAGGTGTCGCCATCGATCGATTTCACGACACCTTCCAGAGTGTTGTTCTCACCGATGAACTGCGCCACGAAGCTGTTTTCTGGTTCCTCATACAGCTGATCGGGCGGTGCCAGTTGCTGAATGCGCCCATCGTCAAACACGGCCACGCGGTCGGACATTGTCAACGCCTCGGTCTGGTCATGGGTGACATACACGGTGGTGATCCCCAACTCGTGCGCCAGCCGGGTAATCTCGAACTGCATGTGCTCGCGCAATTGCTTATCCAATGCGCCCAAAGGCTCGTCCATCAGAACAAGCTCGGGCTCGAACACCAGAGCGCGTGACAGAGCGATCCTTTGCTGCTGCCCCCCCGACAATTGCGCGGGCCGACGACTGCCAAACTCGCCCATCTGTACCATATCCAGCGCGCGTTTGACCTTTGCCTCACGGTCGGACTTGCCCATTTTACGGACTTCCAACGGGAAAGAGAGGTTTTCGGCCACTGTCATATGCGGGAACAAGGCGTAGTTCTGAAAAACCATGCCAATTCCGCGCTTATGCGGCGGGATATTGTTGATGGGGCGCCCATCAAGAAGGATTTCACCATGGGTGGCGGTTTCGAACCCGGCCAACATCATCAGGCAAGTTGTCTTGCCCGACCCTGACGGCCCAAGCATTGTCAGAAACTCACCTTTTGGCAAAGCCAGATTGAGGTCCTTAACGACGAGAATTTCGCCATCATAAGACTTTTGAACGCGTTGAAATTCGACAAACGCGGCGTCGTTTGATGTTTCGGTCACAAGACCCCCTGTTTCGTCAAATGATTATCCGAAGGCATCGGATTTCATTGATCAGTGGAATCAGTTAAGACCAAGCCGAACATGTAATGCAACAATGAATGCTGTTTTTGCCAATTGAGATATCGAATTGATAACTCAATTCGCGTTATTTAGCGTCTTCATATGCCATGCCAGGCTTTGATTGCTGGAAAGCACCGGCTTTCCGATTCTGGCGCGAATCTCTGGGATGGCCGACAGGGTCCTGAGATTGGTGCAACTCAGAAAAACGGCATCCACTGATGGGTCCAAGCCCAACTGCGTCGCAGCGTCGATAACGGACTGACCTGAGATACGAACAACCTTTGCTTCCTCTGCTTCGCCAAACGTGCCGAAGACATCCGTGCTTATGCCATTTTGGGCAAATGCACGACGCAGCGGGACGTTGACCTCTTCAATATAGGGCGACAAAAGGGCAAATTTTGAAACGCCGAGGTCTTCGGCGCAAGCTGCAGCGGCCCGCAGCGGGTTTGTGACCTCGACCGTATCGCAGGTTTGCTTGACCAGCTGCGCCACGCGATCAGATCCGATGACGGAACTGGCAGATGTGCACCCATAACCGACAACGCGGTAGGGCCGGGCACTGGGCAACAATCCGGCTGCTGCAGGCAGGGCGGTTTCCATTTCAGCCAAACTGTCTGTGGTCACTTCAATGCCGCTTGGAATACGGCTGACATGGATCGGGTACGCCCGGTCCGAGAAATAGGCGCTGAACTCCGGTTCCAGTGTTTCGTCGGTCTGCAGAACAATCAGCCCCATCGGTGTGGCTGTGGGATCATCCGCGTCCAGTGTGTAGGGAATCAGAGTCATAGTTCGATCATCTCCGGCCCGATACGCGGGCTGATAAAGCGCGGATCACCCTCCGTGATAACGATGTTTTCTTCGTGAACCAGGATCTTGTTGTTGACCGCAATGCCCGGTTCAAGTGTCAACACCATGCCCGGTTGCAACACGGTATGATCCGTCGGAATAAGCGAGGGCCACTCGGTCAAAGACATTCCCAAACCGTGCCCCAGACGCCCGGCATCCGTGCTTTCGGCATCTGCTGTAAGTACCGCGTCCATGGCGTGAAACAGGTCCGCCGCTGTGGTCCCGGGCCTTGCCAAGTCAAAGGCGGCGTCCGAGGCTTCGATAAGCCGTGCATAAGCCGATTTCACTTCTGGTTGGGCACAGCCGATGGACCAGTTGCGGTCATAGTCGCAGAAGTATCCATCCCAGACGAGACCGGTGTCCAGCATCAAGACATCGCCATCGACCAAGGGCGTAGCGCGCGCGGGTGAGATTACATCTGTGTAACCGCCGGGTTCCGCACCACCGGCCAGATAGGGCACCCAATCAGCGCCTTCCTCAAGGCACAGCATTTGAAACCTGCGAAACACCTCGTCCAGTGCCACCCCGGCCCGGGCAATGTCGGGCACGCGCGCAAAGGCGCGACCTGCAACGTCACATGCGGTCTCGATTTTGGCAATCTCGGCGGCAGATTTGACCATTCGTAGCTGACGCAGGATCCCGTTGTCCCCTGCTATATTGCGCCCACCTATCTCGCCGTACAAACGGTTGAGATCGGCCAGCGGAATGCGTGCATGCGTCTCGTGTCCGTCGGGCATCCCGATTGTGCCGTCGCCGGGGGTGAGTTCATTCAGCGCGTCAGCCAGCAATGATACACCGTCATCGTGCAGGTCAGGTGCGCTCCAGGTTCGGATGTCATTAATCCATGTTTGGCCCATCAGCGCCGCTCCGATGGACGGGATTACCGCTACGGGCGTACCGTTGGCCGGAATGATCAGAAACCAGGGGCGGGTTGGGCTTTCCCAAAAGCGGGTCAGAAACCCGGTAAAATATCGCACTTCCGTTTCGGTGGTCAGCAGAAGAGCCGAAAGACCCGATGCGTTCATCAGATCTTGGGCGCGCTGTGTGCGCCCTTCAAATTCGACCTGATCAAAACCTCTCATTCGGCGATCTCGGACAGAAAACACAAGACGCGTGATCCGGCATCAATGCCCAAAGCGGCCCTGATGTCGCTGTTCAGCGCAGCGGCAATTCCGGCTCCGCCCGAAGCTGTGGTTTCAAGCCCGGCTTTGGCCATTGCACCCAACTGATCGGTCACTTCACTATCGGTCAAGGTCAGGAAACGATCCGCGTCTCTCGCTAAGCCGTTCAATGCGATCAACGACGGTTCCTTGCAGTCGAGACGCCCCATGATGCTGTCTGGCCCATCAGCGAAAACGCATTCCCCGGCCTCAATGCTGGCTTGCAGGGCGGGTGCGACTTCGGGTTCGACAACGATGATGTCCGGCGCGTCGCCCCAGGCTGTTCGGGCATAGGCCGCGACGGCGCCTGCAAGGCCACCAACGCCTGCTTGCAACAGAATATGTGTCGGGGTTTCGGAACATTGATCAACCGCCTCGGACGCCATCTGAAGATAGCCTTCCATCAGGGTGTGAGGCAGTTCAACGTATCCCTCCCAGGAACTATCAGATAGCAAAACCCACCCATTGTCGCGGGCGGCGGCGCTGGCCGCATCCATGCTCGCGGCATAGTCGTGGCCACTGCGAACCACATGCGCGTCTTGCGCGCGCAGGCGTTCGGCAAAGCTTTCAGGAACCGTTTCGGCAATATAGACGACGGCATTGGCGCCAAAAATCTTTGCGCCGGCTGCAACGCTCATCCCGTGATTGCCAGCGCTGGCCGTCACGTAAGTAGTGCCGTTCAAAGTCGTCGCGTCAGGCGCGTCCGTTTTGTCTGCTGCGAGCCGCGCGATCACGTAAGCCGCCCCGAGGGCCTTGAAAGAACCCAGATTCATGCGGTGTCGTTCGTCCTTGACCCACAGACGCGCGACAGGTGCCAGGCCTTCAGCCTCGACAAGCGTTGTCTCTTTTGCTGCTGGGCATCGTGACAGCAAATCTGCGACAAGCGCCGCATTTGTTGAAGGGTAAGGCGCGGATGGGATCAGCTTCTGTCCCCCCCGATGTGGGTTGTTGATGAGCCGCATGTCCTCTCCAAATACTCGACCTATTGACGTGAGCCGATTGGTGCGGTTGTGTCAAATGGATTTGTCCCGCAACGGAATTGTCGATGTCCCACACTGGCCCCGCGTTTATTCAATCGGAGAACGCCCGCTTTCCCTCGTTTTTGCACACCTTGTTTGTGATCTTGGAATGCTGAACCGTTCTGTCGAGATTTTACGGGATTTGATCGCTTTTCCAACGGTTTCGACGGATTCGAACCTGCAGCTCATTGACTATCTTTCGGAACAGCTGAATGCGCTGGGCGCCCGGTGTACCGTTACCCATGATGACAGTGGCGCCAAAGCCAATCTGTTTGCCTCGGTGGGGCCGGATCTGCCCGGCGGTATCATGCTGTCGGGCCATACCGATGTCGTGCCTGTCACCGATCAGGACTGGACCAGCAACCCCTTCGACATGACGGAACGGGACGGCAAGCTCTACGGCCGCGGAACGTGCGACATGAAGGGTTTCATCGCGGCGTCCATAGCGCTGGCTGAACAGATTGATGCCGCGTCCCTAAGCCAGCCACTGCATTTTACGTTCACCTGTGATGAAGAGACAGGGTGTCTGGGCGCACAAAACCTGGTCGCGGACCTGTCAAACAAAGGAATTGTTCCTGATATTGCGATCATCGGTGAACCCACCGAGATGCGGGTTATTGAAGGCCACAAAGGGTGTTACGAATACACCACGCGGTTCACTGGTCTTGAAGGGCACGGATCGGCGCCGGATGTCGGGGTGAATGCGGCTGAATACGCCGCGCGCTATGTGGCAAAATTGCTGGAACTGCGCGAAGCGTTGAAAGCAAGGGCACCCGAAAGCAGCAAGTTTGACCCGCCGTGGAGTACCATCAACATCGGGCGCATCTCGGGCGGCGTGGCTCATAACGTGATTGTTGGAAAGGCCGAGGTCGATTGGGAAATGCGCCCGGTTCAATTGACCGACGCGGATTTTGTCAAAGGCAAGGTGGCCGACTACGTCGACGGGGTATTGAAACCCGGGATGAAAGCTGTTCATCCGCTGGCCGATATTGAGCTTGAAACCATAGCCGAGGTTGCCGGGCTTGAGCCTATGGCGCAGAACGCTGCGCGGGATTTGGTGACCAAACTGACGGGTGCGAACGGAACCGACCTTGTTGCATTTGGAACCGAGGCCGGTTTGTTCCAACAACTAGGCACACATGCGGTTGTGTGCGGTCCCGGTTCCATAAATCAGGCCCATAAACCAGATGAGTATCTTGAACTGGAACAGCTAGAGCTGTGTTGCCGCATGTTGATAAAACTGGGTGCCCATCTGACGAATACCTGAGGCGCTTCAGCCCATCCGGCTAGCGCATAACAAACGGATCTGGGATCGGATCATCGCTGGTGCGCAACCAGATCGCTTTGAGCTTGGTATAATCCAACGCGGATTGAAGGCCGCCTTCGCGCCCAAACCCGGACAAACCGTGCCCACCAAACGGCGCAATCGGGCTGACCGCCCGGTAGGTGTTGACCCAAACGATCCCGGCACGAAGGCTGCGCATCATACGGTGTGCGCGGGTCAGGTCTTTGGTGAACACACCGGATGCCAGCCCGAAATTGGTGTCATTTGCCAATTGCAGTGCTTCATCCTCGGAGTCGAAGCTCAAAACAGACAGCACTGGCCCAAAGAACTCATTCGTCAGACACGGCGCGTTTGGCGCGTCCGAGCAATCAATGACTGTGGGGGGAAAGTAGTTTCCGTCGCAATCCAGAGGTGCTCCACCAGTGATCACTTTGGCTCCTGCGGCCTGAGACGCTGCAATCAAGTCAACGGCTGTTCGAATCTGACCTTCAGTACAAAGCGGGCCGACCTCGGTTGCCATGTCATCGGGACTGCCAATCACGACGCTTGCCGTTTTTTCCGTCAGACGGGTCAGGAACGCGTCTTTGATTTTGCCGGATATGATCAATCGCGATCCTGCGACGCAGCTTTGGCCGCTGGCTGCAAAAATACCCGAGATCTGCGCGTTGACCGCACTTTCGATATCGGCGTCTTCGAACACGATGAACGGTGATTTCCCGCCCAGTTCCAATGACGTCGATGCAAGGTTTTCAGCAGAATTTCGCACCACTTGGCGCGCAGTTTCCGGCCCACCGGTGAAGGCAACATGATCGACCTTGGGATGGCTGGTCAGCACCGCGCCGCATTCGGGTCCAAAACCGGTGATCACATTCAAAACACCGGCAGGAAACCCGGCCTGATCAAAGATGCGAGCAAATTCAAGCATCGGGGCAGGGCCGTCCTCGGACGCTTTCAAAACCACCGTGCACCCCGCAGCCAGAGCAGGCCCGATTTTCACAGCCGACAGGAACAATTGCGAATTCCAAGGCACCACTGCGGCCACGACGCCCATGGGCTCGCGCCGCAGCCAGACCTCCATATCCGGTTTGTCGATGGGCAGATGCGCCCCTTCGATTTTGTCGGCAAGCCCGGCATAGTACCGGTAATACTCGGCGACATAGGCAATCTGAGCCGATGTCTCGCGGATGATCTTGCCCGTGTCTCGGGTTTCCAGTTGAGCCAACGTTTGCGCGTTTTCAGCGACCAGATCGGCAAGACGGTACAAAAGCTTACCACGGGTAGTGGCCGTCATCCCCGCCCATTCCGATGCGAAGAACGCCGTTTCGGCCGCGTCCACCGCTGCGTTCACATCTGCGGTTTTCGCTTCGGGCATCATCGCCCAAACCGACCCGGTTGCCGGATCGCGGCTTTCAAATCGCGCGGACCCGTCCGAGAACCTGCCGCCGATGTACTGCTGAAACTGCTGCATTTCTTCTCCTCAGGCGAAGGCTGGCATAACGTCTTTGATGAACCGTTCCAGCGATGCCTTTTTGCGCTCGAAACTCATACCGCTGTCGATCCAGAACGAATACTCATCATAGCCCAGATCCTCGTAGGCCTTGATGCGCTTGATCGCGTCCTCGGGCGTTGCAATAACACTGTCGCGTATCATTGCCTCGGGTGAATAGAACGGATGCGCCGAGATTTCTTCGTCCGTTAGGGTCTCGATCAACCCCTGAGACACGGGCCGTTCGTTTTTGAACCACGCGCCGAAATAACAATAAAAGCGATTGATCTCTTCAGCCGCCAACCTGACATCTTCCGCGTCCGAGGCGATATAGGTGTGGTTCAGCAACATGATCCTAGGGCGCGGCACATCTGGGAATTTCGCACAGGCCGCATTGAACGTCTCCATAAGCCGGATGATCTCTTCATCGCCCTGCCAAAGGGGCGTGACCTGTACATGGCACCCGTGTTCGACCGCAAACTCATGTGTGTTGGGATCGCGCGCGGCAACCCATATTGGCGGCCCGCCATCCTGCACAGGTTTGGGCGAAGACGTCGCGGTCGGGAACGCGTGAAATTCGCCATCCTGCGCATAGTCGCCTTGCCATAATCCCTGTAGCGCGGGAATAATTTCGCGCATGCGCTGGCCAGCCTCCCATGCGTCCATGCCGGGCATCATGCGCTGGTATTCATAGTTATAGGCGCCGCGCGCAATGCCCAGATCCAGACGACCTTCGACGATCATATCCGCCATTGCGGCCTCACCCGCCAACCGTATCGGGTGCCAGAACGGTGCCACGATGGTACCTGTGCCCAGCCGCACGTTTTTGGTTTGCCGTGCCAGATCGACCAGATTAAGGAACGGGTTCGGTGAAATGGTGAAATCCATCCCGTGATGCTCACCGGTCCAGACAGCATGCATCCCGCCTTCATCCGCCATTTTGGCAAGCGCTAGAAAGTCATCATACAGCTGGCGTTGATCCTGATCTGGCGAGGTGCGCTCCATATGAACAAACAAGGAAAAGTGCATTTTAAAGACCCTTTGTCGCGACCGGGCGAACTTCGCCTGAATTCTGATTGCCATAGTAGATGCCGAAATTACCAAGCTCGGCTTCCTCGGCCAGACGTTCCAGCATGGTCAGGATGGCGGGATCCGTGACATCGTGAAAAGACGACGCCTCCAGTGGCACAAAAGCACCGGTTTGCGGGGTACCCTGTTCAGCCTGACACAGAAATGAGATGTGCTGAATTCTGCGACCGATATCTTCAAACACGGAATAGACAAATCCTGGCTGTGCCGTCAGGCCGGTGTTTTCGATCAGCTGTTTCAGTGCCGCCGTCGCCCCCAGCTTGGTTGCGACCATTTCGGGCAACCCAAGCCCTCCGGTTCCATCATCGACCAGCAATATCTCTCCGTTCCGCTCGATCAGGGCAGACACGACCAGATTGGTGTTTTGCGAAAGCGCCTCTGCCGCGGTTGAAGGCGCCACATACGCCCCATGCGCATATCCAAGCCCCGGTGCCGATGTGCTGTCAAAGGCTTTGACGGCACCGATCAGGATCACGTGATCACCCGCGTCCACGGTCTGATGCAAGGTGCAATCAAACCAAGCCGACACGCCGTCCAGGATCGGTGAACCTTGCGGCCCGTGGCGCCAGTCAATGTCTGCAAACCGATCTTCGACGGGTTGCGCAAAAGTATTCGAAATGTCGATCTGGGTTTCGGACAGGACATTTACGGCAAACCCCTCGGCCTGCACCAAGGCGTCATAGTTGCGCGAGCTATTGGCGAGGCAGACCAGTACCAAGGGCGGATCCAGCGACACCGAAGTGAACGAGTTGGCGGTAAATCCAAGCGGGTGACCGGATTTATCCTGCGAGGTCACAACTGTGACGCCGGTCATGAAAGTTCCAAAAGCATTGCGCAAAGCGCGCGTATCATTCGGGGTCATTGCAGCTTCCGTTGCAGGATGGGCTGGCCCTGGTCTAGCCAGTCCAAAAGATGCGCCGTCACAGTGTCAGGTGCGGTTAGGTTTACCATATGGCGATGCCCTTTGATGATCACAGCGCGACCATTTTCCACGGCTGCCGCCATGGCGCTTGCCATTTCAGGGGTCGAGTTTGGGTCACCGTCACCTGTGATTGCCAGCAATGGGCATTCTAGCGATGCCATTCTGTCGGCATATGTTGCGTCACCACGTGCAAAGGCGGCATAGGCTGTGGCGTATCCATCTTGATCGACCGAGCTGAGCCATTCCGCGACCTTGGCTCGTGCGGTTTTTTCTATGGGGTTGTTGCCGAACCATCGCGTAAGTGGGGTTTCAAGATCAAAGCGGCCTGCAGTGATTTCTGCTGCGCGCGCGATCACCGCCTCGGTGGCGGCGGCATCCCTGCGGTAGACGCCATTCAGCAAGGCGACACGGGACGTCAAATCCGGGTATTCAATAGCAAATCCCAAAGCGACTAACGCGCCCATGGAATGCCCTGCAACGGCCACTGGGCCAAGGTCCAAGGTTCGCACAACATCATTCAACCACGCCACGAAATCGGGCAATTGGCTGTCCATTGGCAAGGGCGCGCTGCCCCCATGTCCCGGCATATCAACTGCGATCACCCGACCGGTTTGGCACAGCGAGGCGATCTGCGGTTCCCAGGCGGCTGATTGCATTCCAACGCCATGCAGCAGAACCACAGGCGTACCCGCGCCGTGATCTCTGAACGTCACGTGGCTTGCAGACTCAGACAGCTGCCGGGTTGTCAACGTCATGGCCCAATTCCTTGAGGTCCTGATATCGATCGCCGATCCTGTGATGCGGGCGACCACCGATCGAGGCCCCGAGCGCGATCAGAATCTCATCCGCAGCTGGCGCATCCGCGACCGACGTCTGGATCGTCAGATAGTGCGACCGCCTGCCCCCGTCGTTCTTGTCCATCAATGGGATCATCAACGGCGCATTGGCCGGACCCCGCGTATTGCAGAACGACAGATAGGATTTTGCCCCGACCGCATTCCGATAGTGGTTGCCAAAGTGCAAGGTGTGAATCAGGGCCGAGGCATGTTCGACTTCACCGTTCAATCCAACGATTGCAGATTTTCCATAGGCTTCTACATGATCGCCGCTCCCGGCGGCGTTCAAAATCATTTCAGTCAGCATCTGCCCCAGTCCCGGGGCGCAATCGCGGATCTCGGGGGACAGGTCGTCGACAAAGCCCGCACCGGCCCATGGGTTGCGGATTACAGCCATCGCAGCAATCAGCTTTAGCGGGTTTTCAGCCACCTTGCCGCCTTCGATCAGCGTATTTTCTTCATACAGAAGCGTTTTGCGAACCTCAGCGGGCATTGGGTGTTCCTTTGATGATGTGATTCGATTGGTAATATGGTATACCATACTATGATAGGTCAATCTTACTTGTCCCCAGAACCCAACGCGGATACGAAATCCCTGATGAAATCCTCAGAACCCCCTTTGCAAAAAATCGACAAAGCGCCACAGACCCTGCGCGATATTGTGCAAGACAGGTTGCGCGAAGCGATCATTGATGGACGTTTTGCCCCGGGTCAGCGACTTGTCGAGCGACCGCTTTGTGATCAGCTTGGCGTCAGTCGGACGGTGATCCGCGAGACAATTCGTTTTCTGGAAGCGGAGGGTCTGGTGGAAATCCTTCCCAACCGTGGCCCCGTTGTCTCGACCCTGGACTGGGCTCAAGCCAAGCAGATTTATGATGTACGCCTGTTACTTGAAGGCGCAGCAGCTGCGACCTGTGCTCAACGGCATGGGCAGAATTTTGCCCCCGAACTCGACCGAGCACTGAACTATATAAAGACGGCAATGGGTGACACTGAATGGGCCAATCTCTTGCAGGCCACGACGCGCTTTTACGAGCTTATCTTCAAGGAGGCGGGACATATCGTAGCTTGGGAGATTGTTCAGCGCCTTAACGGTCGGATCAGTCGCCTACGCGCCTTGACGCTTTCGACCCGCAGTCGCGACGGCAAGGGGCTCAAACAGTTGACGGCAATCCACGATGCGATCCTCAGCCGTGACCCGAATGCCGCCCTTCAGGCTGTTGAGACGCACATCACTGCCGCAGCAACTGCCGCGCAAGGTTTCCTGAAAGACGCGAAGGCCGGTTTGGGTAAAGACCTACAGCTTTGAGACATTAGTGATTCCCAGCGGCCCGAGCGCGGTGAACGCGGAACGAGGTAAGAAAATCCGTTAAGATTGGTTCCCGCTGCGGGGAACCGCAGCGATGCCCGCCAGGCGGCCTCTCTGATGGTCGCTGTCAGCGTAATCCCGTAATGCTTCAATATTGGCAATCTCTGCGTGGTTTCGGTTGATCTTAACGCCAACGGATTTCAACCGTGAGAACGCGCGGCTCAGGCTCTCGGGTTTCATGCCCAAACGTCCGGCAATCAGCAATTTGTCATATGGCAGTTCAACATCACAATCCCCGGTGTCACTGTCGCACAGGTTCAACAAAAACTCGGCCACCCTTTGCGCGCCAGTCTGCGCCTTCAGTTGTTCAAGCTGGGACACCAGAGAATGCAAATGGGTAAACGTAGCCGCCAGAATCGAAACGCCGATTTCCGCGTCTTCGCGCATCAGGGACAGCAGAACCGGGCTGGGCAGATGCATGACTTGGCAAGGAGATACTGCTTCAGCGGAAACAGGGTAGGGGACATTGCGCAAGGCAACAGCCTCACCAAAGCTTTCGCCACGGGTAAAGACACTTACCACAGCCTCGGCGCCGGATGGTGACATGCGGAACAATTTGACCCATCCCGCCAGCACCACATGAATGGCCTTGGCTTCTTCCTCTTGAAGAAAGATCGTCTCGCCCCGGTCATATTCCCGCCAGATCGCATGGCTGAGCAATGTGTCGATGTGGTGTTCCGGTAAGCTTTTAAGCAAAAGCGACTGTCGAGCGATCGCTTTTTGTGCTTCATACGCCACGAAGGGTCCCCCTTTTCCCTGGTCGGTGGTCTGACCGGTACATCCCTCATCCATAGGCTATCCGAAACCGGTATCTGGCGCACCCGTCTTTTTCCGTTGCCCGAACTTGACAATTGTCATGTCACGGGGGGCGCCGCGCGCCTACGCTCGGCCAAAGCCAGTATTCCCGGGAGCAAGCGAGATGGACTACGAGCGATTTTTTAGCAGCAGCCTCGATGATCTGAGGGACGAAGGAAACTACCGCGTTTTCATCGACCTGCAACGGCGCTGCGGGTCTTTCCCAAACGCGCGGCAGACTGATGGCACCACCCAGCGCGACGTGCGGATCTGGTGTTCAAACGACTATCTGGGCATGGGGCAACATCCTGCGGTAATTGGCGCTATGCATGACGCGTTGAACCGTTGTGGCGCGGGCGCAGGCGGCACGCGTAACATCTCCGGAACAACGCATGATCACGTCCTGTTGGAGGCAGAGCTTGCTGATCTGCACGATAAAGAAGCCGCGCTGTTGTTTACCTCGGGGTATGTGTCGAACTGGGCTGCCCTGGGAACGCTCGCTGCTAAAATCCCAGGCTTGATCGTGTTCTCGGATGCATTGAACCACGCGTCGATGATCGAAGGTATTCGTCATTCGCGCGCGCAGAAGGTGATTTGGGGGCATAACGATCTGGCAGATCTTGAGGCCAAGCTGGCTGCCGCAGATCGTGACGCCCCCAAGATGATTGCCTTTGAATCGGTCTATTCCATGGATGGCGATATCGCCCCCATCAAAGAGATCTGCGATCTGGCCGACAAATACGGCGCCATGACATATCTGGATGAGGTCCACGCCGTTGGGCTTTACGGTCCACGTGGCGGCGGTATTGCCGAACGCGAGGGTCTGATGCATCGCCTGACAGTGATCGAAGGCACGCTGGGCAAAGCATTCGGCGTGGTCGGCGGCTATATCGCGGCATCGGCGGCGCTGTGTGATTTTGTGCGCAGCTTTGCCAGTGGGTTTATCTTCACAACGGCTTTGCCACCGTCTATTGCGGCAGGCGCAGCGGCTTCGATCCGACATCTGAAACGGTCAAATTGTGAACGTGATTTGCAAAAGGTCCGCGTCGCACAGGTTCGAGCCCGGTTAGATGCTGAAGGTATTCCATACCTGCACAATCCAAGCCACATCATCCCGGTGATGGTTGGTGATCCGGTCAAATGCAAATTCATCTCGGACACACTGTTGGAGGAATTCGGTATTTACATCCAGCCGATCAACTACCCAACCGTTCCCAAGGGCACCGAGCGTCTGCGGATCACGCCATCTCCGGTTCATACGGACGAAGATATCGCCCATCTGGTCGGCGCATTGTCGGTTCTGTGGCAGCGGTGTCAGATCGCAAGGATGCCGATGGCGGCACAATAGTCAAAGCGTCACTTGTTTGGAGAATTGCCGCCCGTCGGGCGGCTTTTTTCCGCACTCAAATCAAATAGAGAACAAAGATCACGACCGCGAAAGCCGTCAGAACCAATGTGAACCCGCGCAACCAGGCCGGACTTTGGGCAAGGTCGAGGTAGCGGGCGAGAATTACGCGTGTTTTGATCAAAGCAAGCAACAGAATACCCGCTGCGGCAATCTCTGGCATGCCGGGCAGCTTCGTCAGTAGCGCTGTGACAGAACTCAGCGTCAACAGAGTGAGCCATGCGCATGAGAGAGAGTTAGGGTGCCTCCGGCGGGAGTATTTGCGAAAAGATGAAGCTTTGGGCACCGCTCTTATCCCAACAGGTAGATCACTGGAAACAACATGATCCACACCAGATCGACCATGTGCCAGAATTGCGCGCCAGCCTCGACGTTGCGGGGGTCATCCCGCCAGGCAACCAGCAGCAGGATAGCAGTACCTGCCAGCACATGGGCGGCGTGAAACCCCGTCAGCAGATAGTAGAACATGAAGAACGGGTGGGTCTCGAACGTGATGCCCTGCGCTGCTTTGCCTGCGTATTCCGTGCCCTTGATGAACAGGAAAACGACACCCAGTGCGGACGCGCCAATCAGGGCTATTCGTGCCGCGACGCGCTGGGCGGCGCGGCGCCAATGCAACGCCTGTGCCGCCAAGTATCCGGATGTGACCAGAACCGCCGTGTTCAGGGCCGCACCGGTGCGATACAGATGAGACTGCGCCTCGGCAAAGCCAACCGGGTCGGTCAGGCGGACGCTCATGAAAGCGACCAGTCCCGCGCCAAACACAAGCAATTCCGAGACAATGAGTATCCACATCAGTAACTCGCCCGGTAACTCGTCGATGAGGGATGCGTCGCTCATGCACCGACCAGTTGGCGGTAGATCTGCGGCAGGGCCATGGTCAGGCGTTGTGGGTCGGGGATGACAGCAAACCCCCCTTGCCCAAACATGCGTGGGAACCAGCTTTTTCCGGTTTTGTCGATGGTGACGCCAAAGACCGATTGGCCAACCCGACGGGCCTCGCGGACCGCCTGCCGCGTGTCTTCGATGCCGTGACGACCCTCATAGTGGTCCAGATCGTTGGGCTTGCCATCGGTGATCACCAGCAGCAAACGACGCTTGCAGGACTGGTCTGCCAGATCAGACGAACAATGGCGAATCGCTGCACCAAGGCGGGTGTAGTGGCCCGGCCGCAGCGACGCGATGCGTTGCTCAACCGCTGTGCCCATCGCTTCATCAAAACGCTTGCAGCGCTGGACATAGACACGCTGGCGTTTCAGCGAACTGAAGGCATGGATGGCAAAATCATCGCCGCAGGCGTTCAGACCCCATGCCAGGGCCGCCAGTGCTTCGCGTTCGATGTCGATCACCGCGCGACCTGTGACAGCGCTTTCAGTGGACCGGCTGACATCCAGCAAGATCGATACCGCCAGATCGCGGTCCTCTGGGCGGGATTGCATCCAAATGCGCTCGTTTCCTTCACCGCTGGCTTTTCGGTCCACGGCACTGCGCACGGCGGCCTCGACATCCAGCTGATCTCCATCCAGATGGCCGCGCGTCATCACACGGCCTGGGCGAAGAGCTTCGAACTGGCGTTTGACGGCGCGGATGCGGCGGGCGGTGGCGGGGTCTTTGCCGAATTCGGCGGCATCCTCGCGGATATCGGCATCCGACAGCAGAACGTTGACGTGATCAGGCAGATACCGCCCGGTGCGTACGTCCCATTCGGGATAGAGAATTCGGCCCGACAAACGCTCGCGGTTCACATCCTCGGGCGCGAGATCCAGATGCAGTTTCAGCTTGGTGGGCGGCGCTTTGGAGATTTGCCCAAGGCCGATCTCTTCCTGATCGTCAGCTGCCTTTTTGGCATTGTCGGGATCGTCGTCATCAATGCGTCGGTTGATATTGAGGAACTCGGCCCAGCTGAGGATCGCTTCGAACTTGTGCAGGATGAAACTATCACTGCGCCGGGCTTGATCGGATTTGCGGCGGCGGGCGCGGTGGGTTTTTTCGCCAGATTCTTCAGGCGGGCCTTCGGTACCGGGGTTTTCAACTTCGGTGTGTTCGGAAAACCCAACAGCACGCAGGTCGGGCCACAAAGGGACCGGGCGGAAATTCTGGTACCCGCGCGGCGCGGTTAGTTCGTTGTCCAGCATCAACAGCTGCTCGCCTTTCGCAGGCATGGGCTGAGGATCTCCCAGCATGTGGCGGATCAGGTCTTCGACTGCTGCTTCTGCAGGTGGCAGGTTCGGGATATCGCGCTGGTGCAGCACGCCTTTGCAAAGCTCTGTGTAAAGCGGGCGCAGGCCGGGGGCATCGTCCAGCGTGGCCGAGACCGTCGCTTGCGCAGCTGTTAGAGCGCTGAGATCGGCGCGCAGGGGGTCTTCTTCTTCAATTCGGGTTTCGGCGTGGGCAGCGACAGCGGCAAGCCAGACATACAGTGCGCCATTGGCTTCGCGTGCTGGAAATACGGCCAGCCGATCTGGCAATCGCAACACCTCGCCATCAAACGAGGCGCGCGGCATCAATTCCACTTCGGTCCCCAACCTGCGTCGCCAGCTTAGGCGGTGGTGCGAGACCTCGGGCGAGACCGGGCGCAATTCGACGCCCGGGCTACCCCCCAATCCTCGGAAGAGGACGGCCAGCCGCCCCGCGACCTCGGAAAGGTCGACCGCGGCTCCATCGTGCACCTGGGGTGCATCAAGGCGGCTGGCAAGGGTGTGCCACAGTTTCCCGATTGTTTCTTCGGGTTCCCATGGCTCAAAATCGATCTTAACCATCAGTTGGCCTCACCCAAAAACAGCCGTGACAAGATCGAGGAGCCCGCGTTTGACATCCTCGTCATCGGTCAGAGGCTCGATCATAGCGGCAAGGATGGCGCGGTCTGTTGACATGCCTTGCGCGATCAGTGTCGCGGCATAAACGACCAAACGGGTAGAGACACCTTCCTCAAGATCCTGCCCCTTGAGCCCACGCAGCTTGCCCGCCAACCTGATGAGTGGCTTGCAGCGTTCGAGCGTTAAGCCGCTTTCCTTAGCGACAACCTGTGCTTCCATCTCAGGCGACGGAAAGTCGAATTCCAGCGAGATGAACCGCTGCCGGGTCGAGGGTTTCAGGGTTTTAAGGATGTTCTGATATCCGGGGTTGTAGGATGCCACCAGCATGAAGCCGCGGGTGGCCTCAAGCTCCTCTCCGGTGCGGTCGATCGGCAGGATGCGCCGGTCATCCGTCAGCGGGTGCAGAACGACAGTGACGTCCTTGCGGGCCTCGACCACTTCGTCCAGATAGCAAATAGCTCCCTCGCGCACCGCGCGGGTCAGCGGACCATCGACCCAGACGGTTTCCCCGCCTTTCAGCAGATAACGCCCGATCAGGTCGGCGGCAGCAAGGTCATCGTGGCAGGCCACGGTGTAAAGCGGGCGGCCGAGACGGGCGGCCATATGCGCGACAAAGCGGGTCTTCCCGCAGCCCGTCGGACCTTTCAGCAGGACTGGCAGGTCGTTGTTGTAAGCGGCGGTGAACAAGTCGCATTCGTCGCCTTGGGCGAGGTAGAAGGGGGCGTCAACCGCCCCCGGTTCCATTTGTAAGGAGCCATCCATATCCATCACTCCGCAGGGGTTTCAGCGGCACCAGGTTCGATGATCTCTTTCCGGGGCACCCAGATGGCGTACATGAACAACAGCGCGCCAAGGACCACGACCAGACCAGATCCAAAGCGCATCCAGTAAAAGATCGCGATCTGATCCTGCACGTCCATGAAGTAATCACCGATCACCCGCTGCATATGCGTTTGAACGGTTCCACCAAAGGTCAGCACGAACGTCATAAAGACCATGCCGCTGGTCATCAGCCAGAAGGATCCCATGTTCAGCACCTGATTATACGGATCCCGGTTTTTCAGGATCGGCATTGCATAGCTGAAGATCGCCAGGTTGAGGCAGACATAGGCACCGTAGAAGGCCAGGTGACCGTGGGCCGCGGTGATCTGTGTGCCGTGGGTATAGTAATTAACCCCGTGCAGCGTGTGCAGGAATCCCCAGACACCGGCACCGAAGAAAGCCAGCGTGGCACAGCCCAGCGACCACAGCAGCGCAGCCTTGTTGGGGTGGTCCCGACGACCCTTCCAAACCATGACGAAGGCAAAGGCCATCATCGCAAAGAACGGGATCACTTCGAGGCTTGAAAAGATCGATCCAATCCACTGCCAGTAACCGGGGGTACCGATCCAGTAGTAGTGGTGGCCGGTTCCCAAGATGCCTGAGAACAGCGCGGCGGCGACAATGACATAGAGCCATTTCTCGACTATTTCGCGGTCCACACCTGTCAGCTTCAGCATCAGGTAGGCCAGAATCGAGGCCATGATCAGTTCCCAGACACCTTCGACCCACAGGTGAACAACATACCACCAGTATTGCTTGTCCAAGGACAGGTTGCCCGGATTGTAGAAGGCAAACAGGAACAGCAGCGCCAGACCCCAGAGACCCAGCAACAGGATGTTGGTGATCGCGGTCTTCTTGCCCTTCAGAACGGTCATCGACACGTTGTAAAGGAAGATCAGCGCCGCCACGACGATACCGGCCTTGACCCATTTGGGTTGCTCAAGGAACTCGCGCCCCTCTTTGCCCAGCAACCAGTTCCCTTCAAACAAGTTGAACGTATAGGTCAGCACCACGCCCAGCGTGCCGACTACAAGGATCAGCAGCTGCAGATAGGCCAGCTTGGTCGAGTGTATCTCACGCTCGGCTTCTTCCGGGATCAGGAAGTAGGCCGCGCCAAAGAAGCCCAGGATCAACCAGACGATCAGCGCGTTGGTGTGCAGCATCCGCACGATGTTGAACGGCAGCAGCTCGCTCAGGAAATTGGGGGATACATAGATCCAACCTGCCAGCAGGCCGCCCAGCACTTGGATCACGAAAAGGCCCATCGCTACGGCAAAGTAGGCATAGGCGATTTTTTGGGATTCGTATTTCATTTCTCCGTTCCCTTCTCAGCCCGCTTCATTCGGGGGCCAGCCCTGAGCGTCGATATTGTCTGTCCAGATCAGGAAGTTGGTCAGATCGCGGATTTCTTCGTCGCTGAGGTTGAATTGCGGCATCTGTCGGCGACCGGGAATTTCGGTCGGTTGCGCTTCCATCCAGCCTTTGAGGGCTTCAAAGGCCGATTCCGGGTCGTCCAGAACGCCCCAACGTGTCATCACGTTGCCAACTTCGGGTGCAAAGTAAGCTCCTTCACCCAGAATCGTGTGGCAGTTGATGCAGGCGTGTTTTTCCCAGATATGTTTGCCCCGGACGACGCTCTCATCCAGTTTCGCCGCGTTCTCGGAATTGACGATGTACAGATGGGAATGGGCCGACAGGGCCACAAAGATAAGAATGAAGAACAGTGACCCGCCATAGAAAATATTGCGAGCCATGCTCTTTGTCATGACTTCTCGCATCGCGCTCTCCTTTGCGCCGATTAGCTAGTAGAAGCACAATGAAGACGGGGTGACGCGACTGCCTTAACGAAAGTCAAGACGGGCCGCAGGAAACCAATCGTCCTGTCAGGGCTGCGAGGCCAAGCGCGATCCGGTAAGTGCGGGCCACATGGCAATGAGGTACAGCGCGATGGCCGCAATCCAGAGCCCATCCGCCACCAGCATTGCGGTCAAGTAACCGGCATCTAACCCTGATCCAAACCACCTGAGCAAAGCCGCAACAGCCATCAACCCATAAGCTGCGGCCATCGACGGCGGCGCGACCAAAGCTCGACCCGTATGACCCAGCGCGGCGCGGCTCATCATGGCCAGGGTCATGCCGCCAACGCAGCCAATGCCAAGAACGTGTAATGCGGCGACTTCATTGCCATAGCCCAATACTGCTGATCCCCATAGCACCAGACCCAGTGACAGCATGCCAAGACCCAGATGCAGAGCAATCAGAATCGGCTGGCGCAGGGCCCAACCCGCCCGCCAACGTGCCATTCGCGTGGCTTGCACTATTCCCAGCGTCAGAGCCAGAACGCCGGTAAGACCGGTTGCGCCAACTGCCAAAGCGCTCAGCGGTAGGGCCAAGGCCAGCCCCAGTGCCGGCTTGTCCAGACGCGCGGCAGATACCGGCCAGGCCGCCTCGGGTTCACCGGCCCGCTTCATCGCGTTGCGGGTAAACGCCGGTGTGATCCGACCACCCAGTATTGCGATCATGGCGCAAAGCGTCAGCAGACCGGCGCGCAAGCCGGTCTGCAACGTCTCATCTGTTGCACCGACCCATTCCAGGTGGGTCATCAGATTGGCGAGCCATATGAATGTAAGCAGAGCCAGAAATACCATGTTCTGCGGTTTTGGCCGACGGATCAGTTGGCTGGCGATCTTGGCAGCAAGAACCGGCACAAATGCCAGATCGATCACAGCCACCACACCCGGCGATAAAGACGCCGAAAACCACATCGCAAGCCGCCCTGCGAGCCAAAGCGTAGCGGCCAAAGTGATAAAACCTGCGCGTGCCTCAGGGCTGCCGGTCCAGTTTGGGACGGCGGTTAAAAAGAACCCGCCCAACGCAGCGGCGGCATATCCAAAAATCATCTCGTGAGCGTGCCACGTCGGTGGGGTCATCGCATATGGCGCCGCCTCGAAGGGCGCAGCGCCGGTCTGCATTACCAACCACAAACCCCAAGCGCCGCCAGCAAACAAACCGTAGAGCCCGGCGAACAGGAAAAAAATGCGAAAGCCCTCTGCAAAAATACGTGTGATTGCCGCTGGCATGGCTGCTGTCCTTGGTCCGGAATCTGTGTGGTCCAGACCTAGCAGTGCGGTTTTGCCCCTGACTTAACCAAAATCAAAAGGGTGAAAATATGTGTTTAAAACACAGGTTTTTTGCAGTCTTTTTTGCACAAATGAGGGGATTTCTTCGCGGGATTCCGCCCCTCTCGTTGACTTTGGTCAAGGAGCGGACGCCGCGCCTGCCGCACGTTCTGGCATGCCTCACCACGCAAATGGAGAGTGATCATGTCACTTGGAATCAGCTACAATAAAACGGGCCGCGCCTTCGGGGTCGGTTTGGCAATGTTGCTGGGCAGCGTCGCTGCGCCAGCCTTAGCCGAAGAGCCAGCATTAAGCGACGAAGCGTTTGACTCGTCCAAGCAGCTTTACTTTGAACAATGCGCAGGCTGTCATGGTGTTTTGCGCAAAGGCGCCACAGGTAAAAACCTGGAACCCCATTGGAAAAAGACCGCAGCCGACGGCACCGTGACCGAAGGCGGGACGCTTCAGTTGGGGCAGGAACGCCTTGAAAAGATCATTGCCTGGGGAACCGAGGGCGGCATGAACAACTTCTCGGACATCATGTCCGAGCAGGAAATCAAGGACATGGCGACATACATTATGATGGACGCCCCCAAGCCACCAGAGATGTCGCTTGAGCAGATGAAGGCAACCCGGAAGGTCTATGTCGAAGAAGCCGACTATCCGACCGAGCCGCTGCATGGCCGCAACTGGGAAAACTTCTTTGTTGTTATCGAACGGGACGTGGGCAAGGTGGCCGTGATCGACGGTGACACCAAAGAGGTGCTGACGCACATCCCGACCGGATATGCGGTGCACGTTCTCAAAGCGTCCGAGCATCACTCGATCACAGAGCCCGAGCATCCCGGTCGATTCTGGTACACGATGGGCCGCGACGGTAAGATGACCAAGATCGATCTCTGGCAGACGCCGGAAAACATGTTGGTTTCCGAGGTCAAGATTGCCTACGACGCACGTGACGTTGCTGTTTCCGGCGATGGAAAATACGTCATCGGTGGGGGTTACTGGCCACCGCATTTCGCTATCGTTGACGCCCAGACAATGGAGCCGGTCAAGGTCGTATCGACCCGTGGCGTGAACGTCGACGGGGACTATGTGGAAGAGGCCCGTGTGGCAGCGATCTACACTACGCCGAACGAACCCACTTGGATCGTCGCAGTGAAGGAGCTGGGGCAGTTGTGGCAGGTCGATTACACCGATCTGGACAACCTGCGCATCGACAAGATCGACAGCGCCAAATTCCTGCATGACGGGTTTTTCGATCCGACTGGCCGCTATTTCCAGATCGCCGCAAACGCGTCGAACAAGATGGTGGTTGTCGATACCGAAACCCACAAGCTGGAGGCGATGATTGACACGGCCGCGCTGCCGCACCCCGGTCCGGGGGCGAACTGGATAGATCCCAATTGCGGTCCGGTTGCAGGCACGACCCATCTGGGCGTTGGCACCGTGACAGTCTGGGGTAATGACCCCGAAAACCGTCCCGATGACGCGTGGAAGGTTTGCTATGAGGTCGAAACCGACGGACCCGGCCTGTTTGTTCGGACTCACCCGAACTCGGATTACATCTGGGCGGACCAGACCAAGCACCCCGAGCCCGAAGTTCAGCAATCGGTGCAGGTCATCTCGAAAGAGACTGGCGAGATCGTGAAAACCATCCAGATCACCGAAGACGAAGGCAGCGCTGCTGTTCACTTCGAATTCAACGCGGATGGCACCGAGGTCTGGGTCTCCAAGTGGAACCTGTCGGATTCGAAAGAACCCAACGGTCAGATCGTGATCTTCGACGCCAAGACATTGGAAGAGATAGGCCGCATCGACGGGCTCTATGCCCCGACCGGCAAGTTCAATGTCTACAACCGGTCGAATCACGTCACCTGACGGGTTCGAAACCTAACACCGGAAAGGGCGGGCCCATCGCCCGCCCTTTCTTTGATTTCCGGGTCCTGTCCCGGCGAACCAACAGCCTAATTCATCAGCTTGCCGTTCACAGCGGCCAAAACAGCCATAACGGAGCCCGGACATGACCCAGCCCGAACCGGAAAAGAAAAAACCGATCTGGCGACGGTACTTCCTCTGGGGAATGCCCGTAGCCGGGGTCGCCGCGGCCTTTGCCGCTGGCATCATCTTCTGGGGCGGGTTCAACACTGCCATGGAAGCCACCAACACCAAGGAATTCTGTGTCTCGTGCCACGAGATGCGCGATTTCGTCTACGAGGAATACACAGGCACGATCCATGACGTGAACCGGTCTGGTGTGGGCGCGGTCTGTTCCGACTGCCACGTGCCCAAGGACTGGACCCATAAGATGATCCGCAAGATCAAGGCCTCGAAAGAGCTTTATGGAAAGATGGTTGGCACCATCAACACCCGCGAAAAATTCGAAGCCAAGCGCGTGCATCTGGCGATGAACGAATGGGAGCGGATGAAAGCCACCGACTCACGCGAATGCCGCAACTGCCATGACTTTGAATCTATGATGCCCGAGTTTCAGAAGCCCCGCGCCCGTCAGCAGCATCTGAACGCCATGCAGGTCGGTCAGACCTGTATCGACTGTCACAAGGGGATTGCACATTCGGATGCCCGTGAACGGGCCGATGAAGAATATCTGGAGCAGCTTGAGGCCCCGAACCCGGCCTTCATTCGCGAAATCCCTGCCGAGTATCTGGCCAGCCTCGAGAGGATCGAAGCCAAAGAGGTTGCTGCGGCCGAGGCCGAAAAAGCCGCGAAACAAGCACAACAAGAGGCTGTGCAGGCTCAGATCGCAGCTGCCGTTGACGCGGCAGTGGCCGAAGAACGCGCCAACGCTACTGGTGAAGGGGCCGCAGCACCCGCAAGCGGTGGTGGCAGTGACGTCGGTGCGGATATCGACTGGACGGCTGTGGCCAGCGCGGATCTGAAACTATTCTACCCCGGCCAGGCCTCGTTTGAATGGGTGCAGAACGGCAAGTTCCACGGCGGCGCGCGCCCATTGACCAAAGGGGGCGACCAGTGCACCACCTGTCACGCCAAAGAGCTGGATATGATCGGCAACAAGATTGTGGCTGGCGGTGAATTGGAACCGACCCCGATCCCTGGCAAGCGCGGCGTGATCGATGCGACTGTACAAGCAGCCCATGACGACGAAAATCTGTATATCCGTCTGCAGTGGCCGGATGCGGGCCATAACCCGGTGCCGTTCGTCGATGGCGGCAAGATGGATCCGGACAACCAGATCAAGGTTGCAATGATGATCACCGGCACCGGGATCGAGATGGGCGACCAGGTAGGTTGCTGGGCCTCGTGCCATGCTGACAACACCTATATGCCCTTTGCGCCCGAGGCTGATGCAATTGCTGCCAATGGCGATGTCGCGGGTCGCATGACGGCTCAGGACACGGTGACCAAATACATCAGCGAAAGCCGTACCGAGGTTGAAGTCAAAGGCCGCCGTGGCAAAGCGCTGGGTGGTTGGGACAAGCTGCAAGCCGAAGCACAGATCGAGCAGTACCTGACGGATGGCACATTCCTCGACCTGATGCGCGTCTATGCAGATGGCAGCGCCTCAAATGGTTATCTGTTGGAACAGCGTGTGGTCAACGAAGGCGAGATTGCAGCGTCGGCCGAGCTGTCTGGAGGTGCGTGGACCGTGGTGTTTTCCCGTCCTTTGAACTCTGGCGCGCCCGGTGACGTGCCACTGGAACCTGGCCAGACCTACACCATTGGCTTTGCCATTCACGATGACTTTGCCGCCGCGCGATTCCACCACGTGACGCTGGATACCAGCCTGGCGCTGGATGACGACAGCGCCTTTGTTAACGTGATCAAGCAATAAAGGATTGAGGTCGGACTATGCGGCCTCAACCCATTTTCGGAACGGAGACATGGACCATGAAACCCCACCGGCTTCTTCCTTCTCTGCTGTTGTTCGCAACCCCCGCATTTGCTGCGGATGAAGACGCAGCTGCCGTCTGCGCCGAGGCTGAAGAACGCTATTTGGAGATGTTCGCTCAGCCCTCGTCATCGGTTGACGAGGCTGAGCTGGTATTGATGTACAAGTACAACTTTTGCCCCGCCGACCTAACGGTGCAGGCAGGGGCCACGGTGCGCTGGGTCAACGTGGACAAACGCACCAGCCACAGCGTGCTGTTGAAAGATGGAAGCGCACCCGAAAGCGATCGGCTATTCCCGGAAGAATCTGTGGAAATGACCTTCCTTACCCCCGGTCCGCAGAACTACCTGTGCGGGCCGCATTGGGAGACACAGAACATGATCGGGATGATCACGGTCGAGCCCTGACCAATGGCGAACTACTGGCAAGATCAAAGGGGCGCGGTCGCAAATCCCGCGCTCCTTAACTTTAGTCAAGGAAGCTGCGCAGATACTGCGCCACCTTCACACCATGACACGCCCGGTTCACCCAGCAACGTCCCAGTTTCGCATCGGATCCGCAGATGGGATCTGCCGGACATCTCGGGTTCAGAAGACATTCAGAACAAGCGAGTTTACACATGAGTGGTAAGGTTTTTCTGATCGGTGCCGGTCCAGGTGACCCCGAGCTTTTGACCCTGCGCGCGCTGCGGATGCTGCAACAGGCCGATGTGGTGGTCTATGATCGTCTGGTCTCGGACGACATCCTTGCCCTGCATGCGGACGCGGCGCAGCTGATCCCCGTTGGGAAAGCCCCGAAATGCCACACCGTCCCGCAGGGTCGCATCAACGAGATTTTGCTGGAACAGGCCCGCGCTGGGCACAATGTGGCCCGTCTGAAAGGCGGCGATCCGATGGTTTTTGGTCGTGGTTCGGAAGAGGCCGCGTATCTGATCGCGCGCGGTGTCGCAGTCGAATATGCCCCTGGCATTACGGCCGCGCAGGGAGCCTCCAGCTCGACCGGAGTGCCTTTGACACATCGTGGTCTGGCAACATCGGTTCAGTTTGTCACCGGGCATCGACAGGCTGACAAGGTTCTTGATCTCGACTGGAAGCGGTTGGCTGATCCCGACTCGACGGTTGTGATCTATATGGGCGTCGCCAATATCGGCCAGATTGCCATGGGTCTGATGACTGAAAACCTGTCCGGGTCTACCCCGGTTCTGGCCGTCAGCAATGCAACCACCCCGGATGAATGCCGCCTGCTGTCGCGCCTTGACCGGATCGCCACGGATGCACGCACGGCCGCGCTCAGGGCGCCAACGCTGTTCATCATCGGGAGTGTTGTTTCGCTGTATGCGCAACAGCCGGTCGCCCGTGTTTTGGAACAGGCCCATGGCTAGCCTTGCTCATATCCAGTTGGGGTTGCGCTCTGCCGCGCCCGCCGGCGGTTCGGGCTGGGCCGGGCGCGCCTTTCTGACAACTGCAGTGCTTGTCGCAACCTCGGCTTTTGCCGCTGACGCTTTGGATCCCAACGCCCTGAAGCGACTTGTTCACCAGGATTGTGGGTCATGCCACGGCCTGTCCTTGAAAGGCGGGCTTGGCCCTGATCTTCGAGCCGAAACACTGGATCACTACGACGCCGAGGTGCTGACCGGAGTGATTCTGGACGGCATCCCGGACACTGCGATGCCCCCATGGCGACCTCTGATCAGCCCGGAAGAGGCTGAGTGGATCGCCCGTTACCTTCTGGAACCGGAGGCACAATGAAACATCTCGTCCTTGGCCTTGTCGCAACCTTGATGATGACCGCCGCCCATGCGGAACCCACCGCGACCGGGGATCTGGGGCTGGTGATTGAACGCGCCAAGGGCTCGGTTCTGCTGGTTGATCAGTCCGATCGCGCAGCATTGGCGCGCATCGAAGGTCTAGGCGATCTGTCCCATGCCTCATTGGTCTATTCACCGGATCAACGCTTTGCCTATGTGTTTGGGCGCGATGGCGGGCTGACTAAGGTCGATATCGTCACGCGGCAAATCGCCAACCGTGTCGTGCAATCCGGCAATGCCATCGGAGGCGCCATTTCGGATGACGGCACCCTTGTCGCGGTATCAAATTATGAACCCGGCGGTGTCCGCGTTTTTGATACCGATACGCTCGACTTGGTGGCTGACATCCCGACTGGCAGCAAAACCATTGGCTTGGTTGACGCCCCGGGCCGCCGCTTTGTCTTCACTATGTGGGACTCTGGTGAAACTTGGATTGCCGATTTTACCGCGGGCAAACCCGAGATCACCAAGATCACCGATATGGGTAAAAACCCGTATGACGCGCTGATCACTGCCAACGGACGCACCTATATCACTGGTCTGTTCGGCGAAGACGGGTTGACCGCACTGGATCTATGGGCGGACAGCCCAGAACCGATCCGCGTGCTTCCCGGCTACGGACGCGGGCAAGAGGAAATGCCCGTCTACAAGATGCCTCATCTGGAAGGTTGGGCGCTGACCGGTCGGGAATTCGTTCTGCCCGCTGTGGGCCATCATGAAATCCTCTGGATCGACGCCGACACGCTGGTTGAAACCGGTCGTACCCAAACTCATGGACAGCCGGTCTTTGCCATGGCTCGCCCCGATGGGCGGCAGGTTTGGGTCAATTTTGCCCATCCTCTGAACGACACGATCCAGGTGATCGATTCCGTAAGCAAGAAGGTGATCCATGAATTCAAACCCGGTCCCGCTGTGTTGCATATGGAGTTCACAGCGCGCGGTCATGAGGTTTGGATCAGCGTGCGGGACGCCAACAAGGTCATGATCTACGACACGCAAAGCTTTGAAAAACTGCGTGAAATTGATGCGGACGGCCCGTCCGGCATATTTTTCACTGCCCGCGCGCACAGAACGGGGCTGTAATCTATGCATCATATTACCGACCCGATCGACCGCCGCCTGCTGGATGAATTCCAGCGCGATTTTCCCGTTGTTGACCGCCCCTTTCAGCCGTTGGCTGATGCCCTGGGCTTGGATGAGGCGGGTGTTCTTGATCGTCTTGCCCGCATGCGGGCGACAGGGCGGATCACGCGAGTGGGTGCGACAATCGCACCGGGCGCGGTTTCCGCCAGCACTTTGGCTGCTGTCGCCGCGCCGGATGAGCGGCTGGAAGAGGTCGCCGCTCTTATCGACGCTGAACCGGGCGTGAACCACAATTACCAACGCGAAGATGACTGGAACCTTTGGTTTGTCGCCACGGGCCCGGGCCGGGCGCATGTCGATGAGACTCTGGCGCGGATTGAGGAGAGGACCGGACTGCATGTTCTGGATCTGCGGCTGGTACGCCCATTCAATGTGGATCTGGGCTTTCGCATGTCTGGCACTTCCCATGATGTGCCGCGGCCGCGCAAGGTGGATCGCACTGTCATGCAGGACGGCGACCGTTCGTTGTTGCAGGCGCTCAGTTCCGGTCTGCCTTTGGTCGCCGATCCCTATGCTGCTTTGGCCCGGTCATTGGAACGGAACGCAGATGACGTGATGGTACGGATCAAAGCGCTGCATGAGGCGGGCATCGTCTCGCGCCTAGGCGTGATCGTACGACACCGCGCTTTGGGCTGGTCGGCCAATGCAATGGTGGTCTGGGACATGCCGGCCGAACAGGTCTCGGTCGCAGGACCCGCCCTAGCGGCACACCCCGGAGTCACGCTGTGTTACGAGCGACGTCCCATCGAAGACGTCTGGCCTTATCGACTGTATTCCATGATCCACGCCCGTTCGCGCCGTGAGGCGCGGCAAGTGTTGGCAGGGGCCGCCGCCCTGCCAGAGATGTTCGGGGCGCAGCACAAGGTGCTGTTCTCAATCCGCTGTTTCAAACAGACAGGCGCATTGATCAAACACGATGAGGCCGCAGCATGACGTTAGACAGAACCGACCGCGCGATCCTGAACCGCATGCAAGATGACTTGCCGCTGGTATCTAACCTGTATGGCGCGATTGCACAGGAGCTGGGTATCTCTGAAAGCGAGCTGCTCAGCCGTTTGACCCGCTTGCGTGAAGATCGTGTGATCACCCGGTTTGGCCCGTTCTTTGACGCCGCTGCGATGGGCGGCGCGTTCTGCCTGTGTGCCATGGCGGTTCCTTCAGAAGATTTCGAAACCGTCCTGACCAAAGTCAATGCGCATCCCGAGGTGGCGCATAACTATGAACGCACACATCGGCTGAATATGTGGTTCGTGTTGGCTACCGAAACCGCCAACGGGATCGGAGATACAGCCGAAGCAATCCAACGGGAAACAGGGATCGAGGTCCTGCAATTCCCCAAACTTCAGGAATTCTTTATCGGCTTCAGGGTAGCAGCATGATCGACGCGAAAGACAGACAGATTATCGAGGCTCTGCAAGGTGGGCTGCCCCTTGTACCCGCGCCTTTCGCGCATGTGGCCGAAACACTTGGGTTGGCCGAGAGCGCGCTGCTCAGTCGTCTGGCAGAACTTAAGGCGCGTGGCGTGATCCGTCGGATCGCTGCCGCACCCAATCACTACAAGCTGGGCATGACTTCGAATGGAATGACCGTTTGGGATGTGGATGACGACCAGATCAACGAATTGGGCACGCATATTGGTGCGTTGCCCTTTGTTACCCATTGCTACGAACGCCCGCGCGCGTTGCCAGACTGGCCCTACAACCTGTTTGCCATGGTACACGGCACCGACCGCGCCGAGGTCGAGGAGAAACGTGACCAGATCAACGCCATTTTGGGCGTCACCTGTCGCGCCAGGGACATCCTTTACTCCACGCGCATCCTGAAAAAGACCGGCCTGCGTCTGAAAACAAAAGAACAAGTGAAAGGCTGAGACCATGTTCCGCCTGACCGAATACATGCACCAACTGGTCACCCCGACCCCGGTGCGCAAGCGCCGCCCCGGCCCGGTGAAGCCGGTGGTGATCTGGAACCTGACTCGGCGCTGCAACTTGAAATGTCGTCACTGTTACACCGTCTCGGCGGATGTGGCGTTCCCGGGCGAGCTCAGTCATGAGCAAGCCATGGAAACCCTTGAGGATCTTGGCCAGTTTCGCGTCCCGGCCTTGATCCTCTCGGGTGGGGAACCTCTGGACCGGTTCGATTTCTCCGACATCGCCAATCGGGCCCGCGATCTGGTGCCAATGCTGGCACTGTCGACCAATGGCACCCGCATTCACGGCGAAACCGCCGATAGGATCGCTGATGTGGGATTTAATTATGTCGGCATCTCGTTGGATGGGATCGGCGCCACAAACGATTGGTTCCGGGGCGTTGAGGGCGCCTTTGTCGACGCCTTGCGGGGCGTGCGCGAATGCAAGAAGCGCGGCATCAAAGTTGGCCTGCGCTTCTGCATGACCGAAGGTACGCAACATCATTTACCCGATCTGCTGCAGCTCTGCGATGATGAGGGCGTCGATAAGTTCTACTTGTCCCATCTGGTCTATGCCGGGCGCGGCGACAAGAACCGGGGCGAGGATGCCGAACACGTGCGCACCCGCAAAGGTCTGGACCTGTTGCTGGAACGCGCGTGGGAGGCCGCCTCGGGCGGGCGACCGCTCGATATCGTGACCGGCAACAATGACGCCGACGCAGGCTATTTCCTGAATTGGGTCCGCGCGAATTTCGATGCCGAGAAAGAGGTGCATGTGCGCGACCATCTGGTCCGTTGGGGCGGAAACTCCAGCGGTCTGGGTGTGGCGAATATCGATAATCTGGGCCGGGTTCACCCGGACACTTATTGGTCGGATTACACGGTCGGCAACGTTAAAACGACATCGTTTTCCGAGCTCTGGGCCGGCGACGACCAAATGCTGGCCATGCTGCGCACCCGCCCGCGTCCGCTGAAAGGGCGATGTGGAGCCTGCCAGCTCAAGGATGTCTGTGGCGGGAATACCCGCATCCGGGCCTTGCAACTGACCGGTGATCCCTGGGCCGAAGACCCGGCCTGCTACCTGTCAAATGATGAAATCGGCGTGGATGATGCAGGTGAGCGTCTACAGGTCACGCCGTTCCGAGGGAAACGTTATGATCCGGCACATCAGTTCTTTTGACGCTGTTGGCTCTGTGCGCCCAGCCGCAGAGCTGTTGAGTTGTATCGGAGCCTCCGGCGGGAGTATTTTTGAAAGGGTGAAGATCGGAGTGTTGTGCTCAATCCTCGGCGTCGGGGCTGCTTGGGCAGACGCGCCATCAGACTACGCCGAACATTGCGCCTCATGTCATGGCGAAACCCGTCTGGGCGGCATTGGTCCTGCATTGATCCCTGAGACTTTGAAACGCATGCGCGGCCCCCGCGTCGCGGCCGTGATTGCCGAAGGGCGGCCGGCCACCCAGATGCCCGCGTTTTCGTATGAGTTGGACGCGCTGCAAATTGAAGAACTGGCCGGATGGTTGAAATCACCGTTGGAAAGCAATCCTGAGTGGGGTGAGGCCGAGATCATCGCAAGCCGCATTCTGGATGAGGCTTATGACTCAGTTGATGCCCCTGTCTGGGACAGTGACCCGATGAACATCACCTTGGCCGTTGAAACCGGCGATCATCACGTTAGCGTTTTAGATGGCGATACGTTCGATGTTCTGGACCGGTTCGAAACCCCCTTTGCCGTCCATGGCGGCCCGAAATTCAGCCCCGATGGGCGTTACGTGTTCATCATGTCTCGCGATGGCTGGGTGCAAAAGTATGACATCTGGGCGTTGCAACAGGTGGGCCGCGTGCGTGCGGGGTTGAACAGCCGCAACATCGCTATGTCCGGTGATGGCAAATGGGTGGCGGTGGCGAATTATCTGCCGAACTCTCTGACACTGCTGTCGACCGATGATCTATCGGTGGCGAAAGTTATCGATGTTAAGAGCAAAAAGGGTAACTCAAGTCGGGTTTCGGCCGTCTATCAGGCTCCACCACGTGAAAGCTTTGTGTTGGCGCTTAAGGATGTGCCGGAGATCTGGGAGGTTTTCTATGGCGGCAATCCTCCGCAATCTGGATTGGGCCATGATTTTCGCATCGAAGGGCAATTCAAGAACCCTGATCCATTCCCGGTGCGTAAGATCAGCACGCCCGACTATCTGGACGATTTCTTTTTCGATCAGAGCTATGAATACGTCATGGGGGCGTCCCGCGATGGCAAGGGCGGTCAGGTCATCGATCTGGTCATCGGCCAGAAAGTGGCGGATCTGGACCTGCCGGGGATGCCGCATCTGGGATCGGGAACCACGTGGCAGTATGGCGATACAACGGTGATGGCGACGCCGCATCTGACCGATAGCACCGTTTCCGTGATCGACATGCAGACATGGGAGACCGTCAAGCGGATCAAGACAGAAGGGCCGGGGTTTTTCATGCGCAGCCATGAGAATTCGCCCTACGTTTGGGCTGATGTGTTCTTTGGCGCCAACAAGGACGCGATGCATGTGATCGACAAGCAAAGCCTTGAGATCGTGAAAACGCTGCGCCCTGCGCCGGGCAAGACTGTGGCCCATGTGGAATTCACCAAGGATGGCAGCCACGCGCTGGTTTCGATCTGGGAAGATGACGGCGCGGTAATCGTCTACGACGCGCAGACGCTTGAGGAAATCCGCCGTCTGCCGATGCGCAAACCTTCGGGAAAATACAATGTCTGGAACAAGATCACCTTCTCGGAAGGCACCAGCCACTGATGGCAGATGGCCGGTGTGGAAACTGTCCATATTGCTTTATCCCGCGACCGCATTGGCGGTTGCCATCAACCTGTTTCTGGCGGGGCTAGTCCTGCACGGTTTGGGGTTCAGCGTAATATCTCCGATCACCGCACTGTGGTGGTGTTTGCCCTTGGGTGCGCCCGCATCCTGGTTGGCCGGACGCTGGGTGCGTGGGTTGATGGATGAGGCTGACAGGTAAGCTTTTGTTCATGATCTCCTGAGATGCGACATCCCGCAAAACGCGGTTGCATAAAAAGCCGCCGATTTGAGAACACCTGACCTAAGTCAAGTTACCGAAAGCAAGAATCCCTTAGGACTCGGGAATGGTTACCGAGTTGGATTCTCAATGCCTGTCAATGCCACAACACACTACCTCCCTGTCCGTGCGTTTCGCACGGCATGTGGTTTGGCGGGCGTCTTCCTTCTGCTTGTGCAAACGTTTGGCCCGGCGCTGGCGAGTCCCGGGGAAAGCATGTGGATAGAGATCTGCTCGGAGGCGGGCGCGGTCTGGGTTGAGGTTGATCTTGATGAAGAAGGCCAAGACCCGAACATGCCCTGCCCGAAATGCGCTGACTGTACTTTATGCGCGATAGCAGGGGTCGTTCCTGTCCTGGACGTTCCTGATTTGACGCGCATTGAGTTTTTACAACACGCGCAATTCCGGCGTGAGGACGTGTACAACTCAAACAATATGGCCTGGCTGTGGCCTGCAACCCGCGGACCCCCGCGTGGGCCCCAAATCATAACCGAACGCGCCCCGCGCGTGACCATGGCGGCAATCCAAATATCCGGAGGTGCGCCGTGGTAGTAAGTCGCGCAATCCACTTTCTGCTGGCCTTTATCTTGTCCTGTCTGATGGCGCTGAGCGCACAGGCCGACAGCCTCGCCAGCTTCTTGCCCGAAATTGAACCCACTGATCTGGCGCCCGGTGCTGATGGCTTTGGTCCGGTGCGCGCGAATGTTCCTGTTGCCCCCGTTTTGAAGGGTGGCGAAACGGTTGCATGGGCTTTCCTGACCTCTGACTTTGTCGGCACAACGGGGTATTCCGGCAAACCAATCCATGTAGTGGCTGCGATTGATGATCAGGCGGTGCTGACCGGCGTGCAACTGGTCAAACACTCGGAACCCATTGTTCTGATTGGCATCCCCAATTCGCGCATGGCCGAACTGACCGAAGGCTATGCAGGGCTTGACCTCAAACGCGAGGCTGAGACCGGGGGAGAAGGGCACGATCTCGACATCATATCCGGCGCAACCGTCACGATCATGGTGATCGATGACAGCCTCGTGCGCGGCGGCATCAAGGTGGCGCGGGCACTGGGTCTGGGCGGCCTGTCACCGTTGCAGGCCGATGGTCCGAAGCGCGAAATCGACATGGCTAAGAACGCCATCTATGACTGGTCGACCCTGTCGGGCGATGGCTCGATCCGGCGGCTGACGCTGGATGTTGGACAAGTCAATGCCGCCTTTGAGGCCACAGGCGATCAGCGCGCCATCAAACGCCCTGAACCTGGCGAGCTGGATGACACGTTCATCGACATGCACATCGCGCTGGTCTCGGTTCCATCTATCGGCAAATCCCTGTTGGGCGAAGCCGAATATCAGAACCTGGTTGAATGGCTGGACGAAGGCGAACAGGCCATTCTGGTGCTGGGACGCGGAGCATACAGCTTTAAGGGCTCGGGCTATGTGCGCGGTGGGATTTTTGACCGCATTCAGCTCATTCAGGGCGACAACTCGGTACGCTTTTTTGACAAGCAGCAAGAGCGTCTTGGCAGAGTTGCCGCCCCCGATGCGCCCAGTTTCACTGAGCTGGATATCTTCAAAATCCCGGCTGAGGCCGAGTTTGATCCGGCCGAGCCATTCCGGCTACAACTGCTGGTGCAGCGCGCGGTGGGTGCGGTTGAGAAGACGTTCCTGACCTTCGATCTGGGCTACATACTGCCAGAGCAATACTTGCTGCCCGTAGCGGCCCCCAAGATCGTTGATGACGCCACCAGCGAGGCCGCCGCCAAGGCCGCCCTGTGGCAGCGCATCTGGAAGGACCGCACTGTCGAGATTGCCGTTCTGGGCATCATGCTGCTGGTGCTGACCGCGACCTTCTTCTTCCAGTTCCACGCCACGATGAATGCCCGTGTCTTCTATTGGTTCCGCATCGGTTTTCTGACCATGACCCTGTTCTTCATCGGCTGGTACGCCAATGCGCAGCTAAGCGTGGTGAACCTGATGGCGCTGGCAGGCAGCTTGCGGACCGGGTTCTCGTGGGATGCGTTCCTGCTGGATCCGCTGGTGTTTATCCAGTGGTTTGCTGTGGCTGCTGCCCTGCTGTTCTGGGGACGGGGTGCCTATTGCGGTTGGCTGTGCCCGTTTGGCGCGTTGCAAGAGCTGACAAACAAGATCGCGCGCGCGCTGAAGGTGCCGCAATGGACTCTGCCCTGGGGTCTGAACGAACGCCTCTGGCCTGCAAAATATATGATCTTCCTCGTGCTCTTTGGTATCAGCTTTGTCTCGATCCCGCTGGCCGAGAAATATGCCGAGGTCGAGCCGTTCAAGACCGCGATCATCCTGAAATTCATGCGCGAATGGCCCTTTGTGGTCTTTGCGCTGACCCTGCTGGGGATTGGGCTGTTCATCGAACGGTTCTACTGCCGCTATCTCTGCCCGCTGGGTGGAGCGCTGGCGATCCCGGCCCGTATTCGCATGTTCGACTGGCTGCGCCGCTACAAGGATTGCGGCACACCCTGTCAGACCTGCGCCAACGAATGCCCCGTTCAGGCGATCCACCCCACCGGTGAGATCAATCCGAACGAGTGCGTCACCTGCCTGCATTGTCAGGTGCTCTACCAGTCCGAGGACAAATGTCCCGTCGTTATCCGCCAGCTCAAACGGCGGGCCAAGACAGGGTCGGTCCAGATGAAGACCCCACTCGGACAACCACCGGCGAACCATCCGAACGCCAAACCGTTAACCGCTTCCTAAAAGGAGGAGCAAATTATGTCGGAACATGATAATAAACTGAACATCACACGCCGCGGGATGCTGGGGGCAACCGCCACCGGCGCCGTGCTGGCAGGGACCGGACTGGGCTCGACCCTGATGACCGCGAAACAGGCCAGCGCTGCTGCTGGTGCAAATCTCGAACCCGGTGAGCTGGACGAATATTACGGCTTCTGGTCCTCGGGTCAGACGGGTGAGCTGCGCATTCTGGGCTTTCCGTCCATGCGCGAGCTGATGCGGGTGCCGGTGTTCAACCGCTGCTCGGCCACAGGCTGGGGTCAGACCAACGAGTCGCTGAAGATCATGAGCGATGGCCTGCTGCCGGAAACCAAAGAGTTTCTCGCCAAGCGTGGCCTGAAAACCTATGACAATGGCGACCTGCACCACCCGCATATGTCGTTCACCGACGGCACCTATGACGGCCGTTATCTGTTCATGAACGACAAGGCCAACACCCGTGTCGCCCGTGTGCGCTGCGATGTGATGAAATGCGACAAGATCACCGAGATCCCGAACGCCAAGGCGATCCACGGTCTGCGTCCGCAGAAATTCCCGCGCACCGGATATGTCTTTGCCAATGGTGAAGATGAGACCCCGCTGGTCAATGACGGCAGCGTGCTGGACGATCCGTCGCAATACGTGAACATCTTCACCGCGCTGGACGGCGACACCATGGAAGTTGCGTGGCAGGTGATCGTGTCGGGTAACCTCGACAACACCGACTGCGACTATCAGGGCAAATACGCCTATTCGACCTCGTACAACTCGGAAATGGGTATGAACCTGGCCGAGATGACCGAGAACGAGCTGGACCACGTTGTTGTTTTCAACCTTGCGGAAATCGAAAAGGGTATTGAGGCTGGCGACTATCAGGAGCTGAAAGGCGTCAAGGTTCTGGATGGACGTAAGGGTCAGAACAAGAAGTACACCCGCTACATCCCGATCCCGAACTCGCCACATGGCATCAACACTGCGCCTGATGGCAAGCATGTCTGCATCAACGGTAAGCTGTCTCCGACCGTATCGATCATGGATGTGACCAAGCTGGACGCGTTGTTCGAAAGCGATGCCGATCCGCGGTCCTGCATCGTCGGTGAGCCGCAGCTGGGTCTTGGCCCGCTCCACACCGCGTATGACGGTCAGGGCAACGCGTTCACCACGCTGTTCCTCGACAGCCAGATCGTGAAGTGGAACATCGACAAGGCAATCGAGGCTTACGGCGGCGCCGATGTCGATCCGATCATCTCGAAGGTCGATGTGCATTATCAGCCAGGTCACAACTCGACTTCTATGGGCGAAACCAAGGATGCCGACGGCAAGTGGCTGATTTCGATGAATAAGTTCTCAAAAGACCGCTTCCTGAACGTCGGTCCGCTGAAGCCTGAAAACGAGCAGCTGATCGACATCTCGTCGGATGAGATGAAGGTGGTTCACGACGGCCCGACCTTTGCCGAGCCGCATGACTCGATCATTGTGCGCAGTGATATCGTGAACCCGGTCAACGTCTGGGATCGCAACGACGTCACCTGGGAGGACGCTCGTATCCAGGCTGAGGCAGATGGTGTCGATCTGGAAGACGGCGCTGAAGAGCCGATCCGGGATGGCAATAAGGTGCGTGTCTATATGACATCGCAGGCCCCGACCTTCAGCCTTGAGAAGTTCACCGTCAAACAGGGTGACGAGGTGACGGTCTACATCACCAACCTGGATGACGTGGATGACGTGACCCACGGCTTCTGCCTGGGCAATTACGGCGTTGCGATGGAAGTTGCCCCGCTGGCAACCGCCTCGGTCACCTTCACCGCTGACCGTCCGGGTGTGCACTGGTTCTATTGCCAGTGGTTCTGCCACGCGCTGCACATGGAAATGCGCGGCCGGATGCTGGTCGAGCCGCAGGGAGCATAACCCATGCGTTGGTCCCTGCTTATACCGCTCCTGCTCGGCTCGCCCCTTTGGGCGGCGGATTGGGATGTGCCCAACCGGGCAGGGGCCATCAATGAAATACTGGCTCAGGCGGCGGATGGGGACACCCTCCGCCTGAGCCCCGGTGTCTACACCGAAACACTGGTTCTGGACCGGCCCGTCACCATCGACGGGCTGGGACAGGCCACCATTGACGGACAAGGAAACGGCAGCGTCATAACAGTGACCGGGCCGGGCGTGACCGTGCGCGGGCTGACCGTGATCGGCTCAGGCTCAAGCCATGACGGGATCGACAGCGGCATCCAATTGACCAAGACGGCCACTGCGCCGGTGATCGAGGATAACGTGCTGCTGGGCAACCTCTATGGCATCGATATTCACGGGGCCAAGGACAGCATCGTGCGTGGCAATCGGATCGAAGGTCGCCAAGACCGGCGGATGAATGACCGCGGCAACGGCGTTTATGTCTGGAATGCACCGGGCGCAGTAGTCGAAGGCAATGACATCCGGTACGGGCGCGACGGGATCTTTGTGAACTCGTCCGAGAAAAACACCTTTACCGGCAATCTGTTCCGCGATCTGCGATTTGCCGTGCATTACATGTATGCCGACAATTCTGTGGTCAGCGACAATGTCTCAATCGGCAACGATCTGGGCTATGCGGTGATGTTTTCGACCAATGTGAAAGTGGTCGACAATGTCTCAATCGGTGACCGCGAACATGGCGTGATGCTGAACTACGCCAACAAGAGCGTCATAACCGGCAACGTGGTGAAAGGAGCCAAGGAGAAATGCACTTTCCTCTATAACTCCAACAAGAACGAATTTACCGGCAATTGGTTCCAGGGATGTGGCATCGGCATCCACTTTACCGCTGGCAGCGAACGCAACCGCATTGTCGGCAATGCGTTCATCGGCAACCGGACACAGGTAAAATACGTCTCGACCAAATGGGTCGAATGGTCCGAAGACGGGCGCGGCAACTACTGGTCCGATTTCGCCGCATACGACGTGGATGGCAACGGCATCGCCGATGCCCCCTATCGCCCCAATGACTCGATGGACCATGTGTTGTGGACCCAACCCGCAGCCAAACTGTTGCTCGGCTCGCCTGCCGTGCAGCTGGTGCGCTGGTCGCAATCGGCCTTCCCGGCGTTGTTGCCGGGGGGCGTGATGGACAGCAACCCACTGATGCAAGCCCCTGAACCCCCAGCTATGAAAAAGGTGCCTCATGACGGATAAGGCCCTGTCAATCGACCAGGTTTTCAAGGACCGCGGAAAGACCCGCGTTCTGGACGATATCACCCTGTCTCTTGCCCCTGGCCAGCGCGTTGCGCTGCTGGGCCATAACGGCGCGGGCAAGTCGACGCTGATCAAATCCATCCTTGGACTGACGCCGATCCATGGCGGAGCCATTCGGATCGGGGACGCCACCCCCGGCAGCGCGCAAGCGCGCCGGGAAACGGCCTATCTGCCCGAGGCAGTCTCGTTCCATCCCGCCCTGACCGGGCGGGAGCAGTTGACCCTGTTTGCGAAGCTGTCCGGTGAAAAGGCCGATGTTCCGGCCCTGCTGGACCGGGTAGGTCTTAGCGACGCGCTGGATCGCCGCATCGGCACCTATTCCAAAGGAATGCGGCAGCGTCTGGGTCTGGCGCAGGTCCTTTTGGGCAAGCCAAAGGTAGCACTTTTGGATGAGCCGACGAGCGGGCTGGACCCGATCTCACGGCAGGACCTCTACGCTATCATCGACGAGTTGGCAGCGCACGGGACCGCGGTCCTGATCGCCTCTCATGCCCTGACAGAGGTCGAGGCTCGAACTGATCGCATCGCCATCATGCGCAAGGGCCGGATGGTCGCCGACGACACTTTGAGCAACCTGTCAGCACTGGCCGGATTGCCAATCCGCCTGCAAGTGCGTGCCAGCACCAACCCAGATGCGCTTGCCGCCGAACTGGGCGGCAAACGGATCAACGGTGTCTCGGTCGAGCTGCTGTGTTCCCCAGATGACAAGATGGAGGCTCTGCGCCGTATCGCTGGGATGGGCGATGCGGTTGCGGATGTGGAAATGACTCCGCCCAAGCTGGAGGACCTTTATCGCCACTATGCACAGGAGGAGATGCAATGACCCGTTTCCTTGCCATCACCCGTACTGAAATGCTGATCCTGCGGCGCAATCGCTGGCTGCTGGTCGCTACGCTTATCATGGTGCTGTTCGCGCTGGCGCTGACCTTTGCAGGCAGCGCGCCAACCGGCACGTTGGGCGTCGACATGTTGACCGTTTCGGTCGCGTCGATGACCACGCTGTCGGTTTATCTTGCACCGTTGCTGGCGCTGATGATCGCCTTTGATGCCATCGCCGGGGATGTCGATCGCGGCAGCCTGTCGCTGCTGCTGTCATATCCGGCAGGGCGCGGAGAGATTCTGCTGGGTAAGTTCACCGCGCATCTTGCGGCGTTGGCCTTTGCCATGTTCATCGGCTTTGGCGCCGCAGGAGCCGTCGCGGCTTGGTTCGGAGGCGCTGGGCCGGAAAGCCTGATGGCGCTGGTCCGCCTGATCCTCACATCAATCCTGTTGGGCGCCGTGTTCCTGGCGTTGGGATACCTGTTGTCCGCCCTGGCAAAGGGGGCCACTGCGGCAGCAGGCTTGTCGGCCGGGCTCTGGCTGGTTTTTGTCGTCCTCTATGATCTTGGGCTGTTGGGAGCCGTCGTCATGGATGAGGGCGGCACCTTCACCCAATCCGTCTTTCCATGGGTGATGGTGGCCAACCCGGCCGACGCTTTCCGACTATGGAACATCGCCGCAACCGAAGGCGTCGCGATGGCTTCGGGTATGACCGGTGCCGCACAGGCGCTGCCGGTCTGGGCGGCGCCCACCTCGCTGCTGATCTGGCCAGTGATCGGCTTTGCCCTTGCCCGCTTCGCATTTCGGAGGGTTGAGCCATGAGATACCTTGCCCTGATAGCGCTCGTCGCATTGGCTGCCTGCAAGGAAGAGGTCGCCGAGGCCCCGAACGCTGTCGACCTGACCCCGGATGCACTAAGTTATTTCTGCCAGATGAATATCGCCGAACATGGCGGACCTAAGGGCCAGATCCACCTGAAGGGATACCCGACCCCGCTGTTTTTTGCGCAGGTGCGTGACATGGTGGCGTATCTCAAAAGCCCCGAACGGGACGCCGAGATCACCGCCGTTTATGTCAGTGACATGGGTATCGCGCCCAGCTGGCGGCAACCGGGGATTTCAAATTGGATCATGGCCGATGGAGCGACATTTGTCGTTGGAGCCGACGTTGCGGGTGGCATGGGCGCCCGTGAGGTTGTGCCGTTTGCCGATCCGGCAGATGCTTCAGCGTTCATCGAACGGTTTGGCGGCTCCGCGCTGCCTCTGTCTGGCATTCCCAGTACCGAAGTTCTGGGACCGGTGGATCTGGATCTGCAGTTGGAGACACCAGCATGACCTATTTGTCCCGCCGCCGTTTCCTGTTCATGTCTGCGGCTTGCGCTGCCGTTCCCACAAGCGCCATGCCGGCATCAATCGCCCGTTGGCGAGGCACTGCCTTGGGCGCACCGGCCAGTCTACGGTTGGTTGGGTTGACGGAGACCCAAGCCGCGCCAATCTTTGCGGCGGTCGAGGCCGAAGTGATCCGTCTGGAAAACATCTTCAGCCTGTATCGGCCCGACTCGGAACTGTGCCGTTTGAACCGGTATGGGCATTTGATCGCCCCAGCGCCGGAACTGTTAGATGTACTTGGTCTGTGCACAGCCTTGTTCGAGGCCACAGGCGGCGTTTTTGATCCCACAATTCAACCCCTCTGGGTCGCATTGGCAACCAGAGCACACTCGGACCAAGTGACTGCGGCCCGAGATACAGTTGGCTGGAACCGCGTGTCTGTTCAGACAGATCAGATCCGTCTGCCACAACCTGGTCAGTCGGCACTGACTTTGAACGGTATAGCGCAAGGCGCCATAACCGATCGTATCAGCGTGCTGCTGGCGTCGTATGGCTTACGTGATGTTCTGGTGAACATGGGAGAGATCGCGGCCCATGGGTGGCGCGCAGACGGGCAAGACTGGCGCGTCGGTTTGGCTGGGCCCGAAGGCAAAGTTCAAAAGACCATCTCACTTCAGGACAGAGCCGTCGCAACCTCGGATCCCAACAGCATGATGCTTGCGGATCAGCAAGGTCATATCCTCAATCCAAAAGGCGACGAAGTTGCGATGCATACCGTGTCCGTCTCTGCGACCAATGCGGCCTTAGCCGATGGCCTATCTACGGCCTTGTGCGCACTTCCAAAACGCAGGGTGAAAGCTGTCATTGCGGCATTCTCCGGGGCCGTGCTGGAGATGTTTGTCTGATGACCAACCCGCCCGTCTTGCTCATTGACCCAAGTCAACGCAGGCGCCGTCTCTACACGCTAGGCAGTGCGTACACCTCGGAGTCGAAAAGATGGTTTCAGATAAGATAGGCCGATTTGTTTGGCATGACCTGTTCACCAGGAATGCCGCTCAGTCAAAATCTTTCTATGAAAGGATTGCGGGCTGGAGCTACGTGACAGAGCACGCCATGGAGTTCGCGTGGGGTGGCGGGCAGGGGGATTACATTCTGGCCCATTCGGAGGGCGAGGCAGGTGCTGGATTTGTCGAGTTGAATGACTCGGAGCATTTCGGATGGATGCCGTATGTTGAGGTTGATGACGTCGACGCGACAGCTGAAAGGGCGCTGGAGTTGGACGGCACCGTCACCAAGGCACCGTTTGAAGTCAACGGAGTCGGTCGTAACTGTTTGCTACGCGATCCAAATGGCGCATATATCGGCATTACCCGGTCCAGCCACCAATACCCTGCGCCAGCAATGCAGTTCGGTGCTGAATTCTATTTGGCGCTGAAAGATGAGTTTCCCACAGAATTCTACAGCGACCTCTTTGGTTGGAGAGCTGCGCCTTTGGATCACACATGCAAAGGGCCTTGGCCAATTCTCAGTGCGGGAATCGAAATCGGATTTGTTCTCGCGGGCGCTCTCCAAGAGGGTACCATCCCATCATGGGTTCCTGGCATCAGGGTGCCCAATCAAACCGAAGCGCTGCGACAGGTCCCGAAGATGAACGGGTCGGTTGTCAATCCGAAAGACGAACAACTAGAAGACAGGCGTCAGCCCATGGTCGTGGATTCAAACGGAACACTCTCTGTGCTCATGACTCGGTAAGACGGAATTTCAATTCTGATCCGCACGTTTTTCTCAATGAATGGGCTACGATGTGACATCGGGCACATTTCAATACTCTCTTTGTAACTCCGCATCCATATTAGAAACGCAGGCACGTGCTGGTAAAGGAACCTTACGCACCTGAAATATGTACATATTTTCTGGAAGAATGCCCGCAATAGGGTTAGTTTAGTGGCGGAGACGAAGGGATTCGAACCCTCGAGACCCTTCCGGGCCTACTCCCTTAGCAGGGGAGCGCCTTCGACCACTCGGCCACGTCTCCGCCGAAGGGTATATCCGTGCATGTAACCGAGATACAAGGTCGATTTTTCCGGCGCGTGCATTTTTCTGCGATGCTTTAGCGGTGTCGTTCAGGCAACGGTCGAGTTCAAGTATTCTTGCGTGGCGTTTCGTTTTCTTCATGATAGTTGCCAGTAAATGAGTCGTAGCAGTCAGTTTGGTCCATCACTCGCTTTCACCTGAAGGGTGGGTTGGGGCAGGGTCAAATTGGTGGACGTGATATGGGGCATGTCGGATGGCATTCAGGCTGGTTTCCTGCGATGGGGGCGGGATTAGAGGGTACTTGACGTGTTTGATTCTGCAGAGCCTGCATGAAGAAACGCGTTTTCTGGATAAGGCGGATGGGTTCGCCGGGACGTCTACGGGTGGCATGATTGCGGTTGCTCTGGCGGATGGTCGGTCACAGGGCAAGGACATGTCTGCACTGGTCGGCAAACTGGCGGCGCACTACCGCGATGATGCCGACAAGCTTTTCCGTGAAAACGAACGGACCTTTCTGGACAAGGCATTCGACGACGTTCTGAGAAAATTCAAATTGGGCGGAGGCCCAGGGATCACGGCGGCACAGTACAACTCGACAGGTCTTGCAGAAATCGGAGAGAGCCTTGTCGGGCACCGAACGCTGGAGACACTGGATCCCGAGATCGTTCTGGCGGTCAATACTGTGTGCCTGCATCGGGATGACAAGGTTGGCTGGTCGCCATTCACAGTGACCAATCAGGATCTGAGTCACGAGCACTGGCTCGATATGAGCGCCGTCAAACTGTTGGATGTGGCGATGGCGAGTTCAGCCGCGCCAACCTACTTTCCGCCTCATCTGATCACTGCGGATGGTGTCGACTATGGTTACTTCGCGGACGGGGGCACATTTGCCAATAATCCGGTGATGAATGGCATCAATGTGGCGATTGCAGCAAATCACGCAGACGGGCTGGAAGACATTGAGGCTTTGTCCATCGGGACCGGTCAGCAACCGACAGATATTTCGGAAGAAATGATCAAGGACCCAAATGATTGGGGGTTGCTCAAATGGTTCGGTATTACGTCGGGTGCGACCAAGGGTGCGTTGATTGAATTGCTACTGACGACATCCGCAGAGAACCAGTACTGGATGGCAAATCTTGTACTGAAAGACCGGCTGGTACGTCTGAACCCACCATTGCCCAAAGTTGTCGGCCTGGCCACACACAAACCTGCCTCGTATGACATGATGGATATAGCTTTTCAGGCCAGCAAGCAGACCCATCATTGGGACAAAGCAGTCAAGCTGCTGAACAGATGGTAACTATCCGAGTTTCCCCAAAACAACCTCTCTGTTGCGTTTTTGAGAGCAGTCGTTAAGAATTAGTTGATAGATATTAAAGAATTATCAGATTGAGAGTTGGGGCATGGGGGATTCCGGCATTGCCGAAAAATTGGTGGAAGTGCTGCATCGTCCTGATGGCGATACAGCACTGCGACCGGTTCACACGATTGGAATAAGCGCCACGGGGTATTTCAAGCCATCTCCGATCGCGCAAAACTTTTGTATTGCCGAACATTTTCGCGAAAAGAAAACAGATGTCATTGTGCGCTTTTCGAATGGATCAGGCGCGGCGACGGTACGTGACGGCTGGTCCGATGTGCGTGGCATGGCCGTTCGTTTTCATCTGTCGGACAAAAGCGATACAGATCTGATCGCAATGACTTTGCCCGAGTTCTTTTCGCCAACGCCTGAGGATTTTCTAGCTTTTGCCAAAAGAGCTAAGCCCAAGCCGTACAAAGGTGAGACCCCGTGGCAGAAGATCTTCAACTACTTGCACCTGATATTGCCAAAACGTGATCCCTATCCGGGTGAAACGATCAGCCCAGATGAAGGGGCCATTGAGTTCGCTGATCAAAACGCGCATGCGCAGTTGGGTGTGGTTCAGGCCGCTGCGATCGGGGCTCCGGTCAGTTACGTGCGTGCAGCGTATCACGCAGTACATACATTCATTATTACAGACCCGAACAAAACCCGTCGCTGGGTGCGGTTTGCCTGGCAGCCGATAGCGGGTGTTCTCGAGACAAACCCCAATTTACCACCAGTGGATGACTTCCTTCAGCAAGAACTCAAAGACCGGCTGAGCGCGGAAACGGCGCGCTTTTCGCTGATGATGACCATCGGGGAGGTGGGTGACGATTTCAACAATTCCGCCCGGCCATGGCCACCACATCGCAAACGGATCATGATGGGAACATTGACGCTGAACGCAGTGCCAGAGGATCAGATCGAACACTCGGAAAAGCTCAGTTTTAATCCGGGATTGCTGACCGACGGGATCGAGATGTCGGACGATCCAGTGTTGAAAGTGCGCGTTGACGCCTACAAGGTCTCCAGCGCCTGGCGCAGCGGAACACCTTGCCCATTCTCGCAGAGGTAAACCGATGACACGCCAGAACACTTGGTTCAATCGCTACGTCAACAGCTTGCCGGAAAGGGGATGGTTCAAGTTCCTGTCGCGCTATGTGGTTGTGCCCTATTGGGCCTGGCGGGATCCCAAGCCGAAACTACCAGGCGGTCCAAGACCCTCTCCGCAGCCAAGCCAGAACGTACAGCGCATGATGAACCTGATAATGCCGCTAAAAGATCCGTCGCCTGCCGGGCGTGCCCATGCGACTCTGGCCATTGCCGAGAACGTTGATGAGATTTTTGCCGGGCTGGACAATGTTGGCACCGTCCACTTTGCGCGGTTTCTTCTAATCGACAACAATATCTGCATGATATCCGTTTATGACGGCGATTTCAGCAATTACATCCGGGATTTCATCACCACGATTGGAAGCGTGTTCAACGATGTAATTTCACTGGTGGATGGTGCTGAGCATCTGATCCCCACCGAACACAATGTCGAGGAGTTCATTGACTGGGTGCAGGAACACGACCTCTTTCAGGCGCCTGATTTTCCGACCGATTTGTTTGGTCTGCAGGATGCGGCCAAAGGTCAAACGCCGAACGAACCGCCGCATATGTTGGCGTCATTGCCGCGCGAGTTCGTTTTGCAATTGCATGCAAATCGTAACCTTTCGTTGGGCGGCGGCTATCGCGCTTATCCCGGGGTCTCGGCCGCGCAAGTGCGCCAGAAATTTGGACAGGGCTGGTGAATACGCATTTTAAACTCTCTGATATTCAGGGCAACATCCTGCGCGGTTATCGTCGTAATCTGGTGCGCCATCTGATCCTTGAAGTAAAAGACAAAGGCGCGGCGCGCCGTTTTCTGGCGGCGGCTGTTGATGATGGCACCGCAGACTCACCCAAGATCACACGTGATGTAACTTGGGAGGTAAGGCCGCCTTACTGTTTCAACATTGGCATCACGTATGAAGGCCTGCGCGCTCTGGGAACATCTTCCCGGCACCTGAACACGTTCCCGACCGAATTCAAGCATGGCATGACCAAGCGTGCGATCAAGATCGGAGATTTCGGCGACAGCGCCCCCGAGAATTGGCCCGCGCCTTTTGACCAACCAGACCGCGTGCATCTGATTGCATCCATTCACTCGGACGTTTCCGAGCATCTTGATCAAGTCGAAGCAGAGGTGGCGAAAGCCTTTACCGTCCTTGGTGTACGTAATGGTCGAAACCTTCCCGAAGGCCGGGTTTTCTTTGGGTATGTCGACGGAATTTCACAGCCTCGTTTCAAGCGCGTCATTGATCCGGAAATGGCTGATGTGGATGAGCCCATGGACCCTCTGGGTACAGCGCTGTTGGGGTATCCAACCCGGCAGGAAGGCGTTTTGTACCGTGTGCCTACACCGCACGAGCTGGGCTTTAACGGCTCATTCAACGCGTTTCGGGTGCTGGAACAGGATGTGGTGGCCTTCGAAAACTATCTGGATCAGGGGGCCACAACCCTAATGGACCATCCCAAGAAACATCTGCTGGCGGACCCGGACAATCTGGGCCGCATTGGGGAAGGCCTAGACATGTTTGGTGCCTTGCGCGAAGTGGTCGCCGCACAGATGTGCGGGCGATGGCGCAACGGTGTTCCGTACGAGCTGTCGCCGGATGCACAATTCCCCGAAACCGAAGTCTCGCCGACCAATTTTGACTATACGCACGCGTCACGTTGTCCGGCCGGGGCACATCTGCGCCGTGCCAATCCACGTGGCGGTCCAATCGTGCAACGTATTGCAAATTATACGCGTCGGTTGATCCGACGTGGTATGTCTTACGGGCCCGATTTCGACCCCAAAAACCCTGACAATGCAGAACGCGGTCTGCTGGGTAGTTTCATCGGGGCCAATATCGCGGCGCAGTTCGAAGCAGTGATGTGTGACTGGATCAATTTGGGCCTTCAGGATCCGAATATCACCGGCGCGAATGATCCTTTATTGGGGGCAAATACACCTGAAACCAGCTGGTTCGATATGACTTTACCCGACGGAGATACGATCCGCATCTACGGGTTCCCGCGTCTAATCTACGCGCGCGGAGGAGCCTACACCTTCCTGCCGAGCATAGCTGCGATCAAATATTTGTCGGAACTGACGGACTGAGCCAAAACGTCACTTTAGTTCGGCCAGCGCCTTGTCGATCCGGGTCAGCATCGGTGTCTGACCCGCTGTTTCCACGACGACGCGGGCTTTGGTCAGGTGTTCGATGGCCGGCAATCTCTTTTTGTTTGCCTTGTAGAGCAATCCCATAATCATATCGCAGCGGGCAACATAATGCCCCTGGTCGTCAAATTGCGGATTGCGCCGTACCTCATCAATCATCGCGATCAGTTCTTTTTTGCCGAACAACATGACACGCATGATGGATCTGAAGTTCCTAAGGAGAACGCCAGGTGAGCCGCCGCCTTCACCTGTAAGAATTGCTAAGTACATCTCACACAGGAAAAGGCGAGCCCAATCGGCAGCAACCTTAGTCCCTTCATCAGTGCGTTTCTGGATGGCGTTTTCAATCTGACGCAGGCCGTCAGCGACTTGACCATTCAGGGCATAGGCAACACCCAACATCGTTGCGGGGCCCACAGTGAACAGGCTCCAACCTTTTGCATCGCAACTGCGAATGTGGCGTTGCACAGCTTCAATTGCGTCCGGTTTCTCAAGTGGCACCATGGCGCCAATTCTGGCAGCTTCGGCAATTGCCAGTTCGAATTCGACCTGCGACGCCGCGCGTGCCTCCTCTGCCATGGCCAGTGCCAGTTCATAGTCATCCGTGACCATGGCAATCAAGGCTTTCATTGCGGTCCCGTAACCCAAGGATCGCGGATCGTTTTTGGCTTTGCCCAGCTCGATCATCCGGTCCGAGGTCGCATGCGCACGTGCAACACGTCCGCGGGTCAGCTCGTTCCAGCCGACGGTCGCAAGGAAGAAGTTCTGAATATAGGCGTCGTCTATTCTTTGAAGCTCGCGTTCAATGATGCGTTTTTTGGCATCAAAAAGCTCGTTTTCAATGGGTGAGAAATAGATCGAAACCGACAGCTCGTTCACCATCGCATATGCTCGGGAAGCCGGATCGCCCAGACGTTCGGCCATGCCCGTCAGTTCCTGCTGGATAAAGTGCGCCTCGCGGTATTTGCCGTTGCAGACTAGGCAGGACACGTAGTGGTGCAGGAACAATGCGTGATGCGGTGTATCTCCGACTTGCGCAAGGATCGGTCGAACTGTTTCGGCGAGATCGATGATCGATTTCACGCGCAGGGAAATATTCGCACACAGCGCGAAACTGGCCAGAAACTCGGTAAACTGTTCTTTCGACGCGCAGCTTGGGTCATTTTGGAACAAGTTGAGCGCTGACACAAAGTACCTGTTCGCTTCGTCCAGCGAATAGACACCCAAGCTCTTGTCACCGGCCATGGCGCTGTATCGAAACGCCTGATCCGTTCGATCTGTTTGCCCGTAGTGATAGGCCAGAGTTTCCGCTGTTTCGTGAAGACGATTTGCGTTGCGCGATGCCAGCGCATCGGCGATCGCCAGATGCAATTCGGACCGGCGTGAAGACACAAGGCTTTGATACACGGAATCCCGCAACAACACGTGTTTGAAAACGTAGTCTGATGAATTCGCCTCGCGGTAAATCACATCCTCGGACTGTAACCGCTGCAGGGTTGTCCCGGTTTCCTCGGTGTTCTCGACCAGTTGAGACAACAATCCGGGATCAAATCTGCGCCCGATAACGGCGGCAGCTTGCAACAGGTCATGGTCTTCTGGTTGCAGGCGTTCCATTCTGGCGGTCAGCAGGCTGCGCATACTGTCTGGCAGACCGGTTTCCATCAATTGTGTGTCTAGAACAGCCTCATTGTTTTCAACCTGCAATGCGCCCTGATCCAGCAAGAAACTCAGGATTTCTTCGCCAAACAGGGGGTTTCCCCCAGCGCGTTCGGTCAGCTGCAGGGCCAAACCGTCCGGCAACGTGTCGACACCCAGCCGCGCCCGCGCTAGCTGGGCAAAGTCCTCAACGCCCAGCGGCTTCAATTCGACGGTTGTGACACCGGGCCAGCCCACCCAATCTGGCGTGTACTCGGGGCGTCGGGTCTGAATGATGAGCAGGTTTGACAGCGTCTCAACTTCGATCAGATTGCGCAGCACCTCTTCTGATGCGCTGTCGATCCAGTGACTGTCTTCGAACAGCAGGATGACTTTTTGCTTGGCACATCTGGCCTTGAGCAGAACCGGCAGCAGTTCTCGCGTGCGCAAGCCGATTAGAACGCCGTCAAGCCCATCCAGCACCCCTGGCGGCGGAGTAAGCCCAAAGAGATTGAGCACCAAGGCCTGGTTCTCGTGAGAGTAAACGCCCCAGGTTTTCAGGCCGGATTCAACCTTTTGCGCAACTCTGATGGGGTCGTCGCGATCCCGGATCTTAAATGTGTTTCGAAGGATTTCGAGGATGGGAAGATACGGAGTTTGCTGACCATCGGCAAAACAATATCCGGTCAAGATCAGCGCGTCTTCGCGTCGTAGTTGCTGCAGAAACTCAAAAACAAGGCGCGTTTTCCCCAACCCTGGTTCCGCGACCAGATCTATGACAGAAAGGGCGCGGCGTGCCCGGGCCAGCGCATGAGACATGCCATTTAGCTCGGGCTCTCGCCCCACATAACCGCTCAGACCTTTCGCGACAGATGCGTCAAACCGTGTCGCATCCTGATGGATAGATTGCAGCTGCCAGAGCTTTTGGGGCTTGGTCAGGCCCTTGACCTGATGCTCGCCAAAAAAACTCAGATCTGTCACCCATTCGACCAAACTGCGCGTTGTGTCGCAAATCAGGGGATGGCCCGGAGTTGCAAGGTTTTCGATCCTGGAGGCAAGATTGACTGTGCTACCGACGGCCGTGGCCGGGCTGCCATCTCCTTGGACCGCAGCCATAAGCACATTGCCTGAACTGATGCCCACGCGCATTACGGGTCGGACGCCAAAGCGGGCCTCAATATCATCAGCGGCGGCTGCAAATGAGGCGTTGATCGACACTGCCGCACGGCAGGCACGTAAAGCGGGGTCTTCCAATGCATCAGGAATACCGAACAGCGCCATGATGCTGTCTCCGGCAAAGTCACGGACCGTGCCGCCATGTTCTTCGACCGCGCCGACAAGTTTCTCGTAGGTGAGACGAACAAATTCCAGAGACTGCTCTTCGCCCAGTTCAGCTATGATTGCCGTGTACCCGACCATATCGGCAAACAGCACAGAGACCTGGCGCTTTTGCCCCAAGTCTGCAGTTGCCTTAGCTGATATCCCCGAAATGTCCCCCATATCGGCCAATGGTTTACAACACTGCGCCGTTCCTCGCTAGCGCTAGCTGTCATATTGACGCAAAGGTTAAGTCAAATGCCATCTATTTTGTCACGCATTTTGGTGCCACACCCAAAATGCGCGGCCGAAAACGGGTCAGGCTGTATACTCAAGTTTCAAACCGGGGCGTTGCCATCTGGTTTTATAGATTTTTCCAGTGCTCGAGGCGGTGATCCACAGGTCGCGCATATCATCGCCGCCAAAACACAAGTTTGTCGTGAACAGATCCGGGATCGCGACATGTTCGGTTGTGCCATCTGGGCTAAAGACTGTGATGCCGCCGTTGAAGATCGTTCCGACGCAGACGCGACCGCATTCTTCGACCTTGAGACTGTCCAGCCATTGATATCCGGGCAGTGTTTGCACCACATTTCCGGGCATGCCGTGGATCGGACCCGGCTCTACCTGACCGGGACCAGTGATCTTCATGGCCCAGAGCCTGCCGTAGACAGTGTCTGAGACATAGACAGTCTTGCCATCAGGTGACAGCCCGACACCGTTCGGCATTGGTATCGTTGCCGCTTTGATCAGGGTCTTTCCGTCGATTGTTGCGTAGTACAGCCCGCCATATCGCGTCGATTCCTCATCCTCGATCCCTGTATCGGTGAACCAGAACCCACCGGCGCTGTCGAAAACAATATCATCCGGAGCGATCAGGCGCTTGCCTTCATACGAGTCGAACAGTTGCTTGACCTCTCCTGTGCCAAGATCAACCCTATGCACAGAACCGCCCTTATAGTTCGGGCGTATCGGCGCTGGGACGGTGATCTGATCAGGGCCAAAAGGTACAAAGCTGTAAACGCCACCATTGTTGCAGACATAGGCGGCGCCATCCGGTCCGATGGCGACCCCATTTGGGCCACCCGGAATTTCGGCAATGACGCTGACCTTCCCGTCTGTTCCCAGGCGCGCAAGCGTTTCTTCTTTGATGTCCACGAACAAAACTGATCCGTCGTTCATGGCCACCGGGCCTTCGGGGAATCCTAAACCGCTACACAGCTCAACCAATTCCAATGTCATATCATCTCTCCCATGGCCGTTGAATGTCAGGTAGCCTGTCCGGCTACGATTATGAAAACACGTCACCTTCCAACCCAAAGGGCTAAAAGGTCAAGTTTGGTTTTGATTTGGTAAGCGCAAATATACGAAAACCCACGGCAGGATCACCTGCCGTGGGTTTGTATTTCAAAAGAAGCTACTTAAAAACGTCCGCAAGATCGGAAACGCTGACGCCTTCCTTGATCTCTTTTAGGCGAGCAAAGATCAGCGCAATCGCGACACTCGTCCAACCATAAGCAATCGCGTTGAGCGCGGCTTCGAAGAACAACCAAGGACCAGGCGTTGGTGACAAGGCACCCTGAACGGGATTTCCGCCCACCAATGCAAGCAGAAATCCAAGAACAAAAGACACCAGCATGACGCACAGGAAAACGAGAACCAGTGTTCCGGCAATAGGCCACCTGTAGTCTTTGGTCAGACTTGCGCTGCGCCGCAATGCGCCAAATCCGGCGCCCTCAATCACAATAGCGGGGACGACAACCGAAAAAACAGCGTACAACCAAAGCCCGGGAATGATAACAAAGAGCGTTCCCCCCAAAATAATGAAAGCCGTGACGATCGAAAGGATGGCGATTGCAGGCAAGTTGCTGAGCGCGGCCGAAAAGTACTGTCCGATGCGCGCCGATCGTGCCAGCTTCGTGTCGTAAGCCAACTGGATGACCATTGCCGTCGTCACGGCGGCAGCGACCAACGAGATCAATCCGACCGCGATTATTGTCACAGCGAATCCGCCCCAGTCAAAACTGCTGCCTGGTACGGTCTCGAATGACGTATCCAGCGAATAGGTATTCAGTATGACATCGATAAGTGCCGGGATGAATCCCAACAAAATGACGATATGGATTTTTTTGAAGAAGATCGAAAACGTATCGCTGACAACAGTGCCGACGCCAAATGGAACATGCGTTCCGGGGTTAACAGTATCTGTCATTTTAACACCCTAAACTAACAATTGCTTTTCTGAGACCGATAAAGCCGCCTTGGAGGTATCACCTGCAAGCAGAAAAAGTACGGCCGACTTCTTCCTTAGGTAAAATTGCAACATGGCGTCTTATTCCTGATCAGGCGATGCAGCGTGATGTTTATCCTGACGTTTGTCTCCGAACAGTTGGCGTTGTTCCAGGAACGCGCGCTGGGCCTTGTAGAAAGCTTCGAGAAAGGCTTGTTGATCCTCGGGGCGGACCGGCTCGGCGTAGTCGATCTTGCGTCGCACCTGCACGACGATTGCGGCCAACGTTTCTTTGTGGCGCTTGTAGGCGTCTGGTCCCTTGGCGCGATTTGAACTGCGCAGGACTCCTTCCAAAGTTTGCAGCTCGAACGCGCCGTAATGCTCCAACTGATGCGTGAGGAATTGAAACGAAGGTTGTGCAACTGATGGCGGGCGCATGGTCTTGGACATGTCCGGCAGCAGAAACGGTTTCGGCAGGTGAATCACATAGGTTCCCGCAATAATGTCGCCCAGACGCTGCCGACGCCGGTTGAACAACGGCACGGCCAGAACGCCCAGCACCCAGATCAGAGACAGGATCGAAGGCACAAGTGCTTCGGTACTCAGGGTCAGCACCAGGGTGCCGGGCAGAAAGATCTCGGCCTCTTTCATCAGATTGCGCACGACCAAAGACTGAGTGGTCAGGGTTTGGCCATCGGCAGAAACGACTTTGATCTTCATCAGCCGCTTTCCCACTGTCTGGCCGTTCCAAAGCAATTCTGACGCCGCGTAGTAGGGGATGCGGATGAAGAAAAACAACATGCTTGCGACGGCGATCGCTGTTGTTGGCGTGGCAAGATTCAATGCCAAAACGAGAAGAAAGATGGCAACGGCGCCTGCGCCTGTGATCAGCAAATCCGTGAACTGGGCTGCAAGCCGAACGCCGATGCCGCCGATCCGGAAATACAGGGGCACACCTTCAGGTGGTAAAAGACGATCCAGGGCTGCCTGGCTCATGATCGCTTTCTCCCGCCCAGAACAAACCAAATCGACCACAGCCCACCGATGCCCCAGCCGATGGCAATGCGCGTCGAGCGATCCTGCACAAACTGGCGCCCGAACCCTTCCAGCAGGGCCGCGACCACCAGCATCAAGGCGGCGATCAATGCCAGCTTGACCGCAGTGTGGCCCGCCGCACGCAACGCGGCGCGACGTGTCCGTTGTCCGGGAAAGAGCACAGCAAGTCCAAGCTGCAAACCTCCGGCACTGGCGATGCAAATCGCTGACAGCTCGGTTACGCCGTGTATGGAGAGCCAGCCAAACATATCCCAGCCCAACCCGCGATCAATGTGCAGAGCGTAAAACACCCCCAAGATCAGACCGTTGTAAAAGGTCAGAAATATCGTCGGCGCGCATAAGAATGCGCCCAGGCCAAATACAAAGATCGCAATGCGCGTGTTATGCGAAAACAAATAGGTGGCAAAGGCACCAAGACCTGTGCTTGCGTCTTCACCGTAGATTTGTGCCCGTAAGTATTCGGTGCTTGCATCCGGACCGCGCCCGCCGGACAGTTCAGTCGGCATGAAAACGTAGAACCATTCGGGGTTGTCAAAGTAGAAAAAATACCCGGCGATTGCCCCGGCTGCCATGCAAAGAAAGCCCAACGCGACAACGCGCCAGGATGCGCGCATCGCCTGCGGTCCGCCCGCCGTCAGAAACTTTCGGATGATCCCGCCAAGTCGCTGCTGCGGGGCATAGACACTCAGATAGGCGCGGCTGGTCAGCGCCTCGAGATATTCGAGCAATCCCCGGTCCAGCGAAATCTCACGCGCGATCGAGAGAGAAGTGGTCGCCTGCCGGTATAGATCCGCAAGATCGCGTGCTTCCTGAAAGCTCATGCGATGCAGGCCCTGACTTTCGGCCTTGTCAACCAGATCCGACAGCTTTCGCCAGTCGTCTTCACGTTCCTGACGAAACCGGGCAGAGCGGATCAGATCGGTGTCGGACATCAGATCATTTCTCGCGCTTTGATTTCCAGATAGGTTGAAATCAGCCGGGCGGAGACATTATCCGGTTCCGCGTCAATAACGGTAACCCCGATCTGGTGTAGCCGTTCCAGCACAAGTCGGCGTTCCTGCAGCAGCTGCCCGGTGGACACGGTTTCAGCCACGTCGTTCATGTCCTGAGGTGCTGCGTTAACCTGCGTTTCAAGGATGGGGTCGCGTAGTGTGACGAAAACGATCAGGTGCCGTTTTGCCAGAACGCGGACATTTTCCACCATCAACTCGGCCGATGTGGTGTCGACGAAATCGGAAAATACGATGATCAGGCTGCGTTTGGGGGTGCGTCCGTTCAATTCGGTCATGGCCAGGGTGTGATTGGTCTCGACGCTTTCATAGCTCAGTTCGGCGGTTCGACTGCGCAGGCGGGTAAAGGCTGTGCGTCCGGGTTCGGGAGGAAGAAACAGACGGGGCTTGGCATCGTAGGCATAAAGGCCAACCAGATCTCCGCCGATGGTCGCGGCCCATGCGGTTGCCAGGGCGGCGGTGATGGCATGGTCAATCTTGGGCAGCCCCGCGATTTCCTCACGCATCTGATATCCGTTGTCCAGCGCGATGATCACGTGGTGATTGCGCTCGGCCCGAACCTCTTTTGCGACCAGCGAGCGATGCCGGGCGGACCGCTTCCAATCGATCGAACCGGCATCCATGCCGGGAACAAAATCGCGCAACTGGTGAAACTCTGTACCCTCACCGATGGCGCGGTTTTCCTTTACGCCGAACAATCTGGACTGAACCGTCGTGGAAATCCCGCCCGATTGGATTTGGCGAATGTTGGGAACGACCGTGACTTCAAGACCAAAGGCGATTTTTGGAACAAATTCGAACAACCTAAGCCGCGACGCCCATGTCAGCCACAGATTGGAAAGCCTCCATGTCCCACGCCGTATCGCGCGAAAGCGGATTTGCGAGCGCTGAACGGACAGATCGATATTCTCTGGGCCTTGCAACCCTTCGGGCCAGTCCAGTTGCCCGCGCATACCGGGGGCCATGGGGGTTATGTTTATCTCGATCTGACTGTCTTCCCCGACAAAGACATCCCCCAAAGGCTCAACGGTGACCGACCGGCGGCGCGGCCAGGACAACAAAAGATCGCAAATCGCCAGCAAGCAAAGAACGACCCACGGCAATCCTGCAATGGTGCGCGTTGCATCCCCCATTACGACCGCAAGCAGGCTAAGGCCAAGCGCCACACAGGCCGCAATCAGCAATATGCGTGAGGGGCGGATCAGCGGGGCGCCTCGATCTGGTTGAGGATGTTTTCCAGCACCTGACGCGCCCCGCGCCCCTCGATTTCGGCCGAGGGGCTAAGTACAATACGATGCTGCAGGGCATGGATGATCAGGTTCTTGACGTCATCCGGGATTGCGAAATCGCGCCCGTTGAGGGCGGCGGTGGCGCGCGCTGCACCCGCAATGGCATCCGCAGCACGTGTAGAGGCGCCAAAGGCAATGTCCGCGCTTTCCCGGGTCGCCCGTACTAAGCGCAGGATATAGGCCAGAATATCGTCATCCAAGACGATACCATCAATCAGCTTTCGTGCCTCTGCCATCATTTCTCCGTCCAGCAGGGGGTTCACGGTTTGGGTCGCGCTTAGGAAATCCAACGGCTCGGCCGCGTGCTGGCGCAGGATCGAAAATTCGACGTCTTCCGGTGGGAAGGTCAGGTTCACCTTGAACAGAAACCGGTCAAGTTGGGCCTCAGGCAGTGGGTAAGTGCCTTGCTGCTCGATCGGGTTCTGGGTGGCAACGACGATGAATTCTGCACCCAGCGAGTGATCGGTTCCGTCGATTGTCACCATACGTTCGTTCATCGCTTGCAGCAGCGCTGCCTGCGTTTTTGGCGGCGCCCGGTTGATTTCATCCGCCAGAAGGATCTGGCTGAAGACAGGTCCTTTGGTCAGTACAAATTCGCTGGTCTGAAAGTTGTAGATAGATGTGCCCAGAACATCCCCGGGCATCAGATCCGGCGTGAACTGGATGCGCCCGAATTCGAGGTTCAGCGCGCCGGCAAAGCTGCGGGCGAGCAGGGTTTTGGCGGTGCCCGGCGGACCTTCGAGCAGGACGTGACCACGGGCGAAAAGTGCCGTCAGCAGCAGGTCAACCGCCTCTTGCTGGCCTTGGACAACTTTGCCGATCTCCGCCCTCAGGGCCTCGGCATGGGCAAACAATTCATCAAGCGTCATCGGCAAGTTGCTCCAGTATCAATTCAAATTGGTCTACATATTCTATGGCGTCATAGGCACTGATATGTGGCGGCAATGCCCGGATTGCCTGGATCAGGTCATCCAGACGAGAGGCCAGTTCAGGCCGTCTGGCGTGAACGAATTTCAGATAGGCCTGTTCCGGTGAACCCCTTGTGTTGTGCGTTGTGCCAAACACCTTCGCTGCCCGGGCGCGTAGTCTGGTGTCAATAAAATCGGACAACAAGGCGCCGTCCTGATCGGTCAACCGCATCAGCCGTGCACGCACCCTGTTGGCCGTTCGCTTTCCCGTGCCCAACCCGGATTGAGGATCGGCAATTGGCCCACTGCGAATGCCGCCGCGCCAAATTGCCAGCGCCACAAGGAGACCTGCGCCAAACCACAGAACCACAAAAGGGGGCTCAAACAGGCGTTTCAAGTCCTCCCAGGTGCGCTCACGCTCGATCACCTGCTCGGGTTCCGTCAGCCAGTTCTTGTCGCTGTAGTCGATGATGATCCGATGTTCACGTGCGATCTCAGGCAAAAGCTGCGCAGCGATCCTGGCGTTGTCCCCAAGGACCAGCCCGTGATTGTTCAGTAAATCGGGGTCGGACAGAACGTGTACTTTTTCTCCGGTGCCCGACAGAGGGCAGGCCCCAAGCAGCATAGCTCCCTCACGGCCTAACACAGGTTCGCAGCCACGCCCCTCGAACGTCTGAGCGGCATAGATGCGCGCGACGAGGCTCCGATCTGAAGCAAGCGAAAACTCTGAAAACGGAGTTCGGGCAAAGGACAGCGGTCCGACCTCGGACCCGACGATTTGATGGAGCACTTCTTGGGTATTTGCGCCGCGCACGACCAGAAAGGGGTGCGCAAGTCCGGTCAGCCGCATTCCGCTGCGCCATTTCGGCAGGATCACAAGGCTGGGAACAGACAGTGCCTTTTCACGGATGACATCGACCTGTTGGTCGAACTCATCCGATTGCAGCAACAGCTCATCTTTAGTCTTGGCTGCGCTGCGTTCCGTGTCTGGATGGGCATCATACACCGGCTGGATCAACAACCCGACCGTATTGCGATTCAGTGGCCACCCTCCGGCAAAGCTCTGTGCCGCGTGGTTTTGATCCTTGAGCCAGTATTCCAACCCGTCGAACCCGCTTGCCGAGTCGCGCAAGGCGTATTGCCGTCCCGCCGTGAAATACAGGAAGATTCCAACGCAGAGCGCGACCACCACGCCGACGATAATCCAATCCATTCTGACCCGGCCTGTGGGTTCAAATCCGGTGGCTTCTGTCACGCGCGGACCTCGCGCAGGATCGGTCGAATGCGATCCAGCAGGCTGCGGAAATCGACTTCGCTGATCGAACGGTGGCCGAAATTCACCCGTTCGCTCTCAAGAACAAGCGCGCGCAGGTCTGCAATGTACCAAAGGTTTTGTGGCAGGCTGCGCAGCGCCTCACGATGCGTCCAGCTGCGTTTGAACAACACCTCATTGGCGGTCAGACATTTACCAAGCGCAAGCTGCGCCAGCGCGGCAACTGCGTGATCGCGTTTTTCTATGCGCAGGATCGCCTCCAAATCAGGTGTTTCCTCACTACCCAGCTGTTCGCCGGTGGGCTTGTGCCCGCCTTTGCGCCGCGCGTTTTCCGAGGATGACCCGAAAGCCACAGTGGTTCCACCGGCGCCGAAATAGACAAACAGAACCAGAAAAATCAGAACGATTGCCGAAACACCACCCACCACCCAACGGTTGTCCAATGTCACTGACTGGCGTCGTTCGGTTTCCGGCGTAAACCGTGTGTCCAGTGGTGGGGCAGGGCGCGCGGGATCGAAATAGACGACCTCCGTGTCAATTCCGCGGTAACGGACGGCCTTTAGGTACTCTTGCCCAGATCCACTGATATCGACCCCCGAAAGCGCAGCTTCCTGTGCGTTGGCAGGTGACAAGACGCACACGAAACAGGAGACAATCGGGACCCAAAGAAACTTCATCGTCGTATCGATAGTCCACTCTCGTTTTGCACGCAACAACCTCAGTTTGGGTTACTCAGTGATTGTCTGAAGCCCACTGTGCAGCTCTTTTCACGGACATCTTTTCAACTACTTGTGGCGACTTTTTGACGGCTGACTGATCGAACCACTGCCATGCCTGAACGTGCCTAGCTGATTCTGTGACCTAAAACTCAGCCGCTGGTCTCAAGGTTAAATTAAATTTAACAAAATTAGTATGTTAGATGCCATCACAACCTGCAGTCACGTTCTGGTAACGCAACGATGGCACCTGTTCGACGTCGATCAGGAGGACATCATGCCGCGACCCACCGCCCCTACTCAGCCATGGCCTAAGCCGGACGAATTCAATCCCGCGGCAAATAGCAGTCAGCGCCGCGTGGCGCCTTTGCTGAACAATGCCTCGGCGGCCGTGGCCGCGCATAACGGCGAGGCTAATACATTTGCAGGCTCCTGGCCCACGAGTTTCTCGAAGGGCTTGCCCCATGATGCGTACGGTGTCGTTGATGCGCAGGCCTATTCCGAGTTTCTCGAGGAAGTCGCTGATCCGACCTATACGGACAACGCTGGAAACCGGGTGGCTCTATTTGACATGCCAGCTTATTCCGGGCCTTTTCGCACCAAGCCGACCACAGGGTGCGCTGACTTCCGGTGGCGCGCGTGGGAAAGCCCGATTTCGGGCCATCCGTTTGGGTTCACAGGGCCTGACGCTGGTGCATTGGGTATCGCGCCAGCGCCTCGTCTCGGCTCGGATGAACTGGCCGCTGAAATGGCCGAGCTTTATGCGATGGCGTATTTGCGGGACGTCCCTTTTGAGGCGATCCGCGAAGGCGCTCAGGGTGCGGATAAAGTGGTGTCGGCGCTTGGGCAAATGGCTTGGTTCCAGAGTGACGCCAGCCCAAAGGATGCCGACGGTGAACGTCTCAGCAAAGTGTCTGAGGCACGGCGTGTTCGGGATGGTGGCGCTCTGACGACGCAAAGTCTGTTCCGTGGATCAAGCCAGGGTTGTGCCCAAGGGCCGTACGTCTCACAGTTTTTGCTGCAAGGTCAGGAGCGGTTGGCTGACTGTAAAGTGACATCCGCACAGCAGCTATCTGATCAGCCCGATATGTCGCCAGTTCTGCCACGAAGCGGTCTGTCTCCGTTTGGTGCGCTTCGGATCGATCAGCGGATCGATCCACAAACGGCCGGCGTGGACTACATGCGCGACTGGGCGGAATGGTTGGATGTGCAGAACGGTGCAGACACAACAGCCGAGCAAGCTATTGATGCCGAGGGTCTAAAGCTTATCGAAACGCCTCGAGACCTCGCGTGCTATGTTCATTCCGAGACCACCTGCCAGGCCTACCTGAACGCATGTCTGCTTTTGCTCAGCTGGGGTGCAACCGTAGATGAGGGTTTGTCTACCTCGGGAACTGATTGTCGTCGTGATGCCGTGACCTGGGCGGGGCCGCGTACCCTGACACTGCTAGCCGAGACAGCGACCCGGGCCCTGCGGGCCGTCAAAAACCAGACATTCCAGGTGCACAACAGGGCGCGCCCGGAAAAGCTTGGCAGCATCGCAAGTCTTGTGGCGAATGGTCATGGTGCGGCCCTTGGACGATCCCAGCCGCTGGCTAAAGCACATCTGAGCAAGCTTGAGGGTGCAGCTAGTCGGGGGTTCAACTTGATGAACGCCATCGCCAAAGCGCCGTCTGAACCGCGTTTTTCACACAACGTGAATTCGCAAAACGGACTTCCTCCGAACGATCGCAATCTTCTGTTGCCTATTGCTTATCCCGAGGGATCGCCCATGCATCCGTCTTATGGTGCAGCCCACGCAACAGTTGCCGGGGCTTGCGTAACGGTGCTCAAGGCCTTTTTCCGAACGCATAGCTCGGATGGAACCCGTCTGACGTTGGCCGATGCAGGTGCATATGCTGTCTATGTGCCCGAATCTGGCGGCAAGTCGCTTGTGCCGACAAAGCGACCTGAAGATGCCTTAGACAACCTCACACTGAATGGTGAGCTGAACAAGCTGGCCGCCAATATTGCGATCGGGCGCAGTATGGCGGGTGTGCATTACTACAGCGACTATTTCGAAAGCGTTCGCATGGGTGAACGGATTGCAGTCGGTATGCTGGCAGAGCACTTGGCCATGCAAAGCGAAAATTCAAAAGTCTCGATCGAGACTTTTGATGGTGATCGGCTCAGCATCATAGGTAGTGACGAACACGACAGCGAAATCCATGTCCAGAATAGCACGCCCGAATTGTGGTGGACTCGCCATCTGCCCGAGCAGGCAGGGTGGTGATCAATGCCAGAGGTCATCACCTTCTCAAGTAGGTTCGGATGGGTGTCGTGAATTTACCCCGCGCCATTTCCGCGCCGAGGGCTCCTGGGCGCGTTTGGACCACGTCCGCGAACCTGCGGTCGTGCCTTTCTGAAATCAAACGGAATATCGAGATGCCTGTCTTTCAATCTCCAGGCCTAGCTGATCAGGGTGTAAATGAAGCTGCCCTGGCGGCCTGGAATGCGCGGGTCCAGACCCTGTTTAATGATCATGACGTTAGCCCGTTTTTGGTGTTGGACCCGCGCGATATCGAAGACACACAGACTTCTGATGAGTTCAAGTGGTCGGGCAGCCCACGCGAGCCATTGGATTGTTTGGGCGCCGAATTGGCAGAACGCGTATCGGATTTGGGTTGGTCCAGTCGGGTCGAGTTGCACAATGAATACCTCGAATATGCACTGGTTATGCGCCCGGATCTCACCGGCAGAATGCGCCCGAAACGTTTTGTTGCCACCACCGAGCTGATGGAGTGGTGGATGACCATGGCGGTGCATGATCTGGAGCATTTCCTGCATGTCGTCGCTTCGATCACGCGGTGCGCCTATAGCGCGCAAGAGCTGTTTGGCGTAACGGGCGAAGACTGGAAGGCGCTGGACATATCTGCACGTATGGCCTGTTTTCATCGACGGTTGGTTGGTGCCGGGCGCGCTCAGCCGCCTGAGCATCCAATTAATGTTGAAAGTGTTTTGTTTATGTCCTCGGGCACGAACAGTTTGAGCGATCTGACCTCAGTGATGCATTTTGGGTCTTTCCCGTATCTGGTATTGCAAGAGGGTCAAAGTCGTCGGGCAAGACTTGACGAGATATTTACCCACGCAAACAGGCAGGATCTGTTCTGTCGCAGCGCACTGTCAAACGTCGCAAAAGGCGCATATGATTTGGCTTTGGTCGAAGGATCAGTACCCCCAAAAGGCCGGGCGATGGCTTTTGCCGATCCACTGGGAATGTACATCCGATCCTTCCAGTCATCCGATCTTTTGCATGATGAAAAAAATGCCCCCAACGAATGGGTTCGGTTTTCGCGTGGAGTCGAGGGGATGCCAATGCGTCTGGAATTTGGACCATCCGACGACGACCCAAGGTTCCTGGACGAGGTTTATTTGGGTACTGGCGTTACGACGCACCCGGTTTCAGGATACAGTCTTGCAAGCTTGATCGAGGTCGGGCCGCTGGTGAAAACCGCTGCTACGTCGCGCCCGATCACCAAAGTAGAACTGTCCGAGATACCTGCCGCTGAACCGGATGGGATTGTTTGTGGATTGCCTGGAACCCAGCGATGCAGGCAAATCTCAGAATTCGCGGATCAGTGCGAAAACGCGTCTCGTAGAAACGAGAAAGCCTTAAAGCAGCGAAACAACTAGAATGTGCCTAGACCGGTACAGCTTTGACCACCGGCAATGGAACCTCTGGCGCGGTCATATCAAACACAGCAACGGGGCGCCCCAAAGCCTTCGCCGCCGCAGTCAGAGCTTCGCCCAAAGTAGGGTCCGGCGTCGCCCACTCGTTTGGATCAAATTCCGCTTGTGGGGCAATGGGCCGATCTGCGCGCGCGCCGCGGTACAGTTGAAACAGCCGTTTTTGTTCAGCATCCATCCCCTGTTGCGTGACGCCCGTGTGGTCCAGAGTGACCATGTTGCGCCACGACACAACGGCCTCAGACGTGGCACGCCAAATACCGCTTTCCAAATCGGCGGCGAATGCGGTCCCATAAGTGGGTCGGCCGCCATCCGGATCAGCGCAGACCGCGCGAAACAACATGCCAATGCCCGGGACCTCTGCCAGATGGATGTGCAGCTCACGCAGGTAGGTGCCCAGCCATTCAATCAGGTCCTGGGGCAAGGACAAACTGGGCAAAGCGAAGGTGTAGCCCAGCGGATCAAGTGCGTGTTCCAGGCATTCAAGAACTGCGCGCAGGGCCGCCGCTTCGTGCGTCGGACCAGCCGCCGCCCCCTTGGATGTGATCGTCCCATTGGTGCCCGGTGCGCCCAGCGCCAACGACTGAGTTGGCACGGTGTAGGTTTCCCCGTCCGATGCAATCAGGCTTTCGCCAGCGTCAGGCGCGTCGGAACTGAATTGCAACGCATAGCGTTCAATGGCCTCAAATCCTGCCAGCCGCGCCGCGTCCCTGGCGGTGCGTGCTGTGCCGAAAGACACGCGATGCTCCATCGCGCCTTCCGGCGGCAGAGTTCCCGGTCGCAGCTTAATCAGACGGAAAGCCGTATGGATCGGCGCGCCGTCAGGAAATTCGGCAAAGGATGGTTTGGAAATGAGCCTTGCCGTCTCGGCCCGTTCAATCAGCGAGTCAGTCATTTTCATTTCCAGATACCAACACAAGGAGATATACAGATGATTGTGGTTCTAAGGGAAGGGATTTCGAAATGGCTCGATTGACACTCAATCCGGATTTTTCATTAAAAGACATAGGTTGCGAGGTTCTTCGAGCTGCACGCGCCCGGGCGCTGGGTGAGCGCGGCGATGAAGAAAAATCAGAAGAAAAAATCCGAGAAATGATCGTGGAGCGCGAGCAGAAAGAAGTCACTTTTGTTTACGACTCGAAAGACCGTATCAACATCATTATTCCTGATCTGAGCGACAAGGTCACTGAGGATAAGCCGGACTATGAGTCCTGGTGCTGTGACCTCGCATACGAGGCGATGGGGGGCATCGTCGTTTACGGTTGCAGTTCCTGAACACGATGTTTCGACTTGCCTGAGGACCATTTGTGACGGAGGCACAGACAAAGATATTCCTGACTGGTCCGTTTCAGGTCATCTGTGACGATGGTCGGGATGCAACTCCTCGTGGCACCAAGGCCAAGGCGCTTGTTGCCTTAGTATTGCTGTCAAAGAACAAGATCCGCAGTCGGACTTGGTTGCAGGACCGGTTGTGGAGCCAAAGCTCTCCTACACAGGGTGCTGCATCCTTGCGCAAGGAACTCAGCGTTCTGACAAAGCACTTCGGCAAGTTCGACCTGACATTTCTGGATATCGGACGCGAAAATGTCTCGATCGATCTTAACTCGATCGAAGTCGACCTGTTTGACGCACAGCTGAACCCGGATCGGGCGGAGTTGCTGGAAGGGCTCGATGTTGCGGACCCAGAATTCGAAGAGTGGCTTGCCGTCGAACGTCAGGCCTACTGGGACATTGACACCGGAGAAGACGGTCTCGGCCCGATCACCGGTCGAGCTCCATCGCATTGGGGACGTCAGCGACCCGCGGTCGTGGTCGAACCGATGGAGGTGGTTGGCGACACCCCGGACATTGCGGTGGCCGCAGTATCTATACGCGACGAACTGTTGTTTCTGCTGGGCACGCTATCCGACGTGATCGAACTGCGGGATGCCCGCAGGCAAGAGGGGCCGATTGATGGCTATGTCCTGAGCGGCAGCGTTGTTGGCGCCGAAGGTTTGCGGGTTGCCGCGCAGTTGACCTCGACATCTGACCAAGTCTGCTTGTGGACCGAGCGGTTCCGGTTTCGCAAGCAAGACACATTCGACGCGGTTGAAGAGATTGCGATGAAGGTCGTCGAAGCGCTGCACTTGCGTTTGCGTGATGGCTATTGGTCCGAGATTTGGTCGGCCCGCGCCACTTCTACCCAGGCGTGGGCCGCGTTCCAGAAGGGGCGCATCTTGGAAAACCAAGCAACCGAGGCCGGTCTGTTTCAAGCAATCCGGCAGTATCAAACGTGTCTCGAGCAAGACCCGAACTACCTGCCAGCCAGTATTGCAATCGGGTTTTGCAGATTGGACCAGATCCGATTGGGTATGGACAGCGCGCCTGAGGAAACTTTGGCGCTCGTGGATGTAGAATGCATCGGTTTGCGCGCCAAATATCCAACAGACCCATACTGCGCCGCGCTTGAGGCCTTCACGCGCAATGTGGCAGGTAAGACAAATGAGGCGTGTGATCTCATGCGCAACGTGGTGAACCGATTTCACAGCAGTCCTGAGCTTTTGGGGTACTACGGTGTTCTTTTGCTTTATGATGATCAGCTTGAGGCTGGGATTACTGTCTACAGGCAGGCGCTTGCGTTGACACCACACCCCCCCATCTGGATTGAGGCCAACCTTGCGATGGCGTTGGCACTTGCGGGCGACAAGGCGGCCTGGCAGCACGCACATAACGTGCTGCGAATCGATCCTGGACGAGTGCGACCGCGCGTAGTGCTATGTATGTTGTCCGCCCAGGCGGGAAACGAGTCATTGGCGCGCCGACACGCGCGCCGGATTCTTGAATTGCAGCCGGGCTTTACCGCTAAGCGCTGGGCTTGGCCCGGCTGTTTCAAAAACCAAAACCACTACACTGATGTCGTGCAGCTCTTGTCCGCAGCCGGATTGTAATGGATTGGAGTTAGACTTCTGCAAGCACTTTGCGGGCGACGCGGAAACACTCCAAAGCCTGCGGGACGCCGCAATAGATCCCGACGACGTGAATGATGGCGCGGATTTCTTCCGGGGTGACACCGTTGTTGATCGCACCTTTGCAATGAATTTCCCATTCGTGCATCTTGCCCAATGCCCCGATCATGGACAGGTTCATCATCGACCGCGTCTTGGCATCGATCACGTCATCGCCCCAACCAAAGCCCCAACACCAGGCGGTCATCGCCTCTTGAAACGGGCGGGTGAAGTCGTCCGCAGCGATAAGGTTCTTTTCCACATACTCCGCGCCAAGCGTGGATTTACGTTGTTCCAACCCTTTCAGAAAAAGGTCTTCGTCAAAAAGGTCGGGCATTTTAGATCTCCGGGTTTTTGTCTGTCAGGCGAGGCAAATAGATACCGCCGCTTGGGGGTTTATCAAGCGTAAGACGTGGTTCTCGAATGCCTGTCTCAGGGCCTCTGGCGCCTTGATCAAGGGTCGACCGCTTCACGCATCCACTGCTGCAACCGGGCAATCGAGTGTTCCGACATCACCCCGAACGCAGGGTCCAACACCAGCGGGCCGGGGCGATAGCCGCGGGATTTAAGCCCGCGATGGACGCTTTCGACAAGGTGGATATCTTCCTCGACAGTGGTTTCGCGGTCCTGTACCGCCAATTGGCGGATCACGGCGCTCTCCGATCCGCCCTCGGTATACCACCCGCGCCAGACCGTGCAGTGATCGGTATCACCCGCGCGCCAGTGATAGGTGTTCAGCACGTTGCCAGGGTAGCACTGGAACGAGAACATCGGCCAAAGGAACCATGACTGATAATCGCCCGCGTGCGGCACCGCTAGGTCTATGGGGTAAGTCATCTTGTCGAGGCTTTGGCATTCGGTCGTGTGGCGAAGGACGTAGCCGCCGCCGGCGTCGGGCTGGATGTCATAGGTCTCGGGCTTGACGACGCCCTCGGCAAAGGTCTGGTGATTGAGGGGGCAGTGATAGCATTCCGAGTAATTCTCGATACTAACCTTCCAATTGCAGTTCTCGGGGATTTCTACCCATTCCAACGGTTCCAGATCGTCGATATGCGGGACAAAGGCACGGATTTCCTCGCGCACGCCGGGGTACCAATCGTCCATCGGGGCCGCGTCATCATCCAGATTTACGAAGATGAATCCATTGAAGATTTCCGTGCGCACCGAAGTCAGGCAGATGGCACTGCGATCGAAACCGAGGACGGATTTGATGTTGGGTCCTGCACGCAACTGGCCGGACAATTCATATGTCCATGCGTGATAAGGGCAAACAACGACGCGGGTATTGCCCGCGCCTGTGACCATTTCATGTGCTCGGTGCTGACAAACATTGTAAAAGGTGCGGATTTCCTTGTCGCGGCCGCGAATGCAGAACAGGTTTTGCCCGGCGATTTCAAAAGCAAAATAGTCCCCAGTTTCACGCACCTGTGCGACGTGGCCTGCGAATTGCCATGTCCTTGCCAGAAGGCCCTGCGTCTCCTGCGCGAAAATCGCGGGATCAGTGTAGTATCGCGCGTCCAAAGACCGGATCAGGGGGGCATTCATTCCGGCTCCTCTGCATAGAGGCCAAGCTGGTGGCGGCGTTGATGAAACCGTTCGACCCGTTCGACAATCTCGTCGCTGGAGACGGCGATCACAAAGGACAGAAGCGTTTCCAGCAGCGCGATGGTCGAAACGGAGGACGGGAAGAATTGCGGCGTGTCGGCAGCAACGACAAAACCGTGCTGTGCGTTCAGGATGACCGGGCTGGCCGGGCTGTCGGAAATGCCGATGACTGTCATTCCCTGTTGCCGCGCCAGCTTGATCGCGTCGATGACTTCGGTGCGGTAGGGATGGCAGGTGATCGCGATCAGTACGTCTTGCTCATCCGCCCAAGCCAGATCGTCGACTGGGGTCGAGCCGGGTCGAGGTATGGCGTGAAACTGCTTCATACCGGTTGAGGCAAGATAGGTAAAATTGCGAGCATTTGAGTTGTTGACGCCCACCCCCAGCGTGAAAATCTGACGGCAATTCCAGATGTCTTCGGCCGCGGCTTTCAGGCCCTCGGCATCTATCCCGGCAAAGGTGTCTTCGATATTGCGGATCGCGGCGCCGATCATATCGGCGTAAAGCCCGCCCAGTTCGCCTGTCTTGCCGATTGTCTGCAGCCAACGTGCTCGGTCGGGAAAGGACACGATGCCCTGACGAATCGCGTCACGGAAAGGGGCGCGGAAGTCTTCATATCCTTCGAACCCCACCTGCCGTGCCATCCGGACAAAGGTGTTGGGTTTCACTTTGGCCGCTTCTGCAATCTCGCGCACGGTCGAAACCCCTACATCCGTTGGATTTTCCAGCACGTAACGCGCGGCCTTTTGGGCCTCGGGCGTCAGCGCGTTCCATTCCTCGGACAGGCGGTCCAGAACAGCTGATGATACATTTGTGTCATTCATGATTGACGATGGTACATTTGTGGAATTAGCCTGTCGAGTAGAAACACGACTCGGGAAGAGGAAAAATCATGTCCGGGAACGAACTGCCATCAAATGCCCGTGTGGTAATCGTTGGCGGAGGCGTCATGGGGGTCGGTTTGGCCTATCATCTGGCGCATGAAGGATGGGGCAGTGATACCGTGCTCCTGGAAAAGGCCGAGCTGACCAGCGGCAGCACCTGGCACGCGGCCGGGCAGATCACGCATTCGACCTCAAGCTTTGGACTGGGCAAGTGCGTTGACTACAATATTAGGCTGTATTCCGGTGTGTTGGAGGCTGAAACCGGCCAATCCGTCACATGGCACGGCTGCGGCTCCTTCCGTCTGGCCTATACCGAGGATGAGATGGACTGGCTGCGCCATACCCTGTCCGTGGGCCGCGCACTTGGCTTCAATATCGAGCTGGTCGGACCGGAGAAAGTGGCCGAGTTGCACCCGTTCTACAATATCGAGGGCGTGTTGGGTGCGCTCTATACGCCGGATGATGGCCATGTCGATCCAACCAACGTGACCATGGCGATGGCCAATGGCGCCCGTCAAAAGGGTGTGCGCATCTTCCGCAACTGCCGTGCGACTAACATCACACAGACACGGACCGGCGAGTGGGTGGTCGAGACCGAGCAGGGCGCTATCACTTGTGAGCATGTGGTGAACGCTGGCGGTACCTATGCGCGGCAAATGGGCGAGTGGTCAGGCCTTCAACTGCCAATGACCTCGATGACGCACCATTACTTCGTGACCGAGCCGGTTCCGGAGTTTCAGGGGCTGGACAACGAACTGCCGGTGATCCGCGACGACCGCAAAGTTTCGGGTTACATCCGGATGGAACAGAACCGCGGGTTGATCGGGATCTACGAGAAAGAGAATCCGAATTCGGTCTGGCATGATCATTGCCCCTGGGAATACGAGAATTGGCTGTTTGATGCAGACTACGATCGGGTCATGCCGAGGCTTGAAGAAAGCCTGAACCGGATGCCGATCTTTGCTGAGCTTGGCATTCAGCGCGACGTACATGGGGCGATTTCGCACCCACCGGACGGCAACCCGTTGATTGGACCAGCGCCCGGTGTTCGGAACTATTGGTGCTGCTGTGGTACACAGATCGGCATTGGTTGGGGCCCGGGCCTGACCCGTGAACTGGCGCGCTGGATGGTGCATGGCGCGGCCGACATCTCGATGCGCGAGTACGATCCGCGCCGGTTCGGCAGCTACGCGACAAAGGCGTGGCAGGTGACCAAAGCTGAGGAAGATTACTGCCTGCGCCACGAGATTCCCTTTCCGCATTTCAACCGTCTGGCGGGACGTCCGATCAAGCCATCGCCGCTGCATGAGCTGCTAAAATCCAAAGGCGCGGTGCATGAAGAGGTCTACGGCTTCGAACGCCCCCGCTGGTTTGCGCGGGACGGAGTCGAGCAACGCGATCACTATTCCTTCCGCCGTACACCTGTCGACGACTTGGTCGCGGCTGAGGTCAAAGCGGTGCGCGAACGCGTCGGCATCATGGATGTCACCGCCTTCACCAAGGTCGAGGTGGTGGGGCCGGACGCCTATGCCTTGCTGGACCGCCTGACCGCAAACCGGATGCCGCAAAAAATCGGCTCGATCACCCTGACCCATATGCTGAACCGGCGTGGACGGATCGACTTGGAGACGGCCATAATCCGTATGGACAAGGATCGGTTCTATCTGGTCTGCGCCGCCTTCTTTGAACAGCGCCTGCTGGACCATCTGGCGCAGCAGCGCCGGGATGAAGATGTACAGATCACTGCCTTGTCCGCCAAATGGTCCGCTCTCTCCTTGAACGGTCCCCGGTCGCGCGACGTGCTCTCCCGCTGTACCGATGCTGACCTGAGCAATGCAGGATTCCGTTGGCTGTCAGCGCAACAGATCATAATCGCCGGTCACCCCGTCTGGGCCTTCCGAATGTCCTATGCCGGGGAACTGGGGTGGGAGCTGCACATGCCCAATGCCGCCTGCCTCGATGTCTACAATGCGCTTTGGGCAGCGGGTGAGCCGCACGGCATCACCGACTATGGCAGCTTTGCCATGAACGTGATGCGGATGGAGAAGGGCTTCAAAGGCGCGAGCGAACTGACCAACGAAGTCACTTTGGCCGAGGCCGACGTGCTGCGCTTTGCACGTACGGACAAAGACTATCTGGGCAAAGACAAGACTCAGAACACAGACCTGCCTTGGATCTGCGCCTATCTGGAAATCGAACCGGATGGTGAAATCGACGGGCACGGAGGTGAGGCGGTTCTACTGGACAGCCGCGTAGTCGGGTCCACGGCATCGGTTGTCTATGGCCACACGATCGGCAAGATTCTGGCCTTTGCATACATCGAGCCAGACGCCGCGAAGCCAGGGACAAAGCTCACCGTGGTGATCCATGGCCACCCCCGCGCAGCTCGCGTGTTGAGTGAACCCGCCTATGACCCTCAAAGCTTGCTGCCGCGAACGGACGCAATTCTGGAGACAATCTGATGACGCTGCCTCAAACAATGAAGGCCATGGTCCTCACGGGTCATGGTGATATGGACAAATACGAATGGCACGACAGCTGGCCAACGCCGCAAGCAGGGCCGATGGAGGTCGTGATCAAGGTTGGCGCCTGCGGTCTGAACAATACGGATGTGAATACGCGAACGGGCTGGTATTCCAAGGCCGTGGATGAGGCCACGACCGGCGGTGCCTATTCGCAGGTCGATGACGAGGACAGCACTTGGGGCGGCGCGCCACTAACCTTCCCGCGCATCCAGGGTGCGGATGCAGTGGGGACCGTTGTGGCCGTTGGTGAGGGTGCAGACCCCTCGCTGATCGGCAAACGCGTCATGGTGGCCGGGTGGTTGCGCGACTGGGACGATCCGATGAACCGCGACAAGGCCGGGTATTTCGGGTCGGAATGCGACGGCGGCTTTGCAGAATACACCAAGGCTGATGTACGCGGCATTGCGCCAATCGAGAGTGACCTGAGTGACGCAGAATTGGCCACGTTCATCTGTGGCTATGTCACCGCCGAAGGCATGGTGGATCGCGCCAATGTTGGAGCAGGCGATACCGTTCTGATCCCTGGCGCTTCTGGCGGGGTTGGTGGCGCGTTGATCCAACTGTCCAAGCTGCGCGGTGCGCGGGTGATTGCAATGGCGTCCGAAGCGAAACATGAAGATGTCGCCAGGCTTGGGCCCGACCGCCTTCTGCCGCGCAGCCCCGAAAACCTGAAAGCTGCGCTGAACGGCGAGAAGGTGACGGTTGTTGCCGACGTTGTTGGTGGGCCGATGTGGGCCAGTCTAATTGATGTGCTGGAGCGGGGTGGCCGCTATACGTGTTCTGGTGCGATTGCGGGTCCGCTGGTCGAACTTGACCTGCGCACATTCTACCTGCGCGATCTGACCTTTACCGGGTCGACCGTGAACCGGCCGGAAAACTTCACCGATGTCGTGAAATACATAGAGGATGGCAAGATCAAGCCAGCATTGGCCGCAACCTATCCGTTAGCTGATCTGCGTGAGGCCCAGAAGGCCTTTATCGACAAAGCGCATACCGGCAACATTGTGGTGATCCCGTGACACTCGACGACCTCCTTGAAGCGGCCCGGCAGCTGCACCAATCACATCCCGATCTTTCGAAGTTCGGAGCCTGGCCGACCGATCTGACACCATCGGGCCTGCAGCCGACGCCCATCCCCGCGTTGGATTTGGTCAAAAGCTTTGATGAGGCTGGAACAGATTTGACCACGCATATGGTCGACGCGGTTCGCGCAACGGCGCATTTGGTCAACTGGCAGCTTGCCTATTCCGAGGAAGAGGTTGGTGTCGATTTTCTTAACAGGTACGGGTATTTTGAGTTGTTCGGGCCGAGTGGTCATTTTTACTCGACCCAGCTACGCGGATACATCGCCTTTTGGGGTACTGGTCTGGAATACGACTGGCACAGTCATCAGGCCGAGGAGTTGTATCTGAACCTCGCCGGAGATGCCCTGTTCAAAGTCGCAGGGGATGAAGCCCAGGTTGGACCGGGACAGACGCGTCTGCACGGCAGCTGGCAAAGCCATGCGATGGATACCTACGACAAATCGATCCTGACGTTCGTCCTATGGCGGGGCGAGGGTATTGAGGATTTGCCGCAGATGGATGCCGCATGATGTGACCTGACCAACTGACAGTTCGGGCCGTTGAAGTGCTGGCGCCAGATCTGGTGTGCAGATTGGGCGAACAGGACAACCAGAAAAGGAATATCTGAAATGAGACCACAGGCCGTTGCAACCCAGATGATCGACGACGCGCGTGTCCGGGTAACCCGTTTCGATTTCGAACGCGGTGCGCAAACAGGATGGCATCGCCACGCAATGGACTATGTCATTACAGCTGTCACCGAATGCCATATGCGTCTGGAGCTGCCGGATGGCACGATCAATGAAGTCACCGTTCCTGCTGGTGCAGCGTATCGTCGGGATAAAGGCGTTCAGCACAACGTGATCAATGCGGGGGATGCCCCGATGTCGTTTATCGAGGTGGAGCTAAAATGAAAATCACCCGGATCTCGGTCTATCACGTCGATCTGCCGCTCGAGCATCCCTATTGGTTGTCTGGTGGTCGGCTGAAGTTCGAAATTCTGGACGCAACTCTGGTGAAAATCGAGACGGAAAGTGGCTTGATCGGTTGGGGCGAAGGAACGCCTTGGGGTCACACCTACGTCCCTGCCCACGGGCCGGGTATCCGGGCGGGAATCGAGACGATAGCGCCCTTTGTCATGGGTCTTGACCCGCGTCGCGTCCTTGAGGTCGAGCGGGCGATGGACACGGCCTTGCCCGGACATCTCTATGCCAAAAGCCCGATTGATATGGCGTGCTGGGATATTGCCGGACAAGCAGCGGGTTTACCGATTGCGGATCTGATGGGCGGTGGGTCGCGCACGCCGCGCCCGATTGCGTCCTCGGTCGGCGCCAAGACGGCTGAAGAAACCCGCGAAGTGATGGAGCGGTATCGCGACCGTGGTTACGTAGCACACTCGGTCAAGATTGGTGGCGCTGTCGAGCGCGACATTGCCCGTGTCCGCGATGTAGAAAGCATCCGGAAACCCGGTGAGATCGTTCTTTACGATGTGAACCGGGGTTGGACGCGGCAGCAAGCATTGAAGGTCATGACGGCTTGCGAAGACATGAATGTGATGTTCGAACAGCCCTGTGAAACATTAGACGATATTGCGGCGATCTCGGGTCGTCACGCCTCACCCGTTTCTGTGGACGAAAGTCTTGTCACCTTGCAGGACGCCACCCGGATTGCCCGTGACGGGTTGGCCGAGGTGTTTGGGATCAAGCTGAACCGCGTAGGTGGGCTGACCAAGGCCGCGCGGATACGGGACATCGCGCTGGTCCATTGCATCGACATGTTTGTGATGGCCACAGGCGGCTCGGTTCTGGCCGATACCGAGGCGCTGCATCTGGCCGCAACCGTTCCGGACGACAATTGTCACGCGGTCTGGGCTTGTCAGGACATGATCACCGTTGATATCGCTGGAGGCCGTGGCCCGCGCAATCGCAATGGCCACCTGCACCTGCCCGAAACGCCGGGACTTGGCGTGTATCCGGACGAAGACGTGCTGGGCGATCCGGTGGCGGTCTACCGATGAAGGTCACCAAGATAACGCTCTGGTCTGTCGATCTGACCAGTCATGAGACCTATCACATGGCCGAAAGTAAGACCTGCGCGACAGTGAAAACGCATGTCCTTTGCTTCGAAACGGATACCGGGTTGAAGGGTTGGGGCGAGGTTTGTCCGATCCCACATTACCTACCTGCCTATGCCGATGGTGTCCCGGCTGCAGTGGCTGAGATGGGTCCTGAAATTCTGGGTATTTCACCTTTTGGGGTTGATGCGCCGATGCGCAAGCTGGATGGGTTTCTGCCGGGCCATGCATATGCCAAATCCATTGTTGATATTGCGCTTTGGGACCTGTTCGGACAGGCTACGGGTTTACCGCTTTATGCACTTTTGGGCGGGCGGACGCGCAAGGATATGCCGCTTTACCACTCAATCACTTGCATCGCACCAGACGAAATGGCTCGGATCGCAGCCACCGCGTATCAAAGCGGTATACGTCAGTTTCAGGTGAAACTGGGTGCCGATGGGGACTGGGAGGCCGATGCGGAACGTTTGCTCAAAGTGCGCGAAGCGGTGGGACCGGGTCCGATTGTCTATGGCGATTGGAACTGTGGGGCCTCGCGATTGCATGCGACACGCACAGGCCGCGCGGTGGCGCATCTTGATGTCATGTTGGAACAGCCCTGCAAAACGCTCGAAGACTGTGCCGCTGTTCGACAGGCCACCGGTTTGCCGATGAAAATTGACGAAAACGCCTATGATCTGGCCTCACTATTGCGGGCGCATGCGTTAGGCTGCATGGATGCGGTGGCGCTGAAACTGTCCAAATTCGGTGGTTTGTCAGCTATGCGCCGGGCGCGGGATCTTTGCTTGCAACTGGGCACCGAAACCTGCGCCGAATGCACATGGGGCTCGGATATCGTTACTGCCGCCTCGCTGCATTTTGCGGCGTCCACGCCGCACGGGGCATTGCTGAACACCTGTGATCTGTCGTCTTACGTGGCGCCGCGGATCTGCCCGGACGCGCCTGTTCGAACCAATGGTCGCATTGCCCCGCCCGAGGGCCCGGGCCTGGGCGTTGTGCCCGATATGGATGTTCTGGGTTCCCCGATTTTGGAGGTTGTTTGAGATGCTTAAGATTAACACTCAATCCGAATGGATCGCCCGCGCGCAGACGGTCTTGCCTGTGGGTGGGTTTGGCAATTTTGATCCCGGCATCATTATTGCCCGAGGTGAAGGCAGCCGGGTCTGGGATGAGGACGGCACCGAATACATCGACTACCTAATCGGCTCGGGGCCAATGCTGTTGGGCCATGGTCACCCCGAAGTGATGGAGGCCGTGCTGGAGCAATTGCCCAAGGGCATGACCTTCTTTGCCAATAACAGCAAAGGGATCGAACTGGCCGAGGCCATTGTAGATGCAGTACCTTGTTGCGAGCAGGTGCGGTTTGTCGCCTCGGGTGGCGAGGCAGACATGTACGCCATCCGCCTGGCGCGCGCCTTTACCGGACGCGATAAGATCCTGAAATTCGAAGGCGGCTATCACGGGATGAGCGCAGAAGCACAAATGAGCCTTGCCCCCAGCCGCGAGGTCAATTTCCCGCAGGCTGTGCCGGACAGTGCAGGTATCCCCGCGGGCGTGGTTGAGCAGATGCTGATCGCGCCATTCAATGACCTGGAGGCGGTTTCCAATCTGCTGAACGAACATGACGATATCGCGGCAATCATGGTCGAGCCTTTGCAACGCATTATTCCCGCGATGCCCGGGTATCTGCAGGGGTTGCGTGATTTGTGTGACAAACACAATGTGCTTCTGATCTTTGATGAGATCGTGACCGGCTTCCGTCTGGCCTATGGTGGGGCCCAGGAGCGATATGGCGTAACGCCGGATATTTGTACGCTGGGCAAGATTACGGGTGGCGGCTTTCCGCTGGCGGCCGTTGGTGCCAGTTCTGAGATCATGCAGCATTTCGACAAGTCGCGCGTTGGCGAAGACGGCTGGCTGATGCAATTGGGAACTCTCTCCGGCAATCCGGTGGCGTCGGTGGCAGGATTGAAGACGATGGAGATTTTGCGTCGAGACGGGGCCTATGATCGGCTCCGCACAATTGGCCGTGCATTGCAAAAAATGCAATCTGACGCGTTGAGGGCGGCAGGGATTGCTCATCAGATTTGTGGGGATGAAACGTTGTTCGATATCTATTTTACCGACAGCACCTGCAGAGACTACCGCAGCGCCAAACACGACGACCCCAAACGCAATGCCACTTACAATGCAGTTTTACGCGAGCACGGGATTTTCAAGTCACCGGGCAAGCTTTACCCTTCGCTGGCGCTAAACGAGGTTGATCTGGGGCAAACGAGAGAGGCAGTCGCCAAGGCCGTTGAAGCGATCTGCGATCAGTGATCAGAATCTCACCGATGAATCAATTGGGCCGCTGTCGAAATTGACAGCGGCCCTAACTGATTGGATTTCGGGGTTCAGTCTCGCCCCCTCGAATACTTACTACAACACCAACAATCTAAAACTTTTCGATACTTTCGAGACTGATCCGACTTTCCAATCGGTATGACACCTTAATGCCCGATGGCAGGGCGGGCGACAGTGAAGTAGTTCACATTGTTTAAATTTTTTATTAATTTTTCCAATCAAAGAACCCGGGACCTGCCTGTTTCAACAAATTGGCGGCCATATCGCGACCCATTTCAGCCCCGTCGGCGACAGGTCCGGTCAATTCCGCGGTGATTGATTCTGATCCGTCAGGGCGCAGAACTTCGCCGCGCAGGCGCAATTGACCGCTCAGGATTTCAGCCAGACCAGCGATCGGGGTTTCGCAGGACCCGTCCAACGCGCCAAGCAATGCCCGTTCGGCCTGCAGCCGCTGATTGGTTTCGCCATGATGGATGGCTTCGAGCATTTGGGCAGTGCGATGGTCGGTGCTGCGCCGTTCAATGCAGATCGTGCCTTGTGCAATTGCAGGCAGCATCTCATCGGGTGAGATTGCGATGGCCGGAACGTCGCTCATGGCCAGGCGCCGCAGGCCCGCCATAGCCAGAAACGTACAATCGGCGACGCCTTCAGACAGTTTTTTCAGGCGGGTTTGGACATTGCCGCGGAATTCTACCACGTTCAAATCCGGGCGGCGGTGCAGCAACTGTGCCCGGCGCCGAAGGGACGAAGTGCCCACCACAGCACCCTCAGGTAGATCATGGATCGATGCCAGGTGTTCCGAGATGAAAGCGTCCCGTACGTCTTCTCGGGGCAGGAAGGTATCCAGCACCAGACCCTCGGGTTGGGCGACGGGCATGTCTTTGGTCGAATGCACGGCGATATCAATGTCGCCCCGCAGCATCGCCTCTTCGATTTCCTTGGTGAAAAGACCCTTGTTGCCGATTTCCTTGAGCGGTCTGTCCGCGTCGATCATGGCGCGGTTGTCACCGGTGGTCTTGATGACCTTAATCGCGAACGCTTCTTCGGGAAGATCAAACGCCTTGCTCAGCCTTTGGCGCGTCTCATAGGCCTGAGCCAGAGCCAGCGGAGAACCACGGGTGCCAATCCGGAGGGGCGATGCGGGGGTGGGCAGGGTCAATGTCATGCGCCCAGCTTTAGTCGCGTCACATTGCCCTGACAATGGGGCCGCGCTTGACAAATTGCCGCCGAAAGCCGACCCGTTGCGCAATCTTGACGACTGGGGGCGAAGATGGCCGAGACAAAAAAACTGCTGCGGGCACTGGCGGGTGAGGTGCAGGAGGTGCCGCCGATCTGGATGATGCGTCAGGCCGGACGGTACCTGCCAGAATACCGAGCGGCGCGTGCGCAGGCGGGTGATTTTTTATCGCTGTGCTATAACCCCGAACTGGCAGCAGAGGTCACTTTGCAGCCGATCCGCCGCTACGGGTTCGACGCGGCAATCCTGTTTGCCGACATCTTGCTGGTGCCGCAAGCGTTGGGTGCGGATTTGTGGTTTGTCACGGGTGAAGGTCCACGTTTGTCGACGATCACGCAGCCGTCGGAGTTCGCGGCATTGAAGCCGGTCAGCGATATTCATGAAACGCTGTCGCCAGTCTATGAAACCGTCCGTATCTTGTCACGGGAATTGCCAGCCGAGACAACCTTGATCGGCTTTGCTGGTGCGCCCTGGACTGTCGCGACATATATGATCGCCGGACGTGGCACACCTGATCAGGGGCCTGCCCACGCATTGCGTGAAGGCGATACCGCCTTGTTCGAGGCTTTGCTGGATCGGATCACTGCGGCAACGATTGAGTATCTGTCAGCCCAGATTGAAGCCGGGGCCGAGGTGGTCAAGATCTTTGACAGTTGGGCCGGATCTTTGAAAGGCGAGGCATTCCAGAAATATGCCGTCGAACCCTGCCGGGTGATCACGCAAGCCATCAAAACGCGGCATCCCGGCATCCCCGTGATCGGTTTCCCAAGGGAAGCAGGTGAGGGTTATGTCGGGTTTGCAGGGGCGACCGGTGTGGATTGCGTTGCGCTGGACAATTCTGTTTCTCTGGATTGGGCGGTGGAACATGTGCAGGTCGATGGGTGCGTTCAGGGAAATCTGGCGTCGTCTCATATGGTGACAGGCGGGCAGGCGCTGGTGGATGAGACGCATCAGATCGTTGAGGCGTTTTCAAAAGGCCCACATATTTTCAATCTTGGACACGGGATCACACCGGATGCGGATCCGGAAAACGTTCAGTTGATGATCGATACCGTGCGCAGCCGGTGAAAGCGAAGGGGGCCAGCCCCCTTCTTGGCCTGCGGCCAATTCATCCCCCGGGATATTTTTAGCCAGATGAAGGATCAGACTGGGTCAGGTTGGCCAAGCTTGCCAGAATTTCCTTCGTATGTTCGCCTCGAATCGGGCTGGATTTTGGGTGCCAAGCTGTGTTCGCGAACCTCGGCGCGGGCGCGGCTTGCAAGGTCCCGTCGATGTCGCGCCATGTTAGGCGCGCGGCGTTCATATCATGCGCCTGCGCCTGTTCGGGGCTGAGCACCGGAGCGACGCAGGCATCCGTGCCGCGAAACAGTTCAGCCCAGTGATCACGGCTTCGCGTCAAAAATAGCGCAGCGAGACGCCGGGACTGATCTGGCCAGAGTGACCGGTCGAATTGCTGTTGGAACGCATCATCGTCTGAGAGGCCCATGATCTGCAGAAATTGCGCGTAAAACTTCGGCTCAAGGCATTGTACCGTGATGAAGCCGCCATCTAAGCAGATGTACGTTCGGCTCCAATGCGGGCCATCCAGTAAGCTTTGGCCGCGCGCCTCGGACAGGTTGCCGGTTTGGCGCATGCTCATGAGCAGGTTCAGCATATGGGCTGAGCCATCGTATATGGCTGCATCCACAATGGTGCCTTGCCCGGTCTTTTCAGCGTTGATCAAACCAGCCAGAAGACCTGTGACCAGATACATGGCACCGCCGCCGATATCGCCGACCAGTGTGGCGGGTGTCTGCGGAGGGGTCTCGGGCGCCGACGCGTACCAAAGCGCACCGGACAGGGCGATATAGTTAAGGTCATGACCGGCGTTCTGAGAAAGCGGGCTGTCCTGCCCCCAGCCGGTCATGCGACCATAGACCAGTTTGGGGTTTCGTTTCAGGCAGTGTTCGGGTCCAAGGCCCAGACGCTCCATCACGCCAGGGCGAAACCCTTCGATCAAAGCATCGGCTGTGTCGATCAGGCGTTTGGCGGTGTCCAGGTCGGCGTCGTCTTTGAGGTCGAGCGCTATCGATCGTTTTCCGCGATCCAGGATCGAACGTTCGGGCATCCCGGGAGTTATGCTTCCGCCCTTGCGGTGGATGGTGATGACATCGGCCCCAAGATCCGCGAGCAACATGGCTGCAAACGGGGCCGGTCCCAGGCCTTCGATCTCTATGACACGTATTCCATCCAGCATGCGGTAACTCTCCCTGCGCAAAGGTTTCGGTACTGTGACCGGAATGCAAGAGGGAGGTTCTGCGACGTGGCGTCTTGACCGGAAGGGCTAGGTGATCGCAAGTTCGGGTGTTTTGTTCGACCCGATAAAAGGAGGAACAAATGCCGGTGGTCCTATACGAGAAAGACGGACGGATAGCGCGGATTACCCTGAACCGCCCCGAGGTGATGAACGCCATCAATGATGAGCTTCCTGTGCAATTGTCCGATGCGGTGGCTCAAGCTGATGAGGACCCTGATATTCATGTCATGGTTCTTGCGGGCAACGGGTCAGGGTTCTGCGCTGGCTACGATCTGGCTTACTATGCCGAAGGCAACGGCGCGGGCGAAGTGACGCAAAGCATGCCGTGGGATCCGATCAAGGACTACAGTTTCATGTGGCGCAACACGCAGCATTTCATGTCGCTGTGGCGAGCAATGAAGCCGGTGATCTGCAAAGTCCATGGGTTTGCTGTGGCGGGCGGTTCGGATATCGCCTTGTGTGCCGATCTGACGATCATGGCCGAAGACGCGCAGATCGGGTACATGCCCGCCCGCGTCTGGGGCTGTCCGACCACGGCGATGTGGGTTTATCGTTTGGGAGCAGAAAAGGCCAAGCGCATGCTGTTTACCGGCGACAAGATCACCGGGCGCGAGGCGGCTGATATGGGCCTGATCCTGGACGCAGTTCCCTCCGACCAGCTGGACGATGCGGTCGAAGCCATGGCTTCGCGTATGGCATCAGTTCCTGTCAATCAACTGGCGATGCAGAAAATGGTGATCAATCAGGCCATCGAACAGATGGGTATGATGCAAACGCAGCGGCTGGCCACGATTTTTGACGGGATTACCCGCCATTCGCCGGAAGGCATCAACTTTAAAACCCGAACCGAGGAAGTTGGTTGGAAACAGACTGTTGCTGAACGGGATCAGGGCACGTGGGACTGGACAACCAATCAAGAGCTGCCCAAGCGCAACCGTTAAGATCTATCGGCATCTGACGTGAACTGACGCGCAGGGCTATGTGCAGAATTGACCTGTTCCGCGTTCTTTCTGCGCGATAGGGTGTCCGGCAGAACGGGGAGCAGACATGACGACCATTTTATCCATCAAGGATCTGCGCAAATCCTATGCTGATGGTTTTGAGGCGCTCAAAGGCGTATCGCTGGACATAGAAGAAGGCGAGATTCTTGCTCTGCTAGGCCCCAACGGGGCGGGAAAAACGACTCTGATCTCGACAGTTTGCGGAATCACGACGCCGACTTCCGGTTCCGTCACAGCGGGCGGTCACGACATCCAGACAGAATTTCGCGCTGCCCGAAAAATGATTGGTCTTGTGCCACAGGAAATCGCATTGGAGCCTTTTGAAACGGTCTGGAACACGGTCAGGTTTTCGCGCGGTTTGTTCGGATATGGCAGCGACAACGCGCGGATTGAAGAAATCCTGCGCAAGCTTTCTTTGTGGGACAAGCGTAAGAACTCCATCAAGGAATTGTCCGGGGGTATGAAGCGTCGGGTGCTGATCGCCAAGGCGCTGGCACATGAGCCACGTATCCTGTTTCTGGACGAACCGACCGCCGGGGTAGATGTCGAGTTGCGCAAGGACATGTGGGAGATCGTGGCCGAGTTGAAGCAAGCTGGCGTCACAATCATCCTGACCACCCACTACATCGAAGAGGCCGAAGCCATCGCTGATCGCGTCGGAGTCATCGACAAGGGTGAATTGCTGCTGGTACAGGACAAAGACACTCTGATGGCGCAGATGGGTAAGAAACAAATCGAGGTCATGCTGACCGATCCGATAACAGATATCCCCGACAGCCTTTCAGCGCATAACCTGACCTTGAACGGAAATGGGCGGGCACTGGTTTATACCTATGACACCAATGCAGATCGTACCGGCATCACAACGTTGCTGAACGACGTGGCGCAGGCGGGGCTTGTGCTGAGCGATGTGCAAACACGTCAGTCAAGTCTGGAAGAGATCTTCGTTAACCTTGTATCGGGAGAGGCCGTATGAACTGGTCCGCAATCGCCGCAATATATCGGTTCGAAATGGCCCGGTTTTTCCGCACGCTGGCACAGAGTTTTCTGTCGCCGGTTCTGTCGACCTCACTTTACTTTGTGGTCTTTGGCACAGCCATTGGCAGCCGTATTCAAGAGGTCGAAGGTGTATCTTACGGGGCCTTCATCGTCCCCGGGCTGATCATGCTGTCAGTTGTCATGCTGGCGATCACAAACGCCTCATTTGGAATCTATTTTCCCAAGTTTCTGGGAACAATTTATGAATTGCTCTCCGCACCCGTGAATTTCATCGAGATTGTGATCGGATATGTCGGGGCCGCGGCCACGAAATCACTGTTTGTCGGGCTGGTAATCCTGGTTACGGCGAATTTCTTTGTGGACATACGTATCGAGCACCCCTTGGCCATGGCCGCATTCCTGGTCCTGACCTGTCTCAGCTTTTCTTTGTTGGGGTTTATCATCGGCATCTGGGCCAGCAATTTCGAACAGATTTCCCTTGTCCCGCAGCTTGTTGTGACGCCGCTGATCTTTTTGGGCGGGACGTTTTATTCGATCTCGATGCTGCCTCCGTTGTGGCAGACAATCACTTTATTCAACCCGGTGGTCTATCTGATCTCGGGCTTCCGCTGGTCGTTTTATGGGCTGGCGGATGTGCCGATCACATTCAGCCTTTTGGCCATTCTAGCCTTTACGGGCATTTGTCTGGGCATCATCGGCTGGATCTTCAAAACAGGCTGGCGCATCCGAAGTTGACCCACCCTGGTGCGTTGCATTTTTGCCCGCAGCCTTAATGAAATTGGTTCACGTCGCGTTTTACGCCCAGCGAGTCCCTTGTTTACATCTTGGCTGCACTCTACATCGGCACCCATGAAGTTCAGCCTGCCGTTTGTAAAAAAGCAGCCCAGCGTGGCCGTCATCCGTCTGTCTGGTGCCATAGGTATGGCCGGACGCGGGTCGTTGAATGACACCACCTTGGCCCCCGTCATTGAAAAAGCGTTTCGCAAAGGCAAGCCGGTTGCAGTCGCGCTTGAGATAAACTCGCCTGGCGGTTCTCCGGTCCAAAGCTCATTGATCGGGGCGCGAATTCGTCGGCTGTCGCAAGAGCTCGAGATACCGGTCATAGCATTTGTCGAGGATGTAGCAGCCTCGGGCGGTTATTGGCTGGCAGCGGCGGCAGATGAGATATGGGCTGACGACAGTTCGGTCCTGGGCTCGATCGGCGTGATCTCGTCAGGGTTCGGAGCCCACGTCTTTCTGGCGCGACAGGGCTTTGAACGCCGGGTGCACACCGCGGGTCAGTCCAAGTCGATGCTGGATCCATTCGCCCCTGAAAAGAAAGAAGATGTCGCACGGCTTGAACGCTTGTTACACGACATCCACGAAAACTTCATTGTGCATGTCAAAGCAAGGCGCGGGGACAAGCTGGACCAAAGCGCTGATCTGTTCACGGGAGAGGTCTGGTTGGCCCGCCGTGCGCATGAGTTGGGTCTGATTGATGGCGTTGCCCATCTCAAACCAAAACTACAGGAACGGTTTGGCGAAAAGGTGAAGTTTCGCCGCTATGGCGTAAAGAAGCCGATCTGGTCGCGGTTCGGTGCGGCGCTGGCGCAGGATGCCGTGGCCGGACTAGAGGAGCGAGCAGCCTACGCACGTTTCGGCTTGTGACGTGATCGTCAAGATTGTCACTCTGTTCCTGATCGCCATGGGCGTATTGGCGATGTTCGGGAAGCTGCGCTTTCCCGGTCAGAAGCGTTTGAAATCGGCCAAATGTCCGCGCTGCGGACGTTTCAAAATTGGAAAAGGCCCCTGCGCCTGCGAAAAGGGAGGCCGGGCATGACGGCATGGCTGCTATCTGGCCTTGGATTGGTAATCCTTTTGCTGGCCGGTGATGCGCTGGTGCGCGGTGCCGTGAACCTGAGCCTGCGGTTGGGCGTGCCTGCGTTGATCGTCAGCCTGACCATTGTGGCTTTTGGCACATCTGCGCCAGAGCTGTTGATTGCAATCAGCGCCTTGAAGGAAAACGCGCCCGGGATCGCGCTGGGTAACGTTGTTGGTTCGAACACGGCCAACATCCTTCTTGTTCTGGGTGTACCGGCCTTACTCGCAACCTTGCACACCAGCGAATGCGACAGCCGCAAAAACTACGTCTTTATGCTGTTAGCAACAGTTTTGTTCATTGGGTTGGCATTTTGCGGCGTGTTCAACCTGTTCAGCGGGGCCATTCTGCTGACTGCGCTGGCTTTGGTGTTGGGGAATGCGTTTCGCGAGGCGAACGCCCATCGCAAAGCAATTGGTGACGCCTGCGCAGAAGAGGAAGAGTTGGAAGGTCTGGAAGAGGCCGATCCGGATATGCCGTATTGGAAGGTCTCGATTTACCTGATCCTTGGGTTGATCGGCCTGCCGATGGGTGCCCATTTGCTGGTGGACAACGCCACTATCATTGCGCGGGAATACGGCGTCAGCGAGACAGTGATCGGTTTGACCCTGATCGCCGTGGGAACCTCGTTGCCGGAATTGGCGACCACCGTTATGGCGGCGCTTCGCCGTCAGGCAGATGTTGCGCTGGGCAATGTCATTGGGTCCAACATGTTCAACCTGTTGGCCATTGTTGGTATCGCCACCTGGTTCGGAAAGATTCCTGTCGAACCCGAATTCTTGCGTTATGATCTGTGGGTCATGCTGGCGGCATCCCTGCTGCTGATCCCGTTTGTTTTCTTCAAAAAGGACATCTCACGTAACTGGGGTGTGGCATTGACTTTCCTTTATGTGCTGTATGTCACCACATTGCTGGTGTGATCTGACGGAAAGAGGTGATCCATGACCCGAGCTTTAGTAACCGGCGCCGGAATTCGTCTGGGTCGGGCGATGGCGCTGTACCTGGCGGGCCGCGGCTATGATGTGGCGGTGCATTATGCAACGTCACAGCAACCTGCACAGGAAACTGTGGCCGACGTTAAAGCCCTGGGCCAACAGTCCGTTGCGCTGCAAGCTGACCTGCTGGATGAGGCGCAGGTTTTGTCCTTGTTGCCTCGGGCAGCAGAGGCATTGGGCGGACCGATCACCTGTTTGGTAAACAATGCCTCGATCTTTGAACATGATAGTATCTATACAGCGACCCGCCAAAGCTGGGACCGCCATCTCGCCAGCAACTTGCGCGCACCGTTTGTGTTGACCCAGGCAATGGCCGAACAAGGGCTGGAACCCGCGATCGATGCAAGTGGCGAACCCGTTGCGACGGGTGCGATCATCAATATGGTCGACATGCGTGTCCAAAAACTGACGCCGGAATTCATGTCATACACAATCGCCAAGATGGGGTTATGGGCACTGACACGCACTTCAGCGCAGGCGTTGACCCCCGCAATCCGGGTGAATGCGATTGGGCCGGGTCCAACAGTGAAGGGCCATCGTCAAAGCGATGAGCACTTTCAGGCGCAACGATCCAATACGGTTCTGGAACGTGGTGCGAACCCTTCAGATATCACCGCTGCGCTGGGGTATTTTCTGGACGCCCCTGCCGTAACCGGGCAGCTTTTATGCGTTGATGGCGGTCAGCATCTGGGATGGCGGACGCCAGACGTTCTGGGTGTAGAATAGCTAAATATGCTGCAAGTTTTGCACTGCTCGCAGTTCTGTTACATCGACGTTACAAAAATGTCTTTTTTTTCATATACTTGCTAAGTTATCAAAAAAGTTTCATTTAAAAACAGTAACTTAAAAAAGCGCCTATTTTTTGTGCAGCGTAGGGAAATGGCAAGAAAACAAGGAAAAATCACTGTGGCCCAAAACTTATCTGCACAGTTATCCACAGAAACCGTGGATTTGTTTTCTCTTGATCTGGGACGCTCAAGATTGCAGCCAATGACAAAGAATCATATTTCAAGGCCATGAGCTCTCACAACGATACGAACGCGGATACTCAGACCACCGGATATGCCTGTATTCAGCGCTACGTAAAGACGCTGGATAGCTCTCCGGGCGTCTATCGCATGCTGGATGGTGACAGCCGGGTTTTGTACGTGGGCAAGGCGCGGAACCTAAAGGCGCGGGTTTCGAACTATGCGCGACCCGGCCATTCGGGGCGGATCGAAAGGATGATCGCCGCGACGGCTTCGATGATGTTCCTTACGACAAGGACCGAGACCGAGGCGCTTCTGCTTGAGCAGAACCTGATCAAGCAGCTCAAGCCGAAATACAATGTGCTGCTGCGTGACGACAAAAGTTTTCCAAACATTCTGGTCGCTAAGGACCATGCTTTTCCGCAGATCAAAAAGCATCGCGGGGCGAAGAAAGAGAAAGGGGCGTATTTTGGCCCCTTCGCCAGTGCTGGTGCGGTGAATCGGACGCTCAATCAGCTGCAAAAGGCATTCCTGCTGCGCAACTGCTCGGATTCCATGTTCGACGGTCGGTCGCGGCCTTGTTTGCTGTACCAGATCAAGCGGTGTTCCGGGCCATGCGTTGGGCTGATCTCTGAAACCGAGTATCGCGAAAGTGTCAGTGACGCTGAACGGTTCCTGTCGGGTCGATCAACCAAGGTGCAAGAGGACCTGGCTGAGCAGATGATGGCCGCGTCCGAGGCGATGGAGTTCGAACGTGCCGCCGGTCTGCGCGACCGGATCCGGGCACTGACACAGGTGCAAACCTCGCAAGGCATTAACCCGCGTGGTGTGACCGAGGCGGATGTAATCGGCCTTTATATGGACAGTGGACAGGCCTGTGTTCAGGTGTTCTTCATTCGCGCCAACCAAAATTGGGGAAACCGCGACTTCTATCCGCGCGTGGGGCCGGATGTCTCAGCTGCTGAGACGATGGAGGCCTTTCTGGGTCAGTTCTACGACAACAAGGAACCGCCCCGGCAGTTAATCCTGTCAGACGCAACTGAAAACGCCGATCTAATGCAAGAGGCGCTGACTGTGAAAGCCGGGCGCAAGGTTGAGATTCTCGTGCCCCAGCGCGGTGAAAAGCAGGAATTGGTGGCCGGTGCACTACGCAATGCGCGTGAGTCGCTGGCCCGCCGCATGTCCGAAAGCGCGACGCAGGCCAAGCTGCTGCGCGGTGTGGCCGAGGCATTTGAATTGGATAGCCCTCCGAACCGGATCGAAGTTTACGACAACTCGCATATTCAAGGTACCAACGCGGTGGGCGGCATGATCGTGGCTGGCCCCGAAGGGTACATGAAAAACGCATATCGCAAGTTCAACATCCGGGGCGACGACCTGACCCCCGGTGACGATTTCGGGATGATGAAAGAGGTTCTGACTCGTCGTTTCACGCGTCTTCAAAAAGAAGACCCTGACCGCGACAAAGGTCTGTGGCCCGATCTGCTGCTGATTGATGGCGGTGCCGGGCAGGTGAGCGCTGTGCAAGAGATCATGGCGCAATACGGGGTCGAAGATATCCCTATGGTCGGTGTCGCCAAAGGGGTCGACCGTGATCATGGCAAGGAAGAATTCCACCGGACCGGCCAACGCCCCTTTGCCCTGAAACGCAACGACCCGGTGCTGTACTTCATTCAGCGCTTAAGGGACGAAGCCCACCGGTTCGCGATCGGCACGCACCGGGCAAAACGCGCCAAGGCGGTGGGGGCAACACCACTGGATGAAGTCCCCGGCGTAGGTGCGGCTCGCAAGCGTGCCTTGCTGGCCCATTTTGGCAGTGCCAAGGCGGTCAGTCGGGCCAATCTGGCGGATCTGAAGGCGGTCGATGGGATCTCAGCAGGGTTGGCGCAGAAAGTGTATGACTTTTTCCACGACAAGGGTTAAGCCCGCCGACCCCGCCAAAGAATGTAAAGGCCCGAGGCGACAATTAGCGCGCTGCCGATCCACATAGTCCTGTCCAGATGCTCTCCGAACAGGAAGACACCCAGGCCGATTCCAAACAACAGACGGGAATAGCGAAACGGGGTTACGGCTGAAACTTCCCCTGTGCGCATGGCCTTCATCAGTGAGGCGTAAGCAATTGTGCCCAGCACCGCAGCGCCTGCCAAATGCAGGCTTGTATGAAAGGAAAGGGCGGCAATCGGAGCACCCTCCCAGAACCGATAGACAAACCCGGCGACGATGACGCAGAGGAAACCATAGAACCCAAGAACTTCGGTTCCCAAACTTGCGGGCGCAGCGCGACTGGCCAAGTCGCGACCGGCAAAGCCCAGCATTCCCAGTACCGCCAGAATCGACAAAATGGAAAAGCTGTCTCCGGTGGGTCGAATGATAATCATGACGCCGATCATGCCCACAAAGATCGCGCTCCATCGTCGCCAGCCGACGGTTTCACCGAAGAACAGCGCGGCACAGGCAACCACAACCAGTGGTGTGGCTTGCAGGATCACCGTGGCGGAAGACAGCGGTGTCAGCGCGATGGCCAGCACGTAGAACAAGCGCCCGAAGATTTCGAAGAATACGCGTATCTTCATCGGGGCCGACAGCACATCGGGTTGCAGCAAACGCGTGCTGCGCAGCCCGGCCACACAGGCAAATATGGCGGTTCCACCGGCGCCGAATAGAACCAAAACCTGCCAGATCGGCAGGGCGATGGATGCGGATTTCAACAACGCATCCTCGAACGCGAACCCGGCCATCGCAGCGATCATCCAGACGCTGCCAATCAGGTTTGAACGGGGATCGGTTCGAATATGAGTCGTCATCTTTTCCGCACGCGTCCCTTGGTTGGCCCGCCCGGCAATCTGACCGCAAACCTGCCCCGCGCCAAGTTGTATCCTGCAGCGAGGACCTGCTTGCGACGGTTTGACCCAAAACTCTTCAAGCGACTGTGATTGACGCAGTTTTTTGCCGTCCCGCCTTTTCTGTCCGGAACCGCCGATGTACTGTCCACTTCATGAAGTGGAACTTGCCGAACACCCTGACCGTTCTTCGCCTGCTGGCTGCGCCCGGTCTGGCCATTATGTTTCTGTATTTCACCCGACCCTATGCGGATTGGTTTGCGCTGATCCTGTTTTTGTCAGCGGCAATCACTGACTGGTTTGATGGTTATCTGGCCCGTGCCTGGAAGCAGGAAACTAGGATAGGGGCCATGCTGGATCCGATTGCCGATAAGGCCATGGTGGTGATCGCTTTGATGATATTGGTGGGGTATTCGACCGAACACTGGACGCCTTGGTTGGTGCTGCCAGCCACCGTAATCCTGTTTCGCGAGGTGTTTGTCTCGGGTCTGCGAGAATATCTTGGTGATGTGGCCGGAACGCTGAAGGTCACCAAGCTGGCAAAGTGGAAGACCACTGCGCAGATGATCGCCATTGCTGTGCTGTTTTCTCAGGGCATTTTTGAGCACTACTTCGTGATGGGCACCTTCGGGATGGACCCCACTATGATCGATCAGGTTCTGACCGGACAGATCGAAGATCTGACTGGTGTGCGTTGGAACCTTGAAGCCATGTTCTGGTCGGGACGGATCGGGTTGTGGTTGCTGTGGCTTGCAGCGGCGCTGACATTGATCACAGGCTATGATTACCTACGTAAAGCCATGCCCCATCTGAAGGAGAGCTGAGCAATGGACGTGCTGTATTTCGCCTGGGTGCGCGAACGGATCGGTCTTCCCAAAGAGCGGGTCGAGACCAATGCTGCCACGGTCTCGGATTTGGTAGCCGAACTCAGCGCGCGGGAAGACCGCTATGCCGCGGCTTTTGCAGATGTTTCGGCGCTGCGTGTCGCATTGGATCAGGAGCTTTCGGATTTTGATGCCTCTTTGACGGGTGTGCGCGAGGTGGCGTTCTTTCCCCCAATGACCGGCGGCTAAAGCAATGCGGGTTGTCGTACAGGAAGACGCGTTTGATCTGGGTGCCGAGGCCAACGCCTTTGCGGCTGCAGACGACACAAACGGAGCGATCGTGACATTCACCGGCGTGGTACGCGACCTGGCCACGGGCAATCTGGATGTGATGGAGATCGAACACTATCCAGGCATGACCGAGCGTGCGCTTACAAAAATCGCCGAAGAGGCCATGGTGCGCTGGTCTCTGGGCGATGTTCTTGTCATCCACCGGCACGGGCGCCTGGTGCCCGGCGACCGGATCATGATGGTTGCCACTGCTGCACCACATCGCAAAGACGCATTCGAAGCAGCCGAGTTTCTGATGGACTACCTAAAGTCTCGCGCCCCGTTCTGGAAAAAAGAAATTACCGGAGCGGGGGCAGATTGGGTCGCCGCCAAGGATGAGGATGAAGACGCGCTGACCCGCTGGTGAACGGTTCAATCAGCGTTGTTGATACGTCCGCGCAATTCTTCTGCTTCCTGACGGGCGGCACGCAGACCATCCATTGCAGCCGCAAGCTCGGCCTCGGTCTGGGTCAGCTGATTGGTCAGTTCCGCCTCGCGCTGCTGAAGATAAGTAATCGCCTGATCGCGGGTTTCCTCAGCCTCGTGCAGTTCCTGGCTCATGCGGTCCAGATCGGCAACATCACTTTGGCGCACGCGTGACAGTCGGTGGGCAAGCCAATTCGCGAACCAGCCCATGCAAAAGGCGGCGAACAGGATGATGGCGGTGGCGATGATGAATTCAAATCTGTTCAAGTCACTGGTCCTCTGCATCTGATTCAGATGCGTCACTTTCCGTTTGCTCGGAGTCTGTTACGTCAGCTTCCAAGGCTTCTAGCCCGGTTTCTTCATTGGTGACAGGTTCGGGCCGGATCAGGCGGAATTCGATCCGTCGATTTTCTTCGCGCCCTTCTTCACTGTCATTGTCGCCAATGGGTTGCGTTTCGCCATAGCCCACCGCTGTGTAGCTTGCGGTCGGGATGCGCCGCCCGCGCAATTCGTTCAGGATCGATTGCGCGCGGGATTGGCTGAGCTGCTGGTTCATCTCTTCACGGCCCTGGCTATCGGTATGCCCCTGAATCTCCATGCGGATTGGGCCGCATTCACGCAGGATATCGGCGATCTGGTTGACGGTGTCGCGCGAATCTGCGGCAATCGTTGATGATCCGGGTTCAAACGCAATCTTGCTGACAGCTTGAATGTCGGCAATTTGCGTTTCACAAAGCTCGGGGTCGGGCAGGGCGTCTGCCGGAGCGGGCGGTGGTTGATAGGTGATCGACAGGGTGAAATCCTGCGCCTCTCCTAACTTTTCCGAAAGTTGCCCGGCTATTCGGGCTTTAGCGCCCTCATCGTGGCTGAGACCGATCAGTTCAACCGAGTCCGGGGTGACGGTCAGCGCCCCGTTTTTGAGCTGGTTCAATGCCTCAAGCCCGGCCAGAACACGCACGGGCCAGTCCGCAGGCAGATCCGGAACGATGCGTGTTGCGGTGTAAACCTGTTCCGATCCAAAAGCCGCGCGGGCGAAGCTGTCGACCATATCCCGCAGGGTTTCGTCACCCAGGCGTCCACGCAGTTGAACCAGGCCTTCCGGGCTGCGGGTTGCAGAGAACTCGATGGGACCGGACTGTTCTTCTGTTTCCGGTTCAGGCAATACGGCGTGCAGGGCAAAAACGTCTGGCAGCGCCGTTTCTAGTTCACCCACAACCCGGTCAAACAGCGCTGGCAGCGTACCCTGTGCTGCAATCAGGGTGATGTCAGCATCCGAGATTGTTATCGACCCTCGTCCAATTTCTGCCAATGCGCGGATGCCCAACTCGGCGGCTTCAGGCCAACGCGGCGAAGGGACACCCAGACCAATGGTGCAAGAATAGGGTCCAGATAAGCCCGCGTTCTGAGCCGCAGCAACAATCCGATCCCGGGCTTTTTCGTCTTGGGCCGAGCACGCGTCAAACTGGCCGCCTGCCTCGCCGATCAGATACCGCAATGTGAACGGCGTGATCACCGGTCGCGGTGCCGAGATCGACAAGCCAATTCGCAAGCTGGCTGGCGCGGCGCGAGTCAGATCTTGTTCGAGTTGCTCCTTTTCCTGCTGGCTGTCGGAAATGGCGGTGATCTTGACCAGCCCAGAGTTGGCAGAGATTTTTGCGCGTGGCAGTCGAGACAAGGCGTCAATCGCGTAAGAAACCGCATCATCCCACCCTTTTGGTTTGGGGTAGTCTGCGGTCTCCATCAGATCCGATACCGGAACCGAGCGGTCTAGACCGCGCAGCCTGTCCATCAGCGCTTCGCGATCCTCGCTGGCCGGAACCAAGCCAATGATCGAGATACCGCTGTCATTGCGCAGGATTTCTACGGAAAATCGCGGCGCAGCCAGTGCAGAGGTTGCGGTCACATCCATCTCGTCAATGACCCGCGAGGTGTCGACCTCGGCCCCTGCAGCTGTCAGCGCGTTAAAACGCATTGCTTCATCCGGTGCCATCCCCGTCAGAACAACACGCAGCCCATCGGATTCAACTTCTGCCCAGTCATGGCCTTTAAGGTCCAATGCACGCCGAACTGCGAATTCCGATGTCTCTTCGATCTTGGTCACGGCGTAGCTGGCCGCCAGCAGCGACACAACGGCCGACACCAGGAAGATCAGGGAGACGACTATTATATAGGGCAGACGCATATGCGGGTTTTAGACTCCTCAGGCGATTGGCAGAACTCTTAACAGACCCCGAAGCAGAGGTGCAATCAGAGCAACAGGGCGACGCAGAGGAAGATCAGCGGAATCAGGCCGGTGTCTCTGTTGGAATGAAACAGTTGCAGCAGCTTGGTATTGTCCTCGATATCCAGGCCACGCAGTTGCCACATCATGTGCCACCCCATGGCCCAAGGTCCGCCAAGGGCGACGGCAAGGGCAAAGATCGACGCGTTTGGAACGCCCGCGTCAATGATCGCCAGCCCCATCAATCCAACTGTCACAGCCAGAAAGTACTTGAGCCATTTCGCAGTATCAGTTCCAAACAGGCGCGCCGTGGATTTGATACCCACAAGCTCATCATCTTCGGCATCCTGGTGGGCATAAATCGTGTCATAGAACAGCGTCCACGCGATGCCGGACAGATAGAGGATGACAGCAGGCCAACCCAGCGTACCGCTATGGGCAGTCCAGGCCAGCAATGCGCCCCAATTGAATGCCAAGCCCAAGAACACTTGGGGCCACCAGGTGAAGCGCTTGGCGAACGGGTAGACCGCCACCGGAAGCAAAGACAGAACCCCCATGGCAATAGCTGCCTGATTGAAGCTGAGCAGAATGGCAAGTGCCAACAAGCACTGCAAAACCATCCAAGCCGCAGCTTGTCGGACGGTGACATGACCAGCAGGAATCGGGCGTGACCGCGTGCGCTCGACCTGAGCGTCAAACTCCCGGTCAGTGATGTCGTTCCAGGTGCATCCGGCACCACGCATCAAAAACGCGCCCAACGCGCAACCAACGGCGATCCACAAATCGCCCAAGCGCGGTTGGCCATCGCTTAGGATCGCCAGTGCCAGGCCCCACCAGCACGGAATCAACAAAAGCCAGGTTCCGATTGGCCGGTCGGCACGGCTCAACCGCAGATAGGGACGGGTGAAGGCGGGTGCGCGGGTGTCTACCCAATTGCCGGCTACGGCATCAGCGACCTGACCGTCTGGTGTTGGGGCATTGCCTTGCATATGTAGGTCTCATGAGTGCGAAGATCAGACTGTATGTAGAGCAGCCCTTGGGTCAGGGGCAATCGGTAGAATTGACGCGAGAGCAGGCGCATTACATGTTTGGTGTGATGCGATTGGGCGTGGGCGGCCAAGTTGCCCTGTTCAACGGTCAGGATGGCGAGTGGCTTGCCGAGGTGTCCGAGGCTGGCAAACGCGGCGGTGTCCTGACATGTGCCCAGCAAACGAAGCCGCTGCAGTTGCCGCCTGATCTGTGGTTCATGTTTGCGCCGATCAAAAAGGCGCGCACCGATTTCATCGTCGAAAAAGCGACCGAAATGGGCGCGGCGCGGATCATGCCCGTGCAAACCCAGTTCACCAATTCCGAGCGCATCCGTCAGGATCGCCTGCAGGCGCATGCGGTCGAGGCAGCCGAGCAATGCGGCGGGACATTTGTGCCTGAAGTTGCGGACTTGCAGCGTCTGGACAAAGCTCTGGATAGCTGGCCAGATGGACGCCAACTGATGTTCTGCAACGAAGCAGAAGTAGGTTCTGCCCTGCATTTGGCGGCCAGCGAAAAGGGGTGTCCTTGGGCCATCCTCATCGGGCCTGAAGGCGGGTTTTCGGATCAGGAGCGCGCGCGCCTGACCGCGTTGCCATATGCGCATGTTGTCAGCCTTGGCCCGCGTATCCTGAGGGCCGACACAGCGGCCGTTGCAGCATTGACCATGTGGCAGCAAGCATTGGGGGACTGGGTCTGATGTGGCGCGCCGCGCGTCAAGAAGACCTCGGAAAAATTGAAAGTTTTTTGTACCGGCATGTGCAAAGTTCGATGTTCCCACTGGCCAACCTGCGTAATTTTGGCCTGAACGGAAGCGATCCGCGCGCTGTCCGAATGTGGGTGATTGGCGACGATCCACGAGCAGTGTTTACCATCACAAACGAAGGAATGATCCTGCCGCAATGTCCCGATTGCACGGATCACGAATTGCTGTCTGCGCTGGCTTTGATTGGCGATGGTCTTGTTGCAGATGTGATTGGCGAGGCCGCGCAGGCACGTCCGATCGTTCGATTGGCTGGTTGGCAAGATAAGGCAGCGATGGCGGTCGCGTTGCATCTTAACGAAGCGCGAGAATCTGGTGTAACGCATGCCATTCTGTTTGCTGCTTCAGAATCAGCGGCGCGTGCCTATATGGCTATTGGGTTTGCCCCTGCTGGCAAGTTCGCCCTGATCCTGTTCCAGGCAAAAAAGGAGGTCACAGCATGAGCTTCATTCGACCCGAAGCCAAGCTTGCCCTTTGGCGGTGGCGCGAGGTTCTCGTTGCGGTTTTTGTTCTGATCCTCGGCCTCAGCTGGGTCAGTGGCCCCGGAGGATTGCTGGGTTGGATTGGCTGGGTATTGGTCGCCGTTTCACTAGCGCTGGCCATTATTGGCGTGCAACGGGCGCGGTTCCGAACCGGTACGGGCGGGCAAGGTGTGGTGACCATTGACGAAGGTCAGATCACGTATCTGGGTCCGCTTGACGGGGGCATCGTCGCTACGCGCGAGATCGAGCGGCTGGCGCTGGACCCGACATTGCACCCTGCGCATTGGGTGTTGGACCAACCCGGTCAGCCGGCGCTTCACATTCCTGTGAATGCAGAAGGCGCCGAGGCGCTGTTCGATGTGTTTTCGAATCTGCCGGGTTTGAAAACAGAACAAATGCTGGCGGAACTGAACCGCGGATCGTCGATTCCGGTCGTTATCTGGGAGCGAACACCCTCGCGCCCCGCACACTTTCGGCTGCATTGACACTGGCGCAGTTTGCCCTCAGGACTGGCCTTCAAGACAAGGTTCAACAGGATCGGAGCACGGTTCATGTCCATCCCCCAGTCCGGCGGCGGACCGATCGAACGCCATGAGCAATTGGCCGAATATCTTGAATCGGGCTGCAAGCCCAAACAGGATTGGCGCATCGGAACCGAGCACGAAAAGTTCGGATATTGCAAAGACACGCTGAAGCCGTTGCCGTTCGACGGAAAACGCTCGATCGTCGCAGTGCTGGAAGGCCTGCGGGATCGTCACGGTTGGGGCGAGGTGCGCGAAGCCGGGCATCTGATTGGCCTCGAAAAAGATGGCGCGAATGTCAGCTTAGAGCCAGGCGGCGCACTAGAGCTGTCAGGTGCACCGTTGGAGACGATCCACGAAACCTGCGACGAGGTGAATGTTCACCTGCGCGAAGTTAAAGATATCGCTGACGAGATCGGAGTGGGTTTTATCGGTCTGGGCGCTGCCCCGATCTGGACCCATGAAGAAATGCCGCTGATGCCCAAGGGGCGATACCGGCTGATGAATGACTATATGGAGAAAGTCGGCACCATGGGCCGCGCGATGATGCGCAGGACCTGTACGGTTCAGGTCAATATCGACTTCGGATCCGAGGCCGACATGGTGCAAAAGCTGCGTGTCGCACTAGCCCTGCAACCTGTTGCGACCGCGCTTTTTGCCAATTCGCCGTTCTTTGAAGGCAAGCCCAACGGCCAGAAAAGCTGGCGCAGTTATATCTGGCGGCATCTGGACGATGCCCGGACAGGTATGCTGCCCTTTGTGTTCGAAGAAGGCTTTGGGTTTGAACGCTACGTGGAATACGCGCTCGATGTTCCGATGTATTTTGTCTATCGCAACGGCGAATACATCGACGCGCTGGGCATGTCGTTCCGGGACTTCCTACAAGGAAAACTTCCAGCCTTGCCGGGCGAAACCCCAACGCTGAGCGATTGGGCAGATCATCTGACTACCGCTTTCCCCGAGGCACGGATCAAGAAATTCATGGAAATGCGCGGCGCCGATGGTGGCCCGTGGCGGCGTCTATGCGCTTTGCCCGCCTTCTGGGTGGGCCTGACCTATGATCAAGGCGCGCTGGATGCGGCCTGGGATCTGGTCAAAGGCTGGGATGCCGAAACGCGCGAAGCATTGCGGATCGAAGCCGCCAAGGACGGTCTGCAAGCACAGGTCGGCAACATCAATATGCACGATCTGGCGCGCGAAGTGGTCGCGATATCCGAGGCCGGTCTGAAGGCCCGCGCCTATCCCGGCGCGGGTGGCATGGTTCCCGATGAATCGCATTTTCTGAATGCGCTGAAAGACAGTATCGAAACGGGCAAAGTGCCTGCCGATGAATTGCTGGATCACTATAACGGCGATTGGCAGGGCGACCTGACCCGGGTTTTCCCCGACTACAGTTATTGATCCCGCCCGTTCGGCTTGCATTTGCGTGGCCGGACCGATAGCAGGTTCTCGACCAATTTCAGAGGACCGTCATGGACGATCTTAAGGCAAAATATCTGGGCCAAATCGCCGAGGCTGGAGACGAAAACGCGCTTGAAGCGATCCGCGTTGCGGCCGTCGGCAAAAAGGGTGAAGTCGCGCTGAAGATGCGCGAACTGGGCAAGATGACGCCCGAAGAGCGTCAGGTCGCGGGTCCTGCGCTGAACGCGTTGAAGGATGAAATCAACTCAGCGCTGGTTGCCAAGAAAGCGGGTCTTGCCGATGCTGCGTTGGATGAACGTCTGCGCACCGAATGGCTGGATGTCACGCTGCCCACCCGTGCGCGTCGTCAGGGCTCGGTTCACCCTGTCAGCCAGGCCACTGAAGAGCTGACGGCGATCTTTGCCGAGCTTGGCTTCTCGGTCGCTGAAGGGCCGCGGATCGAAACCGACTGGCATAATTTCGATGCGCTGAACATCCCTGGCCACCACCCCGCGCGGGCCGAGATGGATACCTTTTACATGCACCGTGCCGAGGGGGATAACCGCCCGCCGCACGTGCTGCGCACCCACACCTCTCCGGTGCAGATACGCTCGATGGAGTTGCAGGGCGCGCCGATCCGCATCATTTGTCCCGGCGGTGTGTATCGCGCCGACTATGACCAGACCCACACGCCGATGTTCCATCAGGTCGAGGGGCTGGCCATCGACAAGGACATCTCGATGGCGAACCTGAAATGGGTACTGGAAGAATTCGTGAAGGCGTTCTTCGAGGTCGACAACGTCGAACTGCGCTTCCGCGCCTCACACTTCCCCTTCACCGAACCTTCGGCCGAGGTCGATATCCGCTGTTCCTGGGACAACGGTCAGCTGAAGATCGGCGAAGGTGACGACTGGATGGAGATTCTGGGTTCCGGCATGGTCCACCCCAAGGTGATCGCCGCCGGTGGCATCGACCCCGAGGTCTATCAGGGCTTTGCCTTTGGCATCGGGATCGACCGTCTGGCGATGCTGAAATACGGCATCCCAGATTTGCGCGCGTTTTTTGACAGCGACCTGCGGTGGCTGCGCCACTACGGGTTTGCGGCGCTGGATATGCCGAACCTGCATGGTGGTTTGAGTCGATAGGTGTACCCACTGGGCGTCTACCTGTCCCGGTACTATGACTGGTGCAACGCCTTTTCCGGCCGCAATCCACGATGGGTCGGATTTGTCGTTCTGCTAGGATTCTTCGGGCTATTTTGCGTTCTCGCGAGTCTCCTCCCTGGATGGGTTAGTGCATTGATGCTGCTTGCAACGTCTCCATTTTGTGGGCTTTTCATGGTGGCACACCACCGAGTTTGGGAGAAACGGGACCAAACTTCACGTGATCGACAACCACAGTTGTAGAAGACAAAGAAGCTCATCGGCCGTTTCAAGAAATAGGCGCGGAGCAAAGGCCGTTAGGCCGCCGCGCTATCGCCAGACCGCCCGCACGGGCTGGCGATTTGTCTCCGCAAGCGCAATGCTCGACCGGCGCGCGGATTTGGCCAGCATAAACTGCCCAACACAAGCCGAAGATCGCCATCCCGAGGTCTGGCGATTGCGCGGCTTGGTGTAGTGAGGGAATCAACCCGTCTCGCGTTTTCGTCAAAATGTGATACCCTCGCTCACGATGTGATTGTTTTATTGAGTGGGGCACATTATGCCAATTGGTCTGCCAAATTTCTTCTATCCATTGCTGCGAAAGATGTTTGTTTCTCAAGAACGCACTGACGTTATTGAGGAAATCGTAAATCGCCAGAGTGAGCAAAGAGAAATACCCACCGCGCAAGCCTGTTGGGATATCCTTGATGCAATTGATGTCAAGGCAACAGCCCTGTTGACACATATTTCGCTTATGACGGCGATTGTCGGGATTGTGTTTGTCAGTTTTGGGGAATCTCGGGTTGAGCAAATTGTGGTTCTGATCGAGATGATAGCCTACTTGATCCTGGGTGTAATGTGCCTGCAGTGTTTCCGCTTGGGGCAGGGCAGAGGCTCAAAACTTGAAGAAGAAGTTGTGATCGAAGGACGCTTGGATGAAATTGCGTTTCGATGGGATCTACACAGGTTTTGTTTGAATGCGACAACGCTCGTTACATGGGTATTTGTCCTATCGATGGTCGTGCACGTCTTTATTGGTGATCTACCGAGCGCAAACGAAGGAACCGGCGGTCGCTGATCACTTAGATGTAAGGTGACAACGCGCGTGCGCTCGGTACTTTGGCGCCATGCTTCTTCGATTGCTTTGCCTCTTCCTGCTGACCGCCACCCAAGCAGCGTCTAAGGAAACCTGCCACGGCGATACCGCTTGTGAACTCGGCGACCGCTCGTACCACGTGCTGGAACCCGAGAGGTGGGATGGCGAGACGCCTCTGCCGGTGTTGCTGCATTTCCACGGCTGGGCGCGGCAGGGCACCGTCGTGGTGAAACACGAACGGATCGCAGGGGCGACGAAACGGCGCGGTGTTCTGCTTGTTGCACCCAACGGGTTGGGGAAAAGCTGGAACTTCTGGGCGTCTGATACGGGTGACGTTGGTTTTGCCGACCGGGTGCTGGGTGATGTCGCCAAGCGATATCCGATCGATCCCGAGCGCGTGTATGTTTCTGGCTACTCCTTCGGTGGCGCGATGGCTTGGCGCTATGTTTGCCAGTCCGGCAATGACACTGCCGCGCTGCTGGCCGTCGCAGGCTCGATCCGCCAGACCGAAACCTGCCCGCAGGCTCCGGGCGAGGTGCGCCATGTGCACGGGTTGGACGATACCGTGATGGCTTTCCCCTTTGGCCCCGGTGGCGACACGACCTATCCGGTGGCGCTGTGGCGCGAGATGTACGGTTGCAGGTCCGCTACCCCGCAAGGTGATTGGAGCGTGGTGCCCTTTCTGACGCTCAGCCGTGTGGAATGGACCGATTGTGCCATCGGGCAAGTCACGTTGGACACGCATCCGGGTGGACATTTCATCCCGCATGGCTGGATCGGCTGGCAACTGGATGAACTGTTGGGCCAGACGCCGGCTTACCCCTAAGTTGCGCTTTGACAAGCCCGAAGCAACGCGTTCAGCTGCGCGAACTGACGCTACTTGGGAGGTTTGCTAGTGAAAACGTTGCTTTTGATTGCCCTGATCTTTGGGGCTGTTCCAGCCCTTGCGCGTGACACTTATCCGCCAGTCGATGTGCTGCTGCAGACCGATAGCTCGGTTATTGGCGAGCCGTTGGAGTATCCCGACGGGACCCCGCAAATCACGATGGCTATTGTGACAATGCAACCCGGTCAGGAAACGGGTGTGCATCGCCACGATGCGCCCTTGGCGGCCTATGTTCTCGAAGGTGAAATCACCGTTGATTACGGCGACAAGGGGACCAAAACCTATACCAAGGGCGACGCTTTTGTCGAGGCGTTTCAGTCTCCCCACACCGGCGCGAACACCGGCGATGGTATTGCCCGTATTCTGGCGGTGTTCGCGGGATCGGACAACGTTGCTAACACAGTTGCTGATGACTAGCGTAAGTGGGTCATACGGCCTCTTTCACCTTGAGTGAATATCCGCTACACGCGGTTTAACCCAAGATTACTGGCGGAATACGACCGATGAAATTCACTCTTTCCTGGCTCAAAGACCACCTGGACACGGATGCGTCGGTTGAGGAAATCGCCGAAACGCTGACCGATCTCGGCCTCGAAGTTGAAGAGATTGTAAATCCTGCGGACCGGCTGGCTGGCTTTACGCTGGGCTATGTAAAGCATGCCGAGAAACACCCCGACGCCGACAAGTTGCGGGTGTGCAGGGTCGAGACGGATGAGGGTGATCTGCAGATCATCTGCGGTGCGCCCAACGCCCGTGAAGGCATCACCGTCGTCGTCTGCAAACCGGGCATGTATATCCCCGGTCTGGACCTGACCATCAGCGTTGGCAAAATCCGCGGCGTTGAAAGCTTTGGCATGATGGCGTCCGAGCGCGAGCTGGAGCTGTCCGAAGAACATGACGGCATTATCGAACTGCCCTCGGGTGACGTGGGCGACACGTTCGTCGACTGGTTGTCCGAGAACGACCCGTCCAAGATTGATCCGATGATCGAGATTGCGATCACCCCGAACCGTCCGGACGCGCTAGGCGTGGCCGGGATTGCTCGCGATCTGGCAGCGCGTGGTCTGGGAACGTTGAAGCAGCGGGATTATGTTCCGGTGCCGGGTGATCTTGAAAGCCCGATCAAGGTAACCATCGATGACGACACGCTGGACGGGGCCCCGCATTTCACTGGACGTCTGATCAGGGACGTGAAGAACGGGCCCAGCCCGCAATGGCTGCAGGATCAGTTGAAGGCGATTGGTTTACGCCCAATCTCGGCTTTGGTGGACATCACCAATTATATGACCTTCGACTCTAACCGTCCTTTGCACGTCTTTGACGCCGACAAGGTGGAGGGAAACCTTCGGGTGCACCGCGCCACAGGCGGCGAACAGCTGGTTGCGCTGGATGAGAAAGAGTACACACTGCAGCCCGGCATGATGGTGATTTCTGATGACAAGGGTCCGGAATCGATTGCTGGGATCATGGGCGGCGCGGAAACCGGATGTACGGAAGAGACGGTTAATGTCTTTCTTGAAAGCGCGTTCTGGGATCACGTGCAGATTGCGCTGACCGGGCGCGCGCTGAAAATCAACTCGGACGCACGGTATCGGTTCGAACGCGGCGTTGACCCGGAATACACGCTTGAGGGGCTGGAGCACGCGACCCAGATGATCCTGGACATCTGCGGTGGTGAGGCGTCGAAAGTTGTTGTTGCAGGCAAAGCGCCGAAGCATTCACGGGCCTACAAGCTGGACGCGGAACGCGTACAGTCACTGGTTGGCATGGAGATTCCGGAAAGCGATCAACGCCAGACCCTGACCCGTCTGGGTTTCCGTCTTGAAGGTGAGATGGCGCATGTGCCCAGCTGGCGCCCGGATATCATGGGCGAGGCCGATCTGGTGGAAGAGGTCGCGCGGATCGCATCCCTGACCAAGTTGCAGGGCAAGCCATTGCCGCGTGTGACCGATGGTATCCCCAAGCCGGTGATGACGCCAGCACAGCGACGCCAGTCGATGGCGCGACGCACCTGCGCGGCGCTGGGCTACAACGAATGCGTTTCGTACACATTTATCGATCAGGCCTCGGCCGCTCTGTTTGGCGGTGGGGATGAGGCGACGCAGCTGGAAAATCCGATCTCGACCGAGATGAGCCATATGCGCCCGGACCTGCTGCCGGGGCTATTGCAGGCTGCAGCCCGCAATCAGGCGCGCGGGTTTGCTGATCTGGCGCTGTTCGAAGTTGGACCGGTTTTCCATGACGGAGAGCCCGGCGAGCAGAATACGCAGATCACAGGTTTGCTTGTTGGTCGGGACGGACCCAAAGATGTCCACGGCGCGTCCCGCCCGGTAGACCTGTTCGATGCCAAGGCAGATGCCGAGGCTGTGCTGGCTGCCATTGGTGCGCCCGCCAAGGTTCAAGTTTTGCGCGATGGCGATGCCTGGTGGCACCCGGGGCGACACGGCAAGATCTGTCTGGGGCCGAAAAAGGTACTGGGCGTGTTTGGCGAAGTGCATCCGCGCGTGCTGCAGGCGATGGACATCAAAGGCCCGGCAATGGCATTCACCATCTGGCCGGACCAGGTGCCAATGCCCCGCAAGTCGGGTGCGACACGGTCGGCGCTGGAACTGCGCGATCTACAAGCGGCCGAGCGTGACTTTGCCTTTGTTGTCGACGCGGATGTTGAGGCGCTGACACTGGTCAATGCCGCCACCGGCGCAGACAAGGCGCTGATCGAGGATGTGCGCGTCTTTGACGAATTCATTGGGGGCAGTGTTGGTGAGGGCAAGAAGTCGCTGGCCATTACGGTACGCTTGCAACCTTCGGATGCGACGCTGAAGGAAAAGGATATTGAGGCGGTGGCCGAAAAGATCATCGCCAAGGTGACCAAGGCCACGGGTGGCGTCCTGCGCGCCTGACCCAGGGCCCGCGATTGGAAATGCGCGCCTTCGGGCGCGTTTTTCATTTGGACAAATGGTCGGCCAGCAAATCAAAAACCAAACGGATGCGGCGGCTTGTATGCAGCTCGCGATGGGTGGTCAGCCAGATCGGGAACTTGATCGCTTTCATGTTAGGGATCACACGTTCGACGCCCGGCGTTGCGTCGCCAACCACCTCAGACATCGGGGCAATTCCAAAGCCTTGCTTCGCGTATTCCCAAGAAACGATGCCATTCTGCGAGCCGAGCCGAAAGCTATCCTCGGTCAGGTGAATGCCAAGTGGGTCCAGATAAGCAATCATTTGGGCTGTATCGCCGAAGCTGATGAACTCATGTTTCGATAACTCGGCGAGGGTCTTGGGGCGCCCGGCGCGGTTCAGATATTCGGTCGTGGCGTAGAAGTGCCCCGATGCCTCATTGACCAGTCTGGCGATCAGGTCGGGTTGATCGGGGCGTATATGCCGGATCGCGATATCCGCCTCGCGCCGCATCAGATCACGAATGTCGTTAGAGGCGATGACGTCGATCCGCAGCCGCGGTGCCTGAGCGCGAAGTTCACGTAGAAGGTCAGGCAGGATGTATGCCGACATGATATCGCTGGCGGTGATGCGCACCGGCCCTTCGATAGATTGTGCCTGACCCGACGCCGTCAGTGCAATGTGGTTTGCCGCCTGACCCATTGCGCGGGTATGATCCAGCAATTCGAGCCCAGCTTGTGTGATTTGCAAGGCTCGGCCAATGCGTTCGAACAGCATCACACCCAGATCCGCCTCAAGCGCTGCAATCTGCCGGCTGAGCGTCGGTTGTGTCTGCCCCAGCTGCCGGGCGGCGGCAGACAGCGATCCGGTTTCGGCCGTCGCTAGAAACGCGCGAATGTGGTTCCAATCGAAATCGGTCAGGTTTGACATGCAAATACGTATAAGGATTCTGCGATTTTCGACAATTCATATTCGATTGGTGCATGAGTACTTTGCGCGCAAAGGAGATCGAGGATGACAACGACAACCGCAAAGTTCTGGGACGGTATAGCTGGTAAGTACGCGCGCGCGCCAATCCGCGACATAAAGTCTTATGAGTACACTTTGGCCCGGACTCGGTCCTATTTGTCCAAACAGCATAAGGTTCTAGAGCTTGGCTGCGGAACGGGCTCAACAGCGCTGCTGCTCGCACCCTCTGTTTCACATATTACGGCGAGCGATTTTTCCGAAGGCATGCTCGAAGTTGGCCGGGCAAAGGCGAAAGAAGAAGGGGTCGAGAACATCTCGTTCAGAAATGTGGATGTTACCATGTCGATTGAGGGGCAGACCTATGATGCCATCCTGGGCTTCAACCTGTTTCACCTTGTACCTGATTTCGACAGGGTTTTTGCAGCCATTCATGCGCAACTGACACCCGACGGAGTGTTTATCTCAAAAACACCGTGCCTTGCCCAGGGCGGTCTGGGGTTCAAGTTTGGTTTGCTGAAGCTTTTCTTGCCCATAATGCAGCTGTTCGGCAAAGCACCATTTGTGAATCAGTTTGATATCGATACTCTTGAAGCCGCAATTACCAAAGCCGGGTTTAAGATTGTCGAAAGCGGGAATTTCCCCGCGACTCCTCCGGCTCGGTATCTGGTGGCTCGCAAAATATAGCAATCGCTTTGGCGGATTCTGCGCATTCCGCATTGGGGTTTGCCCGATTGCGACTTAAGTAGGTCGTGAAACAACAACGGAGCTTGCAATGGGCCTGAATGTCTATCTGTCCGGAGAAATCCACACCGATTGGCGCGAACAGATCATCGACGGGGCACAGGGTTTGGATGTGACGTTCAACAGCCCGGTGACCGATCACGCAGCAAGCGACGATTGCGGAGTCGCTGTTCTGGGCGCGGAACCAAACAAGTACTGGCATGACCATAAAGGTGCGATGGTCAATGCCATTCGCACGCGCAAAGGCATCGCTGACGCGGACCTCGTGGTGGTGCGGTTCGGCGACAAATACAAACAATGGAATGCCGCTTTTGACGCGGGCTATGCTGCCGCGTTAGGCAAGTCGCTGATTGTCTTGCATGGCCCGGACCATCAGCATGCACTGAAAGAGGTCGATGCGGCGGCCTTGGCCGTTGCCGAAGAGCCTGGTCAAGTGGTTGAACTTCTGCGATATGTGCTGACCGGAAAACTGCCAGGTTAGGCGGCTGGTTACGGGGCGGATGACACCGCCCCGGACTGTGTTACAGGTTTGTCTTATTGGTCCTGAGCCGGAATGTTTTTGCCGCGTTGCACGGCAGGGCGTTCAAAGAAGCGTTCAACATAGGCCACAGCGTTGGCGTGATCGGCCCAGCCGACGGCCTCTTTTGCACCATAAAAGTCCAGCGCATTCAACCAAGGCGCGATTGCAATGTCCGCGATTGAAAACTCGCCAGCAATCCAATCTTGCCCGTCCAGCTGCTGGTCTACGACATTCAATAACCGTTTGGCTTCGTTGATGTATCTTTCGCGCGGGCGGGGGTCTTCGATTTCGCTGCCTGCGAATTTGTAGAAGAAGCCCAACTGCCCGAACATCGGACCAAGCCCACCCATTTGAAACATCAGCCACTGGGTGATGCGGTGCTTGTCGGATTGAGTTTGGCCGAGGAACTTGCCGCTTTTCTCGGCCAGATAAAGCAAAATCGCGCCACTTTCGAACAGACCCACCGGATGCCCGTCAGGACCGTTGGGGTCAATGATTGCCGGTATTTTGTTGTTGGGGTTAAGGGACAGGAACTCGGGGCTTTTTACATCGGCATCGGCCAGCGTGACCAGATGTGCTTCGTAAGGCAGGCCAGTTTCCTCAAGCATGATCGAAGCTTTGACACCATTTGGCGTTGGGTATGAATAAAGCTGAATGACAGATGGATCCTTGGCGGGCCATCTTTCACCTACGGAAAATTGCGCATTTTGGGTCATGGTGTCTCCTGAAATCGACATGTTGGGGAAATTTAGGTAAAGTTTCCCATAAAAACACGCTTGTTAGCATGCAGTTTGCGCACAATTGACCTGCGCTGATGCGCCAAATGAAAAAAGAAACCTTAGTTCGACAGCGAGGGACGCAATGCTGGAAGAATTCAAAACGTTTATCGCCAAGGGCAATGTCATGGACATGGCCGTTGGTATAATCATTGGTGCGGCTTTCACCGCCATCGTAACCTCATTGGTGGGTGATCTGATCAACCCGCTGATCGGTTTGGTCACCGGTGGGGTAGACTTCACCAATAACTATGCCGTTTTGGCCGGTGATGTGGCCGAAGGTGCAAGCCTGGACACCGCACGGGAAACCGGGGCATCGGTGTTTGCCTATGGTTCGTTTATCATGGCAATCATCAATTTTCTTATCATTGCATGGGTGGTTTTCATGCTGGTGAAGATGGTCAACCGTGTCAAAGACGCGGCTGTAGAGGAAGAAGAAGCGGCAGAAGAAGCCCCCGCAGGCCCTAGCGAACTGGATATTCTTATGGAAATCCGCGACTCGCTGAAAAAGTAAGAAACACCGTGTGTTACAAAGTTCGGCCCTGCCGATTTGGCGGGGCCGTTTGATGGTTTTATACGACACCCTTTAGAAATGAGGACAATACGGATGGATCAGGCTGTGGATATGGCGGGTCAGGCATGGCCTATGATCATGAGTGCTGGCAAGGCTTTGATTGTTCTGGTGCTGGGGTGGATCCTGGCCCGTGCGATCGCGGGCATGGTTCGACGTCGCATCAACAAGACACCTCAGATTGACCCGACGCTTGGGAATTTCGCGGCGAGCGTCGTGAAATGGGTGATCCTTGCCATGGTGCTGGTCGCCGTTCTGGGGATCTTTGGTATCGAGGCCACCAGTATTGTCGCCATTCTGGGTGCGGCTTCGTTGGCCATCGGTCTGGCGCTACAAGGCACGCTTAGCGATCTGGCAGCGGGTGTCATGCTGGTTGTATTCCGCCCCTACAAGTTGGGTCAGTATGTGGACATCGGTGGAACAGCAGGCACAGTGCTGGACTTGAACCTGTTTACCACTGAGCTGGTGACGCCGGATAACGTGCAGATCATTGTACCCAATGGCCAAGCCTGGGGATCGGTCATTACCAATTTCTCGGCTCATGACACGCGCCGGGTCGATCTGGTTTTTGGCATCGACTATGGTGACAATGCTGACGAGGCGATGAAGATCATTTTGGACATCGCCAAAGCCGACAGCCGCGTTCACACCGATCCCGAGCCCTGGGCGCGGGTCACAAATCTGGGCGACAGCTCGGTCGATCTGACGGCGCGCCTCTGGTGCAATGCAGCGGATTACTGGGACGTTAAATTCGAGACGACCAAGACTGTCAAAGAAGCCTTCGACAGTAAGGGCGTTTCGATTCCCTATCCGCATTCGGTGGAAATTCAAAAACAGGGCTAGGGGCTCCCGCCCGTCGATCGGGCATTCAAAATGCCCTCGTTAGGTTGGGGGTGGCGCCGCACCTTTGGTGCGGCGCCACCCCCACCAATGTAAAAGCCCTTGTCAACAGGGCCTTTCACAGGCGGGAGGTTTTCAGGCTTTGATGACAACGCTTGGTGAGACGACATCGATGCCCAACGCCTTACCGACAGCGTAATAGGTCAACTGACCGGCGTGAACGTTTAGACCCGCCAACAAATGCGGGTCGTCCTGACACGCCTGTTTCCAGCCTTTATCCGCAAGCGACAGCATGAAGGGCATCGTCGCGTTGCCCAATGCGATTGTAGATGTGCGCGCAACCGCCCCCGGCATGTTGGCAACGCAATAGTGCATCACTCCATCCACTTCGTAGATCGGATCGGCATGGGTCGTGGCCCGCGATGTTTCAAAGCAACCGCCCTGATCAATGGCGACGTCCACCAAAACCGCACCTGGCTTCATAGTGGAAAGCTGCTGGCGGGTGACCAGTTTTGGGGCTGCAGCGCCGGGGATCAACACCGCACCGATAACCATGTCAGCGGTCTGGATCAGTTCGGCTGTTGCCCCGGCGGTCGAATACTGGTTCTTGAACAGGCCGCCAAAAACATCATCCAGGTATCGCAACCGTGGCAGCGAACGGTCCAGCACGGTGACGTCCGCGCCCATACCGGCCGCGATCTTGGCTGCGTGAGTGCCGACGACGCCACCACCGATGACCACGACATTGGCGGGGCCCACACCAGGAACGCCACCCATCAGCACGCCGCGACCGCCATTGGCTTTTTGCAGGGTCCAAGAACCGACCTGAGGCGCAAGCCGACCTGCAACTTCGGACATCGGAGCCAACAGCGGTAGACCGCCACTGGCATCTGTCACGGTTTCATAGGCGATCGCCGTGCATCCGGATTCGATCAGGTCATGCGTCTGGTCCGGATCGGGGGCCAGATGCAGATAAGTGAACAGCAATTGCCCTTCCCACAGCATCTTGCGTTCTACCGCTTGTGGTTCCTTGACCTTCACGATCATATCGGCCGTTGCAAAAACCTCCTCTGCGGTGTCCACAATGCGAGCACCGGCCGAGACATAGGCCTCGTTTTCAAAGCCTGCGCCGATCCCGGCTCCGGTTTCGATCAGCACTTCATGACCGCGCGCAGTCGCTTCCTGAGCAGCGTTAGGGGTCATGCCGACGCGGAATTCCTGAGGTTTGATTTCCTTGGGGCAACCGATTTTCATTTGTGGTCTCCATTTGTAAACTGCCTAAATTATGAGCATTTTTCAGCGCAATTATTGTGAAACAAAACGTGCCTTTGGGCTGACTTTTGAAAGAATATCCCGTAGAAGATAATCTTCTTGCAATGGATGTGCGTCAATGAGCTTGGATACGACGGATCGTAAGATTCTGGCCGCCCTGCAGCGAAATGGCCGCATGTCGAATGCGGAACTGTCCGAACAGGTGAATCTGTCACCATCGGCATGCCATCGCCGTGTGCAGCGGTTGGAGTTTGACGGGTATATCCGCAACTACGTGGCTTTGCTTGATGCCCGAAAAATGAATGTTCCAACAACCGTGTTTGTCGAGATCACGCTGCAAGGGCAGGCCGAGGAAGTTCTGGAAGCGTTCGAAAAGGCCGTGGCCCGTATTCCGGATGTGCTGGAATGCCATCTGATGGCGGGAACGGCGGACTATATCCTGAAAGTGGTTGCTGAAAATACCGAAGATTTTGCCCGTATTCACCGTCAGTATCTGTCGCGGTTGCCAGGGGTTGCCCAGATGCAAAGTTCTTTCGCTCTGCGTACAGTTTTCAAAACCACGGCTTTGCCGGTCTGATGTATTAGACTGAACCGGGATACGTAAAGAGGGCTAGATGCAGGAAATTGAACCCGAAATGCATCGCTACAGGCACCCATAGACGACCGGTTGCCATGTAACCCAGCCCAAGCCCCACGCCCAAAAGCGTTGCAAACACCACCAACTGAAGCCCGCCGCCGATATGAGCAAGGCCAAACAACAAGCTGGCGACAGCGATCCCGCCGGTCGTCCCTAGCTTTGACGTTAGTACCGACTGCAGATAACCGCGAAAGAATGCCTCTTCCGCCAAGCAAGTCAGGAACAGGTTTGAGAAGGCAAAGATCAACCACCAGGACGGCAGGCCAAACTCAAATCGTACGGCTCCGGCATACAGCCCCAAAGCGAACAAGAGCGGGAGCAGTCCGGTTCCAAGTGCAAGGGGCGCGATGCGTGTTCTTTGGTGGCTGTTCAACATTCCCGGACAGACCAGCAGGACCGCAAAAAACACCATTGGCTTGTCGACGTTAAGGAACATCGTGAAAGTAGAGCTGTCGGCACCTGCCGTCACCTGATCCAGAATACGTGTGTTGTTGAACCCCGGCAAAAGATGCGCACCTAGCGCAAAACACCAAAGTATCAGTGCAATATGCCCGATGGCGGCGAGCCACCCTGGTTGGTGTCGGAGGTGGAACGCGCCTAACAAACCAATGCCCACAAGTGTAGTTGCCAGCGGCGACATCAGCCCGATGATCAAAGAGACGAGCCCGAACAAAGCCAATAGCGACAGGCCTAGGGTGGATCGCCCCGCGAATGCCGCCAATTGCGCCGTGATCAGGATCAGCCAAGGCCAGATTTCAGGCAGGAGAGAGAGAAATTGCGTCACGCCCATCTCATTGATTGGAGTCCGGCTGTGATGCCGCGCATTTGCACCTCAGCACAAGACGCGAATGTGATCTATAGCGGTAACGCCCATGCAATGCGTCAATTCTAGCGCTTGTATCCACGGGGCGAGACGTTCACATTCAATCGGATACGGCACAGCTACCCCAGTGCCGAAAGTGCTTTGCAGGTTCGATCCGGTCAAGCCGGGGCATTGCGGTGACATCATTTTATCAGATGACATCAGGCAGTTACACACACCCGGTACGGTCCGAACCCGATGACTGAGAAGGAGCAGACCTTGGCATACGAAAACAATGGCGCCCCCAAAGACTGGCTCGAAGCCGAGCTTGAAGACACGTTGGACGAAGATTTTGAGATTGAATTCAGCGAACCCATGCTTTCGATGGAGGTTCGCAAGATCTATCGCGAACAGCATCCGGACATGTTGGATCGCAAGGTCTATTTTCGCAATCTGTTGCGGCTGCAGGCTGAATTGATCCGGGTTCAGGACTGGGTTCAGCACACAGGCGCAAAGGTTTGCATTCTGTTCGAAGGGCGCGACAGCGCGGGCAAAGGGGGGGTGATCAAACGTATCACACAGCGTTTGAACCCACGCGTAGCACGCGTTGTCGCCTTGCCTGCGCCCAGCCGTCGTGAGCAGAGCCAATGGTATTTCCAGCGCTACGTGCCGCATCTGCCAGCGGCGGGTGAAATCGTGTTGTTCGACCGGTCCTGGTACAACCGCGCCGGGGTCGAACGCGTGATGGGGTTTGCAAGCGAGGATCAGGTCGAGCAGTTCTTTAAAGACGTTCCCGAGTTTGAGCGAATGCTTGTCCGCTCGGGGATCATCCTGCTGAAATACTGGTTCTCGATCACCGACGAAGAACAGCAGTTGCGATTCCTGATGCGTATTCACGATCCGATGAAACAGTGGAAGCTATCACCGATGGATCTGGAGTCTCGCATTCGTTGGGAGTCCTATACTAAAGCCAAAGAGGACATGTTGTTTCGCACCAATATCCCCGAGGCGCCCTGGTACATTGTTGAAGGCAACGACAAAAAGCGCGAGCGATTGAATTGCATCGAACACTTGCTGACGAGAATTCCGTATGACGACGTTCCGCAGGAAAAGGTCAATCTGCCGGATCGGCGGTACAATCCGGAATACGAGCGTCGCATCCTGCCCGACGAGTTGTATGTGCCTAAAATCTACTGACAGCAAACGGCCTAAGGTGGTGCGAGGCAGAAGCGACTGCCCCGCACCGGAGCGCCTGATCAAGCGGCGTCCATCATGCAGTCAAAGCTGAACGCGTTGAACATATAGAAGTCACAGGTATCGTTCGTGACCATGTCCACATCGTTTGCCGCCGCTTCTTCTTCCGGATTGGTTCCTGCCAGTGGAACCATTTCGAAGGCATCCGTGTCACCCGCATCGTTTGCCGCCGTTTGGGTGGTGTTCCAGTTGAATTCATCCAACTGTGTGTGGAGCCCTTCGATGAAGGATGTGAGTTCATCGAGGAAAGCCTGAACATCGAAACAGGCGAGTTCTGGTTCACCAGCATCGACCACCTCTGTTTCTGGGGTTTCTGTTTCGGGCTCTTCGGTCTCGGTGACGTCGGTGCCCGGCGTTTCAGGTTCTTCGGTTTCCGGGGTTTCTGTTTCAGGCTCCTCGGTCTCTGTGACATCAGTGTCAGGGGTTTCGGGCTCTTCAACCTCAGGAGTTTCCACTTCCGGCTCCTCAGTCTCGGTCACATCCGTCTCCGGAGTTTCCACTGTAGGTTCTTCCGTCGCGGGGGTTTCGGGTTCTGGCTCTTCTATTTCCGTCACACCAGTTTCCGGAGTTTCGACCTCTGGCTCTTCCGGCTCAGCGACTTCCTCGTTTGGGGTTGTGGGCGCGGGTGCTGTGGGGGCATTGCCGTTGTCTAGCATCACAGGACCGTCGGTGTTGGCAAAGTTCTGCGTGACCATGACGGCGTCATAGCCCTGCATGTCACCGGTTTCGATGCCGATTCCGATGTACTTGAAATCAGGGTTCAGTATGTTGGCCCGATGACCGGGGCTGTCCATCAGGCCCTGATGCAGTTGAACGACGTCATCGTCGATGCCAGGCGCACCGCGTTCAGATTGCCATGCGATGTTTTCGCCGGTGCGCCAGCTTCCCGACAGGTCAAACCCGGCATCTTGCATACGCTGAGTTGCCGAGGAGCCCCCCGATCCGGTGTGGCTGAATGTGTCCGAGTTCAGCATCCATTCGCTGTGATCCTCGGATGAGTCGTTCAGCCGGGTCTCAAGTTGCAGCGGATCAAGCCCGCGGGATGTGCGTTCCTGATTGATAAGCGCGAGCATTTCACGCTCGAACGTGCTTGCAGTCGACATAAGTGCCTCCGTTTTATGGTTGTGTCCTTGTGGACGCCGCCACTTAGAAGAGAGCATGTTGAGAGAAATAGGGAGGTCCGTTTCTGGCGCGAATTTTGGCGACGCAGTGCTACCGCCGCGGGATTCGTTGCGCTGCAAAATGCCGGGCAAAATGCCGCTGACAGGAAAATGGCAGCTTGTCGCACGTGTAAAAGCCGAGTCGGCGGATTGTATCCGGTCCCAAAAACGACAAACCCCCGGGCGATGCCTCGGGGGTCGTCAAATAGTGTCATCCAAAGCTGGACGGGTTAGGCAGCTCTTAGAGCAAACCTTCGCGCTGTGCTTTCTTACGTGCCAGTTTACGGGCACGGCGGATCGCTTCAGCTTTCTCTCGCGCTTTTTTCTCGGACGGTTTCTCGAAATGTTGCTTAAGCTTCATTTCGCGGAACACGCCTTCGCGCTGCAGCTTTTTCTTCAGGGCACGAAGCGCCTGATCGACATTGTTGTCGCGAACACTAACCTGCATGTGGTTGTCACCACCTTTCTAGATAGAGTTGCAAGGAAATTGCAGGAGTTGGCCGTATAGCAAAGCGCCCCTATGTTGTCTAGTACTGGGTCCGAGAACCGGAGAACCACCATGACCGTTACTTACGAAGACGCCAAACAGCAATTGTTGAACGCTACTTTGAACCATGTTCCGTTCGACGGCTGGTCTGAAACAAGCTTTCGCGCTGCAATCACAGACAGTGATCTCGAGGACGGTTTGGCACGTGCCATTTGCCCGCGTGGGGCAGTCGATTTGGCGCTGGCCTATCACGCTCGCGGTGACGCGGTCATGTTGGAACGGATCAAGACCGAAGACATGAGCGGCCTTAAATTCCGGGAAAAAATCGCTGCTGCCGTGCGCTATAGGCTTGAGGCGGTCGAAGATAAGGAACTTGTGCGTCGCGGGATGACCTTGTTTTCCCTGCCGATGCATGCGGGCGAAGGCGCCAAGGCCGTGTGGCAGACCTGCGATATGATCTGGGACGCGCTGGGTGATACATCGGATGATGTGAACTGGTATACCAAGCGTGCAACTTTGTCGGGTGTGTATTCCTCCACCCTGTTGTTCTGGCTGGGTGATGACAGCCCCGACCATCAGAGGGCATGGGAGTTTCTGGACCGCCGCATAGATGACGTCATGCAATTTGAGAAATTGAAAGCGCAGGTGAAGGACAACCCATTGTTCAAGCCCTTCCTTGCGGTACCCAACTGGCTAGCCAGCCAAGTGAAGGCCCCGATGAAGATGCGGGCCGACTTGCCCGGATTGCTCAACCCGCGAAAATAGAACCTCGTTCCATCTGGGCCTCTGTTCGGATGCCTGCTAGGCATTGAGCAAAGGAGATTTGCTCATGACTCAGATGATGCGCGCCGTTGAGATTACCAAGCCGGGTGGCCCCGATGTTTTACAGCTGACCGAAAGACCCGCGCCCGAACCGGGGGCAGGGCAGGTGGTTATCAAAGTCGCGTATGCCGGAGTCAATCGACCCGACGCACTGCAACGCGCTGGCGCTTATGATCCTCCGCCCGGTGCGAGTGATCTGCCAGGCCTTGAAGCGTCGGGCGAAGTTGTTGCTTTGGGCGCGGGGGTCGAAGGCCTGTCTGTTGGCGACCAAGTTTGCGCTCTGCTGCCCGGCGGTGGATATGCCGAGTATGTGGCTACTCCGGCTGCGCATTGCCTGCCAGTGCCGCAAGGCATGGGCCTCAAAGAAGCCGCCTGTCTGCCCGAGACATTCTTTACCGTCTGGTCCAATGTCTTTGCGCGCGGTGGTTTGAAAGCCGGCGAACGTTTCTTAGTCCATGGCGGATCCAGCGGGATCGGAACGACCGCGATCCAGTTGGCCAACGCATTTGGCGCAAGGGTGTTTGCCACTGCTGGGTCGGATGAAAAGTGCGAGGCTTGTGTCAATCTTGGAGCCGAAAAGGCCATCAACTATCGCGATGAGGATTTCGTTGGGGTCATGCGGGCCGAAGGGGGTGCAAATCTGATTCTCGACATGGTCGGTGGCGATTACATCCCACGCAACGTCAAGGCTCTCGCCGAGGACGGGCGCTTGGTGCAGATAGCCTTTCTGCAAGGTCCGATGGTCGAGTTGAACTTTGCGCTGATGATGGTCAAACGCCTGACGCTGACGGGAAGCACATTGCGGCCGCAAAGTGATCTGGCGAAAGCTCAGATTGCCCAGGATCTGCAGGAGGCCGTTTGGCCATTGCTGGAGGCTGGCAAAGTTGCGCCGGTGATGGACAGTGCGTTTGATCTGTCGGATGCGGCTGCAGCCCACGCCCGGATGGAAAGCTCTGGTCACATCGGAAAGATCGTTCTGAACGTATCGGGGTAACCCTGGTCAAACGGATGGGTCAGGCGACTGCGCGTCGATACAGGTGCCAGGTCGCATGACCCAATATCGGCATAACCACAATCAGTCCCAGCAACATCGGGATGGCACCGATCACCAGCAGGGCTGCGACGATGAAACCCCAGGTCAGAATAACACCGGGATTGTGTCGCAGCACGCGGACCGAGGTTACGACTGCAACCGGCAGGCCGACTTTCTGATCAAGCAGTAACGGGAAACTGACGACGCTAACGGCCAGGGCGCATAGGGCAAACAGAAATCCAACCGCCGTGCCGAACAGGATCATGGTCCACCCCGCTCCGGTTGTGAAAACCTGCGTGGCAAATGCAGCGAAGGATGTGGGTGGTTCCGGGCCTAACGTGTGAACGTAAATGCTCTGCGCGACCATCAGCCAGATGAGCAACAGCATCACAAGATAAAACCCCAACACAAGGATGGCGCCAAAGGACGGTGATCGGAACACGCCGAAGGCGTCCAGCCAATGCACCTCGTTGCCTTGCTCACGCTTGCGGCTGATCTCGTACAATCCTACCGCAGCGACCGGGCCGATCAGGGCGAACCCCGCGACGAGTGGCGCCAGCAATGGCACCAAATTCATGTTCAATGCGAATCCGAACATCAACAGCCCGGCGATCGGGTAGATCAATACGATAAAGATCGCGTCTGCCCGTGTTTCGAGAAAATCGTGGTATCCGGCCCTCAAACAGGCACGCAAGTCCTGCAGGGTGAGTGTTTGGACCATGGGCAGCTGTTTTGTATCCGAACTGCCGATCCGCGAAACGCTTTCCGAAACGTGATCTCTTGTCGCCCCCAGACTCTGGGCGGCCCAGCTGATCGGATTTCCGATTGTTTTAGCCATTTTCATCCCTTTCCTGGCGAGTTCTGCGCCGCGGAATGGATCCGGCTCTGGTTGCCCGTGGCCGGTCCAGCCGGCAACACTTGGAACCAGTATACCACAGTTTGCCGGATATCGGGGTCAACACCGCAAGATCATCTGATTGCCCCATCTTGCAGGCATGTTAGCGTAGGATCAGACAAGAGGAGGTCAGCATGCCGCAAACATCGCGTACGGTTGTCATTCATGAATTCGGCGGGCCAGAGGTCCTGAAGATCGAAGACCAGCCGATTGGCGAACCCGGCCCGGGCGAGGTTCTTATTCGTCACCATGCCTGCGGGTTGAACTTTATCGATGTTTATCAGCGCACAGGCCTTTATCCGTTGGATCTACCGCACGCACTTGGCATGGAAGCTGCCGGTCTGGTTGAGGCTGTGGGCGAAGGCGTGACCCATCTGGAGCCGGGTCAACGCGCTGCCTATGCTGCGACCCCATCCGGTGGGTATTGCGAAGCCCGGGTGATGCCCGCTGCGCAGGTCTGCCCTCTGCCGAATGGTATTTCAAACGATGCCGCAGCCGCGATGATGTTAAAGGGCCTGACGGTCGAATACCTATTCCACCGCACAACTCCGCTGAAACGGGGGGATACCGTCCTGTTCCATGCGGCTGCCGGAGGTGTGGGATTGATTGCCTGCCAATGGGCGAAGTCCGAAGGCATCACCCTGATTGGAACCGCAGGTACGAATGAAAAATGCAGTCTGGCGCAATTCAATGGTGCTGCGCATTGCATCAACTACCGGACAGAAAATTTTGCCGAGCGAGTGGCCGAGATCACAGGCGGTAAAGGTGTCGATGTGGTTATGGATTCGGTTGGGGCAGATACGTTCGAAGGATCTTTGGACTGCCTGAAACCGCTAGGTATGATGATTTCCTTTGGCAATGCGTCTGGCCCGGTTCCGCCGGTGAACATCGGTGTTCTTGGTCAGAAAGGATCGCTCAAGATCACGCGGCCAACTCTATTCACGCATATCGCCGATCACGCGGTGTGTCAGGCGATGGCGCGGCGTTTGTTTGGAAAGGTCGAAGGGCGCGAGGTCAAGATACATATTGATCAGCGTTTCCCTTTGGATCAGGTCGCTGATGCGCATCGCGCGCTTGAAGCGCGACAGACCACAGGCAGTACTATTCTGGACGTCTGAAACAAAAAAAAGACCCGGCGCGATACGCCGGGTCGATCTTCATGGCAGCTAGGAACTTAGAACCGATAGGCTGCCTTGATCTGGAATGTGGTCGCATCCACATCAATACCTGACGAATTGAAGTCATCAAATTCGTGATAAAGCAGTTCGCCAGCGATGCTGATATTAGGGGCGACGATCTGTTCGTAACCGGCACCGATGAACCAGCCATCGTCGCTGCCCAGAGTATCGGTATCTGCTTCGGCATAGCCGGCGGTTCCGTACAGCAGACCCTGCGGGTTCACTTTGTAGCCTGCGCGTGCCTTCAGGCGCCAGACGTTCTCGACCGTTGCAGCGCCAGACAGGTCAACATCGGACCAGTCATAGTCAAAACCACCGCCAACAACCCAATCCCCCAGGTCATAGTCATAGCCCAGGATGATACCACCGATCAGCCCGTCTCCGTCGACGCCAGACGCGCTGGTGTCTATGTCGGCATACCCGATCTGGGCACCGCCATAAAAACCTGTCCAGTTGCCCGAAGACTGCGCCATCGCAGATCCTGCTACCAAAGTCGCGACGGCGGTGACGAGTGCCAATTTTCCTGTCATCTGTTTATCCTTTCGATCAAAATTCCCAACTGCACGGCCAAATTCACCTGCGTGCATCTACAAACTTCTACGGTCCGGTCGTGGAACCGGATCACTGATGTTTTTTGTATTCCGACCCGAGTCTCGGCTGCTCCGATTGCCTTCGGAGGTCTGCATCCACGTCAATAGGACGCTTGTTTCCAGATTAGATAGGTTTGGTACATCATGCTTTCAAATGAGGTGCGGCGGCGGAACACTCCGCCGCCGACATGTTCATGGTTTTCAGCGGATTATTGCTGCAATTCCGCCGGATCCTTGTCGGCGATGTCAGTCCAGTTTGCGCTGGCCTGTTCGATAAAGCCCGGGATGTCGCCTTCCCAGCGTTCCTGGATGTCTTTTGACAGGTTCAAATACAGTTTGTTGTCGACGATTTTCCAGTTGTTAGGGTCGCCGTCAAACTTGAAACCCATCGCGGCACCGAAGGCGCAATAGCCGCCATAGGCCGGAAGATAAGCCGCTGGGTTGGCCTCAAATGCGGCTTTGTTTTCTTCCGATGAAAAGCGATACATCGCGTCGTCATGCAGAGTGGTGATGCGGTAGTCCCCTTTTGTGGCTTCGCCTTCAGAGAAATAGGCAACGGGGTCATACCCTTGCATGGCCAACCCGGTCGAACTTGCGTTGATTTCAACACCAGCGGCCAGGGCCGAAGTCGCGATTGCAACAGACAGCGCAACGCCGCCAACCAGAGATTTAAACGTATTCATAGCTTCACCTTTCGTGAATGGGCCACCGTGTGTCGCTGAAATTGCAACTGATGACGCCAGGGTTTTGTCCAGTGCGGCCGGTAATTTGCCGTCACAAAATCTCAGGTGGGAAGCGGCCGGATCACGTTCAAAGCAATCAATCGTGAATGTGCAGCAGTGAAGAGTGCATGTTCAAAAACGCAGGGTGTGTCAGCTGTCTGGCTCAAGTGCTATAACGAACTCGGTCACCTTGCGTGCGGTCATTTCGCATGGGCGCAGCAGCATCCCACTGTTTTGGGTATGATACAGATTCAGGCTGATATAGTCGTTGCCGCCAAGCTCATGCGCGACAAGTTTGTGGGATTTTCCTTGGGCAAATACCTGCCGTGTAACAACATAGCGTCGACGTGCCGAGGTGCCAGTGAACGTGCCAATCGGCAGTGCCAGGAATGCTGTCAGAAAAGCGTCTGACGGTGTCACGATTTTCCGATTTTTGGTTCTGTTCCGGCTTTGATGCGGGCAACATTGGAATTGTGGCGCCAGTAAACCAAGATTGTCAGAATGATCCCAAGAAAGAAGGCCGATCCATCCGTCAGCAACACAACCCAGGTTGTTGACAAAGCTGCCGCCCCAAGTGCGCCGACGGACGAAATTCGCCAGAACCCAGCTGCAACCAGCCATGTCAGGCAGCAAGCGATACCGACGCGCCAATCCAGCGCCAGCCAGATCCCCAGAAAGGTTGCAACCCCTTTGCCGCCTTTGAAACCAAGCCAAACCGGAAAGCAATGGCCCAGAAAGGCCATCAGGGCAGCAATTTGCGCTGCATCGTCGCCCGCAAAGGTACGGGCCAGCAATACCGCCGCCATGCCTTTGCCTGCGTCAAACAGCAAGGTTAGCGCAGCTGCCGCTTTGTTGCCGGTGCGCAAAACATTGGTGGCGCCGATATTGCCCGACCCGATCTGCCGCAGATTGCCCAGACCCATCACCTTGGCGATGATCATGCCGAATGGGATGGACCCCATAAGATAGCCAAGAACGGCCCATAGGATCAGCTGCGTTATTGTACTGTCGATCAGGGGCATCAGACTCTCCGGTAGACTTCTTTGCCGGCAACATAGGTTGCAACGACTTTACCTTGCATCCGCTGACCGTCAAACGGCGTGTTCTGGGATTTCGATTTTAGGGTGAACCGGTCCAGTACAAACGGGACATCCGGGTCGAACATCACCAGATCAGCCGGTGCCCCTTCCGAGAGGCGACCGCTTTCCAGCCCCAACCGTTTGGCCGGGTTCAGGGCCATGGCACGGAACAGCGTCGGCAGGTCCAACTGACCGGCATGGTAAAGGCGCAGTGCTGCAGGCAGGAGTGTTTCCAGCGCGACAGCGCCCGAGGCGGCCTCTTCAAATGGCAGGCGTTTGCTTTCTTCATCTTGTGGTGTGTGCATCGAACTGATTGTGTCGATCAAACCGGTTCGTACAGCCTCGATCACGGCCTGCCGATCGTCCTCAGACCGCAGCGGCGGCTTGACCTTGAAGAAAGTGCGGTAGTCGGCCACGTCCAACTCATTAAGGGTCAAATGGTGGATCGAGGTGCCAGCAGTGATGTCCAGCCCGTTTCGTTTGGCGCGTTCTAATGCAGGCAGGGCACGGGCGGTGGTGATCTGGTCTGCGTGATAGGCGGCGCCGGTCATTTCCAGCAGGGCGATGTCGCGATCCAGTCCCATACGCTCGGCCCGAGCGGACACGGCGGGCAGCCCGCGCAAGGCCGCAAACTTGCCGCTGGTCGCAGCTGCTCCGGCGCTGAGGCCCGGTTCCTGAGGATGGGCGATGACCAAAGCGCCGCAGGATCGTGCATAGGTCAACGCGCGCGAAAAGACCTTGGTGTTGGCAACAACGTGATCACAGTCGGTAAATGCAACCGCGCCCGCATCCAGCAGAAAACCGATCTCGGTCATCTCGCGCCCTTCGCGGCCCTTTGTCAGCGCGGCCATTGGCAGCACGTTGACCGGCGTGTCAGCCTGAGCGCGCCGCGTGGCGAACTCCAGCGTTTCGGGGGTATCAATTGGCGGGCTGGTGTCGGGACGGGTTACCATAGTGGTCACCCCGCCTGCAGCGGCGGCAAGGCCCGCCGATTTATAACTTTCCTTGTGCCGTTCACCGGGTTCGCACACTTTCACGCCGATATCGACGATGCCGGGCGCCAGACATTTTCCGCCACAATCAATGAGTTCCGCATCCAAAGCCGGTGCTTCGCCCTCACCATCCGCCTTGATGCGACCGTCAACGACATGCAGCCAGCCGAGATTGTCAGAGCCAGCTTCAGGGTCGATCACCCGGGCATTGGTGAAGATCAGATCGTTCATGGCAATGCCCTTTCGATAGCGGCCTTGGTGGCGGCGGGGTCAGCCTGATACTTGATCAGGTGTTTATCGCCGCCTTTGGTGACGACCTGAACAAAGCTGCCCATTATGTTGACCGCCTCAATTTGGTCCAACGCAACTGAACGCGGGCCGGGGCCAGTCAGGGTTGTTTCGGTCATTTCCCACTTGGCCACCAATTCTTCCGAGGCCAAGTACCATGCGCGAAATCCGATGGCGGCAAGCCCGGCCGGTGCGCCGGTCCAGACATATGGGTTCCCGATCAGCCAAAGCACGATCATGGCCGCCGCCATAGCGCCAGCAGCAAGCCATGCGTTGGTGCGGATATAGGCGCTTTTGTCAGCTTGGAAGATCACAGGATCAGCCATAGGGCACCCCCAACAATCACCAGAATGACGAGCGCCAAAACCGCGGATCCGACTCGGTTGGTTGTTTCGCTATCATTGGGTTCGGTGCGCGGGGCCGAGTATGGTTTTGCGCTGTCCGTTTTAATAACGCCCCCTGTCCAGTTCGTGACGTCTTCGGTGAAAACGCCAATCAAATGTAGGCGCGGGTCTGGTTCCAGCGTTGCGGCCTTTTTTTTGAACGCCGCGCTGCGCACTACCATGACCCATCCGTCTACGGCATCCAGCTCGTCGCGGTTTAGCTGGTCCGCTGACACACCGCATCCGTCATTCAGGTAGCCGAACAGCCCCAGGTCTTCGAGGTCCGAGGTAGGGAAGATGTCGATCTGTCCGGGGTCCAGATCATCGACCCCCAGCACCTGATCAACTGCGCCGGGTTCACGCAGGAACTTTGCTTCCTCCGGACGCATATCCAGAGAAAACAGACGCAGCACACCGTGTTCCTGAGGAGAGACGGTCAGATCGCTCATGCGGCCTCACCCAGATTTCGGGCCAGCAGTTCCATCGCGGCCATGCGCACGGCGACGCCCATCTCAACCTGTTCCTGAATGACGGATCGGTTGATGTCGTCGGCCAAGGTGCCGTCGATTTCGACCCCGCGGTTCATCGGACCCGGATGCATGACGATGGCGTCAGGCTTGGCCAATGCCAGCTTGGCGACGTCGAGCCCATAACGGTGATAGTATTCGCGTTCTGAGGGGATAAAGCCCCCGTCCATCCGCTCTTTCTGAAGACGCAGCATCATCACCACATCGACATCCTGAAGACCTTCGTTCATGTCGTCGTAGATCTCGGCACCGAATTCCGAAAACTGGGATGGCACAAGGGTCGGAGGGCCGATCAGGCGGATGCGGTTTTCCATTTTGCCCAGCAAGATCAGGTTTGACCGCGCGACGCGTGAATGTGCGACGTCGCCGCAGATGGCGATGTTCAGACGGTGCAGGCGCCCTTTTGCACGGCGGATGGTCAATGCATCCAGCAAGGCCTGTGTTGGATGTTCGTGCCGCCCGTCGCCTGCGTTCAGCACAGCGCAGTTCACTTTCTGCGCCAACAGATCCACGGCGCCGGAATGCGGGTGCCGAACGACCAGCAAATCGGGATGCATCGCGTTAAGGGTCATCGCCGTGTCGATCAGCGTTTCGCCCTTCTTAATCGAGCTGGCTTGCATCGCCATGTTCATCACATCTGCCCCCAGCCGCTTGCCTGCAATCTCAAAGCTGGCCTGTGTCCGGGTCGAGTTTTCAAAGAACATGTTGATCTGCGTCAGCCCGGCCAGCACATCCGAGTGCTTTGCCGATTGACGGTTCAGATCGACGTATTTTTCGGCCAGATCAAGGATGGCGGTGATATCGGATTGGGACAGATGCTCGATGCCAAGAAGGTGACGATGGGCAAAACGCATGGGGCGGGCTCCTGTCCGACAATCGGGCCGCTTATAGGAAGTCAGGCGTCCCGAGGCAACCTAAGGTTCTGTCCGTTCTGGCAGCGTCTCGCACCCGCCTTCGGGCAGACACTGCTCGCCGGGTTTGCACCATTTTCCGTATCCGCAGTCTATGGCCTTGATCGGCACGCATCCTTGATGTTCCGAGCACTTGAACCCGGGGCGACATTGTGATCCGGTTTCTTCGCACAAAAACCAGCCCGGGCGCGAGCATCCGCCACCGGGCAGGCAGGACGATCCACCTCTGCAAGTTAGCCCATCTGAACACTTTGTAGCAGGGCGTGGATCAAACTCGGGTGTGGTACGTTCGCACTCGCCGCGCCCGTTGCAGAAACTGCCACCGGGGCAATCAAGGCGAGATGTGCATTTGTTCGCTCCGATCGGCGCACAGCGGGTTCCCCCAGCAACGCAACGCTCAAAGGGGCCACAAGAGCGTCCGCCTCCGCAATAGGTACCCCCTGCGCGGATGCAATGACCATCGAAACTGCATCTTTGCCCGCCAGAACAGCACCGGCTGCCGCATTGAAATTGTCCGGCCCGGCATTGGCCTTGCGTGTTGTGAAACGTGGCCGAAACTGGCCCACCACCTGAGACGGTGAGCAAAAGTGTTATCAGAAGGATTCGCAAAAACGGCGGCATGATTGTCTTGATGGTCGGTGCGACCGAGTGCCAAGGCAAGGCCAATTCGCTTTCCCTCAGTCAAAAGGTGGTTAGATTGATCGGCATGGAATCGGCTATGGATTATCATACCGCGCGGGCGTTGCTGGAATGGCAGATCGAATTGGGCGCAACCGATGCGATCGGGGATGTCCCGGTGGATCGATACGCGCTGCCCGATACTGCACCAAAGGCTAAAAAACCTGCACACCGGCAAGCTGCCTCGGAAAAACCAGCGCAGGTGGACCCGGTTGCGCTGGCGAAGTCGGCAGCTAAGGGTGCCGGTTCGCTGGATCAGCTGCGTGCGGTTATGGACGCGTTCGAGCATTGCGAATTGAAACGCGGCGCGCGGCAGTTGGTGTTCGCCGACGGCACGCCGGGTGCGCGCGTGATGATTGTTGGCGAAGCGCCGGGGCGGGATGAAGACCGCGAAGGCAGGCCCTTTGTCGGTCGCGCCGGGCAATTGCTGGATCGGATGCTGGCAGCGATTGATCTGGATCGCACGCAGAATGTTTATATCACCAACGTTCTGCCATGGCGGCCGCCGCAGAACAGAGACCCCAAACCAGAAGAGATCGGCATGATGAAGCCGTTTTTGGAGCGGCATGTCACGTTGGCAAAGCCCGATGTGCTGGTGGTGATGGGCAATATCAGTTGTCAGGCCGTTTTGGGCAAACGCGGAATCACGCGGTTGCGTGGGCAGTGGGATCAGGCGATGGACCTACCGGTTATCCCGATGTTCCACCCCGCATATCTGCTGCGTCAACCGCAGATGAAGCGGCAAGCCTGGGCGGATTTGCTGGACCTCAAGGCGCATTTGAAAGGGAACAGATGAAAGTTTTGGCTTTCTCCGATCTTCACATGGCGCGAAACCGGGCCGCCGATATTGTTGCGGCAAGTGCAGATGCAGATCTGGTGATCGGGGCCGGGGATTATTGCAATATGCGGCAGGGTATGGATGAGGCGATGCAGATGCTGTCGGGCATCTCTGTGCCCTTGGTTCTGGTTCCCGGCAACGCTGAAAGTGCAGAAGAACTGACCGATGCCGCGCCTGAGGGTGTGCATGTGTTGCACGGATCAGGTATGAGCCTCGATGGCGTGCGCATGTTTGGTCTAGGGTACGGTGTGCCGGTTACGCCCTTTGGTGACTGGTCTTGTGATCTGACCGAAGCGGACGCTGCCGAGATGCTGGATCGGTGCGATGGCGCTGATATCCTGGTCGTGCATTCACCGCCCAAAGGTCATGGTGATGCAACTTCGCAGGGTCTCTCGGTTGGGTCTGTCGCCGTGCGCGACGCAATCGAACGGATACAACCGGGTTTTGCCTTCTGCGGCCATATCCACGATGGTTGGGGGTATCGCGGCTTGATCGGCCGGACGCATATTGCCAACCTTGGCCCGAAAGTGAATTGGTTCGAGGTTACTTCATGATTGAGACGGTCACTTTTCTGGCTTTCATACCTGCGGCTTTGGCGCTGAATTTCACGCCTGGGGCAGATATGATGTTCTGCTTTGGTCAGGGGCTTCGGTCGGGTGGTAAATCCGCCGTTGCCGCCAGTGCCGGTGTCTCGACGGGGTCTTTGGTTCACGTGCTGCTCGCAGGTCTTGGGCTGGGCGCAGCCGTTGCCACAATGCCGTGGCTGTTTGATGTGATCCGTTGGATGGGTGTCGCGTATCTGTTGTATCTCGCCTGGGGTGCCATTCGGAACGGAGCTGTGACGGCGGACGGGCCAGCGAAAGCCACCCGATTTGCCTATAGGGATGGGTTGGTTGTGAACTTGACCAATCCCAAGGTCATCCTGTTTGTTCTGGCCTTCATCCCTCAATTCGTAGATCCCGCTGCAGGATCGATTCTGCTGCAATTCCTGACCTTTGGGATCATCATCGCGCTGGGCGGGTTTGTTGTGAACGGTCTGGTTGGCATCTTTGCAGGAGGCGCGGGAAAGGTCCTGATCTCGAACCCGCGCGCCTCGCGTATCATGGGTTGGATCACCGGTGGCATTTTCTCCGCTCTGGCGATCCGGCTGGCCATCATGGAAAGGGCCTGACACCACATGTCGCGCATTGATGAGTCCCTGCAGTTCATCCCCGTCCGCATCGCCGTTTTGACGGTATCTGACACGCGGTCTTTGGACGAAGATCGTTCAGGTCAGACCCTGGTCGACCGCATCCAGTCTGCAGGTCACCAGATCGCAGACCGCAAGATCATCCGGGATGAGCGTGGGCAGATCGCTGATCAACTGCGCATCTGGATTGCCGACCCGGAGATAGACGTCGTGATCTCGACTGGCGGAACAGGATTGACCGGCCGGGACGTGACGGTAGAGGCACACCGCGATGTCTACGAGAAGGAAATCGAAGCGTTCGGCACCGTCTTCACCATCCTGTCGATGGAGAAGATTGGCACCTCTGCGGTACAATCCCGCGCAACAGGTGGCGTGGCTGGCGGTACCTATCTATTTGCGTTGCCCGGCAGCCCGGGTGCCTGCAAGGATGCCTGGGATGGCATTTTGGAAAAACAGTTCGACTACCGGCATCGCCCCTGCAATTTTGTAGAGATAATGCCCAGATTGGACGAACATCTGCGACGGAAGTAGACTGGTCATACGTTCAATACCTTGTAACCGCATTGTGGCTTGGCATTTTTCCGGCTTCAGCTACATCTTGCGGAAGGCAGCCTGACGCAACCGGGGTGAGTAATTAATGCGATTTCTACGGCAGAGTATTGTCGGTGTCTTTCTGGCGTCCCTGACGCTGGCACTGCTGTTTGTTGCCGTTCAGATGATCGTTGGTGCGATGCAGGATGTGCTGACACGCGACAAAACGCAGCCGCAAGCACGCGAGCGCGTGTTCGCAGTCACACTCAGAACCGCTGAACTGGAAACTGTAACCCCCTATCTGGAAGCCTTTGGCGAGGTGCAGAGTCGCCGCCGCCTGGAACTGCGCGCAGCCCTTGGCGGGCGCGTGGTTTCCCTTGCCGAAGATTTTGAAGATGGCGGGTCTGTGACTGAGGGCGAAATTCTTGTCGAACTTGATCCGGCGGATACGCAATCTGCACTGGATCGCGCCAAGTCCGATCTGCTGGATGCCCAATTCGAAGAACGGGACGCCGAACGTTCCCTGCTGCTGGCGCAGGACGAGTTAAAGTCCGCCGAGGCGCAGGCCGATCTGCGCGAGCGGGCCCTGCAGCGACAACGCGATCTGGAGTCGCGGGGCGTAGGGGCGACCGCAAGCGTCGAAGAAGCCGAGCTTACGGCGGCCTCTGCCCAGCAATCCGTGCTGGCACGCCGTATCGCTTTGGCGCAAGCGGAATCCCGGGTGGATCAGGCGACGACTCTGCTGGCGAGGGCACGCATCGCTCTTGAGGCCGCCGAGCGCGATCTGGACGACATGACAATTCGCGCCGGTTTTGGTGGAACGCTGACAGACGTGACCCTTGTCGAAGGGCGACTGGTTGCGGCCAATGAAAAACTGGCCGAACTGGTGGACCCCAATGCTCTGGAAGTGGCCTTTCGGGTGTCGACCGCGCAGTATGTTCGGCTTTTGAACAACACTGGCGCGCTGATGAACGCCCCTGTCGCTGTTTCATTAGAAGTCACTGGTACTGATTTGACAGCAACGGGACGTATCAGCCGCGATAGCGGCTCGGCAGGTGAGGGGCAGACCGGACGGTTGATCTATGCTCGTCTGGACAGCGCTTCGGGGTTCAAGCCGGGTGATTTTGTAACCGTGACTGTCCAGGAACAACCGCTGCAGGCGGTTGTGCGTCTGCCCTCTTCCGTTCTCGACGCCTCAGGTTCGATTCTGGTGCTTGGTGCGGATGACCGGCTTGAGGCTTTGCCCGTGCTTCTGATCCGCAGACAAGGCGACGAAGTGCTGCTGCGTGGTGAAGGGTTGGACGGGCGCGAGGTGGTCATTGGCAGAACGCCCCTATTGGGTGCTGGCGTACGCGTGCGCCCCCTGAGGATTGAGGCCAGCGCTGACGCTGAGATGGTGGAACTGACGGACGCCAAACGTGCGGAACTGGTCGCCCAAGTTGAAGCCAGCGAAGCCATGCCACGGGACGTCAAAACGCAGGTGCTGGGTCAGCTAAGCGAGGCAAAAGTCCCCGCCTCATTGGTGCGGCGCATTGAAAACCGGGCAGGGGGCTAGGCGCCATGATGCGCGAGATACCCGGCGCGGCGGGTGGCGTCCTAAGCTACTTTACCCGACACCGCACCGTGGCGAACTTGCTGTTGCTGGTGATGCTGGTTCTGGGTGCCGCAGCGATCCCGAACATGCGGGCGCAGTTCTTTCCGGACGTCATACTTGAACGCGTTGATGTCAGCGTTGAATGGGACGGCGCAGGCCCCGAGGATGTAGACAATGGCATCGTCCAGGTTCTGGAGCCCGCGTTGCTGGCGGTCGAAGGGGTGGCCAGCACGGATACAACCTCACGAGAAGGGTCAGCCAGCATCAGGCTGGAGTTCGAGCCCAACTGGGATATGTCCCGTGCAGTGGAAGAGGTCAGAACGGCCGTCGACGGGGTAACCAACCTGCCCGAAGACGCCGAAGAACCGACGATCCGGCGTGGTGCCTGGCGTGACCGGGTGACCGATGTGGTTGTGACAGGGCCGGTCGCACCGGATCAGCTGGCAAACTTCACGGATGAGTTGATAAACCGGTTGTTTGCAGCGGGGGTCACCCGCACGACGATCCGGGGCATTGCCGCCCCCCGCGTGGTGGTCGAGGTACCGACAGCGCAATTGATCGCTAACGATATTGCAATGTCGGATATCGCATCCGCCGTATCCGCCGAGGTTAATGCCAACCCGGCCGGGGATGTGACCGGTGCCAATGCTCGTATCCGTACGGGGGCAGAAAAACGTACGCCGGAAGAAATAGAAGGGATCGCGCTGCGCAGTTTTGCGGATGGGTCCAAGTTGTTTGTTGGTGACGTGGCGCAGATCCGCGTTGAAGGGGTCGATCGCAATCGTAGCTATTTTGTTGGCGATGACCCGGCCATGTCCATTCGAGTTGACCGATCGAACCAGGGCGATGCCATCGACATCCAACACACGGTCGAAGACGTCGTGGCCGAGATGCAGGCCAGCCTGCCCGAGGGGGTCTCGGTTGAACTGATCCGAACCCGGGCTCAGGCCATTACCGACCGGCTGGATATCCTGATCGACAACGGGCTCGTGGGACTTGGGCTAGTTGTCTGCCTGCTGTTTTTGTTCCTGAATGCCCGGATCGCGTTTTGGGTTGCTGCCGGTATTCCAGTGGCCATGTCCGCTGCCATTGCACTGATGTATCTTGGTGGTCTGTCGATCAACATGGTGTCCCTGTTCGGGCTGATCATAACATTGGGCATCGTTGTCGATGATGCCATCGTTGTCGGAGAACACGCCGATTTTCGCGCGCGCCGTTTGGGCGAACCTCCGGTGGTTGCGGCTGAACGCGCCGCCCGACGCATGGCAATGCCGGTTTTTGCGGCCACTGTCACAACGGTAATCGCCTTTTTCGGCCTGACCCTTGTTGGTGGGCGGTTCGGCGAATTGATCCGCGATATTCCATTCACGGTGATTGCGGTCCTGATCGCCTCGCTGATCGAGTGTTTCTTGATCCTGCCAAACCACATGGCACATGCCATCGCGCATTCTGCAAAGGAGCACTGGTACGACCTGCCCAACCGCGTAGTGAACCGGGGCTTCCGATGGGTGCGTGATCATCTGTTCCGCCCGCTCATCGCATGGGTCGTCTGGGCGCGATATGTGGTCGTGGCGTTGATGGTCGTGATCCTGGCCAGCCAGATTGCCCTATTCATTCGCGGGGATGTGAACTGGCGTTTCTTCAATGCGCCTGAACGAGGCTCGGTCACCGGCAATTTCATCATGGCCGAAGGGGCGACCCGGTCCGATACGCTTGAGATGATGCAACAATTGCAGCGCGCAACGGATGAGCTGGGCCGGATCTACGAAGAACGACATGGTCGTAACCCGATCGACTATGTTTTGGCCGAGGTTGGCGGCAGCGCCGGGTTTGGATTGTCTGCAGCCGAAGGCAAAGACGAAGATCTGCTGGGTGGTATTTCCATCGAATTGATCGATGCCGACCTGCGCCCCTACTCCAGCTTTGAGTTTGTAGGAGAGTTGCAGGATTTCGTGCCGCGCCATCCGAAGGTCGAATTGCTGACCTTCCGTGGCTGGCGCTCGGGTCCGGGTGGGGATGCGATTGATGTGCAGTTCTACGGCGCTGATGTAAATACGCTAAAGGCCGCGTCCGAGGATTTGCAAACCGAGATGTCGAAGTACACCGAGGTCTCGGCGCTGGAAGACAATCTGGCCTATGACAAGGAAGAATACATTCTGGACCTGACGGCGCAGGGCCAGGCGCTGGGCTTCCGGATCGAAACGCTGGGCCGTGTGCTGCGCAACCGCTTGAACGGGATTGAGGCCGCGACCTTCCCTGATGGCCCGCGCAGCGCAGAGATACGCGTAGAACTACCCGAGGGTGAGCTGACCGCCGACTTCCTGGAACGAACGTTGATGCGAACGCCAGACGGGGTCTATGTGCCGCTGGCCGACATCGTTTCGGTCGAGCGCAAATCGGGGTTCTCGACGGTTCGGCGCGAAAATGGTCTGCGGGTGATTTCGGTGAACGGCGACATTTCCGAAGACGATCCCACACGCGCGGTCGAGATTGAGCGTGCACTGAACGAAGAAATCCTGCCGAAGATTGCCTCGGAACGTCAGGTGGAATGGCGTGTGGCGGGTCTGAGCGAACAAGAAGATGAGTTCCTGTCCGAGGCGGCCACTGGTTTGATCCTGTGTCTGACTGGAATCTATCTGGTACTGGCTTGGGTCTTTGCCAGTTGGAGCAGGCCATTGGTGGTGATGGCTATCATTCCGTTCGGTCTGGTTGGTGCGATTTGGGGGCACTACATCTGGGACGTGCCGCTGAGTATGTTTACGGTTGTGGGCCTGCTGGGCATGACGGGGATCATCATCAACGATTCAATCGTCTTGGTGACCACCATCGACGGCTATCAACAGGAACGTGGTCTGGTGCCATCCATTGTCGAAGGTACGGCAGATCGGTTGCGGCCCGTAATGCTAACGACACTAACAACAGTTCTGGGTTTGACGCCGCTGCTGTACGAAAGCTCACAACAGGCGCAATTCCTCAAACCAACCGTCATTACGCTGGTTTACGGGCTTGGATTCGGGATGTTGTTGGTTCTGGTTCTGGTGCCTGCATTGCTTGCCATTCTGAACGACGTTTCACGTCCGATGACGGCGATGCGACGCGCGATGCGGGCCCCGGATCGGGTGGTTCAGGGGGCGCTTGCCGGAACCGGTCTGGTGCTAATGGTCTGGTTCGGTCTGACGATGGTCTGGCCCATGGTGGCGGATGCGCCGGTCGGGCTGTTGTCGGGCCTGTATCCAGGTGATGATGGTGCAGCTATTTTGCAAATGGGCCTTGGCGCGTTTCTTGCCGGAGCGATCCCAATTGTGATTTTGAGCGTCGTGATGTCAGGTCTGGTTTACGTTCGCTTAAGAGGCCGGGTCAGCGCTTAACTTACGCGTAAAGCGTGTTCTAACAGGTCAACAACCCGGTCGCTCATCAGTAGGTCCCCGTTTCTTATCTGTTCTATGGAAAACCAACGGGCATCCAGCGCGTCATCACCGGCGATTGGTTCGCCTGACTGATATGCGCATGCGACCCCGACCAGCAGATAGTGGGATACGACCTGACCTTCATCGTTCCAACGCAGCAGGTCGAGATTGTCCAGATAGTGGGATGGGTGTGCGGTGACCGAGGTCTCTTCCAGCAACTCCCGTTGCGCCGCTTGCAGCACGGTTTCCCCCCATTCGACATGGCCGCCGGGAAACCCCCACAGACCCGCATCGGGCTGTTTGCTGCGTTGCACCAAAAGGACTTGGCCCTGATGCAAAACAACGGCCAGAGCGCCGATCTTGGGTGTGTGTGTCATGCAATCAACCGGCGCTGCAGCCTTTGATGTCCACTGCGTGCTTTGCACCCAGTACGGTGATCCGGATTTCGGACCGGTCCAGCGCAAAGGGTGCACCAGAGGCATTGATGATCTCGGACCGGGCGATCAGGGTATCGCCCTGCCTGACCGTATCCGGTTGCGATGCCCAAAGCGCCGGGTTGCCGGGTTCAATCACAGCAACCTCGCGCCCTCCGGCTGAGGGCATTGTAACGCGTGCTTCGATCTGCATTCCGTCCGCCGTCGGTGTCAGACGGCAGCTGGCCTTGGACACGCGCCCTTCACGGGCGGAATACGGACGCTGTGCAAGCGCGGCCGCTATGGCCGGATTGCGCCCTGCGTCGGCATCCAGAGTATGATCGAAGCCCAGCCGTTCGGGGATGCAGACATCTTTACATACGCCCAAATCCATCTCGCCACGCAAGTGCACGGTTTTGGCAGGGTTCTTGGGCGTAATTTCGACCGGCAGGACCAGTTGATCTTCGTAGCCAATGGATTGCAAGCCGTTTTGATCGAAGATTTCGGGAGCAGGCCAGGTGATCGAGACATCGCCAACATTGCGCGATCCGGTCCAATCAAACTGTGGCGGGATTCCGGCATCGCCGGGCGCGCGCCAATAGGTTTTCCACCCGTCCTTCAACGTCAGGCGCAGTGCACCCAGATAGGTGCCTTTGGCCGTACGCCCCCCATCCAGAACGTCCAGTTGAACGACGCCATCCAAGCCTTGCGCCGAAACGGGGGCGGCAAGACAAAGGCAGACCGTCAAAGCAGCGGCAGCAGTGGATCCTATCAACGTTTTCATAGCCTATAAATGCGCGGTACAGCGCCGGATTCCAAGTCACGTTCCGGTCACTTGAATGAAATCTGGCGAAATACCCGTTGCTCCCTTGCCAATCCACATGCCGCAGGGTCATTGTTGAAGGGTACACATCAAGAGATGCCCGACCATGGACCTGACCGGAAAACTGTTGATTGCGATGCCTGGCATGGGTGATCCGCGCTTCGATCACTCGGTCGTATATATGTGTAGCCATGGCGAAGATGGTGCGATGGGGCTGATCATCAACAAGCCCTCGGATCTACGCATTAAAACGCTGCTGGGCCAGCTGAACATCGCATGCAATATCCCAGTGGTTGGTGAAAGACTGGTCCATTTCGGCGGTCCGGTCGAAATGTCGCGCGGCTTTGTTCTGCACAGTGCAGATTATGAGGCCAATCTGCACTCCATGCAGATATCCGAGGATTTCAGCATGACAGCCACGCTGGATGTGCTTGAAGATCTGTCCTCGGGGCGCGGACCGCTGAATTCGATGCTGGCGTTGGGGTATTCCGGGTGGGGGCCTGATCAGTTGGAAGACGAAATCGGAATGAATGGCTGGCTAACGACCGAGGCGACATCGAATCTTGTATTTGATGTGCCTGATGACGAAAAATGGGCGGCAGCTTTGGCGACGCTTGGTGTTGATCCGTTGACACTGTCGGCTAGCGCCGGTCGCGCCTGATCAGCTGTCGCGCGGCGCGGCGGCGCGGTGCAAACGGTCGTTGATTGCGGCGCCCAGATCAGTGTTCGGGATCGGGGACACGGCAATCGGGCGGCCCGTTTCGTTCAACTTGTGTAAAGCCGCAAACAGATTTGATGCCGCTTCGGTCAGATCACCCTTGGTTGACAGGTTCAAATCGCACTCAACAGAACCAAAGCCAAGCAGGATTTCATCGCCCTGCCGTGTACGCACGTTCAATCGAACCGGCGCGTCCGGGGCATAATGAGATTGCAATTGGCCGGGGGCGGTCAGCAAGTCGCCGGATTGGTGCAGGTGTAAGCGGGCATTCAGAACCGCCTCAATCTGTTCCAGAGCGACGCCACCAGGGCGCAACAAGGTTGGTTCTTCTACAAGACCAACGATTGTGGATTCGAGCCCTACACCGCACGGGCCGTCGTCCAGTATCGCGGCAATGCGCCCGCCAAGACCCGCACGTGCATGTTCGGCTGTCGTGGGACTGATCTGACCAGACAGGTTGGCCGAAGGCGCAGCCACCGGGCCGTCGAACTCTGCCAGCAAGGCTCTGGCCGTGTGGTGCGCAGGCACACGGACAGCTAAAGTATCCAACCCTGCTGTGACCAAAGCGGAGATTCCGCTCCCCTCCCGCAGCGGCAGGACCAGCGTCAAAGGACCAGGCCAAAAGGCATCCGCCAGCATTTGAGCCTTATCGGACCACTCTACAAACCGTTGTGCTGCCTGAACCGAAGCGACATGGGCAATCAGCGGGTTGAAGCTGGGCCGTCCCTTTGCCTCGTAGATCGAAGCTACGGCTAGTCCGTTCCGGGCATCTCCTCCCAGGCCGTAGACGGTTTCGGTTGCAAAGGCGACGAGCAAGCCTTGCCGCAGCAGATCTGCGGCACGTGCTATGCCTTGTGGGTCGGCTGTCAGGTCAAGTGTGGTGGGGATCATGTCTGGTGACGCCGCGTTTTGGTTGCTTGCAACATAGGGAAGGGTAGGTAATTCATCAAAGCACAGATGAATACCGGCGTAGGACACGGAATCCAAGCCCACCTGCGCAATCCTTTTAGACATACCCAGAGGCAAACCATGCCATATCGCGCCCCGATTTCAGACTACGAATTCCTGCTAAGCAAAGTGGTGGGGTTCGATCAGATTGCATCAACCGAAAAATTCGAAGATGCCAGCCCGGATGTTGTCAGTGCGATCCTGTCCGAAGCGGGCAAAATGTGCGAAGAGATTCTGGCCCCGCTTCAGCGTCCTGGCGATCTTGAACCTGCACGTCTAGAGAACGGTGTGCTGCGTACGTCACCGGGATATGGCGACGGATGGAAGGCAATCGCCGAAGGCGGTTGGATCGGGATGAGCAGTGATCCCGAGCATGGCGGCATGGGGTTGCCCATGACCGTAACAACTGCGGTGAACGAAATGATGAGCGCCGCGTGCCTGTCACTGCAATTGGCACCGCTGATGACACAGGGTCAGATTGAAGCACTGGAACATCACGCGGATGACGCGCTTAAGGCGTTGTACCTGCCCAAACTGATTTCAGGAGACTGGTCGGGGACCATGAACCTGACAGAGCCGCAGGCCGGCTCGGATGTGGGTGCATTGTCCTCGAAGGCCCAGCCGAACGGGGATGGCACCTATGCCGTAGCCGGGCAAAAGATCTATATCTCCTGGGGTGACAATGATTTCTGCGAGAACATTTGCCATCTCGTTCTGGCCCGTTTGCCTGATGCCGTACCGGGCACAAAAGGGATTTCTCTGTTTCTGGTGCCAAAGTACTTGCCGGATGAAAATGGCAATCCGGGCGTGGCCAATGATCTGAAAGTTGTGTCGCTGGAACACAAGATGGGTCTGCACGGCTCTCCGACTTGTGTGATGCAATATGACGGCGCAACCGGATGGCTGGTTGGCAAGGAAAACGGCGGTATGGCGGCGATGTTCACCATGATGAACAACGCGCGCCTTGGCGTTGGCGGGCAGGGGGTTGGCGCCGCGGAAGGTGCGTATCAACATGCTATGACCTACGCTTTGGAGCGCAAGCAGGGCAAAACACCTTCGGGCACAATCATCGATCATGCGGATGTGCGGCGGATGCTGACCGAAATGCGCGCCGATGTATTCGCCGCTCGGGCCATCATGCTGGCCAACGCAGCCGCTATCGATATGGCACATGCGACCGGTGACGCGGATTGGGCTGCGCGCGCAGCTCTGCTGACGCCGATCGGTAAGGCCTTTGGCACGCAGACTGGCATGCGCGTGGCTGAAACCGGGGTGCAGGTGCATGGCGGCATGGGCTTCATCGAAGAGACCGGAGCTGCGCAGTATTATCGGGATGTGCGTGTCACGGCGATTTACGAAGGCACCAACGGTATTCAGGCGATGGATCTTGTCGCTCGCAAAATGATGGACGGCGGTGAGGCAGCCTCGCGCCTGTTGGACGAGATTGAAGGCCAGGCGGAAAAAGCCCGTGCAACCCTGCCCGAGCTTGCAGGACCGGTCTGGGAAGCCAGTGAGTCGCTGCGTGAGGCGACAGAATGGTTGGTTTCGCAGGATGACATGAACAACCGTTTTGCTGGGGCTGTGGCCTATCTGAACGCCTTTGCGCGTGTGCTGGGTGGGCATTACCATCTGTCTGCCGCACTTGCCGACCCTGATGGGCCAAGGGCCAAGCTGGCGCGCTATTACATCAATGCACTGCTTCCCGAACACTCGGGCCTTTTGGCCCAGGCACAAAGCGGGGCAGAGGATTTGTTTGCGCTCAGCGCCGACGATTTGGTTGCGTGATGGACGACGAACACCCCCCGACGATCCGATATCCGTGGTCTGAACCGCCTGCATCCGGCGAGGCCATCGAAATCGCCGAGGGTGTGTTGTGGATGCGGCTGCCACTGCCCATGGCCTTGGATCACGTCAACGTCTATGCGCTGGACGATGGTGACGGTTGGACGGTGATCGACACGGGCGTGTCGTCGAAAAAGACGCGGGGCATCTGGGAAACACTGCTGGCGGGCCCGTTGGCGGGAAAACCAGTGAACCGGGCCGTGGTCACCCACCATCACCCGGATCATGTCGGCAATGCCGGTTGGTTTCAGTCCGAGCATGGTGCTGAGTTGGTGGCAAGCCGCACCGCCTGGCTGTTTGCGCGCATGCTGACGCTGGACGTGCAGGAAAACTGGCCTTCGGAAACGCTCGAGTTCTATCGCAGCGCGGGCATGACGCCCGAGATTTTGGCCAAACGAATGGCGGATCGCCCGTTCAACTTTGCTGACACTGTCTATCCTATGCCCCTGGGGTTCACTCGGATCAAACAGGGTGATGTGATCCGCATGGGCGGCCGCGATTGGGATGTGCATATGGGCAATGGTCATGCACCCGAACACGCGACATTCTGGAGCCGGGATGACAGTCTTGTCCTGACCGGAGATCAGGTCCTAAGCTCCATCAGCCCCAATCTGGGTGTGTACGCTACCGAACCCATGGCGAACCCGGTCGCGGACTGGCTTGAGGCCTGCGAGAGGTTGCAGCCGTTGGCCCATCCCGATCATCTGGTTCTGGGTGGCCATAAACTGCCTTTTACCGGGTTACCGACACGGATGCGGCAATTGATTGATAACCATCACGGCGCGCTGACGCGCCTGTTGGACGATCTGGAAACGCCCAAAGCCGCCTCGGAATGCTTTGCACCCTTGTTCAAACGCACGATACGTGAAGAGGAGTATGGTCTTGCTTTGGTCGAAGCGGTTGCACACGTGAACCATCTTCACCACATTGGAGCTGTAACCCGGACGCGCCGCGCGGATGGGGCGTGGGTGTACCAACGCAAGGGATGAGGAATGCAGGACAAGATCGAAACGTCAGCCGAGGCCGCCGAAGCAGCAGCGCTGCCGCGTTGTTATGAGGTCCATTCGAACCCCGAGGCTGAATCCGGATCGAAGGATCTGCCGGAAACGCTGCAAACACCGGTTGCCAACAAAAGCCCGGCACAATGGGCCTATGAGCGCCTGATCCTCTATATTCAGAATTTCGAAAAGACGCTGGATGGTGATCAGGAGGTCGCCATGGGCTTTACCGGAGGTGATGCAGGTGTGATGCGCATCGAAGGGATGGGGTATTTCGACCCGGATATCATCACCTTTTATGGCTCGGACGGGACAGGCGCGCGGACCCAACTGGTGCAGCATGTCAGCCAACTGAACGTCATGCTGCGGGCCCTGCCAAAATCGGTCGAAGACAAACCAGCCAATCGTATCGGGTTCCGGCTGGCCGCGGATCTGGAAGAAACCTAACCGTCTGACTTGCAATTCACGTTGGCGCAGCCTTGAATGAGTTCACCATTCAGGAGGCCGCCGCGTGAGCTATTTCTCTGCCGTTACAAATGCCTATGCCGGGGCCTGGGAACGGCGGCGGGTGTTCTGGCCGATCTATATTGCGGTGCGATTGTTGCTGGTTGCATTGATCGCACCGGGCGTCGCCATCGCGGTCAATCTTGCGGTGTCCTTGTCCAACCAGTCCGCACTGACAGACCAGGACATCGCAATGTTCCTGCTTTCACCTGCCGGGTTTATCGCGGCCATTGTCGTACTCAGTCTGTTTTTGCTGGCCGAAGTTTTTGTCTTCTCGGTCATGGCCGGATCGCTGCGCATGGGGGAAAGCGACCCGTGGCGAGCAGGCAGCGCGGCTATCGGCCTGATCCTGTCCCGCCTGCCGGCTTTGTTTGGGTTCGCAGTACGTTTCATTTTCCGCGTGTTGCTTCTGGCGCTGCCATTTGTGGCCGTTGCGGGTTTGATCGCGTGGTGGACGCTGACCGAATATGACATCAACTACTACCTGACGTTTCATCCGCCAGCATTTTGGCTCGCGGTCATTCTGATTGGCGTCGTGGTTCTTTCTTTGGCCTGGGTGCTGATCCGTCGACTGTCAGCTTGGGCGCTGGCTTTGCATCTGGTCCTTTTCGAAGATTGTGCCCCCAAGGCGGCGTTTGACGAAAGCACGCGGCGGATGGATGGGAAACGCGGTCGCCTGAAGGTCGAGCTGGCCCTTTGGTTGGGCCTGCGCCTGGTTGTTGCGGCGCTGATCGCTGCGGTGGCTGGCGTGCTTTTCGGGCTTGTGCCGCTGCAAGACGGTGTGAACCTGAGACTAGCGCTGATACTCAGCTTGGTTGTCGCGGGGTTGTGGTCCTTGGCAGGTCTGATTTTGGCGGCCACTGCGCTGGGGGCTCTGGCTGTTCTGCTGGACGGCTTTTTTGATACCCAAACAAAAGACTTTCAGCATCCCGAACCGCGACAGATTAAGGCACCCGTTTTCGTAACCGTCAGCGCGGCGGCTGCTGCCGTGTTGATCGGCCTGTGGTTAGGGCAGGGATTGCTAGAGCGTGTTCAGGCCCCGGATCACGCCGATGTCATTGGCCACCGTGGCGCGGCGGCATTGCGACCCGAAAACACCATGGCCTCGGTTCTGAAAGCGATCGAAGATGGCGCAGACTGGGTCGAGATCGATGTGCAGGAAACGGCAGATGACGTTGTTATCGTTGCCCATGACAGCGATTTCATGAAACTTGCTGGCGTGAACCTCAAGGTGTGGGATGCCACGATGGAGGATGTGGCGGAGATCGATATAGGCAGTTGGTACGGACCAGAATATGCCGTGGAGCGTTCTCCGACTTTGCATGACGTGCTGCTTGCGGCAAAGGGCCGGGCCAAGGTCATCATCGAATTGAAGTATTATGGCCATGACGTTGATCTGGAAAACCGGGTCGCCGGTTTGGTCGAGGAATTGGGGATGCAGGACGATATCGCCACCATGTCGCTGAAGTACCCCGCCGTTCAAAAGATGAAGACCCTGCGCCCGGATTGGCGAGCAGGTGTGTTGGCTGCAACAGCGATCGGTGATCTGGCGGGGCTCGAGGGCGACTTTGTAGCTGTCAACGCTGCGATGGTATCGCCGGGTCTTGTCCGCTCGGTCCATGAAGCGGGCAAGGATATCTATGTGTGGACGGTGAATGATCCGCTGCAGATGTCCGCAATGGCCTCGATGGGTGTGGATGGCCTGATCACGGATCGCCCGGCCATGGCAAAAGAGGTGCTGCGCGTTCGCGCGGAAATGGGACCCGGTGAAAGGCTGATGCTGTGGCTGGCCACCACGTTCGGAATGCAGGTCGATACTGAGGCGATGCGTGATGAAAGCCCCTAGCCTGGCCTTGGTTTTTCTAGTTCTGCCAATCTGCGCGTCAGCTCAGGACTTGATGCGCAGCTTTGAAATGCCGGCCCATCACGCTTTGATAGCGCAGCGAGACGTGGTTGATCTGACACCGTTTGAAACCGACGGATGCTCGGGCGGGTTGTCGACAAGTTGGCGGTGGGTTGCCAAAACGTTCCCGCAAATTGGCGAGCTGTATGAGACACAACCGCCGTGGGAAGACTGCTGTATGATCCATGATCGGGCCTACCACAATGCGGGCGGCGCGCTGCGGGCGGAAGACAGCTATGATGCTCGACTGTCCGCTGACGAGACCTTACGGTCTTGCGTTAGGGATCATGGCGATAGCCATGCCGACGAGTACGCCCAACGCTATGACCTGACGCCCGATCAAGTCAGGTCTGTGCATTCCATAACTGCCGATGCCATGTTCGGGGCTGTCCGTTTCGGCGGAGGGCCGTGCAGCGGTCTTCCATGGCGGTGGGGCTTTGGCTACGCCGGATGTTCGGTTTTCGCAGAGCGCGGACCTGCGCGCGAATGACGTGGTGACAGGCCCTTCGTTTTCTATTATCCAACATATCAAACATGCGAATTGGGAATCTTAGACACATGGCTGAACACAAGCACGGCGACATGGACATTACCGTTCAAACCAAAACATTTGACGGGTTTATCAAGGCCACCACATGGTGCGTAGTCGCCATCGCAATCCTTTGCGTGTTTCTGGCAGTCTTCGCGTCGTAGATTTTACCGGGGGCGGCTGTGTTCAGGATTTTGATTGTCTGCCTGCTGGCAGCCACGGTTGCAGGTTGCGCCGGGTCGAAGCGGCCGCAGGCGGATCAGGCTGAGGTTATAGCCCGGTCATACCGCGATCCCGGTCCATCAACTCTGACGTTGTATACGATGATCAATACGCGCACCGGGTCCGGGGCGCATACGTCTTTGATGATCGGCGGCAGTGAACGGGTAATCTTCGATCCTGCGGGGTCATTCCGGGCGGATGTGGTACCGGTTGTCGATGACGTGCTTTATGGGATCACTCCGGCTGTCGAGCAGGCCTATCGAAGCTCGCATGCTCGCGAAACGCACTATGCTCGTATCCAGACGATCCAGGTTACGCCTCAGCAGGCTGAGATTGCACTTCAACTGGCCAAGCAGAGTGGTCCGGTCGCAGGCGCATATTGCGCAAACTCGACGGCCAGCATCCTGAAGCAGGTGCCCGGGTTCGAACAGATCGACGTCACCTTTTTCCCCGTCAAACTCTCGGAACAATTCGGCCAGATACCCGGTGTTGTCACGGAAGAGTACCGCGAGAACGATGATGCCGATCTGCAAGCAGGTCTTGCCGCCAACAATGCACGCCTCAATCAACTGAGCGCGACGTCAACCCAATAGATACAGCAAACCATAGAGCGTGCCTGCGCCGGTGAAGATCGCCGCCAGCACACTCTTGGTGATTAGCCCGACCGCCAGTGTCACGGCGGCGGCGGCCATACGAGCCACGTCGGGCTGACCTTCAGTCGCCGATGGCCAGACGACCAACGGGGCGATCAGGGCAGGCAAGATAGCCACCGCAGTGTACCGAAGATGGCGCAGCAGCCAGGGCGGCATAGGGCGATTGCCGACAAAACCGATAAAGGCAAAACGCAAGGCAAAACTGCCAATTGCCAGCCCGATGATGATGAACCAGATGGTGGTCGCGTCAATCTGTGTCATGCTTTCCGACGCTCCATCATCACTTCAGCCTGTGCCCCCGCCATCATGCCTGCAGCACCCGCAATCAGCAGGCCAAGGTTGAACGGAACCCCGACTGTCAGTATTGCAACCGCAATGGCTACAATCGCCGCAACCACATGCGCCAAGGTGCGCATCATCGGCCCGACCATGGCCAAAAACGTGATCGGCAGGGCGAAATCCAACGCCCAGCTGTCCGGGATCTGGGTTCCGAGTACAGCCCCGAGATAGGTCGCAAACACCCACAGAGGTGTGATTGGTGTGACCGAGCCAAAAAAATACGCCATGCGTTGCGGCAGGGACATCTCAGGTTCTTTTTCGAACTGAATCATCGAGCAGGCGTAAGACTGATCCACGGTCAGATAGGCCGCACATGCCCTTTGCCATATCGGGGCGGCCCCAAGGTAGGGGGTCAGAGATGCCGAATACATCGCCACTCGCAGGTTCACTGCCAAGGCTGAGGCCAGCACAATCGCGGTCGGCGTTTGTTCCTGCAGCAATTGCAGCGCCGTGAATTGCGCAGCACCTGCAAAGACGGTGGCCGAAAAGGCAAGAATCTGGATAATGTTCAACCCGGCTTCGGTGGCAAACACGCCAAACAAGGTGCCGAAGGGAACCGCGACGAATACGAAAGGTGCCCCGTCGCGAAAACCCTTCCAGAAGTATGACTTGGGTGTGGTGATTGCCATGGCTAAATCCTATGGTGATGCCAGCAGCAGTAGCCGTCTTGGGAAAGGGTTGCAATTGTCCACGGAACTGGATGTCACGGACTACATCATCGCGCCAGACCCGGGTGCGCCGCGTCTGACCCGTGCTGTCGAGGGCGTGGATCAGAACGGAGAGGTCAGCCGCATTTCGGTGGTCGAGGAACGCCCGCTGACGATTTACCTCAATGCGCAAGAAATCGTCACTGCGATGACCATCGGCGATTATCCTGAATACTTGGCGTTGGGGTTTTTGCGCAATCAGGGGATGCTGCTATCAGATGATAAGATCACGCGGGTCGACTATGACGACGATCTGGAAACCGTGGTGGTGCGCACCGCGCGCGAGACTTCGTATGAAGACAAACTGAAGAAAAAGACCCGCACCAGCGGCTGCGCGGTAGGGACGGTATTTGGTGATATGATGGAGGGGCTGGAGGACGTGCGCCTGCCGCGGGTCACGGTCCGAACCTCATGGCTCTATGACTTGGCCTCCAAGATCAACCGCACGCCGTCGCTGTATCTCGAGGCGGGTGCGATCCATGGCACAATTTTGTGCCGGGAGAACCGGCCGCTTGTCTACATGGAGGACGTTGGCCGTCACAACGCCGTTGACAAGATCGCAGGCTGGATGCTCTCCGAGCGTGAGGCACCAGAGGACAAAATCCTGTATACCACAGGCCGTTTGACATCCGAGATGGTAATCAAAACCGCGATGATGGGTATCCCAGTCCTGGCTTCACGGTCCGGCTTCACCGCATGGGGCGTCGAAATCGCGCGCGAGGTCGGCTTGACGCTGATCGGCCGAATGCGAGGGCAGAGATTTGTGTGTCTTGCGGGTGAAGATCGCCTGGTCCGCGACGCGGATCCAGCGAGCGTAAGTGTCGAGGACAAAAAGCACCGCAGGAAAAGCGCCTCGGGAAACGCATAGAAGCGCATGGCCAGTTCGAGGACCGAACTGGTGAGCACAATCAATTTCGGAGGTAGTACTTTTGGAGTTTGTCAGCCTGATCGCGCCGGTGTTTGGTGTCATCGCCACCGGGTACCTCTTTTCTCTCACTAAGGTTTTTGATGAGAAACTGGCCGATGTGCTTGTGCAATTTGCCGTTTATGTCCTGATCCCAGCCCTGTTGTTTATGCTGATTGGGCAGGAAGAGTTTAGCATGCTTTTGAACTACGGATTTCTGATTGCTTTCGGCGGCGTGACGGCCGGCTTGTTCATGGTGCTGTACATTTTGATCCGCCGCGCACTGGGATGGAACGCAGGTGAAGCGACGATGCTGGCTTATCTGGCTATCGCCTCAAACGCAGGGTTGGTGGCTTTGCCGGTTCTGCATTCCTTGTTCGGCTCAAAGGGGTCGCTGCCAGCAGTAATCTCTATCGTCGTGATTGCGGTTCTGTTGTTTGTTGTCACTGTGATGCTGGAAAACGCGTCGTCGGCGCAGGATCAGAACCGCGCTGGGCTGATAACGCTGGTGTTCAACGCACTTAAAAGCCCAATCATCTTGTCCGCTTTTCTGGGTGTTCTTTATTCGCTGACAGGGTTGGGGTTTTCGGACATCGTGTCCGACTATTTGCATATCCTGGGCCAAGGGCTGTCGGCAGTGGCGCTGTTTGCAATCGGCTTTGCAACACGGCTTGGGGCGATCAGGAAAACCGGCCTGTACGTCCTTGGCGTATCGCTGATCAAACTGATCTTGCTGCCCGGCTTGGTGCTTGTAACCGCCGCCGCGTTGGGAATGACACCGCTTTGGATTATTGCCGCGACCGTGTCCGCCGCCGTCCCAACCGCAAAACATGCTTTCCTTCTGGCCAAGCACTACGACCAGAAAGCAGAGCTGGCGGCACACTCTGTTTCAGTGACGTCGCTGCTTTCGATAGGCACGTTGGTTATGTGGTTGTTTATTCTGCATCACCTATACCCATCTGCATTTCAGCTGAGCTGAAGATACGCTATCGTGCCGGGCGGAGTTGAGGATGTGAACAATTGATCGGGGCCACCAAATGAAACAGCCATTAGGCCTGATCCTCGCGGGCGGTTTGGCAACCCGGATGGGCGGTGGGGACAAGGGCCTGCTACAGCTCGGGACTAAAAGCCTATTGGCCCATGTCATTGATCGACTTAGACCCCAAGTGGACGGTCTGGCGCTGAACGCCAATGGCGATCCTGCGCGTTTTGCCGACTTGGATTTTCCGGTCGTTCCAGATTCGATAGACGGTTTTGCCGGTCCGTTGGCCGGGGTTTTGGCAGGTTTGGACTGGGCTGCCGAACTCGGGGCAGATAGCATCATCACTGCGGCTGCGGATACGCCGTTCTTCCCACGTGATCTGGTTGCTCGTCTGGTGCAGGCCTCTGAGGGCCAGGCACATCCACTTGTACTCGCGACAACCCCCCGGACCGGGGAAGACATGTTGAAATCTGGCGGCAGGAAAAGGATAAATCGACACCCGACCTTTGGCCTCTGGCCGGTCGCCCTGCGCGATGATTTGCGCACAGCGCTGAATAACGGCCTGCGCAAAGTGGTGTTGTGGACCGACAAACATGACGGGCGCGAGGCCTTGTTTGAGGCCGAGCCCTTTGATCCCTTCTTCAACGTCAACACACCCGAAGACCTGCACCGGGCCAAAGAACTGCTGGAACACTCATGAGGCTGTACGGTGTCACCGGTTGGAAAAACGCCGGTAAAACCGGGTTGATGGAGCGGCTGGTGACCGAGATCACCGGGCGCGGCTTTACTGTTTCAACCGTCAAACACGCCCACCACAGCTTTGATGTCGATCAGCCAGGCCGCGACAGCCATCGCCACCGGGTGGCCGGTGCGCATGAGGTGCTATTAGCCTCGGGCCAGCGCGTTGCGCTGATGCAAGAGCTGCGGGGCGCACCAGAACCTACACTGGAGTCGCTGCTGGCCCGTCTCTCTCCTGTCGATCTCGTGTTGATCGAGGGGTACAAGCGCGCAGGTCATCCCAAGATCGAGGCATTTCGCGCTGAACCTGGCAACACTCCGATCGCCACCGATGATGAAACGATCCGTGCTGTTGCCAGCGACACGCCGCTGGAGCTGGACCGCCCGGTTTTTGATCTGAACGCCACCGCCAAAATTGCGGATTTTATTTTGGACGAGGTCGGTTTGTGACACTGTTTCATAGCTTTGTGATGGTGGATTGGTCCGGTGGAAATGATACCGGGCCACGCCCTCGCAAGGATGCGATCTGGGTTTGCGTTGCGCGTAGGGGTCAATCAGGCGACCCCGTGTATTTGCGCAACCGGAAGGTTGCTGAGGACTGGTTGAGCAGTTTTATCCGAAGTGAGCTTGCAGCTGACCGACAGGTGCTTGTGGGATTTGACTTTCCATTCGGCTACCCGTCGGGCTTTGCAAAGGCGATTACCGGGACAGACAATCCACTTGTCCTGTGGGAGTGGTTGGAAGCGCATATCAGCGACACCCCAGCGGCCAATAATCGCTTTGACCTAGCCGGTCAGATCAACAGGCAGTTTGGCGGCAAAGGCCCGTTCTGGATGAATGGCCTGCGTCGGGATATCGACGGGTTGCCGCGCACCAAAGCAGACTATCAGAACCCGTTTCCCGACCGTCGAAAGGTGGAAGGCCTGGCCAAGGGCAGCTTCACATGCTGGCAAATGGCGGGTGCAGGTGCGGTTGGCGGCCAGGTGATGATGGGTCTGCCGGTGTTGCACCGGCTGCGGAGCCTGTTTCAGGGTCAAGTGTCGATCTGGCCATTCGAGCCACTTGATAAACCGGTCGCGTTCGTCGAAATCTGGCCATCGCTAATCCTTGGTGCTGCACCAGAAGGACGGATCAAGGATGCGTGGCAGGTCGAGCAGGTCGCCCTGGCACTGTCGCAATTGACAGATCAGGAATTGATGGGCCAATTGGATGTCTCAGCCGCAGAGGAAGGTTGGATTTTGGGCGTATCTCAGGACAAGTCGAACATCGTACCGCCGCCGTTGCGAAACGATTGTTTCGCGTTGCCCGCTGGCGTCTCCTGGACGCCGGTCGACGAGGCGCTGGCCCTATTGCAGGACAGATTGCGCCCGGTCACATCGTCTGAGCGTGTGTCGGTATCCAAAGCTATGGGGCGGGTTCTGACCGAGGATGTAATTGCGAACCGGTCGAACCCGCCGCAACCTAACACAGCCGTGGACGGTTATGGTTTTGCGGGGCCGATCCCTGAAGGCGTATGCATCATGCCGTTGACCCATGGTCGCGCAGCGGCGGGTATCCCGTTTGCCGGTGAGGTCCCCGCAGGCAGTGCCCTGCGCGTGCTGACAGGGGCCGCGCTGCCCAAAGGTGTGGACTCTGTAATTCTAGAGGAAGACGTAACAGTTCAGGATGACCAGATTGCGTTTCATGGCCCAATGAAACAAGGCGCCAACACAAGGCGCCCAGGCGAGGATGTGGTCGAAGGCGACGTGGCCCTGTGTGCCGGGCGTAAAGCCACACCTGCTGATCTGGCGTTGATGTCAGCGGTTGGAGTCTCCGAGGTGTTGGTGCGCCGCCCGTTGCGCGTGGCTATCCTGTCTACCGGAGATGAATTGGTGGAGCCGGGCGCCAGCGCAGGGTCGGGGCAGATTTTTGACGCCAACCGCCCGATGCTTTTGTCGCTGGTTGACCGATTAGGGTTTATCCCGGTTGATATGGGACGTGTGTCGGATGACCGCGACAAGCTGCAGGCTCGCTTGGATGAGGCAGCGGATCAGGCGGATGTCATTCTTACCAGCGGCGGGGCGTCCGCAGGGGATGAAGACCATGTGTCGGCTCTGTTGCGGCAGGCTGGGGCCATGCAGGAATGGCGCATCGCGCTTAAGCCGGGACGCCCGCTGGCTCTGGGCATGTGGTCGGGGAAGCCGGTTTTCGGCCTGCCCGGCAATCCAGTGGCTGCACTGGTCTGCACGTTGATCTTTGCCCGCCCGGCGCTGGGCCTGATGTCGGGGCAGGGCTGGACAGAACCACAAGGGTTCGACGTTCCCGCGGCGTTTGAAAAACGCAAAAAGCCAGGGCGGCGGGAATATCTGCGCGCGCGCGTTCGCGAGGGTCAGGTCGAAGTTTTTCATTCGGAAGGGTCAGGCCGTATCAGCGGGCTCAGTTGGGCCGAAGGGTTGGTTGAAATAGAAGATGGCGAACGTCATATCAAACCCGGCGACTTGGTGCGCTTTATCCCATATGGAAGTTTTGGGTTGTGACAATTTCGATTTCGCGTGGATTTACTGCGGCTGAAAGACCGCAGGCCGCTGCCCTGTTCTGGCAGGCCTTCGCGGCCAAGCTGAGCCGGGTCATGGGGCCCGACGACAAAGGTTTGGCGTTTTTCGAAACCGTATTGAACCCGGACTTCGCGCTTGTTGCCCGCGACTTGGATGGGCAGATGTTGGGGCTTGCGGGCTTCAAGACAAAAGAGGGCGGTCTTGCAGGGGGCAGCATGACCGATCTTGCCCGCGTTTACGGGTGGTTTGGTGCGATCTGGCGCGGTTTGATCCTGAGCGTTCTGGAACGTGACCTGAAACCCGGTGTGTTTCAGATGGACGGCATCTTCGTTGCAGCAAAGGCGCGCGGACAAGGTGTGGGAACAGCGCTGCTGGCCGCCATCAAAGCCCAGGCGCGGCAGGCCGGAATGACCGAAGTGCAACTGGATGTGATCGATACCAACCCACGTGCCCGCGCTTTGTATGAACGAGAAGGGTTCCAGGCCATGGGTCAGGAACAGACTGGCCCGTTCAAACACATATTCGGGTTCAACAGCGCCACTAAAATGTGCTGGGTGGTTGTTCCTGACTAGTCGAACGTGCCAGCCACGCGTCCAAGTAACATAAACGCACGCGCTGTTCTGGTTTCGCCCAATGCCGTCAGCTCAGCATCACTGGCGATCGAGTCGAACTCGACAATCATATTGTCGAAACGGCGCAGAAAATGATGCGCGGCATCTCGGAAGATCGGGTCCTGTTTCATCCGAGCCGCGGTCAGTGCCAAAGACGAACGATCCCGAATACCGCCCAACGCTGCGACCGTCTTTCCGCGTGCCCCTTGAGCAAACTGCCGCCAGACCTCAGGTCTCGCCATGTCGGGGCGCAGGTCGTCCATATAGATGCCTTCCTGGCTGAGCAGTGTCAGCACATCCTGCGAGGCTTGGACCAATTGCGCAGTCTTACGATCCTTCAACGCCACCCTCAGGGCGTCGAACCCTTCGGTATCGTCCTGCGTTTCCGGAAAGTTCAGGGCCTTGACGAAAACATCTGTGGTCAGTGGCGGCGCGATTTCTTCTGCTGGGGTGCCAAGTTCCAACGAGGTTTGATCGCCGGTGCCGGCCTGTTGCAATGCAACTCTCGCTGGCGCACTGCGTTTGGATGAGAAAGTCGCCAGCGCATCCTCGGTCTTCTTTGCGGTTTGAGCAATTTCGTCCAGCTTTTTGCTGACAGTCGGTTCATATGTGCTGGCGGCGCGCTGTTGTTGGATGACATAGGTATTGCGGATCGCATCAATCGCTGTTTGCAACCTGGCGCTTTCCTCGCGCATGATCCGACTGGCACGCATGGCCATGGCGGCAACCCAGATCATTGCCACAGGCATGAATACTGCCAGAAAAGTCACAATCAGACCGCTGCCCTGTTCCTGACCCGGCATAACCAGAAAGACAACGGACACCACCAGCCAGATCAGGCTGAGTACCAATGCTGCAATTTCGATTCCGGTCACAGACGGCACGCGAGGGCGGTCGTAGATGCCAAGCGATGTTGGTCGTTCGGATTCCGGATCAGGTTTTGACCCTGACATGACGCGTGCTCCGGTCAGGCGTATGTGATGCTCAGAACTTCATAAGATCGGACGCCACCCGGCGTGCTGACCTCGACGCTGTCGCCTTCTTCCTTGCCGATCAACGCGCGGGCGATGGGCGACTTAATGTTCAGCAGACCAGCTTCGATATTGGCCTCGTATTCGCCAACGATCTGCCAGGTCTTTTCCTCGTCGGTATCTTCGTCGACCAATGTGACCTTGGCACCAAACTTGATCGCACCGGACAGCTTGGCCGGATCGATCACATCGGCCAGCGACAGAATGCCTTCAAGCTCTTTGATACGGCCCTCGATGAATCCCTGCTTTTCGCGGGCCGAATGGTATTCGGCGTTTTCCTTCAGGTCCCCAAGTTCCCGAGCCGTCGCAATCGCCTCGATAATCGCCGGACGCTCGACGGATTTGAGATTTTTAAGCTCGGCTCCGAGCGCGGCATTGCCCGAAGGCGTCATTGGGATCTTTTCCATACTCTACTTGTCCACGCAAAAATTGAGTCGCCCCGCCGCACAAAAGCGTCGGGGCGAAGGATAGGTTGGCGAATACCTGACCCAAATGGCGTGTAAATTGCAAGAGGCCAAAGGCCGCGAGGCGCTGGATTCGCGACTTAGCGCCGTCTCGGAGGTGGCGGGGATCGCCTGTGGCGTTGCCCCAGAAGCTCACCCCGTCGCCACCGATGCGCGTCGGTTCCGAGCCACAACATCTCAATCATACTGAACGACTTCGAATTCTATGCCATTGTCATCGTCGAAGTAGAATCGCTTGCCCGGCTCGTAGTCGGCATGATTATGAGGGTCGAACCCGGCGTCCCGGACTTTGGCTTCGGTGGCGTCGATGTCCTCCACCAAAACGCCCACATGGTTCAGCCCGCCGACAACATCGTAGCTGCTTTCCCCTGCTGGCCTGGGATCGGAAGGGGCGTAAAGTGCCAGATAGGTGTGGGCGCCGCCAACATGCACCGTGTAGCCGCCCGCGATGGCCGCGCCTTCCCAGCGGGTTTTCCAGCCAAAGACTTTTTCCATCCATGCTGCAGATGCCTTTGGATCCCTTACAGTGAAGTTGGTGTGTTCAAGTGTCGCCGTCATAGTGTTTCCTTTTCAACTTTTGACTTGCTTCGACTCACCGTAATTTCTAAACCTAACTTTAGGTCAAGATATTTTTTTTTTGAGGATCTGATGGCTGTTTCTGAAGGCCTGGCAATCGGAGCATTGGCGCAGCGCACCGGGTTGGCGGTTTCTGCAATAAGGTACTACGAGGCGCAGGGATTGATCTCGCCGTGGCGCAATGCTGGCGGGCAGCGGCGGTATCAGCGGGCGGACATTCGGCGTCTGAGCTTTGTCATGATCGCCCAGCAATTCGGGTTGACCCTGCCCGAGATCCGGGAGGTTCTCTCTGGCCTGCCGGGAAATAGAACCCCAACGCCAAAAGACTGGAAGGATATCAGTGTCAGCTTGCGTTCCCATCTGGATCAGCGAATCGACACCTTGATGCGATTGCGCGACAATTTGGATGGCTGCATTGGCTGTGGATGTCTGAGCCTGCCAAAATGCGCCCTCTACAATCCGGATGATCGGGCTAAGTCCCATGGAAGTGGTCCCAGATACCTGTTGGGGGACGCGCCAGAGGCATAAACTGCCGCAATGCGACTTTGTTACGCCGTGTTTCGATTGACCAAGGTCTTTTCAAACAGGTAATCAGCCGTGAAACAAAATTGCGCAGACCATGCGGTGAGAGCGCCAATTCGGAAAGTTAGCTAAGGAGCCCGCGATGGCCGAGATTGAACGCGAAGCGATGGAATACGATGTGGTGATCGTGGGCGCAGGTCCTGCGGGCCTGTCGGCGGCCATCCGTCTGAAACAGTTGGATGCCGACCTGAACGTTGTTGTTCTTGAAAAAGGCTCGGAAGTGGGCGCGCATATCCTGTCGGGTGCGGTTCTCGATCCCTGCGGTCTGGATGCATTGATTCCCGACTGGAAGGAAAAAGGTGCGCCGTTGAACACGCCGGTGACCGAAGATAATTTCTATATGCTGGGTGAAGCGGGTAAGATCCGCATCCCCAACTTCCCGATGCCGCCGCTGATGAACAACCACGGCAACTACATCGTCTCGATGGGCAATGTCTGCCGCTGGATGGCCGAACAGGCCGAAGAGCTGGGTGTTGAGATTTTCCCGGGCATGGCCTGCTCGGAACTGGTTTACGGTGACAACGGCGAAGTAAAAGGCGTGGTTGCTGGTGTCTTTGGTCTGGAAGCCGACGGCTCCTACGGTCCCAACACCGAGCCGGGCATGGAACTGCACGGCAAATATGTCTTCTTGTCCGAGGGTGTGCGCGGATCTTTGTCTAAGGAAGTGATTGCCAAATATGACCTGTCTGCCGGCAAAGAAGTGCAGAAATACGGCGTCGGCATGAAAGAGATCTGGGAGATTGACCCGGCCAAACACAAGGAAGGCTCGGTCACGCATACCATGGGCTGGCCTCTGGGCGGCAACGCAGGTGGTGGATCGTTCATTTACCATCTTGAAAACAATCAGGTCTATGTCGGGTTTGTGGTCCACCTGAACTACAAGAACCCGCACCTTTATCCGTACATGGAATTCCAGCGCTTTAAGCACCACCCGATGGTGGCTGAGCTGCTGAAAGGCGGCAAGCGCGTGGCTTACGGCGCGCGAGCGATCACCGAAGGTGGCTGGCAGTCGATGCCGAAACTGGTGGCACCTGGCGTGGCATTGCTGGGCTGTTCTGCGGGCATGGTCAATGTGCCGCGCATCAAGGGTAACCATAATGCGATGCTGTCAGGCAAGGCTGCGGCCGAGGCGGCATTCGATGCCATCAGGGCCGAGCGTTCGGGCGATGAGCTGACCGCCTATGAAACCGATGTGCGCGGTGGCGCCATCGGCAAAGACCTGAAGAAGGTGCGCAACGTCAAGCCGATGTGGTCGAAATGGGGCTTGTTCCCGTCTCTGGCACTGGGCGGTCTGGACATGTGGACAAACACGCTGGGCTTCTCGCTATTTGGCACCATGGGGCACGGTAAAAACGATGCGGAGGTCACGGAAGAAGCCAGCAAGCACCAGCCGATTGATTACCCGAAACCGGATGGCACACTGTCTTTTGATCGCCTGACCAACGTGTCCTTTGCGATGACGAACCATGAGGAAAGCCAGCCCTGCCATCTGCACCTGTCGGACCCGGAAATTCCGGTCAAGGTCAACATGCCCAAATTCGACGAACCGGCGCAGCGGTATTGCCCGGCGGGGGTCTATGAAATGGTCCAGGACGAAGACGGGCCGCGATTCGTGATCAACTTCCAGAATTGCGTGCATTGCAAAACCTGTGACATCAAGGATCCCAGCCAGAATATCACATGGACCACGCCGCAAGGTGGGGATGGGCCAAACTACCCGAATATGTAAGCGAAAAAACGGGCACTGGCAGGGTCGTGAAGGCTCTGCCATTGCCTCTTCCTGACCAAAGCCCTAGCTTGACTGTCAGTCTAATGACAACAAGGCAGGATTTTGGTGGTTTCCCTGGTTCGTCGCGCGGTGTTGGCCGTGCTGTTCTCTTCAACAGTCGCAATGCCGGTCTATGCAGATACGGGTTCCGGATCTTATCTGGCGGGTCGTCAGGCGATTTACGAGAATGATTATTCGGCTGCCGAACAATACTATGCTCAGGCGCTGAAATTCGATCCGCAGAATGAACTTTTGTTGGAAAGCGTTGTCGTTGCCCGTCTTGCGCTGGGCGAGATAGAGCGTGCCTTGCCGATTGCCGAGACTATCGAAGGTGCGAAGCTGCCAAGCCAGGCCGCGCGTATGGTGATTGCGGCCAATTTGGTCGCAGATGGACAATTGGATGACCTGCTAGCCCGAGACCCGGAGACACAAGGGGTTGGCCCTTTGGTTGATGGGTTGATGACGGCCTGGGCCTCTTTGGGTCAGGGTGAGATGACCAAGGCGATGGAACAGTTTGATACTGTCTCGACGCAAGAAGGCCTGAAGGAGTTCGCCCTTTACCACAAGGCAATGGCGCTGGCCTCAATCGGTGATTTTGAAGGATCTGAGGCGGTGTTCGGAGCCAATGATGGCGTCGTCGCACAATTTTCGCGCCGCGCTGCGTTGGCTCGTGCCGAAGTGTTGTCTCAGCTGGATCGCGATGAAGATGCGATCGAGTTCCTGAACAACGTATTTGCCGCAGGCAGTGACCCGTCGATCGAGAATTATCTGGCGCGGTTGGGCGCTGGAGAGACATTGCCGTTCACTCATGTCCGATCCGCTCAGGATGGCGTGGCCGAGATCTTCTTCTCGGTTGGCGCCGCGCTTAATTCTGAAGCGTCACCTGACTACGTATTGTTGTATGCACGGACAGCAAACTTCTTGCGTCCGAACCATGTCGACGCAATCTTGTTGAGTGCCGAGCTGTTGGATGAGCTGAGCCAATATGACCTGGCGGTTGAAGCCTATCGAACTGTGCCAACGGAGAGTAACGACTACCACGCCGCAGAGCTGGGTCGGGCCGAGGTTCTGGGTCGTTCTGGAAAGATGGATGCAGCGGTTGAAGTCCTTCAGAATCTGGCCACGCAACAACCAGACCTACCGAGTGTTCACGTTGCACTGGCGGACTTGGAACGGCGGCAGGAAAACTATGCGGCCGCAGTTACCTCCTACGACCGCGCTATTGAGCTGACTGACAGCGCGTCAGCAGGCAACTGGTTTTTGCACTATGCCCGGGGCATATCGCATGAGCGCCTTAAGAACTGGGATCAGGCCGAGACCGATTTCCGTCGCGCGTTGGAGCTGAATCCGGATCAGCCGCAAGTACTGAATTATCTGGGCTATTCCCTGGTAGAACGGCAAGAAAAGTTGGATGAGGCGCTAGACATGATTGAGCGCGCCGTCGCCGCACGCCCCGAGAGCGGGTACATTGTTGACAGCCTCGGATGGGTTCTGTTCCGCCTTGGTCGCTATGACGAAGCCGTTGAACACATGGAGCGTGCAGTTGAGTTGATGCCGGTTGATCCAGTGGTCAACGATCATCTGGGCGATGTGTACTGGGCTGTCGGTCGGGGTCGCGAGGCCGAGTTTCAGTGGAAACGCGCGCTCTCCTTCGTCGATCCCGAGGACACGGATGCTGAGGCTGACCCTGACCGTATCCGCCGTAAACTGGAAGTTGGGCTGGATGTGGTGCTGGCTGAAGAAGGCGCAGAACCTCTGAAGGTTGCAAATGGCAACTAAGGCCTTCGCGCCTGCAAAAGTTAACCTAACCCTGCATGTGACCGGCCAGCGAGACGATGGCTATCACCTTTTGGATTCTTTGGTTGTTTTTGCGGACGTTGGCGACGAACTAGAATTTGTTCCGGGTCCAAACCTGTCACTGGCGGTGACTGGCGAACATGCCAAAGGCGTTCCCACCGACAGTCGCAATCTGGTTTGGAAGGCGGCTGAGACGGTTGGTTGGACCGGGCGTGTTCATTTGAACAAGGTGCTGCCTCATGGCGGCGGCATCGGCGGTGGGTCCTCAGATGCGGCTGCAGTTTTGCGGATGGTTGCAGACCAGGGGGGCGAAGTGCCGCAACACCTACCCTTGTCTATTGGGGCGGATGTTCCTGTCTGCGTGAAGGCAGTGGCCGCTCGGATGGAAGGGATTGGCGACCGTGTCACTCCGTTAACCCTGCCTCGGTTCTATTCAGTGCTGGTCAATCCTGGCGTCGAAGTACCCACGGGCGCGGTATTCAGCGCGATGAAAACGCGCCGGAACTCGGCCATGCCTGACGAAATACCGGATTTCGAAGCATCTGATGCTTGTGCCGAGTGGCTGGGCGCGCAGCGGAACGATCTGCAAAGTTCTGCGGTGGAACTGGCCCCCAAGATAGGGCGAGTTTTGGAAGAATTGGGCGCAACCAGAGATGTGTTGCTGGCGCGTATGTCGGGATCAGGGTCGACGTGTTTCGCCCTTTATCCATCGATGAAAGCTGCCCATTTCGCAGCTTACGAGGTCGGCGCGGCGCATCCCGAGTGGTGGTGCCGCGCGACGCAGCTCAATTGAGGCGCGAGACGACGTAGTCGGCCAGCTCGCGCAGAAGGGTCCGAATCTTGTGATCAGGCAAGGCGTCCAACGCGGATTTGGCCTTGGCCGTCCAACCCAGGGCATCTGATCGGGTTGCTTCCAAGGTGCGGTATTGGTTCATCAAAGCCATTGCATGATCCAAATCACCATCCTGCTGGCGACCTTTCGCGATTGTGCGATCCCAGAAGGCGCGTTCGTCGGGCGTGGCCTGAGCCACGGCTTTGATCACCGGCAGGGTCAGTTTACGTTCGCGAAAATCGTCGCCGACGTTTTTCCCAGTCGCCTTGCTGTCGCCCTGATAGTCCAGCAGATCATCAGCAATCTGAAAGGCAATACCCAACGCATCGCCATAGTTGAACAACGCTTGAACCTGCTGCTCCGATGCACCCGCGATCACGCCGCCCACTTCGGTTGCGGCTGAAAACAACGCTGCTGTCTTGCCGCGCACAACTTGCAGATACACACTCTCATCCGTGCTCAGGTCGGTGGCTGCGGTCATTTGCAGCACCTCGCCCTCGGCAATGGTGGCAGACGCATTGGCGAGGATGTCCAGAACACGCAGGGAACCAGTTTCAACCATCAACTGGAAGCTGCGGGAAAACAGGTAATCGCCCACCAACACGCTGGACTTGTTGTCCCACAGCAAGTTTGCCGTGGGTCGCCCGCGCCGTTGGGCGCTTTCGTCCACCACATCGTCATGCAGCAGGGTCGCGGTGTGAATGAACTCAACAGTTGCGGCAAGACGCACGTGATGCTCGCCCGAATAGCCAAACAGCCGGGCCGCGGCGAGGGTGAGCATCGGGCGCAGGCGCTTACCTCCGGCTTCGACCAGATGCGCCGTTACTTCGGGAATCCTTGGTGCATGCTCTGACGCCATGCGGGTCCGGATCAGCGTGTTTACCGCCTCCATATCACCGCTCAGAATTTCGGCGAGCCGCTCATGCGGTTTCGAGATCGTGCTGACGTTCATCACACTCCTGATACAAGGCTCGACTTCTGCCTCGCCTTGCCCTTACATCCATCCCCATGAAAGAACTATTGCGCAGCACCGATCCGACAATCCTGGCTTTTGCATCCGCTCTTCTTGAAGGCGAGGATATAGACTGCTTTCAGATGGACGTAAATATGAGCATCCTCGAAGGAGGCATCGGAATCTTCCCGCGCCGCCTGATGGTGCGGACGGATGATTTAACGCGGGCTGAACGTGTCATGCGCGACAATGAGATCCCTTTGGGGCGATGACCCGGTTTAAAGACAGCGATCTGACGTGCAACGCCTTTCTGGGCGGGCAGGTACAGCTATTGCAGCCTTTGTCAGGGTACCGCGCCGGTGTTGATCCTGTTCTGTTGGCAGCATCAGTGCCTGCTCAACCCGGACAATCTGTATTAGAGCTTGGATGCGGGGCCGGAGCTGCCATTCTGTGTCTTGCTGCGCGTATCCCAAAATTGCAGTTGGCAGGCGTTGAAGTGCAGTCACCCTATGCCGATCTGGCCCGTCGAAATGCCGATCAGAACCGGGTTCAGCTGGACGTTGCCGAGGCTGATTTGAACCTATTGCCGGTGAGCTTGCGTAGCCGGATGTTTGACCACGTGATTGCAAACCCCCCTTACTATCGCCCGGACGCACATAGCCCAGCGTCAGACACAGGCAGGAGTATTGCACTGGGTGAAAAGACACCGCTGGCAGATTGGGTTGCCGTCGCCGCCAAACGACTCGCTCCAAAGGGCTATTTGCATATGGTTCAAAAAGCGGAACGGCTGCCGGATATTCTGTCAGCCTGCGCAAACAGGTTGGGGTCCGTCGAGGTTTTGCCGCTTTGCGCGCGCTTCGGCCGCGACGCCGAGCTGGTTATCGTGCGCGCCCGCAAAGGTGGTGGCGCAGCATTCCGGCTGCATGCTCCGTTGATTCTGCATGCGGGTGACCGTCATACAAGAGATGGCGACAGCTACACGCCCGAAGTTTCAGCGATACTGCGCGCGGGCGCAGCGCTTTCCGGGTTTTCGGTTCAATAAGCAATGACCAGCCGATTTTGTCGGATTTATTACAGATTCTGTGCGTCTGCGGCGTGACAGGCTGGATATGATGTGATCAACTTCTTACGTATCACTCAGACACGTGAAGAAGGAGGATCGCCATGAGCGTGAGCGCACATCTGACGGAACTGAAGAAGAAGCACGAAACTCTCGGTCTCGAAGTAGAACAAGCCCAACGCTCGCCAGGTATCGATGATCTCCATGTCGCCCAGCTCAAGAAACAAAAGCTAAAACTGAAAGAAGAGATCGAACGCCTTTCCGCTTAGGGTCGCAGGCTGGCGTGTGCCGCAATCACGGCACCACCAGTGATCAACAACGCCGCGATCGCCAATCCCCAGGACGGGGCGGCGATCCCGGCCACCACCAATACCAGCGTAGACAAAAGTGGTGCCGCATATGAGGCGGTTCCAAGTATTTGGATGTCGCCTTGCTTGACCCCGATATCCCAGACATAAAACGCCAGTCCAACAGGGCCCAGACCCAGCGCAAGCACAGAAATCCAACTGATTGTGTTGGTGGGCCAAACGGTATCCTCCACTGCCAGATGCAGCACTGCAGATGCTATTGCCGCTGCGACACAAAAAACGGCAACAGAACTTGTGGGTGTATCACCCAGACGACGGGACAGAACTGAATAGCCAGACCATGTCAGAGCGCACATCAATGCCAAAGCATAGCCGGGAAGGTGTTGGGCCTGAAAGCCAGTGCTTCCACCCCCTGTAACGATGACCGCAGCTCCGACAAAGCCGAGGCCTGCACCGATTAGATGGCCAAGTCGAAGATGCTCGCCAGGCAACAGGCCCGAAAACAAAACAATCAGCAACGGCCAGAGATATGCGATCAGTCCGGCTTCGGCCGCCGGGGCCATGCGCAGCGCAGAAAAATACAGGGCGTGATAGCCAAACAGTCCTAAAGCCCCGAACAGGTAGGTTGTCCAGCGCACCTGCCTTAACTGGCTGAAACCACCCGAGAACCAGGCCCATATCAGGCCAAGCGTTCCGCCAATTGAAAAGCAGATTGTGTTCAGCAACAACGGCGGCGTAGGTGCCGACCCAACTGTGAACAAAGCTAACAATGCCCAAAGCAAAACAGCACCAAAGCCGATAAATGTTGCGCGCATTTTAGTCACGGCCCGGGCACCTTCTCTATCGGGATGATTCTGAACTCATCGGATATATGGGCGGTCTTTTCAATTTCGGATAAGAACCAGTCCCGAAATGCCGCAATCTGAGGCCGCTGTTCCGCGCCGGGCAGGCACAAAAAACGGAACCGACCTTTTGTTTCAATTGCGAGTTTAAATGGTGCGACTAACCGCCCTTCGGAAAGATCTTTCAATATCATAGCGCGTCGGCCCAAAGCGACGCCGACCCCTGCAACAGCCGCATCGATCGCATGATCCGCATTCGAGAAATGGGCGCCATGAGTTGGGACAAATTCCACTTCGGCTGCCCGGAACCACGCGGGCCAATCGCAGGGAGGTTTCAGGAAGCTGATCGATTCATCATGAATCAGGGGTGCGTTCATTAGGCTTTCTGGTGTTGCGAATTGATCGGCCAGCTCGGGCGTCATAACGGGTGTTAGCCATTCCTTTCTGACTGGCACCGAATAAAGGCCGTCATCCTGCCCATAGCCAAATCGAATGGCGACATCCACATCGTCCCGTTCCAGATCCATATTGCGCAATGTTGCCGAAAACTTCAGATCGATTTCCGGATGCGCACGCGCAAATTCATATAGGCGCGGGGCAAGCCATTTGGCTGTCAATGCCGGGCCCGCTGTCACCGTCAGGCTGCTGCCATCCTCTTGCCGCCTTACCGTACGCCATGCCGCCTGCAGCATCGCAAACCCTTCGGCGGCACCTGGGGCCAGCGCTTGACCTGCTTCGGTCAGTTCAACAGCGCGATTGAGGCGGCGGAACAGGGGGCGGCCTAAGTGTTCCTCAAGAGACTTTATCTGGAACGAAAGGGCGGCCGGCGTGACGTGCAGTTCAGCTGCTGCTTTTGCAAATGACATGTGACGCGCTGCGGCGTCAAAGGCGCGCAATGCAGTCAGAGGAGGAAGGTAGTCGCTCATTTATAGTCAAGTATTTCTTAACTGAATGTTCGAAAAAGCTCGTTTGTCGCGCCTGATTTAGAGGCGCATATTCAGAGTAAGTCAAATGAAACTGATCTGAAAGGAACTTTGCTATGATCGAGGTCACCACCAGCCCCGCAGCGGCCCGCGCCTTTCAGCGCGCTCATCTTGAACGGTCCAAAGCGATCGCCAGGGCTTTGAACTGGTTGTTTGGTTCCCGCTGAACGCAGCGCGCGCGTTCTTACGGGATACAAGAAGGGCCGGTCCAAAAGGACCGGCCCAATTCATTGCACGTCTAGGATTCATGCGAAGAACTGTGCGCCGTTGGCAGAAATGGTCGAGCCATTGATGAATTGCGAATCATCAGATGCCAGGAACGCGACGCAGCGCGCGATTTCTTCTGGCTCACCCAAACGTCCCGCTGGGATTTGGCCAATGATGGCTTCGCGTACTTTCTCTGGTACGGCCATGACCATTTCAGTAGCGATATAGCCCGGGCAGATTGCGTTGGCAGTGATACCGGCGCGCGCTCCTTCCTGCGCCAGCGACTTGACGATACCCAGATCGCCCGCTTTGGTCGCCGCATAGTTCGCCTGAGCAAACTGGCCCTTTTGCCCGTTGATCGAGCTGATGACGATCACACGACCGAATTTCCGCTCACGCATGCCGGGCCAGATCGGGTGCACTGTATTAAAGACGCCGGTCAGATTGGTGTCGATCACTTGATGCCACTGCTCGGGCGTCATTTTGTGGAACGGGGCATCGCGGGTGATGCCAGCGTTTGCGACAACGATATCAATCGGGCCAACTTCGGCCTCGACTTTTTCGATACCTGCCTTCGATTCATCATAGTCAGCGACATTCCATTTGTATGTGGCGATGCCGGTTTCTTCTGTAAACTTCGCCGCGGCTTCGTCATTACCCGCGTAGGTGGCTGCAACATTGCATCCCTCGGCCTTGAGCGCCTTAGAAATTGCTGCGCCGATGCCGCGAGAGCCGCCGGTGACGAGTGCTGTACGTGCCATTTAGGAATCCTCCAAATTTAGTCGCCTTGGTAATGCTGTTACTCTGAGAGAGAGTTGTACGCAATATTGTTTCGTCAAGATAGCTTGCTTTCTGCTCGTCAGTATTGTCGCACATAAGTGATAGAATTGAATTGTAACAAAAAAGGGCGCCGACAGGGCGCCCTTTTCTGTGTTCTTGTCAGCGCAATCAGTCACGCTCCACGCATAGGGCGACGCCCATTCCCCCACCGATGCACAGGGTCGCCAGACCCTTTTTCGCATCGCGGCGTTTCATTTCGAACAGCAGCGTGTTCAGGACACGGCAACCGGATGCACCGATTGGGTGTCCGATGGCGATGGCGCCGCCGTTGACGTTCACGATTGACGGATCCCAACCCATGTCCTTGTTCACGGCGCAGGCCTGCGCTGCGAAGGCTTCATTGGCTTCGACGAGATCCAGATCTTCTACGGACCAGCCTGCTTTTTCCAACGCCTTGCGTGACGCGTAGATTGGGCCAACGCCCATGATCGACGGGTCCAAACCAACAGTGGCGTAGGATGCGATGCGGGCCAAAGGCTCAATCCCGCGCTTTTCGGCGTTCTCGGCCGACATAAGCAGGGTTGCCGCGGCGCCGTCATTCAGACCGGATGCGTTGGCGGCTGTTACCGAACCTTCCTTGGCGAAGGCTGGGCGCAGCTTTGCCATGGCCTCCATGGTTGCGCCGTGGCGGATGTATTCATCCTTGTCCATCACAATGTCGCCTTTGCGGGTCTTGATGATGAACGGCACGATTTCGTCGGCGAATTTGCCAGCCTTCTGCGCGGCTTCGGCTTTGTTCTGAGACGCAACAGCAAATTCGTCCTGTGTGTCGCGGTTGATCTGCCATTTCTCGGCGACATTCTCGGCGGTCTGACCCATGTGATAGCCATTGAAGGCATCCCAGAGACCGTCACGGATCATCGTATCAATGTACTTCATATCACCCATCTTGTGACCGGCGCGCAGCGCGGCGGCATGGGGCGACAGTGTCATGTTCTCTTGTCCACCGGCGGCCACGATATCGGCATCGCCCAATTGGATATGCTGTGCGCCCAGCGCGACAGCGCGCAGGCCCGAGCCACAGACTTGGTTGATGCCCCATGCGGCGCTTTCCTGGGGAAGCCCGGCATTGATATGCGCCTGACGTGCGGGGTTTTGGCCCTGAGCGGCGGTCAGCACCTGACCCATAATGGTTTCGCTTACTTCGCCCTTGTCGATCCCGGCGCGTTCGACGACTGCCTCCAGGACGGTAGCGCCCAGATCATGTGCAGGGGTGTTCGCAAACGAACCGCTAAAACTGCCGACACCTGTGCGTGCGGCGGATGCGATTACTACGTTGGTCATAAGTCAGTCCTTTACCGTCATGGTCTTTCGGGAAATCTGACGGCGCAGGTGGCAGAGAAGCTCTCTCCCGGTATCAGAGCGCCTCGTGATCCCCCGCTCCAGCACTCTCTGCCATAGCGCAATGCTGCACACGCAGCAACGGACAGCTTGTCTCAGCGGCGGAGGGGGCGAATTATTGCGATAGCGGCGTTCGGTTAAGTCCCTGTTTTCGAGTGTGGTTCCTGTTTCCAGGGCGGTGTGATCGATGGTGCGCCAAACAAGAAGCCCTGCAGGCAATCCACGCCGTTTGCGATAAGGAACGCTGCATCTTGCTGGGTTTCGACCGATTCGGCCGTTACCAGAATTTCGAATTCCCGCGCCACCGCTATCAAAGCACGCACCAGTGCCTGATTGTCGGGGTTCTCGCTGATCCCCCGAATGAATTGCCCGTCTACTTTGGCGGCATCAAACAGAAACTCGCGAAAATGGCGAAAACTGAAGTTGCTGGCCCCAAAATCATCTAACGCAAAGGCAATGCCGCGTTCCTGCAGGCGATCCATGAAATCTACGACAAGCTCGGGGACTTGCATCGCAGAGCTTTCCGAGATCTCAAGGATCAAACGCTCACCCACGCTTGCGTCCCTTTTTAGAAACCTGTCCAGCACGCCGGACCAGCGGGCGTAACCAATCGACCGGGCCGACATGTTTATGGACAATCGGATGGAAGGGTTTCGAACGAGTGTACGCAAACCCATTTCCAGCGCGACGCAATCCAGTTCCCGACCGATCGGTGTGTTTTCGACCTGAGGCATGAAATCCCGGGCCGGAATGACACGACCGGTTTCGTCGAGGACGCGAATGAAACCTTCATAAAAGGCAACGCCATGTGGGGCGTGCGCTTGCATGACAGGTTGAAACGCCAGTTTGCATTGCTTGTGTTTTACTGCGTCTGTTGCCATCTGAACGACCGAGCGGTCCCGGGTCGAGACTGCAGCGTTCAACGGGTTTTCCGACCCTTCGGGAAGATCTGCAAGCTTCTTGTCCCGCATGAGCAACGGTTCCCTGTGTGATGCCGAACATGGGTTCGGTCACAGTCTCAGGGCAAACAGGTGAATCTGCAGTTAAGGGATCTCAGAAAATATGAGGGGTCAGCGTGCGGATTGTCCGGCTTGTACCAGTGTCGCTGCGGCGCCGAAGATAGCCCCCACCGCACCCAGAACCATCATTGCAAAGCCCAATGCGATCAAAGCTGTCACAGCGGTGCCGATTGCTGCGAACATCGCCAGAACCAGACCCAACAGCCCGATAACAGTTGATACGGTTGTTACGCGGGTCATTCTGGCCTCCGGACACTCATACTCCACACATGACGACCGATATGGTGCATCAGGGCCGGATTACAAGGCTTACTGACCTTGCTCGCGAAGTCGTCAGGCGCGTTTTGCCCGGGTATTGGGCGGATTTTTGTCAAATTGCTCGAATCCGGGCGTTCCGCGATCACTCGGGTGTCTGTCGAGATGCTTTTTCTTGATCTGCTCCGAGCTGTCCCGGCTGCCATCGTGGCTGTAACCTGGCGGGGCAAAGCAATAGGCAAGTCTTTGGCTTAAGGTCAGACCCGGCTGAGTCGCGTCGCGCCACATGCCCACCCATTCGTGAAAGGCGACGCGCAACGGGTTGAACGTGCCTATGTTGTGAACCAGCCCATAATCGACGCGGTCATCTTCCTGCTCGGGCACGAAAGTGCCAAACATCTTGTCCCAGATGATGAAGACGCCGGCATAGTTGCAATCGAGATAGCGCGCATTGCGGCCGTGGTGCGCACGATGATGACTGGGAGTGTTCATCACAGATTCAAACCAGCGAGGCATTTTGCCGATGGCTTCGGTGTGAATCCAGAACTGGTAGATCAGGTTCAGACCGCCGCAGAACAAGACCAAAGCCGGGTGGAATCCCAGCAGGATCAGCGGTGCCCGTACAACCATCATGAACGTAAAGGTATAGGTCCAGGTCTGACGCAGCGCCGTGGTCAGGTTATAGTGCTGCGAGCTGTGGTGGTTCACATGGCTGGCCCAGACCCAGCGGATACGGTGGCCGAACCGATGCACCCAGTAGTATCGCAGATCATCCAGCACAAAGCACAGGATGATGATCGGAATCGAGGTGCCAAGGTTCAGCGGTGTGATTTGCCACAGCCACATAAAGAACGCATAGGCAATGAAACCAAGAACAAATCCTGAAGCAATGTTACCCGCGCCCATGATCAGAGAGGTCACCGCATCGCGGGTCTCGTACCTCCCACCACGGCCCTTTATGGTGATCCACAGGAACTCGGCCAAGATCGCGGCGATAAAAAAAGGGACGGCCCATTGAACGGCGTCGGGAAAACTTACGTGATCGGTCATGAAGGCTCCATCAGGTGCTGCCAGTGACGGCGCTCAAGTTCGTCGAGGTGAACAACGACACCGGGCGAGCTAAAGTCGCGAAACTGAAATTCGAACCCGTTCGGATGCTCGATCCAGTCAAAATCCAACAGATGCCGGCCTACAGTATCTGCGCCGAGGGACCACAACAAGCCGGTGCCGGTCTCAGTTCGAACTAAGGCGGCATGGCCATCATGCGAGACCGTGACATCAATCACCACATCGTCCGGAAAATGGCGCCGCCAATCCATCCGGGCGGTCCCTTGCGTCAAAACGCGCTGGCTCGATCGTCCGGTCAGGTGCAATAGGAGAGTGATACCGGCAATCCCACCGATCACTAAAATCAATAGAATTTCAAGCGGCATGCCGTCCTCCCCGGCGACAGAGTGCAAAGCGGGCAGGGGGCTGTCAAAGGTGGCGTGGCGTCAGCCTCGTTCCAGTCTTTCCAAAATTTCGTGCTGAACCACTCGGAGCACAAATGGGACAAGGCCCTCAGGGCCTGACGCACGATCCTTAAGGTGGATGCAGATATCTGGCCGGCGCGAGGCGATAATGCCAATCATCTCGCCGCGGACGACATCATCCAAGCCTGCCCCCATGATAGCGCAAGTAATCCGGGGTTCGGTGTCCAGTTGATGCCGAACCTCGGCTTGATCGTGCGCACCCAGCCATTGGATCGGCAGGTGATCCAGTTGCAGTGCCACGTCACCGATCACGTTTGGCAAACGCCCGATCAGCAGAACCACAGGTTTCATCACGGTCTCCTTTTTCGGGTTACATACAAACAAAAAACCGGCCCGTTTTGGGCCGGGTCCAGTCTAGCATATTTTGACTAAGGTGTTTTCGACCGAGTTCGAAATGGTCGTAGACACGGCTTTAGCCTGTCATTCTCCCTCTGAAGGCGTCGCAGAGATTGGCGTGATTTCGCAAGAATTTAGCTATTTGCCTCGACCAGGGTGGAAATGATTGCCTTTGCGCTGTCAGAATTCCATTCGGCATCACCAATCAGACGAGCGATTTCATTGCCTTCAGGATCAATAATCACAGTGATCGGCAAACCAATAACGCCCATCTCGCGCGCAACCGCTTGTTTCGGGTCTTGGTGCCGAGGTAGATTATCAATGCCGTTTTCATCAAAGAATTTCTTGATGCCAGCCGGAGAGTTACGGCCAGTCGCCAAGGTCAGAACCTCGAATTTTTCGCCCCCAAATTCGTCCTGCAATTCAGCGATCTGAGGCATCTCTTTACGGCAGGGGGCACACCAGGTGGCCCAGAAGTTCAACAGCACATACTTGCCTTTGTAGTCGGCCAGTGACGCTGTGCCGCCGTCGTCTTCCAGTTCAAACTCAACCGCTTCGACGGGCTTCGGCTCTTTGTGAAGGATCAGGCGCTTCAGGCTGCCATCGCGCAGCGGCGCCAATGTCTCGGCATCGGTTGCCAAAGCCGCGTTTGCACCTAGCGCAAGGGCCATATAAAGGGGGATCAGACGAAATAGGCGCATATCAACTCCGGGTTTTCTTACATGACCGATCAATCTTCGAACCAGATGTGGGGCGGCCGCTTTGCCGCCGGTCCAGACGCGATCATGGAGGCAATCAATGCCTCGATCGGGTTCGATCGACGGATGGCAGCCCAGGACATCGCAGGCTCGCGCGCCCATGCCGCCATGTTGGCTGCGACAGGCGTCATAAGTGATAGTGACGCTGAAGCCATTCGGGAAGGGCTGCTCACCGTTTTGTCAGAAATCCAGAACGGAGACTTTCAGTTCTCGACCGCTCTGGAAGACATTCATATGAATGTCGAGGCGCGCTTGAAAGAGATCATTGGCGAGCCCGCAGGCCGTCTGCACACAGGTCGCAGCCGAAACGACCAGGTGGCGACCGATTTCAAACTCTGGGTTCGTGACCAACTGGACGCGGCGGAGACCGGCCTGCTGGCCCTGATCCGCGCGCTTTTGGCGCAGGCTGAGGCCGGCGCTGATTGGGTTATGCCGGGCTTTACACATCTGCAAACAGCACAGCCGGTGACATGGGGACACCACATGATGGCCTATGTCGAGATGTTCGGCCGCGACCTGTCTCGCGTCCGGGATGCCCGCGCCCGAATGAATGAGTCGCCTTTAGGGGCTGCGGCCTTGGCCGGAACGTCCTTCCCCATCGACCGCCAGATGACGGCCGAGGCCCTGGGCTTCGATCGCCCCGCTGCCAACTCGTTGGATGCCGTAAGCGACCGCGATTTCGCTCTGGAATTCCTGTCCACAGCCTCAATCTGCGCCGTTCACCTGTCTCGCTTTGCCGAAGAGCTTGTGATCTGGTCCTCGGCCCAGTTCCGTTTTGTCACGCTGTCCGACCGGTTTTCAACGGGTTCGTCAATCATGCCGCAGAAGAAAAACCCGGATGCGGCCGAGCTGATTCGCGCCAAGGTGGGCCGGATTTACGGTGCCAATACGGCGTTGATGATGGTGATGAAGGGTTTACCGCTGGCCTATTCCAAGGACATGCAGGAAGACAAGGAACAGGTCTTTGATGCAGCCGACAACTGGATGCTGGCGCTGGCGGCAATGGAAGGCATGGTCAAGGACATGACCGCCAACCGCGAAAGCCTTGCCGCAGCGGCAGGGTCGGGGTTCTCAACTGCGACCGATCTGGCCGACTGGTTGGTCCGTGTGCTGGGCCTGCCGTTCCGCGATGCGCATCATGTGACCGGATCGCTGGTTGCTATGGCCGAAACCAAGGGTTGCGACCTGCCCGACCTGACGCTTGAGGATATGAAATCGGTGCACGCTGATATCACCGATGACGTCTATTCTGTCCTCACCGTTGAAAACTCGGTAAACTCGCGTCAGTCTTATGGGGGGACTGCGCCTGATCAGGTGCGGGCTCAGATCAAACGATGGAAGGCGTTGGTATGATGCGTATGTTTCGGGTCATTCTGTTGATCTTGACCGGTTTTGCCTTGGCGGCCTGTGGTGCCGATGGCGAACCTGTTCAGCCGACGGCCAGCCTGGGCGTTGGCGTTGGGTCCAGCGGGACACATGTTGGCGGAGGCGTAGGCCTTCGCAAGGGCGGCTTTGGCCTTTATCTGGGTGTCTGATCCGAAATCCAACACCGTCAGTACAGACTCTAAGGAGAACGGCATATGCGAACCATCGGCCTAATCTTGACGCTTGCCGTTTTGGCGGCGTGCGAACCGACATCTGCATCGCGCTCTGATCCTAAGCCAGAGCCAAAACCGTCCGGCATTTCCGTATCCGGCTATGCACGTGCCGGGGTCTCGACCGAATTCTAAATGGCCGTGTCGGGCCCATAAGCGCCCGAATCCATTGAACCGGCCCCCCGTTTTGGTCTAAGCGCGCAGATATGGATCACTTTCTCTACCGCGACGGCGCGCTTTTCGCCGAGGATGTCCCGATCTCCGAAATCGCTGCCGCGGTCGGAACCCCGTTCTATGTCTACTCGACAGCAACGTTGCTGCGGCATTTCAAACTGTTCGATGACGCGCTGGACGGCACCGATCACCTTGTCTGCTATGCGATGAAAGCGGCCAGCAATCAGGCGATCTTGAAAACGCTGGCGCAAGCGGGCGCGGGAATGGATGTGGTTTCGGGTGGGGAATACCTGCGCGCTAAGGCGGCAGGCGTGCCGGGCGACAAGATCGTGTTCTCGGGTGTTGGCAAAACTGAGGATGAGATTCGCAACGCGCTCACTGGCGGCATCCGCCAGTTCAACGTGGAATCCGAGCCCGAGATGGAAGTGATCAACGCCGTTGCGCAAGAACTGGGCATGATCGCGCCGATAACCGTGCGGGTGAACCCGGACGTAGACGCCAAGACCCACGCCAAGATTGCCACTGGCAAGTCCGAGAACAAGTTCGGCATTCCGATCTCCCGTGCCTTGGAGGTCTATGCGCTGGCAGCCAGCTTGCCGGGTTTGGAGGTCATAGGGATCGACGTTCATATCGGCTCGCAACTGACCGAGCTGGAGCCGTTCGAACTGGCCTACAACAAAGTCGCAGAATTGACCGAGCAATTGCGCTCTGAAGGGCACAATATCCGCCGGCTCGATCTAGGGGGCGGCTTGGGTATTCCCTACACACGTTCAAACGACGCGCCGCCTTTACCGGTCGAGTATGGCGCTATGATCAAGAAAACGCTTGGCGATTTGGGTTGCGAGATCGAAATCGAGCCCGGTCGCCTGATCGCAGGAAATGCAGGTCTGATGGTGTCGAAGGTCATCTACGTGAAATCCGGTGAAGACCGCGATTTCCTGATCCTCGATGGGGCGATGAACGACCTCATCCGCCCCGCGATGTACGAAGCCTATCACGACATTGTTGCGGTGACCGAACCCGCGCCCGGTGTCGAACAGCGGCCCTATGATATCGTCGGGCCGGTCTGCGAATCTGGTGATACTTTTGCCAAAAAACGCAACATGCCGCCGCTGTCTGCAGGTGATCTTATCGCTTTCCGCAGCGCAGGGGCGTATGGTGCGGTGATGTCTAGCGAGTACAATACGCGCCCGCTGATTCCAGAAGTGCTGGTGCATGGGGATCAATTTGCAGTTATTCGTGAACGCCCAAGCTTTGACGAAATGATAAACCGCGATACCATACCTACGTGGCTCTGACGCGATAACCGCGCGGGCCCGACTAGGAGGCCCGCCTTGAGCGATAGATCAAACCTGCCACTACCACGCATGTCCCTTTGGCTGACCCATGTCGGTATGTTGGCTGAGCAGGTTTTGCGTGCCTTCTGGCCAGTGTTTTCGATTTTGATGCTTCTGCTTGCAGCGCTGATGCTGGGCTTACAGGATTTCGTCAGGGTCGAATTCGTTTGGGGCGCTGGTGCGGTGTCTTTGCTTGCACTGGTTCTTGCTGTCGCTTGGGGGGCAAGGCGTTTCCATATCCCGTCGCGTGTCGAGGCCCTGTCGAGACTTGACGAAACTTTGCCAGGCCGACCAATTCAGGCTCTGATGGATGATCAGGCCATTGGTGCACAGGACGCGGATTCTGTGACTCTTTGGCGGGCCCATAAACACCGGATGGCGCAGCGTGTTGCCCAGGCGGAGGCGGTGAAACCGGATCTGCGGCTCGCGTCACGCGACCCTTACGCCCTGCGATATGCCGCGTTGCTGGCATTGGTTGTTGCGGTTCTATTCGGATCATTCTGGCGCATCGGATCGGTCGCTGAAATGGCACCTGGGGCTGCCGTTGCCGGGCAAGGCGCAACGTGGGAAGGCTGGGTGGAGCCGCCACGTTATACCGGGTTGCCGACGCTCTATCTGGCGGATCAGTCTGGAACAGAACTCTCTATACCGCAGGGCAGTCGCGTTACATTGCGATTTTACGGAGAGGTCGGTGCGCACAGCCTGACTGAGACTGCATCTGTGGCCGGAACACAGGCGGCAACCGAACCGGAACAGGAATTCGTGGTCGAACACTCAGGCCAGATTCGAATTGAAGGCCCGGCGGGTCGAGAGTGGACACTGGGCATCATAAGTGATGCGCCGCCACAGATCGCGGTGGCGTCTGCCGCTGAATCTGAGGCTGGCGGTCAGATGAAACTTCCGTACGCGGCCCTTGATGACTACGGCATCGTATCTGGGCTGGCCCGGATCGAGCTGGATCTGGCTGCGGTCGATCGCCGTTATGGTCTGATCGCGGACCCTGAACCGCGTGAGGCGATTGAAGTTGAGTTGCCCATGCCGATTACCGGGGATCGAACCGATTTCACCGAAGACTTGATTGAAGATTTTTCGCAACATCCGTGGGCACATCTGCCGGTGACAATCACATTGATGGCGCAGGATGCCGCGGACCAACAATCCAAATCGGAACCCTATGCGACGGCGTTGCCCGCGCGTCGGTTCTTTGACCCGCTCGCGGCAGCGGTGATCGAACAACGGCGAGACCTGCTGTGGGCTCGCGCCAATGCCACACGGGTCGCGCAAGTGTTGCGCGCGGTGTCCAATCATCCTGAGGATTTGTTCCGCTCGGACACTGCCTATTTGCGCCTGCGGGTAGTTTTGCGGCGGTTGGAGACCTTTGATGAATACGGGTTGAAGCCAGAGCAGCAGGAGGAAATTGCGCAGGCCTTGTGGGACCTTGCGGCCTTGATCGAAGACGGCACGCTGGCCGATGCGCTCGAACGGATGCGTCAGGCGCAGGAACGGTTGTCCGAGGCGATGAAGAATGGGGCCTCCGATGAAGAAATCGCCGAGCTGATGCAGGAATTGCGAGAGGCGACGCAAGACTACTTGCAGCAATTGCAGCGTCTGGCGCAGCAAGACGGCGAGAATGGCGAACAGCAACAGGGCCAGAACGGCGAATCCATGCAAATGTCACAGGATGACCTACAGCGCATGATGGACCGCATTCAGGAACTGATGGAACAGGGCCGCATGGCCGAGGCGCAGCAAGCGCTGGATGAATTCCAACAGATGATGGAAAACATGCGCGTCACTCAGGGGCAGGGTCAAGGCGGCCAGTCCGAGGGCCAGCAAGCCATGGAAGGGCTTGCCGAGACGTTGCGCGAACAACAGGGCCTAAGCGACCAGGCCTTCCGCGATCTGCAGGAACAGTTCAATCCGGGCGCACAGGCCGGTGAAAGCCAGGGCAACGAAGGCAGCTCGGGTGGGCAGGGCCGGGGTCAAAGCCACGAGGGTCAAGGCGGTCAGGGACAAGGGTCTGATCAGTCGGGTGAAGGCCAGCAGGGTCAAGGAACGCTGGCAGACCGGCAACAGGCCCTCCGGGACGAGCTGGGTCGACAGGAACAAGGACTACCGGGTGCAGGCACACCCGAGGGGGAGGCCGCGCGCGAAGCGCTAGGTCGTGCGGGCCGTGCTATGGATGACGCGGAAGAAGCGCTGCGCGGCGATGATCTGGCCGAAGCTATTGATCGTCAGTCCGAGGCGATGGAAGCCTTGCGGGAAGGCATGCGGTCATTGGGTGAGGCGATGGCCCAGAACCAGCAGAACCAACCGGGGCAGGGCACCGAAGAAGGCGATATGCAGGCCACCAACCGCGATCCGCTGGGGCGCAACCCTGGTGCTGCCGGGTCCATTTCGACCGAAGAAGACATGCTGCAGGGAGAGGATGTCTATCGCCGTGCCAGAGAGTTGCTGGACGAAATTCGCCGACGTACTGGCGATACTGATCGCCCCAAAATCGAGTTGGAATACCTAAAACGTCTGCTTGAGCGGTTTTAGGGAACGGCTTGGCGCATCAGTTTTGCGACGCGCCTGAGCCGGCTTGTGTTTCAAGCCAGATTCGGGCCTGCTCCACCAGCGAGACATAAGAGTTCAGGACCGGATCGGCTTGCGGTACGGCTTCGCTGATTTGCTGGGCGTTGCCGTAGATCAAGTACAGAACAACACCAATGATCAACATCAGGGCGAAACCACGGACAAACCCGCCAGATTTACGGACGGGTACCTCGGCCTCGGTCATTTCAGCGCGCATTGTGGAGTTAATTGCATCAACATCCGGCAGCGCTTCTTTCTGACCTGAATCCTCGGCAGTGACTGAGGCAGAAGGTCGTTTTGGCTCGACTTTTGGCTCAGGTGGGGTATCCAACGCCAGATCGGGTTGGGTTTCCAGACCACCGCCCTCCTGGGCACGCAATTCCGCCTCGCGGGCGGCCTCCTCCTGCAAAATATTGGCAACCGAGGGGTCCACATTCCCGCTAGGTTTTTCAGATACTTTCTCAGGCTCAGGCTCAGGCTCAGGCTCAGGCTCAACGTGTGGCTTTGCCGTCGTTTCTTCGACTACTGCTTCCGGCATCTCGTCTTCCGAGCCCTTCGCCTCGACAGCGTCATCTTCTACCTGAACAGGTTCAGATATCTCGTCGGTCGGATGTTTGGCCTGAAACCAGGTTTGGTCGCAATTTGAGCATTGCACATCGCGGCCTTCCTCGGGGATGACCTCGTCCGGGACCTCGTATTGGGCACTGCAATTCGGACATGTAAGACGCATACTGCCTCCCCGGCCGTACAAACGGGCCGTTAATAGTTTTTTCAGGAATGATATTCCGTTAAGAGCTAACAGCAAAGGGCGTTTTCGGTTTCACGGACCAAGTGTCACCAATTGGACCCGGTGAAGGCATTGAAACCAAAACCGCGCTCGGGCAAGAAGAGCGGCAAAACAAATGGGGGCACGTGTGATCGAGCTGGAGAATGTCAGCTACACCTACGGTGGCGGCGAATTGCTGAGCGACGTATCGGTGCAGTTGCAGCCGGGGTCCTTCCATTTTCTGACCGGCCCTTCGGGTGCGGGGAAAACGACGCTGCTCAAACTTTGTTATGGGGCGCTGCTACCAACATCGGGACGGCTAAGCGCTTTTGATCAGGATATCTCGCTGCTAGATCGGGATCAGATGGCCCTGCTGCGCCGCCGGATTGGCGTCGTACATCAGGATTGCCAGTTTCTGGATCACATGACCTTGGGCGAGAATGTCGCTTTGCCGCTGATGGTCTCGGGGCGTGCTGAATCCGCGGAGCAGGACAACCTAACGGAGCTTCTGAGCTGGGTGGGCCTTGGCCCTCGGTTGGAAGCCAGGCCGCCGGAATTGTCCGGAGGTGAACGCCAGCGCGCAGCTTTGGCGCGCGCCCTCATCCTGTCGCCCGACGTGGTGCTTGCGGATGAACCAACGGGAAATGTGGACTGGGAGATGTCGCAACGTTTGCTACGCCTGCTGATCGAGCTGAACCGGATGGGAAAAACCGTATTGATCGCGACACATGATCTGAGCCTGATCCGCGCTGCCAAAAGTCAAGTACAGGCCCGCGTTTTGCGGATTTCTCAGCGGCGGTTGCAGCTGGCAGGAGCGGATCTATGAGCAGTGGTGATCTCCGCAACCTGCTGCGCCGCGATGCACGCGCCGATCGGGTTGTGCCGCCGACGGGCTACACCGCGCATCTGACCTTTTTTGTGTCTGGAGCGATGGCTTTTCTGGCCGTGTTCGCTTTGGCTTTGTCGCTCGCCTCGGGCAGGATCGCTGACCGCTGGGCGTCTGAACTGGCGGGCGCAGCAACCCTGCGCATAAACGCCCCGGTGGAACAGTTTGCTGCCCAGACCGAAGCCGCACTGACCGTTCTGAGCCAAACCCCTGGTGTTGCGTCTGCTCGCGCGCTGACCGCCGAAGAACAGGCGGCTCTGCTGTCTCCGTGGTTTGGGCCCGACTTGCCGCTGGACACTCTGCCTATCCCGCAGCTGATTGAGATCGTCGAAGGTGATCCAGGGCTGGATGCCGCCGGGTTGCGCTTGCGATTGGGGGCCGAAGTTCCCGGCGCCGTACTGGACGATCACACAAGGTGGCGTGAACCTTTGGTGGATGCGGCGATGTCTTTGCGGCGGCTTGGGTGGGTGTCGATCTTGCTGATCGGTGGTGCCACCGCAGCCATGATCACATTGGCCGCTAACGCGTCGCTTGCCGCCAATGCGCAAATCATCGAGGTACTGCGCCAAGTGGGTGCGCGCGATCGGTTCATTGCCGGGGCTTTTGTCCGCCGTTTTACCTACCGCGCTTTTTTTGGTTCAGCTGTCGGAACCCTGCTTGGAATGACTGGGGTCCTTTTGCTGCCGGAGGCGTCAAATACGGGTGGATTTCTGACCGGTGTGGGCTTTCAAGGTGGCGGCTGGGCCTTGCCCATTCTCATCCCTGTCCTTGGCGCGACGGTCGCCTTTTTTGCCACGTGGACCGCAGCCCGTCGTAAATTGAAGGAGCTTTCCTGATGTCCGAGGCCATTCAATGGGTCCGTTCGCTGATCTTTATGATCATCATCTACGCCTGGATGCTGGTCTTGGGCCTTGTGTTTGCGCCTTATGCTTTGTTTTCCAAGAAAGGGGCTTCGCAGGCCTGCAGGACTTATGCCCGCAGCACGATGTGGTTGGCCCGTTGGATGGTTGGGATTCGTTGCGAGGTACGCGGATCTCCTCCGTCCGGAGAGGTTGTCATCGGCGCCAAACATCAGTCTTTTTTGGATATCATCATGATCTTCGCCGCGATCCCGCATGGCAAGTTCATCATGAAGCGAGAGCTATTATGGACGCCAATTATCGGAATGTACGCACGCCGTTTGGGCTGCATCCCGGTCAATCGCGGAAAGAAGGGTGTAGCGGTTGCCAAAATGGTCAAGGACGTCGCCAAGGAGTTTGCCGAACCGGGGCAGTTGGTGATTTACCCTCAGGGCACGCGGGTCGCACCGGGCTCGTATAAACCGTATAAGGTCGGAACTGCCGTTTTGTACGAAGGTCTTGGATTCCCCTGCGTTCCAGTCGCGACAAATGCCGGCGTTTTCTGGCCGCGAACCGGGATCATGCGCAAACCGGGTCTGGCGATTGTCGATTTTCTGGAGCCAATTGAATCCGGTGTGCAACGGGATGAGTTTCTGGTGCGGTTGGAAGACGTGATTGAAACACGCTCTAACGAACTGATGCGGGAAGTGGGGTTTGATCCGGATGAAGCTCATTGACGACATTGAAACGCTGGAGGCGTTGTATGGGACGCCCGGCGCGCCAGCAATGCGCAAAGTCGCGCGTCGACTGACGCCACTTTATCGTAAATGGATCATGTCATCGCGCCTGTGCATCCTCAGTACAGTGGGGCCGGAAGGTGTCGATGGCAGCCCGCGCGGCGATGATAATCCGGTTGTTCTGGAACTGGACCCGGGCACGCTGGCAATGCCGGATTGGCGGGGCAATAATCGGTTGGATTCGCTGCGCAACATCGTGCGTGACCCGCGTGTTTCGCTGTTGTTTTTGGTTCCGGGGTCAAACAACGTGGTTCGGCTGAACGGAACGGCGGGGCTGACTGCGGATGACAACCTGCGCGTCCGTTTCGAGAAAAATGGTAAGCGACCTGCGACGGTGATTGTTGTCGAAATCGCTGAAATCTACACGCAATGCGCGCGCGCATTGATGCGGGCTGGAACCTGGACCGCTGGTCACGAAGCGACTGCACTTCCGACCGTGGGCGAAATCTTGGCCGAGATGACAGCCGGTGAAGAAGGCGGCGCGCAGTATGATCAGGAATGGGGAGTGCGCGCCGCCAAAACGATGTGGTAGGCCGCTGTATCAAGGGGTCAAACCGCGGCGGCCCCGATCCTGGATACCTTTGCTATCCAGCGCTCAACGCTGCCCGGTTTGGGACAACTGGCGCCCGCGAAGTAGGTGAAGCGCGTTGGCTTGAAACCGACAAAGCCCAGAATCTGATCACGCACCTGACGGATCAAGGCTTGCCGATAGATCAGGCGCATGAACCAGCCTGGTGTGTCTGACGTTAGAATGACACGTGCCGTGCGACCAGTTAGCATTGGGGCAGGGAAGCCGATTTTGGTAGTATTTCTTGTGTCGAATGTCCGACCCGGGATGAACATCCGATCAATCAGTCCTTTGAGCTTTGCTGGCAGGCCACCCCACCACATCGGTGTGGTCAGCACCAGATGGTCGCTCCATTCGATGTCCTGTAGGATCTGATCCAATACCGGCTCAAGCGGTTTGAAATCCTCATAGTTGCCTTGTCCAAAGTCAAAATCGAACTGTAGATCACTGAGATGGACCAAGCGAACCTCGTGCCCTTTCTCACGGGCTGCGGCTTCGTAAGTCTGGGCAAAGGTGCGGGACAGGCTGCTTTCAGCGGGATGTCCATCGAGGATGAAGATCTTCTTGGGGTGCATGGGAGTTCTCCTAAAAATGACCACGGTCAGTTTCCTAGTTTAAAAAATGACCCCGGTCAATAAAAATTTGACCATGGTCAAAAATCGTGCGAAAACGCCCTATGCAAAAGGCAGTTCAAAAACGCACACTCAGAACACGCGCCCGATTGCTTGCGGCGTCAGAAGAGGTGATTCACCGCGAGGGCTATGAGGCCTTGCGAGTAGAAGAGGTTGTAAAAGCAGCAGGTGTCGCCAAGGGTACGTTCTTTGCGCATTTCCGCGACAAAGATGCCCTGATGGAAATTCTGATAGGTGAGCGATTGAGTTCAATCTTTGATCAGGTAGAAGCTAATCTGCCGCCAAAAACGGTGCCCGAGCTTATCCGCGTCCTGAAACCCATTCACAGTTTTATGACGTCTGAACGCTATGTGTTTGATCTGCTGATACGCTATTCGGGCGCTGCGGCGGTCGCCGAAATCGGACCAATTGCACATTGTTTTGAGCGTTACTTTCGCGTGGTTGAAAATTGGCTGACATATGCGGACGTACGTAAAGACGTCTCAGCCGATTTGCTTGCAGAAGGCGTTCAGGCCTTTGCGATTCAAGCCATGTCACTGAAGTTCTGTGCACTACACGAGGCGCAGAGTTTCGAAGACAAGTTGGAAATCTATCTTGAAGCGTGGTTAACCCCGGCGACGTAGTCGCCGGGGATTTCTATCAGCTGTGGATTGGCCCGTCGCCGCAGGCGAGCGCCGCTTCGCGCACGGCCTCGGAATAGGTCGGGTGCGCGTGACACGTCAAAGCGAGATCTTCGGCAGAGGCGCCGAACTCCATGGCCACACAGACCTCATGGATCAGGTCGCCAGCGGCCGGGCCGATGATATGCGCGCCCAGAATGCGATCTGTTTCCTTGTCAGCCAGGATCTTTACAAACCCATCTGCCGCAAAGTTCGCCTTGGCGCGCCCGTTGCCCATAAACATGAACTTGCCAACCTTATAGGCGCGGCCTTGTTCCTTAAGTGTTTCTTCGGTCTCACCGACGTTGGCAACCTCGGGCCAGGTGTAGGTCACACCCGGAATGACGCCATAATTCACATGCCCGTGCTTGCCCGCAACTTGCTCGGCTGCGGCCATGCCCTCGTCCTCGGCCTTGTGGGCCAGCATCGGGCCTTCGATCACGTCACCAATCGCGTAGATGCCCGGCACATTGGTCTGCCAATCTGCGCCAACCTTGATCTGCCCGTGTGGTGTCATCTCAACACCCAGAGCGTCCAGACCCAGACCGTCCGAAAACGGCTTACGGCCAGTGGCAACCAAAACAGTGTCGGCGTCGATCACATGTTCGCTGTCATCTTTGCGCTTCTTGTAAGTGACCTTGGCCTTAGTCTTGGTGGCTTCGGTCTTTTGCACCGCGGCGCCCATCACAAATTTCAGGCCCTGCTTCTTTAGAATGCGCGCGAAGGTCTTCTGCACCTCGGGATCCATGCCCGGCGTGATCACGTCAAGGAATTCGATAACGGTAACTTCGGCCCCAAGCCGCTGATAGACCGAGCCCAGTTCCAATCCGATTACGCCGGCACCGATAACGACCATTTTCTTCGGGATTTTGTTCAGCGCCAACGCACCGGTTGAGGTGACAACAACTTTCTCGTCGACGGTTACGCCCGGCAAGGATGATGGCTCGGACCCCGACGCGATGATGATGTTCTTGGCCTCGTGAATATCATCACCAACCTTGACCTGACCAGCGGCGGGGATTGATCCCCAGCCTTTGAGCCAGTCAATCTTGTTCTTCTTGAACAGAAACTCGATGCCCTTGGTGTTCCCGTCGATGACCTCGTCCTTGTAGGCCAGCATCTGCTTCCAATCGACCGAGGGGCTTTTGCCCTTCAGACCCATCTTGGCAAAGTTATGTTCGGCCTCGTGCAACTGATGGCTGGCATGTAGCAACGCCTTGGACGGGATGCAGCCGACGTTCAGGCAGGTGCCGCCCAGTGTTTCGCGCCCCTCGACCACCGCTGTTTTCAGCCCCAGCTGGGCACAGCGGATGGCGCAGACATAGCCGCCGGGCCCTGCTCCGATTACGATGACGTCATAGTTTGCCATTTGTCACGTCCTTGTATTAGGCGGGGTTGGTTGCGCATGTGTCGCGCGGTCCGCTCCCTTTTTGAATAATCTATACTGGCCGAGGAATCAAAACAGAGCGGCCAACAGCAATGCGGTCGTTGCGACCAGTCCTATCATCCAGATGACAGTGCGCCAGGGTGTCCAGCCAAAGGCGTAGGCGGGGACATAAAGGATGCGCGCGATAAGGTAGATCCAGCTACACATCCCGGTGAACCCATTGGATTGCCCCGAGGTTGTGACGACCAACGCCGCGATAGCAAAAACAACTAGCCCTTCGGTGTGATTGCTCAGCGCCCTGTGCAAACGCCCCATAACTGCTGGTTTTTCAAAGGGTGTGTCACGTGGTCCAATCGCATGCAACACATCGACCCTGCCGTGACCCGCAATCAGGTAGGCGACGAATTGAGCGATCCAAAGCAGGGCGGCCAGGGACAGGACGGTCAGTTCGGTGGTCATCCAGTAGAGTTCCTTGGTTGTTAGGCGCGGGTGGGATGTTCCAACAACGAACTTGCGCCTACCGCAAACCGGGGGCGCAAGAAATGGGGTGTTAGGCCGGCGTTAGCACCTTGATCTGGATATGTGCCACACCGCCTCGTTCGTGATGCATTGCCAGTTCCTCAGATTCGAAGAAGTCTCGGGCCTTTTCCAGATCTGCGATCTCGAACAGCGCAACCGCATGGTCGCGCTGTTCGGGATCCTGCCAGATGTGAAGATCATTAATACCTGCAGCTTCGCGCATCGGCTTGTCCTCGCGGAATACTTTTAGCCAAACGCTGAAATCCGCGACGTCGGCCTGCCAGAGAACATGGGTCGCCATTTTTACAGGTCCATAAGCAGACGACGTGGATCTTCCAGCGCCTCTTTCACACGAACCAGGAAGGTCACAGCGCCTTTGCCGTCCACGATCCGGTGGTCATAAGACAAGGCCAGATACATCATCGGACGGATCTTGATCTCGCCATTGATGGCCATCGGGCGGTCCTGAATCTTGTGCATGCCCAGAATGCCCGACTGTGGCGGGTTCAGGATCGGCGAGGACATCAGCGAGCCATAGACACCACCGTTCGAGATGGTGAAGGTACCGCCCTGCATCTCGGCCATGGACAGCTTGCCATCCCGGGCGCGCTTGCCCTTTTCGGCGATGGCTTTCTCGATGGCAGCAAAAGACATCGCATCCGCATCGCGAATAACCGGCACAACCAAACCTTGCGGGGTCCCGGCGGCAACGCCCATATGCACGAAGTTCTTGTAGACTATATCGGTGCCATCAATCTCGGCATTGACCTCGGGCACTTCTTTCAGCGCGTGACAGCAGGCCTTGGTGAAGAAGGACATGAAGCCCAGTTTCACGCCATGTTTCTTCAGAAACAGCTCTTTGTATTCGTTGCGCAGGGCCATCACCTCGGTCATGTCCACCTCATTAAAGGTGGTCAGGATCGCTGCGGTGTTCTGCGCATCCTTCAGGCGTTTCGCGATGGTCTGGCGAAGCCGGGTCATACGCACACGTTCTTCGCGTGAGGCGTCCTCGGCGGCCACGGGTGCGCGCGGAGCTTGGGCCGCGGGTGCGGGCGCAGCCGCCGCCGGTGCTGGGGCCGAAGCCGTTGCTACAGCTTTAGCGACATCCTCTTTCATGACACGACCGTCGCGACCGGTGCCTGGGACTTGATCGGCGGATAAACCAGCCTCGGCCATGGCTTTTTCAGCCGATGGTGCATTGGCCACGTCCTTACCACCACCCGAGGCGCCGCCGGCGGCGGGTGCCGCAACCGCGGCCGGGGCGGCAGACACTCCGGCCGCATCGCCCGAGATCACCGCCAGTTTGGCTGTAGCATCGACTGTTGCACCTTCTGGCGCGACGATTTCTGCCAGTACGCCCGCGGCCGGGGCCGGAACTTCGACCGAGACTTTATCGGTTTCCAGTTCGCACAGCATTTCATCTTGCGCAACGGCATCGCCCACTTGTTTGAACCAGGTCGACACTGTGGCTTCGGTGACAGATTCACCCAAAGTTGGGACCATGACGTCGACGCTGGCTGCTGCCTGGGCGGCAGGTGCAGCCGCTGCTGGGGCAGGAGCTGTAGCGGCTGGTGCGGCTGCGGCACCGTCACCCGCTGCAATCGTTGCCAGCAACGCATCAACGCCAACTGTCTCACCTTCGGCAGCCACAATTTCACCCATCACACCCGCACTGGGGGACGGCACTTCGACCGTGACCTTGTCAGTCTCCAACTCACATAGCATTTCGTCCACGGCGACAGTGTCACCGGGTTTCTTGAACCATGTCGCAACCGTGGCTTCGGTTACCGACTCGCCAAGCGTGGGAACACGAACTTCAATCGACATCGCTTATTTTCCTTCAATGCTCAGCGCTTCGTTCACCAGCGCTTCTTGTTGGGCTTTGTGTTGGCTGGCCAGACCCGTTGCGGGCGAGGCCGATGTTGCACGACCGACATAACGCGGTCGCTTGTTCTCGGCGCCGATACGGGTCAGCACCCATTCGATGTTGGGTTCAATAAAGGTCCAGGCCCCCTGGTTCTTGGGTTCTTCCTGACACCAGATGATTTCGGCACCCTTAAACCGTTCAAGCTCATTGATCAGGGAATGCGCCGGGAATGGATAGTATTGTTCGATCCGCATCAGGTAGACATCGTCGATGCCACGGGAATCGCGTTCTTCCAACAGGTCATAGTAAACCTTGCCGGAACACATCACGACTCGCTTGATCTTGTTGTCTTTCACCAGTTTGGTATCGGAATTTCCGTGCTGCGCATCGTCCCACAGCACTCGGTGAAAACTCGACCCGGTGGTGAACTCTTCGGCCGTGCTGACGGCCAGTTTGTGGCGCAGCAACGATTTTGGTGTCACAAGGATCAGTGGCTTGCGGAAGGTCCGGTGCAACTGCCGGCGCAGGATGTGGAAGTAGTTCGCAGGCGTTGTACAATTCGCCACGATCCAGTTGTCCTGTCCACACATCTGCAGGAAACGTTCCAGTCGCGCCGAGCTGTGTTCCGGGCCCTGACCTTCGAACCCGTGAGGCAGCAGGCACACCAATCCGGACATGCGCAACCATTTGCTTTCGCCAGAGCTGATGAACTGATCGAACATAATCTGCGCACCGTTGGCAAAGTCACCAAACTGCGCCTCCCAAAGGACCAAAGAGTTTGGTTCGGCCAGTGAAAAGCCGTACTCAAATCCCAGCACCGCGTATTCGCTGAGCATCGAGTCGATCACGTCGTATTGCGATTGCCCAGCGCGGATGTTGTTCAGCGGATAGTACCGTTCCTCGGTTTCCTGATGGATGAACCCGGAGTGGCGCTGGCTGAACGTGCCGCGTGTCGCGTCTTGCCCGGACAGTCGAACAGGATACCCCTCGGTCAAAAGCGAACCAAAGGCCAGCGCTTCACCAGTCGCCCAGTCAAATCCTTTGCCGGATTCGAACATCTGTTTTTTGTGATCCAGCAAGCGACCGACCGTTTTGTGCAGCGCGACATCTTGCGGTGCGTGGGTCAGTGCGTTTCCGATTTCGGCCAGAGTGTCGGGTGAAATCGCCGTGTCACCACGCACATATTCATCTTTGTTTTTGTCTAGATGAGACCAGCGCCCGTCCAGCCAGTCGGCTTTGTTGGGCTTGTAATCTTTTCCGGCCTCAAACTCATCGTTCAGATGCGCCTGGAACGCGGCTTTCATATCCTCGATCTCACCCTCTGGGATCAGCCCGTCCTTGACCAGCCGTTCCGTATAAATCGACAACGTGGTCTTATGGGTTTTGATCTTCTTGTACATGATCGGGTTGGTGAACATGGGCTCATCACCCTCGTTATGCCCGAACCGGCGATAGCAGAAGATGTCGAGGACAACGTCCTTGTGGAACTTTTGCCGGAATTCCGTTGCTACCTTGGCCGCATGGACCACCGCCTCGGGGTCGTCGCCATTGACGTGGAAGATCGGCGCTTCGACCATCAGGGCAATATCCGTCGGGTAGGGGCTTGAGCGGCTGAAATGCGGTGCAGTGGTAAAGCCGATCTGGTTGTTCACCACGATATGCATGGTGCCACCTGTCTTATGGCCCTTCAGACCAGATAAACCGAACCCTTCGGCCACAACACCCTGTCCGGCAAAGGCCGCGTCGCCATGCAGCAAAATGCCCATCACAGCAGTTCGGTCGGTGTCGTTCAACTGATCCTGCTTGGCCCGCACCTTGCCCAGCACAACGGGGTTTACAGCTTCCAGGTGGCTGGGGTTTGCCGTCAGTGACAGGTGAACCGAGTTGCCATCGAATTCGCGATCCGATGATGCCCCCAGATGGTATTTTACATCGCCCGAGCCATCAACGTCTTCGGGCTTGAAGCTACCGCCCTGGAACTCGTTGAAGATCGCGCGATAGGGTTTGCGCATCACATTGGCCAGAATGTTCAGACGGCCCCGGTGGGGCATGCCGATCACGATGTCCCGAACCCCAAGCGCACCGCCGCGCTTGATGATCTGTTCCATCGCCGGGATCAGCGCCTCGCCGCCGTCCAGACCAAACCGTTTGGTGCCCATGTATTTCACATGCAGGAACTTCTCGAACCCTTCCGCCTCGACCATCTTGTTCAGGATCGCCTTACGGCCTTCCTTGGTGAACGCGATTTCCTTGCCATAGCCCTCGATCCGTTCTTTCAGCCAGGCGGCCTCTTCCGGGTTCGAGATATGCATGTATTGCAGCGCAAAGGTGCCGCAATAGGTGCGTTTCACGATCTCAACAATCTGCCGCATCGAGGCCATCTGCAGACCCAGAACGTTGTCGATAAAGATCGGCCGGTCCATATCGGCTTCGGCAAACCCATAGGTCTTTGGGTCAAGCTCGGGATGTGTGCTGGCGGCCCGCATGCCCAGCGGATCCAGATCAGCGGCCAGATGGCCCCGGATGCGGTAGGCCCGGATCAGCATCAGCGCGCGCAGGCTGTCCAGAACCGCGCGTTTGATCTGGTCTTCACTAACCTCAACACCCTTTGACACCGCCTTGTCTTTGATCTTGTCCCCGGCGGCCTTCGCGTCGATCTCGACCCACTCGCCAGTCAGAGCGCTGGTGAGGTCATCAGTAGGCATTGGCGGCCAGTCGGTCCGCGCCCAGGATGGTCCTTCGGCTTCTCTTTCAACATCCGGTTTGGCATCACCCATCTGGCGAAAGAAATCGGCCCACGCGGCATCCACCGCGCCCGGGTCTTTCGCATATTGGGCATAAAGTTGCTCCAGATATTCGGCATTGTGCCCTTGCATAAAGCTTGAGGCATGAAAGGCAGAGTTGGGCAGTTGTTCGGTCATTGGGCTACCTCATATGGGTTGGGACCGTATTGGTTGGTGCCTCGCTGGCTGGGGCGGGCCAGCCACCACAGAACCAGGAGGGGCGACACAATCAAGATGATCAGTGTCGGAATGACGATCAGCAGAGTGGCGCGGGTGAACAGGATGTCCAGATTGCCGCCATGCTGGAAACTGGAGGCGATGCCGATGCCGAAGAACAGGGTCACAAAGGCGCTGAGGATCAGCAGGATTGGCAGCAAAGCGTAGAGGCCACTGCGCCCGGTATCATGCATCCGCCGCCACGCGACAGCGAGATGCGGGAAGAAGACGATCAGGCTGACGATGCTTTGGACAGGTTGTGAAGACGATGCGGCGACGGACTTGGATGTTTCGGTTTCGGTCACGGCAACTTGGGTGAAGAACTGCGCATCGACGATTCCGGCAATGAGGCTCCAGATCACGATGAACAGGAAAAAGAACCAGTATTCAGGCCGTGAGGCTCTCCCCGAGAACGTGAAGAACTTGGAGAAACAGGTGCGGATGGCGTCAGAGAAGGTCATGGGGTGACCTCATGTGCATCCGTTTTTGCGGAGCGACGGGCAAAGTGAAGCTATGAAACCGGTTTAACTTGCTAGTCATTGTTGTGCGTTTCCAGAATTGGACACAGAAGCCACAAAAACGTAACGGAGATCGACAGTCGCCTTTTCAAACCGTTCGTACGCCATGTTCGCTATTGCTCGGGCATTATAAAGAGTTATCTGCGTATCATCTTTCCTAAATCTGCCGATCTGAAAATCCCGTACTTTTTCAGCTTGGCGCGCGTTCACAACATTGAGGGGGGGGCGGCTTGACGTCAAAAAGCACAACTGCTCTGTGTCAAGCAACCGAACGGTCAGCACCGCATCGCCTTTAGGATCGCTAAAGTAAAAGTCCCAATCGTACGGGGCGGCGGGCTTGGCAAGAAAATTGCGGGACGACAACTCTCGGACGATGTCGTAGTCGCTATTTTTGCCCCAGGCCAAACTATATTGCAGATTGAACATGGCAGAATGTTGGAGTGCGCGCTCCTCGTCCGGTTTTTGCGCCTGCCAGCCAAATTCTTGAAAGTTAACCTCCAAGGATTCCGCTTGAAACCCTGCAGAGCACAAGCCGATTGTCTTCCAGAAATCGACTGCACTTGCGGTGGACGGCGCAACGAGCGTCATCGGCAAAGCGAACAACATAGCTGACAACCGTTTCAAGTTCATGCCAATGTAAGACCCTCTAACTGTCTCATCTGCTCGTACATGCAAGCCGGGCTGAAGCCCGGCCTACACACGATATGTGCGGGGTTACCCAATCGCTTCCAGCACGGCCTCACCCAGCTGCGCCGGGCTTTCTGCCACAACGATACCGGCCGAGCGCATGGCTTCGATCTTGTCCTCGGCTCCGCCTTTGCCGCCGGCGACAATCGCGCCCGCGTGGCCCATGCGGCGGCCCGGAGGGGCTGTGCGGCCTGCGATGAACCCAGCCGTCGGCTTTTTGCGGCCCTTTTTGGCCTCATCCGCCAGGAACTGTGCGGCTTCTTCCTCGGCTGAGCCACCGATCTCACCGATCATGATGATCGACTCTGTTTCGTCATCGGCCAGAAACCATTCCAGCACGTCGATATGCTCGGTGCCCTTGATCGGGTCGCCGCCGATGCCCACGCAGGTGGACTGGCCAAGACCCACATCGGTGGTCTGCTTGACCGCCTCATAGGTCAGGGTACCCGAGCGCGACACAACACCAACCGAGCCGCGCTTGTGGATGTGGCCGGGCATGATGCCGATCTTGCAGGCGTCGGGCGTGATCACACCGGGGCAGTTCGGGCCGATCAGGCGCGAGCTTGAGCCTTCCAGCGCGCGCTTCACCTTCATCATGTCCAGAACCGGGATACCTTCGGTGATGCAGACGATCACCTCCATCTCGGCATCGATCGCTTCGAGGATCGAGTCAGCCGCAAACGGCGGCGGCACATAGATCACCGAGGCATTGGCCTCGGTCACATGCTTGGCCTCGTGGACCGAGTTGAACACGGGCAGGTCAAGATGGGTCATCCCGCCTTTGCCGGGGGTCACACCGCCGACCATCTTGGTGCCATAGGCGATGGCCTGTTCAGAGTGGAATGTGCCCTGCGAGCCGGTAAAGCCCTGACAGATCACTTTGGTATTTTCGTCGATGAGGACTGCCATGATGTCCCTTTCCTTAGGCGGTGCTGGTTTGATTGGGTTGCGCGTCCGGCAGAACCTGCGGCGCGTAGTCTATTTTTTCGAGAGTGGCGCGGCCCAGTGCCAGATTGGCGATGGTCCGGACCCCTCCGTCGATCTCGGCGATCCCGCGCCGGACCTTCTGTCGGAACAGCGGCCATCCGGTGGGGCGTTGGCGCGGCGCGCCCATCTGAACCTCTCCCGGGGCTTCATTGCCCTGTTCGACCATGGCCGGGATGACCTGATAGATATTGACCTGACGTGCCGCTGCTGATGCGGACGGGTTGAACAACAGGCCATCAAGCGTGATGTCAAAAGGCTTTTGCGCAAGAAAGTGCTGCGCGGCCTTGCGGGTTAAGGCATAGGCGGCCCCACCGGGATAGCGCGACCGTATCTGACGCAGGTCCCGCCCCAAATGCGACGACCCTTTACGCCCAAGCGCAACGTAGAGCTTTGTGCTGCGCCAGCGTTCGAACCGGACGATATCCGCATCCGGGGGCCACCAGGACGGATTATTCAGCCAATCGGCCAGTTCTGGCGTCAGAAAGACATCATCCTCAAGGATCAACGCCTGTTCCGCGCCCGAAGCAATCAGGGCTTCCCACGCTTTGGCATGGCTCAGCGTGCAGGCCATATCTTTGGTGTGGAAGTAGCCCCATGGCCCTTCTTCCCGACAGTCGCGCAGAAAATCCTGGCGTGTCGCCGCATCACAATCAACGGCGTTGACCCGCGTCGCCGACAGACCTGCTTTCTGCAGTTCCTGCTCCATCAAGCGCGCCCGTCCAGTGGCGCGTTCAAGGCCTATGAGGAAAATGGGGATGGTCATGAGGTTAGTTTTCCAAACAGATCAGACAGTCCGCATCCAATGCGATCTGTTTTGCGAGCCGGTAAAGCCCTGACAGATCACTTTGGTATTTTCGTTGATGAGGTTTGCCACCCGGCGTTCTCCTTTGATTTTTTGAGATGAGCGAGATCACCTATCATGTATTCAGTTTGTTCTATGGCGCTGCTACCGGTGCTTTGATTGCAATGCGGAAGTATCTCAGGCCATCGGCTTCGACACGCGATGTCACATCTACTCCAGCTGGAACTGGATAAACCATCGACACTGTTCCTTGTGCCAACTGAAACACGGTGTCATCGACTTGTTTGTCGGTGGCGAATACCAACGAACATTGACCGTTCGCCACCTTTACTGAGAGGTTGGCCGCGTTGTGATAGTACGTTCCGGTTTCTGAGTTTTGCGTCACGTTGTGAACCCGGACACCCTCCTCTGCATCTTCGAAGTTAGGCCCGCGGATCAGACAGGTATCTGCAAATATGACGCCAGCATCATATGGAGAAAGCAGACGCTGACCTGGTCCGGCGTCAGGACTTTTAGAAACGGTTTGGCCTTGAGCAGCACAAGCGCAAAAAGCACAAGCCGTAACTAGCGAGAGGATTACCGGGCGCACCGAACTTACCCCTTAACCGCTTTAACGATCTTCTCGGCTCCATCTTTCAGGTTGTCCGCCGCGATCACGTCCAGGCCAGAGGTATTGATGATCTCTTTGCCCTTCTCGACATTCGTGCCTTCCAGACGTACGACCAGCGGAACCTGCAGGCCGACTTCTTTCACTGCAGCCACAACGCCCTCGGCGATGACGTCGCAGCGCATGATGCCGCCGAAGATGTTGACCAGAATGCCTTTGACCTGCGGGTCCGAGGTGATGATCTTGAATGCTTCGGTCACTTTCTCTTTGGTCGCACCGCCGCCCACGTCGAGGAAGTTGGCAGGTTCGGCACCATACAGCTTGATGATGTCCATCGTCGCCATCGCCAAACCGGCGCCGTTGACCATGCAGCCGATCTCACCATCCAGCGCGATGTAGTTCAGGTCGTATTTGCTGGCTTCCAGTTCCTTGGAATCTTCTTCGGTGGTGTCGCGCAGTTCTGAAATATCCGGGTGGCGGTACATCGCGTTGCCGTCAAAACTGACTTTGGCGTCGAGCACTTTGAGATCACCGCTGTCCGAGACGATCAGAGGGTTGATTTCCAGCATCTCCATGTCCTTCTCGACGAAGGCGGCGTAGAGCTGGCTCATCAGTTTGACGCATTGCTTGACCTGCGCGCCCTTCAGACCCAGCGAAAAGGCGATGCGGCGGCCGTGGTAGGGCTGATAGCCGGTTGCAGGGTCAACCGAGAAGGACAGGATTTTCTCGGGCGTTGCAGCGGCCACTTCTTCGATATCCATGCCGCCTTCGGTCGAGCAGACGAATGAGATGCGGCTGGTTTGGCGATCCACCAGCAGGGCCAGATACATCTCGGTCTCGATGCCGGACCCGGCCTCGATATAGATGCGGTTGACCTGCTTGCCCGCCGGGCCGGTCTGATGGGTGACCAGCGTGCGGCCCAGCATTTTCTTGGCCTCCTCCGAGGCCTCTTCGACCGACTTGGTCAAGCGGACACCGCCTTTTTCGCCAGCGTCAGCCTCTTTGAACGACCCCTTGCCGCGGCCACCTGCGTGGATCTGCGCCTTAACCACCCAAAGTGGTCCGTCCAGCTCTCCAGCTGCGGTTTTGGCTTCTTCGGCGCGCAACACGGCGCGGCCGTCCGACACCGGTGCGCCATAGCTGCGGAGGAGGGCTTTGGCCTGATATTCGTGAATGTTCATCGAAACTGTCCCGTCTGACTGCGATTTATTCCGTTATAGGGGTGCCTAAGGGATAAGTTTAAAGGGTTTTTTGACAGTGAAGGGGTTTTTCACGAAGATTTTCGGTATTTGTGATCACGGGATTTTGGGGTGTGATCACAAACCACACCAGGTGGCATGTGTGATTCGAACAATTGGCTGTTGGCAGAAAAATCATATTCAAAAAAGGTATTTGCGACGTTTGCGCCAACATTCCCGACTTAGCTTTGTGGTCACATCGGAACGAATGAAAACAAAAAAACCGGCCCAACGTCGGGCCGGTTCAAATGGTCTGACGCTTGGTGGATTAACCCAACGAGTTGTCGATGCCCTTGCACGCCTCGATCAGGCCTTTTACGGCGTTGACCGAATTGTCGAAACCGGCCTGCTCTTCTTCGTTCAGGGTGATGTTGACGATGCGTTCGATGCCACCCGCGCCGATCACAGTGGGTACGCCCACATACATGCCTTCGACGCCCAGTTCCCCGTCGCAATAGGCCGCGCAAGGCAGAACGCGTTTCTGGTCTTTCAGATAGGCTTCGGCCATTTCGATGGCTGACGTGGCCGGAGCATAAAACGCCGAGCCAGTTTTCAGCAGACCAACGATTTCAGCGCCACCGTCACGGGTGCGCTGAACGATGGCGTCCAGTTTTTCTTGTGTCGTCCAGCCCATCTCGACCAGATCGGGCAATGGAATGCCGGCAACCGTCGAATAGCGCACTGACGGCACCATGGTATCGCCATGACCACCCAGAACAAACGCGGTGACGTCGCGCATGGAGACATTGAATTCCTCCGACAGGAAATGCGCGAAGCGGCCCGAATCCAGAACGCCTGCCATGCCACAGACCTTATTATGTGGCATGCCGGAAAACTCGCGCAGGGCCCAGACCATCGCATCCAGTGGGTTGGTGATGCAGATGACAAACGCGTCAGGGGCGTGGGCCGCGATGCCTTCGCCAACCGATTTCATGACCTTCAGGTTGATGCCCAGCAGGTCGTCGCGGCTCATGCCCGGTTTGCGCGGGACACCGGCAGTCACGATGCAAACATCCGCGCCTGCGATATCTTCGTAAGACTGGGTGCCTTTCAGAGAGGCGTCGAACCCTTCGGACGGGCCGGATTCGGCGATGTCCAGAGCTTTACCTTCCGGAGTACCCTCGGCGATGTCAAACAGGACAACGTCACCAAGTTCCTTCATTGCTGCGAGGTGGGCGAGCGTGCCGCCGATCTGACCTGCGCCGATCAGCGCGATCTTGGGTCTGGCCATTTGGAATATCTCCGGTCGGTTTTGAAATCGCGGTTGTGCTAGTCGCTAAATCAACATTGCGCAAGGGTTCTGCAACGTGGCATGCCACCGCATACCGTTTGCACCTGCCCCACCGATTGCGCTAAACGGCTTACGAAATATACCGTTTTGGGGCTGCCACATGTTCGAGATGAACTTGATGTTTTTTGCCGTGGCGATCCCAGCCGTGATCTTTGCGGGTATTTCGAAGGGTGGGTTCGGCTCGGGCGTGGCGTTTGCGTCCTCGTCGATTCTGGCCCTTATTCTGGAGCCGGGGCAGGCGCTCGCCTTGATGCTTCCGATCCTGATGATCATCGATGTTGCAACGTTGGGGCCGTATTGGAAGCGCTGGAATTGGCCGGATTCCCGTTTGCTGATATTGGGCGCAGTACCAGGTGTGGCGCTGGGCGCGGGCCTGTTCCGCGCAACTGACGACGATGTCCTGCGCCTGCTGATAGGAGCGATTTCGGTTGGCTTCGTGATGTGGCACATCAGTCAATCCCGAGGCTGGGTACGTGTATCCGCAAAACGCTTGCCATCTTCGGCCGGGCTGTTTGCCGGTTTGGTCGCTGGGTTCACAAGCTTCGTCAGCCATGCGGGTGGACCACCCGCCGCAGTCTATTTGCTGTCACAGCGCCTGTCGAAAACCGAATACCAGGCGTCGACCGTTCTGGTGTTCTGGGTCATCAATGTCGCCAAGTTTGTGCCTTACGCGTATCTGGGTCTGTTCACGCTGCAAACGGCCTGGGCAAATCTTCTGCTCGCGCCATTCGCAGTACTCGGCGCATGGCTGGGCGTTCGGGCGCATTTCATGATGTCCGAACGCGTGTTCTTTGGCATCGCTTATGTTTTGCTGACAATGACAGGCACCAAGCTGATCTGGGATGCCGTGACCTGAACTCAGGCGTCCTTGCCTTGCGCCGGTAACGCATCAGCGAGGGTTTCGTAGGACTGGCCCGATGCTACAAGGCAAGTGGCACCGCCCGGCAGAGTAACTGTGATTGTCCAGCTACCGGTCTCATCCGAGGCGAACACCTCCATCACCGCGCCGCGTCTGGCAATGCCGATCCCTTTGCGGGTTTCTCCGTAAATTTCTTCAAGCCGCTTGATCACGTCTTCCCGGGGTGCGCAGTTGCGCGGCTGAGCCTGCAACTGCTGAGCTGCCAGCGCCATGATCCCCAGCCCCATGGTCATTTTGATCAGTTTCGTTTTCATCTAAGGCCCCTTCTGCCACCTATGCCAGCAAGCCTGCCGCGAGGGTTCGGAGATTGGGTAAAGGCAACGCACGTTGCGTCGCTTTGGCGGGTAATGCTGCAATGCGGCAATTTTGGTCTTGAACTTTCCTGAAAAAAATGCCCCATTCCGCGCAACATTATTTCTTGGGGAGGGGTCGATGGATCCGCGTCAACGCCCGTACCGTTCGGTGCTTTACATACCTGGCTCGAAAGAGCGCGCCCTGGATAAGGCGCGCAACCTGCCGGTTGATGCGATCATTTTTGATCTGGAAGATGCTGTAGCGGCCGATGAAAAGTCCAACGCGCGCGCAACGCTTAAGGCCGCATTGGCCGCTGATGGATATGGCGCGCGGGTCAAGATTGTTCGCATCAACGGGCTGGACACCGGATGGGGTCGTGCAGATGCCGAAGCAGTGCGTGACATGGATGCAGATGTGGTCCTGCTGCCCAAAGTAAACTCTGCCGCAGACGTTGATGCGTTGGCTGCGATCACCGGCGATCTGCCGATCTGGGCGATGATGGAAACGCCGCGCGGTATGCTGAACGCGGCAGAGATCGCTGCCCACCCCTGTATCACCGGGTTCGTCATGGGCACCAACGATCTGGCCAAAGAGCTTCAGACGCGTTTTCGCCCCGATCGTTTGCCACTGATGACCTCACTGGGCCTGTGTGTTCTGGCCGCCAAGGCCGAAGGTCTGATCATTGTCGATGGTGTGTACAACGCGTTCAAGGATATGGAAGGGCTTGCCGCCGAATGTGCGCAAGGCCGCGATATGGGTTTTGACGGCAAGACACTGATTCACCCGGCACAGGTTGATGTGACGAATGCTGCTTTCGCTCCGTCCGATGACGAGATCGACCTGGCGCGTCGGCAGATCGCGGCGTTTGAAGAGGTCGAAAGCCAAGGACAAGGCGTCGCCGTGGTCGACGGTAAAATCGTAGAGAACCTGCACGTTGCAACTGCACGTGAAACTCTGGCAAAAGCAGAGGCGATTTCATCATTGCAAGCGGGGTAAGCCAGCAATGGGCTTTGTTCTACTGATTCTGGGCGTGGCGCTTTGGTGGGCCGCGCATTTCTTCAAACGATTGATGCCCCAACAACGGGCCGCGATGGGCGATGCCGGGAAGGGTATGGTTGCTCTGGCGCTGGTCGTGTCGATCTTGCTGATGGTCTTCGGCTATCGCATGACGGACTTTATCTATGTCTGGGCACCGCCGGTGTTTATGATCCATATCAACAATCTATTGGTGTTGATTGCGATCTATATGATGAGCCCGGCTGGCGCCAAAGGCCGTCTGCTGAACAATATGCGCCACCCCATGTTGGGCGGTTTCAAGCTCTGGGCCTTTGCTCACCTGCTGGTGAACGGTGATTTGGCTTCGATCGTTCTGTTTGGCGGTCTGTTGGCTTGGGCGGTTGCCGAAGTGATTGTGATCAACCGCTCTGAACCTGATTGGACACCCGGTGAGCCCGGTACTTATGGCAAGGACGCGATGTTCTTTGTGGCCTCGATCGTGCTGCTCGGACTGATCGGCTATATCCACGGGCTGGTCGGCCCTTCCCCTTTCCCGTCGTAAGGATTTGACATCTTGGCCAAACTCTATCGCCTCCTGACCGAGGAAGACACATCAGCCTTCTGCCACAAGGTCTCGGAGGCGCTGGGCAAGGGGTGGGAGCTTTACGGCTCTCCCTCTTACGCGTTTGACAGCGCCAACAACGTGATGCGTTGCGCGCAGGCCGTAACCAAGGATGTTCAGGCTGACTATTCCTCTGACATGAAACTGGGGCAGCAATAATGGCAAAGACCAATCCGGGCCGTTTCTTTGAAGATTACTCCGTAGGGCAAGTTTTGCGCCATGCTGTACCGCGCACCGTGACGGCCGGAGAGCGGGCGCTGTACCACGCGCTTTATCCTGCGCGGCACGCGCTTTATTCGTCGGATGAATTTGCCCGGAACTGCGGCTTGCCTGAAAGCCCGATTGATGACCTGGCCGCATTTCACGTGGTGTTTGGCAAGACGGTGCCTGATGTTTCACTGAATGCGGTGGCAAATCTGGGATATGCCGAAGGCCGCTGGCTGCAACCTGTTTATCCCGGTGATACGCTGCGATCAGAATCCGAAGTGATCGGCGTCAAGCAGAACTCGAATGGTAAAACCGGCGTTGTTTGGGTGCGCACGCGCGGATTAAACCAGCGCGACGACGTTGTTATCGAATACGTCCGCTGGGTTATGGTGCGCAAATCGAACCTGAATGCACCTGCACCTGAGACGGTTGTTCCAGAGCTGAAGAAAGCGCTCGCCGCTGAAGATCTGATGATCCCGCAGGGTTTGGACTTTTCTAACTACAGTTTTGTTCAGTCCGGTGAGGCGCACAGGTGGGGCGACTACGAGATCGGCGAAACCATTGATCACGTGGATGGGGTGACAATAGAAGAGGCCGAGCACATGCTGGCCACCCGCCTTTGGCAAAATACGGCCAAGGTACACTTCGATCTGACCTTCCGCCCCGACGGGCGTCTGATCTACGGTGGCCATGTGATCTCGATGGCGCGCACGTTGTCTTTCAACGGGCTGGCAAATGCCCAGATGATCGTGGGTCTGAATGGCGGTGCCCACGCCAACCCATGTTTTGCAGGTGATACGATCAAGGCCTGGTCTGAAGTGCTGGACAAGGCCGAGACAGGCGTTCCGGGCGTTGGCGCAGTTCGCCTGCGATTGGTGGCGACCAAGGGTGGGCCGCCTTTCGCGTTGCGCAACGAGGACGGAAAGTACCTTCCTGACGTTTTGTTGGATCTGGATTATTGGGCATTGATGCCGATCTAACGTCTGGCCACCAGATGCCTGCGGCTTGATTACATTCATGTGACTGCAGATTTCACGATACGTGCTAACGTGCGGTTATGGTCTCACTACGAACACTTGCTGTCTGCCTGTCTCTCGCCCCGCCTGCATGGGCCTGTGATCTGGCATTGGCGCTGGCGGTTGATGTGTCGGGCTCGGTCGACAGCAAAGAATTTCGCATTCAGATGGACGGTCTTGCCGCTGGGTTGCGTGACCCCATTGTCTCCGAAGCGCTGGTCAGGGGGCAGGCGCAATTGATGCTCGTACAGTGGACGGGCGCGTCGCGCCAAAAGATCACGGTTCCCTGGACACAGATCGACAGTTTTCACGCACTCGATGGCTTTGCCGCACAAGTTGCCTCGGATCCAAGGGTTTGGCGCAACTTTTCTACTGCGATTGGCGAAGCGCTCGAAAAGACAATGGACAGCTTTGAATCGGTCTCGGAGTGTAAGCGCCACTTGATCGACCTTTCGGGGGATGGGGTTTCGAATGAGGGTGTCGAACCCACGAAGGTGCACAGCGTGTTGCGCAATCGGGGCGTTACAGTCAATGCAATCGCCATCGAAGAAAGCGAGCCTGACCTGACGGCGTATTTCTTTGAGAATGTGATCGTCGGAGAAGGGGCTTTTGTGGTTTCTGCATCTGGGTTTGAAGACTACCCGGAACGAATACGAAAAAAGCTGTTGCGCGAAGTCGTAGAGCAAACGGCCGGGTTGAAGTGAAGCATCGAAGATTCGTGATCACAATGCTTGGCCCTTGAAAACGCTAACATTGAAGATGTGGAATGGGTTTTGTGATCACGAGTTTATTTGGTGTGATCACATAACTTGCTAAACTGCGTTTTTGAGCCGAATTTAAGCACTTTTGCACCTGCAGCACGTGACACAGTGGGAAAAAACGGTAAAACCGTCTGTAGCCAACCGAAAAGGAGCCATCATGGCCGATGTAAATCGGGGCAACCGCCCACTTTCACCGCACATAATGATTTATCGTCCTCAGTTGACCTCCATGTCTTCGATCATGGTTCGACTGTCCGGAATTGCGGTTTTGGTTTTGTCACCATTGGTTGTCTGGTGGCTTTTGGCTGCGGCAACGTCTGAAACCGCCTTTGTGCCGATAGACAATTTTCTGCGCAGTTGGTTTGGCGATCTGCTTCTGTTGGGCGCAACCTGGGCGCTTTGGTATCATACACTGGGTCGTCTGCGTCACGTCATCTGGGACTTTGGCTACTGTCTGGATGTAGAGACTTCGGAAAAGATGGGTATTGGCATGTTCGTCTTTGCCACTGTTCTGACCATTCTCACAGTGTTTTTGGTGTAAGGAACGGACTGATGCGATATCTGACAGACCGTAAGCGCGCGCAGGGGATGGGGGCCGGAGGCTCGGGAACCCAAGGGCATTGGCGCATGATGGTACGCTCAATGATTATGGTTGTGCTGGTTCCGTTGTTCCTGATCGCGCTGGGCAAAGGCATTGGCGGATCTTATCAAGAGGTATTGGCCTATTTCAGCCGGCCTATACCGGTAATTATCGTGGCTTTGGCGCTGATCGTTGGTTTGATCCAACTGATGCATGAAGCGCAGGAAGCGATTGAGGACTACGTGCACGGTGTCGCGGAAAAGCTGACAATCGTTGCCACGCAGGCATTTTGCTACACGTTGATCGCTGCGAGCCTTCTCGCGCTGATCAAGCTCGCCCTTTGACCTGCGCCTTAAGGATCCAGAACGATGACACAAGCATATGAATATGAAACCCACGACTATGATGTTGTGGTTGTTGGCGCAGGCGGCGCCGGTTTGCGAGCTACGCTTGGCATGGCCGAACAGGGATTGCGCACCGCGTGTGTGACCAAAGTTTTCCCGACACGTTCGCACACAGTTGCTGCTCAAGGTGGCATTGCCGCGTCGCTGTCCAACATGGGTCCGGATCATTGGCAGTGGCACATGTACGATACCGTCAAGGGCTCGGACTGGCTGGGTGACACTGATGCGATGGAGTATCTGGCGCGTGAGGCCCCAAAGGCGGTCTACGAATTGGAGCATTACGGCGTGCCCTTCAGCCGGACAGAAGAAGGCAAAATCTACCAGCGTCCATTTGGTGGCCACACGACCGAATTTGGTGAAGGCCCTGCGGTGCAACGCACCTGTGCCGCCGCGGATAGAACCGGCCATGCGATCCTGCATACGTTGTATGGTCAAAGCCTCAAGAACAACGCTGAGTTCTACATTGAATACTTCGCCATCGATCTGATCATGTCCGAGGATGGGCAATGTCAGGGTGTTGTCTGCTGGAAGTTGGATGACGGCACCATGCATGTGTTCAACGCCAAGATGGTGGTGCTGGCAACGGGCGGTTACGGCCGGGCCTATTTCAGTGCGACCTCGGCCCATACCTGCACGGGTGATGGCGGCGGTATGGTTGCGCGCGCCGGGTTGGCCCTACAAGACATGGAGTTTGTGCAGTTCCATCCAACTGGCATCTACGGCTCGGGCTGCCTGATCACAGAAGGTGCACGCGGCGAAGGTGGATACCTGACGAACTCGGAAGGTGAGCGGTTCATGGAGCGCTACGCGCCCCAGTACAAGGACCTGGCGCCGCGCGACTATGTCTCGCGGTCCATGACGATGGAAATCCGCGAAGGGCGCGGTGTGGGTAAGGAAGGCGATCACATTCACCTGAACCTCAGCCACCTGCCAGCCGAAGCTTTGGCCGAACGCCTGCCGGGGATTTCAGAAAGCGCGAAGATCTTTGCTGGTGTCGACGTCACCAAAGAGCCGATCCCGGTTCTGCCGACCGTGCACTATAACATGGGCGGTATCCCGACCAACTATTGGGGTGAGGTTCTGAATCCGACTGCGGACGATCCAACCGCCGTGGTCCCGGGCCTGATGGCCGTGGGCGAGGCTGGGTGCGCATCTGTACACGGGGCAAACCGGCTCGGATCAAACTCGCTGATTGACCTTGTTGTGTTTGGTCGTGCGGCGGCGATCCGTGCGGGGAAAGTCGTGGATGCCGACTCGGCAAACCCGGTTTTGAACCAGAGTTCTGTGGACAAGGCATTTGATCGCTTTGACGAGGTGCGTAACGCCAGTGGTTCCGTTGCAACCGCCGATCTGCGCCTTGAGATGCAAAAGACAATGCAGGCAGATGCCGCTGTTTTCCGGACTGCCAAAACCATGGCTGAAGGCGTCGAGAAGATGACCGAGATTGCTGCCAAGATGGATGACCTTAAAGTCACTGACCGCTCCTTGGTCTGGAACAGCGACCTTATGGAGTCGTTGGAACTGACCAACCTGATGCCAAGCGCGCTGGCCACCATCGTTGGTGCCGAAGCCCGCAAGGAATCCCGCGGTGCACATGCGCATGAGGATTTCGCCGAGCGTGATGACAAAAACTGGCGCGTCCACACCGTATCCCGTGTTGATGGCAACAAGGTCGATCTCAGCTATCGTCCGGTGATCGTTGATCCTCTGACCACCGAAGATGCAGGGGGCATCAGCCTTAACAAAATTGCGCCCAAAGCGCGCACGTTCTAAGGAGCGGGGAAATCAGGCAATGGTGTACACGCGCCAAATACCTAAGGACGTCACGAAGGCCACAAGCCATCGCAAGTCCTGTTGTGCCTGGTGTCGGCCATGACTGTTGAAGTGCTGCATTCCGCGCAAAGCGATCCAAAAATCATCCTGATCGGATTGAACCGTTGTGCCACGACGTCCTTTCACAAGCTGTTTCAAAACAGCGGGATCCAGTCTTTGCATTGGGTGGATGGCGATGGCAGCAACATCGCTCATCGGATGGTTACGAATATCGCCATGGGTCGTAAGCCGTTGGACGGGTTTGGCCAAGCCCGGGCGTTTACCGACATCGCTTTTGTGAACGTGCGATTCATGCTGGATGGTGCGCGATTCTTTCGGGACCTGCATAGGGCCTACCCCGACGCGTACTTTATACTGAATACGCGCAACCGGGATGACTGGGTATCTTCGCGCGCGCTCCATTCCGGTGGCGCGTATCTTGAAAAATGCTGCAAGGCCAATGGTCTTACAGCAGAAGAGGTAAAACAAGGCTGGGCGCATATGTATGACGTGCACCATGCCGAGGTTGAAGTGCATTTCGATGGCAACCCCCGATTCCTGCGCTTTGACATAGACACGAACGAGCCGCAGATCATTGCGGATCTGCTTGCTCGGGATTTTGACGTGAACACTGTCCATTGGGGACATTATAATCGAGGGGCGTCCGCGCACGCCCAGACAGGCTGAATGGCGGCCTTGTGCTGAATGGAGAATTGACATGGTTCAACTGACCCTGCCCAAGAATTCCCGGATCACCACCGGAAAGACCTGGCCCAAGCCAGAGGGCGCCAGCAATGTGCGTAAGTTTCAGATTTACCGCTGGAACCCGGATGATGGGCAGAACCCGCGCGTGGATACGTATTTCGTTGACATGGACACATGTGGTCCCATGGTTCTGGACGCGCTGATCAAGATCAAAAACGAGATTGATCCGACCCTGACCTTTCGCCGGTCTTGCCGCGAAGGCATCTGCGGGTCCTGTGCGATGAATATCGACGGGATCAATACTCTCGCTTGTATCTATGGCATGGATGAGATCAAGGGCGACGTGAAGATTTACCCCCTTCCGCATATGCCTGTGGTGAAAGACCTGATCCCCGATCTGACCCATTTCTACGCTCAGCATGCCAGCATCATGCCGTGGCTTGAGACCAAGACCAACCGCCCGGCGAAAGAGTGGAAGCAATCCATCGAAGATCGCAAGAAACTTGATGGCCTGTATGAATGCGTAATGTGTGCCAGCTGCTCGACCTCTTGCCCCAGCTATTGGTGGAACGGTGATCGGTATCTTGGCCCGGCCGCGTTGCTACACGCCTATCGCTGGATCATCGACAGCCGAGATGAGGCAACGGGCGAGCGCCTGGATGAGTTGGAAGACCCGTTCAAACTGTATCGCTGCCATACCATTATGAACTGTGCCAAGACCTGCCCGAAGGGTCTGAACCCGGCCAAAGCGATTGCTGAGATAAAAAAGATGATGGTCGATCGCGCCGTTTGATACGCAGTTGCATTTGTTGACTTGCAGCAAGTGCATGCCCAGCTTGCGAAAATAGGGGGGTGCAGGGCCAGTGGCCCTGTCCTAATTTCAAAGAAGGGAGGAGTGATGAGATTGAGTCAGGATCACTCCGATGAATACAGAAAATCCTAAACCGAAAATCAACGCTGGCGAGGCCTTGAAACTGCTTGAACAGGCCTGGGCTTACTATACACCGGAGCCCATGCTGGCGGACAAACAACCCGAGTTACGCTTGTTCGAGTACGCCAACGCCGCCTGATGCGATTCATGTTGGGCTTGCCAACGACGAATAGGATGGGCAAATCAGTAGCATGCCCATTCTCTTGCTTCTTTTAGCCGCTGGGGTGTTTGCTTACTTCCTATGGCGCGCGCGATCTTCCTCGCTGACCCGCGATTGTCGGTGGCGTCAGCACCGAAACGAGGGCGTCTGGATCTGCGCTTTTTGTGGCGCGCAACAAGAGGGGTCTGAGAGCCCAAGCAGCTGTTTGCGAAAGACAAGCGACGACTAGAAACCGGGCAGGCCCTAACCCTGCCCGATGCGTTTATCCAGCTTCCGGGAATGCCGCCTGCAATGCAATCTCGACCATATCGCCAAAGCTGCTTTCGCGGTCGGCCGATGGTAGGGCCTCTCCGGTCAACAAATGATCCGATACGGTCAGCACAGCCAGGGCCCGGCACTGGTGGCGCGCGGCCAGGATGTATAGCTCGGCTGCCTCCATCTCGACACCAAGAATGCCGTGACGCACCATTTGTTCATTCAGGTCAGGACGTTCGTCATAAAAGACATCAGACGAATAGATCCCGCCGACATGGGTGGGGGTGCCTTTTGCCTTAGCTGCGGCAACAGCGGCCTGTAGTAGGCCCCAATCAGCGCACGGGGCAAAGTTCATCTCTTTCATGATGCCACGGGATGGCGTGCTGAGGGTGGTCGATGTCATCGCCAGAATGACATCCCGCACTTTCACTTTTTCCTGCATCCCGCCGCATGATCCAATACGGATCAGGGTTTTTGCATCAAAGTCCCGGATCAACTCGTTCACGTAGATCGAAAGGGATGGCATACCCATACCGCTGCCCTGAATTGTAACAGCGTTCCCTTTCCAGTTGCCGGTGAAACCCAGCATTCCGCGCACGTTATTGACCTGCTTGACGTCTTCCAGAAACGTCTCGGCTGCCCACTTTGCCCGATAAGGATCGCCGGGCAAAAGAACGGTTTCTGCAATTTCGCCTTTTTCAGCTCCAATATGAATTGTCATTCCTAGGCAAGCCCCAGCTAGATTTCCAAATCAGAGATATCGGCGCCTGCTTTCAATGCATCGTGAATCCACTGAGGCTTGCGGCCACGCCCGGTCCAGGTCTGTTCTGGGGCAGCGGGATTGCGGTACTTGGGCTTGGCTTTGGTCCCTTTTGCGCCACGTGGTGCATCACTTGACAACTCGGACAGTGAGAAACCAAATGCTGCTGCAGCTTTTTCGGCCGCCATCAAAGCTTCCTTGCGTTCCCGCTTTTCTGCATTAACAAGTGCATTTTCGACACTGCCGCGCAATTCCAGAAGATCTTTTCGCGACATCTTTTCAAGATTCATGCCCATTGTTCTTCTCCGTGAGTGTGTTTTGGTGGTGGGTGCAGTCGCGCACCCTAAATCCAAAGGACGACATAATCTATCCCTAATAGTAAGGGGATATAGACAGAGAATTTATCTGGTAAAGTGACTGTTATTCGGCCGCGAGGTTTTGCGGATCAACAAGAGTAACAATGTCACCCATAATCGCATTCAATTCGAAGTTTTTAGGGGTGTAAACCTTTGACACGCCCATTGATTTCAACTTCTCTGCATCCTCGTCGGGAATAATTCCACCCACTACAACCGGAATGTGGGTCAATCCGGCTTCGCGCAATCGAGCCAGTACGTCTTCAACCAAAGGCAGATGGCTGCCAGATAGAATCGATAACCCGATGACATGCGCGTCGTCTTCTGCAGCGGCGGTCACTATCTCTTCTGGTGTCAGGCGGATACCATCGTAGCTGATATCCATGCCGCAATCCCGCGCGCGGAAGGCGATCTGCTCGGCACCATTCGAATGGCCATCGAGACCTGGCTTGCCGACCAAAAATTTGAGGCGACGCCCCAGTTTGTCGCTGACTGCATCAACGGCGGCACGCAAGTCTTCAAGCCCTTCGGTCTTGTTCGAGACCGAACCAGACACCCCGGTCGGGCCGCGATAAGTGCCATAGACCTTGCGCATTTCTTCGGCCCATTCACCGGTTGTTACACCGGCCTTGGCCGCAGCGATGGATGGCTCCATCACATTTGCGCCTGTCTGCGCGGCCTCGCGCAGGGCGGCTAGTGCAGCCGCAACCACCGCGCTGTCGCGTTCGGCGCGCCATTCATTCAGACGATTGATCTGCTCTTGCTCGGCGGCAGGGTCGACGACCATAATACCACCATCTTCGGTCTGAAGCGGAGACGGTTCACCTTCGGTCCATTTGTTCACGCCGACAACCACTGTTTCGTTCCGCTCGATCCGGTTCAGACGTTCTGCGTTTGAATCCACCAAGCGCGATTTCATGTATTCGATCGAGGCAACGGCCCCGCCCATTGAATCCAGATTGGCCAGTTCAGCCCGTGCGCCGTCTTTCAATTCTTCGACTTTTGCATCCACCGCCGGGTTTCCGTCGAAGAGATCGCCATATTCAAGAAGGTCCGTCTCGTAGGCCAGTATCTGCTGCATCCGCATCGACCATTGCTGATCCCATGGGCGCGGCAGGCCCAAGGCTTCGTTCCAAGCTGGAAGCTGAACCGCCCGGGCGCGCGCCTTTTTGGATAGGGTTACTGCCAGCATCTCGATCAGAATGCGGTAGACATTGTTTTCTGGCTGCTGTTCGGTCAGGCCCAGTGAGTTCACCTGCACGCCATAGCGGAATCGGCGGAACTTAGGGTCTTCAACGGCATATCTTTGTTGCAGTATTTCATCCCAAAGATCGACAAATGCGCGCATTTTGCACATTTCGGTAACAAACCGGATGCCGGCATTCACAAAAAACGAAATACGGCCGCAAACCGCAGGAAAATCCTCGGTTGGCACGCGTGGGCGCAGCTCGTCCAGCACGGCGATGGCGGTGGCTAGCGCATAGGACAGTTCCTGTTCGGGTGTCGCACCGGCTTCTTGCAAGTGGTAGGAACACACATTCATTGGGTTCCATTTCGGCACATTAGCGTAACAGTATTCTGCCACATCCGCGATCATCTTCAGCGAGGGTTTCGGCGGGCAGACATAAGTGCCTCGGCTTAGATATTCCTTGATCAGATCGTTCTGCACTGTGCCTTGCAGTTTGGAAACATCAGCCCCCTGTTCCTCGGCCACCGCGATGTAAAGCGCCAGCAGCCAGGGCGCAGTCGCGTTGATTGTCATCGATGTGTTCATCTGTTCCAGAGGAATTTGCTCGAACAGAACCCGCATGTCGCCCAGATGACAAACCGGAACGCCCACTTTGCCCACCTCGCCACGTGCCAAAGTATGGTCGCTGTCATAGCCGGTTTGTGTAGGCAAATCGAAAGCCACCGACAGCCCTGTCTGACCTTTGGCCAGATTTCCCCGATACAGCGCGTTAGATGCTTTGGCGGTGGAATGACCAGCATAGGTCCGGATGAGCCAGGGTCGATCTTTCTGCATCTGCGTCATGAGGAGCCTCGTGTGTCGGTGGGCAATAAAATTTCGTCACTGGGTTCTAAAGCGCAATTTTCGGGATATGTCAATTCGCTGCGTTGCGGCATATCGCAATTGTTCAGATTGTGAGCCGGTCCGATTGGTGGCACTGTGTTCGGATGACGCAAACCGTCGAACTTCCGCTTTGGCTTTTTTTGCTGATCGTGATTTTTGCCATGGTCACACTGGCTTCGCATTTCTTGTTCCCATCCGTTCGATGGTTTTTTCGCCGCCGTTTAGAGCGTGCCGTTGCCCGTCTGAACAAGCGGCTGCAACGGCCCATCCAGCCGTTCAAACTCGCACGGCGGCACGACATGATTCAGCGGCTGATTTATGATCCGCAGGTCGGGCAGGCTGTGCAGCGACATGCTCGCGAGGAAGGAATCCCCGAAGCCGTAGCCTTTGAACAGGCGCGCCGCTATGCGCGCGAAATTGTTCCGTCGTTTTCGGCCTTTGCCTATTTCAGTTTTGCCATTCGTCTGGCTCGTCTTATTAGCAATACGTTTTATGACGTTCGCCTCAGCTATCAGGATGAAGCCGCCATCGACGGCATTGATCCCGAGGCCACCGTAGTTTTTGTGATGAACCACCGTAGCAATATGGACTATGTGCTGGTGACTTACCTTGCTGCACGGCATTCGGCCTTGTCCTATGCAGTAGGAGAATGGGCGCGGGTTTGGCCGCTAAGCCGACTTATCCAAGCTATGGGTGCGTATTTCATCCGGCGAAAGTCAGGCAGCGAGCTCTATCGTCAAGTGCTGTCATGTTACGTCCGTCACTCGACCGAGGCTGGGGTGACGCAAGCGATGTTCCCCGAAGGCGGGTTAAGCCTGACCGGGGCATTGGGTCGTCCCAAGCTTGGATTGCTAAAATATATTTTGGATGGAACTTCGCCAGACGGGCGGGACGTTGTCTTTGTTCCGGTCGCATTGAACTATGACCGTGTGCTTGAGGATACCATTCTGACCCGCGCCGCACTGGGATCGGAACGTCGGTTCCGGGCCCGGATCGGAGTTGTCACCCGTTGGATCATTAAGCAGGTCTGGCAGCGTTTGATTGGCCGGTACAAAAGATTCGGGGTCGCTTCGGTACGATATGGAGCGCCATTGTCGCTGAAAGAGTTTCGCAGCCAACACCGTGATGACGCGATGACGGATCTGGCGCGCGAACTGATGCAGCGCATCGGTCGCGCCATTCCGTTGGTACCCGCAGCTGCGGCCTGTTTGGTGTTGCGCGAAAACGGATCCATGCCTGAGGACAGCGTACAATCCCGTATCCAGGCAATGATGAACCAAAATGGCGATCAGACGACACAGGATTCAGAGGCCATAGAAAGTGCGTTGAACCAATTGGTCGAACGGAAAATCCTAAGAAGGCAAGGGGAAACGCTTTCGCTTTCAGGTCAGCGAGTCGATCTTTTGGACTACTACGCCGCATCTGCGCAGAAGAAAAAGCAATCAGAGAGCAATGCACTTGCAGAAAATTTTTCTGCAAGTGCGGGGTCATAAAATTACAAAAATACAGCAAAAGCGGTTGCATTATTGCGCACCGGTCAATATTCCATCTGGGGAAGCACGCGATTCTGCGTCGCGGCAAAGATATTGATAAAAAGGAGGCCAGCATGGCTTTGGACACCGAAAGCGGTATCGCGTCGTACGAGGCACCCGAAAAAGACCTGTACGAAATGGGTGAGATCCCTCCGATGGGATATGTGCCCAAGAAGATGTATGCATGGGCGATCCGTAAAGAGCGCCACGGCGAGCCGAACACAGCAATGGTGCAGGAAGTGGTCGATGTGCCGGAACTGGACAGCCACGAGGTGCTGGTTCTGGTGATGGCCGCGGGCGTGAACTACAACGGTGTCTGGGCGTCTCTGGGTCAACCGATCAGCCCGTTTGACGGCCATAAAGCACCTTATCACATCGCAGGTTCGGATGCGTCGGGCATCGTTTGGGCGGTGGGTTCAAAAGTGACCCGCTGGAAGGTCGGTGATGAGGTGGTTATCCACTGTAACCAGGACGACGGCGATGACGAAGAATGCAACGGCGGCGACCCGATGTATTCTCCAAGTCAGCGCATCTGGGGCTATGAGACCCCGGATGGATCTTTCGCCCAGTTCACCAACGTGCAGGCGCAGCAACTTATGCCACGGCCTAAGCACCTGACTTGGGAGGAAAGCGCTTGTTACACGCTGACTCTGGCGACGGCTTACCGGATGCTGTTCGGCCACGAGCCTCATGATCTGAAGCCGGGTCAGAATGTTCTGGTCTGGGGTGCCTCTGGCGGCCTTGGCTCTTATGCGATCCAGCTGATCAACACAGCCGGTGCAAATGCGATCGGTGTGATCTCGGACGAAAGCAAGCGTGACTTTGTCATGGGGCTGGGCGCCAAGGGCGTGCTGAACCGCAAGGACTTCAACTGCTGGGGTCAGCTGCCCACAGTGAACACCCCGGAATACGCCGAGTGGTTCAAGGAAGCCCGCAAGTTCGGCAAGGCGATCTGGGATATCACCGGCAAGGGTAACAATGTCGACATGGTCTTCGAGCACCCGGGTGAAAGCACCTTCCCGGTCTCTACCTTTGTGGTGAAGAAGGGCGGCATGGTTGTGATCTGCGCCGGTACCACCGGATACAACCTGACCTTCGATGTGCGCTATATGTGGATGCACCAAAAGCGCCTGCAGGGGTCGCACTTTGCGCATCTCAAGCAAGCTGCATCCGCCAACAAATTGATGGTAGAGCGTCGTCTGGACCCTTGTATGTCCGAAGTGTTCACGTGGAATGACCTGCCCGAAGCACATATGAAAATGCTTCGGAACGAGCACAAGCCGGGCAATATGTCAGTTCTGGTTCAGGCCCCGCGCACCGGTTTGCGTACGCTTGAAGAGGTACTGGACGCACGGGGCTAGATCGCTCTGATTTTAGACACAAACGCCCGCGAATCACGTTTTGGATTCGCGGGCGTTTTGCGTTCTGACCCGTGCTTCCAACTTTCAACGGGTTACAAATTTATCCCTCGCTATTTTTGGGGAGTAGAAACCGGTGACTATGCCGGAAAACATCTTACATGTTATGGTTGTGTTAACCCTTCGTTAACTGTTTCAGAGAGACCCTGATGGCGCAAAATGAGTGGATATTGGACGTATTGTCGGACCTCAACGCTTTCGCGGTCGCGAACGGGTTGACCGTGCTTGCCGAGCAGCTTGACGACACCAAGCTAGTCGCAGCGGCCGAGATCGCGTCCATGAAGAATGAGGCACGGGCGCCCGCGGATGGCAACAGAACTCGATTTGGGTCAGATCCTGCAGGATTTGGAGAGCACCAGCACGCTTGACGAGCTCAGCAGTATTGCATTCGGGCTGCGAGAAATACTCAAGGTCGAACATCTGACCTATCACTGGGTGGATGGCGCTGGCGACCAATACGGGTGCACCACATACTCGGATGCCTGGGAAGAGCGGTACCGGGACAAAAACTATCACAGAATCGATCCGGTTATCCTGGGGTGTTTCCAAAGGTTTCATCCCGTCGATTGGAAGTCCCTTGATTGGTCCGGAAAAGTTGCAAAGGCCTTCCTTCAGGACGCGAAAGGCCATGGTGTTGGCAATCAAGGATATTCCATCCCGATCCGCGGTCCCAACGGACAGTTTGCCCTTTTTACCGTTAATCACAGCTGTGACGACGACACGTGGCAAGAGTTTATCTCGCTATATGGGCGCGAATTGATCCTTATTGCGCACTACATGAATCGTAAGGCGCTAGAGTTCGAAATGGACAGGCAACCGGATTCACCACGCGGACTATCCCCCCGAGAGATTGATGCGATTACCTTGCTGGCGCTGGGTTACAGCCGCGCACAAGTGGCGCATTCTCTTTCGATTTCCGAGCATACCTTGCGGGTTTATATCGAAAGTGCTCGTTCCAAGCTTGGCGCCCAGAACACCACCCACGCCATCGCAACTGCACTCAGCCGAGGATTAATAGTCGTTTAAAGGAAGCCCGACCCTGAAACCGTAAGTTAACCACGTGTCTGTACCCCCTTCGTTCCTGCAAAGGACGACGAGGGGAAAAAGTCATGTTGCGTTATCTATATGCCGATGAGTTGCACAAGTTTCCGGCTCTGGCAGAGGGGATGTTTCAGGATCGCGCAGATCAGTTCAAAACTCGATTGGGCTGGGACGTTAACGTTAATGAAAAAGGAGAAGAGCGGGATCAATACGATGATCTCAATCCGCTATATGTCATCTGGGAAGAACCGGATGGCAGTCATGGTGGCTCAATGCGGGTGTTGCCAACAACCGGGCCGGTTATGGTAAACGAAATCTTTGGTCATCTGACTGGCGGCAGCCCGATCCGCAGCTCACTGATCTGGGAAGTTACACGGTTTTGCCTGTCCCGCACAGCCAGCCCGCATACCGCCGGGGCCATCATGCTCAGTGGCGGCGAAATGATGGAAGGGTTCGGTCTGACGCATATAGCCGGGGTTTTTGATGCGCGTATGATTCGTATCTATCGCCTCATTGGATCCTCGCCGCAGGTCCTTGGTACCCAAGGGTCAGGGCGTGAACAAATCTCGGTTGGGCTGTGGCCATATTCCGCTGAGGATTGCAGGCGTGTGGCCGAGCGGGCAGGCATTCCACGTGATCTATCACGCCTATGGTTTAAGACAGCTTTTGGCCCTGCCAAACAACACCGTTTTGCCTTGTCAGCCTAAGCGCGGGAAAACACCAATCCACATCTGGTGATGGTCGGCGCGGCCCTGTAGGGTCGCGCCATGTCCTTGCCAAAACTAACATTCTCTGACGATCAGGCCGCCGCTTTTGACAGCATCGCCGAGATGCTGCGCTCTGCGGGTGTAGACTTGGAAGACGATGCCCTGCTCAAGCTTCCGGGGGCCGGAAAGTCCGGCGTGATGGCCGTGATCGGGAAGGCTGGATCCGGTAAAACCCTTTTGCTTGCAGAGCTTTACAAGGCGCTGGCTGAAACCGGTGTTCAGATCGTTTCGGGCGACTATGAAAGTCGAAAATCAAAAGACAAACGAAGCCTTGCGATATTGGCACCGACCAACAAGGCGGCCAGTGTTCTGCGGTTGCGCGGCGTTCCGGCAACGACCATTCATCGCATTCTATATACTCCGGTCTACGACCCCGAATATGAGCGGATTGCGGATTGGCTTGCGGGCAATGGTGAGCGACCCGAGATCGAGGACCTAAGCGACGATGCACTGGATCGCGCGGCATCGTTTTATGAAAACAACAAGTCCATCCCTGGCGCACTTGCTGCGGCAGGGTTGCGCGGTTCAGACTTCATCACAGGCTGGAAACGTCGTGACGAACCGTTGGATATCGGCTTTGTCGACGAAGCCTCAATGCTGGACGACAGGCAATTCGAAGACCTGCAAGAGATATTTCCGACGCTGTTGATGTTTGGTGACCCGGCGCAGCTGGCCCCCGTCAACCAGTCTGGCAGTATGGTATTCGACACATTGCCTGAACCTCGGAAACTGACCTTGCACCGGGTGCATCGGCAGGACGCGGATAACCCCATATTAGATCTCGCCCATGCACTTGCTGATCCCGAAATGGGGTTCGAGGATTTCGAACGGATGATCGAAGACGCAGCCCGGCGCGACGATCGTGTTGTTTGGGGGCAAAGAGTAGAAGTTGACCTGATGGCCCGCAGCCCGGTTCTGGTGTGGCGCAATGCAACTCGCATTCGGCTGATCCAGGCGTTCCGGCAAGTTCACGGCGCGCCGGAAACGGAGCTATTGGCAGGTGAACCGCTGATTTGCGACGGGATCGAGCTGCCGCTTAAACACCGCAAGAAACGGCTGGATCTTGAGGCGAGGGGGCTGATCAAGGGCGCGCAGGTCATTTATCTTGGGCCCGGGCGAAAGCCGGGGTTTTCGCGGTTGCATGTGATGGGGGCCGAAGACCCTCAGGTCAGTGCGGCCTCAATCGTCAAAATTGAAAAGCCGGATGAGGAAGAGCCGTTTATTCCATTCGCCGCCCGCATGGGCGCGACGTTCCTGCATGGGGCTGCAGTGACCATTCACAAGGCGCAAGGATCGCAGTGGGACACGGTGCAGGTCTTTGCGCCTGATCTCTACGCCGCGGCGCGTATGGGACGGACCGAGGCCGGGCAACCCTTGTGGAAACGTCTGGCCTATGTGGCCATTACACGTGCGCAACAGCGGCTGGCTTGGGTGGTGCGCAATCGTCTCTCAAAACCGACCTATCAGTTGCGTGTGGATGACCTGCGCGCGGGACAAGCACCATCACTGACGTTGGAGGCGGAAGAGACATGAGATCCATTATCGTTACGGGTGCAAGTTCCGGCATTGGGCGGGCGACGGCCGAGTTGTTTCTGGCCGAAGGCTGGACCGTGGGCCTGTTGGCGCGGAGCGAAGGCAAACTGGAAGAAATTGCCAGAACCAACCAAAATGCGGTCCCTCTGGTCGCGGATGTCACAAACCCTGATGCCGTATCAACTGCATTCCGCTTGTTCATGAACCGGGCAAACAGATTGGATGTCTTGTTCAACAACGCAGGCATCTTTGCGCCAGGTGGTACGATTGACGAGATCGCATTGGAGGATTGGTACCAAAGCGTCAACGTGAACCTGAACGGTATGTTTCTGTCCGCGCGCCAGGCATTTGGGATTATGCGTAGGCAGAGCCCGCGGGGCGGCAGGATCATCAATAATGGCTCGATCGCAGCGCATGCTCCGCGCCCGAATTCGGTGCACTACTCGGCAACGAAGCATGCAATCACCGGGCTGACCCGCAGTCTGTCTCTGGACGGGCGTGCGTTTGGGATCGCATGCGGTCAGATCGATATCGGAAATGCGCGGACACCCATGGTTCAAAACCTTGTTGAGACCGCCAAGGCCGAAGGCAATACGCCAGATCCGACGATGGCCGTTGACGACGCCGCGCGTTCGGTTCTGCATATGGCCACCCTGCCGCCCGAGGCGAACGTGCAGTTCATGACCGTAATGGCTACGACCATGCCTTATATCGGCAGGGGGTAGGCTTCACTTCTCGCGCAGCAGACGGAACGCGGTAGAGGCGCCCCAACCCGCTGCAATCGCAATGACCAGTGACATGAGGCCATACCAGACAGGTTGCTGACGGGACATGTTGAACAGGAAACGCTCAAGCCCGACTTTGCGAACGTCGATAGCCGTTTCGTATTGAGAAATGACCTCTCCCGCTCGGGTCAGAAGGATGCGTGCAACATACTCGCCTTCTGTCAGGTCTGACGGCATATCGATTGATGTTCGGAAAAGAGTCTGTTCATCCACGGCCACGGTGTTTTCGCGGATGGAATAGAGGTCTTCATTCTCGCGAATGCGCACCACAGCATCGGCAAAATCCTGTGCGCCGCGGATGTTCATTGCTGCACCGACGGATCGAATAGCGCGCTCAATCGAGACCCGATACCGTAGATCCTCCGTGTCAGACAGGATGGATTTCAGCGGGCCACTGGTGGCCACCGCGTAAAAGCTGGGTGCAAGATCAACAAGAACACTATCCGTGTTCACCCAGATTCCCAGCTTGCGTTCCTTCCGCCGGACGGTCACGGGTTCTGAGGGGCCGGCGAGCGCCACGATAACCTCAAGTGGTGGACCATCTGGAATAGGTGCTTCGCGTTTTATTGCGCCAAAGATCAGGATCTCGGATCCGTCGAAATTGGCGGTAATTGCGACGCGGTCCTGGCTTAGGCCTAGAACAACTTTCTCCTCCGCTGCGGCAGCGGGTAAGCATAACAGGCAAAGGGCGGTGATAAGAGCGCGCAGCATCATCAGTGCCCTCCGCCTGTGCCAAGCGAATAGAGCTCACTTGGTTCGAGCAGAAGATCAAGGGCCAGCTTGCCACACACCACAAGGACCAGCGCGGCCAGCAAAACCCGCAACTGTTCCGCAGGCATGCGTGCGCCGATCACCGTGCCGATCTGAGCGCCGATGACGCCGCCAACAAGCAGCAAAACGGCCAGTACGACATCCACCGTATAGTTGGTCGTCGCGTGCAGCATTGTGGTAAACGCGGTCACAAAAATGATCTGAAACAGGGATGTACCAACAACGACCTTTGTGGGCATGCCCAGCAGATAAATCATCGCGGGCACCATGATAAACCCGCCGCCAACACCCATGATGGCCGACAGCACCCCAACACACAGCCCCACCAGAACTGGCGGGATCACCGAGATATACAGGCCCGATGTGCGAAAGCGCATCTTGAGCGGCATGGCGTGAATCCAACCGCGCTGCCGTCGTTTGGCAGGCGCGCCACCACCCTTTTTGACTTTGCGCAGGGCATTGAGGCTTTCAACGAACATCAGACTGCCGATGACGCCAAGAAAGACCACGTAACAAAGCGTCACCAGCAGATCGACCTGGCCAAGACTCTTGAGGTAGTTGAACACAACGACACCCAAGGCCGCGCCGACCAGACCGCCCACAAGTAGGACCGTGCCCATCCTGAAGTCCACGGTTTTTCGCCGGAAATGAGCCAGAACGCCTGAAAATGACGATGCAACGATCTGATTGGCTTCGGTTGCAACAGCCACAGCGGGTGGGATGCCAATGAAAAACAGCAGCGGGGTCATAAGAAACCCACCACCTACGCCAAACATTCCGGACAGGATACCAACCATCCCCCCCAAACCGAGAAGCAAAAAGGCATTCACGGAAACTTCGGCTATGGGAAGATAAATCTGCATGGCTTCTTCTGGATGTGCGGTGTTCTGCTGCACAACGTCACAATGCTGCATTCACCGAAGTGTCTGGAAAGTCGGGTCTTAAGGCGTTGGGTGTTGTGTTTCCCGAATGAGTTTTGGGCTAGCCCAGCGAATTTCGCAATCTCATCAATCGGAGAACACACACACATACCCTCTTAGAGCGGTTGCGGCATGCAAAATCAACTGTGCATGCCGCTCTGCAGCGAACAGGATTCAAGTTTGTTCCTGAACTGGACCTATCAACGCTCTTTCACATAGGGTTCGCCGCCCGCGCGCGGTGGAATCGCCTTGCCAACAAAGCCAGCCAGAATCACCACAGTCAGGATATACGGCAGGGCATCCATGACCTGGACCGGTATGACAACACCACCCAGATCGATGTTCTGGAACCGCAAAGCAACGGCCTGCAAAAGCCCAAACAATAAACAGGCGCCCATGGCGTGCCACGGCCGCCATTTCGCAAAGATCAGCGCGGCGAGCGCTATAAATCCACGACCTGCGGTCATTTCCTTAACGAATCCGGCCTGCAGCGCCGTGGCGAGATAAGCACCGGCGATCCCACAGAGCACGCCGCAGATCGCTACAGCGGCAAAACGCAGACCAACCACCGAGACACCAGCGGTATCTACCGCAGCCGGGTTTTCGCCCACTGCGCGCAGGCGAAGACCGAACCGCGTGCGGAATAGGATCCACCACGTTGCGGGCACCAGCAGGAACGCCACATAAACGAGAATGGAGTGACCAGACAGGAGTTCTGAATAAATGGGTCCGATGAAAGGTACACCGCTGATCGCGTCGACAAACGGGAACTCAATTGGTTCGAAACGGCCACCGCCAAACAGGGAAGGTGTGCGGCCGCCCTGTTTGAACCAGCTCTGGGCTATAAGCACCGTCAGACCAGACGCGAGGAAGTTGATAGCCACACCTGAGATCAGTTGGTTGCCCCGAAACGTGATCGACGCCAGCCCGTGCAGCGCGGACAAAACCAGCGACGACGCGATCCCAGCCAGCAGGCCCAACCAGACCGACCCTGTCACAGCAGCGACGGCGGCCGAGAAGAAAGCGGCCATCAACATCTTGCCTTCAAGCCCGATGTCGAAAATACCTGCGCGTTCGGAATACAGCCCTGCCAGACAGGCCAGCAACAACGGCGTGGCCAGACGGACGGTCGAATCGAGGACTTGGATGAGGGTAACGAAAAACTCCATCACTCTGCCCCCTTCCGCAAACTCAGGAAGACTTTCTCAAGCGGCATGCGCACCATGTTGTCCAGCGCCCCGGTAAACAGGATCACGAGCGCCTGGATCACAACAATCAGTTCGCGCGGTATCGAGGTCCACAGTGCCAGTTCCGCACCGCCCTGATACAAGAACCCGAACAGGATTGCGGCCAGGAAGACACCAAACGGATGTGATCGGCCCATCAGAGCGACTGCGATACCGATGAATCCGGCGCCTTCGGTCGAATTCAGGACCAGCCGCTCAGCCTCGCCCATCACGTTGTTGATCGCCATCATTCCGGCCAGGCCGCCCGAGATCAGCATTGCGATGATGGTAATACGGACCGGAGAGATGCCAGCATAAACCGCGCCGGTTTCGGTTTTACCGTAAGATCGGATTTCATAGCCAAGCCGAGTGCGCCAGATCAAAGCCCACACGATGACGCATGCGACAATCGCCACAAAAAACGAAATGTTTGCAGGGGCACCGCGGAACACCACGTTCTCGGCCGTCGAGAACATCGACTGGAACGTTGGCAACTGTACCGCTTCCGGGAAGCGCGCAGTCGCCGGATCCATCGAGCCCTGCGGGCGCATTACGTTGACCAGCATGTAGTTGAGGAACGCCGCTGCAATAAAGTTGAACATGATCGTGGTGATCACGATATGGCTGCCTCGCTTGGCCTGCAGATAAGCAGGAATTGCCGCCCAGGCAGCGCCGAAGATCATTGAGGCGGCACAGGCTGCAAGCAAAGCGATGCTCCAATGCGGCCACGGCACATAGAGGCAAACAATCGCCACGCCAAGGCCACCAAGCATGGCTTGGCCTTCCCCACCGATGTTGAACATCCTGGCGTGAAACGCGACAGCCACGGCAAGGCCAGTGAACATGAAATTGGTGGCGTAGTAGAGCGTATAGCCCCAGCCATAAGTCGATCCCAGCGCGCCGGTAACCATCAGATTTACGGCCTCGACCGGGTTTTCTCCGATGGCGAGGATAACCAGCGCCGAAAGAAGTGCTGCCAATATCAGACTGATCACAGGGATCAGCACCACATCGGCCCATTTGGGCATTTTTTCCATGTTACGCGGCCTCCCCCGCAACACCGGCCATCAACAGGCCAAGTTCTTTTTCATCAGTGTCCTGGGGCAATCGTTCGCCCATGATATGTCCGTCAAACATCACCGCAATCCGATCCGACAGCGAGAAGATCTCTTCCAGCTCGACCGAGACCAGTAGGATTGCCTTGCCCTGATCGCGTAGGGCGACGATTTGCTTGTGAATGAATTCGATCGCACCGATGTCAACGCCGCGCGTAGGCTGCCCAACCAAAAGAAGGTCGGGGTTCCGCTCGATCTCGCGTGCGACGACGATTTTCTGTTGGTTTCCGCCCGAGAAGTTCTTGGCGGCCAGCCAGCCATCCGGCGGGCGGACATCGAATTTTTCGATCTTGCGTTCGGTATCAGCACGCAGGGCAGCATTATCCATGAAGATGCCGCGCTGGTAAGCGGGGTCGCGGTGATAGCCGAAAGCCACGTTTTCCCAGGCATGGAAATCCATGACCAACCCTTCGCGCTGACGGTCTTCAGGCACATGCGCAATATGCTGCGCGCGCCGCGCCTGACCGTCCGATCCGGGACCGCTGAGCGCCAGAGGCGTTCCATTCAGTTTGATCGACCCCCGACCGGGACGCATGCCACCCAGAACTTCAAGCAATTCGGATTGCCCGTTGCCGGCCACGCCCGCAATGCCAACGATTTCGCCAGCGCGAACCGTCAGATCGATACCTTTAACCCGCTCAACGCCTGCTTCGTCCGTAACGCTCAGGTTCTCGATTTCGAGGATCGGTTTGCCGGGCTGTGCAGGTACTTTGTCGACTTGCAGCAGAACTTTGCGGCCGACCATAAGCTCGGCCAGTTCCTGTGGGTTGGTCTCGGCGGTTTTGACGGTTGCCGTCATCTGCCCGCGCCGCATGACGGAAACGGTATCGGTCGCCTCCATGATCTCACGCAGTTTGTGAGTGATCAGGATGATCGTCTTACCTTCGGCCCGCAAACGGTCGAGGATGCGAAACAGTTGATCCGCTTCGGCGGGTGTCAGTACGCCCGTCGGTTCGTCCAGAATCAGAATCTCAGCCCTGCGATACAATGCTTTCAGGATCTCGACGCGTTGTTGTGCGCCAACACCGATCTCATCAATACGCTTGTCCGGGTCGACGAACAGCTCGTACTCTTCTTCAAGCTCTTTCAGTTCCTTCCGTGCCTTGGCGAGTGATGGTGCCAGAAGGCCGCCATCTTCAGCGCCAAGAACGATGTTTTCCAGAACGGTGAAATTCTCGACCAGCTTGAAGTGTTGGAATACCATCCCGATTCCCGCCGCAATCGCGGCCTGGCTGTCCGGGATCTCGGTCCTTTGACCATTAATCCAGATCTCGCCCTTATCAGCTTTGTAAAAGCCGTAGAGAATGCTCATCAACGTGGACTTGCCCGCACCGTTTTCGCCAATGATCCCGTGGATCGTGCCGGGTGCGACGCTGATGGAAATGTCTTTGTTTGCCTGAACTGGACCAAAGGCTTTGGAAATCCCTTTGAGCTCAATGGCGGGGACTGTCATGTCTTGTCCTCAATTGCCGAAGGGGCCCGCTTTGGCAAAGTCATTTCATTGCCCAATAAGCGGTAGAACGGATGTGGGACGGAGAATTCCCCGTCCCAAGCGATATCAGAACTGCAGTGCAGGGCAGCTGTCATTCTCATAATAGCTGACAACCGCGATGTTGCCGTCGATAATGTCCTGACGGGCTTTGTCTACGGCAGCTTTCATGTCATCCGACACGAGGGCAGCGTTGTTGTCATCCATGGCAACGCCAACGCCTTCTTCGGCCAAGCCCATGGTGAACACGCCTGTTTCGACGCTGTCGCCAGCGCTCATGGCATCATATACAGCCACGTCCACACGTTTCAGCATCGAGGTCAGAACCTTTCCGGGGTGTAGGTGGTTCTGGTTGCTGTCCACGCCGATCGAAAGGATGCCTTCGTCGGCCGCAGTTTGCAGAACGCCAACACCGGTGCCACCGGCGGCGGCATAGACCACATCAGCACCCTGGCTGATTTGCGCCTTGGTTAGTTCCGATCCTTTCACCGGGTCGTTCCACGCCGCCGGAGTTGTACCGGTCATGTTGGCGACCACGTTGATGTCCGGGTTCACAGCCTTGGCGCCTTGCGCATAACCACAGCCAAAGTGACGGATCAGCGGAACATCCATGCCACCCACGAAGCCGACCGTGCCGGTCTCCGACGCCATCGCTGCCATCATGCCAACAAGATAAGAGCCTTCATGCTCGGCAAAGCCAACCTGACGCACGTTCGGTGCATCCAGCCAAGTCACGTCGATAACAACAAAGGTTGTGTCCGGATAATCGGAAGCAACGGCGCTGAGTGGATCAGCCATTGCGAAGCCCATGGTGATGATCGGGTTCGAGCCCGCTTCGGCGAAACGGCGCAGAGCTTGTTCGCGCTGCGCTTCGGATTGCATCTCAATCTCGCGATAGCTGCCGCCGGTTTCTTCCGCCCAGCGTGAGGCACCGTTATGTGCCGCTTCGTTGAATGATTTGTCGAATTTACCGCCCAGGTCAAAGATCAGGGCCGGTTCGGCCAAGGCAGCGCCAGCTGTCAGTGCTACCGCAGCGGCCGCGCCCAGCAAGGATTTCATCAGGGTCATTTTTTACTCCCGTTGGTTTTATCGGTCCGAAGCTAAGATAGCCCCGTTTACCCACTCAGAGCGAGCATAACCGTTGTGATGGCGGGAATTAAGGACGTTTGCAACAGCTAGGGTCAACAGGTTTTTGACCAAATGGTCGAAAAAGACGACTTATTGTCGGGGTAAACTACATTCCATGACGATTGCGTCGCGTTTGACGCCGTTTTTGGCTGTGTAGTAGCGTTGGCGCTTGCCACAGGGGCGATATCCGCAGCGAGTATACAACGTGATCGCCGCCAAATTATCCGAAGCCACGTCCAGAAACGCTCGAGTCGCACCCAATTCGACTGCCTCGGCATGCCAGTTTTCCATGCAACTGAGTCCCAGGCCTTGTCTTTGATAAACAGGGTGAGTCGCGATGGTCAGCAGCTCTGCTTCATCCGCGATGACTTGAAAAACAGCAAACGATTCAGGGGTACCTATAAAGTGTGTGAAAGGGTTTTCCAGCAGGTCTGAAAACTCATTTGCACGCCACGGCCGCGATTGGGTGAACGCAGCTGCATGGATTGATGCCATGTCTTTCGGTGTCATCCGTCTAACAGAACCGGCGGCAGGTCGCGGGAAGGCGCCGCGTCTGCGGGTCGGACGTAAAGCGGGGCCGGGTTGGGTTGGTCCACATACCAGCGTTCTGAAGCAACCCGCGCAATCGCTTCTACGTGTGAGGCTGCTTTCGTACAGAAGAACAATGTGCCTACTGATTCTGCTTCGGCGCGGGGTACCAAGCGCGGTGTACTTGCGGCGGCCTGCACATATACCTGATCGCGAGTCGCCGGAATCGCAGGCATCTGACCTGCCGGTGCAATGCGTGCCAAGGCGTCAAACCCCGATACACCGACTGCTGGAATAGCAAGGCCCAATGCAAGCCCGCGGGCTGCAGAAACCGAGATGCGGATTCCGGTAAAATTGCCGGGCCCGATACCAACGCCAATAGCATCCAGATCCGTCCAGCCGAGGTTTGCCTGCTTCAAAACCTCCTCTAGCAGCGGCATCAACCTTTCCGCTTGTCCACGAGACATGGCTTCGTCACAGGACGCTACGATCTGCCCACCACACAGCAGGGACGCAGCGCAATGCGCCGCCGAAGTGTCGAATGCGAGGATTTTTGGTTCTGTGTGTTTTTGGGTAGGCATGTCTATTCGTTCGAAGGCGTGGACCTGAGAGCCTCGCGTCCTGATCCGGATGCACACGGCAATTCGTCAGTGATCTTCAGCCATGGCAGACGGGCATCTTCATGGCAGTGAATTTGCGGTTTCAAATCTGCGGCCTGATCCAGTACGCCCAACGGCACATAGATTTGCCCCGTTAGATAATCAAAAGTCGCCGCCAAAGGCGAGCTACAGGTCTGACAGGACCACCGGTACACGCCGGTGACGCAAGAAAACGACGGGCCCAACTCAGGGGTGGCCACCAGATCGCCTGCGGCAAATCCTGCAAATGCGCCCACCGGGCCGCCCGTCCAGCGGCGGCAGTCCGTGCAATGGCAATAGGCCACAACTTGCGGGGCCGAACTCATACGCAATCTGACGGCGCCGCAATAGCAACGGCCGCTGTAGATTGCGTCAGACGGCAACTGGACGAACCTCGGTCACTTCGGGAATGTAGTGACGCAGCAGGTTTTCGATACCCATCTTCAAAGTCAACGTTGATGATGGACATCCAGCACAGGCACCTTGCATGTGCAGGTAGACCACGCCGCGATCAAATCCGTGGAAGGTTATGTCCCCACCATCCTGGGCCACCGCCGGGCGCACGCGGCTGTCCAGCAGATCCTTGATCTGGTTAACGACTTCTGCGTCCTCGCCGGTATGTTCTGCATGGCCAGAGGCGGCAGCGGCGTCTGCGCCCATCACAGGCTGACCCGACTGATAGTGCTCCATCACGGCGCCAAGGATCGCAGGCTTGATGTGGTCCCACTGCACGTCTTCGGCCTTGGTAACTGTGACAAAATCATTGCCGAAAAACACGCCGGTTACGCCACTCACCGAGAAAATGCGTTTTGCTAGTGGCGACTTTTCACCTGCTTCAGCTGTTGGAAAATCAGCCGTTCCAGCCTCAAGCACCGTTTGACCGGGCAGGAATTTCAAAGTGGCCGGGTTTGGGGTGGATTCGGTCTGGATGAACATGGGACAGCTCCGTTTAAGATGTTCCTGATATGCGGGCAGGGGGCTTGGAAGTCAAGATTTGGAACGGTTCTAAAGTGATGTGGCGTGATTTAATGCGTCCTCAAGGCGATCATCGCCCCAAAACAACTCTTCTCTCGCCAGAAAACTTGGGGCGCCAAACAGGCCGTATTCCTTGGCGCGAGCGGATTGTTCGAACAATGCGTTTTTGATGTCCGGATCTTGGGTCCGATCCAAAGTATCCGCGGGCAATTTCGCCGTTTTGAGACACTCATGCAGAACGTCCGCATCCGAAATGTCCCGACCATCGCCAAATTCAGAGCGATACACCGCACGAACGAACTCGGCCCTTTGATCCATAGATTCAATGGCCAACGCCAGGCGTGCCGCTTTAATAGAGTTCTGGGGAAATGGGTCGGGTCGGGACAGCGGCAAATTCCGCGTTGCGCATAACCTTTGCATATCACGCCACATGTAACGTCCTTTGGCAGGGTATAGGTTGAAAGGCGATGTGTTCCAACCTTGGTCCGCAAAGATAGGACCCAGCAGAAAAGGCTGCCATTCGACAGTAACGCCTTTCGCAGACGCCAGCCGGTCGATGCGCATCGCGCTCAGATAGGAATAGGTCGACGCAAATTCGAACCAGAACTGAACCACGGGACCCATATCGACACCCTAAGTGATTTCTTCCAACTTTTCCTTACTCAGATCGCCGGGGACGATCGTGATTGGAATTGGCAGACTTCCAGAATTCTTTGTTAGCTGCGTCACCAGCGGGCCAGGACCTTTCTTGTCCGTCCCGGCACCCAGAACCAGAACACCGATTTCCGGGTCAGCCCGAACGTGTTCAATGATCTGAGGTACCGGCTCACCTTCACGGATGGCAAGTTCAGGTTCCACGCCTTGTTTGTCGCGCATCCATTTAGCGAAGACTTCGAAATGGGCGTGGATACGTTCACGCGCTTCTTCGCGCATCACTTCGGCCACGCCAATCCAATGGTTGAATTCGTCCGGCGGGATAACCGACAGAACCGTAACGCCACCACCGGTGTGGGCGGCCCGCATGGCCGCGAAACGCATGGCATTCAGGCATTCGCGGCTGTCATCAAGAACGACTAGGAACTTGCGCATGAGTTTCCTCTTTGGTTTCCGGGATCATGCCCGACGTGATACGTGCTGGCAACTCGGGGCACCCCGAGGCGCATGGCTAGCGGTTGCTTGCAGCCCAATCCCAATACAACGAACGGGCGCGTCTGGCGATCGGACCGACCTGAAATTGCGTGTCCTCCAAGGCGGTGATGGGGGTGACCTTGCTCATGTTGCCGGTCATGAACACCTCATCGGCCGTGTGGAAATCCTCAAAACTCAAAACAGCCTCGTGCACTGTAACACCGTCTGCCCGCAAGTTCTTGATATGTCGGGCGCGGGTGATTCCGGCCAGAAACGTTCCGTTTGGGATCGGCGTGAACACTTCGCCGTCCCGGACCATAAAGATGTTGGCCGTTGCAGTTTCGGCCACACTACCTAAAGCGTCCGCAACAAGTGCGTTCGAAAACCCTTTGGCGCGAACCTCTTGCAGCATGCGCGCGTTGTTGGGGTACAGGCACCCGGCCTTGGCGTTGACGACGGCAGATTCCAGAACAGGGCGGCGGAATCGCGTTGTGCCCAACGTGGCCGATGCGGTCTCGGGCGCCATGGGGATTTCTTCCAGGCAGATTGCGAAACCGGTGCTGTTTTCTTGCGGCACAATCGCCGTTGGATCACCGTCGATCCCCCAATACATAGGGCGAATATAAACGGCGGTTTCGGTGCTGTAGGCCTGCAAACCTTCGCGGATAAGATCAACCATCTGTTCCGCGGTCGTTGTCGGCGTCAGCATCAATGCTTCGGCGGACCGGTTCACCCGGGCGCAATGCGCGAACAGATCCGGTGCCATCCCTTCAAAATACCGCGCTCCATCAAAGACCGAAGACCCGAGCCACGCACCATGGTCTGCCGCCCGCATTATGGGCGCGTCCCCATCATGCCACTTGCCGTCGAAATAGGTCCGGATATTCTTGCCGACTGCCATGACGCCCTCCTCTGCTTTAGGCAGACACTAGGAGGGAGGCGGCGCCGGGTCCAGCGGATTGTCGTCCGGTTTAAACCTGTTTCGCGCCGACCATTCCAACGATCTCGTAGGTCTGTTGCAGAACGGGCGCGGCGATAGCACGCGCCTTTTCTGCACCGCGGGCCAAAATTCGGTCAATCTCGGTCTCTTCACCCATCAAGCGGGTCATTTCCGACGAGATGGGCGCTAGTTTGGAAACCGCGAGATCAGCTAGCATTGGCTTGAATTCACCGAATTGTTTGCCTCCAACTTCGGCCAGAACCTGTTCAACGGTTTGATCGCTGAGAGCTGCGTAGATGTTGACCAAATTTCGCGCCTCTGGCCGATCTGCAAGGCCATCGGTTTCCGAAGGCAGCGCGTCCGGGTCCGTCTTGGCCTTACGGATCTTCTTAGCAATGATGTCGGCATCGTCAGTCATGTTGATGCGGCTCATATCCGATGGATCGGACTTGGACATCTTTTTTGATCCCTCACGCAGGCTCATGACACGAGTCGCAGCCCCTTCGATGACCGGTTCAGTCAACGGAAAGAAATCAACGCCAAAATCATGATTGAACTTGGTCGCGATATCCCGGGTCAATTCCAGATGCTGTTTCTGGTCATCACCAACAGGCACGTGGGTTGCGTGATATACAAGTATGTCTGCGGCCATTAAAGCCGGGTATGCGAACAGTCCCAGTGAGGCGTTTTGCGCGTTCTTTCCGGCCTTGTCCTTGAACTGAGTCATCCGCTGCATCCAGCCAAGACGCGCGACACAGTTGAAGATCCACGCAAGTTGCGCGTGTTCAGGAACTTGGCTTTGGTTGAACAGGATCGACTTTTCCGGGTCTAGCCCGGACGCAATGTACCCCGCGCACAGCTCGCGCGTTGCGTGTTGCAATTCCTTTGGATCCTGCCAGACAGTGATCGCATGCAAATCTACCATGCAGTAGATCGTTTCATAGTCCGATCCCTGCATCCGGACCCAATTCCGCAACGCACCCAGGTAATTACCAAGATGCAGATTGCCTGAAGGCTGTGCACCGGAAAAAACGCGCGGTGTGAATTGGGTCTCAGTCATCGAACGGAACTCCCGTCTGGAAAAATCAGCCCCCGTCGCTTACCCATGAGGTTAAGGGACGTCAACAGCCGCGAAAGGCCAGCCCAATGAGCAGTGAGCATAATACACCCGCAGTAAACCCCCTGCCGCCTGTTGTTGTGGCACTGGTTCTATTTATTATTGGGATCGAACTGGCGTTTACCTTGGGCGCGCGGGGACTGGTCGGTGGACCAGAAGCCGTAGGGTGGCGGCTGCACGCGATCAAAAGCTATTCCTTTTCTCCAGAGATATTCGACTGGATGGTTCAGAATGGTCGTTGGCCGTTCGAACAAGTGATCCGGTTTGTCACCTATCCGTTTGTCTCGGGCAGCTTCACGCAGTCTGTCTTTGTCTGTGTCTTCGTGCTGGCCATGGGCAAAATGGTTGGTGAAGTGTTCGGCGGCTTTCCGATGCTGCTGATTTTCGTGCTGTCAGGGGCAGGGGGCGCATTGGTTTATGCGTTGGTGCTGGATCCGCGCTATCCGCTGATCGGGGGATTCCCGCCAGTATACGGTCTGATCGGAGCCTTTACCTGGTTGCTGTGGCGCAAGCTTTCGTTGGTGGGCGAAAACCAGGCACGAGCATTCCAATTGATTGCTGTCCTGATGGGCATTCAATTGCTGTTTGGCCTGATCTTTGGCGGCACGTCGGATTGGGTTGCTGATCTGGGCGGTTTTGCCACTGGATTCCTTTTGTCATTTTTTCTGGCACCCGGCGGATGGGCGCGGATGGTTGGCCGCATCCGTCGAGAATAGCCTACTACGAACGGCGCAGGGCGCGTTTGAAATCCGAAATCTCAAACGCTCCGAAGACGTGACCCAGAAAGAAATACGCGGCGGCCGCAACTTTGATCAAAACCAGTAGGGCGACATACCGCCAGCCCGGCACTTCAAGTGTCCAGCCAAACAGATGGATTGCTGCATAAAGAACTGCCCCCATCCCTAACGAGGCTGCAACGATCCGCCATGCCCGATGTTTTAATCGGTCGTCAAAACGCGCCTCGTCCCCCATGCGCCGCGCACCGATCGCCAATAAGGCCACCATCGCCCATCCGGCGACCGACGCTGCGATGGCTGGAGCAATCCAACCCACAAGCGGGTACAGGCCAAAGGCAAGCCCTGCATTGATGACCATGGCGGCCACGGCATAGCGAAACGGTGATCTTGTGTCTTCGCGCGCAAAATACAGCGGTTGGAGCAGTTTCTGTAGCATGAACGCGGGCAATCCGATGCCGTATATGGCAACCGCCAACGCGGTCGCTGCGGTATCTTCGGCGCTGAATTGCCCGCGTTCGAATAGGACCGAGACCAGCGGATTTGGAATGATCAAAAATGCAACGGTCGAGGGCAGTGTCATCAGCAAAGTAAATTCACCCGCGCGCGAAAACGCGTTTCTGGCACCGGTCTTGTCAGCCGCGCGCAACCTGCGCGACAAATCGGGTAGCAGCACAATTCCAACGGCTATGCCAACAACGCCCAGTGGCAGTTGATACAACCTGTCCGCGGCAAACAGCCAACTGACCGCCTTTTCGGTTTTTGACGCCACCAACTGCCCGACAACCAGGTTTACTTGGGTTACCCCCATCGCCAGTGCTGCCGGAACAGCGATGCGAACCATACGGCGCATTTCAGGGCTAATGCGCGGCATACTTGGCCGGATGCGGATGCCTGCGCGTTCAGTCGCCACCCATACCAACGCCAATTGTGCAACGCCAGCAATCGGGATGACTGCGATCAACCACCTGATGATTTCGCCGCCAGAGACCGCTCCGGCGATCAGGGCTGTGCAGGCAAATATGTTCAGTAATACGGGCGCAGCAGCAGCGGCAGCAAATCGGCCAGTCGCGTTTAAAACCCCTGAGAACAGTGCCGCAAGAGACATGAATAGAATATAGGGAAAGACGACATAGCCATAATCGACCGCCAAATCGAAGCGCTCATCACCGTAAAACCCTTCGGCCGTCAGCCAGACCAGACCTGGCATGAAGACCATCGCCAAACCGACCAATGCAAGCACTGCAGCAGCCAGCAGGTTAAAAGCATCCTGAGCGAAACCTTGCGCGTTTTCGTCCGCTTCCAGCCGTTTCGAAAACATCGGAACAAAGGCCGCGTTAAAGGCCCCTTCGGCGAAGAAACGGCGGAACATGTTGGGCAGGCGGAATGCCGCAACAAACGCGTCCATCACCGGCCCCGGCCCTATATAGGCGGTCAGCAGGATTTCTCGCAAAAATCCAAGGATGCGGCTGGCCAAGGTCCAGAATCCGACCGTGAACAGGCCCGAAAACAGCCGGATCTGTTTCATGAGGCCGCGCGCTCCGCACCTTCGGTTATCGCCGTGCGCAACTTAGCTTCCAATCCACGTTGCTTGCTTTCGGAATGATATTTCAGACCAAACATGTCCTTGACGTAGAACGTATCGACCACCTGTTCACCATAGGTCGCGATGACCGCATTGGCGATGTACACATTGGCCGCTGCCAGCGTTCGGGTCAGATCATACAGCAGACCGGGCCGGTCGCGGGTATCAACCTCGATGATCGTGTAGATTTCGGACCCGTCATTATCGAAAGTAATATGGGTTGGCACATTGAAGGCACGTTCGCGTTTCTTGATCTTGTCGCGGGATTTCAAGGCATCACGCGCCACGACCTCGCCCTTAAGGGTCTTGTGGATCATCTGGGTCAGGCGCGGCAGGCGCGAGGCTTCGAACGGATGGCCTTCGGCATCCTGAATCCAGAACGCATCCGTCACATAGCCGTCCTTGGTGGTGTAGCTGCGCGCGTCAACCACGTTTGCCCCAACCAGGGCCAGAGCGCCAGCAATACGCGCGAAGATACCGGGATGATCCCCCATGGCAAAGCAGGCGCGTGTGGCATCGCGATCTTCATCAGGGTGCAGCCGGATTTCCATGGCTCCGGGATCTCCGCTGTGTTCCAGCGCTTGCAACATTTCGGCAAACTCTACGTGTGTCGCCAGGTTCAGACCCTGCCAATAGGGCGCATAGTGACGCCCTGTTTCCAACTTAAGGTCAGCTTTGGCCCACGCCCCCAATGCTGCCCGTAGTGCTTTCTTGGCCTCGGTTCCGCGATTGGCGCGGTTCAGGTCTTCCATGCCGGTCTCAAGCGCGCGCTTGGTTTCCGCATGCAAGGCGCGCAGCAGCGTGGCTTTCCAGTTGTTCCACGTCGTTGGTCCGACGCCGCGAATGTCGCAGACTGTCAGAACTGTCAGCAGATCCAGCTGCTTGACCGTCTTAACCGCCTTGGCAAAATCCCGCACTGTGCGCGGGTCAGAAATATCACGTTTTTGCGCCATATCGGACATGAGCAGGTGATAGCGAACCAACCATTCCACAGTCTCAGAGTCTGATTTGTTCAACCCCAATCGTGGGGCCACTTTTCGTGCAATTTGCGCCCCTAGAATCGAATGGTCTTCGGGGCGGCCTTTGGCGATGTCGTGCAACAGCAGCGCCACATACAGCACTTTGCGGTTCACGCCGCCTTTCAAGATCGACGAGGCCAGTGGCAACGCTTCGATCAACTCGCCACGTTCGATTTGCGCCAGGTTGACGATGCACTGGATCGTGTGTTCGTCCACCGTATAGCTGTGATACATGTTGAACTGCATCATCGCGACGATGTGCTCGAATTCGGGCAGGAAAGCCGACAGAACACCCAACTCGTTCATTCGTCGCAACGCGCGTTCGGGATTTCCGTGTTTCAGCATTAGATCAAGGAAGATGCGCCGCGCCTCTTTGTCGTTACGCATGTCATCATCGATCAGGTTCAGGTGTGCCGTCACCAGCCGCATTGCGTCGGGATGGATCAACATACCCGTGCGCAGGCCCTCTTCGAACAAACGCAATAGATTGAGTTTGTCAGACAGAAACTTGTCTGGATCGGCGACATCAAGGCGGCCATGCACAACGCTATAGCCTGGTTTGACGCGTGGGCGGCGTCGGAAAATGCGCTCCAGCAGAGGAGCGCCTTTCATGTGTTGCGCTTCCAGTTTTGTCAGGAAAATCCGTGTAAGCTCTCCCACTCGGGTGGCTTCGCGGAAATAGCGTTGCATGAACACTTCAACCGCGCGGCGCCCGGCGCGATCCTCGTATCCCATTCTGGCGGCGACTTCGACCTGCATGTCAAACGTCAGCTGTTCCGTCGCGCGACCGGTCACCAGATGCAGGTGAGAGCGGACGGCCCAAAGGAAATTCTCGGCTTCGACAAAAGTTTTGAATTCTTCGGACGTAAACAGTCCCAAAGGCACAAGCTCGGCCACATCCTGAACACCGTAGACGTATTTTGCGATCCAGTAGAGCGATTGCAAATCGCGCAGACCGCCCTTGCCTTCTTTGACGTTGGGTTCGACCACATAGCGTTCACCTTGTTTGTGGTGACGCTCTTCGCGTTCGCGCAGCTTGGCCTCGATGAACTCGCGCTCGCTGCCTTTAAACAAATCGGTCTTAAGCCGCTGATCCAGTTCGGCGGCCAACGCCTTGTCCCCGGCCAAATAACGTTGTTCCAGCATGGCTGTTCGGATCGTGAAATCATCTGCGCCCAGACGCAGGCAATCTTTGATTGTTCGCGATGAATGACCGACCTTCAACCGCAAGTCCCAAAGGATGTAGAGCATGGATTCGATCACACTCTCGGCCCAGGCCGTAATCTTGTATGGGGTCAGGAAAAGCAGATCGACATCTGATGACGGCGCCATTTCCCCGCGTCCATATCCGCCAACAGCAAGCACGGCGATTTTCTCGCCCTGTGTCGGCGTGGCAAGGGGGTGCAACCGCTCGCTCGAGACTTGCATGGCAGTGCAGACAAGACAGTCTGTCAGGTAGGTGTATGATCGTGTAAGGCAGCGTGCCTCAAATGGTTGGGCCGCAAACGCATCAGCGATCACCTTGCGGCCGATCTTTTGCGCATCCCGAAGAATGCGCACAGTTTCTGCGCGCATTGCTGAATTGTCTGAAACGTTCTCAAAAGCCTCGGCCAACCGTGTGTTGACATTCATGCTGTCAAAAATGTCTTCGGTCGAACAGATCAGATCTCCGCTGGGCGGAATCATTCTGTTGGGCCGATCAGAAACCGGCGCCAGAGAAGCTTTGTGGGGCAGGGTCAATCACAACCACCTGTTTGTTCTGGATCGTGGCGACGGCCAGACCGCGTTCATTGGTGCCATTCGGGCGCAGGCGGAAGATGCCACCAACTCCTTGGAAACCGGCATTTTGCGTCAGCGCTGCTCCGGTCAGCGCATCAGATTTGCCTTGGCTGACCAAAGCGCCGATGGCTGCGATTCCGTCATAGGCCAGGCCGCTGATAGGATGAGGGGCCTCGCCATATGTCGCGTTGTACCGCTGGCGATAGCTTTGCGCTTTGGACGGGTCAGGCAGAGCGAACCAACCGCCCTGAACGCCGGGCAGTTCCAGCGTTTGTGGCGGGATATCCCATCGGGTCAGGCCGATGAATTGCGTGGTCGACGGCGAAACGCCCGCCTCTGGCAGCAACTGAGAATAAAGTGGAAGCGCACCAGCGGTTGTCGCGGTCAGGAAAATCGAATCCGCGCCGCTTGAATCGACGGTCGCCTTGATGTTCGGCACCGAATTGATCACGCCCTGCTGTGAGCGGTCGTATCCGACTGTTCCGGCATTGTTGACCCGGCTGCCCCCCAGAGCCGTGGCGATTGCCGCGCGACCCTGCTGACCGGCAGCATCATTGCTGTGTACGATGACTGTCCCGGTCTTGCCTTGGCTGCCGGCGTAGTTGACCAGGCGATTGGCCGTGTTCTGAAAGGTAGGTCCCAGAACAAAGACATTACCGCCAGCGATGCTGGTGTTATTCGAGAAGGACAACACGTTGACCTTGCTGCTCAGGACTGCCAGGCCAGCTGCATTTGCGGCCTGAGCGTAAACCGGACCGATGATGATCTTGGCGCCATCCGCAACCGCCTGTTGCGCCACCGTCGAGGCGGTGCCTGCGTTGCCCGCCGTGTCATAAACCCTCAGGTCGATCTGTACGTTCTGCAAATCCGACATCGCCAGCCGCGCTGCGTTTTCCAGGCTTTGCGCCAATGCGGCATCGCCGGATCGGGGAACCAGCAGTGCGACGGGAACAGGTTTGGAGGTGTTAATCGACGGTCCACCGCCAATGGCACCCGGTTCACATGCGGCCAGAAAAGCTGCGATGGCCAGGGCGGCGCCAGCCTTCGCCAGCTTGCGTACGGGCTTGCAAACGGTAAACATCTAAATGAAAACTCCCTGATCCGGCGGCTATGGGCGCTGCTGTTCTATCGAGCCGCGATAATAAACGTCACGCTGTGAGGGTCCAGCTTTGAATTTCCAAAAGGTAAGATTGGCTGCGGGCCTGTACTTTGTTGCCACTCCGATCGGGACTGCGCGCGATATTACGCTCAGGGCGCTGGACACGCTGGCATCTGCCGACGTGATCGCCGCCGAGGATACACGCAGCTTGCGCCGCCTGATGGAAATCCATGGTGTGCCGCTGGAAGGGCGGCGGATCCAGGCGTACCACGATCACAGCGGAACTGGCGCGCGCGGCAAGATCATGGAAGCGCTGGCGCAGGGCCACTCGGTGGCTTACGCGTCCGAGGCCGGAATGCCACTGATCGCTGATCCGGGATACGATCTTGGCAAGCAGGCGGCGGAAGCCGGTCACCTGGTGACATGTGCCCCCGGTCCGTCCGCCGTTTTGGCTGCCTTGACGCTGGCAGGCCTGCCGACAGATGCGTTCTTTTTTGCGGGCTTTCTGCCAAACGCGTCCGGTGCACGGCGTGCTCGGATTGAGGCACTGCGTGATATCCCCGGGACGCTTGTGTTTTACGAATCGCCAAAGCGCATCGCAGGCAGTTTGTCCGATCTGGCAGATGTTTTAGGCGCAGACCGTCAAGCCGCGCTGTGCCGCGAACTGACTAAGAAATTCGAAGAAGTTCGGCGGGCCACACTTGGCCAATTGGCGGAGGGTTACAAAGGCAAGACCGTCAAAGGAGAAGTTGTGCTGCTGGTGGACCGCAGCCATTCGCAAAGCGTTAACGAGTCTGATGTAGAAGAGGCTTTGCAAAAAGCGTTGGAAACGCATTCGGTCAGGGATGCAGCGGATTTGATTTCAGAAATGTACAACTTGCCGCGGCGTCCGATTTATCAAAAAGCGCTGAAACTGGGAAAGGGATGACATGGTCAAGCGATCAGTTCGCGGTTCGGTATCCTTCCATTCCGGGCAATCCGCTGAACTTCAGGTCGCAACTGACTATGAGCGGCGCGGCTATACAATCGCGCATCACCGTTGGCGTGGGGCAGGCGGTGAAATTGACCTGATCGCGCGTGGCGCGGAAGTTTTGGTTTTCGTAGAGGTCAAGAAAAGCGCAAGCTTCGAAATGGCGGCCGCTCGGATCACCGCCCGTCAGACAAAACGTATCTGCACCTCGGCAGCGCAGTTTCTTGAGAATGAACCGGCTGGACAATTGACGAATGTCCGCTTCGATGCGGCGCTTGTGGATGCGTCTGGCGGAATTCAAATTCTCGAAAACGCCTTTGGCTATGCGTAAACACCATTGAACCACCCGACGTGCTGGGCCATGTATCGGGCGTGAAGCTGAAGGACACGTCATGAAAATCGCCTTTCAAATGGACCCGATCGGGGCCGTGGATATCAACGCCGACAGCTCTTTCCGATTGGCGGAAGAGGCGCAGCTGCGCGGACACAGCTTGTTTTTTTATGGGCCTGACCAACTGGCCTATCAACAAGGGCGCATTACGGCACGTGGTCATGACATGACAGTTCAGCGCGTAGTGGGTGATCCTGCAGTGCTGGGCCCCGAGCGTGAAGTGGATCTGGCCGATTTCGATGTTGTTTGGCTGCGACAGGATCCACCTTTCGACATGCACTACATCACTTCAACGCATTTGCTGGACCGGCTTACGGGGCAGGCGTTGGTGGTGAATGACCCGTTTTGGGTGCGAAACTACCCCGAAAAACTGTTGGTTCTTGAGTTCCCGGAGTTAACGCCGCCAACGACGATTGCCCGTGATCTGCAGACAATCAAAGCGTTCAAAGAAGAACACGGCGATGTCATCCTCAAGCCGCTGTATGGCAATGGCGGGGCAGGGGTGTTCAGATTGGATGCAAATGATCGCAATCTGACCTCGTTGCATGAACTGTTCACCGGATTCTCGCGTGAGCCTTTGATCGTGCAAAAATTCCTGCCGGATGTTCGCAATGGTGACAAACGCGTCATTCTTGTTGATGGAGAACCGGTTGGCGCGATTAACCGTGTCCCTGCGGAAGGTGAGACACGCTCGAACATGCATGTTGGCGGGCGCCCGGAAAAGATCGGTCTGACGGATCGCGATATGGAGATTTGCGCGGCCATTGGCCCGCTTCTGAAAGAAAAAGGGCAGGTGTTTGTCGGTATCGATGTAATCGGTGACTACCTGACCGAAATTAACGTGACATCCCCCACGGGCATTCAGGAGCTTGAACGGTTTAACGGTGACAACATTGCCGAGAGAATCTGGCAAGCCATAGAGGCCAAGCTTTAAGCCATAACCTTGGCGCTGATGCGAAAGCTTAGCGCCTCGGCCACATGCGGTCTCAATACGTCCGGGGCGCCCTCCAGATCGGCAATGGTGCGGGCGACGCGCAAAATCCGGTGAAAAGCGCGCGCCGACAGGCCAAACCGGTCAGCCGCTTTCAAAAGCAGTTCCTTTCCTTCGGTGTCTGGCGAGGCAATCTCTTCCAACAACGCACCCTCGATATCCGCGTTTTGGCGGATCGATGGTGTGTCACTGAATCGGATGGCCTGAATTGAACGGGCCTGCTCTACACGTGCGGCAACGGTGGCGGAACTGTCGCCCGACGGCGGCAGGTCGAGGTCGGTAAACCCGACGGGTGGCACTTCAATCCGAATATCGAACCGGTCCATAAGTGGGCCCGAAATGCGATTCAAATAATCCTCACCACATCCTGGTGCGCGCGAACACGCCCGTGACGGGTCGGTCAGATATCCGCATTTGCAGGGGTTGGCCGCAGCGACCAGCATGAAACGACAAGGATATTTTACATGCGCATTTGCGCGGGCCACCATGACTTCGCCAGTTTCGACAGGTTGTCTTAGGGTTTCCAGAACCGTTCGTGGAAACTCGGGGAATTCGTCCATGAAGAGAACGCCATTATGGGCCAGCGAAATCTCACCCGGTTTTGCCCCTTTCCCGCCCCCGACGATTGCGGCCATAGATGCGGTATGGTGGGGTTCCCGGAAGGGACGCGCGCGGTTGATGCCACCTTCGTCCAACAAGCCACAAAGCGATTGAATCATCGAGGTTTCAAGGGCTTCTACCGCTGTTAGTGGCGGCAAAATCCCCGATAGACGAGCCGCCAACATGGACTTACCAGACCCGGGTGTGCCGATCATGATCAGGTGATGTCGCCCGGCCGCCGCGATTTCCAAAGCCCGTTTCGCACGTTCCTGACCTTTCACGTCGCGCAAATCGCGGGCGCTGGGTGTCAGGTTGACCTCGCCAGGTTGGGCTGCTGGCAGTGGCGATTGGCCCGAGAAATGGCGCACGACATCTCCCAACGAGTCTGCCCCGATCACTTGCGTCGCGTCGACCCAGGCCGCCTCGGCACTGGACGCGCGCGGGCAAAGTAACGTCCGGTCGTCTGAGGCCGCCGTCATGGCCGCAGGCAAAGCACCGACCACAGGCACAAGAGATCCGTCAAGCGACAACTCTCCCAATGCAACTGCACCTTCTGCGGCATCGGCCGGAATGATCTCGAGGGCTGACAACAGGGCCACAGCGATTGGCAAGTCGAAATGACTGCCCTCTTTGGGCAGGTCAGCTGGCGACAGGTTGATCGTGATCCGTTTAGACGGCAACGCAATCGCCATCGCGCTGAGTGCGCTTCGGACACGGTCGCGCGCTTCGGACACTGCCTTGTCAGGCAGGCCTACAATGGAAAATGCAGGCAGGCCGGGTGACACGGCGCATTGCACCTCGACCGGTCGGGCATCAACCCCTTGGAAGGCAACAGTATGGGCGCGGGCAACCATGGCAATCCTGTTCTTGGTTAACAGGACGTTGCTGCCATGGCTGCAGTTTAAGAATCGTTAACGGCGTCGATCATGGCGGTGAATTTTGGCCAGGCTTCTGGATCCGCCACGGTTTTGTCGCGGCAAAACGCGTTGCAGAAACCCCAGCACTGACCGTCCATTTCCAGAAAGTCAGTCACCGGATCGCCTGAATATGGGCATGCCGTATTTATTGATGGGCCATTATCGATTGGGTTAGCAGTGGAAGTGCCTCCAACAGGCCAGACGTCAGAGGTCAGGTTTTGTGGATAGGGAAACGGATCGTATTGGATTGTGATGCCCATCGCACGCCATTGCCTGACCGGGATGTCGGACAGCAGCTCCAAACAATACGCATGGTTGGGGGCGGAAACAGGCAGGCCATAACCGATAATGCGCGCGGCCACCGGCGTATAAAACACATCCGCCAATGAATAAGTTCCGAAAAGTGGACCCGAGGTCGCGCCAGATACCTGTCGTGCATGGGCCCATAGCGCCTCGATGCGGGACACATCAGCCAAATTCTCTGCAGAGGGAGTGAAGCCTTGCCACGCGTGAAGCAGTTGCATGGGGCACTCGCCGCGTAGGGCGTTGAACCCGGCGACCATCTCGGCACATAGCCATCGCGCAGTTGCACGGGCAATGGGGTCTTTCGGCCACAACCCCGCTTCGGGGTGGCGTTCGGCCAAGGTCTCGGCCATGGCAAGGCTTTCGCCTACGACCGCGCCTTCTGGTAAACGCAACGCCGGAACCAACCGGGCCGGTGCAAGCGGCTCCATTTCTTTTGCCATGGTCCCAGAATACAAGCCAACCATATGCGTGCGATGGGGCAGGTTGAACTTTTTCAGCATCAACCAGCCGCGCAAGGACCAACTGGAAAACAATCGGTCGCCAATAAATAAGTCGTAAGTCATGAGCCGACGATGGCGTATGCTCACATATCAGTAAATCAGTGATTTGTGCGCTGCATCATCACGGCAGATGATTGATTGTGCCCATGGTCCACATGATACCGTCATACGCAATATCGGTGACCGAAAGGTTGTCGATCCGATGAGAGAATGCTTGCTGCGCCTCAAGATTCATGGCGCGCTGAACCTGAGTCAGGATCACTCCGAAATGGGCAACGACCACCAGATCGGCGCCAGCGTAGCGGGCCATCAATGCGTCTACCGCGGCGTCAACCCGTGCGCGGACTTCGTTCCAGCTTTCGCCCTGCGGTGGGCGCACATCACCGGGATTGTCCCAATAGGCAAAAGCGCGGTCGGAGTCTTCTTCCTCGATTTCGGCGAACCCGCGCAACTCCCAACTGCCAAAGTTGATTTCACGTAGATCCGGGTCGTTCGGTAGGCGGTGGCGTGTCCCTTGTATCGCTGTTGCTGTATCAATCGCTCGCGACAGGTCCGAAGATACAACGATAGCGTCCTCCGGCAGGTGGCTTTGCAGCCTTGCAAGGGCGGCATGATCGCTCAGATCAGCCGGAAGGTCGGACCAACCCACCATGGTCTTGGCATGGGTTGGACCGTGTCGGACCAGATGCAAGCGCGTCATGGCAAGGTGCCCTTCAAAACCAGGGGCAAGCCAGCGGTCACCTGAACGACCAGATTGGCCTGCGCTGCCAGTGCAATGTTCAACCGCCCCTGCGCCTCGCGGAACTGCCGGGCGAGCGCGTTTTCCGGAACAATCCCATAGCCCACTTCATTTGAGACGATAACGGCTTGCGCCCGGCACGTTCGCAACGCCGCAAGCAGTGCGGATTGTTCCTGATTTAGATCGCGCTTGGCCAACAGGTGATTGCTAAGCCACATGGTGGCGCAGTCGATCAGGCAAATCTGGTCAGGGTCTAGATCAGCCAGAACCGGTGCGAGATCAAAGGGCGCTTCGACCGTGTGCCAGCCAGCGCCGCGCTGCGACACATGGCGCTCGATCTTCGTTTGCATCTCGTCATCAAACACTTGTGAAGTGGCAAGATAAACGCGGTTTTTTCCAGATGAAACAACCAGTTGCTCGGCAAAAGCCGACTTACCGGATGCGGCCCCCCCAAGCACAAAGGTTAAATCGGGATTCATAATTCTTACCTTTCGGGTGATCCACCTGGTTTTGCTCTGCGTATCGACCATAGGTCGGCAAGGCAAGCCCGGCCCGCGCCTGCGAAAAGGGGAGAGTTTCATGGCACTTGACTACGCGTCCGATTTTTCGATGTCGCGGCAAGCGATGAAGGCCGAGCTGCTGGATGCAGAGACCGAGCTACGGCTGGCTTATGCCTGGCGCGATGATCGGGATGAGCAGGCCTTGCATCGTCTGATCACGGCTTACATGCGGTTGGCTATTTCTATGGCGGCCAAATTCAAGCGATATGGCGCGCCCATGAACGACCTGATCCAGGAGGCTGGTCTCGGGTTGATGAAAGCGGCCGACAAGTTTGACCCGGATCGCGGTGTGCGGTTTTCGACATATGCGGTATGGTGGATTAAAGCCAGTATTCAAGACTACGTCATGCGCAACTGGTCGATGGTGCGGACCGGATCGACATCGTCGCAAAAATCTTTGTTTTTCAATATGCGCCGCGTGCAGGCTCGTCTGGAGCGCGAGGCAGCAACCGAAGGTCAGGAACTGGATCGCCATCAGTTGCATCAGATGATCGCGACCGAGATTGGGGTGCCCTTGCGCGATGTCGAAATGATGGAAGGGCGTCTGTCTGGCTCAGACTTCTCACTAAATGCAGTGCAATCGTCGGATGAGGACGGGCGCGAGTGGATAGATGCGCTTGAAGACGAACGCACGCAGGCCGCCGAAGAGGTCGAGTTTAATCACGACACGGAACAACTGCGCGAATGGCTTCTGACGGCGATGAAATCGCTCAACGACCGCGAAAGATTTATCGTGCGCGAACGCAAGCTGCGCGAACCCGCACGAACCCTTGAGAGCCTGGGAAATGAGCTAGGGTTGTCCAAGGAGCGCGTGCGTCAGTTAGAGGCCGCGGCCTTTGGAAAAATGCGTAAGAACCTTGAAGCGCAATCGCGTGAGGTGCAACACTTCATCGCATGAAACAAATTGCGATTCTGGTGTGTTCAGTTGCGGTTACGGTAGCGATGGCGCGCCCGGGCCTGACCCAAGACTTGATCCCCGAAGATACACTTGCGTCGATGCAATCCGCTGACGTGGTCATCTTGGGCGAGGTTCATGACAACCCCCAGCATCATCTGGTACAAACCGAGGCGATCGACGCCATTGCGCCCTCGGCTGTTGTCTGGGAAATGGTGACGGAAGAAGGCGCTCAGCGCCTTGCACAAACGGCTGCGTCCAATCCGGAAGAACTGGGCCGTATTCTGCGTTGGGCTGAAACGGGTTGGCCACCGCTAAGCATGTATTATCCCGTGTTTCAGGCGTCGAACGCCCCAGTCTATGGCGCCATGGTGCCGCGCAGCGCGGCCCGGGCAGCGATGCAGCGTGGTGCAGCTACCGCGCTGGGCGCTGACGCAGCACGCTATGGGCTGACCGTTTCCTTATCACCGGAGGATCAGGCAGCACGCGAAGCCGATCAACTAGCTGCCCATTGCAACGCCATACCGGTCGAATCACTGCCGCAGATGGTCGCCATTCAGCGGTTGCGAGACGCCGTTTTGGCGCGTGCAATCTTACGGGCGATGGATGAAACTGACGGTCCGGTTGCCGTGATCACAGGCAATGGTCACGCCCGCAAGGATCGCGGAATTCCGACATTCCTGTCGCGTCTGCAGCCGGGTCTGAAGGTTTTTGCACTAGGTCAATCCGAGGATGGCGTCGTGGATGGCGCATTTGACGCAGTGATCGACAGCCCTGGCGTGGATCGCGAAGACCCCTGCAAAGCCTTCGAGGCACAGAATTAACCGCTGGAACTACGCGGTGGCGTTGCCTAATGTCGGGGCCGACCGGGACGGGAAGGGCTAAGCATGCTGGCATCCAAACGTATTCTGCTGATCATTGGCGGTGGGATTGCGGCCTACAAGTCGCTGGATCTGATCCGGCGGATCAAGGAGCGCGGGGCGACAGTTACCCCGGTTCTAACTCGCGCTGCCGAGGAATTTGTGACGCCGCTCTCAGCGTCGGCGCTAGCGGGCGAAAAGGTTTATCGCGCTCTTTTTGATCTGACCGACGAGGCCGAGATGGGGCATATCCAATTGTCTCGCTCCGCTGATCTGATCGTCGTTGCCCCGGCTACTGCAGACATGATGGGCAAGATGGCCGGTGGGCTGGCGAATGATCTGGCCTCAACCTTGCTGATGGCAACGGACACGCCTGTTTTATGTGCTCCGGCGATGAATGTGCGCATGTGGGATCATCCGGCGACTCAGCGCAATCTGGAACAGTTGCAGGAAGATGGCGTGCGGTTTGTCGGCCCCAATGAGGGTGATATGGCCTGTGGCGAGTATGGCCCGGGTCGAATGTCGGAACCATTGGAGATTGTTGCCGCGATCGAAGCGCAGCTTGCGGATGGTCCGCTAAAGGGAAAACGAATTCTCGTCACGTCCGGTCCGACACACGAACCGATCGATCCGGTGCGCTATATTGCCAATCGATCATCAGGGGCACAGGGTACAGCATTGGCCCGTGCGCTGTCTGCATTGGGCGCCGAGGTGGTGTTCGTCACTGGCCCGGCCGATGTGCCGCCGCCCCAAGGCGTTCAGGTTGTACATGTCGAAACTGCGCAACAAATGTCGAATGCCGTCGATGCAGCATTGCCGGTCGATGCGGGTGTTTTTGCAGCAGCCGTCGCGGATTGGCATGTGGCCGGTGCGTCGGATCGCAAACTGAAGAAAAGTCGGGATGGGCTGCCATCGCTAGCGTTTTCCGAAAACCCTGACATCCTGAAACGCGTCTCGCATATGGAACAAGGGCGTCCGGCGCTTGTGGTCGGATTTGCCGCCGAGACAAACGACGTACTCGAAAATGCAACAGCCAAACGGGATCGGAAAGGGTGCGATTGGATCGTAGCCAACGATGTCAGCCCTGCGACTGGTATCATGGGCGGGTCCGAGAATGCTGTTGTCCTGATTTCCAGCTCTGGCGCCGAAGAATGGCCGCGCATGGGCAAAGACGCCGTGGCTGACCGCCTGGCACAGAAAATTGCCGAGGCTCTGGCCGGGTGAAGTTGTAAGCCCTGAAAGAAGAGGTAGAGATATGGTCGCAATTCGTGTGATCCGCGAAGAGGGCGCTGACGTAAGGGTGGCTTTGCCCGCGTATGAAACGCCCGGAGCGGCCGGTGCAGATGTGCGTGCCAACTTGCCAAATGGCGTATCACTTGTGTTGGAGCCCGGTCAGCGCGCTTTGGTGCCCACCGGTCTGCGGATCGAGATCCCCTTGGGGTACGAAGTTCAGATCCGGCCACGCTCGGGCCTGGCGCTGAAACATGGCATCACACTGCCGAATACTCCGGGCACCATCGACAGCGATTATCGCGGGCCATTGGGGGTCATACTGATGAATGCGGGCGAGGATCGATTTGAAGTGACCCATGGCGAACGCATCGCTCAGCTTGTGGTGGCCCCGGTCGTGCAGGCGGCGTTCGAGTTGGCTGACACCTTGGGTGAGACCGAGCGCGGAGCAGGTGGTTTCGGCTCCACCGGTCGCGGCTGATGCTTCTGGTTCTGATCCTTGCGGCCGGATTGTGGGGCATCGGGTATATCGCTGGTGTGTCTCGCGCTGCTCGCATGTTGTCGGTTGCCGTTCTGTTGGGCGGGGTCATTTTGGCCCAGTTGATCCTGCCGGACGGGCATCCCTTGCGTGAAGCAACAGGTGGGTCTGCCGCCTTGTGGCTGATACTGGCAGGGTTTGTAGTTTTGGTTGTGTTGTACAGTCGTGGATTGAAGGCGCTGCGGAAGCGTGCCGATCAGACTTCGACCCAGAAACCAGACCCACCGTCTGACCGCTTTACCGAAACCGAATTGAACCGCTATGCCCGTCACATCGTGCTTCGCGAATTGGGTGGGCCGGGTCAGAAAAAACTCAAAAAAGCGCGGGTTCTGGTGATCGGAGCGGGCGGGCTGGGGGCACCGGCGCTGCAATACCTTGCAGCTGCCGGTGTCGGTACGATTGGGGTGATTGACGATGACGTGGTCGAAAATGCCAATCTGCAGCGGCAGGTGATCCATCGCGATCGCAATATCGGAATGCCCAAGGTGTTTTCCGCGCAGCAGGCAATGGAATCACAAAACCCGAATGTCGTGGTCTTGCCGTATCATCGCCGTCTTGGGGAAGAGATCGCGGCGGATCTATTTGCTGACTTTGATCTGATCCTCGACGGCACCGACAATTTCGAAACGCGCTATCTGGCGAACAGAACTGCGGTGGGAGCGGGAAAGCCTCTGATCTCAGGGGCGTTGTCGCAATGGGAAGGGCAACTGAGTGTCTTTGATCCGGCTAACGGTGCCCCTTGTTATCAGTGCATCTTTCCAGAAGCCCCCGCCGAAGGTCTAGCACCCTCCTGCGCCGAGGCGGGCGTGATTGGACCGCTGCCCGGTGTGGTGGGGTCGATGATGGCGGTTGAGGCGATCAAGGTGATCACGGGCGCAGGTATGGCCTTGCGGGGTGAGATGCTTATCTATGATGCGCTATACGGTGAAAGCCGAAAGATCACGTTGTCGCGCCGCGCCGATTGCCCAATTTGTGGCACCGGGGCGGAATAACTGCGGATCACACTGGATCATCGGATCAAGCCTGCATAGCTATAGGGTCAAAGGAGATCCGAATGACCAACCCGATCCTGTCCGACTGGACCACGCCCTTCGAAATTGCCCCATTTGCCGACATTTCGGATGATGATTTCGCCCCTGCACTGGATCAGGCGATGCAGGCGCATAACGCGCAGATCGATACGATTGCTGAGAACCCGCAGCCGCCCACCTTCGCCAATACCGTCGAAGCGCTTGAGGCCGCCGGCGAGCAATTGGACAAGGTTCTGTCGGTCTTTTTCACCATCGCCGGTGCAGACAGCAACGCGAAGCGCGAAGAATTGCAGCGCGCGTTTTCACCGAAACTGTCGGCGCATTTTTCAGGCATTTCTTCGAACAAAGCGCTGTTTCAGCGGGTTGCGGATTTGTGGGACCAGCGGGATGAATTAGAGTTGAGCGATGAGCAGACCCGCGTCCTGATGTTGACCCACCGGGGATTTGTCCGCGCGGGTGCCGCATTGCAAGGAGATGACGATGCCAGGATGCAAGATATAAAGTCGCGCCTTGCGTCGCTGGGTACGTCCTTCACGCAAAACCTGTTGGCGGATGAGCGTGATTGGTACATGGATTTGTCCGAAGATGATCTGCAGGGCTTACCGGATTTCGTCACCGACGCGGCACGGTCTGCGGGTCAGGAAAAAGGGGCGGACGGGGCAATCGTTACGCTTTCTCGGTCGTTGATTGTGCCTTTCCTGCAATTTTCACCACGTCGTGACCTGCGGGAAAAGGCCTATCGCGCCTGGGCTGCGCGCGGTGCAAATGGTGGAGAGACAGACAACCGCGCCATTGCTGCGGAAATCCTGGCATTGCGTCAGGAACGGGCGAAGCTGTTGGGGTACGAGAGTTTTGCCGAATACAAGCTTGAAACTGAAATGGCCCGCTCGCCTGATCGGGTCCATGATCTGTTGATGCAGGTGTGGGGGCCTGCCAAATCCCGTGCAGATGCGGATGCAGCTCTTTTGACACAGATGATGCAGGATGACGGCATCAATGGCCCGCTCGAAGCATGGGACTGGCGATACTATGCAGAGAAACGCCGGAAGGCCGAGCACGATTTGGATGAAGCGGTTTTGAAACCCTACCTGCAACTCGATCGGATGATCGACGCCTCGTTTGCCTGCGCTAACCGCTTGTTTGGTTTGGAGTTCGCACCGCTGGATGTGCCACTCTACCACTCGGATTGCCGCGCGTGGGAGGTGACGCGGAACGGGCGTCATGTTGCGGTGTTCATTGGGGATTACTTTGCGCGTAGCTCAAAGCGGTCTGGTGCTTGGTGCAGTGCGATGCGGGCACAAGCGAAGTTTCCAAAGGAACAGGGCCCCGTCGTCATCAACGTCTGCAACTTCGCCAAGGGCGACCCTGCGCTGCTGTCTTATGATGATGCGCGCACGCTGTTTCACGAATTCGGCCACGCCTTACACCAGATGCTGTCCAACGTGACCTATGAAAGCATCTCGGGCACAAGTGTTGCGCGCGATTTTGTTGAACTGCCCAGCCAGCTTTACGAGCACTGGCTTGAAGTGCCTGAAGTTCTGGCCGAATTCGCAACCCATGCGGAAACCGGCGAGCCGATGCCGCAAGAGATGCTGGATAAGGTTCTGAAAGCCGCGAATTTCGATCAAGGATTCCAGACTGTGGAATACGTTGCTTCGGCCTTGGTTGATCTGGCGTTTCACGAGGGCGACGCGCCACCGGACCCAATGGCGAAGCAAACTGAGGTTCTTGCTGAAATCGGGATGCCGCAGGCGATCGGTATGCGCCATGCGACGCCGCATTTCGCCCATGTCTTTGCAGGTGATGGCTATAGTTCAGGGTACTATAGCTATATGTGGTCCGAAGTTATGGATGCGGATGCTTTCGCGGCGTTTGAAGAGGCCGGAGGCGCCTTTGATCCGGAACGTGCCAAGGCGCTTGAGGACAACATTCTCTCGACGGGCGGATCGCGTGAGGCAGAAGACCTGTATCTCGCATTCCGTGGCCGGTTGCCCGGCGTAGAGGCACTGCTCAAAGGGCGCGGGCTGATCGCGGCGTAAGCAAACCAGGCCGTCAGTATCCCAACTGGCGGTCCACCAGATGCAGAAACGGCTCGCCTGATTCACCCCTGCGAATGTTCTCGCAAATCACCTGTGCGGCGGTGAAAGGACGCGTTTCCGACGCGATATGAGGCGTGACGGTCACGTTGGGATGTGCCCAATACGGGTGCTCGGGCGGTAACGGTTCTACCCGGAACACATCCAGCGTCACATGGCCAATCTGACCCGAGTTCAAAGCCATGAGCAGGGCGTCATCATCGATAAGCGGGCCGCGCCCCGGGTTGATGATCTGTGCGCCCTCGGGAAGTAAAGCCAAGGTTTCAGCATTCATCGTGTTTTCCGTCGCTGGTGTGTCAGGTAGCAAAAGCACGACAATTTCGGCTTGAGACAGTGCGTATTTCAGCCCGTCTGCTCCATGCAGGCATGTCACGCCGGGAATGTCCTTGGGGGTTCGGCTCCACCCGATGACCTGAAAGTTCAAGGCGGCCAGGGATTGGACGGCAGCCTGGCCCAATGCACCCAAACCCAGCACGCAAACACAGCGTTCGGTGGCCAAAGGTGGCGCGTCCGGGGTCCAGGTACCATCCTGAACGGTGATGTGACTGTCCATCCCAAGGTGGTAGCGTAGAACATGGCCAACGACCCACTCGGTCATGCCCTGGGTCAACCCGTGATCCACCATGCGCGCCAAAGGAACGGTCAGCGTTTCATTACCAGCAATGGCCTCGACTCCCGCCCAAAGGCTGAGTACCGCCTTGAGGCGCGTCAGCGGTGTGAAATCCTGTAGACCGCCGTTCGGGGCATAGACAACATAATCCACCTGATCCGGCTCAAACTCGGTCGACAGTTCAAAGTCCAGTCCGGCATCATTCAGACCTTTGGTCAACAGCGGTTCGTACACGGGCCAAAGGGCTGGGCGCGCGGAAAACAGAACGTTCACGGGCATTGAGGGCCTTTCAGATCAACGAGGGCGGTGAATATGGGCGCTTTGCACAATGCCGAAGGCCGCCATCAGAACCAGCATCGCCGACCCGCCATAGCTGACCATGGGCAGTGGGACGCCGACGACCGGGGCTAGCCCCATAACCATCGACATGTTGACGGCGAAGAACAGGAAGAAGTTTAGCGAAATGCCCAATGTCACCAGAGACGAGAACCGGTCCCGGGTCGACAAGGCCGTCACCAGACAGAAAACCAGGATCAGCGTGTAGAGCACCAACAGAGTAATCCCGCCGACAAATCCAAACTCTTCGGCTAGCGTTGTGAAGATGAAGTCGGTGTGCTTTTCGGGCAAGAAGTTGAGGCGCGATTGCGTGCCTTGCATGAACCCACGCCCGTTCCAGCCACCTGATCCCAAAGCGATTTTAGATTGCGTAATGTGATAGCCCGCGCCCAATGGATCTGTGGACGGGTCCAGAAACGTGTCGATGCGCCGAAACTGGTAGTCTTTGAGCAATTGCCATTCGGTGCCCCGACTGTTGAACACGGTTGCAATCAAGCCGACGACGGCGGCAATGACAGCGGCGAAATAGGCCCAATGGACGCCGGCCAGGAACATCAGCCCTCCGCCTGCGGCCAACAACAGGATCGAAGTGCCAAGGTCTGGCTGACGCAAAACCATGAAGGTTGGGACCAGGATGAGGATAACTGGAATGATCACCCACAGCGGTCGCGATGTTTTGTAAGACGGCAGCCAGTCGTAATAGGCCGCCAGCAGCATGACCAGCGTGATTTTCATCACCTCGGACGGTTGTAGGCGCATGAATCCAAGGTCAATCCAGCGCTGAGCGCCCATCCCGACGGTCCCGAACAGCTCGACAAAAACCAGCAACGCGATCGCGCCGAGATAGGCCAATACAGACATGTTCCGCCAGAACCAGATCGGTACCAATGCGATGATGAACATCACCGCCAGTCCAAGACCAAACCGTTCCATTTGCGGTTCGGCCCATGGCAACCATGATCCGCCAGCTACTGAATACAGCATCAGGAACCCGGCGCAGGCCGCACTGATCAATAGCAGCGTCAGCGGCCAGTTCATGTACAGGAATTTGCGAAACCCGGATGGTGTGGACTTGACCGCATATTCAAGATAGCTCATGCGCGGTCCTTGTCGTCAGGTCGCGCTTTGGGGCGACGATCACCCTCCAACCGTTTTTGTTGTTCCTTGATGCGTTCTCGGTCACCTGCTGGATAGGCTTCGAGCGGAGGTGTTCCTTCGTAAAGCGCCTGCAACATGATATCCCGCGCAACAGGGGCGGCCGCTTTGGAGCCACCGCCGCCATGTTCAACAACCACAGCAACTGCGTATTTAGGGTTGTCATAGGGCGCGAAACTGACGAACAGTGCGTGGTCGCGACGTTCCCATGGCAAATCTTCGTTACGGATCACGCCTGCGGCGCGTTCGGCTTTCGTGATGTTGCGCACCTGGCTGGTGCCGGTTTTGCCCGCCATTCGGAATTCATCAGCGATGATGCGGCTGCGATAGGCCGTGCCCCGGCGGCTATTAGAAACCGAGAACATTGCCTTGCGCACCTGATCGAGGTTGAACCGGTTGATTTCCAGTGGCTCACCCGCGCCGGATGGTTGTTCAATCCCATCGACCGAACGCACCAAACGGGGCGATACTGCCCGTCCGGTTGCGATGCGAGCCGTCATGACAGCCAGTTGCAACGGTGAAGCTAACATGAAGCCCTGACCGATTGAGGCATTTGCGGTGTCGCCGACCAGCCAATCTTCACCGTGAACCCGCCGTTTCCATTCCTGATTTGGGGCCAAACCCGCTGCCACTGCGGACATGGGGATGTCATGTTTCACACCCAGACCAAGCTTGCGTGCCATTTCGGATATCTTGTCGATCCCAACGCGCAGAGCAACGTCATAGTAGTAGACATCGCAACTGCGTTTCAGCGAAAGTTCCAGATCGACCGTGCCGTGTCCGCCGCGTTTCCAACAGTGGAACCGTCGGCTACCGACTTTCAGATAACCGGGGCAATAGACCGTGTTGCTGGGACCAACCACACCTGCCTCAAGTGCGGCCAACGCGGTGACCATCTTGAAGGTCGATCCTGGCGGGTAGGTGCCCTGCACGGTTTTGTTGGCCAGCGGGCGGTACTTGTCTTGCGTCAGCGTCTGATAATCTGCGACCGAGATCCCCCGAACAAAAAGGTTCGGATCAAAGCTGGGGGCCGAACTGATGGCCCGGATATCACCTGTTTCGCAATCCAGAACAACAGCCGCTGCGCTTTCGCCAGCCAGCCTGGCCTGTGCGTATTCCTGAAGGTCGGCATCAATCGACAATTGGAGGTCAGCACCCGGTTGACCTTCTTGTCGGTCCAGTTCGCGCATCACGCGGCCCGTGGCGTTGACCTCCACCCGTTTTGCACCGGCTTTACCACGCAATGCGGTTTCCTGTTTGGCTTCCAGTCCGACCTTGCCAATTTGGAAACGGGGAATATGAAGCACCGGCTCGGGGTCGTTGATCTGGCTCAGATCATAATCGCTGACTGGGCCGACGTACCCTACGATGTGGGCGAAATCTTCGTAGCTGGGGTATTGTCGCGTCAGGCCGACCTCGGGTGTGACACCCGGCAAGGCTGGTGTATTGACGGCGACCTTTGAGATATCTTCCCAGGTCACCTGATCAGCCAGAGTGACCGGCAGGAAGGGGGCTGATCGGCGCATCTCGGTCCGCGCACGGTCGATCTCATCGTCATTCAAAGGTATCAACTCAGATAGCTTTGCAATCACTTTATCCAAGTCGCCGGCATCTTCGCGCACGATAACGATGCGATAGGATGGCGTGTTTTGACCTATGACCTGCCCGTTCCGGTCATAAATCCGTCCGCGCGTTGGAGGGATCAGACGAATGTTGATACGGTTTTCTTCTGCCAGAAGACGATATTGGTCGGCCTGATCCACCTGCATGAACCGCATGCGCGCGGCCAACCCACCAATGAAAGCAGCTTGCAACCCGCCTAATATCAGCGCGCGACGCGGCAGACGCTTGTGGGCGAGGCCCTTGGGTTTGGTTTGACGGTTCTTCATGCCCGGGATCCTACCGTACTGGCATCGGCTGCGGAAACGCGCCGCACACCAAACATGCTTTGGCTGAGTAATACAATCGCTGGGTATGCAATAACCGTAAGCACCAATTGGATGGCGACAGGTCCCACAGCAGATTGTTCAACCGAGAAGAGAGACAGAGTAATCCGGTTCGCAAGGAATACCGCAGTGATTACCACACCAACCGATATCCATTCCCCGACGAAGCCCGCGTCCCGCATGCCGGGTGCTGCTGAACGCATATAAGACAGGCCAAGCACAACCAGCGCGGCCAATAAACCTGGTGGGCGCTGTAACAACAAATCCGCCAAAAGCATGACTGCCGCTACCAGAAGGGTCGGAACATAATCGGGGCGCCGCACTACCCAGGCAAAGGTGATCGCAATCAGAACATCGGGGAACGGCCAACGATCCGGCTGCGTATCTAGAGGTAGTAGGTGCAAAAACAGGATGAAAACCGCAAGTAGCACGTAAAGTGCGCGCATGCTCCAAAGATGTGAGACGGCTTTATCCATCGCCTGCCTCCTCTGGGGCGAGGGCTGCTTCGGGACGTTCCGGCCCGACTATGCCCCCGGGGTCACGGATTAAAGGCGCCGCATGGTATCGTAGCACGCGTAAAAACTCTAACCGTTCAAAATCAGCCGAAAGGCGCACGCGCAACCGTCCGCCGGGGTCGACAGAAATCTGACCAATTAGCAAACCTGCCGGAAAAACACCGCCATCGCCCGACGTGATCACACGGTCGCCGGGGCGGACAAGTTCGCGGTTCTCCAGAAACTCAACGGCCGGAGCAGGCGTGTTGTCCCCTGCTATCAGTGCCGTTTGTCCCGAAGGTTGAATAGTGGCGGGAATGGCGCTGGACGCATCCGTCACTAAAATGACCCGAGAGGTATCCGAACCGACTCCTGAAATGCGACCTACCAGCCCGATTCCGTCCATCGTGGCCCATCCATCTACGATCCCGTCCCGCTCACCTACATTGAGCACTACAGATTGCCGGAAGGGCGATCCGCTGTCTGCCATCACAACACCGGTGATATAGGTCAGGCGTGGATCCAGACGCACGTTGTTCAGATCCAGCAGTCTGGCATTCTCTTGCTCCAACTGCAGCGCGGCCTCTTTCCATGCGCGCATCAGGCGCAGCTCGCTGCGCAATTCCTGGTTCTGCTCGCTTAAACGCTGATAGCTTTGGAAGTCGCGTACCAGATTGACGGTGGCTGTGACCGGCACCATTGCCCATTCCATCGAAGGGACAACGGTATCCACCACTTGCGCGCGGAAGCGTTCGACACGCGGGCTGTCGATACGCCAAACGACAAAGATTCCCAGCAGGCACAGCACAACGATCCCCAGGAACAAGCGGCGCAAGGGGGTCGTGTAGTCATCGCGCTGTGATCGGTCTTTTGCCACACGACTCCTTCCCGTGTTGCTCGCGCCCGATATTCTACCCTCGTCTCAGAGGGTGCGCGCCTTAGCTTTCGTAGTCAATCGCGTGGCGCAGCTGTTTTTCGTATTCTAGTGCCTTACCGGTGCCCAAAGCCACACAATTCAGGCTTTCATCGGCAATCGAAACCGCCAGACCGGTCTGCTCGCGCAGAGCCAGATCCAAATCGCCCAGCAAGGCACCGCCGCCTGTTAGCATGACGCCACGGTCCACGATATCTGCGGCCAGATCGGGCGGCGTAGTCTCCAAGGCGGTCATCACGGCTTCGCAAATCTGCTGGACAGGTTCGGATAGCGCTTCTGCGACCTGAGCCTGGCTGATCTCGATTTCCTTCGGCACGCCGTTCAATAAGTCACGGCCACGAATGTGCATGGACTGACCGCGCCCATCGTCGGGCATGCGGGCGGTTCCGATGGTGGTTTTGATCCGTTCTGCGGTGGATTCACCCACCAGTAGGTTCTGCTGGCGACGCAGATACGAGATGATGGCCTCGTCCATCCGGTCGCCCCCAACGCGAACCGAGCGGGCGTACACGATATCGCCCAGCGACAGGACCGCAACTTCGGTTGTACCGCCACCGATATCGACGACCATGTTCCCGGTCGGATCTGTGATGGGCATGCCTGCGCCAATCGCAGCAGCGATGGGCTCAGCGATCAATCCCGCGCGGCGGGCACCAGCGGACAGAACCGACTGACGGATTGCGCGTTTTTCAACAGGCGTTGCGCCATGGGGGACGCAAACAATGATCTTGGGTTTCGAGAATGTAGACCGCTTGTGCACTTTGCGGATGAAGTGCTTGATCATTTCCTCGGCGGTGTCAAAGTCGGCAATGACCCCTTCACGCATCGGGCGGATGGCCTCGATCGAGCCAGGTGTGCGGCCCAGCATCAACTTGGCGTCTTCGCCTACGGCCAGAACTTTCTTCACACCATCCTTGACATGATATGCAACTACAGAAGGTTCAGAAAGGATCACACCGCGCCCTTTGACATATACCAGAGTGTTGGCCGTGCCGAGGTCGATTGCCATGTCCGCTGTAAACAGGCCGCCCAGATTGTCAAAGATCCCCATGTTTCCCCTGATCCTGTCTGTCAGATGTTTTCTACTGCCCGCGACTCGACGGTTCCGGGACGGATGACTTATAGGGTGCCAACTCGCCCGGTAAAAGGGCTGATTCTGCGGTAATCAGCACCTTTTCGCCTCATTGGTAGGGACTTTAGAAGGCAACATGCTCTCATATCAACACATTTACCACGCTGGAAATCTGGCCGATGTCCAAAAGCACACATTACTGGCATGGGCACTGTCCTACCTGACGCAAAAGGACAAACCGCTGAGCTATGTTGAAACACATGCCGGGCGCGGCCTGTATCGTTTGGATTCTGACGAGGCGCTGAAGACCGGCGAGGCTGCGGCGGGTATCGAAAGGGTTCAGCGCGAAGACTGGTTCGAAGCGAACCATCCGCTAGCCCGCGCCATCTCTACCACGCAGGCCCGATTTGGCGAGGCCTATTATCCAGGCTCTCCTGTGATCGCGGCCAATCTGCTGAGGCCGCAAGACAGTTTGCACGTTGCAGAGTTGCATCCGCAAGAGCATGCGGCCCTGGCGCGGGCTCTGACATCAGGAAATGCGAAGGTTTACAAACAAGACGGGTATGAACTCGCCCAGTCCCTGCTGCCACCTACGCCCCGTCGAGGGATGGTTTTAATTGACCCCAGCTATGAGATGAAGTCGGAGTATGCCCAATTGCCAGGCATCATCAGTAAGCTTCACCGTAAATGGAATGTTGGCGTAATTGCTCTGTGGTATCCGATTTTGACCGACAACCGGCATTTGCAAATGAGTGCTGAACTGAAAAAAATGCACTTGCCCAGAATTTTGCAGCACGAAGTAATGTTCTCAGCAGCGCGGCAGGGGCACGGTATGATCGGGTCCGGGATGTTTGTGGTCAATGCTCCGTTCGGGTTGGACGAAGAAGCGACCCGTTTGTCACAACTGTTTGAGAACCTCTGAACCAAACGCGGGTTTCCAAGGACCTCCCTCCTCGATCGCCCGCATCACACATGCCGTTAACCGAGTTAGGCCCGGCACCGCGCTATTGCGCGGTGCCGGGCCTAAAGCCGATAAGCGGTTCGGCGCAGCCGAACTACTGCGGGTGCGGGAGCGTTGCCCGCCGTTTTGTCAGGTCAGGTCTTTGTAGCTGATTTCGCGCGCGTCAGTGCCTGGGCCCGACTTCTCACGCCGCATGATGAGGCGGTTCAACGCATGTATATACGCTTTGGCCGAGGCCACAACGGTATCCGTGTCAGCAGATTGGCCGGTGGCGATCATGCCATCTTCTTCCAAACGCACCGAAACAGTCGCCTGCGCATCCGTTCCTTCGGTCACCGCATGCACTTGATAGAGCTGCAGATGAGCCTCGTTCGGATAGATTGCCTGAATGGCTTTGAAGGTCGCATCCACCGGGCCGTCGCCATGCTCGGTCGCGATGACATCCTTGCCGACCATCTCTAACTCGACGGTGGATTCAGCCTGTCCACCGGTGCCACAAGTGACTTTCATCGACACCAGCTGAAGGTAGTCATCAGCCTCGTCAAGGGTCATCAACGCGATCAGATCGTCGTCGAACACTTCTTTCTTGCGGTCGGCCAGATCCTTAAACCGGACAAAGATATCCTTGAGCTGGTTATCCCCAAGATCAAAGCCCAGCGTATTCAGCTTGTCGCGTAATGCGGCCCGACCCGAGTGCTTGCCCAAAGGCAGAGATGTGCCTGACAGGCCGATATCTTCAGGGCGCATGATCTCAAAATTCTCGCGGTTCTTAAGCATCCCGTCCTGATGAATGCCGCTTTCATGGGCAAAGGCGTTCTTGCCCACGATCGCTTTGTTGAACTGCACGTTGAAGCCCGACACGGTCGCCACGCGGCGCGAGATGTGCATGATCTTGGTGGTATCGATGCCGGTGTTCCACGGCATGATGTCGTTGCGGGTGCGCAGTGCCATTACCACCTCCTCCAACGCAGTGTTGCCGGCACGTTCGCCCAGACCGTTGATCGTGCATTCGATCTGGCGCGCGCCACCGGCCACTGCTGCCAGCGAGTTGGCAGTCGCCATGCCAAGGTCATTGTGGCAATGAGTGGCAAACACAACCTCATCAGCGCCAGGAACCGTTTCGATCAGGCGCTTGATCAAATCGGCCGACTCCATCGGGGCTGTATAGCCCACTGTGTCAGGAATATTGATCGTTGTGGCACCTGCTTTGATCGCGATCTCGATGACTCGGCACAGGTAATCCCACTCGGTTCGTGTCGCGTCCATTGGCGACCACTGCACGTTTTCGCACAGGTTGCGGGCGTGGCTGACCGTGTCGTGGATCTTCTGGGCCATTTCGTCCTGTGTCAGATTCGGAATGGCGCGGTGCAGCGGAGAGGTTCCGATGAACGTATGAATACGGTTCTTCTCGGCGTGTTTTACCGCGTCCCAGCAACGTTCGATATCGGCGAAGTTGGCGCGGGCAAGGCCGCAGATGCGGCTGTTCTTCGACCGCTCGGCAATCTCTGAAACGGCCTTGAAGTCACCTTCGGAGGCGATGGGAAACCCAGCTTCGATAATGTCGACGCCCATTTCATCCAGCAGCTCGGCAATCTCAAGCTTTTCGTCATGGGTCATCGTTGCGCCCGGGCTTTGCTCGCCGTCGCGCAAAGTGGTGTCAAAGATCAAGACGCGGTCTTGGTCGGTCACGTTTGTCATGGGGGTCACTTTCTATTCTGTCCTAATGCCTATGGCGCGCGGGCGTCCTCCTCTGAGCGGGCGCGCCGGATGGCACGCTCAGAGGCGGATTAGGATCAGTAGGCCACGCAGGTCGGCACCGCAAAACGCGGCGTCGGCAAAAGGGATATCTGCGCGGTTGATCATGGGGCAGAATGTATACAGAGCCCGCCGAGAATGAAAAGAACCAAATTACAACTGAACACTTTGGAAGTGCTTTCTTTTGCAATGGCATTGATTGGCCGGTGTTGACTGCTAATTGGGCTGGTATGAAATCTGCACTTATCATCGGCGCGTCCGGCGGCATTGGCACGGCCATTTGTCACCAGCTTGAGGCGCAAGGCACTGCGGTGACCCGCTTGTCGCGGTCTTGCGACGGGTTTGACCTGACAAATCCAGACACGGCGGTGAAGATGTTGGATCAGCTGACAGGACCTTTCGATTTGGTCCTGGTTGCGTCGGGAGCGCTGGAGATCAACGGCGCTGTGCCTGAGAAATCCATGCGGGCGGTTTCGGCGCAGGCAATGATGGATCAATTCGCACTGAACGCAGTTGGGCCTGCCTTGGTGCTCAGCCGGGCGCAGCGTTTGCTGCCACGCGATGAGCGCTCGGTCTTTGCAGTGCTTTCAGCCCGGGTCGGATCGATTGGCGACAATCAAATCGGGGGATGGGTCAGCTATCGGGCAGCCAAAGCTGCTGTGAACCAAATCGTCCACACCGCTGCTATTGAGCTGGCGCGGACACATCAGCAAGCTATCTGTGTGGCGTTGCATCCCGGGACTGTGAAAACGGTCTTTACGCAGAAATATCTTGGACGACATCCGGCGGTCGAAGCGGAAGACGCTGCGCGAAACCTTTTGGGCGTGATCGACACACTGACGCCTGCGGATACTGGCGGCTTCTTCGATTGGGCCGGGAAACGCGTTCCCTGGTGATGATCTAACCGTCAGAAGGGGTTGCCGCGTCACGATCGTCTTCTGACGCAGCTTCCGGCTCGGTTGCAGGGGTGTTGGGTTCTGCTGAAGATTGGGTCGGGAGGACTCCGTTTTCCCAAACGCCGGTTTCTTCTTGCCCATTGGCGTAACGCATCGTTCCGCTACCCTGTCGCTTGTTGTCGACAAAGTTGCCTTCGTACACGTCGCCGTTCGAATAGGTGGCTGTTCCGGCACCGGTTATTTTACCTTCGGACCAGTCGCCGGTATATTTGAAACCGTCAGGGGTAACAATTTCGCCCTGACCGTGTCTCTGACCGTTCAAGAAGTCCCCGGTATAGACTGTGCCGTCAGAATAGGTCGCCTTACCTTTGCCCTGACGCGTGCCTTCGATCCAATCCCCGTCATAGGTCGACCCATTCGCTCGGGTCATAATCCCCTTGCCGTGGCTTTGGGCATTTTTGAACTGGCCTTTGTAGATCACACCATTGGAATAGGTCGCTGTGCCTTGGCCTTCAATAACCCCGGCGATCCAGTCGCCATCATAGGTTGATCCATCGGGATAGGTTATACGACCGTTTCCTTCGGCCAGATCTGCCCTGAAATCACCGACATAGACAGACCCGTCAGGATAGCTGACCTCTCCCAGGCCTTCGATCTGGCCCTGGTTCCAGTCACCAGTGTAGATGAAGCCGTCCGTTCCGGTGAAGGTTCCTTTGCCGTGGCGCAGGTCGTCTTCGAAATCGCCTTCATACACATCCCCGTCGGAATAGGTTGTCTTGCCTTTGCCTTGCCTCCGGCCGTTGACCAATTCGCCTTCGTATACGTCACCATTTGGCTGGGTCAGGCGTCCGGTGCCGTTGATCCTGTCCTGCTGCCAGGCGCCGGTATACGCCATGCCATCAGGCATCGTCAGCGTACCCTGACCGACACGTTGCCCTGCCGCGACGTCGCCTTCGTAAACGCCGCCTTCGGGGTAAGTGATCTTGCCCTTGCCCTGTTTGATACCGTCGACCCAATCACCGTCATAGGCGTGACCATCGGAACTGGTCAGCACCCCCTGTCCATGATGGCGCGCATTTTGAAAGCCGCCTTCATACCGCATCCCGTTCGCATATTGGGCAACGCCAGAGCCATTGATGGCACCGTTGGCCCATTCGCCCTCATAAGTGCTGCCATCGGCATAGATGATCTTGCCTTGCCCTTCGGGCTGTCCCTTGGCGAACGTTCCTTCGTAGACCGAGCCATCCGGATAGCGCGTGACACCTTGCCCCTGAATTTCGCCCTCGACCCACTGGCCGGTGTATTCGAATCCGCTGGGCAGGCGATAGGTTCCGGTTCCGTGGCGCAGGCCATTCTGGAATGTACCTTCATAGACGCCGCCGACCTCGTCATCCTTAACGATGACTGTGCCGTCTTGAGCGACAGCAGTGGTCGCCGCCAAAGTCAAAATCCCAGCGGCAATCGAGTTGCGGATCAGTTTCATTTTTGTTCCTGCCTGCCCAGTCATCACTGTGTGCTTCCTTTTGCGCAAAACTAGGGTACCTCCGAGGGCAGAGCAACGGCTTTTGCCGCATTGGCCTTTCACTCGCGGTGCGATCTGCTAAATGGCAATAGGACTGACGAGGACAAGAGGGCAGGATGGCCGACCGTTTCCGCATCACTCTGGCGCAGCTCAACCCTGTTGTAGGGGATATTGAGGGCAACGCGGCCAAGGCATTCTTGGCATGGGAACAGGCGCGCGCGGCGGGTGCCGATCTTGTGGCGCTGCCCGAGATGTTCGTCACCGGGTACAACACCCAGGATCTGATTATGAAGCCGGTGTTTCACCGGGCGGCGATGGACGCGATTGAAGCGTTGGCCAAGCGCTGTGCCGATGGGCCGGCGATGGCGATTGGTGGGCCGTGGGTTGAAGATGACAGCCTGTACAATGCCTATCTGATCCTCAAGGGCGGGCGGATTGCCAGCAAGGTGTTGAAGCATCATCTGCCGAATGAAACTGTGTTCGACGAGGTGCGGCTCTATGATGCCGGTCCACTTGGTGGGCCATATTCTGTGGGGAATTCCCGAATTGGCAGCCCAATCTGCGAAGATGGTTGGCATCCAGATGTAGCAGAAACCTTGGAAGAGACCGGGGCCGAGTTTCTGTTGATTCCCAATGGTTCGCCCTATTTTCGGGACAAGTATGATGTGCGGCTAAATCATATGGTTGCGCGTGTGGTCGAGACGGGATTGCCGGTTATCTACCTGAATATGGTGGGTGGGCAGGACGATCAGGTCTTTGATGGGGCGACATTTGGGATAAACCCGGGTGGTGCGCTTGCCTTCCGGATGCCGGTCTTTGACGAAGCCATAACAGAAGTAGATCTTGAACGCAGTGAAGAGGGCTGGCGGATCGTGCCGTCCGATATTGTGCCGCAACCGGACGCGTGGGAGCAAGACTACCGCGCGATGGTGCAGTCGCTGCGGGACTACATGGGTAAGACCGGGTTCAAAAAGGCATTGCTGGGCCTTTCGGGTGGTGTCGATTCCGCCTTGGTCGCTGCAATTGCAGTGGATGCTATCGGGGCTGAAAACGTTCGCTGTGTGATGTTGCCATCCGAGTACACAAGCCAGGCGTCGCTGGACGATGCCGAGGCCGTCGCCAAGGCGCTGGGCGTGCAGTATGACTTTGTGCCGATCTCGAACAGTCGCGCAGCTGTGACCGAAACTCTGGCGCCTTTGTTCGCCGGCCATGACGCAGATATTACTGAGGAAAACATCCAGTCGCGCTTGCGCGGTTTGACGTTGATGGCGATCTCGAACAAGTTTGGCGAAATGTTGCTGACCACCGGGAATAAATCCGAGGTTGCGGTTGGGTATGCCACAATCTATGGCGATATGAATGGTGGCTACAATCCGATCAAGGACCTGTACAAGACCCGTGTGTTCGAAACCTGTCGCTGGCGCAACGCCCATCACCGTAACTGGATGAGGGGACCCGAGGGTGAGGTCATTCGTCCGTCGGTTATCGACAAGCCGCCAAGTGCGGAGCTGCGTGAAGACCAAAAAGACAGCGACAGCCTGCCGGACTATCCGGTTCTTGATGGAATTCTCGAAATCCTTGTTGATCAAGATGGCTCGATCGCCGATTGCGTTGCCGCAGGTTTTGACAAAACCGATGCCCGTCGCGTTGAACATCTGATCTACATCAGTGAGTACAAGCGGTTTCAGTCAGCACCCGGCACGCGACTGACCAGTCGCGCGTTTTGGTTGGACCGACGCTATCCGATCGTGAATCGCTGGCGTGATCGCAATTGAGGCACTTTTGTTTGTTTCGAATTTGAAGACAGTTCACCGATCAATCATCCAACTGTATCGATAAGTGCCTGAAATTATGCCGATAAACAGGGTCCGAGGACTCGTAAGGCTTGTTTTGCCGACACGTTTCTGCCACATTTGTGCTTGAAATTTGCCCAATGTAGGGCGGATGCGACGCATTCCTGTTGAGTTCTCAGGGTTCTGACAAACGGTTTTTGTTCGAGTGTGACGCATCCGGTGTTGGTTGTCTGAGTTAATGGTTTGGTGGTAAAATGTACGAGGAATATGATCAGTCTCTTCACTCGCCTTTGAGATGGCGGACGATGGAATCTCCGGCTCAAGAGCTGGATGAGGACAAGCTGGACGCGGACATCGCTGACCTTATTGGCGCGCAAATGTCCGACGAAGAGAAGTCTGAAACCCTGGTTCGTCCGGAATTTCCCTCTCTCATACCGCAGGAAGATGTAGCGGCGCACGACGCCGAGAAGGCAACCGGGTTGTCTGGGACGCTACGTCAGAAGTGGGCTGAGCTGTCTGGCGCTGCGTAAAAAGCGCTGACTGATACTGGTACCAGTCGCCGTATTGCGGCGATCAAAGAGTTTCAATCACCATAAGCATTGTTTGGTTCTGGCCGTTTGACCGAGGAGAAATATCCCTGCGCTTATTTGCGCAGGGATCCATTTGACTGAAATCCGACCGATCACGACTTTAGAACCGGGTCTGGCCTAGCGTTTCAGCGGGCATTAGCCCATCATCTGATAACTGACGGGCACGAAGCGGAACCCGTTGCCGCGGCTTTCTACATAACCAGCAGCTGGGAATGGCATGTGATAGCCGATCATTGGCACCTTGTCGGCTGCCAGCAGGCCTAGAACATTGCGCCGTGACCCTGTGGCTGCCGCTTTGTCCATATCAAAACGGACCTCCCACTCCGGATGGGCAAAAGACCAGACGTAGTGGTTGGCCAAATCCGCGGTCAGGATAAGGCGCTGACCGTTGCTTTCCAGATGATACACCATGTGACCCGGTGTGTGTCCAAACGCGGCCATTGCGGTGACACCAGAAACCACATCGCCGCCATCTTCGATGAACGTCATCTTTTCAGCCAGCGGAGTCACCTTTGCTGCAACCAGATCGCCTACACGGTTGCCTGCCTCCTGAGCGGCCCAGAAATCATATTCGGATGCTGCGGTGATGTAACGAGCGTTTGGGAAGGTCGGCGCGTCATCAGTGGTCATGCCGCCGATATGGTCGGGATGCATATGTGTCAGGACTACAATGTCGATCTGATCCGGGGTGACACCTGCATCCGCCAGCGCAGCTTGTATGCCACCCTGTCCAAGTCCGGTGTCGAACAAAACCATCTCGGCGCCGGTGTTGACCAGTGTCGGTGTAAAGAAGAACTGAGCCACGTCAGGCGAGATGAAATTGTCCGCCGACACTTTGGCAAAGTCTTCATCCGACGCGCCACCACCGAAAATCTCCTGGGCACCGTCGCGTGGGAGGCTACCATCCAAAAGTGTCGTGACGGTGAAATCGCCCATTTGGAAGGACTTTGCGATTGTTGAGTTTGCTTTGTTGTCGGATCCTGCGGCGAAAACAGGTGCCGCTGCTGATGCAAATGGTAAGGCTGCTGCGGCTCCCAACGCCGCTCGGCGTGTCAAATTTATAGTCATTTCTACTTCTCCCTGTCTGAGCACCATGGAAAGAATTAGGTCAGCGTAAGACCCTGACCACATTATACCCGCATTACATGGGCTGTCTGGATGAACATTACGTGTTAAATTTTGTTCATGGTACAATCTCCGAACAAGACAATGCCAACGGATCAAAGTGTCGACAGCTTTCTGTCGGCCGTTCAACCACAAGCCAAAGCCGAGGATGCGCAAGTACTGGATGCGCTGTTCCGCAAAACGACCGGGTTTGAGCCGGTCTTGTGGGGCCCGTCAATCGTTGGGTATGGCCGATATCACTATAGATACAAATCCGGGCGCGAGGGGGTGCATCTCGCCACTGGGTTCTCTCCGCGCAAGGCTGCGCATTCCATCTATATCATGCCGGGCTATGCCGACTTCAGTCATATCCTGTCGAGGTTGGGAAAGCACAAACACGGCAAGTCATGCCTGTATGTAAACAAACTGGCAGATATCGATCTTGACGTCCTGTCCGAGCTGATCCGGGCCGGGTTGGAGGATTTGGCGCAGAAGTGGTCGGTTGAGCCGACCTGACGGCTTCGGCTGGACAAAACCATGTCCATGTGACAAGAGCCGCGCCAACAGGAGACTCCGATGACCACCACCCGTTTTGCCCCGTCACCCACCGGTTACATCCATGTGGGCAACCTGCGCACCGCCCTGATGAATTACCTGATCGCCCGAAAGGCAGGTGGTACATTCATCCTGCGCATCGACGACACCGATCCAGAGCGGTCGAAAGAAGAATATGTCGATGCCATCAAGCAGGACATGGAATGGTTGGGCTTGCACTGGGATCGGGTCGAGCGTCAGTCGGAACGTCTGGACCGTTATGCAGAAGCCGCTGACAAGCTGCGCCAGATGGGTCGCTTCTACGAGGCGTTTGAGACGCCCACCGAACTGGACCTGAAGCGCAAGAAGCAGCTGAACATGGGTAAGCCGCCGGTTTATGATCGCGCCGCTCTGAACCTGTCGGATGCCCAAAAAGAGTCGCTGCGGGCCGAGCGGGGCAACGGCGTGTGGCGCTTCAAACTGGATCACGAACGGATTGAATGGAATGACGGCATTCTGGGCGACATCTCGATCGATGCCGCGTCGGTGTCCGATCCGGTTCTGATCCGCGGGGACGGTCAGGTTCTCTATACGATTGCTTCGGTGGTGGATGATACCGAAATGGGCGTGACGGATGTGGTGCGCGGCTCGGACCATGTGACCAACACCGCGACACAGATTCAGATCATCAAGGCACTTGGCGGACATTGCCCGCGCTTTGCCCACCACTCGCTGCTGACCGGTCCGCAGGGTGAGGCGTTGTCGAAACGGCTAGGCACGCTGGCTTTGCGTGACCTGCGCGAACAAGGTGTGCAGCCGATGGCTTTGTTGAGTCTGATGGCGCGTCTGGGCTCGTCCGATCCAGTCGAGCTGCGGTCCGATATGGCTGAATTGATCGACGGGTTCGACGTCGCACGATTTGGATCGGCACCAACCAAATTCGACGTTCAAGACCTTTTCCCGCTGACCGCAAAGCACCTGCAGTCGCTACCGTTGTCTGACGTCAAGGACGCAGTTGCCGGCGCTGGTGTTCCTGCGGATCTGGCCGAGCCGTTTTGGGCAATGGCACGCGAGAATATCACCACTCTGAGCGACCTCAAGGGCTGGTGGGAATTGTGCCGGGACGGTGCAGAACCTATGATCGCTGATGAGGACAGCGACTTTATCGCCGAAGCCATAGCGCTTTTGCCCGAAGGGCCTTTCGATGGTGACACCTGGGCTGTTTGGACCCAAGCGGTGAAAGAAGCGACTGGGCGCAAAGGCAAGGGCTTGTTCATGCCGCTGCGCAAAGCGTTGACCGGCATGGAACGAGGCCCAGAGATGGCGACTTTGTTACCGTTGCTGCAGGTGATCCGGGCGCGCGGGTAAGCTTAGATTAAACCGTAGAATTGAACATTAAGCCGGGCTGCAAAGCCCGGTCTTTTTCGGTTTATGCGGGTTGCACAATCTTTGCGGAAACGCGCTGTAGTCGGCTGTCTACAAAATCGGTTTCGACGCGTTTCAGCTGTTGATGGCGCGGGTAGCGTGGCTCGGCACGGTCGTTCAAGACCGGGGCTTCCCATCCGTCCGTCGTGGCAAAGAACCGGTCAGCGCCGTCCGAACCAAAAGCGCGCAAATATCCTTGTACGACGACGTCAATATAGCTCAGCAACAGCGGATGATGGTTTGGTGCATCGTTTTCACGATCTTTTGGTACCGCGTAGACAGCGATGTCAACATCGCGTGTCAGCGGGTGCGATATGGACTGCGTTGCCGGAACACGGTTATAAGCCCATTCGCGTTCATCCAAAGCCGCCCAGTCATCGTCCGGGACATGGGCAATCATGCCCTCGATCTCGGAAGCCGCATCCGGGATCGCGGTCAGGAAAGCCACTGGACGCATGTCAGTGTGGCGCCATACACGACGCCAACCCTTCAGTGTTGCAGGCCGGGGATCCGGAAAATCATGCGTGGCCAGGTTCACGAGGCTGCCATAGCCAAAGAAATAGGGGTCAGCCATTTGGGCGGTGTCCTTTTACAAGATTGATGTATGTCAAACCGCTTTTTGACCGAACATGCAATGTTGCTGCATCAAGAATGTAGGGAGGCCAATATGCGGATTACCAAACGGACGAATATAGCTGTACGTCTGCTGATGTATTGTGCAGCGCATCTGGACCGGCTGGTGACGAAAGCTGAGATTGCCGAAGCGTGCAACATCTCGGAAAATCATCTGGCACAGGTGATCAATCAATTGAGCCAACTGGACTATCTGAGCACGCAACGCGGTCGCAAAGGCGGAATGTCACTGGCGCGCCCAGCGGACGAGATCCGTATCGGTGCGGTTTTTCGGGACGTTGAAGGATCTTTGCCGATTGTCGAGTGCTTTGCCGATGCGGACAACTCCTGCCCATTGACCGAGGCTTGTCGTCTGCGCGTGGCGCTGCAGGATGCTGCAGAGGTGTTTTATGCTTCGTTAGATGATATCACGTTGGACGCGTTGGTGTGTAACAATGACCCCTTGCTGAGAATTCTGCAGCCCGTTGCTTGCGGACGCTGACATCAATCGCTGGCACGTAGGATGCGAGCGGGCCGCACGGAGAGGGGACGCAGCGCAAACGCAAGACCTGCGCCCAGAGTGACGATAATCCCCGCGAACACGATGCCCAAAGCCGATGACCAAATGATCGAGAAACTTGTGTCGAAAATGTAAGTGGCAACGGCCCAGCCACCTAGGATGCCAGTGAGTAAGGCGACGCAGCCGGCCGCAGCCCCTAGGAGGATGGCGCGCAGGGCAAAGCTAAACAGAATCCTGGGCCGGTCAGCACCAAGCGTTTTCAGAACAGCGGCTTCATATCTTCGCGCGGGCTCCCCTGCTGCTGCGGCTCCGATCAGAACCAGGAAACCTGTAAGCAATGAAACACCAGCTCCGTACGAGGTCGCAGCGGCCAGCCCGGCCAACAGACCGGACACGCGATCAATCGCATCCCGGACCCGAATGGCTGTGATGTTGGGGTATTGGTCCGCCAGGTCTCGCAATATTGCGGCTTCAGCCTGTTCCTCGGCATACACCGTCGCAATGAAGCTGTGGGGTGCGCCTGCCAGTGCGGACGGATTCATCGACATGATGAACCCCATACCTGCGGTCGAAAAATCAACCTCGCGGAACGAGGTCAATTCGGCTACGATATCGCGCCCCAGAATGTTGATTGTCAGTTCGTCCCCAAGCTTCAATCCCATTTCTTCACCTTCTTCAGCGGCAAAGCTGACTTGCGGCGTGCCGGAATAGTCTTCGGACCACCATTCGCCGGCGGTGATCCGTGCGTTCTCGGGTGGTTGAATGGAATAGGTGAGACCACGATCGCCCTCTACCACCCAGTGATCTCCGGCCACTTCTCGTGCAGGGCGTCCGTTGATCTGTGAAAGGATGCCGCGCAGCATTGGCGCACTTTCGATCCGGCTAACATCCGGGTCGTTTTCAAGGCGCTCGTTAAATCCTGGCATTTGATCCTTTTGGATGTCGACGAAGAAATACGAGGGCGCGACATCCGGGAGGTTTCCCGAAATGGCATTGCGTAAGGTGCCATCGATTTGCCCCACCGCAGCGAGAACTGATAGCCCGAGACCCAGCGACAGAACAACGGAACCTGCGCCTTCTCGCGGGTCGGAAATCGCGGACAACGCCCAGCGAAGGGCCGGCCGACCACGCGCCAAGGGCGCCCCGGTGCGCGCTATCCAGCGGATCGCGAACGCGGACAGAGACAGTAACAGCAGAGCGCCTACCAGACCGCCGCTGGTCCAAAGTGTGAGCCATGTGGACCCGCTAAACCAGGACGCAGAGGCGATCAGCAAGGCGAGACCCAGCGCAGTTGCCAGCACGTAGATCGCCCGCGGAACACGGTTGGCGGATGTCAAAGCATCGCGAAACAGCGTGGCGGCTCGCACTTCTTCGGTGCGGGCGAGGGGCCAGAGTGTGAACAAAAATGCCGTTAAGAACCCATACAAGGCAGCTTCGGCCAGGGGTTGCGGATAAAGTGAAAAGACGGCGGGAATGGGCAGGCGGCTTTCGATAACAGGCGCCATCAACATGGGTACCAACCCGCCCAGAGACACACCAATCACGATGCCGATCCCAGACAACAAACCGATCTGGATCATGTAGGTTTGGAAAATAGTTGCCCGGTCGGCCCCCAATGTGCGCAAAGTGGCGATTGTTTCGGTCTTCTGGGACAGATAGGCCCGGACAGCTGCAGAAACGCCGATGCCGCCAACGGCCAGCCCTGACAATCCGACCAACACCAGAAACGAACTGAGCCGCGCGACGAATTCGGAAATGCCCGGCGCACCGTTGCGCGCATCGGTCCATCGCATACCAGTGCCGTCAAAGGTCTGGTCAGCTTCGATTGAGAGATCCGCCAAGGCGATATCAGACGGCAGATCCAGTCGGTATTTTGTCGAAAACAAAGTGCCGGGCTCTAGCAGGCCCGAGGTACGCAGGTCTTCAGTGCGCACCAATGTTCTTGGACCCAATCCAAAGCCATCTGCTGCACCGTCCGGTTCCGTCTCTAACGAGGCCATGAGCACAAAATCCTGCGTGCCCAACGCGAAAAGGTCCCCGACCGAAAGGCCGAGGCGATCTATCAGTGCCGGATCCATGACTGCGCCCGGTAGCTTAGCGGAGCCATCCAATGCTGTTGCCAACGGGATGTCAGGCTTTAACAACACAGATCCCAGCAAAGGATAGGCATCATCTACGGATTTTACCTGTGTCAGCGCTCGCTCAGGTCCTGCATCGCGTGGTGCCACCGCCATGGAACGGAAATCGACAACCTCGGAAACCTCTTGTGCAGACTGGTCCATCCAGGCGCGTTCTTCGTCGTTGGCAAAACGGTAGGTGAATTCCAGCTGGGCATCGCCGCCGAGCAGTGCCGCCCCTTCTTGCGTCAGACCCGCCTGAATTGCGTGTCGAACCGAACCGACGGCCGCAATCGCAGCAACACCGAGGGCCAGACAGGCCAGAAAGATGCGAAAACCACGCAGGCCGCCTCGTAGCTCGCGTCGGGCTAGTCGCCCGGCCAGCCGCATGCTCATTCTGCTGCCTCTTGCTTGGCCTTCTCTTCGACTCTGCCGTCTCTCAATCGAACAACGCGGTCACATCTTTCGGCAAGCGTATGGCTATGTGTAACCAGCACCAAGGTGGCCCCATGTTTGTCGCGCAGCCCGAACAGGAGATCGACGATGGCAGCACCATTTGTTTCGTCTAGGTTTCCAGTGGGTTCATCGGCCAAAAGGATTTGTGGACGCGGGGCGGATGCCCGCGCCAATGCAACGCGCTGCTGCTCGCCACCCGAAAGTTGGGCGGGGTAGTGATCGCGCCGATGCGACAGTCCTACGGCTTCCAACTCGGCCTCGGCGCGGGCGAATGCATCGCTGTGGCCCGCCAGTTCCAGCGGGGTAGCCACATTTTCCAGAGCCGTCATCGTAGGGATCAGGTGGAAGTTTTGGAACACAACACCCATGGAGTCGCGCCGAAACCGGGCCAATGTATCTTCGTCCATGCCAGTCAGATCTTTACCCAAAGCAATCACGCTGCCGCCGGTGGCTTGTTCTAATCCGCCCATCAGCATCAGCAACGAGGATTTGCCGGAACCGGATGGTCCGACTAATCCAAGTGTTTCGCCCTGTACAACAGACAAGCTAACGTCATGCAGAATATTCACGCGACCGGCATTGCCTTCCAGCGACAATGCGGCATTTTGGAGTTCAAGAGCTGATGTTGCCATGGGTCTTTCCAAAGGGGAGCAATTATTTGGGATATGGAGCAGTTATAGAATTGCGCAAGGCTTTGATGTCCGGGCTGTTTATGTGCTGCGGTTTTATGGCCACAGCCGAGCCTGTTGTGATCGCCGCTTTAGGAGATTCCCTGACGCAAGGCTATGGGCTGATTGAGGAGGATGGATTTGTCCCTCAACTCGAACGTTGGCTGCAAGAGCAGGGCGCAGAGATCCGTGTGATCAACGCTGGCGTATCGGGCGACACGACGGCGGGGGGCGCGTCGCGTGTTGAATGGACACTGACACCCGATGTGGACGGGATGATCGTCGCGCTGGGTGGCAATGATCTGTTGCGGGGCATCGACCCAGAGGTGTCACGAGGCAATCTCGAAACCATTCTGAAGGTGGCGCAGGCTGAGGATGTTGGAGTTTTGCTGGTTGGGATGCAGGCGCCAGGAAACTACGGTGCCGAGTACAAGCAAAGTTTTGATGCCATGTATCCGGAGTTGGCGCAGGCATATCAAACCCAATACGCGAACAGCTTTTTTGACGGCTTGGCCGCGGACGGAGATCCGAGCGCGGTTGGTCAGTTCATGCAGGCGGACGGCATTCACCCCAATGCCAAAGGGGTCTCTCAGATTGTCGAAACGCTTGGGCCCTTCGTATTGGATCTTGCCAACGAGGTTGCCGAACAGGAGTGAGCAATGCCCGGGCGGTATTTTCTGACACGGCCAATGACCGAGATCGCGACGGTTCTGGGTGTTTCGAATACAGCCCCGGGCCAGTCAGCCCGTAGTAACATTCAGCCGGGGCAGGAAATGGTTGTGCTGACCACCCGCGGGTTGGTGTCCATGCGGTGGGGCATGATCCCGGTGGGGCGTGTCAATGCTCGCGGACGACCAGTCATGGAAACCATCATCAACGCGCGGTCAGAAACTGTATTTGACAAAGCCGCGTTCGAAGGGGTCGGTCGGGCAGTTGTCCCGGTGGATGGCTGGTATGAGTGGACCGGAGAAAAGCGCCGAAAAACGGCGTGGCGCATTGCTTCAAAGGATGGGGCACCGTTGTTTTTTGCCGCGATCACTGATCGGTGGCAGGCGCCCGGTGGCCTGCATGTTGACCAGTTCGCGGCGGTGACATGCGAACCAAATGCCGATTTAGAGCCGATCCACCACCGAATGGGCGTGTTACTGGATTTGGCAGGGGTGCAGCTATGGCTCACCGCGCCCGAAGAGCAAGCTAAGGAATTGGCGCAACCCTGGCCAAATGGATTGCTGCACATCGAGCAGGCAACAGATGTGGATTGGACCGCACCCTGACGATGCGGTCAGACGACAGTGACAACCGTTCCGATGGGAACCCTGTTGTATAGATCGACGACATGCTCGTTCAGCATCCGAATGCATCCGTTGGACGCAGCCCGTCCGATTGTCTGCGGCTGAGTTGTTCCGTGAATGCGAAAATAGGTATCGACCCCGTTTTGGAACAAATACAATGCCCGGGCGCCCAAAGGGTTGCCATTGCCTCCGGGCTGAACATAGTCGTTGTCCTTGAATTTCGCGTAAGCGACCGGGTCGCGTTCGATCATTTCATTCGTAGGTCGCCAGGTCGGCCATTCTTTTTTTACATCGATTGTCGCTGTGCCGGTGAATTCCAGCCCGGCTTTGCCGACGCCGCACCCATAACGGATCGCCTTACGGGGTTCTGTAACGAAATAAAGATAAAACGAGCGCGGAACGACCAGTAGCTGACCTGGCAGGAACTGCTTTTTGACCCGGACAAATTGCGGTGCCGGGTCATATTCCACCGCTTTTTTCGCCGCAGCGAGGCCAGGTATTAAGCTGGCGGCGGCCGTTGACGCAAGAAATACGCGACGCGTGAACATGATGGTCCTCACAAAATTGCCAAATAAATCATTGCCGTAGTTTGAGAATGATAGCCTATCTGGTCAATTGCAGGGCAAGGATAACCGAAAAGTGATGTATTCCGCGGGCCACACTGACGGCCGCGAGGAGTTATGTCTCCAAAGAAAAAGGGCGAGGAAAAACCTCACCCTTTCAAAAGCTTAGACAAGCTGGATGTCGTCGGCGCTTTCGCGACCGTCACGTCCAGCGCGCAGCTCGTACGTGACTTTCTGGTTGTCGGCGAGACCGGTAAGGCCCGAACGTTCGACGGACGAGATGTGCACAAACACGTCTTTGCCACCATCTTCAGGTGCGATAAAGCCGAAGCCTTTTGTGGTATTGAACCATTTTACGGTGCCTGTAGGCATTCCGAGATCTCCTATAAGTGCTACCCACGGTGTTGCGGCAGCCCGGCGTCGTTGTCTGTATCGATAGACTGAGCGCCGGAATCGGAGACAGTAGGTCGAATAGAAAAACGTAAGCGCCCTTGATATGGCATTGAGAACTGCGTGTGACAAGGTAATTTGTGCGGTTTGTACAAGGGTTTGAGGGCCAATCGTTGGTTTTGCACAAGAATCCGCCGACGCAATCTGCCGTGAATCTAAGTGTCATAAAGATACTGAATTGCGACAGTTTGAAGCTGTGGATTGCAATTCAGACGACGGTTTTGCGAGCTATGGATCGTGCGTCATGCCAGGATCAGTTTTTGTATCTGCAGAGAACGAGGATACGATAGCGAGGTCTTTCTTAATCGATATGTTGGAGGAACTCTTATGCCCGTCCCGCAGATTGTAACCGTCATCGGATATTTTTTGGTACCTGCCGCGAATGCCGCTGCCTTTCGCAAGAACTGTGCCGAGATGATTGACCTGCGAAAGAAAGAGACCGGCCATTTGGCCTCCGCCTATAGTTTTGGGGCCGATGGCACGGCGGTGTCGCGGGAGGATTATGACAGCGCCGATGCGGTGATCCGGCATATGGAGGTGGGCAGCCAAATCTTTGAAAGCACGCAGGCACTGGTGGAGATCACCGGGGTCGAGTTGAATGGGCCCGAGGCCGAGCTCGAGAAGCTGCGCGATCTGTTCGGCGGGATGTCTCCGCGGGTCTATGTGACGGAGTTTGGGTTTCGGGGTTAGGCGCGCGCTGGTTTACTGTTCTTAAGCCGGGTTTGGTTGATGGGGCGGTATGAGCAATTATCGGCGTGTTCTCATTCCCGGGGCAACCTATTTCTTTATCATGGCATTGGCTGACCGGTCGTCGGACCTGTTGACGCTGGAGGTGGCACATTTGAGGGCGGCCTTTGCGATGACGCAGAGGGAGCGGCCGTTCTGGTGCAACGTGTTTGTTGTGTTACCGGATCATCTGCACGCGGTTTGGACTTTGCCGGCAGGGGATGCGGATATTCCGTGCGGTGGGGTGCGATTAAATCGAGGTTTACCATGGGTGTTAACAAGGCGAGTCGCAGGCCGTGCTTCAGCCCGGCAGCCACGCCCAAAGAACTGCCCGTTGTGACTTCTGGCAAATATGCCGGGCTGAAGCCCGGCCTACGGCAGGACAAACGCGAAGCGCCTGTTTGGCAACGCCGGTTTTGGGAGCACACCATCCGGGGCGAACGGGATTACCGGAATCACATGGCGTATTGTTGGGGGTGAGCGCTGGTCCGCCGCAGGTGGCGAAACGTCCAGTGGACATTTCGAGGCGAGAACGGGCGGTGCCCCGGTCAAGTATGGGTTGGTGGAGCAACCGATCGATTGGCCGTATTCGTCAATCCATCGCGATATTCGCGCAGGCCGGGTTGATCCGAAGTGGAGCGGTGTGGTCACCGACGGCACGTTCGGAGAGCCGTAGGATGGGGTTTCACCCCATCATTTGAGAGTTTGGAGTTTGGAATTGGTTTGTACGCGGGAACAGATCGTGCGGGTGTTCGGGTATGATCGTTGAGTGAGAGATGGGGTGAAACCTCATCCTACGCTTGCTAAACTTGCTTATTTCGGCGGTGCGTACTTGTTGTGGTTAGCAATCAAGGAAACAAGTTGGGTGGTTGTGCCTAATAGGTCTTGAGCTTCGTCAATCGTATAAAACTTGTCGGGGTGCGCCACCGGGTTTCTAAACCCGCTCCTGAAATTGTCCAAAGTTCCGCTCAACGCATCGTCAAGCGCTTTTCGACCTTCTAGTGCCTTTACCATTGGGCCCCACATCGGTTTGTCCAGTCTTTTCTGTTTGATAACAGAAAAGTACAGTTGTTTTAGGCAACATTCGGAGCCGCGCATGAGGTGATATGCAGCCGCCGTGCCGCGCTCAAGGACTAGGCACATTCCAGCTTCTTGGAAGTCATTTTGGGCGTTTTCTGGCAAGCGCGCAAAAGTTTCTCGGCCAAATATGCCAGAGATATCTTCGAACAATAGGTCGGTATTGTATCTTCTCTCATCTGGAAAGAACGCGGATAGTTCTTCTGCTTCCGCGAGTATAACTCTTTGTAGAACATTGATCTCCTCAAATAGTGCCTTGCCGTCGGGAGCCTCTAAGTTCGAACCATCATTATATTTGTTGTCAAATTCCGCCTTCATTTCTTTGAGTTTTTTAGACGCGTTGTTTGAAACTTTGAGATTTAGTTCTTCGATGTAACTAAATACTCGTTCCAAATTTTGTTGGATAGATCCCTCTCCGATGTAGGGCAAACTATCCTCTGCATTGCTTCGAACGAAAAGCAATACTGCGCCAAAATGGATGTATTTTCTTAGATTGTTTTTTTCCAATCAAATCACCTCGCAAACTTCTTATGCTTCAACCGCTTGGGCTCCAGCGCATCCGGTCCCAGACGGCGTTTTTTGTCCTCTTCGTAATCTTCGAAATTGCCCTCGAACCATTCCACATGGGCGTCGCCCTCGAAGGCGAGGATATGCGTGCAGATCCGGTCGAGGAAGAAGCGGTCGTGTGAGATGACGACGGCGCAGCCGGCGAAATCGACCAGCGCGTCTTCCAGGGCGCGCAGGGTTTCGACGTCCAGATCGTTGGTCGGTTCGTCGAGCAGCAAGACGTTGCCGCCCTCTTTCAACAGACGGGCCATGTGGACGCGGTTGCGTTCGCCGCCTGACAGCAGCGAGACCTTTTTCTGCTGGTCGCCGCCCTTGAAGTTGAAGGACGAGCAATAGGCGCGGGAATTGACCTGCGCGTCGCCCAGCTGAATGATCTCGGCACCACCGGTGATCGCCTCCCATACGGTATCGTTGTCCTTGAGGTCGTCGCGGGACTGGTCGACATAGGACAGCTCGACCGTGTCGCCGAGCGTGATGGTGCCGCTGTCGGGCTGTTCCTGACCGGTCAGCATCTTGAACAGCGTCGATTTACCGGCACCGTTGGGGCCGATGACGCCGACGATGCCGCCGGGGGGCAGGGCGAAGTCCAGCCCTTCGATCAGTTGCTTGTCGCCCATGTGTTTCGACAGGCCCTCGACCTCGATCACCTTGCCGCCAAGGCGCTGGCCATTGGGGATGACGATCTGGGCGCGGGTAAGTTTTTCGCGTTCGGACTGTTCAGCGAGCTCATTATAGGCGTTGATCCGGGCCTTGGATTTGGCCTGACGGGCCTTTTGACCCTGACGCATCCAATCCAGTTCGCGCTGCAGGGTCTTCTGCTTGGACTTGTCCTCACGCGCTTCCTGCTCCAGCCGTTTGGCCTTTTGTTCCAGCCATGCGGAATAGTTGCCCTCGTAAGGCAGGCCGCGGCCCCGGTCGAGTTCGAGAATCCAGCCGGTAATGCTGTCGAGGAAATAACGGTCGTGGGTGACGATCAGGATGGTGCCCTTGTAGTCGATCAGGTGCTGTTGCAGCCAGGCGATGGTTTCCGCGTCCAGATGGTTGGTCGGTTCGTCCAACAGCAACATGTCAGGCGCTTCGAGCAGCAGTTTGCACAGCGCGACGCGGCGTTTTTCACCCCCCGAGAGGGAGGCGATGTTTGCGTCGTCGGCGGGGCAGCGCAGGGCCTCCATTGAAACGTCGATCTGGCTGTCGAGATCCCACAGGTTCTGGCTGTCGATCTCGTCCTGCAGCTTGGCCATCTCATCAGCGGTTTCGTCGCTGTAGTTCATCGCCAGTTCGTTATAACGATCAAGGATCGCCTTTTTTTCGGCCACGCCCAGCATGACGTTTTCACGAACGCTGAGGGTTTCATCCAGTTTCGGTTCCTGCGGCAGATAGCCGACCTTGGCACCCTCGGCGGCCCAAGCCTCACCCGTAAAGTCCTTGTCGAGCCCCGCCATGATCTTCATGAGCGTCGATTTACCGGCGCCGTTGACGCCGACGACACCGATTTTCACGCCGGGCAGAAAGCTCAGGTGGATGTTTTCAAAGCACTTCTTGCCACCTGGATAGGTCTTTGAGACACCTTGCATGTGGTAGACATATTGATAGGCGGCCATGTCGCGTCCTTTGGGTCGGGGAATTCAGGTTGGACGGTGTGATAGCGGATGGTTTGGGTGGGGGCAATGGATATGGTTTGGTGGACTAGGTGGTGCGCGGTAAGTGTTTCCCATTGCGCCGGAAAAGAGTATCGGTGGAGATCATTGAGGAGATGAAGATATTGCAGGTACCAAAGGAATTCGTGACATTGTTTGCAGATTTGATCGTGCTTGCCTTAGCCTTTTTTGCCATGTTCCGCATCGCTAGGTTCTGGTCTGATGTAGTTTACGCGCAGTCACAGATTTACGACAAACCCGTTTCACCCGCAGATCATATTCGCATCCCGGTACCGGCCTCGAATGCCAATAACAGCCCACAAGATATTGCCTTTCGAAAGTATTGGTTGAACGCATTCAGGCGCATGCTGCCGGACGTGATAATTTCTTGCTGCCTGATTTATTTTGTAGTCGATAAGCTCGGTGTTTGAATGTCGTTAAAAGAACTCATTTCTGGTTGGGCCAAGTCCGGGCAAATTGACTGGATCGGTCTGCGGCCAGAGCGGCGTCGTAGGATGGAGGTTGCGGACGCGGCCATGGTTTCAGCCGACGGGTTCGATGGCGACCGAGGCCGTGCAGGCAAACGAGCAGTGACGTTGATCCAGAAAGAGCATCTGTCGGCGATTGGGTCTTACATGGGGCGGGGGCCAGTCACACCAGACGTTCTGCGACGCAATCTGGTGGTTTCGGGGATCAATCTGGCGGCGCTAAAGGGGCGCGAGGTGCAGGTGGGGGATGCGATTTTGCGCATCACCCTGATTTGTGCGCCGTGCAGTCGAATGGAGGAAGCCTTTGGCAAGGGGGGCTATTCCGCAGTGCGCGGGCATGGCGGCTGGTGTGCCGAGGTGGTGCAGCCCGGTCGCGTCAGGCTGGGGGATGTGCTGCAACCTGTTGATTGACAACACCCCCCAGTTCTGAACATCAGCTAGGGATGTTGCGAAACGCCATTCCATATGCGCGGCCCGGGCAGGTTGTTGGGCTGTTCGGCGGGTCTTTTGATCCGCCGCATCAGGGGCATGTGCATGTGACGCGCGAGGCGATGAAGGCGTTTGGCCTGGATCGGGTGTGGTGGTTGGTGTCGCTAGGCAATCCGTTGAAGGAACGGGGCCCTGCTCCGTTGGCGCGGCGCATAGACGCCGCGAAGGCCGTGATGCAGCATCCACGGGTCGAGGTGACGGATATCGAAGCGCTGACGGGGACGCGGGCGACGGCGGATACGCTGGCGGTGTTGCAAAGGCTTTATCCGCAGGTCCGATTTGTCTGGCTGATGGGTGCCGACAATCTGGCGCAGTTTCACCATTGGAAGGACTGGCGACAGATCATGGACAGCGTACCGGTGGGCGTGGTGGCGCGGCCGGGGGATCGGATTTCGGCCCGGATGTCTCCGGCGGCGCGTGCATATGCACAGTATAGAATTGACGGGCAAGCACGGCATTTGCTTGGGCGGGCTGCTGCGCCGGCGTGGTGTTTCGTGAATGTGCCTATGGTCAATGTCAGCTCGACTGAAATTCGCGGGCGCGGCGGTTGGGGCGATGGGGTGTTGCCGGAATAGCCACACCCGGCGCATAGTGCATTTCAGTGGTTGTTTGGTTGTGATCTCTGGGATTTTAATTGACCCATGGTTGATCGTATTTCACGTCGTTTGTTTCTGGGGGGATTGGGGGCGTCTCTGATCCCGGGCACGTCTTTGGCACAAGCCCCCTTGGTGTCTTTGAGGCCGCAGGCGCGTGGACCACAGCTGAGCGGCATCGAACGGTTCATCAAAGCCGCGGGTCTAAAGGGTGACGTTGTGTTTGCCGTGGCTGATGTGAAAACCGGAGCGCAGTTGGAAGCTTTTGGGGACGAAAAGGGATTGCCTCCGGCAAGTGTCGCCAAGGCGATGACCGCCCTTTACGCACTGGATGTTCTGGGGCCGACGCATCGATTTGAAACCACGCTAATGGCGAATGGTCCTATTGAGAATGGAATTCTAAAGGGCGATCTTATCCTTGTCGGCGGGGGTGATCCGCTGCTGGATACGGATGCTCTGGCCGAGATTGCGGCCGATTTGCGCAAAGTGGGCGTGACCGAGGTGCGCGGGGCGTTCAAGGTCTATGACGGCGCTCTGCCGTATATTTTCAGCGTGGATCCCGGGCAACCGGATCATGTCGGGTACAGCCCGGCGATCAGTGGAATATCGTTGAACTTTAACCGGGTGCATTTCGAGTGGAAACGCGAGGCCACGAGTTATGACGTGACCATGGACGCGCGCAGTGCGAATTATACTCCGTCGGTTGAGATGGCGCGGATGCGGGTCAAGGACCGGAAACTGCCGATCTATACTTACGAACCGAGTGCCCGCCAGGATCGCTGGACCGTCGCAAAAGATGCCTTGGGCAAAGGTGGCGCGCGGTGGTTACCAGTACGCAAGCCCGCGCTGTATGCTGGTGATGTGTTCAAGACATTGGCGCGGGTAAACGGAATCGTTCTGGGCCGGGTGCAGGTGACAACCGAAACATCGCGCGGAGATGTACTCGTTCTGCACCAGAGCGATTCTTTGGACAGTATCCTGCGCGGAATGCTGAAGTACTCGACGAACCTGACCGCTGAAATGGTGGGGCTTGCTGCGTCGGTCGCACGGGGCGCTGCACCCAACAGCCTTGCGGATTCGGCCGCCGAGATGAACCGCTGGGCCGCTGAGACCTACGGGGTCGAAGGGGTCGCGATGGTGGATCATTCCGGGCTTGGCGATGCCTCGCGCATGAAACCGGGTGATTTGGTGGCTGCGCTTGTCGCTGCGCGGAAGACGGGTGCGCTGCGGCCGTTGCTGAAGCCGTTTTCTTTGACCGATGCCAATGGCAAGCCGATCAAGGATCACCCGATCCGCGTGGATGCCAAAACCGGGACGCTGAATTTTGTATCGGGGCTGGGCGGGTTCCTGACAACTGCGAGTGGCTCGGACCTGGCTTTTGCCATTTTTACCGCCGATATGGATCACCGCGCCACCATCCCGCGAGAGGCCCGAGAACGCCCGGATGGCGCGCGTAGCTGGAACCGAAGATCACGCAAGCTGCAACGAGCATTGATAGAGCGATGGGGCGCTTTGTACGGAAGTTAGATTCAGACGACGTGACGCGCCCGCGAACCGCGCTCGATCGCGGCTGCGTGCAGCCGGTCGATATTCAATTCATACCGGATTTCTTCCAACAGGCGCAGTTCGGTTTCAGCCAGTGACCCGTCAGCCGCAGCAACGTCGCAAGCCAGTGCATAAGCGGTTTCGTTCAAACGCTCGGGCAGGTTGACCCGGATCAGGCCAAAAAGGGCATCCAGCCCATCCTCTTGTTCGAACAGGTCGAACACGATCTGCGACACGCGGCGGGTGCGGTCGATGTCGTAATCCGAAAAGACCGGCAGCATGTTGACCGCAGTTTCGATTTTGACCAGCTCGGCGGTGCGAATGGTTTCATCTGACGCAGAGACCGCAACCATGATCGCCACAAGGCAATCTTGTGGGGACATGGGGTGGGGAATTTGATCGGTCATTATATGTGTCCTGCTTGGAGGTGTTCGAACGCGCAGGATATGAGCGGGTGGAAGCAGGTACAACACTTTGTTTGATCTGCGGGCGCGGCGGATAGCGCAGGTCAGTTGTATACTGTGATTGTCTCGGCCAATAGCAACCCGGCCCAGTTTTTGAAGCGTGTCAAATGTAGCTCTGACCAGACCACCACTGCCGGTGTAGATACTATTATGCTGGTTGATCCTTTTTCGGTGTCTCGGACGCCGTTTGTTCTGCGAGGTCTTCGCAGTAGTAAATGTCCCGCCCGATGTCCTCGCAGACATGTATTTCGGGGCTCGGATATACCGCGCGAAGAAAGCTGTGAGTATAGGGGAAGAAGTTGAAATGCGGGTTGAAGCTGTACCGGTATTCGCGTTCCAACGGGACAACAATGATGACGCGCTTGCGAGCAACACGACGGAGTTCGGCAATGGCGCGGCGGTAATCCAGAAGATGCTCGATCACATGGGTGCAGATCACCGTGTCGAAGGTGTTATCGTCAAATGGCAGATCTTCGATACGTGCTGCGACGTAGTCGATATTGTCGATGGTGGCGACGTCGTCGATTACAAAATCAACACCAGTCATCTTTTCGATATCGGGGCGTGCCGTAAAGACACGTTGCAATAGAAAACCAGTGCCACAGCCAACGTCGCAGATGCTTTGACCAACAACGTCCTTTGCGATCCGCTCAATGCATGCTTCGGAGTTGTCAGTTCCCTGATGAACCCGCGGGTGGTCTCGATAGAGTGCCTCATACTCGTCGTCAGTCAGATATGGCGCACGCTCACGAAACTCAGCAAGACGGGTGATATGGGTTCCCCAGACACGGCGGGCCAGCCAGTGGAATGCTGAGCTGTCGCGCACGACCGGCGGCAGGATATCCTCAAGTACAAAGCGGATCCTGTTGGTCGTTTCGCGTCGCATGTGTCTTCCTTGTTTTCAGATCGTTTACTGTGTTCTTGCAGAAGACGTGTCATAGCAGGCTTTGGAACCGGGGCGAAGCAGAAATACCGCCCAGAGGTTGCTCTGTTTATTGGCGCACCTGGCAATGCCGTCAAATTCCTTTCAGGCGCGTATCGAGAAATACCGTCCGCTTTATTGACTCATGCTGCATCCGCACAATAACAGGGGCCGGGCTGGTTGCATGGGGTAGCTGGCACGATCCCCGATGGAGTTCAATACAAATGTCTGACCTGCGTGAAACCGCGATGACGTCCAAGGCCTGGCCCTTTGAAGAGGCGCGGCGGTTGCTCAAACGGTACAAGCGGGGTGCTCCAGAAAAGGGGTATGTGCTGTTTGAGACGGGCTATGGTCCCTCGGGCTTGCCGCATATCGGAACGTTTGGCGAAGTTGCGCGGACCACCATGGTCAAGCGCGCGTTTGAGGCGCTGTCGGACATTCCAACCAAGCTGATCTGTTTCTCGGACGATCTCGATGGCATGCGCAAGGTGCCCAGCAACGTGCCAAACCCTGAGGCGCTGCAAGACTATTTGCAATGCCCGCTGACCACTGTTCCCGATCCGTTTGGCGAATATCCCAGCTTCGGCGAATACAACAATGCGATGCTGCGTCGGTTTCTCGATACCTTTGGCTTCGAGTATGAGTTCTATTCAGCACGGGACTTTTATCGCTCAGGCCAGTTTGATGAAATCCTGAGGCGGGCGGTCGATAACTATGATGCCGTGATGGCGATCATGCTCAAAAGCCTGCGGGAAGAACGCCAGCAGACCTATTCGATCTTCCTGCCGATCCATCCCGAAACCGGTCGCGTTCTGTATGTGCCGATGAAGAAGGTTTGTGCTGAGACTTACACCGTTACCTTCGACGACGAAGACGGCAAGGAATGGACGCTGCCGGTCGCCGGCGGCAACGTAAAGCTGCAGTGGAAACCGGATTTTGGTGCGCGCTGGGCGGCGCTGGGCGTTGATTTCGAGATGTATGGCAAGGAACACGCCACCAACGAAAAGATCTATGACGCGATCTGCCGGGCGCTGGGGGGCCGTGCGCCGGAGCATTTCTCGTATGAGCTGTTTCTGGATGAAAACGGTCAGAAGATTTCCAAGTCTTCGGGCAACGGGGTGTCGATTGACGAATGGCTGACCTATGCGCCGACTGAAAGCCTTGCGTATTTCATGTACCAAAAGCCCAAGACGGCCAAACGGATGCATTTCGATGTGATCCCAAAAGCCTACGATGAATACCATCAGCAGTTGCGGGCTTACCCGGGGCAGGAATTGAAGGCGCAATTGAACAACCCCGTCTGGCATATCCACGGCGGCGACGTTCCTGAGTCGACCCTGATCGTCCCCTTTGCAATGATGTTGAACCTCGCGTCGGTTTCCGGGGCCGAGGACAAAGAGGCATTGTGGGGTTTCATCCGTCGCTATGCGCCGGATGCCACGGCCGAGACGCACCCCGATCTGGATCAGGCGGCGGGTTTTGCTGTTCGGTACTTCAATGATTTTGTCAAACCCACCCGCATGCACCGGGCACCGACGAATCAAGAGCGTGAAGCGCTGGAAGCGTTGAAGGCGGAGTTGGAAGCGTATGACGGACCCATCGAGGATGAAGCGCTGCAATCGGTGGTTTATGCCGTCGGACGTGAGCGATTTGATCCGCTGCGGGGCTGGTTCACGGCATTGTATGAGGTGCTTTTGGGCGCCTCGCAGGGCCCGCGGTTCGGCGGGTTCATCGCGCTTTATGGCGTGCCGGAAACCATTGCGCTGATCGACAAGGCGCTGGCCGGAGAGCTGGTCTGATTTGACCTGACCTAGCGTGAGGCTATCCTTCGAATAGGAGGTGGCCCTATGCGTCGTTTATTGCTTGCTATATCCCTGAGTGCCGGACTGGCATCAGGTGCCTTCGCCCAGAACGCCGAGATCGAGGCTAATATTGCCGCACAGATACAGGCATTCAAGGCGGATGACTTTGCAACTGCCTTCACCTTTGCCAGCCCCAATATCCAGCGCCTGTTCGGAACACCTGAGAATTTTGGCGTTATGGTGCAGCGCGGTTATCCAATGGTCTGGCGGCCAGCAGATGTGCGGTTTCTGGACCTGCGAGAGGTCGCCGGAGCGTTATGGCAGAAGGTCATGATCACCGATGGTGACGGGCGGGTGCATATTTTGGACTATCAGATGGTGCAGCAGAACGACGCTTGGAAGATCAACGGTGTACAGCTGTTGGGCAACGCGGATCCGGCAGCCTGACGCAACACCATCGTTACGGTGATTTGAGCGGCGGTTAATTCCTTTTGGGTACTCAGACTTTCGCGTTCGGGGTGGACCTGAACACGAGGTTTGAACGTGTCGCAGATTTGTGCGGCGCGATTGGGAAAGGGATTTCTATGAACAAGGCAATCACCGACGGCATCGTGTTCATGCCGCCTCAGTTCGCGAATGGCTTAGGTGTATGGTCTGCGGGCGACGGCACGCCGGGCTCACCAACCTATGACGGATCAGGGACAGGGGCCTTTGTTCCGGCGGATGCGGATTTCGGAGGCTGTCTTGAGATACTGAAGGTTAATGCCACGCAAAAGCTGCGTTACATGGGGCAGACGCCAATCGTGCCGGGCTGTTACTTGCAGATCAAGGCCCGGGTAAAGGCGATCAGCGGGCCGCTGCCTGAGGTCAGGGTTGCGGCTTGGGCCGGGGCTGCTGGCGACACCCATTTGGCTGCTGTTGCCGAACAGGGGCCCGCCACGCAGCTTTCCGGCTATGGTACGGTGCATGAGATTACGGCGATCGTCGGCACCGGACAGCGTCCTGGGGTGGATATGCCTTGGGGTGTGTCTGCTCTGTACGGGCATTTTGGTTTGGATATCGAAGGGGTCAACGGGGCATTGGTCCGGGTCGATGATATTGAGATCACCGATGTAACCAGTATTTTTTTGCGCGAGATGATCAGCGTCGTCGATGTCCGCGATTTTGGCGCTATAGGGGATGGAGTCACCGACGATTCAGCCGCGTTTGAAGCGGCGGATCTGGGAGCCGGTGGACGCAGGGTCTATGTCCCTCAAGGTACTTATCATCTGGCGGAAAACACCAGCATGGCGTCCGAGATTGATTTCGAAGGCACGGTCACAATGCCCGACGACAAAATGCTGCTGCTGACCAAGAACTTTGACTTTCCTGCCTATGACGCGGCCTTTGGCGACGAAGAGCTGGCGTTTAAGAAGGCATTTCAGGCGTTGTTGAACAACGCAGATCATGAGTCGTTGGATCTGGCGGGGCGCAAGATCTCGGTCAATGCACCGATTGAACTGGCCGCTGCAGTCCCCAACAGGCAAAGCGGGTTTTCCACGCGCCGCGTGATCCGCAACGGGCAGTTTGATGCTAAAAGCAATTCTGCCTGGGATACCGAGACATTTACTTCGGTCGCGACCTACGATCCGTCGGATTCAAAACGACTGACGAATGTGGCCAATATTGCAAACATCCCCGTAGGCTCGTTGGTGGAGGGTAGTGGTGTGGGGCGCGAGATCTATGTGCGATCCAAGGATATTGGCGCCGGAGAGATCACCCTGAACGCAGCCATCTATGATGCATCCGGCACCCAAACGTTTACCTTTAAGGCGTTCAAGTATCTCTTGGATTTCAGCGGCTTCAGTACGCTGCGGAAATTCGGAATGGAGCAAATCGAGTTTCAATGCAACGGGCGTTGCAGCGCTATCCGATTGGCGCCGTCGGGCAGTACGTTCTCGCTGACGGATTGTTTTGTCAGCCGGCCCAAGGATCGCGGAATCTCGTCGATCGGAACCGGGTGTAAGGGGATGCTGATCGACAATTGTCAGTTCCTGTCTGCGGAGGAGTCGTTCGTTGTCACTGACCGCAATTCGATAGCGCTGAATACCAACGCGAATGACGTGAAGTTACGACACAACCGAGCGGTACGTTTCAAACACTTTGCCGTTGTCGGCGGGGACAACAACATGATCCTGGGCAACCATTTCTTTCAGGGCGACAGCATTCCGCAGGGCGTCCGTACCGCCGGGCTGATCATGATCGGGACCTACAACAGTTCGACCATCGCCGAGAACTATGTGGATAACTGTTTCGTCGAATGGTCAAATGAACGGGATGCCACTCCCAGTTATGTTTCGGGGTACTCGTTCAGTGCCATGAGCATCACCGATAATATCTTCTATTCCAGCGAAGCGCCGCCCTGGTTCAGTTATATTGTCATCCGCCCACATGGCCCGGGGCACTTCCTGAACGGATTGGCCGTCACCGGGAACAAATTTCGCGCCAGCAGCGGCGGGATTGACCGGGCGGAAAGGGTGGACACCACGTTTGCCGATCTGGATAAGAACCGCCATGTTAACGTGACCTTCCAAAACAACACATATCATGGCGTGAGCGTGAAGGCCGCGAACCCCCTGAGAGTCCGAAATCTGCAACAGTCTGCAACCAGCGCTTGGGCAGTTTGGTCTTATGCTCATTTGCCGTTCGGCGGTAAGGTCCGCAGTTGTGATGCCGTGACTGTTCTTGGACCGCTACGGAGTGTCTTTGGATCAGTGCGTCACGCGACACCCTATGTGGAACTGGAGCAAGGCAGCAATGGCGATGGGTTATTGCTGCGGTGGCCGGAAAACTTGCAAGGTGAGGTCTCGGTTCTAATGCGGATGGAGCGTTGATTTACTGGATGGTTGCCCGCCAACGGGCAGCCACATTTATCGGGTGGTTTCCTTGAATATTCAGCGTGCCATTTGGATGTGATAAGAAAGCCGAAGGAAACAGGAGACGTTTCAATTTCCTATGCTAGGCTCAGGTCAGCCAAAGGAGGAGCTAGATGCCGAACATAGCTAAAAACACCAGCGTCCAAACTGTTATTACCACCTTTGAAATGACCCCCGGAACTTGCCAGGACTTGCTCGAATCGTTGACCGAAGCCTATGCTGACTTCATTTCCAAACAGCCAGGCTTCGTTTCAGCTGGGTTGCATGTAAATGACGCTCAGACACGTATCGCCAACTATTCTCAGTGGAAGCGCCGGGAAGACTTTCTGGCGATGCTGCGCACGCCTGAGATGCGCGACCGAAACCGCAAGATCAACGAGCTGTGCAAAAGCTTTGAGCCTGTCATGTATGACGTGGCTGAAACATTCGGAAATTCCTGACCTGGATCAAAGCACGCGCTAGTTTTTAGGCTCATGTTAGATGGGTATAAAAAGGAGGACTGCAGCATGTATCATAACATTCTTGTCCCCATTTCGTTTGATACCGAACGAGATACTTCCGGTTCGCTGAAACTGGCCGAAGTTCTGGCGACGCCAGATGCGCAGGTGACGTTGATGCATGTGGTTGAGCATATTCCGAATTATGCAATTTCCTACATGCCTGCCGAGTATTTGACGGAAGCGCGCAAGGCGATCCAAACCGAATTGGACAATATGGCCGCAAAACTGCCCAATGCGACGGGCTTGGTAGTAGAAGGCCATTCGGGCAGAACGATCTTGGATTGGTCGGAAGAACACAAACCGGATCTGATCATCATGGCCTCGCACAGGCCGGGAATGCAGGATCTTTTGTTGGGCTCGACGGCGTCGCATGTGGTGCGCCACGCAAAATGTGCTGTGCACGTGGTGCGGTGAGGGTTACAGATCGTCAGGGGCAAGGCGGTATGCCTTGCCAAACCCGCCGTTCAGAACGCCATCCTGAACGTCAAAATGGATAAAGTTGAAATCGGCGAAATCGACATAGAGCTTTGCCTTTGGGCGTAAGCTTAGATATCTTGCGCGCAATCTGTTGTGCTCTGGCGTTTCCTTCGGAACCAGCCGTGCGATTGCATGGAGTGTTAACCGAGGATGGGTCAGCGGATCGCCTTTGTCGGCGGGCTCACCAATCAGAAGGGCGCAAGACGAATTTGCCCGCAGCGCTTGCGTATGATCCGCAAGGGTCGAAATCAGAGATACCGGGCGCCCAGCGTCATCCGTGGCCAGCGCGATACGAGAGACTGATGGCAATAAGCTGTCCGGACGCAGAACCGCCAGCGCAGCAAATGTTGCGTCGGTGATCAGTTCTTTCACCTGACTACGGGCGGTGGCGTCCATTGGTTGGAACGGGTCGGTTTTGGTCATGTCGGGTGGTTCCGGGAACAATCACTAATTGCCATTGATAGATGCCTGATCTACTTGGGGCCAGTCCAACTGTTGCCACATATCCGGAGTATCCTGACAGCATGTTGTTCGGAAAACCTGCACGAAACGAGAGCGATCTCAACCCGCGCTCGTCCAAACGGCACCGTCGGGCCGACGCCATGCGTCGAAAGGCCCTTTCCCCCGTGCGCATCCTGATCATGGTGCTTTTTCTGCCGCTGACCACCGCAGTGTTTGCGGCCGGTATGTTTCTGCGGATCTCTGACTATGACCGTAACGACGCTGTGCTGCACCTGATCGCTTTGGCCGGATGTGATGCTGCGGACGCCATCGGATTTGGCCCGTTTCGTAAGGGTCAGCCGGGCTATCACAAGCGCTACGATGCGGATGGGGATGGTGTGTCCTGTGAAAAGTTCGCTCCGGCCTTCACCCAGCAGGCGACACCGCCGACCAGTTCGGCGCCTACGAACCGCACGGTTGGTAACGCCAAATTCGTGCGACCCTGATCCGCTTGCCTTGCCGGACCGGGGCACTTGGCCGCAACCGGGATGAAAATCAGCCCGATCCTTCCCATCTGACTTGCACAGCTATGGGAGAACGTTTGATGAAATGTCCGATTGATGGCGCCAATTTGGTGATTGCCGAACGCAGCGGGGTCGAGATCGACTATTGCCCGCAATGCCGTGGCGTTTGGCTGGACCGGGGTGAGTTGGACAAAATCATTGACCGGTCCGCGGCTCATACCCCTCCACCACCACCTCAGCAGGGCTATGACGACCGCTCAGATCATGGATATCGCAAGAAGAAAAAGCGCGGCGGTTTTTTGGATGAGCTATTCGATTTCTAACCACCTCGGGTGAGGTCACGACAGCTGCCCGCCTGCGCAGTCGCGAAACTTGCGAACTTCGGGCGCAGCGCCGTTTAGCGGAAACTCGGTGATACGGTCCTGCGTGAAGGCGTAGGCAATGTCATTGTATTCCAACCCATCAAGGACGTTCCCAAACCCTGCGTCACTAACGCCAAGGGAATAGGTGTCCGGTGAAAGGACATGGCGCGGTGTTGCGATTTCGATCGGATTGCGCCCACTGAACCGCATCGCAAACCAAGGGGCCACTGTCCACGTGTCGGTTTTCCGAGTGACCGTCAGCGTATACAACGGCTGTGCCGGATCGTAGGTCAGGAAAATACCTGCGTCATCGGTGTCATGGGCCAGCGTGCAAATCTCACCTACGGTGGCCTCCCAAGCATGGGCGGGTGTACCGACGAGAAGGCTGATAAGAAGTATGCGCATCTGCTGAAATTAGCTGAGGGCTGGGAATTGGCAAGTTCAACAGGGTTCGGACCACGGATCAGCAGCGCCGTGGCTTCGGGAACTCTGATCGTTGAGTTCGGTCTTCGATAGAACGCAAGCGCTTGTCTTGCACCACTAAGTACGCTCAGATTGGCCCCATGACCCGCGATGAATTCAATACCTTCTGTTCCAGCCTCAAAGCCACCAGCCATGTCGTGCAATGGGGCAATGCGGATGTGTGGAAGGTGGGCGGCAAGGTGTTTGCGCTGTGTGGCTGGAATGACGGGAAAGACGCGTTCACCTTCAAGGCCACTGATCTGGCCTTTGAGGTATTGAGCGATGAGCCCGGCATCCGCCCGGCCCCCTATCTGGCGTCCCGGGGAATGAAATGGCTACAGGTCTATGAGGAACGTGGCATGAGCGACGCCTCGCTGCGTGAGCATATCGTGACGTCTTATGAATTGGTTGTGGCCAAGTTGACCAAGAAGGCGCGGGCGGAGTTGGGGGTTTAGAACGGGAGAGCGGCCTCATAGAGATGTATTTCGAAGATACGCAAAGCGATACGCGAGAGCGACACCGCCCGCCCCGCCGACAATATTACCGGCAGAAACCCAGAACAGGTTGCCAACAACCGCGCCCCACCCAAAGCCAGCTCCTGCGGCCATCCCTTGTGGCAGCAGGTACATGTTGGCGACCGAATGCTCGAGACCCAGCAGAACGAAGCCGGATATGGGCCAGAGGATCGCCATGACCTTCCCCACAACCGATCTGGCGGCAAAGCTCAGCCAGACAGCCAGACAGACCAGCGCGTTGCACAAAATGCCACGCAAAAAGGCCTGCGTCGGAGAAAGGTCGATCTTGCCATTTGCGATCGTCGAAGCCGTTGCGCCCATCGGCCCATCCAACAGACCCGTCGCCGCGAAAGCGAGGACCAGTGCGATAGCTCCGATCAAATTCCCAAGGTAAACCAGCCCCCAGTTTCGCAACAGATCGCGCGGCGAGATTTTCCGGTCTACTGCGGCAATCGTCATTAGGGCGTTTCCGGTGAACAGCTCAGCGCCACCAACAACCACCAGGATCAGACCCAGAGAGAACACGACCCCGCCCAGAAACCGGGCGGGTCCAAAGCCTGCATCCACGCCGGTCATGACCATGGTGTAGGCGGCCCCGCCAAAGCCGATGAACACGCCAGCAAGGATGGCCAGCGTTAGCGTCTGGCCGATCGACAGATGCGCTTTGGACACGCCCGCGGTTTCAACCAGCTCGGCGATCTGGGTGGGTTTATAGGCGTCTACTCCGGTCGGGTTTGGCACGGTCATAGGCCGCAGTATGCTGGCGCGTTGCGGTTTCAGCATTGATTGGGATCAAAGTTGACTGGGGTCCCAAAAAGCGAGTTGCGCTAGGGTGAAGATTGGGAGTTCAGTAATCGGCCAATGGCGATGACGCTAGCGGAGGGTCTTATTGCGTGAGACGGCCTGATTGAAGTTGTTGACGGATTTTCCTGAGAGTTGCGCTAGGTCCTCGGCCAGCACCACGCGGGTGCCGCCCAGCCGGTGAATGGCGCTTTGGACCTCATGCGTGCTGGGCAGGGTGTTTGTCATGGCAACCGTTTGGAATCACAATTTGTGACTTCAAACGTGGAGGAGGGAGCGCTGGGCTGCAAGGGTGGAGTGTGGGGCGACGCACAGGACGTGATTTCACCCATCGCTGTACCGCATTCAGAAAAGATGGGCTCAAGCACCCACCCTAAGCTTGCTGGACCAATCAATTCAAGTAATTCCATCAGGAGGATCCGTTCATGTGAGGCTAGCCGCGCGATAATGCCGTTGTGTTGGACGTCAATGCCTGACCGACTACCTTCTGAAAAAATACCGCCCATATCAATCATCCGACATTCTAATTAGGAAGTTGTTCAATTCAAGTTGTGCTTGCTTAGCGGCCCCTTCCGTTGATTTGCATACTTCTGCGTTCACGCTTCGATTGTGCTCATCGCAAATAGTGGCCGTAATGGCAAACGTATGTTTGATATTCTTGGAACGCGAAGGTGAAAAAGAAAAAGAACGAAATCGAGTTTTGGGTTGAGATTGCTTAAATACTTTAGAATCTAAATCAGCAGAGCCGTCTATTTCAAAATCAATGTTATAGCTTGCAAAAGTTGGTGCTTCATCCAGATTGAATGAAACGTCAACAAGCTGTATGATCCATTCGTCTAAGCCCAAGCCGCCCTCAATAGGTTTTGGGGAGCCTTGTTTGCTTTCTGATTTCTCATAAGCATCTTCACAGTCAGGTTCATCATTCTCAGCAAAATGCATTTTCAAGCTTAGGGTTTTGGTTGTTTTACGTGTTTGCTTGAGGTTCCCTCCCAAAGTTACAACCACTGAGTTTATCGGAATAGAAATGTTGGGCGACGCCGTTGCCCCGTCTTCGGCAACAACTTTCAAGGTTAAGTCTGCAGCTGCTTGAGGAAAAGAGAACCGTTTGGCAATTGCTTGATACCTTTTATCGGTCCGTATGAATTTCAAAGCGTTATCGAACTCACACTTTGCAGCAAAAGCAACGTCTGTCGCAAATAGATAGTCTTGATCGTTTATTTTAGCGGGCTTTGGTTGTTGCAGAGAATCGCTGCATCCTGTTGTTACCGTAGCGACCACTAGGAGCCGAAATACAATGTATTTATTGAACATGCACTTATCTCCAAAATGGACATTCAAAAGTCTTGGGAATGATGAATATTAAGGAGGATACACTATTGAGTTAGAGTAGGCAAATCTAGTGCATGAAAACAGGCGTCTCTCCAGATGTGCGCAATTCGGTGTTTCCAATACAAACCAAAAAATAGTTGGAACCAATATTGGATAGTTTCAATCACAAACATCGCATGGCTTAATGGACTTTTTGGGAAAGTGGCTCATCGCTTCCGCCGCTTCACATTCCCCCCGCGCTGACCCGGCCGTCCAGCCGTTGAGCGCCCGCGTGACTTCACCGCGTCTTCAGAGGCCTTTTCAACCGCCCATTGACGGGCCATGGGGTCGTCGGCGATGGCCAGGTCGACCGCTTCCAGACGTTTGATCTCATCCCGGATGTTGGCGGCCTCTTCGAACTCAAGGTTCTCGGCGGCTTTTCGCATCTTGTCGCGCAGACCGTCCAGATGAGCCTCGAGATTGGCGCCGTGCATCGGTTTGTCGATGGTGGCGGTAACGCGGTTCATGTCGACGTCGCCCTGATAGAGTCCGGCCAGAACGTCCTCGACATTCTTTTTCACCGTCGCGGGCGTGATTCCGTGTTCCTCGTTATAGGCAAGCTGTTTGGCGCGGCGACGGTTGGTTTCCCCCAGCGCGCGCTCCATGGAGCCGGTGATCTTGTCGGCATACATGATCACCCGCCCGTCGGCGTTCCGTGCGGCGCGGCCGATGGTTTGAACCAGAGAGGTCTCGGACCGCAGGAAGCCTTCTTTGTCGGCGTCCAGAATGGCGACCAGCCCGCATTCCGGGATGTCGAGCCCCTCGCGCAGCAGGTTGATGCCGATCAGCACGTCAAACGCGCCCAGTCGTAGGTCACGCAGAATCTCGATGCGTTCCAGCGTGTCGATGTCCGAGTGCATGTAGCGGACTTTGATGCCCTGTTCGTGCAGGTATTCGGTCAGATCCTCGGCCATGCGTTTGGTCAGCGTGGTGACCAGCGTGCGGTATCCATCGGCGGCGACCTTGCGCACCTCGTCCAGCAGGTCGTCCACCTGCATGCTGACGGGGCGGATTTCGACCTCGGGATCCAAGAGACCGGTGGGGCGGATCACCTGTTCGGTGAAGATGCCACCGGTCTGTTCAATCTCCCACTTGGCGGGGGTGGCTGAGACGAACACGGATTGCGGGCGCATGGCGTCCCATTCCTCAAATTTGAGGGGACGGTTGTCCATGCAGGACGGCAGGCGGAACCCGTGTTCGGCCAGTGTGAACTTACGCCGGTAGTCGCCCCGGTACATGCCACCGATCTGCGGGACGCTAACGTGGGATTCGTCGGCAAAAACAATCGCGTTGTCGGGGATGAACTCGAACAGGGTCGGGGGCGGCTCGCCCGGTGCGCGACCCGTCAGATAGCGCGAATAGTTCTCGATCCCGTTGCAGACGCCTGTAGCCTCCAGCATTTCCAGATCGAAATTGGTACGCTGTTCCAGACGCTGCGCTTCCAGCAGTTTGCCCTCGCCGACCAGTTGGTCCAGACGGATGCGTAACTCCTTTTTGATCCCGATGATCGCCTGATTCATTGTTGGTTTTGGCGTCACATAGTGCGAGTTGGCGTAGACCCGCACCTGCTCCATATTCGCGGCACGTTCGCCGGTCAGGGGGTCAAACTCGGTAATGGTTTCAAGTTCTTCGCCGAAGAACGAGAACTTCCAGGCGCGGTCTTCTAGGTGGGCGGGCCAGATTTCGAGGCTGTCGCCGCGCACGCGGAACGAGCCGCGCTGGAAGGCCTGATCGTTGCGGCGATATTGTTGGGCGACCAGATCAGCCATGATCTGGCGCTGGTCGTAATCGCCGCCGACTTTCAAATCCTGTGTCATCGCCCCGTAGGTTTCGACCGAACCGATACCGTATATGCACGACACCGAGGCGACGATGATCACATCATCCCGCTCTAGCAGCGCCCGCGTGGCCGAGTGGCGCATCCGGTCGATCTGTTCGTTGATCTGGGATTCTTTTTCGATATAGGTGTCTGACCGCGCGACATAGGCCTCGGGCTGGTAGTAGTCGTAGTAGGAGACGAAGTATTCCACGGAATTTTCGGGGAAGAAGCCTTTGAATTCGCCATACAGCTGCGCCGCCAGTGTCTTGTTGGGCGCGAGGATGATCGCGGGGCGCTGGGTTTCCTCAATCACCTTGGCCATGGTGAAGGTTTTGCCGGTACCGGTCGCGCCCAGTAGGACCTGTTCGCGTTCGCCGTCCATCACGCCGCTAGTCAATTCCTTGATCGCGGTTGGCTGGTCACCTGCGGGAGCAAATTCTGTATGCATCACGAATTGCTTGCCGCCTTCCAGTTTCAGGCGCGCGCGCACGTCGTCGGCGTTCAATTGGGTCTTGTCAGAATGGGCGTAAGGCATGGGCAGGCTCCGGATTAGGCCCCTACATTTGTTCTTATTTTGTCCAACTGCAAGGGCTGAACCAGATGTGATGACGGCTTAGGATGTCGAAGCCACGTCACGACTTAGTTTTTCGGCAAGCCCGTTTAGATTGGCATCCAGAACTTTGCCCATCATCATCTTCATCAGGGTCTGCCCCGGCAGCCATCCCAAAGGCCCGTATTTGACCCGGTAGTCCATGCCCCAAATCACCCGAGTACCGTTGCCCGGCAATGGTTCTAGGACCAGCGTAGCGCTAGCCTCGTGCAGGGGCATGGCGTCCATTTCGCTCAGCCGCACGCCATAGCCGCGGCTGACCTGCCAACTGGTGACTTCCTCGACGACCGACGTCCCGTTTTCGAAGTGACAGCGCCGGCGCGATCCGATCCCGTCTGTGCCATCTGTCAACGCATCCACCGATGTGACCGCCGGGGCGAATTCGTCGATATGCATGTAGCGGCCTAAGACAGCCCATACTGCATCGGGTGTCGCATCGATATCCAGTTTGCATTCTTTGCGAATCATAGTGGTTGTCCCGATTTGAAAGCTACAGAATGTCTAGACGCCGCTAACGACAGAAATTGTCATTAGCAGCGTCACAATACGTTGGCAGCTGAGTCAGGGCCATCCGGGGTTGTCGGATGGATTTGTTGCAGAGCATTTTATCGTTCAGCCGGACAATCCAACGCGTTCCAAGGTCACATCCGGCCAATCCGTAATCTGCGCGGGATCGGTCACGATGATCTCGGGTCGTCCCGTATCGTTGTCCGGGAACATCTTGGTTGCGCCTGTGACATAGGCATAAGATCGACGCGGGAGGTCTTCTCCATCTGCACGATAGCGTGTGAGGATCAGGTTCATCACATCCTCGCCGCCGCCCATGTTCCCGTTTGGAATGAACAGTTGATAGGGCTGGGTCAGACTGCCTGTGTTGAACAGTATGTGGTCCCCCGAGGTTGGGGTAAAATCGCGCAACTCGATGAACACGGTGGTTTCCTGCCCGGCTTTGGCAATTTCGACCAGCCGGTCATAATCCAGCCGGGTATTGAACATGTTGATCTGCGGATTGCGGCGTTTGATATCGCGGTAGCCTTCGATGATCCGGGCGCGCAGGTCCCACCATGTGGTCAGGGGCGCATAGTTTCGCATGACCGAGCCGTTATTGGCAATCTGGTCCCAGACCCCGAGCTTTGCGGTCTGGGCCCGGCGCTCGGCATCTCGGTAGCGATCGTGTAGATGGGCGAATTCTGCATACCCATATTTCTGGAAGTAAGGCGACAAGCCTTCCTGAATCATCACCTGTTGAAAGTCGGTGCCGTCCTCCAACTCCAGATAGCACAGCACACGGCCGAAATTCCCACGGTATTTCTGCAAGGCCACTTCACGTGGTTCGGTTCCGGGCAGGATCAGTTTCACGGTATCGCCTGGCGTGATCAGTTCCTTGGCGCGGTCAGATGCAGCCTGACCCAATGGGGTGACGGGCTTGCTGCCAGCAAACACCTCTTCGGTGTCCAAAGCCAGAACGCGCAGGCTTTCGCTATTGTCGCTGTCGTCATCCAGAAAGACGCGAACGGTGTCGCCGTCGACCACACGGTCCACTTTGGCTGTAAATGATGTGCCAGACATGAGGTTCCTCCAATTGGAATAAATAAACAGGGCCAGCCTACCATGGCGGGACGACAGATTGTTAACAGTGACAATTGCAATCTTGTCCCGGCCCGCACTCTGACGCATAAACAGGCTCAGCCAAGTGAGTACGGAGAGGCGACATGCGCGCAAGGATTTACCAGCCTTCACGGAATGCGATGACTTCGGGCATGGCAAAGACCCGGAAATGGATTCTGGAATATGCTCCGTCTTCGGCGCGCGAGGTTGATCCGTTGATGGGGTGGACGTCGTCCAACGATACCCAAACCCAAGTGCGTTTGAAATTCGACACCAAGGAAGAAGCGCTGGATTACGCCAAAGATAATGGGATCGACGCTCAGGTCAGCGAGCCGCATAAACGCAAGCCCAACTTGCGTGCGCGTGGGTATGGCGAGAATTTTGCGACCGATCGGCGTGGTCCCTGGACGCACTGAATGATCGATATCCGCGAGGCTGACCCCGGCGCAGAGGATCTGCGACCTATCATTGAGGCGCATCTTGCCCATAGTTGGGATGCGACGCCGCAAACCTCGAATCACACCTTGGATGTTGATGCTCTGCGAGAGCCGGGTATTCGGTTCTTTGCCCTCTATGATGAGGGGCAACCCCTGGGGTGTGGCGCGCTCAAAACGCTGCCGGATGGCACTGCCGAAGTAAAATCGGTCCATATTCTGGCGACCGCGCGCGGCCGCGGCCTAGCGCGCGTGATGATGACTCATCTCACCGACATGGCGCGGGCCGAGGGCGTATTGGCGCTGGTTCTGGAAACAGGTGCCGCGCATCTGACGGAATATGATGCCGCACGCAAGCTCTATGAGACACTCGGCTATTCCTACTGCGAACCGATCTATGGGTACGACCATGACCCGAACAGCGCCTTCATGCGCTTGGCTCTTGAACCTCGGTCGTAAAAGCAGCAAGAAGAACCCAGCGGTCCCTTAGCTCAACTGGATAGAGCAGCTGACTTCTAATCAGCAGGTTGAGGGTTCGAGTCCTTCAGGGATCGCCATTTCAGACTTTATTGCCCAATAAGTACCGCAAGTGCGAGCGCACCGTGCTTGGTTTATTTTACTTTTGGGGAGGTCTGAGGGGCTGGGTGAGGGGGTCAGGCCAGCCCCTCATCAAGGGGGTCGTTGAGTGGTAGTGTGTTCCAGTAAATTCAACTTAGCCTAGGTTAACGACTCAATAAATTGGGGGATTCCCGTAGTTGTTGAAATTAGGTGCCCTAAGCCTTCATTTCTTTGCGCTCTGCTAGGAAACGTCGCTGCATCGCGGACCCATGTAGGAGCAACTGATTGGCGAGCAGCTGAGGCCCCAAGCGGCGGGTTGGAAGGTGTTTCTAACGCTAATACGCGTGTCCCGTGAAATAATTCTTGCAACCGGTTGCAAAGGAACTCATTGTTGGGCCCAACAAGGATTCGGGAGAGTTGCATGCTGAAGGTTGGACTGCTGGGCGCTGGGCGCATCGGTCGCGTTCATGCGCAGGCCATTTCGGCCCATCCGCGCAGCAGGCTTTGCGCGGTCTCCGACGCGGTGCCCGAAGCAGCCGCTGATCTTGCGGACGCGCATGGTGCCAAAGTGCGCAACTCGGACAAGATCATTGCGGATTCTGACATTGATGCGATTCTGATTGCGACGCCGACAGATACACATTCTGACCTGATTGAAGCAGCGACCAGCTCGGGCAAGGCTGTTTTGTGTGAAAAGCCTGTTGATCTGGATTTGGAGCGGGCCATTGCATGTCAGGTAAATGTTGCGATCCACGGGCTACCGGTGATGATCGGATTCAACCGTCGATTTGATCCCAGCTTTTCGGCGATCAAAACAGCCGCCAACGCGGGTGAGATCGGCAAAACCGAATTGCTGTCGATCACCTCCTTTGATCCGGCACCGCCACCCGTAAGCTATATCAAGGTGTCGGGGGGCTTGTTCCGGGACATGATGATCCATGATTTTGATATGGCCAACTACCTGATGGGAGATGTGCCAACGGTTATCTCTGCTGTTGGGTCTTCGATCATTGATGCTGAAATCGGTCATGCCGGCGACGTTGATACCGCAGTTGTTACAATGACTTATGCAGATGGCCGGATTGCCGTCATCAAGAATTCGCGCCGGGCTGCATATGGCTATGATCAGCGGGTCGAGATGCTGGGGTCCGAAGGGCTACTACAAGCGCAGAACATGCTGGAAAACACAATGGTCAAGTCTACAGCCGATGGCGTCATAGCGGCCAAGCCGACCTACTTTTTCCTTGAACGCTATATGCCTGCGTATCAGGCAGAATGGGCCGCTTTTGTCGAGGCGGCGCTGTCCGGCGCAAAGGTGCCCGTGACGCTGGAGGATGGCGTCGCGGCGCTGGCGATGGCCGAGGCTGCAACGCGCTCAGTCCAGTCTGGCGGGCCAGTGCGAATGGATGAAATTTTGAAACCGGTTGCAAAATGATCGGATTTCTTCAAACTGAACACAGCTCGGCCTTGGGCTGGAGCGTCAGAGATTCGGCTGTGCCGAACTATTGGGGTTAAGACCCCGGCGACAAGACAAACTGTTCTAATGGGAGGAATGGAAATGAAAATGTTCGTAAAAGGGGTATTAATGGCAAGCGCGGTCGCGCTTGGCGCAGCGACCGGTGCTGCGGCGGAAGGCGAGAAGTACATTCTGGTCAGCCACGCACCTGACAGCGACAGCTGGTGGAACACAATAAAAAACGGCATCGCCTTGGCGGGTGAGCAGATGGGTGTCGAAGTCGAATATCGCAATCCCCCTACCGGGGACCTTGCCGATATGGCGCGGATCATCGATCAGGCGGCGGCATCTGGGCCCAACGGCATCATCACAACTCTGGCGGACCCAGACATTCTGGAAGGTCCGATCAAGGCCGCAGTTGATTCCGGGATCGATGTCATCATCATGAACACCGGTACGCCTGAAAAAGCCCGTGAAATTGGTGCACTGATGTATGTCGGCCAGCCCGAATATGATGCCGGCTTTGCCGCAGGTCAAAAGGCCAAGGGCGATGGCATTGGGTCGTTCCTGTGCGTGAACCACTACATTGTACAGCCGTCCAGCCAAGAGCGGTGCCAGGGCTTTGCCGATGGTCTGGGAATTGAGCTGGGCGAGCAAATGATTGACGCAGGTCAGGACCCTGCGGAAATCAAAAACCGGGTTCTGGCCTATCTGTCGGCGAACCCAGACACAGACGCAGTTCTGACGCTTGGCCCTGTTTCTGCCGACCCGACCATCCTTGCTTTGCAGGAAAATGGCATGGCCGGTGACATCTATTTCGGCACCTTCGATCTGGGTGGTGAAATTGTCAAAGCAATCAAGGACGGCACCATCCAATGGGGCATCGATCAGCAGCCCTTCTTGCAGGCGTACCTGCCGGTTGTTGTAATGACCAACTACCACCGTTACGGCGTTCTGCCGGGCAACAACATCAACTCGGGCCCCGGTTTTGTAACCGCTGATGGCCTGACCAAAATTGAAGAATTTGCGGGCGAATACCGCTGATCTTCACTTAGGTACGGGCGCATCAGGAGCGCCCGTACCAACCTTGAATTCCAAATCTCAAAAAGATCGCGCGAGGGAGGAAAGTAATGGCTGAGTCGGCGCAATCCACGACAGGCGATGACGAACGAATCAAACAAATCTCACCCCTGCGTCAGGCCCTAATCCGTCCGGAACTGGGCGGTATGGTGGGCACAGTTGCTGTCTTCACGTTTTTCCTGCTTTTTGCTTTTGACAGCGGAATGTTCAACAGTCAGGGCGTTCTAAACTGGTCCATCGTTTCGGCGCAATTCATGATTATCGCAGTCGGGGCATGCTTGCTGATGATTGCTGGTGAGTTTGACCTGTCAGTGGGATCAATGATCGGCTTCGCCGGTATGATGATCGCGATATTCTCGGTCACGATGAGCTGGCCTGTCTGGATGGCGATCATTGTGACCTTTGTCCTCTGTGTCTCTATCGGCGCGCTCAATGGCTTTATTGTCGTTCGAACCGGTCTTCCGAGTTTTATCGTGACGCTTGCATTCCTGTTTATTCTGCGCGGTTTCACCATCTTCCTGCCGCAGACAATCGAACGCAAAACCATCATTGGCGGTATCAAGGATACGGCCGAAGGCGACTGGCTGGCGTCCGTGTTTGGCGGCAAGATTGGTCAGGGTTTCTTTACATGGCTGGGTGACGCAGGGATCATTGCTACGTTCGAACGCGGAACACGCGAAGGGCAGCCCGTTGTTGACGGGATACCAATGCTGATCATATGGGCCATCGGGCTTATTATCTTTGGCCATGTGTTGTTGACCAAAACCAAGTTTGGGAACTGGATTTTCGCGGCTGGTGGCGACGCCGAAGCGGCCCGAAACTCTGGTGTTCCGGTGAACAAGGTCAAGATACTGATGTTCATGTTCACTGCCTTCTGCGCAACAGTCTTCGCGACCTGTCAGGTGATGGAATTCGGCTCTGCCGGGGCGGATCGCGGCCTGTTGAAAGAGTTCGAAGCAATCATCGCTGTGGTTATCGGCGGCGCATTGCTAACCGGCGGCTACGGCTCGGTATTGGGGGCCGCACTTGGGGCGTTGATCTTTGGCGTGGTGCAGCAGGGGCTGTTCTTTGCCGGGGTCGAAAGCTCTCTGTTCCGAGTGTTCCTGGGCGTCATACTTTTGGGCGCGGTGATCCTGAACACATACATCCGCCGCATCATCACAGGAGAACGCTGAGATGACTGAAGACAGCAAATTCCATCACGGCGATGCAGATCAGAAAGAACCGATCATCAGAATGGTGAATATCGAAAAGCACTTTGGTTCGGTAATTGCCCTAGCTGGTGTGAGTTTTGATCTGAGGCCCGGTGAGTGCCACTGCCTTCTGGGTGACAATGGTGCGGGCAAGTCGACCTTCATCAAGACGATGTCCGGTGTGCATAAGCCAACTGCGGGCGAGATCTTCTTTGAGAATCGTCCGATGCATTTCGAAGATCCGCGCGATGCAATTTCGGCGGGGATTGCGACCGTGCACCAGCACCTTGCTATGATTCCGCTGATGAGCGTCAGCCGCAATTTCTTCATGGGAAATGAGCCGACCCGAAAAGTCGCGGGGATCAATTTCTTTGATAAGAAGCAAGCTGATGAAATCACCATGGAGGAAATGCGAAAGATGGGCATTAACCTTCGTGGACCAGATCAGGCGGTTGGAACCCTGTCAGGGGGCGAGCGCCAAACGGTCGCCATTGCCCGCGCTGTGCATTTTGGCGCCAAGATTCTGATCCTGGATGAGCCGACCTCGGCCCTTGGTGTACGACAGACCTCGAATGTTCTGGCGACCATCGACAAGGTGCGTAGCCAGGGTGTGGGTGTTGTCTTCATCAGCCACAACGTGCGGCATGCGTTGGCCGTCGGCGACCGCTTTACTGTGCTGAACAGGGGTAAAACCCTTGGCACGGCCAAGCGCGGGGAAATCACGCCGGAAGAGTTGCAGGATTTGATGGCCGGGGGTCAGGAGATGGCGCAGCTGGAAGGATCGCTTGGCGGTACCGTCTAGGCAGGCAGAAATCAGGGTGTTCCGCCGTGTTGGGTGGGACATCCGAAACGACAGCATAGGCTTTTTAGCCCTAAGCCATGCCAGTCAAGAGAATGAGAACCTTCAAAAAAATGAGACATGATGGATTGCCCGGCGTGGGCTCCTGTTGAAAGGGATTATCATGAGCAAGACAATCCGATTGACCGCAGCGCAAGCTCTGGTGCGCTACTTAGGCGCTCAGATGAACGAGGCCGGAGAACCGTTCATCGCCGGTGTCTGGGCAATATTCGGCCATGGAAACGTGGCTGGGCTGGGCGAGGCATTGCACGCCGTGAAAGACAGCCTGCCCACCTATCGTGGCCACAACGAGCAGACCATGGCGCATTGCGCGATTGCATATGCCAAGCAGATGCGACGTACACGTACAATGGCGGTCACGTCGTCGATCGGTCCAGGGGCAACCAACATGGTGACGGCGGCGGCGCTGGCGCATGTGAACCGGCTGCCGGTTCTGATCATTCCCGGTGATGTGTTCGCCACGCGGGGACCTGACCCGGTTTTGCAGCAGATCGAAAGCTTTGGTGATGGGACCGTCAGCGCCAATGACTGTTTCAAACCCGTCAGTCGGTATTTCGACCGCATTTCCCGCCCTGAGCATCTACTGACCGCGCTGCCGCGTGCCTTCCGGACGATGACGGACCCGGCCGATTGCGGGCCCACAACGTTGGCCTTCTGTCAGGACGTTCAGGCGGAAGCTTATGACTATCCCGAAAGCTTCTTTGAGCCGCGCGTCTGGTATCAACGTCGTATCCGTCCGGATGAGGCGGAATTGGCCCGCGCGGTTGCTGCTATCAAGACAGCAAAGCGACCGGTCATCATCGCCGGGGGCGGGGTGCACTACTCGGGTGCGACTGATGCACTGCAAAGCTTTGCCGAGACGCACAACATTCCCGTGGCTGAGACGCAGGCGGGCAAATCCGCCTTGGCCTGGGATCATCCGCTGAACCTTGGTCCGGTCGGCGTGACAGGCGGCGAGCCGTCCAATGCAGTTTGCGCCGAAGCCGATCTGGTATTGGGCGTTGGCACGCGGTTGCAGGATTTCACGACAGGTTCCTGGGGGCTGTTCTCAAATCCGCAGCGTGAATTGGTCTGCCTGAACACGGCCGCTTATGACGCTGAAAAGCACGGCGCGATGCCCCTTCAATCCGATGCGCAGGTTGGTCTGAACGAACTGGGCCAAGGCCTGCAAGGCTATCGCGCAGAACCGGTGGCCGATACGCTGAAATCGGACTGGTTTGGCAAGGTTGATGCGCTGACGGATGCGCCGGGCGAGGGCAACGCGTTGCCGACCGATATGCAGGTGGTGGGCGCTGTTCAGCGGGCATCAAATGACGACACTGTTGTGATGTGCGCCGCAGGCACCATGCCCGGAGAGTTGCACAAGCTTTGGAAAGCACCGCGCCCCGGGTCTTACCACATGGAATACGGGTTCAGCTGCATGGGGTACGAGATTGCTGGTGCCATGGGCATCAAGATGGCCCAGCCCGAGCGTGACGTAATCTGCTTTACCGGCGACGGCACGTATATGATGGCGAACTCGGAAATGGCGTCGGCAGCGATGATGGGTGTGTCCTTCACCGTGGTCATCACCGACAACCGTGGTTTCGGCTGCATCAACCGTTTGCAAATGGGCACTGGCGGGGCGGAGTTTAACAACCTTTTGGACCATGCCGTGCATGACACGCCGTCAGCTATCGACTTCACCGCCCACGCGGCAGCGATGGGCGCGACCTCGGTCAAAGTCACTTCGATTGCAGAGTTGGAGGAGGCATTGGCCAAACGTTCTGAGGTCAAAGGCCCGTATGTGGTTGTTATAGACACCGACCCATACCCGTCGACTGAATATGGCGGCACATGGTGGGAAGTGGCGGTGCCCGAGGTCAGCAGCCGCCCCGAAGTGAATGAAAAACGAGCGGCGTATGAAGTCGCCATCAAGGAAAGAAACACGAAATGAGCGTGAATATCGGGATCTCGCCGATCGCCTGGCAAAATGATGACCTGCCCGATCTGACTGCGGCCTACACGATGGAGCAGGCGCTGAAAGAGGCGCGCGAGATTGGCTATACCGGCGTGGAACGTGGCCAGCGGATGCCCGGCGATACCGAAGGGCTGCGCGCCTATCTTGACGGTAGTGATATCGCGCTCTGCGGTGGTTGGTGCTCGGGCGCGTCGCTGATTAATGACTTCGCAACCGAGCGTGATGCCGTGCGTGAGCAGGTAGAACAGTTCGTGGCGCTGAATAGCCCATGTATCGTTTACGCGGAATGCTCGAACACAATTCAGACGCAGGCTGGGACACCGGTCAACGATCGTCCGAAACTGTCCAAAGACGAGGTACTGGCCTACGCCGCAAAGATCACCGAACTGGCCAAATGGATGGCCGATCGGGGCATGCCGATGGCCTATCACCATCACATGGGCACGATCATCGAAAGCGAAGATGACGTGAACTGGCTGATGGAGGGGGCCGGTCCCGAGGTGAACCTGTGCTTTGACGCTGGCCATCTGTTGTTTGGTGGTGGCGATGTCATGGCGACGTTGAACCGGTGGGGCGATCGCGTTCATCACGTGCATTTTAAGGATATCCGCCCGGCTGTGGTACAGGACACGCGCGAGAATAACCTCAGTTTCCTGGACGCCGTGATTGCCGGTGCCTTCACGGTGCCCGGCGATGGCTGCATCGATTTTCAGGCCGTCGCCCATGCGCTGAAGGCGATGGACTACAACGGCTGGATCGTGGTCGAGGCGGAACAGGATCCAGCCAAAGCGCCACCATATGAGTACTCAAAACTGGGCTACGACCACATTGTCGATGTCTGCGGACATGCTGGATTGGAGATCAAAGCCTGACGACCTGCCCTTTTCGGGGGCATCACCTTGGCCACGAGGAAGGAACAAAATCATGGTAGATCAAGACCTTGGATATGTCGGATATTTTGACCGGGAATCCTGTGATCTGGATGAATTCAAGGTGTTGACCTCACAAAATCTAATAGCCCACGCCGTGCCACATGCTGCGTCGGTTGAAAAGAACGTGCCGATATACGACATGCATGCGTTGCGCCCTGCGTTGAAGAACGGTGAAACGCGCCGTGCGCTGCTGGCGGAATGGGGCTGGGTGCTGGATAAATCGTCGGGTGTTATTGCTCTTAAGGGGGCATATTCGGACACGTCCGTGATTGATCGGGCCACAGATGTATTCCGTCAGATCATCGAAGATGAGAGCAGAAGCGGGGCAGGCGAGGGCGATCATTTCGCCGCGTCCGGGGCCAATGACCGGATTTGGAATGCCTTGCAAAAGCAATGCCTGCGCGACCCGGAAGGATTCGCGCTCTATTTCGGCAACACAACAATCGCGGCAGCGTGCGAGGCTTGGCTGGGTCCGAACTATCAGCTCACAGCGCAGATCAATCAGGTGCGCCCGGGTGGAAAGGCACAACAGGCGCATCGGGACTACCATCTGGGGTTCCAAAGCGCCGACAGCGCCGCCCGGTATCCCGTACATGCGCATCTGGTGACAGCTGCGCTGACACTTCAAGGGGCGGTTGCCCATTGTGACATGCCGGTGGAGAGTGGGCCAACCAAGCTGTTGCCGTTTTCTCAACTTTATCCGCCCGGGTATCTGGCGTTTCATGATGATGGGCATCGGGCCCATTTCGAAGACCGCTATATCCAGTTGCCATTGGCAAAGGGCGATGCTGTCTTTTTTAACCCGGCGCTGTTTCACGCTGCGGGCGAAAACAGCAGTTCGGACATCCACAGAATGGCGAACCTGCTGCAAATCTCCTCGGCTTTTGGTCGCGCGATGGAGGTGATGGATCGCCGGACCATGTCCGAGGCCATTTTCCCCTCACTTGTTGCGTTGAAACAGCGTGGTGATCTCAGCGCGGCTGAGGTGGACGCGGCCATCGCGGCTACGGCTGAAGGCTACCCTTTCCCAACAAATCTGGACACAGACCCGCCGATTGGCGGCAACGCACCGGAAAGTCAGGCCGACATTCTGCGCCGTGCGGTGTCGGAAGGGTGGACAGAGGGGCAACTGGCCGAAGCACTTTCGGCCCTGCAAAACCGGCAGGCTGCCTGAAGCAAGTAACGGGTGAGCGTTGCGCCCGCCCATCAAGGAGAGACCCAAATGGCCGATCTGCTCAAAAAACCCGTTGGCACGAGTGGTAAAGTGCATGACATCACCCCTGCCAGCGCCGGATGGCAGTACGTTGGGTTTGGGCTTTTCCACCTTAAAGCGGGAGATCTGGCGGCAGAGGACACCGGACACAACGAAGTCATTCTTGTTATGATCGAAGGTAAGGCACAGGTCACCGGAGCTGGCCAGGATTGGGGTGTTCTGGGCGACAGGATGAACGTTTTCGAAAAGACGCCTCCGCACTGTCTGTATCTACCGAATGGGACGAGTTGGGATGCAGTGGCTGAAACCGATTGCGTTATCGCCGTGTGCTCGGCGCCGGGGAACAGAGGGCATGAAGCGCGCCGGATCGGACCTGATGGAATTACCCTGACCGAACGCGGGAAGGGCGTGAATACAAGGTATATCAATAACATTGCGATGGAGCATGAGGACTACGCTGATAGTCTGTTGGTGACCGAAGTCTTTACGCCCAACGGGCATTGGTCTTCCTACCCAAGCCACCGTCATGACGAAGATGACTTTCCCCGCATCACCTATCTGGAAGAGACATACTATCACCGCCTGAACCCGGCCAATGGTTTTGGCATTCAGCGGGTCTATACAGATGATGGGCAGTTGGATGAAACCATGGCCGTGTCCGATGGCGATGTTGTGACCGTTCCACGTGGACATCACCCTTGCGGAGCACCTTATGGGTTTGAGATGTACTATCTGAACGTCATGGCCGGACCCTTGCGGAAATGGCGTTTTGTTCCGGCCCCCGAGGTCGAGTGGATCATGGAGCGTGATAGTTGACCAAAGACTTTGCCATTTACCCCAGCCTGCGCGGCAAGACTGTCATTGTCACCGGCGGTGCCGGTGGTATCGGAGCAGACACCGTACGCGGCTTTGCCGCGCAGGGTGCAAAGGTCGGATTTATGGACATCAATGCGGATGCCGGGCACGCGCTGCTGACCGATCTTGAGGGTGAGCATGTCTTTGCCCCGTGTGATTTGCGAGACATCGACGCGCTGCGGGATGCTTTCACCCAGATAACTGAAGAGTTAGGGCAAGCTCAGGTGTTGGTTAACAACGCTGCCCATGATGACCGCCATGATTGGCGCAAGGTCAGCCCGGACTACTGGGACGAACGCATGGCGACAAATATCCGCCATATGTTTTTTGCTATCCAATCCGTAGCTCCGGGGATGATTGAAAACGGTGGAGGGTCGATCGTCAATCTCGGTTCAAATTCCTGGTGGGAGGCGGGCGCTGGGTTCCCGGCCTACGCCACGGCCAAATCGGCCGTCCACGGCCTTACCCGGACCATGGCGCGAGAGCTGGGCAATCACCGAATCCGCGTGAATACCGTTGTGCCGGGCTGGATCATGACCGAGCGTCAGAGAGACCTGTGGGTCACGCCTGAGACGCTGGCAAAACAGCTGGACCGCCAGTGCCTGCCGGACCCGATTGACCCAATATACGTCGCGCGGATGGTGCTGTTTCTGGCTTCCGACGATGCCGCAATGTGCAGCGCTGGAAACTTCATGGTCGAAGGCGGATCGATCTGAGGCCAAGCCTCGCGTCTATTAACCTTGTGGCGGTGCTCCAAATGCACGGATGACCGCACGGGCGGCGGCCTCAACGGGGGCGTGGGTTTCTTTCAGAATGGTGACGCGGTCGAACCGGTCTGGGTCAATGTTCACGGCGTCACGTAGGGCTGCACCAAAGGCCATACGCAGCTCGGTCCCGATGTTGAACTTGCAGATTGACGTTTCGCGCGCCAGTCGGGTGCGCTGTTCGATTGGCACACCCGATCCGCCATGGATCACCAATGGCACCTCAGTCATGGCATCAATCTGGCGGATGCGGTCTTCGTCCAACCCGCCTTCCTTGTTTTCCTGCAGATGGACGTTGCCAACCGAAATGGCCATCGCATCAACACCGCTTTCCTTTGCAAACTGCGCGGCCTCGGCGGGGTCGGTGCCGTTGGATCCTTCTCCGCCGGAATAGCCAACGAACCCGATCTCGCCCTCGCATGAGATGCCCGCCGCATGGGCCATCTCGGCAATTGCCGCGGTTTCGTCAATATTCTGCTGCAGGGGTTTTCGAGATCCGTCGAACATTAGAGATGTGAAGCCGCTGTCCAAGGCGATTTTGCAGTCTTCGAACGTATAGCCATGATCCAGATGGGCAACCACGGGAACAGATGCGTTGTCGGCCAGATGGCGGAACATCTTACCCAGGACTGGCAGCGGCGTGTGCTCCCGGCAACTGGGACCTGCTTGCAATATAACCGGTGCATTTTCGGCCTCGGCAGCGGCCACATAGGCGCGCATGTCTTCCCAACCGAGCGTCACCAGGCCGCCAACAGCATAACCTTGATTATAAGCGGGCGTTAGAACGTCTTTGAGCGTGACGAGGGTCATTTGAACTTTGCAATCATGTCTTTGATGCCCGGGATCGTTTCGATCTGATAGGCATGGGTAGGTTGGAAGTACTGCACCAACGATCGTTGGCTCAGGCCACCGAGGATTGTGAAGTAGTACATCTCGTACCCCGGAAGCACGCAGCAGGGGTGATAGCCTTTGTCGATGCAGATCGTCGACCCGTCAACGATGTGATAGGCATCCCCTGGTTCGTTGTCCTCGCGCTGCAGCATCTGCAGGCCGGATCCCCAGTTGGGTTTGAACCGGAAGTTATAGGTTTCGTCGTGTCGGGTTTCATCCGGCAAGCGATTGGTGTCATGCTTGTGGCTGGGAAAGCCGGACCAGCCACCCTGACCGACGGTGAACAACTCGCTGACCAAAAGGCGCCCGACTTTTTCGTGTTGTTTCTGGCCTAGGATGTGTTTGATTTTGCGATGGGTTTTAGTGTCGTCGCTACCATACTGAACCAGATCATGTTCGCGGACGTCAAACGGGTCGAGCACTTTGTCATATCTGGCGCCTGCGATAAAAACCTCGGTATCGTCCGAGACACAAACCAGCCGAACCTTTGCCCCAACCGGAACGTAAACCCCTTCGGGTTCACCATCCCAGACATCTTCGCCGCGATTGCCAAGGCGGGGGAACTGAACCCCTTCTACGTCGACATCGACGCTGCCGGTTGCAGGTGCGATGCAGGTTTCATAACCGGGCACCTGATATTCGAACACCTCGTCTTTTTTCAGTTTGACGATGTTGAAATAGTTCAGCGGCACCGTTGGATCGTCGGCATCTACGATGGCTTTGTTCTGATTGTCGTAGGGCGCGATATGCATGGGAAACTCCTATCGGGTCGGACCGGGGTGGGCGGCGAGAAACGCGTCCAGTTGAGATGTTGTGGGCATGGCAGGGGCGCAGCCGGGTTGTGACACGACGATGGATGCGCAGGCCGACCCACGCATGACCGCGTCCTCCAAAGAATGCCCTGTTGCGATTGAGGCCAGCAAACCGGCCATGAAACTGTCGCCCGCGCCATTGGGTTTAACGGCGTCGATCGGGTAGATGCCGGTGTGAATCTCTTGGCCATCGGCTAAGGTGACAGCACCCTTTTCGCCCATTTTGTAGATGACGATGCGGCCCGGCTTTTCCGCCAGCTCCGTTGCTTTGGCAAAACCCTTGTCGACTCCACCTGCCATAAACCCGAACTCTTCATCATTTCCGACGATCAGGTCACTGGCTTCACCCGCGCGGGACAGGACGTCAGCGGCGACCTCGGGCGACGGCCAGCTATAGGGGCGGTAGTCGATGTCGAAGATGATCGGCAACGTTGCATTGCGCGCGTTCTCAAAGGCCCGAAAGGTGGCGCTGCGTGACGGTTCGGCAGCAAAAACTGTTCCTGCCGATATGATCGCCGAGAAAGAGCTATAGTCGACCTTATCCATGTCTTCTTCGGTCACCTGAAAATCGACCGCGCCGTTTCTGTAGATGACGTTCTGAAAGTCGTCGATCCGGCTTTCGTAGACAGCCAGAGACATACGATATTCGCCACCCACGACGCGGATGAACGACGTATCCACCCCATAGTACTCCAGCTTGTTCATGCAAAACCGTCCGACTGCATCATCTGAAACTGAGGTGATCAGCGAGGCCTGACTGCCCAGTTTGGCCAGACCCGCACAGATATTGGCGGAAGACCCGCCCAGATCTGCGCGGAACGTATCGGCATCTTCGCTTTTGGTACCAATGGGATCGGCAAAAAGATCCATGCCAGCGCGCCCCAAAACGGCGAAACGGTTTCCTTTGATACCGTCTATCAAAGCGCTCAACTCATATCCTCCGGCAAATTGGGGTGGGCAAAGTCGGTTGGACCTTGCGTTTGATCGATTCACACGATACTGATTTTGCAACCGGTTGCAAATGATATGTTCGGAGCCGCCAAAGATGCCTGAAATCGGAATTGGAATTGTAGGTGGCGGCTATATGGGCAAGGCTCATTCCGTCGCCATGTCAGCGGTCGGCGCGGTGTTCAACACGGCACTGCGTCCTCGGCTGGAGATGATCTGTGCCTCGACCCCTGAAAGCGCCGAGAGGTATCGGACAGCTTATGGATTTGCGCGCGCGACTGACGACTGGCGTACACTGGTAGATGATCCGGGGGTCGAAGCCATCATCATTGCCTCGCCCCAGTCAACGCACCGACAGATCGCCGAGGCGGCATTTGCTTGCGGTAAGCCCGTGTTATGCGAAAAACCACTGGGTGCTTCGTTGGATGACAGCCTTGCGATGACAGCTGCGGCCGAGGCGGCAGGCGTGATCAACATGGTTGGGTTCAACTATATACGCACGCCAGCCAGCCAATACGCGCGTCAGCTGATTGCCATAGGCGAGATTGGCGATGTCACCTGGTTTCGGGGCGAACATACCGAAGACTTCTATGCGGACCCAGAAACGCCTGCGACGTGGCGCACAACTGGAATGGCGAACGGAACCATCGGGGACCTTGCCCCACATATGGTCAATGGCGCGCTGGCGCTGATCGGTCCGATTGCGCAGGTCATGGCGGATGTTGAAACCGTGCACCAGACCCGGCCCGGTGGAGATGTGACAAATGATGATCATGCCCAGATGATGTGCCGCTTTGAAACTGGCGTGATGGGCAATCTGTATTTCAGCCGCGTCGCGACCGGACGTAAGATGGGCTACGCCTATGAAATCTCAGGAACCAAAGGCGGCATTCGCTTTGATCAGGAAGATCAGAACGCCCTTTGGTTGTATCGGCGTGAGGGGCCAGAGGCGTCACGTGGGTTTACCAAAATCCTGACCGGTCCTGCGCATCCTGACTATGAGCCGTTTTGCCAGGGACCTGGGCATGGCACCGGGTATCAGGACCAGATCATCATAGAGGCCAAGGATTTCCTGCAAGCCATCCACTCCGGCGAAGCGATCTGGCCGACATTCCGCGATGGGCATGAGGTGAACCGAGTTTTGGCGGCCGCGCTGGCTTCGTCAGAACAGCGGCAGTGGAAAGAGATCAGCGATTTCTAATCGCAGTACCAATGAAATTCTGAAGAGAGACGAAGACCATGACAAAGCTGAAATGGGGCATGATCGGTGGTGGTGAAGGTAGTCAAATCGGACCCGCGCATAGGTTAGGTGCTCTTGCTGACGGGATGTTCGAGTTCGCCGCAGGTGCGCTGGATCATCGCCCCGACGTTGGCCGCGAATACGCCCGGCGACTGGGTGTCGCCGAAGATCGCGCATATGGCAATTGGCAAGAGATGCTGGCAGGCGAACAGAACCGCTCGGACCGGATTGATCTGGTTACCATCGCCACGCCGAATTCAACCCATTTCGAGATTGCGAAGGCCTTTCTTGAAGCTGGCTTCAACGTATTGTGCGAAAAGCCGATGACGATGACCGTGGAAGAAGGCGAAGAGGTTGTCCGCGTTGCCGAAGCTTCGGGTAAAATCTGTGCCGTTAACTACTGCTATTCGGCCTATCCCATGATCCGTCAAGCGCGGGCAATGGTGCGTGCCGGTGAGATCGGCAAGGTGCGTCTGGTGGTGACGAATTTCAGCCATGGTCACCACGGTGACGCCACGGATGCCGACAATCCACGCGTTCGTTGGCGGTATGATCCGGCAATGGCCGGTGTATCGGGCCAGTTTGCGGATTGCGGGATTCACGCCTTGCACATGGCCAGCTTCATCTGCGATGACGAGGTCAAGTCGCTGTCAGCTGATATGGCCTCGACCATTTCCAGCCGCGAACTGGAAGATGATGCGATGATCAATTTCCGTATGGAGGGCGGCACGGTCGGGCGGCTGTGGACCTCATCCGTAGCCATCGGGCGCCAACATGGCTTCGACATTCAGGTCTTTGGTGAAACCGGCGGGCTGCGCTGGGCATCCGAGCAACCCAACCAATTGATCTACACACCCGTCGGAGGTCGGACTCAGATCATCGAAAAGGGCGAAGGTGGCCTGCATGATGAAGCTCAGCGCTTGTCCCGCGTTGCCATTGCGCATCCCGAAGGGTTTCCGCTCGCGGTCGCCAACATCTACTGCGATTTAGCTGATGCGATCCGGGGCGAAACCCGCGACGGATTGCCCGGCGCGTCGGATGGTGTTCGATCTATCGCTGCAGTTCATGCGGCAGTGGCGTCGGGCAATGAGGATGGCGCATGGAAAGATGCGCGCCCGCCGATGTTCCAATGATCAGGGGCGGGGCCGTAATGTGCCCCGTTCGATCACACGACAGGGAAAAATACGTGCCTCAGGATAGCGCTGAGGCTCTTTCAGCATTTCCTCGATCAGATCCACAGATGAGGTGATGATCTGCTTGATTGGCTGATGAATCGTCGTCAGATCGACGCTTTCCCAACGGGACATCTCCATGTCATTCAGACCGATGATTCCGATCTCTTGGCCCGGTTGTAGCCCGTGATCCTTAAGCGCTGACAGCGCGCCAACCGACAGGATATCATCACCGCAGAAATAGGCTTGGGCTGTTGTGTCTTCCAGAAACCGCAGCATCTCCGCGCGACCGGCTTCAAACGAATAGGCATCGGCAAAACAGTGGGTGACGTCGATTTCCGGATGGTTCGCCAATTCTTCCATGAAACCACGATACCGGTCGAGTGCCGAGGTCGCATTCTTCGGGCCGCCCAGATATCCCACGCGCTTATAGCCTCGGGCCAGCAACTCTCGCGCCGCCATGCGGCCGCATTCGACATTGTCGATCCCGACCACATGCACCTCGGGCGACGTGGCTGACCGCCCAAACGTATGGACCACAGGTACGCCCGCATCGTGGAAGGCCTTTGCAAAGCTTGGCGGTAGCGTCGAAGATGCAACGATTGCGGCGTCGACCGAATACTGCCGTAACATCCGAACCGAATTTGCCGGTTCGGTTTCGTCGGTCAGATTTACGATCAGAGGGCGCAAGCCTCGTTCTTGCAAGGCGCGTGTGAACTGATCGAAAACCTCAAGGAAAATAGGGTTGTGAAAGTTGTTGGAAATCAACCCGATCAGCTTCGTCCGTCCCGTCGTCAGCGATGAGGCCAACGCATTCGGGCTGTATCCAAGCTCGTGCGCTGCCTTTTCTACCTTGCTGCGGGTTTTGGCCGACACCGACGCGCCTTCAGTGAAGGTGCGCGAAACCGCTGATCGCGATACCCCAGCAAGGGCTGCAACGTCTTTTAGGGTGACACTCATGGGCTTTGCACGGTTGGTTTGAGTGGCAGTTTGGCTGTTGGTATTTTCATGGCAGGAACATTATGCACCATAGCCCTGTGGTTGCAACCGGTTGCAACTTGAGCTGCTGAGCTCTGGCCCGGCGCAGATACTTGTATCCATAAGGGGATGGTGGGTGATGAGAGACTCGAACTCCCGACATCTTCGGTGTAAACGAAGCGCTCTACCAACTGAGCTAATCACCCGTGACGGTGCATGTAGCCAAGCCTGCGCGCGGACGCAAGAGGGTCTGGAACAATTTCTTGCGCTCAATTGGCGATTGTCGGGTCAGTTCGCCATATCGTTCAAAGCGGCCAGCAGTTGGGCGACCTCATGCTCCGTGTTGTAGTGACACAGCGAAATCCGGATGCAATCGCTTAGACCCAATGGGGTCAGCACATTGCCACTGTAGTGATCGGCTTTGCGTGTGTGGGTCCTTATGCCCTGTTCGTTTAGCCGGGTCACCACTTCGGCCGATGGGAGATCGCGCACTGTGATCGAGATCAGACCCTCTCGGGCTGGGTTGTCCGGCCCTGCCAGTATGCTGATGTGGTCCATATCGCGCAGACCGGGCAGGTTTCCAGTTCCGTTGATCATTGCGCTCGTCAGATGGGTTTCATAGGCGTGAATCGCGTGGCCTGCTACCTCAATCCGGGCGCGGCGGTCGGTGGTATCGGACAATTGGCTGCCCAGCCAGTCAAAATAGGTGACCACATCGGACATCGTCGCATATGCGCCCGTGTCTCGGGTGCCGAATTCCCAGCCGTCGGTTGGGGCGTCGATCAACTGGTCGTGGGGCTGGGCGGTCAACCGGTCCGAAATCCACGCGATGCCATACCCATGTCGCGAAAACACTTTGTAGGGTGAAATCGCGTAGCCATCGACATTGTAGCTGTCTATGTCCAATTGGCCGTGGGCTGCATGTTGAATGCCGTCCACAATGATGAAACAGTCGGGCGCAACATCGCGGATGGCGCGGGAAATTGCAGCGACATCCATACCCATCCCGGTCACAGGCGATCCATGTAAGATTGTTGCCACCGAGACATCCGGCGTCATCAGCGCGCCATAGTCTTCGGCGGTCACCAGACCGGTCGCGTCACAATGTGGAACGCTGACATAGTTCAGACCGGCAACTTCCGCCCAGCGGCGTGCGGCGCTGCGGCTGGCAGGGTGTTCAATGGAGCTGCCAATGACTTTGCTGCCCTTGGGCGCGTTTACACAGGCGGTTCGGATCACGCGAAACAGCAGCTCGGTTCCGCTTTCCCCCACAAAGAACTGCCCCGACGAGGCATTCATGAAAACCGACAGATCTGATTTGGCCTTGTCTATGATGTCGACCAACGCGTGGCTGGCGGTATTGTCACGCCCCTGATTGTCCGGGATTGCGGCAAATTTAGCGGAGGTTTCAACGACAGAGTTCAGCGTCAATGCCCCGCCAGCATTCTCGAAAAAGATGCGTTTGCCTTGAAACGGGCAGCTTTCGACATGGGCAAAACGGGCCCGTATGGCGTCAATCAAACCGGGTGTTTCCTGCAGCATATTCGGTGTCCTGTTTCCTGTGGCTGACGCGTGACGCTTTGCCTAAGCTTTGTCCGGGGCATTCTGCGAGATCAATACCCAATGCGACACCCGTGGCAATCGCTATGGCGGAGAAGACGCTCAATAGCTGACTTCATTGTATTTTCTGTGATTTTCGAATTCTTCACTGGTATGAACATTGAAAGGCGCTTGCGTGTCGCCTTTGGCCTCCGATATTCCCGGAGGGACTGCAATGTTCCAGCCGGGAGTGCACATGACCCTATCCTCCGCCAGCAGATCTCTGATCGCGGCACTGGTTCTTGGCGCGACGATGCTGGCCCCGATCCGGGCCGGGGCCGAGGGGGTTTTGGTATTTGCAGCTGCCAGCCTGAAGACAGCTTTGGATCAGATTGCAGCGGAATATGAACTGCAGATGGATGAGACCATAACTGTGTCTTACGCAGCCTCATCGGTTTTAGCGCGGCAAATACAGCTGGGCGCGCCAGCGGATCTGTTCATTTCGGCAAACCCTGATTGGATGGATCTGCTTCAGGATGCAGAACAGATCGATGCAACATCGCGCGTGGATTTGTTGGGAAACGGGCTGGTCCTGATCGGTGCTGCGGGTCGCGCTTCGGTTGGTCAGATCACGCCGGGGTATGATCTGCTCTCGGTGCTGGACGGGGGGTATCTGGCCATGGGTTTGGTCGATGCGGTTCCCGCCGGAGTGTATGGCAAGGCGGCTTTGCAGCGATTGGGAGTATGGAGCGCTGTGCAGGATCAGGTCGCGCAGACCGATAACGTACGCGCCGCGTTGGCCCTTGTGGCAACCGGTGCAGCACCGCTTGGCATTGTGTACCGATCAGATGCAAACGCCGAAACGCGGGTCAGCGTTGTCGGCACGATCCCCGCTGATATGCATCCGCCGATTATCTACCCTGCTGCGGTTACGTTGTCGGCGGGTGACAATGCAAAGGCCTTTCTGGACCATCTGCAATCCGATGCTGCTACGTCGGTCTTTCTTGCGCAGGGTTTTACCCTGCCGGGCGGGTGACAGGGATGGATTGGTTGGGTCCAGCCGAGATAGAGGCGCTTAAACTGTCCCTGAGGGTGTCGTTCTGGGCCACGCTGGCGACGCTGCCATTTGGTATCTTCGTTGCCTATGCGCTGGCCCGCTGGCGGTTTCCGGGCCGGCAAGTGCTGAATGGTCTGGTACATTTGCCTCTGATCCTGCCGCCGGTGGTTACCGGTTATCTGCTGTTGCTGACGTTTGGCATCCAGGGGCCGGTGGGTCGTCTGTTGGGCGAAATCGGGATCGTTGTGGCCTTTCGCTGGACGGGCGCCGCGCTGGCCGCGGGGATTATGGCATTTCCGCTTATGGTCCGGGCGATCCGGCTGTCGATTGAGGCGGTCGATCCAAAACTGGAACAAGCCGGAGCGACCCTGGGCGCGTCGCGCGCCATGGTCTTTGCAACTGTGACCTTGCCGATGATCCTGCCGGGCGTGACTGCCGGTGCTATTCTGGCCTTTGCCAAAGCGATGGGAGAGTTCGGAGCCACGATTACCTTTGTGTCAAACATTCCCGGCCAGACGCAAACGCTGCCATCGGCCGTCTATGCGTTTTTGCAGGTGCCTGGGGGTGAGGCCGCAGCGACGCGGCTGGTCATCATCTCGATCATCATTGCCATGGGTGCGCTGCTTCTGTCGGAATATGTCGGACGTCGCGCCGCAGCACGGGTGGCCGGAACATGAGCCTTTCTGTGCAATTGCAACACCGCCTGCCGGGGATCGATCTGGACCTCAGTTTCGATGCGCCACCGGGTGTGACGGTTCTGTTTGGCAGGTCGGGTTCGGGTAAAACCACCATCGTCAATGCCGTAGCGGGATTGCTACGGCCCGAGGCCGGGCGTGTCGCAGTGAATGATTGGGTTCTGTTTGATATTGAGCGGCACCAATGGTTGCCGCCACACAAACGTCGGTTGGGTTACATTTTTCAAGAAGGACGGTTGTTCCCGCATCTTAATGTTCGCCAGAACCTCGCCTATGGGCGCTGGTTCGCCCCAAAGAACGCACGCCGTGAAAACCCGGACAAGGTGATCGAGATGCTAGGGGTCGGGCATTTGCTGGATCGTCGTCCGGCGCGGCTATCGGGTGGTGAAAAACAACGCGTTGCCATTGGTCGCGCCCTTTTGGCCAGCCCGCGTCTGATCCTTGCCGATGAACCGCTGGCCGCATTGGACGACGCCCGAAAGGCCGAAATTCTCCCGTATTTTGAACGACTGCGGGACGAGGTTTCAGTGCCAATTCTGTATGTTACCCACGCGGCGGCCGAGGTGGCGCGGCTGGCGACATCGGTTGTGGCATTGCAGGACGGCAAAGTTGTGCGACAGGGCCCGGCCGCTGACGTACTAGCGGATCCTTCGGTTGCACCTGCCGGTGTGCGCGCAATTGGGGCAGTGTTGAAAGTTAGGGTGCTGGCGCATCATGACGACGGGTTGACCGAGTTGGACGCGAACGGCGCGCGGCTTTTTCTTCCTCGGATCTCGCACGATATAGGGGAAGACTTGCGCATTCGAATTCCAGCTCAGGAAGTGATCCTTTCGAAGACGCCACCACAAGGTCTATCTGCCCTGAATGTTCTAAGCGGCACTGTCGACTCCATCCGGTCCGGCGACGGGCCTGGGGCCATCGTTTCGGTGAAAACGCCTGCCGGAATCGTCCTGGCACGTGTGACGCGCCGGTCGGTCAACGCGCTGGGGCTTGAGGCAGGGGCGCCGTGCCACGCGGTCATCAAGACCGTTGCGCTTGCGCCGCAGGATGTAGGTGGCCGGATAATCTCCAACGAGTGAACGCATATTGATCTTCTGATCCAGCAAATCGGCTGGGTAAGCGGCTTTACTCAGAAGTGGCAAAGCCTATGTTGTAAGGGGTTAGAGAATATATTCTGGGATTTTTTTACGATGCAATTTTTCAAGTTAGCTGCCCTGTCGGTTTTGTTGACAACGCCCGGTTTCGCACAGGCTGTGGGCTTTGGCCTGAGTGTCAGGCCGCAGTTCAAAACCGAAATCACGCCGCTGCAAAACGGAATTTACGAAGTCAAAGCCAAGGGATCGTCTGCGGCGGTCAACTATTGGTGCGGCATCGGGGACTATGCAATCCGAACGCTGCGCGTTCCGAATTCTCAGCGCATCTATATCTCGAGAGCCTACGAGCCCGGGGTCAGGACAGTTCAGTTTTCACTGACCCCGCCCGAAGGGGCCGATACCAATCCCGGCTATTCCATCACCGTCAAACGCGTGGGCGAAAACATGTCGGCAATCTCGGCGCAAAACTACTGCTATGATAACTTCATGGATTTTGATTTCTGAGGTTCAGATCCACTTGGCCATCGGCGGTAGGCTCATCAGGACAGCGTCCGGATCATGGCCGGTTTCCAGCCCAAACTTCGTACCCCGGTCGTAGACAAGGTTGTATTCGGCATAAAGGCCGCGATGTACCAGTTGCGTCGTCTTGTCAGCGTCCGAAAAGCTGTGTCCGCGGCGCCTTTCCACCAATGGCAGGTAGGCTGGAAGGAATGCCCTGCCGATATCCTGCGTCAGAGAAAAATCATTCTGCCAATCCCCGGTACAATAGTCATCCATGAATATGCCGCCGACGCCGCGTGCGCGTTTACGATGCGGGATGTAGAAGTATTCGTCTGCCCAGTCTTTCAGGCGCGGATAGTGTCCCGGCCCATGTGGGTCCAGATGAGCTTTTTGAGTGGCGTGGAAATGCACCGTGTCATCATCGTACTCGATGCAGGGATTCAGGTCTGATCCGCCACCGAACCACCAGGCATGCGGGGTCCAGAACATGCGTGTGTTCATATGAACGGCTGGCGCATGGGGGTTCTGCATATGGGCAACAAGGCTGATACCCGAGGCCCAGAACCGAGGATCTTGGGTCATGCCGGGAATGCCCTTGCGCGCGGCCATGGCGCGTTGGGCCCGCTCACCCAACGTGCCGTAGACAGTCGAGACGTTGATCCCGACCTTCTCAAACACGCGCCCGCCGCGCATGACGGACATCAGGCCACCGCCCGCATCTGATCCATCCTCGGATTGGCGTTTGGTTTCCTTGACCTCGAAACGGCCGGCTTCGGCATCCGCGAACGGGCCGGTGTCGTGACTGTCTTCCAGGGCTTCAAACGCCGCAACGATATTATTGCGCAGTTCCCGGAACCAGGCGGACGCGGTGGATTTCTCAGTGTCGAACATAGGGATCAATGTGCTGGGGCTGCGACGGGGTCTAGCAGGGTGCGGCCGCCATCAATTGTCAGAATTTGACCGGTGATGAACCCGGCAGCGTCCGAGGCTAGGAATTGAGCGGTTTCGGTCAATTCGTTCGGGGCTGCGATGCGGGCCAGTGGCGTGTGTTTTTCGATATCGTCGCGAAAATCGCGGTTCTCTTTCAGTGTGGACTGTAAAGATGCACTCATGACTGATCCCAACGCGATCGAGTTCACGCGGATACGGCTTGGTGCAAATGCGACGGCCAGCGACCGGGTCATCTGATCCAGCGCGGCCGTGGAAACCGAATATGCCATCAGGTCAGGATGCGTGCGTCGGGCGGCGATTGAAGACAGGTTGATGATTGATCCCGCCGGGCCTTCGTCATCTTCATCTGACTGCTTGATCATGCGTTTTGCGACAAGTTGGCTAAGCCGTAAAGCGGGCATCAGGTTCTGGTTCAACAACGTGCGAACCGAGTCGTCATCGGTGTCCAGCGGGTCGGACGGGATCACCTGCCGCGAGCCGTTGATAAGGATGTCCACCTGGTCGAATGCATCCAATGTGGCCGAAAGCAAATTGGCTATGGTCAGTTTTTCCCGAAGATCCCCGGCGAAATATCGGATGTTGCTATCATCGGCCTGCTCACCCAACTCTTCCGCCAGTCGTTTCTCATCCATGTCCGCAAACATGACATTCGCCCCGGCATCCGCGAAATGACGCCCGATGGCCAAACCTATGCCATTGGCGCCGCCGGTCACGATTGCTGTTTTGCCAGTGATGGAAAAGGACATCCGAATCCTCCTGAGTTGAAGGGCAGGTTAGCGGGCCTTATCGCCGAGGGCGAGAGGCGTGAAACACCTTGAAGCGATTGTCTCCTGTAACCTCTTGGACTTGCGCGAATACACCGTTCAACGTGGCCTCATAGGGCAGGTGACGGTTGGCAACCATCCACAGATCACCATTACGGGTCAGGTTACGGGCTGCTGCCGCGATAAAACCCTGGCCCAGGGCGGGATCAGCGCTGCGCGTTGTATGAAACGGCGGGTTCATCACCACGGTATCGATGGGCTCGGGGCTGTTCCAGATGACCGCATCCGCCCAATGAAACTGCGCCCGGGGGTCCGGCACGTTGACCCGAGCACATTCGAGTGCGGCGTGATCTGCTTCGACAAGATGCAATGCCGTGATGCTGTCGTGGTCCAGCAGCTGGGCACCTAAGTATCCCCAGCCCGCGCCCAAATCGGCCACCCGGGCTCCGAGTTTTGTCGGTAGTGTTCGTAAAAGAAGGGATGACGCCGGATCGATTCCATCCGCTGAAAACACGCCGGGAGCGGTTTGAAATCCGTCTGCGGTTTGAGTGTCTGGCGCAGCCCAATCCTGGAAGGCTTCTGGATTAGACTGGAACCAGAAAATCTTGCCATGCGCTTTGGCAATCGGTCCCTCAATAGACACCCGTTTACGGATGTCCTTCATAATGCTGTCCACACCGTCGGTTTTGGCACCATCAACGACAACCAAACCCTCCGTACGGCTGCAAGCCTGTTGGATCATCGCACGGGCCAGTGCTTTCGCCCGAGGAAGAAACAGGATTGCGCTCTGGCAGCGGTCTTGCGCAACAGGGGCAACATCAAACCCCTGCGCTGCAAAGTGATCGTGAAACGGTTTGAACGGTTGTACTACCTGCGTTTCACGCGGCAGAGATGAGAGATCGTGCTCCGGCGTTGGGCCAATTACCGTCAGCGGCTGTGACAGCGTCAGGCCGCTTTGCAAGACAAGATCTAGGCGAGGGGGCATGGACAATTCCAGCTAAGGGTGAGCATGGGGTAAATTGCCCCGAAACGCGTTATTCTTCGCGTTCCATTGTGCATTGCAAAGGGTGCTGGTGCCGGCGGGCGAAGTCCATCACCTGACCAACCTTGGTTTCTGCAATCTCGTGACTGAAGACGCCCACCACCGCCACGCCCTTTTTGTGAACGGTCAACATGATCTCGAACGCTTCGGCGTGGGTCATTCCGAAGAACCGTTCCAGCACGTGCACCACAAATTCCATTGGTGTGTAGTCGTCGTTCAGCAACAACACCTTATACAGCGGCGGACGCTTGGTCTTGGGGCGCGTCTGAACCAGAACGGACGCGTCATCGTCGCCGTCCGGTTTGTCAGACATCATCCATTGGTTTTCCAGCATCTTGTGCAACTGTCCGATTCAGGCATTTGGATTATCTGTGCGCTTATATAACGTGGGCGTGGCCAGTGAAAAGAGCAAGCGAACGAAATCGGAATGAACACTAAGCTTACAACAATCGCGTTCGACGCCGATGATACCCTTTGGCACAATGAAAGGTTCTTTCAGCTGACCCAGGCTTATTTTGCCGAGTTGCTTGCCGATCACGCCGAACAGGACCACTTGATGGAGCGTCTTCTGGCGGCAGAAAAACGCAACATCCGGCACTACGGGTACGGGATCAAAGGGTTTACTTTGTCGATGATCGAAACCGCGATCGAGGTTACGGAAGATCGTGTGCCAGCCTCGGTCATTCGTCAGTTGATCGATGCGGGGCAAGATATGTTGGCCCATCCGATCGAATTGTTGCCATTTGCGCGCGAAGCGATCGAGAGCGTTTCAAACTCTCATCGCGTGGTGCTGATCACCAAGGGCGACCTGATCGATCAGGAACGCAAACTCGTGCAATCGGGATTGGGCGATCTGTTCGATGGGATTGAGATCGTGTCCGAGAAAACACCGGACGTCTATCGGACAATCTTTGACCAGCATGGGGATGGGCCTGCGGCCTCGATGATGGTTGGCAATTCAATGCGCTCGGATGTCGTCGCGCCGATTCAGGCGGGATGCTGGGGTGTTTACGTGCCACATGGCCTGGTTTGGGAGGTCGAACATGCCGAAACACCAGAGGACAATCCGCGATTCCGAGCGCTGGATGATCTGAGCGAATTGGAAGGTCTTATTTGTACGCTAGAGTGATGTGGCTATTCCGCCGCAGTTCCAAAAATTCCATTTTCGAAAATAGCCTCACTGCGCCGAAAATAGCCCATTTGGTGTTTGTGGGAAAAAAAACGGCCAGATATAGCGTGTGAAAAGCGGCCAAACGAAACTGCAAAAACCCCAGCTTTCGGTTTATTTCATGGGACCTGTGTGTTAGCCTTATCGTTAACAAAATAAATTTTGCTGACCGGGAAAACCCGGCGGCTTGAGGCAGACAGAGGCAAAAATCGTGCAGGTTCGGCGGACAGTTCCGGCCCGAATGGGCTTATTCCTTATAGCATTGTTGTGGCTGCTATTTTTTGTGCCACTCAAAGGCTTTGCTGCACCTTACGCAGCGGTCGTGATCGACGCGAGGACAGGCGAGGTGCTTCATTCTCGCAATGCCGATACGCGGCTCCATCCTGCATCCCTGACCAAGATGATGACGCTGTACATCGCATTCGAGGCGGTACGAAACGGTGAAATCACGTTGGATACGCCGGTTCGCATTACCAAAAAAGCAGCGGCAGAGCCGCCGTCGAAACTGGGTCTGCGGTCTGGCCAGACTATCGCGTTTCGTTACTTGATTCGCGCGGCCGCGGTGAAGTCCGCCAACGATGCTGCGACCGCCATCGGTATCGCAATCAGCGGGTCCGAGGCAGCTTTTGCACGTCGCATGACCCGCACTGCCAAAGCAATGGGGATGAGCCGGACGACCTTTAAGAACGCGCACGGTCTGACCGAGTCGGGACATTTGTCGACAGCGCGCGATATGACAACTCTGGGGCGTCATTTGCTTTATGACTACCCGCAATACTACAACCTGTTTTCGCGCCAATCGACCCATGCGGGGATCAAAACTGTTCCCAATACCAATCGCCGTCTGCTGGCGGCCTACAGGGGCGCGGACGGGATCAAAACCGGCTATACACGGGCTGCGGGATTCAATCTTGTAGCGTCAGCCAAGCGTAAGAACGAACGTATCATTGCGACAGTGTTTGGCGGTAAGTCAGGTGCGTCGCGCAACGCCAAAGTGGCAGAGCTGTTGGATCTGGGTTTTCGTCGAGCACCGTCCCGCGCACCCATCCGCAAACCCGGGCGCCCGGTTTATGCCGGGAACACTGGCCTTGGCGGAACAACGCAAGTTGCGCGTCTGACTGGCGCGCCCAAGAAAAGCCTGCGTCCGATTGTGCGTCCCAGCGCTGCGACCCAGGTTGCAAGCGCGGTTGTCGATACGGCGAACCAAGATCGTGACCGCATCCAAAGCGGTATCGCGGCCGCTATGGCAGAAGCCGATATTGCACCAACCGCACCTCCGGTCGATAGCTCGGACACGCGTCCGGCTTTGCGGCCTGAAAACCTGGTTTTGGCTGCGGCTGAAACGGTCAAGCAGCCTGCGCCCGAGCAGGAAATCGTCACCCGGTTATCGACCTCAGGTGGGCACCTGTGGGGCGTCAACGTTGGACGCTACACAACGCGCTATGAGGCCGAGAAGGTTTTGTTGAAAACAGCGCTGTCGGAAATGACCACGCTGGAAGGCACACTGCGCAAAGTGAACCAAAGCTCACGCGGGTTTGATGCAACTTTTCAGGGCATGACACGCGAACAGGCTGATCTGGCTTGCCGCCGCCTCAGCGCTCGAAATGTAACGTGTTTCATGATCGGACCATCATAAGGCCCGACGACTCTCCTGACTGGATCTGGGCTGCGGAAGAGATTTCGCAGCCGTTTTTTTCGTGAGAACCCGGAAAGAGCCTGCACAATAAAAAGGCACCCCAGCATAGCTTTCTACGGTTGATCAGACAGTTTCTTTTGCTGCCTCAGTCAAACACGTGGCCATGCTGATACTGCTCATCTTGACCTGCAGCCGCAGTCAGAGCAGCGACATTATCCTTGGTGAAGAACCCGTCATACTTGTGACAGCGCTCGATATACTCAGTGATCAGCAGCGTGTTCTTTGAGTGCTTTGAGAAGATCTGTTTCAGGTTAGGATCATCTTTGCATTCACCAACCACATGAGCCAGAAACGGGACGCCTTCGTCTTTGAGCGTATTGACCACGAAATCGACGTTCTTTTCACCGGCACCGTGATCGCCATCCAAAATCTCGACCGCCATATGATGCAGACGGCGTCCGAAATTGCGCACGAAATCCTCTGTTGGCATCGGCAGTTTTGCGAATGAATTCACGAAGGATGGTGTATTGTTGGCTGTGAACACCTTGGCGGGGGACTTCTTGTCATCATCCACATTTGGGTTGCGGTTCACATTGGTCGACGAGTTCATGTCGAATATGTTGTACGCCCCCCAAAAGTAGTAAGGCACCATTGTCAGAAATTCGAGGATCGCATCCTCACGCTCTCCAGCCAGAACGCGGGTGGCGAGGTGGTCGATGCCCAGCATAAGCGGGGCGATCTTGCTGTCGGTGCTGAAGGCTGCCGCCTGATCCAATCGCGCTTGTTCTGTATCACTCAGCAATACCCGCTCGCCCAGTCCAAGGCTGTCGGTGTCATTGAAATCTAGCGTCGAATAGCCGACCCGATTGCAGGTAAAATCGGATGGGGTCGTAAAGCGGAACCCATCCAGCGTGTAGAAAGGGTTTTCGGTATCGCCGCTGTATTCGAACCGGATGTTCTGATCCTCGAGCGTTTTACTCAGATTATTCAAATCCGTCGCAGCAAAGATCTCGCCCACATATCGGGTCTGAGGCGTCTTGCGCGCCAGCGGGTACATGCGGTTGATGCGCGGGATAAAATCCTCGAACGTATCACTGAGAGGTGCCATCAGGATCAACGCTGGGTAGTCGGCGTGCGAGTGCATCACCGAAAACTTGTGCGTTCGTCCCAGATAGCTGGCTGAATGGCGATAGGGCGTCATTACATAAAGCTCGGCCATGGTGTTGAAAAGCGCGCTGGCTTCAACCTGCATCACAATTGCCCGCATTGGGCCGACCAGTTCCGCAATACCCGAACTGTTGCGTCTTTCGTAGATTTTCGGGAGGTATTCACCGAAGAAGTCCGAGTTCTTCTTGTCGCCTCGCGGTTCGTAGGACATCAGGTCGAAAGACATATTTGCCTCCTTGTGCAAAACTGGCTGGGATTGAGATGGCCGGGCATCTGTCCACGCGTTGAGTTGCTAAAATTACAGTATTGAGAACATGCACTTGCAGGCATGCTAGGGTCAGAACACTGTCCGGGCAACAGAAAGAAAATGATCAGGTTTGATTGCGGATAGATGACTATCGGGTGAATTTCGTCACATCGACGCCGCCTTCGATCAGGTTTTCGCGGACCGAGCGGGCGATTTGAACTGCAGTTGGCCCGTCGCCGTGCAGGCAGATCGTATCGATCGATGTTTCCAGTCGCTTGCCGCTTTCGGTTATGACTGCCCCCTCGCGAACCATGTTCAGGATACGAGGGCCGGCGATCTCAGGATCATGTATGACTGCGCCGGGCAGGTTGCGATCGACCAAAGTGCCGTCGTCGTTATAGGCGCGATCCGCGAAGATCTCGCCGACCCATTTGCACCCTAGCTCTAGTACAGCGTCTTCCTGTTTAGTGGCGGCCAACACCATGATGATGATGTCGGGGCTCACATCCAGCGCGCCCTGATAACATGCGCGCGCCATGTCGATATCGACCGAGCACATATTGGCCAAGGCGCCGTGCAATTTCAGGTGGCGCACTTTTGTCCCGACAGCAGTAGCCATGCCTTGCGCCGCACCCAGCTGATATCGCACCAGGTTGCGCAGGCTCGCATGTGGCACTTTCATGTTGCGGCGGCCAAACCCTTGCAGGTCTGGAAAACCGGGATGCGCGCCAATACCCACATCGTTTTCAGCGGCCAACGCCATCGTTTTGGCCATCACATCCCAATCGCCGGCATGAAATCCGCAGGCGATATTGGCAGAGGTTATGATCTTAAGCAGGCTTTCGTCATCACCCATGGTCCAGGGACCAAAGCTTTCACCCATATCGGCATTCAGATCGACGTGAGGCATCGGCAACTCTCCTTAGTCGTTGGCAGAGATTACTCCACCGATCAATTGGTAGGACAACAGGTCCGGGATATTATGCGGGTCGCGCAACAGCGGTTCGACCTTGCCGGGTAGGCGTGCGAGCTCAGCGTCGAAGGCGGACTGAAGCGCCATCGCCTGATCCATCGTCACAAACTCAAAGCGGATCGCGGCACCTGCCGGTGTTTGTGCCGCGCGCGGCATGTCACAGGGCAGAACCGTTGCGATCCGGGGATACCCCCCCGTCGTCTGGCATTCAGGCAGCAGGATGAACGGATTTCCGGTGCCGGTCATCTGTATATCACCGGGGGTGATCACCTCGGACAATATGTTCAACTGACCCTTGGCAGCAAAACCGTCGCCGTCGCTTTCAAGTTGCATGCCCATACGGTTTGCGCGTGTGCCTCGCCAAAACTTGGTTTGCGCGAAACGATGCAGCGTTGTGTCGTCGAACAGTGTCGTTTGAAAACTGGCAACCACATGAAGCAGACCGCCCGAAAACCGCTCGGCCGGGGCTAGTTTTAGTCCCGTATGGCCCGAATCTGCTCCTACCACCAACACGTCACCGACCTGCACTGCTCGACCTACTTTGGCCGTCAGGTGGGTCGAGCGTGATCCCAAAAGCACCTCGGATTGGATGCCGCCGCCCACGTGAAGATATCCGTAGTTGCCTTGCAATGCCGCGCCGATCACCAGGCGCTGGCCTGCTTCAAGTTGATGCGAGGCATTCCAGGGCACCTGGCTGCCGTCTAGCGTGACCTGCATGGGTGCCCCTGTCAGCGCAATGCGAGTGGGCAGGGTTGCCTCGAATTCTCCGCCAAGCCCGGCCATTTCCAATGCCGCACAGTCCGGGCTCTGTCCCAGCAGTGCAGCCCCTTCATACAAGGCCAGAATGTCGGCTGCCCCTGATCTGGACAAACCCTGATCCAGAAATCCAGGCCGGCCTTGGTCCTGAATGGTGCATGCCGGGCCGATGCGGTGGATCGTCAGGCTCATGCGGTGATCTCCTCACATGTCGCTCCACCTGTCCCATCGGTATTGTTCGCCCGGATCTGATCCAGTTGATCGGGCGAGACTGGTTCGAATATCATTTCATCGCCGGGTCTCAGGACAAAGCTCTGTTCCATTTCCGGGCGAAAGCACCGAAACGCGGTTTGCCCAACATGCCGCCAGCCGGTTGGCGTAGGGCCGGAAAACAGAACAAACTGCGAGATTGCCAAGACCAACGCCCCTTCGGGCACCATCGGCGTAAGGTCCTGCAAGCGGGGGATGTCAAACTCAGGACCCAACGGACCCAGATAAGGCTGCCCCGGAGCGAACCCGATAGTCAGAACCCGGACCCGAGTTGTGCTCAACCGCTGAATTGCGTCCTCCGGATCCAACCCGGCTGCCGCTGCGGCTTCCTTCAGTTGGGGCGCCAGATCGGTTCCATAGACCGTTGGCACGCGCCACAGCCGCCGCCCTTCGGGCAGAGGCGTGCTGTACCAGTTCTGCTGTTCCAACAGCCTCTGGAGGCGTAGTCTGATGCCCGCATGTGTCAGGTGCTGTGGATCGAACCGGATATAGGCGGATCCCAGTGTGGCCGATGTTTCGGTCACACCGTCCCATCGCAGCTGTTCAATTTCTGCCCGAAACGCTAGGGCCGCGCGGTTTGCGTCTTCGGTCATTGTGTTGGCGAAGGTCACCAAAGCTCCATCAAAGCCAACGGTGCGAACCAAAGGAAAAGTATCAGCGACGGTCATGAGCGTTCCACTGCAGGTCGGTAGGTTTCGTGCGGGAACCAGACCGTATCCAGTTCAGATGCGCAAGGCCGGGAATACATGCTTGATGATTTCATAAAGCCGGGAAGCTGGGGCGAGCGTTCGGTGTTTGAATTATGATCCGATTGTATTGGCGCGAATTAGCGAAGTTGGTCTGAAATACCAGTTCAACGTGAATCGATTTGCCGATTTGAGTCGTATTCACTAGTACAGGGTCTCCGCCAATTGTCTATATATTGTGTCTGGCCATTAGCCCGCATGGATCAGTCGTCTGTCTTCTTGGACTTTTTGGAGGAAAATCGCGCGAAGGATTGTTGTTTTGTGCCGCTCAACCTATTGTTTTTGATAGCATAAAGTTAGTAATGTAAAAAAGATGATCAGGATGTCTTTTTCTGCTTGCGGTCTTTGTCAGTAGTACTTAGAACCCCCTTCACCGGCGCTGCTGAGGCTGCGCTGACGG
>NZ_CANNGO010000003.1 GCF_947504215.1 uncultured Ruegeria sp. | reverse complement strand
ATCAATCCAGTGGATCGATTACCCGACGAACGCGCAAAGCGCTGGAACGTAGGTTCAAATCCTACTCCCCGAAACCACTACAGTCGAACACAGTGTCGAACAGGCCGCCGAAGGGCGGATTTGTGCGTTCTGAGTATGGGCCGCTAGGCTCGATTTCCCTGCTGCCTTCGAATTTCCGATAGTTTTGTCAGTATTCAGTCGGACACATATGGGCTTAAAAAAGTATTGGCGAGCCCAATCGACATCGCGTTCGCCACATGGTCTTGATTGGACATGAAAAACTGTCTCAGCCTTCAGAACTTCGCTGGCACAAACCTGTTGGCGCGCCATACGGCGCTCGAGATCCGCTCACTGCAGTGGTTGCATTGGCCCGGAATGTTTTCCAGTTCCGTAGCCGCAATTAGGTCGCTCAATCAGATGGGCAAGGCAGTTTTCTAGGTACCCGCTTGTTGAGAAAAAAGTATCTTATAACGCCCGGCGGCCAGCTCGGACAGGATACTGTTCCAGGTATCGTGGTTTTGGTGTGTTCCGTAACACTCCGCCGGACTAAGCAATAAGCTGGTGGTCATAAGCGTACCAAACGGACGGATCCAAAACCTGTTCCGGGCTGAGGGCCTGTCCGATAATTGAAACCATCGTGCTATCGATCCTATGTCCTTGCGGGCCGCGATTGCGCCCTGGTTGATACTCGCGGCCATTGCGGTCCATCCACATCTCCCAGATACGGTCCACATTGCAGTGGTTGAGGAAAAACGCCGGATCATTGGGTGACGTGCCAGGTCCCATATCGCCGCCAATCCAGACATGAACACGGTTGTGCAGCTGTGGTCCCTGAACCCATCCCTCAAGCACGTTGCGATGACTGATGACGCTTTGGTTCCAGGGGGCCCTATCATAGGTCGGTTGGGTAAGCGCAGTCTCGACATGCGCCTCGGTTGGCAGGGTTCTGACCCGCTGATCAAGCCCAGCCGCGCGCTGAATGCGTCGTGGGTTGGTCGAGACAAGCCGCCCGGTTCTAGCATCCTGAACAAGCCGCACGCGCATAGCGGCGATAGGTCCGGACCGGACGGCGCCTCTGGCCTCGCCAATATAGTCACGCGACCACAGGTCTGTGCGCCATTGATCTGCAACAGGCAGCTCTCCGTCCGCGGCCCAATCCCAGTACGGCAGACCAAAATCAGGGTCGCCAAGAACCTGCTGCAGGTTCTGTTCAAGGCGAATGAGATACATCCGATGCCAGGGCAGAAAGATCGGCCCGCTATGGGCGGCGTTGCCGACCGACAATTGGATCGACATGGCCAGAACATGCCAGAAAACAAAGAGATCGTAGATCGAAAGCTCTTGGTCTGTGCCAACAATATCAAGCGGTAGATTATTGTTCCTTAGGAAAGCGGCAATGTCCCGGGCAAAGATCCCCGAGTTGGGTTGGTCCAGCGCCACCATGCCCTGTAGGAATTGATCGCGCACGGTTTCGCTGACAAGGATGTTTTCTCTGGTGCCGGCCATTAGCTGTGCCCCCCATGATCTGCGTGACCATCATGGTCATCATGCCCCATTCCAAGTTCGTTGCGTTCCATTGGCGCCAGGCGCGAGGCATCGATAATGGACCTTGCAAGATCGATTGCAGACGGGAAAGAATAGTTTGGCAGGCCATGGCAATGCACGGTCCCGTCATCCAAAACCATGGTGTGTAAGGTCAGGGGCTCACCGTCGATTTCGATGCGATATGTTGTTCGGATTTTAATTTTCTGGCCGCGGTGAAGCGCGGTTCTTGTCGACGTAAAGGATTTCTGATGCCCATGATGGTCGGTATCCTGTGCGTATCCGGTGGGAAGGTGAAGAGTGCCCAGGTCTACCTCTGCTGGCCGGTTTTCATGTTGCATACGCTTATCAGTCATCACGACACCTCCTTTGCTGCGTTGACCTGCTTGGACGCGGGTTTGACAGCTCAGATACCCGCGGCTTCCAAACGAAATTGAGGCGCCGGAAACTAGTTCTGACTTCGTTTCCGGCGATTAGGGGTCGGCCCGCAGATCACCTATCAATCGGAAAACGATCTGGGTCTTTGAGATACTCAATAATTGCCATCTTTTCGTCATGGGTGAAGGGCGTGTCCCAGAACACATGACCGCCATTGCCATTTCCGGTCACCGACGTGTCAAAGCGGAAGGCGTTGTCCTGTTCTGTACTGACAAACCCAAGGCGTTCGGTATCCAATGTGCGGTCGCCCACAAAGAACACCGGTTCACGCTCACCCGGGGGTGAGATCACCTGATAGACCGTCCTAACCGAGCCGTTGTGCAGATACGGCCCGGTGGCCCAGACACCGACCAGTGGGCTGGCTTTCAACGCAGCCCCTTGGAAGGGTGGCGCATACCCACAAGGCTCAGCCGTTCCAATCTGCGCATTTCGCAATGCACAATCGGGGTGAGCTTTCGGCCGCAGACGCATTTTCGTAGCTGCCTGACTGCCGAGTGCTTTTTGGACAACTTCCCTCACGACGACTTGCAGAAGGCGAACGGAGGGCACGACGGGTTTCAACCCACCCGGTTCTGTCGGGTTTTGCAGCGAACCGCTTTTGGCCCAACGCTGGGTGAAAGCCCGCGTGTACTCACTATCGGTACCCGCTTTTTGAACCGGAATTGCGCCAACCCTAATAAACTGATCTCCGCGTAGGTTCTCGCTCGGGTCGCTCATACGATATGGGGGCGCGTTGTGGCATTCCTCGCAATTCGCCGCAAAGAGATCGCGACCCTGTTCAGCCAGACCAGTGTCGACCGGGCCTAGCAAATCTTCTGGCCACTTCGGAGCGGTCAGATCTTTGATCCATGTCTCATACAGTTCTAACGCAGCCTTATCCGCAGACGATTCAAACTGCTTTTCCGGCGTGAAATCGACGCTTCCAAACACACCCAAAGCTTGACCCAAATTGCGCGAGAACGGGTCCGCGACTGCAAGGTTCCACTGTACGAATTCCAACTGGTCAGCCATCCACAAGGGCGGATAGCTGGTGGGCGCGCGCGGTGTTGCCAGGTTTTCCATAACACCAAGGTCTTTGACTGCCACCGCGTTGACGATCTGGGTGAGCGCATCCACCCGGCCGGGACCTGAAGGGAGCAGCGGACTGCGCTGCGCCATCTGCCCCGAGAAGTCCGAGGCAAAACCTAGAAACTGCGGAACGAATTCTTCCGGATCACCTAGTGCAGCGGGATCTGTCAGGGCAAGATTTTGCATGAATGTCTTCAACCGCTCGGACGGTTTGGGATCTGTTGGATCAGTGACATCCAACTGCCCGGTCTCTCGCACGGCTTTCGCCAGTTCCGCCGCGAAATGGTCGAAATCAAAACTGGCGGGCGCACCATCAATCCGAAAAGCTTCACCCTCGATGATCACATCTGCGGAATGACATGACGCACAATTCAGGCTGACATGCGGGCCGCTCTCGGATTCGGTCGCGGCAAACCCGACAGGCAGCCCATGGGGGTTGAGCGCATCAACAGGCGACGGCAACAGACCATAGCGAGCCAGATTTGCAGGCGTCGCAAACCGCTCTGTCCCATCGCTGGTCTCTAGTGCCAGAAACCAGCTGAGAGGCATGATTTTGCCCCCCTGACTGGTGTGGTAGTACTGCCTGCGGATGCCATCTGACCAGCCCTGATCTAAAAACTGTGTATGATCTTCTGCCAGACAGGGTTGACCCAGGTTGGTCCAGTCTCCTTCGTTCAGGCATGCCACAACCTCGGCGGTTTCGCGTGCGGTTCGGCGTACCACAGTGGCATGAGCCCGACCGTCCGTCGCCGGAAATCCGGGGAACCACCCAAATGCACGAATGTTCCAACGATCGAACCGGTCGCCCATCCCATCCGGGCTGCGCGGCAGATCATCCTGCGCCATCTGTTCTTCGGCGGCAATACGCGTGGCAACGGCGGTAGGGTCAGCTGCAGCGTCCAACTCACGACGGGTTTCCGTGTGGCAGCTAACACAATCTGTATTGAAGAAATGTGACGCGGCAGGATCGGCGATGACAGCCGAAATCTCAGCGGCGTTTTGCGGCGTGTTGTCCCCGGACCCAAACAGCGTGCTGGTGGATACTCCGTCGTCAGCATCTGGCTGGGGAAGCCCAAAAACCGGCAGCACGAAATTTGCCAGGCAATCCACCGGCAGGTGATTCCGCGTCAGTCCGGGCGGAACGACCCCGCCGTTTTCCGGGTCATCCAGAAAGCTGAGCATCTGTTGGAAGTTTTTAGGTGCGGTCACATCATCCGGTTGGGCGACGGCCGGGCTTGGCACCGGCGTGAAACCATTTCCTGCGCGTTGTAGCGCCAGAAAAACCCAAGGCTCGGGCGCGCCGGGTGGCAATCCAGCCACTGAGACCGCCGATAGTCGATCAGCGCCCAGATGCGTTTCCACAAAACTGCTGAGACGCGCCGTCAGCACTTCTGCCGCTGCCGGGGTGTCGAATGCGGGATGCACACCCAAGGGCGTCTCGGCAGTGACCACACCCATCCCGGCCAGTTCATCACGGATCGCGACGAGATCATCTATGGCGGCCTGAAAATCATCGATATCCGTCTGATCCGGTAAAATCCGGAAAGGGCAAACCGGAGGGGCGTTGGACGCATCCGCCCCAAACGTGTAGACCAGATGCACCGCTTCATCCCTGATGGGCGCGCCGCCCGAGTTGAAATCGACCGGTTGCACCACTAACCGGATCTGCAGGTTGCGCCCAAACGGGCGGAACGCCGCGTGCAAACCCGGCGCGCCCGGGTCGATCCGTATCGAGGCCACATGCAGCTGATCCCGGCGATCTGTAAGAATACTGGAATCGATGGTTTCCACCGCAGTGGGCATCGCGTTGACATTCGAAATGACGGCACCGGCAATTGCCGCGAGATTGGTTGGAAAAGCAGCCTCGGGCAGAACAACCCGGGGGTCATCTGCTCGTATCGGCGCTTCGAGAAGGATAGACACATCGTTTTGGGAGAAATCGTCAGCGGCGGCGATTCCTGAAAAAAACACAAAAATAGCAAGGAAAATGCGGCCCATTTTCGTCCCCCTAAAATTAAATATCGTAAAAAAATATCCTTTGACTGTAGCACAAATAGACGTCAATCGGTCAGAAAATCTGCTTTCCTGTCCAGGACGACTAACCAAACCGGTATTGCCAACTGACGGGCTCACAGCGCCAGCTGCTCCCGGCTGTGTTCAGACCATTATTTGACAAAGGCTTTGTTGCTGCGAAAATGGCAGCATACACAGGAGAATGACTGAGACAGGTCGAAGGATGAAGCGTCGACGCTTTGTGACCCGCATGATCCCAACCACACTCTGGGCCAGTGCTGTTTTGCACCGCCCGTCTTTTAGCGGCGAGGCAACCAACATCGAACAAGCCAACTATCAGTATCTGAAGATAAGCGAAGCCGAGACCCTTGCCGCTTGGTGTAAGACCATTGTTTCAGGAGCAGACGTGGCTGGAGTGGCGCGGTTTGTTGATCAGAACCTTGCAGGGCATCAAGCAGAGTCTCTTCTGCTGTTAAGATATCTTGATGCGAGCGACATGGCAGGGTTCTATCGTAAGGGCATTGCCGGAATTGATGCAGAGAGTCATCACCGCTTTGACCTGCCGTTTGTGAAACTGTCTCTTGACCAGCAGAAAGATATGATTGCCGCAGGCGTGGCCTCGGAAATGGAGATCTGGACAGATCCCGATCCGAATTTCTTCTACTTCATCTCACGAAGTGACGCGGTTGACGTTGTTTATGGAACAAAAGCTGGATTCGCAGAGATCGGAATACCTTATCTGGCTCACATCCCGCCTCCGCAGCCCTGGTAATGTGACGCTTGCGAAAGGCACGATCCAAATGACAGGGGGCCGATGAAGAAAATCTCACATGAATTGGTTGATGTTGTCATTGCAGGGTCTGGTATCGCTGGCAGCACAATGGCGGCCGAACTGGGTGAGGCAGGGTTCAATGTACTGGTTCTGGAGGCCGGGCCCGAGCGTAAGCTTTCGGATATGATCAGTTCGCAAATCTGGTCGCGGCGCCTTCGGTGGGCGGGGCCGGAAGTCCGCGAAACGGGCGATTTGGTCGGAGCAGCAAATTTCGCAATGGGATGGGGGACGGGCGGTGCTGGTTTGCATTGGTACGCGAACTGGTACCGTTTGCACCCGGATGATTTTCACGTCCAATCATTGTATGGGCGCAGTCTGGACTGGCCCATCAGCTACGAGGATCTGCGACCGTGGTATGACCATGCACAGACCTATTTCGGCGTGTCAGGGGACGCCGATCCCCATGCACCGGCAGGTGCTCCTTATCCGATGCCCGCTATTCCCATCTCAAGGCAATCGTCAGCCATCAAGAAAGGATTTGAGACGGAAGGATTGAAGCTGACGTCCAATACACTTGCGATCAACAGCACCCCCTTCGATGGGCGGCCTGGTTGCCTTCTAGACGGCTGGTGCGATTCGGGATGCCCGATTGGCGCATTGGCAAACCCGCTCGTGCTGCAGTGGCCGCGCGCCAAGAAAGCGGGTGTTGAGTTGCGCCATAACGCCTATGTAGCACGCATTGAAACCGACCCGTCCGGATCTTTGGCGACTGGAGTTACCTATCTTGACGAGCTCGGTCAGGAAAATTTTCAACCCTCCAAAGTCGTGATTTCTGCCTGCCATACAATTTGGAATGCCCGGCTCTTGTTGCTGTCATCCAATGACAAGCATCCAGATGGGCTGGGCAATGGCAGCGGAACGTTGGGACAGTATTTTACGTCCCACGCTCTGACAACGATCCACGGGTTGTTCCCTCAGGAAACCGAGCCGCATTTGGGCGTTTCGGGGGCCAACACACTATGTCTGGAAGGGTATGAAAACAAGCAGCCAGAAGATGGAGCGTTCGGCAGTCGGGCGTGGCTCGTCGGTCAAGCTGCAAAACCAAACGATCTGCTTGGAACGGCACTGGCAAAACCCGAATTGTTTGGCGACGCTTTGGAGACCTACATGCAGAAAGCCAGTGCGCATTACGGCAATATGACAGTTCTGTGCGAAGAAGACAGCATCCCGGAAAACCACATTGCTCTCGACCCATCGAGGCGTGATCGTTTCGGGTTGCCGCAAGCGCTTGTCACCAACTCGCTTCCTCAGGCAAATGCTGCCAGAACGACATTGGCAAAAGCTGAAGGACTGCGGATTTTCAAGGCCGCCGGAACAAGTGAGGCCTGGGCAGGCGCCCGGAGCCCGATGCATATGTTGGGTGGAACGATCATGGGAGACGACCCATCCGCTTCGGTCACCAATTCCTTTGGGCAGGTTCACGAAGTCGACAATCTGTTTGTGGCAGGTGCTAGCCTATTCCCTACGCCCGGTGCGATTAATCCAACAGCGACATTGGCGGCGCTGGTCTTTCGGACGGCGGACTACATTCGCACCAACAAATCATCGCTATTGCGCTGACCAGGTCAATGGCGCCGAGACTGGCCGTTTGAGAGGTAATAGTTCGGGTCTTTCTCCACATGGATTGGCTATCTCGACAAAGCTACCTATTTTGGTCATTAGACAGACCAAGTCAGCAGCCGAGCCGCTACTCTGGCGGTTTTTTCAGCGAGTTTCATCCATGAGTAAGAAAGTCCCGTCGCCCTGTATCGACGTTTGCAAATTCCGTCGCGAGGGCCATTGCATCGGATGCTCTATGTCGAAAAGCCAAAAAAAGCTGTTCAAGTCGATCAAGCGTCCTGATCAGCAGGAAGCTTTTGTTCAGATGTTGATCTGTCAGCAGGAAAAAATGGGCCGGTACACCCATTGGGGACCGGCCTATCTGAAAAAACTGAAGAAGAAGAAAGCCAAGGTCAAATTTACCCTGGCCGCCTAACTTAGCGCAGGTGAGAGCGCAGGAACCATGCGAACTTCTCGTGGGTTTGACCGCGGCTGATGCACAAATCCTCGGTTAATGTGTCGCCGTGCCCGGCCGCAAGCTCGCCACAGCCAGCCAGTGTCGATGCCAGCGTTTCCTGCGCATCCAGCATGGCCTTGATCATCTCTTTGTCTGATGCAGTGCCGTCGTGCTCGGTGACTTTCGACCGTTTCAGCATTCCGGCCAACGTACCTTCGGCGTGCGCATCCAGTGCTTTGATACGTTCGGCCAAATCATCTTGCGCGGTGAAATGGTCTTCGTAGATATTCTGGAACAGCTCATGCAGGGGCCCAAAGGCCATGCCTGTTACGTTCCAGTGAAAATTTTGCGCCAACATCGTGGTCACTGCAGTTTCTGCCACTGATTGGTTCAATGCGTCGGCGATTGCGGCACGGGAATCTGTGGTCAGGTCAATAGCTGTCTGAGTCATAAAAATCACCTTGGTTCTGCTGGTTGTCATGCTGCTTCGGCAAAAAAACAGCGTCCTGACCCATATTTAGAGGATCACAGAGATATTCCAAGAACTTTTTAGAATAATTCTAAAACTTATGGAACTGCTTGGAAATCGAACGTATCAGGAAGGCTAGATTTCTCTGCGTCCAGCGTGGAACTCGGGACTGGATCAAGAATCGGAAACTGTCCTTGTCCTCTTGTTCGATCGTCTCGAACAAGCGCACTAGCCAGGCCTCATCAAAGGACAGATCAGCAGTGCCCGGGCGATAAAATACCGGCCGTTTGCAAACCGCCTGACGGAACCCACGCATCAGTGTTTCTGCATGACGCATCTGTGCATCCGCGGGATCTGCCAGTAGCAAGGCGCAGGCATGATCCAGATCGACCCGCGACGCAGATCGGCATTCCAGCGCAACCAGCCGAAGGTGATTTATGATCCGCAAAGATCGGCCCGTCATCCGAGGTGATGAGGGGGCATACGGTGCATCCGCTTGTCTGAAACTGATTGCCTGAATCATGGTCTGGGATTGCTCGAGACTCCAATGGCGCCATAGCCGCCGTTTTCAATACCTGACAGTAGTGCTTGGGTTTAACGGATACAAGCCGCTCTCTCAGATTCTTGCGTCAAGACCCCGAACCAGGTTTCAGAACCGCTTCGATTTTGGCAAGGGTTGCGGTGTTGACCGAAACGCCGTCTTTGCGGGCAGACAAACGGTTTGCGCGACGTCCGTCACCTGGCAAATGCGCACCGTCCTGGAACCGAATCGCGTCAACTAGATCCGAGATCGCTGTTGAGAACAGGCCGTTTGACGTTGTGGCGGGATCAATTGCGATGAAGAATTGTCCTGTTTTGGGGGGGCCTCCGGCCGTTCCCGAAAACGGCGAGGCGTGCATCCCAAGTGTTGCTCCGGTCAATGCCGCTGCCATCACCTCGGTCAACAGGGCGACGCCAACACCTTTGTAACCGCCCGAAGGCGCCATGCTGCCTTTCAAGCCAACGCTAGGGTCGGTTGTGGGGTTGCCATCCGGGTCAAGTGCCCAACCGATTGGGATCGCCTTGCCTTCGCGGGCATGTTTCATCACCTCACTTTTGGCAATGGTGCTGGCGCTTTGGTCGATCAGCAGGGCGGGCTGTCCATCGGTGCCCGGGGCTGCGATGGAAAACGGATTGGTACCAACAACTGGGCGCGATCCGCCGGACGGGGCAATTGATGCTGGCGCGTTGGTAAATCCAAGCCCAACCAAACCGGCCTGAGCCAGACGATAGGTGTGGTAGCCCAACACCCCGCAATTGTAGCTGTTGTTGATCGTCAAAGCCGCGATACCTTGTGTCCGCGCTGCCGGGATCAGAGTTTCGAACCCTAGATCGATCGCCACATGGGCAAATCCGGTGGCCGCATCGACTCTGACAACGCCGGGGCGTGGTGTTTCAAGCGATGGATTGGCACGGCCGTCAACTTTGCCACATTGAACGTGCTCGCAATAGATCGGGATGTAGGCCAAGCCGTGGCTGGCGATGCCGTCAGCCTCGGTTGCGGCCGTTGCAACAGCCAGCGGGCGCGCATTCTCTTCACTGGTTCCTGCAGCGACAAGGGCATTGAAGGACAGCTCTTCGATGTCAGCCAGTGAGAGCGTTTTGTATTCAGTCATCAGAGTATCCTTCAGTCATTATCCGACAAACCGGCCCCTGCGCCCAAAAGCCGGGATTGCTCGGTTGCAGGGGCGTAGGTCCGGAAGGCAAAGTTGGTGAGAACATCCCAACTGGCCGGATCAGGGGTAGCGCGCGTCTGTTTTGGCCTTGTCGTTTCCAACGTGCCACCAGTGCTTACAGTCACGTGGTCGGCCCGGCTCATATCAACGTCTGAACAGGACAGATGCGTGCCATCTGTCACAGCATTGATGCCGTCGGTTGTGATCGTGGCGACCGCGTTCTGACACTTCACTGCATTGGCAACAAGAGGAAGCAGCAAAAGCGGCACAGCAACACGCCGTAGATGCAGCGGGTCAGCCTGCCACTTTTTGGCGTAGTCAGACAGCGCCGCGCCGCAGGTCAGCGGGCACAGGTCCTTTTCACCCACCCAATCTGCGGTCAGGTCTTGTGGCATGTGCTGGTCCAATGATCCGGCGAAGCCCATGTCCAAAAGCTTGGCCAGTTCGGCTGGCCCATCCAGCCCTTGGGCGCATAGCCACCGCGTCGCTTTTCCAGCTTCTTCTGCGATACCCCAAGCATATCCAGCACCTCGGGCCGCGCGCTTTGCCGTGGCTTCTACCTCGTTCAGTGAAAAGCTCATTTCTGAACCTCGGGATACACCCACAGATCGGCGTTTTCGCGGATCAGATCCTCTGGGTAGGGCGCGCCGGAATACATGCAAATCCGCACCCAGCGGTCCGAGCGTGGATCAAAATGTGTTGCGCCAAAGAAGGACAGCTTTGCCCTCAGCATATCTATCGGCAGAACGTCAGCGCTGATCGTGTTGTCGTGAATCTCACCATAAGGTGCCACAGTGGCCATCTGTGCACGGCGTACCGCGTGACGATGTTCGGGGTGCCGCAGCAGGAATTCTGCAATCAGGGCTTCGCCGTCCCATTCTGCAAGCGCCTTTTGAGCGCGTACTGCGTCCCGCGCTGGGGCCAAGGGTTGTTCATACTCGGCAATAGGTTCTTTGAACCGTTCGCCCAGCCGGGGTTCCAGTTTTTCTTCGGACACGTACCAGGCCCGGGCGCAGTTTTCGGGTGCGGTCCAGTCCAGATCCATTGCCCATCCGAAACTCTGGTCAAAAAGCGAACGAACCTCGGTGACGGGCATCGCGCCGTTGATCACATGCGCGCCAGAGTTGCTGTCGGCCATGCAAGACGAAAGCCCATCCACCAGATCCCCGTAAGGTTCCAGGATCAGCGAGGCGACCAGTTCCTGCCCTTCCTGGCTCAACGCCGTTTCGGACCAGCGAACCAAACGGTCCCAAGGGTAGTCGTGCTGCAATTTTTCCTGGCTCAGATAAGTCGAAATGGAGGACAGATCTGCGTTCAACGCCGCAAGCTTTTTGATCTGAACCGGATGTTCCGAGTGCCACCACGACATCGACAATTTGCTGCGTTCAAAGATCTCCCGAAACGCTCTGTCTTCCTCTGCCGAAGCGGTTTCGATTGAACGAACACGCGAGATGGCCTCTTCTCGCACCATGATCCAGTTGTTGAATAGGATTGGATGGTTGACGATGAAGGGCGCCATGCCCAGGCCGGTTGAATTGCCAATCCCCAGCCAGCGGGCAATGTCCGCGTCCAGCTTGGCTGTGGCATCGCCGCCTTTGACCTGCGCCATATGCTGTACCAGATCACGCACAAATGTGCGGGTCAGGTAGACCGATAGCATTTCGGTCTGGAAGGGTGCGTTGGTTTCTGGACGGTTTCCCGTCTTTTCGCGATCTGCGGCACCAAACTTGCCGGATCCGTATACCGCAGTTGTCCGCATCAGGTAGCCGACCTTGTAGATCTGTTCCAGATCGGGTTGCTGCCCTGTTGCGAGCCGGTCCACAACATGCGCCCACAATCGAACGGACCGGTTTGCGCGGGACAGGGACAGCTCGCTTTCGCTAACGCGTCCGGCCTCTTGCAACGGTACGTTTTGCGACAGCCTGTCGATATCTTCGTTTGTCGGGACCCCGTCAAACAGGGTGAACGTGGCATCCCAGGCTTCGGCGATCACCCGATCCGAGCGTTGTTCGGGTGGCAGGTCATGGGCAAACGCCACTAAGGAATAGGCGCGTTCCGGGCCGTGCGCGGAGTAGACAGCGTGGCCAACGCCCGCATCATCGATGTTGAAAACCGGTCTGGAAAACGTCCACCCCTCATTCGCCATGCGTCGTGTCAGTTGCCGCATGAAGCTAAGCCTGCACTGATGCAGCGATCCCAGCCGCGACAGGCGCATCACGGTGGCCGGATCCCGGCGAGCGATATGAGAGCGCGAATCTGTCATACGTTCATAGGTCCAAAGTTTTCTGCAAAGAACCGGTACCAGTTGCCGCCCATGATACCGGCAACTTCATCCTCATTCATGCCGACCTTGCGCAGGCCGGATTCGATGTTGCCGAAATCGCGGTTGTCCTTGAACCAGTTCGGCATGGGCGGGAAGCCAGGTGCGCTGGCCGAGCCTTCGCCATAGTCGATTTCCTTGGTCCAACGCCCGACCCGCATCCATTCGACCACGCTGTCGGGTTGGTCCTGACACAGATCGGTGCCAATCCCCAGATTCTGAGCGCCATATTTGTCTGCCGTGCGGGCGATCATTTCACAGAAGCTCTCCAACGTGCAGGCGGATTTGTCCTTCAGGTGATGAGGGTAGACCGAAAAGCCCAGCATCCCACCTTTTTCCGTCACCGCACGGATGACCTCGTCGCGCTTGTTGCGCAGGGCGGGGGACCATTCGTATGGATTGGCGTGGGTGATGGCTATGGGACGCTCGGACAGTTCGGCGGCTTCGATGGTCGAGCGGTCCGCCGAATGGCTCATGTCGACGACAAGACCAACACGGTTCATCTCTTTGATGACCTCTTTGCCCATGCGGGTGATGCCGGTGTCTTCGGCCTCGTAGCAACCGGTCGCCAGCAGGGACTGGTTGTTATAGGTCAGCTGCATGAACCGCGCACCCAGCGTATGCAGGATTTCAACCAGGCCAATATCGTCTTCAATGGGCGAAGGATTCTGAAATCCGAAGAATACGACCGTTCGTCCGGTTTCGCGGGCAACATCAATATCACTGGCCCACTGACCCTTCATGATCAGATCCGGATACTGCTCGAACCAGCGATTCCATTTTTCAAAGTTCAGAACCGTTTCACGAAAGTTCTCGTGATACGAGATGGTGACGTGGATGGCATCCACGCCGCCTTCGCGCAGTTGGCGGAAAACCTTCTCCGACCAGTTCACATATTGCAGCCCGTCGATCCGCATCAGACTGGGGTTCCGGCACTGATATAAGCGGTTTTGACTGTGGTGTAGAACTCAGCGGCTGCTTTACCCTGTTCGCGCGGACCGTACGAGCTGTCGCCGCGTCCGCCGAAGGGTACATGATAATCGGTGCCTGCGGTGGGCAGATTGACGGTCACCACGCCGGTCCGCGCATTGCGGCGGAAGTGGGTGGCACGGGCCAAGTTTTGGGTCACGATGCCCGAGGTCAGGCCGAAATTGGTGTCGTTGACGACGCTCAGCGCCTCGTCATAGCTGCCGACCTTGATGACGCTGGTCAGGGGTGCAAACATCTCTTCGCGGTTGATGCGCATGTCGTTGGTGGTGTTCAGGAACACGCCGGGCGACATGTAGAAGCCGTCATGGGGCATATCCAGGCGCTGACCGCCGCAAGCCAATTCTGCACCCTCGGATTTGCCCAGATCAACATAGGCGAGGTTTTCGCTCAGCTGCTGCTGGCTGACGACGGGACCCAACTGCGTGCCCTCTTCCAGCGCGTGGCCGACTTTCATGGCCTGAGCACCGGCAACCAGTTTTTCTACAAAGGCGTCATGGATGCCCGCGTGCACGACCAGCCGTGAAGACGCCGTGCATTTCTGACCGGTGCCACCAAAGGCACCGCCAAGCGCCAGCGTCACGGCCAGATCAAGATCGGCGTCGTCCATCACGGCCAGCGCGTTTTTCGACCCCATTTCCATCTGAACCTTGGTCAGATTCTGGATGGCGGCGGACGCAATGCCTTTACCAACAGGAACCGAACCGGTGAACGAGATGGCATTGACCTCTGGGCTTTCGACGAGACGCTGACCTATGGACCGGCCCGAACCCATAACGAGGCTGAACAGACCTTTAGGGATGTCCTGACGTTCGATGATCTCGGTCAGAGCCACAGCCGAGGCCGGGGTGATGTTGGCGGGTTTCCAGACCACCGCGTTGCCATAGCAAAGTGCCGGCGCGATTTTCCACGACGCGGTCGCGGTCGGGAAGTTCCACGGGCTTATGATCGCCACCACACCCACCGCTTCGCGGCGCACATCGATCTCAACTCCGGGGCGCACGCTGTCGGCATTCTCACCGATCTGGCGCAGGCACTCGGCGGCGTAATAGGTGAAGAACTGACCGGCGCGATAAACTTCGCCTTTGCCTTCGGCCTTGGGTTTGCCTTCTTCGCGGGCCAGAAGGGTGCCGAGCTCCTCGGCGCGCGACATCAACTCATTACCGATATTCATCAGAACGGCCTGCTTGCGTTCGGGGCCATACGCCTCCCACTCGGCCTGTGCGGTGCGTGCTTGATCCAGTGTCGCGTCGAGTTGATCTGCGCTGGCTTGCGCGAACATGCCGACCAGATCGCTCAGATCCGAAGGGTTCCGGTTTTCAATTTCGCTTTCGCCAGCCAGCCATTCGCCAGCAATAAGGTTCAGTTTTGTCACGTCAGACCCCAAATTCGCAATTTCAATTTGGGATAGGATGGATTTTGTAGGTCTCATCAGTCAAACTCAAATAACTTTAAGTAAGTTAAGAAAGTTTGAAATATGGCGATCAAGGTCGAGATGCTGCGCTGCTTCTGTACGGTCGCCCAGACCGGTAACCTTGGCGAAGCTGCAGACCGGCTAGGCCGAACGCAATCTGCGGTCTCTATGACTTTGAAACAGTTGGAAGATCATCTGGGCAAAAAACTGTTCGAGGGCGAAAGAAAGAACGCCCTTTCCCCGATGGGCAAGCAAGTGTTTGATCTGGCGCTTAAACAGGTGCGGGAATTTGATCAAACGGTGCAGAGCATCGAGGCTGCGGCCAAAGCGGAACACGGGCTGATCCGCGTTGTATCTGTTCCCTCGGTCGGGGCTTTAGTGTTTCCAGCCCTGCTTGACCACATGACAACGCGATTCCCCGGCCTGAAGATCGAGCTGCGCGATGCAGACACCCAGCAGGTTCTGGACGCCATCGCCGGGGACAAGGCGGATATCGGAATAGCATCTGGCGAACATCCGCTGAATGGGGTTAGAACGGTCCCCTTGTTTGAAGATCGCTTTGGTCTGGTCGCTGCGTCGGATCACCCGCTGATAACGCGTGCCGAGCCACCAAAAATCTCGGATCTGTTGGCCACTAGATTTGTGCGAAACGCATTATGTGATTTTATCCAATCTCCTGATTTCAAGGACGTGCTTGAAAGCTCGGAAATAGCCATACACAACACGCATTCACTGATCACGATGGTGCGGACCGGCCAATGGGCGACCGTGTTGCCGCAGACCGTCGCGCAGGTCATTCCGGATTCGACGGCCTTCAGACCTTTTGCGGACCTGCCCGATAAACGTCAGGTCTATCTCTATATACGCGAAAGGGCGCGTTTCAGGGATCTGACCGAGGCTTGCAGCTCGTTCATTTTGTCCCAGACGTTTGAGTAATGCGTGCCTCGAATGCCGCTTCAGAATTGGGGCTAACTGAGCTTGCGACCGCCCTGCCAAACGCTCTCGAGCCGTCCTGCGCCGCCAATGTGCAAGATATCGGCCGCAGCACCTGGGCAAATCCGACCAATCTGATTCTGACCGATCAGGCCGGCGGGCAGGCGGCTGGCCATCTCCAACGCCTTGGCCAGTGCTACACCGGACAATTCCGAAATGTTTTGTGCCGCATCCAGCAGCTCAAGATGGGCACCGGCCAACGTTCCGTCTGCAAGCGTCAACCGATCGCCGCTGCGGTGAATTTCCCGCCCATTCAGCGTGAAACTTTCGATATCTGATCCAGCGGTTGCCATCGCGTCGCTGACCAGAAACACACAGCCCGGCCCCTGTTTTGCGCCAAGCGCGGTTTTCATCGAGGCTGGATGCACATGGATGGCGTCCGCTATCAAACCGGCGGATAAATCGCCCAACGCGAGGGCCGCCCCTACGGTTCCGGGTTCGCGGTTTCCCATCTGGCTTTGTGCATTGAACAGATGCGTGACACAGCGCGCGCCGGCGTTCGCGGCTGCCTTACAGGCGTCATAGCTGGCATCAGTGTGGCCTAGCGACACCAGGATGCCAGCGTCAGCCATCGCCATTATTTGGGCATTTGATACACCTTCAGGGGCAACGGTGACTTTCAGAACCGGCAGCAGTGCCGCAGTTTCCAAAAGCATTTCCAGATCTGACTGCTCCATCGGACGTATCAGCGCGGCGTCATGCGCGCCTTTGCGTGATACGGACAGATGAGGCCCTTCCAGATGCAGGCCCAGTATACCGGGAATACCTTCTGCTATTGCGGCAATTGCAGCCGCTACTGCGCGCCGCGTTACCTCGGGCGTGTCGGTGATCAAAGTGGGCAGGATCGAAGTTGCGCCAATTCGGGCGTGGGCGGCTGCCATCACACGCAACGTCTCGACCTCGGGGGCATTGTTCAACATCAAGCCACCGCCGCCATTGACCTGAAGGTCGACAAATCCGGGTGCGAGGAAGCCGCCATCAACCGTTGTTGTCTGGACGTCAGGCCCAAGATCAGAAACCGGCACGACGGCTTCAATTCGGCCGTCGCGCTGCAAAACCGCATGGTCAAGCACTATGCCGTCTGGCGTCAAAACCTCGGCTCCGGTGATGGCTTGAAGCGCGCTGCTCATACCGTTTCGGTGACCTTCTTAAGATGGCGCGGCGCGTCTGGGTCGATTCCCCGAGAAGCTGCAAAAGCTTCGACCATGGAATAGAACGACACAATCAGGCTTAGCGGATCCGTCAGGGCATGATCTGTGCGGACATGATCCACTCTGACCGCCTGCTTTACCTTGTCTGTCGTCGCAAACACTTGCGCGCCTTTGGCGCTGATCGCGTCGGCGACCTCTGACAGAGGCATTTCTGCGGCATCGGCGGCAGCAAAACCCAGAACCGGAAAGCCGTCTTGTACGATCGAGACCGGCCCGTGCAAAACTTCTGCTGACGAATAGCTTTCGGCATGCAGCTGGCAGGTTTCCTTGAGCTTCAACGCAGCCTCATTCGAAACGGCCAAAGCCTGCCCTCGCCCCAAGGTGAACAGCGATGAGTTTTCACCAATTGCAGCCCGCACTTCCGGCCAGCTGATTTTGGTGGCGACGTCCATTTGCTGTGGCAAAGCCCGGATCGCAGACAACAAAGCCGCGTCCTTGCTCCATTCGGCCAGGAGCCAGAGACCGGCAACCGCCGAGGTGACAAAGGTCTTAGTTGCCGCGACGCTTAGCTCGGGGCCCGCCTGAATATCGATTGGATATGTGCTGGCCTTCGCCAACGGAGACTGAGCATCGTTGGTCAGTGCAACGGTCATGGCACCATCGCGCCCTGCGTTGCGGGCCATCGCCAGAATATCTGGGCTTTTTCCTGACTGAGATACAGACAGACAAAGCCCGTTTTGCAACTTCAAGACGGAATCATAGACCGACCCGATGGAAGGGCCTACCGAGGCAACTGGAACGCCCAGAACAATTTCGGATGCGTATTTCAGATAAGTACAGACATGATCGGACGAGCCGCGCGCAACTGTCACGATGAAGGTCGGGTCAAGGTTTCGCGCGACATCGGCGACAGCCGCGATATCGGCCTGCCCATGTGTCAGCAACCGGTCAACGGCCGCAGGTATTTCGTCGATTTCCCGGCGCATGCGGGTGATCAGATGTTGCATGTTTTGTCCTAGCTATTGGCCAAACGCAGCTCTGCCACAAAATCATAGGCATCGCCGCGGTAGATAGAGCGCGTGAATTCGACAACCCGGCGGTTGGCCAGATATGAGGTGCGTACGATGCGCAGCCCGGCTGCACCCGGCTCGACACCCAGAAGTGCAGAATCCTCGCTTTCAAGATTGATTGCAGAAATTCTTTGCAATGCCCGAACGGGCCGATTTCCGTCACGCCCTAGAACTTCGTAAAGCGACGAGTCGACAAGTTGCGGTTTCGGCAAGATATCAATCGGCAATGAGGCGCGTTCGATTGCCATTGGCCGGTCGTTGGCGCGTCGCAAACGGGATATCCGAGCGACAGCTTCGCCCGACGACAGCGCAAGTGCCATCACTTCTTCCGGTGACGGGGTGTGAACGCCACGCTCCAGCCATTCGCTGGATGAATTCAGGCCCCGCCGGGTCATGTCTTCGGTGAAGGATGTCAGCCGGGACAGAGATTGTTCCACCTTTGGCGTTCCGTCTGAAACGAAACTGCCGGATCCTTGGCGTTGGACAATGATGCCCCGGTCGACGAGATCCTGCATTGCCCGGCGAACTGTTACCCGGGACAAGCCTGTCAGAGTGGCGATCTCTCGTTCCGCGGGCAGCGGCGCACTTTCGCCCAGAAGGCCCGTTTCGATGCTCTCTTCAATCCGCTTGCGCAGACGCACGTATCGGGGCCCGGCAGCGTCCTGCATCCAGTCATCGGACTTCAGAAAGTCTTCGATTGTATCCGCAGTCATTCAGCACCCACCTTTGCGCGTTTTGCCAACCGGCGCGCCAGTTGCAGGGCTCCGTCAATGGCTGTTCCCTCCGGCTCGGTCAGCGCCGCAGCCATCTCGGCTGGCAAGTAATCCTGATAGCAGGCCGCAACGCCGCCAATGGCGCAGATTGGATCTCCGCTGGAATAGCCAAGCGCACGTAAGCCCCCCGCCAAATAGTCAGCGCCTTTCTGCATAAGCTCCTGCCCCGCCGGATCTCCTGCTTTGGCAGCGGAAACGATATCAGGTGCAAAATCCGCAACTTCTGCCTGGCGTGCAGCACCTGAGAACGCAACAATTTTCGCGGGGTCATAGTTGAATCGAGCGCCGATGTCTTGCGTCAAAGGGCTGTGGGGTCGAATACCATCCATGGCGAGCAGCACAGATCGCAAAAGCTGTTTGCCAAGCCAGTGGCCTGACGCTTCATCCCCAATCACAGGGCCATAGCCGCCAATGAAACTGATCTGACCGTCTACCTGGCGGGCCAGAAACGATCCGGTCCCGACACCCATCAGACAACCGTTATTTGATCCCAGCGCGCCAACGACTGCCGATCTGCGATCATCCTCGACTTCGACAACCCGCGAAGGCAGCTGGTTTGCAACTTCCGATGCCGCCTGTGCGTCCGTGACGCCGGCAAGGCCCGCATAGACAGGAATGTTGACCAAAGCTGACTGAGGCAGAGCTGCCTGTTCCATCAGCTTGCTCAAACCTGCGTTCAATGTGTGGATCGCTGAATCGCGATTCGAGAACACATTGGCGCTGCCCAGAGTCACCCGTAGCAGGCCCGCGGGTGAGGTCATGGCAAATCGGCAGCGCGTGCCGCCACCATCAACTGCAATAAGATATGGGAAGGACTCAGTCATATAGATACCTTTACAATACCTTTCGGCTGAAAAAAAGACCTTTGCAGAAAATTATCCGGAAAATCTCGAGAAATCGGCTGAAATAGGGAAAATTCAAAGGCTGGTATAGACAAAAGGTATTGTATAGGTATTATATGGCATACCAAGGGGGAATCATATGCTGCCGCAAACTGAAATGCTGGGTGAGGGAACGAAGGGATTGGATTTGCGTTCCGATGCCGACGTGCTCGCCTGCTTGCTTGATGCGCAAAAGGCTGCATTGAACGGTTTGGACGGGTGTCTGGCGGGGCTGTCGCAGGGCGCGGCACTTCTTTCGAACGCGATCAAGAACGGTGGACGCATACACTATGTTGCTGCTGGATCTTCAGGGTTGATGGGTCTTGCCGATGGTGCGGAATTGCCCGGCACTTACGGCCTGTCACCCGAGTCCATCTCAATTTCCATGGCTGGCGGAATTCCGACTGGGGCCGAAATGCCGGGTCATACAGAAGATGATGTCGATGCAGCCAAGGTGGCGTCGGCAGGGGTACGGTCGGGGGATGCGGTTATTGCCATATCCGCCAGCGGTTCCACACCTTTTCCGCTTGATTTTGTGCGTCACGCCCGCAGTGCTGGCGCCAAGATTATCTGCATAGCTAACAACAATGACGCTCCCTTATTCGAGCACGCGGATTGCGCGATTTTCCTGAACACGCCGCCAGAATTGATCGCAGGCTCCACTCGGATGGGGGCGGCCACCGCACAAAAGGTGGCGTTGAACATGATGTCGACGCTGATGGGCATTCGGCTGGGTCATGTTCACGACGGCATGATGGTGAATGTTGTCGCGGATAATCGCAAACTGCGCCAACGCGCAGAGGGGATAATCAAGAAGATCGCCGGCGTTTCAGATGCCGAGGCGAGCCTGGCATTACATAAGGCCGCAGGGAACTTGAAGCCGGCCATCTTGTTGGCGGCCGGCGCAACCACTGTAACGCAAGCGGATCAGATGTTGGCCCAATCCGGCGGGCATTTGCGTCCCGCGCTTGAGCAATTGTGAATGACAACAAACACTAGGGAGAGAAGACCATGAGAAAAACATCGCTTACTGTAATTTTGCTGGCGTCATCGGCCTTGGCCGGTGCGGCACAGGCCGAAACGGTGCTAACCATCGAAAGCTGGCGCAATGATGACCTGGCACTTTGGCAGGAGAAGATCATACCGGCGTTTGAAGCGCAGAACCCGGATATCAAGATCAAATTCTCACCATCTGCCCCGGCAGAATACAATGCGGCGCTGAATGCCAAGCTGGATGCAGGCTCGGCCGGTGATCTGATCACATGCCGCCCATTCGATACATCTTTGGGTCTTTATGATGCTGGCCATCTGGCTGACCTGTCCGATCTGGGCGGTATGGCCAATTTCTCGGACGTCGCAAAATCCGCCTGGCAGTCCGATGATGGCTCGGCCACGTTCTGTGTTCCTATGGCGTCTGTGATCCATGGCTTCATCTACAACAAAGACGCCTTTGCCGAATTGGGGCTGTCTGTTCCGACAACCGAGGCGGAATTCTTTGAAGTGTTGGGCAAGATCAAGGAAGACGGTAACTATATTCCGATGGCCATGGGTACCAATGACCAGTGGGAAGCGGCGACGATGGGCTATAACAACGTCGGCCCGAACTACTGGAAAGGCGAAGAAGGCCGTCTGGCTTTGATCGACGGCTCGCAGAAGCTGACGGATGAGGCCTGGGTGGCGCCGTATCGCCAGTTGGCCAAATGGGGTGAGTATCTGGGCGACGGGTATGAGGCACAGACTTATCCCGACAGTCAGAACCTGTTCACACTGGGTCGCGCGGCCGTTTATCCGGCGGGCAGTTGGGAAATCAGCGGTTTCAACAATCTGGCTGATTTCGAAATGGGCGCCTTCAAACCGCCGGTTCCGAACGCAGGCGACGATTGCTATATCTCGGACCACACGGATATTGCCATTGGCATGAATGCCGCCTCCCCCAACGCCGAGGCTGCCCGGACCTTCCTTGATTGGGTTGGATCAGAAGAGTTTGCAACGATCTATGCAAACGCGCTGCCAGGCTTCTTCTCGCTTTCGAACTTCGATGTTGCCATGGAGGACCCGCTGGCTCAGGAATTCGTCAGCTGGCGCGGAGAGTGTGGGTCGACCATCCGTTCGACCTATCAAATCCTGTCGCGCGGAACGCCGAACCTTGAAAACGAAACCTGGAACGCCTCGGTTCAGGTGATCAAAGGTGAAGAAAGCCCCGAGGATGCAGGCAAGCGGCTGCAGGATGGCTTGGCCACCTGGTACGCGCCCCATCAATAATCCACCACTCACTTGAAACCGGTTCCGGCCTTAAGGCCGGAACCACCCTGAACCGTAGAGGCACGTTATGGGCAGCAGCCGCATCAAATGGCACATCGTGGTTTTTCTTGCGCCCGCAGTGCTCGTCTACTCGGCCGTGATGGTCTTTCCGCTTTTCAATACATTGCGTTTGGCGCTGTATACCGAGGTCGATCAGTCCCGTGTGTTTGTTGGGCTGGACAACTTCCGCACCCTGTTTGGCGACCCGCTGTGGTCTGACGCGTTCTGGAATGCCTTGGGGAATAATTTCTGGTTCTTCTTCATCCACATGCTGGTTCAAAACCCCATTGGGATCGTTTTGGCTGCAATGCTGTCCCACCCGCGTTTGCGATTTGCAGCCTTCTACCGCTCTGCCATCTTTATCCCGACAATCCTGTCATTTGTGATCGTTGGCTTTGCCTGGAAACTGATCCTGTCGCCAATCTGGGGGATCGCGCCAGACATGCTGTCCGCGATCGGGTTGAAATCCCTGTATGCGCCCTGGTTGGGCAAGGAAGAATACGCGCTGACCACACTGGCGCTGGTCTCGGTCTGGCAATTCATCGGGATCCCGATGATGCTGATCTATGCCGCCCTTCTGTCGATCCCAGAAGAAATTCTGGAGGCGGCCGAGGTCGAAGGGATCACTGGTCTGGCCGCGTTCTGGAAGATCAAATTGCCGCTGATCCTGCCATCGATCGGCATCATTTCGATCCTGACATTTGTTGGCAATTTCAACGCGTTTGACTTGATCTATGCCGCACAGGGTGCGCTGGCGGGGCCGGATTTCTCGACCGATATTCTGGGCACCTTCATGTATCGCACCTTCTTCGGGTTTCAGCTGCAACTGGGGGATCCTCATATGGGGTCGGCCATCGCGACGGGCATGTTCTTCATCATCCTGGCAGGGGTCTGCATGTATTTGTTCCTGATCCAGACCCGTATCCGCCGCTATCAATTCTGAGGGAATGACCATGAACAAAGCCCGCAGAAACCCGTTCAACATTGCCGCGATGCACGGCGCGCTGATCCTGTACACATTGATCGCGCTTTTCCCGGTCTTTGTGATCGTGATCAACAGCTTCAAATCCCGTAAGGCGATCTTTCGCGAGCCGCTGGCTTTGCCTGATGCCGACACGTTTTCGATGATTGGCTACCAGACGGTGATGAAACAGGGGGATTTCTTCCTGTACTTCCAGAACTCGATGATCGTCACGGTGGCGTCGTTGTTCTTCATCCTTTTGTTCGGCGCGATGGCGGCCTTTGCGCTTAGCGAGTATCGGTTCAAGGGCAATACTTTGATGGGCCTCTATCTGGCGCTGGGCATCATGATCCCGATCCGTATCGGCACGGTGGCGATCCTTGACATGATGGTGGCAACGGGGCTTGTGAACTCGCTGATGGCCCTGATCCTTGTTTATACCGCGCAAGGTCTGCCGCTGGCCGTATTCATCCTGTCTGAGTTCATGCGCCAGGTCAGCGACGATCTGAAAAACGCAGGCCGCATTGATGGGCTGAGCGAATATACCATCTTCTTCCGGTTGGTCCTGCCGCTGGTCCGTCCAGCCATGGCAACCGTCGCTGTGTTCAACATGATCCCGATCTGGAACGACTTGTGGTTCCCGCTGATCCTGGCCCCGGCAGAAGAAACCAAGACGCTCACACTGGGCAGTCAGGTCTTCATCGGACAGTTCGTCACGGACTGGAACGCTGTTCTGTCTGCGCTAAGCATGGCGATCCTGCCGGTCATGGTTCTCTACGTGATCTTCTCGCGGCAACTGATCCGCGGCATCACGTCAGGGGCGGTCAAATGATCCGCGTTTTGATCGCAGGTTTGGGCAATATGGGTCTTAGCCACGCGCTGGCCCATCATCACCATTCCGACGCAGAAATTGCTGGGTTGGTGAATCGATCAGGTGAGGTAACTCACACTGATCTGCAAGGCTATCCGGTCTACACTGATTTCCACACTGCACTGGCCGAGACCAAACCCGATCTCGCGGTAATTGCGACCTATTCGGACAGCCATGCTGACTATGCCTGCGCGGCGATGGAGGCTGGCGCGCATGTGTTTGTCGAAAAGCCGCTGGCAACGACGGTTGAGGATGCTCGTCGTGTTGTTGCCAAAGCAGTTGAGACCAATCGTAAGCTGGTCGTTGGGTACATTCTGCGCCACCACCCGTCCTGGATGCGGTTGATTTCCGAGGCGCGCGATCTGGGCGGGCCATATGTCTTTCGCCTGAACCTGAATCAGCAGTCGACTGGCCCGACATGGGAAACTCACAAGGCGCTGATGCAGACCACGTCCCCCATCGTCGACTGTGGCGTCCACTATGTCGATGTGATGTGCCAAATCACAGAAGCGCTGCCCATTCGTGTAAACGGAATGGGCCTGCGCCTGTCTGATGAAATAGCGCCGGATATGTATAATTACGGCCAGTTTCAGGTTGTCTTCGAAGATGGTTCGGTGGGTTGGTACGAGGCCGGATGGGGCCCGATGATGTCTGAAACGGCGTTCTTCGTGAAAGACATCGTCTCACCCAACGGTGCCGTGTCGATCACCGAAGGCAACAAGGGTGACTCAGATGATGTGGACGGCCACACCAAAGTTGGTGGCATTCTGATCCATCGACCTGACGGAGACACCCTGATCGAAATGGACGGCGAACCGGGTCATCAACAGCTGTGCGATGCCGAGCAAGCCTACATGCTGCAGGCGATTGCCCAGGACATCGATCTGACCCGCCATATGAGCGACGCAGTGCAATCGCTGCGCATCTGCCTTGCCGCCGACGAAAGTATACGAACCGGCCAGCCGGTCGACCTGAAGGAGACATGACGTGACCGCCCTGACGCTGAGCAATGTGTGCAAGTCCTTTGGAAAGGTGGACGTTCTGAAGAACATCGATCTGACTGTCGAGGAAAACGAATTCGTTGTGTTTGTCGGCCCTTCGGGGTGCGGTAAATCAACCCTTCTCAGGGTGATTGCCGGGCTAGAAGACGCCACCTCGGGCACAGTTGAAATCGACGGCCAGCAGGTCAATGACGTGCCACCCGCCAAGCGCGGGATCGCCATGGTGTTCCAATCCTACGCGCTGTATCCGCATCTGACCGTGCGGGGCAACATGGTGTTGGGCCTGAAACAGGCGGGCCATCCCAAAGATGAGATCGAGCGGCGGATCGCCGAGGCGAGCCGGATGCTGTCGCTGGAACCCTATCTGGACCGGCGCCCGGCCGAGCTGTCCGGCGGACAGCGTCAGCGGGTTGCCATCGGGCGCGCAATTGTGCGCAACCCCAAACTGTTCCTGTTTGACGAGCCATTATCCAACCTCGACGCGGCGCTGCGCCTGAATACAAGGGTCGAGATTGCCAATCTTCACCGTCAGCTGGATGCCAGCATGATCTACGTGACCCACGATCAGACCGAAGCGATGACACTTGCCGACAAGATCGTTGTCCTGCGGGATGGCCGGGTCGAACAAATCGGCAGCCCGATGGAGTTGTACAACGACCCAGCCAATCGGTTTGTCGCCGAATTCATTGGATCGCCCGCGATGAATTTTGTGCCCGCTGATATGATTGGCGGCAACACAGGGACGTTTATTGGCATTCGCCCGGAATACGCTCAGCTTGGTCAGACCGGGCAGCTAAACGGGACTGTGATCCATGTTGAAAAGCTGGGCGCCGACACAAATGCGATGATCAATATTGGCACAGACAAGCCCTTTACAGTTCGTGCTTTTGGCCAGCACGACGTGTTGCCCGGCGCGGAAGTCGGTATCAGCTTTGATCAGGCCAAAGTTCTGTCCTTTGGCGAGGACGGGAAAAGGCTTTAAGCCAAGCCCTGCGTTAAGTCGAGAAGACTAGAAAGCCTTGGGTGCATCTAGTCCGATACACCCAGGGCACTTCGTGATGACTGAACCAATTCCATCTGGGGCCTACTCGAATAACGGGCGCAGTCAATTCGTCAATATTTCCGTCACTTAGACGGATTGACAGTTGATTTCGTCAAGATTGACCCTCTGAAACGGCCGCTTGCTGCTTCATTCTCTTAGGAAACACCAAGAGGAGGCACGCAATGTCCTGGAATGTATGCGTCGTTGGGGCTGGCAAAATCGGGCAGATGATTGCCACGTTGTTAAAAGGCTCAGCAAATTACAGCGTCACTGTCGCGGATCATGATCTGAAAGCGCTGGGCGAGATTGCCAAATTGGGCGTCGCCACGAAACAGATCGACGCCAAAGACGCGGACGGGCTGGCCCAAGGCCTGACCGGATTTGATGCGGTGATTTCTGCCGCGCCTTTTTTCCTGACCCCAACAATCGCCAAGGCCGCCAAGGATGCAGGCGCGCATTACTTCGATTTGACCGAGGATGTGGCTGCCACAAACGCTGTCCGCGCGCTTGCCGATGACAGTGAAACGGCCTTTATGCCGCAATGCGGGTTGGCGCCGGGCTTTGTAGGGATTTCAGGTGCGTCGCTTGCGGCGGAGTTCGATGAAATCGACAGCCTGCATATGCGGGTGGGGGCGCTGCCTCTCTACCCGACCAACGCGTTGAAATACAATCTGACCTGGTCAACCGATGGGTTGATCAATGAATACTGCAATCCCTGCGATGCCATTGTGAATGGCAAACTGGTCAAGACCGCACCACTGGAGGATTACGAAGTTCTGGGTCATGACGGCGTAGAATACGAGTGTTTCAATACCTCAGGTGGTCTGGGTACCTTGCCCGAAACGCTGGACGGAAAGGCACGTGCTGTATCCTATCGCTCGATCCGGTATCCGGGGCATTGTGATATCCTGAAGCTGCTGCTCAAGGATCTTGGTCTCGAAAATCGTCGCGACCTTTTGAAAGAGATTTTCGAATCCGCCCTGCCACGCACGGATCAGGATGTGGTGCTGGTCTATTGCACCGCCAAAGGCCTGATCAACGGTGAGCTGCGAGAGAAATCGCTGATCAATAAATCCTTTGCACGCACCATCAACGGACAGGTCTGGAGCGCGATTCAGGTCACCACCGCAGCAGGTGTGCTGGGCGTGGTGGATCTGATGCGCACCGGCGCATTGCCGTCCACTGGATTTATCCGACAGGAGCAGGTGAAGCTCTCCGATTTCCTGAACACCGAGTTTGGCCGGCTGTATCGCGCCGGCGATGTGACCCAACAAAACAAGGCGGCTTGAGACATGAAAGACGTTGTAATGACAGCAGAAACCATCTTTGCAAAACTGGATATGACCACGGCAGAACTGACCGGTGGCACATTGCCGGTGACCTCGCCCATCGACGGTGGCCTGCTGGCCGAGGTGCATGAAACACCGGTCAGCGATATGGATGCGGTAATTGTCCGCTCCAAGGCGGCCTTCAAAGCGTGGCGTACGGTTCCAGCCCCGCGCCGGGGTGAACTTATCCGACTGCTGGGCGAAGAACTGCGCGAGGCCAAGGAAGATCTGGGCGCATTGGTCAGCTGGGAAGCGGGTAAGATCACTTCCGAAGGTTTGGGCGAAGTGCAGGAGATGATTGACATCTGTGACTTTGCCGTGGGCCTGTCACGCCAGCTTTACGGTTTGACCATTGCATCGGAACGCCCCGGTCACCGGATGATGGAAACATGGCATCCTGCCGGTCCCGTCGGCGTAATCTCGGCCTTCAACTTCCCGGTCGCGGTCTGGTCCTGGAACGCGGCATTGGCTTTGGTGTGCGGTGATCCAGTGATCTGGAAGCCGTCCGAGAAAACACCGCTGACCGCGATGGCCTGTCAGAAGATTTTCGAACGTGCATTGGTCCGATTTGGCGACGCACCCGAAGGTCTGTTGCAAACGCTGGTTGGCGGTGCGGCGCTGGGCGAGGCATTGGTGGCCAGCGAGGACGTACCGGTCATTTCCGCTACCGGTTCCACCCGTATGGGCCGCGCAGTTGCCCCGATTGTGGCGCAGCGGTTTGGCAAATGCATTTTGGAACTGGGCGGCAACAACGCCATGATCGTCGGCCCGTCGGCCGATCTGGAAATGGCGGTGCGCGCAATCGTGTTCTCGGCCGTTGGCACCGCAGGACAGCGTTGTACCACATTGCGCCGGCTGATTGCTCACAACTCGATCAAGGACGAATTGGTCGCGCGTCTGAAAAAGGCCTATGCTGGCCTGCCAATTGGCGATCCGCTGGCAGAAGGCATTCTGGTCGGGCCGCTGGTGGATGAGGCGTCGGGCGCTGCAATGACTGCAGCGCTGAAGTCCGCCGAAGCCGAAGGCGGGTCGGTGTTCGGCGGCAATCGCGTGACGGACGGTGTACCAGCTGGTGTTTACATGGAGCCGGCGATTGTCGAAATGCCCGGTCAATCCGCGACCGTGAAGGCTGAAACGTTTGCCCCGATCCTCTATGTCATGGGCTATGACGATTTTGATGAGGCGCTGGAAATTCAGAATGACGTGCCGCAGGGTCTGTCCTCTTGTGTGTTTACGTTGAACATGCGTGAGGCCGAACAATTCCTGACAGCCGCTGGATCGGATTGTGGTATTGCCAACGTCAATATCGGCCCGTCGGGTGCCGAAATCGGTGGTGCGTTTGGCGGTGAGAAAGAAACCGGCGGCGGGCGTGAAAGCGGATCAGATGCTTGGAAGGCCTATATGCGTCGTCAGACAAACACGGTGAACTATTCGGCCGAATTGCCTCTGGCGCAGGGCGTCAAATTCGATATCTGAAGATGTTTCCGGCGGTGCTGACCCGCGCCGCCGGATACTTTGTGATCAGTCGGAAAACAGATAGTCCAGCCGCATCACCGCCTGGGCTTTTTCGGCCCCAATCCCCAGAAACTTGGCGATAACTGCTTCGTTCTCAGTTCGGTCCGATGTCTCGCGAATGCGCAAGTAGCCGTCAAACTCGGCATTGCGGATCTGTTCAGATTCATACGCCAGATCATTGTGAAGTGTGGGTAACAGGCGTGATACGGTTTCTGACGGGCTGTTCTCACCTGCCAACCCAACGCGTCGGGCATGGCCGATCAGATACTCGTCCGAGTATTCGCATTCGATCTCCAGCACACGCGTTTTGGCCTTGTCACGGCAAAAATCGCGGATGATGTCCAGATTGGCAGGGTCCAGGCACAAAACCAGCCGGTCCGCCCCAAACCCTTCGAATAACATGCGAACCACAGACCGCCGGTGTCTGGACCGCTTCGTCAATGTCGTTTCGATCCCCCCAAGATCTGGCAGCGGGGTGTCTTGTTCGTTGAACAGATATTCGACACACGGGATATCTGTTTCTGATGCAATCTGATCCACCAACCGTTTGGCCACGTGCCACTTTTTGCACACAACCAGGAACAACTCACGCTCTGGTCCCAGCGTGTTTTCCGTTTCCCAGAACCGCTGGCCAAACCTGCGGCCGACACGCCCCCGCCCTGTCAGGAAAGCATGCAGGTTGCGGCCCTCGTTCGAGATCGGAAAATCAACGCCTTCGCTGGCGTATAATGCGCCCAGCCGGTCTTTCAGCTCATGCGCCTCGGGGCTGATTTTGCGGGCAAATAGATAATCCTGACCCAACAGCATGTCGTAGTGGTCGTTGTAGAACGTGACGGGCATTCCGTAGTCTGAGAACATCAAGAAGGTAAGTGTGCGGTTTTCGATCTCGCCCTTTGGGATCAGGTGGCGGACGAGAGTTTGAAAAAACGTCTCGTCTGGGATCCAGGTGGTCGAGAAGAACCGGATCACATCGCGGCGCTGGTTCAGGAAATCCAGAATCATTTCGATGGTTCTGCGGCGCAGGCACCACCATTGGCTGCCGATCATCATCTGGATGTCTTTTGGGATGTCCCGGGTCAGGCCGAAACGTTTCTGCATTTCGAAAGACGCGTAGAACAGCCCGCTTTGCGTGCGTTCGTTAAAGTAGTGGCGATAGATCAGACGGTCTTCTTTCATACCAGTCTTGATCCAGTTGCTCTCAAAGAAGTCATGGCTTTCGATAAAATCCAAGTCGTTCTCGTCGAGGAATTGATGCGCGTATTCAGCGGTCTTGATCGCCATGCAATCGCCCGAAAGCATGTAGAAATGCGTGGCACGGGGAAAAGCGTCAACAGCAGCCTGCAGGGCGTTTAGCGTGGCTTGAACCAGCGACCATTCTCCCCAGCCGCATTTGATGCGTTTGCTGGCGAATGTGACGTTTGGATTGTCCTTCAGTGCAGCGCGGATGCGATCATAGTCCGCCGCATTGGCGCGGGCATCGAAGTGAATCGCCATGCAATCCCCGACGGCAGTTAGCTGCTCGGCCTGTGCGATGATCGCATCAGGGTCTTTGTGACAAAGCAAAATATAGGCAATCTTTGCCATGAGGTTTACGCAATTTCCGTTTCTGCCCGTTTCCAACCGTGATACTGAGGATGAACGATTGAATAAACAGAATATTTTTGGTTCTTTGGTCTCAAATGCTGGCACGTCCAATTTAGGCCCGGCCAGTATAGGAGGCGCAGCAGATGGGTTTTCCCGGCACCTGGATGACCGAGAGCGAGAGTATGGTATACCGTGTGGTGCCAAAATGTGCTTGCTCGACCATTGGTCAGATCATGTATTTTTCGGATCATGGTCATTTTTTTGACGGCGATATTCATGATGCCAAAGGTGGTATGCACAAATGGGCGTTTGATCAAAGCCAAGGCTTGATCTCCACGAATGTCCGTAATCACGCGTCGTTTTCTTTCACCTGTGTGCGCAACCCGTACACAAGAATCCTTAGTTCATTTTTCGACAAGATCTGTGGCATCCAGCGCAACGGTAAAAGATACCGGGGCAATCTGGTTCCGACGCTGATCTACAACTATGGGATTGAAGTCGGCGGTGACGACGGAAAAGGTGAGTTTGACCAAATCGCCAGCTTCCGCCGATTTTTGCTGTTTGCGCGCGACACGATCCGGTGGCGTAGGCCCATGGATCCGGACATTCACTGGTCTGCCATGTCGGGCCACGTCTCGACCTTCATAGTGAATGGCGGGCAATATGACAGGATATTCTGGACCGAGAAATTCAATGACGGCATGCAAGGTGTATTGGACAAAACGGACACGCAGCACGCGATAGCTCTGTCAGATATTCCTCGGTTTAACGAATCCGAGGGGCACGGACCCAAACGCGCCCATCCTGTCGAGGACTATTTCGACGACCTGTCGATGCATCTGGTCTATGAAATCTACAAGCAGGATTTCGAGCTGTTCAAATACGATTTTCATGACCCGTCCAACAAGATGCCGATTGGTGAGATTGATCTGGACGAGGTTCACGCCAAATTGGGCGACTGATCGCTGGCAAACTCTCCCGCCCATCGTCAATGTCTCTTGCGAGACATCTCCTCTGGTTGGGCCCGGCGCCGCGCTCTGCGCGGCGCCGGGCCCAAGACCGACCACCGTATGGGCGAAGCCGATGCGGCGGATCGGGCGCGGGAGTACTTGGGTTCAGTTAAAGCTCTCGAACAGCGCCTTTTGCCGCGCTGGTTGTCAGTTTTGCATAGGCCTTAAGCGCAGTAGAGACCTTGCGCTTGCGCGGTGCCGCAGGAACCCAACCTTTTTCGTCTTGAGATTTGCGGCGCTCTGCGAGGTCTTCATCAGACACCGCAAGATGGATTGTTCGGTTAGGAATATCGATTTCGATCTTGTCGCCGGTTTGCACGAGGCCGATCTCGCCACCTTCCGCGGCTTCGGGTGAAACATGACCAATTGAAAGACCTGACGTGCCGCCCGAAAACCGTCCATCGGTCAGCAAGGCGCAGGCCTTGCCGAGGCCTTTGGATTTCAGATATGAGGTCGGGTACAACATCTCCTGCATCCCCGGTCCGCCGCGCGGCCCCTCGTAGCGGATGACGACAACATCCCCTTCTTTGACCTTACCCGTCAGAATATCGCTGACGGCTTGATCCTGACTTTCACAAACATAGGCCGATCCGGTGAACTTCAGAATGTTCTCGTCGACACCAGCCGTTTTTACGATGCAACCGTCGCGGGCGATGTTACCGAACAGAACTGCAAGACCGCCATCCTGGCTAAAGGCATGTTCTTTGGAGCGGATCACACCGCCTTCGCGATCTGTATCCAGCTCTTTGTAACGGTTGGACTGGCTAAACGCCTGCGTGGTGCGGACGCCACCTGGTGCCGCTTTGAACAGATCCTGAGCCCTTGGGTTGTTGGCGACCTTGATGTCCCAATTGGCAATGGCCTCGGCCATCGTGGGCGAGTGGACCGTGCTGCAATCATCGTGAAACAACCCCGCACGGCTCAACTCTCCAAGGATCGAGAAGATGCCGCCCGCACGGTGGACGTCTTCCATATGCACATTCTCGGTATTGGGCGCGACCTTGCACAGGCATGGCACTTTTCGGCTAAGCCGGTCCATGTCGGTCATTGTGAAATCGACATTGCCTTCATACGCGATGGCCAACAGATGCAGGACCGTATTGGTCGACCCGCCCATCGCGATATCCAAACTCATGGCGTTCTCAAACGCCTCAAACGTGGCGATCTCACGCGGCAAGAAGCCTTTCTCATCCAGATCATAGTGGCGCTTGGTGATCTCGACGATTCTGCGCCCGGCTTCCAGAAACAGCTCTTTCCGGTCGGCATGGGTGGCAAGGGTCGAGCCGTTGCCCGGCAGGGCCAGACCAAGCGCCTCGGCCAAACAGTTCATCGAGTTGGCAGTGAACATGCCTGAACATGACCCGCAGGTAGGGCACGCGTTTTCTTCGATATGTTTGACCTGTTCGTCCGTGAACCTGTCGTCTGCAGCAGCAACCATCGCGTCCACCAGGTCGATCTTCTTAGCGTCCAGATCGGCGATGTCGATCTTGCCCGCCTCCATCGGGCCACCCGAAACAAAGATCGCCGGAATGTTGAGCCGCATCGCGGCCATCAACATGCCGGGGGTGATCTTGTCGCAGTTCGAGATGCAGACCATCGCATCGGCGCAATGGGCATTGACCATATACTCCACACTGTCGGCGATCACCTCGCGGGAAGGCAGCGAATAGAGCATCCCGTCGTGACCCATGGCGATGCCGTCATCCACGGCGATGGTGTTGAATTCTTTGGCGACACCACCTGCGGCCTCGACTTCGCGCGCGACCATCTGACCCAGATCTTTCAGGTGCACGTGGCCGGGCACAAACTGAGTGAAAGAGTTGACGATGGCGACGATCGGTTTGCCAAAATCGCCATCGGTCATGCCGGTGGCGCGCCACAGGCCACGGGCACCGGCCATGTTGCGGCCATGAGTGGAGGTTCTGGATCGGTACATTGGCATGATGCTGTTTCCCTTTTGCCCTACCTGCGGTATCTGGGTGCGTATGTTATAGCGCACGTATCATATGTGCGTTATAACGTACAAGGGAAATCGCAGGGCACTGGCATGGAAACATTGGCTGAAACTGGCGAAATCACGCTAAAACTGAGGGATGTGCGGGCAGCCTCGGGGCTGAGCTTGTCAAAAGCTTCGGAATTGACCGGGGTCAGCAAAGCAATGCTGGGCCAGATCGAACGCGGCGAATCAAGCCCGACGATTGCCACCTTGTGGAAGATTGCCAAAGGGTTTCAGCTGCCTCTCAGTGCGCTGATCGGAACGTCTGTTTTGCGTGACTCATCGGATGCGAACATGTTTCGAACGGTGACTTTTCCAGGCAGTATCGAAGTAAAGATCGTGTTTCCGTTTGACCCGGTTTTGGGGGCAGAGACCTTTCACGTTTCCCTGACTCCAAACCAATGCCACGAATCGCCAGCCCATGCTGCCGGAGTTACCGAAGAGGTATTTGTCCTTGATGGGGCCCTTGACGTTTTGCGCGACGATGAATGGGTTTCGCTGCACGCGGGGCAGGGTCTGCGGTTCTCGGCGGATGTCCCACACGGGTATCGCGCAGGGCAAACAGGAGCGATGTTCCTGAATATGCATCACTATGGGCAAACGGCTGCGTCAGAGCCGGTTACCTGAACCAAGTTTCCACCCGCTGAACTGATAATGAGGGCTATTGATGGCTGCTTTTTTGGACACGTTGACTTGGGCCGATGCCCTCGGGTCGTTTGGCGCACTGGTTGTGGTCGGGGCTTATTTCGCGACGCAGATGCGCATGATGAACTCCGATGATCTGGCCTTTCCGGTGATCAACCTGCTTGGGTCAATTCTGATCGTTTATTCCTTGCTGCAGAACTTCAATCTGGCCTCGATGCTGATCGAAAGTTTCTGGATCGCAATCAGCTTTATCGGAATTATACAGCATATCAGGCTGCGTCGCGCGCGATGAAGACGTGAAACAGCGCTAACATCCTCCATCCAGTCTTGAATACGCATCCCGCCAAGTATAGGGAAACTCCTGCACGTTTTGGGGAGGCATTGATGCTGGACGATCCGAAAACCCTGGTGTCTACCGAATGGCTGGCCGCTCATATGAAGGACCCGGATCTGCGGATTCTGGATGGGTCGTGGTACCTGCCGCAACAGGGGCGTGACGCCAAATCCGAATACGATGCGGGCCACATCCCGGGCGCTCGGTTTTTTGACATCGATGACATCTCTGATCAGCGATCAGATTTGCCACATATGGCGCCGCCGGTCGAAAAGTTCATGTCGCGTCTTCGCGCTATGGGCGTGGGCGACGGCCATCAGGTGGTGGTCTATGACGGTGCCGGTCTTATGTCTTCAGCGCGCGTCTGGTGGTTGTTCCGTCTGATGGGACAAGAAAACATTGCCGTTCTGGATGGGGGCTTGCCAAAATGGCAGGCCGAAGGGTGTGAAATCGAGGATCTGCCGCCTGTTGTCCGCGACCGCCACATGACCGTGCGGGTGCAAAATCAGCTTGTGCGCGATGTCACGCAAGTCTCTGCCGCTGCCAAGCTAGGCGACCACGAAATCATAGACGCGCGCGCGGCGGGCCGGTTCACGGGTACAGACCCCGAACCGCGCGAAGGGTTGCGGTCGGGGCGCATCCCTGGCTCTCGCAACGTGCCTTTCGGTGCATTGCTGAACAGAAACCATACGATGAAATCACCCGAGGAGTGCCGCGCCATTTTCGAGGCCGCAGGCGTCGATCTGTCGAAACCCGCGATCACATCCTGCGGGTCGGGCGTGACAGCCGCGATCCTTAGCCTTGCGCTTGAGCGCATGGGCAAGAAAGATCACTCGCTTTATGACGGCTCCTGGGCTGAATGGGGTGCCTTCCCGACCCTGCCCGTCGCAACCGGAGAGAACTGATGTTCGAACATCTCAAACCGCAACCTGCCGACAAGATTCTGGCGCTTATGCAAATGTACCGCGAGGACCCGCGGGATCAAAAGATCGATCTCGGTGTCGGCGTCTACAAGAATGCTGATGGTATCACCCCGGTGATGCGCGCGGTGAAAGCAGCTGAAAAGCGCATTCTGGAGGAGCAGGAGAGCAAAGCTTACACCGGCCTTGCCGGTGATCCGGCCTATGCCGATGCGATGATTGATCTGATCCTTAGTGCATCCGTCCCGCGCGCCAATATTGCCGCCGTTGCGACTCCGGGTGGCACCGGTGCCTGCCGTCAGGCGTTCGAGATGATCCGCATGGCCAACCCTGAGGCCCGCGTCTTCGTATCGAACCCAACTTGGCCCAACCACCTGTCGATCCTGAACTATCTGGGCATGGAAGCGGTTCCTTACCGCTATTTTGACGACGAGACCCGTGGCGTCGATTTCGACGGTATGATCGAGGACCTGAAAACTGCCAATGCTGGCGACGTCGTCCTATTGCATGGCTGCTGCCACAACCCGACCGGGGCCAACCTGAACATGGTCCAGTGGCAAGACGTCGTGAACATCATCAATGAGCTTGGTCTCGTGGCGATGATCGACATCGCCTATCAGGGCTTTGGCGACGGCCTTGAGGAAGACGCGCAGGCGACCCGTCTGGTGGCCTCGTCCGTCAAACGATGCCTGATCGCGGCGTCCTGCTCGAAGAACTTCGGCGTTTATCGTGAGCGCACTGGCCTACTGATGGCAATCAGCGATGATGCGGCGCAAACGGCGCTGAACCAGTCGACGCTGGCCTTCCTGAACCGCCAGAACTACTCCTTCCCACCGGATCACGGGGCAAGAGTTGTAACAACGATCCTGACAGACCCGGAACTTCGCGCGGACTGGGAAGCAGAGCTGGAAGAGGTCCGTCTGTCGATGTTGGACCTGCGTCAACAACTGGCCGATGAGTTGCAGCGCCACAGCGGTTCAGATCGCTTCGGGTTTATCGCACAGCATCGCGGTATGTTCTCGCGCCTCGGCGCTGCACCGGACCTGGTTGAGCAACTGCGGGGCGATCACGGTATCTATATGGTTGGTGACAGCCGGTTGAACATCGCAGGCCTGAACGCCACAACTGTGCCGATCTTGGCCAAAGCGATTGTCGACGTCGGCGTCTAACGAACACGATTTAGAACAAGAGAACCCGGACGCAAGCGCCCGGGTTTTCGTGTCTTTTGAATCAAGGTCTAGCCTTTGGAGAACTCTGGATAGGCTTCCATACCCAGTTCGGCCATGTCGAGGCCATTGATCTCGTCCTCTTCACTGACGCGGATGCCCATGGCGGCCTTCAGGATGGACCATAGGATCAAGGCGGCGACGAAAGTGAAGATGCCGTAGGCCACGATACCGGTCAGCTGAGTGATCAGGCTGGCCTCACCGTAGAAGATCACGGCGATGGTGCCCCAAATGCCTGCGAACAGGTGAACCGGGATGGCACCGACCACGTCGTCGATCTTGAACTTGTCCAGCATGGGAACCGCGAAGACAACGATGATACCGCCGACTGCACCGATCCAAAGCGCGCCGAACAGGGTCGGCGCCAGAGGCTCGGCAGTGATCGAGACGAGACCAGCAAGCGCGCCGTTCAGAACCATGGTCAGATCAGGCTTTTTGTACAGAACCTGTGTCATGATCAGGGCGGCAACAGCGCCCGCCGCAGCGGCCATGTTGGTGTTAGCAAAGATGCGCGATACGTCAGATACGTCACCCACGGTGCCCATCGCCAGCTGCGAGCCGCCGTTGAAGCCGAACCAACCCAGCCACAGGATGAATGTCCCCAAGGTGGCTAGCGCCAGGTTTGAACCGGGCATCGGGTGGACTTTGCCGTCCTTATATTTGCCGATACGCGGGCCAAGGATGAGACAGCCAGCCAGAGCCGCCCAGCCACCGACCGAGTGCACAACAGTTGAGCCAGCAAAGTCAGAGAAGCCTGCTTCGGACAACCAGCCGCCGCCCCACTGCCAGGACCCAGAGATCGGGTAAAGCACACCGGTCAGCACGATCACGAAGATCAGGAAAGGCCACAGTTTGATCCGTTCCGCCACGGCACCCGAAACTATCGAGGCGGTTGCGGCCACAAACACCAGCTGAAAGAAGAAGTCCGAGCCAACCGACGCATAATCCAGCGCCGCTTCCGCGGCGGGGACTCCCACGGGATCCAGAACTGTGGTTGAGAAGAACGGGCCAACCCAACCCGCTATGGTCCAGCCGTCGCCAGGGTACATCAGGTTGAAGCCGATAAGCCAGTACATGATTGCGGCAAAGGAAAACAGCGCCACGTTCTTGATCATCTGCATGGCAACGTTTTTCGATCGCACCAGCCCGCCTTCGAGCATGGCAAAACCAGCGGCCATAAAAAACACCAGAAAGCCCGCCATCAAGAACAGCAAGGTGGTGAAGATGTATTGTGTATGCAGCGCAGCTTCGCCGGTTGCGGCGTCCTCTTGCGCAAGACCCATCTGCGGCAGCACGACGATCGCGGCGGCAGGGATGAGAGATTTCATCAGGTTCATTGTCAGTCCTCGAATGATGTGGAGTAAGGGCGCCTACAGCGCTTCCTCGTTGGTTTCCCCGGTCCGCACGCGCAGCGCCTGCTCGACATCGAGGACAAAAATCTTGCCGTCACCGATCTTGCCGGTTTTGGCGGTTTTGGTGATGGTCTCGACGATCTGGTCGGCCATGGTGGCAGGAACCACGATTTCCAGTTTGATCTTGGGCACGAAATTCACAGCATATTCGGCCCCACGGTAAATTTCCGTGTGACCGGATTGCGAGCCGAAGCCCTTGATTTCGGTCACCATCATGCCGCGCACCCCGGCCGTGGTCAGTGCTTCGCGCACCTCCTCCAGCTTGAACGGCTTGATTGTCGCAATAATCAGTTTCACGTCTTTCCCCTCTGCTTCCCCGGCGGGACCGGTTTGTTTGCACCTGCAGAAAAAGAGCGCGAGAGACCGCCGTAGGGAACGGTCACGGGACGTAAAAGCGCCGTTAAATGACGCAAAGTTGCACATTTTTTGCACAAATTGCGCAAGTAGATTAAAAATTAAGCATCAATGAGAAGGGGAAATTCCGGAATTTCTGACCTCTACATACCCAGAGTACCGGGGTAAGGTGGCCCAAAAGCATAATCGGGCAGAGTTTGAGCATGACTGAGTCCAGACGTCGTAAATCGACATTGGTCGCGGATAAAAGATACCCGTCGAAGAGGCGCAAGCCCACGGCGACCAAGCGCGCTGCGAAGCCAGCGGGCAAGAAGGCCACCGCACGCAAGGCAACAACGCGCAAGACCGCACGGAAAAAAACACGGAGAATGTCCGGCGGCAACGGCGGTGGCATCTTTCGCCGTCTTTTCCGTTGGATATGGCGGTTGATCTGGGGTCTGACATGGCGTGTCGGAGCTATTGTCGGCATGTTGGTCGCATTGGCGGTGGGTATCGTCTATACCACATTGCCGGATGTCGACGCGCTTTTGGACGGACGTGCGCGGGGATCGGTGACGCTGCTAGACCGCGACGGCAAGGTCTTTGCGTGGCGCGGAGACCAGTTCGGTGGGGTAATCACGGCCGATACCGTCTCACCCCACCTGAAGAACGCCGTCGTCGCGACCGAGGACAAACGATTCTACCGTCATTTCGGGATCAGTCCACGTGGCGTGGCCAGCGCTGTGCGCATCAACCTTAGCGAAGGGCGTGGGCCGTTGTCTGGCCATGGCGGCTCGACCATCACGCAGCAGACGGCGAAACTATTGTGTCTTGGCGTGCCCTATGAACCTGACCAGTGGGAGTCCGAGGCCGCGTATGAATCCGATTGTCGGCAAGGGTCGCTGTGGCGCAAAGGCAAAGAAGCCATTTACGCAATGGCGATGGAGGTCAAATACTCCAAGGATGAGATTCTGACAATCTATCTGAACCGCGCCTTCCTGGGTGCAGGCGCGCGCGGGTTCGAAGCTGCGAGCCAGCGCTATTTTGGCAAATCTGCCGCCGAAGTTTCACCAGCCGAGGCTTCGATGCTTGCTGGTCTGCTGGTGGCACCGACGCGTTATGCGCCCACAAACGACCTGCAGCGATCCCAGGACCGCGCGCGGCTTGTGGTGGGCCTGATGGAAACTCAGGGTTATCTATCGGGCGCCCAGGCAAGTGAAGCCCGTAGCAGGCCGGCGCAATTGTCCGAAGCTGCCGCAGCGCGTGCCGGGGGCTATTTTGCAGACTGGGTGATGGCCAGCGGACCAGAGTTCTTTACGCGAAATACGACCGAGGATGTGGTGATCCGCACTACTCTGGATCAGCGTATTCAGAAGTCTGCGGAAGAGGCGTTGAAGTACATCTTTCAGGAAAAGGTGCGCGAAGGATCGAAAGCACAGGCCGCGATTGTTGTGATGTCAGCCGATGGCGCGGTGCGCGGGATGGTCGGCGGTCGCAAGACGCGTGTATCTGGCGCATTCAACCGTGCCACGCAGGCGCTGCGGCAGACCGGGTCATCCTTCAAGCCCTTTGTCTATGCAACGGCGCTGGAACTGGGATACTCCCCGCTGGATACTGTGATGGATGAACCCACATGTTGGAACATTGCCGGGTCCGGTCAATGGTGCCCTGAGAACTACACAAAGAAGTATTATGGCCGGGTCAGTTTGGCCGATGCGCTGAAGAATTCACTGAACATTCCAGCTGTTAAAGTGGCCGAGATTTCGGGGCTGGAAAACGTCCGTACCGTGGCCAGCCAGTTCGGAATCACCAGCGATCTCGCGCAAGGGCTCGCTTTGGCGCTGGGCGCATCCGAAAGCACGCTGATCGAGATGACGGGGGCCTATGCCGGTATCCTGAACGGCGGTTCGGCCGTGGAGCCCTACGGTTTGACCGAGCTTAAGCTGTTGGGGGATGACAAGCCGGTCATGGTGACGACAACCGGAATCGGCGAGCGGGTGATCCGCGATGAAGCCGCAAAGCAGCTGACCTGGATGATGGAACGCGTCGTGTCCCAGGGGACCGGCGGGCGGGCCAAACTGCCCGGCTGGCAAGTCGCGGGTAAAACCGGCACCACTCAGGCTGCGCGCGATGCCTGGTTCATCGGGTTTACGGCCGACTATGTCACTGGCGTGTGGATGGGATATGACGACAACACGCCGCTGTCAGGTGTGACTGGAGGTGGTTTGCCTGCGGAAATCTGGCGGGAAACCATGTTGCGTGTGACCGAAGGCATGACCCCGACACCGCTGCCGATGCTGGCACCCGCTCCGCCGGTGCAGGTGCAACAACCCAGCCAGCCGCGCCGCAAACAGGGTGGCGGGTTTGCCAAGGCCGTCGACAATCTGTTGAAGGACATATTCGGCGGGAACTAAATTCCACGAAGGGTTGGGAGGTGCGCTGCACCTCCCAACACCACTTACAGGCTTTCGTCCAGCGCTGCGATGATGGCAGCGCCCATTTCCGTAGTCGAAACCGGCTCGACCCCTTCATCGGCCAGCAGATCGCCAGTGCGCACGCCGTCGGCCAGAACCTTCTCGACCGCGCCTTCCAGACGATCCGCTTCAGCGCCTTGGTCGAAGCTGTAGCGCAATGCCATTGCAAAGCTGAGGATACACGCGATTGGGTTGGCCTTGCCTTGTCCCGTGATATCGGGCGCAGATCCGTGGACCGGTTCATACATCGCCTTAGGCCGACCATTGGCCATCGGCGCGCCGAGGCTGGCAGAAGGCAGCATGCCCAGGCTACCGGTCAGCATAGCTGCGCAATCCGACAGGATGTCACCGAACAGGTTATCAGTCAGGATCACATCGAATTGCTTGGGCGCCCGGACCAGTTGCATCGCGCCGTTGTCGGCATACATGTGCGACAGTTCAACTTCGGGATAATCCGCAGCAACACGAGTTACGACCTCACGCCACAGGATGCCGGATTCCATCACGTTGGCCTTTTCCATCGAACACAGTTTCTTGTTCCGGCGCATCGCCAGTTCAAAGGCCGAGCGCGCGGCGCGTTCGATTTCGGATTCAGTGTAACGCTGCGTGTTGATCCCCACGCGTTCGTTGCCTTCCTCGAAGATACCACGCGGCTCGCCGAAATAGACACCTGACGTCAGCTCGCGCACGATCATGATATCGAGACCTGCGACAATGTCCTTTTTCAAAGATGAGAAATCGGCCAGCGCGTCAAAGCATTGCGCTGGGCGCAGATTCGAATACAGGTCCATTTCCTTGCGCAAACGCAGCAGGCCGCGTTCTGGTTTCAAGCTGAAATCCAGATCATCGTATTTAGGGCCTCCAACGGCCCCCAACAGAACAGCATCCGCTTCCTGCGCTTTTGCCATTGTTTCGTCCGACAACGGAGCACCATGAGCGTCATAGGCCGCACCGCCGACAAGGTCCTCGCTGACATCAAACTGTAGGTCGCGATTGGCACCGAACCAGTCGATGATCTTGCGCACTTCGGCCATGACTTCGGGGCCAATTCCATCTCCGGGCAGGATGAGGAGCGAGGGGTTGGACATGAAGGGTCTCCTTGCGTTTCGTCGCAATGGCCCTAGCGTCTGTGCCGCATCGGGTCAATGAGACGATCCAGCCGATTCACACCGAAAGCGCAGGTTGGCCACGGTTTGGCTGGCGCACGGCATCAGTTTTGCCAAAAATGCCTACAGGCTGGCTTTTAACCCTTCTGCCAAAAGATCCCAGACCCGGCGGATGCGCGGGGTCTGACGCATGGCCTGTGGCGCGGCCAACCAGACCGGCAAAATGGGAATCTCAACATCCAGGCGCACGACTTCCACTTTGGGATCTGCTTGGGCAACCTGAACCTGGCCGAAACCAATGCCGCAGCCCGCCCGGATAAGCTCCCAATAGGCGCTTTGCAGATCGCAGCGGGTGGCAAAACTGTCGCGACTGGCTGGCCATCCCTTTTCTCGCATTTTGTCGATGATCTGCTTGTTGGCGTCAAATCCTACCAGATCGTGACGGAACAGATCTTCGGGGGTTTCGGGCCGACCCGCCCGATCCAGATAGGATTTGGCCGCGCAAAAGCAAAGCGGCACGTCACCAATGTAACGGGACACGATGTCCATCTGCTCAGGGCGGTACATGCGCACAGCGATATCAGCCTCGCGATACAGTAGGTTCTCGCTCGCATCGGTCGCCACAAGCTCGAGCTGAATCGCCGGTTCCTGCCGACGTATGTCCGCCAGAATCGACGGCAAAAGATGGTGTGAGGCAAAAACGGATGCGGTGATCCGAACGGAGCCTTCCAATTGCTGCGACTGCCCTGCTGCGGTCATACTGAACGCGCTCATGGCGCTGTGCATCTGTTGTGCCATCGGCAAAAGCTGAGATCCAACCTCGCTGAGCTTCAGCCCGCGTGCGTGTCGGTCGAACAGGGACACGCCCAACTCAGCCTCAAGCGTTTGGACCTGTCGGCCCAATGTTGGCTGGCTGCGTTCCAGCTGCCTCGCCGCGGCAGACAGTGATCCGGTTTCGGCAACGGCCAGAAAGCTCTGAATCAGGGACCAGTCCGCATGTGTTAAGGTTCTGTCCATTCAAAAATGAATACACAATCTACACCGACCGGCAATTCCTTAATTGAATTGAATGACTACATTGGCTGCTGACAGGAGAATGCCATGACACAGACCGTTCTAGTTTTGGGTGCATCAGGTCGCTTTGGCCGCAACGCCGCTTTGGCTTTTGGCAATGCGGGTTGGGTCGTGCGCAATTTTGATCGTAAGACCGACGTGCTGGAAGAGGCGGCGACAGGGGCGGATGTCATCGTCAATGCCTGGAACCCGCCCTATCCGGACTGGGCGCGTCTGGTGCTGAAACTGCATCGGCAGGTGATCAACGTGGCCTCGGAAACCGGTGCAACCGTCATTGTTCCGGGGAATGTCTATGTGTTTGGCGCCAATACGCCGAGCCCTTGGTCGGGTGACACACCGCATCTGGCGACAAACCCGCTGGGTCGTATCCGAATAGAAATGGAAGAAACCTATCGCAGTTCATCCGTGCGGACGATTATCCTGCGAGCAGGGGATTTCATCGATACCTGCGCCTCGGGCAACTGGTTTGATCAGGTCATGATAAAACACTTATCGCGTGGTCGGTTGGTTTACCCTGGCGATCCAAGCATTCCTCATGCTTGGGCTTACCTCCCTGATTTGGCGCGAACAGCCGCTGCGTTGGCTGAGATGCGCGATAGGCTGCCTCGGTTCTGTGATGTCCCCTTCGCCGGGCACACTCTGACAGGAACAGAGATTGCCACGGCATTGTCACGGGTGACCGCCCAGACCGTGACGATCAAACAGATGAGTTGGTGGCCCCTTCACCTTGCTAAACCATTCTGGCGACTGGCCCCGCACTTGCTTGAGATGCGGTATCTATGGGATGTGCCCCATCGGTTGGATGGTAGCCTGATGGCCGAGCTGTTGGGAGAGGTGCAGCAGACCGGGTTGGACGATGTCTTGCGATCCGCAATTCCCGCGTCTCTGTCAGGGCCTTCGCGCGCGACCAAAGCAGTGGCCGTTTGAGCGGTCTAGGGTACCGCCACGTCCACCCAGACCAGACGATGACGGCTGGCGCTTTGGGCCGCGTCTCGCAGGTCGCTATTCGGAGCAGGCCAAAAAACACCCGCATCCATGACTTTGAGGTCTGCCGACGGCAAGACGTAGTCGACACGCATCTTTCCGGCGGCTTTCCAGTCAACCGTTGCCAACGCGCCGGTCGCATCCTTTTGCTGCGGGTCTTGCAGGTGTAGATTGGCCAGAAGCGACCGGATTGCGTGTCTGCGCCCATCGCCCTGATCCGGGTCCAGATTGGCATCCCCTGCGATCACGAAGCGGTTCGTCAGCACGGGGCCAAGATCACCATCCATCAGCAATGACCAAAGTCGAATCTCATCCCGGTTGCGTAGCCCGTTGCGGTCTTCCGGCCCGTCAAACACTGGCGGGCTGGCGTGAAAGGTCATCAGACTGATGTGGCCGATCGGTGTAGCAACAGGCACCACCCAGTGCCCGGTCGACGACAGGCGTTGCGCGGCCTGAGCCTGATCCGAAGGGAAGGGTTCGCCATCAACCGTCGGTAATTCGGCTCCGGGCAGGTCACGCCACAAGACCTTGGAATAATCCTGGATTTCAGACCGCAGAATTTCGTGCTTTGACAGCACGGCCAAGCCGCCGTGACCGGTAAACAACCCCCAGCCATGCGAATCTCCGGGACCCTGCGTGCGACCATCCCCATCCAGATCAAGGCCAGAGTCCAAACCGGAATTGGGCTGGGCGGCAAAGTGGTAGGGAAAATCCAGTCCCGATTCACGCAGTTTGCGGGACAAAGCGGTCAAGGCGAGGCCATCCATGTCCCAGTCGATGCCTTGTAAGGCCACAATGTCGGGCTGCATTGCCACCAGTACTGCGACAACGGCCTGGACCTGAGGATCGTCGCGTTGAACGTCACGCAGCAGAAGCCCCGGACCTTTTCGGCTGAGTTCGGTGTTGAAGGTGGCAACACGTATCACATCTGCATGCGCCGCAAAGGGCAGCAAACACAGAACAAGGGCGCGTATCATGCAGCCTGAGTTGTCTCGTTCGTGGAATAGGCGCGGCGTTTTTCGACGATCAAACTTGCGATGCGCAGTGTCGCCATTCCCCGCATGATCATGCTGGCGGGCAAAAAGGCCCAAGCGCTTAGCGTCCAGATCAAGGTCTGAGGATTGCTCAGCGAGATCGGGTTGGCGAAGTTTGTCAGCATTTCAATCGCGGCAGGGATAAGAAAAGGAAGCAAGACACCGATGCAGATATTCAAACGTCCATCGCGCTGTAGCCGAGCCACAACATCCCCACCTTTGGTTGGGTCAAACAGCGGTAAATTGGTCCACACGTTGAACGCGCCATTGCCGGTGGGCCACCCCTTCAGTTTGACGGCATACGCAAAGCTGGCGATCGTCACCAAGGCGGCAACATAGGCAACACTGGCAGTGACGCGAACCAGTTCAATCAATGGCAGACTTGCGTCAGCGGGAACCATCAACACGATCAGACGAACCGGCGAATACGGGAAGTCGACAACGTTGGCGACGGACAGACCCATTGAATAGAAGAATGTTGTCAGCTCTGTCGGGGCGTAAGTGTTCTTACAGATCAGCGTTAGAAAAGTGACCATCGACATCAGGCCAACGAATCGCAACCGGTTCACCGGCGGCGCATCACGAAACTCAATGAAACTGGGAAAGGCAGAATTGTATTCAGCAAATGTCAAGATAAACGCGAGTATCGCGAGAAAGACCACAATCTCGGTCCCGTTCGTCGATGATACTGGGAGGTATAACGCGGGAGTAAGCACCATGAGTGCCACCAATATTCCACGTATCGCCGCCCCTGATGTGCGCGCAATCACAATTCCGAACCCTTTTTTCAAACCGGAGTAGCCGATCTCTGCCGACTTACATTCCAACTTGTCTCCGCCGATTTTTTCCTGGCGGTTGCCTGTCTAACGACACATTGGCGATAAGCGACATTTCGCTCAAGCCATGGCGCAGAAGACACCCGATTTCGGGCAAAATGATGGCGAAAGTGGTGCGGCTTTGCATCATTGCTGTCGTAAATTCGACGTGTAAAAGATTCGACCCACTACATGTTGTGGGTGTATCAGGTTTAACCCCTAAAATGCGAACGGGGTCGCCTTGGCGTCCCCGTTAGGTTGAGTGTCCACAGAATCGTCCCCAAGAATCAGACCCACGGGCGGGCCTGGCTTGCGTGATCTTCGAATTTGTCGATGTGGTGATCTTTTTCCATCGTCAGCCCGATATCGTCCAGACCATGGATCAGGCAATGCTTGCGATGGGGGTCGATATCAAACTCGATCACGATGCCATCCGATGTGGTGATCTGCTGATCCTCGAGATGCACGGTCATACGAGCATTTTCACCCTTATGAGCGTCATCCATCAAAACAGCGTGGTGTTCCTCTTCAACCACGATCGGCAGGATGCCGTTCTTGAAGCAATTGTTGAAGAAGATGTCGGCGAAGCTGGTCGAGATCACAACCTTGATGCCGAAATCCTTGATGGCCCAAGGCGCGTGTTCACGCGATGAGCCGCAGCCGAAATTGTCACCAGCCACCAGAATCTCGGTGTTGCGATAGGCGGGCTTGTTCAGAACGAACTCTTCATTCTCGCCGCCATGATCGTGATAGCGCATTTCGTCAAACAGCACGACGCCGAGGCCCGACCGCTTGATGGTTTTCAGGTGCACCTTCGGAATGATCATATCGGTATCGATATTGATCAATGGCATTGGGGCGGCCACCCCGTGGACTTTGTCAAACTTTTCCATGTTCACACTCCTGCGGGAGAGGGCCGCGCCCGTGCCCCGCGTTTAAGCTTCTTTCGCGTCAGTCGTATCGGTTTTGGGTGCGTTCTTGACGAAGAACGCCATGAAGACCAATCCAAACCCATTGAACAGCATCTCGATGCCCAGCAGAATTCCCAGCAGTTGCAAAAGCACGCCTGGCTCTGCAGCGGCATAAGACCAGATGATGCCGGCGAGGATGATCGACAGGATGCCCGATATTAGCGTGGGCCAGAAAAACTGTGTTCCACGCATCTGAAAGGATAAAAAGACCCGAGCGATCCCACCTGCCAAGAACAGGATGAGGCAGACGGTCGCAAGTGTCAGCGTGCCCTGCAGGGGATGATCAAGGAATGACCAACCCAAAAACAGCATGACCACACCCATGACAAGAGACAGAATCTTGTTGCCGGTACCTTCGACGGTGAAGCCGCCGACGATCTGAAATGCTCCCGCTACCAGCAGCAACACACCGGTCACGAGCGTCACCGCAAGCGATGCGGCAATAGCATTACCCAGCGCAAAGACGCCAAATGCTATCGATAGCAGCCCCAGCAGAAGCCATTTGACCCAATCACTCATGTCCTCAATCCCTTATAAGTTGATTTATGTGGGCAGCTTACATTAACTCTCGGACATCTGTCAGCCGTCCTGTGATTGCCGCGGCGGCGGCCATTGCGGGGCTCAGCAGGTGGGTACGTCCGCCGCGTCCTTGACGACCTTCGAAGTTGCGGTTCGAGGTTGCGGCACAGCGCTCACCCGGTTGCAATTGATCAGGGTTCATTGCGAGACACATCGAGCATCCGGCCAGGCGCCATTCGAACCCGGCCTCTTTGAAGATCTCGGCAAGACCTTCTTCTTCGGCCTGCGCCCGAACTAGACCAGACCCCGGTACAATCATGGCACGCAAGCCCTCTTTCACCTTTTTACCCTTCAGAATCTCGGCTGCGGCGCGCAGGTCTTCGATCCGACCGTTGGTGCAAGACCCGATAAAGACCGTGTCGATTTCCACATCGCTGAGTTTTTGGCCGGCTGTCAGGCCCATATATTCGATTGAACGACGGGCCGCTTCGACTTTGCCGCCTTCGAAGTCATCGGGGCTTGGCACAGTTGCGGTGATCGGCAGAACATCCTCGGGGCTGGTGCCCCAGGTGACGACGGGCGCGATGTCTTCACCGCGCAGGGTGATGACCTTGTCGAAATGCGCGTCTTCGTCAGTGAAGAGCGTTTTCCACCAGTTCAATGCGGCTTCCCACTGAGCCCCTTTCGGTGCATGTGGGCGGCCTTTGACGTATTCGAACGTGGTTTCATCCGGGGCAATCAGACCCGCACGGGCGCCGCCTTCGATGGCCATGTTGCAGACAGTCATGCGGCCTTCCATCGACAGATCGCGGATTGCTTCACCGCAATACTCGATGACATAGCCCGTACCACCAGCAGTGCCGGTTTCACCGATCACGGCCAAAGTAATGTCTTTGGCGGTCACACCGGGCTGCAGTTTTCCGGTGACCTCGACCTTCATGTTCTTTGATTTCTTCTGGATCAGGGTCTGCGTGGCCAGAACGTGTTCAACTTCGGACGTCCCGATACCATGCGCCAGCGCGCCAAACGCGCCGTGGGTGGCGGTGTGGCTGTCGCCGCAGACAACGGTCATACCCGGCAAAGTCCAACCCTGTTCAGGACCGACGATGTGAACAATGCCCTGTCGGACGTCATGCACCGGATAGTAGTGAATACCGAAGTCCTTGGCGTTCTTGTCCAGCGCTTCGACCTGAATGCGTGATTCCGGGTTTTCGATCCCATTCACGCGGTCCGGCGTGGTTGGTACATTGTGATCCGGTACGGCGATGGTTTTCTCCGGTGCGCGGACTGGTCGACCGGCCATACGCAGCCCTTCGAAGGCTTGTGGGCTGGTGACTTCGTGCACCAGATGGCGGTCGATATACAGCAAACAGGTTCCATCATCGGCTTCGTGCGCGACATGGGAATCCCAGATCTTGTCATAGAGTGTTTTGGGGGACATCGGTCCTCTCCCGTAGATAATGAGAAATAGCTGGCGAGTGGCTGGGTGCCGCCTATAGGCGGGCCAGAATCGTGCGGGCGGCCCCAAAGAACCGTTCACGCAGGCGCGTGCGGTCTTGCAACGTCGGAGCTGGGGCCAAAAAGACTCTCATGCGCACCAGATATATCGGGCTTCCGCGTCAATCAAGGTTCAATCCCTATTCCGCTTGCGCCCATGGCTTTGGGTTGCATCGCACGCCAGCCTTGTCCAAGCTGCTTAGCAGGAGACGTGCATGAACCAGGATCTGCTACCGGACTCGCTTTCGGACCTCTACGCCAACATGACGGCTGCCTTTTTTTCGCAATTCCAAAACCTGATCGAACTGGTCGTCACGCCGGGCTGGCGGCAGTATCAAATCATCATCATCGTGTTTCTTTGGATGCTGGCCTTCTGCCTGAAGCTGATGACCCAGAGCAGGTGGGAGGAGTGGGCGCGGTCGCGTACAGGTTGGCCCAAATGGCGCTTGCGCATTCTGGTTCAGCTGATGCGCCGCCTGACGCTGGTGTATTTCGTGATCCTGTCCTGGGGTCTGTACCTGATAATGCAGCAGGTCACGTGGCCGTCGCGCAGCTATTTGATCGGGGTGTTTGCCACGCTGGCCGTGGCGTGGCTCGTTATTGCGCTACTGGCCCGACTGGTACGTAATCGGACGATCAGGCGGATTTTCAAATGGTCCATGTGGATTTATGCGACGCTGGTCGCGTTGGGGCTGACCGACGATGTCGCTGATTTTCTGGATGGCGTGGCCGTCTCGATTGGTGATCTGAACATCACGGCGTTAGGTATACTCAAGGCTGTTTTGCTGATCGGGGTTCTGCTGACACTTGCCCGCATCGGGGCCGGTGCGGCCGAGCGGGGCCTGAAAAGCAACGACGATATCTCACCTTCCATGCAGGTGTTGCTGGCCAAAGGCATCCAGGTGCTGCTGTTTGGAGCCGTTTTCATGGCGGCAATCCGAACGCTTGGTTTTGACCTGACCGGCATTGCACTTTTGTCCGGTGCGATTGGTGTCGGTATTGGTTTTGGGCTGCAAAAAGTGGTGTCCAACCTGATTTCAGGCATCATCATTTTGATGGACCGCTCGATTAAACCGGGCGATGTGATCTCGCTTGGGGATACGTTTGGTTGGATCAATGCGCTGGGCGCGCGCTATGTCTCGGTCGTGACCCGCGACGGGCGCGAATACCTGATTCCGAACGAAGACCTAATCACCAATCAAGTTGTGAACTGGTCACATTCGGACCGTTTCGTGCGGTTGGATCTGGATTTCGGAACAAGCTACGGGGACGATCCCCACAAGGTCCGTGCAGCGGCCATTCGGTCGGTCAAAACCGTCAACCGTGTGCTCAGTGGTGGCAAGCACGAACCTGTCTGCCATATCACCGGTTTTGGCAATAGCAGCGTCGATTATGTTCTGCGGTTCTGGATTAGTGATCCGACCAAAGGGCTGACCAATATCCGGGGCAATATCTATCTGGCGTTATGGGATGCCTTCCAATCCGAGAACATTTCGATTCCCTTCCCACAGCGTGAGGTTCGGCTGCTTGGTGGCGAATCTGACGACGCAGACGGGCAACAACTCGCTAAAGAATGATCCGTCGTGTCTGGGCCTCGGTGGCCCTTCATTGAAATGTTGCAATCCGCTTGTTACCTTATATGTACCCCTGCGCCGGGGATTGTCGGCGCGCAGCAAAGGAGGACTATGTCCTGTCTCTACATACTCAGGCGGGTTTGCCCGCCGATGATGGGGCCAAAATGATGGCCCACTCTCAGTCAATCAGCGACAAGCTGCTTGAACGTATCCTTTCCTCACTTTCCGATGACAAGGCCGAAGACGTCGTGCAGATCAACCTGCAAGGCAAGTCCTCGGTTGCGGATCACATGGTGATTGCTTCGGGTCGGTCGACCCGTCAGGTCTCGGCCATGGCGGAAAAGCTGACGGATCGCATCAAGCAGGAATTCGGTTTCACCTCGAAGGTCGAAGGCAAGGATGCCGGCGACTGGGTGTTGATCGATACGGGCGACGTGATCGTCCATATCTTCCGCCCCGAAGTGCGCGAATTCTACCAGCTGGAAAAGATGTGGCTGCCTCAGGGCGGCAGCGCCTCAGCCAACTGAGGCGCCATCCCGGCCTGCATTAACAGGCCGGCGGCGAGAGAAATATGCGTATAAGCATTTGTGCGGTCGGGCGATTGCGTGCCGGACCGGAGAAGACCCTGCTTGACGACTATCTGACCCGATTTGACCGGACCGGCCGCGCGGTGGGCCTTGGGCCTGCGTCGGTGGTTGAGGTTGAGGACAAGAAAAACACGGGCATGGGTGCCGAAGCGGCGCTGCTGCGCAAAGCGGTGCCCAAAGGCGCGGTGATCTGTACTCTGGATGAACGCGGGTGCGTGATGTCTTCGCCTGTTTTCGCGCAGAAATTGGGCGGCTGGCGCGATGCGGGGCGGCAGGATCTGGCCCTGGTCATCGGCGGTGCGGACGGCATCGACCCGTCGCTGCGCGCTGAGGCGGATTTTTCGATCTCATTCGGGTCGATGGTCTGGCCACACATGCTGGTCCGTGTGATGCTGGCCGAGCAACTTTATAGGGCCGCGACCATACTTGCTGGCGGGCCGTATCACCGGGTCTGACATGGCGCAGCTTCTGATCGTCTACCACTCACGCACCGGCGGCAGTCGGCAAATGGCCGAGGCGGCCGCCGATGCTGCGCGGGACGACGCAGAAACCATTCTGAAAACCGCCGATCTGGCGTGCGCGGATGATCTTTTGAAAGCAGATGGCTATGTTTTTTGCGCACCTGAAAATCTGGCGGCGATTTCAGGTGTGATGAAGGACTTCTTTGACCGGAGCTATTACCCTGTGCTGGGCCGCATCGAAGGGCGACCCTATGCGCTGATGGTATGCGCCGGATCCGATGGCGAAAACGCAGCCCGTCAAATGGCGCGGATCGCAACTGGTTGGCGCTTGAAAGAGGTGCAATCGCCATTGATCATCTGCACCCACGCTCAATCACCAGAGTCGATTCTGGCCGAAAAGACCATCCCGGAAAACCAACTGAGTTCCTGTCGCGAGATCGGGGCCGCCATGGCCGCTGGTCTTAGCCTTGGGATCTTTTGAAGCTCAGTTCAACATGACAAGCGTCGTTTCGGTATCCCAGCCGTCGACATTGCACCGCGCTTGAATTTGAACCTGCGTAACGCCTTCCGGAATAACTACGCCGCTTAGCGATCGGGTAAACGGCTGCTCATTCTCATGCGGGTGATGCAGCACTCGCATGCCCAGCTCCGTGCCGTTCATGTCAAGAACCCGCCAGCCATCTGCATAGTGATCCCACCCAGTGTCGGGGTGCCTGATCGTCACGTCGAAGCGCCATGTCTCGCCACTTTGGCTGGCCGAGACGTTCTCGATAACCGACGGGTCGGCAAAAGCGGGCGCAGCCAGAACGGCGCTGAGAATCAAGTATCGCATGGGCTGACCATACTGTTTGGTGAATAGCATGGGAATCACGACTCTGTGTTTGGGAGGAGGGTCAAAAGAACTGACCGAGAATGCGATGCAAATTCCCGCCGGTACAAAACACCGACAGTAATAGCGGTGCCCAAAATCAGCGCGACAGGTCCCAATATCCAGGCCAAGGTGGCCAGCGCAAAGTAAGTCGCGCGCAGCGCGCGGTTGAAGCTGCGGGCGGCGGTCACGCAGATTTCGGCGGCCTGTGCGGCACGGGGATACGCCTGCGGATCTTCGGGGTCATTTGGAACTGCGGCCATTAACACTGCGCAATACCCGAACAACCGATGCGCCCAGACGTATTTCAGGAACGCGTTGGCCAAAAGCAGGATCACGGCCAGTATCTTGATTTCCCAAACCAGGGCAGGCGCGCTGCCAATGGCTAGATCGCTGGCAACCCCGGCCAACCGTTCGGTGTTCCCCAGCAGGGCAAGACCGCCGCCAATCGCGATCATGGTTGTCGAGGCAAAAAACGTGCTGCCCTGACGCATCGCCGCCACGACCTGAGCGTCGAACATCCTGGGCTGGCGGGTGACCATCTCACGCATCCAATTGCGGCGAAAGTCGTCCATCATCATCGACACGGATTGCTTGTTCGGCGACGGGTGTTCGATCTTCCAGCCAATCCATTGCCATGCGCCGATCAGCAACAAAACGGCGGCATAGTCCAGTGACGAAAACAACAGGGCGCGGTCGATCCAGGTCATGCCCGCGACAGTACGTCCGGATATCAGAACTTGCCAGACGAAGAAATTGGTAATATTATTTTACCAAATGGAGGATCAGCAATGGAAATGCCCCGGCCAAATCCCGACGTGCTTGCCCGAAAGCAAAACGTGCTTGCGCGGTTGCAGCAGGTCCTGCCTGCGGATGCCGTCATTCATGATCCGGCAGAAACAAGGGCGTATGAATGCGACGCGCTGACCGCGTATAGATGCCCGCCGATGTTGGCGGTCCTGCCGTCGACTACGCAGGAAGTCTCGGATGTCTTGCGCATCTGCCATGACGAGGGCGTGCCGGTTGTACCTCGCGGCTCGGGCACATCGTTGGCGGGCGGCGCCCTTCCAACCGCCGATTGCGTGATTCTGGGCATTGCGCGGATGAACGACGTGCTCGAGACCGATTATGACAATCGGTTCATACGGGTTCAGACGGGGCGCACCAATCTGAGTGTGACCGGCGCGGTCGAGGAAGAAGACTTCTTTTATGCCCCCGACCCATCCTCGCAGTTGGCCTGTGCCATTGCGGGTAACATCGCGATGAATTCGGGCGGGGCGCATTGTCTGAAATACGGGGTCACGACCAATAACCTGTTGGGCGTCAAGATGGTCATGATGGATGGCTGTGTGGTCGAGATCGGCGGAGCCCATCTGGATTCAGGCGGTCTGGACCTGCTTGGTGTGATCTGCGGATCCGAAGGGCAGTTGGGCGTCGTGACCGAGGCAACGCTGCGTATTCTGCGCAAGCCCGAAGGCGCGCGGCCCGTCCTGATGGGCTTTGATGACAATGAGGTGGCGGGGCAGTGCGTGTCCGACATCATCAAATCCGGCATTTTGCCCGTGGCGATCGAATTCATGGATACGCTTTGTATCAAGGCGTGCGAGAACTTTGCACATGCTGGATATCCGGATTGCACCGCGCTTTTGATCGTAGAGGTCGAAGGCTCGGAAGCCGAGATCGACTACCAGCTGTCGAAAATCATCGAGATTGCTAAACGCCACAACCCGGTCGAACTGCGCGAAAGCCAATCGGCTGAGGAAAGCGCAAAAATCTGGCTGGGGCGGAAATCGGCCTTTGGTGCCATGGGGCAGATGAATGACTATATGTGTCTGGATGGCACAATCCCGGTCTCATCCTTGCCCGAAGTGCTGCGCCGGATCGGAGAAATGAGCGAGGAATACGGCTTGCCGGTCGGTAACGTTTTTCATGCGGGTGACGGCAACATGCACCCGCTGATCCTGTTTGATGCCAACAAACCCGGTGATCTTGAGAAATGTGAGGCGTTCGGTGCTGAAATCCTGAAGCTGTGTGTGGATGTTGGCGGCTGTCTAACAGGTGAACATGGCGTTGGGATCGAGAAGCGGGATCTGATGTCACATCAATATACGCCGCAGGATCTTGAGGCGCAGATGGCTGTCAAAGACGTCTTCGATCCGCGTTGGCTACTGAACCCGGCCAAGGTGTTTCCGCTGGACGTGTCCGAGCAGCGTCGTTCCGTGCCAATAGCCGCAGAATAGAGGGGCTATGCCCCGCCGCGCTACGCGCGCCTCCCCCAGAGTATTTTTGAAAAGATGAAGCACCATGAAACCTGAAACCGAGGCCGATCTGGCCAATATTGTGGCCGATCTGAATCAGCCGGTCCGAATAGTAGGGGGCGGTACGCGAGGTATCATCGGATCCGAACAAGTACTGAGCATTGCGGGTTTGAGTGGAGTATCACTGTATGAACCTGGCGCGTTGACGTTGGTAGCGAAGGCTGGAACACCGGTTTCTGAGATTGAGGCTGTACTTGCTGCTGAAGGGCAGCAATTGGCGTTTGAGCCGATGGATCATCGTGGCCTGATGGGGACGGATGGCGATCCGACCATTGGTGGTGTGGTTGCCGCGAATGTCTCGGGTCCGCGCCGCATTCAGGCCGGGGCATGCCGCGACTATCTGTTGGGTGTGCGTTATGTCGACGGGCTTGGGCAAGTCATCAAGAACGGTGGCCGGGTGATGAAGAATGTCACTGGCTATGACCTGGTCAAATTGATGGCCGGGTCCTGGGGGACCTTGGGAGTGCTGTCCGAAGTGTCGTTGAAGGTTTTGCCCAAATCAGAGTCGATTGCCGCGTTGGCCGTTCAGGTTGGGAGTGTTGCTCAGGCTGTTCAGACCCTATCTGCGGCACTGAAATCCCCGTTTGAGGTCAGCGGAGGGGCATATGATCCGGCAGCAGGGCACGTGCTATTGCGGCTTGAAGGCTTTGCAGATTCGGTTGCGTACCGGGTTGACCGGTTGAAAACCGAATTGGCTGGGTTTGGCGAAATTTCAGAGATCGAAGACGGCGAAACGCTTTGGCGTTCCGTGCGCGATGTCAGCATGTTCAGCGATGTCGAAGGTGATGTCTGGCGCATCTCGGTCAAACCGGGTGCGGCTTCTGAAATTGCGGCAAGGTTAGAGGCCGAAAAGTTGTTGTTGGATTGGGGCGGCGGATTGATCTGGGCATTGGTTCCTGAAGGCTCGGATGTTCGCACGCGATTGGGTGCGTTTGAGGGTCACGCGTCACTGGTGCGGGCGGATGCCGAAACGGTTCAGGCCTTGGGCCGATTTCAGCCTGAAGCTGCGGGCGTTGCTGCGTTGTCGCAAGGACTGCGGCAACGGTTCGATCCCAATGGGATCTTCAATCCGGGTCTGATGGGGTAGGCGGATGCAAACGACTTTTTCGGACAAACAGTTGCAGGATCCAGCAACCCAGCGATCGAACGAAATCCTGCGAAGCTGTGTGCATTGCGGGTTTTGTACCGCGACCTGCCCGACCTATCAGATTCTGGGGGATGAACTGGATAGCCCAAGGGGGCGTATCTATCTGATCAAGGACATGCTTGAGAATGAGCGTGTGCCGGATGAGAAAACCGTCAAACATATCGACCGATGCCTGTCCTGTCTGGCGTGCATGACAACCTGTCCGTCGGGCGTGCATTACATGCATCTGGTCGATCACGCGCGGGAATATATCGAGGACAACTACAAGCGACCATTCTCGGACCGCGTACTAAGATGGATTCTGGCGCAGATCTTGCCTTATCCAATGCGGTTTCGGTGGGCTTTGATCGGGGCCAAACTGGGCCGCCCCTTCCGGTTCCTGATGCCTGATGCACGATTGCGCGCAATGTTGGAAATGGCGCCCAAGCATATTCCACCGGTCAGTCGGAACGATGACCCACAAAGCTTTGCACCCAAGGGTCCACGCAAAAAACGCGTCGCGCTTATGACCGGGTGCGCACAAAAGGCACTGAACACGGATATCAACGATGCCACGATCCGGCTTTTGACCCGTCTGGGGTGCGAAGTTGTGGTGGCCGAGGGGGCGGGATGCTGCGGGGCCCTTACCCATCACATGGGTAAAAGTCGGGAAAGCCACACAGCGGCGGCGGCCAACATTAGGGCCTGGACGCGCGAGATGGACAGTGACGGCTTGGATGCCATCGTCATCAACACCTCGGGCTGCGGGACAACGGTCAAGGATTACGGGCATATGTTCCGCAATGACGTTCTGGCGGAAGATGCGCAGCGAGTATCGGCAGTCGCGATGGATATCAGCGAATTGCTGATGCAACTGGATTTGCCAACTGCGGATGACACGGGATTGACCGTTGCCTATCACGCAGCCTGTTCGCTGCAGCATGGCCAGAAGGTCAAGAGTTACCCAAAGGATCTGCTGAAACGCGCGGGGTTCACTGTTGTGGAACCGGCGGACAGCCATCTGTGTTGCGGCAGTGCGGGGACCTACAACCTGATGCAGCCCGAGATTTCGGCGCAGCTGAAACAGCGCAAGGTCCGAACGCTGGAAGCAAAAAAACCGGATGTCATCGCGGCGGGCAATATTGGATGCATGATGCAGATCGGGTCTGGCACCAGCATCCCGATCGTGCATACGGTCGAGCTGCTGGATTGGGTCACTGGCGGCCCTGAACCACGCGGTCTGAGGCACGGCGACGGTGTCGATCTAAATGTGCCAATCCTGCGATAGCAGTTTGCTGATGCAGACCAGCATCAGTTGCGCCTGAAAACCGGGCGCAACACCACCGCCCTATTTTCGCCCAACGCGGCACATAAGACACTTACCTCGGGGTATTTGCCGGAGAACCGCGTGCGGAACTGGATCATGGCCATCGCGATCAGTGTGCTGCCTATCGCGGCCACGGCGCAGGATTCCGGGCTAAAAAGCCTGGAGACATCTGATTCCGGACGGGATTGGATGGCGGTGGGGCGTCTGGATATCGCGGGTGGCGGGTTTTGCACCGGAACACTGGTATCGCCCGACCTTGTCCTGACAGCCGCGCATTGCTTGTTTGACAAGGCAACCGGTAAGCGGGTCAATCCGGCGGATATCGAGTTTCTTGCGGGCTGGCGTCTGGGGCGTGCACTGGCATATCGAACGGCGCGCCAAGCGGTTGTTCATCCAGATTATGAGTATAGCGCAATAGCCTCTAAAGACCGCGTTCGTGCGGATATTGCGCTGATCGAGCTTTGGCAGCCGATCAGAAGTACATCCGTTGTTCCGTTTGAGACAGGCGTTCAACCCACCCGGGGTGAAGACGTGGGTGTCGTATCCTATGCGCAGGACCGGGCCGAGGCGCCCTCGCTTCAGCAGGTCTGCTCGGTCATGAACCGCAATTCGGGGATTCTGGTGATGTCCTGTGACGTGAATTTCGGCTCATCCGGTGCCCCGGTTTTTTCGTTCTCTGAAACACGTCCTCAGATCGTGTCGGTCGTCGCAGCCAAGGCCAGCATGGATGGCCAAAGCGTGGCGATCGCAACGTCCGTCGAAAACTCGCTGGAATTGCTGCGTGCCGAGCTTGATGCAGGTCGCGGCTATGGCTTGTCCGCGCCCGGAAATGACACCGGCAAGAATATCGGCGCGAGGTTTATTCGGCCATGATCAGAAGTCTTACAATCTCTTTGCTTTGCCTGTTGATGGCCGTGACCACCGGATATGCACAAAGCAGCAAGCGCAAATTGACCGATCGGGATGATCTGTATGGCTGGGAAGCGATTGGCCGACTGGACATTGGCACCGTTTCCTTTTGCACCGGTACATTGATCGCGCAGGATATTGTTCTGACCGCAGCCCACTGTGCTTTGGACAAGAAAACTGGCAAAGCCTATTTGCCGGGCGAGGTCACATTCCGGGCCGGGCTCAGCAATGGGGCGGCCCTGGCGGACCGCAAGGTTGTGCAAATTGCATCCCACCCCGGCTATGGCACCAATGACGTGTTATCGCCTAGCAGCATCCGGGTTGACGTCGCATTGATGCGATTGGAAGAACCGATCCCCTACTCGGTTGCGGATCCCTTTGCCCTGTACAGTGGGCGCGTGTCCGGCAAAGAGATCAGCATCGCCTCGTACGGGCGGGGACGATCCGAGACGATCACGCGCGAGCGGTCCTGCCGCATGCTTGAACGCCGGCAAGGTCTGATCACCTTTGATTGCGATGTCACTTTCGGTTCATCAGGCTCGGCCATTCTGGCCAAGAACGGGCCGCGTTGGCAGATTTTGTCGGTCGTCTCGGCGGTCGGGTTCCACCGTGGCAAGAAAATTGGTTTTGGCATGGAACTGGCGGAAGTTGTAGCCGATCTCAAAACGATCTTGCGCCGCGATGCGCCGCAGCCAAAGCCTACAATCCGCAGGCTGCAGGTTGGTTCGGACAAGTCCAGTTCAGGGGCTAAATTCATCAGTTCCGGAGGGGGTTGAACTCGGCCAAATCGCTACCCATGTGAATTGTACCGGGTCGCCAAATATGGGGCTCGGTACCAATCACCGCCCGTCCATTCGGAGGGCCTATTTCGTAAATCGCTCAAGAATGAGGATACGACACATGCGTAGTTTTGATTTTGCACCGCTGCACCGCGCCACCATTGGTTTCGACCAGATCGCAGACATGATGGACCGTGTACTGACCAATGACGTGGCTCAACCTAGCTATCCACCATACAACATCGAAAAAACCGATGCTGACACCTACCGGATTTCAGTAGCCGTCGCCGGATTTTCCGAAAATGACCTGTCGGTCGAAATGAAAGAGAATTCACTGCTCGTGGCCGGTAAGAAATCGACCGAGGACAAAGAGCGCAGCTATTTGCACCGTGGCATCGCGACCCGCGCATTCGAGCGTCGCTTTGCTCTGGCCGATCATGTTCGTGTCACAGGTGCCAGCCATGAGAACGGCATGCTGAATATCGACCTGAAGCGGGAAGTGCCCGAAGCACTGAAACCACGCCGGATCGAGATTTCTTCGGCCAATGCGATCGAGAAGGACGTGGTTGACGCCAAAGCCGTGAACTAAGGCTTATGAAAATCGCGCGGTAATCCTCTCCTCCCTTGGATTGTCGCAACACGCGCCCCGCGTTCCTCCAGACGCGGGGCGTTGTTTGTAGCAAGGGGTGAAATGTAGGAAAACTATGCTGTCGGTCGCCGGACCCTGATTGCAGCCTCTTAAATTGAGTGACAAGATCGCTCTTGTACGAGTGAGACTGCGCAGTGATTGGATCGAAGAAAGGAATGCCGATTGGGCGAAGGTGACTTTGGCGTACTTTATGCCTTGCTTGTTTTGTCGCCTTACATTGCCGTGGGCTTGTTTTGTCTGATTGGAGTGTTTCTTCTTCTTAGAGCCGGGCGTGGATCAAAGACTGTTGGCGGTGGTATGCTCGTTGTTGCGGCCTTGGGTGTTTTTGGAATTCCCGCCCTTAACAGCATTCAGCAAAACAACACGACGAATGAATTTCTAGCAGCTGCTGTGTTGCCTGATTCCATTGGAATGAACGACTCCAACATTCTGGTCGTGGGATCACAGTCTCCGGATTGCGCTTTGATATGCGCTAAAATGATTGATGGCGGATATGCGTCTGAGATTACCGAGGTTCGCATCGGTCAGGGTCCGACCGAAGAAATCTATCGCCCGGGCCCGTTTGATCTTACGCGTTTGAAAGGCTTTGCCCAGGATGCAAACGGACGAACACTGGTCGCGAAACAGGTTACTGATCAGGTTGAGTACGTTCTTTTTAACGAAACACACTGGCTGTCTTACCACGACAAGCAGTCATTCCTACAGTTTCCTGAGCAGGCCTACAGTGGCGTTTTCCTGTTTCGGGTGATGGATCCGCGTGCGTTTGATGTCTCGCAAGCCGAGCTTCTTTTGCGCATCTATCAGTCCGAACCGAAAGAAAACAAGTTTCTTTGGTTCTCTGAAACTTCCGACGATCGATCCCTGCCTAGTGACGCGCAAATCGCACAGATATTCGACGACGTCCTGTCGAAAGGTGCAACTCTCGCCGTCGAGCAATGAATTGCGACCGGCTTGCGTAAGGCACGAATGTCTCGTTCATTGGACCCAGTACCGCCCCGCTCGCTTGTGGGCGGGGCGGTAGGTGCAGGGCAGTTTGGTCAATTCCCGGCCGTTACCGATCCTATCGACCAGAACATCGTTTCGCCCGAGGCGTCGTCGACCCCGTCATTGTCAGTCATCACGAACGCTTCGCCCGAAGACAGGATGGCGAGACCTTCGATCTTGTCCAAGACATAGCCACCCGTCGAAGTCAGGTCGGGCAGCAGATCGCGGACCAGCTCCTTGCTGACCACGGGCAGTTCGCCACCCAGCGGGGCAGGGGTCATTTCTGACAGCGGGATGCGATAGACTTTCTTAGTCACCGCCCGGTGGTCGTGTTGGTTGTCGCGTTCGATGACGTACACATGATCACCAAAGGCCACGATTTCCGACAGGCCGACCCAACCGGTTTCGGGATCGGCTTTTGGATAGTGCACGGCGCCCCATTCCTTGGTCTCAAGGTTATAGGCGACCAGCTTGACATGGTTTTCGGGATCGTCCTTCCACTCACGTTGAACGGCCATCCACAGGGTGTCACCGACCTTGGTGATACCCTCAAAGCCGAAGCGTTTTTCAACGGCCATCAGTTCCTGTGGCAGGCCGATCTCGCCCTTGCGGTCCTTGATCAAGCCGTCCTGCGAGACGTGGTAGATCGCGTGCGGGATGACGCGGTCTGTTCGGCCTTCCGAGGCGACATAGAATCCGCCTTCACCGTCAAGCGTGATGCCTTCCAGATCTAGTTTCTGCGCCGCGTTGCCGTCCTGGCGGTGGATGCGGATGACGTCTACGATGCGGGCGGGCTGTTGGCTGGGGTCGATCTTGAAGATGGAGGGCTGGAAGCCGTAAAAGCTGTCATTTACGGCATAGATCATGCCGTCCTCGTCCGCGACCAGACCGGATAGCGCGCCCCATCCGATCAACTCATCCGCACCTTCCGAGGTCAGGTGCGGATAGGTGGCGGGCGCGTCCTGATACTCGTAAATCATGACGTGGGCACGCGGGCCGCCATCTTCGATCAGGTCTTTTTCATTGGCCGAGATCAGCAGGTTACGCTCGGGGATCGCCACATAGCCTTCGGGGCCAACGCCCGAGGGCAGCAACTGCTTCAGAACCGGGCTGGCCGGGTCCGTGGCATCATAGACACCAACGACCGAGGCGCGTTCTGCTCCGACAAAGATCATTGGCGTGTCGCCGAAGGTGGCAGCTGTTACGCTTTCGGGTTCCACGCCTTTGTTGTCGGACCGTTTGTCGGGGTAGTGGCCGATCTGAATGATGGCCTTTTCGAACTCGGTACCGTTTTCATAAACGACGCTGCCGTCCTTGTGGAAAATCGTCCATCCGCGTGAACCGCCCTTGTAGTCGCCTTCATTTGCGGTGGCGAAGTGCTTGCCGTCGATCCATTTGACCGCATCAGGTTCGCGCAGGCGTCCCTTCTGGCTTTCGGTGAAGATCAGCGCGCCGCGTTCGTCTGTGGCGTCAATGGCTTCCAGGTCAACGCTGCCAGCCGAGAAATGGTTGATTACGATGCCATCCTTGTCGACAACCGCGATGTGGTTGTTTTCCTGCAAGGTGATGACCGTTTCACCTAGGCCGTTGATGTCCACGAATTCAGGCTCAGGATCGGTGGGTGCAACTTCGGTCAGGCCGGTCAGGTTGGCCATTTTCATCGCCGCGCACTCCATGGCGCCGTCTTTTAGTGGGACCAGTGCCAGAGACCCGGCGGGCAACTGCGGGATGATCCCTTCATTCAGGCCTTCATCGCGCTCGTTCTCAATCGCAACGGCAACAAAGCTGCCATCAGGCGCAATGGCGACACTGTCGGGTTGGCCACCCAGATCACAGGCGCCGGTTTCCGCTTTGCTTGAAACATCGACCGAGATCAGCTTGCCGGAAGGCGCGGTGTAGCTTTCGGATGTGTTAACCCCGACAAACGCAGTTGTGCCGACGATCGCAACGGATGTCGGTTCACCACCCACATCCATTGTGCCGGCGGGGGCGGGGTTGGCCGGGTCGGTGATATCGATCATGCCGATCGCACCCAGCGGGCTGTCGGTGTAAACCAGCATCATGCCATCCACGGTGGCGGCGATGATCTCGGGTGAGGTTTCGCGGTTGGTGTCCGCGCCTTCGGCCATGTTCTTCACGACGGGGAAGGACGCAATTCTGTTGAAATTCATCTCTGCCATGGCCTGACCGGCGGTCAGGGCAAGGGCAGATGCCAGGCAAACAAAGCGCAATGACATCGGTTGGTATCCTCTCTCACTTGGATGAGAGTGGGATGGCCGTCGTTGATTGCAGATTTGTGACGCTTTGAATGCGCTTTTGTGACAAGCGGCGAAAAACTGGGGATGAATTACGCGGCCCCCGTCCGGGCACCCAAAACCAAGGGCCGCTTGTGATCAGACCGCCATGCAGATGTATTTCATCTCCAGGTAATCCTCCATCCCGTGATGGCTGCCTTCGCGTCCCAGACCAGACTGCTTTATGCCGCCGAACGGACCCAGTTCGGACGAGATGATGCCAGTGTTTACGCCGACGATACCGTATTCAAGCGCCTCGGCCACTTTGTAAACGCGGCTCAGATCTTTGGCATAGAAATAAGAGGCCAGGCCAAAGATCGTATCGTTGGCCATCGCGATTACATCATCCTCGTCTTCAAACTTGAACAACGGTGCCAGCGGGCCAAAGGTTTCTTCCTGAGCAACTTTCATATCTTGAGTAACCCCGGTGACGATGGTCGGCTGAAAGAAGGTGCCGCCCAGATCATGCGGCAGGCCGCCGGTCAGAACCTGACCACCATGAGCGGTGACATCCGCGATGTGATCCTGAACTTTGACGACCGCCTTTTCGTTGATCAGCGGGCCAGTTGTGACGCCTTCGGACAGACCATCGCCAACAGACAGCGCTTCGGTCGCTGCTTTCAGCTTGGCGGCGAAAGCGTCATAGACACCAGCCTGTACGTAGATACGGTTGGCGCATACGCAAGTCTGACCGTTGTTGCGGAACTTGCACATCATTGCGCCTTCGACGGCCGCATCCAGATCAGCATCGTCGAAAACAATGAACGGTGCATTTCCGCCCAGTTCCATCGAGCACTTCATAACCTGATCCGCAGCCTGCCGCAGCAGGATCCGCCCCACTTGGGTCGAGCCGGTAAAGGTCAGTTTGCGCACGCCCGGGTTTTCGCAGAATTCCTTACCGATTTCACTGGCGTTCACTGAAGGGACAACATTGAACACGCCTGCTGGAATGCCTGCACGGTCGGCCAGAACGGCCAGTGCCAACGCCGAAAGCGGGGTTTCTTCGGATGGGCGTGCAACAAAGGCGCACCCGGCGGCCAGCGCAGGCGCGGCCTTGCGCGTGATCATGGCGTTGGGGAAGTTCCATGGCGTGATCGAGGCCGCAACACCAATCGGCTGTTTCAAAACTGTGATCCGTTTGTCGCGCTGATGCCCGGGGATGGTTTCTCCGTAGACGCGCTTGGCCTGTTCGCCAAAGAACTCGATGAAAGAAGCACCATAGCCGATCTCACCCACGGCTTCGGCCAACGGTTTGCCCTGTTCGGCGGTCAGGATTTTTCCCAAATCCTCGGCGCTGTCCATCATCAGGTCGAACCAGCGCCGCAGGATCACTGCGCGCTCTTTCCCGGTCAGTTTGGCCCATTCTTTCTGAGCGGCCTCGGCCTGGGCAATGGCGCCCGCAACCTGTGCGCGGCTCAGATCGGCAACCTCGGTCAAAACATCGCCGCGTGCCGGGTTTGTGACAGGAAAGCTCCCGTTATCACCATCCACCCACTGACCGCCGATATAGGCTTTGGTCGCTAGCAATTCGGGGTCTTTCAGGATCGATTTCAGATCGGTTGTTGCGTCCAGCATAGCTTGGCCTCCGGCAGGAAAAGAATTGGGTGCACACAATCAGGTGGGGCGGGTCTTGTCTAGGACCACTCCGCCTGTCGGATCAATCCAGATCGTATAAAATTCAGGCGATGCGCGGCATACCAAATCTTCTTTGGACTGCCCTGTCTTGCCTATCTTTTTCGCTGCGATTTTGCCAAAGTCCCACTAAATTGTGCGCCCAAGGGGATGTAAACCATGTTAACATTCCCTATCTTATTGGGCAATTGAAGAAAAACAGGGATAGCAAAGATGTCGAACCAGCAATTCGAAGCGTTGATTGAACAGACTCAGACAAAGGTGCGTGAGTCGCAGTCGCAGATCGAAGGTCTGACATCTCGGATCGAAGCCGCCCGCGCCAAGATCGGAACCGCCGAGGCGGATATCGACATCGAAAACGCGACGCTTGGGGATGTGCATGCCCATACCGAGGTGATGAACGCCAACATTGCCGAGCTGATCATGGGTCTGGACGATGTCACCAGCGCTTTTTCCAAGGATTTCGACGAAATGCGCTCGAAATCCGGGTGGGAATCGTTTGTCGGCATCTTCTCGAAAGGCAAGTCCGAGTCGATGCGGCAGGAGCGTATGCGCACCGCCAATATCGATGACAAGCTGCAGGACCTGATTGCGAAATCCGATGTGATCGTAAAGCTGCTGCAAGGGCAGTTGTCAGTGCTGGAAGAACAGCGCGTCAAGGTCGAGGACAACCTGACCGTCACGCTGGACGACCGTGAAGCCACTGTCGCTGAACTGGAAGCACTGCGGGCCGAGATTCAGGGCATGGACCCGACGATCATCACGTTGGAAAACAAGATATCCGTCGAACAGGACGCCGCCGCGCGGACACAGCTGGAAACCGAACTGGCCGAGCTGAACAAGCAATATAACGCCAAGGTTCAGGAAGAGCAGGTCAAGTTGGCCAAGTCACAAACGCTCGAACGCTACATCGAAAAGGGAAAGACCTGGGTCGATTCACTGCAGAACCAGGCGGCGACACAGATGGTGCTGATCAATAAGCTGCAGACAGACACGCAACAGCGCGTGGTGCTGTATGACGCCCTGACCAAATCGCTGAAAACGGCGCAGCAGCAGGACGTGGCCCACCGCATCAACGAGATTGGCGTGCAGACGGACCAAGAGGCGCAAACCGCCATGGCCGCCATTGGCACCGCGACCAACCAGAAAATGGCCGATATGCTCGAAGCGCATGAGGACCACATGGTCTTTGCCCGCGACGTGCTGGAAAAAAAGGCCAAGGCGGATGAGCGGTTCGCGCGCCGGTTTGCGTCGATTGTGGAGAAGCATGATAAGAATCTGTATGGGGGTTAAAGCCGTTGAAGGAACTGCCTAAGAAATGGCGCGTGGTTCTGACAGTTGCGTTGTTTGTAGTCCCATTTTCCATGATCCTGCGCGGTATTGGGACTGAAAACTCCGATCTAATTGTTCTTGCGGTCTGGGTTTTTCTATTCGGTGGCTTTGCGCTCAACAGAGTGTCGCCGCAATTAGCCAAGGATGGAAGCAAAGTAAAAACCCGGATGAGTTTTCTCCAAGCGTGTCAGGACAAGGAAGTGTGGATAAGAGGTTTCAAACGGTATTGGATCATTGATCTTGGGACATTGGTCGCAGCTATTGTCTTTCTGAATTGGGGCCTTCCTTGGGGAGGCGTCCTAGGCTTTGTTGGTTTTATGGTCGTGGGAAAAATTGAGCAGTCGAGGCGCGAACTCGATGAACTGAGATCACGAGCATGACTGACCCCACGCAAGACCATGTCGGCCTTACCGATACCTTCGCATCGCGAAAACATCAAAAAAAACCAATTAAAATAGGTTCTACTGATGACGTGGCTTAATCGCAAAGACATTAGGTTACTCTGGGTCGGCCTCTTTCTCGTAATTTGGCCCATCCCAATTTATGGCTTGGCGCTTTTTTTGGACAAAATCGATGCAAAAGGTGGTGCCTACAAAGTGCTAGGTATCCTCGCCGTTTACGTTGGGCCGGGAAGCATTGTTATTGGACTCATAGTTTTCGCATTGTACCTGATCTCAGAAGTTCTTCTTCTGCCTTGGCGGCTTCGCCAAAGCTGTAAGGACAAGCGTAGTAGCTCAGCTTATGACTGATCCCACCCAAGACCATGTCGGCCTGACCGACACCTTTGCCTCGCGCCGCTATTTCCGCAAATTTGAGGTAATCACCGTTCACCTCCTGCGCGTGGCCGCGACGATGGAGGCAGAGGGCGCGATCTCGAAGCAAGAGGTGCGGATCGTGTCGCGCTACCTCTCGGGGCTGCTTTACACCTTTCGTGCACTCAGCATGAAATACCTGCTGGTCGGGCGCGATACCGGGCGGTTCTTTGGCAGCCTCGCCATGGACAAGCGCGACAGCGGGTTTCCGGTGGCGGCCGAGTTGCTGACCATGGCCAATGACGCGCAGCAGGCGCAGGTGCATCTGGCGAATATGCCCTCCGAGGATGAGCTGAAAACCGACATGGTCCGCACAATCATCGGCGACCGGGACATCCCCACCAAGCTGCAATTCGCGCTGTCGCAACGGCTTTATTACGAAGAGTTGCTGAAAGGAGAGCTGTTCTGGGCTCGCAACGATCCCGAATGCCACTGGATCGGGAATGAAGGCGAGCGGCGGCGGTTCCTCATCCACTGGGCGGTCTATGACAGCCAGATCAATCTGCCGGTCATCTACCTGATGCAGTTGGAGGACGGCGGCAAAACCGCCCTGCCCAAAGACCAGCGCCGCTGGCCCGAGGTTCAGGCCCATCTGATGGCGCAGGCGCTGGGCGGTTTGAAACTGGTTACGATCGCCAAAGGGTTCGATCAGGATTTCGACGACCTCCATCCCAAACATTTGCGCCGCATTCATGTGGGACCGATGTATTCCTCGGCTTATACCGAACAATCCGGTCCTCTGCGGCAGGTGCTTGAGGACGCGCAATCGCCGCAGGGGGAAGACTGGGCGCTGGCCTGGACCACCGAAGAGCTGCAAAGCGAAGAAGTGATCGAAGAACGCGCCGGCTGGTTTTCTACCGTCGAGCGTGAGGTTTTTGCACTGGACCCGTTCGGCGGGCAGGGGGCCGAGACCGGGGCGACCCACACCCAGCGGTCGATCATATTGCCTCAGCGTCCGTTTCAGGTGCTGGCTGAGCGTAACCCGTCGGGATTTGGTGATGTGCGCAAATTCGTGGTCAGCAAGAGCGGGCAGGTGTTGCGCTATTAGTTTGGCCTCCGGCGGGAGTATTTTTGAAAAGATGAAGCAAGGGCGGTTTTGAAATGAGTTTGACGTCAGATCAGATGGAATTGCGCGAAGACGATATTCGCAAGCATTATCCGGCAGCGACCGCCCTGCTGAACGGTTTTGAACACGCGCCGCGGATAGCCAAAGCGGTTGAGGTGGCGACCGAGCGGTCTCCGGGCGTTTCAACTGGGCGGCGGTTTCGCTCCACGACACCTGGGTTGGTGACACGCCGAACCGTGCGCGCAGACGGGGTGCATTTGGTTGAACGGATCGAGGCCTCGGACGATGGCGATGCGCTGGTCTCGCCACCTCAGGCCACGGCGCAACAGGCCATTCGGCGCGCGATTGCCATCGCGCTGGCCGTGGGTGAGGCCTATGCGGAACAGACCCCGCTGGCCGACCTGAAACGCGCCAATCTGGCCGGGGACTTGCCCGCCGCGCGCAAGACCGAGTTCTCGGAACTGCTGACGGCTGACGCTCTGGTCACCGCGCACACTTTCGGCAACGCGCTGGCCTATCTGATGTCCTCGCATCTGGGTGAAACCACCGTTGATATTGGAGAAATCGAAGAGGTTCTGACCGACAACGGCCAGCTTGCCCTGCACGGCGCATTGTGGGAGCTGGACCAGACACTGGCCAAACACGCCCCCGATGACGCCCATCTGATTGCGGCCACCAGCGCCTATGCCGAACAACTGATGGAAAAATCCGCCCTCCGCGCGCAGTCCGCAGGCCACTTGGCCCCGTTCCAGAACGCCGCTTGGCACATTGAGGCCGACGACCTGACGATCCGGGGGTTTGAACCGGCGTCGAAAGCCAAGTCCACCACCCTCACCATGACGTTCAAGAAGCCGAACGAGGTGGTCGGTAACCATATCGCCAAATATCAGGCGATGAAGCTGGCCAAGATGGTCATGGCCTATGACTTCGACCGCCGCCTGAACCCGTTTGCGGAACTTGGCGGATTCATCTTTACCTTCATGGGCGACGGCAAACCGGGCACTGGCAAGACCACCCTGATCCAGATGATGGCCGGGCTGATCAACGATTATTGCCAGAACGCGGGCTACCCGTTCCGCTATCAGAACCTGAGCACCGACAATATCGACAGCTATCAGGGCAAATCCGGCCAGAACGCCAAGGCGTTTATCAACACGATCATCGACCCCTCGGTCATCGGCTTTGGCACCATCGACGATATCGACCAGCTTGCGGGCAAACGCGGCGACCGGCAGTCCTCAGCCGGGCAGTTGGAAATCACCGCCGTGCTGATGGAGAGCTTTGCGGGCGCCAACACCGTCGTGCGGGGCAACTGCACCTTTGGCATGTTCTCGAACTACCCTGAGAATGTGGACGATGCCCTGCGCCAGCGGGCAGGTGCGCGGTTCCTGGTGGACGGGCCGCAAACGCGCGAGGATTACATCGACATCCTGCACCTGCTGATGGGCCGCAACCACGACATCCCGCTGGGCGAGCACGAAGCTTATGCCGCGCAGGAGATCAAGAAAGCCGTCGCCGCCAGTTTCGAAAGCCATTCCCGCCCGCATGAGGACGCTTTGTTGCAGGTCTATGACCGGGTCTCCGGCCAGATCGGCCAGATGGACACAATTGCCAAGATGGGCACCTACCTCAAGGCGATTCAACAGGCAGATGAGCGGTTCACCGGCCGCGCGATCAAGAACATTACCGACGCGGTCAAGGTCCGCGCGATGGATTTCGAACTGCCCGACGAATGGATGGAAAACCCCGACCTGTTCCTGTTCCGCGACTACGACACCAAGAAGGCCATGATCGAGGGCCTGCGCCAGCCGATCACGGTCGAGATGGTGATACAGGAGATCAACCGCTACGCCGACAGCGAATTCCGCTATGCCGAAAAAAGTGATGAGGTCGCCATCGAGAATGCCGTGCGTGAGATGGGCCGGATGGAAGAGGCCAAGCGGCGGTATCTGGAGGGGAAGGGGTAGATGACGGAAACAGATCGACCCGGTTTCTGGCGTCTAGGTAACCCGATCTTGTGGGCTTGTATTGCCACGGTTGGCTTCGCTGGGCTGATAACTTGGTTTGGTTTGGCTCCTACATGCAGTGGCGATTTTTTCCCGAAAGGGGAATGCCCACCGAAATGGAGACATCTCTATGCTGCTCCTCCAAATGAGGTCGGCGACACCTTGGCAGGTTTGGCCGGGGTACTCGCTTTTATTTGGTTGATCGCTACCGTTTTGTTGCAATCCGTTGAGCTTGGTGAGCAGCGGCGAGTTTTGGCTTTGCAGAAGGAAGAAATGAAAGAGCAACGTGAAGCCACGCAGGAAATGGCTCGTTCGTTGTCTGCGCAAGCCAAGATATTTGAAGGCGAAGCTCGGCAACGAGAAGAGGATCGCGTGGAAGCGTTGTTTAACGAGAACTTAAGATCATTGATTGTGGAAATAAATGAAGCCAGCGCCAAGGGCCTAGGTTGGCATTTTTCGAATGATGTCTTTTTTGACGACCTAAATAGTAATGGTGAAGTTCATAGTTACTATCTTGGGGATCAACGGAACGCGGATAAAACTATAGACGAAGCTATCATTGACCTGCGTAGACGGCTGAGAGGAACGTATCCGCATCTTTGGGAGTTGTTGCACACGTCCGTAGATTACAAGCTTCCAGGAAGAACCAATCTAGTTGCTGACCTCATTCCGAAAATAGAATTTCTACTCGCAATGGAGAAGGCACTTTCGCCACCACAACGGGAGCGCTTATCTAGGATGCGGCTTCACGAAATTAAATTTGAACTTCGCAAGCTGGTAGATACCAGTGAGTTTTGGGCGGAAGCTGATTCATGATCCGCCTCATCGAAAAAGGCCTGATGTTCGGCAACCTCGTCCACATCTCCAGCCCGGCTCTGGTCGAGCGGTATAACCGCGCGCTGCAGCATCTGGCGGGCAAGACCACTCAGCTTTCGGATTTTCATGTCGATATTTCAGGCTATTCGCCGGAGGTGGGGATTGAGCTGGAGGATGAGCTCTACCTGAACCCCAACGGGGTCAACCGGCAGTTCATCCTGCTGACGACCGAGCAGAAACGCGCGCCTTTGCTGAACGTCAAATTCTCGACCTCGCGCGAAATCCTGCGCGAGTTCATCGAGATGAACGAGGCGCAGCTTTTCGCTCTGACCGCCACCGATGCGGTGGCCGGAGAGCTGGTGAACTCTGTCATCAAACTCACCACGCCGGGCGACCTGCTGAACCTGCGCAAGATCGAGATCGAAGCCGACACCGCAGGCGGCACCCTGCGCAAGGCCGAGCAATTGGCGGGCATGGTTGAACAGTTCAAAACCGAAGAGGACGCTTGGTTCGACGATGTGCTGATCGCCAGGATGATCAAAACCGCCAAGGAAACCGGCGACGTCACCCGCAACCCCGTCCGTCTGCGCCACACCGCGTTTGAACAGCGCAACTTTTGGACAGCCCATTTCGGCGGGCTGTACTTGTTTCCAGACATGGACCACCCGGCCGCGATCTGCATGAGGGAAAAGCCCGACGATCTAAAGATCAAATACACGTTTAACCCGTCGCAGCGAAACCAGATCGCCAAGTTTCTGGACTACAACGATCTGGTCGAGCCGATTGTCAAAGCGCGCGGTGTCGATGCAGCCGCGATCCTGCAGCAAAAGATGGATTTCCTGACCATCGATGCCGCCGCGGATGCCAATGTCGATTTGACCGGTTTGGATCGCTCGGACATGCGGCGTCTGGCACGCAATCACGCGGATCGGTTGCCGGATGCCTATCACGGTCTGGCACAATTGATGCGATGGGCAACGGATGGCGGACGCTGGCCGCGTATTACCTCGGACCACCCGGCGTATTTCTACACTTTACGCGCGGCTGATACGCCCAACCGCGATCTGGTGAATATGCTGCTGTCGGAACTGGCCCCTCTGGACCCTCGGCAGATGTTCATTTGCCACAAAGAGCTGTTCTACCGCACCTACTCTGGCTGGCCCGAGACCAAGAAAGCCTATGTTGCCGACTTCCTCGCGCGCGAGTATCAGGTGGACAAATCGGGTGCCCGCGCTGCGCTGTTTGGCCATGAACCCGATATGAGCGGCGAAGACCGGGTCGGCGATGCGGTGATTGCCCGTGTTGGCCCCTGGGGTTCTGTAAGGAAGAGTTGATATGTTCGGAGCGATGCGCCTGTTTTTGATCCTGCTGGTCATCCAGACCATCGCTTATTTCGCGCTGTCTCTGTATTCGCGCAGTGTTCGGCGTCAGAAGCTTGAAACCTGGTGGGACGAGAAGGGCAAGAGCGGCAATAAGGGAGCTTTTGTCGAGCGCGGGTTGCACGTCTATGACAATTCGTTCCGTCGCAAACTGATCCTGGGTGTCTATGTTGTACCTTGGGTGGCGATTGGCGCGCTGATCTATATTGTGAATTACATGTGAGGAATACGGCATGGCCTATGTGAAATGGGCGTTCATTATTATCTTCTGGGGCGCGATTGCCGTGATCCTGCAATACGCGTTGCCGCAGCGCGACATCGTGCGGATCGTGAATACCTATGAGGAACGTCAGGACCTGAACGACTGGACTCGGATTTTCTGGTCAGAACCCGAAGACCAATCCGCCAGCTTGTCCAATCGGGATGTTCAGTTCATTCAGGCGGTGCGGGCCAACGGCAAACCTATTGTGTATCGCAACGAAGACACCGGTTGGGGTTGGCCATTCTATTTCAAATTCGACACAGCCAATCTGTATACCGAGGCCAATGACGCAAAATCGACTAAAGATGACCCGGATTGGGTTGCGATCACCCACTATGGGTGGCGCAATGAGTTCATGTCGATATTCCCCAATGCGATTTTCATCAAACACGTCGATGGACCGGATGTACGGCTAATCCCCTGGTTCAATATCATCTTCCTGACGGTTTTTGCCGCTTTGGTCTGGGCCATTTGGGTCCGGTGGCGCAGGTTCAGGCAGGCTCGGATCGATCCGATGCTTGAGAATGTGGAAGATGGGTTTTACGCGGCGGGCGACGCGATTGAAGAGCGGCGCAGTAGATTTCGCCGTTGGCTGGACAGCTGGAAGTCCAAATAGGTCAGGCGACGTGATCGGCGAAGCATTGATGACCGTTAGGGTTTTAAAGCCGCCGTCATCTGACGATGAATTCCGCGTGCAAGGCGCCAGCTGCTTTGATTGTTTTCAGAATGTCGATCATGTCGCGCGGGGAAACACCCAAGGCATTCAGCCCTGCCACCACTTCGGACAAAGTGGCAGCCTCGGGTATTTCGGCGAGACCGGTCCCTTCTTCTTGCTCGATACCTGCGATTGTTCTGGGCACAACAACAGTTTCGCCCCGTGCAAATGGGTTAGGCTGGACGGCGATCGGGGCTTCTTCGACTGTCAGGGTCAGGTTGCCCTGCGACACTGCAACGCGTGATATGCGAACCTCTTGCCCCATGACGATGGTGCCTGATCGTTGATCGACCACCACCCGTGCCTTGGTCTCGGGCTCAACCAAGATATTTTCTATACGCCCGATGGCATGGGCGGTTGAAACGGATTGTGTGGCTGCAATGTTCAGCTCGACTGTTCCGGAATCGCGCATGATTGCGACCGCGCGGTTGAATTCCCGGTTTATGGCGGTCTCAATCCGACCGGCGGTTGTGAAATCGGGTTCTCGTAGGGCGAGTCGCATCTGAGACATGCTCGAAAGATCAAAATCAATCTCGCGTTCGACACGGGCACCAGATGGGATCACGCCAGCTGTTGGCACACCACGGACAACAGATGCTGCTTCGCCTTCGGCGACCGCACCACCAGCCAGGACTGTGCCTTGCGCCACCGCATAAATCTGACCGTCGGCTGCGTTCAGCGGTGTCATAATCAGCGTTCCACCCAACAAACTGTTGGAATCGCCAATGGCCGACACTGTGACGTCAATCTGACCTCCAACCCGGGCAAATGGCGGCAAGCTGGCTGTCACCAGCACTGCCGCCACGTTTTTAGGGCGGAAATCTTCACCTGTGACGTTGACCCCTAAGCGTTCGAGGATGTTGGACATGATTTCTTCGGTGAACGGCGAATTGCGAAGCCCGTCACCAGTACCGTTGAGACCAACAACTAAACCATACCCGACAAGATCGTTGCCCCGTACGCCATCGAAGTTCACAAGGTCCTTCAAACGGATCGCGCCAGCGGATGCCAAGCCGGGAAGAAGCAAGAGAAGGAAAAGAAGAACTTTCATCTCAGGAAATTCACCAGTGACAGGTTCGCATTTCGAACCGTGACGGAATACAGGCTTTCCAGTTGAAACTGCACGGCCTGCAACTTTGCAGCGGTTTCATATGGATCGGCCGCGATCAGTTGGTTTCGACTGTATTCCAGGCTGGTGCGCGCTGCCGAATTGCGGGTGGCAGCCTCTTCAACGCGCGCTTCTGCAGCGCCGACTTCGGCCCTAAGCTTGACCGTTTCATCTTTTGCATTGGCAAGATCGACACCCAATTGCGTAAACAGGATGGTGCGCTGATCCGTACCCAAAGCAAGTGCATCGTCCGAGACAAGAGCGGCCACTGCAGTGTCCCGCAGCGCTGCCTTGAACGCTGGGTCGGTTGCTGTAATCGGGATCGAGATACGCTCGTTCTCAGAGACTTGCATTGATGCTAGCGGCGTATCTGAACCTTGATAGATGACCGCGTCAAATCCGACAGGATCATTGAACCAGCTCTCTGCCGCCGCACGTATATCGGTAACAGTCGTAAGGCCTGTCAATTCAGCCTCAAGCGCAGTCAGGAGTGCGTCGGTAGATGACAATGGCGAGACATCCGTCGCCACTCCGGAATACAGGCTGCGCCCGCCTACTCGTGTATTCAGAGCCGACATCATTGTATCAAGCTCATTACGGGCTTGAACCGATGCCTGCTCATGCGTGACCGTGTGTTTTGCCGTACCGAATGCCAATAGGGATGAGGAAACTTCACCAACCGAAGTATCGAATGTCGTCAGGCTTTGCTGCATGACATCCGTAAAAAGACCAGCTTCGGATGTAGCGATTTTGAACGCATCGAGCCGGGCAAGGTTGCGATCCAGATCGAGGATCTGAGAATAGTCACCGCCCAACCGCCCAGAGATGTCCTGCACTTTGCCGGATGACATTTCGTAAGACAGTGTTTCAATCTGGGCTTTGATTTCCGTCGCACGAGACCGAAGCGTCAGTCCACGTGCAAGATCACCCATGGCAGTCAAATTCATGATCACAGCCTCAGAAGGGTTTGTAGAAGCTCATCAACAACTGTGATGACTCGCGCATTTGCAGCATATGTTTGTTCGATCTGCATCAGGCGCTGCAATTCCTGATCTGTATCCACGCCTTGCTCTGCCTCGATCTGCGCCATTTGTAATCGCGCGCCATTTGCGAAGGTTTTGCGTTGATCTGCCGCGTGGGCATTTGCCCCGGCTTTCGACAGCAACGCCTGGATGACCTCGGCGGCGCGCATATCGCCGGTTCCGAACACGGATCCAGATACCGGCCGAGCATCGCTGAGGATTGCGCCGAAGGCTTGTAATTGCGCGGAATCTCCGGGGTCGCCGGGTCCGGCGGCGCCCAATCCGGCCCGCAACTTCCAACTGTCTCCGCCCGCATCTGGATCAACAATGGAATTGAGAGAAATACGTGATGCCAGCCCGGGCAGGAACGCCACATCAAACCGATTGCCGTCATCGGTAAAAAGATCAGGATCGGTAGCAAGCGCTGTAGGATCCAACCCCGGTGTCTCAAACCGTTCGATCAGATCGCGGGCAACGCTGTCCAACTGGTTCTGCGCTTCGACCGACAAGTCATCGCGTATGGTGAATTGGGCTGCCAACGCGCCGCCGCGGATCTGGGCGGTGTCGCCGCTTATGCGCACGGGTTTGCCATTCATTTCCAGCCCGGACAACAGCCCATTTGCAACGGTCATATGCGGTTTCGTGTCGCCGGTTGTTGAAAACGAAAACTCCGCGGCTTTGCCCTCCAAAAGGATCAAGCCGCCGTCAGAGTAGAGAGACACTTGATCATTTGCCCTTGCGACCACGTTGACCGGAACCAATTCGTTAACCTGATCAATCAGGATTTGCCGCTGATCCTGCAAGGCCCCGATATCGCCGCCCGAGTTTTGGACGGCAGTAATCCTGGCGTTCAGGTCTTCGATATCCTTGAGGTCACGGTTCAGGTTGTCGACCTGCGCTCCGATCTTTCGATCTGCATCCGAACGTGCTTTTCGAACTCCCTCGGACGCGATGTTCAAACTGTTTGCAAGGTCACGCCCTGTTCGTGCGGCTTGGTCAAGACGTTCGGCCGAGTCGGGCAAACTGGCAGCCGTGATCAGCCTCCCGTCGAAAGATGATAAGCGGGCGGCCAGAGAGGTTGCATCCTCAGGTGATCCAACCAACCCTTCGAACCGTGAGTGAAAGTCTGAAACTGCCGTTTGTCGCGCCAGATCTGCATCGGTTACGCGCCGGTTGGCGGTCAAGACAGGATCCTGATGACGTATCACCCCAACAGTACGTACGCCGTTGCCCGAAATTGGACTGGTTGTCAGTTCAAGGGATCGGCGCGCATAGCCCGGCGTCAGAGCATTGGCGATGTTCCCTGACACCACTGCGGCCCCGCGACTGGCTGCCGTTAGCCCGCCCAATGCGTTGTTCAACGCCGTCGACATGTTCATCAGACCGCTCCTTTCCTGTTTTCAGAACCCAGTTCAACGTTTGATGTTTGTCGTTTCCTGCAGCATCTCATCCACGGTCTTGATCACCGTGGCGCTGGAAGAATACGCGCGCTGCGTCTGAATCAACGCGGTCAGCTCGGTCGCGACATCGGTGGTTGATTCTTCGCGGGCGAAAGACACCAGATCGCCGGTCGGGCCTTCGCCTGCGTTCCAAAGAAAAAAGGTGCCGCTTTCCCGAGATGGCGCGTAAGTTTGACTGTCCAGCGCGGTCAGGCCGTTCGGATTGGGAACATCTGCCAGAGGAATCTGAAACATGCGGCGACTGACACCTGTATCGTAGAACGCATAGACATAGCCGTTTTCGTCGACCTGAACGCTGGTCATGGTTCCAACGGCCGAGCCATCGCGGGTGATCGAAACAGGCGCAAAGGTATCGGACAGCTGAGTAATGCCATCAGCATCACCGATCGTGCCAATGTTAACCTCCATGGGGCCACCGGCAACGTTGACGACAACACTGCCGGTTGCCGGGTCGTACGCGCCACCTGACACCGCAGTCACGGTTGCCAGGGTACCGCCGGCGGTTCGGCTATCGGTAAAGGTCAGCGTGTATTCACCAATGATCGCACCGCCCGATGCCGAATCGCGCATGATCATCGTCCATTCGTTACTGCTTCCGGTTGCGGGGACCGTCGGAACGAGTTCGATATCTACGCTTTCTGATTTGCCCAGATTGTCAAAATATTCGACAGACAGCGGCTGCGTATCGCCGGGCGCGCCGGCATCTGTTGCGGTTGCGGGTAGGTTCATCCGCAAGTTCATCCGGGTGGTCGGCGCGCCTGATAACTGATTTACGCTGAGTTGCACGGGCTCAAGCGCTGCCGGCGTGTCCCGCGGAACGGCGGGGATCGATCCATCCGCAGCGGCACGCCATCCCAGCAGGACAAGGCCGGATTCGGTTACCAGGTACCCTTCTTCATTGGTGCGGAACGACCCCGTCGTGGTCAGCAGCATTTCGTTCGAACCAGCCGCAATCTGCGAACTGGGGCGCACCGGAATCATACCGCGTCCGCGAACCGCCAGATCGGTGGAGTTGTTGGTTGTAACGAGAGAGCCACGCTGATCGATCAGGCGTTGGCTTGTTGTTCTGACACCCCCTGCCGAATAACTGCCCCCCTGGCCGGACGTGACCATGGAATGAAAATCCGTCTCGACCCGCTTGTAGCCAAATGTAGAGGAGTTCGCGATGTTGTCGGAAATCGTGGCCAGTCTGTTTGCGTTGGCCTTCAAAGCGGCGACACCGGCATTCAGCGAAGAGGAAATTGTCATTGGCACGCCCTTCTGTTGCGTCAATCTTTGATGCAACAGGTAACGCGCTGCCCCTTAACAGCGCGCTAACAAGTAAAATGCGTTCTATCCTTCAGGGCGCGCGCAGAAAAATGACCTCGATCCGGTTGTTGCGGGTGGCCATTGGATCTTGACTGAACAGCTCTCGGTCTGCGTGGCCGGTCACGCGGTTCAGGCGTTCGGCAACAACGCCCTTGTCCTGCAGCATCTGACGTACAATCTGCGCCCGAGCGGTGGAAAGATCCCAGGCAGGATTGCGGGCCAGAACAACGGGCGACGCTTTGACATGACCTTCGACTGCGATGGGGTTTGTCACCAGATCCGAAGACCGTGCAATCAGCAATGCCAGCGCACGCATGAGTGGCGTAGGTGTGTCGGTGTCCGATTCGAAAAGGGGCTGATCGTCAGTATCAAATAGCTCGACCACCAGACCTTCGTCCGTGACCCGCGTGACGATGTGTTTGAGGATTTTGTCCGACACCTCGCTTTCGCCTGTACGACCCAACAGCTGAGCCTCAAGCGATGTGAAGTCCTGCACCGCGTCCTTCCCACCGCCCGCGGCATCAACACCTGTCGATCCCCGTGCCTGATGAGATCTGGTCGGGTTGCGCCTGGTCGCACCTTTGCCGTTCATGGCCAGCGTTTGTTCAGAAAACATATTGTCGCCGCCAAAGGCGCCATCGCCACCGCCGGAATCAGCGCTGACCGGAATGGTTGGCGAAAAGTAATCCGCCAGCCCCTTGCGTTGCGTTTCGGTCGTTGCGTTCAGCAGCCACATCAACATGAAGAAGGCCATCATGGCCGTTACAAAGTCCGCATATGCGACTTTCCACGCGCCACCGTGATGGCCATCGCCACCCGATACACGCTTCTTCTTGATGATGATTGGCGCCGCATTGGATTGCGCACCCATCTCCACCACCTTTTTATCACCCAGTTACTGGAGTAGCAGCATGGGCCTTAAGGTGGCCTTAACACTTAAAACTGTCTGGATATCCCGTTATCGCGGCAAGCCCGCTGTTGCGCGGCGCAGAATCAGCGAGAGATGACTAAAGCTGTTTTCGACACCCTCGGCATCCGCTTTGCCAAAGAAGCTATCCAACTCGTCATGCACGCGCACGGCTTGATCCAGCAAAGGATCTGCGCCCTCGGAATAGAGCCCGGCTTTGATCATCACTTCGGATTGCTCGTAGCTGCCGACCAGTTTCCGCGTTTCCGCGATTATCTGGTTTTCGGCTTCTGAGGCCGCGCCAGGCAAGCTGCGCGACACAGAGCGGCTGAGGTCGATGGCCGGGAAACGCCCGCGCTCGGCAATGTCCCGGCTCAGGACGATGTGCCCGTCCAGAACGCCTCGCAACATATCCGCGACGGGTTCATCCATATCCGATCCGGCGACCAAGACACTGAATACGGCTGTGATGTCACCTTGATCCTGTGTTCCGGGCCCGGCGCGTTCGCACAGGTTGGCGATTAGCGGAGTGACCGAAGGGGGAAACCCACGCAGCGATGGCGATTCGCCCATCGCCACAGCGATTTCCCTATGCGCTTCGGCAAAGCGTGTGACCGAATCTGCCAACAGCAACACGTGCATGCCCTGATCACGCAAGTACTCGGCCAAAGACGCTGCGGACCATGCACAGCGCCTTCGGGCCAGCGCAGACTGGTCTGACGTGGCGGCCACAACCACCGAGTGTTTCATGGTTTCGGGGCCCAATGCGCGGGTCACAAATTCGTTCACTTCGCGTCCACGCTCGCCAATCAAGGCAACCACAACAACATCTGCCTGCATTGATCGCGCCAACGTCGCTAAAAGCGTGGACTTCCCGACACCGGACCCCGCGAACAGGCCAATCCGCTGCCCGCGCAGGATGGGTAACATGGTGTTGAGCACCGCCAGCCCGGTCGCCATACGCTCGCCCAAAGGTTTGCGCCGAACGGCGGGGGGCGGCGCTTGCTGGATGTTCCGGTCCTGCCCACCGTTTAACAATGGCTTGCCGTCCAGAGCATTGCCAAACGGGTCAATCACGCGTCCCAACCAGTGCATTCCGGGTGCAAAATCGGGTGAGGGGTCAAGGCATACCCGATCCCCCAAGCTAACCCCGTCTGGGGCAGAGTTGGGCATCATATGGATGTGATTCGCGCCGACATCTAGCACCTCACCAGCCAGATCGGGGCCCGAGCAGCGCTGCAAGGTCAGCAAGTCACCGATCCGGGCCTGTTTGGTCAAACCGCTGATTTCAATCACGCCATGCGCAACGCCTGAGACAAGCCCGACATGGCGAACCGCAGTCATCCTGTTGAATTCACATTTCAGAAGCATCGGGTCGAGTTCGGACATTGTGGGGTCTCCAACTGAGTTCTGAAAACTGTTTCTAAAGGAATCGGGGTTAAGCCTTGATTGAAATTGATCGAGGGAGAAGCCCCGATGTTCTATGACCTGAACGTCTTTAAGACAGCGCACGCAATGGCAACCCATGCCGGACAACGGCAAGCCGTCATATCGCGCAACATGGCCAATGCAGATACCCCGGGCTATCAGCCGCGCGATATCGAGGCTTTTCAAAAAGCATTCGATAATACAGATCGGCAGACGGCTATGACCGCAACCCGGCAGGGCCATCTGAATGGCGTTGGTCAGGCGGAGCAGACATGGGCCGAATATGTGGCCAACCCGTCGAGCGATCCCAATGGCAACGGCATCTCGCTGGAAGAAGAGATGTTGAAGGCGGTCGAAGTCAAACGCCAGCACGACCGCGCCATAGCCATCTATCGTTCGTCTATCGGGATCATTCGGACCAGTTTGGGTCGCGGGTAAAGGGCATCTGACATGAGCGATTTTTCCCATTCCCTTGCCGCCTCGGCCAGCGCATTGCGTGCTCAAGCAGCGCGTTTGCGACACGTTTCCGAGAATATCTCGAATGCAGACACACCGGGGTACCGGCGCAAAACCGTGCCGTTTGAAATGGTGCAGAAAGACGGCAAGGCGATGGTTCAGACCGGTCAAGTCAAATTGGACCGGCGCGACCTAAACCGCATTCACGACCCTGGTCATCCTATGGCCGATGAAAGCGGTCATTATCTGGGGTCAAATGTCGATTTGATGATCGAAATCGCCGATGCGCGCGAAGCTCAGCGCAGCTATGAGGCCAATCTCAAAATGTTCGACCAGACGCGGCAGATGTCGTCAAGCCTGATGGAACTACTTCGAAAGTAAAGGAAAACCAGAATGGATATCCGATCTCTGATAGCTGCGCAGAACTATGCGTTTGCACGCCCTGCAACACAGGCCGACCCAGAACAAGGCGGTATGGCGCAGGGAATGCGCTCGACCTTTCAGGATTTTGCGGCAACCTTGAAACACAGCGAGCAAATGGCAGAAACAGCGATGACAGGACAGGCCGATCCGCATGCTTTGGTTCAGGCGCTTGCCCATACCGAACTGGCCGTCGAGACAGCTGTCATTGTGCGCAACAAAGTGGTCGAAGCTTACCAGGAAATCTTGCGGATGCCGGTCTGAGAGATGCTGAGCGAAGGCCTCTTCTATGACATCATGCGACAGGCTTTGTGGATTGCGGTCATCACCTCGGTTCCGATCCTGGCGGTGGCGCTGATTTCGGGCCTTGTCGTAGGCCTGTTTCAGGCCCTGACATCGGTGCAGGAAATGACCCTGACCTTCGTTCCAAAACTGATCGCCATCGTCATTGTTTTCTGGATGTCGATGGGCTTCATGACCCAGACACTTGTCACGTTTTTCACCAGGACACTTGTTCCACTGATTGCAGGAGGCCGCTGATGGACACCGCCTATGTCACCCTGTCCCGCCAATCCGGGCTGATGAATGAAATGCGGTTGGTTGCGAACAATATCGCCAATGCCAACACCACCGGATACCGCCAGCAAGGATTGGTGTTTTCAGAGTTCATTCGCGATGTGCCGAACAATCCGTCCCTGTCCATGAGCCGCGCCGAAGCGCGCAATACATCGCTGCAACAGGGCGTTTTGATCGAAACAGGTGGTTCGTTCGATTTCGCCATCGAGGGCGACGGGTTTTTCATGGTCGAAACGCCAAAAGGCAACCGCCTGACGCGTGCGGGTAGCTTCACACCCAATGCCGAAGGCGATCTGGTGGCGGCAGATGGATCACGTGTTCTGGATAGTAACGGGTCTCCGGTCTTCATACCACCGGACGCGGCTTCGATTGATATCGGCAGCGATGGGACACTCAGCGTGAATGGTCAGCTTTTGGGCCAGATCGGGGTCTACCGGGTCGATGAACCAAAGGATCTGGTGCGCGAAGGCAATACCCGGTTCCGCCCGGAAGGAGACGTGCAAGCCGTTGATGAGCCTGTTGTTTTGCATCGGTTTCTCGAAGGCTCAAACGTCAACGCCATTCATCAGGTCACGCGTCTGATTGAAATTCAACGCGCCTATGAGCTGGGTCAGAGCTTTCTGGAAACCGAAGACGAACGTGTGCGCGGTGCTTTGAAGGCTTTGATGCGCTGATAGTTTAAGGAGAATTCGAAATGCGAGCTTTGAAAATCGCGGCCACGGGCATGACCGCACAGCAGATGCGGGTCGAGACGATCTCGAACAACTTGGCGAACATGAACACCACTGGGTACAATGCACGCCGTGCTGAATTTGCCGATTTGCATTATCAGCAACTGGCCCGTGCGGGGGCCGTTAACGCCTCGGACGGAACGGTTTTGCCAACTGGCATTCAACTGGGTCTTGGCGTTCGTCCTGCCGCAGTGACAGTACAGCTGGCCCAGGGAGGTCTGTCGGCTACCGGCAGTGATCTTGATGTCGCCATCGAGGGGCGCGGATATCTGGAAGTGGCGCTGCCAAGCGGTCAATCCGCTTACACGCGTGATGGCAGCCTGAAACGATCTGCTGACGGGCTTATTGTGACCTCCGACGGGTTTGCCGTTGCTCCGGAAATCACCATACCCGATGACGCGCGGTCCATTTCGATCAACGCGTCTGGTGAAGTCTACGCTTATTTTGATGACGCGCCGGAAGGTCAGTTGCTGGGTGAGTTCACGCTGGCGAGTTTTTCGAATGCAAAGGGTCTTGAGGCAATCGGCAGCAACCTGTTCAAGGAAACCGAAGCGTCCGGCGCGCCGGTTTTGGGCCCTCCGGGTGAAGATGGGCTGGGCACGTTGCGGCAGGGATATCTTGAAGACAGCTCAGTTGATGCCGTGCGCGAAGTGACCGAACTGATCGAAGCGCAACGCGGTTACGAAATGAACGCCAAGGTCATTTCAGCCGTTGATCAGATGATGAGCGCAACAACACAGGTGCGGTGATGCGATTCCTTTACCTGACGCTTGCGTTGGCAATGCCGGTGGCGGCGCATGCCGAAATGGTCGTATCCAACCGAACCATTCGTGCGAAAGAGATAATTTCGGCGACCGATCTCGACATGAAAGCCACGAATGCCTCCGGCGCGATCACGAACCCTCAGGATTTGATCGGGCAAGAGGCCCGGGTGGCCCTGTATCCAGGGCGACCAATTCGGGGCAGCGACGTGGGCCCGCCCGCCATCGTTGATCGCAATGATCTGGTCCTGTTGGTGTTCAACCGCCGGCCCTTGTCGATCACCGCTGAAGGTCGCGCACTAGGGCGTGGGGCGGTCGGTGACCGTATTCGCGTGATGAATCTTTCGTCCCGAACGACCGTGACCGGCCATATCCGGCCCGATGGCCAAATCGAGGTAAACTAATGTTTGAACTGTCAAAACCAATTTTGCTCGCAGTCTTAGCAGTGTCCGCTTGCGGTCGGCTGGATCATCTTGGCAAAGCGCCAAGCTTTACGCCCAACGAGGACTCGCCGGAACAAGTTGCGATGCTGTGGCCGGGTTTGCCCCTGCACACCCAAACTCAGCGCTCGGTCGACAAATCCTCGCTCTGGAGTGGCGGGCAGCAATCCTTGTTGGGCGACCAAAGAGCTATCAAGAAGGGGGACATCCTAACAGTTGTCATCGAACTGGATGAAAAGGCCGAGATTTCGAACAGAACAAGCCGATCACGCGCTGGATCTGAGAGCCTTGAGGTGCCCGGCTTGTTCGGATTGCCGCAGCGCGTGCAAGAGCATTTGCCCGACGGCGCGTCGTTGGATGAAGCCGTGTCAATCGAGTCCGACGCATCAAGCTCAGGACGAGGATCGGTTAGACGCAACGAAAAACTGACATTGCGCGTCGCGGCAACTGTACTAGACGTGTTGCCAAACGGAGTTTTGTCAATTTCCGGTTCACAGGAGTTGCGGGTAAACTTTGAACTGAGAGAGCTGCTGGTCGCCGGATATGTCCGTCCGCAGGACATCTCGCGCAAGAATGAAATCACCTATGACAAAATCGCATCGGCTCGGGTGTCTTATGGGGGGCGGGGGCAAATCACAGACGTGCAGCAACCGCGATACGGCCAACAAGTCCTGGATTCTCTTTTGCCATTCTGAGGTGCGGGCGTGATCAAATTGATAGTACCTGTTGTCTTTTTGTCCGTCGGGCTTGGTGTAGGGATTGGCGCCGGAGTCGTCCTGGCTCCGGCCAAGGCACCGGAGGGCGCGCCCGAAGCAAACGAGGCAGATAGAGAAACAAAAGAGTCTGAAGGCAAGAAAGCTAAGCCCAAGAAACCCACTGAAAAGGACGGTGAGCGCGGGTTTGAATACCTTAAGATGACGAAGCAATTTGTGGTGCCGGTTGTCGATGATGACAAAATCTCTGCAATTGTCACCATGACGCTGAGTCTGGAAGCCGACCCTGCCATTACCGAGGCATTTTACTCTATCGAACCAAAACTGCGGGACGCTTTTCTGCAAGTTATATTTGATCATGCAAATATCGGCGGGTTTAACGGTACGTTCACCGAGTCGGGCAATCTGGGCGTTTTGCGCAAGGCTTTGCTAGAGGTGGCGCGCAAGGATTTGGGTGACAGTGTTTCTCAGGTCCTGATCATGAGCATCAATCGCCAGGACTCGTAAGCGTCGCAACTGATCCAGGGCGCATTTGGTGCTCTTAATAGTTCGACTGTTTTTTGGCGAGATCCCGTCGATGGTCTTTCAGTAAGGCTGAGGACAGACTGGAAACTGCTTCTTTGCGCCCAAATGCGGCCTTCAGCGCGTCAAGTTGTTTGCGTTTTTGAGCCCTCAGTCGAGCAAGGTCCAAGTTCAACTGCCGGCGGGTAGACGACTCCCATCCCTGCCACAGCATGTCGGCCCCTGTAACCTTGTAGCCCTCAGCCTGAGGCCCGTCCCGACGCGCCTGACTGACTTGTGCACCCAGACTAGCCAGTTGCCGCTGAATTTTGGCTTCTGCCTCTAGAAGCGGGCGTAGCGTTTGAAATTGTTTCTGGAATACTGCTTCCGTTACGCTTCTGAGGTCCGACAGTTTGGAGTACTTCATCTGATCCGTTCCTTTGCACGCTTCCGCATGGTTTCTGCGAAACGAATTGCTGCGGCCACCGCACGATAGTGCTCTTCAGCGATTTCCTGACCGATTTCCACTGTCGCGTGCAAGGCGCGTGCAGTGGGTGGGTCGGAATGAATGGGCACATCGGCTTGCCCGGCGGCTGAACGGATGGCTGCGGCAACTTCATCCACGCCCTTTGCGACGCATACCGGTGCAGTGCCCATCGCGCGTGACCATCTGAGCGCGACGGAATAATGGGTGGGGTTGACGATCACCACATCCGCATCGGGCACGTCGGCCATCATCCGATTGGTTGCGATCTCGTGCGCGCGTTGACGGCGGCTTTGTTTGACATGCGGATCGCCTTCGGCGTCTTTTGTTTCGTCTTGGATTTCCTTACGCGACATACGATTTTTACGCATGTGCTCGGCAAATTGCCAAAGATAGTCCACAACACCAATTGCAAGCGCTATGGTGATGACGATGAACAGGAAGCGAAACAGCAGGTTCATCATCAACAAAATCGACGATTTTGCTGGCGCAGCGCTGGCCGAGAGGATTTCGGTCAGATTCGCCTTGAGGAAAATAGCCAACGATATGCTGTAGATAACAAGTTTGACCGAGCTTTTGGCAAACTCGAACAACCCTCCTCGACCGAACTTGTTTTTGGCGATCGAGGGAATGGATATACGCGACAGTTTGGGTTGTAACTTACTGGGCGCAAAGATCAGGGCGCGCTGCGCAATCAGGCTCAGCAGTATGGCTGCGGCGGGCAGGGCAAACAATAATGCCACCGGGATCAACGCATTTTTAAGCATCCCAGCGACCGGAGCGTCAGCCGGGCCGGTTGAAACCAATTGCGCAATCTCATCCGATTGATCCAGTAATACGGCAAACAGGGTGCCCAGATGTTCCGCCGTGTATTGGCCGGCCATCAAAAGTGCGATCAGCAAACCTGTGTATCCCGCAACCACCGAAAGGTCGCTGGATTTGGCAACCTCGCCTTTTTCCCGTGCTTTTTGCAGCTTTTGCGGTGTGGGATCAAAGGACTTATCGCTGTCATCATCCGAGGTGCTCATCGTTGTGGCCCAACCGGGTTGAGAATAAATGCGAACAGTTCTTCGGCCCAAACCGACAGGATCAGAGGAGTGCCTGCGAATAGAAGAAATAGACCTGCGAATGTGATCGCAGGCGCACCGACGAAAGCCACCATCAGTTGCGGCATCGCTCGGTTAATGACCCCCAGCGCCAGATTGTAGATCAGTGAGGCTATGACAAATGGCATGGCAACGGCGAAGGCGAGACTGAAGCTGTGCGATATCTGCTGAACGCCCCATTGGGACAAATCTGGTGCGGCTGGAACGGTTCCCATCGGAAAAAGCATGTAACTGTTAATCAGGAACCGTGCGGCCTGAATGTGAAGTCCTAACAAGGTTGCCAAAGCCAATCCCGCCAGCGTCAGAAGATAGCCCATCGCGGGCACCGGATCAGCCGCTGCCCCGCCCAGCAGTTGCGAAAGCGATGTAGATTGAGCCGCGACGGATCCAGCGGTCTGTAGTGCCAAAACAAATAGTCGCAGCCCCATTCCAAGAGCCATCCCGACCAAGACTTCGGTCCCGACAAGACGCACGATCTGCAAAAAGCCAGGTGCAAAATCAGGCGGGCGTATGGCGGGTAAAATGATCAACGTAAACGCTACGGAAAAGCCAAGCTTGACGCGTACCGGAATGCTGCGCTCGCCGAAGGCGGGCAGCAGTGAAACCAATGCGGATACTCGTAAAAATACAGCGAATAGCTGCCATAGCCCGCCTCCCAATTGTTGTAGTAACTCGGGCGGCAGAGCAATCACGCGGGCACCGTTCCGACGAGGGCAGGTCGGGCTTCAATCCCGATTTCCTCGAATGACAGTACCGGGTTGGACATGCCACGGGCATGCATGATTGTACGCAGCAGCCGACGGCGACGGGTCGATGTCACGACGGCCGGAAACAAGCCGTGGTCGGCGGACTGTGTGACGCTGTCGGCCACGCCGTCAGCAAGTTTGTTGAACAAGTTAGGTGGCAGCGCCACGTCCAACCCCGCATTCGGAGCATCGATTTGGTAGGTAGCGAACGTGTCCTCCCATTCTGGGGCAAGCTGGATCAAGGGGATCGAGCCGTCCTCGCGTTTCATATCGGCAACCAGTTGAAAACCAAGCCTTTGTCGGACCAGCTCGCAGATGCCTTCGGGTTGAGTTGTAGTCAGCCGTGCTTCGGCCACGCTTTCCAGAATCAGTGCCATGTTCCGGATGGAGACCCGTTCATCCAGCAGCAGGCGCAACACAGCGTGTAGTGTGTCAATTGGAACCTTGTCCGGAACCAACTCATCCAGCAGTTTGCGATTGGCTTCGGCCCGGACTGGATCGCTGAGCCGGGTCATTTCGGATAACAAGCGGCGCAGGGATTTCAGGGTTAGCAAGCGCGAGAAATTCTGTTTGATGATCTCCAGCAAATGCGTTGCAAGTATTTCCGGAGGCGACACGATCGTGGCCCCGCTCAGCGCGGCCTCTTCCTGATCCTTGGGTAGAATCCAGCGTGCAGGTGCGCCATAGACAGGTTCGGTTACGTCATTGCCATCAGGCAGTAGTTCCAACCCATCTTGCACCAGCGCCAACACCAGATCGGGGTTCAACACGCCGCGCGCCTGTTCGACCCCATGCACTTTGATCACATAGGTGCCGGTTGGCAGATCGGCGCGATCGGTCAGGCGAATTTCAGGCAGGATCAACCCAAAGCTGGAGGCCACGTAGGTTCGCATATTGGCGATCCGCGCGTCCAGTCCTGTGCCTTGGTTCAAGACCATGCTGACCAGATCGGGTGCGAATTCTAGATGTACGTCATCCAGATCCAGAATATCGCCGATGGCCTGAGATACGGGTGTGTCAGTCTCGGTCGCGGGAACCTGAGCCTCAACCTCTGCTGCTTTTTGCTTTTGGTAGACGTGGTAGGCTGCGTATCCCAAAACCGCGGCCCCCAGAATAAAGGGCAGAAACGGCAAACCGGGTACGAGCGCGAATAGAACCATCAGCATCGCCACAGTCCCCAGTGCCGCCGGATGGCGCCCAAGCTGCGAGAAGATCGCGCTGTCCGTCGCGCCTTGGGTGCCGCCCCGGGCCAATAACAAGGCCGATGCAATTGAGATGATCACTGCTGGGATCTGCGAGACCAGCCCATCGCCGACGGTCAGGATTGCGTAGGTTTCGAACGCAGATGAAACCGGCATGCCGTGCACGATCACACCCATCACCAGACCCATGACAAGGTTCAACAGAGTGATCAGCAACCCGGCAACAGCATCACCCTTGACGAATTTGGATGCGCCATCAAGCGAGCCAAAGAAGGTGGTTTCCTGCTGTTCCCGTTCGCGCCGTTCCTTGGCTTGTTGGTGATCGATGGCCCCTGCCGACATGTCGCTGTCAATGGCCAGCTGTTTGCCCGGCATCCCGTCCAGTGCAAAGCGCGCCCCGACCTCGGCCATGCGCGCCGCGCCTTTGGTGATGACCATGAAGTTCACGATCAGCAACACGCCAAACACCACGAGACCCAGAAAGATGCTGCCGCCCATGACGAAATTGGCAAAGCCTTCGATCACGTCACCCGCCGCATTTGGGCCAGTATGACCTTGCCCGATGATTAGCTTGGTGGACGATACGTTGAGCGACAGGCGCAGCATCAGCGACGCCAGCAGGATCGTCGGGAATGATGAAAAATCCAACGGCCGCTCGATGAACAGCGTCAGGGTGAAGATCAGGATCGCAAGCGCAAAGGATGTCGCCAATCCGACATCAAGCACCCAGGCTGGCATCGGCAGGATCATCATCACGATGACCGTCATCAACGCCAGCGCCAGCAAAACCGTGGGTGAAAACAGGGATCGGGGGTCGAACTTGGGCACGCAGAGCTCCTAGTTGAAGGCGATGAAGGCGGTCCCAGTTCTTGCCGCTGGCACCAGGGAGCCCAGCACCCCTTGCGGGGGTTGTTCGGTGTGAAGCGGTATCAAAGGGGCGGCGGCACCGGTAAAGGGATCTCGGGATAGCCGAGCGGTTTGTGTGGTCTGGGTGCCATCAAGCTGCGCCAGAGTGGTCTGAAAGCGCCCGCGATACGCTTCGGCCAGTGATTGCGTGCGGGAATGGTATGCGCCAGCTGCGGCAGGCCAGGACCCCAGTTCGACACGTAGTTGTTTCAAAAACCCAGCCGCATAGGCGGCGTTTTCGTCCGGATCAAACATCGCGTCGATGGATCGAAACGCCTTGCCATGCCAGCGGTAGTTGATCTGAAAGCATCCGACGTCAAAGCTGCGCACACCAGCTTTGAAAATCTTGAACACGTAGGATTTCGCCTCAACCTCGGAGGTGAACCAATATCCTTGCCCTTCGACATTGATGGTCCAGGGCCAGGGTTCCAGGCGGCCATCGCGGGTGCGCCCGGTTTCCACGCGCGCGATGGCACGCAAAACATCCAGCGGTACGTCTTCGGCCAAAGCCGCCCGCCGGGCGGCTTGATCACAAATTCCGTCGCGGGCGTTGGGCATGGAAAAAGCTGCCGGTGCCATCAACACATGCGTCAGGAATAGGAAAAACGGGAACTTGCGATTTGGCATTCTGCCGGTCCGGGATTCTGATCAGTCCGGACCAAGCTAGCCATTCATTGGTTTACAGCCGGTTATCGGCCTATCACTTTCTGTCAATTCGCCTGCCGAACACAACGCTGGTGTTGGTGCGCAACACGCCCGGAATCTTAGCCAGCTCATCAACAATAATGTCCAGATCTTCGATCCTTGGTGCCTCGGCCGAAAGTAGCAGGTCAAATTCACCATTGATCGACAAACAGCGTTTGACTTCGGGATATGCTTCAAGCCGTTTGATGATACGCGTAGTTTCCTTCTGCTGTACTTCCAGCAAAACAACAACCTGTACGCGTGGGGCATCCTCGGGGGTGCTCAGAACAACCGAGTACCCCGCGATCACCCCTCGATCTTCCATTCGACTGATCCGCTCGTGCACAGTTGTGCGTGCCACGCCCAGTCTTGCGGCGATTTTCGTAGTCGACTCGCGGGCGTTGTGTTGCAGCGCTGCGATGATGCGGCGGTCAAGCTGATCCATGGGGTCTCCGTCATGGGTTCGCAATGGTGTATTTCAGATCGGTGCCAAGGCTCAAGGCTGATGTGTCGCCGAATGGCTTTCTGAACGCGGCCAGATCAACACTGCTGTGACCAGACCGAAAATCGCGGCACTGGTCATCCAGGCCAAGGCAACGGTTGCACCGAATCGTGTCATCAGCCAACCCGCCAACGGATAAAGGACCAACCAACAGGCATGCGACAGGGTGAACTGCGCGGCGAACAGGGCCGGGCGATCTTCGGCTGGGGCAGAGCGGGTCAAAAGGCGACCGGATGGAGTCAGGGTGACAGCGTACCCAAAGCCAACGAGACCCCACAGAATGGTAAGCAGACTCAATGTGATAGGGGCCATGGCTGACAGAAACGCGGCCGTTGCCATCGATGCGATCCCAATCGCAGATCCCGTCAACATGACCCGGCGATCTTCGAACTGATCCAACAGGGACGGCAATGCAAAGGCTGCTATCATCGAACCGCCGCCGAACCCTGCCAAAGCGATGGCGACCGCGCTTTCGGACAGGCCCAGATCGGTGCGGACAATGACCACCGTGTTGACAATGACCATCGCACTTAGCGCGGCGGCAGACCAACTGAGCGCCAGTAGTCCACGCAGACGCGGAGTCGCGAGGTAGATTCGAATGCCGCGTGTTGTCCGGTCGTAGATCCCCTTTCGCCGGATCGCTTTGGGCGATGGCAGCGCGACTGATACAACAAGAACCGCCGACGCGACGAACCCTAGGCTTGTGCCCCAGAACAAGCTCTCAAAGCTGAGAAAGACCAATAGGGCGGCCGCGAGCATCGGGCTCAGCAGACTTTCCATATCGACTGCAAGGCGGGACAGGGACAACGCGCGCGTATAGTCGCGCTCATCGGGAAGGACATCGGGGATCGTGGCCTGAAATGCCGGGGTGAATCCGGCAGATGCGGATTGCAGCACAAAGATGAGGACGTAAATCTGCCAGACCTCGGTTACAAAAGGCAAACACAAGGCAACGACCGCACGCACCAGATCCAGAAAAACCAACATCTTGCGTCGGTCGAGCTGCTCGGCAAAGGCGGCGGCCAATGGGGCAATGCCGACGTAAGCCAGCATTTTGATGGTCAAAGCGGTGCCCAGAACCATCCCTGCGGCGTCCCCGGCCAGATCATAGGCCAACAGGCCCAGCGCGATTGTAGCCAGCCCGGTTCCTGTAAGAGCAACGACTTGGGCGCCCAGCAAGTGACGGTAGGTCCGGTTCCGCAGGACGCTTAGCATGAGTTACAGATACTTCGTTATGGTTTTGAAATCCTCGATGTCGGGCCCACTGCTTTCCCGGTCTGATGACAGGCAATGGTCGATGTGATCATGGATCAAAACGCGCTTGGCTTTGACGATCGCTTTTTCGACCGCAAACAGCTGTTGGGCGATATCGGAACAGTGGGCCTGCTCTTCGAGCATTGCAATGACCTTGGCCAAATGTCCGTGGGCACGCCTGAGGCGCGCGGTGATTTGTGGGTGCGATTGGTGCGGGTTGTCTTTCATAGCTATCCATATCCCCCCCATAGGGATAAAAGCAAGTGCTGAGGCATGGATTGGCCAGTGTCAAAGGGGTGGCGTTGAGTTTATAGGTCAAACCGCCTATCTCGGGGGGCAATACGGCACAAAGGACAAATCCGTGGCGAACCATTTGTACAAAAACGACCTTCCCGACGGGTTGGACATGGGCCCAGTAGTGGCCATCGATTGTGAAACCATGGGGCTTAACCCTCATCGTGATCGCCTTTGCGTCATCCAGATGTCGGGCGGGGACGGCAACAGCCATATCGTTCAAGTGGAAAAGGGACAAACCGCGGCGCCCAACCTATGTGCCATGCTGAAAAACCCGGATGTGTTGAAGCTGTTTCATTTTGGCCGCTTCGACATTGCCGCGATGTACCATACCTTTGGTGCTTTGGCCGCGCCGGTCTATTGCACCAAAATCGCCAGCCGTCTGATCCGGACCTATACCGACCGGCACGGGCTGAAGAACCTGTGTCAGGAGCTGATCGGGGTTGATGTCTCGAAACAACAACAGATGAGCGATTGGGGGGCTGAAACCCTGACCGATGCACAACTGGACTATGCCGCTTCTGACGTGCTGTATCTGCATCGCCTGCGGGATGAACTGAACGCGCGGCTGGCCCGTGAAGGCCGGGTCGAGATGGCGCAGGCCTGTTTTGATTTCCTGCCGATGCGTGCGAAACTGGACCTCGCTGGTTGGCCCGAAACGGATATCTTTGCACACTCATGACCGACAACGAATCTTTCCTGAGAACGGCCCGACAGGTCATTACGGACGAGGCCCACGCGCTAGACATTCTGACCGAGAGTCTGGACGAGCATTTCGCCGAAGCGGCGCAGCTGATCCTGCAGGCACCAGGTCGCATCATCATCAGCGGCATCGGCAAATCCGGCCATATCGGACACAAGATCGCCGCTACATTGGCCAGTACCGGAACGCCTGCGTATTTCGTACACCCGGCCGAAGCCAGCCATGGTGATCTGGGCATGGTGTCCAAAGGGGATGTGGTGCTTGCCATCTCGAACTCGGGCGAAGCACCCGAGCTGGCAAACCTTCTGGCATTTACACGGCGGTTCGGTATCCCGCTGATCGGATTGTCGAGCAAGCCAGAAAGCACGCTGATGAAACAGGCAGATGTGCATTTGTTGATCCCGTCGATGGGTGAGGCATGCGGGTTTGGCATGGTGCCTTCGATTTCGACAACGCTGACATTGGCGATGGGCGATGCGTTGGCCATTGCTTTAATGAAGTACCGGGACTTCAAGCCCGAAGATTTTCGCGCGTTCCACCCCGGTGGTAAGCTGGGGGCGCGGCTTAGCACCGTGCGGGATCTGATGCACACTGGTAAGGCGCTGCCGTTGGTAGCGGCAAGCACCCCGATGAGCGACGCGTTGATCGAGATCAGCCAGAAGGGGTTTGGTGTCGCCGGCGTCACCGATGCACAAAACGTGCTGATGGGGATTATCACCGACGGTGACCTTCGGCGTCATATGGACGGACTGCTGGACAAGACCACTGAACAGGTCATGACACAGAACCCGACCACCATTGCGCCGGGCGCGTTGGCCGAAGAAGCAGTGGCCATCATGAACGACCGAAAAATCACTTCGCTTTTTGTGGTCGATCCTGAGGCGTCAGGCCAGGCGCAGGGTTTGTTGCACATCCATGACTGCCTGCGCGTCGGTTTAGGCTGAGGGAGGCTGCAGTGGACAGATATTCGCGCATGGTTCAGTTCTTCAAGGTTCTGTTGCCGCTAGCGGCTATTATCATGCTGTCCACAGTCTTCCTTCTGTCCCGCAGCGTTGAAACCAATGTGTCGGTTCCATTTGCTCAGAAAGACATCGATGAACGTCTGGCCGACCAGGTGGTTACGCAGCCAAACTACCGTGGAACGACGCGCAAAGGCGAAGACGTCCAGATCGGAGCGACCCAGGCAACCCAAGGTTCGGAGGAATCGGTTCCCGCTGCGTCCGAGTTTCGGGGGCGCTTTGGCCTGTTGAACGGAGGCGTGATCACGCTGGACTCGAATTCAGGCCTGATACGACCAAACCAGGGGACGGCGACGTTTGTCGGGGATGTCGTAATCACCACAACCGACGGTATCCTGGTTACCACGGATCTTCTGAACACATCGCTGGATGAAATTCGCGGCGATACGCCGGGGCAGGTGAACGGAACCGGGGTGATCGGCAATTTTTCAGCGGGGCGAATGACTTTCGGAACTGAAAAAAAGGACGGTCCGGTCCATATTCTTTTTACAGACGGCGTTAAGCTGGTATATGAGCCTGAAAAAGCAGAAAGATAACCTGTGTTCGATTTTCGTTTTGTCCTTTTGTGTTTCTTACTGGTAACGGGTGCCGTTTCTGCAACTGCGCAGGAAGCGCAACTGGCCTTTGGGTCTGTCAAGACCGATCCCAGCCTTCCGGTCGAAGTGACGTCGGAAACGCTGAACGTGAATCAAGAGGACGGATCGGCCGAATTCGTGGGCAATGTCATCGTCATTCAGGGTGAAATGCGACTGACGGCCGAGCGGGTTCTGGTCATCTATAACCAAGACCGTTCGGCCATTGATCGAATGGAAGCTACAGAAAATGTAGTTCTGGTTAGCCCGCCAGACGCGGCTGAGGGTGACTGGGCTGAATACACGATTGGCTCAGGTGTGATCGTTATGAAGGGCAATGTGTTGCTGACACAAGGCCCAAGCATAATCAGCGGCGATCAGATGAACGCAAATTTGACGACCGGCATGGCGACCATGACGGGGCGGGTCAAGACGATCCTGCAGCAGGGTAACAACTGATGGCCACCCCTAGTCTGTCAATTGCTGGGGGTAGCCCCGGGCTCAGAATTGAAAAGCTGCGCAAGTCCTACCGCAAGAAAACCGTGATTCGGGACGTCTCGATGACGCTTGGCCGATCTGAGGTGGTTGCACTCTTAGGGCCCAACGGTTCGGGCAAAACCACGACGTTCTACTCAGTGGCCGGTCTGGTCTTTCCCGAAGCGGGCACCGTAACGCTGGACGGGCAAAACGTAACGACGCTTCCGATGTACCGACGCGCGCGCATGGGTATCGGCTACCTACCGCAGGAGATGTCGATTTTCCGCGGTATGAGCGTTGAAGACAACATCGCCGCCGTTCTGGACATTACCGTCGATCACGCCCACCGCCGCAAAGAGCGGTTGGAAGAGCTGCTCTCGGATTTTTCAATCGAACATCTGCGTCGCGCACCCGCGCTGGCCCTGTCCGGAGGGGAGCGCCGCCGCGTTGAGATTGCGCGCTGTCTCGCCGCCGACCCGAAGTATCTGTTGCTAGACGAGCCGTTTGCGGGGGTCGACCCCATCAGTGTGGGCGATATTCGTCACCTTGTAGCCGATCTCAAGAAACGCGGAATCGGCGTATTGATCACCGATCACAACGTCCGGGAAACGCTGGAGATTGTCGATCGCGCTTATATTTTGCACGACGGTCAGGTACTTATGTCTGGAACGCCAGAGGAAGTGGTGGAAAACGAAAACGTCCGCCGCGTGTATTTGGGTGAAAATTTCCGGATATCATAAGCTTGCGCGGAATTGCGCCGGGAGCAAGGCGGAAATCGCGTATATACATTCCTGTTTTGATTGACTCTTCCACCGTCTCTTGCCTCAATTGGTGTATGGCATTTCTTCGGTTCCAGACTGGATCACGATGTCCCTTCTTTGAAGGGTGTGACCGCAGACAACCGCAGGACATGCCCTTACCCCCCACCCGATAACAACAATCACGTCTCGTAACGTGACGTCAGAATGGGTGTGAAATGTGAAGGAGACCACATGCGTTACCAAATCAGCGGAAAACAGATCGACATCGGCGCGGCCCTGCAGACCCATGTGCAGACCGAGTTGGGTGAGGTTGTGGGCAAATATGCCCAGCGCCCCACGGACGCCAATGTTGTCTTTTCCCGTTCGGCGCATGAGTATGTATGCGAAACTACAGTACATTTATCGACTGGTCTGACGGCGCAAGCCAAAGCGCATGCAACAGAAATCTACGCGGCGTTCGAAGGGTGCTGTGAAAAGATGGACAAGCAATTGCGCCGCTATAAGCGCCGTCTCAAGGACCATCACAAGGATCGTTCGGAACCGGTTGAACTCTTTGGTGCGTCCTCTTATATCCTCGCGTCTGAAGAATCAGGGACGGCTGACGAACCAGAATCTCTGCAGCCCATGATCGTGGCTGAGATGGAAACCAAGATCCCATCGCTGAGTGTTGGTGAAGCTGTCATGCAAATGGAACTGGCTGGCGCCCCGGTGTTGGTGTTCCGCAATGAGAACAAGGACGGATTGAACGTGGTGTATCGTCGGGACGACGGAAACATCGGCTGGATTGATCCGTAACAGGCAAAGATAGCGAGGCAGGCGCCGGCGAATGCAGGGGCAATGTCATGGAGCATGATTATGGAGCTTTCGAGCATACTGAAGCCCGAGGCAGTACGCGTATTGTCCGCAGCTTCCAGTAAGAAGCGGTTGTTTCAGGAAATAGGTGATGTCGCATCAGCGACACTGGGTCTTGAGGCCCAGGCCGTTGTTGATTGCCTGCTGGAGCGCGAAAGCCTCGGCCCTACGGGTGTGGGTCATGGTGTGGCACTGCCGCATGCGCGCCTGTCCGAAATTGAAACGGTATCAGGTGTGTTCGTCATGCTGGAAAAACCCATCGATTTTGGATCGGTGGATCGACAGCCCGTTGATATCGCTTTTTCGCTGTTTGCCCCGGAAGAGGCTGGTGTTGATCATCTCAAAGCGCTGGCTTTGGTATCGCGGACGCTGCGCGACACGTCAGTTTGCGCTAAACTGAGGGCCAACCCTGACCCGACCAAGCTTTATGCTATTTTGACCGAAGCGCAGTCGATGCAAGCGGCGTAAACAAAAAAGCCCCCAGAACATGGGGGCTTTGTCGTCTTCAAGCAGCGTTGATCAGCCGCCAGTTCCCATTTCAAGCGTCCACCAGATCTTGCCGCCGCCTTCTTGGTGCCAGGCAAACCCCATCTGAGTAGCTTTGGCGTCCATGATGACAGAACGCGGACCAGGTTCCTGCATCCAGGCGGCCAGCGTCTCGGTCTCCGTTTCATAGGTTTCTGAGATTGCCTCGCCCAGAAACGTCCCGAAATATCCAACCCGTGCAGCCCGATCCAGGGGTGATGAGCCATCCGAGCCGAAGTGCCAGGGCCGGTTTTGTCGGGCCATGTCCTTGGAATGCGTTGCTGCAGCTGCGTTGAGCTGCGCATTTAGCTGAACAGCTTGCAGACCCTGTGCCTGCCGCAATGCATTCACCGAATCAAGCATCCGGAATTGCAGCTTTTCGGGGTTGCCCCGAATCTTGTAAACAGTCGGCAAAGGCCGCCCGTCTGGGCCAATTGTGGAAGTTCCGGTGCTGGTACATGCCGCTAGCGCGACAAAGCAAATCAATAGTAAAGAAACGATACGCGTCATGTTTGACCTGATTATTGTGTCGTCTCAGGGCATAGCGTGCCTTACAGTTCTGAGCAAATGCGCAATGGCCACATGTCGCGTGAATCTGCCGGTTTGGTTTGCGACTGAAGCATTCTGGTCATAGAATGCCCCGAATTTCAGATGTCGCGATAGCAAAGGACCGCTTCTCATGGTCAGGAAACGCATTCCCTTTTCAACCCGCCGTGGATTTATTGTTGGTGCATCGGCAACATTGGCAAGCCCGGCGATTGCGCAATACATCCCCGGCGATCCCTTGCGCCCCGCACCAGAGGACGAACCCGCAGTACGTCGCAACGTTTCAGGGTTCCGTGCGCTCGAGTGGCAGCCCTATTTCTCAAACACGCGAAACGGTGCCATTCTCGTCGATACCGTGTCCCGTGCGCTGCATTATTGGTCAGATGATCAATCAACCTACAAACTTTATCCTTCATCGGTACCATTGACCGAAGAAATGACCCGCCGGGGGCGTACAAGTGTGATCCGCAAGGTCGAAGGCCCAACTTGGGCTCCGACGCCGTCGATGAAGAAAAGAAACCCTGAATGGCCGGATTTCATTCCTGCGGGTCCCGATAACCCGTTGGGAACGCACGCTTTGTACTTAGGTTGGAAGTATTATCGTATCCACGGGACCCATGACACGCGAAAAATTGGGCGTCGGTCGTCCAACGGCTGCATCGGCTTGTTCAACGACGACATCGCCGAGTTGTTTTCAATGACGAAGGTCGGCACGCAAGTGTTGCTAATTTGACGACATTTTCGCGCTCGAAGCCGCTTGCCGCTCAAGTTGCAATTGCATTCCAGCTTTAATGCTGATTAGAAAAAAGCCACGAGGTAAGTCTTAGGTGTGTGGTTCCAGATATTGGAATTGCGCAAATTCTGGAGGTTAATATGAAAAAACTCGTTCTCGCCGCTGCTCTGACGGCTGCTGCTTCGACCGCTTTTGCTGGCAACCTGGAAGAGCCGGTTGTTGAGGCTCCTGTTGTTGTAGAAGAAACACAGGGTTCTTCGCAGGGCATCCTGCTGCCACTGATTCTGCTGGTCGTTGTTGCCGCAGCTGTTGCAGCCGGTTAATTCTACGAGCGAAATTCAGAAAAAAGGCGGTGGAGCAATCCACCGCCTTTTTTCACGCCTAACTGTAGCGCGCGTCAGTCCAACCAACCACTTAGGTTGTTTTCAATGATCGTGCTGAGCGCTTTGATATGCGGCGCATCGTCGTTCAGGCAGGGAATATAGGTAAATGTCTCACCGCCCGCCTCTTCAAAGCTTTCCTTGATCTCTTCGTTGATCTCTTCCAGCGTTTCAATGCAATCGGCTGAAAAGGCCGGTGCGATGACGGCTATGTTCTTTTTTCCCTGACGCGCCAGCTCAGCAACGTGATCCACCGTATAGGGTTTCAACCACTCTTCGGGACCAAAGCGCGATTGGAAGGTCGAGATTATCTGGTCGTCCGACCATCCCAGCCGCTCCTTCAGCAATCTTGACGTTTTCACGCATTGGCAGTGGTAGGGATCGCCCTGTTGCAAATAGCGCTCGGGCATGCCGTGGTAAGAGCAGACTAAAGTATCCGGCTTGGTGTTCATTGTGGCATAGGCGCGTTCGACCGACTGTGCTAGGGCGTCAATATAGCTCGGTTCCGCATAGTATGCTGGAACGGTGCGGCTGGCGGGTTGCCAGGCCTCCTCCATCAACGAGCGAAAGAACTGGTCGTTCGCTGTTGCCGTCGTTGCGCCCGCGTAATGCGGATAAAGCGGGAAGAACAGAATGCGGTCGCAGCCTTCGGCCACCATTTGCCGAACCTTGGACTTGGTGGCTGGGTTGCCGTAGCGCATGCAGAAATCCACCATGACCTGATCGCCGTAACGCTCTTGCATTGCATCGCGGAGTTTTGCGGTCTGATCCTTGGTGATCGTCATCAGCGGGCTTTCGCCCTTGTCGTGATTCCAAATGGATTTGTAGGCCTCGCCCGAGCTGAAAGGGCGCTTGGTCAGAATGATGCCCTGCAGGATTGGCTGCCATTTCCACGCCGGGTAGTCGATCACACGGCGGTCTGAAAGAAACTCGTTCAGATAACGTCTCATCGGCCAATAGGTGTAGTCATCCGGAGTGCCCAGATTGGCCAGCAGAATCCCAACGCGCCCCATTTTGACCTTCGGATGGTCGGCGGGTGCATGTGCGGGGCGGGTTGCGTCAAACATATTGGGCTTCCTGAATTTATGTGGTCTGATCTGAGATAAAGGGAAAAACCCGGCCGTCAATCCGGCAGATTGCCCTCATCTGTGTTCAGGGCCTCGGCAAGGCGCATCTGGGCAGACCCAGGGCGCAAGGGTTTGGGCTGGCTTTCATCGGGGGACCAGCCGGTCAGGCAGATCAACTCGAACGTTGCAGGCAGCCGGTCTTCTGGCGTCGCGAAGTGTTCGCTATAGGCTTTCTGTGCCTGGTCAAAGATTTGCCGTTTCGTGGGCCTTCTTAGGCGATGTGACAGAACATTGGTTTCGCCCATCGCGCGCAGATCGCGCATCAGATGGTGCAGATCCTTGTATTCGGCCGTCAGCGCGGCTGCATCGGCCACTGGCAACGCCAACCCGGCCCGTTGCAGCAGGGATCCCAGATCCCGCAGCTCAGCCATTGGAGCGATGCGAGGGCTAAGCCCTCCCGTGACAGCAATTTCGGCCTGCCCCAGTGCGGCGCGCAGTTGGTGCAGGGTTTCTCCGCCCAGACATACGACCAGCAATAAGCCATCAGGACGTAAAGCCCGGTTGCATTGGATGAGCTGTCCAACCGGGTCGTTGGCCCAATGCAAGGCCATGGCATGAATCACCAAATCATGTGTGCCGGGGGTTAATGCCAATGTCTCATCATCCGGAATGATATTCGCGTCTGGCAAAACGTTCTGCCAGATTTGACGGAAAGGCGTCACTATGGCTGGTGCCGTAAAGGTTCTGTTAATCATCGATAGCCGATCCTGCACTTCGTCTACGGCGGCGCGGTGCAGGAATAGGGCTTCGTCCTGCGCACGTGCGCGGCGCAGGGACAGGGCTGACCGGTCAAATAGAGAGGGTGCGGTGGACGCAGGCGGTTTCATAGCTCGCAAGTATCGCATCTGGCAGCGAGTTCAAACCGCTGTCGAACTAATCTATCCGCCCAGATGTTTAAGTTGCGGAGAGTTGACCGAATCAGATTTCGGCTTATGCGCTTTGTGTTGGCGCGATACGCCCTTTATCGGCGGAACGGTTTGCGACAGGTGTGGGATGCCCTTGCCCGGCGGTAGAGACGGCCACCGGATCGAGTGTGATGATTGCCTGAAGGCGCCTCGCCCCTGGCGGGATGGGCGCGCTGCATTGTTGTATCAGGGACGTGCCCGGTCTTTGATCCTTGCGCTAAAACATAGTGACCGGCCAGAGCTGGCTAGGCCCGCTGCGCAGTGGATGGCACAGGCGGGTCGCGGGCTGTTCAGACCTGGCATGGTGATTGCACCTGTTCCCTTGCATTGGTCACGCCTGATCAAACGACGGTACAACCAATCGGCGCTGTTGGCCCAACATCTTGGGCGAGAGGTTGGGTTGGAAACCTGCCCGGATCTGCTGACGCGCCGGGCTAAGACACCTGTGCTGGACGGTAAAACTGCGGCGGAGCGGGCCGGATTATTGAAAAATGCGATTTCTGCACATCCGAAGCGGCGTCACAGAATGCACGGGCGGGATGTTCTTCTGGTCGATGATGTGATGACCTCGGGCGCGACTCTGGCCGCATGTACACAGGCTTGCATATCATCGGGGGCGAATCATATTTTCGTGTTGGTACTGGCACGCGTTGCCAAGGATGCCTAATTCGCGGCAAGTTACGCGAAACGCGAAGGAACGGAATATGAAATCGGTTGAAATCTATACCTCGCCTCTATGCGGGTTTTGTCATGCGGCCAAGCGGCTGCTGAAACAGAAAGGGGTCGAGTTCAAGGAAATCGATGTCTTGATGCACCCAAAGCGCAAGCCTGAAATGATACAACGCGCGGGTGGCAAACGCACCGTGCCACAAATTTTCATCGGCACTGACCACGTTGGCGGCTGCGACGATCTGTATGATCTCGAGCGGCAGGGTAAACTGGACAACCTGTTGGCGGCCTGATGAAAACCGCGCTGCTTCAACTCACCTCATCTGACGATCCGGTTCAGAATCTTGAGATGGTGCGCTCGATGATGGCCGACGCCGCCGGGCAAGGTGCACAGTTCATCCTGACGCCAGAGGTGACAAACTGTGTTTCCAACAGCACCACACGGCAGCGCGAGGTTTTACAGGAAGAAGAAGATGACATCTCCCTTGCGGGCCTGCGTGAGCAGGCCGCTGCTCTAGGCGTCTGGTTGTTGATCGGGTCGCTGGGGATCAAGACCCACGATGCGGATGGCCGGTTCGCCAACCGGTCCTTTATGATCGACCCAAACGGGCAGATCGCGGCACGCTATGACAAAATCCACATGTTTGATGTGCAGGTTACCGAAACCGAGACCTTTTGCGAATCAGCTAACTACCGGCCCGGTACAACGGCGGTGGTGGCCGAGACGGATTTTGGCAAAGTTGGGCTGACCATTTGTTACGATATACGTTTCCCGCATCTGCATGCCACTTTGGCGCAGGCTGGTGCGCGGATCATCACGGTTCCGGCCGCCTTTTCGCCGGTCACCGGGGCGGCGCATTGGGAATCGTTGCTGCGTGCACGGGCCATAGAAAACGGCTGCTGGGTCCTTGCGCCCGCCCAGACGGGTGACCATCCCAAAACGCGCGGGAAAACACGTCAGACTTACGGTCACAGCATGGTTGTGGCCCCGTGGGGAGAGGTGCTGATCGACGCAGGCACCGATCCGGGCATTCACTTTTTCGATTTGGATGATAGTTCTGTGACAGAGGCACGCCGACGCGTGCCCTCTCTGACACATACCCGTCCCTTCGACGGGCCTTGATCCAGAATCGGGCCATGACTGACGAACACAATGCCCTGGCGGTCACGCTGTTCAGCGAGATCCTGACCGCCGATCAACTGTTGCGGAACCGGCTGAGCCGCGTTCTGCCCAAGGGCATGGAAATCTCGCATTTCTCGGTGCTGAACCATCTGGTCTTTGTCGGCGACGAACGCAGCCCGGCACAACTGGCCAATACGTTTCACGTGACCCGAGGTGCCATGACCAACACTTTGGCCAAGCTGGAATGGGCCGGCTACATCCATATCCGTCCCGATTGGGACGATGCCCGCCGCAAAATGGTGGCGATCAGCCCCGCTGGGCGGCGCGCCCGCGATCAGGCGATTTCTTCAATCGCGCCGCTGATCAACCGTGTGGTCGGAGAATTGGGGCTGGAGCGAGTCCGTTCTACCCTGCCTGTGCTGCGTGATTTGCGACTGAAGCTGGAAGAAGAATAGAATCAGCCGGGCTTCACACTCGCAGTCACATAATTCACGCTTAGGTCCCGATCCGAGATTGACCAACTCCAGAGGATCGGGTTGAACACAAAGCCTTTGCGATCCACTGGATCAAGACCAGCCTGCCTTAGAAGCTCAAACAGCTCATCCGGAGTGATGAACTTGTTCCATTCGTGCGTGCCTCGCGGCAGCCAGCGCATGACGACTTCGGCCCCGAAAATGGCCATCGCATAGGATTTCGGATTGCGATTGATGGTCGAGCACACCTGCAACCCACCGGGTTTCAGCAGTTGCTGCGTTGCGGTCAGATAGCTTTGCGGGTCAGCGACATGCTCGACCACTTCCATATTCAACACCACGTCAAACTGCTCGCCATCTGCGGCCATTGCTTCGGCCGTCGTGTGGCGATAGTCGATCTGCAGCCCGGACTGTTCAGCATGAATGCGAGCGACAGGCAGGTTTCCTTCGGCCGCGTCAGCGCCTACAACCTCAGCCCCCAGACGAGCCATGGGTTCGCTCAGCAAGCCTCCTCCGCAGCCGATATCCAGCAGGCGCAGCCCTTCGAACGGTTTCGGGGCTTTCAGGTCACGGTCAAATTCGCCTGCGATTTGCTGTGTGATATAGTCCAAACGGCACGGGTTCAGCATGTGCAGCGGTTTGAATTTCCCATGCGGGTCCCACCATTCTGCGGCCATCGCCTCGAATTTTGCGATCTCGGATGGGTCCACCGTGTTCGGATGCGCTTGCATTCCTGTCTCCGTATGCTCTTTTACGCTTAAGGACTATATAGGCCCATAATGGACAAGTACCCGGACCAAAAGCGCGCAGTTCAGTATCTGTACCCGCCGATCGACCCGTTCGATCAGCGTTTGGTCAGTGTGGGCGACGGTCATCAGGTTTATATGGAGCAAAGCGGCAATCCAGATGGGGTGCCGGTCGTGGTCTTGCATGGCGGTCCGGGCGGTGGATGCAGCCCGGCTATGCGGCGCTATTTCGATCCCAGCGTTTTTCGGGTGATTCTGTTTGATCAGCGAGGTTGCGGTAAGTCGCGCCCCCATGCGTCGGTGGAGAATAACACGACCTGGCATCTGGTCGCCGATATCGAACGCCTGCGGAGCTTGCTGGATATTGAAGAATGGACCGTCTTTGGCGGAAGCTGGGGCGCGACGTTGGCGCTGATCTATGCGCAAGCGCATCCGGACCGCGTGAGCCGGTTGGTATTACGTGGCGTTTTCCTGATGACCCAGGCGGAGCTGGATTGGTTCTACGGCGGCGGCGTCGGAAGATTCTGGCCCGAGCAATGGTCGAAATTCACGTCTCTCCTGTCCGAGGATGAACTGTCGAACCCAATTGGCGCCTATAACAAGCGTCTCTTTTCAGGTGACCGGGCCACGGAAATCCTGTTCGCACGCGCCTGGTCCAGCTGGGAAAACGCCCTGGCTTCGATCCATTCAAATGGGACGACCGGAGAAAGCCCCGGCGAATACGCACGGGCCTTCGCGCGACTTGAAAACCACTATTTCATAAACAGTGGATTTCTTGAGGCGGATGGGCAAATTCTGGACCAGATGGACAAGATCGCACATATTCCGGGCCACATTGTCCAAGGCCGCTATGATATGATCTGCCCGCCCCAGGCGGCTTGGAATCTGTCTAAGCGCTGGCCCAATGTTGATTTGAAGATGGTGCGCAACGCAGGGCACGCCCTGTCTGAACCGGGGATTAGCGCCGAACTGGTTCGCATCATGGACCGTGTGGCGGAGGGCGTGGCATGACCCGGATTGACCGCCGTGCCTTGTTTGCCTCGGGTGCTGCTGCGGCACTGCTGGCCGCGACCGGGGCATCATTGGCGGACACTCCTAAATCAGGCGGAACATTGCGGCTTGCGGTCCCACGTGATGACAGCCTTGATCAGGTGGTTCGCGGCGCCGTGTTTGATACTCTGACCGAGATTGCCCCGGATGGCACCTTGCGCGGCGAATTGGCAACGGGCTGGAAAACCGACGCTGGCGCCCGTGTCTGGCAATTTGATCTGCGCGAAAACGTCCAATATCACGATGGCGCCGAACTGAAGGTTCGGGACGTTCTCGCTGTTCTGGAGGAGATCGGGCAAGCCGAAGCTCTGGGCGCCGGTGTTGTGCGACTGGAACTGGCCGACCCCAATCCTGGTTTGCCGTTCCTGTTGGCGGACAATAGATATGTCATCACCCGTGATGGTCAGGGTGTGACGCCTTTGAAGACCGCCAACGGTACGGGGTGTTACCTGGTAGAACGGGCCGAGGACGGGCGGCACTTTCTTGGTCGCAGGGTGACAGAGCATTACAAAGACAATCAGGCGGGGTGGCTTGATGCGCTCGAGGTGATCGTCATTCCCGACGCCCATGTCCGCGCCGAAGCATTGCGGGACGGATATGTGGATGTCGCAGCCCTGCCCGCACACGAAGGCCTGCTGGGTCAGCGTGGCCTGCGGTTCCATCCCAGCGAATCATACATGGCGCTGGCGATTGCCGGATCGGTTGGACTGCCGCGGCAGGTCGGTCAGCGCGGTGCTTTGGACGACGGCCGTATTGCGGAACGGTGGTGGTTGGCCTGAAACCGGCCTAATTGCGATCACGATTTTCTCGGGGGGTTGCAGTTTGGGAATGTCCTGCGTATATGCGTTTCAACAGCGGCGTGTCGGACTTCTGGTCCGAGGCTCCACCGGAAATTTCGACGGGCCGCGCGCCCGTTTTTTTGTGCCCGAACAAGGGTAGAGTACCAGATGACAAACGACCTGATAGCCAAAGCTGCCATTGACAGGCGACTGGCCGAGATCATCACACCGGTGATCGAGGATCTGGGGTATGAGTTGGTTCGCGTCCGTTTAATGAGCGGTAAGCTGACCACCCTGCAGATCATGGCCGATAAGCCTGATGGCGGGATCGAAGTGGATGATTGCGGCGAGATTTCGAGCGCGGTCAGTGCCTCTCTGGATGTCGAAGACCCAATTCTTGACGCCTATACGCTGGAAGTCTCAAGCCCCGGCATCGACCGCCCTCTGACCCGTCTCAAGGATTTCGAGATGTTCGAAGGGTATGAGGCCAAGATCGAAACCGCGGACCTCATTGATGGTCGCCGCCGCTTTAAAGGTGAACTTGCGGGGATCGAAGGGGATGAGGTTCTGATCAATATTCCCGAAGGGGATGAGACGATCACCATTGGTCTGAAATTTGACTGGCTGAGTGACGCCAAGCTGGTCCTGACGGATGACTTGATCAAGGAAATGCTGCGCCAACGCAAAGATGCGGGGGCTTTGAACGAAAACGCCTTCGACGAGATAGAGACCGACGAGTCCCAAGAGGAGACGAACTGATGGCAATTACCTCAGCCAACCAGCTGGAGCTGTTGCAAACCGCCGAGGCGGTAGCACGCGAAAAGATGATCGACCCCGGTCTGGTTGTCGAAGCGATGGAGGAGTCGCTCGCCCGTGCCGCCAAAAGCCGGTATGGTGCCGAGATGGACATTCGCGTGTCCATCGATCGCAAGACCGGTAAAGCGACCTTTACCCGCGTCCGCACCGTCGTCGAAGATGAAGAACTCGAGAATTATCAAGCCGAGATGACCGTCGAACAGGCGCGGCAGTACATGGAAGCGCCCGAAGTCGGCAACACTTTTGTCGAAGAGGTTCCACCGGTTGAAATGGGTCGGATCGCGGCGCAGTCAGCCAAGCAAGTGATTCTGCAAAAAGTTCGCGAAGCTGAACGTGACCGCCAGTACGAAGACTTCAAGGATCGCGCCGGTACCATCATCAACGGTGCGGTTAAACGCGAGGAATTCGGCAACGTCATCATTGATTTGGGTGGGGCCGAGGCCGTTCTGCGCCGCAATGACAAGATCGGTCGCGAAAGCTATCGCCCGAATGACCGGGTACGTGCCTATATCAAGGAAGTCCGCCGCGAAGTGCGTGGTCACCAGATTTTCCTGTCGCGCACTGCGCCGGAGTTCATGGCCGAGTTGTTCAAGATGGAAGTGCCGGAAATCTACGATGGCATCATCGAGGTCAAGGCCGTGGCCCGTGACCCCGGTTCGCGCGCCAAGATCGCCGTTATTTCTTATGACGGCTCGATCGACCCCGTCGGTGCCTGCGTTGGTATGCGCGGCAGCCGTGTGCAGGCCGTTGTGAACGAGCTGCAGGGCGAAAAGATCGACATCATTCCGTGGAACGAAGATCAGCCCACCTTCCTGGTGAACGCGCTTCAGCCCGCTGAGGTCACCAAGGTTGTTCTGGATGAAGAAGCCGGCAAAATCGAAGTTGTTGTTCCCGAAGAACAGCTGAGCCTTGCGATTGGTCGCCGTGGTCAGAACGTGCGATTGGCAAGCCAGCTGACCAATCTGGACATCGACATCATGACCGAAGCCGAAGAGTCGGCCCGCCGTCAGAAAGAGTTCGAAGCCCGCACCCAGCTGTTCATGGAGAGCCTCGATCTGGACGAGTTCTTTGCTCAGTTGCTGGTGTCCGAAGGCTTTACCAACCTCGAAGAGGTTGCATATGTCGAAGTGGACGAACTGCTGGTCATCGACGGTGTTGATGAAGGCACCGCAAATGAACTGCAGGCACGCGCCCGCGAATACCTTGAAGCACAGGCCAAAGCCGCGCTTGACGCGGCCCGTGCCCTGGGTGTTGAGGACAGCCTTATTGAATTTGAAGGCCTGACACCCCAGATGGTTGAGGCACTGGCCAAGGATGACGTGAAGACTCTGGAAGACTTCGCAACCTGCGCCGATTGGGAACTGGCCGGTGGTTGGACCACAGTCGATGGTGAACGCATCAAAGATGATGGGGTTCTGGAACCTTTCGGTGTGACTTTGGAAGAAGCTCAGGATCTGGTTATGACGGCACGCATCATGCTGGGTTGGGTTGACCCGGCCGAGTTGGAGCAGGCCGAAGAAGAGATCGAAGGCGAAACAGCTGAAGAGGAGGCCGAGGCCTGATCTCAGGTCTCGGGTGGCGTAAATGGGTCGCGGTGGCGTCCATAAAGATCGGTCCGAAGGACCTGAGCGCAAATGCATCGCCACGGGCGAGGTTCAGCCAAAATATGGGCTGATCCGCTTTGTGTCGGGACCGGATGGTCAGGTCTTTCCCGATGTTGCGGCAAAACTGCCGGGACGCGGGGTTTATGTGGCATCGGACCGTGCTGCGCTGGATAAGGCCATCGGCAAGAAACTGTTCGCACGCGGGTTCAAGGCGCAGGTGACTGCATCAAAGGATCTGGCGGACGAGGTCGAAAAGCAAGTCGCGCGCCGTGTGGTTGAGTTGCTCAGCCTGGCGCGCAAGTCAGGCGACGCTGTCGCGGGCTATGAAAAGGTCAAGACGTGGCTGGACCGGGAAGAGGCTCAGGTTCTGCTACAGGCCGCTGATGGATCTGGGCGCGGTAAGTCCAAACTGAGCACGCCGCACTTTGGCAAGTACATCGGTTGGCTGACTGCGGACGAGTTAGGACAGGCATTTGGGCGCCAAACCGTGATTCATGCGGCGCTGGCCTCTGGCGGACTCGCCAAACGTGTTGTAGAGGAAGCGCAGCGCCTGCGTGGCTTGCGCGAAAAGGATGACGGCGGCAAGGGCCGCGCGGAAGGGTAAGAAGCTTTATGAGCGATAGTGACGGCAAAAAGACATTGGGTCTACGTGGCGGGGCACGCCCCGGAAATGTGAAACAGAGTTTCAGCCACGGACGCACCAAGAATGTCGTGGTGGAAACCAAACGCAAACGCGTGGTGGTCCCCAAGCCGGGCGCAACCAAGTCCGGTGGCGGTGCTGCACCGTCAGGTGATCCTTCGCGTCGTCCTGCAGGCATTTCTGATGCCGAGATGGCCCGCCGTATGAAGGCATTGCAGGCGGCCAAAGCGCGCGAGTCCGAAGAGGCCGCACAGCGAGAAGCACAGGAAAAGGCGCGCGAAGAAGAGCGTGCCCGTCGCCGTGCCGAACAAGAGGCCAAGGAACGCGAACAGCGCGAAGCCGAAGAACGCGCGCGCGCTAAGGCCGAAGAGGAAGATCGCAAGCGCAAAGAGGCCGAAATAGCGGCACAACGCGCCGCTGCTCCGGCAGAACCGGTGGAACCTAAGGCGGCGGCTCCGCGTAGTCCGGCCAACAAACCTGCACCGGCTGCAACGCCAAGGAAAAACGATCGCGAGCGTGAGCAACGCGGCAACCGAGGCAAAGGTCGTGATGACAACCGTCGCTCCGGCAAACTGACTCTGGGCCAGGCTACCGGTGGCGAAGGTGGACGCCAGCGCTCTATGGCGGCGATGAAGCGCAAGCAGGAACGTGCACGTCAAAAGGCGATGGGCGGAACTGTCGAGCGGGAAAAGGTGATCCGCGACGTACAGCTGCCCGAGGCCATCACGGTTTCAGAGCTGGCCAACCGTATGGCCGAGCGTGTGGCAGATGTTGTCAAATCGCTGATGAACATGGGCATGATGGTGACGCAAAACCAAACCATCGACGCCGATACAGCCGAGCTGATCATCGAAGAATTTGGTCACAAGGTGACCCGCGTCTCTGATTCGGATGTGGAAGACGTCATCAAAGAAGTCGAAGATGACGACAAAGACCTGCAGTCACGTCCGCCGGTCATTACAATCATGGGTCACGTCGACCACGGCAAGACATCGCTTCTGGATGCAATCCGTGATGCGCGTGTCGTCGCTGGCGAAGCAGGCGGCATCACACAGCATATCGGTGCTTATCAGGTGAAAACCGAGGGCGGCACCACGCTGTCTTTCCTGGATACGCCGGGCCACGCGGCCTTTACCTCGATGCGCTCACGCGGCGCACAGGTGACGGATATCGTTGTGTTGGTTGTTGCTGCTGACGATGCGGTCATGCCGCAGACGATTGAGGCGATCAACCACGCGAAGGCTGCCGAAGTTCCAATGATCGTGGCGATCAACAAGATCGATAAGCCAGATGCCAACCCGGACAAGGTGCGCACAGACTTGCTGCAGCACGAAGTGATCGTCGAGAAGATGTCGGGTGAAGTGCAGGATGTTGAGGTCTCGGCCATCACTGGTCAGGGTCTTGGTGAACTGCTGGAAGCCATTGCGCTGCAATCCGAAATTCTGGAACTCAAGGCCAACCCGAATCGCGCGGCCCAGGGTGCAGTGATCGAAGCGCAGCTGGATGTAGGACGTGGTCCTGTGGCCACCGTTCTGGTTCAGAACGGCACACTGCGTCAGGGCGATATCTTTGTTGTGGGTGAGCAGTACGGTAAAGTCCGTGCCCTGATCAACGACAAGGGCGAGCGCGTGCAAGAGGCAGGACCTTCTGTGCCTGTCGAGGTTCTGGGCTTGAACGGTACACCCGAAGCTGGGGACGTTCTGAACGTGACCGAGACCGAGGCTCAGGCCCGCGAAATCGCTGAGTATCGTGAGAAAGCCGCCAAGGACAAACGCGCTGCCGCTGGCGCCGCGACAACCCTTGAGCAGTTGATGCAGAAGGCCAAGGAAGACGAAAACATGGCCGAACTGCCGATCCTGATGAAGGCGGACGTTCAAGGGTCTGCCGAAGCCATTGTTCAGGCGATGGAGAAGATCGGCAATGATGAGGTGCGCGTGCGCGTGCTGCATTCGGGCGTGGGTGCCATCACCGAGACGGATGTTGGCCTGGCCGAAGCCTCTGGTGCACCGATCCTGGGCTTTAACGTGCGTGCCAATGCCTCAGCCCGGAACACTGCGAACCAGAAGGGCGTGGAGATCCGGTACTATTCGGTGATCTACGATCTGGTCGACGACGTGAAAGCGGCCGCATCCGGTCTGCTGAGCGCCGAGATCCGCGAAAAGTTCATCGGTTACGCCGAGATCCGCGAAGTCTTCAAGGTCACCGGTGTCGGCAAGGTCGCCGGCTGTCTGGTCACTGAAGGTGTCGCACGTCGTTCTGCCGGTGTCCGCCTGCTGCGCGACAACGTGGTGATCCACGAAGGCACGCTGAAGACGCTGAAGCGCTTCAAGGACGAAGTGGCCGAGGTTCAGTCGGGTCAGGAATGCGGTATGGCGTTTGAAAACTACGACGATATCCGCGCAGGTGATGTGATCGAGATTTTCGAGCGCGAAGAAGTCACCCGTACTTTGGAGTGATCCTGAGCGTCATCGAGACAAAAAAACAGCGGCCCGATAGGGCCGCTGTTTTTCTTTGTGGCTACTGCCCGGCGGGTAGGAAAGTACCGGGATGCATGATGATGTCGAAATGCTGCATCCCTTTCTTCAGATCGAAGCCGACCGAATGCCCACCTTTGCGCAGCAGTTCCGCATACTCCCGGCTTTGGCGGATAAACTCGCGCGTGTCCCTCTCGGCCACAGTCACATGGTAGCGCGGGCCGGGGGCGGGCAAGTGCAGGATGGGCGACAGATCATGTATCTCAAGCGGGGTCAGCTGTAGCGGATCGTTCACAGACGTCAGGCTGATTGGCTCCAGATCATAAATGCCACTGACCAGAACCACGTCGCGCACGCGCAATCCAGCCCGCGCCAGCGCATCGGCAGACGTTGCCATGACCATGGCGACCAGATGCGCACCGGCACTGTGCCCCGATAGCGTCACCCGCGATGGGTCGAAACCCAACGAAAAAGCATTCGAGGCCAGCCACAGCAGAGCATCGCGGCATTCGGAGACCATTTGGTCCAACTTAGCATCTGGGGCGAGCGTGTAGTTCAGCGAGGCGAAGGACTGTTCGGCGTCGATCAGCGCCGGGGCCATCATGGACGACTCGCGCTGGCTAAGTGCCTGCCAATAGCCGCCGTGAAAAAAGACATGCAGCGGTGCGCCTGCCCCTTTCGCCGGGAAGAAGTCCAGAACCTGCGTCGGGCTTTCGCCATAAGGCAGGTTTTCTTTCACCTGCAGACTCGCCCGCGCCTGGGCGCTCAACGCGTCATAGCTGGCCAGATAGGGAGACAGGTCGCCACCGATCATTGAACTTGGAGAGTATTCCCGCTCCAATTCCTCATGCGAGAACCCACGATATAGCATGTCTTAGTCCTGCCCGCGATACATCAGTTCGGACCGCATATCATACAAGTCGTGGAAGAAACGCAGGTCCAGCGCCTTGCGCAAGAAGGCGACACCGCTGGATCCGCCAGTACCAGGCTGCATGCCGATGACCCTTTCGACCGCAGTTGCGTGATCAAAACGCCAGCGTTGAAACAGGCTTTCTACATCCATCAGCTTTTCGGCCAAGGCATAAAGATCCCAGTATTTTTGCGTGTCTTGAAACACCTGAACCCAAATTTGCACGACGCGCGGGTCCCCGGAATAGGGTACGGCGTAGTCCCGTTCGATCAAGTCGTTAGGGACGTCAAAACCCTGACGTGCCAACATGTGCAATATCTCGTCATACAGCGATGGCTTGGTTAGGGCGGCGTTCAGCATCTCCATAACTTCAGGATCATGCTGATGTACTTTCAGGGTCGAGGCATCTTTGTTGCCCAGAATGAATTCAATCTGCCGATAACCATAGCTTTGAAATCCCGATGAACTGCCCAATGCCGCGCGGAACGTCATGTAGTCAGCAGGCGTCATGGTCAGCAGGGTTTCCCATGCGGTGATCAGTTGGCGCTGGATCGCTTTGATCCGGTCCAGATTTTTCATCGCCGGACCAAACTCATCGTGCTGCAGAAAGCGCCGGACCTCGACAAGCTGGTGATGCATCAGCTTCAACCACAGCTCGCTGACCTGATGAATGATGATAAACAACATCTCATCCGGTTGGGCAGGGTCCTGAAAGGTTTTTTGCAGGTTTAGCAGGGTCTTGAGTTGAAGGAAGTCTCCATAACTCTTGCGATGAGTCTCGGCAAAATCGGTGACCAGCGATTCCTCGATGCCACGTTCCACAAAGCGATCTTCGGTATTCTCGTCGCCCATTTCACCCCTCCGCAGTGTTGTTTTGCACCTGTTTAGGGGTTGAGTTTGTAACTTTCCAGCGGGTTACGTCCAGTTCAGAACCACTTTGCCAGACAGGCCAGATTTCATCGCTGCGAATCCTTGGGCGAATTCGTCGACGGAATAGCGATGGGTAATGACGCGGCTGACATCCAGACCGTTTTGCAACATGGCGATCATCTTGTACCAGGTCTCGAACATCTCGCGCCCGTAGACGCCCTTGATGGTGATCGCTTTGAAGACGATACGGCTCCAATCCACAGGCGATTTGCCCGGGGGGATGCCCAGCAGAGCAATCTTGCCGCCCATGACCAACGCTTCGATCATCTGATCCAATGCTGCTTGCGAGCCTGACATTTCGAGGCCAACGTCAAAGCCCTCTTTCAAATCCAACTCGGTGATGACGTCTTGCAGGTCTTCTGCTGTGACGTCCACGGTGCGGACCGTCGGGACAACGTGATGTGCCAGCTTCAGACGATCTGCGTTGATGTCGGTGATCACCACATTGCGTGCGCCGGCATGGCGGGCGACTGCTGCGGCCATGATGCCGATGGGGCCGGCGCCGGTGATCAGGACGTCTTCGCCCAGCAAATCAAAACTCAGCGCCGTGTGCACCGCATTGCCTAAAGGGTCCAGGATCGCGCCAATTTCATCCGGGATGTCATCTGGCAATGGGACGACGTTGAAGGCGGGTAGTTTCAGGTATTCGGCAAATGCGCCCTGTTCGTTCACTCCGATCCCCTGTGTACCGGGATCGAGATGGAATTTACCCGCCCGGCTTTGGCGACTGTCGGTTCCGATCAGATGCCCCTCGCCCGAGCATCTTTGGCCGATCTCCAGGCCCGTCACATTGCGCCCAAGCTCGACGATTTCACCAGCGAACTCATGGCCGGTGATCATAGGAACCGGCACGGTGGCGGCGGCCCAATCATCCCAGTTCCAGATGTGAATGTCGGTGCCGCATATCCCCGTTTTGTTGATCCGGATCAGAACCTCATCCGGCCCAATTTCAGGAACCGGGGCCTGAACCACCCACAGACCTTCGTTGGGTTTTGATTTTTCCAGCGCTTTCATCGTGTTAGGGCGCATCAGATCACCCCCAACTCTTTACCGACCTTACCAAATGCGGCCAGTGCCCTGTCTAGTTCGTCTTTGGTAAGGGCTGCATTCATCTGCGTTCTGATCCGCGCCTGCCCGCGAGGGACCACGGGGAAGAAAAAACCCGAGACATAGACGCCTTCGTCAAACAGCCTTGATGCCATGTCCTGTGCCAGTTGCGCCTCGCCCAGCATCACCGGGATGATTGGGTGTTCGCCGGGCAGTAGGTCAAAGCCCAGCTTTTCCAGCCCCGCGCGCCAGTATTTGGCGTTACCAAACAACTGGGCGCGCAGCATGTCGCCCTCTTCGACCAAACGGATGGCTTCCAGTCCGGCGGCGACAATTGATGGCGGCAGCGAATTGGAAAACAGATAGGGCCGCGCCCGCTGCCGCAGCAGGTCGATCACTGGCTGCGGCCCGGCGATGTAACCGCCGATTGCCCCCCCAAGTGCTTTGCCCAGTGTTCCCGTCAGGATGTCTACATCAACACCGAAGTGATCCGGTGTGCCCGCACCGTGTGGCCCCATAAAGCCGGTGGCGTGGCAGTCGTCCACCATGACAATCGCGTCGTATTTGTCGGCCAGTTCCCGGATTGCGGGCAGATTGGCCAGATAGCCATCCATAGAGAACACGCCGTCGGTCGCGATCATGATATGCCGCGCGCCTTCCTCGCGCGCCTGTTTCAGCCAGGCTTCGAGGTCATTCATGTCGTTGTTCAGATAACGATAGCGTTTGGCCTTGCACAGGCGCACTCCGTCGATGATCGAGGCGTGGTTCAGGCTGTCCGAAATGATGGCGTCTTCTGGCCCTAGTAAAGGCTCGAACAACCCGCCATTGGCGTCGAAACAGGCGGCAAATAGGATCGAATCGTCCTTATTCAGAAACTTCGCCAGGCGCTGCTCCAACTCGCGGTGGATGTCTTGCGTGCCACAGATGAACCGAACCGAGGCCATGCCGAAGCCCTTCGGCTCCATCGCGTCTTTGGCGGCGTCAATCAGGGCAGGGTGATCCGCAAGGCCCAGATAGTTGTTGGCGCACAGGTTGATCACCTGCTTGCCGCCCACAGTAATCTCACCACCCTGGGGCGAGGTGATCATTCGCTCGCGCTTATACAGCCCCTCAGATTTGATCTGCGTCAGGGTGTCCGTGATGTGGGACAGGAATGCATCTGCCATGGCGATCTCCTTGCTTTGAGTCGCATATCTAACATAGCGGATAAATTTCCCAAATAGGAGAAGTGCAAGATTACGGAAAAATTTCCGTGAAGGCGGAATGCCGCCGAGGTCAGGCGTTTTTGACGATCAGAAAGACGCGGGCCGGTCCCTTCGCGGAAATGGCGTGCACAACGTCTGCTGCGTACCGCGCAGTATCACCCTGCTGTAATTCGGACACGGCGGAGCCTGATGTCACGCGAACAGCGCCTTCCAGAACGGTCAATTGCTCCTGCGCACCCCGCGCATGTGGCTGGCTGTTCAGCCCCCCATCTTGGTCAAACTGGATGTCGTAAACCTCATGACCGCCAGCCTCTTCGGGCGGCGATAAGATGCGGATGCGGCAGTTCTGGCCCATATTGTCGATGCTGGGCACTTCAGTCCTTCTGAGAACCTCAATCTGGTCTGCGATGCTGCCCTCTTCCAGAAGCCCTGCAAAATCCACCTGCAATGCGCGGGTCAGGTTCCACAGGGTCGAGATTGTCGGGCTGCTTTCACCTCGTTCGATCTGGCTGACCATGGACCGAGACACACCGCTTAGGTTCGCCACGGCTTCGAGCGAAAGCCCTTTGGCACGACGCGCCTCTTTCAGGCGGGCGGGCAGGCGCGTCAGGATATCGTCTGTGTCTTCCGTCATGACGGAAATTCATGCGCGCAGGCTGATGCAATGTCAATCTTGGCCGTGACGGGACGTCCTATGGGACAGCCCTATGCTGCGAGTGCATACTGCCGCCAAACCCTGGAGGAGAAAAATATGACCGATATCGTATTGCTGGACGGTGCCCGCACCGCAATCGGAACATTTGGCGGCGCCTTGGCATCAACCGCCCCCATTGATCTGGCAACCGTCGCAACCGAAGCAGCGCTTGAGCGTTCGGGGGTAGAAGGCGCACAGATCGGGCATGTGGTCTTTGGCCATGTGATCAACACCGAACCCCGCGACATGTATCTTTCGCGGGTGGCGGCGATGCAGGCGGGTATTCCCAATGGAACGCCAGCGATGAATGTCAACCGTCTGTGTGGATCGGGTGCGCAGGCGATTGTCTCAGCCGTCCAATCTCTGATGCTGGGTGATGCCGAATTTGCAGTGGCTGGTGGTGCCGAGAGCATGTCGCGCAGCCCCTACATTGTGCCTCAGGCCCGGTGGGGTGCGAAGATGGGCGATGTAACCTCGATGGATATGATGCTGGGCGCACTAAACTGTCCATTTGGCACCGGTCACATGGGCGTTACGGCAGAGAACGTCGCGGATGAGCATCAGATCAGCCGTGAGCAGATGGATGAGTTCGCATTGACGAGCCAGGCCCGTGCCGCCGCTGCGATTGAGGCGGGGTACTTCGAAAACCAAATCACGCCTGTGCAGGTCAAGGTCAAGCGGGACATGGTTGATTTCAATGTCGACGAACACCCCAAAGCGACCACGGCTGAGGCGCTGGCAGGGTTACGGGCAGTGTTCAAAAAAGACGGTCGGGTTACAGCCGGAAATGCATCCGGCATTAATGACGGTGCCGCGGCGATGGTCCTGGCCACCGCAGACGCGGCCGAGAAGGCGGGTTTGAAACCCAAGGCACGCATTCTGGGGTATGCCCATGCGGGTGTCCGCCCCGAGGTGATGGGGATTGGCCCGGTCCCGGCGGTGCAGAACCTGCTGAAGAAGACCGGTTTGTCCGCGGGCGATTTCGACGTCGTTGAAAGCAACGAGGCCTTTGCGGCGCAGGCTCTCGCTGTCAATCAGGAACTGGGGCTGGACGCTGCCAAGGTTAACCCCAATGGAGGGGCTATCGCACTGGGGCACCCTGTCGGGGCCACCGGAGCGATCATTACGCTGAAGACCCTATATGAGCTGGAGCGCACCGGTGGATGCAAAGGGTTGATCACAATGTGCATTGGTGGTGGTCAGGGGATCGCCATTGCCATTGAACGGCTCTGATCGGCGATCGGGCGTGGGGGGCTGTCTGCCCCCCATCGCGCCGAGGCGCGATTCCCTCCGAGGATATTTTTGACCAGATGAAGTCGCTGGGCCGGAGTCATCCGAGTGCCAGGATTACCAAAACAACCGCGGCACCGGTTACGGCACCAAGAATTGCAGGCAGGATTTTTGAACGAAGGCGCGAATTTTGCGGTTCGTCTTTTTGGGTCTGGGCGATCAGGGCGCTTTCCACCAAGGCAGGCAACCGTGGGCCAAAACGAGCCAGAACCATCGCGGTTTTGCCAAGATCCCTGAGGGCTGCACGTGGTCCGATGGATTGCTTGATGTAATCTTCGACCACTGGGCGCGCCACCTCCCAGATGTTCATATGTGGGTCCAGAGAACGGGCCACACCCTCGACCACAACCATTGTGCGTTGTAGCAGGATCAGCTCGGTTCGGGTTTCCATGCCGAACCGTTCGGTCACTTCGAACAGATAGCTCAGCAGGCGGCCCATCGAGATATGCGTTGCATCCATGCCAAAGATCGGCTCGCCCACCGCGCGCAGGGCGCGGGCGAATTCGTCCACATCTTGATTCGCAGGCACGTAGCCCGCTTCGAAATGCACTTCGGCCACGCGTTTGTAATCGCGGCGGATGAAGCCGAAGAGAATTTCGGCATAGACGCGGCGAGTGTATTCGTCGATATGGCCCATGATGCCGTAGTCATAGGCAATGATGTCCCCGTTGGCGGCGACTTTCAGGTTGCCCTGATGCATATCAGCATGGAAAAACCCGTCGCGTAGCGCGTGCAGAAGAAACAGGCGCAAGACCCGCTCTGCCAGATCGTTACGATTGTGACCTGCGGCGTCCAGCGCATCGTTTTCACCCAGCGGCACACCATCCGCCCAACTGAGCGTCATCACGCGACGGGCGGATAGGGACCAGACAACCGGCGGCAGCCAGAATCCGGAATCGTTTTTTGTGTTGGCGGCGTATTCTGACGCGGCAGAGCTTTCCAGGCGCAGGTCAAGTTCGCCCCGGACTACCCCATCGAAATGCTCGATCACCTCCATGGGTCGCAGGCGTCGGGCGCTGGGCGCAAACAGCTGCACGATCCGGGCGGCGAAATAGAACGCGTCGACGTCTTTGCGGAACGCCCGCTCGATACCGGGGCGCAGGACCTTGACGGCGACGTCTTCACGGGTGCTGACGAGCTTTGCCTTGTGAACCTGTGCAATTGACGCGGCGGCGATGGGTTCACTGAACTCGCTGAAAATCTCGGCCACGGGTTGGCCAAGTTCTTTTTCCACTTCGGCCATCGCCTCGGCTTTGGAGAAAGGGGGCAGCTTATCCTGCAGCACACGCAATTGTTCGGCCAGCTCGTTTCCAACCACATCCGGGCGCGTTGAGAGCACCTGACCGAATTTGATGTACGCAGGACCCAGCGCCGTCAGGGCGCGCGTGGCGGGTGGCATGGCGAGGTCGCCTTTGTAGCCAAGCCATTGGAAGGGTTTGCCCAGCGCGTGGGCCACGAAGCGCAATGAGCGCGGTGCCTCGAACGCGTCAAGAACGACATTCATTGCGCCCGTGCGCTCTAGCGTGGCGCCTGTGCGGATCAGGCGAATGATGTTGTGTGGTCCGCGCATGCGTCAGATCTTCCAGCCGGAATGCAGCGCGGCGATGCCCATGCTGAGGTTGCGATACTTGGCGTTTTCGAACCCGGCGGAGTGGACCATGCCCAGAAACGTGTCCTGATCCGGGAAGTTGCGGATCGATTCCACAAGATACTGATAGCTGTCGTAATCGTTGGCGATTAACTTGCCCATGCGCGGGATGACATTGAAGCTATAGAGGTCATAGAGCTTTTGCAGACCGTCATTCGGCAATTGGCTGAACTCCAGCACCATGAGACGGCCGCCGGGCTTCAGCACACGATAGGCTTCGTTCAGCGCTTCCTGAGGACGGGTCACGTTGCGAATACCAAACGAGATTGTGTAGACGTCAAAGGTGTTGTCTTCGAAGGGGAGGGACATCGCGTCGCCCACCACCCAGTTCAGACTGTCCGACATCTGGTCGGCTTCGGCGCGCTGACGGCCTTCGGTCAACATCGGCTCAGTCAAGTCAAGAACGGTGGCGTGACCGTGCCCCGCACGCTTGAGGAACCGGAACGAAATATCTCCGGTGCCGCCCGCCACATCCAGCAATCGCTGGCCGGGGCGGGGCGCAAGCCAATCCATCATCGCGTCCTTCCAGATGCGGTGGATGCCCATCGACATAACGTCGTTCATCACATCGTACTTCGAGGCGACCGAGTTGAACACGCCCTGCACGCGGCCGGCCTTTTCAGCCTCGCGCACGGTTTCGAACCCGAAATGAGTGGTCTTGTCGCTATTGTCGGACATAAGCCTTGCCGTTTGTCGAATTTCGCCTCTGTTATAGGGCCATAAGGACCGGGCACAATGCGGCCCATTGAATTAGGAGCTCTCAGATGCCCGAATTGCCCGAGGTCGAGACAGTAAGACGCGGCCTGACCCCTGCAATGGAGGGTGTGGTGATTGACAAGGCGGATGTGAATCGCCCCGATTTGCGCTGGCCGTTTCCCGAGCGGATGGCCGACCGGCTGACAGGGCAGCGAGTCGATCGTCTGCGCCGAAGGTCAAAATACATTCTCGCGGATCTCAGCAGCGGGGAAACCTTGCTGGTTCATCTTGGGATGTCTGGGCGCTTGACGGTTTCGGGCGATCCGCTCGGGCAGTTTGCGCACACGCATCCGATGCCCGAAAAACATGACCACGTGGTGTTTCACATGGAAAATGGCGCGCGCATCACTTTTAATGATCCGCGCCGGTTCGGAGCGATGGACTTGTTACAGACCGCGACTGCGGAAAGTCACAAACTGCTATCTGTGCTTGGGCCCGAGCCGCTGGGCAATGATTTCCACGAACAGCATTTGATTGATGGGTTTCGCGATAAGAACACGCCAGTCAAATCCGCGCTTCTGGATCAGGGAATCGTTGCGGGTCTGGGCAACATCTATGTTTGCGAAGCGCTTTTTCGTGCTGGTGTGTCGCCACGTCGTAAAGCTGGTCAAATTTCTTCGCAACGCGTCGCGGCCTTGGTTCCGATCATCCGGAAAGTGTTGCGGGACGCGATCGAGGCGGGCGGGTCGTCCCTGCGAGATTTCAGACAAGCCGATGGAGAACTTGGATATTTTCAGCACAGCTTTGATGTATATGGACGTGAAGGTGAGGCCTGCCGAACCGATGGCTGCGGACGACCAATCAAGAGAATCACCCAGTCGGGTCGCTCATCATTCTATTGTGCGCAATGCCAAAGATAGCTTGATCCAGCGTTTTTGCGTGATAAGGAATCGTATCTGAACGGAACAACTGAAAGCTCGCATCTCATGGCTTTTGAGACGATCATCGTCGAAATCGAAGACCACGTTGCCCTTATCAAGCTCGACAGACCCGATGCGTTGAATGCACTGAACACCCAGTTGATGGGTGAATTGTGCACCGCGTTGGAAGAGGCTGACGAAAATGATAAAGTGCGCTGCATCGTCATCACCGGGTCGGACAAGGCTTTTGCTGCGGGCGCAGACATCAAAGAGATGTCCGAAATGAGCTTTGTCGACGTTTACGGCCAAAACCTGTTTGGCGACGTCAATGATCGTATTTGCGCTATCCGCAAACCGATCATCGCAGCCGTGGCAGGTTACGCGCTGGGCGGAGGATGTGAACTGGCGATGTTGTGCGATTTCATTATCGCCGCCGATACGGCCAAGTTTGGCCAGCCTGAAATCAATCTGGGCGTCATTGCCGGTTTGGGTGGCAGCCAGCGGTTGACCCGGTTTGTTGGTAAATCCAAGTCGATGGACATGAACCTGACCGGCCGTTTTATGGACGCGGAAGAGGCTGACCGTTCGGGTTTGGTCAGCCGGGTTGTGCCCGCTAAGAAGTTGATGGAAGAAGCAATCGGGGCTGCTCAGAAAATTGCTGAGAAATCCCAGCTGTCTGCAATGGCCGCGAAAGAGGCGGTTAACCGCAGCTATGAATTGCCGCTCAGTGAAGGCATGCTGTTCGAGCGTCGCGTATTCCACTCCATGTTCGCGACCGAAGATCAGAAAGAAGGCATGGCCGCATTCCTTGAAAAGCGCGCAGCTCAGTTCCGCGATAAGTAAGTCGCATGACAGTTTGATCGGAACAGGCGGGTCAGGCCCGCCTTTTTCATGGCAGATATGCAGAGTGCAAGAATCGGCTTGGCAAACCCAACAAACTTGGATAACTAGCGCCGCTATGCATGCGCGTGCGGCCCGCTTGGCCCGACTCACACTCGTGATTCCTGATCCGGTGCGGACAAACCCGTGGCGCGCAACCCAGATAACCGTACCGAACAAAGGTCAGATACACACATGGCAAACTCGCCCCAGGCAAAGAAGCGCGCTCGTCAGAACGAAAAGCGTTTCGCAGTAAACAAAGCGCGTCGTTCGCGCATCCGCACCTACCTGCGTAAAGTTGAAGAAGCGATCGCATCCGGCGACAAAGACGCTGCAACCGCAGCTCTGCGTGCAGCGCAGCCCGAGCTGATGCGCGGCGTCACCAAAGGCGTCTTCCACAAGAACACCGCAGCCCGCAAAATGTCGCGTCTGTCGTCGCGCGTCAAAGCTCTGGGTTAAGCCCAGAAAGTGACCTAGGGTCACGTAAGCAAGGCTGAACTATTTTGAAAAGCGTCGCGTGCTGCGGCGCTTTTTTCGTGTTGCCAGAATACCGCGCCTTCCCAAAACCAAGAGATTCTTTCGGCCAAAGACCCGAGTCAATATCAGAGTTTCGTTGCCGCGACCGGGCTGCTCTTGCTACCACTGTTCCAGCGATTCACTCGCTTGGGGGGACAGGCTGTTTCCACTTTCGGACTGACGGGCATCAGGAAGTTTGTGGAACGTTAGTCGTCGACCGGCCTAGGCCGGGCTGCCGATCTGCTAAGGATCACGGGACAACCGCTGATCTTGGCCCTGTCGAAAAATGAGATTGCGACGTGCAACCCGGTTTTCGGGGCACTCCTGTTTTGTGGGGTGTTCAAAAAACGGAAGAACCGAGCTTTCAAGGATTGACCCGCTGAACCCCTGGTTTGGCGACGGTAGACCTTTGTGCGTGTGGGTACATAAACCGGGGAACCGGATCATATTGATAAGGCCGGCAGGCCAATAAGAATGGGATGCGTGAGGCGCTGAATGACACAAGAGAAATGGGGACTACTTCGAAACAAGTTGCTGAAGGCTATTGGTCGGAACAACTTCACCACCTGGATTGAACCTCTGGAGTTTCAGGAGTTGCAGGATGGTGTGGCCGTCTTTTCAGTGCCGACCAATTTCATGGGCAACTATGTCAGCCAGAATTTTGCGGACCTCATTTTATACGAGCTCAACACCTCGGGTGAAACGGTGCAGCGCCTTGCCTTTCGCGTCGCCGCCAACTCACCGGTTCGGCCAACGCAAGTGACCGAATCTTCATCGAAAGCGACCCCGGAGGTAGCTGTTGTGCCGCAAATGGATAACCCACAATCCCCGTTGGATTCATTGCAAGCTGCGCCTCTGGATTCCCGTTTTACTTTCGACAGCTTTGTTGTTGGCAAGCCCAACGAACTGGCCCATGCCGCCGCACGCCGCGTCTCGGAAGGCGGGCCCGTCACCTTCAACCCACTGGTTCTTTATGGCGGTGTTGGGCTGGGTAAGACACATCTGATGCATGCCATTGCGTGGGAACTCAAAACCAAGCATCCCGAGCTGAACGTGCTGTACCTATCCGCCGAACAATTCATGTACCGCTTTGTGCAGGCGCTGCGCGAGCGTCGGATGATGGATTTCAAGCACCTGTTCCGCTCGGTTGACGTGCTGATGGTTGATGACGTCCAATTCATCGCGGGCAAAGATTCGACGCAGGAAGAATTCTTCCATACGTTCAATGCACTGGTGGATCAGAACAAGCAGATCATCATTTCGGCCGACCGTGCGCCGGGCGAGATCAAAGACCTTGAAGATCGTGTAAAGTCGCGTCTGCAATGTGGCTTGGTTGTTGACTTGCACCCAACCGATTATGAACTGCGCCTGGGTATCCTGCAGAACAAGGTGCAGCAATACCGCAGCACCTACCCTGATCTGACCATAACCGACGGCGTGCTGGAGTTCCTCGCGCATCGTATCTCGACCAATGTCCGCGTGCTTGAAGGCGCGCTGACACGTCTGTTTGCATTTGCATCGCTCGTGGGTCGCGAAATCGATATGGAGCTGACGCAGGATTGCCTGGCCGACGTGCTGCGGGCGTCTGAGCGCAAGATCTCAGTCGAAGAGATCCAGCGCAAGGTGTCAGACTACTACAATATCCGCCTGTCAGATATCATCGGGCCCAAACGTTTGCGATCTTACGCCCGCCCGCGTCAGGTCGCGATGTATCTGTGCAAACAATTGACAAGCCGTTCGCTGCCCGAGATTGGCCGCCGGTTCGGCGGGCGTGATCACACCACGGTCATGCACGGCGTCAGACGTATCGAAGAGTTGAAAGTGACAGACGGCCAGATCGCCGAAGATGTGGAAATGCTGCGCCGGTCGCTCGAAGCCTGAGGTAAGTCGCCAAAACCAGTCAGGAACGCCCTGGATTTGATGTCCGGGGCGTTTTCTTGTGCGCAATTGTCCACGGTCGATGCTGAACTGTGACCGGCGCACCACGTGCCTCTTGACGCAATGGGTATTCCGACCCAGAAATCCATAAAAAATCCTTGTGCCTCAGGGCTGAACCGCTAACTTGCCAGTCCCGCCTATTTCGGCACTTAAGTCAGAGGAATTGAGGGTATGAAGATCAGCATCGAACGCGGCACCCTTCTCAAGGCCGTTTCGCAGGCTCAGTCCGTTGTGGAACGCCGCAACACAATTCCGATCCTGGCCAATGTGCTGATCGAGGCCGAAGGCGATACAGCGCAGTTTCGTGCAACAGATCTGGACATCGAAGTTGTCGACAAAGCCCCGGCGCAGGTGGAAAAAGCCGGGGCCACCACGGTTGCCGCAACTACGTTGCACGAGATCGTACGAAAGCTGCCGGATGGCGCCTTGGTGACGCTGACGGCCGACAGCGCCGCGGGCCGATTGACGGTCGAGGCTGGGCGCTCGAATTTCTCGCTGGCAACTTTGCCGAAAGAAGATTTTCCGGTGATGGCATCTTCGGAATATGCATCGAACTTTACCGCATCCGCTGCGCTGTTGCGCCGATTGTTCGACAAATCGAAGTTTGCCATCTCAACCGAAGAAACCCGCTACTATCTGAACGGGGTTTACATGCATATTTCAGATGGATCTGACGGCGGAAAGGTTCTGCGGTGCGTGGCAACAGATGGGCATCGACTGGCGCGCATTGATGCCGACCTGCCGGACGGTGCGGCGGATATGCCGGGTGTGATTGTGCCGCGCAAGACGGTGGGAGAGCTGCGTAAGCTGCTGGAAGATGACGAGATGGACATTGCCGTCTCGGTCAGTGAAACCAAGATTCGCTTTGCAACGCCTGATATTACCTTGACCTCAAAGGTGATCGACGGAACCTTCCCGGATTACACGCGTGTCATTCCACAGGGGAACAACCGGAAGCTGGAAGTTGACGCAGCCGAATTCGCGCAGGCGGTAGACCGAGTTGCGACTGTGTCGTCAGAACGGTCCCGCGCCGTCAAACTGCAGCTTGATGCGGATAAACTTGTCCTGTCAGTGAACGCACCCGACAGCGGTGCTGCTGAAGAAGAGCTTGCTGTGGCCTACGGTGATGAACGGCTGGAAATTGGTTTCAACGCCAAGTACCTGCTGGAAATCGCATCTCAGGTGGATCGGGAAAACGCGGTTTTCATGTTCAATTCGGCAGGTGACCCGACATTGATGCGCGAAGGCAATGATCAGAGTGCGGTTTATGTCGTCATGCCGATGCGCGTCTGATCGCGCTGACGCGCGATGCCTCCGGCGCGAGTATTTTTGAAAAGATGAAGGGAGGGGTCATGGCTTTGGCCCTGACCGAGCTGACAGTCTCGCATTTTCGGTCGCACAAACTGTCACGGCTGTCACTGGATGGGCGGCCTGTGATTATTCATGGGCCGAATGGCGCAGGCAAGACCAATATTCTAGAAGCCGTCTCTCTGTTTTCACCCGGGCGTGGATTGCGCCGGGCCAGCGCTGCCGAAATGACTCGCAGGCCAGAGGCGCTAGGCTGGAAGCTGTCCGGAGTACTGGATTCTCTTGGACATCGGTCGGAAATTGAAACCTGGTCCGAATCTGGCGCGGCGCGGCAGGTTCGGATTGATGACAAAGCCTCCAATCAGATTGAACTCGGCAAGTTGGCGCGCGTTGTCTGGCTGATCCCGTCAATGGACAGGCTGTGGATCGAAGGCGCCGAAGGACGGCGCCGGTTTTTGGACCGGATTGCCCTGAGTTTCGATCCCGCTCATGCCGAAGCGTCGCTGACATATGAAAAGGCTATGCGTGAGCGCAATCGGCTGCTGAAGGACCAGGTACGGGATGGCCATTGGTATGCTGCACTGGAAGGGCAGATGGCCGAAACGGGCTCTCGCATACATGTGGCACGCGAGGCTGCATTGGATCATTTAAGGACTGCGCAGGATCAGGCTGAAACTGCCTTTCCATCAGCTGAGTTGGAGCTTGTTCAGACTGAAGGCACAATGCCGACGACCGAAGACGATCTGCGGGGCGCCTTGGCAGAAAGCCGGTTTCGCGATTTGGCGGCGGGACGGACTTTGGTCGGGCCGCACCGATCGGACCTGTATGCTGTCTTTGCTGCCAAGGGGGTGCCAGCCAAGGATTGCTCGACAGGCGAGCAAAAGGCGTTGCTCGTCTCGCTGATCCTGTCGAACGCGCGGGCCTTGGCAGGGATGGTCGGCGCACCGCCGATCGTCTTGCTGGATGAGGTGGCCGCGCATTTGGACGCGACGCGCAGGGCTGCATTGTATGACGAGATTTGCGCGCTGGGCGCTCAGGCCTGGATGACGGGCACCGGGCCTGAGCTGTTTGCCGAACTGGGCGATCGAGCCCAATCGTTGGTTGTAACCGAAGACGAAGACGGCTCGGTCGTTACGACCTAGGCAGGTTCGCTAACTTTACGTTCCCACAGAAAACCTTGCATGACTTCGTCTACTGGCGTTTGCGCCATATGGTTGACGTAGTTCGACATGGTTTTCTGCGCGAGGCCCAGGATCACATCGAGCACCGCGCGGTGCGTGTAACCCGCGTCAAAGAACGCCTGCAATTCTGCGTCGGTGACGTTTCCACGTTGCTGCATCACCTGTAAGGTAAACGTGCGCAACGCATTCAGTTTGGCGGTGGGCAGAGGTGTCTCGTCACGCAATGCGTTGGTGATATCGTCCGAGACCTTCATCATTTTGGCGATACCGGTATGGGCGGGCACGCAATAGTGGCATTCGTTTTCAACGTTAATGGTCTGCCAGACGACGGTTTTCTCGTCATTGTCGAAATCGGTTTGCAGGAACAGGTGGTGCAGAACCTGATAGCCTTCCAGGTGCTGGGGGCTTTCAGACATGACTTTGTGCAACCCTGGCAGACGCCCGAATGCAGCCTGCGATTTCTCAAGCAGTGGTTTGGACCCGTCCGGGGCGGTTTCGAGGTCATGAGAGGGGAAGTCAGCCATATCGGAACTCCTTTTTTTGGCGCGATGGGGTAGAAATAGGCTTTCTTGAGTGATCGTTCAAGTATATATTTGAGCGAACGTTCAAGAATTGGTGAAACTGATGCCCCGTAAACCCGAATATGATCGAGAGGTCCTGATCGTGCAGGCCCGCGACGTCTTCTGGCGTCAGGGCTGGGCGGGAACATCGCTGAAGGATCTGGAGCGTGAGTTGAAGCTGAACCCGGGCAGTTTCTATGCCGCCTTCGGCTCCAAAGACGCGCTCTATGCTTTGGCACTGGAGCGCTACACACAGGATGGGATTGCCCGACTGACAGCGCTGGCTGACAGTTTAGGACCCAAGGCCGCGCTCATGGCGCAGCCGAAGCGCGTGATCGAAGATACCCTGGCGCCCACCAAAGCCTGCATGCTGGCAAAGACCTATGCCGAATTGCAGGCCAAGGATCATGATCTGGCGCAAAGGGCGGCGGCTTATCTGGATCAGATGAAAGCCTGTTTCGCGAACCTGTTTCGCCGAGCCCAAGCTGCGGGTGAGATAAGCCCCGGACACGATCCTGATCGGCTGGCGGCGCGGTATCAATCCGACCTTTTGGGTCTGCGATTGTCGGCGGAGCGCAGTGACGTGGACGCGCGGGCAATAGCTGCGGATATTGCAGCAGATATCGACCGGCTTTGACGCAACAGGCTTGGGTGGTCATGTTGGATATAAACATTCAATGCCAACACAAAATATTGGGGGATCGCGTGACAATCCCTACCAGAGAACGTATAAGTTCCTAAAATAATATAGGTACTAACGGCATGTCCGAAGACGCACAGGCACCTCAGGAATACGGCGCTGATTCCATCAAAGTTCTCAAAGGCTTAGAGGCGGTTCGTAAGCGCCCCGGCATGTATATCGGGGATACCGATGACGGCTCGGGTCTGCACCACATGGTGTACGAGGTGGTCGACAACGGAATTGACGAGGCGCTGGCCGGTCACGCCGACCATGTGACGGTGAAAATTCATGCTGATTCCAGCGTATCCGTCAGTGACAACGGCCGCGGAATTCCGGTGGATATCCATCCCGAAGAAGGCGTTTCTGCTGCCGAAGTCATCATGACCCAACTGCATGCGGGGGGTAAGTTTGACAGCAATTCGTACAAAGTATCCGGGGGTCTCCATGGAGTTGGGGTATCCGTCGTAAACGCCCTGTCCAATTGGTTGGAACTGCGCGTCTGGCGCAAAGGTAAAGAACATGTGGCACGCTTTGAAGGCGGTGAAACCACGGAACACTTGAAAGTGGTCGGTGACTGCGGAGACCGGACAGGAACCGAGGTACGGTTCCTGGCGTCGACCGATACGTTCTCGAACCTCGAATACTCCTTCGAAACACTGGAAAAACGCCTGCGCGAATTGGCATTCCTGAACTCAGGCGTGCGTATTATCCTGATCGATGAGCGCCCCGCTGAGCGGCTGGAGACGGAGCTGTTCTACGAAGGTGGCGTCAAAGAATTCGTAAAGTACCTGGACCGGTCAAAATCTTCTGCGATGCCAGAGCCAATCTATATCAAGGGCGAGCGTGACGACATCGGCGTCGAAATCGCGATGTGGTGGAATGACAGCTACCATGAGACGGTTCTGCCGTTCACCAACAACATCCCACAGCGCGATGGCGGCACCCATATTGCCGGTTTCCGCGGTGCCTTGACCCGAACGATCAACAACTATGCGCAATCCAGCGGGATCGCGAAAAAAGAGAAAATCAACTTCACCGGTGACGATGCCCGCGAAGGTCTGACTTGCGTGCTGTCGGTAAAGGTTCCGGATCCGAAATTCTCGTCTCAGACCAAAGACAAGCTCGTCAGCTCCGAAGTTCGTCCGGCGGTGGAAAGCATGCTGAATGAGAAACTGGCCGAGTGGTTTGAGGAGAACCCGAACGAAGCCAAGATTATTGTCGGCAAGATCATCGAAGCCGCCTTGGCGCGCGAGGCCGCACGTAAGGCCCGTGAATTGACACGTCGCAAAACGGCCATGGATGTGAATTACCTGGCCGGAAAACTGAAAGACTGTTCGGAAAAAGATCCGTCCAAGACCGAAGTCTTCCTGGTCGAGGGTGACTCGGCCGGGGGATCTGCACAGACGGGCCGTGATCGGCTGACACAAGCCGTTTTGCCCCTGCGCGGTAAGATCTTGAACGTTGAACGCGCACGGTTTGACCGGATGCTGTCGTCACAGGAGATTGGCAACCTCGTGATGGCGCTGGGTACAGGCATTGGCCGCGATGAGTTCAACATCGAAAAGCTGCGCTACCACAAGATCGTCATCATGACCGATGCGGATGTGGACGGCGCGCACATCCGGACACTGTTGTTGACCTTCTTCTACCGCCAGATGCCGGAGCTGATTGAAGGTGGATATCTCTATATTGCCCAGCCGCCGCTTTATAAGGTCTCGCGTGGTAAATCCGAGGTTTATCTCAAAGATCAGGCAGCGCTGGACGACTACCTCATCAACCAAGGCGTCGAAGGCGCCGTGCTGAAGCTTGGTTCGGGTGAGGAAATCATCGGTCAGGATCTGACCAGGGTTGTGGATGAGGCCCGGCAGCTAAAGCGCGTACTGGACGCGTTCCCGACCCACTATCCGCGCCATATTCTGGAACAGGCGGCCGTTGCGGGCGCCTTTGTGCCCGGCGCGGTAGATGCCGATCTTCAAGGTGTAGCGGATAAGGTCGCTGCGCGTCTGGACCTGATCGCATTGGAGTATGAACGCGGCTGGCAAGGTCGCATCACGCAAGATCACGGCATCCGTTTGGCTCGCATTCTGCGCGGCGTCGAAGAAGTGCGCACACTAGACGGCCCGATGCTGCGGTCGGGCGAGGCCCGCAAAACCGGCAGCTTCACCCAAAGCCTGCAAGAGATCTACAACAGCCCTGCCAGCTTGATCCGCCGCGACCGCTTGCAGGCAATACACGGCCCGCTGGACCTGCTGCGTGCCATTCTGGAAGAGGGCGAAAAGGGCCTGTCCCTACAACGCTACAAAGGCCTGGGCGAGATGAACCCCGATCAACTCTGGGAAACCACGCTGGATCCTGACGCGCGGACGCTGTTGCAAGTGCGGGTGAACGATATGGTTGAAGCGGATGACTTGTTCACCAAGCTGATGGGCGACGTGGTCGAACCCCGTCGTGAGTTCATTCAGCAAAACGCATTGAGTGTCGAGAACCTGGACTTCTAAGCTTGTTTGTAGCGCTTCCCACACTGCAAAGAGTTGCTTCGTGCTCATGCGCGCCTCTGACGAAAACGCGCTCGACGGAAGCTCGGCCTCTCGCAGGAGCGCAGCACGATTGATCGACAGGCTCTAAAGAGCGTTCTAGAAAGTGTCTGGCGTCTTTATTCTGTCAGGCGTTGGCATTAATCTGCTCGTTGGCGATTGAACCGAACATAGCCAATGCAGCCGAGAATGTTTATGGCATCTCCCGCCACATCATTTGCAGAACACGCCAAAGATGGCGGTGATGGCAAATGCCCAAAACGGCTGTTCTTTCGTAACTGCGTCTTCCTAAAAAGAAGAGCGGGAAACCGAAGCTTCAGCTTCAATGGCAGGCAACCGATCTCGGTGCCGTCACTTTCGGATGACCCAAATAGCCTCAACTCTGACACCGGAGGGGATCGTTCGGCAGCTGTCGGATGTTGAACTTGGCCTTCGACTTGCCGGTGTTTTCCACCGTGCGGTGCATGTACCAGCGGCACATGTTGACGATCCAGGCATCGAAGATTTGCGTCCGGCAGCTGTTTCCGCACCGCTCGCAACCGCGATTGGCCTCAGTAATCACGGCCACAATGTCAGAATCCCGGTAGCAAAATTGACTGAAAATGAATGATGACGACACGGCAAATTAATATGTTGGCAATCTAGCAATAGTGAAAGTTCATTTCGCATCGCGATGTTCGAGAGAGGCTTATGAGTTTGTCATCAGCATCTCATTGGGTAGGCGAATTCCAGGTTTCAGCAGATATCACGTCCGAGAAAACGAGCCGCTTGAGTTGGCTTGATGGATTTTGGCCTTATCTGCTGCGCAGAGTTGGTCCTTCGTATTTGCTGGTAGTCAGGTAACGTTAGGTTGGGAGTACAATATGGAATTACCAACACTGACGTACGAAATGATAGTCGTACTGAGTCTATTGTCTTTTACAGTCTTACTTTTTGTTACCGAGATTATTCGGATCGATGTTGCAGCAATTCTTGTAATGGTTCTGCTTGGTGCACTGAGCTATCTACCGGGGTTAAGTAATTTAGCCGATACATCCAAGCTCTTTGAAGGGTTCTCCTCGAACGCTGTGATGTCCATCATCGCAGTTATGGTAATTGGGGCTGGGCTTGATAAGACTGGACTCATGTCAAAGGTTGCGGCCCTGATCCTCAAGAACGGAGGCACGACAGAGGCACGGATAATCCCGATAATTTCAACTACGGTTGGTGTGATCAGCTCTTTCATGCAGAACGTGGGAGCTGCTGCGCTTTTTCTGCCAGTTGTGAGCCGCATCTCCGCACGTACGGAAATCCCGATGAGTAGGTTGCTTATGCCCATGGGGTTTTGCGCGATTCTGGGTGGTACGATCACATTGGTCGGGTCGTCGCCCTCATCCTGTTGAATGACCTGATTGTTTCGGCAAATTCAACCCTTCCGGCTGACCAACAAATGGAGACATTTGGGTTGTTTTCAGTCACGCCTATCGGTGTGATGCTGGTGCTGACAGGGGTGCTTTACTTTGTGCTCTTTGGTCGTTGGGTTCTCCCTGCGCAGCGAGAGCGTGGCGAGGACGCAAGCTCAGCCCGGTCCATGCAGACCTATGTCGAAAACACCTATGGGCTTAGGGCCGATATGTTCGAGATACGTGTTCCAGAGGGCTCGATCTTGATCGGACAAACGCTCGCAGATGTCATGGTCGCCCACAACTTATACATTCTTGGCACATCCTATCGCGGTCACAAGGTCATCGCGCCGATGGCTGATACAAAGATCGAAGCGCCAGCGCGGCTTGCAGTGCTTGGCCTGCGCCGTGTTGTTGAGCATCAGTTTGCTGAGCCTTACGGCTTGGAGATCCTACTCCAACTGGATGTCTTTGCAGATGACTTCGCCGCGACCCAATCGGGGGTTGCAGAGGTTGTTATTCCGCCCGGTTCATCGGTCGTTGGTCAGACTCCGATTGATTTGCGTCTCCGTCAGACACACGGGTTGTCATTGTTGGCTATTCAGCGTGGCGAAGAAACACTGAGTCATGTGGAAACCGAAGATCATGTTGCCACGCATATCGGGCAAGTCCCTTTGCAAGTCGGCGATACCTGTGTCGTGCACGTGCAGTGGGACCGTCTGACCCGACTGAAGTCAGACAGGGATTTTGTGGTAGTAACCTCGGACTTTCCCCAGGAAGAGTTGCGGCCACACAAGGTCGGTTGGGCACTCGCCTTCTTCCTAATAGCGCTGAGCTTAATTCTGTTCTCTGATCTGCGCTTGTCGTTGTGCCTGTTGATCGGCGCTATTGGGATGGTGTTGAGCCGGGTGCTCTCGATTGACGAAGCCTACGAGTCGATTAGTTGGAGTACAGTTTTTCTACTCGCTTCACTGATCCCGTTGGGCCAGGCAGTCCAGAACACCGGCACTGCGGATTGGATTGCCGCGCATGTGCTGGCCCTCCTGAAGGGTTGGCCGATCTGGTCGTTGCAAGCAGGTATAGCCGTTTTGGCAACGGCATTCACGCTGGTCATGTCCAACGTAGGTGCAACTGTTCTGCTAGTGCCCCTAGCCGTTTCTATTGCCGTATCGGCGGGCGGTAATCCGGCTGTATTTGCTCTCACCGTGGCAATTTCAACGTCCAACTCATTTTTGATCCCAACACACCAGGTGAACGCGTTGATCATGGGCCCGGCAGGCTACCGGGTGGTCGATTTTGTTCGCTCGGTTGGAATTATGACTCTGCTTTTCTTGGTTGTTTCAATGACCGGGCTTGCGCTTTTCTTCTAGACCGCTTCTCGACGATCTGCACAAATGAACTCTGCTTCAGCTCAGAGGTACTCATAAGATAAGGTTTTTGAGACCAAACTTTTTTGGAGCCGCAGATTGAAAACGTTTGCAAAAAGAGCCTCTTCCGCGAGGGAGCGAAGTATTGCGTCCAACTCATACAAACCTGAAGTCGGTATAAGCTGGAACTGGACCGTTTTAGTTTTATCGATCACTGTTGTCGGACCAAGACCGTCGGCAATTTTGGAGAGTTCACGATGAAGTTCCTTCGTACACCGGACCACCGGTTTGACGGGTTGCCAGATTTCGAATTTGGCCCGAACTATCTTGATGTGGATGATACCGAGGGCGGTCTTCTCCGACTGCACTATTTGGACGAGGGACCGACGCAGGCACCGCCAGTATTGTTGACGCACGGAGAGCCCGCCTGGTGCTTCCTGTATCGGCACATGATGCCGTTATTCAAAGATGCGGGCCATCGAGTTCTGGCTCCTGATTTGATTGGATTTGGACGGTCGGATAAGCCCACTAAGCGATCCGACTACACTTACCAACGCCATGTAGACTGGATGTCCGAGTGGTTGCGGAAAGTTGACCTAACAGACATCACGTTGGTTTGTCAGGACTGGGGCGGTCTCATTGGGTTGCGGCTGGTTGCGAGTATGCCCGAGCGGTTCTCTCGGGTAGTTGTGGCGAACACGGCCTTGCCCACCGGTGACACGCCCTTGGGCGAGGCATTTCTTTCATGGCGGGAATACTCGCAATCCGTGCCTGAATTTAATTCGGGACGCATCGTATTCGGCGGCACGACATCCAAGATTTCCGATGAAGAGGTCGCAGCATACAACGCGCCGTTCCCGGATGCGCGTTATCTGGCAGGCGCTCGAGAGTTTCCAATGTTGGTGCCCGACTCGCCTGACAATCCAGCTTCAGAAGCTAACCGAGCCGCATGGGAAAACCTCAAGACCCTCAAAACTCCGTTTCTGACTGTTTTTGGAGAAGATGACAGGGTCATGGCGGGAATAGACAAAGTGTTCCAAAAGTCGATCCCAGGAGCCGCCGGTCGAAATCATACCGTACTGCCAAAAGCCGGGCATTTCATCCAAGAAGATGCTGGTACAGAGCTGGCACACGCGACTTTGAAATTCATCGAGCAAACTTAGCGGCTATTAGTTGGTGCAACCCGTTGGAATGTTCGCCCTGAAAAGATGTTCGACTGTGCAACAGTCCCCGGCCCATAAGGCGGTTACTAAAGTTTCTTCTGCCCTACAGCTTAGATGACCCTCATCAATTCTATTGCTCCACCAATAGCCAGGACAGTCTTGTATAGCGCAGCCAATTGAAGAAGCGATTTAGTGTCTTTGCCCGTGGCCTCAACACACACCAAATTTGCGACGCAAATGCTCAGCCAAGGCCGTTATGCGACGTGGTTGGGCTCGGCTAGGTGGAAACATCATTTGCAAAGGTTTCGGCGGTGGGAGGAACTCGCGCAAGACAGAAACAAGTCTGCCAGAACGAACATCGTCGCCCACATCCAGCTCCGACTTCAATACGACCCCATGGCCTGCAATTGCCCAATCGCGGATGAGTGAACCATCATTGACTATTCGATTTCCATTTACCGATACGCGTTGGGCTTTTGGTCCTGTTCCAAACTCCCAAACATTGTCGATCATGTCTCCAAACCTCATGACCAAGCAGTTGTGGTTTAATAAGTCTTCTGGTTTTTCGGGCGTTCCGAATGAGGCCAGGTAATCTGGGGACGCACATACGAACCGTTGGTAGCTTCCTAGATTTCGCAGTCTGAGCGAGCTGTCTGTGATGTTGCCGAAGCGAACGGCGAGGTCAAAACCCAGGCCTACAAGGTCGACGTAGCCGTCTGAGAGGGACAGTTCGATTGAGACGGCAGGGTTCTCTTCTGTGAATTCGGCAATGACTTCGGAGACAAAGCTTCGTCCCAAGTCGATGGGTGCGCTTATGCGAATTGGACCAGACAGAGTTTCGGCGCCGTGCCGAACAAGTGTGTCCAAGTCCGCAACTTCACTGAGTACGCTTTTTGCTCCGTCAGCTAGTGTCCGGCCTTCTTCGGTCAGGCTAATGGAACGGGTGGTGCGGTTGAACAAAACCACTCCGTAATGTGCCTCCAGAGCCGCGAGCCGCTCGGACACTGTAGTGCTCGACATCCCTGTCTCGCGCGCCGCAGCCACAAGACTGCCTTTCTCGGTTATGGTCAGAAACAAGCGAAGATTGTCTAGAAGCATTATACGGATTTTCCGGATTATATGTTCGACCTCGCCCTGTTTATCCCGAAATGACCGAGGCGTAAATCAGAGGCATCGCTTATGAAAACAAGGGACCTATTCCAATGGCCAAGCTGACAATCGTCGCCAACATCAAAGCCAACCCCGACAAGATTGACCTCGTAAAGGCCGAGCTTATCAAGCTCATCGACACAACCCGTGCCGAAGAGGGTTGCATTAACTATGACCTGCACCAGGACAACGACAACCCGGCTCACTTGGTGTTCTACGAAAATTGGGAAAGCCGAGAGCTTTGGCAAACCCACATGGGTGCTCAGCACCTTCGGGATTACCTGGAAGCAACAGACGGCTCCGTTGCAGAATTCACGTTGAATGAGATGACAGTCATCGGTTGATAGAGAACCGGACAAAGGAGCACGTTATGAAAGCCGTGGGATACCGTGAGACAGGGTCGACTGATCGGGCGGACGCCTTAATCGACTTCGAGGCCGACAAACCGACGCCGAAAGGGCACGACTTGTTGGTGAAGGTGCAGGCCGTGTCAGTGAACCCAGTCGATACGAAAATTCGTCAAAAACGTGCTCCTGTAGGTCCAGCACCTGATATTCTGGGGTGGGACGCAGTAGGGATCGTCGAAGCAGTTGGCGAAACGGTTGAGACTTTCAGTCCGGGAGATACAGTTGGTACGCCGGGGCGATCAACCGACCGGGAACCAATGCCGAGTTTCATCTGGTGGATGAACGTATTGTCGGGTCAGCGCCAAATTCCATACCTGCAAAAGCAGCTGCGGCGATGCCGCTAACGACGCTTACTGCCTTTGAGATGCTGTTCGACCGCCTGCGAGTTCAAGATGCCGTTTCCGGCGGGACCAATACGTTGCTGGTTATTGGTGGCGCAGGCGGTGTCGGGTCAATCACCATTCAATTGGCACGGGCTCTCACTGAGTTGACAGTGATAGCGACGGCGTCCCGACCCGAGACACAAGACTGGGTTCGAGAGCTAGGCGTACATCATGTCATCAACCATGCGGAACCTTTTGGCACACAACTCGAGGCTCTCGGTATCGAAAGCGTGGATTTCATCTATTCAACAAACCATTCCCAGCTTTATGCGTCTCAAGCTGGAGAGGTGATGACAGCTCAAGGTCGCTTTGGGTTGATCGATGATCCTGAGACCTTTGACATCGCGCCATTCAAACCCAAATCGATCTCATTGCATTGGGAGTTCATGTACACTCGGTCGCTTTTTGGGACTGGAGATATGAACCGTCAAAGCGAAATACTGAATCAGGTTGCCGGGTTGATAGACGATGGAAAGATCAGATCTAAGGCAACCGAAACGCTTGGTTCAATCAATGCTGCAAATTTAATGAAAGCACATGCTATCCTCGAAAGTGGCAAGGCCAAAGGAAAGCTCGTGCTTGAGGGTTTTTAGATGAGAATTGAGCGGCTAGATCATGTGAATATCGTAACAACTAAGTTGTCTGAAATGGCTACTTGGTATGAAGAGGTCTTGGGTTTGAAACTCGGGGCCCGCCCTGATTTTTCGTTTCCCGGAGCTTGGTTGTATGCGGGTGATCACGCAGTGGTTCACCTTGTGGGTCACGAAGGCACGCCAAATTTCGGCTCCGAAGTGAAGCTCAAGCTCGAGCATTTTGCGCTCTCAGCCACGGGGCTGAGCGCATTCGAAGAAAAACTGATCTCGAGTCAAATCCAGTACCGCAAAACTGACGTCCCAGGGGCTCGAATGGTCCAAATCCATGTGGCCGATCCTGATGGAAATCATATTCATATAGACTTCGACGAAACCGAGTAAGTGGCTAGCCCTCGAAATAGTTGGAACGCAAAATCAAGCTCTTGCCGATTAGTGGTCGAGATCCTTGCCGGGTTGCTTCCAAGAATTACTCGGACCAACATTTTTGGGCGGTACAAACGTCGATTCGGAGATCAGCATGCCGGACCTCGAAACAAACAAGAAAAACGTCATCGCTTTCTACGAAATGATGTTCAACGAGTGTCGACCTTCCGAGGCGATAGCGACCTTTGTTGGTGAAACCTATACGCAGCACAACCCGCATGTTGGCGACGGCAAGCAAGCTTTTGTCGAGTATTTCGAGCGCATGGCTGCTGAATACCCGGGAAAGCGTGTGGACATAAAACGTGCCTTTGCTGAAGACAGCCACGTTATTCTGCATTGCCACCAAATATGGCCGGATGATCTCGAGTACGCAGGGATCGATATTTTTCGCCTGGATGCTGATGGTAAGGTTGTCGAACATTGGGACGTTCTTCAGGAAGTTCCAGCAAACAGCGAGAATGACAATGGCATGTTTTGACTTGTCCGATCTGAATGCGTTGCATGGAACTGCAAAAGTAACTGTCGGCTGAACCACGATAGTCAAAAGTCATAAGTCTGATCCAAGAAACCCGCCGAAGCGTATCTATCAAGAACCCTTTAGCAAGGAGATAAATATGCTCCCGACCAGCATTTTTGCGGCGACCATTGGACTTTTCGTAGCTACTTCTCTTCAAGCCGGAGTACAAATTCGCTTCATAGAAGGCGCACCCAAGGACCGGTTTGTTCTGACAAATGTCGGAACGTGCGAAGTTGAAGCTTCGACCCTCAAAATTGATTTGTCGCAATCTACCGGACGATTGATTTTCGACGTTGCCGAAAAAGGTGCGGGCGTAGAGGTCTTTCAACCTCTCGAATTCGTTGAGGGTGTGGATGCTCTGCGGCAAATTCCAGTAGTCGTGGACGGGCAAAACACAATTGAGATTGAGATCGCCTCCCTTGCAGCCGGGGACAAACTGGCCTTTACCATCGATGTAGATGACACCATCGGGCAACGCGAAATCACCGTAACAGGGTCGGAGATCGAAGGCGCTACGGTGTCTTATACTGATGAGGGCGAGACCAGTACTACGACCTTCTCTTCCGAAGCGTTTGTCAACGTCACGACTAAGGGCTGCTGAAAGCTGCACCACAATGTCAAATTGGTTGATCCGCATAGCATTCCTTGCGCTCATGTTGGGAGGCGGCATCCTAATCGGGACACTGACCGCACCTGGCGGTTGGTATGCGCAGCTATCTAAACCGGCTTTCAACCCTCCAAATTGGATTTTTGGGCCGGTTTGGACGGTGCTTTATGTGTTGATCGCCATGGCGGGTTGGCGCCAGTTCGAAACAGACCGAAGCTCGGCTGCCATGAAGCTGTGGTGGGCACAGATGGCTCTGAATTTTTTGTGGTCCCCAACCTTTTTCGTACTGCAACTGCCGTGGTTTGCGTTTGTGGTCATTGTCGGGTTGCTGATTGTCGTCGTCATGTTCATCGCTCAGGTCAGGCACTCGGATAGGGTCTCCGAACTGGCCTTCTTGCCTTACTTTGCATGGGTCGCATTTGCCGCGGCACTGAACCTTTCCATTGCAATACTGAACTGAGAAGAAACAATATGCGTGCCAAATTTGTTGGGCTTGTTTCAAGTCTTTATATCATCGGATCTACAATGGCACAGGCTGATGAAAATCTTGTTGAAGACTTTTCCAACTCTCCGGAGACGCATTGGGACTACGTTGCCGACACTGTCATGGGCGGAGTTTCTTCAGGGCAGGTGCAGTTTCGTTCGGATGGTGATGTTGCATTCGCGCGGTTGACCGGAACCGTCAGTACGGAAAACAACGGCGGTTTCATCCAGTTTCGGCGCAAGTTGCCTGATCGGCCAGATGCGAGTGTATCGGGCGTCAGGCTGTTGGTACGGGGGAATGGCGAGCAATACTTCGTTCACCTCAGGACACGTGGCACTGTGCTTCCGTGGCAATACTATCAGGCCGAGTTCGCAACTTCTGACAAATGGACCGAAGTCTCTTTACCTCTGTCAGGCTTCAAGGCTTCAGGTGCCATGTTGCGCGCTATTCCCATTGCTGACGAAGTCACCTCAGTTGGGGTCGTGGCGTACGGTCGCGATCACGAGGCCCGCGTAGATGTCAGCGAGATTGGTTTCTATTGATGGCCGCCCGAGCGAAAGGCTGCAATCTTCAGTTAGGCCGGTTTGGAATCGTGTGGGGTCGAAGTGTGCCAATGCCTGAATGCGGATGTACTGTTTCTTCATTTTAGATGCTGAACCTGTCTTTTCTAAGCGAACATTCAGAGTGTGCTGCTTTCTGAAGAGACAACTCGTCTGGCAGTCTCAAATTAAGAATACTTAATCAAAGCAAAGTACTTTTGGCAAAAAACAACTCCCACATGACGCTTATCTAAAGGAGTGAGTATCATGAAGAGGATTGCAGCTTTGGGCCTTGTTGCCTTGACCCTATCATTTGTTGGCACTGGTGCGTTTGCGGAGTGCCACTTTGGGAACGATGCGGTAACCGGGATGGAGACGATCATCTGTGAGACAGAGAGTGGCTTTTCCAGCTGGGGCACAATGATCGCTGAAGCTTGAGCGTTTTGGGGCACAACACCAAACTTTCTGTGAATTAGGGCAAATCAGATCGAACTCTGCAATTGGTAACACCAAAGCCAAGGAACACTCAGCGCCGAGAATGGTGACGCGACAGACTCTTCTATAGTTGTTGCGCGATACGGGACCTCCCTCGGGTCTCGCTGTGATTCAAGAAACTGCTCCAGTTCTTCACCTTGCTTTGAAGCGCTGGAAATTTCAAACTCACGCAACCTTGCGCCGATCCTTGGCGTTCCCCCCGGGCGGAGATTGCATGATGTTCTAAGAATTTGGCTTCGTAATCTGGCTAACACCGGTTTTTGCCTAGCCCCGTTCGCTGTCCAAAGCTTCGCGTATGAGCGTCAGATTCGGCAGCGAATTGTGAAATGGATCGGACCCGAGTTCGGACAAAACTGGAGCCAGGGATTCCGACATCCGCTCCATACAAGCTTTCAAAAACTCCGCGCCTTGCGGCGTAGACCGAGCAATTTTCGAACGCTTGTCATTGGGATTGGGCTCAAGGGTAATCAGGGCATGATTTTCAAGACTGGAGAGCATGTGCGTCATCGAAGTTTTGGGCACTTGAAACGCGTTCGATAGTTGCAGTGGCGTCTCTCCCTCGGGGCGCCGAACCAGATGGCCCAATATTCCAAATTGTGTCGCTGTCATTCTTCCGGGCAGGAACGCTTCCAGCTTGGTCGAGATCAACTGATTGATAATCCCGACCTCGGTGAAGAACCGGTAGACTTCGTTGGTCTCATCTTCAGGCTTCATTCAGAATTCGTGTCTCCAGCGGCCAGCGGGGCGTGGCAATTGGCTCGGGTCCATACCCCAAACGCAGCAACATTTGCACCGTGTGGCCCGGTGACGCAAGAAGCTCATGAGCCAAAGCGTATTCGTTGGCCATCTCAGGATATTCCTGAAGGGCCTGGCTGACCGGATGAACGCCTAGTCCCATTTCGGTTGTCTTTAGGTAGAAACGCATCAATTGACGTCCGGCATCGAGTTGGTCGCTTCGCGTATTTGTGGCTGTCGTGAGGACTGCGTATTGCGGCGTCGCGTCTAGCATGGCGAAGTAGCCTCGCATGTGTGACTGAGTGCCTGGGTGATCAACATTCATCAGGGTCTCATTGTCCAATAGACCGGTAAGTCGCAGTGTTTCCAACATGGGATCGCGTAATTCAATCCCGTCTGGGTTGGCGTTGATTTCTGCTTTCCCGATCCGCATCAGGTCGACGGATTCTTTCAGCGTCTGCGGTGTTCGCATTTCGATTTCGAAAGCGCGTTTCGTAAGGTCTTGAGTACGGGCCACCAAATCTGCATCGGTAATCAAAGTTGCATAGTTGCCAAGCGTAGACACTTGGTCGGCAGAGAGGCGCATTTCAGTGTACGGTTCTTTGTTGGAGTGTCGTTTGAGGATTTGATCTGAGAGTGGATCAGATGCCCCTCCAGGTACAAACACTGCTTCTGCGATAGGTCCTTCATTCCCATCGGGTAAGAGCGTGACTTGGGCATGAGATCCTTGAGCACCTGCTGCCAAGACCATCGTCTCGACAAACGCGCCAAGCCCAATAAAGAGCTGACGATGGAATGGATCGGTTTCAGGAAGCTCGCGATTGTTGTCACGGTGGATGCGAACCCTATCTTGACCGACCAACTCAATCAGCCATGGTTGGAGATTGTGTGGATTGGGGGAGAGAACTGCGTAAGACAATGCAGTTTTCCGGGGGTCGTCATATGATTTTGGCATCCACGGAGCCAGTGCCGCATGGGGTGTTCGCGTGGTGAGGAAACCAGTGACACCTGTTGCTGCCAGAATTGTGCCGCCGCCTAGGATCTTGAGAAAGCGTCTTCTATTTGGCATCTAGAAACTCCTTTAGTCCGATATCGTACTAAATAATACGAGTTCGTACTAAATCAACCCCAATAGCTTCTTGAGTAGTTTTGGGGCCTAGCTCAGTGCAAATTGGGACGGTAGGCCGCCATTTGGGCTTTGCTGAATGAGATTTCCGTATATGCCGTCAACCGGCATGTTCCTGCCGGAGAATTGGTTGGTCTCTTTTCAAAACCCTCAAAATCGCTGTAGAACTCCGGGACCACTCAAATCGGCAATGAAGTTTTTTGCTAAAAAACCACACGAATACCATTTGGCCGCGCCTGACCGGCACCGCCCGCGCAGTGATTGCGATGGGGCTTATTTCTCTTGTCTCTGCCTGTGCCAATAATCCAAACGACGCGGATCTCGATCCAGAACGTCAATCAATGGCGCTGCAAGAGGTCTCGCGAAAGCAGGCCCGGGGGCAAAGAGTATGGTGCGTGCCCTACGCACGAAACCTCAGCGGCATCGAAATTCGCGGCAACGCCAAGGACTGGTGGGGCAAGGCGCGCAATGCATTTGGCCGGGGCAATGAACCGGTTGTCGGTGCGGTAATGTCATTTCGAGCAACCGGTGGTATGCCCTTGGGCCATGTGGCTGTCGTCTCCGATATTGTCACCGACCGTGAAGTGATCGTGAATCATGCTAACTGGCATCGCAATAAGGTATCATTGAAAATGGGCGTCAGAGACGTATCCAAACACAATGATTGGACACTGGTTCGGGTCGAAAGCCAACCGGGTCGGTATGGCAGCTTCTACCCGGTGAACGGGTTCATATATCCAAAAGTTGGCGAGTAGCTACAAGTTTCTCGAACATTCGTTTGTGGATTAGTCGCCCAAAGGCTGTGGGCCAGTTCTGCCGTGGTAAGCCGTCAACGATGCTCGAATTCGTCGGAGGTTCTCTTTTGTTTCACCGGTCATCTCCTGTGCCACGGTCATGGCTAATGCATCAACAATGGCGAGGTGGGCATATCGGGAAGCTGTAGGCTTGTAGATGTCACTGTCCTCGGGCAATTCCGTGACAAGAGCAATTTTGGATATGTCGGACAGCCTTGTATTGGGCTTTGTGATGCAGATTGTAGTGGCGCCGTAACCATTGGCGACTTCGGTCGCACTAACGATTGCGTCGGCTTCACCGCTCGCCGAAACAAGGAAGAGTACGTCTTCGGTTCCGAGCGCGGCAGCACGCATCTGTAGCACATAGCTGTCATTCACGAAGAATGATGGAATCCCAAGTCTAAAAAAGCGGTTAGAAGCTTCCCGGGCGACGAGCGACGAGCCCCCACCTATTCCGGAGAACAGGATTTGTCGTCGACCCAGGCAGGCGTTCTTCGCTTCTTCGAGTTTCGCCGTATCGATTTGACCGCGCATAACATCCAGAGTCGCAAACAAAGCCCCAAGAACTTGGTCAATCGCGGTATCTGCGTCAGGGCTTTCGTCATCGGCGTTTCTATACAGATACTGCGCGCTGACAGCGACGTTCTGGGCCAGGCGGAGTTTGAAATCTCGAAATCCTTCGCAGCCGAGGCTGCGGCAGAACCGAACCACGGTTGGCTTGCTGACCGAGCAGCGTTGCGCGAGATCCCCGATGGTCATGGCGCTGATTTCGTTGAGGTGGTCCTTTACATAATCGGCGACCTTCTGCTCCTGAACTGCCAGTTTAGTTTCTGAGTTGTGCAGTGCCGGAATCAAATCGACTGCTCCAATCCTGCCTTTAAGCGGAGGGGCACTACTCTCTGATACGGGGCGAGATTCGTTCGGCAAGCCGGTAGTTTCCTTATGACTGGTCATGAAACTTAGTTACATACATTGACGTGAATGGGCAAGAAATTCGTCGTGAGATCCCCTTTCTGCGGCATGTAACGAAACTAAGTTACGTTTTTTCATTGATATCTCACCAAGCATCACGCATTGTGTAACCAAGTTACAGATTCGGATCCTGGGGAGGAATACGAATGTCGGACTGGTTCGCCAGCGCAAGTTCAAGGATAAATTCAGTCGTTGAAGGCATTGTCGCAGCTTTGATGCTGTCTCTGGTTCTGGATGTCTGGCTTGGCGTAATTGACCGTTATTATTTTCACTGGCAACTCCCGTGGCCAGAAGTGTTGGCCCGCTATCTGATGATCTGGGCCGCGTTGCTCGCGGTCTCATCTGGTATTGCGCGCAGAGATCACATCGGTCTCACGGCATTCGTCATGATGCTCCCAATTCGCTTGCGGCGAACTCTTCTTATCGCGATGGATGTATTGGCGTTGGCTTTATTCTTATATGTTGCGTTCTTTGGTATCAGTTTCGTGGAAAGCGGAGCGCCAAGGCAGGCAATGATATTTGGGGCAAGCCTTGCTCCGTTCTACGCAGCCATTCCCGTCGCAGCGGCCTTGTCATCTGTGCAGCTGATACTTGTCCTGTTTCGTGACTTGGGTACGCACATTGACGAACCGCCCTTTGCTGTAAAGGCGGAGGAAACACTGTGATTGTCGCAATCGTATTTGTTGCACTCATTCTGTTTGGAATGCCTATTGGTTTTGCTATTGGCCTTGCTGGCGTTGTTGGGTTGATCGAAATGGGAGGAACGCAGTTTCTTGCGATTGGTCCCAGTAAGATATTCAACGGCCTCAACATCTTTCCCTTCCTAGCCATGCCGTTCTTCATTCTGGCCGGTGAGATCATGAATGATATCGGGATCACCAGTCGTTTGGTGAAACTTGCGCAGGTTTTGGTCGGACGGTTTCGGGGTGGGCTGGCCCATACTAACATGTTGGCGTCAGTGTTCTTTGCCGGATTAACAGGCTCGGCGACAGCGGACGCGGCGGCCTTTGGTCGGACGCTTGTGCCAGCAATGGTGAAAGAGGGCTACAAGCGCGACTATGCCTGCGCGGTCACGGCCGCGGGGTCCATCATCGGCCCGACCATTCCGCCATCGGGGCTAATGGTTGTCTACGGGTCTCTAATGGGCGTTTCCATTGCAGGCCTTTTCGCGGCCGGAGTTCTGCCAGGCCTGGTGATCTGCATGGTCTGCATGGCGGTGATCGCAATTGGCGGCAAACGGGAAAACCTACCCAAAGCGTTGCGCGGAGCGACCCCGCGCGAGATCTGGGAAACGTTCGTTTCCTCTCTGACCGCCCTGGCGATGCCTGTGATCATTCTGGGTGGCATCCTGGGCGGTATCGTCACCCCGACGGAGGCAGCATCGATTGCCGTGGCCTATGCCATGTTCATCGGGGTTTTCGTCTATCGTTCCCTGACCTTCAAAAGTTTCTACGCGATGCTGGTGCGTACCGCGCGTATCACCGGAGTAATCTTCGTAATAATCGCCTTTGCCGGAATCCTTGGTTGGTGGATGAGCTTTGAACGCATTCCGCAACTGATTGCCGAAACCGTTCTGGGGCTTTCTGACAACCGGTATGCCGTAATCGCGATCATCATTGGTTTGCTTCTGATTGTCGGCATGGTGATGGACATCACAGCCATTCTGATCATCCTTGCACCTGTCCTAGTGCCGCTGACAGAGCAAGTCGGACTGGAGCCGATCCACGCCGGCATCATATTTGTGCTGGCTCTGAACATCTCACTGATGACGCCGCCTGTGGGTGCTTGCCTGTTTGTTCTGTCCTCCGTGACCGGCGAAAAGCTGGAACGGATTTCAATCAAACTGTTCCCGTTTCTAATAGCAGAAATTGCGATCCTTTTCGTCTTTGCTTTCTGGGAGAACGCAGCGCTTTGGCTTCCCCGGATGTTGGGCTTTGCCCAGTAGATTCGCCACAAAAACCAAACCAACAGGAGAAGTATTATGAAAAAAATTCTGACAGGTGCGGCGCTGACCGCGACCATGCTTGCTGGCAGCGCATTGGCCGAAGGTGGGGTGATAAAATTTGGCCACGACAACAAAACTGACCCGTTTGAAAACCCAGCTCATGCCTGCACGGCAGTATTTGCAAATCTTGTTAACTCAGGCACCAATGGCAGTGTTTCGGTTGAGGTCTTCGGGTCCAACCAATTGGGTTCCGCAGCAGAACACGTTCAACAGATGCGGGACGGGATCATTCAAGCAACCTTGACCTCAACTGGTGCGTTGGCCAGCTACTACCCGCGTATCGACGTGCTAAATCTGCCCTTTGCCTTTAACGGCAACGCATCAACTTACGAGGTCTTTGATGGCGAATTCGGTGAGGCGCTGGCCGCTGATATCGAGGCAGAGATGGGCGATGTTGTGGTTCTGGGCTTCCCGGACACCGGTGGTTTCTTTGCGGTAACCAACTCGCAACGCCCCATCGCGGACCTGAAGGATTTTGATGGCATTCGCATTCGCACTATGACCTTGCCGTCACATCAGAAGATTATTCAGGCGTTGGGTGCGGAAGCCTATCCACTGTCTTGGGGTGAAGTGTATTCCGGGCTGCAAACCGGAGTAATTGACGGTCAGATGAATCCTGTACCGATCATTTCATTCGCTAATTTTGCAGAGGTTCAGCAATACATGACGCTGACCAATCACTTGTTCTCACCCTACACCTTCATGATAAATCGTGCCTTCTATGAAAGCCTGTCAGAGGCAGAGCAAGCGACGATCCGCACAGCCGCCGAAAACTGCGTGACGGCCAGCCGTGGCTTGTCGCGTATCATTGAGGCGTCAGATCGCGGCCTTGCGGGTTTGATGGATCAGATTGAGGTCACTGCTCTAACTGACGAACAGAGAAGCTCCATGGCAGCTGCAACGCAGCCCGCATTTGAAGCACATGTTCAGGAGAACCTGGATGAAAAGGCGGCAGAGTTACTGACAAGCTTCAAAGCTGCGGTGGAGAACGCCAACAACGCGTCCTACCTCGATTGATCCTCCCTGATTGCTAGAACCAACTGGCAGCACAACTCGTCGGAGGCCAACTTTTGGTCTCCGACCCCAGCAACAAATTGGATTGAACATGCGGGTCTTCTGTGCGTCCCTCGCGACCGAAACGAACACTTTTTCTCCCCTGCGCACGGACTTTTCCGATTTTGAGCAGAGCTTTTATGCACCTCCCGGCAAGCACCCCGAAACCCCAACGCTTTGCAGTGCCGTATTTCCTGCATTGAGGAAAAGGGCGCAGTCGAATGAGCTGGAGTTGATTGAGGGAACCGCCACATGGGCAGAGCCAGGCGGATTGTTGAATCGCGAGACATGGGCACGCTTGAAACAAGAGGTGCTGGACCAGGTGACAGCTGCAATGCCTCTGGATGGCGTTGTTCTAGGTCTGCATGGGGCGATGATCTCCGAGGATTGTCTGGATTGCGAAGGCGATTTGATCGAAGCAATTCGAGCAATTGTCGGGCCGGAATCTGTTATCGGAGCGAGCTTCGATCCTCACAGCCACCTCAGCGACAGACGAGTAACCAATGCTGACGTGATCACTGTGTTCAAAGAGTTTCCACATACTGACTTTGTTGAAGCAGGAGAGGCCTGTGTCGACCTGACGTTGCGAACCATCAAGGGCGAAATCCGGCCCGTCACTTCGGTTTTTGACGTGCGCATGTTGGATATTCTGCCGACCAGTCAGGAACCTATGCGCGGGTTTGTCGATCAACTTAAGCAGATGGAGGCAAATGGTGAGGTTCTCTCTGCTTCCGTCATTCATGGATTCATGGCCGGAGATTCTCCGGACCTTGGCGCTAAGGTTGTCGTTCTGACCGACGATGACCAGCCCAAGGCGGATTGCTTGGCTCAGAAACTGGGGGCTGAACTGTTTTCCTTCCGCGGGCAGACAAAGCCAAACTACCTGTCGCCCAATAAAGCACTGAGAGAGGCAAACAAAGCAATACATGGGCCAGTGGTCGTAGCGGACGTTTGGGACAATCCCGGTGGAGGCGTGGCGGGGGATTCAACGCTCATTATTGAGGAAGCTATTGCTCAGAAGCTCACATCCGTAGCATTCGGCACGATTTGGGATCCTATGGCGGTTCGCCTTTGCCATGCAGCCGGTGAAGGCGCAGTGTTCGACCTTCGCTTTGGCGGTAAAACATCAGCTCTGGCGGGGAAGCCAATTGACGCTACGGTTACGGTAGTTCGAAACCAGCGCAATGCGGTTCAGAGTTTTGGTGCATCCGTTGTTCCGATGGGGGACTGCTCTGTCATACGTTTGGGTGGGATCGAGGTTGTTCTGAATTCAAACCGCAGTCAGGCATTTTCGCCAGACCTGTTCACGAACCTTGGCATCGACATCACCGACAAAAAGATATTGGTCGTAAAGTCCACAAACCACTTCCACGGCGCGTTCTCCGACGTTGCTTCCAAAATTATCTATGCCGCCGTCGAAGGCCCCTATCCGAATGATCCCACCAAAACACCCTACAAAAACCTGACACGTCCAATTTGGCCCATCGTCAATAACCCTCACAAGGAGGTTGTGGAATGATTTTTCCCGATATCGACACACCGGCTGTCCTGGTCGATCTGGATATCGCCGAGGCGAACATCGACCGTTTTCAGGGGTATTGTGCGAAACACGGACTTAGCGTTCGACCGCACATCAAAACACACAAACTGCCCATGCTGGCGCGACGGCAGTTAGAGGCTGGTGCCATTGGCATTACCTGCCAGAAAATTAGTGAGGCCGAGGCAATGATTGCTGAAGGTGGCATTGATGATGTGCTGATCACCTTTAACATCTTCGGTAAGGCCAAGCTGGCTCGTTTGCGTGCCCTCTCGGAAAAGGTGAGATTGTCTGTTGTCGCGGACAACACCGATATTGTTGACGGCTTAGCACGGTTTTTTGCGGATGCATCTAACCCGCTCGGAGTGTTGGTTGAATGTGACACGGGCGCGGAACGATGTGGCGTAACCACACCTGAGCAGGCAAGGGACCTCGCGCGCTACATCGATGCGCAGCCGGGCGTCTCGTTTCTTGGTCTCATGACCTACCCGCCTGTAGGACAGGAGGTGAAGGTTCAAGAATGGCTCACCCAGGCCAAACATGAAATTGAAGAGATCGGGCTGCCAGTACACGTCGTATCCCATGGTGGTTCACCGGGCATGTGGAAGGCCCAAGATGTTCCGATTGCGACAGAATACCGGATTGGTACCTACATCTATAACGACCGTTCATTACAGGCACGGGGTATCTGTACCTGGGAGGATTGTGCGTTGAGTGTTCTTGCTACGGTGATCTCAGTCCCTGCCGACAATCGTGCCGTAATAGATGCGGGATCAAAAGTGCTGACTTCAGACTTGTTGGGATTGGAAGGCCACGGACACGTGTTAGGTAGACCGGACATTTTGGTCCAGGGCCTATCAGAAGAACACGGTGTGCTGAAGGCTGCCAAAATCGATCTGAGGGTCGGAGATCGTATCCAGATCATTCCAAACCATGCCTGTGTAGTCACCAATATGGTGGATCAGATCGAAACCACTCGCGGAGACAGCGCGCTGGGGTCCGTGCCCGTCGCAGCACGGGGCAAGATTCAGTAAACAGCTTAAACTTCGCCAATGACTGATGACGGCGACGGGTATCAACAAGGTGCGATATGACTGACCTCATATGTTTAGGGGAACCCCTGTTCGAGTTAACCGCTTACCCGGATGGTTCGTTTAAAGGCGGGTTCGGTGGTGACGTTTCCAACGTCGCCGTCGCGGCCGCGAGACAAGGGACGAAAGTTGCTTTGATCACCCGCATCGGTGGCGATCAATTTGGTAAAAAGCTCAGGAGCCTGTGGTCCAGGGAAGGTGTAAACCACGAACATGTGGAAACGGCCTCTGGCGAAGATACTGGGCTGTATTTTGTTTTTCATAATGATGACGGTCACCATTTTGTCTATCGCAGGAAAGGCTCCGCTGCGAGCCGGATGCTCCCAAATCAGGCTCCGGATGATGCAATTTCCGGCGCAAGAATGTTCTATACTTCCGGCATCAGCCTTGGAGTAAGTCCTGAGCTACGGTCAACAACTCTACATTCACTCCAAACAGCGTATAGGTCCGGCACACCATTTGCCTTCGATCCCAATTTACGCACAACCCTTTGGCCATTGGACAAGGCACGACAGGTTACCCACGATGTAATGAAGAGGTGCAATATTGCGTTACCAGGGCTCGATGATGCCCGCCAGTTGACGGGCCTTCACAGCCCTGGGGAAATCATCAGCTTCTACCACAATCTGGGCGCAGATATTGTGGCACTTTCACTGGGCGCGGACGGCGTATCCGTGTCTGAAGGGCAAGGCATACACACTATCCCCGGCGTGATGGTTAAAGCGGTTGATGCCACCGGTGCCGGAGATTGTTTCAACGGAATATTTCTGTCTGCCTACCTGAAAAGCAAAGATGTCCTGAAATCAGCTGAGCTTGCGAACCAGGGAGCAGCCCGATCAACCACAGGCTATGGCGCCGTGGATCCAATTCCTTACGGAAAAACCTAACAGAAGGAAATCACTTCAATGACAGAGAAAAAGATCGCGCGTTTGGGCGATGACAGAACCGGAGCAGGCGGGCAACCGCTTCCTTTTGCACCTGCGGTCAGAGCCGGAGATTTCGTGTTCATTTCCGGACAGGTTGCGATGAAAGAAAACGGCGAAATCGAAGCGGGCGGTATTGAGGCGCAAACCCGGAAAACGATGGAAAACCTGATAGCAACTCTTGCACTGGCTGACTGCACCCTGGATGACATCGCGAAAGTTGGTGTCTGGCTGGATGATCCCCGCGACTTTTGGTCGTTCAACCGGGTCTATGCGAGCTATTTTCCCAACGGAGGCCCGGCACGCTCCACAGTCCGTTCACAAATCATGGTAGACGCCAAGGTCGAGATTGATGCGGTCGTATACAAACCGCTTGGCTAATCCTCACGATCCCCGCACCAATTGCATTGAGCTGGCGTTCTTCGCCAGCCTAGTTTCTTAAAATTGAATAGAGCGACATTCTAGCGGGACTTTTCTGTGACGTTCTAGGGCAATGGGTACGTTAAGAGTTGGGAAGATAGTGGCCGGTTTGTTGCGCTCTCGAGATTTGCAAAACTCGCTGGTGAATGTCTGGTTCGCGGCGAGCGGTAGGAGTAGCGAGCCGCGCCGCAATATGTTGAGGGGGCCCGCCACAACCTCGCAAATGAGCTCCGTCCTACAGATGGGGGTTGAATTTTTTCACCTAGAATGAACTTTCGATTGAGAAATAAAGCCTCAAAATTGACAAAGTGGCGCAGAAATTACCACAAATTGAGTACGTAATCTGAATCGCGCAATCTAATAGGCAAACCGCGCAATATTACGGGCGAAGGCGACCGAATTTTCTGAATGAAATCAATGAGGACAATGCAGCGCTACGAGCACACCTACAGCTTGTTTAGACATGTGGAGTTCTCGCTTTCAGATACGATCATCGAGAAAGGCGCAGTGCTTGAGCTGAAATACACCCATCATTTGGAGGCGTGTTATTGTATCGAGGATAAGGGTCAGACCAGGGCGTCTGACGATGATATCTGGCATGCCCTTGAACCATTTACTCTTTATGCATTGGATCGACATGATCGGCATGTGGTACGATCTGCAGTCGCTGATCTGCGACTTGTCTGCGTATTCAATCCGCCGCTCAGTGGGCGCGAAGTTCACCGCCAAGACGGAAGCTATGCCCCAATTGGGTCCTGATGAGCGTGATGATGTTTACGTAAACCGGTCATTCATGCACCGCGCAGCATCGGTCGATGTGGGCTCTGGACGCGGTTCTCTGCGCTCTGTTCGATTGGCCGGTGGAGTCCCAAACCGGACATTCACAACTAGACTTTGCAGAATCCGTGGTGCGGACGAAACGGCCTTTTGGTTTCAAAACCCAAATGGCCGCTGTTGACCAAAAGTCATGCCATTGCTGTTGCTTCGATTTCGAACAGCAATCCCGGGATCGCGAGACGCGTTACGCCCAGCAAGGTCATAGGCGGAGCCACTTGATGCGGACCAAAGCGCATCCCCATCAGGTCGAAATTTTTGAGAGCCTCATCCACATCGGTGGTATAGATGCCGAGCTTGACGACATTGCTCAGATTCATGCTCGCCTCTGTGAGGACAGCTTCCAGATTGTCCAAGGCCATATTGATCTGCGCGCGCATATCGCCGGGATGCTGGGGGGCACCGTTTTCGTCAACAGCGGTTTGACCTGCGCAAATCACCTGACGGGTCGCGCTGTCTATCGCCTCTGCCTGATTGTAGCCCAGCTTGATCGACCACTCCCACGGGTTCACTGCTATCCGTTCCATCTCGCATTCTCCTTGTTTTGCGTTGCTGGGATCGGTGTAGGCCAAAATAGTGCCAAATCCTGACACTATTTATGATAAGGTGCCGAAATGAACATTCGACTCAGACATGACACCATTGTGCGCAGCCTTCGCCGTAATGGCACGTCGACCATTGATACCCTTGCTGATGAGGTTGGCGCATCGCGTAGGACCGTGCTGCGCGACATTAAAGCGTTGCGGGATGAGGGTTATGTCATCCATTCCGATGTCGGGCGCGGAGGCGGAGTGCAACTCGACCCCCAATCGTTACAGGCAACGGCCAAGCTATCGGTGCCTGAGGTGTTCGCGCTGCTTATTAGCGTTGCGGCGATGCGCGCTGCGGGAAACCTGCCATTCTCGGAATTGGCCGATGCGGGGCTTGCCAAGATCGAAAAAGCCCTGCCTGGAGATAAGATGCGCGATCTGCGCGCTTTCCTCGACTGCCTTCATATTGGCCAGTTGTCGCCGCTACAGGATCTGACTGACATGGGCAAAATGGACCCTAAATTGTTGCTCGCTTTCGAAGATGCGTTTCTGGGCCGAAACCTCATCCGCTTTGACTATCGCGACGCACAAGGTCGCAATACAACGCGCGAAGTGGAACCGCAGGCAATGCTGATCCTTCCGCCGCTTTGGTATCTCGTCGGCTGGGACCCGAAGCGCGACGATTTCCGACACTTCCGAATGGATAGGATCAACAGGCCGGAAGCCGTTCCCGATAGCAGTTTTCGGCGCAGGCATGTCCCATTTGAAGATGACGTCTGCCCGTATAGCGAATTGTAAAAGTGATCGGTGAAGCGGCCATTGATGCACATCGCAGCAACAGTCGAACCGGGCTCATTCGTTGAATCCGCCGCACCACGCGCGAACGGCGGCTTTGTCGAAAACTCTTACAGCGACATTTCGCCCCGTCACGCAATGGACCCCTATCATGGGGCTGGCCTATGTCAGACTGTGAATAACCACCTTCCCGGTGGGTCTCGCATCAATGTCAATGTAACGCGCCTGAGTTACATCTAAGATCGCTTGCGGCACACAGCACACCCAATTGTCGTGACCAGGGCGCGTGACGCTTTGGTAACGAATGCCAATCACTCCGTTACCGATGCCATTCGTTCGAACATAAGAGCCGAACTTTTGCGGTTCTGGATAAGTGCTATCATCTGGATCGTGGAATTCCGGATGGATATCGAAGATGTCTACGAACTCCCCATCCATGTTTGCGATGTATTCGCGATAAGTTTCACGCTTTCCTGGCAATCCGGAAAGGGAGAGCTCTTTTCGAATGCCGTTGGCAGCCTCAAGCACCGCAGTCATCAGCTCCGTCGATGCATACCAGGCACCCAGTTCAGGGCCTGTAAAGCGCATGCCTTGTGGGGATCCATGCAGGAAAGACGACATGACAATGCTCGCGTTCGGAGATCCGTAGACCCACAAGCCTTGATCCAGTCGGGCAATTCGAGCTGCAACCATTCTATCATTTGTCCAGCCTTCAAGCTCGAACACGGCCTCCAGATCTTCGGGGCTAGAAACCGTCTCAAATGCTGCGACCGGAGGAAATCTTGACGGGATAATGCGACATGTCGACGGCGGCCGGCATTTCGCATAGCTTTCTAACTTCCAATTCATACGAAAACGACGTCTTCCTCGGTAACAGGTTCAAATGACCCTTCAGGTGCGCCATGACCCATGCAACCACCTCTCCAGGCATCAATATATCGACGCACAAGCATCATGCCGTCCTGACCGTTCTCAATGATCAGGCTGAGTGGCGACCGACCTGCAAAATCGGTTCCAAGATGCGAAGATGACAGCCATTGAAGTGCTTGTGCGTCTTCATGGAACAAGATTGAGAGACCCTTGTGAATCCCTAGGATTGCTGAGATGCGAATAAGAGTGTCAAACGGGAGCGAAATTTTCTCGCCTTCGACAGCCTTCTTCATCCATGAATGATATGTCGAGCGACCAGGGTAACCGAGTGCGGCAATGCGATCAGCCTCACTCAGACCCCACCTCTCCGCAATATTGCGAAAAGTCCGCAGCCCAGGACCGCTCAAGCGAGAACGATCCTCAAGTCTAATCTGGTGAAAGACTGGTGCGTGGGCTCCAGGCTCAGTTGGCCGTGCGATCTGCATATCTGACTATATGTCCTGATGTAGATGCTGTGTCTATATATAGACATAGCATGCTCACGTCAAGACTTTGGCTGACCTTTAGCTCAGTCATGGGGCTCAGACGCCAAAGTCAAACAAACGAGATGAGTATCTCTCCATCAGGCACTCAAGGCTGAACTCACAGCCGTCTCCAAAGGGGACGGTAGGAAACTCACGGTAGTTCAATGCGAAAGACATTGAATTCAATAAATCCACCCGCCTTGACGCGAGTTTTAGGTTGTTGGGTACGTTGTGGATCTCTGCGAGTCAACGTTACGATTAGCCGGTATCGGGATGCCTGACGCCGGGCCGATCCATGACGCTATCGAGCTGCGACCAGTCGATGGTTCCCATTAACTCTTGCACGGCCTCTGGGCCCACTATCCTGTCTTGACCGCTATGTTTCACAACATGGCGAACCAGCCAAAGGCATAGGCAGCAAATCACAAGTGATATGGCTAGGCTGATCAGTGTTTAAGTGCTCATGGTTTACTATACCACATAGTGTCTTTGTCGCCTGATTAGATGATCGATAACACGATCTCTCGTGATCTGATGCGGAATGAAGCGGTCACCGGCTAGCCTTAATCAGAACTGTTGGCCGTAGTCGATGGTGTATCTCCTTGCGCTACTGAGCTTCTTCACTATCACCAACAGCCATCTCCGCAATTCTGCGGACTAGGTGCCAGACACTCGTCCGCCGTGGATGATCTCTCACCCAACCCGTTACATCAGCGGCTGGGATGTCGAGTTTAGGCGCGGCGTGCTCAACCGCATGCACTTAATAATCGCTGACGTCGGCCAGCATGGACATGTTGCCTGCCTTGGCTTCCGCGATTGGCGTTTGATTTGCATAAACTACAATTCTAAGCATCTTGGCCCTCTCTCAGTTGTCTGTGTTCGTAGGTCTTGGGCCCTTAGCCCAATCGCCAAGGCTCTCTCATGGAGGCCGCATTGTTCGGTTCAATTCCGCTTCCAACATTTTAATTTCTGGTGCAGTAGCCCGCGTACAAACCGGTGTAAAACCCGCACCGATTTATGCTGTTTGAAAGTCTCGACCAGAGCTTCCGCATCGCTCATATCAAGCGTAAAGAACTCACGCCGAAGGCCGCGCTCGACAGCGTACTCGCCCACCATGCTTTTGATAATAGCCGGCAGTTGCTCCGGCGTCGGCACCGGAACCTCATAGATGATGCAGCGGCTGCGCAATGGAGCAGGAATGCACCCCAGATCGTTTGTCGACAGGATCCAACTCAAATGTGCGGCATTCACATCAGATTTATTAATTGTCATCATTGACAATATACTTAGAATAGTTATTTGTCAGATGCGACAATAAACGAGAGAAACGATGCCCCGCCCCAGCCTTAAAGACCAGCGATCAGAACAGATCCTTGATGCATATCTCACCTGTGTGTCCCGTTTCGGATTGGAGGGGGCAACCCAAGAGCGCATCGCTACTGAGGCCGGGGTCAAACGACCCATCCTGCGTCACTACTTGGGCAACAAGGACCAGATGACCGGGGCCCTTATTAGTCATGTTGTAGAAAGGTTTGCGCAGGCGACAACCGCCTTTCGGGACGCGTTGGAGCCAACGGGCACAACAGCTGATCTGATCGATCTGCTGTTTGATAAATCTGCCCCCAATGATCCGCGCGTAATGCTGGCCTACCAGTCGCTTGTCACATCCGTCGTCTATCACCCGTCAATGCGACAGCCCCTTGTTGACAGCTTGGAACAGTTCTTTGAGGTAATCGAGGTCGTGTTGAAACGGGCTTCCCCGAACGCGCCTACTGCCCAGATCCGCGCGGTTTCGCAGGGGATTTCGGCGACATATGTGAACCTGGATTCCCTGGCCCCGCTAAATCCGCCCGAAGCCTGGCGTGCAGAGCTGAAACAGGCCGCAACGATCCTTGCCGCCAGCCTTGAGGTGACCGTATGAGCACCCGACGCCTTGTCAATCACATGGCCTTGCCCGTTCTTTTGGTTGCGGCTTTGCTGGGGCTCTATTGGGTTTGGGGCTTGCTGTTTCTGTGGTGGTTGGTGCCGTCAATTATGACGGGCCAGACCGCCCTTGTCTTTGATATCTCGCGGGAACACGATCCGATCCTGTTCTGGGCCGTCGCGATCCTTTGGGCGGTGTTCGGCCTGATGATGATCGCCGCCAGCCTGTTTCCCGCCTATGCCATCTGGCTTGTCTAAGAGGTTGCCATGACCCGCATGTACCACCGCCTTCCCGTTGATGCCTATACTTCGCAAGACTGGTTCGACCGCGAGCAAAGGCAGATCTTCTCGCGCACTTGGCGCTATGCCGGGTTGGCCGAAGACGTGCCAGAGCCCGGTCATTTCATCTCGGTTCAGGCCGGGCTGAACAACATCTTTATCGTTATGGGGCGCGATCACCGATTGCGCGCGTTTCATAACATCTGCCGTCACCGTGGCACCCAGTTGATCCGGGCCGTCGGGAAAACGCAAAAGGCGCTGACATGCCCCTACCATGACTGGACATACGATCTGGAGGGCAACCTGATTTCGGTTCCGGATGAGGCAAAGGAATATCCCGATGGAATCGACAAATCCTGCCTCGGCCTCAAACCCGCCAGCGTCGATATCTGGCGCGGCATGCTGTTTGTTCATCCCGACCCAAACCCACCCAGCCTGGTCGCGTGGTTCGGCGATATTGATCCGCTGCTGGGGCCACATAAACCGGAAGAGCTGGTGGAATATCCCGATGCGCGGCGAAGCTATGAAATCAAGGCCAACTGGAAGATCGTCGTCGAGAATTACATCGACGTCTACCATCTGAGCCACCTGCACTCGAATACGCTGCACATGTATGACCATGCGCGGGCAGAATACGGCTGGCAGGGCCCGCATTATCACTTCTGGGAACCGCCGGCGTCCGATTATGCAACGGAATTGGAGAAAAACCTGCCGACACCGCGGGTGATACCAGAGCCGCATATTGGGGCCTGGGTGCCCATGCTGTTTCCCGGAATCGGGCTTGGCGCCGGTGAGGACAGTTGGAACATCTTCATTCTCACGCCTTTGGGGCCTGAACTGACGCGCGTGGAAAACCGCACCAAGTTGGCGAATGCCTCAGGGTGGGAGTTTCAGAAACAGGAGTGGAGCAGTTGGAGCTTCTGGAAGGATTTCGGTGGACCGAAATATCCCGACGGCGATGCAACCGGCGAAGATGATCCAATGGCGTCAGGTGATTTCACGGCCGAAGATATTTACGCCTGCGAGCAACAGCAAAAGTCTTTGACCAGCCCGTATTTTGAGGTCGGCCCTGCCGCCAACGGAGAGAGCCCGGTTGTCAGACACCAACAAGCGATCCTGGATTTCTTTGCGACACAACAGGCCGGGACTTAGCCAGGTGCCTTCGGGCAAAATGGGCCATTCCCTCAATTGCCTGTTCGGAAAACTCCCGCCACTCCGCTGAATTTGGAAAGAAAATGAAACGTATTTTTGCAACCCTGATCGGAACGATTCTGGCAACTGGTCTGGTCCTGGCCAGCCCGTCAGACGAACCCAAGGACCTTGTGGCGCGCTATCTTGGTGCATCAGATGAGGCAGCAATCGCCGCGACCTGGAAGGACTGGCACCCGAAGGCCGTGCACTCTGTCACAATCAAATTCGGGCTCGGGTACCCGGATGAGCAGTTCTCATACCCGGTGGCCGATTGGGAAATGCTTTCTGATTGGAGCCAAGACCCGGAATTGGCCGACGCGATGCAGGGATACAAGGAAACACAGCGCGATGCGCCCACGATTACCTCGGAAATCACCGAGGGCGGCACGCGTGTCACAGCCACAACCCGTGTTGGCTACATCTGGGGTGACGCAACGGGAACGATGGTTCAGACGGATAGGTTTTTCATCATCTCCCAAGCTGGTCGGCTGGCAATCCGATCTCTCGACACCACGTTTGATTATCGTTGAGGATGCCATGACCCCCAACTTCTTTTCCCTGAACGTTGCTGAAATCCGGCCCGAGATCAAAGGCAAAGCCACAAGCGTGATCTTTGATCTGCCCGTTGATCTGGCCGAGACATTTTGCTGGCAGGCAGGGCAGCATGTCACTCTGCGCTTTCACCTCAACAACACAGAGCAACGCCGCAGCTACACCATTTCCAACTCGCCGGGTGCACCTTTGCGCATCACCGTAAAACGGGTGGCCGGTGGGCTGGTGTCCAATCATATCGGAGACCACCTAAAGTCCGGCGATACGGTTGATGTCATGCCGCCATTCGGTCAATTTTCCCTGACGCCAGATCCGCTGAAACGCCGCACCCACTATTTCTTTGGCGCAGGCAGTGGCATCACGCCGCTTTTCGCAATGATCAACGCTGTCCTCAAAGAAGAACCTCATTCAGTGGCGCATCTGATCTATGGAAACGCTGATGGCGAAAGCATCATCTTTGCCGAAGAACTGCACAAACTGGCAAGTGATCACGCCACCCGGTTCACATTGCGCCATGTCCTGTCGGCACCCTCGCTGTGGAGTTGGACCAGCTCCTGGCGAAAAGGGCGCGTGGATGCCGGAGCCACAAAGGTCGTCGTGACGGAAACCCCACCTTTGGCGCAAGATGTCCAATACTGGATTTGCGGACCCGGAGCTATGAATACGGACGTGAGCAACGCGTTGATGGCACTGGATGTACCTGCAAACAGAATTCATATGGAAAGCTTCGGCGGGGCAACAGTCACTGCTTCCACTGTGACGGGGATCGCCGCCAATGCACAAGTTGAACTGGGCGGGGCGACATACGAGGTTCCCGTTGCTGCCGATCAAACCCTCCTGAACGCGATATTGTCGGCTGGCTTGAGACCACCCTTCAGTTGCCAATCCGGTGTGTGCGGCGCCTGCAAAGCGCGTCTAACAAAGGGTCAGGTCTACATGCATGCTCGAATGGCTCTAGAAGACAGCGATGTCACCCGAGGAGATATACTATCCTGCCAGAGTGTCGCTACCTCAGATGAACTTAGCATTAGCTTTGACAATTAGAGACGCGGCAATGGTGTTAAGCTGGCTACCAATCTCGACAGACACTTAGCTTGAAAGCAATAAGTCTAAATGGCTACTTCGTCTGCATTGCGGCGATAGGTTCAATCCGAAGCAGGTGACCGCTTCCGTTCCCTACGGCTGAGCAACATATTGCATCGCAAGGCTCTCGAAAGAACTTAAACTGCTTCCGTCAGATTCCAACTCTGTGGTTTACTGCACGCGCGCGCATGAGTTGCTTCCTTCAGATAAGGGTTGAATTTTGCCAACCGGAATGCACTTTTGATTGAGCAACAGTGCTTCAAAGTTGACGGAAACGCACGACAACTACCATCAATTGAGTAAGTTTCTTAAATCGCGCAGAGTTATGTGCAAATATTGCGCAAGATTATGGGCGAAGACAATCGCATTTTCTGAATAAAATCAATGATAGGAATGCAGCATTATAAGCACACCTACAGCTTGTTGTAGGCGCGCTACGGTATCGAAGGCAAGGGACAGATCAGAGCATCCGGTGAGGAAGCCTGGCACTCCGTTGCGCCATTCACCCTCTAAGTACTGGATCAACATGACCGGCACGTGGCGCAAGCCACAGACGCCGATCTGCGGTTTGTTTGACTCTCCACTCCACCGCTCAACGGGCGTGAAACGCACAGCGACGACGGAAGATATGCCCTGCCATTCGCAATAGGTTGCCCGAATGTCCAGAATGAGCATGGCTTTCATTTTCCGTTGATTTCAATGCGATATTTTTCGCAATGATCAATGCTGGATGCTATTGAGAGGCTCAATGCCGGGGCAAGGGCTGCTCACTTCGCTCTAGCCATTCGACCATGCCCCAAGGTTTTGCCGAACAAATTCCGTGAGGGAAGTCGGAGCCCGTCCAGTCAAGTGAAGTACATGATCTGTGACCCGATCTTCGGAACCGCCTGCAATCGCACTGTCCATAGCGGCCAGTGTCTTTGCATATTCTTGCGGCAGCCCGAGTTTTTGATGACGCTCTGCCAGTTCATCCACGGTCATGCGATGGTGAATAACCTGCCGTCCCAATTGATTACTCAGCGTCTCGGCAACCACATCATAGGAAGCCGCCTCGGGACCTGTGAGGATATAGTCCGTATTGTCGACCGATGGCGCAGTCAGTATCGCTGTTGCGCTGGCGGCGATGTCATTTGCATCGATAAAGCCGATACGACCGTCATCTGTCGCTGTGTAGATCGCAGATTCATCACGGATAGGATCACGATGCTGTTGCTCCGAAAAGTTCTGCATGAACCAGGTTGGCCGCAGCACGACCCATTCTGGTGCGTTGGCGCGAAGCCATGCGTGCACTGCGCCCATCATGGGGCCTCCCTCTTCGAGAGACGAAGCACTCAGTAACACAAAGCGCGTGACGCCCGAAGCAAGTGCTGCCTCAAGGCCGGGCTGCATTGCTCCCAGTGAATCCACGGTGTCTGTGGGTGCTACGAGATAAACAGCCGCGACGCCCTCGAAGGAACCCGCGAATGTCGATGGGTCTTTCCAGTCGAAGCGTGCTTCGTTCTCCCCCTTTGGGTTACGTGTGCCGACGCGCGGAGAGACCCCCTTTCGTTTCAGCTGTTCGACGACGCGGCTGCCGGTTTTCCCGGTGCCGCCAGTGACAAGAATGGTATTAGTCATCGATAAAGTCTCCCAGCTTCGATGTCAGAACCTCAATCCCGCCGACGGCATTCAGCAGAATCAGGGGGTTCCAGTAGTCGCGGTATCGTATGATGCGTCCGTTCCTAACTTGAATGACTGAGATGTAGTTTTGGTCATAGCGCCCGGCTTCGCCTTTTCCTTTGCAGGAGAATTCTAAAACAAAGGTCTCGCCGTCCTTGGCCATGTGGGTGATCGCGGGGCTCATGGCTTCGAATCTGATTAGCGCCCCAACTTTCGGCAGATACGCTTCCATCGCGGTGCGACCGCGTAATTCTCTTACGGAACCTTCCGGTGTAAATGGAAACTCGAACACAATGTCCTCGTCACACATATCCAGGAAGTTTTTGCCTGCATCTGCGATGATCGCATCGCCGAGGGCACCGCGCAGCATCGCGCCAAAGCTTGGTATCGTGTTTGTGTCAGACATGATCTCTCCTAACCTCTTGTTGATCCCTTATTGGGAGGGTTTCGATATAAGTGGTGCCTTCGGTCATGATGCTTTCCCAAATTGCATGATGAGAACGCCTGCAATCGACAGCATGGCGCCAGTGATGCGGAAGATGTCTGCTGGTCGAGGGACGTTCCCCAGAAGGCCATTTTGGTCCAGGATAAGCGCCATCGTCATTTGCCCGGCAACAACAGCGGCAATAAAGGCGGCAGCCCCAAAGCGTGGGATCAGAACCATGGTCGCCATCACGTAAATGACGCCGACCACACCTCCTACCCACGCCCAGGGAGGCGCCGCATGTAAAGACGATAGATTCGGTAGTGTCGGGCGAAGCCATGCAATCCCGACAACCAGGCAAACGAAGGATATTCCAAACGACAACAGGGTTGCCCAAAGGGGGTGGCCGGCCGCACGGCTGAGCTCTGCGTTCATTCCGGCATGGATGGGTATCAAGGCGCCGCAAAGAAGAGGAGCAAACCACAGAAGAGCGATTTTTGAGTCCATCTTTACATCCTCTCAACAAATGCAGCAAACGGGTTGCAGTATCGACCTGTTTGCTTCAAATTACAGCGGAACGATACCGTCTCGTCCTACATAAGGGAGAATCACGATGGAACGCAATAGTTCCGACGAAAAAAATATAGTTCGACGACGTCGGAAGCCTGCTGGAGCAGCCGTTTTGCAAGACACGGTGACGGATGCAATCCAACGTGCCTTGTTCGAAGAATGGGCGGAAACAGGGTATTCTGCACTGCGCATGGAGCGCATTGCGGCGCGGGCTGGTGTCGGGAAGGCGGCGCTCTATCGACGGAGTAAATCCAAATTCGAACTTGTGACCGAAGCGGTGAAATCAACGGCCACAAATATCACCCCTATTCCGGACACAGGATCGTTTGAGAAGGACGTTGCCAGGCTTATGTGGAGAATGGCTGCAACTCTGCGTCATCCGCTTGTGCGACGTATCTTGCCTGATCTGCATGCCGAGCACGCCCGTTCAAATGAGCTGGCGGAATTGCTGGAGAGTGTGACAAAGGATCGCCGGTCCCAGGCAATGGTCATGTTGGACAGAGCTATTGAGCGTGGTGAGCTGTCAGAAGATACTGATCGAAGCATGGTGCTGGATATGTTTATCGCACCGCTCTACTGGCATGTCGTCGTTCAACACAGGACAGTCCGGTCAGCCGACATCAGAAGATTTACGAAGCTGGTGCTAAGCGTATCGAATTGACAGCGGCAGCATATCGCTACCTGTCATCGAGCAAGTCGGTGCCATAGGAATTGTCGACTGTGCAAAGCCATCCGTAAATCGGATCTCTTCTGAAAACATAGGTTGCACGACGAGTGACTGGCTTGATCTCGTCACCAATGTGAAGGTGCGTTTCCATGATAACCAGTGTCGTGTCAGCGCTCTCAATCACCTGGGCTTCCCCTTGCGAGACAGTCAGCGCGTTCTTGAAGTGTTTCGCGATTGCTTCAAAGGCTTTCCTGATCTGAGGCTTCCCTTTTGCGATTTGGCCAGGCTTGACGACGAGGACGGCATCATCAGCGTAAAACTCCATCAGAGCTTCAAAGTCTTCAGCACTTATGGCCTTATCAGCTTGCTTGATCAGATTAAGGACGTCTTGATCGCTCATGACTGCATGCTAACACATCTACTCGATGACTCTCGCGGCTGCGCTCTCGTCCCCGCGCAGAGTTAGCACTTCGACACCCGACTTCGTCACGGCGACTGTATGCTCGAACTGGGCGGATAGCTTTCTGTCCTTTGTGACAACCGTCCAGCCATCATCTTTGGTCACCGTCTTGCCAGTGCCCCTATTGATCATGGGCTCAATCGTGAAGACCATTCCTTCTCGTAGCCTCATGCCGGTTCCTGGCTTTCCGTAGTTCGTGACCTGGGGCTCCTCGTGCATCTTTCGCCCAATGCCATGCCCGCAGTATTCACGCACAACTGAGCACCGGTTCTTTTTCGCGTATTTTTCGATGGCGAACCCAATGTCGCCGATATAGGCCCCAGATTTTACTTCCTTGATACCCTGCCACATGGCCTGTTGGGCAATCTGCACAAGCCGCTTGGTTGCGCGGGCAGCATTTCCAACCAGATATGTCTTGCTTGAATCGGCAATGAACCCGTTCTTTTCCAGCGTAATGTCAAAGTTCACGATATCACCATCTCGAATAACATCGTCAGCTGAAGGCACCCCGTGACATACGACTTCATTGATTGAGGAATTCAAGACATATTCAAACCCGTATTGACCCTTGCTCGCTGGCCTAGACTCGAGATCGGTCGTGATGAACCTCTCGACCAGATCATTCACCTGCAAGGTTGACATACCAAGAAAGTCTTGCTCATCCAGCATCTCAAAAACGGACGCTAGCAATCTGCCAGATATCCGCATCAGCTTTAGCTCGTCAGGAGTTTTTACCATGTCAGGCGGCCGTCGAGGTCGGGATGTTCACATCAGCGGCCTCAAGTTCCATCTTGATGATCTCGTTGAATGACAAGGTGGGATTGGCTTCGGCTAGCATTCCGACTTTCATCCAAAACTCCGCCTGCGCATTTATAGATCTGCACATCACGCTGCTTGCCTTGCGAATGTCTTCGTGCAGTTCTTCGCCGATCTTTACGATACCCATAGTCGCCCTTTGGTTGATCCTTATATGAACCATAAACGATTCGCATATAGGTTCAATATTGGAAAGCCAGAGGCGTTGCTGTCTCAGGAAACCCAATCCTGTTGGGTAATTGCGTAATTGAGCGCTTCGAGATCTTCGCCCAATTGGCTGAAGGAAATAGGCCCGCCAAGGCAGACCCTTACCGTTTCGGACGGCGGGCCATTCACGGTAAAGGCATTGCTCGGCATGATCCCAATTTGGCGGTTGGCCATTTGCCCCATTACGTCTGCTTGACTGCTTCCTTCAGGCAAAGTTAACCATATGTTGAAGGCTTCAGCGCTGGCCCGGAAATCCTGATCTCGCAGTGTTTCTACTGCCAAAGCCTGCCGACGTGCCGCTTCCTTGCGGACGAAAGACTGGATCACTGTGGCTGTTCCATCCTCGATCCAGCAGCTCATCAATGCTGTCGTAACAGGCGATGCCATGACATTTGACGCGTGCAGCACCCGTGTGAAGTGGTTTTTGGCCAATCCTGCCGGAACCACTGTCAGCGCTAGCCTCAAACCGGCACCCAGACATTTCGAAAGACCGGCGATGTACCATCCCAAATCCGGTATGAGATGCGAAATCGGCTGCGGCGCGTCCGACGAGACAAAGCGACACGCATCGTCCTCGACCAAAGGTGTCGCATGCTTCGACAGGACCGCGGCAATCTCCTCCCTCCGGCTCTTGGGAAGTGTCAGTGTCGTGGGGTTTTGCAGCGTTGGATTTAGATAAACGGCAGAAGGCTCATGCTGCCGGATCGCTGCCTCCAACGCATCAGGCAGAATTCCACTGTCGTCAGAGATCACTCCGATTAGCTCTAACCCAAGCTGCGAGGCGATTGCGCGAACCCCGGGATAAGTCACACTTTCGCAAAGCAGGGTCGCGCCGGGCTTGCAAAGCAAAGTCAGGATAGACAGCAGGCTGGCATGTGCGCCGGGTGTGATAGCAAGTCGACCAGCGGATACGTTGATGCCATTGGCACGCATCCAACCCGCAGCGACTTCGCGGTCTTGCGCGCTGCCAATGACGGATTGATAGCGCAGCAACGGCACCAGGTTTGCTGCGACATGCTTAAGGCCTTCTTCCATGCGCGCAACAAGATCCGGGTCGTCCGGCTCTGGCGGCATGTTCATTTTTGGATCTTCTTCAAGCGCACGCCGAGGATCGGCTTTTTCTGCAGCCTTTTCCCGCAACCGAACAAAGGAACCCCGTCCAACGAAGGTTTCAATATACCCTTGCTTGACGGCTTCGGAATAGCCCCGCGATATGGTGGTGAAGTCCAGACCGATATCCTTGGCAACGCTGCGTTGAGGCGGAAGGCGGTCTCCTGCGGAAAGAACCCCGGACTCGATATCGCGTTTGATCGCCTCCGCGATTTCGACATAGAGCGGCTTCCCGCTGTCACTCAGGGTTGGCTTCCAGGGCTTCACAATTTGACCCAATCATTGATGTGAGATTGTCGCAGGCATCTATCCAACAAAAAGGGAACTTTTCAAGGTGGCTACAGGGTGATTCATAAATTGATTGTAGATTGATTGCATTTAGATTGCAATTTGACTGCAATTGAGCTATCTGCGACTCAACAGAAGGAGCTCACAGATGTCAGATGCAAGTTTCTTTACCTCCGAAGATGCCGCGCCGCGCGCCATCAAGCCTGCGATCCTGAATGGATTGCGTTTGAAATGTCCCAAATGCGGCAAAGGTAAGCTTTTGCACAGCTTCCTGAAGGTAAACGATGAATGTGCGAGTTGTGGCTTGGATCTGAGCCACCAGCGCGCAGATGATGGACCCGCATATCTGACCATCCTGATCGTCGGGCACATCATGGGATTTGCCCTGCATATCGCTTGGGTCACGTGGCGGCCTGAACCATGGGTGCTTGCTACAAGCATGTCCCTGATCGCTGCTGTAAGTGCTTTGCTCCTTCTTCCTCGCATGAAAGGCCTGATTGTCGCTTATCAATGGGCGAAACGCATGCATGGTTTCTAGAGGTCTGTTTGCTCCGACCGATGGGTTTGTTTGGCCGACCATGAATGGTCGGCCATTCTGTTTCAGGCAGCCAGCGCAACTGAGTCATTGCCTGCCGGAAGGTGTAGTGGGCAGCTGGTGTCCGTTACAGCCCTCCAGATCGCTTCAACGACATCTTGGGTTTCAGTGAATTCTCGGCCTGCTGGGTCTCGGAATGCACTCATGACCTCGTCGACGAAGGCATGATAATCCTCGGGCGTGTCGTTCGCCTTCGACATCAGCGCCATTGCGTTCTTGCCGAAACTCGTCGTCGGCGCCTGACCCGGCAAGACAATGTGAGTGCGGATTCCCAAGGGCGCCAACTCAAGGGCAAGGCATTCGGTAAACGCATTCACGGCGGCTTTGCTGGCGGTGTAAACAGATGCTAGTGGTAGCGGCTTGAGCGTGACGCTGGAAGACACGTTCACGATCACGCCTTCACCCTCAGAGCGCATTTGCGGCAACACGGCACGAGTCATCTCGAATGTGCCGAACGTATTGGTCTCGAAAATCCTGCGCAAATTCTCTGTGGTCGTGCCTTCGAAGGGCGAGAGCCAGCCTATACCTGCATTGTTAACCAGAGCATCGATTGGGCCAGCTGCTTCAACCGCAGTGACGATACTGTTGCGGTCAGAGATATCCAGCGGCAAGACGCGCAGGTGCTCCGATGCATGGAGCAAGGTTTCGTCCGGATTGCGCATTGTCGCAATGACAGACCATCCCTTGTCCAGGAAGTGTCGCGCTGTCTCCAGCCCAAAGCCAGAGGAACATCCAGTGATCATAGCGGTTTTCATATTAAGTTCTCCTTATTGTCATGTTCCAAAGATAGACAGGAGAGAAGGGACTATATATAATTCGAAGTCTATATTGTTTTATCAGAAGTCCTGAAATGAGCGACCCTTACTCAGAAATCATCTCTCTGCTGAAGCCTTGTGCGTCCTATTCAAAGCTCGTGCACGCCTTCGGGCCGTTTCGCGTGCGCCGGGAAGGTCTGAACGAGGCATTCTATTGCTCACTCCTTAAGGGGCGCGCCTGCCTCGAGGTTGAGGGGAAGGAGATGCTGGAGCTGGAAGCCGGGGATTTCGTCCTAATTCCGGTGGTCAACTCATTCACGTTTTCCAGTTTAAATCCTGACCCACCAAAGGGGATGTTAAGTCAACCGGTTGAGGGAGAAGACGGCGTCTTCAGGTTGGGGTCTCCAGAGTGGGAAGCAGAGGTCCAGCAACTAGTCGGTCATTGCACATTTGAGAGCCCGGACACGGAGCTTTTGGTTTCGCTCTTGCCGGACCTCGTTGTGGTTCGCGGCGAAGGAAGGTTGGCTGCCCTGAGCGGTCTTTTGCGGGATGAGACGCGTTCGGATCGTCCGGCACGGGACGTAGTGGTGGAGCACTTGTTGCAGGTTCTTCTTATTGAAGCGTTTCGGTCTGCTGCGGCTCCAGGCGCCTCAGCCGGGCTTTTGCGCGGATTGGCAGATCCACGTATTGCTCCAACATTGCGGGCAATGCACGCGGCGCCCGATCATTCATGGACAGTTGTGCGCCTGGCTAGCGAGGCCGGGCTATCGCGATCTGCATTCTTTTCCCGGTTCAACCGGATCGTAGGAATAGCCCCAATGGCGTATTTGATGAACTGGCGCATGACGCTTGCAAAACACATGCTCCGCTCTGGCCAACACAGCATCACAGAAATCTCTGACAAGATCGGCTATGGGTCCTCCAGCGCATTCAGCACCGCATTTGCCCGCTTTGTTGGGACGCCGCCGGCGCGTTACACGCAAACACTGGCGGCAGAATGACACTCGCCTATATCGGCAACGTGAATGGGCGGTGGTATATGCCACCGCCCACGATCCAAAATAGCCTATTCCTTGGCGCGATACTCTTCTGATATCACAAACACCTCGTCTGCGCGTCCGTATCCACCATCCTTGACCTCATCGATAAGAACCATTGTCGTCGGGCGGACGACTTCTCCAAAGAAGCCAACCATCAGGTCGGTCGTTTTATGAACCAGATCCTCCTTCTGTGCCGTAGTCAGTGAGCCCTGCGGAAGTTTGTAGTTTGCGAATGGCATTGTTGTTTTCCTTTCAATGGGGGGTCAGATCACACCGCCATTGGCGCGAAGGGTTTGGCCGCTGATCCAACGACCATCGGGTCCGGCCAGGAAGGATACAGCGGCGGCAATGTCTTCCGGTGTTCCAAGGCGCCCAAATGGGTTGGCCTTTGTGATGCTTTCGATCATCGCGTCTGGCTTGCCGACCATGAACAGGTCAGTTCCAACTGGTCCCGGTGCGACAGAATTTACGGTGATCCCTCGCGGGCCGAGCTCCTTGGCCAGAACGTGGGTCATTGCTTCCACCGCGGCTTTGGTCGCAGCGTAAATTCCGTAGGTTGGCTGATAGAGGCCGACGACGCTGGAAGACATACTGATAACTGCGCCGCCCTCGGTCAGTCGGTTTGCTGCCTCGCGCATAGCACGAAAGACACCGCCAATATTGACGGCGCATTCGGTTTCGAAGTCTTCATCGGTCGCCTCGCTGACGGATGTGCAATGCATGACACCAGCATTGTTCACGAGAGTATCGATCCGGCCGAATTCTTCCTCTGCGACGTCGAACAGTCGTGCCATAGAGGACGGTTCTGCAATGTCGCCCTTGACTGCGATGGCGTGACCGCCGGTACTTCTGATCGTGTTGATGACCTGATTTGCGCCAGCTTCATCGCTCGCGTAGTTGGCAAGGACTGCATGCCCGTCGTGAGCGAGGCGAAGAGCGATAGCAGCGCCAATTCCTTTGCTGGCGCCTGTAACAATTGCGGCTTTCTGAGGTTCAGTCATGTTGATCTCCTTTGTGTTGCCACAAAAGATAGACGGGAGTTTTCGCCAGATAATGCTGTAGAAGTTGGAGTATTAATTCGATAAATACGAACAATGATTGACCGACTTGAAACGATGCGCTTGTTTGTTCGTGTTTTCGAACGCGGCAGCTTTACAAAGGCCGCGGCCGATCTGAGCATTCCCCGATCAACCGCGAGCGAAGCCATTCAAAGGCTGGAGCGCGATTTGGGCAGCCGGTTGCTGGAACGCACAACGCGCCATATTGCGCCCACACCCGATGGACAGGCCTACTATCATAGATGCGTGTCAATCCTGGCTGATCTGGAAGAAGCAGAGGGTGCTTTACGTGGGCGCGAGCCTTCGGGCCTTTTGCGTATTGATGCGCCCGGCACCTTAACGCGAACATATATACTACCGCACCTCTCTGCGTTTTTGAGCAAATACCCCAAGATCACACTGCAACTTGGACAAACAGAGCGACTGGTAGATCTCGTAAGTGAAGGTGTCGACTGCGTCGTCCGGGCCGGCGCCCCTGACGACAGCAGCATGATCACGCGGCACCTCGCCGATATCCCAGAAATCACCTGTGCCAGCCCCAGTTATCTTGCCAGTTTCGGAACTCCAAAATCCGTTCAAGATCTGCATGACCATCGGATGATAGGATTTCTGTCCTCGCGTACCGGAGCGGCGATGCCATTGGAATTTAGAGTTGGCGAAAAATTGGAAGAGGTCACATTGCCGACAATCGTGACAGCCAATGACGCCGACACTGTACACCACTTGGCCAGAGAAGGGTTTGGTATCGCCCAGGCGCCCAAGTACCGATTTCTCACAGACCTTGATGCTGGGCAACTTGTCGAAGTCTTGCCAAAGGCGCCGCCACCGCCAATTGCTCTGGCCGCATATTATCCTCAGAACAGACAGCTTTCACCTCGTGTACGAGTCTTTCTGGATTGGGTGGTCGGAATATTCGAGAAAGCGGCGCTCTGAGCGCCAGTTCTGCTAGTCGGATTGAGCTTTCTCTCGCCTCTTTTGAAAGGCAGCGATTTCCTCACGTTTTTCGTCAATCAGGTCGGAGACTTTCTGGCTGGAGAGCGATTTTAGAAAAGTCATTCGTGCCGCTTCAAGCGCGTTTTGAGTAGCGGCGTTTGCAGCTTGTTCCAGCAAGCAGGTGGGCGTGTCATCAGAGGTTCCCATTGCGAAGAGTTTAGGCTCCCCAAGAGCCGCGTAGACCTCCGTCAAAGAAACCTCTGTAAGCGGCTTTTCCAGAAGCCAGCCCCCGCGATGCCCTTTGGTCGATCCGACAATTCCCGCTTCGCGCAATCCTCCCATTGTGCGCCGAACGAGAGACGGATTGGTTCCGAGCATTTGGCCGATCATGTCAGACGTGATCGGCTCATCACTTTCTCCAAGGTGCATCAGGACGTGCAGTATCCTTGATAGCCTGTTGTCAGTCCGCATCTTGCTCTCCAACTCTATGAATTGAAACACTAAAGCAAATATTGTGACATTACAAGTAACGTGATATTGACAACGAAAGTCATGTTACTTATTAAGTACCGTTACGTTGACTCGGTACCGGATGTGGAGACTTTCATGTCAATTGCGCAGACCCAACCGTCGCAAGCTTTGCCCGGTAAGAAGCATTGGCTTGGCGCTGCATTCCTATTCACGGCCGCGTTCATCAACATGCTGGATACCACCATTGTGAACCTGGCCCTTCCGTCGATCCAGGATGATCTGTCCGCCTCACACAGTGCGTTGCAATGGGTGCTGGTGATCTATGCGCTCACATTCGCAGCGGGGCTGCTACCATTTGGCCGCTTCGGTGATGCACTTGGCAGACGGCATTTGTTTCTTGTTGGCTTGGGCGGGTTCACGCTCGCGTCGATTGCATGCGGTGTGGCGCCAACAATCGAGGCACTCGTTGTATCCAGGATGGCCCAGGGTCTGGCCGCCTCGATGATGATGCCCCAAGTCTTGGCCATTCTTCACGAAAGCTTCCCCGAAAACGAGAAGGCGAAGGCGATTGGTCTCTTCGGGATGATCACGGCGCTTGGGGCAATGGCTGGACCGCTAGTGGGAGGCTTCCTGATTTCGGCAAACCTTTTCGACCTTGCATGGCGCATGATCTTTCTGATTAACATTCCCATTGGTGTCGCTGCTCTTGCGGGGGCGGCGGCCTTCTTGCCGGGTGCTCGTGCAGCCAAAACTCAGACCGTCGATTGGTCGGGAGCGTTCCTATTTGCTGGCGCGTCAGTTGCACTTCTTTACCCGATGATTGAGGGTCATGCATTGGGATGGCCAAGCTGGCTAGCAGCGGTCTTCCTTCTTTCTTTTCTTTTGATGGCCAAGTTCTGGCATCATCAGCAACGCCTCGCCAAAAAGGGAAGGCCTCAGCTGCTGCCTCTGAGTCTGCTTGAGAATGCGCGTTTCTTGTCCCGCATTGGTTTGGTGACACTCATGTTTGCCGGGATCGCTGGCCCGATTGTTGTATTGGCCATGGTTCTGCAATCCGGGCTTGGACTGTCACCCGCACAAGCAGGGATCGCACTGGCGGCGCATCCGTTGAGCATCATGTTGGCTTCTATCCTGACCAGCCGGGTGGGGGGCAGGCACGTCGCACTGCGGGCATCGCTGGGCATGGTCTCACTGCTGATTGGAATGCTTGGTCTAAAGCTTCTCATGAATGATGACGTACCTGTTCATGTCGTATGGTTACCACTTGTATTCGTCGGCGCAGGTATGGGGTCCGCGGCCGTGGCCATGTATCAACTCGTTCTCAACGAGGTGCCAGTGACAGATGCGGGCGCGGGTTCCGGTGCGTTGCAAGCCTTCCAGCAGATCGGGATCGCGCTTGGGATTGCGCTTGTGTCTCAGGTGTTCTTCACCGTGCTTGGCGACGATCCCACTCCCGCAGAATTCATCGAAGCACTGAGGGCGGCACTCTGGCTTCCAGTCGCAATCTACGCCGCCTTGAGCGTTGTCATCGGCGCACTTCACCACAAGGAGAAATCGTATGCGAGACCTTGATCCAGGCTCACAAACCGCAACTGAATTCTGGGAAGGCATCTACCACAACGCGAGCTCAAAGACGTCCGGCATTCCATCGGTCATTCTAGAGAAGTTCGCCGCAGAAAGGGAGCCAGGAAACGCGCTTGATCTTGGATGCGCCAAGGGTGACGACGCTGTCTGGCTTGCGAAAAACGGATGGACTGTCGTTGGCGTTGATGTGCCGCCTTCGGTCTTGCGTATCGCGGCTGAAAACGCTGAGAGACACGGTGTTTCCAATCAAGTTCGTTTTGAGCAACACGACCTAGCCGAGACGTTCCCGGATGGGCAGTTCGATCTGATCTCAGCGATGTTCCTGGAAACGCCCTTGCAGCTCCCAAGAGCGGAGCTTTTCCATCGCGCCGCAAAAGCTGTGCGCCTATCCGGGCTCCTGCTGATCGCAACCCATCAGATCCTCGCACCTTGGGCATGGGGCGATCCCAGCGTTGAGCGGCCGGATGGCCCCGCAAGACTTACTGAACTAGACCTTGATGATAAAAACTGGCGCGAAGTCTTTGTGGGATCCGTTGAGCGGGAAGCGCGAGGGCCAGAGGGTCAAACCGCCCAGGTCAAAGATGCCGTTATCGCTCTTAAGAAACTGGCGTAGCGAGAATAGTTCGAGATAAGTTTCGCGTATATGAACACACCGACACGCGTGTTGGTTTTCGGAGTTGAGCGCATGGATGTAGTTCGGTTTTCCGAGCGTTTCATGGGGATGAAAGATGAGGTCTGGCTTCGACATGCCAATCCATGGTCAGTCTGGACCCGTGTGTTGACGCCACTTCCGCTTTTGGCTGTGGCAATCTGGAGCCGCGCTTGGGTAGGCGGCTGGGCGTGGGTGGCCATAGCTATCGTTATTGTTTGGATCTGGTTGAATCCACGCGTGTTTCCGCAACCCAAAAGCTTCGAAAGCTGGTCAGCGCAAGGCGTGTTGGGTGAGCGCGTGTGTCTGCGGCACCTCAACAAGGTCGCAGCGCATCACAGGAGAGTCGCCAAGGCACTGGCAGTAGGAAGCGGTTTGGGTCTCGTACCCTTCGCATATGGGCTGTGGAAATTCGACATCGGGTTCACATGCCTTGGCATCGTTATGATCTCAGGCGGCAAAATGTGGTTTGTGGATCGAATGGTATGGGTCTGGCGCGACTTCCAACGGGGCGGCGGGTCGTTGAGTGATCTTGAAACTGAGAACTGAAGAATTGCCCCCTTGGAACAAGTCACAGCTACCTGTTCCCGATTGGATCAGCCCGCACCCATTTTCCGGTGGAGATATTGTGCGAGCGCTGCCACTCGGCGAGGTTGGGCTCGACTGGGCGGAAACATCATTTGTAGCGGCTTGGGTGGCGGGAGGAAGTCGCCTAAAGGTGCCTTGCTCAGGGTGGGCTCACTGAGGTTGCATTAAAAGTGCGGCCAGCTGAGACCGGCCTATAACGGACGTCTGATACCTATCCTTAGTGCTGCGGCGCGGCTCATCGAACCAGGGATTCGCTGGGCTATTGACCGGTGTTTGTGGACTAGGGCTGACTCAGTTTTTCTACGGCGCGCACTTCCTCTGTTGTGAGGGCACCAGGCTTTAATCCCCGCGTAAGCAGAGTTAGTTTTGCCGTTTCCTCTAGTTCTTCCATTGCGAACGCCGCGGCCCAGATATCTTTTCCAGCAACAACCGGTCCGTGGTTGGCCAACAACACTGCCGTGCGTTGACCTGCTAGGCTTCTTACCGCGTCACCCATCGCAGCATCTCCGGGCAAAAAGAATGGCAGTAACTTAACCTTGCCTAATCTCATGACTGAATACGGCGTGAGTGGTGGCAGCACGTTGTCTGGATCGGTTTCAGGCAGCATCGACAGCGCGACCGAATGGGTTGAGTGTAGGTGTACAACCGCGCCGGTCCCGTTGCGGGTGTCATAAAATGCTGTGTGTAAGGGGATTTCTTTGGTCGGTCGATCACCGCCCAACAATTGAAGGTTTGCATCCAGATGGCTGATGCGAGCAGGGTCCAGAAACCCTATTGAACTGCCTGTTGGTGTTATCAGCAATGTGCCATCGGACAGCCTGGCTGAGATATTGCCGGAGGTGCCGCAGGTAAGCCCTCGGTCAAACATGGATTTCGCCAGAATACAAATCTCTTCGCGCAGTTTGGCTTCTTCGCTCATGTGGGTTGTTCCATTTTGTCCAACGCGTCAGCAAAGAAGTTCTGATGGCCAAAGTTGCCGGACTTCAACGCGAGCGCAATCGGTCGGGCCTGTATCAGGCGCAGCACAGGCACCCCGGCGGTAAGGCGCGGTCCAACCTCCAGTGTCTGTGCCGCGAGCCCTTTGACCACAGTGCCCGATGTTTCCCCTCCTGCCACAACAATTCTGCGCGCGCCCATCGCGACCAGTTCGGAAGAAAGATCTGCAAAGAGTTTTTCAATCGCCAGCGCCGTGCGATCCGCCCCGAAAGTGTCTTGGGCTGCCTTCACCACGCCCGGTTCGGCAGAAGAATAGATCAAGGGGGGAACGGGCTGCGCCATTGCCCACGCAGCAAGCTCCTGCGCGTTGATGGTGCCGTTCACGACTTCTGACGCGGTGATTTCGCGATGTGGCGCCTGTTCTTTGTAGACCTCAACCTGTTGCCGCGTGGCTTGGCTGCACGAACCGGATAGAACAACTCCCGGGCCTTTTATCGCGCTCCAGGAGGGTTTGGCCGGGGCGATATCGAAGTTTGCTGGTAATCCCAAAGCGATACCCGATCCACCACACAGCAAACGCGCGCCTTTGGCTGCCTCGCCGATCTCAAACAGATCTTCATCGCGGATCGCATCTGCGATGACGTACCCATCCGTCGGCAGAGTGGCGCGAATGGCCGAGGCACCGCGCATGACTGTCAAAGCGTCGATGTGATTGACAGTTTTGCTGGATTGTGCGGCCAGAACACGCTTCAAATCCGCGTCTCGCATCGGGGTCAACGGGTGGTTCTGCATACCACTTTCGTTCAACAGCTTGTCTTGCACGAACAAATGCCCTTGATAGACACTGCGTCCGTTTTCAGGGAAAGCCGGGCAGACAATCACGCCCTTGGCACCAAGCCGATCGGACAAGGCATCCAGTACCGGACCGATATTGCCCTTGGGTGTGCTGTCGAAGGTTGAGCAGACCTTGAACACGATCTGCTCAACCCCTTGCGCCAGTAGCCAGTCACACGCTGTAAGACTGTCGCGAATGGCCTCATCCGTCGGTGCAGTACGAGACTTCAGCGCCACGACTCCGGCGTCCAGCTCTTTGGCTGCGGCGTTTTCGGGGACGCCGATGAACTGGCACACACACATCCCGGCCTCGGCCAAGGTCAGGGCGATGTCGGAGGCCCCAGTAAAATCATCGGCAATGACACCAATTTTCATATCTCGACCTCTTTTAGCGGGCCCGGGTCCAGCCGGTGGATATGTGGGGCCGCACCAAGCGGAAACACCTCTCGTACAAGGGGGTCGTGACCGGGGATAATGAGTTTGGGATGAGATGCGAGACGCTCCAGCGTTTCGAAACCGTCCAGCATGTCCTGCATATCGACCACGATGGGAAAGGCTTTGCGCGCCATGAAGTTCTCGTAATAGTGTGAAGCATCCGAGGCCAAAACCATCCATCCAACACCGGTGCGCACCCGAACACATTGAAGCCCACGCGAGTGGCCGCCAATGCAATGCACCGTCACACCGTCGGCGATCTCTGCGTCCCCTTCGTGGAAAACCACCTTGCCAGAATAAAGCCGCTGCACGGCTTCACAGACATGATTGGCCGTAAATGGCGCGCGCAGGTGGTCGTCACACATACAGGGCCCAGTGGCAAAGGTCATCTCGGCCGCTTGCATATGCAGCGTGGCATTCGGGAACAGATGCAGCCCCCCGGCATGATCATAGTGAAGATGTGTAACGATCACCTGGCTGACCGCCTCGGGCGTGATGCCCAAGGGGCGCAGCGCTTCGCGCGGATCCAGTGCAATGGGGCGGCCGCGCGCAGTACCTTCATCCGCGTCATAGCCCGTGTCGACCAACAGCACCTGATCCCCGCGCCTCAGCACCCAGATGTAATAGTCCATCGCATGGGGGGCGTTGTGGTTGTCGTCGATGATGAAGCTGTCCGCGCGGGTTCGGGCATTGCGATCGGCGTATTTGACCGCGTGGATTTCCCAATCGTTCATCGGATGACCTCGGCGTATTGATGAACAACCTTGGCAGCGATCATCCCCGCCACGGCCGTATCGAAGGATTTGAAATGCGTACTTTCAAGGTGCGCATCGAATGCCGCGCTGTCATCATAAATCTCATACAAGAAAACCGTATCCGGGTCTTGCCCAAGGCAGACATCGAATTGATGACACCCCGGCTCGTCGTGCAGGGACAATGCCGCGTTTTCCACGATCAAGGGTAAGAAGGTGCCTCGCAAACCGGGCTTCAAAGTGAACGTGACCGTAACGGCAAACATCACGCAGACCGTCCTTTCAAACGTAGAAAAACGCGCTTGGCGGCAGGCAGCTGGCTGAGGATCAGGCCAAGGTTCAGCACCAGCAGAATGGCAGCTCCGGGGCGTGAAAAGAAGACGGACAAATCCCCGTCCGACAGGAACAGTGAGCGGCGGAAAGTTTCATCAAACAGCCCCCCCAGAATGACGCCGATCACCAGCGGCGCGATGGGGTATTTCATCAGGTTCATGAAATAGGCCACGGCCCCGACACCCAGCATCAGGTACAGGTCATTTATGCCTCCCCCGACACTAAAAGATCCAATCGTCGTCAAAACCATTACGACCGGCAGAAAGACGGTTTGCGGTATGGCCAGAATCTTGATGAAGACCCGCGCTGTGAACAGCCCCATCAGGAACATCGTTAGCGAGGCCATCACAAGGATTGCAACCACCCGCAGAATGATCTCGGGGTCAATGGTCGGGCCCGGGATAACGTTGTTGATCTTGAACGCCCCCATCAAGGCGGCGGCGGGCGGCGAGCCTGGAATGCCCAGAACCAAAAGCGGGATCAACGCGCCGCCGATACAGGCGTTGTTTGCCGTCTCGGAACATAGCAGACCTTCCAAAGATCCACGGCCGAATTTATCACCTTCGGCCGAGACGGTTTTTCCTACGCCATAGCTGACCCAGCCGGCGACATCCTCGCCCACTCCTGGAAGCGCGCCAACGCCGGTTCCGATCACACCAGATCGGCCAATCGTGGGCAGATAGCGCCGGATGGATCGAAGGTTTGGCAGGATACGCCCCTTCAGGGCCAGAATCTTTCCTGCCTCGACATGGCGCAACCCGTCGATGATCTGCGGAATCGCAAAGGCGCCCATCAACACAGGAACAACCTGAAATCCGCTCAGCAGGTAAGACCAACCAAATGTGTAGCGGGGTTCTGACAACAGCGGATCGAGCCCAACCATGGACATGGCAAGTCCAATCAACCCGGCGATCCAGCCCTTGATCACCAGATCCTCGCTCATCAGCGTGCCCGACAACAGGATACCGAACAGCGCCAACAGCGCTTTTTCCGGACTAGCGATGTTTTTTGACACCAATAGCAACGCCCAGACAAATATCAGCAGTGTCAGCGTACCGATCACTGTGCCAATAAAGCTGGCGGTTGTCGTAAGCCCCAGTGCTTCGCCGCCGCGCCCTGCCTTGGCCAATGGGTAGCCATCCATGGCGGTGGCTGCGCTGGCCGCAGTACCAGGGATGTTCAGTAGAATGGATGGGTATGACCCGCCATAGATTGCCCCAACATAAGCCCCAAGCAAGGCGATCAGCGAATAGTCCAACGGGATTTTGTTGCCGAAAAACCCAGTCAGGATCGTGACGGCCAGCGTTGCTGTCAATCCTGGCAGCGCCCCGAAAGTTATGCCTAGAAACACTGACGCAATCAGATATAGATAGGTCAGCGGGTCTGCGGTCAAACTCACAAGAGCGGACCCAAATCCAGCCAGCTGCGAAAAGATGAAATCCATTCAGTCAATCTTTCCATAACGGACGAAGTGTCACGTAATAGTGGTATTCGATTTGCTTGAAGATCAGACCACCCCGAGCGGGAACGTTCTGGCGAAATCCAAACGCCATAGCACACACAAGGATAAGCGGCGCCAGAATCGCGATAAACGGAACATACCGTAAAACACGTTCGGGCCCGGCCTTGCTGAGAACCAACAAAGTCAGGAAAATCCACAAAATCAAAGTGACCCAATCGTCGCCATGCGCATTCCAGTCTGCCTGAGCTGGAAAGCTGACAAATGCGAATAACCCGGCGAATGTGACCGCGAGGCAGGCGATCAAGGCACGCTGAGTGTACCCGCCATAGAATCCAAAGGTCAGCGCGGTGATCACCAGGCCCGAGCACAGGATGAAATCCACTCTGGGCACCAGCCCAACTACATAAGCCAATAGCATAAGCCCTATTGTCGAGCTGCGAAACACCTCGGCCCTGTCCCAGCCGATCCCGACTCCGCTGAGTGCATTTTGCGCACCGCCGGATCGGATCGAAATGACCAGCAGCACCAGCGACAAAACCAGCAATCCGCCAAAAATGAACAGCGGAACAATCGCGGCTGAGTTGTACCAATCCGTGCCGGTGACCCCTGCGCGGTTTCCACCCCAAAGGGGAATTTCTGAGGTTTTCCACAAAAAGAATAGCGACACCGCTATCATCACAACCGATGCCCAGAAATCGCGCGCCCGCATGACCTGTGTTTCGTCGATTTTGTCCATGTCCGGCCTCCTGAAGAAAAGGGCGCGATCGCGCGCGCCCTTTCCAAAAGTGCTGTCTTAGGGCTTTTGAATACCCAGAGAGGCGGGATCGACGGTGGCAGCCCCCAGATCCTGCAGGGTATAGGCAAACGTGGCCTCAAGATTGGCGAACAACTCTTGCGCTTCGGCCCCGTGCTGACCGCCAACATCATAGTTGTTTGCAGCCGCCCATTCCGCAACGGTGTCCGAGGCAATCGCCTGTTCGAACGCCTCACCCAAAGCGGCCTTCACATCATCCCCGGCCGAGCTGTGTACAGCAAATCCGATCGCCTGTTTCAGCGGCAGATACTGGTCCAGACCGTCATAGACACCAAATGCCGACGGTACGGTTGCTCCACCGATCTGCGCATCTTCAGGTGTCAACATTGCCAGTGGTTTTAGCTGCCCACCCTCAATCAGGGGCGCTTGTTCTGCAAGGGATGTCACGACCAGCGCGACCTCGCCCGCGATGGCAGCTTCCTGCCCGGGGGCAGACCCCTTGTAAGGTACGAATTTGAATTCAGCGCCCGAGCCTTTTTCTATCGCCAGCAAGTTCAGGTGGTGAATGGATCCGGCCCCAGACGCGGCTGCGGGAATGGTGCCGGGCGCGGCTTTTGCGGCATCAACAAGTTCCTCAAGCGAATTGTAGGGGCTGTCTGCGGGCACCGAGATCAGATCGGGTGATCCGCCAACGATGAACGGGTACCAGAAGTCGAATTTCTTGTCCCAACCACCTTGCACTGCCGCTGTAACGTTGGATTCTGACAGGCCGACCAGAGTATAACCGTCATCCGGCTGGTTCATCACATAGACCATCCCATTCGATCCTGCGACACCGCCGGTTTGGTTGATCACGTTGATCGAGACCGGCAGATGCTTTTCCATCTCTGCCATGATCATGCGGTTTATCGTGTCGGTGCCACCACCGGCCCCCCAGACCACCGCTGTAGTGATGTCACGATAGGGATAGTCCTGCGCGCTGGCAGTCGCTGCAATGCCCGTCGCCATCACGGCTGCGGCCGCAAGCCGCCCAAGTCTCAATCTCATTTCCAAGTCCTCCCAAAACAACTGTGCGTTTGTTATTGCATTTATTTGCGTATACGTTAAAGAATGCATTGTCAACGGACTGTGGTAAACGCTGCGATCGCGCTATGAATGCGAAACATGAAGGAAACGGGTTCAGATGAACAAAGGTTACGAAGTTGCGGTTTTCCACGGAGATGGAATTGGCCCGGAAATCATGGCACCCACGCTTGAAATCCTGCGCTCGCTTTCAGAGCGAAATGCCGGTTACAGCCTGACTTTCACCGATGCGCCCGCCGGGGCTGCCCATTATGCGGCCACCGGCGACTCCTTCCCGACAACATCGCTGGACATTGCACGCGGCGCCGATGCGATTCTGCTGTCGGCAATGGGATTGCCAGATGTGCGCTATCCCGACGGAACCGAGATTTCGCCCCAAATTGATCTGAGAAAACGGCTAGGTCTGTTTGCGGGAGTGCGCCCGGTGAAAGTTAGCCCCGGACAAGCCACGCCCTTGGCCTTGCCAGACAAAAGAGAGATCGACTTTGTTCTGATCCGCGAGAGCACCGAAGGCCTGTTCTATTCGCAAGGCACCGGCGAGGTTTGCGAAAACGAGGCTCGCGAGACGTTGCTGATCACCCGCGACGTGTCAGAAAAGCTGTTCCGCTTTGCGTTTCAACTGGCCCAGAGCCGAAAGGCGTCCGGCCGTGGTCCCGGTCGGGTCACCTGTGTCGACAAAGCTAATGTCTTTCGCGCCTTCGCCTTCTTTCGGTCGATCTTTGACGCCGAGGCGGCGCACCACCCCCACCTTACCGCGGACCACTCTTATGTTGATGCGACCGCTCTTTGGATGGTGCAAAAGCCTTGGGAGTTCGATGTTCTGGTGACCGAGAATATGTTTGGCGATATCCTGTCTGATCTGGGCGCGGGTCTCATGGGCGGATTAGGGCTGGCACCGTCTGCAGATATCGGTCTGGATCACGCTGTGTTCCAACCTTGCCACGGGTCCGCTCCGGACATCGCCGGGCAAGGCACAGCCAACCCTTTTGCGATGATTCTATCCGCCGCAATGATGCTGGAGTGGCTGGGTATGACCCACGACAATCCAGCGCTGTCCAGCGATGGTGAACGCCTGCGCGAAGCGGTTGAGACGGTAACTGCGGATGGCCACAACCTGACCCGGGACCTTGGCGGCACCGCGGGAACGCAGGAGGCCGCCAAAGCTGTCATGGACACGCTGTCGACATGAGTAGCAAACAAGACATAAAGGTTGCCTGCGTCGGCGCCGGTTATTTCAGCCAATTCCACTATGAAAGCTGGTCGCGCATGCCCCGTGCGGTTCCCGTCGCCTCATGCAACCGCGACATCAAAAAAGCCAAGGCCACCGGCCTGCCTGCCTATCAGAATCTTGCCCGGATGCTGAAGACCGAGAGACCGGATTTGCTGGACATTATCTTGCCGCCGATAGCCCAGGCCGACGCGATCCGTACAGCGCTGCGCTGTGGCCTCAAATGGATTATATGCCAAAAACCTTTTTGCCGGTCTCTCGATGAGGCAGAAGACGTCATCGCTCAGGCTGATGCTGCTAACGCAACCATCGTCATTCATGAGAACTTTCGCTTTCAACCCTGGTACCGCGCCATCAAGACCGCCATGGCGCAAGGCCAAATCGGCACCCCATTGCAGGCCACATTCCGGCTACGGCCTGGTGACGGGCAGGGACCGCGGGCCTATCTGGACCGGCAACCCTATTTTCAGGAGTTGCCGCGCTTTCTGGTGCACGAAACCGCCGTTCATTTTGTCGACACTTTCCGGTTTTTGTTCGGCTCACCAAGCGCGGTCTATTCCGATCTGCGCAAGGTTAATCCTGTGCTTGCAGGTGAAGACGCCGGCTACATTCTGCTGGACCATCCCAATGGGGTTAAAGCCATGTTCGATGGCAACAGATGCCTGGACCACAGCGCAGAAAATCTGCGCCAAACCATGGGCGAGGCGCTGATCGAGGGGACCGAGGGGGTCTTGACCCTTTACGGTGATGGGTCGGTCGAACGGCGCGGCTTTGGAAAACAGGAAAGGCAGCAAATTCTACCACCAAGCACGCATGATGGATTTGGTGGTGATTGCGTCCATGCCTTGCAAAGTCATGTCATTTCGGGCCTTCTAAATGGCACGCCGCTGGAAAACACTGCCCCGGACTATCTGGACGTGATCCGCATCGAAGAGACCATCTACCGCTCAGCCGCGGAAGGAAGAAAGATCACCCTGGAGACGCCGTGAAGGACCAAAGCAGCAAAACCCTTTCCAGCACGCAGCGCGCCGTAAGAGAGCTGCGGCGGATGATAGTTTCCGGAGAACTGGCCGCCGGAACTGACCATCTGGAATCAGAGCTTGCCCAGACATTGGGCATGTCACGAACCCCGGTCCGCGAAGCTGCACTCATGCTGGAAAGCCGTGGTCTGCTGGAAATGCGCCCTCGGAAAGGGGTTCGGATCCTGCCCGTCTCATCCGAAGACATGCGTGAGATTTATGACATCCTGACCGAGTTGGAAAGCCTCGCAGCCCAGCGTGCTGCAGAAGCAGGCTATTCGGAACAGGATCTCAAAGTACTGGAGCGGTCGATTGCGCAGATGGACCAGGCCATCGAAACAGAAAACCTGGAAGCGTGGGCTGAGGCGGACGAGTTGTTTCACCAGGAGCTTGTACGTCTTGGCAGGAACCATCGGATTGAAGCCATCGTCGCAATGATGAGCGATCAGGTACGCAGGGCGCGGGCCACCACGCTGTTCATCCGCCCTCTGCCAGTGCAATCCAACGAAGACCACCGGGCTGTTCTGCGGGCGATCCAAGAAGGAAAGGCAAATGAAGCACGCGAACGCCATAGACAACACCGGCTTCAGGCCAAAGAAGTGCTGTGTGGAATACTTGAAAAACACAGGCTGAACAGTCTGTGAGTTCTCGCTTGGCTCGGCCGTGACGTAGGCCTGCAACGCCCCGATCACCATTGCGGTTTAAATGCCACCAATGCCGCCAGAAATCAGCAACCCACCGACAACCAAAGCCAGCGCAGCGCCCCACAACATGATGTGCGGACGCGCCTTGGGACCTTCGTCGCCTGCAGCGTTGATCGTGTCGACGATCAAAACGGCCGAGTCAGCTGACGTTAACAGGAAGGTCACAAGCAAAACGACGCCTGTCTTAGCCCGTTAAAGTGATCCAAATCTATCTTAGGTCGCCCTGCGAGAGTGGGTGCAACGAGCGCTTCAATGGCGCATTGCGCGGGGAAGTTCTTAATGCCGAGTGGTTCCACACAACCGTCGCGCGCGCAGCAACCGTCATCTAGTGGTTGTGAATCCTAATTCTAGAGAGGTTGGCCCGGGCCAGTTGTTTGCAAGTTTTACTACTGGTCAGGTAGCCTCCTCAGATCACTGCTGAGCATATCAATGAAGCGGCGAACCCTTGGCTCTAGAAGACGTTTGTGCGGGTAAAGTGCAACGATGGGAATGCGAGCAGAAGAAACGTGAGGTAACACCTGTTGTAGCCGCCTTTCCGAGAAGTCTGTGCCGATCAGTAGTCGCGGCAAAAGGGCGATCCCAAGCCCTTGAATGGCCGCCTCACGTAGCGCTTCCGCGCTGTCGAGCCGCAGGCGGACGCGCCCCTGAGCACGAACCCAGGTGCCATCTTCATCTTGCAAATGCCAACCCTGCCTTGCGCTGCGAGTTGCGAATTGGAGGAGGTCGTGACGGCTAAGCTGTTCGATATTCAGGGGCGTATCGTGCGTCTCAAAGTAGGAAGGAGCAGCGCACAGCATGGTCTCGTCGCGCAGGAGTGTTCTTGTGACAAAGCTTTGGTCAGGCGAGTTCACTCCGATCCGTATGGCGAGATCAAAGCCTTTTTCAACGATGTTATCCACCCGATCTGACAGCGACAGCTCGATCTGAGTTTCGGGCCAGGTCTCAAGGTATTTTTGAACGGTTGGCAGAAGCAATCTGCGCCCCAAGGCGTCAGGTGCGGTGACCCGAAGTGTCCCGCGCGGCACACCCTGATCGCTTTCGATGCTGTTATCAGCCGCCTCAATTGCAGCCCTGATAGCCAGACCATGTTCGTAAAGGCTGCGACCTTCATCGGTCAGGTCCAGTGCACGGGTGGTGCGATTCAAAAGGCGAGCGCCGTAAGCCTCCTCCAATCTCGCCACAGCCTTTCCCGCGGTTGATCTCGACAACCCGAATGATTTGCCGGCGGCGACAAAACTTCCGGTTTCCACAACCGACAAGAATACGAGGATGTCGTTCACTTTTGATCCGATCATAGATCGAGATTGTAGCACTATGATCGCGAATGAAGCGATCTCTATTCGCCTCACTCAAGCATTAAGTCTCTCGACATGAAAGTATAACAAAGGAGACACACATGTCCGCTGCTATTGATCGGATCAATCCATCGGCTTTGCCGGATGCTGGCAAGATCGGATACTCGCAGATTTCCATCGCTCCGCCAGGCCCTTTGGCATTCGTGTCGGGTCAGGTGGCATGGCGCCCGGATGGGGCAGCCACACCGGCCTCGTTGGCGGATCAAACGGCTATCGTGGTCGACAATCTGCAAGGCGCGTTGGATGCAATCCTCGCGACAACCGACGATATTGTCCAGATGCGCATTTACATGACGGAGCTTACGGATGAGACGCAGGGCATCGCCATGAGCGAGATCCTGAAATTTCTTGATGGGGCACAGCCAAGTCTGACCGGGATCGGTGTGGCCACCCTTGCAGCGCCCGATCTACAGATCGAAGTAGAGATGGTCGTTAAGATCTCAGGCTAACAGGCTTGCTGACGAGATCAGTTGCAATGATGCCATTCAGCTAGTGGCGGCTCTCCCTATCCTCCCAATGCTAAGCTGTAACACCAAAACGCAGCCGGTACGCGTTTGGCGTCATACCGGTGAGCCTTTTGAACACCTTTCGGAATGCCGATCCTGCCAACTGGGTTATCGCGGGCAAACGTCTTTGGAGCCTCGACACTCCGGACTGAGGCAACTGGGAAAATTCCGACGAGGGCCTGAGCCTGCTGCCCCACTACATGTCAGGCATGAATGGGATCGAACCAGGTTGCGGAACAGGATACGTTTCGGGCTGGATATCTCGGTGTGGGTCGAGGGTCACGGCGATTGTCGTTTCCATCGTACAATTGGCCACCGCACGTGAGTTGACCGCAGAGCAACGTGCAGACATCACCTTCGTCGAGGGCAACGCCGAAGCGACAGGCCTACCGGATGCCTCGTTCGACTTCGCGATATCGGAATATGGGGCTACCCGGTCGAGCACGTCTGGCAGCTCAAGAAGTTTTAATGACGGTTTCCGGCAGAAGGGGACCTAACAAAACCTCGTGAATGTGCTGCGTACATTAGATAAGGGTTGGAATTCGCCAATCAGAATGCACTTTTGGTTGAACAGAAACGACCCAAAGTTGACGGAATCGTGCGACAACCAACGTCAATTGGAGATTTTCCCAATTCGCGCAAACCAGTGGACAAATCGTGCAGAGTTATGCGCAAATGCCGCGCAACCTGATGGGCAAACAAACCTGAATTTTCTGAATGAAATACGTGTTGCGAATGCGGTTTTATGAGAACACACAACAGTTTGTGTAGCTTTTGGATTTCCGCCGCGTAGTTCCGGGGACCTTCTGCTTAAATGCGTATTTCAGATATAAATAGCCAATCAAAAGCTGAACCTTTCAGGCAAGATCTATCATACTCGGTAGGGCACGTCGTTGCGTCTGGTGGTTTAGCATGGCACATCACCCCGGCGGCTTGTTGCACCATAAACACTGCGATCGGGAAACGGTCGGCGGGCCGTTGGGGCAATCGATGAGATAGCCCCAACCGCCGTTTTCCAGCTTTTTGGCGACTTCCATGGATTGACCTTCCGCAATCACTATGCCGTCAGGTCCGACTACACTCCAATTGGCGCGCAACATGGCCACATCGCCGTTGATCACCTCGCAGAAAACATTGCTTTTGATTTCCGGTTTCAGATCCATGAAGCCTTCGAATGCCTTCCGTGCTCCTTCAAGCCCCGCGAGTGGTGGCTGATCAGGCGGAAAGAAGATCTGGCAATCGGGGTGGAACAAGGTGGTGATGCCGTCAAGGTCGCCTTCCTGGAGATAGGCGCTGACGCAATCCGCGATGTCGCGGGGGCGCTTTGCAATACGTTGGGTCATGGTAAACCTTTGTTTGACAGTCGGATCAGAAGTCGAAGGAGGCGGCGTCGCGCACGCTGTCGGGCAACCAGGTCTCCAAGTTCCTGCCGGATAGTGACATCCCGGATCTGGACACGGAAATCGGCGTTCGAGCCATAGCCGCGGTCAAAGCCAGCTTTCAGAATCTCACCTGTCAGGATGTGACCTTCCGGTGGGATGAACACGGCACTGGCATCCAGGTGCGGCAAAAACCTTGGTCCGAGCTGATCGCGCCTATGCTGCCGTTGTACCATTTGACGAAGAAATCATGCAGATCTTCGATTTCCTTGGTGACAGTTTTCGGGGTGATCATGCCAAACTCCTGCTGAGTGCCGAAAAGAACGCGGTCGCGCGGGCTCTGGCGCGGCCGGTGTGGCTTATTCGGGACCGTTATTGTCCATATCGAGGATCATCTTCCATGCGCCGTCATCATCGCGTTGATAGACCAGTGTCAGACGGCCTTCGGGGCTGCGGATATCGCCGGTATTCCGCATCTTCATTGTTCCGCAGAACCGCCCTACCACGACAACGGTATCGCCGAACTCAGCCAGGGTCTCGATGTCGAACCCAGATGTGATGTCAGCGGCTGCAATGCGTGGGTTGTACTTGTCGCGAATGGCTTGTGTGCCGACCGTGACAGGCTGACGTTCGTTCACCGTGACGGTATCGGGGTGACAGGTGCTGACCATCTGTTCGATGTCGCCGCCGTCCAGGCCGCCGTTCCACCTATTGATGACGGCTTCGATTTCTGCACGTACGCTCATAAAGTTACTCCGTTTTATCTGGCTTGCACCAAATCTAGGGACCCGCTACCGTAAGGATAACCCGCTTTCATCCTGACAGTTTGATCGGATAATCGAACAATGAGTCAGAACAACTTTGGAGAAATCCGCGTCTTTGTCGAAGTCGCGCGCCGCGGCGGGTTCCGCGCGGCGGCAGAATATTTGCACCAGGCACCGGCATCTGTCAGCGAAGCCATACAGCGTTTTGAGGACCGGCTGGGTGTCAGGCTATTCGAACGCTCAACCCGATCTGTTGCCCTGACTCCAATTGGCGAACAGCTTTATGCGCGGAGCCTTCCGGCCGTCACGGATCTCGAAGGCGCGCTCAGCGCTTTGGGCGAAGAGAAAGATCAGGTGAGCGGCACGCTGCGCCTGTCTGCGCCCTATAGCGCGGGCCCTTTCTTTCTTGATGATCTTCTGGCCAGTTTTGCCGCCGCCTTCCCAAGCGTTCAGGTTGAAGTGATATATGATGATAAGAAGGTCGACTTGCTGACCACAGGTATTGATGCTGCGATCCGGTCACAAACCATGATGGCCCCAGATACACACGCTGTTCCCGTCGGTCCCGAACTGAAAATGGCAATCGTTGCCGCGCGCAGCTATCTCGAGGAACGGCGCGCGCCCAAGCATCCTCGCGATGTGTTGGAACTTGACACAATTTGCTACGCGTTTGGCCGAGGTGGCCGGCTGGCGCCCTGGGGGTTCGATGGGCCTGATGGGTCGTTCGTAATCCAGCCCAAGCCAAGGCTGGTGGCAAACGATATGCGCTCGCTTTTATACTACGCCTCTCATGGCTTGGGCCTAGCCTATGTTTACCGTGAGATTGCCGCGCCATATGTCGCGAACCATGATCTGGTTGAAGTGTTGGAAAGACATCTCGCGCCGATGCCGCGCTACTCGATCAACTATCAAAGCAAGAGGCATATGACCCGCCGCTTGCGCGCGTTCATCGATCTGGCAAAGACCCAAAACCGTTTGCAGTGAACCTTGATCGGTCTGAAGGCGTATCAACGCTCAGACTAGAAACTGGCGAAAAACCGATCCTCGCCGGAGAAACATCAGAGCGTTTCAAAGCAAGCGAACCGTTCCACTTCCTTCGTAACAACTGACGTAAGCACACAAAACTGATGAGCGGCCAAAGTGGCAATTCGTTTTGTACGTCTGCGTCGCGACGCAATGCGGCTCAGTGGATTGGACGGTCGCAGCTTCAACTGGTCACTCTAGTTTTGTCCGCCCATCAGTTGGTTCGCGGGTCCAGACAAGCGTTCTGCTTAAGCCTCCTGACGACAGACCTTCATCGGCAGTATCAGGCCCCACCGGGTATCCATAGGTGCGCTGAACTCTTTGAAACCCGATTTTTTGTATGCAGCGATGGCGCGTGCGTTTTCCGGGTGCGGGTCCGTCGCAACGACGGGGACTCCTTCGTCGAACAACGCACTCAGCCGCTGTGTGATGAATGCTGAACCGTGTCCCCGCCCGATCATGTCCGGTTCCCCGATGAATTGGTCGATGCCCCGAGAGCCTTTCGGAAGTTGATAGAAATGGTGCCCATCCCAGCCATGAACAGTGTAGTCTTGCATGTATGCGAAGGGGCGCCCGGCCGTCGAAACAATCCAACGGGCCACACGAAGGTCTTCGAATTTCCCCGCATCATGGGGTTCATCTGAATCCCACCATTCACGGACATGTGGTCTCGATCGCCATCCCGCTAACAGATCGAGATCAGCTATCGTCGCCTTTCGAAATGTATAATTGTTGTTGGTTGTCATACCATCACTGTAGCACATCAGCGCCGGGCGGTATGGCTTGAAGCCGCCTTGCAGAGTTGCACCGCTTGGATCGGCATCGCATCGAATTGCAGGGATTGGGGCGATGAAAGCAGGCAGTCTTTAGCAGGCCATAATTGCCAAGCTTGCGATATCCGAGATGCAGGGCTTTGATGCCATTCGCACTAACGCCGTATAGGAAGGCCGGAAACAACGCAGTTACTTTTCGGCAATGGCATCGACTTCCAAAAGCCAACCGTCTTCAAACATCCCGGCCAATACGACGGTAAGCGCAAAAGTATGACCGCCCAACATTGCCATACGAATGTCCCTGTTTGCTTCGCGGTGTCTGCGATCAACCAGAAAAGTAGTCGCCTTCACGATGTTCTGGGCGGTCATATCTGCGGCATGTAGTTGTGCCAGGATGTTTGTCCACACAGTCTTTGCCTGTTCTTCAAAGGTCTCTGGCAAAGTGCCGTCTGCCGTAATCGGTGCCTGACCACTCACGTACAGACGTCGTGTTGTGCCTGTTACCTCAACTGCTTGTGCATAGGCGCCGACGGCTCCAGGTCCATCTTCCGCATTTATTTGTCTGATTGGCATGTTTTGTCTCTCTTCTGGCTTTCTGAACGTTGATAAGAGGACCATCCAAGTATGGCGGCGGACGCAACAGCGAACGCCGATCCTGTGAATATGACGGATTGGAAGTCCGATACCTGCGCAATTAGGCCTGCTGCGGGCCCGGCGATGACGAGGGCAATCATCATTGTATTCCAGTACATCGCTGTTGCTTGGGCTGGCCGGTTCTTTGACAGAGACTGCACAAAGCTGATCGCGAGTGTTGAGAACAGGCCGAAGTAGACCCCTTCCGCGGCAGCACCAAAAAACATGTGTGGGAAGGAGCGAACCGTCGCGAGAACCAGAATTGCGACGATGGCGAGTTGCGCTGTGCCCATCAACGCTGTGCGTAGCCCAAAACGGGCAATCAGATATGGTGTGGTGAAAATCGCGAAAAGCTCGGCGAACGTCTTTATGCTGAATGCCAGGCCCGGCGCATAAGCTGGCAGCCCGACTTCCCGAACAAAAAAGATCGGAAGGGCCGAAAACGTCAAAGAATGAGCAAGCGCGAGGCAAAATACGAACAGGATAGCCGCCCAAAGCTCTGGATGTCTTTCCCCCTTCATTAGTTTTTCCTGAGCGGCGGAGACTGGTATTCTGGCCGCATCACGCGGAGCCGTTCGCCACCACAAAGCAAGCCAGATAAGGCCAATCGCGAAAGCAGCCTGAAAGACGACTTCAGGGCCGAATTGGTCGGCTACAATGAAGCTTAACGCCGGTCCATTCATCCATGATGTTGACGTGGTCGCGCGCATATATGCGTTATACGTGCTGCGCTTTATGCTGTTGCGTTCGGCAATGTCACCGCCAAGCGAGAACATGGTCGACATGGCACTGGAGCCGAGGCCGAAGCCGATCACACCTGCGGTCGCGACAGTCAGAGAGCTGGGCGACATGGACAGTGCAAATGCGGCCATGCAATAGCCAAGCGCAGCCAAGCCTATCATCGGGAACGGGTTGGCTCCCCGGTCCATCTGTTTGGCGAAAATGCGATTGGAGAGGATGGCAACGAGTGCGAAGACACCTGTGTAGACGCTTATGTTCCAAGGTGCTCGTTGAAGGCTCTCGACGATGTAGAAGCCCATGAACGAGACCGCCATTGAATTGCAGACGGTTCCGACAAACAGGAGAGACAGAAATGCGACGGGAATGGATTTGGTCATGCGCTCTAAGGCTAGCCAGCATCATTCAGTTGCAAAACAACTCGATTTGAAGCCATCATTTCATACATGAACGAATATCCGAAACCTCGTGACCACATCCGCTGGGACGACCTTGCGGCGTTCTTGGCGGTTGCGCGCGCCGGCGGTCTTGCTGCCGCTGCCAAGGATGTAACATCCAGCGCCCCAACCCTAGGCAGGCGGATGCGAGAGCTAGAGCGTGCCATGGGTCGTGAATTGTTCGTCCGTCGCAGCCATGGCTATGACCTGACGGACGCGGGCATTGAATTGATGCGTGAGTTGGAAGACGTGGCCTTAAACATCTCGCGGGTGACAACAAAGGCTAACGATGGCCAGCTACCGTTGATCAAGGTGTCAGCGGGGACGTGGACATCGCTTGCGCTGACGCGACAGTGGCGCGACATCACTGGCGATCCCGCCGATGTCAGGCTGCGCTTCATGACTTCCGAGGCAGTCCTCAGCATTGCACGGCGCGAAGCGTCGATTGCGATACGTAACAGTCGCCCGACTGAGCATGGGCTCGCAGGGCGCAAGCTGGCCCGCAATGAATTTGCAGTCTTTTCGGCGCGCGACGCCCGGGAAAGCTGGATCATCCACGATGTCGATACGCCGTCCTCCCATTGGGCTAGGGCGCGTGCTGGTCAGAATGTCAGTCTGGAAGTCAGCCATCCAAGACTGGCTCTTGATCTTGCGTTGGAAGGCGCCGGGCAGATCGTCCTACCCACATTCATAGGCGACAGGGATGCGAGACTCGAACGGCGCTCCGACGCAATCCCTGAATTGTCGCACGACGCCTGGCTGGTTGCGCATGACGATGACAGACATCTGCCGGAAATACGCCGGGTTATCAACCGCATAACCAAACTCCGATCATGAATTGGTGCCAACGCGCCTAACTACGAAACCAGACGTCTGTCGCAGCTTGACGAAGGCTTAGGTTGGGTACTGAGCAGCTGTTCAACGCCAATCGCATAAGTGACCAGTTGCAGCCCTGTACGGCCTTTTTGATGCCCCGTTATCCCTTACAACAGGCAAACTTCCATAGTTTGATTTGGATTCTGCGTGCCTTGAAACCACTACCGCCTTGAATTTCCTCTCGAGCAAGCCTTAATGAAACATGTTAAAGATATTTACATAGGGGATCTTTCTGATGCTCGATATGTCAAGTTGGAGAGCCGTATTCGCTATCAGCCTTTTCGTTTGCGCCACAAGCGTCACCGCGCAGTCGGACCAAACAAGTTCTGGACAAGTTGTCGAATTGCGGGTTCCGGCGCCATCACTTGAGGAAAATCTACTAGGAACATCTGGTATTCAAGATGTCGCGATTTACCTGCCACCCGACTACGAACAACATCCGAACCGCCGCTTCCCCGTTTTATATCTGCTGCATGGTATTTTCGATGATTACGGGGTGTGGATCGAAAACTACAACGTTCCTTCGATCTTGGATCGAATGATCCAGGACGACGCTATACCGGAAGTCATCGCCGTAATGCCAAACGCTGGTAATCGATATGGCGGGGGATACTATCGGAATTCTCCCGTAAGCGGAAACTGGGCAGACTACATCACCAATGACCTTGTCAGCTACGTAGATGCCAACTACAGCACCCTGCCGAATCCAGAGAGCCGCGCTGTGATTGGCCATTCCATGGGGGGCTATGGCGCACTTCACCTAGCCATGCACCATCCCGGAGTGTTCTCGGTTGTTTGGGCCATCAGCCCGTGCTGCCTAGCGCCGACGGAAGATCTGGGTTTCGGAAATGACGCTTGGAAGCGTGCCTCGCAAATCGAAGATTTCGACGATGTCGATGCTCTTTTAGAGAGCCGAGACTTTTATCCGATTGCCATTCTCGGCATCATTGCCGCATTCAATCCTGATCCGGACAATGAGCCGATCTATGGAGATTTCCCATTCGAGATCGTGAAAGGGGAGGTCGTTCTCGATGACCAAGCATTCGATAGCTATTCGGACGCGTTTCCGATCAGGCAGGTGCGCGCTTCTCGCGAGAATCTGCGTGAATTGAAAGGCCTCGGGATGGGTGTAGGGCTTGGTGACCAATTCCTTCATATTCCAGCGGGCACACTTGCACTGTCTCAGCAGCTCGGCGATGAACGTATTCCTCACAGCCTGGATGTTTACGCAGGCGATCATCGGCAACGCGTTGGTGAGCGATTGGAAGAGACTGTCATTCCCTGGGTGGTTAGAAGATTGGACTTCGGCGAGTAATGGTGGGTGAAACCATGGATTGGTAGCCGGCGTCTTTTTGCTCTGGTTGGACACTAGCCTGCAAGCTTTCATCAGAGATAGCCATGTCAATGGCACGTTGTAAGCCGGCGCCCTCCACAATTGAACTCAGTTCGAATGCCAAACCAAGGGACCGTTATGTGACTTCTGGTGCATCGGGGTTTGCATTCTCTATCCCTTCGAAAACCTCGGGCGCGTTATGTTGGACCATCGAGACATGCAAGCTAAGGATAACAGCCTTTGGAAATGTCGGACGCATAATCATGTGGATCGAACGAGTTCACAGTACAGGTTGAAATCAGCATTCGTCGGGGAACATCCCGAAACCGATGCTGGTCTACCGACTGAGTAGCGTATTTCGGTTCGAGTAGTCCGCGCAGAAGCGACGAATGCAATCATGCAATCGCTGAGCTTCATTATACTAGTTGATTAATTAACTAACTGGTATAATATTGTGCTATGACAGGTGATCAACAACTTGACGCAGCTTTTTCCGCACTGGCCCACCCAACGAGGCGCGCAATTCTGGCCCGATTGGCCAAAGGCACGGCGACGGTGAATGAGCTTGCAGAGCCCTTCGACGCGACCTTGCCAGCGATTTCCAAACATATCCGGGTGCTAGAGGCCGCTGGCTTGGTCTCCCGTGGCAGGGACGCCCAGTTCCGCCCTTGTGCACTAGACACAAAACCGTTGGAGGCCGTTGCAAGCTGGACCGACCAATACCGTTTCATCTGGGAAGCTCGGTTCGACGCCATGGACAGAATTTTGAATGGAATGAAGGAAACGCCAGATGAATGAAGAGAAGAAGTGGGTAAAGATCGAACGAGAATTTGATGCCCCGATTGGCACCATCTGGGACATGTGGACTGACCCGGCCTTGTTTAGTGCGTGGTACGGACCCCGTGGTATGTCTGTGCCGGTAGCAGAAATGGACGTGGTTGTTGGCGGCACGCGTAAGGTTTGTATGGAAATGACTTCACCCGAGCGACCCATGAAAATGTGGTTCACCGGAGTGTATAAGGAAGTCACCCGACCACGCCGCCTCGTCTATACGGAGAGTATGTGTGATGAGGATGGCAACCTGATCACACCTCAGGCGATGGGCATGCCTGATGACTTTCCTGACATCACCGAGATCATTGTTGAACTCTCTGAAGTGAATGGCAAAACTTTGATGACCATGGTCCACATCGGTGTTGAGGCGGGCACGGCAGGTGCCGGTGGCTGGAATCAGGCCTTTGACAAGCTCGCTGAGTACCTTTTTGCAAGAGAAGTTAGCTGACAGGTCGGACACATGCGACAGCTTGCCATTCTGACATTCGTGACGCTCGATGGCGTGATGCAATCCCCGAGTATGCCAGAAGAAGACCCGTCTGATGGATTTGCAAATGGAGGCTGGGCCGCGCCATATTGGGACGGCGTGATGGATCAGGTCGAGCGTCACGCCATGTCCGAGCCATATGACATGGTTTTTGGTCGTAAGACCTACGACATCTTCGCGGGTCACTGGCCGAACGCACCAAAGTCCGCTCTGTCAAACCGAATGAATAGCGCCAGGAAATACGTAGTAACTTCGCAACCTGAAGGTTTGCGTTGGGAAAACTCGCGCCCGATCAACGATGACGTTGCTGGCGGAATCTCGACTTTGAAGGCACAAGATGGGCCTCTTTTGCAGGTGCACGGCGGCGCCCGGCTGATACAAACCCTTCTTTCCCACAATCTTATCGACGAGTTCCGCCTGTGGTTTTTTCCGGTGGTTGTCGGCGGCGGCAAGCGTCTTTTTGAGAACGGCAGCTCGCCGCGCCAACTGAAGCTGACCAGATTTGAGCGCTGTGGAAATGGTGCAACGATGCAATTCTATCGGCCCGAACACGACCATTCTATCGGGGAGAAATACCCGTGACCCTGAGTTTCATGCCAGAATAGAATCTATTCGGAACGACGGGTTGCTCGCAGCGCATTCCAGACATTCGAGCAAAGCAGGATTTGGGATGGCTACTTCCGCAGAGCTGACCTCCGTACATTGCCTAACACCGGACGGTTAGTTCGTCGATCAGCCGGATCTTACACACATTGACCGCTTATCTCTCAGATGGATTTCCGAATTGGAAGTTCAACTGGCGGTTTGTCCTTAGATAAGACAACGGCGTCCCTAAAGCGTCCTCTGCTTTTAAGATCACAGAAGCCGAAGCACGAGCGTCTTCACCTGCATCATGGTGATGAAACTCAAGGCCAAGATATTTCTTAAGATTTGCCAGCCCATGCCCACCGGCATCCTTCAACGATGGCCATGCTTGACGGGCAACCGACACGCTATTCGTCCAATGCGACGAGATCATTGGCAGGTCATACCGGGCGCAAGCAGCTGTTATCGCCTTTTCATCAAACGTACTGTGTTGCACAAGACTGTGCGTGTTCAGGACTTCAAACAAGGACGCGTAGACCGTTGGGAATGCTCCAGCCCCAATCACGGTTTCGGCGGAAATCCCGTGAAGCTCGGTATTAAAAACCTCAAATGGTCCCTCGGGGTCAATCAGGACAGAATAGGTCTGCATAGAACCTGCGTCGTTAACAAAGCAAAGTCCGATCTGGCAGATGCTACTGATGGCTTTGCCCGCCGTTTCGACGTCCAACGCAATAAATCGAAAAGGCCCGGCAGGCGGCGTACTAAGATGTCCAAATCTGTTCAACGTATCCACCGTTTGGGCGCTCTGCATTTGTCGGCTTTCCTCAGCCCTCGCTGTCAGGTCCACAACTGAGCATCCTAGTTTTTGCGGGTCGAATGGATCTTGGCAAGCTATTCTTGCTCTCGAGGAGTGCTGTTTGCTCATACGACACTACACTCACCACCCGATCCGGTCGTTGGCCATTGTCACCGACGCCGCAGTGCAGCCTTCCCAAAGCAGGTTTGGGCAAGAGCGTTGCATCAGGCGCCCAAGCGTTCGCGCATTACCTGAGGTAGAACAAAAGGGATCGGGGCCTTCGGGACTTTGCTGATTGGCAAGTCGATGCCATAGACTTGCTGCATCAGGTCGATATTCAGCACTTCGGATGGCGTGCCAGAGCCCCAGACGTAGCCCTGTGATAAAACATAAACACAGTCAGCAAATAGCGCAGTAAGGTTCAGATCGTGCATCACTACCACGACACCGCCTCCGACGGCGGCGAAATCACCGGCAATATGAAGAACCGCAAGTTGATGAGCTATGTCGAGGCTGGCAACAGGTTCGTCCAGCAATAGCCACCTGGGTTGATCAGTGTGTTGGCTCTCCCATACCTGAGTCAGAACGCGGGCAAGCTGAACGCGCTGTTGCTCGCCCCCGGACAGGGTCTGGTAGGATCGATCTTCGAACCCGGCAAGATCAACATGCGCCAAGGCTTTGGCCGTCAGTTCGTCATTGATTGCCGCCAGCCCATTTGCCAGTCCCAGCCTGACAATCTCGTGCACCTTGAAAGGAAAGGCCACGGTTGTGGATTGTGGCAGTACACCCCGCATCGTAGCCAACTGCCAAGGTTTCAACGCTGAAATGTCGTGGCCGTTCAGGGTTACGGTTCCCGAGGTGCCGATTTCTCCGGCCAATGTTTTAAGCAAGGTCGACTTACCCGATCCGTTGGGTCCGATGATTGCAGTGACCTGTCCAGGTTCCGCCTTGAAATTCACGTCGTGCAGAATGTCCTTTCGGCCGAGGTTGACGCAGATGCTCTTACCTTGCATGACCTACATCCCCATTGTGCCGTGCCGGCGCAGCAAGATCCAAAGAAAGACCGGCGCGCCGAGAATTGCCGTGACGATCCCGATTGGCAGCTCTGCCGGGGCCACCACGACCCGGCTGATCATGTCGGCGCAAAGCAGCAGACTGGCACCCAACAAGGCGGAATTCATCAAAAGCCTATTGTGGTCCGGACCCGTCGCGAGACGTAACAAGTGTGGAACCACAATTCCAATGAACCCGATACCACCAGACACGGCGACGGCGGCCCCGGTGGCACCGGCGACCGCCAGAATGGCAATGTTCTTGCTGCGCTGCACCGGAATGCCCATGTGGTGGGCCACCGCCTCTCCCATCGCCAGACCGTTGAGCGCTCGCGCAAGGAATTGAGTGCTGGCCAGTGCAATCATAATGATTGGCGCGGCCGTGACGATCTTCCCCCAGGTTGCGCCCGCCAATGATCCCATTCCCCAGAATGTCAGGTCTCGTAATTGCTGATCGTCGGCCATATAGACTAAAAGGCCCGATGCCGCGCCGGACAAGGCACCCAATGCTATGCCGGCCAACAGCATGGTCGCCACGGATGTCTGTCCCAGTCTCGTCGAGACACGGTACAGGATCAGAACAGACACCCAGCTACCCAGAAAGGCCGCGATGGCCACCAATCCGCTTCCAGTCCAGACCAATACCTGCGCGGGCAGGTAGGTACCAAGTATAATGGCCGAGATTGCGCCCAGTCCCGCGCCAGCGCTAACGCCGACAATCCCGGGATCCGCCAAAGGGTTTCGGAAAAGTCCCTGCATGACAACCCCAGACACAGCCAGCGCGGCGCCAACCAGAATCCCCATAGCAAGCCGGGGCAAGCGTATGTCCCAAAGAACAATCCGGTTCAGGTCTGACATGGACTGCCCATTGATCAGGTCTATCATAGCGGTGTTTAGCGACGCGTCTGACGCGCCTACAGAGACGCTGACGCCGCTGGTCAGGCCAAGCAGAACCGCTAAGGTCAGCGTGACCCGCCGTGCTGTTGCCCGCCGGTCGCGTTTGGGTGCTTCTGCGCCTAAATGATCCAATGCCAGCGTCATGAGTCACCGACATCCTGAAGGGCCGCTGACAGATCAGAAATGGCACTGGCAGTTCGAGGACCAAACCCGAGCAGGAAAGCACCCTGCATGCGGATAAGCCTCTTGTTCCGGCCCGCCGGGGTCAGCTTAATGGAGGGTAGCGAAAACAATGCGTGGTCCTCAGTGTCGTGATTGCCTTGCCGATCCATCATGAGGATGACATCCGGCGCGGCCGACGCCATCGCTTCGGGGGTCAATGGCTTGTAGCCCGACACGCTGTCGGCGGCATTTACCCCACCTGCCAGTCGAATGATGCTATCTGCTTGGGTATCCACGCCGCCAACCGTGATCCGATTGTCCTGCGTCGACAGGATAAACAAGACCCGCTTCGGATCGGACGCGGCCGCATTATGCGCCGCTGTTTGAGCCTGACTTAGCTGGCGCTTAGTTTGCGTTGCCAAATCTTCGGCAGCGTCGTCGACACCCAGCACAGCACCAACTGTTTGGATCTTTTCGATCACGCCATCCAGAGAGAACTCGTCCTTGATCGTGATATATTGCACGCCGGCCTGTTGCAGAACCGCAATCGCGTCTGGCGGGCCCGAGCCTTCAAGCGCCAGAATCAAGTCCGGTTCGACCGACAAAACGCCCTCGGGCGACAGCGAGCGTCGATACCCGATATCGGGCAACTCTAACACCTCTGTCGGGTAGGTCGATGTCCGGTCACGGCCGACAAGCCTGTCTTGCTGACCAAGCGCGTACACGATTTCGGTGATGGAACTGCCGATCGCGATGATACGCTTTGGATTGTCGTTTTCGGCCAACACGGCCTGCGTGCTCAGCAGGGCGGCGAGAACAGACCAGATCAATCGTATCTTGTTCATGTCAAAGCTGCCTCGGGTTTGGGTTCAAGCCCGGCGACCAGTTCATCCCAGACCGGGCGATGGTCAATTTCACCGGAGCGGCGACCAAATATCTGGAAGATCAGCCCACCTTCGGCATCGAACGCCTCGATCGAGACGGCGGGGCCGCGCTGCGTCGGTTTGGTGACGGCCCAAACCTCTGCGATATGTTCGGTGCGCAGATGCAGGTTGAAACGCGGATCAAGAACGTTGAACCAGGGTCCCATCTGCTTGAGCGATTTAATGCGACCACCGTGAATTTCGATACATCCGCGGTTACCAACAAAGATCATGACCTCGATTTCCTTATCGCGCGCCTGTTCGAACATCGCGGTTATGGCGGCTGGCGTCAGTTCCTTGACGAGCGGCTCACCGGCGATGCGATAAGCCCCCAGACGGTTCATCTTGAGCTTTGAAGTCAATCGCATGAACTGGTGTGTGTCCGTCATTTTGGCCCACTCCGCGCGCAAAATGTCGGCCTTGTCAGCGTTGGCCTTGGGCGCTTCGGTCGGCTTGCGGGGCGCAACGTCGAGAGTTTGCGACTGATCATCCGATGCCAGGGCGCTGACAAGCTGCGTCCATTGGGTCAGATCCGACCCCTCACGCAAAAAGATCTTGTGCACGGCGTCACCGGCGGCATCAAAAATCTGCAGGGATCTTTTGACCCCGCTGTCGGTGTTGCGTTCGATGGCAAAGGCATGAACCCAGTGACTGGGAAACATGCGCAGATCGATATCCTCCGTAAGCACCATCGAGGCATGCCCTCCCGAATGGTAATTGTCGTACTGTCCGACCTTTTCGATCACGCAGGATGTATTGCGCGTTAAAGCCATGACCTCCCCCAGCGCGTTGAGCCTTGGAAAGAGATCATCAAGGTTTGCCGACAGCCGTGTAACGTCGTGTCCGGCAAAGGCTGCGACCAGCTGCCCTTCTGCAATGCCAAGCGATTCTGCCAGATCGCGGTCACGCTTACCGCTGTTTTGCGCATGGGCGGCACGAATTTGATCCGGGGCTGTAAGCACCTGTTCCGTCATGGGGTTTCCCATCTTCGAGTTGATTTTTCTGAGGTGCTGGCCGGGCCGCCAAATTGCTCGGCTACCTGCTGGCGGATGTTGTCTAAACGACCAACATTTATTGTTGACTGTTTTAGTAACCTTTATTAACGAGCACAAGTCGCAACGAAAAGCGATTCCAAAAAAACGACAAAACAGACAGACCAAAGCCAGCGCGGCGCAAGCATTTCCGGTCCTCTTAACTGTTTCGAAGGGACAGAAATGCGTGTGCAAATACGAAAGATTGGATTGCTGGGAACGGCTTCGTGCCTCAGCATGGTTGCAGCTAGCGCTTTGGCGCAGGAACAGGATGACGGTTTCCTTGGCACCCTTGTTCTTGGGGAAAGCAAGCGGGAAATCCAGACAGATACCGCTGTACCCGTCACAAATATCGATCAGGAAGAGATCAATGACCGGCAGGCCAACACGGTCGCCGAACTGATCGATTCGGTTCCGGGCGTAAGCCTGGTGAACGGCTCGACCCCTCAAGGATCAGGCATCAACATTCGCGGCTTTGGCGCCAACAGCACGTTTGGGACAGACCAGAAGGTGTTGATCCTGGTCGATGGGGCAACAACCGGCGCAGAAGAGCTATACCGAATTGGCAACCAGCTGTTCACAGATCCACAACTCTATAAGAGCGTTTCGGTAATCCGTGGCACGGTTGGGTCTTTTGAGTACGGTTCCGGTGTCGTTGGCGGCGTGGTGCAACTGGAAACCAAAGACGCCTCGGATTTCACCGGTGGTGAACCAGGCTTCCGTCTCCGTCAGACGTTCGAGGGTTACTCAAATGGCAATGGCTTTGCGTCGTCATCGATCCTCGCGTGGCAACCTAATCGTCAGACCGAGTTTCTGTTCAACTACACCTATCGTGATCAGAGCGATCAAGAGGACGGCAACGGCGACACAATCGGCAACAGCGCGTTCACGCTGCCGTCGCTACTGGTCAAAGGGAAGTACAGCTTCGGCAACGACCTCGAGCACTCGATCACTGCCTCATACAACCAGTCCACGTCTGAAGAGCGTGACGTGCCATATGACTCGTTTGGTACGACGACGGATTCATTTGGCAATGTAGATCGCGATATTGAAACGAAGATCGCGGTTCTGCGGTATCAATATCGCCCTGCAGGCAATGATTTGATCGATCTGGATGTCAACCTCAGCTATTCGGACCAAAAAATTGACAGCAACTATGTTGCGGGCAGTGCATCTTGCGACATTAACGGGTTTCAATCGAATGCCCCATCTTGTCTCCGTGGTCGCCCAGTGCCGCCAGGTACACCGTTTGATAGCTCACTTCAGGATGCCGATCATCGCTACGAGACGACAAAGCTGACGATCAAAAACACCTCTTACTTCCAAACCGGAGCTGCCACGCATGACCTGCGCGCCGGAATTGAGTTCATCAATCGTGAGCGATTGGATGCATTTGCCGCGCCGGGCGGCACCGATAAACGGATCGCCTTGTTTGCGGTTGATGACATTCAGATTGGCGATGGTCTGACCCTGACTCCAGCGATCCGCTATGAAACGCAGGATCTTGAAGGCGACAGCGATGCTTCGGCTCCGGAAAATGCGAGCTACGACAACAACGCACTGATGGGCGGTCTATCCGCGCGCTATGAGTTCTCCAGCGGCTTCGCCGTTTTTGGGAGTGGCGCATACACCGAGAATCTTCCGATCCTCGACGATCTGGGTACTCCGGCATTCCAGACCCAACCCGAGAAATCGCGCACGTGGGAAGCGGGCTTCTCGTATAATCGAGGTGACATCTTTGCTGCGGGTGATGTGGTTCGCGCAAAAGTCAACTTCTACAAGACAGATCTTTGGGACATTACTTCTTATGGATCGGGTCGCCCGTTTCTTCCCCTGAGCGAAGTTGAAACACGCGGCGTGGAAATCGAAGCGTCCTATGCAAATGCGGCCGGCTACTATGTCGATTTCAACGCAAACATTGTGAAAGGGACCGAGACGAACGCTGCCGGTGAGGACTCGCCCTGGCGCAATGAACCAACAGACTCGGCCCGTGTAACAGTTGGTAAACGTTTCGGCGAAACGCTGGACGTCAGTTGGGAGTTGTTCGGCGCCAGGTCCGGCATCGACTCGAGCGGCGATCCGGTTGCCGGCTACGGCGTGAATACCTTGCGCGCGACTTACCAGCCACAAGAGGGTGCGTTCCAGGGTTTCGAGGTCCGCGCAGGCGTCGAGAACATCTTTGACAAGAACTATCTGCCGAACCTTTCTACCCGCAACTCGCCGGGTCGGAACTTCAAGCTGACCTTGGCAAAAACATTCTGATCCAACCGAAAGGACCAGTCATGCGAAAATCGATAACAAGAAATACCAGCGTGGTCCTGCTGACCCTGTCCCTAAATTTGGGGGCAGGGGATGTCAGTGCAGAAGAAACCAGCCAACCAGGTGGTGTGTCCATCGAACTAAGTACCGCAGAGGCAAAGGGGCAAAACTGTCTGCTGAGTTTTGTCGTCGAAAACACACACGACGCCGATATCAGCGGGGTTGTTTATGAAACTGTCTTGTTCGGCAACACAGGTGAGGTGGCGCTGCTCACCTTGCTGGATTTCGAAGAGTTGCCCGCAGGTCGCACAAGGGTCAGACAGTTTCAGTTCAATGACTTGGCCTGTGATCAGTTCAGCCGGATCCTGATCAACGGCGTGCAGGAATGTGAAATTGCAACCGACACCAAAGACGCCTGCATGACCGGTCTCAAACTCAAAAGCCGTCTTGAAACCGATTTAGTTGGATAGGGTCATGTCCGAAATGCAGCAAAAACTGATGGAGATACTGCAATTGGGGGGTCCGGTTGTTGCCATCCTGATCGCCGCTTCGATAGCTACCCTTGCTTTGGTCATCTACAAGCTCTGGCAATACAAGGCGGCGGGGGTCGGGCGTCACATCGAGTTGTCTAAGGCCATCGATGCGTGGGACCGACAAGACCACATGACTGCCAGAACCCATCTGAACAAAAGCCGCAGTTATCTGGTGCCTGTGATTGTGATGGCGCTTTCGGGTGGCGAGCGCGCGTTGTCCGAGAGGGTCGACGCCGAAGCCGAGGCGCGTTTTGCGCGGTTGGAACAAGGTCTCAACGTGTTGGATATCGTCTCTCAACTTGCGCCCTTGCTTGGGTTGTTCGGCACGGTGTTGGGCATGATCGAAGCCTTCCAGACACTGCAAGATGCTGGCAACGCGGTTGATCCGTCGCTACTCGCCGGGGGAATCTGGGTGGCGCTGATGACGACAGCGGCGGGGCTTGCCGTAGCGATGCCGACCTCACTGATCCTGACCTGGTTTGAGGCCCGCATGAACCGCGAGCGTACCTTTGCCAACCGTGCGCTCAGAACAGTCTTTGCGCCGGGCCATGCTGATGACACGGCACAAACGGTTGGGGCGTCAATTACCGCACTCGTCCATGGCGCTTGACGTTCAGAGAAAGCGGCGCAAACGCCTGTCGATGACATCGCTCATAGATGTCATCTTTTTGCTGCTGCTGTTTTTCATGCTCACATCCACATTCTCGAAATTCGGCGAGATAGAGTTTTCGACGGCAGCCATTGGTGGCGCTGAAACAGATCAAGTCATCCGTTTTATCAAACTGGATGCCGACCGAATTCTGGTCGATGGCTCGCCGGTGTCATTGGCGCAGGTGGCGCAGAAGCTTGGCACCGCCAAATCCCAGACCGCGCTCATCAGCCTAAGTCCGCACGCCACCTCTCAGCAATTGATCGATCTGCTCGCGGCGCTCGCCTCTGTCGAACAATTGCGCACTCAGGTTTTGGGCTGATGCAGCTTAAATCCGAAACCAGACCAAGCAGGGAACCGACAATCGCGCTGATCAATGTCGTGTTCCTGATGCTCATTTTCTTCATGATAGCAGGCTCACTTGCACCGCCGCTCAGCAAATCGGTTCAGCTTGTTGAAACGAGGGATCTGGAAGGGCGCGAACCACCTGATGCATTAGTTATTCACGCTGATGGCACACTTGAATATCGCGGGGCAAAACTGACCAATGCCGAGGCCTATGTCGAACGGGCTTCTATTGATCTGCCGCTTGATGCGGTTCGAATCGTGCCGGATCAGTCCTTGCCTGCGGTTGCGCTCAAACAAGTCAGTGATGCCTTGCGGGGGTTGGGTGCAAGCAAGGTCTATGTAGTGACGGAAAGGGGTTTACGGTGATACCAAAGTCCCGCGGCGTGGTTGCCATTGCCGTCGCAATCGCTGCGGCGACACATAGCCTGGCGCTTATAGATTATTCGCCCGAAGAAACAGCGGAAGTCGAGGGTGGCAGAGTGGTAACAGCCGCTGCGCTGGGATCCACATTCAAAGACTTTGTTGCGGGAACCAATGCACCTGCGCCCGCCAAAACCCGCCAAAAATCAGCCGTGCCGCACCAGTTTCAGCCCCAGGCCAGCCCTACCTTGCAGCAGCGAGCGACGACGCCGCCGACGCTCAACCCGATCCCAGCCGGAACTGCAGCCGCATTCACGAGAACAGCTGTTCAAACACCACGGAAGCCTGCAGAAACTGAAACTGCAAAAACGCAAGTTGATGTTGCATCGAGTCCGCCGATCATGGATGCCCAACGGCCTCGGCCGGAGAAACAGACAACCAATCAAACTGCGACACCAAAAGGAAACGCCAAGCAAAGCGAAAGAAAGGGTGAGGCGACCGGGAAAACTCCCGAAGGTGCGGCGAAGGCGAAGACGTCCAAACAAGCCGTCACCGGATCCGGAAACGCCGAGGCCAGTAATTACGCCGGACGGATAAAACGCAAAATATTCCGCGCCCGGAGAAAGAGCACTAATATCCGAGGTGCCGCCCTGGTGGCTTTTCGAATAGCCGATAACGGGACGTTGCAGACAGTCAGCATCGTGCGTAGTTCGGGATCAAAAAGACTGGACCAGATCGCTCTTGCCCAAGTAAAAGCTGCAGCCCCGTTCCCACCACCGCCGGCAGCGGTGAGACGGGACTATACTTTCGAAATCATGGGACAGCGATAGCTGTTGTGTCCAAGTCAAAAAGTAGAGGTTACCGGGTCCAAACTCAGGCTGGAAGGTTTGCTCGCCTGGCAACGCCTCTTCGCCAGATCTACGCCGACAAGACCCAAGTCGGCCATTTTGCTACCCCCTTGATGGCCTCCATCTCCAAGACCTATCAGACGAAAGTTCAGGGGATGTTCGCGCCATCAGAACCAGCAACCAGTTTAGCTGTCTGCCAGCATACAACAGACTATTACGGTCACCGGCTCGGTCGATATGTGGATCAGCGCTAGCAACGCGATGTCGCCGGGCAGGGCTTACGCCCTCATAGTAGCTGCCAAGGCGCTTTCTGGCATCAGACACCTGAAATCACCGCGCCGGTGGCAAACCCAGTTGGAAGGATGTCGGAGTGGCTGAGTCAAAGTTGTTCGAAACTGAAAACAAGAGTGGGAAGAAGTCATGGGAGAGCATAAAGGACCAATAAATATACATCGCGCCCTGGCACGAGGATTTGGGTCATTGGTTTGATCCAAAGCAAGGCTTAGGATTCGGCAGCAAGATAAACTCCATAGTCGAAGCGAACCATCTGGTGGCTGACTATGAAGAAGAATTTGCGTGTATTTCTTGCTCTAGTGGCGCTCGTGATTGCGGGCGCTCTGGGGTATTCAGTGATCTCCAAAAATGGCGATCAATTGCCCGACGGGTTTGTGCAGGGCAATGGTCGGATTGAGGCGGAACAGGTCGAGATCGCGCCCACCTTAGCCGGTCGCGTAGACAGGGTCATGGCCGTTGAGGGAGGTATGGTCTCCGCCGGCGATACCCTGGCCGCAATGGATATTGATGAGCTGTCGGCGGCACTGGATCGTGCCACCGCCGAAGTGGCACTGGCGCATCAGACCAAGGCAGAGGCAGAAGCGTTGGTTGTGCAACGCCAGAGCGAACTGCGCCGGGCCGGGCAGGAGCTTGAACGCGCAACAGCGCTCTTAACCGGCCAGAACATCTCTGAAACGGTGTTCGAGGAACGCGAAACCATTCATCAGGTCGCAGTTGCAGTACTAGGTGCTGCAAAAGCCCGGGTAGCAACAGCGGAAAGTCGGATTGCCGCCGCCGAGGCTGAAGCGCGCCGTATTGAAGCGCAGATCGAAGATAGCATTTTGTTGGCTCCGATGCCCGGACGGGTGCTTTACCGGCTGGCAGAACCCGGCGAAGTTGTTGGTGCGGGTGACCCGATCCTGACCCTGCTGAGTCTTGAGAATGTGTATATGGAGGTTTTCCTCCCCGCGCGCGAAGCCGGGCTTTTGCCGATCGGTGCCGAGGCCCGCATCGTGCTCGACGCGTTACCAGATTATTCAGTTCCCGCCTACGTGAGCTTTGTCTCTCCCGAAGCGCAGTTCACACCTAAACAGGTTGAGACACTGGAAGAGCGCGAGCAGCTGGTGTTCCGCGTCCGCGTTCGCATCCCTGAGGACTTGGTTCAGAGCCGAATTGAGCATGTAAAGACGGGGCTTCGCGGTATCGCCGTAATCCAGATCGATCCCAACAGCGCATGGCCAGAAGCTTTGAAGCAGGGCATCCCGCCCGAGCTGTTCGAATGATCCCCGAAGCTGCCTCTGAGTTTCACGTAGCGGGTGTCACACACCTGTATCGAAAACATGTTGCTCTGGATTCGGTACTGCTGGACCTGCCATCCGGCCAGCTTGTCGGTTTCATCGGGCCGGATGGGGTGGGTAAATCAACGTTACTTGGCCTGATCACAGGTGCAAAGAAACTGCAGACCGGCACGATCAACGTCCTGGGTGGCTCGATAGATCATCCGGCCCATAGACGTCGCATCTGTCCCGCCATCGCCTTCATGCCTCAGGGTCTGGGTCGAAATCTTTATTCAGAATTGTCGGTGCGAGAGAACCTCGAGTTCTTCTCGGGTCTTTTTGGGCAGAGGCACGATGAGCGTGACACCCGGATCGATGCATTGTTGTCAGCGACGGGGCTGGCGCCGTTTGAAGACCGCCTGATGGGAAAGCTTTCGGGCGGGATGAAGCAAAAACTCGGCCTGTGTTGTGCGTTGATACATGATCCGAAACTGCTAGTTCTTGATGAGCCGACAACCGGGGTCGACCCATTGTCGCGCCGTCAGTTTTGGGCATTGATCGACGCGATTCGATGCGAGCATCCCAAGCTTTCGGTTCTGGTATCGACAGCTTACATGGAAGAGGCGGATAGTTTCGACTGGATAGTTGCCATGGATGCGGGTCGCGTCATCTTTCAGGGCAAGCCCGCAGCACTGAAGGGACAGTACCGAGACCTCGAGACCGCCTATCGCCAATTGCGGACGCGTGATGCACCCGGACCAGCACCGGGTCAGGCATCGGTTAGACAGATCGAGCCTGACCCGGTGATCATTGCCCGGGGACTGACGCGGCGCTTTGGCGATTTCACCGCGGTTGACAGTGTCGACTTCTCGATCAACCGCGGAGAGATATTTGGCTTCCTCGGGTCAAACGGGTGCGGCAAATCCACGACGATGAAGATGCTGACCGGCTTGCTCCCTTCTAGCTCGGGCGAGGCATTGTTATTCGGAAAGCCGGTTGACGCTCGTGATCGCAAAATGCGCCTCGAGATTGGGTATATGAGTCAGGCCTTCTCGCTGTATGGCGAATTGTCTGTTTATCAGAACCTTCAACTTCATGCCCGTGTCTTTGCGATTCCTGATCGAGAGGCTCGCATCGCGGAATTGATGGAACGCTTCGGATTGAACGCACATCACGAGGCGCTGGCAGCCGCGCTGCCTCTTGGGATCAAGCAGCGATTGTCCCTGGCTGTGGCGGTGATCCATCGCCCCAGAGTTCTTATTCTTGACGAACCCACCTCGGGTGTGGACCCAGAAGCGCGCGATACGTTTTGGGCTTTGCTGGTTGAGCTGTCGCGCGAAGAATCGGTGACTATCTTCGTTTCGACCCACTTCATGGCCGAAGCAGAGCGTTGTGACAGGGTGTCCTTCATGCATGCGGGCCGCGTTCTGGCCGAGGGGACACCAGCCGAACTGATTGCTTCTGAGGAGGCCGACAGCCTTGAGGATGCGTTCATTTCGGTTCTCGAAACCGCAGAACAACCAGCACCCGTCGTCGCGCCAAAAGTTGATGTTGGTACCAAAACCAAAGCGACCGGCGGCGGTATTGGGCGCGCGTTGACCTATACACGGCGCGAAACGATTGAGGTGGCGCGCGATCCCGTGCGTCTGGCCTTTGCGTTTCTTGGATCAGCCATTCTGATGCTGGTCTTCTGTTTTGGGATTACGCTCGACATTGATGAACTGGATTTTGCGGTTCTGGACCTATCTCAGAGCCCGGAAAGCCGGGCCTATGTAGACGAAATTGGCGGATCAACCTATTTCAGGCCGACACCACCGCTGAACAGTGCTGCTGAAGGTCGCAACCGATTGCGGGCAGGCGACGTTTCGATGGTAGTCGAATTGCCGCCTGACTTCGGCCGCAAACTGAGGACGGCTGAACCAACGGAAGTGCTAGCCACGGTGGACGGCGCTATTCCGTTCAAGGGTGAAACGGTCGAAGGTTACGTCGCGGGGCTGCACCAGACTTTTCTTGACGCACAGGCCCGTGAAAACGGTGAGCACGAAATCGAGATCGCTCGCATCGAGCCACGCTTTCGCTACAACCAGAGTTTTGAAAGTATAGCTGCAATGGCTCCGGCGATGCCTGCCATTCTGCTGATCATGCTGCCGGCCATATTGACCGCAGTCAGCGTCGCACGCGAGCGCGAGCTGGGGTCGGTGGTCAATTTCTACGTGACCCCGACCACGCGTCTAGAGTTCCTGATCGGCAAGCAAATTCCCTATATCGTGATCGCATTCTTGAATTTCCTGTTGCTGGCCGCGATGATTGTCTTTGTCTTCGATGTGCCGCTCAAAGGGGATCCTCTTCCCTTGGCGTTGGGCGTGTTTTTCTATGTCTGGGCGACAACATCTTATGGGTTGCTGATTGCGACCATGACGTCCAGTCAGGTGGCCGCGACCTTTGCAACGGCCATCGCCTCCGTGGTTCCCACGATCCAGTTTTCAGGCCTGTTGCAACCCGTTTCGACGCTTGAGCCCGGCGCCCAGATGATCGGATCGCTCTGGCCTTCATCCTATTTTTTGCATCTCAATGTTGGTGCGTTCACCAAAGGGCTGGGGTGGGAAGCCCTTGCGCCGGACATTCTGGCGCTGGCCTGCTTCGGGCCAGTGCTGACCCTGATCGCCGCGCTTTGTCTTCGCGCGCAGGAGAAGTGAATGCAGCGACTGTACAGCATATTCTGGCTGGGTCTGAAAGAAGTGATGAGCCTGCGCCGCGACTGGGTAATGATGGCATTGCTGGTCTGGTCATTCACTCTGTCGCCGGTCATGGAGGCGACGGGTGTAGCAAACTCGGTAAACAACGCCTCGATTGCGTTTGCGGATGAAGACAACTCCCCGCTGTCTCGGGCGCTTGCCACGGCTTTTTTTCCGCCTGAGTTCCAACCAGTGGTGCAGATCGAGCCGGGAAGTGGACCTACGCTGATGGACGCGGGCGAGTTCATATTTGTAGTGGCCGTACCGCCGGGCTTTGAGAAAGACCTTAGAGCAAGGCGCAAACCTGAAATACAGGTTCTGGTTGATGCCACGGCGATGGAACAGGCCGGGATCGGTGCCAATTACATCACCAACATTCTGGGAGCCGAAATTCACCGCTTTGCAATCGGGATCGATCTTGTGGCGCCGCCGGCGGTGGATGTCATCCTTAGAAGCGCTTTCAATCCAAACCGCGATACCGTGCGATTCGCTGGGATCGTCGCGCTGATCGGCCAGATCATGTGGTTGACGACCATTCTGACCGGCGCTGCGATGATCCGCGAGAGAGAACACGGGACGATCGAGCATTTGCTGGCAATGCCGCTGACCCCCTTTGACATAGCAGTGGCCAAAATCTGGGCCAATGCAGCGGTTGTGCTGGTCGCCGCCAGCCTGTCGCTGACCTTTGTCATGCAAGGCTCACTACAAATAGAAATCGCTGGGTCAAAAGGGTTGTTTCTGCTTGGTACTGCTCTGTTTCTGTTCACAGCGACGGCACTGGGGGTTTTTCTGGCGACAATCGCGCGTTCAATGGCGCAGTTTGCGCTTTTGGTCATGCTGGTTGTCCTGCCCATGCTGATGCTCTCCGGAGGCGAGACGCCGATTGAGGGTCAGCCCGACTGGTTGCAGGTTGGCACGCTGCTTTTGCCGTCCCGCCACTACATGGCGGCCAGCCAGGCGATTGTGTTCAAGGGGGCCGGGCTTGAAACTGTCTGGCCTGAATTCGCCTGGATGGCTTTGCTGGGCGCTGCCCTGTTGGCGACAAGTCTGGTTCTCTTCCGGCGGTCTGTGGCGCAATTGAGCTAAGCTGACCTCCGATATAGCCCCCAGAGAGCCGCGTGTGAGATCGTCGGAGTCAGCATTGATCTCGGTTAATGTGATTGCCTGCACCTATGGTAGAATCGTCTCACCGTCATCTTTTTAGGGAGAGTCCGTTATGCCCAATAGCTCCGCAAAACCCGAAACGCAGGAAACCTTTACTGAGGTTCTGAAATCCATGCAGGGAATGATGTCTTTGAACCCGACGATCATGCCACAGGTCGAACAGTTCTGGAGGGCGCAGGACCGTCTGCTGAATGAAGCCGAGGAGTATTCCCGTCTCTGGTTCCAACGTCGACACGAGGCGGCACGCACGGCGATCGAAACCGCGCGGGAAACCACGTCCGGCGACAAGATAGAGCCCACCAAAGCGATGCGTCAGATGGCTGAATGGCAGCGCCATTCAATCGAGCGCATGGTCGAAGATGCCCGTGAATGGTTCGAAATGGTATCGCGCTGCTCAAAGCACATCATCGAAACGGAAGCCGAAGCCACTGGTGAAAGCATGGAAGCTGCATCAAAAGTCTCGGGTAAGTCCAAAAAATAAAGGAACCCAATTCGTTTTGGACCGTCTCACTCAGGTTTGATGAACATAGCTGCCGGGTGCTCTGGGCAGCTTATCGACCCCTCTACGCTTGCCGCCCATGGGCGGGGGCGCAGTTTCGTCTGTTGAGTGATCCCTTAGCCAATCCGCCATGGCTGGCCACCATGATCCCTGTTGTACTTCGCTGGTTTCAAGCCATTCATCCGGAGGGGTATAGAGCGCGTCTGCAGCCCTGTGACCCTGTCGGTAGTGGCGGTGCTTATGTCCTGGCTCGCTCAGGATGCCGCCGTTATGGCCACCATTGGTGAGCACGAAGCTCAGTTCGCCATCAGTAAACAATCTGATCTTGTAAACCGAGCGCCATGGCGCGATGTGATCGGACTCGGTTCCCACTACAAACATCGGGACTCGGATATCTTTCAGCGCAACAACACGGCCCTCAACTGCAAACCGCCCAGCACTCAGCCGGTTTTCAAGGAACAGGCCCCGCAGATACTCGGAATGCATGCGCGCGGGCATGCGTGTTGTGTCGTTATTCCACACGGTCAGGTCGGTCGGTAGGTCGTCTTCGCCCAGGAAGTAACGCCGTACCGCCCGCGCATAGATCAGATCTTCGGCGCGGATGGTGGTAAAGGTGCGCGTCATTTGCGGTCGGTCCAAACAGCCCTGCAACCACATCAGATCCTCGACAAAAGCCACCTGACTGTCGTCGATGAAAAGCAACAGCTCGCCCGCCTCGGCAAAATCAACCTGCGCGGCCATCAGTGTAACGCTGGCCAAGCGGTCGTCACCATCGCGCTGCATCACTGCGGCGGCAATCGCCAGAAGTGTGCCACCAAGACAATAGCCATTGGCATGGATTTTCTGACCCTGGACAATTTTTTCAACGGCATCGATCGCGGCCATGATGCCCTTGAGGCGATAATCCTCGAGGCTGAGATCGGCCTGATCCGCCGTGGGATTGATCCAAGAGACCATGAAAACGGTAAACCCCTGGTCAACCAGATAGCGCACCATGGAGTTTTCCGGTGAAAGATCCAGCACATAGTACTTCATGATCCAGGCAGGCACAAAAAGGATCGGTTCTGCGTGTACTTTTTTACTGGTGGGCGTGTATTGTATCAATTCGAACAGCGTGTTGCGAAACACAACCCGACCGGGCGTTGCCGCCAGATCCTTGCCAACTTGGTAGCCTTCGGGAGCTGGCTCACGTCCCTGTGTTGCGGTGCGGGCAACATCCTCAAGAAAATGCGCGCTTCCTTCGACTAGGTTCTTACCTCTTGTCTGGATGGTGCGGCTGATAATCTCGGGGTTTGACCATGGAAAATTCGAAGGAGAGATGAGATCAAGGGCCTGACGGATCTGAAACTGGGCGCGTTCAGCATCGCGCGGCGCGATACCCGGCATCTGGTCGGTAGCTGCCTGCCACCAGTCCTGCGTGCTCAGAAAAGCTTGCTGCCAAAACGAGAATGGGGCCTTTTGCCAACCCGGTGCGCTGAAACGGTGATCCTGAGCGCGGGTTTCAAAGGGCGGTATTGCCTCGGTTCCCGCAGCCAGCTCGCTGGCATAGATCCACAGCTTAACAGCATCGCGCGCCGCACGTTCTGACAGCTCAATCTGGCGTCCGGGCGAGCGGCTGAGATGCAAGGCCCAATCCAACCATGTGGCCATGATCGAATGCGGCGAAACCCCTGCCGTGGCCCGTGCCAGTGCGGCACGCATGGCGCGGTCAAGTTTCTCATATGGATGCCCGGGGGCTTTCTGCCGGGGTTCCGAGGCAGAGGCTTGATCATCGGACGTTAGTTTGTCCGGAGACAGTTCCGTCATTTGGTTTCTCCGTTCTGGGCCCCTCGCGGGTTAGTGGCTTATGCGTCATGCCCGATGATGTGATCTCGGGCCGAACCCTTTGAGCTTTGCCCTCTCTTCACAAAACGTCCTGTTCCGTTCGCGATGAGATATCTTTGGTAGTCTTAGGCGCATCCCAGCGGCACTGGACTAAGGTTTACGGCTGGAGTTTGTCACCAAATACACGCCGGCGATCTGACCCATATCAAATACAGGCGAAAGAGGGGCGCTTAGACATGGCGTCGCTAGGCCCCCGATCGTAAGAGGGTCAGCGCCTGGGACGGTCACATCGAAAACAGTCAGTGCAGCGTTGATTAAGAAACTCAAACGTACATCGAACCGATGCTTCAGCACATTGATCGTCGCTCTCAGACTTGCCTGAAACGGAGTGTAACATGCCGGATGATCCCGGATTTCCAACCGAAGCGCTGGAACACCTACCGCATACGCAAGACAGTGCGGATACCCTAGCTGCGCTCAACACAACTGCAAACGGGCTCACGTCTGATCAAGCGGCGCGCCGCCTTGTGAAGTATGGGCGCAACGCACCACCGCCACCCCGTCGACAAAATGTGATCCTCAGGTTTCTTGCACATTTCAACAATGTTCTGATCTACGTGCTGATCGGCTCTTCTGTGGTGACGTTTCTCCTGGGGCATATGGTGGATACAGTCGTCATTTTGGCGGTTGTTCTGGCCAATGCCTGCATCGGGTTTGTGCAGGAGGGTCGCGCCGAAAAGGCGATGGAAGCGATTCACCAGATGCTAGCGCCAAAGGCCTCGGTCTTGCGCGATGGGCGACGGGTCTCAATCGACGGTTCCGAGGTTGTCCCGGGCGACATCGTTCTGCTCGAAGCAGGCGACAAGCCACCTGCCGACATACGCCTGATCGAAGCACATGGCCTGCAGGCGCAAGAGGCTATTCTGACGGGCGAGTCGGTTGCGGTAGACAAGGACGACGTGCCCTCAGCCGCAGACGCACCGCTGGGCGACCGGCGCAGCATGTTGTTTGGTGGCACCCTGATCACCGCTGGACAGGGGCGTGGTGTCGTGACTTCCACCGGAACACGGACAGAAATCGGGCGTATCAGCCGGATGCTTTCCGACGTTGAGAAGCTGACGACGCCGCTGGTGCGCCAAATGAATACTTTTGCGCGTTGGCTGACACTTCTAATTCTTGCTGTGGCTGCAATTATTCTGGCTTTCGGTTACTTCGTTGCCGAATACAGTTTCATCGATCTGTTCATGGCGGTCATTGGTTTGTCAGTCGCAGCGATTCCCGAAGGGCTTCCTGCGGTGCTGACTATTACGCTTGCAATCGGTGTTCAGTCGATGGCGAGACGAGATGCCATTGTGCGGCGCCTTCCAGCGATCGAAACCATCGGTTCGGTTTCGGTCATATGCACCGACAAGACAGGGACGCTGACCCGCAACGAAATGGTTGTTACCGATGTTGCAGCTGGCGGAAGTTACTACCGCGTTGAGGGCACGGGGTATGATCCCGTCGGGACTGTTGTCGCCGAAGGCAATGATGTGGAAGAAGTGGCATCACCTGCGCTGCAAGAACTGGCGGTGGTTGCGGCGCGCTGCAATGACGCGACGCTTGAAGAACAATCCGGGGTTTGGGGTGTCAACGGCGACCCGATGGAAGGAGCACTGTTGTGCTTCGCTGCAAAGGTTGCTGGCAGACTCGGCGCGGCAGCCGAGGGTTGGAACCGCCAATTTGTTCTGCCATTCGACTCGCAACGCCGCTTTATGGCAACGCTGGACGAGAATGAGGCCGGTGCTCGTATGGTCTTTGTCAAAGGTGCGCCTGAAACTTTGTTGTCACTGTGTAAAACCCAGTCTGACGCAAATGGGAACCCGATGCCAATCGACCCGAAGACGTGGCGTTTGGCCGAAGATCGTTTTACCTCAGAGGGATGTCGTGTGCTGGCCTTCGCCTCCCGCCCGGCCCGCGACGATGAGATGAACCTGACGCCGCCTGAGATATCGGGAGATCTGGTTTTTCTTGGTGTTGTCGGCCTCATGGATCCACCGCGAGAGAAGGTGAAACTGGCAATAGCTGACTGCCAGAATGCAGGCATAACGGTCAAAATGATCACCGGGGATCACGCCGGCACAGCCGCAGCAATCGGCAGTGACATCGGGCTTGCCCATACCAGCGGGGTTCTTACGGGTGTACAGATCGACCAGATGGATGATGCGGCGTTGTCGGTCGCCGTCCTGCAAACGGATATCTTCGCGCGCACCAACCCCGAGCATAAGTTGCGGCTTGTGAATGCACTGCAAGCCCGTGACCTGACCGTTGCCATGACGGGTGATGGTGTCAACGATGCCCCGGCGTTGAAACGTGCCGATGTCGGCATCGCCATGGGCAGAAAAGGGTCCGAAGCGGCAAAAGAAGCCGCCGATATCGTTCTTGCTGATGACAACTTTGCCACCATAGCGGCGGCGGTGCGCGAAGGGCGCACGGTGTTTGACAACATCAAAAAAGTGATTAGCTGGCTCCTTCCCACAAGCGGGGGAGAAGCGCTGGTCGTCATCGTCGCGCTTCTTTTGGGACTAACGCTTCCGGTGTCGCCGATTCAGATACTTTGGATCAATCTCATTACTGCTATCACCCTTGGCATTGCGCTCGCGTTTGAGCCGACCGAAGAAAGCACCATGCAACGCCCGCCCCGACCGCGTGATGCGCCAATCCTTGGGGGCGAACTGGTCTGGCATATTGTGCTGGTCTCAGGCCTGTTTCTGGCCGGTGTGTTCAGCATTTTCACCTACGCTTTAAAACAGGGTTATCCCCTGGAACTGGCCCAAACCCTCGCTTTGAACACATTGGTGGTGATGGAGATTTTTCATCTGTTCTTTGTGCGCAACATTTATGGCACCTCGCTGACTTGGAAAGCGATCCGGGGTACACCGATGGTCTGGCTCTGCGTGATTTCTGTCTCTGCTGCACAACTCGCGGCAACATATGTGCCGGGCCTTCAGAACATCCTCGGAACCGCCGCTGTCGGTTTCAAAGATGGGGTCTATATAATTGTCTTGGGAATGGCGCTGTTTGTTCTGCTTGAGCTAGAAAAACAACTCGCACTGACACTAGGGGCGCGGAGCTCAGCAGAGGTCTAACATGGGCCGAGTTTGCCTTTTTGATGAGTCGGTGATCCTGTTCGGCGATATTATTTAGGCATTCCCGCCTCACCAACTCTGTCGAGCCCATTCGCCAAGGGGAACTTCTTCTCAGCAAACTGGCGTACATCAATGCCCTGAAAAACATGGTGATCTGGCCCAATAGTTGGGCGACGGAGGATCAAAATGAGCAGCAAGCGACATAAGTCGGTCATCCGCTGTTGCTCTGATTCAACCTCTTAGATGGCGCGGTCAGAAACACGCAGATTTAGATGACGGCGGTTGATCCGTGTCAAAGGCAAGAGGTCGCCGGCCTGCTAGTTTGGGCGTACTTCTTACACTTTGGCTCGTTTCGAGCTTTTGCGTTCAAGCAGGTCCAAAGCGGTTGACTCCGACCATTCACAACCCGTGCGAGGCATATAAAATGTCTGACGAAACCAAACACCAAACAGCGTCGGATCAGCGCTTTTCCTCAAAATTCCCAAGCGCCTATACGATCCTGTTCCTGCTCATCGTTCTGGTCGCGGCGCTGACATGGGTCATCCCTGCCGGACAATATGAACGCATCATGAGTGAAACAGTCGGGCGCGAGATCGCGGTCGCCGGGACCTACCGAACGGTTGAGCCAAACCCTCAGGGTTTTGTCGATATCATGCTCGCGCCGATCGCCGGGTTCTACAATCCTGACAGTTATCAGGCTGGGGCTATCGACGTTGCTTTGTTCGTTTTGCTGCTGGGTGGTTTTCTGGGCGTTGTCAACGCCACCGGAGCCATCGATACTGGCATTCGCGCAGCCATGCGCAAGCTGGAGGGGCGTGAGATCTGGATGATCCCGATCCTGATGGCGCTTTTTGCTGCGGGCGGCACCACCTATGGCATGGCCGAAGAAACACTCGCGTTCTATGCCATTCTGATCCCGGTCGTGATCGCCGCGGGCTATGACGCGGTTACTGGCGTGGCAATCATACTTATCGGTGCCGGAGTAGGGGTATTGGGTTCGACCATTAACCCATTTGCCACGGTTATTGCCTCGAATGCCGCCGGAGTTCCGTTCACCGAAGGGATCGTTTTACGCTTCGTTTTGCTACTGGGCGGGCTGGCGATTTGTACGGCTTATGTCATGCGCTACGCCCGGCGGGTCAAGGCGGACCCAGGCGCGTCTATCGTGGCAAAACAACTTGACGAGCATCGCCGGATCTTCCTGCAAGATCGATCGGATACCGGTAAAGCGGCCGATGTCCTGACAGGCAACCAAAAGATCGTGCTGCTCATTTTCGCGCTGTCTTTTCTGGTCATGATCTGGGGCGTGTCGTCTCAGGGCTGGTGGATGGCTCGCATGGGCGCGCTGTTTTTTGGATCTGCAATACTGGTCGGGATTGTTGCCCGCATGGGCGAAAAGGCTTTGACTGGCCATTTCGTCGACGGCGCGCGCGACTTGCTGGGCGTTGCGCTGATCATAGGGCTGGCGCGCGGCATCGTGGTCGTTATGGAACAGGGGCTGATCGCTGACACGATCCTGCACAGTGCCGAGCAGAGTCTGGGCGGGCTGCACAAACTGGCCTTCATCAATCTGATGATGTGGATCGAGTTTGGGATGAGCTTTTTAGTGCCTTCCACTTCTGGGCTTGCAGTGTTGTCGATGCCGATCCTCGCCCCGCTTTCGGACTTCGCCGGTGTATCGCGCGATCTGGTGGTCACTGCCTATCAGGCGGCCAGCGGGCTGGTAAACCTGATCACCCCGACCTCGGCAGTGGTGATTGGCGGGTTGGCAATCGGGCGCGTGTCTTATGACCGCTGGATCGCTTTCATCTGGCCTTTGCTGATCGTGCTTACGGTGTTTGTCATGGCCGTGCTCAGCATCGGCGCAGTTCTTTGATCTGTCGGAAAGGAGCTTTGGATATGGCCGACACGAAGCTTGGCGTTCATTCGGAAACCGGACGCCTGCGACAGGTCATCGTCTGCCGACCTGGCTTGGCGCATCGCCGTCTGACTCCCGCCAACTGTCAGGACTTGCTGTTCGACGACGTATTCTGGGTCAAGCGGGCGCAGAAAGACCACGATGCCTTTTGCGAACTGATGCGTGGCGAAGGGGTAGAAGTGTTGGACGTGAACGATCTGCTGGCCGAGACGCTGGAGGATACGAAAGCGCGCGCCTGGGTGCTGGACCACCGGATCACCCCGCATCAGATCGGGGTCGGCATGCTGCCCGAACTGCGAGGCTGGATGAATGAGATCCCGGCAGACGTATTGGCGAGACAGCTTATTGGCGGGCTGGCGGTTAACGAACTACCGTTCACGCCGACCGGCCTCTTCGGCGGATATCTGGGCCACAACGGTTTTGTTCTGCCGCCCCTGCCCAACGCACTGTTCACCCGGGACAATAGCGCCTGGATCTATGGTGGGGTCGTCGTAAACCCGATGTTCTGGCCTGCCCGGCGCCCCGAAACTCTGCTGAACACGGCGATCTACAAGTTCCATCCCAGGTTTGCTGGCCAGACGACGATCCATTGGGGCGATCCGACCCGCGATCACGGGCTTGCCACGCTTGAGGGCGGTGACATCATGCCCATTGGCAATGGCACTGTTCTTGTCGGCATGGGCGAGCGGTCGTCGCCGCAGGCCATCGGCCTGCTGGCCGAGGCGCTGTTCGACACCGGCGCGGCGCAACGGTTGCTGGCGTTCCAGATGCCGAAATCACGCGCGGCGATGCATCTCGACACGGTCTTTACCCTGTGCGGCGGCGATGTGGTGACCACGTTCAAGGAGGTGGCCGAGGCGCTGATCTGCTATGACATCCGCCCCGGTGAAAGCAAGGCCCCGCTGGAATTCCGCCGGGACACGCGCCCGATCTTCGACATCGTGGCCGAGGTGCTGGGCTACAAGCGGCTGCAACTGGTGCCCACCGGCGGCGAGACCGAGGAGGAACGCGCGCGCGAGCAGTGGAACGACGGCAATAACGTGATCGCCCTGCGCCCGGGCGTGGTGGCCGGCTATGACCGCAACGACGACACCAATGCCGCGCTCAAAGCCGCCGGGATCGAGGTGCTGGAAATGCCTGGCGCCGAGTTGGGCCGCGGTCGTGGCGGCGGTCACTGCATGACGTGCCCCACCATCCGCGACGCGGTTTGAGACCTAGAAAGGACACTGACATGGCCTATAACCTGCGCTACCGGCACTTCCTGACACTGCGTGACTTCGCGCCTGACGAGATCGCCTTTCTGCTAAAACTGGCGGCCGATCTGAAGGCCGCAAAATACGCGGGTACCGAGGTGCCGATGCTCAAAGGCAAGGACATCGCCCTGATCTTTGAAAAGGATTCCACCCGCACCCGCGTGGGGTTCGAGGTCGCAGCTTATGATCAGGGCGCTCGAGTGACTTATCTGGGTCCCACCGGCACGCATATCGGTCACAAGGAATCGGTCAAGGATACCGCCAGGGTTCTGGGTCGGGTGTATGACGCGATCGAATATCGAGGCTTCGGCCAAACCATCGTCGAGGAACTCGCCGAATACGCGGGTGTACCCGTCTATAACGGGTTGACGGATGAGTTTCACCCGACTCAGATCCTGGCTGATTTCCTGACCATGCAAGAGCACGTGGAAAAGCCGCTGCGCGAGGTGTCCTTCGCTTTTCTGGGGGATGTTGGCAACAACATGGGCGACAGCCTGATGCTGGGCGGGGCCAAGATGGGCATGGATGTGCGGTTGTGCGGCCCCAAAGCCTGCTGGCCCCACCGCGTGGTCGAGGCCGAGGCGCGGACAATCGCCGAAACCACTGGCGCGCAGATCACGTTGACCGAGGATTTGGACGAGGCCGTGAAGGGTGTTGATTTCGTCTATACCGATGTTTGGCTGTCGATGGGTGAGCCCAAGGAAAAATGGCGCGAGCGCATTGATCAGATGCTGCCCTATCAGGTCAATGCCGACGTGATCGCCAAAACCGGCAATCCTCGGGTGCGTTTCTTGCATTGCCTGCCGGCCTTTCACAACACCGAGACCGCGGTGGGAGCAGATATCAGCAAAGAGTTTGGGATCGACGCCATGGAAGTGACCGAAAAGGTGTTCGAAGGTCCGACCTCGATCGTCTTCGATCAGGCCGAGAACCGGATGCATACAATTAAGGCGGTTCTGGTCGCCACTTTGGGAGGTTGAGATGTTGGTTGTAGCGGCCTTGGGCGGCAATGCCCTTTTGAAACGCGGTGAGCCGTTGAACGCCGAGGTTCAACGCGACAACGTACGTTCCGCAATGCCGGCTCTGGCGGAAATCCTGAATGCCGGCCATCAGCTTGTCATCACCCATGGCAACGGGCCGCAGGTTGGCCTGTTGGCACTGCAGGGCGCCGCCTATGATCCAGCGACCGCCAGTCCACTTGACGTCCTCGGGGCCGAGACCGAGGGCATGATTGGCTACATGATCGAACAGGAACTGGAAAACGTGCTGGGTCACGACCGATCTGTTGCAACGTTGCTAACGCAGATCCTGGTCGACGGGCGTGATCCGGCATTCCAAAATCCGACGAAACTCGTTGGTCCGGTTTATGAGCGCGCCGAGGCCGAAGAGCGCGCCAAGGCGGCAGGTTGGAACATCGCACCCGATGGGGACAACTGGAGGCGTGTCGTTCCCTCGCCCAAGCCTCAAGAAATCCCTGATCTGCGAGTGTTGCAATTGCTGCTGGACCATAAAGTAGTTGTGATCTGTGCCGGCGGCGGCGGTATCCCAGTGATGCGACGTGATGATGGCAACCTGATCGGGATCGAGGCGGTGATCGACAAAGATGCCGCCAGTGCCATGCTTGCGCAACAGCTAGGCGCCGACGCACTGCTGCTTTTGACTGATGTGGATGCGGTTTATGAGGGGTTCGGTACGCCCGAAGCCCGCGTCATCAGAGACTTGACTCCGGACTCGGCCGGGGCTCTGAAACTGCCATCGGGGTCTATGGGTCCTAAGGTCGCGGCGGCCGCGACATTCGCCGCCAAAGGCGGTTTTTCCGGCATCGGGAAATTGACAGATGCATTTGCCATTCTCGAAAATCGGGCCGGCACTTGTATCTCGGGTGTGGGATGACGGTCGCAATGGTGCGACGTTCATTTGCCAAACCAATCCTAAGCATATCTGTCGCAAGCTTTGCGCTCAGATAGGTTGGATTGTGTACTCGATCTGGCGGAGCCCGCAGTATTGTAGTGATGTTGGAAGGATTGTTCGCTTATCGTAAATGACATTAGTTTTCAGAAAGGCCCCTGAAAAGAAGCCGCTAGTAAAACCGTCCCGTGATGACTTCTTGGGTGATGTTCTGAGGGTATATCTTAGGTTATTGTACAAAGATCATTCGAGGTTCGCATTGACGAGTAACTCTGGGCACTAGCCACACCGCTTTCGATTTCCATGCTCGAAAGACTGACAAATACATATTCTCGGCACGCAGATATCGCTACCTCTCCGTACGCTAGGCCGTACGATTTCGGAAGACGCCGCGTTTTAGGTCGCTTGCTTCCCAATATTTCATCCTCTGCTTCCTAGCCTTGGGGTCGGACCAATTCAGTGGGGGAGGATCGTTGCCATTCGGATCAAGGGCATCTGGCTAGCAACGTCAAATCTCAATCGCGACTATGACTAGCGGATCGAAGTGATGAGCACACACAATTGACTGGCGACAACACCCTCAGCAATGCTCTTGACCAATCTAATACTGTTGGCAGTTCTCAAATCCATAGGTTTTCATCTCAGAAAACTACCTGGAAACAAGCCTGACAAAAATCTGCATATCAAATCCACAGAACGTTCACGCGAAAATCCAGCCATATCAGTCAGATAATTCACCCACATGCCCTCTAGAAGGGCCAACGTTCCGCTTGTTGCATCTTCCGCGTGATTTGGGGGATAGCACCCTACCTTTTCAAGCTCGTCAAATGCCTGGCGCAGTGTGGACACCAATCTCTCGTCTTGAGTGCTACTATAGCGGGCAATCCCAGGGTGTGAGCTTGAGATGCCCCGGAAGGCGTGCCAAATTTTCGTACTTCGCGGGTTGAGCAAGCTTTCAGATAAATCAGCCTCGATAACAGCCAATACCCGATCTTCGGGCGACGCATTCGGACCAAGATCGGTCATTCGATCCATTTCCGCATAGTACTGCTCACTGAACTGCTGGGCCGCAACTGTCAGCAAATTGTCCTTTCCGCCAAAGTGCAAATGGATCATTCCGCGGGACAGGCCCGCGCGCTCGATAATCCGACTTACCGAGGTATCGGTGATTCCAATTTCAGCGATTGTATCCAGTGTTGCCTTAATCAACGCCTGCTTTTTCGCCGCCGGATCTCGCTTTGAAGCGGGCTTTTCTCGAAGTTCCTCGGGGAGCTTATCTTTTATTGTCATGCACTTAAATTTTCGGTTCTCGATTACTCAAGAGGAAGATTGACACAAAAGCCCCCTTCGGTGCAACAATTAATGGACGATCGTCCATTAGTGATGATCGCGCGACCGGAAAGGGAGGGTCGGTGATTTTGAGAAGTGATGCTGCCAAAGGCTATAGCCTCAGCGCGCCCGCCACGATTTACGTGGGCTTTCTGGTGGCTGCACCTTTGGCGATATTGATCGCCTATTCTTTCTGGACGCAGACCTACGTCACGCTCGACAAAAGCTTGACACTGAAGAACTACCGCGAAGCTTTGACCGACCCCCTGGTTCAGCACCTCATGCTGCGCTCGATCTGGATCGCTGGGGCCGTCACCATTGTTACCGTCGCGCTCGCGTATCCTATCGCTTACTTCATCGCGATGAAGGCACACAAAAAGACCATCTGGCTTTTGCTGATCACCATTCCCTTCTGGTCCAGCTATCTCCTGCGCGTCTTTGCATGGAAGCTCATCCTTGGCTTCAATGGCGTGATGAACTCAGCCTTGCTGGGGCTCGGGCTAATCAATGAACCCCTGAGTTTCCTTCTCTACAACGAGTTCGCAGTGGTCTTGACTCTTGCTCATGCATGGGCGCCTTTCGCGATTTTGCCGATCTATGTGAGCTTGCAAAAGATCGACCCGAGCCTTTTGGAAGCTGCTACTGACCTAGGCAATAACGCTTTTCAACGCTTCATGCGGGTGACTTTGCCGCTGACGATCCCCGGGATCATCGCCGCCTGCCTGATCATCTTCATCCCAACTGTTGGCGATTATGTTACCCCCGCTTTGGTGGGCGGTAGTGACGGCAAGATGATCGCAAACCTCATTCAGGTACAGTTTGGCGCGGCCAATAACTGGCCACTTGGAGCAACGCTCTCGCTTATGGCCATGCTCTCCGTAGGCTTTGTCGCCATCGTCTTCGTCATCACCGGAAACCGTTTGGGAAGGCGCATAAGATGAAACGCCCTTCAACCCTCACTGGTTATGCCCTCCTTTATCTGGCATTTCTCTATCTGCCCGTTCTCTTCCTGCCGCTGTTTTCCTTCAATTCTGGTACTATTGTTGCATTCCCGATCAAGGGTTGGACGCTGGACTGGTACCGAAAACTGGGTGAACAGGACACGCTTATTCAAGCGCTGTGGAATTCTATCGGCGTCGGCTTTGTTGCCGCGCTGCTCTCCACCGCCATAGGCCTATTCGCCGCTCGCGCATTCGTACGCTACCGTTTCAAAGGCCAGCGCGCAGCGGAGGGCTTGGTCATGCTGCCCCTCGTCATTCCCGGCATCATCGTCGCATCTTCAATGCTGGTTCTGTTCTTATTCCTGGGCCTCAAACCGTCTCTTGTAACAGTGGCGCTTGGCCACATTTTCCTGGCGTTGCCTTTCGCTGTCTCAATCCTAAAATCCGCCTTCGACGACTTCGACGCCTCACTGGAGGAAGCCTCATACGACCTAGGCGTTGGCGTTTTCGAAACCTTTCGGCGCGTGACGCTTCCGGTCGTCGCCCCAGGGATTATCGCCAGCATTCTTGTGACCTTCACTGTCAGCTTTGATGAGTTCGTCCTGGCCTTCTTCCTATCCGGCAACCAACCAACTCTGCCGGTCTATATTTGGAGCCAAATCCGCTTCCCGGCCAAACTCCCGAACGTTCTGGCGCTTGGTTCGATTCTCCTCTTCACATCGGTACTGCTTCTCGTTTTGGCCGAATATTTCCGCCGCCGCTCCTCCGGGAAAGGAACCTGATGATCGAAAAAAATATCATAGAACTTTCCGGGGTCGAGAAACGCTACGGCAGCTTTGCAGCAGCATCGGGTATCAATCTGGACCTGAAGGAAGGTGAATTCTTCTCACTCCTCGGGCCATCAGGCTGCGGTAAGACCACTGTACTTCGCATGATCGCCGGATTTCAGGACCCAACCCAAGGCACTGTCACAATCGACGGACGAAACATGGAAGGGGTCCCCGCAAACAACCGCCCCACCAACATGGTCTTTCAAAGCTACGCTATCTTCCCGCATCTGAATGTTGGAAACAACGTAGCCTATGGTCTTCGCGGGCGCGCCCCGAAAGCCGAAATCGAAAACCGAGTGGCGGAAGCGCTGGAGATGGTCGAACTTGGCGGGCTGCAGTTGCGTGGCGCGAATGAGCTTTCCGGAGGGCAACGCCAGCGCGTAGCGCTTGCGCGCGCGCTCATCATGCGGCCCAAGGTGCTCTTGCTCGACGAACCGCTTTCAGCGCTTGATAAAAAGCTGCGCGAACAAATGCAGTTTGAAATGCGCAACTTACAGCAGTCGCTCGGGATCACGTTCGTGATGGTCACTCACGACCAATACGAAGCAATGACAATGTCCGACCGCATTGGTGTCATGTTCAACGGGCGCTTGGCGCAGGTCGACACCCCCGCTTCACTTTATGCACGCCCATGTGACGAAGAGGTGGCGAGTTTTATTGGTGAAATGAACATCCTTCCCGCTTCAGTCGCCGGCGAATCAGACAATGCTCTCTCAGTCAATGTTGCTGCATTTGGAAACATGCAGATCGACCGCAATCCCAACGTCACGAACCCGGGCAAAGGCATTATCATCGGTATCCGACCTGAGCAGCTGGAGATCAAATCCGAAAAGCCCGAGGATTACCCCGCGACGGTACAAGGCAAGGTCATCAACGTCGCCTTCTATGGCGAGAACATTCACTATCACGTCACGGTCGATGGCCATGACAAACCAATCGCTGTTTCTGTTCCCAACTACTTTCACACCGTCGATTTCAATCGTGGCGACACGGTTTGGCTGGGCTTGCAAGCTGCTAGTGCAATCGACCTTGGCCGCGGCAAATGAATACAACCAACAGGAGGAAAAAATGAAACTTCAAAGAATTGCGGCGTTTGCGTTTGCAACCGTCACCAGTGCTGGCAGTGTTAGCGCTGGTGGCGCTGATCTAAGCGTATTTGACTGGTCGGGTTATGAAGACCCGGGTTTTTTCGCAAACTACATGGCGAAACATGGGAATGAAGCGCCAAGCTATTCTTACTTTGGCAGCCAGGAAGAGGCATTCACCAAACTGATGTCCGGCTTCACAGCAGACCTGGCACACCCCTGCTCGGACGCCGTGCGCAAATGGGTGGCAGCGGACCTGATCCAGCCCTTGGACGAAAGCAGGCTGACCAACTGGGCGGACATGTTGCCCGAAATCAAGGAGGTCGACGGCATTGTCATAGACGGCAACCTGTACATGTTGCCTTTTGAATGGGGTAACACCGGATTGATCTATCGCACCGATAAAATCTCAGGCGATGATATCTCGCTGCAGCTTTTGTCGGACCCGGCCTATGCAGGAAAAATCTCGATCCCAGACGCGGCCTCATCCGCCTATGCTTTAGCCTCGCTCGCAACCGGCAACGCTGACAACTATACCAACCTGACCGATGCACAGTTCAAGGAAGCCTCCGACTTCCTGCGTGCAATCCACCCCAATATGCGCTTCTACTGGTCCGATGCAGGTCAGTTGGACCAGGCAATGACCAGTGGTGAGATTGAGATGGGCTGGGCCTGGAACCAATCGGAACTGAACCTGATCTGGAACGAAGTGCCCGCTGCCATGATGCGTGATGTAGACAAGGGCATTGCTACGTGGGTTTGCGGGTATGTACATCTGAAGTCCTCGACCACAGATGAAGAGCAGATTTATGACCTGTTGAACGCCCTGTCCGAACCAGGCTCTGGTCAGTACATCATCGAGAATTGGGGTTATCCCCATGCCAATGCAAGAGCGTTTGAAATTGCCGATCAAGCCAGCATTGAGGCCTATGGTTTTGCCGATCCAAAAAGCTTCTTTGAAGGCAGCTTGTTCTTTGATGCTGTGAACCCTGAACTGGAAGCCAAGATGTTGGCCGAGTTCGAGCGGATCAAAGCAGGTTTCTAGACAGCAAATCGGCCGGGGCTACGGCCCGGGCCCTTAAACCACAGGAAACGCGCGAAATGTCGGACGCGAACCCATACGCCTTGCTATTTGAACCGGTACAGATCGGTCCAGTCAAGGCCAAGAACCGCTTCTACCAAGTGCCCCATTGCACCGGCTTAGGGCACATGCGCCCGCGCGCAGATGCGGCGGTTCGGGGAATGAAGGCGGAAGGCGGATGGGCGGTGGTTGCGAACCAGGAAACTGAAATTCACCCCAGTTCTGACCTGTCTCCATTTCCAGAAGGGCGTCTTTGGGACGAGCGCGATATTCCTGCCCTGCGCCTGATGACCGACGCCGTGCATAAACACGGTGCATTGGCAGCCATTCAATTGGTGCACAATGGCAATCATGCGCCCAATCATCTTAGCCGCGCGCCCCTGATCGCGCCCTCCGAAATGAGCTCCGATTCCGCCATGCCCAAACAGGCCCGCGCCATGGACAAAGAAGACATTCGCGTGTTTCGTCGCTGGCATCGGGACGCCGCGCTGCGAGCGAAGGCTGCAGGAGCCGATATCATCTATGTCTATGCTGGTCACTCAATGTCCATTGCCCAGCATTTCATGCTGCCACACATGAATAGCCGGACCGATGAATATGGCGGTTCTCTGGAAAACCGCGTGCGTTTGGCGCGTGAATTGTTGGAAGATACGCGCGAGGCTGTCGGAGATACCTGCGCCGTCGCCCTCCGGTTTGCCATTGACGAAATGCAAGGCCCAGATGGGATGCAGGCGGCAGAGGAAGGCCGAGCAGTGGTGGAGTTGTTGTCAGATCTGCCAGACCTTTGGGATGTGAATGTTTCAGGTTGGGAAAACGACAGCGCCACAACACGCTTTCAGCCCCAAGACGGGTATCAAAATGACTATCTGTCTTTCGTCAAACAAGTCACCGGAAAACCGGTGGTTGGCGTGGGCCGCCTGACGTCGCCCGATATGATGCTGTCGATGGTGAAGAAAGGCATTGTCGATCTTATCGGAGCCGCCCGCCCTTCCATAGCCGACCCTTTTATTCCGAAGAAAATCGAAGAAGGTCGCATCGACGAAATCCGTGAATGCATCGGCTGCAATATTTGCGTGGCCTCAGACAACATCGGCATCCCGATCCGCTGCACCCAAAACCCTACGATGGGTGAAGAATGGCGGCGCGGCTGGCACCCGGAGATTATTCAGAAGCGAGGGTCCGAGGAGCAAGCCTTGGTCATTGGTAGTGGTCCAGCAGGCCTTGAATGCGCCATGCAGCTAGCCCGTCGCGGCTATGGTGTGACCTTGGCAGAGGGCGCCGGCGAATTTGGCGGGCGTGTTGCGACAGAAAGTAAGTTGCCCGGACTTTCCGCCTGGGGCCGCGTGATGGATTACCGGCTGAACGATCTAGCACAACGTAGCAATGTTGAGATGTTCACCGAGAGTGCATTGGGCGCAGAGCAAGTCGTGGAGTTGGGCATTCGGAATGTCTTTTTGGCCACGGGATCAAAGTGGCGACGTGATGGTGTCGGACGCAACACGATCCGCAATGCCCCAGAGATCGGCAGTAGCGCCAACATCCTGACGCCAGACGACATATTGTCCGGCAAAATTCCCCCCAATGGTCCGGTACTGATCTATGACGATGATCATATTTATATCGCTGACGTACTCGCTGAAAAACTGGCGAGGGCAGGCCACGAAGTTGTTTTTGCCACACCTGAGAGCCTGATCTCCAGCTTTACGACTTACACGCTTGAGCAACACCGCATTCAAGCGCGGCTCATTGAATTGGGTGTGGACATTCGATGCAATCAATCCTTGGGCGCTTTCTCTGGTCAAACGGCGACGGTTACCTGCATGTTTTCAGGTCGCGAAACTGAAATCGTCTGCTCATCGGTTGTTTTGATCACCGAGCGTACGCGCGAAACTGCGCTATACGACGCTTTGAAACCCCTGGAACTCAAAACTCTGGAACTGATCGGCGACGCCGCCCAACCCGGTCTAATCGTCGACGCCGTTTTCTCAGGGCACCGCGCGGCGAGGAATTTCGAACGCCCGAAGAATGAGGCCGAAAAAGATTGGTTCCGTCGTGAAATCATCGATCTGGAGGAGGCGTAATGCCCAACCGTACACTTGACTTGGATGATCTGATCGCCTCGCATAGGCTCGGCCATGCCATGCCCCGTGGGTTCTATACGTCGCAAGATATCTATGACTATGACATAGCTCAGGTCTGGAATCGCAATTGGCTGTGGGTCGGGCATGAAAGCCAAATTCCCAATCCGGGCGACTATTTCCTGTTTGACTATGGCCCAGAATCAATAATCGTCGTTCGCGACCTTGATGGAGAAATCCGCGCCCATCAAAACGTCTGCCGACATCGGGGATCACGGGTCTGCACCAAAGCGGAGGGCCGCGCGCGCGTTTTCGTTTGTCCCTATCACGCCTGGACGTTTGAGCTTTCTGGAAAGCTGCGTGCAGGTCAGAACATGGGAGCCGATTTCGATCCATCGAAATACGGATTGTTCCCGGTACAGATCTCCGTTTTTCAAGGGTTGATTTTTGCCTCTGCTGACGCCGCAACACCAGCCCTAGACACTGTCTTAGCGCAGCTTGCTCCGCTCACGGCGCCTTATGGTTTGAATGATCTTAAAATCGCTCACACAGCATCGTTCCCTGTGCCTGCCAACTGGAAACTAGCGGTTGAAAACTATCTTGAATGTTATCACTGCGGCCCGGCACACAAGGAATACTCCCGCTCACACAGCCTGAAATCACCGCAGGAAATGAAGGGTTTGGTCGGGCCATTGAGGGAACGCGCGAAAGACGCGGGTCTTTCCACAGATGAATTGGAGCTGATTGGGGCGGCGGCCACAACCCCCTTTACCAGTGCCTATTACCGCCGCTATCCCCTTTACGAAGGCTACAAAACCGGCAGCAAAACGGGTGAAGCCCTTGCACCGCTTTTGGGATCGCTGATGTCGTTCGACGGCGGCGCAACCGATCTCGGCATCGGCCCGCTCAACTGGTTCCTCATCTACTCCGATCACATGGTCGGTTATCGTTTCATTCCCCGCAAACTGCAGGAAACAGATATTCAGGTGGTTTGGTTCGTGCGCAGCGATGCTGAAGATGGCGCTGACTATGACAAGGATGACCTGACCTGGCTGTGGCATGTCACATCGCTGGACGACGAACGCATCATTCGCCACAACCAATCGGGCGTAAACTCTCACCACTTCCAACCTGGGCCATTGGGCGAAATGGAAACCTCGCTACAGGCTTTTTACGATTTCTATTTTGCCATGATCGGACCGGAACAAGAACAGAGGATCGCGATCCATGGCTGAAGTGAGAACACGACGCCGGGGCGGCGGCGGGCGCGCGGCGCGCATCAAGGTGCAAGAGGCGACAACCGGCAACGAAGCCGTTCGTGGCGGCTTGAGCGGAGGGCGCTATCGGCCTTTGTCGCAGGTTGATATTGAAAACATCCACAATGCTGCACTGACAGTTTTGGAGAGAACCGGTATCTCCGATCATTTCCCGGAACTCCTCGACCTGGTCTTGCCCAAAGGCGCGGTGATGAATGAACATAACCGCCTGTGTTTCCCGCGCGCCCTGATTGAAGACATCCTCGCCGGAGCTGGCACCGAGTTCTATGTTTATGCCCGTGGTGAGCGAGAAGGCAAAGACGACATGCATTGCACGGCGGAAAGCGTTTATTTCGCCAACTCTGGTACAGCCGTGACCACGTTTGATTCTGAGACCAAAAGCTACCGCCCTTCTGTATTGCGTGATGTTTATGATTTCACCCGGCTGGTGGACCGCCTGGAAAACATTCATATGCTGGGTGACACGGTGCTGGCGACCGATGTAACTGACGACCTTTCGCACGATATGAACACCATCTATGCGATACTGGCCGGCAGTCAGAAACCCGCCTGTCTGACCTTTCGCGACCGCAGCCATATCCCCCATGCCATCCGTATGTTTGATCTCGCCCAGGGTGGTGAAGGCAGCTTCATGAAAAAGCCCAGCGTCATCTTTGGCGGCTGCCCCATGGTCTCGCCGCTAAGGATCGGCAAGGAAAACATGGAGATAATGATTGACACCGCTAAACTGGGCTTGACCGTCGATCTGGCCGTTCCACCTCAGGCCGGTGCTACTGCGCCCGCAACCCTTGCCGGGACGCTGGTGCAAACCGTCGCCGAAACGCTCGCCTGCGTGGCCATCGTCAACCTGATTACACCTGGCTGTCCAATCTGCTTTGCTGCATGGCCCTTTATAACCGACCTGCGCAGCGGGTCGTTCACCGGCGGCAGCGGCGAACAGGCCTTGATCGCAGCGGCAGCCGTTCAAATGGGCAATTTCTATAACCTGCCTACTTCTGTGGGCGCGGGTATGACCGACGCCAAAATTCCGGACGCCCAATACGGGTTGGAAAAAGCGTTGACCTTTACACTGGCCGCCCATGCGGGTGCCAATCGCCTTTGTGAATTCGGCGGCATGATCGGTTCACTCATGGGCTGCAGTTTTGAAAGCATGGTGATCGACGATGAGGCGGGTGGAATGATTTTGCGTTCCTTGCGTGGCATCGAAGTGACCGACGAAACCATGGCGGTTGACATCATCCACAAATGCGCCATCGACCCGGGCCATTTTTTGGGGAACCCCCACACTTTGAATTATATGACGAGCGAATTCATCTACCCCGAGCTGATGGATCGAGAACGCACAGATACTTGGGAAAATGAAGGTAAAACTGACCTGCTGGATCGCGCCCGAGATAAGGCCAATTCCATCCTCGACACTCATTTCCCCAACTATTTCGGTGCTGCCGATGCGCAGGTGCGTGAAGAGTTTTCGATCGTCATGAGCACTGAGGATATGGCTCGCCGTGGATAACTCCGACGCCAAACAATGGGACAATGACCATTTCCTCCACCCGTGGGAGGGGATGCAAACGCTTCGTCAGAACGATCGCACGTTTATGGAAGGGGCCAGCGGCATTCATGTGGTGAACGACAAGGGTGAACGGCTGATCGATGGGCCTGGCGGCATGTGGTGTACTCAGATCGGCTATGGGCGTGAGGAGATGGCCGAAGCAATGGCCGAGCAAGCTCGTAAACTTGCTTATTTCTCGCCATTCAATGCCACCAATTCTACTGCCAGCCACTTTGCCCGTGAGATCGCCAAACGCGCGCCGGGGGATCTGAACAACGTCTTCTTCACTACCGGCGGATCAACAGCGGTGGATACCGCCATTCGGTTCACCCACTTCCGCAACAACCTGCTGAACAAACCAAAGAAGAAAATCATCATCTCACGCCAAAAAGCCTATCACGGCAGCACGTATCTGGCTGCCAGCGTCAGCGGCAAAGAACGGGACCGTCTTTGGCTGGATAAGGCCGATCACCTGGCGCATTTTCTGCCCGATGTGAACCCCTTGCACCGGGGCGAAGGTCAAAGCATCGATGCATTTCTCGATGAAAAAATTGCGGACTTGGAAGAAGCAATTCAATCACTCGGCGCGGACAAAGTAGCAGCCTTTATCGCCGAACCGATCCTCGCCTCAGGCGGCGTTATCGTGCCCCCCGAAGGCTATCACAAACGCTGCCTTGAGGTCTGCCACAAGCACGATGTTCTCTATATCTCTGACGAAGTGGTCACCGCTTTCGGCCGTCTCGGTCATTGGTTCGCCTCTAAAGACGTCTTTGGCATTGAGCCGGACATCATCACCTGCGCCAAGGGCCTCACCTCGGGCTATGCGCCTATGGGAGCCGCGATCATCTCAGATCGGTTGATTGATGATGTGGCGGGCAGGGACGCTGCTTTTTCAAATGGTTACACATACTCAGGCCACCCCGTTAGCGCTGCCGCCGGTTTGAAGAGCATAGAGATAATTGAACATGACGAAATTCTGGAACATGTGCGCCGCGTAACACCCATTTTTCAAGGTCGATTGCAGGAGTTGCGCAACATCGACATCGTTGCTGATGTGCGTGGAATGGGATTGATGGGATGTGTGCAATGTTCGGAAAAAGGCAAGGCCCGCGGCGACCTGGGGCGAGACTATGAGATCGGCGCATTGATCGATCAAGAATGTCAAAAGCGCGGCCTGATCCTTCGTCCGATCATCAATATGTGTGTTTTCTCGCCACCTTTGATAATCACGGAAGCCGAGATCCATCAGATGTTTGACATATTGAAAGAAGGGATCGAGGCAGCAACGAGCCTGGCTAAGAACCCGTAGCAAGGTTTTGAGCAGGCCGAGCTTCTTCGATAAGCGGATTCCGTCAATTTGCAGAGCTCGCTGTATAGTGACGCGCAGTCAAAACCGTAGCTTTCAGCACACCAAAGTTCGCGACAAAACCATTCGTAAGGTCAACTGTCATGCTAGATGGTCGTCAACACAAAAAAACCCGCCTACTAGGCGGGTTTTTTAGTTTTCAAGCCCCGATCAATGCACGACGGCATCATCAGGACGCGGTCGTTCGGATGTGCCCAACCGATCACCGATGATCAGACCCTCGGGTCCGGCTGTGACCGGCACCGTCTCGCCATCCTTGATCTCACCAGCGAGCAGTGCTTCGGCCAGCGGGTTCTGCAGGGCGCGCTGGATCACGCGTTTCAGCGGGCGAGCCCCAAAGACCGGGTCATAGCCCTCGTCGGCCAGCCATTCCTTGGCGCCGCCGTCCAAGACCAGCTCGATCTTGCGGGCGGCCAGGCGTTTCTGCAAACGCGCCATCTGGATATCGACGATGCCATCCATGTCGGCCCGCTTGAGCCGGTCGAAGATGATCGTCTCATCCAGTCGATTCAGGAATTCGGGCCGGAAATGGGCCCGGACCGCATCCATCACATCCCGCCGCGCCTGCGCGCTGTCTGCGCCTTCGGGCAGCTGGCTGAGCGCCTGAGACCCAAGGTTCGACGTCAGGATGATCAGCGTCTGTTTGAAGTCCACGGTGCGACCCTGGCCATCGGTCAGCACGCCATCGTCCAGAACCTGCAACAGCACGTTGAACACATCCGGGTGCGCCTTTTCAACCTCGTCAAACAGCACCACCTGGTAGGGTCGGCGCCGCACGGCTTCGGTCAGCACACCGCCTTCGTCGTAGCCGACATAGCCCGGAGGGGCGCCGATCAGACGGGCAACCGCGTGTTTCTCCATGAACTCGGACATATCGATACGCACCATCGCGTTGTCGTCGTCGAACAGGAAGTTCGCCACAGCTTTGGTCAGCTCGGTCTTACCTACACCCGTGGGCCCGAGGAACAGGAACGAGCCCAGCGGGCGACCTTCGTCATTCAGGCCCGCACGCGCACGACGTACAGCATTGGCCACAGCAGTGACCGCTGCATCCTGACCGATCACGCGGGAATGCAGATCGTCTTCCATCCGCAGCAGCTTCTCGCGCTCGCCTTCCAGCATCTTCGAGGTCGGGATACCGGTCCAGCGTTCAACCACCGAAGCGATCTGTTCCGGACGCACCGTTTCCTCAGCCATCATCTGGCTGCTTTCGGCATTTTCGGCCTCGGTTAGCTTTTTCTCAAGCTCAGGGATGACGCCGTAAGACAGCTCCCCCGCTTTGGCGAGGTTGCCTTCACGCTTGGCAATCTCGAGATCAGCGCGTGCCTTGTCGAGCTGCTCTTTCAGATCGCGTGCACCAGCCAGCTTATCGCGTTCGGCCTGCCACTGGGCAGTCATCTCAGCGGATTTCTCCTGCAGATCGGCCAGATCCTTTTGCAAGGTTTCCAGTCGGTCCTTGGAGGCCGCATCATCTTCGAGCTTCAGCGCTTGTTCCTCAATCTGCATCTGCAGAATCTGGCGATCCAGTTGATCGAGTTCCTCGGGCTTGCTGTCCACTTCCATCCGCAAGCGAGCCGACGCTTCATCGACTAGGTCGATGGCCTTGTCGGGCAGGAAGCGATCAGTGATGTAGCGATGCGACAGGGTCGCTGCCGACACCAAAGCCGAGTCTGAGATACGCACACCGTGGTGTAGTTCGTACTTTTCCTTGATGCCGCGCAAGATGCTGATCGTGTCTTCGACGGTCGGTTCTTGCACCACAACGGGCTGGAATCGTCGTGCAAGTGCTGCGTCTTTTTCCACGTACTTGCGATACTCATCCAGCGTGGTCGCGCCGATACAGTGCAGCTCTCCCCGGGCAAGCGCGGGCTTGATCAGGTTCGCGGCGTCCATCGCGCCATCGGATTTCCCGGCACCGACCAGCGTGTGCATCTCGTCGATGAACAGGATAATTTCACCGGCGGCCTCGGTGACCTCGGTCAGAACGGCCTTGAGGCGTTCTTCGAACTCACCGCGATATTTCGCACCGGCGATCAGTGCACCCATATCGAGCGCAAGCAGCTTTTTATCTTTCAACGACTCCGGCACGTCACCGTTGATGATGCGCAGGGCCATGCCCTCGGCAATCGCGGTTTTACCCACGCCGGGCTCCCCGATCAGAACCGGGTTGTTCTTGGTGCGGCGCGACAGAACCTGCATCGAGCGGCGGATTTCCTCATCCCGTCCGATGATCGGGTCAATCTTGCCTTCAGCGGCCGCCTCGGTCAGGTCGCGCGCGTATTTCTTGAGCGCATCATAGCCCTCTTCCGCCGAGGCGGTGTCAGCGGTGCGACCCTTGCGGATGTCATTGATCGCCTCATTTAGTTTCTGGGCGGACACCGCACCGGCCTCCAACGCCTCTTTGGCCTTGGATTTCACCATGCACAGCGCCATCAACACGCGCTCGACCGGCACAAAGCTGTCGCCCGCCTTGGTGGCTATCTTTGCGGCCTCGTCCAGAACTTTGGCGGTCTGGCCGTCCATGTAGATCTGGCTTGCATCGCCACTGACCTTTGGGATTTTTCCCATCGCCGCATCCAGTGCTTCAACCACACGGCCGGGCGCGCCGCCGGCGCGTGTGATCAGGTTGCTCGCCAGCCCCTGATCGTCATCCATCAATGCTTTCAGTATATGTGTGGGCTCCAGCCTCTGGTGCCCCTCGCGCAGCGCAATTGTCTGCGCTGCTTGCACGAATCCCCGTGCCCGCTCGGTGAACTTGTTTAAGTCCATTGCTATTCTCCTTTTCCAAGCGCCCTAAATGCAAAGCGCCCGCTTGGCAGCACGCTCCTGTCTGGGCCTCACATTCAATCTGGGAGATATCTTTGCCGGTTCAAGAGGCTAGGGCACAGAATCAGACCTTATTCGCGCTGTATTGTATACACCGTGTAACCACCGGTTTCAGCCACCTGTACCGCACCCTGCTCGTCCACCAATGTCTGCGCCGCGTTGCTACCTGTAGGACAAGATACTAGGTCTGCAGTGTGATCTAGAAAATTGCCTGTAAAGGCAGTTTCGCCCGTGAGCTGACACCAATCATCTTCGGACCGATACCCCCCCACAAGACGCAGGTCATCATTTGTGGGTGCAGGCGCAGCACCTGTGTCCGACGGATCGGTCGGGGTTTCGTTGCACGCGGCCAATGCAAGTACTGTCCCCAGCAAAACCAGTTTTTTCATATCCTGTCCCTTTTTGTGAGTTTTTACTTTGAATTTGCGCCACCATAGCACAGATCCAAATCCGCTGCGGCAGCCAACCTGCATGGACACACGCGCCTGAACCCGCTAGGACGCAGACGTTTGCCAAAAGGAGCCTGCCCAATGTCCGATGACCGTCTGATCGTTGCCCTTGATGTTCCCAACGCGCTGCAGGGGCTGGCCATGGCCGAGCGGTTGGGTGACAGCGTCTCGTTCTACAAGATCGGGCTGGGCATGCTAACCGGTGGTGGCTTGGCGCTGGCCAATGAACTGAAACAAGACCACGGCAAACGCATCTTCCTGGACATGAAACTGTTCGACATTGGCAACACCGTCGAAAACGCGGTGCGCGGGTTGACGCACTTTGATCTGGATTTTCTGACAGTCCATGGTGATCCGCATGTGGTGCGCGCGGCGAAAGAAGGGGCCTCAGGCAAAGACTTGAAAATTCTAGCGGTGACGATCCTGACTTCTCTGAACCGCGACGATCTGGATGCCAGCCTGTTGAAATCAGGCGACGTGCAGGACCTGGTTGTCGAGCGCGCCGCCAAAGCGTTGGAGGCAGGTGCGGACGGCGTCATTGCCAGCCCGCAAGAGGCTGCACTGATCCGCGCCCTGCCACAATCCGAAGGGCGCTTGATCGTCACCCCCGGCGTGCGACCGACAGGTGCTGCATTGGGCGATCAGAAGCGTGTGGCGACCCCCGCCAGTGCCATCAGCGACGGGGCAGACCACATCGTTGTCGGACGCCCAATCTATCAGGCGGACGACCCGAAGGCGGCGGCACAGGCGGTTCTTAATGAGTTAAATTCTTTGACACGGCACTGAGCGCCTTTGGGAATCGCAGGCCGGTAAGCCGGGAAATATCCACGAAATCTTGACCTTACGTCAATCTCAGGGGATTCACGCCGGATTTCCTCTGTGCCCCAAAATACACATGAGAAACCCAACTTTTAGGGTCACAAAGCTTAAACCTATCTAAATATAGAGAATTACGGGAGTCTGGGTTTGAGACACTCCCCAACGAACCGTTTCTTCCTGAGGTTCGTTACTTTCCCCCCGCACACTTGCGGGGGGTTTCTTTATAAGCAGATTTACAGGACCTTTGATCGCTGGAAGTCGATGGTATAAAGGGCTGCCCGAACTATCCGCGGAACGTGTGGGAACGCAGATGCCCGTTCTTTGCCGAGATTGCCTGACCTCTCTGACAGACGAACGGCGCTGCCCGTCCTGCGGTAGCCCCCGCTTAACGTTGCATGCCGAATTGTTTGATCTGTCTATCGCGCATATGGATTGCGATGCCTTCTACGCCTCGGTCGAAAAGCGCGACAACCCTGAACTGGCGGATAAACCGGTCATCATCGGGGGCGGCAAACGGGGTGTCGTGTCGACGGCCTGTTACGTGGCGCGGATTCGGGGCGTGCGATCGGCCATGCCGATGTTCAAGGCCTTGCAGCTTTGCCCCGAGGCCGTGGTGATCAAACCGCGCATGTCGGTCTATGCCGAAGTGTCTCGCGATATCCGGGCGATGATGGATGAGCTGACCCCGGATGTGGAACCGCTGTCGCTGGACGAGGCTTTCATGGATTTATCTGGCACCAAACGTCTGCATGGCGCACCGCCTGCGATTATGCTGGCGCGTTTGGTCAAGCGGATGAAGGACGAGTTGGGGCTTACCGGCTCAATCGGGCTGAGTCACAACAAGTTTCTGGCCAAGGTTGCGTCCGACCTCGACAAGCCGCGCGGATTTTCGGTGATCGGCAAAGCCGAAACGGCGGAGTTCTTGCATGACAAGCCGGTGCGGCTGATCTGGGGGATTGGCCCGGCGGCGCAGGAATCGCTTGAGCGCGCCGGTATTCGGGCGTTTTCTGATTTACTGCGCTGGGATCAAGAGGCGCTGACCGCCCGCTTCGGATCCATGGGCTATCGGCTGTGGCATCTGGCGCGTGGGCAAGACAAACGCCGCGTTTCGGCGCATGAGCCGATGAAATCGATCAGCAACGAGACGACATTCTTTGAGGACACAGCAAGTCTGGACATTCTGGACGGTCACATCTGGCGCATGGCTTTGAAAGTGTCCGACCGGGCCAAGGCCAAAGGGTTGGCAGGCCGGGTAGTCACGCTGAAACTGAAGAAGGCCAATCACAAAATTCTGACGCGCCGCGTGTCTTTGCGGGACCCAACTCAGATAGCGGACCGGATTTATCGAACCGCACGCGGCTTGTTTGATCAGGTCGGTGATCAAGGGCCTTACCGTCTATTGGGATGTGGCCTGTCAGATTTGTGCTCTGCCGACCAAGCCGATATCTCAGGTGATTTGCTTGACCCTGATGCCGTGCGCAGATCACAGGCCGAACGGGCCACAGATGAAATCCGTCAGAAGTTTGGGACAGATGCCATTGTTAAAGGGCGCGCGCTGCGGTGAAGTTACTCGGCTGCCAGTCGCATCGGTCGCGCGCCGATGCTGGCGATTTCAGCGATCACTTGCCTAAGAACGTCCGAAAACTCTTCGAAATTAGCGTTCGGTGTGATTTTTTCCTCGTCCATGTATAGCGCCCTGTCGATCTCGATCTGGACCGCATGTTGATGCCGTGCGGGCCGGCCGTAAGTTTGCGTAACATAGGCACCCGCAAATGGCGCATTGCGTGCCACGTTAAGCCCCGCCGAGGCAAAGGCAGATTCGACCCGGTCGACAATCTCGCCCGAGGCTGAGGCCCCAAACCGATCACCAAGTACAATATCGGGTCGCTTGCTGCGCGCGGTGCCGGCCATCGCGACGGCCTCATGCGGCATCGAGTGGCAATCGACCAGAATGGCCTGACCAAACTTGCTGTGCGATTCGGCTAGCAGAGATTTGAGACGCGCATGGTAAGGTCGCCAGTACGTGTCGATCCGCAACCGCGCCTCATCCATGGTCAGCTTGCCACGGTAAATGGCACGTCCGTTCGCCACAACACGCGGGATCACACCCAGCCCCGATGCAACACGCGGGTTATGCCCATGTCTGCGGGCTCCGCTGATCAAAGCGGGGTCGAGCTCATCTGCACTGCGGTTCAGGTCAAGATAGGCCCGCGGCATGGCGGCTTGAATGAATGGCGCGCCTTGATCGGCGGCTGATGCGAACAACAAATCGATAAACGCGTCTTCTGAGGATCGAATCACATTGCGATTCAAAACAGAACGCTTCAGAAGCGCTTCGGGATAGTCCCGCCCGCTATGTGGCGAAGAAAAAACCGCACAAGAGCTGCGGATTTCGGGCATATCCAATACAAAGGCCGCGTTCTGCATGATCCCTCCATGTTCGCATTGAACATAGACCGGAAAATAGTTCTACCAAACCCCTTGAACCCATTTGCGACTCCTTTTATAGACCCCGCTACCGGCGCGGGTATCCGCGCCCCATTTCGTTGTGGGGCAAGGTTCGCAAAGGGTTCATGGGCGGTTAGCTCAGCGGTAGAGCACTTCGTTGACATCGAAGGGGTCACAAGTTCGATCCTTGTACCGCCCACCATGATTTCACTGTTCCGGGTTTCCGGGACACCCGACTAACCCAGGCGCTGGCCACGTCCTTGATGAAGGCGCCGCAGATTGGAGACAGACCATGAAGGTCAAGAACTCGCTCCGCTCGCTCAAAAACCGGCACCGTGATTGCCGGGTTGTGCGTCGCAAAGGCCGCGTCTACGTGATCAACAAGACGCAGCGCAAGTTCAAAGCTCGCCAGGGCTAAGAACTGCACACTTCAAGTCGAGAGAACCGCGCTGCAGAGCGCGGTTTTTTGTTTGCAACAACTAGGCAATGTTGGCTTTAAGGAGAAAGCAGCCGATAACCGCACCGCGACAGATTTGTTTCGCGTGAACGAATGCGGTGCGGACACACTGGAGTTTTACTGCAGGCGAATTGCCGTAGACGTCTTCATTACATACGCACATTTATTTGACGAAAGCAGCAGGGAGTCGAAACGCCAAAGTACAGGACGCCTCTCCACTGCGTGTTGCGTATGACTAAATATGCAGGAATTAGCTAGGTTAAGAAGGATGGCAAGCTAAAGCAATCTTGCGAACTTCTGTTCGCCTGCCGGACAAATGTGTTTTGCGACATGCGAATTGCCAAGAATTGCGGAAGCAATGTCTTCGGGAGAACAATCGTATGATCACCGCGCTTAGCTACATAGGTATTCGTTCCAATAAGTCAGATGATTGGCGGCAGTTCGCTGGCAATGTGCTGGGCATGCAGATCGTGGATCACGGTGGTCGCAACACTGCGTTTCGGATGGACGATCAGAGCCAGCGGCTAATCGTATCAGATGAGCCTGGCGATACCTTGGCCTATATCGGGTGGGAGGTCGGTGAGAAGTCCGACCTGGAAAAGCTAGCCGCCAGACTAGAGGCGGCCGGACACAATGTTATCCTGGGGGATCGTGGTCTGGCGAACCGCCGTTACGTGACTGAAATTATTACTTGCGCCGATCCCGCTGGAAACCGGCTTGAGTTTATTTGGAGGCCGGAGAAAACGACCGATCCCTTTATCCCGGGTCGACCCATAGAAGGGTTCAAGACCGGCCCATACGGCATGGGGCACGCCGTTTTGCATGTGTCGGACGCCGAAGCACTGGTGCCATTTTATTGCGACGTTCTTGGCTTCCATTTGAGCGACTATGGCTTGAAGCCCATTCCCCTCTATTTCTTTCATGTCAACGGCCGTCATCACAGCTTTGCCATCGTAGGCTCGGGGCAGGCAGGGTTTCATCATTTCATGGTGGAATACGACAATTTGGACGATGTAGGCCAGGGGTATGATCTGGCCCAGACTGGTCTTGCCGAAATCGCCTATACACTCGGGCGACACACAAACGATTACATGACAAGCTTCTATGCCCATACGCCGTCAGGCTTTTTCGTAGAAAGCGGATGGGGTGGGAGGATCATCGATCCGGCTACGTGGGAGCCGTGCGAAACAAATGTCGGTCCCAGCTTCTGGGGCCACGAGCGGCTCTACCTGAAGGAACAGGAGCGTGCCGCCTTTCGCGAGAAGCGACTGGCAACCGCAGCCGCGGGGCACAGGGCGCCAAGCGTTGTGAATTGCCCCTGGCTCTACGGGCAAGTTCCCGAGGTCTGAGCGATGTATGACGTTGCGATTATCGGGTTCGGCCCTACCGGAGCGACGCTTGCCAATCTCCTGGCAAAAAGCGGTGTGTCGGTTGTGGTTCTGGATCGGGAAGCCCAGATGTACCATCTGCCCCGCGCCGTGCATTTTGATGACGAAGTGATGCGCGTCTTTCAGACCATCGGGATCGCTGATGCGCTTTTCAAGCGGGTGCACGTCAACCCGGGCATGAAATTCGTCGACGAAGATGGGGAGTTGCTGCTGGACTGGCCAAGACCGCAAGACGTTACAAAGCATGGGTGGCACGCAAGCTACAGATTACACCAGCCTGATCTGGAAACGCTGTTGAGAGCCAAACTGGCTCGCCGCCCGTCGGCCACCATCCTGGAATTTCACAACGTCATAAATCTGGTACCCACCGGGAATGGTGTGGAGTTAACAGCGCTGGACAGGAAAAACGAGCGAAACACCGTCATTTCAGCCCGCTATGTAACCGGGTGCGACGGAGCCAACTCGTCCGTGCGTCGCTGGATGGGAAGCGAAATGGAGGATCTGGGTTTTGAAGAACGCTGGCTGGTTGCCGATGTTCTTCTCAAGCATCCAATGCCAGAGCTTGGCGATCATTCCATTCAATTCTGCAACCCGGACCGGCCGATGACCTATTGCCGGGCGCCGGGCATTCGTCGCCGCTGGGAAATCATGGTTTTGGACGGTGAAACAGACGTCGAGATTATGGAACATGCACGTCTCTGGGATCTTCTTTCGCGGTGGATTACGCCTGAAAATGCCGAGATTGAGCGCAGTGCGGTCTATACATTCCGCTCGCAGGTCGCGAAAATCTGGCGGAAGGGACCGGTACTGATCGCCGGAGATGCAGCTCATCTAACGCCACCCTTCATGGGGCAGGGAATGTGCACCGGTATTCGAGATGCGGCGAATTTGGCGTGGAAACTCGTCAACGCAATCAATGGCGGCGATGAAGAGTTGCTTTTAAGCAGCTATCAGGATGAACGACTGCCCCACGCACGCAGTTATATTGAAACTGCGGTTCGTTTGGGCGGCCTGATCAACTCGCTTGATCGGAACAGCGCCCTGCAACTTGCAGACGGTTCGCATTCAGGTGCCATGCGATCCATTGCGCCCAAACTCGGAAAGAGCGCTCTGATGGATGTGCGCGAAAATACTCAGTTTGTAGGTCATCCCTTTCCACAGATGCGCCTTGATGTAGATGGGCAATGGCTGGATGATCTAGTCGGGTACAACCACTTACTTATCAGCCGTACCTCATTGACGGAATGCAGCGACAATGCTGTCGCACTGAATGCGCTTGATCATCCCCAGCTGGACGCCGTGCTGACCGATCTTGGAGCGAATGCCGTTTGGGTGCGTCCCGACCGATACATCGCGGCTGTCGCGGAAGATCACCAGGATCTTCCATTACCGACCCTTTCCCTATTCGAACCGAAAACAACGAAAGATGGATATGAAACTGGCATCACTTAAAACCGGTGGTCGTGACGGATCTCTCGTCGTCGTGTCGAAAGACCTGACCAGAATGGCCTCTGCCGTATCGGTTGCACAAACGTTGCAGCAAGCGATCGAAACCTGGGAAAGTTCGGCCACCGAGCTGAAAAAGATCTCGGCGCAGGTCGAGCAATGCGAGATCGACACCATGGCCTATGATGTGGACCAATTGGCCAGCCCGCTGCCGAGGTCATATCAGTGGGCAGATGGAAGTGCATATCTCAGCCATATGCGGCTGGTACGCAAAGCCCGCGGTGCTGATATGCCCCCCGGGGCTGAGACGGACCCCCTGATGTATCAGGGGGGCGGTGACTATTTTCTAGCACCGACCGATGATATTCCCTGCATTGATGTTGACTGGGGATTGGATTTTGAGGGCGAGATTGCCGTGATCACCGATGACGTGCCTGTCGGATGTTCGACTGACGCGGCGGCTGACCATATCAAACTGATCATGTTGTGTAATGATGTCTCATTACGCAATGTTATGAAACCTGAACTGGTCAAGGGGTTTGGCTTTTATCAGTCAAAACCTGCAAGCGCGTTCTCACCGGTTTGTGTAACTCCGGATGAGCTGGGTGAACACTGGACCGGAGCGAGAGTTACCTTGCCGCTTGAAACGGTCTACAACGGCAAAACCTTTGGCAAAGTCCCAGCTGGCACCGACCTGAACTTTGACTTCGCCCAATTGATAGCGCATGCCGCAAAGACCAGAGAATTGCGCTCAGGTACCATTATCGGATCAGGCACAGTGTCGAATACCGATCATGATACTGTCGGATCGTCCTGCCTGGCAGAAAAGCGAATGATCGAAATCATTGCTCAAGGTAAGGCAGAAACCCGATTTATGGAGCCTGGGGATACAATCCGTTTCGAGATGCGCGACCCATCCGGCCAGACGATTTTCGGGGCTATTGACCAAAAGGTCGTCGCGGCCTGAGAATGTGTGACGGGACGGTCTGAAGGATGAGTATGGCGGCAGACAACCAACCCAGCATTCGTGCCTTGCTACGCGGACTGGACTTGTTGCGGTTCGTAAACAGTCAGGGTTCGGCAAAACCTGCGGAAATCGCCGTTGCGATTGGTGTACCGAGGCCGACGGTTTATCGGTTGCTCCACACCTTGGAGGAAGCAGGTTACATTCTGATGTCGGCATCCGATACCCGGGTCAGGGTATCGCCTCGCGCCTCTGGTCTGGGCGATAACTATGCTGCGCACTCGCACATATGCCGTATCGCAGCCCCAGGCCTTGCGGATTTCACTGACGTGCATTCTTGGCCGCTTGATCTTTCGGTTTACCGCGATCTGCACATGGTCATCGAAGAAACCACGCACTGGCGCAGCCCGTTCTCGATTGATCGGAACATGGCTGGATTGTCTTTGCCGATGCTCAGGTCTTCGGCCGGGCGCGCCTTTCTGGCTTTCCTGGAAGACAAGGAAAGAAGCATCATTCTTGACCTGCTGCGCAACAATAACGACCCCGAAGACGAGAGGTTTTTGCTGGAAAGCTGGATTGCCTCGCGCCTCGTTCAATACCGTAAACAAGGATACGCGACGCGCAGTCCGCGCACTTTTCGACCCGACACATCGAGTTTGGCGGTCCCAATAATCCATGAGGATCGCGTCCTTGGATGCCTTTCGGTTATTTGGATCGCCAGCGCGTTTTCAATGACTGAAGCGATCAACCGCTATACAGGCCCGATGACAGATTTGGCCAATCAAATAGCAACGCAAATGGCACAAGGTGCATCTGTCCACCAAGCGGACAAAAAGATCTAAACCACAGTAAGGTATTCTAACGAAGCGATAGGTTTAAGAAAAACCGGGAGGAAATATGAAACATCTCATCAGATCGACGGTGCTGACCTTTGGAATTTCGTTAACGGCCGGCGCAGCTCTGGCCGCGGATACTGTTCTGACAATCTCATCATGGGCGCCGCCAACGCACGGCATGAATGCGAAACTCTGGCCTGAATTCACGAAAATGCTGGAAGACGCTTCCGATGGGCGCATCAGCGCAGAAGTAAAGTACGGATTGGGGGCGCCTCCAGCTCAATTCGACCTTATTCTGGACGGGGTAGCGGATGTCACCTGGATTTTTCACGGCTACAATCCAGGGCGCTTTGTGGCATCCAAGATGATCGAGTTGCCTGGTTACGAAGGCAATGCCGAGGCTGCTTCAGTGGCCTATTGGCGAGCGTACGAAGAATACCTCGCCGAAGCGAACGAGCACAACGGAGTGAAGGTTCTTGCCATGATGACCCACGGCCCCGGTATCCTGCACTCTGAAACCAAGGTGACCTCGCTGGATGATATCTCTGGCATGAAGCTACGGCTTGGTGGCGGGGTTTCAGGAGACGTTGGCGCGGCGCTCGGTGCCACCGGTATTCGGGTGCCGGCACCGAAGGTCTACGAAACATTGGCCTCCAAGGCAGCAGACGGCGTCATGATGCCCATGGAGGCCCGAGCAGGCTTCAAGCTGTTTGAAGTTGCCCCGCACAGTTATTCTGTGCCCGGCGGGTTCTATCGCGGCTCGTTTGCAATCGTGATGAACCAAGACAAATACGACAGGCTGTCAGATGAAGATCGCGCTGCTTTGGATGCCATAGCGGGCGAGGTGCTTTCTCAGGTGGCCGGGCGAATGTGGGATGAGATTGACCAGATCGGCATCGATACCATTGATTCCAACGAGGGCAACTCCTGGACTGAAGCCAGCGAAGCTGACGTCGCAACCTGGGGCGAAATGACGGGTCCGATCATCGAAAACGTTCTTGCAGAGGTGTCCGACAAGGGAATCGACGCTGCGACGGTGCAAACCTTCATTGCCGAGCAGATGTCAGGCAATTGATCCCTAACGAAGAAACACTGCGAGCCCTGGCAAAGGGCTGCTGTTTTGCGAGGCAGGCATGGCTGACAATCAGAAACCGAGGCTGCGCGATCCGTGGTACGTTGTTCTTCACCTGCCCACATGGATCGCGGCGAGTACACTATTCGTGCTGATGTGCATGACGTTCCTGGACGTAGTTTTGCGGAGCGCTTTCGACAACCCAATCGAAAGCGCTACCGAACTGACCCGGCTATTTATGGCTATTATCGTATTCTCCGCCTTACCTCTGGTGTCGTGGAAAGGTGAGAATATCGTCGTAGACCTGCTTGACCCTTTCTTCAGCGAACGACTTGCCCTGATGCGCGATAGCTTGATTGATGCAGTCTGCGGAATTGTACTAGTCTGGCCCGCAGTTCGGGTTTGGGAGCTTGCGGAACGGTCGCGTCGGTATGGCGACGTTACGGAATATCTGAAGCTGCCCCAGTTTTACGTTGGGTGGTTCATCTCGATCTTTGTCGCACTCACCGCAATTGCCTTCCTGGCGCGCAGTGTTGTGCGCCTGATCCATAAAACAGAGGACGCCGAATGACTCTGTCGCTGTTGGGGCTCGGAGCAGTCTTAATTCTAGTTTTCCTGCGCATGCCCATCGCCATCTCCATGGGGCTTGTCGGCTTTCTGGGGTTCATGGAGTTACGCGGGTTTCGCGCCGCAATCTCGATGGTCGGCCGATTGATAATCGACACGGCTCAGGATTACGGGTTGTCGGTGGTGCCTCTCTTTATCCTGATGGGTCTCTTCGTGAACAAGGGTGGTCTTTCGAAAGAGCTTTATCGCGTGTCCTACGCATTTCTGGGCCATATGCGCGGTGGATTGGCCATGGCGACGATTGTGGCCTGCGCTGGCTTCTCTGCGATCTGTGGTTCATCCCTTGCCACAGCTGCGACAATGTCGAAGGTCGCCATGCCAGAGATGCGAAAATACAAGTATTCAGACAGTCTGGCGACGGCCTCCATCGCGGCAGGGGGCACCTTGGGCATCCTGATTCCGCCTTCGGTAATCCTGGTCATTTACGGCCTGTTGACGGAAACAAGCATCGGAAAGCTCTTTATCGCCGGCGTCCTACCAGGATTGCTGGGCGTTTTGCTCTATCTTGTTGCCGTCCGGTTTTCGGTGACCCGAGACCCGGATGCCGGGCCGGCGGGTGAACGGGTTTCCTGGCGAGAGCGGCTTTTGTCACTCAAGGATATCTGGGCGGTGCTGTTGCTATTCTTCCTAGTGATTGGCGGGCTCTACGGCGTGTTGGATATCTGGCCGTTCCACATCACATTTTCCCCGACCGAGGCTGCAGGAATGGGGGCTGCTGGCGCTTTCCTGATCGCACTGTCTCGGCGGGCTTTGAGTTTCTCATCAACCTTGGAGGTTTTGATCGAAACTGTGCAAACGGCAGCCACGCTGTTTGCGGTTTTGATCGGAGCGTGGGTCTTTTCAAACTTTGTCAATCTTGCGGGGCTGCCCGAGGCGCTAAGCAACTTCGTTCTTTCCCAAGGGCTGTCGCCGACACTTGTGATTGTGTTGATCCTACTGGTCTACGTTCTTCTCGGATGCGTTTTTGAAAGCTTATCGATGCTGTTGCTTACGGTGCCTATCTTCTTTCCGGTTGTGACCAGTCTAGGGTTTGATCCGGTTTGGTTTGGTATTGTTGTCGTCGTGGTCACTGAAATCAGCCTGATCACCCCACCGGTTGGCTTGAATGTCTTTGTACTAAAAGGTGTCGTTAGGGATGTCCCCACATCAGTGATTTTTCGAGGTGTCACTCCTTTCTGGGCAGTTGATATTCTTCGACTTCTGATAATCGTCTTTTTTCCCTGGCTTGTACTATTTCTACCAAATTCGATGTAGACCTCCTCTCAGCGGTTGCTTCTTAAGCGTGATATTCCCTTTTCAAGTTGTCTGCTTGGGGCTCATGGCAGAAACCATCTGCGCGCCGGATCAACGGCTGAATTCAAACAGGTATCCCCCGGGAAACGTCATCAAACGTTTTGCGCCGCGCCGCTGTGGCCTGAGCTTCAAATACGTCGCTGTTCTCAAGAAGGATCTGCCAAACGCCTTCTTCATCGAGCAAAGTTGGAGTGCCCGTCATCAGAGATCTTCGAACAGATGGCTGCCTGAACTAAGAGAGGGTCTGACAGGCAAGCATATTCAACTGGTCGGTGATCCAGTTAACGATACCAGTTTAATCCTTTGTATCTTACCGGAAGGGCCTTTGGGTAAGTCGTCGAGCACATGAATGACATCGGGTGTTTTGAATGAGCCGAGTTTTTCGCGGCAAATCGCTATTAGATGTTCAGGTGCCACCCTCGTATCGTCCTTCAGCTTCACGGCAGCCTCGACCCGTTCACCATAGGTTTTGCAGGGGCGTGCGAATGCGGCAGCTTCGATGACATCTGGGTGCGAATAGAGGGCTTCATCTATCTCACGCGGAGCGATGTTTTCACCGCCCTTAATGATCAGTTCTTTGAGCCGCCCTGTTACAAAGACGTAGCCATCGTTGTCCAAATGTCCCAAATCGCCCGTACGCAACCAACCATCTGAAGTGAACGTTTCTTGCGTTGCATCGGGGTTCTTAAAATACTCGCGCATCACATTGGGCCCGCGCACTGCAATCTCACCCTGGGTGTTGGGCCCGCGTGGTTCCAACGCGGCAGACAAAATACAAACGTCATTGCCAATAGCCTTGCCGGGTGAACCAACCTTGCGAATCCCAGGCGGTAACGGATTCGACAGAATTTGAGCGGCGGTTTCGGTTAGGCCCATCGTCTCAACAATTGGTACGTCAAAACGTTTCTCGAAGTTGTTCTGAACATCAGGCGCAAGGGCCGCCGAAGCTGAACGCCCAAACCGCAGTCGTTCTCGCACGTTTGGCGAGGGCCCGGTCTCTGAATGCAACAGATGCGAAATGATCGTCGGAACCACCGAGAACCAAGTCGCCTGTGCGCTTTCACATTGGTCCCAGAACCTACTGGCCGAGAATTTTTCGGCCACAGCCAGCGCACCCCCGCAAATGAGCGTGCCCAGCACGGTAACGCACAGCCCGTTAATGTGGTTGATCGGCAAAACACACAGGCCGATGTCTTTCGATGTGAGGTCATGTGCAATCGTGGGCGTCCAGCCCCCGGCGAGTAGGCTTGAATTGCTATGTACCACGCCTTTGGGCTGCCCCGTTGTGCCAGAGGTATACATCAACAGGGCATCATCATCCGGTAACAGATCATACAGATCGACGGGGTTCGTGCCGTCTGCCTGGGGTAGTTGTCGAAGCACATCCGTTCGAACCCGGTTAAACAGATCTTGCTGGGCTGCACCCACCAGCGCGATGCGGGCCTCGCAATGATCCAGCGCATAGCGGATGGCATCATCACCCGCTGCAAGGTTGATCACGGTGGCCCGAAACCCTCCGTACAAGACACCGTAGAGACACTCGATCGCCTCGCGCCCGTTTGGTTGCATGATCGCGACACTGGCGCTTTTCTCAAGGCCCTGCGCGGTAAGCCGAGCAGCCAGATTCCGCGCGCGGTTCCGCAATTGGCTCCAAGTGAGCGGCGCGCCCCCGTCAAAGAAAAGATAGCCGCTGCGCTCGCCGGACATGACCGCGCGGTGGTCGAGCCAGTCGCGGACAGTGCCCTGCGGGGCGGCGGTTGGGCTTACTTTCATTGTCCCACATCCGCCCAGTAGTCGGCAAAGATATCCTCAACCGCCGGCTCATTCGGAGCAATTTCGCGGATGATTCTGGTAGTTTGCAGGAAGTGCCGCCAATGCAGGTTGTCATCAATTGAGTTTCCGCCCCAGCTGCCGCACCCCATCGATAGCGAAAACGGCATGCCGTTGGTGAAAGAGCCACCGGTCGCAAAGGTGTGGGCTTGGTTTACGATAACCCGGCAGGTCGGCAAAGACTGTCCCAGTTCAACAGCGCGGCTGTCCCTTGACGTGTGAATTCCGATCGAATGCCCTGCGCCCTGGTAGTCCAGAATGCGAGCGGCGATCTTACGTGCGTCGTCGTAATCACGCGCGCGGTAAAGCGCGGCTACGCGGCTGAGTTTTTCGCCAGACAGCGGATGGTCCGGGCCGATGCCATCAGTTTCGACAACAAGGAACCTCGACCCGGCAGGAACCTGATCCGCCAGCCCCAAGGCCTCGAACGTCTGGTCGGCATCCTGCGCGATTACGGATCGGTTGAGATGACCATCAGGCCAAAGCCGGGTCACTATGGCGGCTTCGTCTTTTGACAGTGCGCCGCCCTCCTCGGCGAGGGCCGCAACAAAACCATCGTATACTGCATCGACCACGATCATCGAGTTTTCGGACGAACATGACGTGGCATTGTCAAAGGTCTTTGATGCGGTGATCTTCTGCGCAGCAGCTTTCAGATCGGCTGTTTCATCCACGATCACCGTCACGTTTCCGGCGCCCACGGCCACGGCGGGGGTTCCACAGGTCTGGGCGCGGTGGACGTTGTTCTGGCTGCCGGTACAGACCACAAGGTCTGACTGCTCCATCATGGCCTGTGTCTTGGCTTTGGACCCTGGGGCCGGGATCATCTGCACCAGATCATGATCCAGGCCCAGCCTGTCGAACTCGGTATGAATGAACTCCAGCAACAACTCGCAGCTTGCAACGCCTTTCGGGGACGGTGCCACCACAACGGAATTGCCGCATTTCAGCGCATTGATGATGTTGTTCGCCGGCGTCGCCGCGGGGTTGGTTGACGGGACCACAGCCCCAACCACACCCAGCGGGCGCGCGATTTCCGTGATGCCCGTCTCGGCATCGTCATCGATAACCCCTTGCGTCTTCAGTCCTTTGAGGTCGCGCATCAAGCCCAGTGTCTTGCGATGGTTCTTTGTGATCTTGTCCGGCACGTTGCCCAGACCGGTTGTTTTCACGGCCAGTTCGGCCAACGCCGTATTGCGGGATGGCTCCATGATGGCCCAGGCGGCGGCTTCGGCGGCCCGGTCATAGCGCTGTTGATCCGCGCCGGTTTCATAGGCCTTTTGCGCGCTGCGCGCGCGAGCCATGATCGCGTGGACCTGAGCAATGTCATCATGTGCATTCATGTTGGTCATCCTTGTAATGTGAACAGGGCGAGGGCCGCCCTGTTCACAAAGGTGCTGATATCAGAGTCCGGCCAGCAGGGCCTTGAGGGTCTCTTCCCGCGCGGCCCACATGGCCTGGACTTCTTCGCGGTCCATGATGTGCATGGGCGAGCCGCCAGCCGCCATTTTCTTGGCCACGCGGTCATTATTGAACATTTCGGGAACTGTTGCCGCCAGCGTTTCGATGACCTCGGGCGGGGTGCCTTTGGGCACCATGATGCCACGGAAGTTTACGCTGGCATTGTCGATGTCATATCCCTGCTCCTTGAGGGTCGGTACATCCGGCAGAAAGTCATTACGCTCTAGGTCAAAGACTCCAAGGATTTTGACATTTCCTGCCTCTTGTGCGCGGAAGGCATCGGACAGATTGTTCACCCCGCCCATAACATCGCCTGCGATCACCGCTTTCATCGCAGCGGCCCCGCCACCCTTTGTGGGGATATATGCCATTTTCACACCTGCTGCCTTTTCCAGCTGCAGCGCGGCGATGTGGTGCCCGACAAACAGGCCGGCCCCTGAGAATGTCAGCTTGCCGGGGTTATCCTTGGCGAAGGTTACCACGTCGTCCATCGAATTCATCGGGCTGTCAGCCGCCACGACAAATACCGCCGGGTCCGCACCCCAATTGGCGATGGGTTCAAAGCTGTCCGTCGAATACTCCACGCCACCCTTAATCGACTGGGCGATGAAATGCGGAACGTTGTAGGCGGCCAGCGTATACCCATCCGCGTCAGCTTGGGTGGCGAACCAGTTCCAGCCCACGCGCCCACCGGCACCGGGCTTGTTGATGATGGCGACCGGCATCCCCAGCGCATCCTCATTGCCGGCGGTCATGGTCACAATCCGCGCCTGAAAGTCCGTCGCCCCGCCAGCACCGTAGCTCACCATCATCATCACTGGGCGCTCGGGGTAGTCCTCGGCAAGCGCTGCGCCTCCGGCCAGTGTCGTTAGCGCCAGCGTGGCCGCTGTAAGTAGGTTCTTCATTGTATCGTCCTCCCTAGGATCGGTTGCCAGATGCGTTGATCGCACCTTGTTCAGAATAGAATTTCGCGGGGTGTGTAGACCTTGAGAAGCTTGGCAAAGAGGCCATACATCACCGCCAGATAGATCGCTGTGATGATCGCGCGCCGGACCCATGTCCTGACCTCGCGATGGGGCGCCGGGTCATAGAGCGATAGCAATATGAAAAAGGCAATGGCACCTGCGGTGTAGAACCCCAACGCCTTGGCGGCCCAGAACACATAGACCAGCGCAATCACCAGACCTGGCAGTAGATTGGCCATCTCATGCGTGCCCAAGCCGTGTCCCACCTTGGTCCAACCGAGTAGTGCTTTGAAGAAAGTCCAGAGCGCCAGAACAACAAACACGGTCGAGATCAGCCGCGGGAACAAAAACGCCTCGGACGGTTGCTGCGTATAGCTGATCCACGCCACCCAAACCCCAACGGCGGCGACAAGCCCGGATGCACAAACATGTTGCAGACGCGGAAGGCTTGAGGTGCTCATCCCATGATCTCCTCTTTTGAGATGTACCGGCGGGTCCGCAACTCCATCCATACCGAGTAGAGGATCGAGGCGATCACCACGGCGATAAGGACAATATTCAGCGTGCCGGTCAGGAAGTAGGCTCCAAGCCCGTCAGTGGCACCGGCTATCATGCTGCCCTGAATGAAATTGGCCTCGGCAATGGGGCCAAGGATCAGCCCTAGCACCAGCGGTGCGGCGGAAAACCCGAACCGTTCCAGAAAATACATTATCACCCCTAGCGTCACCATCACATAGACATCGCCCATCGATGACTGGACCGAATAGCTGCCGAACACCGCAAGTCCCAGCACAACGGCGGCCATGACGCTTTGGGGTACCTGAGCGATCCGCGCGGCCAAGCCCGCCACATAGAGGCCGAAGATGCACATCAGAACCTGCCCGATCAGCATCGAATTGATGAAGGTCCAGGCCACGTCTGGATGGTTGTCAAACAGATCGGTGCCCGGGAAAATTCCATGGATCAGAAGGCCGCCCAAAAGCACCGCCGCCGTTGGCGAGCCCGGGATCGACAGAGTCAGCAGTGGAACCAGACTGGGACCGACCATGGCATTGTTGGCGGCTTCCGCAGCGATAACGCCTTCGGAATGGCCCTTGCCGAATTTCTCGCGCTCGGGGCTGAACTTTTTGGTCTGGTCATAAGCGACAAGACCCGCAATCTGTCCGCCCACACCTGGGATCAGACCGATGAACGAGCCGGTAACGGTGCCGATCGTCAGGGCGCGTGGCCGGCGAACCAGCTCGCGGATAGCGTCCTTGATCGAATGTTTCTCGACTTCGATAACCTCCGCCGCTGACGAAGTGCGTCCCTTGGCAAACATGGTCAGTACCTGCGGGATGGCAAACAAGCCGATTAGTGCTGCGATAATATTGATGCCGCCACCAAGGGCCGGGTGAAAGATGAACCGCTGCGCTCCCATGATGTCGTCGAACCCGATCGTGGCCAACCACAACCCGATACACCCCGACAGTAGCCCCTTGACCACCGAAGCGCTGTCCAGCGACCCAATCACGGTCACGCCCAGGATCGCGAGCCAGAACAGGTGGCTGGGACCAAATGCCAAAGCCCATTGCGACAGAACCGGTGTCAGGAAAATGAGTAACAGCACACCGATGACGCCGCCAACGGCTGAAGCCAGAAAGCTAAGCTGCAAAGCCCGCGCGCCTTTGCCCTGCTTTGCCATCGTGTGCCCGTCCAGCGTCGTCGCAATATTGGCCGGTGCCCCCGGGATCTTGAGTAGGATGGCGCTGACTGCACCGCCCGCGACAGTCGACGTATAGGCGGCGCCAAGAAGGATCAGGCCCTGCACCGGCTGAAGATGGAAGGTAAACGGAATAAGCAGCGCAACGGCCATGGTCGGTGACAGCCCTGGCGTGGCGCCAAGAAGCAACCCCCCAATTGTGCCCAAAAGCAAAAGCCCGAACGACACAGGCGAGAACACGTCTCCGAAGTAATACAGAAATTCCAAGTCGATATCCCGTCTCTCGTAACCGATTGACATAAAAGCCTAGGTGATGAAAATAGTTTTGCAAATGTTTTCATTTTTGTGCACATTTGATGGAGTAAATGACTGATAAAAAACAAAATAAACCGGATATTGTAGATGTTGCACGTATTGCGCGCGTGTCGATTTCAACCGTGTCCCGCAGCTACAATCACCCCGAGCTGGTCAAGCCTGCGACTCGGAAAAAGATCGAGCGCGCGGTGCAGAAACTGGGCTATATCCGCAACCGGGCGGCACAGGTCATGCATGGTCGGCGAAGTGGGACGATCGGCCTTGTCGTGCCCACAATCGACAACGCGATTTTTGCCGAACTGATTCAGTCTTTTTCCGACAAACTAGACCAACATGGGTTCACCATGCTGATTGCGTCACACGGGTTCGATCTGGATCGTGAATATAAAATGCTGCGCAAGCTGTTGGAACATCGTGTGGATGGGCTGGCGGTGATCGGGCTGGAACACTCGGATCCCACCTATCAGTTGATCGAACAGCAGAATATCCCAACGGTCGCGATCTGGAACTACAACAAGTCCTCGGCCCTGTCCTGTATCGGCGTGGACAACGCAGAGGCCGGCAGGCTGGCCGCGCGCCATCTGATTTCGCTTGGACACCGCAAGATTGGTCTTGTATTTCCAGACCCCTCGGGAAATGACCGTGCCTACGATCGACTGAACGGCGCTGTGTCTGAGTTTCGAACCGCAGGTATCGAAATCCCCGAAAACTGGCGGCTGGAGGCCCCCTATAGCGTCCGGGAGGCAAAACGCGCCAGCATTCTGTTACTTGAACAGGGGCATAGACCAACTGCCATTCTCTGCGGCAACGACATTATCGCGCAGGGTGTCCTTTATGCCAGCAACCATTTGAGCCTGAAAGTGCCTGATGACTTATCGATTATGGGCATCGGGGACTTCAAGGGGTCGGCTGAGGTAGAGCCGTCTCTGTCTACAATCAGGATACCGGCTAAACGGATCGGGCTTATGGCGGCGGAATTGATTTCAGATACAATTGCAGGACAGCACGCTGATATCACAGCGATGAAGCTTGAACTTCGTGTTATGGCTCGACACTCCACATCACGACTTTGAGAGGTTCAATGGCTGTGACAATCTAACTCCAAGCGATAGCTGCATTCACGGCGAATTTCAAATGTACGCATTGACCAAGATGACATTGAAACTTTGCATCCGCATCGAAGGACGGCTTGCTGAAAAGCGGACTTTCGTCACCTCGCAGCAATGCGGAAAGGGGGGCTCTATCTGAGGTACTCTGCCCTTCGCGTCAGCGAACAGTCACAGCCCAAATCAGACCTTCAAAACCACGTTCTGCAATTTCAGCTTTGCGAGACAGAGTGTGAATTCGCTGCGGCGGTCAGAACGTCTGTCTTCGGGTTTTGAACGGCCGCGGAACTATTGTTCACAGTCCAAAGCGTGCCGGATGTCATTCAAAAGCTGTAACTGTTTGTGTTTATTCTTTCAGAGTACGACGCCCGTTCACCCGTGTCTTGATCCGGCTCAATCCGACCGGTGTCACTCCCAGATACCGTGCAATATCGTTTTGCGTCACTTTGTCGAGAAGCGCAGGTGTATTTGTAAGCAGCCGCCTGTAGCGTTCCTCGGCTGAAAGGCACAGCAATTCGTACTCGCGCAATTCCTTGCGTATGCCAAAGCTTAAGAGGAAGTCGACCATCGCCTTAGATAGTTCGATATCTGCGCAGCTGGCCTCATAAAGGTCTGAAAACTCCAGCGCGATAAGCTCGCTTTGCTCCACGCAAACCAGGCTGAAAGTACAGCTTTCCTTCTGATATCCCGCAGCAAGGCTGCCGATCTTTCCACCAGGCATGATGAATGATTTGATGTTCTCCTTGCCGTCCTCCGACAGGTAGTAGGCCTTCAACAGACCGCTTCTCACTATGTACAGCGACGAGTCCTGATCACCTTGACGGAACAGATGGTCACCTGCGTCCTTCTTGAGTGGCCGACCTCTGGTTGCGATAAAGTCAGAGATATTCATACATTTTAACCCGCGCTTATTTCAGAAATCCGTCGTCCGCCTAGTGTGTGCTCAATTCACGAGTACACACGGGATTATGACATGGGAATCCGAAACAAGCATATCATCATCACCGGTGGCGCATCGGGCCTCGGGCTCGAATTGCTGCGCAAGCTGGTGGCAGATAACCAGATCTCGTCATCGCGAGGCGGTCCTGCAGCCTGATCGCCTTGCTGACGTCCTCACCGATGTGGCAATATATGAGGCCGATCTTGCAGATGCGGGCGCTGTGGAAAGAGCCACCGCGGCGCTCGTGAAAGCTGGCCCGCCCATTGATGTGCTAATCAATAATGCGGCGGTGCAGAACACGCCCCGTTTCACAGAAGTTGATTTCCGTTATTAGATCATCCGGCGGGAAATCGACATCAGTTTCACCTCGATATGCGCGCCCGCGCATCTCCTTTTGCCCAGCTTGATGTAGTCCGAGCCTTCTATCTGCACAATTGTCGCGCTGAACGCTGTGTTGAGGCCATCCTGGATGGCATTCAAACGGCGCAGAGGAGGACAGAATGCCAGAGCGCAGGAAATGAGATGTACGCCAGACCAACGCTAAGCGTCGCTCATGCATTGTGCAGCATTCGATACGTTAGGCTCTTTGCAGACATCGGCAACGTATCAGCGGTTGAACTTGACCGCGATCATGCATGCGGCTAATGCCCGCGCTATGGAAAAACAAAAGAAACCCTCGCGTCAGCAAGTCTACACACTGTTGGTTCAGATTGGCCGCAAAGAGGGCGACGGCCTGCCCGAGGGTGCGACAGGGGCGGCTTTGATGTGTTTTGCCAGCGGTGTGGATGAGGCCGAGGCCGTGCGCGAAACTGTGGCTATTCTGAAGCAGGCCGATACTGCGCCGCTGGATGTCACCGGCTATGGAACACTGGCCGAGCGTGAGGAGCAGGGGCATGAGATCGATCCGGATGAGCGCGGCCTAATGCAGCGCGCATTGGATGAAAACTCAGTTATCGTCGCGCAGTTGACACCGTTTTTCGGAGACGAGGCCAAGGCCTAGTTCCGGTTGCCGAACCACTTGCGGTAAATCTCGTCATAGGTGCCGTCCTCACGCAAGGCGAGCAGTGCCTGGTTCACATCTTCCACCAGGGGTGAGCCGCTTGGGAAGGCCATGCCGTAATTCTCTCTCAGGAAAACCCCGCCGGTCATCGTTGCCATCTGGCGGCCTTCATGGGCTGCAAAATAGGACAGGATCGGTGCATCAAAGACCACCGCGTCCAGGTCTTCGGCCTTGAACGCGTTCAACATTTCATCGAGCCCGGGATAGCCAGAGAATTCTATTTCGCGACGGTTCAGGAAGCTGGCAGCAGTTGATCCCGAAATTGTACCGACATTCTTGCCATATAGATCATTTACCGAGTTCACATTGCCTGTGATCGCATCGACCGTCATGACCGAGGTGATGCGCGCCGTAAACACCGATACGATAAACAGGGACGATACAACCAGTACAACGCCGAGCAGCCGGCCAAAGGGAGTGCGTGGCATCCGCTCTTCAAAACCACCATTCACAACCAGGTTGAGCGCCCACCAGAAAGATGGAAACCAGGCTTCGTTCAGATTGCGGTCGAAATAGGGCTGGGCGCGGCGCTCGAACCCCCACATCATCATGCCGCCGCCCAACAAGATCGCAAAGGCCAGGCCGATGGCGATGAACAACTCTCGAGACAGCAGCGCCTGCAGCAAGGATGGACGCCGCGCGGCATCCGATGGCACCATGATCTGCAGCCCGGCCTCAAAAATCGGCTGAGTGAAATCCATCTGTGTTTCACGTTTGGCCGTAATCGAGATATTGGCAATCGCCATATCCGCGGATCCATCCTGAACCGCGTTCAGCATCTCGGCAAAGGACCCCACGCGATTGACCGAGTAGTCCCAATTTAAGGACTCGGCGAGCGCGCTCAGCAGATCAATTGAGAAACCAGTATCTGCCCCGTCTTCAACATAGGAAAACGGGGGGCGGGACACAGTTGTAACCGTTAAGGACTGAGCCAGGCTTTGCTGTGCGAGAACGGCGAAAGTCAGGCAGATCAATCCGAAGAGTGAGCGCTTCATATTCATATGACCTGTTTCGCGGCGCTCTAGCGCGATTACGTGGCGACGGGCAAGGTCGCCGCCAAGTTAAGTTTCATGTTTTCTGGGCGTCTCAGGGCGAGACACCAGAAGAATGGCGATGTGAAATTTAGTGAATGGGGTTGGCAAATCGGCCAATTCGTTGAATCTGTGTGTGTTCCCGAGCGCTGATAACTTTGAGAGGACCTAAATGACCGACCCAGTTCAATTGACGGCGGACCTGATCCGTTGCCCATCGGTCACACCAGAAGAGGGTGGTGCTTTGGTCTTGCTTGCGTCGGTTTTGACCAATGCGGGCTTTGAATGCGCGCGCGTGGATCGTGGTGGCATCTGCAACCTGTTCGCACGTTGGGGACAAAAAGCCCATGCACGTAGCTTTGGGTTCAATGGCCACACAGATGTCGTGCCGGTGGGGGATAAGGCCGCATGGACGACGCCGCCGTTCGGGGCCGAAATCCGAAATGGCGTGATGTATGGCCGCGGGGCCACGGACATGAAATCGGGGGTCGCAGCCTTCGTTGCGGCTGCCGTGGATTTTGTCAGCGAAACACCACCGGACGGCACCATCATCCTGACCATTACCGGAGACGAAGAAGCGGATGCGTTGGACGGAACAACGGCCCTGTTGGACTATATGGCCGATGCCGGGGAACGCATGTCTGTTTGCCTTGTGGGCGAGCCCACATGTCCGAATGAAATGGGAGAGATGATCAAAATCGGACGGCGCGGTTCGATGACCGCCTGGTTTACGATCACCGGGGTGCAGGGGCACTCGGCATATCCACATCGCGCAAAAAACCCGCTGCCTGCTATGGCGCGACTTATGGATCGGCTGGCCAGCCACGAGTTGGATCAAGGAACTGCGCATTTTGATGCATCGACACTTGCCGTCGTGACGATTGACACTGGAAATACCGCGACCAACGTCATTCCGGCTCAGTGTACTGGCACGGTTAACATTCGCTTTAACGACATGCATTCCGGTGCCAGTCTCAGTGACTGGCTGCAGCACGAGGCCGATCAGGTGGCCGCCACTTACGGTGTCGAGGTTGAGGCCAGAATCAAAATCTCGGGCGAAAGCTTTCTGACCCCGCCGGGGCCATTGTCGGACCTGGTCGCGAAATCTGTAGAAGCGGAAACTGGTGTACAGCCCGAGTTGTCGACAACAGGTGGAACATCGGATGCTCGGTTCGTGAAGAACCACTGCCCGGTGGTGGAATTTGGTTTGGTTGGCCGCACGATGCATCAAGTCGATGAATGCGTAGAGGTCGCGCAGATCGAGCAGTTAAAGGCCATCTATACACGGATTTTGACAGAATATTTTGCCTGAATCATGCAACGTACATTGATTATCATGATCAAAGAACCCCGTCCGGGCCGGGTCAAAACGCGGCTTGGGCGCGATATTGGCATGGTTGGTGCGGCGTGGTGGTTTCGGCATCAGACACGATCGTTGATCCGACGTTTGCGTGACCCTCGATGGCGGATTGTGCTGGCCGTATCACCAGATCGGGAAGGGCTGAACAGCCGGATCTGGCCAGCTGACCTGACACGAACGCCGCAGGGACGCGGCGATCTTGGCGCCAGAATGGGACGGTTGCTTTGGTCGACGCCGAAAGGGCCGGTTTGCCTGATTGGCGCGGACATTCCAGGTATCACACGCGGGCACGTGGCGCGGGCTTTTCACGTGTTGGGCAGATCTCAGATGGTGTTTGGCCCCGCGCCGGATGGCGGATATTGGCTGGTCGGTGCGCAGCGATATGGCGCGTTGTCGCCGGCGCTGTTCGAGGGTGTGAGGTGGTCGACCAAGCATGCGCTAGCAGACACGCTGGCTTCCGTTTCGGGATACCGAACTACACTGTTGGACAATCTGCGCGACGTTGATACCGTGGCCGATCTGCCAAGCTGACCCAAATCGCCGTTTTTTGGTCATGACGCGGTCGTACGCCCGTGTTAGGCCGAAGATATGACTCGCATCCCCACCAAGCAGGAGGTCCTGGACTGGATCTCGGCAAACCCCACCCTGACTTCAAAACGCGATATCGCTAAGGCTTTTGGCATCAAAGGCGCGGCTCGGATCGATTTGAAGCGTATCCTGCGCGAGCTGGAGGCCGAGGGGCATCTGGAAAAGCGCAATCGCAGCTACCGCGATCCTGATCGGTTGCCACCTGTCAGCGTTTTACAGGTGAAAGCGCCCAATTCGGACGGCGATCTGTTTGCCCGGCCGTTGGAATGGCATGGCGAAGGGGTGGAACCCATTGTCCTGATCATCCCGCGGGCCAGCGATCCAGCTTTGGGCGAAGGTGATCGCATTCTGGCCCGGCTAACCGTGGTGCATGAGGAAGACCATAATTACGAAGCCCGCCTGATCCGCCGCATTGGATCCAACCCGCGCCGCGTTGTGGGGATCTTCCGCAAAGGGGCCGAAGGTGGCCGGATCGTGCCCATCGACAAGGCGGGCCAGACCGAGTGGCTGGTGCAAGATGGCGCAGATCACGGTGCCAAAGACGGAGAGTTGGTCGAGGCTGAGCAGGCCGGACCGAAGACCCGTATGGGCCTGCCCCGCGCGCGCATTGTCGAGCGTCTGGGCGACCCGTCTGCACCCAAGGCGGTTTCGCTGATTGCAATTCATCAACACGGAATTCCTGATGACTTCCCGGACAAGGTGATCGAAGAGGCCGACAAGGCCAGACCTGTTGGACTGAAAGGGCGCGAAGATCTGCGCGACATGCCGTTGCTGACCATCGATCCGTCTGATGCGCGTGATCATGATGATGCGTGCTACGCACACGCAGATGACGACCCCAAAAACCCAGGCGGGCATGTGATCTGGGTCGCGATTGCAGATGTCGCCGCCTATGTTCAGCCCGGCACGGCGCTGGACCGCGAGGCGCGTAAACGCGGAAACTCCAGCTATTTCCCGGATCGAGTTGTGCCAATGCTGCCGGATCGGCTGTCCGGGGACCTGTGTTCACTGCACGAAGGCGTACCAAGGGCTTGTATCGCGGTGCGGATGCAAATCGATGCAGACGGGAATAAGATCGGCCATCGTTTTGTGCGCGGTCTAATGCGGTCTGCGGCGTCCTTGCACTATGCCGAAGTGCAAGAGGCCATCGATGGCTCGGTGAACGACAAGACAGGGCCGTTGTTAGAGCCGGTTCTGAAGCCGCTCTACGCCGCCTATGCAGCGCTAAAAAAGGCGCGGGCGGAACGTCAACCGCTGGATCTCGACCTGCCGGAACGCAAGATCATCCTCAGTGAACAAGGTGAGGTGCAAAGCGTTGCCTTTCGCGATCGGCTAGACGCACATCGGCTGATCGAAGAATTCATGATCCTGGCCAATGTCTCGGCGGCGGAAACCCTGATTGCCAAGCGTCGTCCACTGCTGTTCCGCGTGCACGAGGAACCTGCGCCTGAAAAACTGGAAAGCCTTCGTGAAACCGCGCAGGCCGCCGGTCTAAACCTAGCCAAGGGGCAGGTGCTGCAAACCCGTCATCTGAACGCACTGCTGAATGCTGCAGCTGGCACCGAGGATGCCGAGTTGATCAACCTGAGCACGCTGCGCTCGATGGCCCAGGCCTACTACAACCCTGAAAACTTCGGCCACTTTGGCTTGGCACTGCGGAACTATGCGCATTTTACCTCGCCCATTCGTCGTTACGCGGATCTGATCGTTCACCGCGCGCTGATTACTGCCCATAACTGGGGCAATGACGGGCTGACCGAGGAAGAGATTGACCGACTGGAAGAGACCGCCACCCATATCTCGGACACAGAACGCCGTTCTATGATGGCTGAACGGGACACCACAGATCGATACCTTGCCGCCTATCTCAGCGAACGTGTTGGCAACGAGTTCTCCGGACGGATCAGCGGCATTGCCCGGTTTGGGGCATTTGTGAAGATGGATGAAACCGGGGCGGATGGGCTGGTTCCCGTACGATCGCTGGGGCACGAGTTTTTCCATTTCGACCAAGAGGCGGGCACGTTGATGGGCTCAGACACTGGCTTGATCATTGCGATCGGGCAGCGTGTCACCGTCCGCTTGACCGAGGCAACACCCGTGACAGGCGGCTTGGAATTGGAATTATTATCCATCGACGATCAGGCCCTGCCACGTGGGCGCGGGACGGGCAAAAAGCCCACGCGCCGGAAAGCAGTCAGCACGAAACGCAAGAAAGACAAGATCAAACGCAAGATCGAACGTAAGCGCCGTCAGAGGTGATAGGTCAAAGCCCGTGCGATCAACCATCCGTGGCGTGTTTCGTCGATCTGATCGGGTGAGTCGAACAGAACCGCCCGGTTGCCGTCGATCCGATCTTCGCCGGGAAAGGTCGTTGTGAAATCGCCCATCAATCGGCTTTGGCAGTGCACGAACAGTGCAAACTGGGCCGATTTGTGCCCACCCAGCCGAATTGTTGATCCTTTTGGCGCCAGATACGCCGGTTGCCCCCACCGCAATGCCTCCTGCAGCGGCTGAGCGGTGGGCAAAGATGCCGCTGTTTCCAGTATCAGTTCCCGCAGTTTCAGGACACCGGTTCGCGTATCCTGCGGCAGCGCGTCAAACGCTGCCGCAACGGCTGGATCTTCTATCTGTCTCATGTCAGCGGCAATGCCTCTTCCACCCGATCCACGTAGCTGTTGAGTAGCGTATCCTGTTTGATGCGTTGCGTCAGCGGGGTATCGACGGGTGTTGCTCGCATTGCAGCCAACATTGGGCCAACGCTCATGTCTGCAGAGGTCGGCTGGTCGCCCATCAGGAAGGGCGATTGCCATAGATGGGCCGAGATCGCCTCAAGGTCACGCTCTACCCGGTCCAGTCGCTCCGGCAGTGAAAACCGGCCGATCCCTTGTGAATTAATCCCTTTCAGTACCGCTTTTCTGATCGAACTGGATACTGGTTTGCGGATAAGCGCCGGAATTCCAGTAAAAAACGTCTCACGCAGGATTGGCCACACCTCGTCATTGCCCCAGCGGTCCAGCACGATGTGAAAATATAGGTGTTCTTCAGCCGTGCGAACCAAGGTTCGGGATTGCGCCTTTTGAATGTCCGTGAGGCCTTTATCAAAGTCCGCCCCCTGTTGTTCTAACCATGTACGGATCATGTCGCTGTCAGGGACCAGCCGTTCTGGGGTGCGCAGCACCGGCAATTTCTGATGCGGCATCTTGCGCGGATCAAGCATGTCAGACCGCCGCCAGGCTTGTCCTGACTGCCGCAGCATGAACGCGCTTTTGACGCAAAATGGGCTGGCACTGAACAGGCCGAAGGCAGAGGGGTAAGTGAGAAGGGTCAGCATGTTTCGCTCCATCTTTTGGGATGGCTGATAGGTATCTTGCACTGATGACAATTCCTGTCATCAGAGTTAGGTTAGGATGTGTTATGTCCCGCACTGCTCGCCTGTTCCAATTGATGCAAGCCCTGCGCTCTGGTCCGTCGCCAAAAACGTCGATTCAGCTGGCACAGGATCTGGGTGTTTCTGCCCGCACGATCCATCGGGATATCGATGCGCTGCGTGGCTTGGGGGCTGTCATTGACGGTGAAGCGGGGTTTGGATTTACCCTGATCGAAGACGCCACGCTGCCACCATTGGGATTTACAGATAATGAGCTGGAGGCATTGGTCCTGGGCTTGCGCGAGGTTCAGGTGATCGGTGATCCTGCCTTATCGGAAGCTGCCAGTGCAGCGCTGCACAAATTACAGGGTCGCCTTCCGCAGCGACAGTCCCATAGGTTGAGCCACGCGGTGTTGGCCGCTACGCGATTCAATAGACCGCCAGCCCCGACGATTGAAGTCGCTGCATTACGCCAAGCGACCTGGGATGAACGCACGATCGAGTTCTCGTATACGGACGCAAAAGGAAGCGACACGCGTCGGTGCGTGAACCCGTTGAGTATCGTTTACATGGATCGTTCGAACGTATTGCTAAGCTGGTGCCATCTCAGGCAGGATTTTCGTGTCTTTCGTCTGGACCGTATGCACGAGATGTTGGTTACAGATCAAAGCTTTCGACCAAACCGGGTGCCGATGTTGCGCGATGCGTTAGAGCGTATCCGCGCAAACCACACGGCGACGGAAAACGATTCGCAAGGTTGAGTGCTTTGTGATTTTCCGATTTTGCGCTATCCTAAGGTTGAGCAGTAAACAGGAAAAATCCGGAATGCGTAAATGCGTAGGCGGCGTTATGACCGTGGCATTGTGGGCATCCATCGTACAGGCGGAAACCACAGACAATAGTCTGGGGCCCGAAACCGGGCCTTTGGACAAAACGATACAACTTGCATCTGCGGACGTTACCGTCTCGGTGCGACCGATACCCCGACCGACAGCTGAGGTGTTGCGCGTGTCGACAGAAGGCAATGCACGGTTTGAGGCCTGGTTGGGGTCTTTCCAAAAACGGGCAAGTCAGCAGGGTGTCTCGCAGACAACTCTGGTCAGGGCTTTGTCCAACGTAACCTATGACAAGGACGTCATAAAACGCGACCGCAATCAGGCCGAATTCTCAAAACCGATCTGGGAATATCTGGATTCAGCAGTCTCTGACACCCGGATTTCCAATGGACGTGAGTCTCTGGACCGGTATCGTCAGATACTAGAACAGATAGAAGCCCAATATGGGGTCGAAAAAGAGGTTGTCACAGCTATTTGGGGGCTGGAAACTGCATTCGGATCATACCGGGGAAACAACCAAACCATCCGCTCTCTGGCGACATTAGCATTTGACGCACGGCGGGCGCAGTTCTTTGAAACCCAGCTGATCGCGGCATTGCAGATCATCCAGTCAGGTGATGTCAGCGCCGGAAACATGGTCGGCAGCTGGGCCGGAGCGATGGGGCACACGCAGTTTATGCCGACCTCGTATCTAGATCATGCCGTAGATTTCGATGGGGACGGCCGGCGGGATATCTGGTCCGATGATCCGACGGATGCGCTGGCTTCAACAGCGGCGTATCTGGCGCGGCACGGGTGGACCAAAGGCCAGCCATGGGGTGTCGAAGTGAACCTGCCGGAAGGGTTCGACTTTTCGTCAGCCAAGCGCGAATTCACTCTGATGCCGTCCGAATGGGCCGCGCAGGGCGTGGTGGCACCGGATGGCGCGCCGGTGCCAGACTATGGGCAGGCCGCAATTTTGCTTCCGGCAGGCGGGCAAGGTGTCGCATTGATGATTTTCGAAAATTTCAAGGTGATCGAGGCATACAATGGGGCGGATGCCTATGTTATCGGTATTGGCCATTTGTCTGACCGATTGGCCGGGCGCGGCGCGTTTCGATCTGATTGGCCGCGCGGTGATCGGGTATTGAGTTTCACTGAGCGTAAAGAGTTGCAGACACGCCTGACACAAGCTGGATTTGATACGCAATCAATTGACGGGCGCATTGGGCCAAACACAATCGACGCGTTGCGCGCCTATCAAGTGGCACAGGGTTTGCCACCAGATGGTTATGCCACCCTTCAGTTGTTGGAGCGTTTGCGGTAAAAGATAAGGGGCGGTCTTGTTGACCGCCCCTTGTGTTTCGATGCCTCGGCCAGAAAGCTCAGGACGCAGCTTTCATCAGACCTTGCTTGATGATCTCTGCATGCGCTTCGTCCAGAGATTTGAGAATGCGTTCGAACATCTCGTCGATGTCAGCGGGGGTCAGGATCAGCGGCGGCGAGATGATCATCCGGTCACCCACATGACGCATGATCAGGTTGTTGGCAAAGCAACAATCCCTGCAGATGTAACCAACGGTGCCCGGCTCTGATGCAAACTTGGCGCGGCTTGCTTTATCTGGAGTCAGGGCAATGGATGCCATCATGCCGACGATCTTGGCCTCACCCACCAGCGGATGATCTGCCAGTGCTTCCCACTTTTTCTTCAGATATGGGGCAGCCACGTCGCGTACGTGATCGACGATCTTTTCTTCCTCAAGAATGCGCAGGTTCTCAAGCGCTACGGCTGCGGCCACAGGGTGGCCGGAATAGGTGTAGCCGTGGTTGAATTCGGTGCCCCCGATCACTTTGGCGATCTCATCATTGACGATCGATCCACCAATCGGCGCATAGCCCGAGCTGAGGCCCTTGGCGATGGTCATGATATGCGGCTTGATCCCAACGGTCTGTGATCCGAACCAATTGCCAGTGCGACCAAACCCGCAGATCACCTCGTCGGCAATCAGCAGGATTTCGTATTTGTCGCAGATACGCTGAATTTCGGGCCAATATGTATCGGGCGCCACGATGACGCCGCCTGCGCCTTGCACCGGTTCAGCAATAAACGCCGCGACGCGGTCTTCGCCCAACTCCAGAATGGCGTCTTCTAGCTCGCGCGCGCGGGCCACGCCAAAATCTTCCGGCGACATTTCACCCCCTTCAGCCCACCAGTTAGGTTGGTTGATGTGGTGAATGTTCGGAATCGGGATACCGCCCTGTGCGTGCATACCCGCCATTCCACCCAAAGAAGCCGATCCCACTGACGATCCGTGATAGGCATTCTTGCGGCTGATGATGATGTTTTTGTCAGGCTGACCTTTCTCGGCCCAATAGGTGCGCACGAGGCGAATATTGGTGTCGTTTGCCTCGGACCCTCCGGCTGCGAAGAAAACGTGGTTCAGATCACCCGGCGCCAATTCAGCAATCTTGGCTGCCAGCGCGATAACCGGAATATGAGTCGTTTTGAAGAAGGTGTTGTAATAGGGAAGCTCTCGCATCTGACGCGCGGCGACGTCCGCAAGTTCGTCACGACCGTATCCGATATTGACGCACCAAAGACCGGCCATGGCGTCCAGAATTTCTTCGCCCTCGCTATCGGTCAAATATACGCCGTCCGCGCGGGTAATCACGCGCGCGCCTTCCTGACCCAACGCGCCATTGGCGGAAAACGGGTGGAGGTGATGCGCCGCATCCAGTGCCTGTAGTTCGGCGGTCGGCATATGATTGGTGATGGTGGACATCGGAGAATCTCCTGCAAGAGCGATTGGAGATCACAATATGATCAAATTCTGCGCTGTCAATCGAATCGCATGGAACTAGGCGGCTGTAAGCGCTTCTGCCATCAGCTCCATCCCTTGCTCGATGTCCTGAGCAGTTGCCTTGGCCACATGATCTGCGTCCCCTTTGCGCAAAGCTGCAATAATATCTTTATGTCGATCCGGCAGGCTTTGCGTGCCGAAGCGACCGCAAACAACCCGCAGAGATGGGCCAAACCGAAGCCATAATCTTTCCGCAAGATCACTGAGGATCGGAGCGTTCGCGTGGGAATACAGCGTCTCGTGAAAAGCTTGGTTTAAACGTAGATACCCGCTGACGTCGCCGTCGGCGATAGTCCGGTCCAAATGCCGATCAATGCGCTCCAGATGATCAATATCTTCGACCTGCAGGTTTGCCGTTGCGCGTCTAGAAAGCTCTGATTCTATTGATATTCTGGCGAATATCATCTCTTCGATGTCAGCCGTGGATAGCAATGGAACACTCACCCGGCGATTGCCTTGAAAAACCAATGCACCGTCCGAAATAAGTCTGCGGATCGCTTCACGTACCGGAGTCATGCCGACGCCCAGCGAATCAGTCAAACCCTGGATCGTGACGGGCTGACCCGGGACCAGTTCGCCGAACAGGATTTGAGATCTGAGAGTTTGGTATACCTGCTCGTGGGCGGGGCGTTTCTCGCGCTCGGTTGGTGTGGCCAACGCCTTATTTTTGATCAAATCCAATTGGTTCATCCTATTTCGACTACCCCTGACTTGTCAGGTGGCGGACCTCGTGAAACCATACGCTGGATCGGGGGAAAACGCAAAACTTGATCAAATCCAAAAAAACGGGAAGATATTCGTACATTCGCAGGGAGAAGAATATGATAATCAAAACGCTGACGCTGACAGCGGTCATCGCATTGGGGACATCGGCGGCTTTTGCCGATGAGGTGCGTGTTTACAACTGGTCCGACTACATCGACGAGGATCTGCTGAGTAAATTCGAAGAAGAGTCAGGCCTGACCCTGATCTATGACGTATTTGACAGCAACGAGGTCCTTGAGACCAAAATGCTTGCCGGTGGCTCCGGCTATGACGTGGTGGTGCCGTCCGGGACGTTCTTGCAACGTCAGATTCAAGCAGGTGCCTTCCAAGAGCTGGATTCGTCGAAGTTGTCGAACTCTGGCAACCTGTGGGACGTCATTCAGGAACGCACCGCAGGCTACGACCCGAACAACGCGTATTCCATTAATTACATGTGGGGAACGACCGGCCTCGGCATTAATGTCGGCAAAGTCAAAGAAGTGCTGGGCGATGATGTTGCTTTGAACAGCATGGACCTGGTCCTGAAGCCCGAGAATATGGAAAAGCTGGCCTCGTGCGGGGTGCATTTCCTGGATGCACCCTCGGAAATCATCCCGATGGTTCTGCAATACATTGGTGAGGATCCCGACAGTCACGACAAAGACGTGATTGGCAAAGCTGAAGAGGTTCTGACCAGCGTCCGGCCGCATATTCAAAAATTCCACAGCTCAGAATACATCAACGCGCTAGCAAACGGCGATATCTGTGTTGCCGTAGGCTGGTCTGGTGACATCCTTCAGGCGCGGGACCGCGCAGCCGAGGCGGACAACGGAGTTGAGATCGAATATCATGCCTTCGCCGAAGGATCGCTGATGTGGTTCGACCAGATGGCCATTCCGGCGGATGCACCAAATCCGGAAGGCGCGCATAAGTTCCTTGATTTCATTCTGGACGCCAACAACATGGCCGCCGCGTCGAACTATGTGTACTACGCGAACGGCAACCAAGCGTCTCAGGAATTTCTTGAGGAAGACGTGATCGGTGATCCGGCAATCTATCCGGATGATGCTACGATGCAGAATCTCTACATCACCACACCTTATCCCGCGAAGGTGCAGCGGGTCGTGACTCGTCTTTGGACCAAGGTCAAGTCTGGTACCTGATCCGACTATTCGACGCTGGGCGGTGTCGACACCGCCCAGCGTATTTTCTGTCCTGACCGACATGCGGGGGCCGCTTTGAACTCTGACGTTTTTGCGCCGTGGGAAGACCCACAGGCGAAACCATTGATCCAGTTCCAAAATGTGACCAAGCGTTTCGGGAGCTTCACGGCAATCGACAACCTGTCTCTGGACATTTTCGAGCGTGAATTCTTTGCTTTGCTGGGACCGTCCGGTTGTGGGAAAACCACGATGATGCGGATGCTGGCTGGGTTTGAAACCCCGACGGAAGGGCACATTCTGCTTGGGGGTCAGGACATTGATCCGATCCCGCCCAACAAACGCGCCGTAAACATGATGTTCCAGTCTTATGCCCTGTTTCCGCATCTGAGCATCTGGGACAACATTGCCTTTGGTTTGCGCAGGGACAACATGCCCAAACATGATCTGCAAGAACGCGTTGAAGAGATGTTACGCCTGACTCGACTGGAACAATTCGCCCGCCGCAAACCGCATCAGATCTCGGGCGGGCAACGTCAGCGCGTGGCATTGGCGCGATCGCTCGCCAAAGCGCCCAAACTACTGTTGCTGGATGAACCGTTGGGCGCTTTGGACAAGAAGCTGCGGCAAGACACGCAATTCGAACTGATGGACATTCAGGAAAAGACGGGCACCACTTTCGTGATTGTGACCCACGATCAGGAAGAGGCGATGACCGTTGCCAGCCGCGTTGCGGTGATGGATCAGGGGCAATTGAAACAAGTTGCGACGCCCGATCGCATCTATGAAAACCCGAACTCGGTTTACGTGGCGGATTTTATTGGCGACGTGAATATCATCGAGGGTCGCGCAACGTCGGGCGGAGATAAGACTTATCAAGTTGATTGGGCCGAAGGGCAGACACCACTGACTGCGACCTCAGCCACTGCATTGTCCAACGGCCAATCGTGCCATCTGGCGATCCGGCCCGAGAAGGTGACAATCTCCGCCGAGAGGCCAGAAGACGCCGTAAACGCCATTCAGGGCAAAGTGCATGACATCGCCTATCTGGGCAACTTATCCACCTACTATGTCGAGCTGGCGAATGGCACTGTTATCAAGGCGCAATCGGCCAATACCCGGCGAATCTCGCGTCGATCCTTCACTTGGGAAGACCCGGTCTGGCTGTCCTGGACAGCAACGGCTGCGGTTTTGCTGGCCAACTGATGCGCCGCGCCTTTTTGATCGCCGTTCCATATGTCTGGCTTTTGGCCCTGTTTATGGTACCATTCTTCATCGTTCTGAAGATATCGCTGTCGGACACGGCCCTTGCGATCCCGCCTTACACGCCGACGCTGGATCTGTCTCAGGGTTGGGCCGGTATCAAAGAGTTTTTCAGTCAATTAGATCTGGAGAATTTCGTTTGGCTGACAGAAGATGACCTGTATTGGAAAGCCTATCTGTCCAGCGTCAAGATCGCGCTGATCTCGACCGTGCTGACACTGATCGTTGGTTACCCCATCGCATACGGCATGGCCAGAGCGCCGGAAGAATGGCGCCCAACCCTGATGATGCTGGTCATCCTGCCATTCTGGACCTCGTTCCTGATCCGTGTGTACGCGTGGATGGGTATTCTCAGCGAGGGCGGGTATCTGAACCAGTTGCTGCTGTGGACGGGTATCATCTCGACCCCGCTGACCATTCTGAACACGAATACCGCGGTCTATATCGGCATCGTCTACACCTATCTGCCTTTCATGATTCTCCCGATCTATTCGGCGCTTGAACGGATGGATGGATCTCTGATCGAGGCTGCCGAAGACTTGGGCTGTTCGCGCGTGCAGGCATTCTGGCTGGTCACAATCCCGTTGTCCCGTCCGGGCATCATTGCCGGGTGCTTCCTTGTGATGATCCCGGTGATAGGTGAATTCGTCATCCCGTCCCTGCTGGGTGGATCCGGTACGCTGATGATCGGCAAGGTGTTGTGGGAAGAGTTTTTCTCGAACCGGGACTGGCCAGTGGCAAGTGCCGTGGCGGTGGTTCTCCTGCTGATCCTGATCATCCCGATCGTACTGTTCCAACGCAACCAGCAAAAGCAGACGGAGGCCGAGCAATGAACAGGTTAAGCTGGTTCAACACGGTTTCCCTGACGCTGGGGTTTGCGTTCCTCTATATCCCGATGATCATCCTGATCATCTTCAGCTTTAACGAAAGCAAACTGGTCACTGTCTGGGCCGGGTTCTCGACCAAATGGTACGGTGAACTGGTTCAGAACGAAGCATTTCTGGATGCTGCGTGGGTTACTGTACGCGTCGCGGTGTTCTCTTCGACACTGGCAACTGTTCTGGGCACAGCGGCGGCGTATGTGCTGGTGCGCGGCGGGCGTTTCTTTGGCCGTACGCTGTTCTCGGGTATGATCTACGCCCCGCTGGTGATGCCCGAAGTGATCACAGGTTTGTCCCTGCTGTTGTTGTTCATCGGCATCGGGCTTGATCGGGGTATTCTGACGATCGTTTTGGCGCATACGACGTTTTCGATGTGCTTTGTTTCCGTTGTAGTATCGTCGCGCCTTGTGACCTTTGATCAATCATTGGAAGAAGCGGCGTTGGATTTGGGATGTTCATCTGCTCAGGCCTTTCGCCTTGTGACCCTGCCAATCATTGCGCCGGCAGTGATTTCGGGGTGGTTGTTGGCCTTTACGTTGTCGCTGGATGATCTGGTGATCGCGTCCTTTACCTCGGGCCCGTCAGCCACGACCTTGCCGATCAAAATTTTCTCGGCGGTGCGCTTGGGTGTAAGTCCCGAAATCAACGCGCTTTCAACAATCATGATTGCGGTCGTCACTGTTGGCGTCGTCACCGCATCGCTGGTCACCAAACGCGCGATGATGCGTCAACGGCAGGACGAAATGGCGGCTGAACGCGCGGAATGAGGCGTATTTTCCCAGACTACACCTACGGCCCTGGACCGCGCGAGGGGTGTTGGTGGGATGAGACAATCGACGGCCCGGATTGGCCCGAGCATCAGGATGCAACCAGTGTGGATGTTGCGATCATCGGAGGTGGTTTCACCGGTGTTTCTGCCGCATTGCATCTGGTCGAAAGCGCAGTTTCCGTCGCCGTGTTCGAAGCTGAAACGCCAGGATGGGGCGCATCAGGTCGCAATGGCGGATTTTGTTGTCTGGGCGGGTCAAAGCTTGATCACGCAAAAATTGCACGCCGGTTTGGGCAGTCGCCGGCACAAGCTTATGGCCAGGCTGAACTGGACGCTGTTCAGTTGGTATCGGATCTGCTGGCGGTTCATGAAATCGAAGCTGATACCCATTCGCAAGGCGAAACCCAGCTGGCTCACTCCCCTCGCGCGATGCAAAAGCTGCGCCGGACGGTGGATGCGTCGGGAACTTTGCACGAGCAACATGAATTGACCGGGATAGGTATCGGAGGGTCGTTCCACGGAGGGCTCACTCTGCCGGTGGGATTTGGATTGAACCCACGGAAATATCTTTTCGGAATAGCAAAAGCCGCCGCGGCCCTTGGCGTTGAATTCTTCCAAAAAAGCGCGGTGTTAAACATACAGAATGTGGGATCAGGGTTTGTGCTGCAGACACCCAACGGTCGGGTCAACGCCAAAAAGGTTCTTGTCTGCACCAACGGATATTCCAGCGAGGATATACCAGCCTGGATGTCTGCCCGATACATGCCTGCGCAATCCACCGTTATGGTGACCCGACCCCTAAGCCAAGCAGAGCGGTTGGCGCAGGGGTGGACGTCGGATCAGATGTGCTATGATACCCGAAACCTGCTGCACTATTTTCGACTGATGCCGGATGGGCGTTTTCTGTTCGGCATGCGGGGCGGGTTGCGATCCTCCCCGCGCAGCGAGGCCGCAATTCGGCGAAAGGTGCAACAGGATTTTCAGCGCATGTTTCCCGAATGGTCACGGGTCGAAGCGACTCATATCTGGTCGGGTATGGTGTGCATGTCGCGTGGATTGCTGCCGTTTGTTGGACCTGTGCAGGGGCAGGCGGGACTGCTTGCCGGCTTTGCCTATCACGGAAATGGTGTCGCCATGGGGACTTATTGTGGAAGGGCGTTGGCGCGACTGGCGTTGGGGCAAGACAGTAACCTGCCTACGCCAATGACACAGACTCCGCGGCGGTTTCCTTTTGGCCGCTGGCGTCGCGCGATCATGCCGCCCGCTTACGCTGCTATGGCGTTTGCCGATCTCTGAGATCTCATCAACTCAGAGCGTCTCCATTTCCAACCGCAACCCCTCAGCATAGTCGGTGGCGCCATTCTCGACACGCCACAAGCAATATGCGGCCATACGCCATGCAAACCATGGACGAAGAACTTCGAAACGGGCGATGATCTCTGGGTGTTTGTAGGCTGACAGGAATCGGTCTACTTCCTTGGCGGTCAGGGGTGTGCCCCGATAAAGGCGTTGCATGGCCGGTGACAGAAACAAGGCGATGTCTTCGCAAGGGTCGCCCACAGCCGGGCATTGCCAGTCAATCAATGTCACCCCGCTTTTCGCCACAAGAATATTCCCGGCAACAGGGTCGCCATGGATCAGGCATGTTCTGGTGGTCGCAGGTACTGTGTGCGCTGGGCGCAATTCGATCAACCTACGGCGAGTTTCTGATGCGCACCCATCCAATATCTTTTGCCCGTGCGCCGTGAGGTCAGCGCTGCCATTGCACCCTTCCGGGGCGACGTCTAGGATCGGATGCGAATGCAACTTGCGCAGCAATTCCGCGACAGGTTCAGGATTTTCCCGCCAAGGTGATCCCGGCGCGTGGTCGTAAAAAACCCAATGATCGTTCCGATGCTGGCCGGTCGCCCGCAATCGAGGCACGAAACCAGAAGCCTCCAAGGCCTTTAGGCAACGCGCCTCTAGTTCTGCATCGTTACGGAACAGCGGATTTCCAAGGGATGTTTGGTACAGTTTCAGAACTTTGTCGCCATAGCCCCCAAGAACCTTCCACACTTGATTGGTGCGCCCACCATACAGCGTTTCAAATCGCGCATCCGAGCCGATCAACCCCTGATCTTGGAGCTGCCGAACTAGATCGGAAGGTGGTGAGGGCAGATCGGACAGCGGCATTACCAATTCTTCTGGCGAGTCGGAAGTTGCCAAGGTTTGGCCCGTCCAGTCCGTCAGATCAAGCGCCTGTTCGGATCGCCGTGACCTCTGTTGCTGATATCACCAGACCGCCTTCCAGCGTCAAGACAATCGCATCATCCCCGGCCTGCGCTTCGACAACACGGTGATAGGATGACGCCAATTGTTCGGACAGTAGTTTCCTGTTTTCATAACTTTCCAGCGTTGCTGAGTAGGTCCCCGATGCCAACGGGTTGCCAGCAGAATCCGTACCGGCCCATACAAACTCCGTTTCGGTTACCGGCACTGTGATGCGATCGATGACATTACCCTCTTCATCGCGGATCACCAAAGTCGTCTCGTCTGCCGCAGGATCCGGTTGAGTAAACAGGGTGATCGGTTCATCATCAAAGTGAAAAGCCGATGCAGACCGAACGTCCATGCCAACCCAACTCGCTAATTCATCTAGATTTACGCTGCCCATCGCGGTCGCCAACGCGGCCAGCAGGTCATTGGTCTGCACCTGTTGTTCTACCATCGAAAACTGCGCCAGCTGCGACGCATAGTCCGACGAATCCATTGGTTCCAAAGGATCCTGATTTTGCGCTTGCGTAGTCATCATCAGCAAAAACGTTTCAAAATCCGAAGTCACTGCGGACGTTTTTGATGCTGTGGTAGACTGGTTCTGCGCCGCGTGTTGTGTGGCTTGAGTTGGATTGATCATGCTTCAAAGCCTCATATCAATACCACTGCCCGGGGCGGTGCGCCGAGGAACGGGGTCAGTTCGAATCTCACTTTCGTCGGCGGTCGGTTCGAAAAGCGATCCTGCCTGCGAACCTGCGTTCTCGTGGTGTTGATCTGGCGAAGTTCCCAGATCGAAAGACATCTCGCCATATCCTAGTTTCTGGAACTCTGCCGTCAGCGTCGCCATGTGCCGTCGCATCAGGTCCAGCGTCTCGGGGCGCTCTGCCGCAATTGTCACGTGCAACCCGTCTTCTCGACCATTCAACACGATGGAAACGCGCCCCAGTTCTTCCGGGTTCAGGGCGATTTTAATCGCCCCGGAACCGGGTCTTGACTGGATGGCAGCGGCCAGTTGGCCAGCAATCACCCTAGCGATTTCGGCGCGCGTTGTCGCCGATGTTGAAATCAGTTGAGCCCCCGATTCGCGCGTGGTGTGAAGTGATGGCTCATCCCTTGAAGAAAGTAGCCCTTCTGCTTTTTCGCTTTGCTGAACCTCGTCCAAGTCGGCGGCCTTGGCCGCAGCGATCAATTGAATCTGCGCTACGGTCGGAGCAGGCTTTGGCGCATTCGTCCGGGCGCTTGTGCCCGCAGGGATAGGGGGTGATTGCGGATCATCGGCCAGCCGCGAACCCATTGCGGACGGGTTGACCACGAGTTTGGAAACTGGTCCGACGGAGTGCGCTGTTTGGGCGGTCGCCGGTCCGTCCGAGCGAATGATCTCAGATCCCCGTGTTGCAGAGGCCGGGTTTCCTGCATTTTTCCCCTCAGACAGCACAGGCGTCGCGCTTGGTGGTGCGGGCATTGGTTGGTTATCTCGTCTCAAAACCGGTCTCTGCACTTCGTCCACGAGATTGGCCTCAGGATTGGTGACCATGGATGTTTCATTTTGTGTTGGCGCAACCTCGGAGGCGCTATCATTCACCGGCTGAGCTGTGGTTATGTTTTCAGCGACCCTTGTTGGCTGGGATACTTGATTTTCGACCAGCAGCTTGGGCGGTAAGGGAGGGGTTCCTTCAACGTCAGGGGTCCTGGCCTCTACCTCCGCTTCCGTGTCCTGAGCATCTGCAATCATGGCCTCCGGTTCGGAGGGAATGTCCTTTTCCTTCATGACGTCAAGGAAGCTTGTCGATCCTTTGGAATCGTGATTTTCCCTTTGGCCGGCGCCGGGTTTGTTGGGCGTGGTTGGCGTCGAGGTTGCCAGTGTAAGCGGGTTGGGCATTTTGCTCCGGCTCCGTTTGTCTCACCGGGAATTTGCCTGCAGGAAGTTACGTTTATTTTAACTGCTTTCACCTTTGATCGAGAAAGTTCGAAGCAATTTTCGGAGAAAGCAATGAAGGTTTCCTCACTGCCCCAGATGGCCACCCAGCCGTCAACCGCGAACAGGCTTCAGGCTGCGGCCGAAGACCTCGAAGCGGCGTTTCTGGCTGAAATGCTGAAATCCGCAGGCTTGGGCAAAACACGGCAATCCTTTGGGGGCGGCGCGGGCGAGGATCAGTTTTCTTCGTTTCTTTTACAGCATCAAGCTCAGCAACTGGCCCGATCTGGTGGCGTCGGATTGTCCGAAATTCTTCTGCAATCAATGATGGAGAAAACAAATGACACCTGACCCCAATACATCCCTCATCAAATCGCTCGAAGAAATTCTGGATCTGGAGCGCGCAGCGCTGGTGGAAGGGGATTTGGATCTGTTGACGCATATGGCGCCAGAAAAGGAAAAACTGATCGGTTCGATCAATGATCTTCATGTTCGCGACAGTAACGAGTTGAGTCGGGTACAAAACAAGGTCGAGCGAAATCAGGCATTACTGAACAGCGCAGCGGAAGGAATTCGCGCAGTCGCTGGTCGTATGGCCGAGATAAGACGAATTCGGCAGGAGTTCAGCACTTATGGCGCAGACGGGCAGCGCAGCGGTTTTCCAGTTCGTGGTCATGCAAAAATGGAAAAGCGGGCATAGACGAAGGTTTGATTCAAATCCGAAATTTCCGGTTCGCGCGTTTTAGCACTCCGTTAGGGGATCGGCCTCAAAAGTGATCCTGCACCTGAAACAGCAGGTGGCGCGAACAGCCGCACGGCGCATCGCACAGGTCAGAAAGACACCAATTCCCGCAGATTCTGTGGGGTGAACAAGGGCTTAAAGGCTCGAACGGAAAAGGATGAAAACTATGTCCAGCATTCTGACAAATAATGGCGCAATGGTTGCGCTGCAGACCCTGAAGTCGGTCAACAAAAACCTGGAAATGACCCAGAACGCGATTTCGACCGGTAAGGACGTTGCCACTGCAAAAGATAACTCTGCTGTTTGGGCAATTTCCAAGGTCATGGAATCGGACGTCAAAGGATTCAAGGCAATCAAAGACAGTCTGGCCTTGGGTGAATCGACAGTTGCGGTTGCGCGAAACGCATCTGAAACAGTGACCGATCTTCTGACCCAGATGAAGGAAAAGATCGTTTCCGCTCAGGAAGACAACGTTGACCGAGATAAAATCAATGACGATGTCGGAGCGCTGCGGGATCAGATTGCCTCGGTCGTTGGAGCTGCGCAGTTTAACGGACTGAATCTGGTGGACGGCTCGGCAGGGACTGCTTCGATCCTGTCCTCGCTGGACCGTGACAGTTCCGGCAACGTGAGCTCATCATCGATTTCGGTTGCAAGTCAGGATTTGTCGACCGGCGGTTACACCAGCAAAGGCGTTCTTGCAGGGTCGGATAACGCAACAACTGATAACGATGCGGCCGGTTTCACCATGGACAAATCTGGTGGCAGCGGTGACATCGTGATCAACAGCGGGACCGACAACTTTGCAGCCGGTGACAAGATCGCGATTACCATTGGTGACAAAGTGGCGTCTTACACGGTTCAGGCCGGTGATCTCGACCCGTCTGGCACTTATGATGCCGCCTATACTGATGCCATTGTTGCGGTTGGACTGAAGAATCAGATCGACGCGCTTGGTATCACCGGCGTTGCTATCGATTATGATTCCAGCGCGGCGGGTACGCTGTCTTTCGTAACAGGTACAGCGACAGCTGGTGCAGATGCTGATCGTGACGTTACTGTGTCGGCCCAGTTCACCAATGCTGGGTCCGGTGGGCTTGGTGCGCTAAGCTCGGTTGATGTGTCTTCTGACGCGGGAGCAGCCGCGGCACTTGGTACGATTGAGACACTGATCAACACATCAATCGACGCCGCCGCAGCCTTTGGTTCGGCACAAGGGCGGATTGAGACTCAGCAGAACTTCGTCTCTAACCTGACCGACTCGTTCAGATCGGGGATCGGCTCTCTGGTCGATGCGGATATGGAAGAGACATCTGCCCGTCTGCAGGCGCTGCAGGTTCAGCAACAGCTGGCGACGCAGTCGTTGTCGATTGCTAATCAGGCGCCGCAATCGATCCTATCGCTGTTTCGTTAAGTTCAGAATCTGGCTGGGGCGCGGCTTTCGCGCCCCAACCCTGATCGCCTAAAGACGGCACATTGGAAGGACTTCAAGTGACACCGCAAACGCTTGCTAAAAATGCATATGCGCAGACTGCCGCTCCGATACGCACGCCGCGTGACACGGAATACGAAGCAATTTCGAAAATCACGCGTCGGCTCAAAGCGGCCGCAGCCCAAAAAACGACGGATTTCTCTGCGTTTGTGCAAGCATTGCACGAGAACAGACGATTGTGGATGGTTCTGGCGACCGGTGTTTCAGATTCGGATAACGCTTTGCCAAACGATCTTAGAGCCCGGATCTTTTATCTGGCCGAATTCACTGAACATCACAGCAGCCAGATCCTGGGCAACAATGCTACTGTCGAACCTCTTCTTGAAATCAACACAGCTGTTTTGCGCGGGTTGCGCCAGATGAGGGCGACCTGATGGGTGGGCTGGTTTTGAAGCTTGCCCCGAAAGAGAGGGTTCTGATCAACGGTGTTGTGATCGAAAACGGGGACCGCCGTAGCCGGTTTTCGATCGTGACACCTGAGGCAAACGTTTTGCGGCTGCGTGATGCGATTCACCCGAATGAGGCGAATACTCCGGTGCGCCGCGTGTGTTACGCAGCCCAACTTGTGCTGTCGGGAGACATGGAGCCAGATCATGCCCGTCAGCATTTGTTGCGCCGCGTCGAAGAACTGAGCCAGGTCTTTACCGACGCCGACAGTCGTCGCGTATTGGCTGAAGCAACGGACGCGCTGGTTGCTGAGCACTACTACAAATGCCTCAAATCCTTGCGGTCTTTGTTGCCGCGGGAAGAGCGGTTGATGGCGTATCACCAATGACATTCCAACCTGTCATACCAACAGGTGGGCTGGTCGGCTGGCGGTTTCTTCAGCGCACATATGACGCCCAGCTTGAAAGCTTCACGTCTTCGAACGTAAATGAGAGAGAAACCAAGTATTTTCTGGACAATATCGGTAAGGTTCAATCCGCAGAAGATCTGGTATCTGATCGGCGGTTGCTGCAGGTCGCGCTGGGCGCCTTTGGATTGGAAGGCGATCTGAACAACCGGTTCTTTATTCAAAAAGTTTTGGAAGATGGGACCAACGCGCAAGACGCGCTGTCCAACCGTCTGTCGGACAAAAGATATCGCGAGTTTTCTGATGCTTTTGGATTCGGCCCAGGTGAGGTCAGAAAAACGGGGCTTGTCACAAATATGGAGAAAGTCGCTCATAAAAACTTGGTCAATCGTTTTGAGATTTTGGTTGGTGAATCTGATGAAACGATGCGTATTTCGCTGTATGCCCAACATCAGTTGGTCGATCTGGCGAAGAGCGGTTCCAGTGGTGATACGAAATGGTTCGATCTGATGGGATTGCCACCGCTTCGCAGCATGATGGAGACAGCGCTTGGATTGCCGTCTGCGTTCGCGCAATTGGATATCGACACTCAGTTGTCCGAATTTAAGGACCGTTTACGTCAGCTAACAGGATCGGATGATCTGGCTCAGTTTACCAGTAAAGAGGCTGTCGAGAAGCTCACGGACACCTATCAGGCGCGCAGCCAGATTGCTCAACTGCAAACCTCGGTTTCTCCAGCTCAAACCGCGCTGATCCTGCTGGGGGCCGTTGGGTAGTTCCGCGCGGTGCAAGAAAGTTGGACACACTGCTTACTCTGATGGGCTTCAGGTCATGATTGCGCGCAATAAATCAGAGTTTCTCGATAGAGCCTCGGGTCGCGTCATTTGTTCAGAATCTCATCTGCTGAGGTGCGTAACGCGAAAGATAGTACCGGCTTCGACACGTTGTGCAGACTGACCTTACCCAATGGCAGCGCATTGGCGCAAGCGGGCACGATATCCTCGGATACAACAATGCGGTGACCGGACGCTTTGCCGAATTCCCCAAGGCGAGCGGCAATGTTCGCGGCTTGCCCGATCACTGTGAAGTCGAGGCGTTCGCGCGACCCCACGTTGCCATATGTCACACGTCCATACGCCACGCCAATTGAGCAATCGCAATGGATGTCTGCTTCGGATTTCCGCAATTCCCCCAACCTTTCAACGATTTCAATCGAAGTTCGTTGCGCATTGGCGCGCGCGGCGGCGGGATTGTCATCGGTTGCAGGGAAAACGGCCAGCACAGCGTCGCCAATGAACTTCAACACCTCACCGCCATTATCGTGGACGATGCCTGAAACGGTTTCAAAAAACTCGTTCAGCAGATTGATGTAGGCCGTTCTGCCCAATCGCTCTTCCAGGCTGGTGGAATCGCGCAGGTCGCAGAACATGATGGCTGCATCAATCTCGTCCCCGTCACCACGCCTGATTTCACCCCCAAGAACACGAGCGCCAGAGCGCTTGCCCACGTATGTTTCGAGAAGCACTTGGGCATTCTCGCGCTGCATAAACACTTCGTAAAAGCGGGCAATCACTGATGCACATTCAAAGACCAATCCCAGATTCTCTGTCGTGAAACCATCTGGATGATCGCAGGTCAAGGTCAGCACATTGGTGCGCCCGTCCGAAAAGGGCAGCGGCATTGCTACATAGTCTGTCGCCCCTTTCTCACGCAGTTCTTCCATAATCGGGAAACTGTTATGGGGGTTGTCATCGTTTATTCTTTGACGAACACCGCCCATCCCATTGGAAACGTGGCGCAACGGGCTGTTGAGGAATGCCGGGTGGTCGTAGATTTCATATGTTGGGGCCCGTGTTAGAATCTCGGGCTGATCTTTTTCCCAAATGTAATGTTTCCCGACAATCAGCGGGTGCAAGGACCATGCCAAAATGCTCAGGCGCTGGATCGCAACGCCGTGTTGCAACATTTTTTCGGCCAAAGCCTTGGTAAAGGCTTCTGGGGTGTCGGCCAATGACGCACCACGCATCAGCCAGTCGATCAACGGGCCGCTTATGTTGCCATCTTCGGGTTCGCGCAGACGGTTATCGCCCAGATCGATAGACGTGTAGGCGCTGGGCATGAAACCAATGTGACCTTGAATGGCCGCACTTTCCGGCAAAGCATCTTCGTACGACCAGACAGAATTGGCCAGGTTTTCACCTGCCAGATTCACATTGTGATAAGTCGCTGTGCCCTTGAATGGGCAAAACGTCTGCAGATCGGTTTCGTCACCGAGGTCCACGTTCACATCCTGACGCGGAAAATAAATGGTGGGCGACAGGCGTGTTTCGTACATCACCTTGGCGTTCTGGCTTTCGGCCAAAAGGATATCGTTACGGTAAATGGCGACCCGGCCGTTTAACGGCTCAACGGAGATACCATAACCTTTGATCTTCGGTGTGGCGTGGACGTTCATGATCGACCTCCCTTGCCATAGGCTTTGTTAGAATGGGGCTTTGTGGCCGATTTTCCAAGGGGGAGAGTTGGGTTTTCGCCATTGCAGGCAATGTCGCCGGGCGATCAAACCATTTGAATGACATCTTTTTCGATGGACAGCATGTAGCCCTTCTTTGCGATGTTTTTCACCAGCAACTCACTGACCATCTGGTTCCCCAACGTATCGCGCAATCGCTTGATCCGAGTAGCGCCCGCAGCTTCGTCGCAATCTGCAGCGCTGCGGCCGGAAATCATCGCCTCAATCTGTGCGCCGGACAGGACTTCGTCATCCAGCCGGGACTCAGCCAGAACCGAAAGGGTTTCCATGGCTGCGGGCGTCAACTTGAAATCCATGTTGTTGAGATAAACAGTGTTTTCCTCGCGACTGATCAGCAGAGATGTAACCTGAATGCCTGTGCGTTCAATTTGCGCCATGCGCCGGTTCAACAGAACAAGCATCACAAGAAAAACAAGTGCTGACACCAGCATCGCGCAGGCAAACACCAGCAAGACATAAATCACCATGCGATAGCTGGACAAAGTGTCTGCGAAGGCGGTGCCTGATTGGGCGAGGATTTCCAACAGACGGATCTCGGCTTGCGAAGTCAAGTCGCTTTCAACAAACAGTCTTTCGACGCGAGCATTAAAGGCATTGGCGTCTGGCAAGGTCCAAAACAGGAATACCGCGGCCGTAATCAGAATCACCAAAATCGCGGCGATACCCAAACCAACCAGACGAACGCCGGATCGCCGCGCATCAGAAACGGAGATAGAATTTTCCGGCATTGGTTTTCCTTTGATCCAACCCTTCCGGTCCAAACACGGACAGGACGTTAAGTAAGGTCCAACCCGACGCATCTAGGCGCTGGGCGACCTCTTGCTGGGCCTGGCCTTTGTCACAGGCCGAGACCTGCATGATGCCATAATGCAGGCGCAGTGGATTGTCCTGCTTTGCCTTGTAATCTGCGTAACAGTCAGCCGCTGACGCAGCCGAGCAAAGCGATATCAGGGCCGCGCAGGCCAGAGAAGAGAGGATCGGTTTCATAGGCTGCATCCTGCGCACGGGTGCATCTGATATTCAATAACTTAAAGGGCTTGGAGCCGTTGATATCCGATAACAAAGCGCTGCTATTGCTTGTCTGACAGCGGCAACTCCAGTGTCCTAGCATCGAATTTGCGGTCCTTTGCTGGATCGCCAAAACACCCGAAAGGACATCGCTATGCACCGGAAATTCATCGCTCTAATCATTGCGACTGCCGTGGCAGTCACTGGGGTTTCGGCGTCTCAGGCCCGCGCGGCTGACACCCGTGATATTCTGGGCGGGCTGGCTGCAATCGCGATCATCGGCGCAGCAGTTCACCATTACAACAAAGACAAACGCAAAAACCGCGCGACACGTCATTACGAACCTGCGCGACCCGCGCCTGTGATCACGCCGCAGCCCGTGCGACCGTTGCCGCAGCATGTGGCACGTTATGATTTGCCGCAACGTTGCCTGAGGACTTTCAAAGCCTACGGTGATCGTCCTCTGTTGGGCCCCAATTGCCTCAAGAAGCACTACAGACATTCCAATAGCCTGCCGCAACAGTGCAAGGTCGGTTTCTGGAATGGCAAAAAGGTCAAGCGCGCGTTCGAGCCTGCTTGCCTGCGCCAGCAAGGATATCGAGTCGTTTACCAGTAACTTTTTCGAGCAGGAGCGGCGTCGCAGAAACGCTGCGTAGGAGAGGGTGGTGAAAACTGCCCTCTCTTTTTGCTTGCGACGTAAGACGAAAAACGGTTTTTCGATTATATGACAGCACCGAATTACAACTTAGAGCAAGTCCTGCATGCAGATGGCTATGTCCGCATCGCTGGTGTTGATGAGGTTGGGCGCGGTCCGTTGGCTGGTCCGGTGGTGGCAGCTGCGGTCATTTTGAATCCAAAGGACATCCCGCAAGGGCTGAACGATTCTAAGAAGCTGACAGCCAAGCGCCGCGCGGTTCTGGATGCCGCGCTACGGCAGAGCGCCGAATTCGCGATTGCCAAGGCGTCAGTCGCTGAGATCGACGAAATCAATATTCTGCGCGCGTCGCATTTGGCGATGGAGCGAGCCGTGGCCGCGTTGAAACCGGCCCCGGATTACTTGTTGATTGATGGAAACCTGATCCCGCGCGGCTTGAAAATCGCATCGCAGGCTGTGGTCAAAGGGGATGCGCGATCTGTGTCGATTGCGGCGGCTTCGATCCTTGCCAAAAACTGGCGTGATCAAGTGATGGTGGATTTAGCGCAACAGCATCCCGGCTATGGATGGGACACAAATGCTGGCTATCCGTCAAAACAACACCGCGATGCGCTGCGAAATCTTGGTGTGACCCCACACCATAGACGTTCCTTCAAGCCGGTCCACAATATCTTGTATCAAGAGTAAATCGTAAGTCGCTGATTCAAAAAAGAAATTGACGGCGAATCCAGGATGACTCATCCTTGTCTCAACCAAATGAGCGCAAAAGCGCCGTGGAACCGAGGCAGTGAAATGACCACAATCAAGACAAAGAGCGCAGCCGCGCTCCCGTTAAACACGATTCTATCCGGGGACTGCATCGATGTGATGAACAGTCTTCCTGCGGCATCCGTGGACCTGATTTTTGCGGACCCGCCCTATAACTTGCAACTGAAAGGCCAGTTGCATCGCCCCGACAACTCTCAGGTAGACGCAGTTGACGATCATTGGGACCAATTTTCCAGCTTTGGCGTCTACGATAAGTTCACGCGAGAGTGGCTGAAAGCAGCCCATCGCCTGTTGAAGCCGAATGGCGCGATCTGGGTGATTGGATCGTACCACAATATCTTCCGTGTTGGCACGGCCTTGCAGGATGCAGGCTATTGGATTTTGAATGACGTGGTCTGGCGCAAATCTAACCCGATGCCGAATTTCCGCGGCAAGCGTTTTACCAACGCGCATGAGACGATGATCTGGGCCTCGAAACAGGAAGGTGCGAAATACACCTTCAACTACGAGGCGCTGAAAGCTCTGAATGAAGGCGTACAGATGCGCAGCGATTGGGTGCTGCCGATCTGTACCGGGCATGAGCGTCTGAAAGATGAAAACGGCGACAAGGCGCACCCGACGCAAAAGCCCGAGTCGCTGCTGCACCGGGTGCTAGTTGGATCAACCAATCCAGGTGACGTCATTCTGGACCCGTTCTTTGGCACAGGCACAACTGGCGCTGTCGCCAAGATGCTGGGCCGCGAATTCATCGGGATCGAGCGCGAGGAAAGCTATCGCAAGGTGGCTGAAAAACGCATCGCCAAGGTCCGCAAGTTTGACCGTGAGGCATTGGAAGTCAGCGCCAGCAAACGCGCCGAACCGCGTGTGCCTTTCGGCCAGTTGGTCGAACGTGGCATGCTGCGTCCTGGCGAAGAGCTATATTCCATGAACCAGCGCCACAAAGCCAAAGTGCGTGCCGATGGCACGCTGGTGGGCGACAACGTCAAAGGCTCGATCCATCAGGTCGGTGCGCATCTTGAGAATGCGCCATCTTGCAATGGCTGGACGTATTGGTGCTTTAAGCGCGACGGCAAAACCGTACCAATCGACGTGCTGCGCCAGCAGATCCGATCAGAACTGCACAGCTGACAACCAAATACCGCCGGTGCCTGTGGCCTGACACAAGGCACTACGCCTTGCCCCGCCGTATACGGCGGGGTCTTTTGTTTTTGTGCCAGAGATGGTTGCATGCAACAGCCCTGACAGACCCTGAAAAAGGCCGAGGCCATGACTGATTCAACAGCAAGCCAATCTCGTTTCGAAAGGTTTTTCCTGACGCAACCGGATAGCGTCGAGCTGGATAACAAATACACCGAGGCCGCATTGGCACGGCACAAGCGCGAGGGTTTGGAGCTTGCAGTTCGGGCTCGTTGGATTGCGATGGCGCTGACCGGAGTGCTGCTGATCTTTCTGAATCCGCATTGGGATGTCATGTGGTATCATTTCATCCTGTTGCTGATTTGCGCAAATGGCTGGTTGATCCGCCGCGCTGGTCGCGTGGGACAGTCCCGGACGGAGTTACTGCTCATCTTTTTGGATTTGTTGATCATGACGTTGGGCATGATTGTACCAAATCCGTTTAGCGATGATGTAAGGCCACTGGCCATGCAGTATCGCTTTGACAACTTTCAGTACTTCTTCATCATCTTGGCTGCGGGGACGCTTGCGTATTCTTGGCGGACAGTTGTCGCAATCGGGACATGGACCGCAATGATGTGGACGGCCGGTTGGATTATCGCATGGTGGCTGGCAACCCCGATACCCGGCATCAGTGAGCGGTTGGCAGATGCGTTGCAGGGGTATCCGGACGTCGCTGAGTTGCTGGACCCAAACAGCTTCATGGTGCCGCAGCGAGTGCAACAGGTCATCGTGTTTGTCATGGTGGCCGTGACTCTGGGTATCTCAATGCGTCGGCTGAACCACTTGCTGATGACCAATGCAGGGCTTGAGCGTGAACGGGCAAACCTGTCCCGATACTTTTCTCCCAATGTGGTTGAAGAACTCAGCCAGAATGACGAGCCGCTAAAGCAAGTTCGGAAAGAGAACATCGCCGTTTTGTTCATTGATATAGTGGGGTTCACAAAATTTGCGGCTGGGCGCGATCCTTATGACGTCATCGAAGTATTGCGTGGGTTTCATGCCCGAATGGAAACCGAAGTCTTCCGACACCACGGCACGCTGGACAAGTATCTGGGGGACGGGCTGATGGCCACGTTCGGCACACCCGTTCCGACACTCTTTGATGCGACCAATGCATTGGCCTGCGCGCGTTCGATGGTGGATGTCATGGAACGTTGGAACCTTGAGCGCCGTCGGGCCGGAGACCCTGAGATTCACGTCGGGATCGGAGTTCATTTCGGCTCGGTTGTGCTGGGGGACATTGGCGCTAATCGACTGGAATTTGCGGTTATCGGGGATGCGGTGAATGTCGCTGCCAAGTTGGAGGCGAAAACGCGCGACCTGAAGGCACGTGTTGTCATCAGTGAGGCTGTGCGGGAACAGGCGCTAAAGGAGCCGCCCACAGGCCAGGATTTGACGGAGGGTTTTGTCCTGTGCCCACAACAGGCCGTGCGCGGAGTCGAGACTGCCATGGATATCTGGATGATGTGAGGGGGAGCGCTCCCGCCACTTTAAATTGCATCATAAGATGCAATCCCAGCCGTTGGGCCGGGCAGCGCGCGAAACGCGCGCTGCGGTCAGGCGTTTGGTCGCGGGTTCATTGCTTTGTTGTAGGGCTTCCAATCCGAAATCTCGGGGTAGTATTGACGCCGCCAATCCCGGACGCGGGGGTTCATTACCCGGCGCCACAGAGGTGGGATCATCGCGGCTATGGTCATCACCGGATAGCCATAGGGCAGTTGTGGCGCCGCGTCCTGCGTATGATGCTGAAGCAGCGGGAAGCGTCGGTTCGGTTTGTAGTGATGGTCCGAATGCCGTTGCAGGTTGATCAACAACCAGTTCGAAGCCTTTTGCGACGCGTTCCACGAGTGACGCGGCAAGACATGTTCGTATGTCCCGTCGCCCAGGTGTTTTCTGGTCAGCCCGTAATGCTCGACATAGTTCACCAGTTCCAATTGCCAGATCGCAACACCGGCCTGAAGCAGGAACAGCGCCAGACCCAGCCAGCCGCCCATCACTAAAGCAAGTAGCATCATTCCGCCTTGCAAAGCCCAGTAGCGCCAGAACGGGTTTTTGCGATCCGTCCACGGTTGACCCTTGCGGGCCAGCTTGTCGCGTTCGGCTTTGAATGCGGAAACCAGGCATTGCAGTAACACGCGCGGGTAGAACCGATGAAATCCCTCGTTGTACCGGGCGGTGACAGGGTCCCGTGGCGTGCCGACATAACGGTGATGGACCAGCAGGTGCTCGGACCGGAAATGGGAATACAGGACCATCGCCAAAAGCACATCACCAAACCAGCGTTCAAGACGGCTGCTTTGGTGCATCAATTCATGGCTGTAGTTGATACCGATGGTGCCCGAGATGACGCCCATCCCGAAGAACAACCCAAACTTTTCCAGCCCCGACAGATGATCGGTGCGGGTGGCATACCAGATCAGGCCGTAGAGTGTCAGAAACTGAACGGGTGTCCAAAGCTTGGTTAGCAAAACATACCACTGGAGCACATCGTCCGGCGTGTTCGGATCGGCATTGTCCTCATTCAGCCCGGTGAGGCGGTCAAGCACCGCAAAGGCCCACCATGTCGACAAGGGCACCAACAAAAGCCACCAGCCACCGACAACGGCAGTTGCCCAGATCAATGGGATCAAAAGAAACGAAACCCAAAAGGGTATGGCGGATCTCCAACCCGATAATGTGCCAGATGCGATCATCCTGATGCTCCGATAGGATATGCGCAGCCTAGCCGCGCCAAACGCGCTTGCACAGCAGGCTTATTGCCTCTGCCAAAGGTCATGTGCCTTGCGCATCACGGTCGGAAGATCGCTGGGCTTGAACTCGTGTTTACCCAGAATGGTAAGGCCGTCCGTGGTTGTTTCCGCAGGCAGTTCAGCGGTCCAAATCCGCAAAACCAGATGGAAATGAGTGAAGGTATGGCGCACCTCGTCTGACAAGACGCTCCAGTCGGCTGCAAACGGCGGAGTCTGGGACGGGGTGTCGGACCACTCCGAGCCGGGCCAGCCTAGCATGCCACCCAGCAACCCTTTATCGGGCCGACGTTCCAGCAGCAGGGCGCCGTCCCGCCGACGTGCGATGTAAACATGCCCGAACCGCGTAGGCTTCGGTTTTTTGGCTGTTTTCTTGGGTAAATCCGCTTGTGTTCCTGCAATCCGCGCCGCGCAAGGTGTGCGCAATGGACAGATGCCACAGGCCGGAGATTTGGGTGTACAAATCGTGGCCCCCAGGTCCATAACAGCCTGGGAGTAGTCGCCGGGCCGCTGGGTCGGCGTCAAAGCAGCGGCTTCTTTCATCAAGATTGGTTTAGATCCGGGCAAAGGGTCATGAATGTCATAAAGACGCGACATGACACGCTCGACATTGCCATCCAGAACCGTTTCAGGGCGGTCAAATGCAATGGCTGCCACTGCGGCTGCAGTATAGGGGCCGATGCCCGGCAGTTTGAGCAGCGCGTCAAAGGTATCCGGAAATTGCCCGTCGTATTCATCTGCCACAACGCGTGCGCATTTCAGCAGGTTGCGTGCACGGGCATAGTAACCCAATCCGGCCCATTCCCCCATGACATGATCGTCCGGGGCAGCTGCCAGTGAAGCAACATCAGGCCACCGCGTTGTGAAACGCATGAAGTAGTCGCGCACAGCAGCAACCGTTGTTTGTTGTAGCATGACTTCAGACAGCCACACGCGATAGGGATCTGGTGTCACTCCGGCGGAACGATCAGCCGGGCCAACACGCCACGGCATTTGGCGAGCATTGTGGTCGTACCAGTCCAAAAGTGCGGCGCTTACGCTGAATTCGCTGATGTCACGCAAGTTTTATCTATCTCCCTGTCGGGTTTCTCTGGCGCCTATGCCCATGCCCTCTACAATAGAGGTGCAGGAGTTGGAAACCAGATGCAACGCAGACGTTCGTCGACTCGCGGATTCAAACGTACCGCAACCTTGCTGAATGACCAGATTCGGCGCGCCGGTGAAAGCCGGGGCTTTGCTGTGTCGCGCCTGTTGACCCATTGGGCCGAGATTGTGGGGCAGGATACCGCCGCCATCTCGCGACCTGTGAAAGTTGGCTATGGCAAAGGCGGGATTGGTGCGACCCTAACCGTTCTGACGACAGGTCCGCAGGCACCGATGTTGGAAATGCAAAAGGAACAACTGCGCGACAAGGTCAACGCGATCTATGGCTACAATGCGATCAGCCGTATTCGCATCACCCAGACCGCGCCGACCGGATTTGCCGAGGGGCAGGCCAGTTTCGATCACAAACCGAAAAAGCCGAAACCTACGATTGCACCCGAAATTGTAGCCGAGGCTGACAAAGCGTCGCGAGAGGTTCACGATGGTGATTTGCGCGCGGCCCTTGAACGTCTTGGTCGTAACGTTCTATCCAAACAGAAACGCTGAGAAAGGGCTGAGAATGAGCCGTATTGCAACCGTAATTTGTACGGCCGTCGCCGTCGCCGCTGGCGGCTATTGGTTGACGCTGTCAAACTCCACCGCACCCAATCCGCTGGTCAGTAGTGCCGAGGCACAAGAAGCGGATCTGGACACATCGACCGTTGTTGAAATGGTGCAAGGGGACAAGGATGCGCCTGTCGAGATCATCGAATATGCATCCTATACTTGCCCTCATTGCGCGAATTTCCACAAAGGCACTTACAAGCAGCTAAAGAAGGACTTTATCGATACCGGTAAGGTCAAGTTCATCTACCGCGAGGTCTACTTTGACCGCTACGGTCTTTGGGCATCGATGGTGGCGCGCTGCGCGGGTCCCGAGAAATTCTTTGGCATTACCGATCTGATCTATGACGGGCAGTCCGAGTGGACTCGCGCCGGTGGTCCGACCGAGATCGTCGATGAACTGCGCAAAATCGGTCGCCGCGCCGGTATCGACAATGACCAGCTTGAAGCGTGCCTGCAGGACGGCACCCGCGCGCAGACTTTGGTTGCCTGGTATCAGGAAAACGCTGAGCGTGACGGCATCGAGGCAACGCCCTCGTTTGTTGTGAATGGCAAGAACGTCTCAAACCAGTCTTACGAAGAATTCAAAGCACTGATCGAAGACGAGTTGGGCAGCTAACGCTTTTCCGGTTGGCGCGTCGGGTGCCGACCGGATCGTCTACGGGGATGGTGCGGCGCGCAGCAGCATCTCCCTGATCGTTTCTGGTTCCGACATCTGAAGGCGAACGGGCAAAGTGATCACTTTGCTTCGAAAGGCTGCGGGTAGGCGCACGGCGTCCTTTTCGGTGGTCACCATCTGTGCACCCAGCACCCGCGCTTCGTTTTCCAGCCGGGTCATTAGGGCTTGTGTCAGCGGTTGATGATCGTCCAGTGCTTCTGCCCGCAAAAGCTCAACGCCCTGTTGGCGCAGAGTTTCAAAGAACTTTTCCGGATGTCCGATGCCCGCAAAGGCCAAAGCCCGCGTACCGGCCCAATCCATCCCTGTTTGCAAGGGCACAACGGCTCCGGTGGTGTGCGGCACCGTGAGTTTCGTGCCCCAGCGTTCCATAAACTGCGACTGAGCAGGGGCATCCCCCAGCGACAATACCACGTCCGCACGCTGAAGCCCTGCTTCCACCGGTTCCCGTAATGGTCCGGCGGGAAGGCACAAGCCGTTTCCGAATCCACGCTGTGCATCGACCACAATGATTGAGAAATCCTTGGCGACTGACGGGTTTTGAAACCCATCATCCAGGACAATCACACTTGCCCCTTCGGCGGCAGCAGCCCGGGCACCTGCCGCCCGATCTTTGGCGACCCAGACATCAGCGAACATTGCCAGCAGTAGCGGCTCGTCCCCAACCTGCGCGGCAGTATGTTTGGACGGGTCGACCTGAACAGGCCCTTCCAACGACCCACCATGTCCGCGGGTCACGATGTGCGGTTTGTGCCAGGCGTTGCTTAGCTGTTCGACAATCCAGATAACGGTTGGTGTTTTGCCGGTGCCCCCCGCGTTCAGGTTGCCGACGCAAATCACTGGCACGCCGGGATCTACACCGGAACCCGAAGCGACCCGGCGCGCAGTAGCAGACGCATAAATCCGGCCCAGAGGAGCCAGCACCCGTGCCCGAATATCAAGCTGGCCTGGGGCCGTGTTCCAAAACTCAGGTGCGCGCATCGTCTGTACTCCGACGGTCCAGAGTTTCTTGAACCATCTCGATTAACTGATCTGCTTGGGGTGCGCCTTCGGTAATCATTTGCCATCCCGCCAAAGCCATGGCCGCGGCCTTGTCGGGTGCCAGCAGCTGAACAACCGACTCTGCCAGCTCGTTTGCTGTTTTGACCATCCGCGCCGCCCCGGCCTTTTCAAGACGATGGTACAGATCCTGATGCCGGTTCACAAACGGGCCATGAATGATGGCCGAACCCAGCGCGACAGAGTCCAGCGGATCCTGTCCGCCTGCGTCAAATTCAAGAGAGCTACCAATGAACGCAACGGCCGAGAGGCGCTGCCATAGGCCCAGATCTTCGGGTTCTGATGACAGGATGACTTGGGTCGTGTCCTCGATCAACCCACCTTCATCCCAATTGCTGCATCGCAGATCCATAGACTCGAGGCGACGATGCAGCGGTGTGGCTTCGCTGATATCAGCGACGTGTAGCACCAGCGCCAGGCGCGGTAACAGCCTTAGTGCCTGGCGATGTGCGCTGAGAACAGAGATGAATTCCTTGTCCTGAACCCACGCGGCCAACCACACGGGTCGACCCGCGAGTGTTTGGTTGATTTCGATCAGCTCGTCTTCGGGCCAGGGGCTTGGGTTCGGGCTGATCTGCAAGGGCGGGGCCTCTGACACCTTTGTGGAAGGGATGCCCAGCCGCCGAATTTGACGCGCGGTTTCAGGGGTAGTTGTCAGGATCTGGCGGAAACAATCGAAGGTGTACCGGGTAATATCAGGCAACCAGCGCGCGCTGCGGGCAATCGTGATGTCCAGTTTCGCCTCGATCAAGATCAGGGGAATCCCACGTTCGTGGGCGCGGGTGATGATGTTTGGCATCACGCCACCGCCAACCCAAATCCCCATATCCGGGCGCCAGTGGTCCAGAAACCCGCGTGCTGCCCCGGCTTGTTCCATCGGAAGCTTGACCAGAGGAAATGTGCAACCAGTCCAACGTGCCAGATCGGCGTTGGGTGGTGCTGTCAGCAAAATTGAAAGCCCGAGGCGTGCTTGTTGCATCTGACGACAGAAGTCGTTGACGACCCGCAGTCGATCCTGCGACGCGACGTGAATCCACAACAACTCGCCCTCTGGCCGGGGCATGTCCGATTGACCAACCCCGTTTGGCACGCCCCAGGACAGAACCCGATAGGCCGCCAAACTCAGAGAGCGCGGCTTGCTCATTCGCTAATGCCCGACCCGTCCGGGTCCAGCTGCGCTGACAATTGCCCATGAATATCCGCACCGGCAGCAATGACCCCGTTTAAACGGGGATGGGAGTTGTTAAATCGCAGAGGCAGACCGGTTCGGTCCGAGCAGAGTCCGCCTGCCTCGCGAATGATCAAATCACCAGCGGCGATGTCCCATTCCCAGCTGGGACGAAGGGTCAGCATGCCGTCGAACCGTCCTTGTGCAACCAAAGCCATGCGATAGGCCAAAGAAGGGCGGTAGGCTCGTTCAAAGGCTGGGACCTCTCCCAGACGCCAATGACGCGCTGCAAGGTTGGGCTTGGCCGCCAAAATCTCGGCCTTGTCCAATCCAGCAGCTTGGGACGCCCGAATCTTTTGCCCATTCAACGTGGCACCCTGGCCCTTTGCAGCAGCATAAAGCAGGTCGCGCCTTGGCAGGTACACAACGGCCGCCGTCACCTCGCCATGGTCCGCGACGGCAAGGGAATGTGCCCAAGTACGCGCGCCCTCAGCAAAACTGCGGGTGCCGTCGATCGGATCAATGATGAACGCGATGTTCCGCGACAGGCGGTCAGGGGTATCCTCGGTCTCTTCGCTAAGCCAACCATAGCCTGGACGCGCGCCGGGCAGGCGTTCTTCAAGCATTGCATTGACTGCCAGATCTGCTTCGGTCACTGGCCCGGCGCCGTCGGGCTTGTCCCAACGTTGCGCCTGCGTGCCAGAATATCGCGTGGCGATCTTGCCAGCCTCTAGGGCGGCTTCGATCAGAAGAGGTAAGTCAGTTGCCGGCAAGCGTCATTCCTTCGATCAGCAACGAGGGGACGACCCGCGACAGGTATGGGCGCGCGTCATTGGCGGGCAGAATGCGTTTCAACATGTCGCGCAGGTTTCCTGCGATGGTGCATTCATTCACCGGATACGTGATCTCTCCATTTTCGACCCAAAAACCCGAAGCGCCCCGGGAATAATCGCCCGTGTTGGGGTTGATCGTAGAACCGATCATCGAGGTCACCAGCAACCCGGTTCCCATGTCTCGCAGCAGGTCAGCACGGCTCTGGTCGCCTTGTGTCAGGCTCAGATTCCAGTTGCTGGGCGATGGCGGCCCTGAGACGCCGCGCGTGGCATTTCCGGTCGAGGCCATATCCAGTTTACGCGCGCTGGACAGATCCAGTGTCCATCCGGTCAAGATACCGTTTTTGACAATGGCGCGACTTCGCGTGGGCAACCCTTCGGCGTCAAAAGGACGCGAGCCTGAGATGCGCGGGCGGTGTGGGTCTTCGATCAGGGACAGATGTTCGGGCAGAACCTGTTGTCCCAGACTATCTGCCAGCCATGATGCTCCGCGCGCAACAGCCGCGCCATTGCTGGCGGCCAGCAGGTGGCCGATCAGTGACGATGAAATACGTTCGTCGAACAGGATTGGAAAACTGCCGGTTGCGGGTTTGCGGGCGCCAACCTGTTCCACCGCGCGCTCGCCGGCTATGCGTCCGATTTCGTCGGGACTGCGTAAATCCGACTGAAAAGTTCGGCTGTCGCCATCATAGTCCCGCTCCATACCGGTGCCTTCGCCTGAAATGGCAACACACGACGTTGAACGGCTGCTGCGCTTGTACCCACCGGAAAACCCGTTGGTCATCGCCAGATGCACCCGGTGCGTCCCGTAGCTTGCCGCCGCGTCCGACACTTGTGATACGCCGGAAACGGCCAACGCCGCTGCTTCGGCGCGAAGCGCATCCTGCATCAAGGCTTCGGCAGAGGGTTCCGAGGTCGGATCGAACAGCTCAAGCGCCTGAATATTCCAGTCCTGGGCAATCTGGTCACGTTCAGCCAACCCGGTAAACGGGTCTTCGGGGGCTTCGCTGGCCATGGCAACCGCGCGTTCGGCCATAACTTTCAGCGTTTCGGGGCGCTTGTCCGAGCTTGAAACGATTGCCTGCCGTTTTCCCAGAAACACCCTCAGACCCAAATCCGTGCCTTCAGAGCGCTCGGCATGCTCAAGCGCACCGCCGCGCACTTCGACGGAAACCGAAGATCCGTCGATAACGATGGCATCGGCGGCCTCGGCCCCTGCAGTGCGGGCCGCATCCAGCAGTTGCTGGCTGATTTCTTCTGGTGTGCGGGTCATGTGGCCTCCGGTTTGATTGCACTGGACCTAGCCTTGGACCGACCGTCTCGCAATACCCGTGACCAAATTGTGCAGAGAGTCGATGGCATTATCACGTCTGAGTTTCCAGCTTACCACATCGGTAAGGTTGGCCTTATGTGCATGAAACACCAATAGGCAACGACGCCTGAGATGGATATTTGCCTACGAGAAATGCGTTAGATCAGACGCGCTGACACAGTTGTCGCGCACTAGATTGCAATCGTCTAGATGAGGAGGCCGCACCCAAGCAGCCTCCTTATGTTGTCGCTATTTGATGCGCTGACCATTGGCCAGGATTTGGCCGTCTTCAGTGAACTCGATCTTGGAATTCAGCGTATCGGGCTCTTCGCCGGGCACAGCCATCATGCCCATCATCATCCGCGCGCCCATCGCGTCATTGTCTGACATCAGACCCATGCCGATCAGTTTGTCGATCAACGTGTTGGCCCCTACAAGCTGCAGGTTTGCGACACCGGACGGCGCGGGCAGGCCGCCATATTCTTCAACGTTTGCGTTATCGAAGGCAAAGTCGCCGTCGCCAGTCAACTTGGCTCCGACCATCGAGACCAGCAACTCGTTGATTTTCAATGAATGCAGCTCTCCGGGCGTCGCATCATCTGCTTCCAATGCAGCGGCTGACTCGGGATCGAAGATATTCATCAGAACTTTGGCCGTGCCAACCGTGTCTAATGCAATAGTTGCAGGATCGCGTGGCAATGTGCCCGCCGGATCAAATATGCCCCACAGCACGTCTGACATGGTGAAATCCGTCAGGTTCATACCAAAGCCAAACGGTTGGATCTCTTCTGACTGCTGAAGCGGAAACTCGAATTGCAACCCGGCCTTAGCCATCGCCAACTCGATCGGGAATGGCAGATCTGCCGTGGTAACGGCCAGCTTCGTGCTGTTTTGTTCAATGTCATAGGCTACGCGTTCTGCATCTATGCTGGCTGCGAAACGTCCGCCTTCGGACGTGCTGCCCATCGAAAACTCCTCGCCCTCGCTGACGCCGCTGACATCTGTCGCTCCAGACGTGTACGTGAAGTTGCCCGAAAAGGCGAAGCCGGCCTCGTAGAAGGCCTGAGGGTTTGACAGGTCAAAGTCGCTTGGGATGATGTTCTCGCCTTCAAAGGCCAGCCCATTCAGTTTACCGTCGATCAGACCGGTTTCGTCGTTTTCCGGATCTTTGAACCGGACATTGTACGACATGTCAGCCGCATTAAAGGTCTGGGCGATGTCGCGATTTTCGCCGACACGCATCCGCGAACTTCCGTCCACATCGTTCGCTTCCATGCTGACGGCCAGAGTGTCGTTCGGCAAGGTTTCACCGTCCATCTCAAGCGAATCCAGAACGATAGCCAGTTTGGCCGCCGTGTAATCATAGGTCATGTCTTCTGGCGACCCGGAAACGACCATATTCAACTGGCTGTGAGAATAGACGACATCGGCAGAAAACTCTTCTCCCTCGGCCTGTCCGGCAACTGTCATCGGAAAGCTTTCGGGCAAGTCGATGCTGACCGTGCCATCGCCGTTTTCGGTCAGCGTCATTTCCGGCATGGCCATCTGGAATTGCCCGTCGTCGTCGGGAAACTCCATAGACAGTGTCATGTTGGAAATGGTGGTAACGTTGCCTGATGCGCTTTCGTCACCGGCGATGGAGTAACCCATTGATGTGAAATATGTTTGCCAATCAGCCCAAACATCGTTTGCGGTCAGGTCGGCCAGTGCGCCTTGGGTTGCAACGGCATAAGCCAAGGCTGCGCCGCAACTACGGCGTAGGAAAACAGACATAAGGTAACCCTTCTTGATCAATTTGATGCGCATGGTCGGGCTTGTGGAGGGTATCGTCAAGGGGGCAAGGGGTAGACCAATTCCCCATTTACGCGGTACGGCTGTAGTTGATTTCCGAACCGACCGATAAGGAGAAGCAAATGCAAGGAAAAACGGTGCTCATAACAGGGGCCAGCCGTGGGATCGGGGCCGAGGCAGGGCGCGTTTTTGCCGCAGCTGGCGCCAATGTTGTCTTGGTCGCTCGTAGCCGAGATCAGATCGAAACACTGGCTGCCGGGCTGGGTGACAATACCATTGCACTAGCCTGCGACGTCAGCGATTTTGCGCAGGTCGAACAAGTGGTTGCAGATTGCGTCGACCGTTTCGGCGGTTTGGATGTGCTGATTGGAAATGCTGGCGTGATCGAGCCGATCTTTCATCTGTCCAACGCGGATACCGAGGCTTGGAGCCAGGCAATTGATATCAACCTTAAAGGTGTCTTCTACGGCATGCGTGCGGCCCTGCCGGTTATGCGCGCCGCTGGGGGGGGTACCATTTTGACCGTGTCATCTGGCGCAGCATCGAACCCGGTTGAGGCTTGGAGTCACTACTGCGCCTCTAAGGCGGGGGCGAAGATGCTGACAGAGTGTCTTCATCTGGAAGAAGGCCATCATGGGATTCGTGCCATAGGCCTGTCACCGGGCACGGTTGCGACGGATATGCAGCGGGTCATCAAGGCCAGCGGTATCAATCCGGTCAGCCAGTTGGATTGGGAGGATCACATTCCGGCAGACTGGCCAGCGCGCGCGCTTTTGTGGATGTGTTCCAAGGAGTCAGAGGCGTATCTTGGCACGGAAATTTCGCTCAGACAGGACGAAATCCGCAAGAGGATTGGGTTAACGTGATCGAACTTGCGCAGAAGGATGGCCTTTGGACAGTTACGATCTACAACCCGGGAAAGGCGAACGCTCTGACCGGGGCGATGTTGACCGAACTGGCCGAAATCGCCGAAGCCGCGACTGAGGCGCGCGCGCTGATCCTGACAGGGGTGGGTAAGGTGTTCAGTGCAGGTGCTGATCTGGACGAGGCGCGCGCCGGGCTTGCGACTTCGGATGTTTGGGAGCGGCTGTCCGGCGCGATTGCGGCGCTACCTTGCCTGACCGTTGCGGCGTTGAACGGAACATTGGCGGGCGGGGCCCACGGGATGGTTTTGGCCTGCGATCTTCGCATTGCCGTCCCGTCGGCCAAGTTCTTCTATCCGGTCATGAAGCTTGGATTTTTGCCCCAACCTTCTGACCCCAAACGTATGTCTGCATTGATCGGGCCAGCCCGGACCAAGCTGATCCTCATGGCTGGACAGAAGATCACCGCGCCAGAGGCATATGCTTTTGGTCTGGTTGACCGCGTCGTGGAGTCTGAAGATCTATTGTCAACAGCGCGACAGCTGGTGGCGGACAGCGTTGGCGCAGATCCCAAAATTGCAAGTGGAATAGCGGAGTTATGTGTATGAGACTTTCTGCCTTGCGGTTGCGGGTCTCTGACACTGATCGCCTTGCGCAATTCTATTCCGAAGCGTTCGGAATGTCCGTGCACAAGGAAGGACAGAATTGCCGCATCGGATATCACGGCGAAGACGCGGATTTGCTTTTGATGTCCGGTGGTGGAGGCTATGTGCCCGATCGCGGACAACGCTATTGGAAAATCGGTGTGACCGTGCCGGATGTGGATATGGCGGCGGCTTTCCTGCAAGGGCAGGGTGTTGAGATCAGCGCTCCGCAACAGTTTCTCGATATCGGGTACATGTGCCATCTAAGCGATCCCGAGGGCTTCGCTATAGAGCTGTTGCAGCACGATTTCGAAGGCAACCGCCCCGAGCAGGGCGCTGATCCGGCCGCGCCGTTTGCGCAGGCTCGGATCGGCCAGATCACATTGCGAACCGGCGACATAGCTTCCGAAGACACGTGGTGCCGTGATCAGGGGATGACGCTTTTGTCGGTGCAGGACGTGTCGCCCTATGGGTTTGACCTGCACTTTTACGCTTTTACCGATGACACCTTGCCAAATCCTGATCTGTGGGCGGTTGAGAATCGCGAATGGTTGTGGCGACGCCCGTACACAACGCTGGAATTTCAACATGTTGCGGGTGCGGAGTTTGCGCCAGTGCCTGACTATCTGGGGATCGAGATCGAAGGCCTGCCAACACCGCTCAAGGACGCATTTGGTGACCCGGTTTTGCCGCGCTGATCACCGCCCGCGCCGTTTGCCAGGCACTTTCGACCGAAACCCAGGCGGGCGCTTGCGGACCCAGGCCAAGAATTTCTCAAGCCTCGGATGGGCTCGCAACGCGTCGATTGTGTTGAAGCTACGGGCCAATTCCGCTTCTCTCAGTGTTGCGTGAACCTCTTTGTGGCAGATCTGGTGCAGCAAAACGGTGGGTCCGCCCTTGCCTCCTTTGAGTTTTGGGATCAGATGATGCAGGCTGCCAGACCCACCGGGGATCGGACGGTCGCAAAGCGGGCAGATCGGATCACTGTTTGTCATAGTGACCGCAAAATCACGCCAATGGGCGGCTAAGGCAAGAGGGCGACAATGGCGCAGGCAGTGGTGATCGGGGCAGGGCCAGCAGGTTTGATGGCCGCAGAACAACTGGCCAATTCTGGCCATCCGGTTGTTGTGGCCGAAACCAAGCCGTCAGTTGCACGCAAATTGTTGATGGCTGGCAAATCGGGTTTGAACCTGACCAAAGATGCGCCGCTTGAAACCCTTATCGCGTCTTACGATGAAGCTGCGGACTGGTTGCAGCCGATGATCGCTGCATTTGATGCTCAGGGGGTTCAGAACTGGGCCCGCGATCTGGAGCAAGAGTTGTTCACCGGCTCAACCGGCAGGGTTTTTCCCAAAGTGATGAAGGCGTCCCCATTGCTGCGCGCATGGCTTGCGCGACTGGGACAGGCGGGTGTCGATGTCAGAGTGCGCTGGCGCTGGACCGGTTGGGATGGCCAAGCGTTGACGTTCGACACACCGGAAGGGCCGCAGTCTGTCGTCGCTGATGTCGCGATCCTCACCATGGGAGGGGCCAGTTGGTCGCGGTTGGGTTCCGATGGCAGTTGGGCCGAAATTCTGGCGGCTAAGGGACTTACTTTGACCCCGTTTGCGCCGGCAAATGCAGGGCTGCTGGTCGAGTGGTCACAGCATATGTCGCCACATTTAGGCGCGCCAATTAAGGGCGTTGCTTTACGGGCAGGGTCCGCGCAAACGCGGGGCGAGGCGGTGATTTCCCAACACGGGTTAGAAGGTGGCGGTATCTATACCATCTGCAAGGCGGTGAGAGAGGGCGCACCCCTGACCATCGATCTGATGCCGGACCTGACAAAAGGCGAAATCGCGACCCGCTTAAGCAAGCCCCGCGGTAAATCCAGCCTGTCTAACCACTTGCGCAAGGTGTTGAAACTTGGCGCCACCCGAACAGCTTTGCTGATGGAATTCGGTCGCCCGTTTCCGGATACGCCAGATGCATTGGCGCAAGTGATCAAATCCCTGCCTGTCCGACATGCTGGTCTAAGACCTATGGACGAGGCAATTTCGACCGCTGGCGGTGTTCCTCGGGCCGAATTGGATGACGGCCTGATGCTCAGGGCCGTGCCGGGTGTGTTCTGCGCCGGAGAGATGTTGGATTGGGAGGCCCCAACCGGTGGCTACCTGTTGACCGCCTGTTTTGCGACGGGCCGGTGGGCTGGCCAGTCCGCCGTCGACTGGTTGAAGGCCCAGAGCATCCGTTAGGACTTTTGCGCAAGTTCGGCCAATTTCAGGTATCCGGGCCGGTTCCTCATCTCTTTGCTATAGGCATTCAGCACGTCGGAATTCAGCGAAAACCGTGCGCCTCTGGCCCAGCTCATGCAGTGAACCAACAGGATGTCTGCTATGGTCATCTTCTCGCCCAGCAGAAACGGACCTTTGAACTGCTTTTCAAGGCGCTGAAGGTTGCGATCAAACTCCCACATTGCCGTTTCACTAACCTGAGGGGCGCGCTTGTCCTCGGGCAAGACAAAAGTGTGACGTGCTGCGATCCACAGCACCGCATCCAACTCGTCGAGCATGGTAAAGAAAACCGAATCCTGTGCCGCGCGCTCGAGACTTCCGGCAGGATAAGTAAGCGCCCCATGCTTATCCGCCAGGTAGGTCATGATCGCCGAGCTGTCGCTGATCACCGCATCACCATCGACCAGCACAGGGATTTTACCCGACAGGTTCAACGCAGTGATTTGCGGATCACGCGGACCGGCCTTGACGTGTTCATAGGGCTGACCGATTTCTTCCAGCATCCAAAGAATGCGCGAGGCGCGGCTGGGGATGCTGCCATAGACCTTGTACATGCGGGGCTCCTGCTGAGTGGGACTGTGCCGAGTGTGGGGCAGATCGGGAAGGCGTCAAGCGAAACGCGTGTTCATCGCGAACGGGCGAGCATCGCCAATCGGATCATCGCGCGTTCGACCAGCGCCATAGCGGGTGCAGTCTGACCTGCCGACCGTAGCGACAAATCCGTATCGGTTAGAACCGTTAATGCGGTTTGCAGCTTGGGAGCACCCCAACCCTGCGCCTGCCGCAGAATCCGGTCACGTCGCTTGCCATAGACCGGTGGACGCAGCTTGCCGATCCCTTGGGCTGCACCACCAGGGTCAGAAGCACAGGCATAAAGTGTTCGAAAGTGCCGCGTGGCGCCGATGCACAACGTGACGCCGTTGGTTCCTTGGGCCTGAAGCCGCCGGATCATCGGTCCGATCTCTCCGGCCCGTCCTTCTGCGACCACGTTCAAAACGTCATCCACCACCGCTTCGGTCGAACGCGGTGTACAGGCGTCAATATCTTCGATCGTCAGCTCAGAAGTGTCGCCGCGCTTGTAAAGTGACAGCTTCTCAACGGTTTGGGCAAAGTCCCCGGGGCCGAGGCCGACAGCCAATTCGGTGATCGCCGACATCGCGTCGTTTGGAATGTTCTGCACACCGGCTTGTGCCAGCACCCGCTCGACCTCGGCCCGTGATGGTGGATCATCATAGATCCCCACCGCATAGGTTGCCGGATGCGCCTCGAACGCTTTTCGGATTTTTGAGCTTGGCTTGAGCTGCCCTGCGGTCACGATAATCTGGGCGTCACCCGGCGACCAATCTTCCAGGGCCGCAACGATCGCTGGCGCGGCCGTATCGGTGGCATCTTCGACGAAGACGGCGCGGGGGCCTGGAAAGAAACCAACAGCTTTGACCGCATCCAGTAGCAAAGCCGGATCACCGCGCAGATCACCGCCGGGCATTCGGGTGAGGCGCATTTCTTCTTCAGCGCCCGGACCAAGCAGCGCTGCCAGAACCTGCTGGCGTTTTAGCGCGACTCGCATTGCGTCTGCACCGTAGATCAACAACCCGGTTTTGTTGGCGTCCGGCTTGGCGAAATATCCCTCAGCCTCGCGCGGGCTCAGTTTCATGCGGACAAACCTGGTGTGGCGTAGAGGCGGTTCATGATCTGGCTCGACAGAATCACCATCAGCCGTTCTTTCGCGTCACGTTCATCCGCTAATGTGGACACGGTTGACCCAGCAGCCGAATAGCCAACGAAATCGGTCACGTTACCTGATGCAACGATTTGTCCAGTCTCATTGGAACGCAGCGAATATTGGGCGCTTCCGTCAATGGTATATCGGTTGGTTTCATTGGTTGTTGAGATGGCGGCGCCTCGGGTCACAGTCGAAACCTGCACATCCAGTTTGTATTCCGAGCCAGAGCTTGCGCTGCGGCCCAGCTGCTGTTCCAGATTTTGAACCAGAAAATAGCTTTCAACAGTGTTTGGGGCGGAAACCGCAACTTTTCCATACAGTTCTGAACCCGATCCGCCCGGGGCATACACCGGTTCAAAGCCGCAGGCGGCCAGCGCCAGCGGCATCAACAGAAAGGTTCTTCGATCAAACGACGACATTTACGATCCGGCCCGGGACTACGATCACTTTCTTCGGCGTGGCACCATCCAGTGCCCTTTGTACAGCTTCGGTGCTGAGCGCGATTTTTTCAACCTCATCCTTTCCCAAATCCTTGGGAATGCTGATTTCCGCGCGGCGTTTCCCATTGATCTGGATCGGTAGGGTGATGGTGTCATCGACCAACATGCCCTCATTGGCGACGGGCCATGGGGCAGTGACCACCAGTCCTTCGCCCCCCAGCATCTGCCACAGCTCTTCTGACAGGTGCGGGGTCATCGGCGACATCAGCTGCGCCAGCGCTTTGGCCGCTTCGCGCTTGGCGCCTGTACCCGCCTTGGATTTCGCCAAAGTATTGGTGAAGGCATAAAGCTTGGCGATCGAGGCGTTGAACCCAAAGGATTCGACACCCCCCGACACATCATGGATGGCTTTGTGCATCTCTCGCAGCAGGGTTTCGTCTTCATTGTTGGCCGGATCGTCCGAACTGACGATCTCGGACGCGATGCGATGGACCCGGCTTAGATGTTTGAACGCCGCCTCGGCACCGGCTGCAGTCCATTCTACATCCCGTTCCGGCGGAGAATCGGACAACACGAACCAGCGCGCGGTGTCGGCACCGAAGGCCGAGATGATGCTGACCGGGTCAACCACGTTTTTCTTCGACTTCGACATCTTGGCGGAGGGGATGATTTCGACCTCAGTGCCGTCAGCCAGTTTGCCGTCGGTCACGTCCTCCGGCAGGTGATAGACCGGGCGACCGTTGGCATCGCGGGTCTGATAGATCTCGTGCGTCACCATGCCTTGGGTGAACAACGCATCAAATGGCTCGATTGCCTTTTTTGGCAAATGGCCGGTGATATTCATCGCCCGCGCGAAGAACCGCGAATACAGCAGATGCAGAATCGCGTGCTCGATGCCGCCGATGTACTGGTCGACATTCATCCAGTATTCGGCCTCGGCCAGATCGGTGGGTGTTTCGGCGTTGGGCGCAGTGAAACGGGCGAAGTACCAAGAAGAATCGACGAACGTGTCCATCGTGTCGGTTTCGCGCCTAGCCGCAGCACCACAATTAGGACACTTGCAATCCCGCCAAGTTGGGTGGCGATCCAGGGGGTTGCCCGGTTTGTCGAAGGTGACATCATCGGGCAAGCGGATTGGCAGGTTTTCGGGCTTTTCGGGCACGACGCCGCAGGAATCACAATGCACAACGGGAATTGGACAGCCCCAGTAGCGCTGACGCGACAGGCCCCAGTCACGCAGACGGTACTTTGTGACACCTTCGCCCCAGCCCGCTTTCTCAGCGAAATCGACGGTGGCGTTGATTGCTTCATCGCCCGTCGCCTCAGTCAAACCAGCGAAATGGTTCGCCCAACGGACTTTTTCAGTCTTAGGAGGCACAAAGGCGATTTTGTCGACCGGAGTATCGTTGTCCAAGGCGAAGAACGTATCGATCACTGGCAGGTCGTATTTGCGACAGAAATCCAGATCGCGCTGGTCATGCGCCGGACAGGCAAAGATCGCGCCGGTGCCATAGTCCATCAGGATAAAGTTCGCGATCCAGACCGGCAGTTCCCAATTTGGGTCCAGCGGGTGCTTGACCCTGATGCCAGTGTCATAGCCCAGCTTTTCAGCTGTCTCGACGGCCTCTTCTGTGGTGCCCATTTTCCGGCATTCAGCAACAAATTCAGCAAGTTCCGCATTCTCGGCTTCAAGTTGCTTGGCAATCGGGTGATCGGGCGAGATACCAACAAAGGACGCACCCAGCAAAGTGTCCGGGCGAGTTGTGTAGACCGTGATCGGCTCACCTTCGTCGGTGCGATCAAACGAGAATTGCAGGCCGCGCGATTTGCCGATCCAGTTTTCCTGCATCAGGCGCACTTTGGCGGGCCAGTTTTCGAGCGTGTCGAGTGCGTCTAGCAGCTCTTCTGAATAATCCGAGATTTTGAAGAACCACTGCGTCAGTTCGCGCCGTTCGACCAAAGCGCCCGAACGCCAGCCGCGCCCGGCTTCGACCTGCTCGTTGGCAAGAACCGTCATGTCGACCGGATCCCAGTTCACCACAGCGTTCTTGCGATACACCAACCCGGCCTGAAGCATATCCAGAAACAAAGCCTGCTGTTGACCGTAGTATTCGGGATCACAAGTAGCGAATTCGCGGGACCAATCAATCGACAAACCCAGCGGCTTCATCTGCGCGCGCATGTCCGCAATATTGCTGTAGGTCCAGTCCTTGGGGTGACCACCAATGGCCATGGCCGCGTTTTCCGCAGGCATTCCAAAGGCATCCCAGCCCATAGGGTGGAGCACGTTGTGGCCGGTTGCCAGCTTGTGCCGTGCGATCACGTCACCCATCGTGTAGTTGCGTACGTGCCCCATATGGATTCGACCGGACGGGTAGGGGAACATCTCAAGCACATAGTATTTCGGCTTGTCTGCCTTGTGGTTGGCCGTAAAGATTCCAGCCTTATCCCAGGCCTCTTGCCATTTTGCTTCGATTTCGGTGGCCGAGTAACGCGACATCTTGCGGTCCTTCGTGAATGAAAACGCCGGGCAGGAACCCGGCGTGGTCTTATTGTGAATTTCGTCGGGTTGCTAGAACTTGTTGTCCGCAATGCGTAGCTGGCGCGCCCGGGAAAGGATGGCGTCTTCGATGGCGCGAGTTGTCGCAGCGTTGACTGGTGCGCCTCCGTTGGACTGAAGAGCAACCGACAAAGACCGTGCAGCCAAAGCTGGATCGCTGACATGTACCGTGGCCCGATAAGACCGACCGCCGCCCGGAGGTTTGCCGTAACCTGTTACGATCACGCCAGTAAACGGATCAACCTCTTGCACAGGCAGAAAGCTGAGAACATCCAGTGAGGCCGCCCACAGATACCGGTTTACATTGGTTGTCTGCTCGGCGTTGCCGCGATCAAAAATGTCCCAGATTGTCGTTCGATCAGAATCGTTCAATTCACGTTCGTCGGAATTTCCCCCAACGAGGTTGGGATTGTACGTGGTTGTGCTTCGATTCTGCCCGCATGCCGAAATGGTGGCGGTCAGCATGATCATACCCAAAACTGTCGGCAGGCGCATTGTAAGCAGGTCCTGTTTCACTGATTGTGCGTTGTTGGTGGATACTCCTAGCTAAGGACCCCATCTGCAACAAGCCTATTCTTTTGAAATATCGGCCTACTGCGCGGAAAGGCAGGCAAAAGTGACTGTGGCATCCTTGCACCAATTTGACCCGAATGAGGCCGCCGCAATTAGGCCAAGCTTGCACCCGGGGGGCAAAAAGAGCGAAACGGTGTCCGTGCTGAGACATATGCCGAGGTATGTGTCGAGTAGAAAACTGTTTAATTGAAACCGAGGGAAACAAGATGAAAAAAGTTCTCTTCGCAACGACGGCGCTGATTGCGACCGCAGGCGTTGCAGCAGCTGAAGTGAAATTCGGCGGTTACGGTCGTTTTGGTATTGGATACCTGGAAGACCGTTCGACAGATCCTAACATTAGCGACACCATTCTGGTTTCTCGCTTCCGTCTGAACATCGACGGCATCGCAGAAACCGACGGTGGCGTTCGCTTTGAAGGCCGTGTTCGTCTGCAAGCTGACGAAGACGCCGACACTGGTGAAGCCAACGCAGCTGGCCTGAACGGCGCGCGCTTCTCGGTCATCTACGGTGGTCTGCGTGTTGACGCAGGTAACGTAGCAGGTTCGTTTGACAACCTGGCAAACTACTACGGTAACGAGCCTGGCCTGGAAAACTTCATTGGTCAGTACTCTGGCGTTGACTACAGCTTCCTGTCGTACTCTTCGACCGGCGCTGGCGCAAACGCTGTGTTCTTCCAGTACGCCATCAACGACTTCGCCTTCGGCGCGTCGTATGACCAAGACTCTGGCGGCGAAGACAAGTGGGACATCAGCGCGACCTACACCTTCAACAACATCACCGCAGCTCTGGCCTATGGTCAAACTGACGGCGTTGGTGGTGCAGAGAAGCAGACCCTGACCGTTCTGACCTTGGGTGCAGAATTCGGTGACTTCTCGGGTACTCTGTTTGTAGCGGACGACGATGTTGCTGACGCAACACGTAACGGCACTGCATACGGTCTGTCGGCAGCCTACAATGTTGGCGCTGCAACCACTCTGACCTTCGCTTACGGTGACGGTTCGGCGGACGACGATAACCAGCAGTACGGCATCGGTGCCATCTACGACCTGGGCGGCGGTGCATCGCTGCGCGGTGGTGTTGGCCGCTCGAAGCGTGGCGACGGCGAAAGCCAGACACGTGCCGACTTCGGTGCCCAGTTCAACTTCTAAGTTGATCTGAACCGCAAGGTTTAAGGGCGGGTCTTCTGACCCGCCCTTTTCTTTTGCGTCGACATCGTGTTTCTCTGCGCCAAAGACAGATTGAGGAACGCCATGTCATTGCAAGATATCACCGCCCGCATTGCCAAGGCCGAAACCAGTTCCGGACGGTCTGATGGGTCGGTAAAGTTGATCGCCGTGTCCAAGGTGCAGCCAAATGAACGGGTCCAGGCCGTTCTTGAACAAGGGCACCGCTGTTTTGGTGAAAACCGGGTTCAGGAAGCCGCTGGCAAATGGCCCGCGTTCAAAGAGCAATACAGCGATATTGATCTGCATCTGATCGGCCCCTTACAAACCAACAAGGCGCGTCAGGCGATGGAGCTTTGCAACGCGATCCATTCCGTCGATCGTCCCAAGCTGGCAAAGACTTTGGCAAGGCTGGCGCAGGAGATCGGATCCTGTCCTGATTTGTTCATTCAGGTGAACACCGGAGAAGAAGACCAAAAGGCGGGAATTCTTCCTGCAGATGCGGATGGGTTTGTAGCGGAATGCAACGAACTGGACCTGCCGGTTCGCGGATTGATGTGCATCCCTCCGATTGATGAAGAACCGTCGCTGCATTTTGCATTATTGGCTAAGATCGCTGCACGCAACGGGCTGAAAGGTCTGTCCATGGGCATGAGTAGCGATTTCGAACAGGCCATCGCGTTGGGGGCGACCCATGTGCGTGTGGGGTCCGCCATCTTTGGCGAGCGGGTCAAACCGCAGGGATAATCAATCGTGTGCCCGGTACGATATGACGGGCAATCCAGTGCAGATGCTCACGTCGAAAAGCCACGCATCCTTCGGTAGGAAAGCCAGGTCGGCGCCATTGGTGCACAAAGATTGCCGAACCTCGACCCGCCACTGCGTTTGGCCAGTTCCAGTCGGTAATAAACACCAGATCATAAAGCGGGTCCGCGCGGCGCAGTTTTTCGTGGCTGTACGCGTATGGCGCCAAGACTAAGTGATTGTAATCTTTGTCGGACACATCGTCAGACCAAAGATCCCGAGGTCCGATGGCGCGCGCCCAGTAGTTCGGTGCTGCGATGCGGTCGGCCCGATACAACATGCCCGTGACACGGTGGACGCCTGTTGGGGTAGCCCCATCGCCCTCACGTTTGAAATTGCTCAATCCGCCCCTGCCGATTGAACAGGGGAAAAGCTGACCACGAAACCGAACACCATTCGGTGTCAGCACCAGATCATCGGGTGTCACAGCAGATGCCCGGACTTCGCCGCCTTGGTTGCCAGATACGCACGGTTGTGGGCGGTTTCGCCGACTTTCAACGGAACACGTTCGGTCACGGCGATGCCGGTACGCTCCATCATTGCAATCTTGGCGGGGTTGTTTGTCAGCAAACGGACCGAGTTGAACCCCAACGATTTCAGAATGTCTGAGCCGAGGCGAAAGTCCCGTTCATCATCTTCAAAGCCTAAGCGGTGGTTGGCTTCGACAGTGTCAAACCCCTGATCTTGCAGAAAATAAGCGCGCATCTTGTTTGCCAGACCAATGCCTCGCCCCTCTTGATTCAGATAGAGCAGGACGCCTGCGCCTTCTGATCCCATTTGGGCCAGCGCGCCTCGCAGCTGCGGGCCGCAATCACATTTCAGGCTGCCCATGAGGTCGCCGGTAAAACAGGCCGAGTGCAATCGCGCCAACACAGGCTTGTCCCGGTCCGGACGCCCGATCTCAACTGCATAATGCTCTTCCCCCCCATCTTCGGGGCGGAAAACATGCAAACGTCCGGCTTCTGATACTTCCATCGGCAGGCGCGCGGCGACAACCTCGTGCAGCGCGCTGCGGCCCGCCAGATGAGGGGCAGCGCGGGTGTGATCAATGCATGTCAGACCGTGGTCTGCGGCGAATGTTTTGCCGTCCTCGACCTGAACCACGATCGCTGCGGGCAGAAGACGCGCAGACTTTGCCAACGCAATAGCAATACGGTGCAAGTGTGCGTTGCCCTGCCGCTTGGTCATCAGCGGTCCTTTCATAGGGGAACTTAGATCGTCCGACGGATCGGAAACGGCCTGAACCCAGCCGAGATCTGCATCTTCTGGAATCAAAACCCGCGCCAGATCACCATCATAGGCCCGTGCCTTGAGCGTTTCCGCTCGTCGTCCAGTGATTGTGACCACCGGTTCGCCGCCAAGCCTACGAAGATCGGCCAGGCGTTGCGGGCTGAGTGTTTCTGCCGAGGCAGCAAGCACGCCGAACCCGCTGTCGTCCGTCAGTACTACGGGTACGCCCATGCGCAGATCTGCGCGGGCTCGTGCAAGCAGTTCGGTGATATCTGGGATCAGACTCATCTATGTTACCCTGTAACGTTCAGCCCTTGTCCTAGCGCTTTCGGGGCAAAATGTGAAACATTTCCGCTGCCTTGGACACGAGGGCGTGAGCCCGTTGCAGCAAAGCTTGTTGATTGCATATTCCACGCGCAAGTGATGGAAAAGGCTTTGGAGGACCGGGAAATGGCTCAACTCAAGAAAATCCTGCTGGTGGATGACGATGAAGACCTGCGCGAAGCACTCAGCGAACAACTGGTGATGACCGAGGATTTCGATGTGTTTGAAGCGCATGACGGTCAGTCCGCAATGGAGCGTGCGCGCGAAGCGATCTACGACCTGGTGATTCTGGATGTTGGTCTGCCGGACACGGACGGCCGCGAGCTGTGTCGCCTGATGCGTAAACAAGGTGTCAAAAGTCCGATTCTGATGCTGACGGGCCATGACAGCGATGCCGATACGATCCTGGGTCTGGATGCCGGTGCCAATGACTACGTTTCGAAGCCATTCAAGTTTCCGGTTCTGCTGGCCCGTATTCGCGCGCAGCTTCGGCAGCATGAACAGTCCGAAGACGCTGTTTTTGTTCTTGGCCCCTATACGTTCAAGCCTGCGATGAAAATGTTAATCACTGAAGATGACCGCAAAATTCGTCTGACCGAGAAAGAAACCAATATTCTCAAGTTCCTCTATCGTTCAACTGATGGTGTGGTGGCCCGCGACGTGCTGCTGCACGAGGTCTGGGGTTACAACGCTGGAGTGACTACGCACACGTTGGAAACTCACATCTACCGGCTGCGTCAGAAAATCGAGCCTGATCCGTCAAATGCGCGCCTTTTGGTCACAGAATCGGGCGGATATCGCCTAGTATCTTGATCGCCTGTAGATTGATTTGGATCAAAGTGATACTCTGTGGTCATAATTAGATTACTCCCGACCCGTGTATGTCCGGGTAATGACATGCACCTCCCTGTTGGACTGCCGGGCCTTTGGCCCGGCCTTTTTTTGTTCTGTTATTGCTTGTTATCAGCAGGATTGCGGGCAATTCCAACATTGCTCCGCATCAGATGTTCTTGTAATGTTCCGTTAGAATTTTCTGGATGGAGGCATTCTTGGTGATTCAGGGTAGTTGTTGTTGCGGAACGGTCAGGTTTCAACTGAAACGCGAACCCTCCGTAATGGGCACGTGTCATTGTTCCCGATGCCGTAAAGCCGGGGCCAGCACGATTGTGTTTGTGAAAAAGGAAGATCTGATATGGCTGCAGGGTAGGGACAAGGTGGCGTTGTACCGGCCAAATGCTCCTTACAAATACGGCAGATGTTTCTGCAAAGACTGCGGAACATCTCTTGGCGAGATTCTGTCGGATGAAGACAGTTTCCCAATCGCAGCGAACGCGCTGGACACGACGTTGACTTCAAAGGTCCAGTTTCACGAGTTTGTCTCGGAGAAACCTGATTGGTATGAGATTTGCGATGATGCACCGCAATCTGATGGGTATCCGTCCTAGACGTTTTTTCCGATAGCACCTGCACCTACACCGCGATAGGTTGCGCCAACCGCGACAGAGGAAGCCTGCCCCATGCCCTTTACCCTTGCCACCTGGAACATCAACTCGGTCCGTCTGCGTGAGCCGATCGTGCTGAAGCTCTTAGAGGAAGAAGCACCGGATGTTCTGTGTCTGCAGGAATGTAAATCGCCAGTGGAAAAGATCCCAACCGAGGCGTTTTCGGCGCTTGGCTACAACCATATGATTGCGCGGGGTCAAAAGGGCTATAACGGCGTCGCTATTCTGTCTCGCTTACCCATTGAGGATGTTGGCGACAAGGACTTTGCTGGTCTGGGTCATGCCCGACATATCGCCGGTCGTTTGGAGAACGGAGTGACGATCCATAATTTCTATGTTCCTGCAGGTGGGGATGTGCCCGATCGCGAGGTGAATGAGAAATTCGGTCAAAAACTCGACTATCTGACTGAAATGCGGGACTGGTTTCACGTGGACAAGCCAGAGAAATCAATTCTGGTCGGGGATCTGAATATCGCCCCGCGTGAGGATGACGTCTGGTCCCACAAGCAACTGCTCAAGGTCGTGTCGCACACACCCATCGAGGTCGAGCAACTCGCTGAAACCCAAGACGCAGGCGGTTGGATCGATATCACCCGTCAGGATATCCCCGAAGGGCAGCTGTATAGCTGGTGGTCCTACCGCGCGCGAGATTGGGATGCAGCCGACAAGGGGCGGCGGCTGGATCACGTCTGGGCGACACCCGATATTTCGAACGCGGGCCATTCCAGCAGGGTTCTGCGCGACGCGCGTGGCTGGGAAAAGCCAAGTGATCACGCTCCGGTTTTTGCGACCTTTGACATTTGATCGGATACGGCCTGAAAACTCCCCCCTTGGTTTCCGCGCTCAGTGGTTGCATATAGGGCGCAAATTTGAACGAAAGAGTGATTGCCATGGACCTTCTGAACACCGCAGCCGGCTCTGATACCAGTGATCTGATCAAAGATGGAACCGAGGCCACGTTCATGGCCGACGTTGTTGAAACCTCACAGGACATTCCTGTTATCGTTGATTTCTGGGCGCCTTGGTGTGGCCCTTGCAAAACGCTCGGCCCACTTTTGGAAGAAGCCGTAACCGCTGCCAAAGGCGCGGTGAAAATGGTCAAGATCAATGTCGACGAAGCTCAGGCAATCGCGTCGCAATTGCGCATCCAGTCGGTCCCAACCGTGTATGCCTTTTTCAAGGGTCAGCCTGTTGATGGATTTCAGGGTGCCGTGCCGGGATCTGAAATCAAGGCATTTGTGGATCGTGTTATCGAAGCCGCAGGTGGGGAAAGCCCCGGTGGACAATTGGAAGACGCGGTGGCAGCAGCCGAGGAAATGCTGACTGAAGGTGCCGCTGTTGATGCAGCTCAGACTTTTGCCGCTATCCTGGGCGAAGACCCCAACCATGCCGCGGCTTATGGTGGTCTTGTGCGTTCTCACATTGCATCTGGTGATCTTGAGCAGGCAGAAGCGATCTTGAATGGCGCACCCGCCGAGATCTCTACGTCGCCTGAAATCGAAGCAGCCCATGCGCAGCTTGAGCTGGCCAAACAGGCCGCTGACGCAGGTCCGGTGGCCGATCTGACAGCGCTGGTGGACGCTGAACCGGACAATCATCAGGCGCGATTCGATCTGGCGCAGGCACTGCATGCCAACGGCGATGTGGAAGAGGCCGTGGCGCAACTCCTGGAGCTTTTCCGCCGGGATCGCGAATGGAATGAAAGTGCAGCCAAGTCGCAGCTGTTCACGATCTTTGATGCGTTGAAGCCAAATGATCCGATTGTTCTGAACGGACGCCGCAAACTCAGCTCGATGATATTTGCCTAATTCCGGTTCAGAGCTACACTCGGATACATGATGCATCCCGCCGACCTGCCGGATACGATATCCGTTTTTCCACTGCCCGGGGCGTTGCTGTTGCCCCGGTCACGCTTGCCTTTGCACATATTTGAACCGCGCTACCTGCAAATGCTGGATGATGCTTTGAAGACCAAGGAACGTCTGATTGGCATGGTGCAGCCGAACCCGTCCCCGAGTGACGAAAAGAAATTGCATCAGATCGGATGTGCCGGGCGAGTGACACAGTTTTCCGAGACTGAGGATGGTAGGTATCTGATCACGCTCACCGGGGTTTCGCGGTTTCGGATCACTTCGGAACTGGACGCATTCACACCTTATCGGCGGTGTGCTGTCGCATGGGGTGGGTTTGATCGCGACTTGGGTAAAACCGAAAAGGATGACGAGTTTAATCGTACACGGTTCTTAACCTTACTCGAGCGGTTCTTCTCATCACGGGATTTGTCAACTGATTGGGATTCCATGAAAGATGCCGATGACGAGTTACTGGTGAATTCGCTTTCGATGCTTCTGGATTTCGATCCCGAAGAAAAACAGGCTTTGCTTGAGGCGCCCTGTTTGCGCACCCGGCGCGAAACACTGGTGACATTGATCGAGTTCGCCCTTCGTGGCGGTTCAAATGAGGAAACACTGCAATGAACGCATCCGAACACGCATTTGACCGCCACATGCTTGAGGCGCTGATTTGCCCAAAAACCCAAACGACCCTGCATTACGACGCTGACCGACAGGAGCTGGTGTCGAAAGCTGCGGGTTTGGCGTTTCCGATCCGCAATGGAATACCAGTGATGTTGGTGGACGAGGCCCGCGAACTGGACTAAATCGCGCGGCCCTGCAGCAGTTTCGGCAAGTCTCCGGTCAGCCCGGCGGCCTCGCGCACAAAGCTACGGCGCAACCCGGGCAGCGAGCCGACCAGGCCCATGCCGATATCGCGGCCCATCCGCAGGATAGGGTTGTCGTTTGAAAACATCCTGTTGAACACATCCGTCGCCATGGCCAAAGCGGCGGTGTCAAACCGGCGCCACTCTTGATACCGCTCCAAAACCAGTGTCGATGCGATGTCTTCCCCTCGACGCCCAGCCAAAGTCAGAACCTCGGCCAATGCGCCTACATCGCGCAGGCCTGCGTTCAGGCCTTGCCCGGCAATCGGGTGCATGCCGTGGGCGGCGTCCCCGACCAAAGCCAAATGGTCCGATATGAAGGAATTGGCGATGGTCAGGTTCAGCGGGTAGGTGAATCGGTCGCCCTTTAGCCGTATGTCACCGAGGAAATCTCCGAAACGGGGGCGCAGGACCTGAAGATAATCCGTCTCAGACATGGCGTTGATGCGCTGCGCGGTTTCCGTATGTTCGCTCCAGACAATCGAGCTGCGGTTGCCGGTTAGAGGCAGGATCGCTAACGGGCCTGGGGGCATAAAAAACTGATGGGCGACGCCATGATGCGGCAGATCATGTTCGATGGCGCAAACCAGGGCCGTTTGGCCATAGTCCCAACCGCTGCGCTTAATACCGGCACGCGCCGCTGTACCGCTGCGGCGACCATCACATCCGACGACCAACTGACCCGAAACGGTGGATCCGTCGTCAAGTGCCAGTGTTACGCCTGCCATGTCGGTCTTTTGTGAAACAACTGTCTTGCCGCTGAGTTGGGTGATCCGCTGCTCTTGCGTCATCGCGTCCAAAAAGGCGCGGCGAAGGTGGCGGTCTTCGACCATGTATCCCATCGGACCTTCTTCGATCTCGGCATGGTCGAAATGCATAAAGAACGGCGACGGGCCAGCGCCTGCGTGGCCGTCCGTCACCTTGATTTCCAGCATTGGCTGCGCATGCTCCGCGACCCGATCCCAAACCTCGATCGCATCCAGAAGACGCTGAGACGCCAACGCCAAGGCATAGGCGCGCCCATCAAACGTGGCCTTCATGCGCAGCGTCTCTGGCAGCGTGTCTATAACTGTAACCGAATGCCCGGTTTGCGCCAACGCCAGCGCCAGCGCCGGGCCATTCAGGCCACCGCCGACGATCAGGATATCCGAAGCCTTTGTCATGCCCTGCAATATGCGCGCCCTTTCGGGATTGTCCATGTGCGGTCCTGTCGCTACCGTCCCTAAAAGCCAGAAATCGGAGGGATAAAATGCAGGATTGGTTGACCATGACGGCGTGTGATCTGGGTCGTGGAATCGGCATGGGCCAAATTGATCCGGTTGAGTTGACCGAAACCTACCTGTCCGCCATTGACGCCCATCCGCACCGCGACCGGATCTATGCACGCGTGACCCATGACAGAGCACGGGCCGAGGCTGCCGCCGCCAAAGAGAGAGCGGGTCTGAGCTTGCGACGTTGCCTGTTGGATGGGGTTCCGATCAGTTGGAAGGATTTGTTCGATACCGCTGGTACAGCAACCGAGGCAGGATCAGCCTTGCTGAAAGGCCGCGTACCCGACGCAGACGCAGTGGTTCTACGCAACGCCACAGCCATGGGAACCGTTTGCCTGGGCAAGACACATATGAGCGAATTGGCCTTTTCGGGTCTTGGTTTGAACCCGATCACCGGCACGCCGCCCTGTATTGACGATGAAGACGCGGTTTCAGGTGGATCATCCTCTGGCGCAGCGGCGTCTGTTGCTTGGGGTTTGGCGGCATGTGGCATTGGGTCGGACACGGGCGGGTCCGTGCGCATCCCGGCTGCCTGGAACAATTTGGTGGGTTTGAAAACCACCGCTGGGCGGGTCAGTCTGGAAGGCACAGTACCGCTCTGCCTGCGCTTCGACACCGTAGGGCCCTTGGCGCGATCTGTCGAAGATGCAGCACATGTGCTGGCGCTTCTGGAAGGCGGAACGCCCGCGGATCTACGCGGGGCGACACTGAAAGGGCGGCGGTTTGCCGACTTGCAGAATGTAGCCAAGGATGACCTGCGTGATATGCCGCGCAAAGCTTATGGTGATGCGCTGCAAAGACTACAGGAAGCGGGTGCTGAAATCGTTCCTTTGGACGTTCCGGAATTGAACGAGGCGATGGGCCTGTCCGGTGTTCTTTACACCACCGAAGCCTATGGCCTTTGGCGTGACGTGATCGAAGCGAACCCTGAGGCGATGTATCCCGAAATTCTAGAACGGTTCCGTATGGGCAAGACGTATTCCGGTCCGGATTATGTGTCCGCGTGGTCGAAATTAAAGGCTTGCCGCACCGCATGGGATGCGGCAACGGCCAGTTTCGACGCCGTGTTGGCCCCGACTGCGCCAATACTGCCGCCCAATCTGGACCGTTTGATGAGCGATCATGAGTATTACGTGACCGAGAACCTCCTGGCCCTGCGGAACACCCGGATCGGCAATCTGATGGGCCTGGCCGCGCTGACTTTGCCCACTGAAACACCGGGATGCGGCCTTATGATGTTGGGCTATCCAGGGTCTGAAGAGGCCCTATTGCGTGTCGGTTCAGCGGTCGAATCCGCACTGACCTGAATGCCACAATCCCCTGATTCGGCACCTCTTTGTCTGGACGAAGGGGTACGTGATCTGTAATCTGACAAAAAACGGGGCGAAAATGATCCCGGTATTGAGGCAGTACTTATGAATTTCCCCGAGCGGTTCTCGAACCTACCGGCATATGCATTCCCGCGCCTGCGCGCCCTGTTGGATCACCATCAGCCGGGTGGCGACGTAATTCACATGACCATCGGCGAGCCCAAGCACGATTTTCCGGCCTGGGTGACGGATATGATCATGGAAAACGCCGGTGGATTCCAGGGATATCCGCCGAATGAAGGATCACCCGAACTGCGCGCTGCCATCACTGACTGGATCAAACGGCGCTATGGCGTGGCGATGGATCCGGACACCAATGTGATGGCTCTGAACGGCACGCGCGAAGGGTTATATAATGCCGCGATGGCCCTGTGCCCCGAACAAAAGAAGGGCCAAAAACCGGTCGTCCTGTGCCCGAACCCATTTTATCAGGTCTACATGGTCGCCTCGATCTCGGTCGGAGCGGAGCCGTATTTCGTATCTGCCACCGCAGCCACGGGACATCTGCCGGATTATGCAGGCTTGCCCGAGGACGTGCTGAACCGCACCGCCGTGGCCTATATCTGCTCGCCCGCGAACCCGCAGGGGGCGGTCGCATCGCGCGAATATTGGGCCGAATTAATCCGGCTGGCCGAGGCATACGATTTCCGCATCTTCGCCGATGAGTGCTATTCCGAGATTTACCGCGACGAGGCACCAGTTGGCGTTCTGACTGTTGCACAAGAGCTTGGCGCTGATCCCGAGCGGGTCACGCTGTTCAATTCACTGTCGAAACGGTCGAATTTAGCTGGTTTGCGGTCGGGTCTGATTGCAGGCGGGCCAGAAACGATCAAGCGCGTCAAACAGCTGCGCGCCTACTCAGGTGCCCCGTTGCCCGCACCGCTTCAAGCTGCCGCTGCCCGGGTTTGGGCAGACGAGGCCCATGTTGCTGAAAACCGTGCGCTCTATCAGGAAAAATACGCCATTGCGGATGCGGTTTTCGCCGGCGTTCAGGGCTACATGCCCGCTGAAGCCGGGTTTTTCCTGTGGTTGCCCGTCGAGAATGGCGAGGAAACAGCGCTTAAGGTTTGGCAGGAAACCGGAGTTCGGGTTTTGCCGGGCGCATATCTTTCTCAAGGTGATCCGGGACAGAACCCGGGCGAGCAGTTTATCAGGGTCGCCATGGTGGCCCCAAGAACAGAGATGCAGCACGGGCTGACCCAGCTCCGCGACTGCATCTATTTGTGAGGTACGAGGGCATAATGGCATCTTACAACGCGCGCAACCGCGATCCATTGTTGGACAGCACGACCCAAGCCGCCATTGAACGGCGCAGCAAGGAGCTGATCGGGATAGCCCTGATCCTTTTGGGCTTTGCCGCCGCTGCAATGATCTGGTCCTATACGCCGGACGACCCGAACTGGATGGTATCAACAGACGCACCAGTGCAGAACTGGATGGGGCGGATCGGCGCCTCGATCGTAGCGCCGCTGTTCATGATCGTTGGTTGGGGAAGCTGGGGCATTGCGTTGGTGCTGATTGGCTGGGGTGTGCGGTTTGCCGGGCATTTCGGTGAAGAGCGGGCCGTAGCCCGCTTGATCTTTGCCCCGATCTGGATTGCCGTTGTCTCTGTGTACGCCGCAACGCTGCTACCCGGTGCCGAGTGGCGCGCGACCCATAGCTATGGGTTAGGAGGCCTGTTTGGCGATACTGCAATGGGCGCCTTGCTGACCCTGCTGCCGATCGCCTCTCATTTTCTGGTCAAACTGATGTCCCTGGTTATGGCCGTTGGGATGATCGCATTGGGTATCTTTGTGCTGGGCTTCATCAGAACCGATGTGCAGCGGGGGTTCCGCGCGTTTCTGTTGGGTCTCGTGATGGCCTACGACATGTTGATGACCCTGTTGGGTCGCGGGGCATCAGCGACGGCACGGGCAGCGCGCGAACGTCGCGCGCAGTGGGACCATCGCAAAGCGGCTCGCGTGGAAGCGGCCGAGGCTGTTTACGAGGACGAGTTGGCCTACGCCGATCCAATCTTTGATGAGCCGGAATTGTTCGATCCGGAACCCGTTGCTAAGACGGGTCTACTGGCCAGAATGCCATCACTGATCCGCCGCCCGGACCCAATGCCAGAACTCGAGTTGATCGACCCGGATCCTGTCATGGGCTATGATGACATGCCCGGAGAGGACCGCATTCAGTCCAAAATCTCGGCGGCTGTGCGCAATCGCAAAGTCGCCAGCGGAGAAGTAACACCAGAGCCCGATCCGAATCTGCCGCTCACCAAGGGCAGGGGGCGCGGACCCGACCCTCTGATCTTGAATGCTTCGCAGAACGATGGATTGCCACCCGAGCCGCCACTGACTTCGACGGGGTTGCCGCCGGAACCGCCGATGACAGGTGCCGGGGCAGTCGACTGGCAAGACCCGGTTGCCGACGCATATGCACCGCACCTGGCTGATGCCGACGACTACATGAATGAGTATCAGCCCCAGCCAGAAATTGAGGACGAAGCCGTGTTTGAAGATGCGGCCGATCAGGCGATGCAATCACGTCCTGCGATGAAAATTCCAGTCGCAGAGCCGCGGAAGCCCGTTGTGGCACAACCGGTTCGCCGTGCACCTTCACCGTCGCGTCGTGCGCAGGCCGAGGCGCAACCGACATTGTCATTCGAAGAAAAGCACTCGGATTTCGAATTGCCACCGCTTGGCTTGTTGTCAAACCCGTCCGCCATTCAGCGCCATCATCTGAGCGATGAGGCCTTGGAGGAAAATGCACGGATGCTTGAAAACGTGCTGGATGACTATGGCGTCAAAGGCGAGATCGTCAGCGTCCGTCCCGGCCCGGTTGTTACCATGTACGAATTGGAGCCCGCACCAGGCTTGAAAGCCAGCCGTGTGATCGGTCTGGCCGACGATATCGCGCGGTCGATGTCAGCGCTATCGGCACGGGTTTCGACCCTGCCGGGTCGCTCGGTCATTGGCATCGAATTGCCGAACGAGAACCGCGAGATGGTGGTGTTGCGGGAAATTCTGTCCAGCCGAGATTTTGGCGACGGCAATCAGGCCCTGCCGCTGGCATTGGGGAAGGATATCGGCGGCGAGTCTGTTGTAGCTAATCTGGCCAAGATGCCTCACCTTCTGATTGCCGGAACCACCGGTTCCGGTAAGTCGGTGGCAATTAACACGATGATCCTGTCGCTGCTGTATAAGCTGACTCCGGATGAGTGCCGCCTGATCATGATCGACCCCAAGATGTTGGAATTGTCGGTTTATGATGGCATTCCGCACTTGCTGTCGCCCGTTGTAACCGACCCGAAAAAGGCAGTTGTCGCCCTGAAATGGGTCGTCGGCGAGATGGAAGATCGCTATCGCAAGATGTCCAAAATGGGTGTCCGCAATATCGCCGGCTACAATGGCCGGGTGAAGGATGCGCTGGCCAAGGGCGAAATGTTCAGCCGTACGGTTCAGACCGGGTTTGACGATGAAACCGGCGAGCCGATGTTCGAGACGGAAGAATTCGCACCAGAGTCGATGCCCTATATCGTTGTCATTGTCGATGAAATGGCCGACCTGATGATGGTTGCAGGTAAAGAGATTGAGGCCTGTATTCAGCGTCTGGCACAGATGGCACGGGCCTCGGGTATCCACCTGATCATGGCCACGCAGCGGCCTTCAGTCGACGTGATTACCGGTACGATCAAGGCAAATTTCCCGACCCGTATTTCGTTCCAGGTAACATCGAAAGTCGACAGCCGTACCATTCTGGGTGAAATGGGCGCTGAACAACTGCTGGGTCAGGGCGACATGCTCTATATGGCGGGCGGTGCCAAAATCACCCGTTGTCACGGCCCATTTGTCTCGGACGAAGAGGTCGAAGAAATCGTCAACCACCTGAAACAGTACGGCCCGCCGGACTATGTGAACACCGTTTTGGATGGTCCGGCCGAAGACAAAGCCGACAATATCGATGCTGTTTTGGGCTTGAACACCGGCGGTAATACCAATGGTGAGGACGCTTTGTACGATCAGGCGGTGGCGATTGTGATCAAGGATCGCAAATGCTCAACCTCATACATTCAGCGGAAACTTGCCATTGGTTACAACAAAGCTGCGCGGCTTGTTGAGCAAATGGAGGACGAAGGCGTTGTTTCATCGGCAAATCATGTCGGTAAACGCGAAATCCTGATCCCCGAGCAATAGGATATTTAATAACAAGGTCAAAGCGCATATCTGAGTGTCATGAAACAGATTGCTTTTGCCCTTGCTTTAACACTGGCTGCCCCGGCGGCCTGGGCCGCGGATAAGCTTCCGCTGTCGCAGATATCAACTTACCTGAACGGTTTGAAAACGGTTCATACAACATTCACTCAGGTCAATGATGACGGGTCGCTGAGCACAGGGAAGCTGTGGCTGGAGCGACCGGGCAAAATGCGGTTTGAATACGACCCGCCCAACAGTGCGGTTGTTGTGGCCCGGTCTGGCAGCGTCAAGATATTCGATCCTAAGTCGAACCAACCGCCCGAGCAGTATCCCCTGAAGCGCACCCCACTATCCTTGGTTTTGGCGCGGAACGTGAACCTTAGTCAGGCGAATATGGTCGTGGGCCATAGCTTCGATGGTACGGCCACAGTCGTGACAGCTCAGGATCCCAAAAACCCAGATTCCGGTCGTATTGAACTTATGTTCACAGGTGATCCGGTTGAGCTTCGCAAATGGGTGATCCATGATAACGCAGGCAGCCAGACCACGGTATTGCTTGGACGTCTGGCGGACGGCGGTCGCCTGGATCAGGATTTGTTTTCCAGCAAGGAAAGGCGCGGGTCAGACAATCGCTGACCCGCCAAGCCAGTCTTAGTATCTGCAACCGGCCAGTTGTGACTGATACAACTGTGCGCGTGAATCCACATCGCTGGCGACGTTCAGCAGCCAGGACTTATTGTTATAGCTTCCGCGCGCAAAACCAGTGTGACCTTCGTGATAGGCTAGATACTGATTGCGTGTGTCGGCGGGGTGAATGCCGTTGCGCTCGTATGATTTGTTCATGTACCAACCGATAAAGTCAGATGCATCGCGGATGCGATCCCGCTTGGCGCGGCGCTTTCCGGTTTCGCGCTGATATTCATCCCAAGTTCCATCCAGAGCCTGACTGAAGCCATAGGCGCTACTTTGCCGACCCATCGGGATCACGCCTAATACGTAACGATGCGGCGTGCGCGCGTCGTGGCGGTATCGGCTTTCCTGGTAGATTGTCGCCATCTGGACGTGAACAGGCACGCCCCATTTCCGTTCGGTGCTTTTGAACGCCTTGATGAAATCCGGACGTTCGCGCGCAATGCTGCATGCATCGTTCAGCTTGCTGGGCGGTCGTTGCGAACCACCCCCGCAGGATGCCAAAAGCAGCACCCCGAAGAGTACGATAAGAATTCTGCTCATGTGCCTCGTGCCTTTTTTCTTTATTCTAGCGCAGATTGTAGTCTGAGGGAATCACATTCGTCATGAAGCGATGGCCAAAACGGCCGATCCGTCAGGCGTGGACATGCAAGCACACGTCATTTCCTGCGTCGCAAATCGGGCGACAGCCAGCTAATCGACGACGAAACCTAACGTCACCGTAGTAAAACCTGTCCTTGCAGTTGAAAAAACGAACCCCATGTCCTTGCACACTGTCAGTCAGAGGTTCACAGACTGTTTCCCTGAATTGCAGATCAATGATTGGATTTTATACCCGGAACGGGGTAGTAACTGCTTTGGGGGCAGAATAATGCTGAAGACACAAGCCAAGTACCGCCTGGGTCAGGTGGTTCGCCACAAAAAACATCCCTTCCGAGGGGTGGTTTTTGACGTGGATCCTGAGTTTTCAAACACTGAGGAATGGTATGAGGCAATCCCGGAAGACAGCCGTCCGATCAAAGATCAGCCATTCTACCACCTGCTGGCCGAGAACGACCAATCCTTCTATGTAGCTTATGTTTCAGAACAAAATTTGATCGCTGACCAGTCGGGTGAGCCCGTTGAGCATCCCGATATTCCCAACATGTTCGGGCCTTTTGAAGACGGTGGATATCCGTTGCACTTCCACCTTAACTGAGTAAGTCTGACCCGCACGTCTCGATGCGGTTTCCGTCAATACCCGATGGCGCAGCCGTCTTTGCGCGGATCACTTGCTCCTTCGAGAACTCCATCCTCGTGGATTCGTATTGACTGTGCGCCACCCAATGGTGTTTCTGGTTCTTGAATATTGTGCCCCATTTCAGACAATTGTTTCGAGATTTTATCTGTATGACCGCGTTCCAGCTTTAGGACGGATCCGTCAGCAAAAGCGCGAGGGGCATCAATGCTCTCCTGCAGGCCAAGGCCGAAATCAGTAAGGTTGGACAGGAAACGCGCGTGACCGGTTGGTTGATAGGCTCCGCCCATAACTCCAAATGGCATCATCACCCGGCCGTTTTGGCGAAGCATCCCCGGGATAATCGTATGCATGGGACGTTTCCCGCCACCAAATTCATTGGGATGACCCGGCTGCAAGGTAAATCCAGCCCCTCGGTTCTGCAGAAGAATTCCGTATTTTTCGGATGCAATGCCTGAACCAAAACTGTGAAATATGGAATAGATCAACGACACGGCCATTCGGTCACGGTCTACGACAGTAATATAAACCGTGTCCTTATGGATCGTCTCGGTCAGCGGCGCCGGTGCTGACATCGCGCGTTTTGGATCGATTAGGGCGGCAAGCTGCTCTGCTATCTCACGGTTCAAGAACCGCTCCGACATATCGGTGTGATCCGGATCGGCGATGAGACGATTGCGTGCGTCATACGCAAGTTTCGTGGCCTCCGCCTCGACATGCACCCGCTCTGCCCCAAAAGGATCCATGTTTTGCAGATCGAAATGCTTGAGAATGTTCAGCAACAGAATGGCCGTGGCGCCTTGTCCGTTGGGCGGATGCTCGACAAGTTCGATGCCACCGTAGTCTCCGCTTATGGGGTCCGTGACCGTGCATCTGGTATTCATAAAATCCTCGTCGGTATGAACGCCGCCCATTGAAGCCAATGCTGCGATCATGTCTTGAGCGATTTCGCCCGAATAGAAGGCGTCGCGCCCATTGCGGGCGATCTGGCGTAGAACTTCTGCTTGACCCGGTGCTCGAAAAACCTGACCGGTTTCTGGTGCCTTTCCGTTGATCAAATAGCGTTCTCTGGCTGCGCCTTGCAGCGTCGCTGCACCGATCTGCCAATCAAAAGCCACTCTGGGTGCGACTGGAACGCCCCGTTCCGCATAGTGAATCGCCGGTTGCAAAAGGGCTTCCAGACCCAAGCGCCCCTCGGTCTGGGCAAGGTGACAAAACGCGTCCACGGCCCCGGGGATGGTAACGGCGTCAGGACTGTTCAATGGAACGGAGGCAAAACCCTTGTCCCGCAAGTGTTGCGCCAAAGCGCTCTTAGGCGCGCGGCCCGAACCGTTCAGGGCGCGTATTTCGTTTTCGCCCGCTCGATTGAACAGAACAAAGCAATCACCGCCCAATCCTGTCATTTGCGGTTCACAAACTCCAAGCAGAACGGCACCGGCAATCGCAGCATCCATCGCATTGCCGCCTTGGGCGAGAACATCGATCGCCACCTTTGCAGCCAGCGGGTGCGATGTGGCGCACATCCCTTCGGTTGCCAAAACCTCTGACCGACCTGGTTTGTGCAAATCACGCATGGCGCATCCCCTTCGCATTGACGTGGCGAAGGTATATCGCGGTCTCGTTTTGTCCAGCTATTTCAAGGGAGAAGTTCCTCGGCGCCGTTCACTGGGTGGGGGCTGTGATTCGTGACGCCGAGGGAAGCTATCTGAGCTACAGGATGAGTTATGAACGTTGTTTGGGGCGCTACAATGGTTCGAAAATGGCCTTATTGTGACTATCCTCGCTAAACTAACTGTGCCCCGTAAAATCAAACCGCAAGGATAGTCGATTGCATCCCCTGCGACGCTCGTAGCTGATATCACTCGTTAATTCATATATGAGGTACCACCCAAACCCGCCTTCCGGCAGATCCTGCGGCGTCGTATCGACCGAGGCTGGTATTCCGTCAGGGGGGTGCAATCCTGGCAGAGGGTTGCCCGTGTCCGAGATCAGAATATCCAGTCGATTCTGATCCAGTCGACAAGTGACCTGTACTTTCGCCGGCGCGATGCCAGCATAAGCATGTTCGACGACATTGTTGATGGCTTCAGCCAGTGCGATTTTCACATCATCCGCTTTCTGCACAGGTAAGCCTTGATTGGACAAACCGATGCTAAGCTGTTCAATCCCGGCACTGGCCTCAGCTTCCGTTGCGGGAAAGCTCAACTCCAGACAGGTCTCGTTAGAAATTGGATTCACGCCGGTCCACTCCTGCTAGAGGTTAGTCAGCAGTGGCTGACAATGCGTCGTCCAAGGTCGGGAACAGCCGAAAAACTGTGTCCATGCGCGTCAATCTGAACACCTTTTCGACGACAGGTTGAGGTCCCGCCAAATCCAGTTTTCGATTGCCTCCCAGCTGCTTCATCGATGCGACAATCGCGCCGAGGCCACTGGAATCGATAAATTCCACACCCGCAAGATCGAGAACAACTCGATCTGTACCCGAATCGGTTTCGCGGCGCATATCTTCTTTGAACTGTATGGCCATTGCGGCGTCGATCCGGTCGGAATGAACCGTGATAACTTGTGTTGCGCCAGTGATTGTGCTGGTCAGCCCCATGATCGACTGCCCTCCAAACTGAAATTGCGTCGTATAAATACGCTAGACGGCAATTCTTACCATTCGGTATTCAAGGGCCGACAACAGAAGGAATACCGGGATGAAAGAAGTCGTGATTGCAGGGGCCGCGCGTACACCGATGGGTGGGTTTCAGGGTGTCTTTGATAGTGTCACTGCGGCTGAGCTGGGCGGCAGTGCTGCGCTTGCTGCCCTGCAGCAGGCAGGTGTCCGGACAGTTGATGAGATGTTGATGGGGTGCGTCCTTCCGGCGGGGCAGGGTCAGGCGCCCGCTCGTCAAGCAGGATTTGCGGCAGGTCTGGGCGAAGAGGTCCCGGCCACCACGCTCAACAAAATGTGCGGGTCAGGGATGAAGGCGGCGATGATTGCCTTTGATCAGATCGCGCTGGGTCATGCGAACACGATGATCGCAGGCGGGATGGAGAGCATGACAAACGCGCCGTACCTGCTGCCGAAGATGCGTGGCGGGGCACGTATTGGCCATGGTCAGGTGGTTGACCACATGTTTCTCGACGGGTTGGAGGATGCCTACGACAAGGGTCGCCTGATGGGCACTTTTGCCGAGGACTGCGCAGAAGCCTATCAGTTCACGCGCGAAGCACAGGACGAGTACGCCCTGCAATCGCTGTCAAACGCGTTGACGGCACAGGACAGTGGTGCGTTCGAGGGTGAAATCACGCCCTTTGTCGTGCGAACTCGAAAAGGTGAACTAACGCAGGATGTTGATGAGCAGCCCAAATCCGCGCGGCCTGAGAAAATACCGACCCTTAAACCGGCCTTCCGGAAAGACGGAACCGTCACAGCTGCCAATTCCTCTTCCATCTCTGACGGGGCTGCGGCGCTCGTCCTCGCCTCTGCTGACGCAGCTGAGGCTCAGGGTCTGAACGTTCGCGCCCGGATCCTAGGCCATGCAAGCCATGCGCAGGCCCCGGGTCTGTTCACCACCGCTCCGGTTCCGGCGGCGCAAAAGCTGTTGGAGCGCATCGGTTGGGCGAAAGAGGATGTCGATCTGTGGGAAGTCAACGAGGCCTTTGCCGTGGTTCCCATGGCCTTCATGCATGAAGTGGGTCTGACACGCGACAAGGTCAACGTGAACGGTGGCGCCTGCGCATTGGGGCATCCTATCGGTGCGTCCGGTGCCCGGATCATGGTGACGCTTTTGAATGCGCTGGAAAAACGCAACCTCAAGCGGGGCGTCGCCGCGATTTGTATTGGTGGTGGGGAAGGTACAGCCATCGCCATTGAACGCGTTTGACCCTTTCCCTGTTTCGCAATAATTCGGGGGAATTGACCAAGCGGTTCGGGAACCGGGCGGCGTCCTGACCCCTCAGCGAAACGGGTACACACATGATGATCGACTATGGCGCGCTTGCCAAAACCATTGCTGCCCTGACCGAGGGTGAAACTGACGAAATCGCCCTGATGGCAACTGTTGCCTGTGAAGTGCACCATTCTGATGCACGGTTCGATTGGACCGGGTTTTATCGCGTCACCGCGCCTGGGTTGTTGAAAATTGGACCTTATCAGGGCGGCCATGGTTGCCTTGTGATCCCTTTTGATCGGGGTGTGTGCGGCGCTGCCGCGCGTACGGGTGAAGTGCAGCTTGTCGCCGACGTCGATGCCTTTCCCGGTCACATTGCCTGTGCATCCTCGACCCGATCCGAACTGGTTCTACCGGTCCGGAACGCGGCTGGCGAGGTTATCGCGGTGTTTGATATCGATAGTGACCAGCCGGATGCGTTTGATGAGAAAGACGCAGAGAAACTTGGTGAAATCCTAACCAGTGTATTCTCGCGATACTGACAACGCAGCTCAAGCAAGCGGATATCGATGTGCCCGAAGTTCCTATCAGAGCATTCATTGTCTCATTGGTCGCCATTCGTGAAGGTCGTGACAATGTCGAAGTCTTGCTGTTGAAGCGCACCCAGTCGCTTGAAGGAGAATGGTGCCAGATCGCCGGTTCGATTGAAGAAAACGAAACCGCTTGGCAGGCTGCGCTGCGTGAACTGCGGGAAGAAACGGGTTTAGAAGCGGTTTCGCTGTACTCTGCTGACATTTGCGAACAGTTTTACGAGCCACATCGCGATGCCATAACGATGTCCCCAGTATTTGTTGCTTACATCGACAACGAAGCTGACGTGGAACTGAACTTTGAGCACAGTGACTATGTTTGGGTCAGCTTTGACGTTGCTGTTGAAATGGTTGCCTTCGGCGGTCAAAGGCGGGTTCTTCGTTGGATACGGGATGAGTTTGTTCTGAGAAAGCCAAGTCATCATTTGCGGATAGAATTTGGGTAACCGCCTTTCAAAGGGGTAGTTTCTACGTGTCAATCCAGCCCGAAAAGGTTTCCTGAAATCACCAGGTAAACAGCCGCCGACTGCGCCAGAACGATCCCTAGCAACCACATCGTGAATCCGCGCTTGCGTGTCTTGTGCTGGAATATCCAGCGACCGAGGAAGGCTGCGGGGCTGCCACCAAGCGCAGCCAGCCAGAGCAATTTACGCTCAGGAACCCTGCGCCTGCGTCGTTTTGCGCGTGCCTTGTCCCAACCAAAAGTTAGCAAGGTCAGGACGTTGATCATCCAAAGGTACATTACCGAAATCCACATGCCAGACGATTAGACATCTGGGTGACACGCTGCAAATGAAAAAATACTTTGAAATTTCACAGTTTTGCTTCATCGTGAAAAACGGAAAGAAAATTTCACAAGATTCGGAGCATTTAGTGAACAGCCAGGCCTTACCCAGCGCCACACTCGGAGCGGATTTACGCGCCCTGCGCAAGGCGCGTGGGTTGACCCTGATCGAAATTGCCGCACGATTGGATCGGTCTGTCGGTTGGCTCAGCCAGGTTGAGCGTGATATGTCTGAACCTTCGATCTCAGACCTGAGGTTGATCGCAGAATGTCTGGGTGTGCCAATGTCGATGCTGTTTGCACATTCGGCCGCGCCAGCAGATGAGCAAGGATACATCGTCCGGGCAGGTTCACGTCGGCCAATGGGGTCAAATGAGGAAGGTTTGATCGAAGAATTGCTCTCACCCGATCTGACCGATGACTTTGAGATGGTGTATTCCACATTTGAGCCGAACTCGCGCATGCAGACCCCTGCAAATCGGCCCACGCAAGAAGTGGGATACATGATCTCGGGCAATCTGGATCTGAAAATTGGGGATCGCAAATTCACGGTTGGGCCCGGTGACAGCTTTCGGATCCGACACGAACCCTACCAATGGTCGAACCCATTCTTCTCTCCTGCTGTGGCCATCTGGGTCATCGCTCCGCCGGTGTACTGATGAGCTTTGATGCCTGGACCATATTCGCGCTGTTCTGGCTGGTGTTCGTCACCACACCGGGGCCGAATGCGGTCAACTGTATATCAAACGGAATGAGCTTGCCGCTTTCCAAAGCGATGCTGGGTGTACTGGCGATCCTGACACAGGCCAGTGCATTCTTGATCCTTTCGGCGCTGGGCGTGACAGCCCTTATCGCTGCCTCACCAACTGGATTCTTCATTGCAAAACTTGTCGGAGCCGGATTTCTTATCTGGCTCGGTCTTCGAGGCTGGATGAATGCAACAAAACCTGCGCCTGCTTCGGAACGCCCTGCGCGGCAGGTCTATCTGCACGCATTGGCGGTAGCGACGATCAACCCCAAAAGCGTTGCCGGATATCTGGCGGCCTTTTCCCAGTTCGTGCAGCCAGACGTGCCGATCTGGGAGCAGATGGTGATGATCATGCCGACCGCGCTGGTGATCACAATGTTCAGCTACACAGGGTTCACCGTATTGGGCGCCGTGATGGGAAAAGCGGCTTTAGGAGCGGTTTTCAATACTTGGGTTCGTCGGGTGATGGCGGGCTGCTTCATCATCTACGGTGTGTTGCTGGGAACCAGCACCGCGCCTATTGCGAAGGGATAGTCACATGCATTCAGGCTCATGCCTATGCGGTTCGGTTGCGTTTGTGATCGATGGTGCGCTTTCTGCACCATCCGCGTGTCATTGCAGCCAGTGCCGCAACCAATCAGGCCATGTCTGGGCCTCGACCAGTACCCATGAGGACAATCTCAGCTTTTCGTCGGATGAAACGCTGAGTTGGTTCCGTGCCTCGGACATTGCGCGCCGTGGATTCTGCAGGGCCTGCGGATCGTTCCTGTTCTGGCAGCACAATGACGAAGACACGATTTCAATTGCTATGGGCGCGTTGGATGAGCCCACCGACCTGAAGCTCGCCCGGCATATCTTTGTGGCCGACAAGGGCGATTACTACGACATCAAAGACGACCTGCCTCAAGAGGCACAGTGATAGGGAACTAAACGCATGAGTGATTTTCCGACGAAAGCCCGCGTGGTCATCATCGGTGGTGGTGTAGTGGGGACGTCCTCGCTCTACCATCTGGCAAAAAAAGGCTGGACCGATTGTGTTCTACTGGAAAAGAACGAACTGACTGCTGGCTCGACATGGCACGCTGCAGGCAATGTACCGACCTTCTCGAATTCATGGGCGATCATGAATATGCAGCGCTACTCGACCGAGCTGTATTCGCGCCTTGCCGATGAGGTCGACTACCCAATGAACTACCACGTTTCGGGGTCGATCCGATTGGCGCACAGCAAGGAGCGGATGCAGGAATTCGAACATGCCATGTCGATGGGTCGGTACCAGGGTATCCCGATGGAGATGTGGACCCCGGAAGAAGCGAAGGAACGGTATCCATTTCTTGAAACGCATGACCTTGAAGGCGTCCTATATGACCCAACCGATGGTGATATCGATCCTGCGCAGCTGACCCAAGCTCTGGCTAAGGGTGCGCGTGATCTTGGGCAAAAGATCCTGCGCTTCACACCCGCAACTGGCGTGACGCAGCGTGGTGATGGAACCTGGACCGTCCATACGGATAAGGGCGACATCGACTGCGATTATGTTGTGAACGCCGCCGGTTACTATGCTCAGCGTGTGGGTGAATGGTTCAAAGCCTTTGGTGGTCGCACCGTTCCGGCCATGGTGATGAGCCACCAGTATCTTTTGACCGACGAAGTGCCTGAAGTCGAAACATGGTCAAAAGAGAACGGCGGCAAGAAACTACCGCTACTGCGTGACGTAGATATCTCTTACTACCTGCGGCAGGAAAAGAACGGCTTCAATCTTGGCCCCTATGAACCCAACTGTAAGGGCCATTGGATGACCGAGGATGACCCGATGCCCGAAGATTTCTCGTTCCAACTGTGGAATGACGATCTGGATCGGATCGAGGATATCATGACGGACGCGATGGAGCGTGTGCCGCTGATGGCAACCTCGGGTGTTGGCCGCGTGATCAATGGACCGATCCCCTATGCGCCAGATGGTCTGCCACTGATCGGCCCAATGCCGGGCGTCAAGAATGCGTTCGAGGCACACACCTTTACCTTCGGGATTGCGCAGGGCGGTGGTGCTGGCAAAGTGCTGGCCGAATGGATCGTCGATGGCAGCACCGAATGGGATATGTGGGCCGTCGATCCGCGCCGATATACCGACTACACCGATCAGGACTATTGCAATCGGAAAGGCATGGAAGTTTACGGCAATGAATACGCCATGCATTTCCCCCACCATGAATGGCCTGCCGCCCGCGACAAAAAGCTGTCGCCGATACATGTCAAGGTCAAAGACCAAGGCGGTGTCATGGGCGCCTATAATGGCTGGGAACGCGCCAATTGGTTCGCGCAACCCGGCGATGACACCTCGCTTGAGGCGACCCATACCTGGGGTCGTTCTGGTCCGTGGGAGCAGCGGATCAAACAGGAATGCGAGGCTGTGCGCGACCATTGCGGTGTATTGGATCTGCCAGGCTTTTCGCGATTCAAAATTCAAGGACCTGGGGCGGATGAGTGGCTTCGTGGCATGGTCACAGGGGCGCTACCCAAGATTGGCCGCGTTGGGCTGGTGTATTTCTCGGATGAACGCGGTCGGATCGTGACTGAAATGTCTGTCACGCGGGAGGCAGAGGACCTCTTTATATTGGTCACGGCGGCGACGGCGCAGTGGCACGACCGCGAGTGGCTGGAGCGCCACATACCCGCCGACGCTGCCTTTGCGCTTGACGATTGGACAACCCGAATGAGCACGCTCATCGTCACGGGACCCGCATCTCGGGACGTTCTGAGCAAAGTATGTGATGCAGATCTGTCGTTGCCTTGGCTCAGTTTTCAGGAAAGCGAAATCAAGGGCGGTTGGGTCGCCTTGTTGCGCGTGTCCTACGCTGGCGAGCTGGGCTGGGAGGTTCATGCCGAAAATGCGGATATGCCTGCGATCTATGATGCGATTTTGGACGTCGGTGCCAAACCCTTTGGCATGTATGCTCTGAACAGCCTGCGTATCGAAAAAGGCTACCGCACCTGGAAGGGCGACTTGTCAACCGACTACACATTGCTGGAAGGTGGGCTGGAGCGGTTCGTCAAGCTGAACAAGCCACAGGACTTCCCGGGCAAGGCCGCGATCCTGAACGAAAAGCAGCAAGGCGTGAAAAAGGCATTTGTCACGATGACCGTTGATGCAGGCGATAGCGATGCGCCTTACATGTCCTGCATTTGGCAAAACGGAGAGATCGTCGGCGAGACGACTTCGGGCGCTTGGGGGTACCGCGTTGGCAAATCGATCGCGCTGGGCATGATCAAGGCTGATCTGGCAAATCCGGGCACCGAGCTTGAGATCGAAATCTACGGTCAGAAATGCCGCGCCGTGGTAGAGCAGGATCAACCGCTTTGGGATCCCGAGAATGAGCGGTTGCGCGCTTAAACTCTCAAGGAGGCCGCCATGAGCAAACGATACGCCATTTTGGGACCCGGTGAGGGCCCCAACTATGACTGGGAAAACGATCATACCTTTGTCAAAGTGTCCGGGAAGGACACGGATGGTGCCTATACGCTTATGGAAGACAATCTGAAGGCCAGCTTTGCGCTTGGCCTTCATCGCCACGACACCCATGCCGAGACATTCTATTTCCTTGAAGGTGAAGTGGACTTCTACGTTAACGGGGATTGGCACCGATGTGGCAAAGGAACCACGATGCATGTCCCGCCGGGGGTAGCCCATGCTTGCCGCGTGATCGGGAATGCGCCTGCTAAGATGCTGATGATCTTTCAACCATCGGGGTTTGACGGTTTTCTAGCGGAACTGGCAAAGATGAGCGAAACCGATTTCGCCGATGAGGCAAAGATGGCTGAGTTGAATGCCCGTTACGATATCGTGCCAATGGGACCAATCCCGCCTCACCCCGATGACGAGAGCTGAATGATGGCATCTCCTGCAACGATGTCCGGTGTCTACCTCACACGCCATGGTGGTCCAGAGGCGTTGGAATGGCGTGACGACATACCCATTCCCCAGCCCGGGCCGGGTCAGGTGCTTGTCCGGGTGGCTGCTGCCGGGGTCAACAATACAGATATCAATACGCGGGTGGGCTGGTATTCGTCGGATGTGACTGGCGCCACGGATGCGGTCGATCAAGAGGTCGAAGCAGGCGGTTGGGGCGGGGCCCTGCAGTTCCCGCGTGTTCAGGGCGGTGATCTGTGCGGTATCGTCGAGGCCGTTGGAACAGGTAGTTCATTCGAACATGGGCAGCGCGTGACGTGCCCAATCAACCTGCCACGCCCAAGGCCCGGTAACCCGCATGGATTTATCGCACTGGGTTCAGAAATCGACGGGGCGTTCGCGCAATACTGTCTGGTTGAGGCAGATGACCTTTACGATGTGTCCGCGTCGCCCCTGACGGACGTGGAAATCGCTGCAATTCCCTGCGCATTCGGGACGGCCGAGAACCTGTTGACACGGGCTGGCGTCACCGCCGGGCACAAGGTCTTGATCACTGGCGCGTCGGGAGGTGTTGGCTTGGCGGCGGTACAACTGGCGGCTTTGCGCGGTGCGTCCGTCTGCGGTGTGACCGGTGCGGCCAAAGCAGATGCGGTCAAATCACAAGGTGCTGTTTCGACTTTCGAACGCGACGCTTCCATCCCAAAGGACATGTTCGATGCCGTGATAGATGTGGTTGGTGGTGCCGCTTGGTCCGGCCTGATCCTCGCACTGAAGCCGGGCGGTCATTATGCCGTCTCCGGCGCCATTGGCGGTCCGATCGTCGAGGCCGATCTGCGCGATATCTATCTGCGCGACATCACCATTCACGGCTGCACTCATCAGTCGCCTGAGGTTTTTGGTCGCTTGGTTGAGTTGATGAACGAAGGGCGGATCAAGCCATTGATTTCACGCACCTACCCCCTGAAGGACATTGCCAAGGCGCAAGAGGATTTCCTATCCAAAACGTTGCCGGGAAAGATGGTTCTAATCCCCTGAGGAGTCGTAAGATGGCAGATATTACTCTTTTGGATGGCTCGGTTGGGCAAGAACTGGTCAAGTGCAGCGGCGACAGCCCGACGCCTTTGTGGTCGACCAAAGTCATGATGGACCATCCCGAGTTGGTCCAGGCCGTCCATGCCGAATACTTCCGTCGTGGCGCAACAATTGCGACAGCCAATACCTATGCGATCCACCGCTCGAGACTGGTGCGTGAAGGGCTGGAGGATCAGCTGGAAGTGTTGGTCGAAACCGCCGTGTCGCAGGCTCGGGCAGCCCGCCCGGATACACATGCCCGCATTGCCGGTGCTCTTGGGCCTTTGCTGGCGTCATATCGCCCAGACTTGAATCCCGATCCCGTGGACGCCGCCGAAAAATTCGCCGAATTGGTTGGGTTGATGGAGGGTGGCGTCGATCTGTTTCTAATTGAAACAGTTTCTTCAGTGCTTGAAGCCGAAGGTGCAATGCGAGGCACTGCAACGTCCGCAAAACCAGTTTGGTTGGCGCTGTCGGTCATGGATGAGGATGGCACACGTTTGCGTTCCGGTGAGTCGCTTGGCGACATCGCGCCGCTTGTTGAACGATATCGGCCGGATGCTGTGCTGATCAATTGCTCGCGGCCCGAGGCCGTTCCGGCTGCCTTGCAGATCCTTGCGGGGATGGGACTGCCGTTTGGTGCTTATGCCAATGGGTTCACGCATATCTCCTCAGGGTTCCTGGAAGATGCGCCAACTGTCGACAGTTTGGATCAGCGACAGGACCTTGACCCGGACGCATACGCAGAACATGTCATGGCATGGATCGCTCAAGGCGCGACCATTGTCGGCGGGTGTTGCGAGATTGGTCCTGATCATATCGAGGTTTTGTCCAAAAAGCTTCGATTAGCCGGGCATCGGATCGTCTGAGGAAGGCACATGGCAGCCAAAACATCCCCCAATGGTTCCGAGCAAACTCAGGAAACCTGGAGCTTCGACATTCTGGTCGCACCGGGTTTTGTGTTGCTGGAAGTGGCGTCACTGGTGGATGTATTGCGTCTGGCAAACCGGGTCTGCGCTGCGCCCCCGTTCAGATACGCGTACCGGTCCCTGCGGGGCGGTTCGGTGGCCAGCAGCAGCGATGCCACGGTTTCAACTGAATGCGTGCCATCGCAGCCAAAGGCTGATTATCTGTTTGTTATCGGCAACTCGGACCCCGATCAGCCAGATCTGTCACTGGGGCGGATCGTTTCAGACTACACCTATCGTGGTGCCCAGGTTTTTTTGCTGGCCGAAGCCGCGAGCCGTTACATTGACGAACAAGGCACTGCCGATCTGGCAACCCATTGGGAAAATGCCTTTTTTCTTCGCGAACGTGGGGCAGGATTCGAGGCAAAGCTCTCGATTGCTACTGAACAGGGTGGCGTCGTGACCTGCGCAGGGATGGGCGCGACGGCGGACATCGCCTTGGCCGTAATAGGTCGGCATATCTCGGGACCTGCGAAGATGACGGTAGCCGATATCATGCTGCATGAGAACATCCGCGATTTCTCATCCATGCAGCCGTTTTCTGGCGCAAAAACAACCGCTACCGGGGATGCAAAGCTTGATCAGTGTATAAAGCTGATGCAGGCGAATATCGAAGATCCGATGCCAATTCACCAGATCGTTAAGGATTTGCACCTGTCGAACCGATCGCTGGAACGCAAATTCAAATCCTTCTTCGGCACGACCCCGAATAGCTTCTACCGAGAAATGCGATTGGCCAAAGCCAATAACCTACTGTTGAACACAACGATGAGCGTGCGGGAAATTGGGTTGGCTTGCGGTTTCACCAACGGGTTCTCGTCAGTCTACAAAAGCGTTTTTGGCATCACGCCGTTTGTGATGCGGCGGGAAAAACGACAAGCGTCTCAAAGGTGATTTTTGCCGACGCGCTGACGTTTTTGGTGGGTTTCCTGTCGATCTTTCATGTCATTCAGGATGAAACCTGACAAAGTGGAGTCGTCAGAATGGTTGATCTTCCTAACAAGGCCCGCGTGGTCATCATCGGTGGCGGCGTTATCGGATGCTCTGTCGCCTACCACTTGACCAAAAAAGGTTGGAACGATGTTGTGCTGCTGGAACGCAAGCAGCTGACCAGCGGCACAACCTGGCACGCTGCAGGTTTGATCGCCCAGCTGCGGGCGACTGCGAACATGACCAAACTGGCGAAATACAGTCAGGAACTCTATGGCGCGCTAGAGGAAGAAACGGGCGTGGCCACCGGGTTCAAACGGTGCGGATCGATCACCGTTGCCCTGACCGAAGAGCGCAAGGAAGAAATCTATCGTCAGGCCGCGATGGCCCGGGCTTTTGGTGTCGAGGTCGAAGAAATTTCCAACGCGCGTGTTGGCGAGTTGTATCCGCACTTGAATCTGGAAGACGTGAAAGGCGCGGTTTACCTGCCGCTCGACGGGCAGGGGGATCCAGCCAATATCGCGCTGGCCTTGGCCAAGGGCGCGCGGCAGCGGGGTGGGATTGTCAAAGAACGTGTGAAGGTCACCGACATCGTCAAAGATGGTCGCAATGTCACGGGTGTAGATTGGGTCGCGGATGATGGCAGCGCGTCGGGCCACATTGAATGTGATATGGTCGTCAACTGCGCCGGAATGTGGGGCCACGAAGTGGGTCGCATGGCCGGGGTGAACGTGCCGCTCCATGCGTGCGAGCACTTTTACATCGTGACCGAAGGGATCGATGGGCTGACGCAGCTGCCGGTGCTGCGCGTGCCGGATGAATGTGCTTACTACAAGGAAGACGCGGGAAAAATCCTGCTGGGTGCGTTTGAACCCAATGCCAAGCCCTGGGCGATGAAAGGCATTCCCGACAGTTTCGAGTTCGATCAGTTGCCCGAAGATTTTGACCACTTCGAGCCGATCCTCGAAGCGGCGTGTAACCGGATGCCGATGTTGGCCGAGGCGGGTATTCACACCTTCTTCAACGGGCCGGAATCCTTTACGCCGGACGATGCGTATCATTTGGGGCTGGCACCCGAGATGGACAATGTATGGGTTGCAGCTGGTTTCAATTCTATTGGTATCCAATCTGCTGGTGGCGCAGGAATGGCATTGGCTGAGTGGATGGATTCCGGTGAGAAGCCTTTCGATCTGGGCGATGTAGACGTCAGTCGAATGCAGCCGTTCCAGGGCAACAAGCAGTATCTATTCGAACGCTCGAAGGAAACGCTGGGTCTATTGTATGCCGATCACTATCCGTATCGCCAAAAAGCCACCGCGCGCGGTGTACGTCGGACCCCATTCCATCACCAGTTGATGGAACAGGGCGCCGTAATGGGCGAGCTAGCGGGTTGGGAACGGGCAAACTGGTTCGCCAATGAGGGCCAGGAGCGCGCGTATGAATACAGCTGGAAGCGCCAGAACTGGTTCGAGAATTCGGCTGCAGAGCATCGTGCGGTGCGTGAAAACGTGGGCATGTATGACATGTCTTCGTTCGGCAAAATTCGCGTCGAAGGACCGGATGCCGAGGCGTTCATGAACTACATTGGCGGCGGCGATTACTCGGTGGCCAACGGCAAGATCGTCTACACCCAATTCCTCAATCGATTAGGAGGGATTGAGGCAGATGTGACCGTGACCCGTCTGACTGAAACGTGTTACTTAGTCGTCACTCCAGCGGCGACCCGATTGGCCGACCAGACTTGGATGATGCGCCACGCCGGAGGCTTCAACGTCGTTATCACTGACGTAACGGCAGGCGAAGGCGTTCTGGCTGTTATGGGCCCCAATGCGCGGGCGTTATTGGAAACAGTCTCGCCCGCTGATTTCTCGAATATCACAAACCCCTTTGGCACAGCACAAGAGATCGAGATCGGCATGGGTTTGGCCCGCGTGCATCGCGTTACCTATGTGGGCGAGCTTGGTTGGGAAATCTACGTGTCTTCCGACATGGCAGGTCATGTTTTTGAAACGCTTCACGAGGCAGGCCAGGACTTGGGGCTGAAGCTGTGCGGGATGCATATGATGGACAGTTGCAGGATCGAAAAGGGCTTCCGCCATTTTGGCCATGACATTACGTGCGAGGATCACGTGGTCGATGCCGGGCTTGGTTTTGCAGTCAAAGTCGATAAGGGCAGTGACTTCATCGGGCGTGAGGCCGTGATTGCGCGCAAGGAAAGCGGGCCCAAGAACCGTTTGGTGCAGTTCAAGCTGACCGACGCCGAGCCGCTGTTGTTCCATAACGAACCCATTGTGCGGGATGGCGAATATGTGGGTTATCTCAGCTCGGGCAACTACGGCCATACTCTGGGTGGCGCGATTGGCCTTGGCTATGTGCCTTGCGCAGGTGAGAAACCTGCTGATGTGTTGGCGTCGACCTACGAGATCGATGTCTGCGGCGTAAAGGTCAAAGCCGAAGCGTCGCTGAAGCCGATGTATGATCCGAAATCAGAACGCGTGAAGGTCTAACAAAACGCAATGACGAACTGGTCGAGGCGTGTATGCGCCTCGATTCCTCTGGATGCGCTAGTCTGCCAAGGACCCATCACATTTCTTGATGTCCGACTTCACGGATTTCACAGTTCCCAACAGGCGCTGATCTGCCGTAAAGGTCTTTGGTATCAACCGGAGACCCACAATGGCCAACTTGCCGAAACAGCCTCAGAACGAGGACACGCCAAAGGGCTTGGTCTTGGCTGTAACCGCTTATGTGCTGTGGGGTTTTCTGCCAATCTATATGAAAGCGATGGAACATATCGGACCGGTTGAGGTCGTGGCCCATCGCATCATCTGGTCGGTTCCTATCGCAGGATTGCTGTTGGTCGCCCTTGGCCGTACACGGGATATCAAAGCTGCTATCAGGAACCCGGGCATGCTCGGCATGGCCGCTTTGACGGCAATGTTGATATCTGTGAATTGGGCGATTTATGTCTGGGCAATCACGTCAGGGCACGCGCTGGACGCAGCACTAGGATACTATATCAACCCGCTGTTCAGCATCGCGCTGGGTGCGATCCTGCTGCGCGAGCCACTAAATCGCACACAATTGGTGGCAGTTGGCTTAGCGGCGCTTGGCGTTCTGGTGCTGGTGCTTGAGGCCGGGCGGTTGCCCTGGGCCGCGCTTGGTCTGATGTTTAGCTGGGGGTTCTATGCGTTTTTCAAACGCTCGCTTCCCATTGGTCCCAATCAGGGTTTTTTGTTGGAAGTTTTGATCCTTCTGATCCCGGCATTGGCTTATGTGACATGGTTAGGCGCGCAAGGCACTGGCCATTTCGGATCGGTTGCGACAGACACGATGCTACTGGCAGGTGCCGGTATCGTGACCGCGGTTCCGTTGTTGGTTTATGCTAATGGGGCAAAGCTAGTGCGCCTGTCCACAATGGGCATTCTTCAATACATCGCCCCGACCATGATTTTTGTTACAGCAGTCGCTGTTTTCGGCGAACAAATTGACCGGGGTCGCATGATTGCATTCCCGTTAATCTGGTCGGCCCTCGTGGTCTACTCAATCCCGATGATCCGGCAAGCCCGAGCTCAGACCTGAAGCAGTAGGCGCGCCGCCTCTTCAGCCCAGAGCGCATACGTTTTTGGACTAGGGTGATACCCGTCGGGAGCCGCCAGTGCCGGGTCATCCGGCAGGTCCAGCGTCAGGTGCCGAACTTGGGGGCAGGCGTCGGCGACCTGCCGCAGCCCGTGATCCAACCGCGCAGCCTGACGCCCGAGAACCCAAGCCAACGGCTGCGGTAAGGCGGGGAACCGACCCATCTGCGGTACGGCTGTCACGACAACCCGACGTGCGCCGAAGGTACCTGTCAGGACATCTACAAGCCGGGTTTGCCGTTCGACAAACTGCTTGCGTGTCACGGCGCGGGTTACATCGTTCACGCCAAGCGCAGTCACCACGACATCGAACCGGCCCTGAAGTGATTGCAGGCGGTTGATCGCGTCCTCGGTCGTATGGCCCGTCGTGGCCTCGAGGCGCCATTCGACTGAATGGTGTTTGGCGAGTTTTCCCACCAAATGCCCCGACAGGGCCTGCGCCTGCGTCCCCGCGCCAACCCCAGCTGCCGAACTGTCGCCTGCGATCAACAAACGCAGGCGAGGTCCACGACCTGCGCGCCCTTCCCTTGGGCCTTTTGGTTCTGGCAGCAACTGTGCCTTGCGCCGCACGGACAGGCCTTGCGCGGCAAGCACGGGCAATAGTGGCCAGCGCAGAATCTGATCGGTATCAATTCGAGCGGGCATGATCAGCTCAGGGCGTTTTTGAATTCCAGAAACCGGACATCGGTCATCACACGCGCCATCATCGCTTCGCGCAATGCACCGATGGTTTTGTAGGGTCGCATGACAACCTCAAAGGTCTGCACAAGGCCGTCGTCGTTCAACGTGATCAGGTCTGCACCAACGGCATCCAGATCGCCGACCTTGCACTGAAACTCCAGTGCCCAGTCTTTCCCCTGACCCATAATACGGCGATAGCTGAAGTCCGAGAAGACCTGTCCAACATGGCCCAACACGGCCGCGACTGGTGCGCGGCCTGTCCAAGTGCTGTAATATGTTGGCGGCATGAACCGGACATCTTCGGCCAGAAGCTCTGAAATCAGCGATTCGTCGCCTTTGGCAACAACCTCTTGCAGTCGTTCGATGGTCGGGTGCATGGCCTCTCCTTTGTCGCTGGAACGAGAGTTGCCGAAGGTCAGCCGACAGGCAAGGACGACGTTGCGAGAGGTGGCGGGCTGCGATAGGCAGGCGCCCATGAGCGAGACCTATAGCCCCCCTCAAACGCCGCTGGACGTGTTGCACGAAGATGCGCAGTTGATCGTAGTGAACAAACCGCCGGGCTTGTTGTCAGTGCCAGGGCGCGGAGAGCATCTGGCGGATTGTCTGCTGGCACGGGTTCAGGCATCGTTTCCCCAGGCATTGCTGGTGCACAGGTTGGATCGGGATACATCCGGCGTGATGGTTTTCGCCCAAACGCCACATGCGCAACGGCATCTGGGCCTGCAGTTTGAAAAGCGCCAGACCCGGAAGACCTATGTCGCGCGTGTCTGGGGGATTGTTGAGCCCAAGGTCGGCACGGTGGACCTGCCGTTGATCGTGGATTGGCCCAACCGTCCGCGTCAGATGGTTTGTCACGAAACCGGAAAACCGGCGGTCACGGATTGGCGCGTTGTTAAGCACGAAGCCGACACCACTCGCATCCGTTTGTTTCCCAAGACGGGCAGGTCGCATCAGTTGCGGGTTCATATGCTGGCATCGGGGCACCCGATTCTGGGCGACCCGTTCTATGCCGAAGGTGCGGCCCGTGATTTCCCGCGCTTGATGCTGCATTCCGAGGAATTGCGCCTGAAACACCCGGAAGGTGGGGTGTCTATGAAATTCAGGGCCGCGCCCGCGTTCTGAGGTCAGGCCGTGCTGCCCCAAAGGGATTTCAGGTTGCCCAATGAAAACCGCTTAATGCGTATTTTGGGCTTAACCGATTTTTTCTGACGGGCTGCCATAAACTCGCGTTCAATCTCATACGCGCGCAGCGAATGCTCCTGAGACCAGCGGCCAAGTTTCAAGCTCATCATGACGTGGTTGTCGTAGTAAGACATCTTTCGATCCTTTCTTCAGCTCTTAGAAAGTCTCGCGCATCACTCCTGACACATCCCTGTCAGGGGGGTGTGCTAGTGTGTCAGCAGATCGCAAGGAGTAAGACATGCGCCGCTCGACCCGATTGTTTGAAATCATCCAGATTCTTCGCGCGGCTGGTGCACCGGTAACGGCCGAAATGTTGGCGGAAAAACTAGAGGTTTCGGTACGCACGGTCTATCGGGACATCGCGGAATTACAGGCCCAGCGGACACCTATCGAAGGCGAGGCGGGTGTCGGATATCTGATGCGGCGCGGCTATGATCTGCCACCGCTGAATTTCGACTCTGAAGAGGTCGAGGCACTTTGGGTCGGTCTGTCCATGCTGGCGCGTACCGGCGACAGCCAGCTGCAGCAGGCAGCCCGGCGCATTTGCAGGAAGATCGATGCGCTACACGCCCCCAGAGACTGGTTGCAAGTCGCGCCGTGGGGCACACCTACCGATGACCCCGCGAAAGGCTGTGTGCCGATTGCCAATTATCGTGAGGCTATCCGGGCCGAACAGAAACTGCGGATTACCTATGTGAGTGCGGAGGGCGAGCGCACAACCCGTGTCGTTCGACCGGTCGCGCTGATCTACCACATCGAGTGCACAATGCTGGCTGGATGGTGCGAGCTGCGCAATGGGTTTCGTCATTTCCGTACAGACCGCATCTGGGTCAGCGAAAGCGCTGACGAGAGTTTTTGTGGACAAGGTGAAGCGTTGCGGGATCTGTGGCAGGAGCAGGACCTTTGGGACAGCACTGCCGAAACCGTGTGAAAACGCGCATTTGGCGAGTATTTGCCGATATCACCGTTTTGTAGCTTGAGGCTGCGCATACGCGCCGTGCTATACTGCACCAAATGAGGCAAGCCCTTACAGTGGGTGCCAGAGCAGAAGGTGAAACTATGACGATTTCCAAGTTTGTTGTGTCCGTAGGGCTGTGTTCAGCGCTTGCGCTAGGTGCGTGTACCGATCCAGGCACGTTGAATGTCCAAAACGACCCGAACCAGAACGCCAAGCAGGGTGCTCTGATTGGCGGTTTGATCGGTGCAGGTGTAGGCGCTATCGCAAACGACTCGGATCCGCTTCTGGGGGCGGTCGCAGGTGGTGCCATTGGTGCCGCGGGCGGTGGCGTGATCGGCAATCAGCTGGATCGTCAGGCGGCGGAACTGCGCCAGCAACTGGCCAATGACGGCATCACTATCGTGAACGCAGGCGACCGTCTGATTGTCACTGTGCCGAATGACATCACCTTTGACACCGACAGCTCGACCGTGCGCCCGGCGCTGCGGTCCGATCTGGTGAAAGTGGGTCAGAACCTCGTAAATTACCCGAATTCCAACGTGCAGATCATCGGTCATACCGACAGTGATGGGGATGCGAGCTATAATCAGGGTCTGTCAGTGCGTCGGGCGAATGCCGTGGCCGATATCCTGCAAGCCAACGGTGTCAGCTACAATCGCATTCGCACCATCGGACAGGGCGAAAACAATCCGGTGGCGTCGAACCTGACACCTCAGGGCAAGGCACAGAACCGTCGGGTCGAGATCATCGTCATTCCCAGCGGCAACGCCTGATCCTTGACAAAAGTCCTAAACAGGGTCGCCTGAGGGCGGCCCTGGCGTTGCGCAACAATTGTGCGCAAAACGGGGTTTGGAACCGGGTGAACTCGGTCTAACTATTGGAAAACAACGAAACGGAGTTTTCCTTGATGTCCGAACCGATCCTTCTGGGCCTTTCCGGGTCGCTGCGCCAAAGCGCCACCAACCGCAAACTTCTGCGCGAAGCAGCCCGATTGTTCGATCCTGCCAGTTTTGTCGAAGCAGATTTGAACCTGCCCCTTTACGATGGCGACCTGGAGGAAGGCGAAGGCATACCAACCGGGGTCCAAACACTTTCGGACCAGATCGCGCAGGCGGATGCGATTATCGTTTCGACCCCTGAATATAACAAGGGCCCTTCTGGCGTTCTGAAAAATGCGCTGGATTGGGTGAGTCGAACACAAGGCAATCCGTGGGCAAACAAACCGGTTGCGGTGATGTCTGCTGCGGCAGGTCGCGCTGGTGGGGAACGGGCGCAAATGATTCTTCGCGCGTATATGGTGCCGTTCCAACCGCGCATCCTTCAGGGGCCGGAAATTCATCTGGCCAACAGCTCGAACGAGTTTGACGAACAGGGAAAACTGACATCCGAGCGGTATGAGAAAATGCTGCACACGCTAATGCAGAAGCTACGCGCCGAGATTGGCATTTAAGTCAACGCTGTTAGCATGATCGACGATATCCAGTTTGACAGAATGGATCCCGCCCGCGCCGCCGCTTTTCAGGTGGCGCTGGGCCGGGTGCCGACAATTGTTGACGGATCGTATCTGCCGCCGTTTTTTCACCAGATGTACTTCTGGACGCCGTGCTCACCTGCCGAACTGGGGCGCGATGGGCACCCTAAGGTCGGTCTTGGTCCGATTCCCGATATGGGACTGCCGCGCCGGATGTGGGCCGGTGGGCGTCTGGAGTTTCATGCGCCCATACGGGCAGGTGTCGAGGCAGAACGCAGATCGGTGCTAGACTCGAAAACTTCTAAGATCGGGCGGTCCGGGCCGCTTGGTTTTGTGACTTTGCGGCATGAGATTTGGCAAGAGGGTACGCATTGCCTGACCGAACGGCAGGACCTCGTGTATCGCGAAGACCCCTCGGCAACAGCGGTTGAGCCGCTGGCACCTGCGGCCCGAACAGATGAGACGGACCAACGCGAGGTTGGGTTCGATTCAACTCTGCTGTTTCGGTATTCGGCTTTGACGTTCAACGGTCACCGCATCCATTATGATCTGGACTATGCGAGGGATGTTGAAGGCTATGCAGGGCTGGTCGTGCATGGCCCTTTACTAGCGCAACTGTTAATGATGTTTGCCGAAGAGCTGATGGGTAACCTGACCAAGTTTTCCTTCCGTGCGTCATCACCCTTGATGCATTTCGAAACTGCCACGCTGTGCCGCAATGGGCCGGATCTTTGGGTGCGTGGGTCAGACGGGCGGTCCTGTATGCAGGCGGTTGCTTTGACTGCCCCCGGCTAGGCGGGGTCGGTCTTTGGCTATCACAAAGACGCGTCGGGCCGGAAATCTTTGGGAATGGTGTCGCGGTCTTCAAGAATTAGATCAGCCATGACATCGGCCACTTTGGGGGCCATGCCAAAACCGATCTTGAACCCCCCGTTGGCGATGAATTGTCCCTGATGCAAGGGATGGGCCCCCAGCATCGGTGCCCGGCTTTTGCTGCGGGGGCGAACTCCGGCCCAACGCTCAATCACCTCGGCGCCGTGCAGGACAGGAACGGCGCGCGTGGCGCGCTCAATCACGTCGTCCAAAGCGCTATCGGTACTGGTTGGGTCGTCATAGTCCCGCTCGGACGTGGATCCGATGGCCAGTGTTCCGTCCGCATGCGGCACCATGTGGACCGTATCGGCAAAGAGTTGCGGCGCTACACCTGCATCAAACCGCAGCAGCGCCGCTTGGCCCTTGACGCCGTTGCCGACGGTCTTGCCAAAGGCCTCGTTCAGTTCTTGTAGCCCGGCAAGCCCGGTTGCATGCACAACGCGGCCTTGGTCAGGGGCCTTGGTCAGGATCCCCACGCCCATCACGGACAAGGCGGCAACCAGCGCTGCACAGGCACGGCGGGGATGTATGCGCGCTGTCAGAGTATCGTGGATAACATAGCCTGTTGGGCTGGGTGGGCACCATGAACCGGCTTGTGCTATTTCGATAACGCGCCATTCTGCACGACCTTGCCACAGCTCCTCAGCTGATATCTGGCGTTGGCGGGCCAAGTTCAGGGTATGTTGATCAGGGATGGGCTGGATGCGCCCCAGGCGACCATAACCAGCTGATACTCCACCAGTTGATTCAACCTGGGTCCAGAACGGTTCGGCCATGATCAGGCTTTGGAACTGAAAAGCCTTCTTGGCGTTCCAGTTTTCGGGCACATGCGGGGCCAAGGCGCCGACCAGACCTCCGCTTGACCCGGCGCCTGGGCCAAAGGGGTCGACAACCTGAACCTTCGCACCACGTCGGGCGCAGGTCCATGCGATGGACAAGCCAAAAATCCCTGCGCCGCGCACCGTCACATCGACCATTGCCAATTCCCTTATCCTTGTTCAGTGTCGCGCCGCTTAGCTACAGGATTCCCGAATGGCAGACCAGCGCGCCCAGCTGACGTGGACGGATGATCAGATTCCGGTCTCGGATCGTTTTGATGACCCGTACTACTCACTGCACAACGGCTTGGAAGAAACCCGCCATGTATTTCTGGCGGGCAATGATCTGCCCGTGCGTTTCGCCCCTGGGTTTCACATTGCAGAACTTGGTTTTGGCACCGGTCTGAACATGTTGACCGTTTGGTCCGAGTGGGAGAGATCGGGGCAAACCAGCCCGCTGTACTTTAGCAGTTTCGAAGCCTTTCCCATGGCGTCCGCAGACATGCGGCGCGCTTTGGCTGGGTTCCCTGAATTGCAGCCATGGAGCGATCGGTTCCTAACGCATTGGGATGGTCACAAGTGCCAGCTTGAAACCCTGCAGCTTGAAGTGATCCAAGGGGATGCGCGAGCGACATTGCCCGCTTGGACCGGGATGGCAGATGCGTGGTTTCTTGACGGGTTTTCCCCGGCGAAAAACCCGGAGTTGTGGGGCGCAGAGTTGATGCAGGACGTCGCCCAACACACCGCACCAGGAGGTACAGCGGCTACCTACACCGCCGCAGGTTTTGTACGGCGAGGTTTGCAAGAGGCCGGTTTTCAGGTCACGCGAACATCCGGCTTTGGCCACAAGCGGCATATGACGCGGGCTGTCAAACTATGACACAGCAAAACAATGCCCGTGCAGGCATCGCGCTGATGATTGCTGCGACGATTGTGTTTGCCTTGCAGGATGGCATCTCGCGCCATCTGGCCGGGACCTACAACACATATATGGTCGTGATGATCCGCTATTGGTTCTTCGCGGCGTTTGTCATTGCGCTGGCGGCTCGGGCACCCGGTGGATTGAAGGCAGCAACCCAAACCAACCAGCTGGGTCTTCAGGTGTTTCGCGGCGTTCTGTTGGCGGCCGAGATCTGCGTGGCCGTGTTCAGTTTCACGATCCTGGGTCTGATCGACTCCATGGCCGTTTTTATCTGCTACCCCCTTTTGATTGCTGCGTTGAGTGGCCCGGTGTTAGGCGAAAAAGTTGGGTGGCGGCGCTGGGCCGCCATCGGCGTTGGATGCGTGGGTGTTCTGATCATTTTGCAGCCTGGCGTCGGCGTCTTTAACCCGTGGGCCATTGTCCCGTTGATTTCAGCGCTGATGTTTGCGCTCTACGGGCTTTTGACCCGATATGCGGCACGTCAGGACAGCACCGCCACCAGTTTCTTCTGGACTGGTGTTGCGGGCGCAGTGGCGATGACATTGGTCGGCATGTGGTTCTGGGAACCCATGGCCAGAGGCGATTGGATCTGGATGGCGGTGCTTTGCGTCAGCGGCGTGTTGGGACACTGGCTACTGATCAAATGCTATGAGATGGCCGAGGCCAGCGCCGTGCAGCCTTTCGCCTATTTCCACCTGGTCTGGGGCGCAATTCTTGGAATCACCATCTTTGGCGAAGCGTTGCGCCCCGAGGTTGTCACAGGTGCATCGATTGTCGTTGCCGCAGGGCTGTTCACGTTATGGCGCGAACGCCGCCAGAGTTGAGCCAACCAATTCCTGCGAGAAGGGAACTGGCAGCGCCGGCTGGCCCAGACGTGCGCGGTACACCGGCAGGCTTTCCGCCACGCGCATCACATAGTTGCGGGTTTCGCTGAACGGGATGGTCTCAATCCAGTCGACCATGTCTATGTCGCCGGCGCGCGGGTCTCCGTAGCGGGCCATCCAGGATATTGGTCGCCTGGGTCCGGCATTATAGCCAGCGGACATCATCACGATATTGCCGTTGAAATCAGCGGCCAGCCCGGACAGGTAGTTGGCCCCTAGCTTTGCGTTATATTGCCAGTCCGACGTCAACCGACCGGTCTGATGTCCGCTGAGGATCCCGAGTTCCCGCGCGACCAGCTTCGCAGTCGCGGGCATCACCTGCATCAAACCGCGCGCACCCGCACCACTGACCACAACCGGATCAAATTCGCTTTCACGGCGGGCGATGGCCAAGGTCATTTCCTTCGCCATTGGTAGCCCCATGTCAGCAACCGGGTGCACGGGGTAGTAGGCGGCAGGCAAAACAGTTCCGGTTGTTGCGGCGCGCTTGGCAATCATGACCGCAAGATGCGGCTCTTTTAGTTCTATGACCAAATCGCCCAATTGGGCAGCTTCTACGGAGTCCAGGTCTTCAACCAGATGAGTCAGAAAGCGTTCCGCCAAATTGTCCTCGCCAGCTTTCAGCAGCAACAACCCGGCCTCCAGAACGCTGGAATCGGCAAAACCAGCTTGCTTCCAATGTGGCGCACGGCGGGGTGTGGCCAATTCGGCATCAAAGGGTCGCCCTATTTGCTCGGCAGCCAGTAAACCATAGAAAGAGGTCTGATAGTCAGCGCCCTTGGCGTAAGCGTCATACGCTTTCTCGGCATCCCCTGACGCAGCATAGGCGCGTCCCAGCCAGTACCCACCACGACCTTTTGAGATAGGTGACTTCACCGCGCCCGTGAAATTCTGGAAATGCCGGGCGGCCGTTGCAGGATCGTTGAGCTTACGCAGTGCGAGAAATCCGGACAGCCATTCAAGGTCGGCATAGCCATACCCCATCTCGGGGGTCATGTGGTGGTTTGCGGCAATTCTGTACGCGCGCGACGGGTCACCGTTGCGCATTTCAAGGCGGGCCAGCCTGCGCCGCCCTTCCGCCCATTTGTCCGGCTCGCCCAATGCGTCTGGGTCAGTGGAACGGGCCAGCATCAGGTCAATTGCGCTGTCGTCAAGTTCTTTGCGGTCGCGCCATACAAACCGGTCAAACGCAAGGCCTGCGGACCCGGTCAGAGATTTTGGAACCGCCGCGACCTTGCCATCCACACCCGGCTGGCGTTTTTGCAGGGCGATACGCGCCTCGGCCAGCTTGCGATCATCATCGCTGACCAGGGGTAGCATCCGGTCGGCGCTGATAAGATGGCCGTCCCACAGCAGTCGGTCCAGCCGCGCCGCATGATGGGGCTTGAGCAGCTTGCCGAAATTCTCCAGATAGTCTTTTTGCAGCCCAGAACCCATGGGCATCGTGCGCCATGCGGTCACGATATCTGCCTCGGCGTCACCTTGCCGACCCTTGGCCATCAACGCGACGGCATAGTTCAACGCGCCTTCTGCAGTTTGCGGCGGAACCTCGGCATAGAACTTAAGCGCCCGATTGGGATCTGCGCCTGTAAATGATGGCTCGCTTTCGCGGCGCAGCCAGGCGAGGCCCGGCCAATCCGGGCGGCGCTCGAGAAACACGAGAACATCGCCCGAGCTGCCGAATCCTTCGCGCAACCAGTGCCAAACGATGATGTCTCGCGACACAGATCCACGTGCCCCCGAAACCCGTAGCGCTTCGTTCCAGTCGCCTTTGCGCATTTCATGCAGACCGGCCCGCAAGTCTCCTGCCGTATTCGCCAGTGCCGAGACCGGCTGCAGCGCCAAAAACATAATCCCTGCTATCAACAGGGCTATAACGCGTGTCATCCCTTGCATTTCCCAACCAACCGAGGATAGAGCCTGTGAGGATAAACCTTGCGCCGCCGGGATCAACTCACAAAGCTAAAATCGTGATGGACCGGAGTGCGAAAATTGCAAACTGCACCCGAAGGAGCGTTTCATGTTCAAAGGCTCGATGCCAGCTCTCGTCACCCCGTTCCGCAACGGCGAGTTGGACTTGGATACGCTCAAACACTTGGTTGAGTGGCAAATCCAGGAAGGCTCCACTGGGCTGGTTCCTGTCGGCACCACTGGGGAAAGCCCAACGCTTAGCCATGAAGAGCATGAGACGGTGGTCGAAGAGGTTGTCAAAGCCGCCGCTGGACGCGTTCCGGTCATCGCCGGGGCAGGATCAAACAACACGGTCGAAGCCACCAGGTTTGTCCAGTTCGCCAAGACTGTTGGTGCCGCTGCGGCTTTGGTCGTGACGCCATATTACAACAAGCCGACCCAGCGCGGGTTGTTGGCGCATTTCACGACCCTGCACGAATGCGCGGACATTCCGATTATCATCTACAATATTCCCGGCCGTTCTATCATCGATATGTCGCCTGAGACGATGGGTGAGCTGGCTAAGCTGCCGCGCATCATCGGCGTCAAAGACGCGACCGGTGATCTGGCCCGTGTCAGCCAGCAACGCGCGACGTGTGGTCCCAATTTTTGTCAGTTGTCTGGCGAAGACGCGACGGCGCTTGGCTTCAATGCCCATGGTGGGGTTGGGTGCATCTCGGTCACGGCAAACGTCGCACCAAAACTTTGCGCAGAGTTCCAGCAGGCAACACTGGCCGGCGATTATGCGACCGCATTGAAGTATCAGGACCGACTGATGCCGCTGCACGAGGCGATCTTTATCGAACCCGGGCTTGTGGGCGCAAAATACGCGCTGAGCAAGCTTGGGCGTTGTAGCGAAGAGGTGCGCTCGCCACTGACCACGCTGGAAGACAGCACCAAGGTCGCCATCGACGCGGCGATGACGCACGCAGGGTTACTTTAACGTCAAACCTCTGGGCCTGTGCGTCGTGCAGGCCCTGTTAGGTCAGAAGTGCTTCAAGGTGCCGGGTCTTGTCGGGGTTGCGCACCATATAGATAGCTGTGATCTGGTCTGCTTCGACGTTGAGGGAAATCGCCTGTACGAAGCCTTTCGGGTCGCGACTAATGATCGAAGGTTGCCCGTTCAGTCTACACGTGACCCAGTCGACCCTTTGTTGAGCAGATGGCTTCCGCGCCAGCCCGGCAAAAAATCGAATGACCTTATCTTGTCCATAGATCGGATTCAGCGTCGCGATAACCTTGCCGCCACCGTCGGAATGTAATTGGACATCCTGCGCCAGCACTTCTGCCAGACCGTTGGTATCCCCGCTTTTGGCTGCTCTGAAGAAAGCGGTGGCAAGGTTTTCACCATGTTCGCGTGCGATCTTGGTTCGCGGTTTGGCCTGGTCGACATGTTTTCTTGCACGGCTGACCAATTGCCGGCATGAGCTTTGGCTGCGCTTTAGCGTTTCGGCCAGTTCGTCATAGGATTGGTCGAAGACGTCATGCAGAAGAAAAGCCGCGCGTTCCAGCGGGGACAGCCTTTCCAGCGCCATCAACAGTGCGATCGACACGTCCCGATCCAGCCGTTCTGTTGGATCCTCGGTTACCAGAGGTTCTGGCAGCCATTCACCGGGATAAGTTTCGCGAACAGCCTTTGACGCGCGCAAGTGGTCGAGACAGAGCCGCGTAACGATACGGATAAGGTACCCCGTCGTGTCACGCACAGTTTCGGGATCGACACGCCGCCAGCGCAGATAGGCATCCTGCACGATATCCTCAGCATCGCTGACAGTTCCGAGCATGCGATATGCAACCGCGAACAAGCGCGGCTGCAGAACGACGAAAACCTTATCGACGGGGACTTCTTCGTTGCGGGTCACGCCGCTGATGCCTTGCTGGACGTGGGGTGTGGTATCGCGAAGCCAATTGCGATGCGGTTCCAGGCGTTGATGGTTGTGATAACCAATGTCAGCGCCACTTGATCCTCCTCGGAAAACTGTGCCGCCATTGTCTGATACGTCGCTTCGGCAGCTCGGCTGGATTCAATCCTGGTAAGGCTTTCAGCCCAAGATAGCGCGGCGCGTTCGCGTCCGGAATATAACGACGATTCGTGCCACGCGTTCAGCAAGTGCAGCCGGTCCTCGCTCTCGCCATTTGCGCGGGCGTCATGGGTGTGCATGTGGATGCAATAGGCGCAGCCGTTGATCTGTGACACACGAAGCTTCACAAGTTCGATCAAACTGTGTTCCAACCCCGATGCTCTGAGACGCTCCTCCATGTCGAGCATGGGCTGCATCAAGGTTGGCGCAACGGAAAAATGATTGATGCGTGCGGACATTGAAATCTCCTGTTTATGAGTTGAACAGAAACAGGACGGGCCAGCGACTAGATTTGTGACATAATTGAAAAAAAAGAGCCTCTGTTTTGAGGCTCTTTTCAAAATTATCACCGTTTTCCGTAATACAGCCCGACAACATGTTCGGCTTGTGCAAAGAAAAGCCACCTGGAGACGACGACTCCAGCGATGTGAGAGAGGACGGCAAACAGTGCGAAAAGGTGTTTGATCACGATGCCGTCTACCGGAGCGATGATCAGCAGGATGGGCAGAACAAAGGCGAGAGCGAACGATATGATGCGCAGTTTTTGGGCGTGTTTGCGCCCGACGATATGAACGAATTCGCGCAGAAGGTAGTTTGTGCCGGTATGGGGCGGTTCAAAGGCGCGGACAGAGCCGCGATCACCAAGACCCGTTGCCGAACCCAGGTCGGTGCCCGCCCGCTGAAACGCTTTGTCCCCCATCGCCCAATAGATCAGTTGCACGACCCCGGCCACAGCCATCAGCTTGGGCGCAAGGCTTTCTGCACCCGCCAGCAAGGACCCGCCCGCGATGCTGAAGGTGATGAACATGGCGGGTGTCGCCCACATGTTCCAGCGCGGGATGGTTTTGAGCTGGGCATAGATCATCGAGGTCGTAAAGACCGTTGCGAGGCTGAGGATCGAGCCGAGAAGTCCGAGAAAAACCCAGCGCTGTCCTAGGAATATCACGCCAATGGCATAGAGCCCCATGACCAGCAGGGCGGCCACGGCGCAGATACCCTCGCGGCTTAGCCAGCTTGATTTCCATTGGCTGAACGCTTTCCACGCCCGTTCGGGATGGCCGAGGTGAAAGGTCGACGCCAGCAGGCCGCCGACAGCCAGACCAAAGGCGATCGCGAAGAACACAAATGCCGTGACGCCTGAGACGTCCGGGACACCGAACCCAAGGAAATACAGTAGCCCGAAGCCCAGACCAGAGAAGGTGGTGAAGATGATGACAGAAGGTGCCGGGTGCATCAGTTCGCTCCCCCGGGGACTTTATCGAGGGCTTTGTCGAGCCATCCCATGAAGCCCTTTGGTTCTTCCGCAACAGGGGCCAGCAGTGGTGCCAGAATATCGATCTGATCTTCAACAGTGTCTTTGGGGCGCGGCGGCAGGTATTTGTTGACCGGCTTCGTGCCCATCTCTGGCATCAGATCCATGCCTTCACGTTCCGCGACCAGTTTGCTGACATCGCTGTCGGGATCGCCCAGATCGCCAAAATGGCGTGCGCCTGCCGGGCAGGTGCGAACACAGGATGGAACCCGGTCCACTTCGGGCAGGTTTTCGTTGTAGATGCGATCGACGCAAAGCGTGCATTTCTTCATCACACCCTCGGCCATATCCAGTTCGCGGGCTCCGTAGGGGCAGGACCAGGCACACAGGCCACACCCGATGCAGTCGCTTTCATTGACCAGAACGATGCCATCCTCGACACGTTTATAACTGGCCCCGGTGGGGCAAACAGTAACGCAGGGCGCATCTTCGCAATGCAGGCAGGATTTGGGGAAGTGAACCAATTGGGCGTGGCCCTCGGCTGGCTGGACTTCATAAGAATGCACTCGGTTCAGGAAGGTACCCGAGGGGTCAGCGCCATAGGCGTCCTGATCGGACAAAGGCGCGCCATAGTTTTCGGTGTTCCAGCCTTTGCATGAGATAACGCAGGCATGGCAGCCCACACAGGTATCAAGGTCGATGACCAAACCCATCTTGCGGTCCGTGGATTGGGGGAGTTGGGTCATTTGCCTACCTTCCACGCAAGGTCTTTGGGGCCGGTTCCCACCGGTGATTTAATTGGATCAAACTCTGGTTGGCTTTCAGCATCGCCCGGGGGTTCTGATTTCTCGATCTTGACCTTTAGGTCGAACCACGCGGCCTGACCGGTGATCGGATCCGAATTGGCCCACCGCATCCCGTCGCCTTTGGGCGGCATCAACTCGTGGATCAGATGGTTCAGCAGGAACCCTTTGGTCGCCTCGGGCGCGTCGTCTTGCAGCGCCCAAGCACCCTTGCGCTTACCGATGGCGTTCCACGTCCAGACCGTATTGTCATTCAGCGCCGCCATTTCCATGACCGGAACAGTGATCTCTCCGTGCGGAGAGCTGACTTTGGCCCAATCGCCATCCTGCAGCCCGTGTTCCCGCATGAGTTTCGTTGGTACGTAAAGCGGGTTGCGCCCGTGCAACTGCCGCAGCCAGGCATTCTGTGTGCCCCAACTGTGATACATCGCCATGGGGCGTTGGGTCAGCGCGTTGATACTGTAACCTTCGTTGCCCTGCTGGTCTGTTTCGTACCAGATAGGTAGCGGATCCATCGTGTCTTGGATACGCTGACGCAGGTGATCCGGCGGTTGCCGGTCGCCATGGCCCTCGGCGGCCAGCTGGAACTTGCGCATGGGTTCGGAATAAAGCTGAAACAGGTAGGGCTGCGGGCTGTCATAGATGCCCATACCCACGGCCCAGTCCTGATAGGCCGTGTTCCAGGGTTTGTAATAGTCAGCCCCTTCCGGAATATGCGCGACATAGAAACCGCCATTCTCGATATAGCGGTTCAACTGGTCGGCATTGACTTCGCCACGGCCTTCTTTGTCACCGTCCGGGCCACGGAACCCGGCCAGTGGTCCGATACCCGGTCGACGTTCGTGATTAACGATATAGTCTGCGTAGTCTTTCCATTTTGGACTACCGTCCTCATTGGTAAAGCCGGGCAGACTCATGCGGTTGGCCAGTTCAATCAGCACGGATTGGAATCCTCGCACGTCACGATCGGGTTCGATCACCGGCCAACGGATGGCGTCGGCAGCTGCGTCGGCCTCGCAGATCGGACGATCCAGTAGCGAAATACAATCGTGTCGTTCAAGATACGTCGTGTCAGGCAGGATCAGGTCGGCATAGGCCACCATTTCTGACGAATACGCATCTGAATAGATGATGTTTGGTATGACGTATCTGCCGTCTTCGTTGCGGGCGGTCAGCATCTCCATCACGCCCTTGGTGTTCATCGAGGAATTCCAGGACATGTTGGCCATGTACATGAACAGCGTATCGATCTTGTACGGATCGCCTGCCGCGGCGTTGGAAATCACCATGTGCATCAACCCATGGGCCGACATCGGGTTTTCCCAGGTAAAGGCCTTGTCGATGCGCAGCGGCTGTCCGTCATCATCCAGCAACAGATCGTCGGGGCCACGTGGGAAGCCCAGATGCGGGCCATTCAGCGGGCGCCCAGGGCGGCGATCACCATGAGGTGTCGGGTGCGCCTCAACTGGTTTGGGATAGGGCGGTTTGAAGCGGAAGCCGCCCGGAACCTCGACCGTTCCCAACAAGATTTGAAGCACATGCAGCGCGCGACAGGTCTGAAATCCATTGGCGTGGGCTGAAATTCCGCGCATCGCATGAAAGCTGACAGGGCGACCGATCATTTTTGCGTGGGTTTCACCGCGGAAATCAGTCCACTCCTGATCCAGCTCAATGGCCTCGTCAAAGGCCACACGGGCGATTTCAGCGGCAATCGCGCGAATGCGTTTGGCTGGGATACCGCACCGTTCGGCCACGGCCTCGGGCGCGTGTTCATCCGAGAGGTACTTGTCCGCCATTAGGTGAAAGACGGGACGATGGGTAACACCATCTTTTTCGTAAGTAGCTGACAAATCCGGGCGAACACCGGGTTTGTCAAATGCAGTGGGTTTGCCGGTGTTGCGGTCAATCACTAGTGGCTTGCCGTCGTTATCGCGCAGAAACAGACCTTTTTCCGGGCCGTCCGCAGCATTCACAAGAATCGGCGCGTTGGTGTAGCGGCCGAGATAGTCCAGATCGATCTTGCCTGCCTTCATCAGCACATGGATCAGGGACAGGATGAACAAGCCATCGGTGCCGGGCGTGATGCCGACCCAGTCATCGGCCACAGCATTATACCCGGACCGTATCGGGTTGACCCCGATCACCCGCGCGCCACGCGCCTTGATCTTGCCGATGCCCATTTTGATCGGATTGCTGTCATGGTCCTCTGCCACGCCAAACAGCATGAACAGCTTTGTATGGTCCCAGTCGGGTTGACCGAACTCCCAGAACGCGCCGCCCATCGTGTAGATGCCGCCGGCAGCCATGTTGACGGAACAGAACCCGCCATGCGCCGCGTAGTTTGGCGTTCCGAAGTTCTGCGCCCAGAACGAAGTGAAGCTTTGGCTCTGATCCCGCCCGGTGAAAAACGCCAGTTTTTGCGGTGCAGTCTCGTGCAGCTCGTTCAACCAGCCTACCGCAGTGCTGATCGCTTCGTCCCATTCGATCTCGCGAAATTCACCCGATCCGCGTGGCCCGACCCGGCGCAATGGTTTGCGCAGGCGCGAAGGCGCGTTGACTTGCATGATCCCGGCGCTGCCCTTGGCACACAAGACGCCCTTGTTGACCGGGTGGTCGCGGTTGCCTTCGATATAGGCAACCTTGCCGTCTTTCATATGTACGTTGATGCCGCATCGACAGGCGCACATGTAACAGGTGGTTTTTCGGACCTCGTCCGAAACCTTCGGCGATGTGTCGATAACTGGCTGGTTCATGTACGTCCCTTTGGCTGTTGGTTCGATCCTTCCAGTATTTCGGTCAGAACAAAACCTTTATTGCTAGCTGGCTTTAATCGGATGCGTCCTGTGCTTTTGAGTGATGTGCCTGCACGGCAGTCACGGCAATCATATGCAATACATCCTCGGCCGAGCATCCACGCGACAGGTCGTTTGCGGGTTTTGCCAGACCCTGCAGGATTGGTCCGATTGCTTCGGCACCACCGATCCGTTGGGCGATTTTGTAGCCTAGATTGCCCGCATCGAGGTTTGGGAAGATAAAGACATTTGCTTCTCCGCGCAGTGGAGAATCCTTTGCCTTTTTCGCCGCCACTTCTGGAACGAAGGCGGCGTCGAACTGCAATTCACCATCAATCAAAAGGTCGGGATTTGCAGATTTCGCAATCTGTGTTGCCTCGATGACCTTTGAGGCCTTGGGGTGATTTGCACTGCCTCTGGTCGAAAACGACAGCATCGCAACCCTGGGCGTTTCGTGGGTCAAGGTCTGATAAGACTTGGCTGATGCTTGCGCGATCTCTGCCAGTTCCTGTTCATTCGGATCCACGACGAGGCCGCAATCGGCAAAGATATGCGCGCCCCGAACGGTATGATGGTCGCGGCAATAGAGCATCAGGAAAAAGCTGGAGACCATCGCGGCGTCAGGCGCTTTGCCAATGATTTGAAGCGCGGCCCGGACAGTGGCTGATGTTGTTTCAACCGCTCCGCCAACCGTTCCGTCTGCGAAACCTTCATGCACCAACATCGCGGCATAGTTCAGACGATTGCGGACTTGTTGCTGCGCTTGTTCAGGCGTCATGCCTTTGTGTTTGCGCAACTCATAAAGAGACACCGCAAATGCCCCCCAATGCGGAGAATCGTTGGGATCATGAATGTCTATTCCATCGACATCCGTCCCGCCCTGTTCTTCTAGCAAAGCAATGACCTTTGCCCGATCTCCAACAAGGATAATCTGGGCAATGTCTTCAGCGCGCGCCTTCAGAGCACCTTCAACAACGCGTGGATCATCGCCCTCAGCAAGGGCGATGATCTTGTCGGAACCGGTTTCAGTTCCGAGAATTGTACGCAGAGGTTTCACGCGCCTACGCTTGTATTTGAGGTGTCATGTCGTTTGCGTTGACGCCTGCGACTGCGACGGGTTTTTTCATGGCGTCGCGGC
>NZ_CANNGO010000002.1 GCF_947504215.1 uncultured Ruegeria sp. | reverse complement strand
GCCTCGAAAAACCTTGCAATACCAAACACCAGCAGAGAAATTTGAAACCTGTGTTGCGGCGATCAGTTGAAACCACACCGCAAAGCGGACACTATGTCAAAAGAACTGCCAACCTAGTTCGACAGGTTTACTGAAAGCTTCCAGATCGCTCCTTATTAGGTCCAACAACCTCAGCAACAGCCGCCGGAAGCAACCTCGCCGTTGGCTTCAAACGGGCTTTCTCCGCCGCAGCCTTCGAAAATGCCATAATGGGTCGAGAAATCCCCAATGAACTCAAAATGCCGTGCAAAGCGAGTGTCGTTCAGCATCATCCAAGTATTACCGCAAACCGGAAAGACCTTGCCGGCCTCGATTATGTGATGGTCATCCAGCGCAAACTCATGCGGTGCGTGTGGCACCGTGCCCTTGTAGATGACGGCTTGACCAAAATCTTCACAGGCCGGTTCCAGTTCGGGCAGTTTGAACAGACGATACGTGGCTGACAGGAAGTTCAACGGGGCCACGCGCTGTTCCAGCGCGGGGTTTTCGATGGTCAGCGGGCGATGCGTCACCCGGCGTGGGTCGCCAAAGCCAGCAGCACGCGACATGGACAGAAAGTCGTTCCAATACAGTGCGCCGGATAGACACTCACCATACAGCACCTCATCTTCGGCCATCGCTTTTGGCACGCGGCGATCGGCATACACATCCGAGAAATACATCTCGCCACCGTCTTTTAGCAGGCGGTGCGCTCCTCTCAGAACAGCCTCTTTATCGGTGGCCAGATTGATCACGCAGTTTGACACGATGATGTCAAAGGAACCGGGCGCGAGGTCCAGTTCCTCCAGCTTTTCGATAAAGCCGTGATGAAATTCCACGTTGCTGCTCGCATGACCAAAGGTCTGCGCGTGATAGTCTTGATGCGCGCGCGCCACGTCCAGCTGTTCGGGGGTCATGTCGACGCCAACAACGCGACCGTTTTCGCCCACCATCGCGGACAGAGCATAGACGTCCCGTCCTGCGCCGCATCCCAGATCAAGGATGTGCATCCCTTCAAGATCAAGCGGCGCGATCAACCCGCAGCCATAGTAACGGGTCAGCACATCATCATGAATTTGCGACAGAATACCCTTAAGGTGAACCGGCATGTCATCCGGTGTGCAGCAGGCATTGGTTTGCAGATCGGCACTGCCTTGCAGCACTTCACCATAATAGTTCTGTACGGATTCATGCTTCATCGCGGTGCTCCTTTGTTCTCGAATACCTCTCAGCTAATGCAGGTATAGGTGCTGCGCAATCCGCTAGGACCTGTTTTGACAAAAGCGTGAGGGGGCCAGGCATGGCTTACCCCAGCAGTTCGAAATCTACACCCGCACAAACTTTGCCATTCACCTGAACCTCTAACCTGTGCGCGCCGGGCACCAGTTTGAATGTGGTAGCGTCTGCCTTCAGCTTGTGGCGCTTGGTCAGCGAGAGTTGCCCGTCCTTCAAAACCGCCTGCTTCAGCTTATGCACCTTTGCAGTTGTTTTCCCGCCGGGGCGTTGAAAGTGAATGATATAGTCAACCAGCACCGGCTGCCCCGAGGCTCCGGTCAAATCGACTGAGAACTCAAGCGCGTCACCTATCCGGGGCGCGCCATTCACCTGAACGTCCACCGCAACCTCAGCATCCGGGTCATAGCCCAGCATTTTCATTGCCTGCGGGTGCCCGGATTTCACCAATCCCCGCAGCGTATGCGCGGTCATCCAGTCCAACTCATCCCGGTGCTGCAGATCCTGTTTCTGCCAGGTTTGTAACTGGTTCAGAACAAGTTCTGGGTCTTTCTTGGTGATATCGTTTAGATGGTTCGCGACCGACCGCGTGACATAGCGCGTCTTGTCCCCATGCAACCGGTCCAGCAATGGCAGCGGATCGTTCAGGCCAAGCCCGATCGCCTGCCCCCAGGGTAAACGCGGCCGCGTGCCTTCGCTGACAAGACGGCGCACATGGTAACTGTCATGCCCGCACCACCGATCCATGCGTTCCATAACCTGATCGGGATGTCGGTTGAGGAACGGACGAATGGCCCACTCCATTGAAAATCGCTGTGTCAGTTCTTCGATCACATCCAACGCCAGTTCGGGATGATCCAACCCCACCGAAACCACCCAATCCCCCAGGGGCGCAAAGATGAAATCGCCAAAATCATCATCCGTTTTGTCGGGATCCAATGGCGGTGGCAGGGCATTAAGGATGACGGGCGCGACATCTGGCAAATCGCCGGGAACGGCGTGCTGCAAACACTTGGCGATCCACGCCATACGCTCCTTCAATTCAAGCTCTAGAAGCCGGGACATAACCCGCGCCTCGAACGCGCCTGCATCAAAGGACGGGTCGGCATCGGCGAACAGGCCCGCAAGGTAGCGAGTCTTTTCGGCGTTAAACAACTGATCCTTCAGTGAAAAACCCTGTGCCATTGTTACATCGTCAAATTGGTTGCGCCGCCATCCAGCAGGATGTTCTGCCCGACAACAAAACCTGCGTGCTGCGAACACAGGAAGGCGCAGGTCGCACCAAACTCCTGCCGTGTCCCATACCTGCGCGCGGGGATCGTTGCGGCACGTTCGGCGCGCGCCTCATCCATCGAGATGCCCTTTTGCGCCGCAACCCCGCCATCCAGCGAATTCGCCCGGTCTGTGGCGTGAATTCCAGGCAACAGATTGTTGATCGTCACACCATGCGGCGCAACTTGCCGCGCTGTTCCGGCCACATACCCGGTCAGCCCTGTCCGCGCGGCATTCGACAGCCCCAGAACCGCAATCGGCGCGCGCACGGATTGCGAGGTGATGTTGACCACCCTGCCCCAGCCTTTGTCCATCATGCCCGGCAACAGGGCTTTCATGAAGGCAATCGGCGTCAGCATGTTGGCATCCAGCGCCTTGATGAAATCGTCCCGATCCCAATCCGACCACAAGCCGGGGGGCGGCCCACCCGCATTGGTCACCATAATATCCACCCCTTGCGCGGCTTCGATCACCTGCGCCTGTCCCTCAGGACTGGTCACATCACAGGCAACGGTTTCGACCGAAACACCATGATCCGCACGAATGCGCGCGGCCTCGGCTACCAGCGCCTCAGCCCCGCGCGCGTTCATCACCAAGTTTACGCCAGCGCCCGCCAGAGCCTCGGCACAGCCCAGACCAAGCCCTTTGCTGCTGGCGCACACCAGTGCGCGTTTTCCGTGAATTCCAAGATCCATTCTAACCCTCCCAACCAATTCTTGCCAAACATCTAGCACCGGTCCGGCAAGGAAGGCTAGAAACGGATTTTTCAAGCACGATCAACGCTTAGTAGAAGAACTCTTCCCGTACGATCTTGCCATCAGCGACGTGGTAGATGGCGACTTCGTTCATATCAAAGCTCTCACCGGTTTCTTTGAATTTGCCCTGAACCTTAAAAATCACGGCAAAGCGGTCATCGCCGTGTATCATTGGATCGCTGGCGCTGAAGTCGCTGACCTCGGTGGCATTGTCCCACCAAGCATGTTTGCCCCGGATCGCATCCAGGCCATGGGCTTCCCGCCCCATACCCTGATCATCCACAGCCTCGACCGAAACAGCATCTGCTGCATAGATCTTGCCCAGATTCTCGGTTGTCCGGTTTTCTCGGCATCCGGCCACAAGTTCCTGCGCGATTTCTTTCAAATTCATTGCTCCACTCCACTTTTTGTTCACTATATGTTCTTTTTGCCATGGCGATCCGATTCGGAACACCCCCTTTGTCTTGCCTCGGCAGGTTTCCCCGCCTATACGCGCGCTCATGCTTGATACCGCCACGAACCAACCTGTATTGCCGCCCGAGATCGCCCGGCGTCGGACATTCGCCATCATTTCGCATCCGGATGCGGGCAAGACGACCCTGACTGAAAAGTTCCTGCTATATGGGGGCGCGATCCAGATGGCGGGCCAGGTGCGTGCCAAGGGTGAGGCGCGCCGCACACGATCGGACTTCATGCAGATGGAGAAGGATCGGGGGATCTCGGTCTCGGCCTCGGCCATGTCGTTTGACTATGACACCTTCCGGTTCAATCTGGTGGATACACCCGGACACTCGGACTTTTCGGAAGACACCTATCGCACGCTGACCGCCGTGGATGCGGCGGTGATGGTGATTGACGGCGCGAAAGGTGTAGAAAGCCAGACGCAGAAGCTGTTTGAAGTTTGCCGCCTGCGCGATCTGCCGATCCTGACCTTCTGTAACAAGATGGACCGCGAAAGCCGCGATACGTTCGAGATTATCGACGAAATTCAGGAAATGCTGGCCATCGACGTCACGCCCGCCGCATGGCCGATTGGTGTAGGTCGGGATTTCATCGGCTGCTATGACATGCTGCGCGACCGGCTGGAACTGATGGACCGTGCCGACCGTAACAAGGTGGCCGAAAGCATCGAGATCAACGGGTTGGACGACCCGAAACTGGCCGAACACGTGCCCGAGCACCTGTTGGAAAAGTTCCTGGAAGAAGTTGAGATGGCACGCGAGCTACTGCCCGCCATGGACCCGCAGGCAGTGCTTGAGGGGCATATGACTCCGATTTGGTTCGGCTCGGCCATTAACTCGTTTGGGGTTAAGGAGCTGATGGAAGGCATAGGCTCATACGGTCCGCAACCGCAGATTCAGTCCGCCGAACCCCGGCAGATCTCGCCCGAGGAAAAGAAGGTCGCAGGCTTTGTCTTCAAAGTACAGGCCAATATGGACCCCAAGCACCGCGACCGGGTGGCCTTTGTGCGCATGGCCTCGGGACATTTCAAGCGCGGCATGAAGTTGACACATGTCCGCACGAAAAAACCGATGGCAATCTCGAACCCGGTGCTGTTCCTCGCTTCGGATCGCGAGCTTGCGGAAGAGGCTTGGGCTGGTGACATCATCGGCATTCCCAACCACGGCCAGTTGCGCATCGGTGACACGCTGACCGAAGGTGAGGCGATCCGGGTCAAGGGCATTCCGTCGTTTGCGCCGGAACTGCTGCAAACCGTGCGCCCGGGTGACCCGATGAAGGCCAAACACCTAGAGAAGGCCCTGATGCAGTTCGCCGAAGAAGGTGCCGCCAAGGTGTTCAAACCATCGATTGGCTCGGGCTTTATCGTCGGCGTGGTCGGCGCGCTGCAATTCGAGGTTCTGGCCAGCCGGATCGAGATGGAATACGGCCTGCCGGTGCGTTTTGAAGTGTCACAATTCACCTCGGCCCGCTGGGTCAGCGGTGACAAAGCCGAGGTTGAGAAATTCGTCAACGCCAACAAGCAACATATCGCACATGACCATGACGGCGACATCGTCTATCTGACTCGTTTGCAATGGGACATTGACCGCGTTGTTCGCGACTATCCGGAGCTTACCCTGACGGCGACGAAAGAGATGATGACGTGACGCAACTGGCTGATTGCGCAGTCGAGTCTGGCTGTGCAATTCTGCGCTCATGAGCGAAGACGATCTGACTTTCCCGGGCGGCCTGCCCGACATGCTGGACAGCTATGAAAACCGGCGCAGCCCATTTGAGTTTGGTTTGGAAACGCTGCCACCATTGGACGCAGACCTTGCCTCGATGGTCCAGCAGATCGTGCCCGAAAGTGCCACAGTTCTGCCTGAACCAAATCTAAGAACCTCATGGAACCGCAAGCGCGCAAAAATCGCCACGGAATTTGTCGGCAATTCCGAGCTTGCCTTTCTGAACGCACAACTGGTGTCAAACCTGCGGAAACGCTCATACCCTCGCCACGCCCCCGCGCTTTTCTGCCGTCTATGGGGCGAACACCCCGGTCACCTGATATCTGCGTTAAATCTGCGCTGGTTGGTCTCGTCGGTTCAAACCTTTGCCATCCACGGGCAAACATCGACGCAGCGTGAGGTCGGTCAGGCCCTGCGTATGCTATTCGGCATGATGAAGCTCTATGAATTCGAGCGGTTGTTTTCCGGTGTGGCCCCCGATACGCCGCACAGGATGCGCGGCAAAAGCGAGGCGTCGCTGCCCTACGAAATGAAATCTTTTTCCCTTGAAAAAGGCGGATTGGACGTCAATCTCATCGCGCCCATCTGGACCAAAGCATTGCAGGATACCACCATCGCACCGCTGGTCGATCACCTGATGACCGAATTGAACAAAGACCCCGGCAGCGTTTTTCGCAGGTTAAAGCTGATGCGCGACACACGCCTGTCCCGGCAAGCCCGCGCATGATCACCTGGGGGATCGTTTCAATGGTCCGGGGGCCAACGGACACTATTCTTGGTTTTGCCGCCCATCACCTCGATCTGGGCGCGGATTTTTTGTACATCTACATGGATGAACCTAACCCGGACGCGTTTGAGGCATTGTCCTGTCATCCTAAGATCCGGGTTCGGAACTGTGACGACGCATTCTGGCAGGAACGGCGGCGCAATCGCCCCGAAAAGCACCAGATCCGCCAGACTGTTCATGCGACATTCGCCTATCGTTATACCAAGCTGGATTGGCTGGCCCACATCGATGTTGACGAATTCCTTTGGTCGCCAGAGCCAATTACAGACCTTCTGAGTTCAGTTCCTGCGGACAAACCGGCCGTGCGCGTTCGACCTATCGAAGCAATCGGTGGCAGCGAAGACTTGTACAAGGCACATATCCCGAACTCAGCTGACCGAGAGGCCATCGTCGAGGAAATCTATCCGAATTACGGCGCTTTTGTTCTGGGCGGCTTCTTAAGCCATGTGCAGGGCAAGCTGTTCGTGCGATCCGGCATGGAGAACCTAAACTTTCGTATCCACAACCTGTTTCAGAACAAGAAGCTGCTGCCTTGTAAGTTTGAAGTACCACAAATCGAACTCTGCCACCGCCATGCGTCGGACTGGGAACATTGGATTGCACACTACAAGTTTCGAATGGATCGCGGTTCGTATCAACCCGGTATGTCCCCGAATGTTCCGCGCGATCAAGGCGGGTTGAACAAGAACGAATTGCTCAGCTGGATCGAGGCTGAACAAGGGCCCGATGGCCTTCGCGCATTCTACACTGAAATGAGCGGCGCAGACCCTGATGTACGTGCCAGACTGGAAGCGCATGGCATGATCAAGCACCGGCCACTGAGTCTGGATGAAAAAGTTGCGAAACACTTTCCCGGAAGTAGCTGAATTGTTGCAAAAATTCGGGGACAGGCACCACAACCCGCTGATCCACAGGTCTTTGTTTGACCCTGACCCACGTTTTTGTTATGTCCGCGCTCAAGCCGAAACAGCGCACAAGGCGCATGGCCATCCGGGCCCGGCACATTTCAGACGCGCGGGCCAGGTCAAGTGTCCGCATGAACCGGACATACATGACAAAGTTTAACGAACTAAACCTGAACCCGAAGGTCCTCAAAGCGATTGAGGAAGCTGGATACGAAACCCCAACTCCAATTCAAGAAGGCGCGATCCCTGCCGCGCTTGAAGGGCGCGATGTTTTAGGCATCGCCCAAACGGGAACCGGCAAGACCGCAAGTTTCACGCTGCCAATGATAACTCTGTTGGCCCGCGGTCGCGCACGGGCGCGGATGCCGCGCTCGCTTGTGCTGTGCCCGACACGGGAACTGGCTGCGCAAGTGGCTGAGAACTTCGATACTTACGCCAAACATCTCAAGCTGACAAAAGCGCTGTTGATCGGCGGTGTCAGTTTCAAGGAACAAGACGCACTGATTGACCGGGGTGTCGATGTGCTGATCGCCACTCCGGGCCGTCTGCTGGATCATTTTGAACGCGGCAAGCTGCTGCTGACTGGCGTTCAGATAATGGTGGTGGACGAAGCCGACCGGATGCTCGACATGGGCTTCATTCCTGATATCGAGCGCATCTTCTCGCTGACACCATTCACCCGGCAGACCCTGTTCTTCTCAGCCACCATGGCGTCGGAGATCGAGCGGATCACCGACACATTCCTGTCCGCACCAAAGCGGGTCGAGGTTGCCCGTCAGGCCACCGCCTCCGAGACGATCGAGCAAGGCGTGGTCATGTTCAAAGGCGGTCGCCGCGATCGCGAAGCCAGCCAGAAACGCAACGTATTGCGCGCATTGATTGATGCCGAAGGTGAAAAGTGCACCAACGCGATCATCTTTTGCAACCGTAAGACCGACGTGGACATCTGCGCCAAGTCACTGAAAAAACACGGATATGATGCCGCAGCCATCCATGGTGATCTGGATCAGTCCCAACGTACGAAAACGCTGGACGGATTCCGCGATGGAACCCTGCGCCTGCTGGTTGCCTCGGACGTGGCCGCACGAGGGTTGGATGTGCCCTCTGTCAGCCATGTGATCAATTTCGATGTCCCCGGCCACCCCGAGGATTACGTCCACCGCATCGGCCGAACCGGTCGCGCGGGACGCGAGGGCAAGGCGATCACGATTTGCTCCTCTCGCGATGAAAAAGCGTTGGCCGCTGTTGAGAAGCTGATTCAGAAAGACATTCCGCGCCTCGACAACCCGATCAAGGCCGAGGAGCCTAAAGCCGAGGCGCCAAAGCCCGAGCGGAAATCCAAAGCTCCGGCCCCGAAAAAGAACGACGATAAAAAAGTTGAACCCCGCAAGGACCCCGAGCCTAAAGGGCGCGGTCGTGGCCGCCGGAACGATCGCGGACCTGACGTTGTGGGTATGGGTGATCACCTGCCCAGCTTCATCGCGCTAAGCTTTGACGAACGTCGCACGGGTTAAACCAGATTAAGGCACCGAACCACTGACCCTAGATGGCCAGGACCAGTACCAAAATCGACAGCCCCAACAATGCAATCCCGGCGATCTCTCGCCGGGTGATGGTTTCCTTAAAGAACAATGTCGAAGCCAGCAGACTTAGGATCAGTTCCACCTGCCCCAACGCTTTGACATAGGCTGCATTCTGCAAGCTGAACGCCCAGAACCAGCAGAATGATCCACCCAGGCTGGTCAGCCCGACGAAGATGCCGGTGCGTCTGGTGTCCCAGACCGCACGCAATTCGGCCCGGTCACGCCACATCAGCCACAGCCACATGCTCAGGAATTGAAACGTGACAACGGTTGCCAGTGTGATCAGGGCGCGGAACCATGCCTCGATCCCCCCGAGCTCAAGCGAGGCACCGCGATAGCTGACAGCTGAGAACGCAAACAACACGCCGGACCCAAGACCCAGTTGTGACGCCCGATTGGTCAGATGGCGCCACCATGCACCGTCGCCACCAGGTGTCTTGGACAGCAACAAAACAGCCGTAAGCCCCATCAGGATCGCCAGAAACGCACCGGCGGAAATGCCGTCTCCCAGGATAACGAACCCGACAATGGCTGTCTGGATCACTTCGGTCTTCTTGAAGGTAATCCCGACCGCAAAGTTGCGCTGCTTGAACAGGGTGACCACGCAGATTGTCGCAAGGATCTGCGCTGTGCCTCCGATTACGACAAACATCCAGAACCGGGCCGTTAGCGGCGGCAGCTCTGCCCCGGTAGTCCAGACCACAATGATCAGGCCCAAAATCGCCAACGGCATCGAATAGGCAAACCGCGCGAAAGTCGCACCAGCAGCGGATAGCTTCACGCTGCTTAGCGATTTCTGCAACATGAAGCGCACGGTTTGAAACGTGGCCGCGGCGATCGCGACGGGAATCCATAAACTCATGGCGTCCCTTGTGTCGCTTAATCAGGACTTTGGCCAGAGCGGATGCGCCACCGGATCTTTGGCCTGCCAAAAATACTCTCGGAAAATCTGGCCGTAAGACCGATATACGTAAGCCTCGTTACAGGCCAGATATCGGTCTTTCCCAGACCGATAAAGTGCGGGCAACCGATACCACGGCGCTGCCGGATTCATGTGATGAACAACGTGTAAATTGTTGTTCAAAAAAAGAAATGCCAGCAATCCGCGATCCTCGACAATGACCGTTCGCGCCCGAGATTTTTCGTGCGCACGGTGTTCCAGGAAGGTACGGATTTTGACCAGCCCCAAGCCGATATAGGCAGAGGCGATGAAGGTCCCGACCGGCATGGCCGACTGCGCCACGATCCAAAGCACAACCGCAACCCCAGGCAAATGCATCGCCCAGGCCAGCAAGACAGCCTTATCTCCTCGTAGAGCGCCGCGCCATTCGTCCCGCAGGAACGCAGCCTGCCCGATTGCCGGGCCCAGCACTACACGGCCCAGCAATGTGTTGTTGGCGGTGTACAGCCGCTTTTGCCATCCGGACAAACCGCCCCAGACCTGCGGGTCCAAATAGTTGGATTCGGGATCATCATAGGGATCTGTCAGGTTTGCATCCTGATGATGTGCCAGATGCAAATCCCGAAACCGATTGAAAGGTATGAACAGTGTCAAAGGAAATGCCATCATTGCTTCGTTCAACCACGTGGCGCGGAACGGGTGCCCGTGCAACGCCTCATGCGTCAGCGACGAATGCAGCGCCGCGACAAGCCCCATCGCTGGAATGGCCAGCCACAGCGACCAGCTTGCAAGCAAAAACACCGCCGCCAGCCACGCGGCATAGCAGGCAACGATCAGAACAAATGTTCCCCATTCGGGGGAGTCGGGCCGCGTCGGTTCAGCCATTGCGACCCCACGAAATCCCTGCCCAGATGCGTTCGTAGACCACATACATCGTCAGACCGATGGCCGTATTGACCAAGGCGACGGCGCCACCCACAGCGGCAGAGCCCGTTGCGATCAGGCCAACACCCGTCATGACGGCCAGGCCCATCGCATTCCAAACGACTGCCTTCACGACAGATCTTTGTCGCGTTTCCATTCCAGACCCCATTTTTATTGTTCTGCAAAAGCGTTACAGACCGCGCCTCATGTGGGGAATTCTGAATATGATTAACAAAACTCATCATTCATGATATTTGTCATCACATGCCTGATAAAATCGACAAACGAGATCGCGCCACTCAATTCCGTCTCCGCTTGGCCCGGGCCATGGAGGACCGACAGATGAGTCAAAGCGCGCTGGCGCGTGGTATCGGCGTTGACCGGTCCACCGTCTCGCAACTACTGACGGATGCAGGTGCGCGCCTTCCCAATGCCCATGTGGTGGGCAGTTGCGCCTCGGCCCTTGGTGTGTCCGCTGATTGGTTGCTGAGCCTGTCGAACCGACCCGAAAGTGCGGCGGAGCTGCTGGCAAGCTCGCTTAGCATGACAGAAGCGCCCCGTGCGCTGGTCGATGAGCGCATCTTTGAATGGCATCAGGAGGCTGCGGGTTACAAAATCCGCTATGTCCCAGCCACCCTGCCCGACATGCTAAAAACCCGCGCTGTGCTGGAATGGGAGTACGCGCCGCATCTGGGTCGGACTGCGGACCAGGCCATCGGCGCGTCTGAAGACCGACTTAAATGGATGCGCAGCGCGCAGTCGGACTATGAAATTGCGATGCCGCTCTATGAGATTCACAGCTTTGCCCATGCTGTCGGGTATTATGAAGGTTTGCCCCTTCATGTCCGGTTGGAACAGATCGACCATCTGCTGGCGTTGTGCGAGCAGCTTTACCCGCGCATGCGTATCTATCTATTTGATGCAAAACGACTTTACTCCGCTCCGGTCACGATCTTCGGACCGTTGCTGTGCGTATTCTATGCTGGCAGCCACTACATGGCTTTCCGCGACCGGGACCGAATCGAGATTTTCACCCGTCATTTCGACACGCTTGTACGCGAGGCTGACCTGACAGCACGCGACTTTCTGGCCCATCTGCGCGCATTGCGGAAGGCGATTTCCGGCCCATCAAAGACGAAGTGATGCAGCAGCGTTCAACCTGTGGTATCGTCAACCGGCGCGAACCTTCGGGTGATCCAACAAAAGACGGAGGATATCAGGAATGGACGCACTCCAAACCGCTCAATACGCACGTGCCTTGTACACCGCTCATGGTGACCGGGCCGAGGCGGAAGCTGCGCAAAAGATGCGCGAATGCGAGGCCGCCGGAAACCGCCAGCAAGCACAGGATTGGCAAGCTGTCCGCCAGTCAATCCGCCAGATTCGCGGCCCAAATCAAGGCTGACGGCGCCTAGAGCTTCGGGTCAGGATTGACCGTGTGACCATCCACCGCGATCACCTGGCCCGACACCAGCCGCGCCGCGTCTGAGGCCAGGAACACGGCCATATTGGCAATGTCCTGTGCCTCGACAAACCGGCCCATCGACGTACCCGAGGCATACCCCGCATATACCTGATCCCGGGTCATGCCCTTGGCGGCGGCTTCACGCTGCAAAACACCTTCCATGCGGGGGCCTTCGACCGAGCCCGGGCAGATCACGTTGCATCGCACACCGTGCGGCCCAAGCTCCATTGCCAAGGTTTTTCCCAGCCCCACCATGCCCCATTTCGCTGCTGCATAAGGCGCGCGATTGGGATATCCGTACTGGCCTGCGGTCGACGCCGTGATCAACACAGCGCCACGGCCCTGTCGCTTCAACATCGGGGTGGCGTGCTTCGCACATAAGAATGCGCCTTCAAGATTGACAGAAAGGCAATTTTTCCAATCTGTTAAGTCCACATCTTCAACCAACGCCGTCGGCCCCGCTATACCGGCGTTTGCGCATAGCGCATCCAACCCGCCCCACTTGGCGTCAATCGCTTCAAACACTCCGGCAACCGCGGATTCATCCGACACATCAACCTCTGCCGTCATCCAGTCAGAGGGGCAATCGGCGAGCCTTTGTGGATCCACATCCGCCACCCAGACCTGCCATCCAGCCGCATCAAAAGCCTCGGCCATCGCCCGCCCAACACCAGAGGCGCCTGCGGTGATCAGTACACGTCCGCTCATGCGGGTTTCCGGATCGCGGCCCCGGCCCCTTCGGGATACGGTAATCCAGCTTGTGCCTTGGCAACCCGGGCCATTGCTGCCTCGATCTCTGCCGATGGCGCGCTGGGGCGGCGGGTTTCCAGGCTGACATGCAACAGGAAGCTTTCACCGGTCGCCAGCAGTTTGTCACCTTCAAACATGCTGTGGAACACGTGCAGTTTCTTACCGGCCCCCAACAGCATCTGGGTCCGCACCTCGATCTTCGCGCCCGCCCGGACCTCATCAACATAGCGGATATGGTTTTCCGCAGTGAAATAGCTGCCGCCCGAGGCAATATAGTCGGCGTCACAGCCCAGTATCTCCATGAACCGGTCTGTCGCCGCGGCAAACGCTTCAAGATACCGCGCCTCATTCATGTGGCCGTTGTAATCCGTCCAGTCCAGTGGCACGGCGCGCGCCAGCGTCAGGATCGGCTGGCTCAGGTCAGCTTGCTCCAGCGTCGGCAACACCCCGGGTTTCAGCGTCAGGTCATGCTGGTTCAGCACCGCGCCCGCGCCCCAATTCTGCGCCTTGAGCGCGCGCATCATGCCGACAAGATTGTTGTCCCGGATACGTTCCAGCTCGCGGATCGAATGCATCCCCGATTGCGCATCGGATTGATCGGCGATCATATCGACCAGATCGTCGGTGAACTCGGGCACATCCATCAGCTTGGTCCAGGGCCATTGCAACGCCGGGCCAAACTGCGCCATGAAATGCCGCATCCCGGCCTCGCCCCCGGCCACGCGGTAGGTCTCGAAAAGGCCCATCTGCGCCCAGCGGATGCCAAACCCCATGCGGATGGCCTCGTCGATCTCTTCGGTCGTGGCGACACCGTCTTTGACCAACCACAAGGCCTCACGCCAGACAGCCTCGAGGAACCGGTCGGCAATATGTGCATCGATTTCCTTCTTCACGTGCAGCGGGAAGAACCCGACCGAGGTCAGCAGGTCTTTTGCCCGTTGGATCATCTCGGGTGGGTTTGCCTCAGTCGGCACCAACTCGATCAACGGCAACAGGTAAACCGGGTTGAACGGATGCGTGACCACAATCTGTTCGGGCCGCAACGCCTCGTCCTGCAATTCGGACGGTTTGAACCCGCTGGTTGAAGACCCAATGATGGCATCTGGATCACATGCCTCTTGCAAACCCTTGTAGACCTTCAGCTTCAGATTCAGACGTTCCGGCACGCTTTCTTGAATCCAACTGGCGCCGGACACGGCCTCAGCCATGTCATCATGAAAGGTCAGCGTCCCTTCGGGCGGCAAAGGCACGTCGCTGAGCCCCGGCAAAGACCGGCGCGCGTTGTCCAGAACCTCACAGATCTTACGCTCCGCCTCAGGATCAGGGTCGAAGACCCGCACATCCCAGCCGTTTAGCAGAAAACGGGCGGCCCATCCGCCACCGATCACGCCACCACCAATGATTGCTGCTGTATTTGTCATACTGTCCTCTAATCGATACAGATCGTCTGCAGGCGCCCGGCTTCATCCAGATGCGAAATACATCCGAATTGCGGCGTGACCGCGCTGCATTGTTTTGTGTCTGACAGGCAGAACCCGGCACAATCGGATGCCTTTTCGCAGGTCTTGCCCGCGTCCGGCAGCGGCAGTAAGCAGACATAGCTGCGCGCCCGGCCGGCGATTTCATAGGTACCGCCTTTGGCCTCGCATACCCGTTTGTCCGACGCATCAAACGTACCGACATCCGGCTGATTGTCGGTCTGACAACTTGCCTGAACCGCGAAGCACAGTAAAAGCATCGTCGCTGAGATCAAACGCATGTTCAGATCCTTACGCCACCGCTGTCGCCGGTCAGCTTTTCCATTCGGCACCTCGCAGGCGCTCAGTTTTTGGGCGCACGCTTGGTCAAACCCAATTTCTCTCGCACCTCTTGCGGCCCAATGACCCGCGCGCCCATGCTTTCGATGATGTTTCCGGCCCGTTCCACAAGCTGCCAGTTTTCGGCCAGCACACCTTTTTCCAGCCACAGGTTGTCTTCCAGACCAACCCGCACGTTACCACCAGCCAGAACTGAGGCCGCCACGTAAGCCATCTCATTTCGCCCCAAAGAAAACGCACTGAAGGTCCAGTCGTCAGGCACGTTGTTCACCATCGCCATGAAAGTGTTCAGATCATCCGGCGCGCCCCATGGCACGCCCATGCACAGCTGCACCAGCGCGTTTGGCTCCAGAATGCCCTCTTTCACCAGCTGTTTGGCAAACCACAGATGGCCCGTATCAAAAGCTTCGATCTCGGGCTTCACGCCCAGATCAGTCATCATCTGCCCCATCGCGCGCAAGGCACCCGGCGTGTTGGTCATCACATAGTCGGCTTCGGCAAAATTCATCGTGCCGCAGTCCAACGTGCAAATCTCGGGCAGGCATTCGGCCACATGCGCCACGCGCTCGGTCGCCCCAACCAGATCGGTTCCCGCCTCGGCCAGTGGCAACGGGCTTTCGACACCGCCAAAGACCATATCTCCGCCCATGCCCGCTGTCAGGTTCAGCACGGCGTCCACTTCGGCATCCCGAATGCGATCAGTGACTTCGCGATACAGCGCCAAATCACGCGAGGGCGTGCCGGTTTCAGGATCGCGCACATGGCAATGCACCACCGCGGCACCAGCCTTGGCCGCGGCAATCGCGCTGTCAGCGATTTGCTTGGGCGAGCGCGGCACATGCGGGCTGCGGTCCTGCGTCCCGCCCGAGCCCGTGACGGCACATGTGATGAAGACTTCGCGGTTCATTTCCAGAGGCATGGCGTTTTCCCCAAGTTATACCCGGTTTTGTCATGGGTTTTCCCCAGACTTCTCCCCGGATTCCGATTTGCGTCAGTGCCAACTCTGGCGCAGCCTTAGCCAAACAACTTGGCAATATGCGAATCAGACTTGATGAAATCCGCAAAAAACATACTTCAGCCCGAACATCGCGCCCTGAAAACGGCGGTGCTGGTTCTGGATGAATGCAACACGCTCAGCTTCGCATCTGCGGTCGATCCGATGCGAGCCGCCAACCGACTGGCGGACCGACCCGCCTTCGATTGGGATTATGTGACCGCTACGGCGGAACCAGCGATGTTGACCAGCGCGCTCAGCGTTCCGGGCACTCCGCTGGCGCGGTTGCAAAGCTGTGATCTGATGATTGTGGTCGCGGGATTCCAACTGGCGCGCCACGCCACGCCAAGCCTGCTGGCCGGCTTGCGGCGCATCGCGGCCACCGGAGCCACCATGGCAGGGATAGACGGCGGCCCCTGGCTTCTGGCCGAAGCCGGTCTGCTGGACGGGCACCCCGCCACAACCCATTGGGAAGATCTGGACAATTTCGCCGCCCGTTTCCCCGAAGTCGACATGCGCCCCGACCGGTTCACCGTCTCCGAAGGGCGCCTGACCTCTGGCGGCGCCATTCCCGCCGTCGAGATGATGTTGCATGTTATCGCGGCCCGGCACGGCGCAGGTTTCGCGGCCCGCGTCTCGGGGTTGTTCCTCTACGAAGGCGCGCCCGAACCGTCGAAACCGCAAAGCCGCACGGGTCTGCCCCATCGCCATACAGCGCTGACCGCCCGCGCGAACACGCTGATGGAATCCTCGCTGGACGATCCGCTGGCGCTGTCCGATATCGCCTCAAACCTGGGCACCAGCCCCCGCACCTTGCAACAGCAATTCCGCCTGCGCCTGAACACGACCCCACAGGATCACTATCTGCAACTTCGTCTGGCCGAAGCGCGTCGTCTGGTCACCGATACGAATATGCCTCTGATGGATGTCGCCATGGCCACCGGCTTTGTATCGCAATCCAGCTTTGCCCGCGCATTTCGCACAGCGCACGGTCAGTCGGCCCGGGACTTGCGGCAAAAACACACGCAACCCACCCATCACTGACTGGGCCCCTTCATCTGGCCAAGCAATATCCCGGGGGCATCACCGTAGGTGACGGAGCAGAGCCCTGCCTTAGTAGGGCATCGGATGCGCCTTATGGGCGGCACTGATCTCGGCCAGGACGTCTTTTGACAACTCCAGATCAGCCCCTGCCAGAATGTGCTCCAACTGGCTCACCGTCGTGGCCCCAAAAATCGCGGACATCATGAAGGGGCGTGACCGGCACCAGGCCAGCGCCATATGCGTCGGGTCCAGACCATGTCGCGCGGCAATCTCAAGATAAGCTGCGACCGCACCGAAGACGCGTTCGTATTTGCGCCCGCCCATCTCGGGAACCAGCGACATTCGAGAGCCTTCGGGCACCGCTCCGTCCTGATACTTGCCCGTCAGAAACCCGGCGGCGAGCGGGGAAAACGCCAACAATCCCACATCCTCGTGCATGCTGAGTTCAGCCATATCCGTGTCATAGAGACGGCATAGAAGCGAGTATTCATTCTGAACCGACGCCACACGCGGCCCGCCGGTTTCCTCTGCCAGTCGCAGCCATCGCGCCGTGCCCCAGGCGCTTTCGTTCGAAAGACCAAAGGCGCGAATAGTCCCCCTGTCTACCTCTGCCTGCAACGCCTCAAGACACTCCTGCATGTTGTCGACAACTTCGTCGGTATTGTGGCCGGTTGGCGCATAGCTCCAGTTCTGTCGAAACATATAGCTGCCGCGATTGGGCCAGTGAAACTGATACAAATCGATGCAATCTGTCTGCAGTCGCCGCAGAGACCCTTCAATCGCCTCGGGGATCGTCTGACCCGAGATCGGCGCCCCGTCCCGGGCATGCGAGAACCCCGCCCCCGAGTGTTTGGTGGCCAGAACATAGCTGTCCCGGCGCGCCGAATTGGCGGCGTTCCAATTGCCAAGGATTTCTTCGGTGCGCCCAACGGTTTCTTTCGAGATCGGGTTCACCGGATACATCTCGGCCGCATCGACAAAGTTGATCCCGGCCTCAAGCGCCATGTCCATCTGTTGATGCGCGTCTGCCTGGGACGTTTGGGTGCCAAACGTCATGGTTCCAAGGCACAGATCCGACACCATGATCCCAGTGCGGCCCAAAGGCTTCATTTCCATCCGTCACTCTCCTGAAAATACGTTCGAAGACAAAGCGCTATGCCTCGGCCTTCTTTTCCCACCGCCCCGACTCCTCGGACCAGTATTGCGCAGAACATCCCGCATCGGTCAGATCTTTCCACTGACCCCGCGCCTGCTGAACAGCCTGGTCATCATTGCCGTCGAACAGGATACAAACCCGCTCAAGCGCCCCGACCTCGCTGGGATCAACAACTGCGCCGTCGACCGCCATGACACAGGCCGGATCATTGGCGGCTTTTGCCTCAGTCGTCAGCAATATGGGTTGTGCCTGGTCATGTGGCCCACCGGCACGGCCATGCGGCAGAAATCCCTCTTCGGGTCCCAGCCACAGTTTTTCATCCAGCCAATCCAACCGTGCAGGGTCGGTGCCCCGCACGGCAATCCGCCACCCGGCCTGCTGCGCCTTGTCCAACAGGGCTGGCAAGGTCCGCTCTAACGGCTGGCGGGTCAGGTGATAGAAATAGACGGCCCCCATCAGATTATTCTTCAGCGGTCTCGAAATTGTCCTGCACGAAGCGGCTTAGCGCGCGCACGCCCCAGCCAGTCGCCCCTTTCGGCGCGTAAGACGTCTCTGTGGTGACCGAGGCGACACCCGCAATGTCCAGATGAATCCAAGGCGTTTCTTCTTTGACAAAGCGTTGGAGGAACTGCGCAGCCGTGATCGATCCCGCCGGTCGGCCACCCACATTCTTCATGTCGGCAATGCGCGACTTTAACAGCTTGTCATACCCGGCGCCCAGCGGCATCCGCCACGCGCCTTCATCTTCTGCCTTGGCGGATTTCAGGAACGCATCACAGAACGTATCATTGTTCGAAAACACACCGGCATTCTCGTGCCCCAGACCGATGATCACCGCGCCGGTCAGTGTTGCCAGATCGATCATGCCAACCGGTTCGAACCGCTCCTGCGCGTACCACATGACATCACACAGAACCAAACGGCCTTCGGCGTCGGTATTAATAACCTCGACCGTATCACCCTTCATTGACGTCACCACATCACCGGGACGTGTTGCGTTACCTGAGGGCATGTTTTCTACCAGCCCGACCAGCCCGACCACATTGGCTTTGGCCTTGCGCTTGGCCAGGGCCCGCATAGCGCCGGCCACAACACCCGCACCGCCCATATCCATGGTCATGTCTTCCATGCCGCCGGCAGGCTTCAGCGAGATGCCACCGGTATCGAACACGACACCCTTGCCGACCAGCGCCAGCGGGGCGTCGCCCTTGTCTCCGCCTTTCCAGTGCATGACAACGACTTTTGACGGGCTATCCGAGCCCTGCCCGACGCATAACAACGTGCGCATACCAAGCTCTGCCAATTTATCTTCTTCCAGAACTTCGACCTCAAGGCCAAGATCTTTCATCTCGGCCAGGCGATCTGCAAACTCGGTGGTGGTCAGAACATTCGCAGGCTCGTTGGTCAGATCCCGCGTCATCCGTACACCATCCGCGATTGCGTATAGAGGTGCGAACGCTGCCTTGGCTTCTTCGTGTTTCGAGTGGCCGATGGTCACCGCCCCAGCACCGTCGCTTTCCTTGGTTTTATGCGCGTCAAAGTCGTAGCTGCGCAGGGCAATCCCCATCGCAAGATGTTCGACATGCACCTGATTTCCCGCCATCACCAATATATCTTTGCTGCCCGCCAGTTTGGCCACGGCGGCACCGGCTTTACGCGCTTCGTCATGTTCGGGGCGGCGCGGCAGAACCAGAACGTCCAATGCCTCAGCCGCCATACCCGCGGGCCAAGCCAGAGAGATCACGTCGCCTGATTTGGACTTCCCAAATTTCTCACTTTCCACCAGCCGTGCAACAGCGCCTTTGGTCAACCGGTTCGCGCGGCGCGCAGCCGGGCTCATTTTACCGTCCGACGGAATAATGATAACGACGCGCCCTTCGGCCTGCGCCATTGCGTCTACGTCGAAGGCCTGAAAATGGATCGGTACAAGACTGCTCATTGCAAACTCCTCAAAATCTGTTCCCCAAGACCTAGCCTGCGCTGCCCAACTTGACCAGATAGCAGTTTTCCCCGTCTCGCAATTGCATTAAGGTCCCGAAAAAATAACCGGCGGGCTCGGGGGAGAATGAAGTGGAACCAAACGGCAGGCATAGGCCGTCGCGCATTGTTAAATGCGTGGTCGATTCCGGCCTGAACCCCCACTTCACAAGCTTAACGAGGGCACGCTCGTGATCCTCGATCGTTACTTCGCCCGTCGATTTTTGCAGAGTTTTCTGGTCATAGGAGCCATTTTCCTGACCCTGATGATTCTGATCGATCTGATCGAACAGGTGCGCCGCTTTAACGATGTTGATTTGTCCTTTGGACGTTTGCTGCACTTGACCCTGCTGAACACACCGGCCGCAATCAGCGAAATGCTGCCCTTGCTGGTCATTTTGTCCACAATTGCACTGTTTGTTGGGCTGGCGCGTACATCCGAACTGGTGGTGACCCGCGCCACGGGCCGGTCCGGCATCCGTGCGCTGGTGGCCCCTGTCCTGCTGGCGCTGACTATCGGTGCGCTTGCCGTGGCATTGCTGAACCCGATCGCAGCGGCCACTTCTGAAGAGTTTCAGCGCCTGTCCGATTCCTATCGCAACAATGGCAGTTCTGCGCTGTCGATCAGCAGCGAGGGTCTTTGGCTGCGGCAAAGTGCTGAAAACGGTCAGGCTGTGATTCACGCCCGTGGCACCTCGAACGGAGATACGCTGGGTCTGAATGACGTAACCATCATTACTTTTGCCCCCGATGGCAAACCAACTCAACAAATCATCGCCGACCGAGCCGAGCTTCAGGATGGAAAATGGGTGTTGTCGCAAGCGAAAATTTGGAGGCTGCAGGATGGGCAGAACCCGGAATTCAACTCGGTGGCGCATGACCGGTTGGAGCTGCCAACATCACTGACGCGCGAACGCATTCTGGATACTCTTGGGCAACAAGACTCGGTCTCGGTCTATGACCTCCCACAGCTGATATCGGATCTGCGCGAGGCCGGGTTTTCGACCAAGCAATACGAAGTCTGGCTGCAGGCCCAACTGGCCCGCCCCTTCTTCCTGGTCGCAATGGTCTTGATCGGAGCAGCCTTCACCATGCGCCATGTCCGTTTCGGTGGTACGGGAATTGCCGTGCTGACGGCCGTTCTGTTGGGCTTTGGTATCTATTTCATCCGCAATTTTGCGCAAATTCTCGGGGAAAACGGACAATTGCCCATCTATGTCGCTGCCTGGGCGCCGCCCTTTGCCGCAATCTTACTGGCTCTCGGCTTGCTCTTACATGCGGAGGATGGCTGATGCGGCACATTGTTGCTCTGCTGCTGACAAGCGCAATTGCCTTGTCGGTCGCCGCTGGTCTTGTTGCGCAAACGACAACGCTGCAGGCGCAAGGATCGCAGGAACAGCAGGAACCGGCTCTTCTGGTCGCCGACAAGGTGTTTATCACCTCAGATCGCGACCTTGTGGCCGAGGGCAATGTCGAGGCGTTCCAGGGCGACATCAAATTGTCTGCGCGGCGCGTTGTCTACAACCGGGAAACCGGCGAGCTGACACTAGAAGGCCCCATTCGCATCGACCAGGGTGGTCGGTCTACGGTTCTTGCCGATTCCGCACAGCTGGACAGCGGCATTCAAAACGGCTTGCTGAACGGCGCGCGGATGGTGTTTGACCAGCAAGTTCAAATTGCGTCGGTGCAAGCCAAAAGGGCATCGGGCCGCTATACGCAATTCAGTAAGGTCTCGGCCACCTCATGTCATGTCTGCGACAATGGGAAGCCGCCGCTGTGGCAAATTCGGGCCCGCAAGGTCACGCATGATCAGCTGGAACGACAACTCTATTTCGAAGGCGCGCAGCTTAGGGTGCTGGACTATCCGGTATTCTATTTCCCTTACCTGCGCCTGCCTGATCCGACACTAGACCGCGCGACAGGCTTTCTGGTCCCGTCGATCCGGACAACCTCGCAATTGGGCACAGGCGTGCAGGTCCCGTATTTCTTCAAGCTGGGAGATCACAAAGACCTGACGCTGACGCCCTACCTCTCGCCCAAAACCACAACACTGGGCTATAGATACCGTCAGGCGTTTGTGAACGGCCGCATCCAGATCGAAGGCGCCTATACACGAGATGATGTGCAGCAGGATCAGGACCGCGGCTATCTGTTTGCCAACGGCTGGTTCACCCTGAAGAACGACTACCGTTTTACCTTCAATCTTCAGACCGCGTCGGACGATGCATATCTTGCCGATTACGGCCTGCCGGATCTGGATCGCCTGCGCAGCGAAATTGCGTTAGAACGGATCAAGCGCGACACAGCGTTCAGAACCAGTCTCATTCACTACAAAACCCTGCGCGACAGCGAAAATCAGGACGAGATTCCGTCGCGCGTGTTTGATCTGAACTACCAGAAACGCTTTTTTCCAAGCACACTTGGGGGCGAAGTCCGGCTCAGCTTTATCGGTCACGCCCATGAACGTACCAGCGACGAAGATGTCGTCGGGCGGGACATAGCCCGGGCAACGTTTGATGCAGAGTGGTTGCGCAGCTGGACCTTTGCCTCGGGCCTGCGGGCAGATGCCCAGCTTGGGGCGTCGATTGACACGTTCAACATTCGCCACGACAGCAACTTTCCCACGGAAGTCACCCGTTCGACCCCGCGCGCGGCCCTCACCCTGCGCTATCCGATGACCCGGCGTGAGAAATCCGGCGCGACCCAATTCCTTGAACCGATTGCGCAATTTGGCTGGACAGATGTTTCTGACACCGACGTCCCCAATGACGAAAGCACCTTTCAAGACTTCGATCAGGGCAACCTACTATCGCTGTCACGGTTCCCCGCAGAAGACCAACGAGAAGATGGTGCGACAGCGGTCGTGGGCCTCAATTGGGCCCGGTATGCTGCAAATGGCTGGCAGGCGCTGGCTACGGTTGGTCAGGTGTTCCGGGCGGATGCCGATCCGAATTTCAATCTGACGTCCGGACTACAGGGCACATCGTCAGACCTGTTGTTGGCGGGCCAGATCCGCACCGCCAATGGCTGGTCACTTGCCGGGCGCGGCTTGTTGGATAGCGATCTGAGTTTTGTCAAAGCCGAGGTTCGCGGCGCTTGGGAGAAAGATGGTGCCGGCGTGTCAGGCAGTTACATCTGGCAGGAAACAGACCCCGCTGAAAATGCTACCGATGAGATCTCTGAGATTTGGCTGCTTGGGCGGTACCCAATCGATCAAAACTGGCTAACAGAAGCCGAAGCTCGCTATGATTTCGCCGAATCCGAACCCATCCGCCTTGGGCTCGGTGTGACCTACCAGAACGAATGTGTTCAGGTTAACATGTCCGTAACGCGACGCTTTACTTCAACATCAACTATTGAGCCTTCGACCGAATTCGGCTTTACCCTGTCGCTGACAGGTTACGCCCTCGAAGGTGGTGGCAAAACATACAAGAGAAAATGCAGTTGATATCAGGTTTCTTCAGGTTTCTTCGTTCCGGTTGGCTTAAACCGGTTGCTCCGGCTTTGATCGCCGCGTCGCTTAGCTTCGTTGCGCCGCATGTCAGTGCCCAAGGTTTGTTCTCACCTGCGATACGCGTCAATCAGGACATCGTCACGTGGTACGAATTGGACCAAAGGCTTCAGTTTCTGACTGTGCTGGGCATTCCCGGCGGCTCGGATGAGGAAGTCCGACAGGCTTTGATCGATGACAGGTTGCGTAAACAAGCGATGAACGAGGCTGGAATTCAGGTTGCCCCCGAAGATGTGCAATTGGGAATCGATGAATTTGCAGCGCGCGGACAATTGACGACAGAACAATTCCTGCAACTGCTCGGCGAGGCCGGCGTTGCACCTGAAACCGTTCGGGACTTCGTGGCAGATCAATTGTCCTGGCGCGACTACATCAGTTCTCGCTACCTGTCTCAGGCCCGCCCGACGCAAGACGAAATCAACCGCGCTTTGGGACAGGCAGGTGGTGGCGGGCTGCAAGTTTTGTTGTCCGAGATCATTATTCCCGTAAACCCCCAGACTTTGGCCCAGACCGAGCTTTTGGCAGAAGAAATTGCCCAATTACAGGGGTTTGATGCGTTTTCTGCCGCAGCCGCGCAATATTCCGCAGCGTCCACCCGCGACAATGGCGGACGCCTGGATTGGCTCAATATCTCCAACCTGCCACCTGCTCTGCAACCGGTGATTCTGGGCCTGCAGAATGGCGAGGTCACTGATCCGATCTCTCTGCCAAATGCCGTCGCTCTGTTTCAGCTACGTGGTCTACGCGAAGTTGCAACAGGCGCACCCAGATACTCCAAGATCGACTACGCCATTTACTACCTGCCCGGCGGCCGCAGCGCCGACACGCTGGCAACTGCTGCGCGTTTGAAAGAAGAGATCGACACTTGCGATGACCTCTATGGCATCGCGAAGGATCAGCCGCGCGAGGTTCTGGATCGCATCGACGCAGCCCCGTCCGAGATTCCCCGCGATGTGGCCGTCGAACTGGCCAAACTTGACCGAAACGAAGTGTCGACAACGCTAACCCGCAACAATGGCCAAACGCTGATGTTCCTGATGCTGTGCAACCGAACTCGCGACCTGGGTGAAGACACGTCACGCGAAGATGTGGCCAATGCCCTGACCCAGCAGCGCCTGCAAGCCTTTGCCGACAGCCTGCTGGAACAGCTACGGGCCGACGCAACCATTACCGAGCAATGACGGCTCCTATCGCGCTTAGCTGCGGTGATCCGGCTGGAATCGGCCCGGAAGTCGCAGCCAAAGCGTGGAATCACCTGCGTGACGCCTGCCCGTTTGTCTATATCGGCGATGCCGCTCACCTGCCGGATGAAACGCCCACGCAAGTGATCGAAGACCCGTCGCAAGCGTCACGAGTCAGTTCAACCGCCTTGCCAGTGCTGCAACTAGAGTTCCCGTCCGCGAACAGACCCGGCGATCCCGATCCAGCAAACGCACCGTCGGTCATTGATGCCATCGAACAGGGGGTTGCTTTGGTGCAATCCGGCAAAGCTTCGGCGCTGTGCACCGCCCCGATCCATAAAAAGGCGCTCATCGACGGGGCCGGGTTCGCCTATCCCGGCCATACCGAGTTTCTCGCCGCGCTGGCCGGGCGTAACCGCGTGGTGATGATGCTCGCCAGCGATCAGCTGCGCGTGGTTCCTGCGACCATCCACATTCCGTTGTCACGCGTTCCTCAGGAACTCACCCCAGGGGTGTTGCGCGAAACTATCGCGATCACCGCTGAAGGCCTGCGGCAGTATTTCGGCATCCCTCACCCGCGACTTGCCGTCGCCGGTTTGAACCCCCATGCCGGCGAGGGAGGCAAAATGGGCACCGAGGAGCTGGATTGGATCGCGCCGCTGCTGTCGGACCTGACCAGCGACCACTACACGGTTACCGGCCCGCTGCCTGCGGACACCATGTTCCACAGCGCCGCCCGCACCCGCTATGACGCGGCGATTGCGATGTATCACGATCAGGCCCTGATCCCGATCAAAACGCTGGATTTTGACCGCGGTGTCAATGTGACGCTGGGTCTGCCCTTCATACGCACCTCACCTGACCACGGCACTGCACTGGATATCGCGGGAAAAAACATCGCCAACCCCACCAGCCTGATCGAAGCTCTGAAACTCGCCCAACGGATGGCACAGACCCCTTGATGCTTCATCTGGTCAAAAATATCCCCGCCGGAGGCAAAAAACCTCTGGCACCACGCTGCCTTTCCGCGCCACGGTAGTCGGATCATGAGCGCCATCGACACACTTCCCCCATTGCGCGAGGTTATCGCGTCACACCAACTGTCCGCCCGCAAGTCGCTGGGTCAGAACTTTTTGCTGGACCTCAACCTGACTGCCAAGATCGCCCGCCAGGCCGGTGATTTGCAAGACTGCGATGTTCTGGAAATCGGCCCAGGCCCCGGAGGTCTGACACGCGGCTTGTTGTCCGAAGGCGCGCGCAAGGTTGTCGCCGTGGAAAAAGACACCCGGTGTATCGCCGCCTTGAATGATATTGCCGCGGCCTATCCCGGCAAGCTTGAGGTGATCAACGGTGATGCGCTGGAAATCGAACCTCTGGCTCATCTGACGCCGCCGATCCGGGTCGCAGCCAACCTGCCATACAATGTCGGAACCGAGCTTTTGGTGCGTTGGCTGACGCCACCAGAATGGCCACCGTTCTGGCAAAGCCTGACGCTGATGTTCCAACGCGAGGTGGCCGAGCGCATCGTTGCCCAACCCGGCAGCAAAACCTACGGGCGTCTGGCCATTCTTGCTCAGTGGCGCGCCGAGGCGCGTATTGCCATGTCCCTGCCGCCGGGCGCGTTCACTCCGCCGCCCAAAGTCTCCAGCTCGGTCGTTCATCTGACTGCCCTGCCCGAGCCGCGCTATCCTGCAGATGCCGCCACTTTGTCCCGCACAGTTGCTGCGGCCTTCAACCAGCGGCGTAAGATGCTGCGCGCGTCCCTGAAGGGCGTCGCCCCGGACATCGAAGACCGCTTGGTCGCCGCCGGTATCAAGCCTACAGACCGCGCCGAGCAAATCTCGCTCGAAGCGTTTTGTGCATTGGCCCGCGAAATTCGAAAAACCTGATACAATAAAAAGAAAACCCCGGCGCATATACCGGGGTTTCTTAACTCAAAGCCTGTTGGGCTGACTATTCAGCAGCCTCAGGCGTATCGCCATTGTCACCGGTCGTTTCCGGTTTGGGTGCCGGTTTCGGCTTGCGGGCGCGAGGTTTGCGCGCTGGCTTTTCCTTGCGCTCTGGCGCCTCGGAACCTTCTGCAGGCGCATTGCCCTGGCTTTCGGGGGTTTCGACCAGCCCGCTTTCAGGCGCAGTTGCCTCGGACCCGAAATCCATGACGTCGGGCTGCGGCGTCTCGGCCGGATCAGACTGACGGGCGGCTTCGCGTTCCTGACGCTCGGCGCGTTCACGATCGCGTTCTGCCTGGCGTTCGCGGTTCTGGCGCTCCTGCTCTTCGCGGCGCGCTTCCATCTCTTTCTGCGCTTCGCTGAGCAGTCGCAAGTAATGCTCAGCATGTTGCTGAAAGTTCTCGGCCGCAACGCGGTCATTGCTGAGCTGGGCATCGCGCGCCAACTGATTGTACTTATCTATGATTTGCTGCGGTGTGCCACGCACCTTTCCTTCCGGACCCGAGCTGTCAAAAACCCGGTTTACGACGTTGCCGCCAGAAGGACGATTGCGGTTATTCTTGGCCCGCGAGCGGGATTTGGAAGATCTCATCTACTTTACGTCAGCCTTGTCATTCGCTGTCGATCAACCCGTACCTTACGCTGCTCAGAGGCTTGTGCCGTAACGCGTCATCGACTTTTTGGGCTTGGCGTCAGGGGCGCGCTGAAACAGCGTCTACCTCGCCGACTAATCCTGAGTAAACATGTCCTGCGCGTACAGACAAGAGGATTCTCGGAATTTTCTCAGCTTTTTTACCGAGATCGGCGTTTTTCGGCCTCAGTTTTGCGTTTACCCTGGCATTCTGGCACCAACCACGCGGTCGCGCCTATCCAGATCGGGGATTATCCGGATGTCAGCCAGACCTGATGCATCCAAAAGGGCGGACACTTGCGCGGCTTGTGTGGGGCCAATTTCAACCAATATACGCCCACCAGGCATCAGAAAGTCAGGCGCGCCTGCGGCAATGTGGCGATACGCGCCCAACCCATCGCCCTCGTCCGTCAAAGCCAACCGGGGTTCGTGCTCACGAACCTCCGGCGATAATTCGTTCATCTCGGCCAACGATATATAGGGCGGGTTCGACACGATCAGATCAAACGCGCCGTTAACGCCGTCAAACCAATTGGATTTGCGAATATCGATCCGCTCCTGAACATTGTGTTTCACGGCATTTGCGCTGGCCTGCAGGCAGGCGGCTTCGCTCACATCTACACCCACCCCTGTTGCACTGGTACGCTCAGCCAGCAAAGTGACCAGGATACAGCCCGAGCCTGTTCCCAGGTCCAAAACATGATCAAAAGGCTCGCTCAGCGCCGCCTCGATCAAGGCCTCGGTCTCAGGCCTTGGGTCCAAAACATCACTGCTGACGCGGAATCCGCGGCCATAGAATTCGCGTTCACCCAATAGATGCGAAACCGGCACCCGGATGGCGCGCAGTGAGATCAACTGATCATAACGCTCAGAAATCTCAGGCGACAGTTCTTCGGGCGCGATCAACGTAACACGGCTGGCTTCTATCCGGGCGGCATGAGCCAGCAACACACGCGCGTCCCGCGCCGGATCGTCCACACCAGCTGCGCGCAGCCGCGCCGTTGCGGCCACCATCGCGTGCGCGGCTGTCTGCATTCCTGTCATTGCGCCATCTCAGCAAGCAAACGCGCCTGATCGTCGGCGGTCAGCGCGTCGATCACCTCATCCAGATCGCCCTGCATCACCTGATCCAGCTTATAAAGCGTCAGGTTGATACGGTGATCGGTCATGCGGCCTTGCGGAAAATTATAGGTTCTGATGCGCTCGGACCGATCACCCGATCCCACCTGACTGGCCCGATCGGCCGAACGTTCGCTGTCAATCCGCTGACGTTCCTGATCATAAAGGCGTGTTTTCAGCACCTGCATGGCAATTTCACGGTTGCGGTGCTGCGACTTCTCGGAACTGGTCACCACCAGACCACTGGGCAAATGCGTGATCCGCACCGCCGAATCGGTGGTGTTCACATGTTGCCCGCCAGCGCCTGACGATCGCATCGTATCGATCCGTATGTCATTGGCGTCGATCTGGATGTCTACGTCTTCCGCCTCGGGCAGGACCGCAACCGTCGCGGCTGAGGTATGAATGCGCCCGCCGCTTTCGGTTTCAGGCACCCGCTGCACCCGGTGCACGCCGGATTCGTACTTCATCCGGGCAAAGACATTTTCGCCTTTGATATGGGCCACAACCTCTTTGATACCACCCAGATCAGAGGCCTGTTCCTCGATGATCTCGAATTTCCAGCCGCGCGCCTCGGCATAGCGCTGATACATCCGCAGCAAATCTCCGGCAAACAGAGCGGCCTCATCCCCGCCGGTTCCGGGCCGGATTTCCAGCATCGCTGGCCGGGCATCCGCGGCATCTTTGGGTAAAAGCACCAGTTGCAGCGCATGTTCTGCCTCCGGGATACGCGACTGCAACGCAGGAATTTCTTCCTCGGCCAGTTCTTTCATATCCGGGTCGGTCAGCATAGCCTCGGCATCGGCCAGATCGGTGACCAGCTGACGCCAGGCCATGATCTGATCGACCACCGGTTTCAGATCAGAATATTCTTTCGCCAGCGTCGCGATGTCTCCGCCCGAGGCACCATCGGCCATGGCTGCTTCGAGGTATTGAAAACGCTGGGTGATCTGTTCAAGTCGTTCTTCGGGGATCATCCGGGCGGTGTCTATCAATCCGGGGCTATGGTCAAGGCCCCGCCTTATGCTAACCTGATCATATGAAACGGCTCATTCTAGCCCTGACCCTTTGCGCAACCCCTACCTTGGCCGATGTATTTGGCCCCGGAGGCAAGGTTCAGGATTGCTATTGCACTGACAAATCCGGCAGCCGGATCGAATTGGGTGAGATGATCTGTCTGCAGGTCGATGGGCGCATGTTCACAGCGCAGTGTCAGATGTCCCTGAACGTCCCCATGTGGCGCGAGGTTCAGGAAGGGTGTTTGTCGTCAGGGCTAGAACAAAGCAAGCCACCCGTCGACCCGGTGTCGATTGACGTCAAAATCCTTCCGGCCAAAACGTAACCGGCCGTAAATGCGTAGAATGTCACCGTCCTGCTGCACCGTCGTGTAGTCGGGAAAGCCGATCCATCTTGTGCGCGTGACGTAAGTGATCATCCCCTCATCGACCGAACCGGCCAGAACCGAGGTGCGCGGTGAAACACGCGCGATCTTGTCCAACTGAGCCAGACCCTCAGGGCCTGTTTCGACCAAACGGTAAACGCCGCCCTTCATATCGCGGTTTACGTCACCGTTCGGGGGCACATGCCAAAGATCGGGATCAGATGGGGCAAGGCGGATATAGCCACCGACCAAAATGACCAACGCGACCAGCAGCCAGATCATATATTTCATTGCCCCATACCTTCTTTGACCCAAAACCTAGCTGCTACGAACAGTCAAACAAGCCATTGCGACGGCCCCTACCGCAACGTCACGCCGGGAAGAATGCACAACATCTCGAACAACAGATTGGCGGCCGTCAGCGCCGTGTTTCCCGACGGATCATACGGCGGAGATACTTCGACCAAGTCGCAGCCCACCACATTGACCCCACCCAGGGCATGGATCAGTTGCAAGGCCTGCGGCGTTGTAAGCCCGCCAATCTCCGGTGTGCCGGTGCCCGGGGCAAAGGACGGGTCCAGGCTGTCAATATCATAGGTGATATAGACCGGATGATCGCCGATCGTTTTGCGGATTGTCGAGCCAATCTGGGTCAGGTTCTGCTGCCACAACTCCCACGCCGGGAACTGACGAAAACCCCAGCCCTTGGCCTCGGTAAAGTCAGACGCCGCATAACCGGACCCTCGGATGCCGATCTGAAAGGCCTTGTCAGGCACAATCAGTTGCTCTTCGTAAGCGCGGCGAAACACGGTGCCGTGGGTCTCACGCTCGCCAAACATTTCATCATTTACATCCGCATGGGCGTCTACATGGACCAGCGCCACGGGCCCGTGTTTTGCGGCTATCGCCCGCAGGATCGGCAGGGTGATCGAATGGTCACCACCCATGGCAACCGGCGTGACGCCTTGCGTCAGAATGGCATCATAGCTTTCCTTGATGATCTTCAGACTGTCCGCCAACGAAAACGTATTGATCGCCAGATCGCCAATATCGGCAATCTGAAGCTTATCAAATGGTGCTGCGGTTGTGGCCATGTTGTACGGCCGGATCATCGCGCTTTCAGACCTGATCTGCTTTGGTCCAAATCGCGTCCCGGACCGCCACGAGGTACCGATATCCATAGGGATGCCCAGAACCGCGACATCCAACCCGACAAGCGAGGCCGCCTGAGGCAAGCGCATAAAGGTATTCGGCCCCGAAAAACGGGCCAGATCATTGCCGCTGATCGGTTGGTTGAAATCTGTCATGCCTGTTGTCTCTCCCATCCGGTCACTTGGTTAAGCACATATCGGAGGTATGGCTAATCAATAGTTAACGTCAGACCAGCTTGCTCCATCCCAACAGGCAAATGATCTGAGTCGCCACATGTGCACCCGCAATGGCCGTCGCACCGGATGTGTCAAACGGGGGCGATACCTCGACCACATCGCCACCCTTGATATTGATCCCGGCAATATCGCGCAGGATGATTTGCGCCTGAATGGACGAAAGCCCACCCCAAACAGGCGTGCCGGTTCCCGGGGCAAAAGCCGGGTCCAGCCCGTCGATATCAAAGCTCAGATAGACCGGGCTGTCGCCGACGATTTCCTTGATCCTTTGCGCCACGGCGGCCGGACCGGCCTCATACACCTCGCGCGCGTCGATTATGTTGACGCCCAGCGTGTCTTCGTTGGTTGTTCGTATCCCCACCTGAACCGATCGCTTGGGATCCACGATCCCGGATTTCACGGCCTTGTAGAACATCGTCCCGTGATCTACCCGGGACATGTCATCATCGGCCCATGTGTCGGTATGCGCATCGAATTGCACCAGGGACATCGGTCCATATTTCTCGGCATAAGCTTTGAGGATCGGAAAACTGATGTAATGATCCCCGCCCAGCGTGACAGAGGCGACATCCGCCGCCAAAATCGTCCGAATATGATCGGTCAGCGTGTCGGGAAAAGCTGGGATATTGGCATAGTCAAAGGCCATGTCGCCATAGTCCACGATGGCCAGCTCGCTTAACGCATCAAAAGGCCAGCCATACGGTTCGTCCGGGGATTGCAGTGTACTGGCTTCTCGGATCGCACGCGGGCCAAGACGGGTGCCCGGACGGTTGGTGACCGCCTGATCGAAGGGCACGCCTGTCACTGCAATATCCACATCCTTCAGGTTCTTGGTATAAAGGCGGCGCAGAAAAGATGTTGCCCCACCAAACGTATTCTCGTGAGAAACCCCTTTCAACTCGGGGTTCGTAAACGCCTCATCCACGAAGTTCTTTGAATCTTCCAAAGCCATTTGGTCCGCTCCCCCTTTGGTATTTTCAGCTCAGCGGCTGCGCTTTTTCGACAACCCGCGCAAAGAACGACGCGCCGACTGGCGCAATGTCGTCATTGAAGTTGTATTTTGGGTGATGCAGCCCGGCACCGTCGCCCTGCCCCAGAAACAGATACGCGCCCGGTCGTGCCTGCAGCATGTAGGAAAAATCCTCGGCCCCCATATCGCGCCCTATCGAATCCACCACGCGATCTTCACCGGAAACTTCCCGCGCAACATCAGCCGCAAAGGCGCACTTGTTGGCGTCGTTGATAGTCGCAGGATAACCGACGTCATACACCAGTTCTGCCTCAACCCCGTATGAAGCCGCCTGACCTTTTACGATCTGTTCCATCCGTTCCATCACCATCTTCTGAACCGCAGGATCGAAGGTCCTGACAGTTCCGTTCAGATAGGCGGTATCGGGGATCACGTTGTTGACCGTCCCGGTGTGGATCTGCGTGACCGAGACCACAAGATCTTCAACCGCATAGTGATTGCGGCTGACGATCGTCTGAATGGCCTGGGCAATCCCACAGGCCGCCATCACCGGGTCGCGAGTCTGATGCGGCATCGCCCCGTGGCCTCCGACCCCTTGAATATGGATGTGAAACGTATCCACGGCCGCCATGATCGGCCCCGGTGTCGTATAGAACGCGCCTTCGGGATTGCCGGGGTCGTTGTGCAACGCGTAAACCTCAGAGATATCGAACCGGTCCATGATGCCTTCTTCGACCATCACGCCTGCGCCGCCGCCCTCTTCCTCGGCGGGCTGAAAGATCAGCGCGACGCGGCCTTTGAAGTTGCGCGTCTCGGCCAGATAGCGCGCCGCGCCCAGCAACATCGTTGTGTGCCCGTCATGCCCGCAGGCATGCATCTTCCCGGCGTTTGTCGAGGCATAGTCCAACCCCGTTTCCTCGGGGATCGGCAGCCCGTCCATGTCGGCGCGCAGGCCAATTGTCGGCCCGTCGCCCTGACCTTTGATGATCGCAACGATTCCGGTTTTGGCAATGCCTTCATGCAGCTCGTCCACGCCAAATTCACGCAGCCGCTCGGCCACAAATGCCGCCGTTTCGTAGCATTCGAACTCGAGTTCAGGGATCGTATGCAGATGCTTACGCCATGTCGCCATGTCAGCGGCATAGTCGGCAATACGGTTCACAACGGGCATATGGGGTGGACTCCTGATCCAAGCTGCGGGATGTCTGCATCAGACACTGGAACAAGGGGCTTCGCAATGGCTGAAAATCCACTGATCCACGACCCGGACGCCGGGATCGAACGCTTGCTGGAAATCATGCGCCGCCTGCGCGACCCACAATCCGGCTGCCCCTGGGATATCGAACAGGATTTCGGCACCATTGCGCCTTACACCATCGAAGAAGCGTATGAGGTCGCAGACGCCATCGAACGGCAGGCCTGGGATGAGCTGGAGGGTGAGCTGGGTGATCTGTTGTTTCAGTCGGTGTTTCATGCGCAGATGGCCGAAGAGGCCGGCCATTTCGCCTTTCAGGATGTCGTGCGCACAATGTCCGACAAGATGGTGTCCCGCCATCCGCACGTCTTTGGTGATGAATCCCGTGACAAATCGGCCGACCAGCAGACGCTGGACTGGGAAACAGTCAAAGCAGCCGAGCGTGCCGGCAAAGAGCAAAAAGGCGCGTTGGACGGCGTAGCGGCCAACCTGCCCGCCCTGTTGCGGGCGCACAAGCTGCAAAAACGCGCTGCGCGTGTGGGCTTTGACTGGCCTGACGCCAGCCATGTCCTTGCCAAGATCACCGAAGAAGCGGCTGAGTTGGAAGAGGCGCGTGATCGCAAGGATGCCGATTCGTTGGAAGATGAATTCGGCGATCTCCTGTTCGTGATGGTCAACCTTGGCCGCCATTTGGGCATTGAACCCGAGGCCGCCCTGCGCCGCACCAATGCCAAGTTCACACGCCGCTTTGCGCAGGTCGAGGCACGTCTTGCTGACCGTGGCAAAACCCCCTCGGAAAGCGATCTGACCGAGATGGATGCGCTGTGGGATGAGGTGAAGATTGCAGAGCATCGCGCCAACGGCAAACTCCCGCCTGTGGACGCCGCAACCAGCGGCTGAAACTGCTGGACAAGTCCGACGACACTTGCCAGTGTCCGCCCTTCACGACCCCGGAGGCCTGCAATGTCAGCGCGCAAGATCATAATCGATACCGACCCCGGACAGGACGACGCTGTCGCAATCCTGCTGGCACTGGCCAGCCCGGACGAGATCGATGTGCTGGGTATCACGGCCGTTGCGGGCAACGTTCCGCTGGCGCTGACCGCCAAGAATGCGCGTATCGTCTGTGAACTGGCCGGCCATACCGAAATACCGATTTATGCCGGATGCGACCGCCCGCTGACCCGCCCGTTGATCACCGCGGAACATGTGCATGGTAAAACTGGGCTCGACGGTCCCGATCTGCCCGACCCGCAAATGCAGCTGACCGACGGACACGCGGTCGATTTCATCATCGACACCCTGCGCGCGCATGAGCCTGGCTCCGTCACGCTCTGCCCGCTGGGTCCGCTGACCAATATCGCCACTGCTTTCCAGAAAGCCCCCGATATCGTCGACCGCGTTCAGGAAATCGTCCTGATGGGTGGGGCGTATTTCGAAGTTGGGAACATCACGCCCACGGCTGAGTTCAACATTCACGTCGATCCCGAAGCCGCTGATATTGTGTTTAAATCGGGAAGACCAATTGTGGTCATGCCTTTGGACGTCACTCACAAGGCGCTGGTCACCAAGCCCCGCAACGATGCGTTCCGCGCCCTGGGCAACAAAGCTGGCATTGCCACCGCACAGATGACGGACTTCTTCGAACGTTTCGACAAGAACAAATACGGCAGCGAAGGCGCGCCGCTGCACGACCCCTGCGTGACCGCCTACTTGATCCGACCCGAGCTGTTCTCGGGCCGTCACGTCAATGTGGAAATCGAAACGACATCAGAACTGACGTTGGGCATGACCGTCGCTGACTGGTGGGGTGTCACTGAACGCGCGCCGAACGCGCTGTTCGTCGGCGACCTCGATGCCGATGGTTTCTTTGCCCTGCTCACTGAACGTCTGGCCCGGTTATGAGCGCCGCACTTCGCCTTGCCCGCCCGGACGACCTTGACCGTTTGATGAGCCTTGTCGGGGCTTTTCATACCGAGACAGGCATTGAACAAGACTCGGATCAACGGCGCGATGCACTGCTGCCGCTGCTCGAAGGTCTCCCGCATGGGTGTATCTACCTGATTGGCCCTGGGCGCGCGCCACTGGGTTACATCATCCTCACCTTCGGCTGGTCAGTCGAGTTTGGCGGCATGGATGGATTTGTGGACGAGATCTACATCCGGCCCGCTGTTCGGGGTCGCGGCATCGCGACTGAGGTCTTGTTGGATCTGCCCAAAGCGCTGGCAGGTGCCGGTCTGACGGCTTTGCACCTGGAAGTCGATCGCACCGATGAGGCAACACAAAAACTGTACCTACGCACCGGGTTCAAAGCCCGCGAGCGTTACATGCTGATGAGCCGGAAGCTCTGATCCGATATTTGTTAATCATCGATCTGGTTTCAGCGACCAAATCTCTGTTTTCTAAGACCTTTCCCCTTAGCGGGCTTTTCTGTTGCGACTTTCCCCCTGATCAGCATTCCTTTCAGCACCTAGGCAAGGCGGTGCAAATAAAACAGAAAATTCCAGAGTTACGAAAACGGAACAATTGATCGGGTAACTGGTCGGTGGTCCACTCAGCGGCATCGGAGGCGGAAAACGCGTCAGGGGCTGAACATCTTGAGCATACCTAGAAAACGGGGCCATCGGTCCCCGTTTTTTAGCACTCGGCTTCTAGGTTCATTTCAAAAAAGACCAATCCGTCCAGAATTGACTTTGGCAACGCGCTGTAGGGTCCGCGCGGCACAAACCCCAGCGACTGGTATAGCTTCTGGGCCGCCGTCAGTGCGCTTCCTGTGTCCATGAGTATCCGCCTGAACCCCAGTGCCCGACAATCAGCGATCAATGCCTCCATCAGCGCGCGCCCAGCCCCAGTTCCGCGCGCGATGTCGCGCACGAAAACACGCTTAATCTCGGCGGTCTGGTCGCCAATGCGCTGGAACATGCCGCACCCAACCGCTGACCCATTCACCAGCGCAAGTCGAATGCCCCCATCGGGCGGCGCATGCTGGGCCTCCAACGATTGCATCAACCTTTCGAACTTGTCCTGAGGATAGGCATACAACACGACCTCTGCATCCCGGCCACCCAGGCTGACCAGAAAATCCCGATATTCCCAACACAAAGCTCTAACGGTATCAAATTGTTCGGGTGTTTTCGGCCTAACAATTGTCAGCATGGTCACCCCCTTTTTCAGCAGATGACCATAACATGGTTCGAGACCTTAACGAAGGATCGACGACCCAGCATATTCCGCTACTTCACCCAGCGTTTCTTCAATGCGAATCAACTGGTTGTACTTGGCCAACCGGTCAGAACGCGCCAGCGAACCGGTTTTGATCTGCCCGCAATTGGTCGCAACTGCCAGATCGGCAATTGTTGCGTCCTCGGTCTCGCCCGAGCGGTGGGACATAACATTGGTGTACCGCGCGCGGTGGGCCATATCGACGGCGCGCAGGGTTTCGGTCAGCGACCCGATCTGGTTCACCTTGACCAGCATCGAGTTGGCACAGCCACGCTCGATCCCCTCGGCCAGACGTACAGGGTTGGTCACGAACAAATCGTCACCGACCAGTTGCACCTTGTCGCCAATCGCATCGGTCAGGGCTTTCCAGCCATCCCAGTCATCCTCGGACATACCGTCTTCGATCGAAATGATTGGATAGTCTTTGACAAGCGCCGCCAGATAGGCTGCGTTTTCTTCTGAACTCAGGGTCTTGCCCTCACCGGACAGAACGTACTTGCCATCCTTATAATACTCGGTGGCCGCGCAATCGAGCGCCAGGTGGATCTCTTCGCCCGGTTTGTAACCCGCTTTCTCGATTGACTTCAGGATGAAGTCCAACGCCTCGCGAGTGGATGCGATATTGGGGGCAAAGCCACCTTCATCGCCGATGCCTGTGTTCAGGCCAGCGGCAGACAGCTCTTTCTTCAGCGTGTGGAATACTTCTGAACCCATGCGGACCGCTTCGCGGATATTGCTGGCCGAGACCGGCATGATCATGAATTCCTGAATGTCGATCGGGTTATCCGCGTGCTCGCCGCCGTTGATGATGTTCATCATCGGTACCGGCAGAACGCGGGCCGAAGTGCCGCCAACGTAGCGGTACAGAGGCTGCGTGGTGAAATCCGCCGCAGCTTTGGCAGTTGCCAGCGAGACACCAAGTATAGCGTTCGCGCCCAGACGGCCTTTGTTTTCGGTCCCGTCCAACTCGATCATCGCGGCGTCGATGGCCACTTGCTCGGTCGCGTCAAAGCCGACCAGCTCTTCGGCGATTTCGCCGTTGACCGCCGCCACAGCCTCCAACACGCCTTTGCCCAGATAGCGTGCCTTGTCGCCATCGCGTTTTTCCACCGCCTCGTAGGCGCCTGTCGATGCGCCCGAGGGCACTGCAGCACGGCCCATGGTGCCGTCTTCGAGGATCACGTCCACCTCGACCGTCGGGTTCCCCCGGCTGTCCAGGATTTCGCGTGCGTGGATGTCGATGATGGTGCTCATGATACCGGTTCCTAAAGATGCCTTCGGTTGCAAGCCTCATACCAGCCCGCGCCGAAAAGTAAACCAGCTCCGTTATCGCTAACACTCATATTTTCCGGCGTTTAGGGCTAACAGTCTTCTGTTTGCGCCAACATGTTCAGGCTGCGGTCATGGCCATGTCGCGCGCCAATCTGCGTTCGCGGATAAAAGTGTACAATCCGGATCCAATGATAAGAGTCGAACCGGCTAAGGTCATCAGGTCAGGCCGCTCGTTGAACACCAAAACCCCTGCGAGAATCGAGAACAACAAACGCGTGTAGCGAAACGGCGTCACGGCCGAGGCCTCGCCCACTCGCATCGCCGTAACGATCCCGTAGTATCCAAGAACACCAAAAACAACCGCGCCTGCATAGGGACCGATCTGTCCCGCTTGCAACGGCTCAAGGGGATGCGCGCCCAGGATCATCAGGACGGCCCCACCGACAACAAGTGCAAGATAGGCCTGCGATGACACCACCGCCGATGATATGCGGGGGTCTAGCCGGCGTGTGATCAAATCCCGCGCGGCCACACCGATGACCGCCACGACGACGAACAAGGATTCAGGGCGAAACCCCTCGAGTCCCGGACGGATGATCATCAGAACACCGATGAAGCCAACGCCAATGGCACTCCAGCGGCGCCACCCGACATGCTCGCCCAGGAACAAGGCCGCGCCCATGGTCACCGCCAAAGGCATGGCCTGAAACACAGCCGCCACCATCGACAGATCCACCATCGACAAAGCAGTCACAAACGCCACTGCTGAAACGGCTTCAGCCATCGCCCGGATCATGGGCAAAGGCTGCCACGCGACCGCAACAAAGATGCGCTGTCGCGAAAAAAGCGCCATGCAAAAGAAGACACCGGCGCAGATCAGGCCCAGCACAACCAGAATCTGACCCGGTGCGGCCGACGCCGTCAGTTGCTTGATGAACATATCCTCAAGCGTGAACGCAGCCATAGCCGCAATGACCAGCAAGATGCCATTAACGTTATTCATATTGATGTCCGTTGGAACTGGCGGCACCGATTACCGCTGTTACCTTCAGCAAAAGCCGAAGGACATCGCTGTGGCAAGCATTTTCAGCATTCGATTGATGAAATGATTTGAGGCGACCTATCGCGTTTCGTGATAGGTCAGTCCTTGTCCAAAGGAACGCCGTACAGTTCCAACCGATGGCCAATAAGCTTGTACCCCAGCTTGGCCGCGATTTTTTCCTGCAGTGCTTCAATCTCGGGGTCGACGAATTCGATCACCTCACCAGATTGCATGTCGATCAGATGGTCGTGGTGATCGCGTTCGGCATCCTCATAGCGCGCGCGCCCGTCACCAAACTCCAGCCGCTCCAAAATCCCGGCCTCTTCGAACAGCTTCACGGTGCGATACACGGTGGCAATCGAAATGCCCGAATCCAACGCCGAGGCGCGTGTATACAATTCCTCGACATCCGGATGGTCTTCACTCTGCTCCAGCACATGCGCAATGGTGCGGCGCTGTCCGGTCATGCGCAGGCCTTTGCCTTCGCACCGCGAGATGATCGTGTCCGACATGATGCCCCTCAGGAATTGCTCGGGTTTCTGTCTTAATCTGTCCGCGCTCCCAGCGCCACAGGGATTCGTTGGCCGGTGCAGGTTTCAGACCATGCGTCGCAGATCTGCCCAGATCGGCAGATGGTCCGAGGCGATATGCGCCGGACGCTCTACATGCACGCCGTGATCAGCCGCCTCAACGCCATACCCCAGCGCAATCCTGTCCAGCGCGCCCAATGGCTGCGCCGCCGGATAACTTGGTACTGGTGGTAGAAACTGCATTTCCGGCGCCAGATTGTCTAGAACGGGTTGCCGGGACCACTCGTTAAAATCACCTGCCCAAACAGTCGGCATCTGTTCCAGAGACGCGTCGCAATGACGAATATGCGTGATCTGCTGCCTCCGGGATGCAGGCAGCAATCCCAAATGCATCCCCATCACCCGCAACGGGCCGATCTGAGTGTCAAACTCCACGCGCACCGCGCCCCGAGGCTCCAGCCCCGGCAAATCGTGATGCCCGGTCTGCCTAACCTTGATGTGATCGCCGCGCCAGATCACGGCGTTGCCATGCCAGCCCAAGCTCCCCGCACCGCCCAGATCGACAATTTGCCACCCGGCTTCATCCAGCATGAAATGTGGCAGCGCTGCCGGCCGGGGAGGCAATCGCTTGTCGGCTTCCTGTAACACCACAATCTCGGCCTGCATGCCATGCAGCACCTGCATGATGCGTTGCGGCTGCCGCCTGAAATCCAGCCCGATACATTTCTGGATGTTGTAACTGCCGATACGCAGGGTCGAAGGTTTTGTCATGACTCTCCGGGTCTTAAACTTGCCCAAGGATCACCCTGCTGGGCCTTGGGTGCAAGCCCGCGTTGCGACCAAGCCGGCAATAACCTGATCCTTTTGAACAGGTGCCGTTTCCTGGGGCACCGAACCGGGTAACTCGCAGCGGTTGGTTCCTATGTTGATTGTGCAAGAATGAGTGATCATTCACGGCAGCGCAGCGTACAAAATCGAGCGGAACGAGTACTAAGCGGGACAAAACTACCGCTTGACCTTTGTCGTGGAACGGCAGCTTTGCGCAATCACACGAATAAGTGCTAATCTTCAGTGTTTGACGTCAGCGTTAATGGAACTATGCATCTACTCATCTTCGTCGAATTTGATTACAGGCATTGAGCAATTTACAAATATACCACCAAATTCAATTTGGTCAGGGACATACAAATTCACAGTCGGGTAATCATCGTAGTCGCAAATATACACTTCACCAATGTCGATTGGTTTAGACAGAATTAAATGCGAACTGCGTTCCCACCAAGCCTGTGCATTGCACCATGATCGAACTGACAAGTTGGTTATCCCGACCGCCCAATATGCCGCCTGCTCACGCAGGCACATAAGTTCAAGAACATCTTCGTCAGCCGTATCGGCGGCGCCGGATTGCAATAACCAATCGTGAACGCCTTTGGTGGATAGCCCCTTTGGCATGGCTAAAGTTTCTTCCAAAGACGTTTCTTTGCTCGGTAAGCGAGCATAGCGCAGGACGGCCTCACCTGCCATTCGGGTTCGCAACGATTTTCCTGAAGATGTGTATGAGACAATGCCAGAATTCGAATCGGGTTCAATCAAAACCCGAAAAACCACTTCTTGGTGGGCATACCTATTAAGGGCTTCCTCCAAGGCAATGTGATGAGCAGGTAACCAGTCATAATGTAAAAGTGCTTTTGCCAATTCAAGCGCATCTGGGTCTGTAGGCATACAATTATCTGACGGTTGATCATTTTCGTCATACCCGATGCTATAGACAAGCGTCTCTTTTGGAACGTCATACACGGCAGAAGGAACAGGCCCGACTGTGTATATTGTTTCTACACTTGCACCAGGCTCAATGAACAGTCTCCAAACTACTTCTTGGTCGGTGTAAAAGATAAGATGGGCTGGATTCTGGTCTTTTTTGATTACGACATTTAGTTCAGTTCCTGGCTCTCGACGGCCAAGAAAATTGACAACGTGTATTTCCCCAGACTGAAGGTGAACCTGTTCTGGAACGCACTTTTCAGTGAGCATTCTTGTGCGCTCTAGCGCCTGTTCGAACTCAGGCCACTCCTCGCGCAAGTTTCCCGCCGCTACGCCAACAGAACATACAATTAACAACAAAAGCGCGATCAAAGCCGGTTTCAAAATATGTCCATTCGTTTTCTTAAGGTGCTGCACAGTATTGCGACTATGCTACTTATGCGTGTGAGATTCATAGGCGTTCTTGTCAAGTCGGATTTGTTCACGTTTCGGCCCTTTTACAAAGCTTCGAAGCGCTGTTGCCGATGCCTACACTGACGTAACACGCACCCACCAGCCTCACGACCCGCGAATCAGGACTTGCTGATAGATCAAGTGCTCAGAACCGCATTCATAGACAATATGCGCAGCTTCTCATCCTTTGTGGCCTAAGCTTAGTAACAAGAGCAACTGAAGCGTACGCCTGCAATCGAAACTTCAGCCTGACTTTGCCGTAGAAGCAGACCCTGAATCCGAGCGCAGCATCTGTCACTAAGGGCTCGAAGCCGACTTGCGCAAGCGCAGCGTGGCGGCCAGCCCAGTAGGGTTCCGTTGTGCGGACGAAGCTATCGTCGGTAGCTCGCGGCTCAATCTCCGCTTTTGGAAGTTCATGGGAGAAAGCAACGAATACAACGCATCGAAAATCTAGGCATGAGTCTTCGACTTCCGTGGATCATGGATCGGCATCGAAATCACCTTTGCTTTTGTTTCGATATCATCTCCGGCAACATTCAGAGTTGTGCCAATCTCGATCGAAGGATGCAGATGAGCAAGTGCGAGTGACTTACCGAGGCGGCGCGAATAACAGGGAGAATTAATCACACCAACTTCGTTTCCATCGAGGTAAAGCGTCTCGCCGCCTGCCATCATGTCGGAATGGTCAATGTCGAGGCAGACGTTTTGGGTTGCCTCCTTCCCTTTGGCAGCCATGACGGCCGTCTTACCGCGAAACTCCCCTTTGGACCCGCTGACCGTAAACCCAAGCCCAACCTCCCAGGGTGTGTTGTCCTCAGTCATGTCGTATCCGTAGAACAAAAGCCCCGCTTCGATGCGAACCTTGTCGAGCGCAGTGAATGAGCACGGCATGACGCCAGCCTCTACAAGCTTGTCCCAGATATCGCCAATGACAGACGCGTCCGCAAATATCTCGTAGCCACGCTCCCCCGAATAGCCGGTGCGTGAAATCCGACATGGATGGCCGAAGAGCCGCGCCGATGCGTGCTCGAAATAGGCGAGATCGCCAAGATTGATATCACACTCGGTGTCGAGAATATCGAGTGACTTGGGCCCTTGCACTGACAGATCATGCAGGTCGTCGGAAAACTCGATCTGCACATCGCGGCCTTTGGCAGATGCCTTGAGCAAAGCCATGGTATCGCCGGACCCATGCACGATCATCCACTCATCGTTTCCGTTGTTTGACACGATAGCATCGTCGGCAATGCCACCATTCTCTGTCAGAATACAAAGATAGGCAGCCTTACCCGGATCGATTTTCGAGATGTCGCGTGTCGTCAGGTGATCGAGCGTTGCGACGACGTCCGACCCACGCACGAACACCTTCTTGAGAGGGGACATATCGAACATCCCCACTGCCTCACGAACAGCATCGTGTTCATCATTGGGATCGGAGTTGTAGGTCCAAGCCGTGCCCATCCCGTTCCAGTCTTCTAGGCCTGATCCAAGCGCGGTGTGCCGCGACGCAAGGGCGGATGTGCGGCTTAGTTCTTCAGTCATGTACGATCTCCAGTGGTTCTCTCCGAAGTGGGACAAGTTCATCAGTACCACTCGTCTTTCATTGAGGCTTGGCGTTCGGCCACGAAGTCTTGCAGCCTGGACCGAATATCTTCGTCCATCGACGGTGCCTGATAGCCTGCGAGCATGGATTTCCACCGCGCGGTAGAGCGTTGATCCGCCCGGAGGCTCCCGTTTTCGGACCATGTCTCGAATGGCCCAGCCTCCGGGATGTCAGGTTGAAAGTTAGCCGTCGCAAAATGGCGTAGCGTATGCGCAGTCGATAGGAAGTTCTCGCCCGGACCTGTTTCGAAGTATGCGTCGCGGCCAAAGACTTCATCACTCACATCGATACCCTGGAGCATCTTTAGCATTGCCCCGCAATGGTCGATATCCATGATGAATTTCTCATAGGACATAACCAGCCCGCCTTCGAGCCAGCCCGCAGCGTGCCAGACTTGGTGCGCGCCCGAAAGAAGCGTGGCCCACATCGCCCCGACGCTGTCTTGCATGGCTTGTCCGTCGGCGGCGTTGGAACCGGAAACATGGCCGCCGCCTGATCGAACAGGCACACCTAAGCGGTGACCCAGCTGGGAAAGAACCATGGATGCCAGATTTGCCTCGGGTGAACCAAAAGTCAGCGCTCCGGACTTCAAATTCATAGTTGAATGAAAACTGCCGAAGACCACCGGACAGCCAGGCCGCACCAACTGCGCCAGTGCAATCCCTACCATCCCCTCGGCGAGCGTCTGCGCGGCAACCGCAGCAGGTGAAAGAGGCCCCATAGCGCCAGCAAAGATCGCCGGCGAGACACAGACACATTGACCGGCGCTGGCGTAAACGCGCAAGGCGCCGGACATTGTATCATCGTACATAAGTGGGGAGTTGACGTTGATGTTGCCTTGAATGACAGCGTTCTCGTCCATGAATGCCTCACCGAACACGAGCCGCGCCATATCAATGCTGTCTTGAGCGCGAACAGGGGATGTGACACCCCCCATGAATGGTTTGTCCGAGAGCGTCAGGTGCGACAGCACCATATCCAAATGGCGTTTGTTCACCGGAATATCTGTGGGTTCGCACACAGTACCACCAGAATGGTGCAGATACGGAGTGGAGTACGTCAACTTCACAAAGTTTTGGAAATCTTCGAGCGTGGCATAGCGGCGTCCTCGCTCAAGGTCGCTCACGAAGGGGGATCCATAGCCGGGCATAAGCACAACGTTGTTGCCACCCAGTTCAACGCTCTTGGCCGGGTTGCGCGCGTGAAGCGTAAATTGATTGGGCGCAGAGGCGCACAGCTGGCGCGCGTGCCCTGGCGCAAATGTAACACGCTGGCCATCGACCCATGCGCCTGCATCTCGGAACAGGTCCAGAGCCGTCTCGTCCCCGCGAAACTCAACCCCGATGTTTTCAAGTATCCAATCGGCTTGCGTCTCGATGGCACCAAGCTCCAGTTCGTTCAAGAGCTGGTACGCCGGAGTCTTTCGTTTCGTGTAAGACACAACGCTGTCGGGTGCACCACGGCGCGCGGAACGACCCCGCCGCGCCGCCTTTCGCAACTTTGGCTGAATGTTTATGTCTAAATTTTCCAACCCGGATGTTCCTAACATCTCCTCTTCTTTGTCATAATAGTTGAGAAAAAGAGTTCAGAGGATCGAATAATTCTACACTCTTCGTTCAAAAACTTTGTACGATAGCCCCATGGCAATGCCCTTTCGAAGACATGATACCTTGCGCCTCTTCGTTGAGATTGCGCGCTATCCAAGCCTGTCCGCCGCTGCGGATGCCCTCAACATGACCAAAGGTGCCGTAAGCTATCAGGTTAAAGTGCTAGAGGACGAACTTCAGACGACGCTTCTAAGCCGTGAACCACGCGGGATCACCCTGACCAAGCAAGGACGAGCCTTACTTGAGGCATGCCGTCCGGGGTTCGAGGCTCTCGAGACAAGTCTGCACGAGTTTACCAAAGCACGCGACGTGGGCCTTACGGTCGGGCTTTCTAGCTATTTTGCAGCACGGTGGTTATCACCGCGTCTCACGGGTTTCATGCAAAGACATCCGGACATCCGGCTGCGGCTACAACCCATGACGCAGCTTTTTGACCTTGAAAACCAGGGCATCGACATTGCCATCAGATGGGGAAATGGCCAGTGGGACGATGCCACGGTCGAACCCTTCCTCAACATGCCAACTTGGCCGGTTGGGAATAAAGCATCTCTGGAGAAAGTGGCTCGGCTTGGAATTGAAGCCGCATTCGCCGAGTTTGTGCTTCTAAGGGACCATGATGACAGCAATGCCTGGACAGATTGGAGGCAAGAAGCTGGGTTTGAGACGGACCCGCGCCGCGACACGCTTATTATTCCAGATCCCAACGTGCGCGTGCAGGCCGTCGCGAACGGACAGGGGGTGGCTCTCATGGATGATCTTGTTGCTCAGGAACTCGATGATGGCTGTCTTGTACGGCTCTCAGAAAAAGAGCTGTCCGACTACGGGTACTTCATTGTTGAACCGTTTGGCAGCCGACACAGTCAGGCCGTGCGGGAATTCAGTGACTGGCTTCAAGGCGCAACACATCTGTAGCGGCTGCAAAAGCGATCATTCGAGAGGTCTCCAGCATCGGACAAAGTAGGCTCAAAGGTGCCAGCACTCATTCGAGCCACGACGCCATCTCAGAAACAACAGCGCCCGAAATCTCCATCATGTCCCGCAGAGTGTAGCCTGTACCACTTCGCTCTGCGACGGCGGGCGGGTCAGGTCGGCATTGTCCGGCTGATCCAAGAAAGGCTGCCCCAGCACGCTGTTCAGGCGATGAAAGGGCGTGTAATCCCCCTGCACCGCCGCCTCGATCATCTGTTCGACCCGATGGTTGCGCGGGATGAAAACCGGGTTGGCCGCGTGCATTACCTGGGTCGGGGTTTCTTCGTGCGCCAACCGCGCTTGCCAACCTTCGGCCCATCCGTCAAATGCTATTGGATCAGTGAATTGATCCCGTGCCTTGTCCGTGCCCAGCGCGCGGAACGTGTTGGTGAAATCCGCATGATTCTGCGCCATGCACACCAGCAGGTCCGAGATCAGCTCAGAATCTTCGTCACGGGTCGTCGTCAGACCAATCTTGGCCTGGAAGCGTGCCATCCAATTCCGCTGCAATAGATCGGGCATCGCGTGTAAAATCTCGGTCGCCTCTTCAACCGCCGCTTCCTTATCCTCTATCTGCTGGATCAACGCGGTGGCCAATTGTGCCACGTTCCAGACGGCAATATCCGGTTGATTGGAATAGGCATAGCGCCCTGCCCGGTCGATCGAGCTGTAGACCGTGTTGGGGTGATAGCTGTCCATGAAGGCGCAGGGCCCATAGTCAATCGTCTCACCGGCAACCGAGCAATTGTCGGTGTTCATCACCCCGTGAATGAACCCCACGCTCATCCAACTTGCAATCAACTGGGCCTGAGCGTCACGCACAGCACGCAACAAGCCCATCGGCCCCTCAGCCTGCGGATAGTGGCGCGCGATGGCATACTCCGTCAGGCGGCGCAAACTCTCGATCTGCCCCCGCGCTGCAAAGACCTGAAACGTCCCGACCCGCAGATGGCTGCGCGCCACACGGGTCAGCACCGCACCAGGCATAGGCCCTTCGCGCAGGACGACCTCTCCGGTCTCGACCGCGGCCAATGCGCGGGTGGTCGGAATGCCCAGCGCGTGCATCGCCTCGGACACCACGTATTCGCGCAGAACGGGCCCCAGCCAAGCCCGCCCATCCCCCTGCCGCGAGAACGGCGTCGGACCAGAGCCTTTCAACTGAATGTCACGACGCACACCATCGGTGCCCACGGTTTCCCCAAGTAAAACCGCCCGCCCATCCCCAAGTTGCGGATTATAGTTGCCAAACTGGTGCCCGGAATACAGCTGCGCCAGCGGCTCCGCACCGGCGGGTATGGCATTGCCGGCAAAGGTCTCGGCCAGCTCGTGCACATCCCCCGGTGCGATATCCAAAAGCCGCGCGAGATCTGCGTTGAACGCAATCAGCTGCGGTGCGCGAACAGGGACCGGCGCCTGACGTGCATAAAACGCATCTGGCAGGCGGGCATACGAGTTATCAAACGGGATTGTCAGTGTCATGCGGCAAACATATGACCTGCGCGCATGATTGCCATAGCGGATCGCGCCATCCCGTGCATAATCGGCCAAAACATGAGGCACCGATGACCGGACAAGAGATTATCGACCACCTGCAACTGCAGCGACACCCAGAAGGTGGCTGGTTCAAAGAAACCTGGCGCGCCGACAATGCTGGCCGCGCCACTGGCACCTGCATCTACTTCCTGCTGCAAGCCGGGGAAAGCAGCCACTGGCACCGGGTCGATGCGACCGAGATCTGGCTTTATCATGCCGGCGCACCTCTGGTCCTATCGCTCAGCGAGACGGATCAGGGGCCCGCACAAGAATTCCAGCTGTGCCCGGACCTGACGGAAGGCGCGCCCCAGGTGATCGTTCCGAAAGGCCATTGGCAAGCCGCCCGCAGCACCGGAGACTACACGCTGGTCAGCTGTACCGTCTCCCCCGGGTTTGAGTTTTCTGGGTTCGAACTATCGGACCCGGGGTTCGATATCCCAAAAGTCTAGCGTCAGTGGTTGAAAGTTTAGGGCAGATCAGATGCGTGAAGACCTGAAAAAAGCGTTCGAGAACCATGATTGGTCAGGGAAAAGAGGCAAAGCCCCGCGTTCTGGTCCGGGATCGACATTAGCCGCCACCGAGCGCTTGCGCACTGCGTTGCCGCAGATCTTCGAGCAACTCAAAATCCGGCGGTTCCTGGACGCACCATGTGGCGATTGGACTTGGATGCAGACTGTCGATCTATCGCAGCTTGAAACCTACCACGGTGCGGACATCTCAACGTCAGTGATACAAGACGTTTCACAGAAATTCACATCTGACAAAGTGTCTTTTTCCGTATTGGACGTGTGTTCCGATCCATTGCCGGCCGCCGATTTGATTATGTGCCGCGAGTGTTTGTTTCATCTCAAACACGAAGCGAAATGGGCCTTCTTTCAAAACGCCCTGGCGGCGGACATCGCGTTCATAATGTTTTCGATTGATCATATTCGCCTCAATCACGACCTCCTGAGGAATGGCGGGTTTAGACGGTTCAACCCCATGATGGAACCGTTTAACTTCCCGCTGCCGCTCTACTATGTTCACGAAACAACGAACCAAGACATGTTCGACGTGTACGATCCGGATCTGGGTCACCGTCAGCACCGCTCGATGGGGATTTGGACACGCGAGATGATTGCCAACGCCATGCCACAGTCGCAGCCCCAGCAAACATCGAACTAACGGCTTGCCTCATCGGGCAACACGATTAGTGCTACAGACAGATCGCTCACCAACTTGCCAGCAACGCTCGCACGGGCCACTCTGGCTGCTATGGATCACCGCTCCCTCATTGCGTCTATCCCGCCTAAGATCAAAGACGATCTCCAGCGGCGCTCTGACGCTGCCGGGCTCAGGCATCTGGCACTGTATCTTCTGGCACTGACGGTAACGTCAGCCGGACTGATCGCACAGGTTCCGTTTTGGCCGCTGTTGATCCTGCCACAGGGCATTCTGCTGGTGTTCCTCTTCACCCTCAGCCACGAATGCACCCACAAAACACCGTTCAGAACCAACTGGCTCAACGATGTAGTCGGACATTTGGTCTCAGTTCCCATTGCCCTGCCCTTTACGTGGTTTCGTTACTTCCACTTGGCCCATCACAAATGGACCAATCACCCGGAAAACGACCCCGAACTCGACGGCAAACCGCGCCCCAACACCTGGCGCAGCCTGATCGTCTACCTCATCGGCTGGCCATACTGGTCCGCAATGGCTCGGGTGCTCATGCGCAACGCCTTGAGACGGATCGATGCCCCTTACCTGCCCGAGCGCCAACATCGCGCTATCAAAACCGAGGCGCGCGTCCTGTTGGCCACCTATGGCCTCGCAGCCCTCAGCTTGGTTTTCACACCTGCGCTGGTCTGGCTCTGGCTGCTGCCAGTGCTAGTCGGACAACCCTTCCTGCGCCTGTATCTTCTGGCAGAACATGGGCTCTGTCCGCCGGTGGCCAACATGCTGGAAAACTCGCGCACAACATTCACCAACCGTATCGTCCGGTTTGTGGCCTGGAACATGCCATACCACGCCGAACACCACGCTTTTCCGAATGTTCCGTTCCACCAGTTGCCAGCGTTTCATGCCTGGACCCAAACTCACTTGAAATCCACATCAGACGGTTACGCAGAATTCGCGGCTGACTACATAGAACACCTGCCAGCCGAGGCAGGCTCTTCATCTGGCTGAAAATATCCCGGGGGAGTCGCGCTTGCGCGATGGGGGCAGCGCCCCCTACGACTTGGCCGCCTTTCCGCGGTTCGGGGCTGACACGACACCGCCCCCAACCAGCACCTTCACACCTGTGGTTCCCGGGCACGAGGTGGGCAAACCACGCGCCACCCGGACCGCCAGATAGGCAAAGGCCTGCGCTTCCAGCATGTCACCGTCCAGCCCCACCGCCTCAACCGGCTCGACAGGACAATCCAGCGCAGCCCGCAGCATCTCCATCAAAACCGGATTGTGTCGCCCTCCACCGGTTACCAGCATACGCGAGGGCGGTTTTGGGCAGTACTCCATCCCCTGCACAACTCCGGCAGCGCACATCCCGGTCAGCGTCGCCACCGCGTCCGCATCCGGCAAGTCACGAACCAGCCCGATCATCTCGGCAAAGTCGTTCCGGTCCAGCGATTTTGGCGGCATGCGCGCGAAGAAAGGCTCGCTCAGGAACAACTCCAAAGCGCCTGTCTCTACCGTTCCTTCGCGGGCAATGGCGCCATCTTTGTCCATAGACAATCCAAAGCGGCCCTGCATCAGATCATCGACCGGTGCATTGGCGGGGCCAGTATCGAAGGCCACAAGCGCGCCGGGGATTTCAGGCCGTTCAAAAGACGGATCAACATAGGTCAGATTGCCAACCCCGCCGAGGTTCAGAAAGCACAATGGCTCATCTGCCTCGATCCACTTGGCACAAGCAAAATGGAAAAATGGGGCTAACGGCGCTCCTTCGCCCCCCATCTGAACATCATCGCTGCGAAAATCCCAAACCACCGGCACGCCCAGCGCCTGCGAAAGGCCATTCCCGTCGCCAACCTGCAAGGTGCCCCGCCCACGCGGTTCATGCGCCAGCGTCTGCCCGTGAAATCCGATCAGATCGATATCTTCAAACTCACACAGCGCCTCGCAATGGGCCATAGTGACTACGTCGCCAGCCGCCTCGACCTCATCCCCGTGCCAATGCCCCATTCCGGACCGCAAAACTGCGCGCTCTTCGTCTGAATAGGCACGATAACCGCTTTCACCAAAGCCAAAAATCGCGACCCCGTCGGTTTCGATCACCGCCGCGTCCACCCCATCCATCGAAGTTCCTGACATCGCCCCAAGCGCGCGCAGGGCCCCGCGTTTTGCTACGGCCTTATTCATGGCCTTTTCCTTCTGCCACTCGACGCCTATAAGGTGCCCCGCATTACAACCCTGAGGCAAGACATGACCTACCATCCCAAATCGGATTTCATCGCAACGATGATGGAGCGTGGCTTTTTGGCCGATTGCACCGATTATCAGGGCCTTGATGAGGCGCTGATCAGCGGGTGTAAACCGGCCTATATCGGCTTTGATGCAACGGCACAGTCATTGCATGTGGGCAGCCTTATTCAGATCATGATGCTGCGCTGGTTCCAGAAAACCGGCCACAAACCGATCACCCTGATGGGCGGCGGCACCACTAAAGTGGGCGACCCGTCCTTTCGTGCGGATGAACGCCCTTTGCTGGGCCCCGAACAGATCGATGCCAATATTGCGGGCATCAAAAAGGTGTTCTCGGCCTATATCGACTATGACACCGACGCCGAAAACGCGGCGCTGATGCTGAACAACGCCGAATGGCTGGACAGCCTGAACTACCTCGATTTCCTGCGCGATATCGGGCGGCACTTCTCGGTCAACCGGATGTTGGCCTTTGAATCAGTGAAGTCCCGGCTGGATCGAGAGCAGTCGCTGTCATTCCTGGAATTCAATTACATGATCCTGCAGGCCTATGACTTCCTTGAACTGAACCGACGCTATGGCTGTGTTCTGCAGATGGGCGGCAGCGACCAGTGGGGCAACATCGTCAACGGCATCGACCTGACGCGTCGCGTACTGGACCACGAGATTTATGGCCTGACGAGCCCCCTGCTGACCACCAGCGACGGCAAAAAGATGGGCAAGTCTCAGGACGGTGCCGTCTGGCTGAATCCCGAGATGCGCTCGCCCTATGAATTCTGGCAGTTCTGGCGCAATACCACCGACGCGGATGTCGGACGTTTTCTGAAACTCTACACCGAACTGCCGGTAGATGAATGTGATCGTCTGGGAGCGCTTGCAGGGGCTGAGATCAACGAAGCCAAGATCCGTCTGGCCAATGAGATCACAACGCTACTGCACGGGGCCGAAGCGGCGACAACCGCCGAAGCAACCGCGCGTGAAGTCTTTGAAAAAGGCGGCGTAGGGGGCGATCTACCTACCCTGACCCTCAGCGCGGCGGATCTGGGTGATGGCATGTCCATCGTACAGCTGATCGTCAAATCCGGTCTAGCCAAATCTGGCAAAGAGGCCAAGCGCCTGATTGCCGAAAACGGTGCCAAGATGGACGACGCACCGCTAACGAATGCCGGTCTGATGATTGATGCGGGCACGCTGTCGTCCCCGATCAAGCTGAGCGCTGGTAAAAAGCGCCACGCTCTGGTCCAACTGGGGTAACAACTCGACGAATTCGAAAACAAGAACGGCCACCCAAATCGGGTGGCCGAACTCTTTATGCCAACGTTTCTGGATGGCCTTTGGCGTTACCGTTTTCCTTTACCCCCCTTGCCACCATTTTTACCGTCGCCGCCGCCGTTTCCGGAACCATTGCCTTGACCGTTGTTGTTACCGCCATTGCCGGTACCCGGTCCGGAGCCATTGTTGTTTCCGCCCCCGTTTCCGGGGTTTCCGGCGTTCCCGTTACCGTTACCTGGGCCGTCGCCGCCTTTGCCGCCACCTTTACCGGGGCCGTCGCCGCCTTTGCCTGGGCCGTTGCCTCCACCTTTGCCCGGGCCATTGCCGCCTTTACCTGGGCCATTGCCACCGCCTCCGTCACCGCCGTCACCGGGACCGTCGCCACCGCCATTGCCGGGATCATCATTGCCGCCATCACCGGGATTGCCACCGCCGCCATTGCCCGGCCCGGTGCCGCCGCCATTCCCTGGGCCGCTGCTGCCATTGTCGCCCGGATCAGCCGGGCTGACCTGCGCGAATTGGTCCGAGCCCCGATCCTCACCCCGGCTGCTACCGGCCGCCGTGCCAATAGACGCGGTTGGCAAATCGGTCAGCAATGACGCCAATCCGGGGCACATCGCGCCGGTGTTTTGCAGTGTAGTTGAAAAATCCGACCGGTTCTGAAGGCGTTGCAAGAAACTAGGGGTGACATGCGTGCAGTCGCACATCGTCGTGTAATCCCCACTATTTGCCGCATCCCGTGCGGTTTTCCAGTTGCAAACCTCGGGCGCCGCAGCTGCACTGCCAGCCGCCAAAACCCCAAAGATGGGCGCGGCAACCCATGCGGCCATCCCTACTCTCTTACTCTTTTGCATAGCGTATCACTCCTCTCGCTACGTCGCTTGTTCGCGACATTGCATCCGCAGTCGATGTGGGGCCCCAACATTAAAACCAGATGAGGACCGCCTGATCTTGTCTTGAGAAAGCACAGCGAAGATGTAGACACGCCCGGCAACATCCGCTTAAATGAACACTTGTTCAAATCACTCCAAAGGGAGCCTGCCATGCAATTATCCTCAACCGCAGCTATCATCACCGGCGGCGCATCGGGTCTGGGTGAGGCTACGGCCCGCCATTTTGCCGCGCAGGGCGCTCAGATCACAATCCTGGACCGGGATGCAGATCGCGGAACGCAGGTCGCTGCCGAAATTGGCGGGCACTTTGCACAAACCGACGTGACTGACGAGGGGTCCGTCGCCATCGCCATGGCAACAGTGACGGACAAAATGGGCCGGATCACGGCAGCGGTGAACTGCGCAGGCATCGCTTACGGCATCAAGACGGTGGGCAAGGATGGCCCCCACCCTTTGGACGCATTCCAGCGCACCATCGACATCAACCTGGTCGGCACCTTCAACGTGTCGCGCCTGGCCGCCGTCGAAATGGCCAAGAATGAACCGGAACCAGACGGCGCGCGCGGAGTGATCATCAACACCGCCTCGATCGCAGCCTTTGACGGCCAGAAAGGCCAAGCCGCCTATGCCGCGTCGAAAGGCGGAGTGGTTGGCATGACCCTGCCGATGGCCCGCGATCTGGCCTCAACCGGTATCCGGGTGATGACCATAGCGCCCGGCATCTTCATGACCCCGATGCTGGCCGGACTGCCAGAAGAGGTGCAACAGCAGCTCGCCGCCGATGTTCCCAACCCCGCTCGTCTGGGTGATCCGCACGAATACGGACGACTGGCCGGGTTCATCGTCGAGATGGGCTATCTGAACGGAGAAGTCATCCGCATCGACGGTGCATTGCGGATGCGCTAGGCGTTAATCATGACCGAGCGGGAAAAAATGGAAGCCGGCGACTGGTATAGCTGCCTGGACCCGGAACTCGATGCGCTGCGTGCCCAAGCGCGCCGCGCGGTGCATGCACATAACAGCTGTGACCCGGACACAAGGGGCGCGATGGCACCGGCCCTGCACGCCCTGTTTGCGCGCACCGGTGCCGATTGTTTTGCCGAAGCGCCCTTTCATTGCGCTTATGGCGTGAACATCCACCTTGGGGACCGGGTCTATTTCAATGCCGGTTGCGTTATTCTAGATACGGCCCGCGTGCAAATTGGCGACGACACCATGTTCGGACCCAAAAGCCAAATTTATTGCGCCCAGCATGCGAAAGACCCGATCGAACGCGCCAAAGGTCTTGAGATCGCACTGCCCATCACAATCGGCAGCAATGTCTGGGTCGGTGGAGGTGCCATCATCCTGCCTGGTGTCGCCATCGGCGATAACGCAATTATTGGCGCAGGCAGTGTCGTGACCAAAGATGTGGCAGCAGATCAAACCGTTGTTGGGAACCCTGCGCGCCCTATCGACTAAACAGTCGACCTGCGACCATCAGAGTACTGTGCACCTCGAAAGATCCGGGTGTTTCAAGACGTACAAGTTATACCTATTGCCCTTCGGCCTTCTCTTCCAGCGCCAGCCATTCCTCTTCGCTGGCCGATAGTTTTTCTTGCCGCTCGACCAGCGCGTCTGTCGCTTTCTGAAACTTGACCGGTTCGCGGGTAAACAATTCCGGGTCCGACATCAGCTCTTCCAGCTTGGCAATCTCAGCTTCCAGACGGGCGATTTCGGATGGCAATTTCTCAAGCCGATGCTTTTCTGAGAATGACAAGCCGGTTTTGGGCTTGGCATCTTGCTTTATCTTTGGCTTTGAACTCTTTGTTTTTTCTTCTTTTAGTTCTGTATGATCTCCGCGCTGCACTATGTAATCCGACCACCCGCCAGCATACACCGTCGCACGGCCATTCCCCTCCATCGCGATGGTTGTCGTCGCAACACGGTCCAGAAAATCACGATCGTGACTCACCAGCAGGACCGTACCGTCGTAGTCATCCAGCAGTTCCTGCAACAAATCCAGTGTCTCGACATCCAGGTCGTTGGTCGGTTCATCCAGCACCAGCATGTTCGAGGGTTTTGCCATCAGCTTAGCCAACAACAAGCGCGCTTTTTCCCCTCCGGACAAGGACTTAACGGCCGCTCTTGCCTGCTGTTCGTCGAACAGGAATTCCTTGAGATAACCCACAACATGTTTGGGCTGACCACCAACCATCACCTGATCAGCCTTGCCAGATACTCGCATCTCGGGGTCTCCGGTCAAGCTGTCCCACAGGGTCATTTCCGGGTCCAGCTGCGCGCGGGTCTGATCAAAAACCGCAACTTCCAGATTGGTTCCCAGGTTGACTGAGCCCTCATCAGGGCTTTCCTGTCCCAGCAGGATTTTCAGCAACGTGGTTTTGCCCACGCCATTCGGCCCGACAAAGGCCACGCGATCCCCGCGCTGCACCAAAAGGTCAAAGTTGCGCACAATCTGATGATCGCCGAAGGCCTTGGAAACGCCCTTGGCTTCAATCACCTTGCGCCCGGATTTCGGTCCCGATTCCAATGCCATGGCGGCGGATCCCTGCCGCTTGATTTGCGATGCCCGCTCGGCCCGCAGCGCCTGCAGCGCCCGGACACGCCCTTGATTGCGCTTGCGACGGGCGCTGATGCCTTCAACAGCCCAACGTGCCTCGGATTTGATCAGGCGATTCAGCTTATGGCGCTGCTGGTCTTCTTCATCCCAGACCTTGTCGCGCCAGGCCTCAAAGCCCTCAAACCCCTGCTCTTGCCGCCGCACCGCACCCCGATCAATCCACAAGGTGGCGCGAGTTAAGGCGCGCAAAAACGCCCGGTCGTGAGAAATCAGAACAAAAGCCGCCCGCGTCGCGCCCAACTCACGTTCCAGCCACGCAATCGCTTCGATGTCCAGATGGTTGGTTGGTTCATCCAGCAACATCAAATCGGGTGCCTCGGCCATCAGCTTGGCCAATGCCGCGCGTCGCCGCTCCCCGCCCGAGGCGGTGTCGACTGGTCGAGCTGGATCAAACTTTAACCCCTCACCCGCACGCTCAACCTTGTAAAGCTCACCGGGCTCCAATCCGCTCGAGGCATAATCGCCAAGCGTCGCGAACCCCGCCATGGTTGGATCCTGCTCCATATACCCAACCGATTTGCCCGGCGGAATCACGATATCCCCCTGATCCGCTTCAACCAGACCGGCCATCACTTTCATCAATGTGGATTTTCCAGAACCGTTGCGCCCCACCAGAGCGACGCGATCACCCGGTTGTACCACAAGGTCCAAGCCGGAAAACACTGGATCACCCCCGAAAGTCAGAGAAATGCCAGACATCTGCAACAAAGGAATTCTCGCCATGCCCGCCAGCTAAACTGGCGCGATCTAAGCGTCAACGCTTTGCCTTCACCTTTTTACAAATACTCAAATTACCCGGCCACGGCCCGCAGCAAACGCTTGCGTGCCGGCGGAATCGTCCCGATTTCCAAACCCGTGAACACGTGCAACGTATTCATGTGCCGATCCACCACCGCATGATCGCTGACCCAGCCGCCCATCATCAGGTAGGTGCGCAACAACGGCGGCATTCTCAGCATCGCCTTTTTAGCGTCGGGCCTGCGACGCAACCGAGAGGCAAACCGAAACACATCAGGCGCTTTGACCCGCGGTAACCAGCGCGTGGGGCCAAGGTGGCGATCTCGAAGCATCGCAAAAGCGTCCAGATACTCGGCAGTTTCAGTTCCGGCAAAGGAGGAACAGCCAAACAGCATTTCCACCCCATTCTGATCCACATAGGCGGTCATCGCGCCCCACGCGACCCGCAATATATCGGGATCTTTCCAATCAGGGTGAACGCAGAACCGGCCCATTTCCACCATGCGACCGCTAAAATCAGCAAGGGTCGTCAGGTCATAGTATTGGGCCGAATAGCTGCACCCGATCTCGGCACCATCTTCTATCGTCAACATGCGAAAGCAACACACCAGTTGACCGTCCGAGCGCATGTCCTCAACCAGAACATGGGCGCATAACGTATCAAAATCATCCTGATCGGGTTGCTTTGTGCCAAAGGCCAGCGTGCGCAGCGCTTGTGCTGCCGCAACATCCTTGGCCGATCGCGCCAAACGGGCCTGGTATCGCCCTTTGCTCAGCAAAACTGCCGTTGCCATGGTCGCATCCTCCGCGGTTGCTGACCGATTAGATCCTTGCGTGTTCCGTATCACACGACATGTGAATGCCGTGTGACCATCGCAAGATGTTGGCCTGAATTAGTTGGACCCAATGACATTAGCCGGATTGAAGTTCCCGATGTTGCCCAGCAGCTGACGCAAGAAGCCTTTGTCCTGCACATTCGAATCCGTCACGCGGCGCTCAAGCGGAATCACGATCCCGTCTTCCAGGCCAAACCGTTCAATGTTCCGTACAACTCCGCGCTGGTCAAAGCTGATGGCTACAAGTTCGCGGGATACAACTTCGGGCTTTTTCGGGCCGTAATGACGGACACGCGACCGGACGTAATAAAAACCCGAATCCTGAACGACGCCTGACGCGCCCGGCGCGCCGATGGCTTCGGTTACGCTGTCACGCGTATCCTTGCCGACCTGGATTTCGGCCAATTCATCGGCAGGTGGCACATATCCATGATTCTTGAAGATCGGCGTACATGCGCCGACAATTGCCAGGCAGGCACCAAAGACAAGCGATTTCGTCGCCGGTTTCACCTTATTCACAACCTTCAACATGTACACCCTCTTGCCTTGGCCTCTTGCGGCTTCTATCCGATTACAGAAACCGCTGCCACGGTTCAACACAGGAAAGACTCTCGAATGAGCGACGTTACTTCATTGCGGGTGGTTGATTTGCCGCAAAACGCCCCAACAGCCTTTAACCTGCGCCCCGACGCAGAGGTGCTGAACGACATTAAGAACGAGCTTGAATTGCTTGGCCTGCGCAAACTCAGTTTTACAGGCGAGCTGCACAGTCAGGGCAAGCGGGACTGGGCTTTGACCGGCAAATTGGGGGCGACCGTTATTCAACCCTGTGTCGTGACGCTGGAACCGGTTACGACCCGGATCGACATTCCGGTTTCCCGCGTTTTTGTCGCCGAATGGAGCAACCCAGACGAGCCCGAATACGAAATCCCCGAAGATGACGAAACCGAACCTTTGGGTGCAGAAATTGACCCACACCAGGTTATGATCGAAGCATTGTCGCTGGCCTTGCCACAATATCCGCGCAAGGATGGTGCCGAATTGGGGTCGACTGGTTATACCGAACCCGGCAAACAGCCAATGACAGACGCGGATGTGAAACCCTTTGCCGGATTGGCAGGATTGCGTGACACGCTCAAAAAAGACGAGTGACAGGGGTCTGATTTCCTGTCATAGCAGGCGGTCAGAAAAAGCGCTTGAACATGTCGAGAATCGCAGTATTTTCGCGCGCTCATCGGATTTTGGGTTGGACATTGCGGGGCTCGTCCCCTAAACGCGCGTCAAACCTCGATAAAACGGAATATGAAACCCGGCTGGCAGCGAATCTGCTCGCCCTTAGTAGACAAAGGTTGAGACCATGGCTGTCCAACAGAACAAAGTTTCCAAGTCGCGCCGCAACAACCGCCGCGCGCACGACGCTCTGGTTGCTGCAAACCCGAACGAATGCGCCAACTGCGGTGAACTGAAGCGCCCGCACCACGTGTGCGCATCCTGCGGCCACTACGACGATCGTGAAGTCGTCGCACAGGCCGACGAAATCGACCTGGATGAAGACGCGGCCTAAGCCTGATCGAGCACAGACCAGGGAATGACTGAGCAGCCCACGCAACCCGATCGGATCACCATCTCGGTTGACGCTATGGGTGGGGACGCTGGTCCATCGGTCGTCATTGCAGGGCTTGCGCGATCCGCTAAGAAAAACCCGGAGATCGGGTTCCTGCTGCACGGTCCAGAAGCTGCGCTGCGCAAACTAGTTGCCAAACGACGTGTCCTTGATGGGCGCGTCGTTTTTCGTGATTGCCCCGACGTCGTCACGATGGAGGACAAACCCAGCCAAGTTGTGCGCAATGGCAAGCAGACCTCGATGTGGTCAGCATTGGAGGCCGTGCGCGATGGTGAAGCTCATGGCGCGGTGTCCTGCGGCAATACCGGAGCGTTGATGGCGCTGTCGATGATGCGCCTGCGCAAGCTGCCGGGCGTGAATCGACCTGCAATTGCGATTCTGTGGCCGTCGCGAAACCCGCAGGGTTTCAATGTCATGCTGGATGTCGGCGCTGATGTGCGCGCTGATGCCAAGGACCTTCTTCAGTTTGCACTAATGGGCGCATCCTACGCCCGTAATGGCATGGCGCAGCACCGCCCTCGTATCGGCTTGCTGAATGTGGGCACGGAAGAACACAAAGGTCGGCCCGAGCTTAAGGAAGCGCACGGCATGATCTCGGAATTCGCGGATCAGGCAAATTTTGACTTCGTGGGTTTTGTCGAAGGCAGCGACATTCCCGGCGACAAAGCAGATGTCATTGTGACCGACGGGTTTACCGGCAACGTCGCAATCAAAACCGGCGAAGGCACAGCGAGCCTGATCGGCGATCTGCTGCGTCAGGCCTTCAAGTACAGCCCCCTGTCGCGCCTGGCATCCGTTCTTGCGATCACGTCACTGGGACGCCTAAAAAAGCGCATTGATCCGCGCCGTGTAAACGGTGGCGTATTTTTGGGGCTGAACGGCACGGTCGTGAAATCCCATGGTGGGGCCGACGAGACAGGTGTGTCAGCGGCGGTCAAGCTGGCCTTTACCCTGGCTGAGTCCGGATTTGCGGAAAAATTGGCGGCACGGGTTGCATCGACTGCCCAGCTTGCACAAGATGCCGCGCAGGCTGCGCCGCAGACCGAAAAATAACAAAAAAGGCAGTACCCCAGAATGGCAAGCCGTTCAGTTGTTGTAGGTGTCGGGCATTACTTGCCGGAACGTGTCGTCCCCAATTCCGAGTTTGAGAAAACCTTGGATACAACGGATGAGTGGATCCGCACCCGCTCGGGGATTGAGCGTCGCCACTTCGCTGCCGAAGGCGAAACAACGTCCGATCTGGCAACCAAAGCAGCCGAGGCCGCGTTGGAAGACGCGGGTCTTCAGGCCGATGACATCGATGCAATCGTTCTGGCGACGTCGACGGCTGATCTGACATTCCCGTCCGCGTCGACAATGGTTCAGGCGCGTCTGGGCATGACAAAGGGGTTTGCCTTCGACGTACAAGCAGTTTGCGCTGGTTTTGTCTTTGCCCTCAGCAACGCCAACGCACTGATCCTGTCCGGTCAGGCCAAACGCGTTCTGGTGATCGGCGCCGAGACGTTTTCGCGAATCATGGACTGGACCGACCGCTCTACCTGCGTTCTGTTCGGGGATGGCGCGGGCGCATTGGTGCTGGAAGCGCAAGAGGCTCAGGGAACCGCCGAAGACCGGGGTATTCTGTCCACCGATCTGAATTCCGACGGTCGGTACAAGGACTTGCTATATGTCGATGGCGGCGTGTCCACGCAATCAACTGGCCATTTGCGGATGCAAGGCAATCAGGTGTTTCGCCATGCGGTGGAGAAGCTGTCGAAGACCGCGGAAACGGCCCTTGCCGGCGCGGGCCTAAGCAGCGCCGATGTGGACTGGATTGTCCCACATCAGGCCAATATCCGCATAATTCAGGGCACGGCCAAGAAAATGGGCCTGCCGATGGAAAATGTCGTGGTGACGGTTCAGGATCATGGCAATACGTCGGCCGCGTCGATTCCTTTGGCCATGTCTGTCGGCAAAGAGCGCGGACAAATAAAGCCCGGTGATCTGATCGTGACCGAAGCGATTGGTGGGGGTCTGGCCTGGGGTGCCGTAGTTCTGCGCTGGTGACAGGCACTTTCCAGCTTACACAGCCGCTTGCAATTCATTGATATTGACAGCGAATTTCGCATCACCCTATGCTTTGATATCAACAGGGGAAAAAGCATGGGCGACAAAACACTGACCCGAATGGATCTGAGCGAGGCCGTCTTTCGTGAAGTCGGTCTTTCACGCAATGAAAGCGCGCAACTGGTTGAAAGCGTTCTTGATCATATGTCTGACGCGCTGGTGCGTGGGGAACAGGTCAAGATTTCATCTTTTGGTACATTCAGCGTTCGGGACAAAACCGCCCGCATCGGCCGCAACCCCAAAACCGGTGAAGAAGTTCCTATTCAGCCGCGTCGCGTGCTGACCTTCCGCCCGTCGCATCTGATGAAGGATCGCGTCGCAGCCGGGAACCGCAAGTAAGTTCAGGACATAACGGTTATGAGCAAGTCGCCCGACGCCTTTCGCACCATCAGTGAAGTTGCGGATTGGCTCGGCGTTCAGGCACATGTGCTACGATTCTGGGAAAGCCGGTTCACGCAGGTGAAACCGGTCAAACGCGCTGGTGGACGTCGGTATTACCGTCCGAATGACATGCGCCTTCTGGGCGGTATCAAACGTTTGCTGCACGAGGAAGGGATTACAATCAAAGGCGTTCAACGCATTTTGCGCGAACAGGGTGTGGCTCATGTGGCCTCGCTGTCTCCAAGCCTCGATGACATGCCGGAAACGTCAGACGCAGTTGTTGTGCCCTTTTCATCCGAACAGAATGCGGCCCGAGCGGCTGAGCAAATCCATATGGATCTTGAGAATACGGATGAAACAACGGCAGTGTCTGAGGCTCGGAAACCCGCCGCCCGGGGATACCTGGACGAGGCCCCCCTGCTGGGTGGAATCGCCACGCAAGCCTGGAGCAAAACCGAGTTTGACGATCAGCTTTTGCGCCAGATTGCACCGGTTGCCAAAGAATTGCGTACCCTGTTGAATCGAATTGAGAACCGGGCGGCAGGATAGGTACAAAGGCTTTGTTTTCCTCTTGCCCCTGCCGGGAAAGTCTTTATGAACACCTCAACGTCGGGCTATGGCGCAGCCTGGTAGCGCGTCCGTCTGGGGGACGGAAGGTCGCAGGTTCGAGTCCTGCTAGCCCGACCAAATCACACCGACGTTTATGGCAGACAGGCCAGATCCTCTTCTGTCGCAGAGGGGGAATAGAATGACAGGCGTGTGCCCTAACCAGCAGATCGAAGCAATGATCGGGCGTGGCGAAATCTCGGCCAGCCCAGACGTTTTGCCTGCGCAAATTCAGCCGGCCAGCCTTGATCTTCGTTTGGGAACAGTGGCTTACCGGGTGCGCGCCTCGTTCCTGGCTGGCGAAGGCCGAACGGTTGCAGATCGCCTGACAGAGTTTGAGATGCATCGCATCGATATCACCGGCGGGGCCGTTCTGGAAAAGGGCTGCGTCTATCTTGTGCCGCTTATGGAGTCGCTCGCGCTTCCATCCGGCACAAATGCTGTGGCCAATGCCAAAAGCTCGACCGGTCGATTGGACTTGCTGACCCGCACGATCACCGATGGCGGCACCGAGTTTGACCGGGTGCCCTCGGGATACACCGGCCCGCTATATGCTGAGATATGTCCGCGTTCCTTCTCGGTTCTGGTGCGGCCCGGCATGCGGCTGAACCAGATCCGGTTCCGTCAGGGTCAGGCCGTTTTGTCAGATGATGAGTTGAATACACTACATGCAGACTCGCCCTTGGTGGACGGACCCGCCGTGATTCACGACGGGTTAGGGTTTTCGGTAGACCTGCAATTGCCGGGCACCGATCTGGTTGGATACCGCGCCAAACCACATACGGGTGTGATCGATCTGGATCGCATCGGTGGATATGATCCGCAGGATTACTGGGAAGAAGTGCGCACCAAGGACGGGCGTATCATCTTGGACCCCGGTGCTTTCTACATCCTTGTCAGCCGCGAAGCCGTGCATATCCCACCCTTGTATGCAGCCGAAATGGCCCCCTATCTGGCGATGGTTGGCGAGTTTCGCGTGCACTATGCAGGCTTCTTTGATCCCGGTTTTGGCCATGCCGAAGCAGGTGGCGCAGGATCGCGCGGCGTGCTGGAAGTACGCTGTCACGAAGCGCCCTTTGTGCTGGAGCACGGGCAAGTTGTTGGCAGGCTGGTTTATGAACGCATGGCCGAAATGCCAACGCAGCTATACGGTGCGGGCATTGCCTCGAACTATCAAGGCCAGGGTTTGAAACTGTCTAAACACTTCAAAGCTCCAGGCTGACCTTCAGAACCTCATGAATCGTCGCATCTGACGTGTCAGTTGCTGCACCTGTTTCATGTTCTGTTTTTGCCGCCCTGAGCTGTCTGCCATTTGGCGCTTGGCTTCAGAATCGCTGGGTGGCGCGGATGTCTGGCCAGGTTTACGGGTGGTCCGATCAGCCAGATCAAACCCTTTGTCCACACCCCGTGTGACTAGGCGGCGTACCACCTGTCGCACGATCATGTCGATGATCCGATTTGCGTTCATCTGTTCAACTCCGGTTCCCTGACCCACAACATAAGCGATCTGTGCGGCAACAAAAGGGCCGTGCGATCACTCTTCTTCGAACAGTTCGGTTTGATCCTCGTCTGCTTCGTCGTCGCTTCCCTCGCCAATGGGCATCGCGCCCGGAGGCGGCCGGTTTTCCAGCAGTCCAGCGGCACGCAATTCCTTGAGACCCGGCAAATCACGCGCGTTTTCCAACCCGAAATGGTCCAGAAATTGCGGGGTAACCACAAACGTCACCGGACGGCCCGGTGTCATGCGACGGCGGCCCAGACGAATCCACTCCATTTCAAGGAGTTGATCAATGGTTCCACGCGACACCGACACGCCCCGGATCTCTTCGATTTCGGCCCGGGTACAGGGCTGATGATAGGCTACAATAGCCAAAGTTTCGATCGCGGCCCGGCTAAGCTTGCGGGTCTCAACGGTTTCCTTTTGCATCAGGAACCCCAGGTCGGGGGCGGTTCGAATGGCCCAGGCCTCACCCACCTTGACCACACGCACACCGCGCCCTTCATAGCGCTTTTGCAGAACTTCCACCGCTTGCGCCGCGTCGCTGCCATGAGGCATCCGTACTTCGAGATCGGCAATCGTCACGGGTTCAGCGCTGGCAAATAACACAGCCTCGACCATACGCTCCTGCTCAGCCAGCGGAGGCGCCTCGAACAGGGTGCCGGTGCCATCTTCTTTGGGGGCGTCAGTCAAGTCTCGGTCCTCTTGCGCAGTTGGATCGGCGCAAAGCTCTCGCTTTGCTTCATCTCCATATGTCCTTCTTTCACCAACTCCAGCGAGGCTGCAAACGTCGCCGCAGTGGCCGAGCGCTTGCGCACCGGATCAGCATCCCAGCCCTCGGGCAGATAGGTTTCCATATCAGTCCAGGTTCCGGCGAATCCGATCAGCGGGCGCATCCGTTCAAGCGCCTGTTCCATCGTGAACACCGCGTCACGGTCCATAACAAAGGGTCTGAATTCATCGCGCGTGCGAATGCGGGCATAGCCCTGCATCAGGTCCAACAACGTGGCAGAATACGTTACTGTGCGGATGCGGGTGACATCTTCGCCCTGCCCGCGCCGGAAGAAATCTCGCCCCAGTTGATCGCGCGCCATCAGGCGCGCCGCCGCATCGCGCATGGCCTGCAGACGTTCCAGTTGAAATGCCAGATGTGCGGCCAGTTCTTCGCCAGATGGGCCTTCGTCATCCGGGTCAGGCGGCAGCAACAAGCGCGATTTCAGGAAGGCAAGCCATGCTGCCATTACCAGATAATCCGCTGCCAATTCAATCCGCAACGCGCGGGCCTTTTCAACAAAGGCCAAATACTGCTGAGCCAGGGCAAGAACCGAAATCTTGCGCAGATCAACCTTTTGCGTCCGTGACAATGTCAGCAGCACATCAAGCGGGCCTTCGAACCCGTCCACATCGACAATCAGCGCCTCGGCTGCAAGCCGATCCGCAACCGAGACCGGGTCTTCACTGAAAAGGTTATCGTTCATACACCTGCCCGCCCATTAGGCGGGATAGTTCCGCCTCGGCGGCCTGTATGTCAAGTTCCTGAGGGGCTTTGCGCATGGCCAAAGCCCGTTCCGCGCGGGATTGCGCCGTGTCGGTCATTTGACCAGCGGCCTCCATGACTTCGGAGCGTTCGGACAAAGTTCCGTTACAATGAAGCACCAGATCACACCCCGCCTGCAACGACAGCCCTGCCAACTCGGACAGTGATCCGCTGAGCGCTTTCATCGAGATGTCATCGGTCATCACCAGACCATCGAACCCGATCTTATCGCGGATCAAGTTCATCATCGGGGCAGATATCGTCGCTGGCTGCGGGTCGATCTGATCGTATACCAAATGCGCCGTCATACCCATTGGTAGATCATTCAGCGCGCGAAACGGGGCGAAATCATTGTGCTCCAGCTCATCCAGCGACAGATTCACATGTGGCAGATCATGGTGACTGTCCAACGTCGCGCGGCCGTGGCCCGGGATGTGCTTTACAACCGGCAAGACGCCGCCATCCAGATGCCCTTGTGCAACGGCGCGGCCGATCCGAGAGGCGGCCTTGGCATCTGACCCGTAACAGCGGTTGCGCAAAAACGCATGTGTTTCCGGCTGGGCGATATCCACCATTGGGGCGCAATTGCTGTCGATCCCCAGAGAAAAAAGTTCATCCGCTATCAGACGATACCGCAGGTACATGGCCCTCTCGGCTTCATCCCCAGCCTGCCTGGCATGATCCAGCGGCGGTCTCCATTCGCGCGCTAAAGGTGCGCGCAGGCGCTGTACCCGTCCACCTTCCTGATCAATGGTGATCGGGCAATTGCGCCCAACCGCCTCGCGGAAGTCGTCGCACAAGGCCCGCACCTGATCCGCGCTTTCGATATTGCGAGTAAACAGGATAAACCCGAACGGGTTCATCTGGCGAAACAAGGCCCGTTCTTCCGGATTTAGACGCAGACCCTCGGCATCGGTGATCGTGGCACCGAATGTCACCGTACGGCCACCGGGATGCAATCAGCGCCTTGGGCAACCAGAGCGGCACAGAATTGGCGCGAGTCGCTCAGGTCTTCGAACCCAAGCACGCGCAGTCGGTAGAAGGTGCGACCGCCACTTGAAGTTTGCTGAATAACGCGCTGTTTTCCATCCATATATTCACCAAATCTACCGTCAAACCGCGCCCATTCCGCCTTTGCAACTTCCGCGCTTTCATACGCGCCGAGCTGCGCCATGCGTGTGCCCTTGCTTAGGGTGTCGGGATCGACATCCAGACCAGCAGCGGCTTTGACGGCTGCGTTGATCGCGTCTTCAGAACTTTCGCTTGGCGACACGCTGCCGCTGAGCGCACGGGCCGGACGGTTATGTGGTCGCAAGGACCGCCGCACGCCCGGCAGCGCTGCAATAGCTGGATCAGGGAGCGATGCTGCCAGATCCGCCGGATCAATGGCCGGCTCTTCTTCGGGTGTTACCAGTGCGGCTAGTTGAACCCCTTGCTCTGCCGGGTGACCAGATGCATTGGCTTGTCCAGCCAGCTCTGCAACCAGAGCATCCACGGCATTCTGGCGCAATTCGGCAGCCTCATTGTTGGAAATCGGCTCCTCAACAACATGCAGCGCGGGCGTCGGCTTCAATTCACCCGCTGGCAAATCTTCATCTGTGAGAGAGACCGGGCGCGGCGCGAGGATCAAACGATCCGCCGGGGCCGCGGCCGACCCTTCCGCGGCGACCGCGTTAACTGCAAGACCTTGATGATCGGCGGGTGTTCCACCCGGGTTTTCCGGTTGAATGCGCATCGGCCCTTCCGCCGCGCGCACAACGGGCACCCCGCTGACATCGCGCATCACCAGTTGGTATCCCCAAACCGCAACACCTGCGACCAGCGCCAGCGAGGCAACGGCGCCCAACATATTAATAGCGCGTGCCAGCCCGACTGCGCCGCGCGGGGCCTCATAATCCTGCATATCTTCGGGATAACCATACGCATCGTCAGAATACGCTTGATTCGTGTATTGCATCTGCTCGGGGCTCGCTTGCCCCGAGTAATCGTAACTCGACATATCCGCCTCACTGCCCGGTTGCGCCTTAAAAAACGGTGCGCGGGTCATTTCTTGTCTGCCTCAGACCGGCGGTTCGGGCGGTATTGGTTACCGCATCTCCTGCGCCGGAGTAACGCCAAGAATACCCAAGCCCGCTGAAATCACAACAGAAACGGAGCGGGCCAGTGCGATTTTTGACTGACTTGTGGCCACATCGCCATCCTGAATGAAGCGCAATTGGGTTTCTTCGTTGCCCTTATTCCACAATGCATGGAAATCCCCTGCAAGTTCATACAGATAGAAGGCAATGCGGTGCGGTTCATTAGTGCGCGCGGCGATCTCGACCAGCCGTGGCCATTCGGCCAGTTTCTTGGCGACAGTTAGCTCAGACGCGTGATCAATCTTGCCAAGGTCGGCGCCTTTAAGTGTGGTATCCTCCGCGTCTATCCCAGCCTCAGCCGCGCGACGCAGCACGCTCATGACCCGGGCATGGGCATATTGCACGTAGAACACAGGGTTCTCGCGGCTCTGCTCCAGCACCTTGTCGAAATCGAAATCCAGCGGCGCGTCGTTCTTACGGGTCAGCATGACAAAACGCGTCACATCCGGCCCGACCTGATCGACCACGTCGCGCAGGGTGACGAAGTTCCCTGCCCGCTTCGACATCTTGAACGGCTCGCCGTTCTTCCACAGTTTCACCAGCTGGGTCAGCTTGATATCCAGCGATACCTGACCATCGGACAGGGCTGACACAGCCGCCTTCATCCGTTTGACATAGCCACCATGGTCCGCGCCGAACACATCGATCAGCGCGTCAAAACCACGGCTTACCTTGTCGTAGTGATAGGCGATATCCGGGGCGAAATAGGTCCAGCTGCCATCCGACTTCTTGACCGGGCGGTCTACGTCGTCACCGTGTTCAGTCGATTTGAACAGTGTCTGCTCGCGCGGTTCCCAATCTTCGGGCTTTTTGCCTTTGGGTGGCTCCAGCACGCCTTCATAGATCAGCCCCTTGTCGGTCAGTGACTTCAGCGCAGCCTCGATCCGGCCCGTGCCATAGAGCGACTTTTCCGAGAAGAACACGTCCATCTCGACACCCAGCGCCTTCAGATCGGCGCGGATCAGGTCCATCATCGCCTCGGTTGAGAACTCACGCAGATCTTCCAGCCAGTCGCTTTCGGGCTTGTCGACCAGGCTGTCGCCATATTTCTCTTTCAGCGCCTCACCGATCGGGATCAGGTAGTCGCCGGGATAGAGCCCTTCGGCAATCTCGGGGCTTAGACCATTGGCTTCGCGGTACCGCTCATACGCTGATCGTGCCAACACATCCACCTGTGCGCCGCCATCGTTGATGTAGTATTCGCGTGTCACGTCATGGCCCGAATAGGCCAGAAGGCTTGCCAGCGCATCGCCAAACACAGCACCCCGCGTATGACCTACATGTAAAGGACCGGTAGGGTTGGCCGAAACGTATTCCACGTTGACCTTTTGCCCATGCCCCATGGTCGAGCGACCATAATCCGTGCCTTGTTCCAACACCGCGGCCAGAACGCCTTGCCAAACCGATGGCGCAAGCCGCAGGTTCAGAAAGCCGGGCCCTGCCACTTCGGCGCTGGTGATCCGGTCATCCGCCGCTAGTTTCCCGGCCAACAGATCGGCAATGTCGCGCGGCTTCATCTTGGCAGGCTTCGCCAACACCATCGCGGCATTTGTCGCCATGTCTCCATGTGCCGCGTCACGCGGCGGTTCGACCGCCACGTTGTCAAAGCTAATCCCTTCGGGCAGAGCGCCTTCGGACTGCATCTGTGCCAGCGCGTCCAGCACCAGGCCGCGGATCTCGGAAAACAGGTTCATTTCGGATGTCCTTTTGCTTGCCGGGCGGTTTACCACGCAAGGCGGCAAGGTCAATGCAAGCGATCGGTTTGGGCTTGGTTTCGCGTCAAAGCTCGCTAATCTCGGCATAAACTCAGGAACCGGAGATCGATCCATGCGCCTTACACTGCCGCTAAGCCTACTGCTGACCGCTGCGACACCGGTATGGGCTGACATGCCCGCCCCGCAAGGCCACGTGTTGTTAACGCTGGGCGGCGCCGTGACCCAGACAAACCTGCCCGCGCGCGACGAAAATGATGGCGGATTGCTTGGATATCTTGAAGTCCAGCATAACGGCGGCGCGGGGTTTGACGCCGCGATGCTGGATCAGCTTGAGCAAGTCGAGATCACCATCACCTATGGCCCAGAAGGCAACCAACGCGACATCGCCTTTTCCGGCCCACACCTTTCAGAAGTTATGAAAGTGGCAGGGGCCAAGGGCAAAACGGCCATGCCTATGGCCATGGACGGCTATCAGGCGGAAATTCCATGGGACAGCATCACTGCACATCAACCGATTGTCGCAACCCATGCGGATGGTGCGCCTATGGGAATCGGTGGCTACGGCCCAACAATGATTGTTTTTCCACCCACTGATGACGCCGATCTTGCGCAAGAACAATCCGGGCAACAGGTGTGGGCACTAGCCTATATCGGGGTTGAGTGATCAGCCCCCAATAAGCCGCGCATGATCCTGCAACGCGAAGCGATCCGTCATACCCGCAATATAGTCCGAGACAATTCGCGCCAGCGCCGTCTCACTACCTGCCGCCTCAATATCGCTATGCCACCGCGCAGGCATTTGTTTGGGGTCGCTGAGGTAGATGGGAAATAGATCTTCGACGACTTTGCTCACCTCGTCCCGAACGGTCATGACGCTGGGCGCCCGGTACATCCGCGTGAACAAAAAGGCCCTGATTTCTTTCAGTTGCACCCAAAGGTCATCGGAAAACCGGATCACCGGGTAGCCAATGTTACGAATTTCTTCGACCGTTTGCGCACCTGAACCGACAAGCAAATCGCTCGATGTGTCGATAACGTCAGCCACCATAACGCCGAACACGCGGCGCAACGCCTCGTGACGACGGCGGTAAGCTTCTAAATCGGGGTATTTTCGGTCCACTTCAGCATAACAATCCCCAACAATAGGCAATTGCCGGATATCATCATCCGAGAACAGCCCAGCCCTCAGCCCGTCCAGCAGATCGTGGTTGTTATAGGCGACGTCATCTGACAACGCCGCGACCTGCGCCTCAGCACTGGCATGCGAGAGCAATTCCAGATCAAAGTGTTCATTGAACTCCGCCAGGGCCCAAGGCAGTTCACCCAGCACCGGGCCGTTGTGTTTGGCAATACCCTCAAGACACTCCCAAGTCAGATTGCAGCCATCGAAACCGGCATAGTGACGTTCGAGTTTGGTCACGATTCGAATGGCTTGGGCATTGTGGTCGAACCCGCCATAAGGCGCCATCAGCGCGTGCAACGCATCTTCACCAGTGTGGCCAAATGGTGTGTGCCCAAGGTCATGCGCCAAGGCAACCGCTTCGGTCAATTCGGGGTTCAGCCCCAACGCACCCGCAATCGTACGCGCCACCTGTGCCACTTCGATCGAATGGGTCAGCCGCGTGCGGTAGTTATCGCCTTCATGTTCCACAAACACCTGCGTTTTGTGTTTGAGTCGTCGGAAGGCACTTGCGTGGATGATCCGGTCCCGGTCGCGCTGAAAGCATGTCCGGAAACTGCTTTCTTCCTCTGGTACAAGCCGCCCCCTTGCGCGGCCTGGATCAGAGGCAAAACCTGCTCGCTCCAATGGTCTTGTCCTTGTCGCCTGTCCTTGCACTTTCTATATTGTAGAGCGTAGAGGAAAGAAACCTTTGGAGTCCGGCATGAATCTGCCCCCATCAGTCACAGAACGCGCCTTTGAACGCCTTGCCGAAATCGGCGCAGCGGATCAGGGTCAGGCCCTGCGCGTCGCAGTGGAAGGCGGCGGGTGTTCCGGATTTCAATACGAAATCGCGCTGGATGAGCCGAAAGAGGATGACCTTGTGCTGGAAGGCAAAGGTCAGAAGGTGATCGTAGATTCGATTTCGCTGCCATTTCTCGAAAACGCCGTCATCGATTTCACCCAGGAACTGATCGGCGCGCGCTTTGTGATCAACAATCCCAATGCCACCTCCTCCTGCGGCTGCGGCACATCCTTTTCCATGTGATCACCAATTGGGGGCTTTGCCCCCAAACCCCCAGGATATTTTCAGCCAGATGAAGCAGGGGGCCGCTCTCCGACTTTTACGCCGGAGAGCTTCACCTGGCGCGGTCATCGGCGTCCCCGGCTGTACCGCATACACTTGGTCAAATAAATTGGTTAAGAATGCGTTTCTTCATCTGGCCAAAAGTATCCCGGAGCGCGAGGCAGAGCCTCGCAACATCGCCTAGCAACTTGCCGTTGGTCCTAATCTGGGCGATAGGTTGCCATAGTGTTTCGGAGGATTGCGCATGAAAATCGCCACATTCAACATCAATGGCATCAAGGCGCGGGCCGAGGCTCTGCCGCGCTGGTTGGATGATGCGCAGCCCGACGTCGTTCTGCTGCAGGAAATCAAGTCGATTGACGAGAACTTCCCCCGCGAGCTGTTCGAAGAGCGCGGGTACAATGTCGAAACCCATGGGCAGAAAAGCTTTAACGGTGTGGCGATCTTGTCGAAATTCCCGCTGGAGGATGTCACGCGCGGCCTTCCCGGTGATGACGAAGATGAACAGGCGCGCTGGATCGAGGCGACGGTCATTGGCAAGCAAGCTTTGCGAATTTGTGGGTTGTATCTGCCAAATGGCAACCCTGTGCCTGGACCAAAATACGAGTATAAACTGGCATGGATGGAACGCCTGTACGAACGGGCGCGCGACTTGCTGGCCAGCGAAGACGCAGCTTTGATGGCTGGCGACTACAATATCATTCCGCAAGCCGAGGACGCCAAACGCCCGGATGCGTGGCGTGAGGATGCGTTGTTCCGGCCCGAAAGCCGCGCGGCGTTTCGCATGATTTTAAACCTGGGGTTCACCGAAGCCTTCCGGGCGCGTACCAACGGGCCTGGTCACTATTCTTTCTGGGACTACCAGGCGGGTGCATGGAACAAGAATGACGGTATTCGCATCGATCATTTCCTGCTGACTCCGCAGGCCGCAGACCTCATGCGGGATTGTCAGATCGACGCTGAGGTTCGAGGGCATGAGAAACCCTCAGATCATGTTCCCGTTTGGGTCGATCTCGATCTGTGATCGCTCAGGCGGTTGCGTCGTAGCTGTATATCCAGTCGTATCGGCGTCCCAATCGACCTCCGAACGCCGTCAGAGCCATTTGGGCTGCAATGCGCGCGGGTCCGCGCAAGTGAAAGTTCCGCGCATTGGCTGAGGCCGCTTCGACAACCTTCCGAGCCCGTGCGGTGCGTGCGACCACATAGGCGCTCAATGCATCGGCAACATCGTTGCCTTCAAAAGACCGCGCCAAAATCCATGCATCCTCAAGCGCAAGGCATGCGCCCTGGGCCATGAACGGCAACGTCGGATGCGCCGCATCCCCAAGCAGAGCGACGCGCCCGTTCTGCCATTTTCGCGCAACCGGACGCAGGAATAAAGCCCAGAGATAAGTATCCTGAACCTCCTGCAATACGTCGTTCACTTTGCCGCCAAAATCCGAAAACCGCGCGCGTAGATCGTTCGGATCGCCTTTCAAACGCCAGCCTTCGCCTTGCCAATCCGACCTCTCTTCGATGGCAACGATATTGAGAAGGCTCTGATCGCGCAGCGGATAGGTTACCACGTGGCGCCCCGGCCCCATGGTCAGATGCGCTTTGGGCAGTTTCGACACGCGATCCCACGGTATCGTCGCACGCCACGCCACCTGGTTGGTGAAACCAAGGATTTCCTCTCCGTTCAGGATGGGGCGGATCGCGCTGCGGCCACCATCTGCTGCAACCACAAAATCCACCGGCAGGATATCCCCAGTGGCCAATTGTATTTCGGCTCTTTCAGGGTGTTCATTGATTTCCTGAACTTTGCTGCCAAGGCGAACCTCAACACCAACTTCACCTGCGGATTTGAGCAGCAGGTCAATCAGATCCGCCCGGTGGTAGTAATATGTGGGACCGGCAGCGGGCTCTCCGATCCGGCTGATAAAGCGCCCGAATTTGTAGTCGCGCAGGATCGTACCGTAGGACCGTTGCCCCATATCAGGGCCATCTCCGAGAACACCCAGCGCCTTGAGAACGGTCAGGCCGTTTGCACTGATCTGTAAACCAGCCCCGACTTCAGCGATTTCAGGCGCCTGTTCCAGAACAACAACATCGGCACCCTTTTGACGCAACGCAATCGCAGCCGCCAAGCCGCCTATTCCGGCGCCAACAACGCCGACTTTCAGACTTTCAACATTCATAAGGCAAACTTATCGCACAAAAAACGCCGGAGCCATAAGCCCCGGCGTATTTGCTTCGCCAAATCCGAGCGATCAATCGTCGCGGTGGACTTTCTCGCGGCGTTCATGGCGTTCCTGTGCCTCAAGCGTCATGGTCGCGATCGGACGCGCATCCAGACGCTTCAGCGAGATAGGATCGCCCGTTTTTTCGCAATACCCATACTCACCCTCGTCGATCCGACGCAGTGCGGAATCAATCTTGGACACAAGCTTGCGTTGACGATCCCGCGTACGCAGCTCCAGCGCACGGTCGGTCTCTTCGCTTGCGCGGTCAGCTACATCGGGAATGTTGCGGGTATTGTCCTGCAATCCTTCGATCGTGTCGCGGCTGCCTGCTAAAAGTTCAGTCTTCCAATCAAGCAGCTTGCGACGAAAATACTCAAGCTGTCGATCATTCATGAACGGTTCATCTTCGGCCGGGCGATAATCTTCCGGCAGAAAAACTTCCTGCTTCATATTGGCTCCCTTGGTATGGCCAGAAACGTCGGTCGCGGTCGTTTCACCTGACATTTGGCACCCCCTTCTGCGCAGCGTTTATCCGACGCGCGTAAGAATGTCACTACACAAACGTCGCACCGATACGCCGTTAGTCGGGCCTGTCTAAATATGAGACTTAAAACAACAAAACCTTGTTTTTCTGTGAAATTCAGCAGGCGATTTCAAGGCAATTTTCATGTGCTGCATGAGCGGATTCTCACCGAATCAAACCAAACAGATTGGACTTGTTACAAAAATTCGCTTCATCCGACGCAGGGGCCTGGGTTGTCAAAAACGTTGCCCCTCTGTAACCCGGACACCACACTCTTGCTCGTTCATCGCGCATAACCACACGAGGGGCCCATGACCGCACGTTTCCAAGGCACAGCTGAATATGTTGCCACCGACGACCTGACCATCGCTGTAAATGCCGCTGTGACATTGGAACGCCCATTGCTGGTCAAGGGGGAACCCGGCACCGGTAAAACCGAGCTGGCCAGACAAGTGACCGGTGCGTTGCGGTTGAAAATGATCGAGTGGAACGTCAAATCCACCACCCGTGCGCAGCAGGGCCTATATGAATATGATGCGGTCAGCCGGTTGCGCGATAGCCAGTTGGGTGAAGAACGCGTGCATGACGTGTCGAACTATATCCGCAAGGGAAAGCTGTGGCAGGCGTTCGAAGCGGATGAAAAGGTGGTTCTGCTGATTGATGAGATCGACAAGGCCGATATCGAATTTCCCAACGACCTGTTGCAGGAACTCGATAAGATGGAATTCCACGTCTATGAGACCGGCGCGACTGTCCGGGCCAAAAACCGTCCGATCGTGATTATTACCTCGAACAATGAAAAAGAACTGCCGGACGCGTTTCTGCGCCGCTGTTTTTTTCACTACATTCGCTTTCCCGATGACGCCACGATGCGCCGGATCGTCGAGGTGCATCACCCCGGCATCAAAGATGCGCTGTTAACAACCGCGCTGACGCAGTTTTATGAAATTCGTGAGACTCAGGGGCTGAAGAAGAAACCGTCGACATCCGAGGTTCTGGACTGGTTGAAGCTGCTACTGGCCGAAGACCTGACTGCCGAGGACCTCAAGCGCGACGGAGTCAACGCGTTGCCAAAACTGCATGGTGCCTTGCTGAAGAATGAGCAGGATGTGCATCTTTTTGAGCGTCTAGCCTTTATGGCACGCCGCAAAGGCTGAACCCGCTTGAACATCTGGTGATCGCGGCTTGCCTTGGCGCAGACCGGATGTCAGCATCAGAAAGATTGTGTTCAGCTCGAACACACAAAACAGGACGTGTCCCGTGGCCCACGCAATAAAGATTCGCGCCCTGCGCACCGAAGACAGGGACGCATGGGCCGAGATGTGGCGGGACTACCTCGCCTTCTACGAAACCACCGTTCCTGAAGCGATCTATGCCACGACCTTTTCGCGGTTGATTGGCGACGACCCGCAAGACTTTTCCTGTTTCGTCGCCGAGCAAGATCGCAAACTTGTTGGCCTGACGCATTTTCTGTTTCACCGACATGCCTGGAAAGTGGAACAGGTTTGCTACCTTCAGGACCTGTACGCCCGACCCGAGACCCGGGGGACAGGTGTCGGACGCGCCCTGATACAAGCGGTTTACGACCAAGCAGATCGAAAAGGCGCGCCATCCGTTTATTGGCTGACACAAGAGTTCAATCATACGGCGCGTCAGCTTTATGATCGCATCGGAACACTGACACCGTTTGTTAAGTACAACCGCTCATGATCCGGCGGGGCGCTCTTGTTCTGGCAGTGGCACTATGCGGTTGCACGTCTGTTGAGACGATCGAGTTGCCGGCCGAGGTCAAGGTTATCGAGGCCTCGCTGCCCCCGACAAAAACCTTCCCCGCCCCCCGACCTGCCCCGCCCGCACGATCCAACAAGAACATTGCCGCTGACTTTGTATCCTTGCATTTCGAACTGGAAAGCGGTGCGCAACTGCCTGTTTTCACCCGGTTCGAAATGCCGATCACGGTGCGGTTGACCGGCGCGTCAACCGCCAGTATGCGGCGCGACCTTGGCCAGTTGCTTGAACGACTGCGCCGCGAGGCAAGGCTCGACATTCGGCAGATCAACGAGGGTCAGGCGAATATTACAATCGAGGCGGTCAGCCAGAGGCAGATCCACCGTATCCTGCCGAATGCAGCCTGTTTCGTTGTACCCAACGCTTCGAGCTTTGAGGAATACAGCCGCGATCGACGTAAGGCCAAAAGCAGCTGGACCGAGCTGCGCAGCCGCGAACGGATCGGTATCTTCATCCCCTATGATGTCAGCCCGCAAGAGATGCGCGACTGCCTGCATGAAGAGCTGGCGCAAGCGCTGGGGCCGTTGAATGACCTTTATCACCTGCCGGACTCGGTGTTCAACGACGACAACATCCACACCGTTCTAACCGGCTTTGACATGTTGATCCTGCGAGCAGCTTATGCCCCCGAGCTGCAAACCGGAATGACCCGCGACCAGGTCGCTGCTGTCATTCCCGGTGTTCTGAGTCGCCTGAACCCGCGCGGCGACAGGCTGCCCGCGCAGCCGATTTCGGACACACCGCGCGAATGGATTGATGCGATTCAGAAATCGCTGGGCCCGGGATCAAGCTCACCCAGACAAATGCGGGCGGCCCGAAAGGCCGCCCAAATCGGTCAGCAGCTGGGCTGGACCGATCACCGCCGGGCGTATCCGCACTATCTGATGGGGCGCATGATGCAGTTCAACGACCCGCAAGAGGCACAGCGCCAGTTCCAGATTGCCCTGCAATTCCTGCGCGAAACGCCGGGAACCGAGGTCCACCGTGCCCATGTAACCACCCAGACTGCAGCTTTTGCGTTGGCGCAGGATCAGGGCCCCAGTGCTCTGCCCCAGCTTGATCAGGCCATCAACGTCATGACGCGGGCCGAAAACGCCTCAATTCTTGCCACGCTACTGTTGTTGAAATCCGAAGCCCTCAAACAGGCCGGAAAGCCGGAGCAGGCACGCGCAGTCAGGCTGGACAGTCTGGGATGGGCGCGATACGGCTTTGGCTCGGATCTGGTGGTTCAATCCCTGTTGCAGGACGCGACAGTCAGACCTTCCAACAGCAACTGAGGCGGATGACACAGCCATGTTAGTAGTTCTCGGAATGGCGTTATTAGGTGCAATCCTGGGCGCATTGACTGCGCGAAAACGCAATGGAAACGCGGCTGATATGGCGCAATATGCCGCCGGGTTTGGAATCGCCTTTGCGCTTGCCGGTCTCATAGTCTCGATGGTGCTGGTCCGGCTGGTAGTATAGCGCGATGTTCCTGCCCTTTTTTGAGAACCTCCGAAAAGCAGCCATTCCCGTTTCTTTGCGGGAATATCTGACGTTTCTTGAAGGCATGAAAAAGGGTTTGACAACCTATGATGTCGAAGCGTTCTACTACTTGGCGCGCATCTCGATGGTGAAGGATGAGCGCAATATCGACAAGTTCGACCGCGCCTTTGCCGCCAGTTTCGAAGGCCTGAACGAGATCACTTTCGATCAGGTGCTTGATGCGGTTGATATCCCCGCCGAATGGTTGGCCAAAATGGCCGAAAAGCACCTGTCAGAAGAAGAAAAGGCCGAGATCGACGCCCTTGGCGGATTTGACAAGTTGATGGACACTTTGCGCGAAAGGCTCAAGGACCAACAGGGCCGCCATCAGGGCGGCAACAAGTGGATCGGCACCGCTGGCACCTCTCCGTTCGGGGCGTATGGCTATAACCCCGAAGGCGTGCGGATCGGTCAGAAAGAAAGCCGTCATCAGCGCGCTGTGAAAGTCTGGGATAAGCGCGAATTCAAGAACTTAGATGACACAGTTGAACTGGGCACCCGCAACATCAAAGTCGCCCTGAAACGCCTGCGCCGTTGGGCGCGCGAAGGTGCAGCCGAGGAACTGGATCTGGACGGCACGATCCGCGCCACGGCCGAGCACGGATATCTGGATGTCAAAACCCGGCCCGAGCGTCACAACGCCGTCAAAGTGTTGCTGTTTCTGGACGTGGGCGGATCCATGGACCCGCATATCAAGGTGGTCGAGGAACTGTTTTCCGCTGCCCGCACCGAGTTCAAGCATTTGGAGTATTTCTACTTCCACAACTGCCTTTATGAAGGGGTCTGGCGCGACAATCGCCGTCGCTGGGATCAGCAAACGCCTACCCACGAAATTCTGCGCACTTATGGGCCGGACTATAAATGCATCTTCGTCGGCGACGCCTCGATGAGCCCCTATGAAATCGCCTATCCCGGTGGCGCCAATGAGCACTGGAACCAGGAGGCCGGTCAGGTCTGGTTGCAGCGCGCACGTGAACAATGGTCCTCAAACCTGTGGATCAACCCGTTGCCCGAGAAATACTGGGAATACACCCATTCCATCGGCATGATCCGAGAGCTTTTCGAGGATCGGATGGTCCCGATGACATTGGCCGGGCTTGAGCAAGGAATGCGAGAGCTGACACGGTAGTAGTCTCTAACCAGTCTATTGCCGAATACTCAGCAAACATCTCCTCTTGACCTCAAGCTACGTTGAGCTTCCACAGTGATCAAAGTTCATTTGACAACAACGTAGAGCTTGCCTGTGCACGTACTGACAATTCTGGATCATCCGGACCCGAACTCGTTTACGGCGGCCAGCGCTGCACAATTCATGAAGGGTGCCACAACAGCTGGCCACACCGTCGAGCTTGCCGATCTACATACCGAAGGTTTTGATCCGCGCTGGTCTATGGCGGATATTGAAGGGGATGCAAGCTCAACGCCGCCGCCGGACATCGCAGCCGAGCAAAAGCGGATCGCTCGTGCCGATGCCATCTGCCTTGTGTTTCCTTTGTTCTGGTGGGGTATGCCCTCAATGATGAAAGGCTGGGTGGATCGGGTTTGGACGTGGGGCTGGGCCTACGACCAGTTGCAGGATACGGAAAAGTCACTGCAAAAACCTCGATCCGGGGTGTTGCTGATCCCTGCCGGGGCGCGTTCAGACGAAATGGAAGCCGCCGGATATCATCATGCACTTGAGACCGCTTGGACCAAAGGAACGTTCGGCTATTTTGGCCTTTCGCCCCGTAAGATCGAAGTGCTCCACGGGTCGACCGGATCAGCAAAACGGCGGCAAGCGCTTTTGGAGCGAAGCTATGACATCGGACTAACCCTGCCGCCACCCCGTCAGGACTAGGCTTCGCTGTTGTTCAAAATCAAAGAGTTAGCCTGATCTAAGTTGAATTTGGAGGCGCTCTCCGGCCAGAACGCAACTTTCCATTTGCTCTTGCGCGGTTGAAATCCCATATCTAACCCATGCTCCGCTTAACGCCGATCCTGCTGGCCATTGCCTATGCCGTTGTGATGTACCGGATTTCTGTCTGGCGCACCCATCGCGAGTTGGATGCAAAATCGACAGAGCTGGCTGACCCTGCACTAAAACGCCTGACAGACCGGCTGGCGGCGGCGTTGGATGTGGACCGTGTTCCCGTTTATATTTATGAGATCGATCCTGTGAACGGATTGGCTGCACCGGATGGCCGGATATTCATCACGCGTGGGTTCTATCGCAAGTTCCGGAATGGTGAGGTTTCAGCAGAAGAAATGGCCAGCGTCATTGCGCATGAGTTGGGTCATGTGGCACTCGGCCATGCCCGGCGGCGGATGATCGATTTTTCAGGGCAAAATGCCATGCGCACAGCGCTGATGATGGTTCTGAACCGGTTCATTCCTTTTATCGGTGCCATCATTGCCAATGCGCTGACGACCCTACTGGCGTCGCGCCTATCCCGTGCGGATGAGTATGAGGCGGATGAGTATGCGGCCGCCCTGCTGACCAAGGCGGGGATTGGGATCGGGCCGCAGAAGTCCCTGTTTCATAAGCTTGAAGCGCTGACCGAACAACGCTCGGGCGTGGTGCCTGCGTGGTTGATGAGCCACCCGAAGACGGATGAGCGTATTGCAGCGCTTGAGACGCTTGAGCAGCGTTGGGGGCGTGGCTGATCGACCGGCAGCGAGAGGCCAGCCTCTCGCGCTCTCCGGGATATTTCTAGCCAGACGAAGGGACTAAGGATTTTGGCTGAGCGCTTTTCCCAGACGCGGCAGGCGGGCTTTTTTCATCAGAGGCCGTAAGGCCCATTGCGCTCCGGAAAGCCGATTGGCCTCGGCCAGCACACGGCTTGCGACCTGTTCGAGGCCCTCAGGATCAGTGAGCCAGAACCCCAGTAAGAGGCTGTCGGGATCGTGTCGTTCCAGACCTTCCTCGGCCAGGATGTTTTTGGGAAAGTCTTTTGCGTTGACGGTGACGATCACATCCGCAGAACTGGCGATGGCGGTGGCCAGAACATGGATGTCAGCGGCGTCCGGCAACCACAGCCGTTGTTCGAGCCCCGGAGCAGCGCCTTGTTCGGCGTTGGGCCATTGTGCTTGTGTCAGTGCGATTTCGGCCCGCGCCTGCATCTCACCCTCAGGGCCCAGCTTTCGGGCGGCACGGGCCCATTCTTCGAGGATCCGTGCAGACCAGATTGGAGTAAAATGGCCCAGTTGAGCCGCACCAAGCAACAGCTCACGCATCACCGTCGGGTAGATGATGCAGGTATCCAGAACCGCCTTCACAACCGGTAGAACACCGCTTTGAGATACCCGCTTTCGGCCAGTTGTGGCAGTTGCGGATGATCTGGCCCGGCAAAGCCTGTGTGGATCAATTGCGCCTGTCGTCCGGCACGCCCAATGCCACGGGATGAGGCATCGCGGAACCGTCCAAGGTCTGCGGCGTGCGAGCAAGAGCACAGGCCGAGGTAGCCGCCCGGTTTAACCAGTGGCGCAGCCAAGCGGGCAATGCGTTCATAGGCCCGCAATCCGGCATCCAGCGCTTGTCTTGACGGTGCAAAGGCTGGTGGATCGCAGATGACGACATCGAACTGCGCCCCCTCTTCGCCCAACTGGGTCAAAACGTCAAAAGCGTCGCCTTGTCGGGTTTGGAACCGGTCAGCAAACCCGGAAGCGTCGGCGCCCTTCGTTGCAAGTTCTAATGCGGGGACGGACCCGTCAACGCACAAGGCGTGCTTTGCGCCACCTGCCAGCATCGCCAAACCAAAACCGCCGACATGGCTGAACATGTCCAGCACATGCGCGCCGGAATGGACCAACCCTGCGGCAAAGGCATGGTTGGGGCGCTGATCAAAGAACAGGCCGGTTTTTTGCCCCCCGGTCAGATCTGCCATATAGGTCGCGCCGTTCATCGGCACGGGCAGAGGTGCATCGGGTGCTGCGCCGCGCAGGGTCAAGCTCAGGTCGTCTAGGCCTTCCAGACCGCGCGTGCGGCCGGAGGCGTTCTTGAGCACAGTTGTCACACCAGTAACTTTGACCAACGCATCGATCAAAACGTCCAGATGTGCATCGGCCCAGGCGGCGTTGGGCTGGATCACGCAGGCATCGCCGAACCGGTCGATGATCACGCCAGGAAAGCTATCTGCTTCGGCATGGACCAGCCGGTAATAAGGCGTGTCAAACAGGCGCGCGCGCAAGGCCAAGGCGCGGCTTAAACGGGTTTCGAACCAGTCGACCGTCAATTGCGCGTCGATATCACGGTCCAAGACCCGGCACATGATCTTTGACTCCGGGTTAACCGCAACCAAAGCGATGGGTGTGCGTTTGTCATCCTCGAGAACAGCCAGTGCCCCGGCGGCGATCTTGCGGGTGCGGCGGTCGGTTACGATGTCGTTGGCATAAACCCATGGGACACCATGGCGCAGGCCGCGCGCGTTGGCTTTGGGTTTCAGGCGGATACGAGGGCGGTCTGTCACGGCATTTTGCGTCATGACGCCCTCATAGTCGCGAAGGCGCTGATGGAAAAGCCCCTATGTCCCTCGGTCACGGGCGCGCCATCCGCCACGCCGTTTCGGGGCTTGGGCAGTTTGCAACCCTTCGGCCAGCACCTGAGTCATCGGGTGTTCAGAATCCTGCGCGTAATAAGCGGCGTGCAGATCGGTCAGCGCCTGTTTCTGATCCAGACTATCCGGTAAGCTCAAAGCCCAATCCAGAAAGATGCTTCGGCATTCGGGCAAAGCGATGCCATCGATGCGATAAGCCTCGCGGATCAGCCCCTTGGGATCGTTCGGATCAGTGCTGCGCGCCATCTTCGCCCTCCTTGATCACGCTGCCGATCAGACCGGCGGCGGTGATGTAACTGTCCTGCAATGCGGATTGCAGCTGTTCGACCTGCTCGAACCCGGTGGCGCGGCACAGAAACGCCGTACCGCCGTCACCGATTTTGTCAGCCTCGATGACCTTGCCCGAAAGCAGCCGCGCCGCACATTGCACCGACCAGCATAAGTCATAGCTGTCTTTCAGCGTTTGTGCCTGCGCGACATCCAACAAGCCTGCAGCGACCGCCCCGTCTAGTCCGGTATGCACATCGCGTTGCGGGCTGCCTGATAACAGCGCCCCGGTTTCGGCCATCAATTCGATGTCCAACAAGCGACCCGGCCCGTTCTTGGCATCCCAGATCCCCGCAGGTGATTTTGCCGCTGCCAGGCGCGCGCGCATCTCGGCCACTTCATGAAGGACCTGATCGCGGTTGCGCGAACTGGACAGAAAGTCAGCGCGAAAGGTTTCGATATCTTCTGCCAGGCCGGCATCCCCAGCCACCACACGGGCACGTGTCAGGGCGAGATGTTCCCAAACCCATGCATCTTTTCGCTGATAGTTGGTAAAACTGGCCCAACTGGTCGCGACTGGCCCCTGATTACCTGACGGACGCAAGCGCATGTCGACCTCATAAAGACGCCCTTGCGACATCGGTGCAGACAATGCCGTAATCAGGGCCTGCGTGAAACGGGCGTAGTATGTGCGCGTTGCAAGCGGTCGTGGACCGTCGGACATGTCCTGATCCTGCGGGTCATATATCACGATCATGTCCAGATCAGATTGCGAGTTAATCCGCCCTGCCCCGATTGAGCCCATTCCCAGGACTGCGGCTCCGCGTCCCGGTGCAGGCCCATGTTTTTGGGCAAAACTTGCGGCCACGTGGGGCAGGATCGCCGCAATAACCGCCTGCGCCAGTTCGGCGTAATGTCGACCCGCCTGCGCCCCATCGATCAACCCACGCAGGTGATGCACACCGATCCGGAAATGCCATTCCTTGCACCAGCGACGGGCAAAATCCAACTGCGTTTCGTAGTCAGTTTCTTCAGCCAAGGCACCTGCCAGCTCTGCCTGCAACGCCGCCTGCGCGGGCCAGTCGGCAAAAAAGCTTCCGCCGATCACCGCATCAAAAACAGCGGCGTTGCGGGACAAGTGCGTGGCCAATGCATGAGAGGTCCCGACGATATCGATCAGCAAGTCGATCAACTGCGGATTGGCTTCGAATAGCGAAAACAGCTGCACACCGGCTGGCAGCCCTGCGAGAAACCCATCCAAAGCCAGCAACGCCTCATCCGGCTGCGCGGATTTCGCAAGCCTCGACAGGAGTTCCGGTTTGAGGCGTTCAAAAATGCGCCGCCCCCGTTGTGAGCGCAACGCCGGATAGGTGGTCCAGCGGGCCAGAATGCTCTTGTCGAATGCGACCTCTTGCACTTGAACTGAGGCCGCTGATTGACCCGGCGCAAAAAAGCCTTCGGTCAATTCATGAACTTCAGTCAGGCGTCGGGTCAGATCCGATGTCAACGCCGCAATGCTGATCCCCATCAGGCAGGCAACGCGTTCGATCCCGTCAGGGGATTGAGGCACCTTATGGGTCTGGGCATCATGCACCATCTGAATACGGTGCTCGACGTCACGATGGGCGCGGTAATGGTCGGTCAGTTTATCAGCGACGTCCGTTGGCACCCATCCTTTTGAGGCCAGCGCAGCAAGGCCCGGCACCGTGCCCCGCACCCGCAGATCAGGATCGCGACCTCCGGCGATCAGCTGGCGTGTCTGGGTGAAAAACTCAATCTCGCGGATGCCGCCTTGCCCCAGTTTCATATCATGGCCCGGGATCGACAATGCCCCGCCGGTCCCTTTGTTCTCTCGGATACGCAGGCGCATGTCATGAGCGTCCTGAATGGCCGCAAAGTCCAGATGGCGCCGCCAAACAAAGGGGCGCAGGCCATCCAGAAACCGCTCTCCAGCTGCTATATCGCCTGCGCAGGCGCGTGCCTTGATGTAGGCGGCACGTTCCCACGTGCGTCCAAGGCTTTCATAATACCGCTCGGCCGCCTCCATCGCCATGCAGACCGGTGTGACAGCAGGATCCGGGCGTAACCTAAGATCGGTGCGGAACACATAGCCATCGGCTGTCTTTTCGCTTAACGTTGCGCAGAAATTGCGCGTGGCCCGCACCATGCCTTGCCGAGCGTCGTAGAAATCATCGGGATCAAAGCGTGTCTCATCGAACAACACGATCAGGTCGATATCCGAGCTATAGTTCAGCTCATGCGCGCCCATTTTACCCATCGCCAGGATGACCATCCCAGCGGCCGATTGGACGTCGTCTTCTGTCATCCCCGGTAGCTTGCCGCGCCGCACCAAGGCCGCAATTTCAGCCTTAGCCGCCACATCCGCCGCCAATGCGCCAAAATCCGTGAGCGCTGACGTGACCTTTTCCAGGGGCCAAGCCCCGGCAATATCTGCAAGGGCGGTCATCAAGGCTATGCGGCGTTTGGCTTTCCGCAAACCCGGCTTTAGCTGATCTGCCGGCAAGGCCCGCGCTGCTGCCATCACATCTGTCAACGCCTGATCCGGGTGCTGCAACGCCTGAGGTAGCCATGCCTTCTCAATTTCGATCAGGCCCTTCAGGTACGGGCTTGATCCGGCCGTCCCTGCAATCAACTCGCCATGTTCAGCAGACAACTCCGGCACCAACGCACGGGTTTCATCCCCCAGAGCTGGATCAAAAGCGCGCGGCAGGCGGGAGATGGTAAGAACATCAGTCATAAGCGCAACCTGCGCATTGCCGTGTCGGGTCGTCAATGGGGCAAACCCGTCAGGTTGTCTCCAGTGGGGTGTCCTGACTGAAACTGTTTACCCAAACCTCGTGCCGCCTTTCCCAGAGCGAAGAAATCAACATCGTCTCCCACCTATCGGCATCCGGCCTTTGGTAGTCGGCACGATAAGACAGCAGGACAATGTCTGGCGTCAAAACCATCAGCTTGGCCTCGCTCAGCTCGAATGTCGCCATGGTAGGCGCATCGGCGAATTGGCCAACGTGATCATCCCTGTTGGCGAATCCAGAAGGATAGACCCCCAGAAAATCCGGGCTCAGCAAAGCTCGATCTGCCTGCGCGTTGCCCGAGACCAGCGCGGCCCAGACCTGCTTTTCCAGATCAAGGATCGCGTCAACCGTCGGGGCGGCCTTGTTTTCAGTCATACTCATACCTGCAAACTGCGCGTGATCCCATGCCGCGTCAACCAGATCGCAAAATGTAAATCTTTTTCACATCGACCTCTTGCATCCAGCTAAATGGACCCCATCTAGACAATGTGAAAGGAATTTACATCAACCCTGGAGAGCCCAAATGACTGCACTAACTGAACCCGTCGCCCCGCAAAACCCGGGATGGTTCTATCGTGCCGAGGCCTGGCTTGACGACAAAGGCAAAGGCGCCTGGATCGCTGCTATGGTCCTTGGATTCATCTTCTTCTGGCCGATCGGCCTTGCCTTTCTGGCCTATATGATCTGGAGTAAACGAATGTTCAGCAAGTCCTGCAGTCGCCGCAAATCCTGGCAAAGCCACATGAGCACGATGAAGCCGTCCGGCAACAGTGCGTTTGACGCTTACAAATCGGACACCCTGGCTCGTCTGGAACGCGAACAACAGGATTTCGAAGCCTTCCTGCGCCGACTGCGTGAAGCCAAAGACAAGGCAGAATTCGACCAGTTCATGAATGATCGCGCTCGCGAGAACCATGAAGAAACTGACAAAGGTGAACCTGCCTGATCCCGCTTGCCCTGTTCCGATTGTTCGGGACAGGGTTATCTGACACCATCACCTGGATATTCCGACTATGACAAACCTGCCCGATCCCGATCGCCAACCTGAATTCTACAGGTCTGTGACGACAAAACGCTTTGTTGCTTGGCTGTTCGATATCGCCTTTATTTCACTGCTGTGCACCGTGGCAATCCTGCTGACGTTCGGACTTGGGTTTTTCATCCTCGCGCTGATTTACGCGGTCGTCAGTTTTGTCTACCGCGTCGTCACGATCGCGAACGGATCGGCCACATTGGGCATGCGCTTCATGGGGATCGAGCTGCGCGATGCATTCGGTGAAAAGATGGACACCGGCAAGGCGATTGCCCACACTGCCGGCTACTTTGTAAGCATGATGTTTCCGGTGATCCAGATCATCTCGGTTATCATGATTATGACCAGTGCGCGTTGTCAGGGTCTGACAGATGCGTTCCTCGGCACCGTCATGATCAATCAACGCGCCTGAAAATCCTTCGTGTGAATCACTTGGCGGCCAGAAAAACCGTTGCTATCATCCGGTTTGAGGCTACACAGGACCTTCATGCGACACACGCTGCCCATTGCGCCACAATTCTATGTGACAGCCCCTCAGCCCTGCCCTTATCTTGAGGGCAGGATGGAGCGGAAGTTGTTTACCGCCCTGCAGGGCGAAGGCGCGGATCAGCTAAACAACTCGCTGTCGCAACAAGGGTTTCGCCGGTCACAAAACGTCTTGTATCGCCCCTCCTGCACGGACTGCTCTGCGTGTCTGTCCGCTAGGATCGACGTTTCAGCCTTCCAACCCTCAAAAAGTCAGAAGCGCGCAATCAAGCGCAATTCTTACCTGCAACGCAGCGCGAAATCTCCTTGGGCAACCGACGAGCAGTACGATCTGTTTCGCGGATATCTCGACAACCGACATGCCGACGGTGGTATGGCGGACATGGACGTGTTTGAATTTGCGGCGATGATCGAAGAGACCCCGATCCGCAGCCGTATCGTCGAATACACGGATCCCGAAAACGGCGATTTGATCGCCGTCAGCCTGACCGATGTCCTCGATGATGGGCTTAGCATGGTCTATTCGTTTTATAACCCTGTGCAGCCGCAGAATTCCCTTGGTACCTATATGATTCTCGACCACATCGATATCGCCCGCGAGGCTGGCCTGCCCTACATCTATCTGGGCTACTGGGTCCCAGGCAGCCCCAAGATGGGCTACAAAGCCAAGTTCGCGGGGTTGGAAGCCTATGTTCAGGGCCAATGGCAGAAGATCGACGACCCGACCGCGTATCAGGATCCGTCACATCATCCACTCTCATCCGCCCCGATCGCCGAGCAGGTCGCCAACATTCAGTTGCCGGATCGTCACCCGACCAAAGGCTAGTAGCCAAATGCAGCAATCCCTCCATGCAGTCACCCTTGTGGTGCCTGACTATGATGATGCCATCGCGTTCTATACCGAAACGCTGGATTTCGAACTGGTACAGGACATCGATCTTGGGGGAGGGAAACGCTGGGTCCGCGTAACGCCTCCGGGGTCGGGCGACGCATCGCTTTTGCTGGCAAAAGCGGTCGGGTCGGAACAACACGCTGCAATCGGCAATCAGACCGGAGGGCGCGTCGGCTTCTTTCTGCAAACAGACGATTTCACCCGCGACCACGCTGCCATGCTGGCCAAAGGCGTCACCTTCGAAGAAGCCCCCCGCCACGAACCCTATGGCTCCGTTGCAGTTTGGCGCGACCCATTCGGCAACCGATGGGATCTGATTCAATTCACCTGATCCAAATCTTCATCTGGCTGAAAATATCCCGGGGTTGAATTGGCCAAAGGCCAAGAAGGGGCGGAGCCCCTTAATATCCGGCACAAAGCAAAGGGGGCCGACTGGCCCCCTTTTCCGATAACCATTAGCTTCGCCGATCCTCAATTCGGGATCAGATCCGGCACGATGGTCACGATCGTTGGGAAGAACCACAAGATCGCGATACCCACCACCTGAATGATCACGAATGGGATGATCCCTCGATAGATATGCCCGGTCGTCACCTCTTTTGGTGCCACCCCTCGCAAATAGAACAGCGCGAACCCAAACGGAGGCGTCAGGAACGAGGTTTGCAGGTTCACAGCCACCATGATCGTGACCCATTTCGGATCAAACGATCCGCCATAGATCACCGGACCCACGATGGGGATGACGATGTAGATGATCTCTAGGAAATCCAGCACAAAGCCAAGGATGAACAACACCAGCATCACGATCAGGAATACGGTGAACTCATTGTCAAAGCTCTTGAGGAATTGCTGGATATAGTGCTCTCCACCAAATGAGATCACCACCAGGTTCAGCAATTGCGACCCGATCAGGATGGTGAACACCATCGACGTCACCTTGGCCGTCTCGCGCACCACAGGCGTCAGGACGCCACCGGTGAACAAGACCCAACATCCGTAAACCAAGCCAAACAGGGCGTAGATATAAGCGGCGTAAGCAAGGAAGAACGCGACCCAGCTTTCGAACGACACCCCGCCCTGATTGACGCGCAAATCGAAATTCACGCCGAGAAGCAGGCAGATGATGACGGCAAAGGTCGACCAGATGATCACATTGCCGGACCGACCCTGATCCTGAAGCTTCCGATAGGCCGCCAGCATGATCGCACCGCCCGCACCCAAAGCAGCGGCTGGGGTCGGATTGGTCACACCGCCAAGGATCGAGCCCAGCACCGCTATGATCAGAACCAAAGGTGGGAACACCACCCGGATCAGATCATTTGTCGCGCAGCGCGCTGCCGCTTCCTTGCAACCGTAGATCGCAAGGGCGAAAGGCACAGCCAACAACAGGAAAGTGGCACCCGAAGACGTGGTTGGTTTTATCAGCAAGACATCGACAAACAGCATCAACAACAGACCAATCGCACCAACGATCAGAGGCTGCGGTGACCGCGACGGCGCGATGCCCCGCCCCAAAACCAACGTCAGCCCTAGTAGAACTGCAATAACCGCCACGCCATTCCCGATCGGAGCTGCTGCCGCAATCTTCGCGTCACGCGCTGCGACAAGATCCTCCTCACTCAGGCGTTCCGCATTCGATACACCACCGGCCGCATCGATCTCTTCCTGCTCGGCAATCGCTTGATCCCACGCTGCCTGACCATGCAGATCAATCATCGAAATCTTGCACTCTTCAGGCACATTGGTGCGCAGTGATGCACCCTGCCCGACATCCGAGAATGCTGATACCGTGACGTTCTGGCTGCCGATCAGTCCAACACTGCTCAGCAACACGGCGCCAACGATCAGACCCACCGGGGCTGCTAGCAACCACGTCAGGCCTTCCGCGCGGGTAATCGGTTCGCCACTTCCACCGGACATCGGCACAGCGGGTGCCTTGTCGGGGTTCAACAGCGCATAGCCAAATGCATAAAGCGCATAAAGCAACGCCAACATGATCCCCGGCAGCAAGGCTGCCTGAAACAACGTGCCGACCGACACAACCGCGGGTTCACCAAGATAGGTCAACGCATCGCTACAACCTGCCTCAACTGCACGGGCTTCCTGCGCCGTTGAATACAGGTCTCCGGCCAGCGTCCCCAACAGAACGATCACGATCGAAGGTGGAATGATCTGTCCCAATGTCCCCGAAGCCGCTATCACGCCCGTCGCCAGCTCCGGCGAATAGTTGTTGCGCAACATAGTCGGCAGGGCCAACAGACCCATCGTCACCACGGTTGCGCCGACGATCCCGGTCGAGGCCGCAAGAAACGCGCCCACAACCACAATGGATACAGCCAGACCACCCGGCAGCGGGCCAAACACCCGGGCCATTGTGGTTAGCAGATCATTCGCGATTTTCGACCGTTCCAGCGTGATGCCCATCAGAACGAACATCAAAACTGCCAGCAGCGTTTCGATAGACTGCCCCGCAAGAACGCGTTCGTTCATCCGGTTGACGATGAAAGATACGTTACGGTCCAGCGCAGTTTCCCAGCCTGCGGGGAACACTGGCTCGCCTATCCTCGGCAAGTCCGGATATCGGAAAACGGATACCGCGTCGGGCTTAACGCCTGTCGCAACCAGATCCCGATACATCTGCGAGCTAGTATCAATCGCCTGATGTATCAGCAGGCCGGAACTGTCCAGCGCAGCAATAATTCCGAATGAGATTACCCCGGCCCCGCCGATGGCAAAGGCCACAGGGAAACCGGAAAGGATGCCTCCGAAAAGGCAGAAAAATACGATAATGAGGCCTATCTCGACGCCATCAAGTCCGAATAACATTGTCTGGGTCTCCGTCCCTAATGTGCGCCTTCGTAGGCTTCTTCACCCTCACCAAGGCTGTCCTTGTCGAGGTATTTTCCAGCGCTTTCCGGTCCTTCCACATATTCCAGATACGAGCGGTACAGGAACGCGATCGCATGCAGGAACACCATCGCCGCAAAGGCCACCAGCAGGATTTTGAACAGGAAGTAAGCGTTGAATCCGTTGGGGCTGAACCCGATGGTTTCGACATTCCAGCGCATCGCGCGGGATTTCATGACCAGGCGGTCCAGTGTATCGCTGGCTGATGGTTTCGGCACTATCAGGTGGCGCCACATGAAATACCAACCATACATCCAGGTCAGCACAGCCATTGGCATCATGAACAGAACCGCGCCCAGCATATCCACAACACGTTTGGCACGGTGGCTTATCCCAGCATAGATCAGATCAACCCGCACATGTCCGCCCTGCACGAAGGTGTAGGTGCAGCACAGGCAGACGACCATAGCGTTGTAGAGTTTGAGCTCTTCCGCGAACCAACTGATATCCATCTGGAACGGAATACCCAAGCCAAAGGCCATATCCGGTCGTGTAAAAACCCGCTGCATGAAAACGATCACGATCTGCTGGATCACCATCAGCAAACCCGCCCAGGCAAAGAACCGCCCGGTTGTGTTGGCAAAGCCCTCAAGGCCCCGCACGATGCCCCACATGAAATTCCGGTAATACAGGCCGATAGCCGTCAAAACCAAAAACAGGGCAAAGATCACAAAGAAGAACTCGACCGACCCGCCGTAATAGACAAAGCGCATGATCGCTTCTTTGTCCGACCAGTTCAGCCAGAGATGCGGATGCGTGATGGCGTATCCGAAATTATAGAAAGCTTCGGCAATGTTCTGAACGAACCAGACCAGTCCGTTCCACAGGGCGCCGAAGAACGAGATACCGTTTTCGTCCTGCATGTTGTCCCCAGGTCGCGTCGGTTGCCTTGCTGATTATTGGGCTTGTCCAACCCACGCAATTGCAACAGGAAAGGTTTCCCCGCAGTCGCGGGGAAACCGTTTGATCTCAGCGGTGTATGTTAGCCGCGAACGCGGTCACGCTCTGCGGTATAGACACCCGATGACAGGTTGTTCCAAGCCGAGGACGCCGCCATCGACGTCATTGCGCTGTCGTGGATACGCTTGAACAGGTCATCACCCATATACTGATCCAGCACTTCCTGGCTTGCCTGACCAAAGGCATCCCAAACAGGCTGAGGGAATTCCAAAACCTTGACGCCAGCGGCCTGCAGACGCTGCAGCGCCGCGCCGTTATTGGCCAGGAATTGCGCCAGATTCCACTGGTGGCATTCACCTGCGGCGATCTCGATGATCTTCTGCTGCGCTGCTGACAGGCTGTCATAAACCTCGCGGTTTGTGGCCAGCGACAGTCCCGCGCCCGGTTCGTGGAAGCCCGCAGTGTAGTAGGTCTTGGTGATTTCCTGGAAACCCGCCTTTTCGTCGGCCCATGGACCGATCCACTCGGTTCCGTCAAGCGCGCCGGATGACAGGGCCTGATACACTTCTGAACCCGGAATGTTCTGAACAGATGCACCCAGTTTACCCAGCGCCTCGCCACCCAGACCTGGCATACGGAATTTCAGACCGTTGAAATCTTCAGGGCTGTTGATCTCTTTCGAGAACCAGCCGCCTGCCTGGGCACCAGTGTTGCCGGCCAAGAAGGATTTCAGGCCAAAGATCTCGCCCAATTCGTCATGCAGTTGCATGCCACCGGCGTGGTAGTACCAGTTCACCAGTTCCTGCGCGGTCATTCCGAATGGAACTGCGGTAAAGAAGGCATAGCCCGGATGCTGACCGACAAAGTAGTAATCCGCCGCGTGGTACATGTCGGCCTGACCCGACGACACGGCGTCGAACACTTCGAAGGCGCCAACCAGTTCACCAGCTGCTTTGATTTCAACGTTCAGATTGCCATCCGACATAGTCGTGATGCTGTCGGCACAACGCTGAGCGCTGTCAAAGACGCCCGCAAGGCCACGACCCCACGAGGTGACCATGGTCAGAGTGCGCTTGCCCTGCGCATATGCCGGTGCTGCCAAAGTGGTTGCCGCAGCAGCCGAGCCGCCCAGCGCGGATTTTTTCAGAAATGAACGACGATCCATATGAGTATTCCTCCCCTTAATAGTCCTGACCCAAGAAACTTTGGGCCTGTCGCATTCAGTGAGCGTCAGACTAGTGTCCGCGACCTGAAAAGGAATACCTATTACTGCGTAGAGATCCGGCTTTCTTTCCGGTTTTCGCCAAAAAATATGGGCGATTTTCCAGCCTAGGACGGGTAACTGGGGCAATATCACCCGCGCGCGCCCAATCTTTTTGCATTTTCGCCGCCGCTTGCGTATCGATTCGACCATGCAAAGATTTCGAAACATGGTCTCGCTGAACTACGCGCAGAAACTGTCGCTGGTAGCGGCAATTCCGTTGGTCCTCGCCGTTGCGGCGATTGCCGTGCTGGTCGCCTATGAGGCGCGCGCAACCGCCGAGCGGGAAATCCGGGCGCTGGAGCGCAGCCTGATCGAGGCCAAGAAGGAAGAATTGCGGAACTATGTAACCCAGGCCAGAAACGGGTTCGCCTATATTTATGGCCGGGCCGAACCGGATGACGAAGTTTCAAAGAATCTTGTTTCGCAAATCTTGTCGGCCATGATTTATGGTCAGGATGGGTTCTTTTTTGTATATGATTACGACGGCAAAAATCTGGTGAGCCCTCGGCAGACTCAATTCATCAACCGCAACTGGGAAGGCCTGACCGACAGCGACGGCACTCCGATTGTGGATGAGTTCATTCGCCTCGCGCGACAAGGTGCGGGGTGGCACAGTTTCATGTGGCAAAAGCCGTCAACCGGGGAAGAGGCCCGGATGATCGCCTATGTGGTTGGGTTGCAAGACTGGCGTTGGGTTGTGGGCACCGGCGTGTTCATTGACGATATCGTAGCCACTGTCGCCAATGCCCGAGCCGAGGTTGAGGCACGGGTACAGCGCACCTTTATGTATATCGGCGCAATTGTGACCGCTGCAGTTTTGATCGTGTTCGCCTCGGGAATGCTGTTGAACATCCGCGAAAGACGTCTCGCAGACGCCAAGTTGAAAGAGCTGACGCAGCGCGTGTTCGACGCTCAGGAAGAAGAGCGCGGCCGGGTCGCGCGCGAATTGCATGACGGCATCAGCCAGATCCTTGTGGGTGTCCGCTATGCGCTGGACAACGCCCGACGGCGGCTTTCCCGCGGCGATGATGAGGGCGCACGTGCGCCACTGGACAAGGGTATCGATCATCTGGGATCGGCGATCACCGAGGTGCGCCGCATCAGCCGTGATTTAAGACCCGGCGTGCTGGATGACCTTGGTCTTGGCCCTGCCCTGAAGGCTCTGACCGATGATTTCCGCGACCGCACGGGGATCGAAACGGATTTCTCAACCGTGGTCTTCCGCAACCGGCTGGATCAAGACAGCAAGATCGCGCTCTATCGGATTGCGCAGGAAGCCCTTACAAACATTGAACGCCACGCAGATGCATCTCGTGTTACAATTGACCTGCGCGGGCACAAAAAGGGGGCGACCATGCGCATCACCGACAATGGCCGAGGATTGCGTTCAGAGCCGGGACAAACTGGCACGGGTATCGGTTTGCGCAACATGCAGGAACGCATTGAGCAGCTTGACGGATCACTGCGCATTCTGTCATCACGCGGGCCGCGCGGCGGCACAGTGATCGAAGCCAGCCTGCCGCTGAGCCATTTGCTGCCGCCACAGACTGACGCAACTCCGAACCGAAAGGCCGGTACATGAGCGCCGAAAAGATCCGAGTTCTGATCGTTGATGACCATCCAATGGTCGCCGAAGGTATTCAATCCATCCTCGAATCCTATGAGGAGATCGCGGTGGTTGGAACATTGGGCAGTGGGCAGGCGGCGGTGGATCAGGCCACGCAACTGGCGCCGGATGTGGTGTTGATGGATTTGAACATGCCCGGCCTTGGCGGGCTGAGCGCAACCGAGATCATTCTCGAACAATTGCCCGAAACCCGCGTTCTGATCCTGTCAATGCATGACAGCCCGGAATACATCTCGACCGCGCTCAACCATGGCGCGAAGGGGTATATTCTTAAGGATGTTCCGACGGAAGAGATCAAACAGGCCATCGATGCGGTTATGCGCGGCGAGCAATATCTGTGCACCGGTGCCAGCCTGTCCCTGCAGCCCAAAGGTGACAGCACACGCGAGGCGCTTACCGGTCGGGAACAAACAATTCTGCTGGAGCTGGCGCAGGGAAAATCCAACAAACAGGTTGCCCAGACGCTTGATATCTCAGTGCGCACGGTCGAGACACACCGCAAGAATATCAAACGCAAACTGGGTATCTCTTCAACAGCCGGCCTGACCCGCTACGCGCTTGAACATGGCGTGCTGCAAGGCACCGGGGTCGGCTTCTAACTTATGCGTACCCGCAGCGCGCAGCGCTGCGCAGCCCAACCAGAGGACATGCGCTGAAAGCGCGTTGACGATGGGCGGGAGCATTTACGCCCCGCTTTGAATGCCTTCCCCGAAAACACCAACGTGCTCTTTTCATCCAACTCATCGAACTCACGCTGTTGATAAGGTTGATCGAACGGTGGTCGGACACGCCCGTCCGGCAATCCTCGAGCCCGGGACGCAAGATCTGAAAAAGCGCGCCTATTCCCTCAACATCAATGTAAAAGGATTGGTCATCCCCCAACGGCTTGGCATCAGTTCGGGCATTCCAGCAACCTGATCGCTACCGAACCATTTCGCAAAAAACGCATAGTTCTCTTGAGTAAGCCCGCACGTAACCCACGGCGACCGAAGTAAAAATCGATCTGCGCCTTCAATGAACTGCAGTATATAAACGGCGTGAGCTGCAATAGCCTTGGCATCCGAGCCCCGCCGCTTGGAAACGCCGTTACATGCCGACGCCTCTCAATCCAGCAACTGATCCTTACGCATCCCTTCACGGGCATGATGGTGCGGCAAGACACGCCCATAAAGTTGCCGGGTCCGTTCAATGCCACCGCACATCCCTTCTGCTTCAACAAACGAGAATATGCCGACATACCGACAGCGCTTACCCGTCACCGGCGCAACCCGGTGCAGAGAATAACGGCCCCTGAATATCTGCAGATCCCCCGGTTGCAGTTCAAGGCGCCGAACCAAGGCCCCATTGCCATCCAAAACCGATGCGACCTTGTCGAAATTCTCATCCTCGGATGTGCGCAAATTGGGCGCATATTCAAACGCCCCGCCTGCCTCACCGTTCTGGATGGCCAGCGTCACGGTGTAATTGTTGGTGTCAAAATGCCAGGGAAACCCCTGCCCTTCTTCAACCACGTTGACAATCACATCCGCAAGCGGGTCATCATATCGAAAAAACCGATCGGCCGGTTCCCCCAATGCCGCTCGGATAAAGCGAAGAAATCCTTTGAATTCATAGATCCGCCGCAAGGGACCGGACTTGGTAAAATTATCAGCAGGGACAAAAGCGTTTGAACGGTCATAAAACCGCCGGATCGGATGACCCACGCCAAATCTCGGATCGTCCTTGGTGAAGTAAGCATTGGTGCGATTGAATGAGCGATGCGCCATGGGCGCAACGGCTTCTGCTTCGCTGACCAACAGTTCAATCCCCTGCGGATGTACAAAGCCAGGCATCACAGCACATCCATCCTGACCCAGCTCGCGCTGCAAATCCTCGATCATCCGGTCATACGCCGGCGAATCCGGGCGATCGATCGGATACCGTCCAAGATCCACTAAATCGTGTAGCATACGCCGCCTCCCGTGTTTGCGCTCTCAGGGTCAGCGTGACGCAGCAGAGATCTCAAATCATGCCAGTTTTGGACACCGGCCTGACGCTTTCGGACAAGTCAAAAAAACCGCACACGGAGCTATTTTTTCCTAAATTTTCCCGGATATTCCGATCATTCGGCAATTTGCGCAATAAAATGTCGCAAAATCCCGCCCTCAAGTTAGAAAATTGGCGCAATTGCCTGTTGACGCCCCTTTCGCTCGCCCATAATGTCCCTCCCAAGCAAAAAGGAGCCTCTGGCGATGAGAACGCTAGTCGTAATCGTAGGAAACACGCGCATGGGCCGGTAACGGTAAACCATAATCGAACCCATGCGCCTCCGAATGATCGGGGGCTTTTTTTTGTCAAACGCAAGACACATGTCGCGAACGGAGCAAAGCAGATGACACGTGAGATGACCGGCGCAAAGATGGTAGTTCAGGCCCTCAAGGATCAGGGCGTGGACACGGTATTCGGATACCCCGGTGGCGCCGTCCTACCGATCTATGACGAGATCTTTCTGCAAAACGACATCCGTCACATTCTGGTGCGTCACGAACAGGGCGCGGTTCACGCCGCCGAAGGCTATGCCCGTTCAACCGGCAAGCCGGGTGTCGCGCTTGTGACTTCTGGTCCCGGTGCCACAAACGCGGTGACCGGCCTGACAGATGCTTTGCTGGATTCGATCCCGATTATCGTTCTGACCGGACAGGTGCCCACCTTCATGATCGGCTCGGACGCCTTTCAGGAGGCAGACACCGTTGGCATCACCCGCCCCTGCACCAAGCATAACTGGTTGGTGAAGGACACGGATTCACTGGCCACAACGATGCATGAGGCATTCCATGTTGCAACCTCGGGCCGCCCAGGCCCGGTTCTTGTCGACATTCCAAAGGACGTGCAGTTTGCAAATGGTGAATACAGCGCACCAAAGCCGTCAAGCTCACACTACCAACCTGTTCTGAAAGGTGATCTGGAAGAGATCACCGAGTTGGTTGCCGCAATTGAAACCGCAAAGAAACCCGTCTTCTACACCGGCGGGGGCGTCATCAACTCCGGCCCCGCGGCCAGCCAATTGCTGCGTGAGTTGGTGGATGCAACCGGATTCCCGATCACCTCGACCCTGATGGGTCTGGGCGCCTATCCGGCCTCAGGCAAGAACTGGCTGGGCATGCTGGGCATGCATGGTCTTTATGAAGCCAATCTGGCGATGCATGACTGCGACCTGATGATCAATATCGGGGCGCGGTTTGATGACCGGATCACCGGACGGATCGATGCGTTCTCGCCCAATTCGAAAAAGGCGCATATTGATATCGACCCAAGCTCGATCAACAAAGTGATCCGTGTGGACATCCCGATTGTCGGCGATGTGGGTCATGTGCTTGAGGATATTCTGAAGGTCTGGAAAGCGCGCGGCCGCAAAACGGATGCCGCGAACGTTAAGCTGTGGCAGGGTCAAATTGCTGAATGGCGCAAGGTGAACTGCCTTGCTTACACCAACAGCGAAAAGACTATCAAACCGCAATATGCGTTGGAACGGCTTGAGGAACTGACCAAAAAGCACGATCGGTACATCACCACCGAAGTTGGTCAGCATCAGATGTGGGCCGCGCAGTACCTTGGCTTCGAAGATCCCAACCGTTGGATGACATCTGGAGGGCTGGGCACCATGGGCTATGGCTTCCCCGCCTCAATCGGGGTGCAGATGGCCCACCCGGATGCTCTGGTGATCAATGTGGCTGGTGAGGCGTCGTGGCTGATGAACATGCAGGAAATGGGCACTGCAGCTCAATATCGTCTGCCGGTAAAACAGTTTATCCTGAACAACGAACGTCTGGGCATGGTGCGCCAGTGGCAGGAACTGCTGCATGGCGAGCGTTATTCGCACAGCTGGTCCGAAGCCCTGCCCGATTTCGTCAAGTTGGCCGAGGCGTTCGGAGCCAAGGGGATCCTGTGTTCCGACCCTGCTGATCTGGACGATGCGATCATGGAGATGATCAATTACGACGGCCCGGTGATCTTTGACTGCCTCGTCGAAAAGCACGAGAACTGCTTCCCCATGATCCCGTCAGGTAAAGCGCACAACGAGATGCTGTTGGGAGAGGCCGAGACGCAGGGTGTGATCGATTCCAAGGGATCGGTTCTGGTTTGAGGTTTTTGTCGGGGCTTGCTGCCACCGACACACGCAAGATGATGAAAGGGACATAAATGTCTGCCCTACATATCAAAAAAGGCTCCACACGCCATTCGGCCTACAATCTACGGCCAACCTTCTCGGACGTACAGGAACGCCATACCATTGCGGTTCTTGTCGAGAACGAACCGGGTGTCCTGGCCCGTGTTATCGGCTTGTTCTCGGGCCGTGGTTACAACATCGAGAGCCTGACGGTGGCCGAGGTGGATCATACCGGCCACCTGAGCCGTATTACCATCGTCACTACCGGCACGCCGCAGGTGATAGAACAGATCAAGGCTCAACTTGGCCGCATTGTTTCGGTGCGCGATGTGCATGATCTGACGGTCGAGGGTTCGTCGGTCGAACGCGAATTGGCTATCATCAAAGTGGTGGGTGACGGCGACAAACGGGTCGAGGCGCTGCGACTGGCCGATATCTTCCGTGCCAACGTAGTAGACAGCACGCTGAACTCATTCATTTTTGAGATCACCGGCGCGCCGGACAAGATCGATGCTTTTGCCGACCTGATGCGCCCTTTAGGCCTTGCAGAAATTGCCCGCACCGGAGTCGCCGCCCTGCTGCGTGGCGACTGATCGAAAGTCGTCCCTGCCCTAGATTGCATAAAAGACTGGGGCGGGGATAACTCCGGGTGGCATTGCACCTGGAATTCCAACGCAATCCATCGGTTTTGCGCGTTAGACTTTCAATAACCCGACTTCTTCATCCAAAAGATCGCACATTTTCACGTCGAGCCTCTTGCGTTTGCCATCCGGGTCGCTAGCTTCGATGCCGCAACGCGACGTGGGGAAACGTTGCTTGGGGTCATCTGTACGATTTCTTGATATGCGTGCGGCCTGCGGGTCAACGCTGTCGTTTTTGCACTATGCATTGACCAATGCCCGGGACGAATATGACGAACAACACTCGCAGCCCTGCTGAATTGCGCGCCATGTTTGGCGCCAACCTCAGGCAGCTGACACAGGACTACCCGTCCGTTGCGGCTTTGTGTCGTCAGTTGGGTGTCAATCGCACCCAGTTCAACAGGTATCTGTTTGGCGAAAGCGTGCCTCGAGCTGAAGTTCTCGACCGGATTTGCAGGTTCTTTAATGTCGATGCCCGAATTCTGCTGAAGCCTATAGATGATATCCCGGCGCTGGATCAAAACCGCACTTTAACCACCCTGACCAGTTTTCTGACGTCGGGTGTTCAGGCAAATGACAGAAATACGCTTTCGCCGGGCTTCTATGCAGTCACTGAAGGTGAATCATCCAACCGACAGCTTAGTCTTCTTTACGCGCGACATCTGCCGCAATGCACGCTTTTGCGCGGATTTACCGCGCGCAGAGATATGCCCGATGCCCCGCCTTTGGCGCGCGAGAGACAAGGGTTTGCCGTGTGCGCCGACGATCACATTTACATACTGATATCGCGCCGCAACGGGGAAGACAGCCGTGTCTATTTGGTGACCCGTGACCTGGAAGGTGATGCCACCCGATGGTTTGGCACAGTGACCAAACCTTCCTCGGCACAAAGCCCTATGCCTGTTGTTCTCAAGCATCTTGACGCGGACACGGCTGCGGTGCTCGACACCGCGCGGAAATCAAACTGCGGTGCCTCGAAAACCAGTTCGCTATTGGCCGAGGCTCGTACCACCTGATCACCCGTTATTGTGAATCCTCGTCGCTGCCTTGCGCAATCTGACGGTACAAGTGCCAGCTAGCGTGTCCCAAAAGGGGCAGAATGACCAGCAACCCCAAAAACCACGGCACCATTGCCGCGAATGTCAGCAAAGCAATGAACGCCCCCCAGACCAGCATAATGGGCGCATTGGCAGAGACGTACGAAAAGCTTGAGATCATCGCAGTGACGAAATCCAGTTCCCGATCCAATAGCATTGGGATCGACAGAACAGTGAGCATGTAAAGCACGGTCGCAAACACCGCCCCAACAACGCTTCCGACCGCCAGCATCGTCAATCCGTTGGGTGTCAGAAACACATCAATCGACGAGGACACATTCGTCATTGTCGACAGCCCCATGAACAATGCGAAAATCATGTGACCGAGAAAGAACCAGAACAGAAACATCACCACTATGATGGCACAGATCGAGGGCAACTGGCGGCGGCTTTGCTGGAAAACGACACCGAAAATCGACTTTAGATCAAGCGGTTCGCCCTGCTCCAGCCGGTGCGACACCTCGTATAGACCCACTGCCGCAAACGGACCGATCAGCGGAAACCCGATAGCAGCGAGAACCAACCAATAGGTCGTTCCTGTCTGAACCGTGATCCACGCGATTGCCCAACCGGCCAGCACATAGAAGCCAGCAAAGATCAAACCAAACTGTGGCGCACGCAGAAAGTCAGCCCAGGCCTGCCGCAGGGATACACGCAGCATCTGCGCATCTACCGGCCGCATCTGTGGAGCACCAAACGGCTTTTCCATGTTCTGTTCCTACTCCCTTATAGCGCTAAATCATTGCCGGATGTTTTTGCGGCCACTGGGTTTCGGCGTGATAAGCTGCACCAATCGAAAGCAGTTTTGCATCCGCACCGCGCGGGCCAAACACTTGCAGGCCCATTGGCAACCCGGTGGATCCGAAGCCAGCAGGTGCCGCTAGACAGGGCAAGCCCAGCAAGCTTACCGGCGAAGTCACATGCATCCACCGGTGGTAAGTGTCCATCGACTGCGCCGCAATCTGGGTGGGGTAAGGCACCTCGATCTCAAATGGCCACACCTGAGCCGAAGGTAGCACCAATGCATCATAGTCGCGAAACAACTCTTCTGCCCGCCTGAACCAATCGGATCGGATAGCACTGGCGCGGTGAACATCCATCGCTGTCATGGCGAGGCCTCGGTCCAGCTCCCATATTGCGGTGTCTTTCAAGGATGCCCGTTGTTCCAGCAATGGTTCCAGCCCCGCCGCGACACTCCAGGATCGCAGCGTGATCCAGCTGTCCCAGATCTGTTCGGCATCGAATGGCGCCGCTATCGGGTCAACATATGCGCCCAGGTTTTCGAAAACGTCCAACGCAGTTTCGCAAACATCCAAAATGCCCGCCTCGGTCGGGAATGCGCCCGTCCAATCCCCAAGCCATCCAATTCGCATCCCCTTCAAATCGGCAGCCTGGACGGGCGAGACAGCGTCGCTGTGATGAACGTGAGGAAGACGTGAATCGGGGCCTGAAATCACATCCAGAAGCACGCCCAGGTCTTCGGGGCTACGCGCCATCGGACCAAGCGTCGACAGTTGATGCAGAAACGCATCGCCCACAGGCTCGGGCGGGACCCGCCCCCAGCTTGGACGAAATCCATAGACGTTGTTCCAGGCTGCTGGGTTGCGCAGGCTGCCCATCATGTCAGACCCATCGGCCAGAGCGACCATACCGGTCGCCAACGCAACCGCTGCCCCACCGGACGACCCGCCGCAGGTCCGTGCGCTGTTATATGGATTTCGTGTGGCACCGTAGACCGGGTTAAACGTGTGCGACCCCAGTCCAAATTCAGGCGTGTTTGTCTTGCCGATCAGGATCGCCCCGGCCTGTCGCATTCGGGCTGCTATCAGATCGTCTTTTTGCGGTACGAAGTCGCGAAAAACCGGGGACCCTTGCGATGACACAACCCCTGCGACATTGACCAGATCTTTGACCGCAATCGGCAGCCCGTGTAATGCGCCTTTGATTGGCGCGGCATCCATAGCTTTGGCCTCGGCCATCAGGTCATCTTCATTGCGCAATGCCACGATCGCATTAACTTCACCGTTGATGGCTTGGATCCGGTCCAACGTCGCGCGCATCAATTCCGATGCCGACAATCGACTGGCGCATATCTCCGACAGCAATGCAGTTGCAGAGGTCTGGGTTAGGGTCATTGGGGCCTCAGCGGATGTGGCTTTTCTGTTGTTGCGATCAGCCTAGCCGGGGCTTTAACCCAATTAAACCCGTAGTTTGGATGTATCTTTCACCCTGCCAATCGAACACACTGTTCTGAGAGTTTTGGCTACCTGGCGCGGATGTCAAACCGCAGATTGCTGTCGCGGCCCAGCATATAGCGTAGACAATAGATGATCATGACAAAGCTGAGGACCAACCATAACCCGCCCCACATCAACGTTGTTCCGCCAAACTCTTCGGCCAGCATGTACGCATCCGAGCGTAAACCGGCGCGCCTTATGGTGTCGTCAAAGATATCAGACGGAACGTAGATCATGCTGGTCAACCCGATAACTCGTAGTACCAGATCACAGAGCTTGCGGCTCATATACCAAGCAGCACCCAGCATAACTGCACCAAAACCCGCGCAGAAAGCCATGGCAAAGGGATCGCGGACATAAAGAAGCGTCACAAGCAACATGACCCCGCCGAACACGCCAAGCACGGCCCTGTCCATATCTGTGCGCAAGGCGATGATCAGTAGGCCCATTCCAAGTAAGAGCGATCCCAGATATCCAGCAGACAGACTTACAAACCGGTTGCCGCCCCGCCCGATCACAAGACCACCCTGCTGGGGCGATACCGAGAAGCTTTCGACAGAGCCGCCGGTCAGAACAATAGCCAAAGCGTGCGAAAGCTCATGCAGGAAGACAACAAGGATCTTCAGTGGAAGAATGAACGGCGTGTTCCACAACAAGAACACGGTTGCGACAATGGCGATCAACTGCCAATGGCCTGTGATCAGGTTTGCGGCAAAGGTCAGACGCTGGCGCAATTAGCCTTCGCCCTGCGCCTCGGAGCGACTTTTGCCAGCCACATTTAGCGCTAGTGTCGCCGCCATGAACTCATCCAGATCTCCGTCCAGCACGCCCTTGGTGTCCGACGTTTCGTGGTTGGTCCGTAGATCTTTGACCATCTGATAGGGCTGCAAAACGTAAGACCGGATCTGGTTGCCCCAGCCCGCGTCACCCTTAGCCTCGTGGGCTGCGTTGATATCGGCGTGTCTGCGATCCAGCTCTTGCTGATACAGGCGCGATTTCAAGGCCTTCATGGCGATGTCACGGTTCTGGTGCTGCGATTTGACAGAGCTGGTCACCACGATCCCAGTCGGAATGTGCGTGATCCGCACCGCCGAGTCTGTGGTGTTGACGTGCTGACCACCCGCGCCAGAGGACCTGTAGGTATCGATACGAATGTCAGACGGGTTCACGTCAATCTCGATATTGTCGTCCACGACGGGATAGACCCAGACAGAACTAAACGACGTGTGCCGTTTGGCCGCCGAGTCGAAGGGCGAGATGCGCACCAGGCGGTGCACACCGCTTTCGGATTTCAACCAGCCATACGCGTTGTGGCCCGAAATTTTGTAAGCTGCCGATTTGATCCCCGCCTCTTCGCCCGAGGTCTCGGATTGCAGCTCGACCGTGTATCCCTTTTTCTCGGCCCAACGTACATACATGCGCGCCAGCATCGAGGCCCAGTCGCAGCTTTCAGTACCGCCCGCGCCCGAATTGATTTCAAGGAAGGTATCGTTTCCGTCTGCTTCGCCGTCCAACAGAGCCTCAAGCTCTTTCTTGGCCGCTTTTCGCTGTAGGCTTTTGATGGCCCCTTCGGCGTCTTGGACGACCTCTTCATCTTCTTCGATTTCGCCCAGTTCGATCAGCTCGATATTGTCACCGAGATCTGTTTTGATCGACTCGTAGGTCTCAATTGCATCCACAAGCATCTGGCGCTCGCGCATCAGTTTTTGCGCCTTTTCAGGGCTGTCCCACAAATTGGGATCTTCAACACGCGCGTTGAATTCCTCCAACCGGTGCGGTGCGGTTTCATAGTCCATGCGCTGCGCCAACAGCTCTAGCGACTTTTCGATTTCCGCCACGATATTCTGGGTTTCGGCGCGCATGGTATGGTCCCAACTTGCTCAATCAGGCCTGCGTGATAGCAAGAGGTGCGAGGCACCACAAGACAGGCGAGGCGTGAATGCAAGACGCACCACAAGAGTTTCTGGACAGATGGGCACTTATCCCGCTTGGCGTCGTGGCAGATACCGGCGCTGCACGGGTTTGGAAAGTGCAGCAAGCGGATGGAACTCACGCGGCGCTCAAACTGTATCGCCGGGCGGACCGCGGGAACGAGGCGCCGGGGACCCAATTGTTATCCGCATGGCGGGATCGCGGGGCTGTCAGAATTCTTGAAGTTGCCGAAAACGCAGTGCTGATGGAGTGGTTGGACGGGCCGACCGTTGGCGACATTGCACGATCCGGGCAGCCGGACAAAGCGGTTCAAAGCTTGGCGGATACGGCGCGCTGTCTGCACCACCGTCCAATGATTGACTGCGCTGGATTGAAGCCTCTGGCCCTAGTATTTGCCCCACTGTTTGAGTGCCGATTTGCCAAGACGTGCCCCGCCTCTTTGGCAAAGGATATGAAACGAGCGATCAGCTTGGCCCGCGATCTATTGGATAAGCAAACCGTGCAAGTTCCACTGCACGGGGACCTGCATCATGACAACGTCATTCAGACCCAAACCGGACCGCGCGCGATAGATGCCAAGGGATATCTGGGAGATTCCGCGTTTGAGCTGGCAAATGCGCTGCGTCATCCCAAAGGCATGAAAGGCCTTGTTCGCCAAACGCAGCAAATAGAACAGTGTCTGACACTCTATGCTGATGCGATGGCTGTACCGCGCCAGCGCCTGGCAAAATGGGCAGCTGCAAAATGCGCTTTGTCGATGTTCTGGCGAGCGAGCGGCCTCGTCACCGAAGATGCCGAAGCCGATCTGTTGCGCCTGCTGTTAAAGGCTGCCGATCAATAAAGCCCGCCAGTCGACAGATCGCCTTGCGTAGCTTTGGGGCCGACGGTCACAGTCTCACCGGTAGATGTCTGCACCTCAACGCCCGCGCGCTGCACCTCTTCGAACAGCGGCAGGTCAGATCCGATGGCAAAACCACCATCGTAGATCCGGTCAATGAAGCCATCGACGCCATCGCGGAAATACTCGGCCACAACATAGTCGCCACTGGCGTTGTCAGGCAGACGCGCGCCGCTGAATCGGTCGATCTTTATGAAACGCCCGCCCGGCGGTACGTCGAAGGGACCGCCGCCGTATTTTTCCACGGCTTGTTCCATAAAGCTCTGGAAGACTGGTCCGCACAATGTACCACCGTATGCGCCACGCCCCATCGGGCGCGGGCGGTCATACCCGATGTAGCAACCCGCCACGATGTTTGAGGTAAATCCGATAAACCAGGCGTCCTTCGATTCATTTGTCGTGCCTGTCTTGCCGGCGGTAGGAACCGGTAGATTGACAACACTCGAGGCTGTTCCGCGATCTACGACGCCTTTCATCATGGACGTCAACTGATACGCAGTGACGGCATCCATAACCTGGCTACGGTTGGTCTCAATCGTCGGGGCTTCATCCGGTTCCAGCCAGTTAGAATTGCAGTCCAGGCACTGACGATCATCGTGCCGATAGATTGTCTTGCCAAACCGATCCTGAATACGGTCAACCAATGTGGGCTCAACCCTCTCGCCACCATTCGCGAACATCGCATAGGCAGCCACCATCTTGTACAAGGTGGTTTCTTCTGCCCCCAACGAGTTGGCCAGAAACGCGCCCATACGGTCGTAGACACCGAACCGTTCCGCATACCCGGCGACAACGGGCATCGTCACCTCTTGCGCCAGTCGAATGGTCATCAGGTTTCGCGATTGTTCGATCCCGGTGCGCAGTGGCGTCGGGCCGTAGAATTTGTTGGAAGAGTTCTTGGGCCGCCACAGGCCTTGCGGCGTGTTCACTTCAATCGGAGCGTCCACCACAATGGTCGCGGGGCTGTATCCGCTATCCAACGCAGCCGCGTAGACAAAGGGCTTAAAGCTTGACCCCGGCTGGCGTTGCGCCTGCGTGGCCCGGTTGAACACCGTGTCCTGATACGAGAACCCGCCTTGCATCGCCAGAACACGGCCCGAGTTCACGTCCATCGCGACAAAGCCGCCCTGCACTTCGGGTACCTGTCGGGCGGACCATTGACCCTCTTCCCCGGCGACGACGAGTATCACGTCACCACGTTTGAAATTCGCTGCGAAATCGCCCTGCATCCACTTGATGTCGGAACGCGGGATGACGCCATCTGCCGGACCATCTTCAATCCCGACCGTCAGGGATTGTTCCGCAACATCCATCACAACCGCCGGATACCACTTGGTCGGCAGAACCACATCGCGCGGGATCTCCATAATGGACAGTGCTTCTCGCCATTGCGCTTCGTCTGCCAAGGTTTCTTCGGCGATCACTTCGCCAGTTCCGCGCCACTTGCCGCGAGAGCGGTCGTATTTCTGCAAGGCTTCACGCAGAGACCGGGCGGCTTCGACCTGCATTTCTTCATCGACCGAAGCACGTACTGTGAATCCACCAGTGAAGAATTCACCTTCGCCAAAATCCTCGCTCAGCTGGCGGCGGATTTCGTCGGTAAAGTAATCCCGGGGCGGCAGTGCAGTGCGGAAGCTTTCGAAGTCACCATTCTGAACCGAGCGCAAGGGCTGGTCGACCTCAACTTCGAAGGTCGCCTGATCGATATGACCATTTTGGCGCATCTCGCGCAGAACATAATTTCGGCGATCCAGAAGGCGCTGTTTTTGCCGAACCGGATGGTAATCAGAAGGCGCTTTGGGCATCGCGGCGAGTGTTGCGGCCTCATGCGGGTCCAGCTCTTGCAGAGTTTTGTTAAAGTAGGTCTGTGCCGCAGCCGTTACACCATAGGAGTTCTGGCCCAGAAAAATCTCGTTCATATAAAGTTCGAGGATTTGTTCTTTGTCCAGCGTATCCTCAAGCCGCGTGGCGAGGATGATTTCCTTGATCTTGCGTTCGGCCCGGCGGTCACCAGACAGCAGGAAGTTCTTCATCACCTGCTGGGTGATGGTCGATGCACCGCGAACAGTTTCGCCTTTAGACCGGACAGCTTCGACGCCGGCCGCAATAATGCCACGCGGGTCATAGCCCTGATGGGTGTAGAAATTCTTGTCTTCGGCAGAAATGAATGCCTGTTTCACCAGGTCCGGGATTTCTTCGGACGGCGTGAACAAGCGGCGTTCCTGCGCAAATTCGTCGATCAGTTGCCCCTCGCCGGAATAGATACGGCTGATTGTCGGCGGCTTGTATTGTGCCAGCGACTCGTGGCTGGGCAGATCGCGCCCGTACATCCAGAACACCGCGCCTACAACCAACGCAGCCATGAAGATACCCAAGGTAACAAGGCTGAAAATAGCCCCAAAAATCGAAAGAATGAACCGGATCACGTTACTGCCTTTTTCTCGCGCTGCCGCCTATATAGTGTCGCGCTGCTCAAGGGTCAAAACAACAAGCATATTCTAGCTGGTTTGCGTCGTCAGGTCACTGACCAATCAGAGATTGCCGGACCAGGTCCTGCTGACGCCAGTCTTCCAAACCCTGATAAATCCCCAATGCCATCTTCGCACGCCATTCAGGATCTTTGAGGTTGTTCAGATCGCGAGGGCTGGACAGAAACCCAAGTTCAACCAGAACCGACGGGATATCGGCCGCTTTTAGCACAGAAAACGAGGCTTTGCGCAGGGGGCGGCGATTCATTGGCCCGCCCTGTTGCGCCATGCCATTGGCCAGCGCCCTGGCAAGCGCATCCGTGCGTGGCTTGGTTTCCTGGCGCGCAATATCCAACAGTACATCGGCCACCTGATCATCCGCGCCGTTCAGGTCGATCCCCGAAATCAAGTCGCCCCGATCGTGTCGCTCAGCAAGTTTTGAACTGGCCACGTCCGAGGCATCCTCGGACAGAGTATAAACCGCAGCGCCATGCGCCTGCCCTTCGGACAACGAGTCGGCATGAAGTGAAATGAATAAATCCGCCCCGGCCCGATGGGCCAATGCGATGCGTCGTTCGAGCGAAACAAACTGGTCCTCGACACGCGTCAACACGATCTCATACCCACCTGATCGCAACAAAAGCTCTCGCAGTTCCCGGGCAAAAGTCAGCATCATTGTTTTTTCGTCGATCCCGCCAAATTCGGCCCCCGGATCGATCCCGCCATGGCCTGGGTCCAGCATCACGCGCAGCGGACGGTCCCCATCACGCGGCCGGACCTGCTTGGTCACCGCCGGTTCGGGCAAATCCCAGCCCGGATTGCGTGGCGCACCCGCAGTGGCATTGAATGTGTCGAAATCCGTACCTTTAAGGGAAAGCGATAGAAGCGCTGAACCTGACCCTTCGTCAATCTTCAGGTTCGCCGATTCCACAGCCATCGGGGCGCCGAGATCCAGAACCAGTCTGGACCATCCTGGCACATAGGCGCCGAATTGCACGTCGCTGACGCGTTTGGATTTCAGGAACTGCTTTCGGGTCAAACCGGTCCAGTCAACCTCTTGAAAATCCAGCACCATCCGGTAGGGATCGCGCAATGTGAAAATGCGATATGGCACACCTTGGCTAAGGCCAATGTCCACGCGAATACCCGCGCGCCCGGTATCGACAATCCGGCTTTGGTCCGGTTGCACACGGGCAAGCGCGCTGAAGTCCTGCGCGACGGCCGTACCGGCCAGCGCCCAGAGCAGCGCAATGCAAAAGATGATCCTGCTCATGGCCTCAAGTTTTCCCGAGATCGTTTGGAACGCACCCTATACCAACCGGGGGCCTTTGTGAACGCTTCAGACCTGTTCGGTGATCGCGCCCTTTTCGAACATGAAGCAACGCAACCTGTCCAACCCGTCCTGAATGTCAGCCGTGGCGCGCGCATAGGAAAACCGCAGGGTGGTATGGCCCCGCTGCGGGTCGAAGTCCAACCCCGGCGTCACGGCAACACCGGCCTTTTCCAGAATCTCTGACGCGAAGGCCCGGCTGTCATTGGTCAGGTCCGAGACATCGGCATAGACATAAAACGCCCCATCTGGCGGTGCGATATTGGTGAAGCCTGCTTTGGGAAGCCCGTCCAGCATAAGTGCGCGGTTCTGCCGATAGACATCCAGATTGGCCTGCAACTCGTCCTCACAATCCATTGCGGCCAGTGCAGCCACCTGACTGGCGTGCGGCGCACAGATGAACATGTTCTGGGCAATACGCTCCACCACCCGCACCTGATCTTCAGGCACCACCATCCAACCCACACGCCACCCGGTCATCGAGAAGTATTTGGAGAATGAGTTGATCACATAGCATTCGTTGGTCAGTTCAAGCGCAGTGACGGCTTTGGCCTCATATTCCAGACCGTGATAAATCTCGTCACTGATGAACGAGGCTCCCTGCTCCTGAGCCGCACCGATCAGTGCGTGCATCGCAGCGTGATCCAGCATGGTGCCGGTCGGGTTCGCGGGGGATGCGACCATCAGACCTTGCAGATCTATTCCTGCGAAATCTGCGGGCACCGGCTGCAAACGGTTTTCCGGAGCTGTGGGCAGGTCGACCGGAACCAGTCCCAGAGCTTTCAGAATCTGCCGGTAAGATGGATAGCCGGGTGCACCGATGCCAACACGATCGCCGCTGTCAAAAAGTGCTGTGAAGGCCAGCAGAAACCCACCGGAAGACCCGGGTGTAATCACCACACGTTCTGGGTTCAGGTCGACATTATACCACTCTCCGTAAAGTCGCGCGATCCGCTTCCGCAACGCAGGCAGACCCAACGCCACTGTATAGCCCAGCGGGCCCTGTTCCATGGCTTGGGCAAGGGCTTTTACCGCCTCTTTTGGCGCTCCGGTTCCGGGCTGGCCGACCTCCATGTGGATGACGTGACGCCCGGCTTCTTCCGCCTTGCGTGCGGCCTCCATCACATCCATCACGATGAAGGGATCGACCCCGGATCGGGTTGAGTTTCTCATGCCCATCTCCCATGTTGCAACCATGGCTTTTGAACGCGTATCCCGTCTGGCGTCAATCCCGGCCCTGATGCTGGCGGTTGCCGTTTGGCTGACAGCCGCGGCATCCAGCAACGCGCAAAGCCTGATCCGGGATCCGGATATCGAACATGGGCTGCGCGAACTGGCCTTTCCGGTCCTGCGCGCCGCCGGGCTGAATACCAACCGCGTTCGAATTTTTGTGGTCAATGACAACACGTTCAATGCCTTTGTCATCGACTACAACGCCATCTACTTGAACTATGGCCTGATTCTGACCGTGGACAGCCCCGAAATGCTGCAAGCCGTCATCGCGCATGAGGCCGCCCATATCGCCAATGGCCACCTGGCGCGCCGCGCTGAAAACTTGCGTGCCGCGCAGCGAAATGCAGGTCTCGGCACCGCGCTGGCCATAATCGCTGCAGCTGCGGGCGGCGGAGAGGCCGCAGCCGGCATCGCCGCCGGAACATCTGCCTCTGCCCTGCGCAGTTTTTTGGGTCATACGCGGGCTGAAGAATCCTCGGCCGATCGCAGCGCAGCCAGCTATTTGCGATGGGCAGGTATCTCGCCCAGTGGCATGGTCAAACTGCACCGCAAATTCGCCGGTCAGGAATTGCTGAGCACCGCCAATCAAGACCCATATATGCGGTCCCACCCCACCAGCCGCGAACGCCTGCGCGCGGCCGAGACGTTTTTGGACGAATTTGGGGACAAGGCAGAGCCAAATGCCAATGCCGACTATTGGTTTGCTCGCGTTAAGGGCAAGTTGTCGGCGTTCCTAAGATCGCCGACATGGACCCTACGCCGTGCCAAGGAAGAAACCGACCGTGATATCCGCCTGATGCGCGAAGCCTCGGCCCATCACCAGAATCGCGATCTTGCCCGCGCCCGCGCGGCAATTGATGCGGCGCTGGCCATTCGCCCGGATGATCCGTTCTATTACGAGTTGAAGGGGCAAATTCTGCTGGAAAACCGGCAGTTTCAGGACGCAATCACAGCTTATGGTCAGGCCGTTGAAATGGCTCCGAACAACGCGTTGATTCTGGCCGGGTATGGCCGTGCGTTGCTGGGTCAGGGCCAGACGAAGAAAGCCCTGCAAGTCCTTGAAAAGGCGCGTGCACGTGACTATCGGAATGCCCGGTTGATGCGGGATTTGGGCGCGGCATATGCGCAGGTTGGCAACAACGGGATGGCGTCAGCTGTCACCGCCGAACGGTATGCTCTGCAAGGCCGCTTGGCCGATGCAGGTATCCATGCAAGACGGGCCGTTGGGCAATTGCCCGAAGGGTCTCCGGGTTGGCAAAGGGCGCAGGATGTGTTGATTGCCTCAGAACGCGCAAAGAAATCGAAAAGGAAACGGAAATGATCCTCAGACATGCTGCACCCGCCCTTCTGGGGCTTTCCCTGCTCACCAGCCCAGCACAGGCGTTGGATTTGAACGCGATGACCGAGACCGAAAAGGCCGAGTTCGGCGCGCAGGTCCGAGAATATCTGCTGGAAAACCCAGACGTCATCATCGAGGCGATCAATATCCTTGAACAGCGCAACGCCGCTGCCGAGGCCGAGACGGATAAGGAACTTGTCGCGGCCAATGTGGATGAGCTGTTCAATGATGGTTATAGCTGGGTTGGCGGCAACCCCGAGGGCGATATCACTCTGGTCGAATTCATGGACTACCGGTGTGGCTATTGCCGTCGTGCCGTGCCCGAAGTGGCCAGCCTGCTGTCTGAAGACGGCAATATTCGCCTGGTGATCAAGGAATTCCCGATCCTGGGCGATGCATCGGTGCTGTCTTCACGCTTTGCCGTGGCCACCAAGCACGTCGCGGGTGACGACGCCTATAAGCAAGTCCATGATGCCTTGTTGGAGTTTAGCGGCGACCCCTCCGAAGTAACTCTGCGCCGGATATCAGATGGCCTTGGACTGGACAGCGATGCGATCATCGCGGCGATGGACAGCGATCAGGTCACCGATGAAATCTCGCAGACCCGCGCGCTGGCGCAGCGCATGCAGATTTCAGGAACCCCGTCCTTTGTTTTGGGCACTGAAATGTTGCGCGGGTATCTGTCGGCGGATCAGATGCTGCAAATCGCCGAAGGCGTGCGCGCTGATCGGGGCTAAACGGGAACAAATGATCTGATGGCGCGGCGGTCTGTGATAAACCGGCGGGATTTCGTTCTCGGCGGAGGAGCGGTGGGATTGATGAGTTTACCCGGCAAATCATATGGCCAGACTGATACAGGCTTTGTCGTTCCTCCAGAAGAGGCCCCGCATCAGCGGACATTCATGCAGTGGCCGGTTAGCCGTAAGGTTTATCGGGATCCGGTCTTTTTGGAGATGGTCCAGCAAACCATCGCAGATATCGCCAATGCGATCTCAGATTTTGAGCCCGTGATTATGTTGGCGGCGGCCGAACGTCACGCTGGGGCTCGCCGTAAACTATCGGCCAAAGTCCAGCTTTGGGACATACCCACCGAGGACCTTTGGTGCCGGGATTCCGGGCCGATTTTCGCGATCAACGGCAAAAAGGAATTGGCCGTCAGCCATGTTCAGTTCAACGGGTGGGGTCAAAAGCAGGTGCACACAAACGACGCCCGTGTCGCCGGACGAGTAGCGGAACGCCTAAGTCTGCCCTTGCTGGCAACCGGTCTGAAGGGCGAGGCAGGAGGCGTTGAACAAGACGGTCATGGCCTGCTTATGGCGCACGAAAGCTCGTGGTTGAATGACAACCGCAATCCTGGCCTGTCCCGGGACGAAATCGAAGAGCGGTTGCTTGCCGCATACGGCGCGCGCCACATGATCTGGTCAGAGGGCGTGTACGGTGAAGACATCACAGACTATCACATCGACAGTCTTGCAAGGTTCACAGGTCCAAGGCGTGTTTTGATAAACCTGCCCGACGATCCTGACATGTCTGATCCGTTCCACGTCGCCGCACTGGAGACATATGATCGTTTGGTGGCCAACGGCCTGCAAGTTGAGGTCATCCCGGAACCGCATTCTGTACGCACCAACGACCCCGAATTTGTCGCCTCCTACGCGAATTATTATGTCTGCAATGGTGCGGTTGTTATGGCGCAGTTTGGTGATCCGGAAACAGATTCCATCGCGAGTGAAACACTGGCGCGACATTATCCGGGGCGAGAGATCGTGTCCTTGAATGTCGACGTGTTGGGAGAGCTCGGCGGGGGCATTCACTGCGCCACGCAGCAGATGCCATTCGTATAGAAGAATGTACGGGCTTTTCCCCGCCCTGCGTTCCAAAGAACGCAGATCTGCCACAATATGATCAGAAATTCAGTGAACACTAAGGCTCGTCTTGGTGATGCAAGACGCGCGAAAAACTTGAGAATTGCAACTTAATTGCACTTTTTCACCCTTTTTAAGAACGTTTCACATGATACCTAACCGAGAGATTTGTTGCGCGTTTAGTTTGTCAGGGGGGTCGGATGCCCACGTTCAGTATCGATGTTATCGGTGTAACCGGTACGGCTTGGGGAACTTTTACGTCCTTGGGCGTTGTTGGCACGATCACGTTTTCGGACGATGACTCATTTGGCATTGGTGACAACAACCCCGATACAGAAACGGCCGCGCTTCCGGTAATCACGGGCGTAACAGGCACTTTGCCCGCAGGTTGGGTTGGACAAACCCTTGCCTTTGGTTGGCAGCAGCAGATCGACGGAACCGGCGGTCCGGATGCTTTGGGCATGGTGATAGGCGGTGGATCCAACTTCATCTCGACACATCTTGTTCAGTATCCCGGCGGTACGCCGATTGTCACCGGAACCACCTACACTGCTTCTGGAATTGTAAACGTTCCGTCCGAAGTGGTTGTCTGCTTTGTAGCCGGGACAAAGATACAAACTGCGGATGGCGAGGTTGCGGTCGAAGATCTGGCGGTCGACGCTCAGATCGTCACCAAAGATAACGGCCTACAACCCATTCGTTGGATCGGTTCTGCCAGAAGGTTTGCAGCTGGCGAACTCGCCCCGGTCGTTTTCGACAAGGGCGCAGTTGGCAACACCCGCGTTCTTAAACTATCGCCGCAGCACAGGCTGTTGATCTCTGGCTGGCGGGCTGAATTGCTGTTCGGCGAGGACGAGGTTTTGGTTCCCGCGAAAGCCCTGGTCAATGACAGATCCATTTTCTTCGAACGCGGCGGATATGTAGACTACTACCACATCCTGTTCGACACACATGAGATCATCTATTCGGATGGCGTGCCGACAGAAAGCCTGTTTCCGGCAGATCAAAGTCTTGGAGCGTTGTGTCAAAGCGCCCGCGACGAAATCTTTGAACTTTTTCCCGAATTGGCTGGTAAAGAACCTTTGGCATTCTCGCATACAGCCCGGACATCATTGACGGTCAATGAAAGCCGATTGCTCTCTCCTGCACCGTCCACTCAGCGCTGACATTCAACACAATATGAAGGAACTAAGCTACTCTGCCGCTTCCTGAATAGCGTCAAGCGCGGCCGCTTTTTTCTCGACCTCTTCGACGATGTGGTCGATCATCTGATCGTTCGACATCTTGTGGCTGGCCTTGCCGGCCAGATAGACCATGCCAGACCCAGCCCCGCCGCCCGTAAAACCGACATCAGTCATCAACGCTTCACCCGGACCGTTCACGACGCAGCCGATAATCGACAGCGACATCGGCGTCTTGATGTGCTCCAGGCGGTGTTCCAACGCCTCGACCGTTTTGATCACGTCAAACCCCTGCCGCGCGCAAGACGGGCATGAGATGATGTTGACGCCGCGATGCCGCAGGCCAAGTGACTTCAGGATTTCGAACCCGACCTTGATCTCTTCCACCGGATCAGCCGACAGGCTGACGCGGATCGTATCGCCGATCCCCATCCACAGAAGGTTTCCCAAACCGATGGCGGATTTGATGGTGCCAGAGACCAGCCCGCCCGCCTCGGTGATGCCCAGGTGGATTGGCGCGTCAGTCGCCTCGGCAATACCCTGATAGGCGGCCGCCGACAGGAAGACATCGCTGGCCTTTACGCTGATCTTGAACTCATGGAAATCATTGTCTTGCAGGATGCGGATATGTTCCAGCCCACTTTCGACCATCGCCTCGGGGCACGGCTCGCCGTACTTCTCAAGCAGATGCTTTTCCAGACTGCCTGCATTCACGCCAATCCGGATCGAACAATTGTGGTCACGCGCTGCCTTGATGACTTCCTTGACCCGAGTTTCATCCCCGATATTCCCGGGATTGATCCGCAGACAGGCAGCACCGGCTTCGGCCGCTTCGATGCCGCGCTTATAGTGAAAGTGAATGTCCGCCACGATCGGAACCGGGCTTTCACGCACGATTTCTTTCAACGCCTTCGAAGATGCCTCATCCGGAACTGAAATCCGCACGATATCCGCGCCCGCTTCGGCGGCGGCCTGAACCTGCGCAACCGTCGCTGCAACGTCGGTGGTCAACGTATTGGTCATGGTTTGCACCGCGATGGGGGCATCCCCCCCGACCGGCACGTTGCCAACCATGATCTGACGGGATTTACGGCGATAGATATCGCGCCAGGGACGTATATGATTGAGGGACATATGGACGGATCCGCGTCTGCCTAGGTTGCGTCTTTAGATAGTTCGGCAACCAGGTCTCCGCAATGGCTAGATCACTCGGCGGGTTGTTCTGTCGCCTCGGTCTGCAGTTCGGCCACCAATTGCTTGAGCGCGCTGTTCTGTTCAGAGTTCAGATCGGCAACGCTATAGACTTCCGAGACCGCATCCTTTGACAGGACGACACCTTTGGCAACCGTGCCCGGCGCGCCAGCAGGTCCGTAGTGTTCACCATTCATCGAAAAATAGACTGAGCCTGATGCACCGGCGCGAAGTTGAGGCGGTTCCTCGGTCAACGGCACCTCGAAGGTGCTGCCTTGTTCGACTGTACCTAGCGTACCCTCAAAGATCACGCTGCCATCGGCTGCGGTTACACGCATCCAAGAAGGATCGACGGCCACGATTTTCAGGGTCGTATCAACCTGCTCGACAACTTGTGGCAGCGAAGGTCTTTCGACTGTGTGTATCTCAGCGACTTGAATCTGTGGCAGCTCAGGCGGGCGGAAGGTGCCCACGTCCCGTGGATCGAGCGTTGAGATCGGAGCATCACGCGCCACCAACACCGGCACGTCAAGCGCCTGAGGACGGTAAAGACGATCCAGCGCTTCGGAGTTTGACGCCAACGTAGTTTCATCAACATTGCGGTTGTTGCGCGCTGCGTCCAGCGGATCAAGATCGGACAGAACCACAGGGGCCTGTTCAACAGGGCTCACCTGGACTTGCTGGATCTTGTTCAAAACAGCCCAGCCGCCATAGCCGATGCCGCCAATCAATGCGAGCAAGACCAGTGAGGAACCAACAGCACGCGGTTCGATCTGGCTCACCAAAGATTCTTTGCCCGGAATGTACGGCGTGTTGGGTGAGATGAACGGATCGCGCCCCATCGGCCCGCGCGAAGGCAAATCGCCGGTGGGCTTGCGCACGACCGACGCCTCTGCAGACATCCCGTGAGCGACTTCAAACCCGCTTTCCTGACAGAAGGAAGAAAATGTCTCGTCCGGGTTCATTCCCAGATAGCGCGCATAAGAACGCACATACCCGGCGATGAAGCCGGGTGTGTCAAATGCGTCGGGATCGGCATTTTCAATGGCGGCGATGTAGTTGGCTTTTATCCGCAGTTCGCGTTGTACATCCAGAAGAGACTTACCCATCGTCGCGCGTTCGCCGCGCATCGTATCGCCAAGCCGCACCTCATAGTCGTCATAGCCCTTTGGCCTGACTTCCATGTCTTCTTCGGAATCGCGCTGTGATCTGCGCCCAATCATTCCTACTGCCCCATTCTGCCCGCCGCGTGTGTCGCGCTCGCAGCGAATCGTCCCCATAACGATTCGTCCGCTACTTTTGTTAGCGTAATCTTAACACGCGACAAACTAGTTGCACACTTTGGCGTTAGGTTATCCGGCAAGTTCGGCGCGATTTAGCGCACAATGTGACCAAAGTTCGTCCATCGCGTGCACCAGACGGTTCATTTCGTCGGGTCCATGCACCGGAGACGGGGTAAAGCGCAGACGCTCGGTTCCGCGTGGGACAGTTGGGAAATTGATTGGCTGCACATAGATGCCATGATCATCCAGCAGCATGTCGCTGAGCTTCTTTGTGTGCACCGGGTTGCCAACGATCACCGGTACGATGTGGCTGCCGTGATCGATCAGCGGCATGCCCAGCCCTTTTAAACGCAGCTTGAGGATACTGGCCTGTGTCTGATGCTGCGCGCGCAGCTCGGGCGCATGTTTCAGATATGCGACCGAAGCCGCTGCCCCCGCTGCGACAGCGGGTGGCAAGGATGTCGTAAAGATGAAGCCCGGCGCATAAGAGCGCACAGCGTCACACATCTTAGCGCTTGCCGCGATATAGCCACCCATGACGCCATACGCTTTGGCCAGTGTCCCGTTGATGATGTCGATACGGTGGGCCAGCCGGTCACGCTCGGTCACGCCACCGCCGCGCGGACCGTACATGCCAACGGCGTGCACTTCATCGATGTAAGTCAGCGCGCCGAATTCATCGGCCAGATCGCAAATTTCTTCGATCGGACCGAAATCGCCATCCATCGAGTAGACAGATTCAAACGCGATCAGCTTGGGCGTAGCGGGATCGTCAGCCTCAAGCAGCTCACGCAGATGAGCGACATCATTATGACGGAAGATACGCTTGTCCCCGCCATTGCGGCGCACGCCTTCGATCATCGAGGCATGGTTCAACGCGTCGGAATAAATGATCAGGCCGGGAAACAGTTTCGGCAGCGTGCTGAGCGTGGCATCATTGGCAATATAGGCGCTGGTGAACAGCAGCGATGCCTCTTTCCCGTGAAGGTCGGCCAGTTCTGCCTCGAGGCGTTTGTGATAGACAGTGGTTCCCGAGATATTGCGCGTGCCGCCGGATCCTGCCCCGGCCGCATCAACAGCGTCATGCATAGCATCCAGAACAACTGGGTGTTGACCCATGCCGAGATAATCATTGCCGCACCAGACGGTGATGTTCTGATGTGACCCATCAGGGCGCGTGCGCACCGCGTGCGGAAAATGTCCGTTACGACGTTCGATGTCGATGAAGGTCCGGTAGCGTCCTTCGTCATGCAGCCTGGCAATCGCTGAATCGAGCTGAGCAGTATAGTCCAACGGACCCTCCTTGAATGCCTGGCGATCATTCCGACCCCGGACAATGTATTCCACCACAACGCACAGTATACACTGTTTTCGCGGTTTTTGCGTTCCTCTGACCTAACTGCCTACAGCCGAACCAGTGAACCCAACTTTGATTTGCATCAAATATAAGTTTGCGCTTGCTCCGACAAGTAAAGTTACGTCCATCAGACGCGAGGAAACGACGCAGGCAAACTATCCGGGATCGGCAGGTTTCCGATACTAAACCAATTTCCGCCTTAACCGCACTGGACGGCGGCGATAGCGCTGATAGGTTCGCGCCTGAAAACACCCAAAAGCAGGAGCCACCCATGTCGCTAGACGCCGTGCTGAACCAGATCGATGCAGATCTGCAAACTTCGATCGATCGCCTGATGGAGCTGCTGCGCATTCCGTCCATCTCAACCGATCCTGCCTTCAACGAACAGGTCAGTCAGGCCGCAGACTGGCTGGTTGCCGACCTGCAAAGCATCGGCATTTCGGCCGAGAAACGGGAAACACCCGGCCACCCGATGGTTGTCGGACATGTTGGCGAGGGCAGCGACGGGCCGCATGTCCTGTTTTATGGCCATTACGACGTGCAGCCGGTGGACCCTTTGGAGCTTTGGAATCGTGAACCATTTGACCCGGCCATCGAAGATTCAGACTATGGCCCGGTCATTCGGGGGCGAGGTTCGTCAGATGACAAAGGGCAGCTGATGACATTTGTCGAAGCCTGCCGAGCTTGGAAAGCGGTGCATGGGTCCCTGCCCTGTCGCATCACCTTTTTCTTCGAAGGGGAAGAAGAATCAGGGTCCCCGTCCCTGGTGCCGTTCCTTCGCGAAAACGCGGCAGAGTTGAAGGCGGATCTGGCGCTGGTCTGCGACACGTCGATGGTGTCGCGCGGCGTGCCGTCGATTGCGTCCCAACTGCGCGGGATGCTGAAGGATGAATTCACCATTGTCGGCCCCCGGATCGATTTGCATTCCGGTCACTACGGTGGTCCCGGCCTGAACCCGTTGCGCGAACTTTCGAAAATTGTCGCCTCTTTCTACGACGACGAAACCGGGCGCGTCGCGGTACAAGGCTTCTATGAAGGTGTTCATGAGGTGTCTGACGAGCAGCTGCGCCAATGGCAGAGCTGCGGATTTGATGAGGCCGAGTATCTGAACTCGGTCGGGTACAGCCAACCCCATGGTGAAAAGAAGTATTCAACCCTGGAGCAACAATGGGCACGCCCGACCCTTGAGGTGAACGGTCTGTGGGGCGGTTATAACGGCGCCGGATCAAAAACCGTCATCCCGTCAGAGGCTCATTGTAAAATAACGTGCCGCCTGGTTGGCGACATGGATCCCGACGCGCTGCGCGATAAAATTCGCAAACATGTCGAGGACCGCTTGTCCGCAGATGCCAAAGTCATCTGGGACAACGATCTGGAAGGTGCGCCTGCCTCGGTCATGAACCTGGACCGTCCTGAATTCGAAGCCGCGCGCGGCGCGTTGTCGGACGAATGGAACCGCGAGGCTGTATTCACCGGTATGGGCGGATCAATTCCTGTGGTTGGTTACTTCAACACAGAGCTTGGGCTTGATTCCATGCTCGTTGGATATGCCAATGATGATGACGCCATCCATTCGCCGAACGAGAAATACGATGTCAAAAGCTTTCACAAGGGCATCCGCTCATGGGCGCGTATTCTGGATGCGTTGACCAAATAAACTAAAAAAGGCACCGCCAGACTGACGGTGCCTTTTTTTGATTGCGCTTAAGCAGATTTACATGTGGATCACGCGGCCATAGGCATCCAGAACGCTTTCATGCATCATTTCTGACAATGTCGGATGCGGGAAGACTGTATTCATCAGGTCCTCTTCCGTCGTCTCCAGCTGACGCCCGACAACATACCCCTGAATCAACTCGGTCACCTCGGCACCAATCATGTGGGCTCCAAGAAGCTCTCCGGTTTTTGCGTCGAAAACGGTCTTGATCAGACCTTCGGGTTCGCCCAAAGCAATGGCCTTGCCGTTGCCGATGAACGGGAAGCGACCGACCTTGATGTCATAGCCAAGCTCCTTGGCTTTTGCTTCGCTGTAGCCCACAGATGCCACTTGGGGCTGGCAATAGGTGCAGCCGGCAATGCCTTCAGGTTTCACCGGATGCGCGTGTTTCCCGGCGATCAGGTCTGCGACCATAACGCCTTCATGGCTGGCTTTGTGCGCCAACCAAGGCGCCCCGGCGATGTCGCCGATAGCATAGAGACCCTCGACGCCCGTGCGGCAGAATTCATCTGTCACCACATGCGTGCGATCAATCTTGACGCCCAAAGCTTCGAGTCCGAGGCCTTCGACGTTACCGACAATCCCAACTGCAGAAATCACGGTGTCAAAGTCGTGTTTCTCAACCTTACCTTTCACCTCGATATGCGCGGTCACTTTGCCCTTGGCGCGATCAAGCTGCTTGACCATCGCCTTTTCCATGATGGTCATGCCTTGCTTGGTGAAGGCTTTTTTGGCCAGTCCGCTGATTTCGGCATCTTCGACCGGCAGCACGCGGTCCATGACTTCGACGACCGTCGTATCGGAGCCAAGCGTATTGTAGAAGCTGGCAAACTCGATACCGATAGCGCCCGAACCGATCACCAACAGCTTCTTAGGCATCCGAGGCGGCTGAAGTGCGTGCTTATAGGTCCAGACCAGATCGCCATCGGCCTCAAGCCCCGGCAATTCTCGTGCCCGCGCACCGGTGGCCAGAACGATGTTCTTGGCAGTCAACTCCTCAGTGCCTTTGTCAGTTTTGACGCTGACTTTGCCCTTGGCCGGGATCGTTGCCTCTCCCATCACTACGGTCACTTTATTTTTCTTCAGCAAGTGACCGATACCACCGGAAAGCTGCCCGGCGACGCCGCGCGACCGCTTTACGACGGCGTCCAGATCGTAGCCGACCTTGTCCGCCTTCAAGCCGAAATCCTTGGCGCGCTCCATCAGGTGGAACACTTCGGACGAGCGCAAAAGCGCCTTGGTCGGAATGCATCCCCAGTTCAGGCAGATTCCGCCCAAATGCTCGCGCTCGACCACGGCCACTTTCAGACCCAGCTGAGCGGCGCGGATTGCAGCCACATAGCCCCCAGGACCAGCGCCGATTACGATCAGATCAAAAGATTGTGCAGCCATATGTCCCTCTCGGCGCAGGTCGGTTCAAATTTAGTTTACCATTAAACTAAATTCCGCGACGCATCAACACGGTGCCTGCGCGACATATGCGACGCAAGATCGGCATGTTCAGGTTGTGCTGCTTTCAGCCTATACCCGGGACGTTACAAAGGCTAGAAAAGAAGAACAAATGCCCCTTGGACGTTCCTTTTCACAAGTCATTCGAAAGGCTTACCATGGCCAAGACGCTCAAAGATTTAGTGCTCGCCCTGCTGAACGCCACGCTTGTACTGATTGCATTATGCTTGTTCCTGGGATGGAAACTGGCATCTTCAGTGGACAACATCACCACAAGTTTCTCTGAGAACCTGAAGATCGTCACCCCGCTGAGGGAAGAAGCCCAAGGAATTCGCGGTGAGTTGGCTGCCCTGCGGAGTGATTTGGCCGCGATTCCTGTTGACGGAGGCACTCTCGACAGCGCAACCGCGGCGCGTATCGCGGAGGCTCTGGATAAACTGAACGCAGTGGAATATAAACTTCAATCCACCCAAGCCCGGTTCGCGGAAATGGCAGAGTCTCCTGAGATGCTGATCGAACAGGCCATAGACCTGTCGGCCGACGCAGTGGCCGACCGGGTCAAAGACATTCGAGGATGTGTGCCGGAGACTTAACCCGCAGCTTGCAATTCACGAACCGTCGAACCGTAGCCGCCCATATTCACATAGGCCGCCTCTGGCTCGGTTGTTGGCCGAGACAGGGCTTCATTGCGATACGGGAAGCGGCCGAACTTGCGGATCACTTCACGATGCGCCCGGGCGTGCAAAAGATTGCTCGGATCGTCACTGCTCAGATTCTGGCACATCAGGCGCACGCAGCGTTCCTGATCACACAAATTCTCAGAATGCATCATCGGCAGATAGAAAAACTGCCGCGCCGGTTCATCAATCTTAAGGTCCCAGCCTCTGTCGACCGCACATTTCGCGGCTGCGAGTGCTGCGCGATCTGATGCAAAGGCCCTCGCCTCTCCGCGGAACATGTTCCGAGGGAATTGATCCATCAAAACGATGTATGCCAATGCCCCGCTTGGATAGGTCAGCCAGAGCGAAAACTTGCCCTCACTCGCTGCCTTCCAGGACTCTTGGAAACGGTCACGGATTTCAGCGTCTAACGCGTCATCCTGCAGATACCACCCTTCGGGACCAACCTTGTCTAACCAAAAACTCAATACGTCTTCAGGCCCAACCATTGCCTTAAACTCCGTCTTTTGCCCTCCCCAGGGACGTAACGTCATTTAAGTCGGTTTTACAGAAGTGTTACAGTAACATATTGCAACACTTACGACATATTTTCGTGTCCTAGGCGGTATCCTGCGCGTCCTGCTCTTCCTGCGCAGCTTCGATGACAACCTCTTGAGCAACCTCCATCGCGATCGGTGACGAGGTTGGGTAGATCGGGGCGATGGCTCCGGTTTCATCAACAGGCACGTAGGCACGCTGTGTCATCCGATAGAGCGCATAAACCGCCATCGCAAACATTAAGGTAGCAATAAACAGGAAAAATCCCGGTGGTCCGACAACTCCACTACCCATCAACCACCCTGTGATCACTGGCCCGGCAATCGCACCAAGACCGTTGATAAAGACCAACCCACCAGAGGCCGCCGACATATCATCATATTCTAGATAGTCGTTTGTGTAGGCAACCAGCAGTGAATACAGCGGGCTTGTCATGCCGCCGATGATAAAAGCCGCAGACAACAAGGTTGTGAAAGTGGTGCCGAACATCATGCCAATCAATGCGCCGCCCCCTCCAACCGCTGACACCAGAAGGATCAAAATACGTCGATCAACCCTGTCTGATACCCATCCCAGGGGAAATTGCAGTAAAACAGCGCCAATGTAGAAAGCCGCCACAAATGACGAAATCTCGATCAGCGACAGCCCTGCCTGTGCTCCGTAAACAGCGCTCATCCCGAACTGGGCCGAAAACACGCCACCCAGCAGGAACATGCCAACGCAACCCAGCGGCGACGTTTCCATAAGCTTGCGCAGTGTCATTGGTTTGGTTGTATCAAAGGCGGGCGTTGGTGAGATCGAGAGCAAGATGGGCGCGAACGATACAGACACAAGAATGGATGCAATTACAAAGGTTTCATAGCCTGCTGGATCACCCACAAGCAACAGCGCCTGCGCGGTAACAACGCCCGTCATCTGCACGATCATGTATAGTGACAGGGCCTGACCACGATTTTCGTTGCTCGCCGCGTTGTTCAGCCAACTCTCTGCTGTGACATACACTCCTGAAAAACAGAACCCGATCACGACGCGGCCCAGCGACCATGCAATCGGGTCTGTGAGCATGGGGTACATAATCATGACGGCGGAAATGAACGAGGCCAAAGCGGCGAATACACGCACATGGCCTACCCGTCGTATCATCTCGGGGGCCAGGCGCGACCCCCCCAGAAAGCCAACAAAGTAGGCGGACATCACAAACGACATCTCTAGCGTCGAGAACCCTTCAATGTCTCCGCGCACGCCCAAAAGGGTACCCTGCAGGCCGTTGCCGACCATAAGCAGCCCCATACCGAGCAATAGCGCCCACGCGCTGGAAAGGACCTGAAGCATTGGGGCCTCCGAACTAAATCAACCTGAGTTTTGGAATCGTTTTGCGATCAAAAAACGCTCTGGTCGCGCTTGTCTACGACATTCCCAAATGTCGATCCCGTGAACACGCCCTTCAGGGGATCAAAAGCGACGCATCCCCATAAGAAAAGAAACGATAGTTCTTCTCAATCGCATGGGCATAGACGGTTTGCATTCTCTCTTGCCCCATCAGGGCAGAGACCAGCATCAGCAAAGTAGACTTCGGCAGGTGGAAATTGGTCATCAAAGCGTCAGTCACAGCGAACTTGAAGCCCGGATAGATAAAGATGTCGGTTTCGCCTACCCAGTCTTGGATCACGCCACCGCGCGCAGCACTTTCGATCAGGCGCAGGGCCGTTGTACCAACCGGAATGACCCGCCCTCCGGCGGCTTTGGTCGCGCGGATTTCTTCGGCTGCGGCTGCGCTGACACATCCCCATTCGGCATGCATTTTATGAGTGGTCACGTCCTCGACCTTGACCGGTAAAAACGTGCCCGCCCCCACATGTAATGTGACATGACTGAATTCGACGCCGCGCTCGGCCAGAGCGCTCATAAGCGGATCGTCGAAGTGCAGCGACGCCGTTGGCGCGGCGACCGCCCCGGAATTGCGCGCCCAGATCGTCTGGTAGTCCGTCTTGTCTTTGTCGTCTGCAGGGCGTTTGGCAGCGATGTAAGGTGGCAGTGGCATGGCCCCTGCTTGTTCCAGCGCGGCGTCGAAATCATCACCTGTCAAGTTGAAGCGCAGATAGGCCTGACCGTCGCTGACCTGCTCCAGCGTCGCGCTGAGCTGGTCCGAAAACAAGATCTCTTCGCCCAGCTTTATCTTTTTCAAAGGCTTGATCAGTGCGGACCATGTCCCATCAGCCTGTGGGTCCAGCAAAGTCGCCTCTATCGCCGCCGAAACCGCGCCTTGCACGCTGTGCCGATGGCGCCGCCCGCTAAGACGCGCCGGGATCACCCGCGTGTCATTCAACACCAACCGGTCGCCGGGCTGCAGCCAATCCGGCAGGTCAAACACGTGACAATCTGCGATCGCACCCCCATGCGCCACCAAAAGACGTGCGGACGAGCGCGGGCTGACGGGCCGCGTTGCAATCAGGTCTTCGGGAAGTTGGAAATCAAAATCGCTGAGTTTCATGGATGCGCCATACAAGGCAGAAAAAGATTCGGCCATATCCCCAGTCAGTTGTCTCTGGGTGGGGATCCGAAAGTACGCTTCGGTTCATCAGGTTTCTGCGGCTGCGCATTGGGTCCGTCCGAAACGGTGGGGGCTGGCGCGCGCAACAGATTTCGCAGGAACAATGGGGCAAGGCCTGACAATGGGTTCACGGACACTTGCGGCGAATCCAGCGGTCCGGTCAGCGTATAGTTGAAACCTATTATGCCCTCACCTTTGCGGGTGAACACGCTGCCAATCGCATTCACCAGATAGATCGGAGAGATGGCGCCACGCAAATTCAACATCCCTGCGACGGGATCAATGGTACCGTCAAAAGACAACCCCATAGAAGGGCCAACGGCGCTGCCGCTCAACACCTTGATTTCCGTCGGCGTGAGCCGCATCCGGCTTTCGATCGTCGAGAAGAATATGCCCTGCCCTGCCATCTCATCCAGCAGCCCGATCAGGCTGATGGCGTTGAGCAATGCAGCCATGGCCGGTGCGTCCTGAATGCGCGTGTTGATGATTTTCAGGATCACGTCGTAGCTGCCCGGCGCGCCGACCGGCTCTAACTGCAAATCAAGACCGCCGCCCCGTGCTTGCGTCAGCAGACCGGCTGATCGCAGAACGGCGCCTGCGTTCTCGGACGTAAGGGTGACTGCGCTGCGACCGCCGCGCGGGATAACCTGCCCGCGAACAGAGGCTCCGCTGTTGACCTGTGCCGTAAACCCGCCATTGATGCCCCCAGTGGTCGCAAACGAGCCTTTGAACCCGGTTAAGGCGACTGTTTCAGTGACCTGTAATCGATCCAGCGCTACATCCAATTTTGGCCCGGCGGCTGCCGAGCTGTCCCCAGCCCCTCCACCTTCGCCAAACGTTGCACGGCCCAGATTTATAACACCACCCAGAATCCGAATGTCTGGCACTGCAGCGCCACGTCCCACCAGCTCTGCCGGAACAGCCAGCCAATCGCCAATCTCGAACGAGCTGAAACGGACGCGGTCAAAGCCGCCATCTTCCCGAAACGAGATAGATGCGGCCGTGCGCAGACCTGCAGCGTCCAGCCGCAACGAGTCGACACTCAACCTTTGTCCCAGTGTCGCCTCGGCCGTTAGGTTTCCTTTGCTGCCGTTGGTCTTGCGCCAGCCCAATTCAGGAATGGCAAGCGCGACCCCTTCCAAGTCTGAGGACGCGGATAGCTTGGGTGGTTCGCCTGCGCCGATCCCCAAGGCGATATCCGCAGTGCCCTGCCCGGTTAGCATACCTTGCGGCAAGCCTGCGTTAATCGCCTGCATCAACCGCGGGGATAGCTCGATCTGGCCAGTCAGTTCGCTGCGTTGTGCGGTCTCTCCATCAATAGGTTGCCGCCATTTCGCCTGAATGGGAACGCCATCGAACAGTCCCTCACCTTCAATCTGAACACCTGTCTGATCCCCGCTAAGATCAAGCATGTCGGCACTGACCGTAAACCCTGGCACCAGTCGGCCGCTGTTCAAATTCCCCAGATCGCCATCGAAGTGGAATTCTGTATCCTGAAACTTCAGGCCCTTTTTCAACGGTAGTGACAGTGTTCCGGACAAAGACACCGACCCATCAGCTAGATCGACCGGCAAGTTGGCTTTGCTCAGCAGTTCCAGCGGAGGCCTGTCCAGCAACGACAACGCAGCCGTTACGCTGCCTTTTGCCCTGATCCGCGCAATCGCTGGTGCGGATTTTTTGATATCGGTATCTGGAATAATAAAAGACGTCCCCGACGCATCTACCCCACCGCCCTGATCGGCCTGAACCACCCCGTTTTCGGCTGTTGCGGTAAATCTGCCATTGATCAGGCTGGCCTGCCCCTGTGCCCCAACGATCGGAGGCAGCGTTTTGGCAAATCGGATCTTGGCTTTTTCGAACCCGAAATCCAGATAGATATCTGGTTTGCCTCCGGGCTCTAGCCGCAAGGCGAAATCCATGTCCGAGAGGTCGCCTTCGTACAGGTTTTCTGTAACCCATTCGCGTGGCTTTGGGGCCAGACGCTCGGGCCAATATCCCAAAACCTGTTCCGATGACATGCCATCCAGATGGGCATCCAGCTGAACAGCCCAGCCGTCTGGTCGCCCCGTCAGATTACCCGACGCACGCACGGTGTGATCCGTGTCGTAGACGGTCATTTGCCCAAGGTGCAGCTGAAAGGGCGCAAACTCCATCTTGAAGTCGAGATCCGCCTGAGACAGCTGAAGTGCCTCGGGAAACAGGTTTGCCGGGTTTACATTAATGCCGGTTAAACGCAGCTGTGCCGCCAAACTGTCAAGGATGCCGTCCTCGACCCCAGCCAGGAACGCAGTGCCTTCGGCCTGCACCGACCCCCAAGCGGACTTTACGGAAACCTCGTTAAAATCGAGCGCCTGACGGCGCGGATCATACGTGAAATATGTGCGCGCAGATTCAAAGGGGACGGGACGGGTTTCCGGATTTGGTTGCACTGCGCCGGCGCCCAGATTCAACGTGGCAAACAATGGCCCGACGGCGCCTTCGCCATCAATACTGCCGCGCAACGCGCCTGAAATCGGCGTTCGCAGCACCTGCAACCAACCCAGCGCAGGGCTTTGACCGGCAATGTCTTCTGCCGGCAGATCCGTGATTGAAACCCCGAACCGCGCGGCGGGGGACCCCAGAACGCTAGAGTAATTTGCCTCGATCGTGCTGATATAATCACGCCCAGCCAGAACGGAAAACCCCGTCGCCAACCGCATTTCGCTGGCGCTGCGGGTTACCAATATATGCCCGCCATCCAGAACCCAGGATCGTTCCAGCCGAAGATCGCGATAGTCTAAGGTAATCGCATCCAGTTCCACCGATGTCAGTGCGGACAGGTTTTCGGACAGAAAGACCTGATCCGAGGTCTCGATCAGCTGCGCCAAGTTTGGCGCTTCTCGCACCGGCGCACTTCCGGCGCCGACGGTCAGCGTCAGCGCGCCGTCTTTTCCGCGCGTCAGGGCGACCTGTGCCCCGCTAAGGATAATGCGCTTCGGCCTGACGTGGCCCCGCAGCAAGGGACGCATGGCAAGGCTGGCCCGCATATCGGACACTTGCGCAATCTGCTGTCCTGCTGCGTCGCTGATGCTGACATCCGTTAACCTCAGACGGGGCCGCCACCCTTCGTGAATGACAAAGCTGACATCGCCGAAACGGATCTGCAGACCGCCAAGCGTTTGCTCCAGCCGCGCTTCGACCCGGTCCCGCAGCCAGGCAGGCGCGTGCATGCGCTGGCCAATGACCATGAAACCCGCGAATAGGGCCAGAAAAACCAGCAACAACACGCCGCGCATGGTCCAAATTCCCGCAGTGCGACGGCGCGACCGACGACGCGCGGATTTACCCGGCCGTTCGCCCCCGTCATGTTCCTGCTGCGCCAATTTGGTGTCCACGCCTTTCAACCTGCCCGTGCCGCCCTATGATATCGGGCAGCCTATGAGAATCTTTAGCGGAGTTTCCAATGCCTGACGTCTCAGACATCGCCCCTAATTTCACACTGCCCCGCGACGGCGGCGGCGAAGTGACCTTATCGGACCTGCGCGGCGGTACCGTCGTTTTGTTCTTTTATCCCCGCGATGATACGCCGGGCTGCACCAAGGAATCCATCGGTTTCTCAGAGCAACTTCAAGCCTTTGCCGATGCAGGTGCTAAGGTCTTTGGCATCTCACGCGATAGCGTGACCAAACATGACAAATTCGTCGCCAAACATGGGCTGACCACGCCTTTGCTATCGGACGAGAACTCGACCGTCTGCGAGGATTACGGCGTGTGGGTCGAAAAGAATATGTATGGCCGCAAGTCGATGGGGATCGAACGGTCGACGTTCGTAGTCAATGGCGAAGGCCGCATCGCAATCGTCTGGCGCAAAGTGAAAGTGCCTGGTCATGTGGACGCGGTGCTGGAGGCAGTTAAAGCGCTGTAACGCCCTCGACCTGGGTTGCCATCCGGTTTATTCCGCACCCAGACCAATGACAGGCGGAGCAAACCCGTGGCTTTAACACTGACCGAGATGGCAACTGAGGTCCTGACAACCGCGGATGGTCAGGCCAAGACCGCCCTGTCCAAACGCCACGCCGCTGCATGGTTTGCGGCGCGCAAGGGCGACGCGCCGGAGATTGAGGTTGGCACCGCAGCACCACCGTTGAATCCGGCGCGCCCAGACAAACCTGAATTGCTGTCCCCGCGTGATGTCCCGAGACGCCGCCCCGGTACAGACGCCGGGCGTATCGCGCTGCTGCATGCCGTGGCACACATCGAGCTGAATGCTGTCGATCTGCATTGGGATATCATCGCCCGCTTTGGTCATGTCCCGATGCCAATCGGGTTCTATGACGATTGGGTCAAATGCGCCGAAGAGGAATCGCGCCATTTTGAGATGGTGTGCGAGTGCCTGGATCAGATGGGTAGCCACTATGGCGCCCTGCCCGCCCATGCCGGAATGTGGCGCGCCGCAGAGGATACTGCCGAAGATCTGATGGGGCGGCTTGCCGTGGTACCTATGGTTCTTGAAGCTCGGGGCTTGGACGTAACACCCGGCATGATCGACATATTTCGCAAAGCACAGGCCGATCACGCGATCGCCGCGCTGGAAGTGATCTACGCCGAAGAGGTCGGGCATGTTGCCTATGGATCGAAATGGTTTCATTTCCTGTGCGGGCGCGAAAATCTGGACCCGAAAGATGTGTTTCATCAACTGGTCCGCCGCTACTTTCACGGGCAACTGAAGCCGCCTTTCAACGAAGAGAAACGCGCCGAGGCGGGCCTGCCGCCAGATTTTTACTGGCCTCTGACCGAAGATGTGCCCGCGCCCGGCTCAGTCTCAAAGTGATCCTTTTTAGGTTAGTTTCGGCAACTTCTCGCCGATGACGCGCGGGAATTGCATGTTCTCAGACCCATATTGGTCAACAAACTTGCCCGAACGCGGCTGCCCCTTTATGCAGTCCGCCCAAGGGGCGGCGAACCACTCACGACCGGTCCCGATCTTGGGGATGAAAGGTGAGGCGCGTGAGAACACGTCTGGCAATAAAACTACACTCACTACTAGAACGGCAATTTCCGGAACGTCGTGTGTTCCTGAAATCGGATCAGGACACGCGGTTTATACGTCTCAGTTCGGAAACTCAGTTTTTCGCGGTGGCAGGTGTCGCCGTGATCGTGGGTTGGACTGCAGTCGCAACAGCGATCCTGCTGATGGACAGTATCGGGTCGGGAAATTTCCGCGAACAAGCGAAACGGGATCAAGCGACCTATCAAGAGCGCCTGAATGTGTTGTCGACAGAACGCGATGCACGAGCGCATGAGGCACTGGCCGCACAAGATCGGTTCAACGCCGCGCTGGACCAGATCTCAGTGATGCAGTCAGAACTTCTGGCATCGGAAAACCGCCGCCGCGAGCTGGAAACCGGAATCGAAGTGATCCAAACCACTTTGCGCGCGACAATGAAACAGCGTGAGGCAGTTCGGACCGAACTGGCAGAGTTGCAACAAGACGCTGAAGGCGCGGACTTGTACCAGGCTGCCGTCGCCAATCCTGTCCAGATGGAATTCATGACCGAAGCGCTGGCGCGCACTGCTGAAGAGCGTGACCAGATCGCCGCAAACGCGCAGAACGCCTTGGATCAGCGCGACGATCTCGAGCTTGAAATCCAACTGATGCAGGAACGCAGCGACGAGATTTTCCGTCAGCTGGAAGAGGCCATGGTTATCTCGGTCGAGCCACTGGACAAAATGTTCCGGCAGGCTGGCATGCCCACAGATCGTATCATCGAAGAGGTCCGGCGCGGATATAGCGGTATTGGCGGTCCGTTAACCCCTTTAACGTTCAGCACACGCGGAGAAGAGCTGTCCGCAGATGAGATCCGCGCCAACACACTGCTGCAGCAGATGGATCAGTTGAACCTCTATCGTCTCGCAGCAGAAAAAGCGCCTTTTGCCAGCCCCGTTCGGGCCGCCGTTCGCTTTACCAGCGGATATGGCACACGCCGCGACCCCAAAACTGGCGGACGGCGCATGCATAACGGCGCAGATTTCGCCGGTGCGCAGGGCACCGACATCTTCGCGACCGCTGATGGTGTAGTGTCACATGCAGGCTGGCAATCGGGCTTCGGACGGCTGGTCAAGATCAAGCACGCGTTTGGAATTGAGACACTTTACGCTCATAACACCAAGATCAACGTAAAGGTCGGTCAAAGGGTCTCGCGCGGGGATCATATTGCTGATATGGGTAGCACCGGACGGTCTACCGGCACGCATCTTCACTATGAGGTGCGCGTGAACGGAAAACCTGTTAACCCAATGACTTACATCAAGGCTGCGAGAAATGTTTTCTAAGAGCAAAATCAACGAGCCCGGATCCAAAGAGGCTGAGGCAACAAAACCGGCTGCCCCGGCGACTCCGGCGGCACCAGCACCGGCAGAACCGAAGGCCAGCACCGCGCCCAAGCCAAAGCCCCCCGCATCGGTTTTGTCCTCGGACCTGCACATCACAGGCAACCTAAAGACAACCGGCGACATTCAGGTTGAAGGCACGGTTGAAGGCGATATCCGCGCCCACCTGCTGACAATCGGTGAAACCGCAACCATCAAAGGCGAAGTCACCGCGGATGACGTTGTTGTAAACGGCCGTATCGTGGGCCGGGTACGTGGCCTGAAAGTGCGCCTGACCTCTACCGCACGTGTGGAAGGCGACATCATCCACAAGACCATCGCCATCGAAAGCGGCGCGCATTTTGAAGGCTCCGTCCAGCGTCAGGATGATCCGCTGAACCCCGGCCGCAGCTCGAAACCGGGTGCCAACCCGGCGGCCGAAGTCAAACAGTAAGTTCTTTCATAACAACAGAAATTCAAACGCCGCAGGTCAGCCTGCGGCGTTTCATTTTGGGGTATGCTGCCAAGAGCAGGTCGATACATGATCAGAGTTCCAACTCGGGCCTGATACAGATAGAATTCCCATATGTTGATTTTTCTTACAATTGTCGCACTGATCGCCGGGGCCCTGATCTTTCACCAATGGTCCAAGTCGCAAGCGCGTAAGTCGTTGCTGGCTGCTCCGCTGACGACGTATCAAAGCGACCTCATCGAAAGCCACGTTCCCATTGTGCGACGGTTACCGCCGGACCTGCGCGCCAAGCTGGATGGAAAGGTGAACCTGTTTCTGGATCAAGTGAACTTTTTCGGTTGTGACGGTCTGGAGGTCACAGAAGAGATGCAGCTGTCGGTTGCTGCACAGGCGAGTCTTCTCGTGGCCAACAATGATATGTGGTACGACAACCTGACGACCATTTTGATTTATCCCAATGCCTTCAAATCCCGGCAAAGCAAACACAGCGGCTATGTCGTGACCGAGAAGGAAGTCATAAGGACCGGTGAAAGCTGGAATCGCGGCCCGGTGATCCTGTCCTGGGCGCACAGTCAGCAAGGCGCGATGAATGACCATGATGGCCAAAATGTTGTCTTTCATGAGTTTGCGCATCAAATCGACGATCTATCTGGCAGCACAAATGGCGTCCCCGTTCTAAGCCGCGGACAGAGCTTTGATGAATGGGAGAGTGTCTTTCTGACAGCTTACAATGCCCATGTACGCGCTGTTGAAACCGGGCAACCAGTCGTCATCGACCCTTATGGCGCAGAGGGTCATGAAGAGTTCTTTGCCGTAGCCGTCGAAGTGTTTTTTGAGAAACCGCAGGCGTTAAAACAAGAGAACCCGAAAGTTTATGAACAACTGGAAAAGCTCTTGCACCTTGATCCCGCGACCTGGGTTTAGCCCATCCGAAGAAACTTCGCATAACGGCGCCAGCCCCGCGAAAGACGGTCAGCTGGTGACCGATATTGATCATCGAGCCAGTTGGCATGTGACAAAAGATCAATCGAAATTCCCCATTCGCGCCAATCTGACATAAGATAAGTCTTGTTGCACAATTTCATAAGACTGTTTTGACTTAGGAGTTTTCATGTCTTCCAAACTCATGGCCGAGTTCTTCGGCACTTTCTGGCTGGTCCTTGGAGGCTGTGGCAGTGCGGTACTTGCGGCGGGCGTCGCTGATGTCGGGATCGGATGGCTGGGTGTGTCCTTGGCATTTGGCCTGACGGTTCTGACTATGGCGTACACAGTCGGTCATATCTCGGGCGGCCATTTCAACCCGGCGGTCAGCCTTGGCCTGATGATCGGTGGACGGTTTCCAGCCAAGGATTTGATCCCCTACTGGGCGGCTCAGGTATTTGGCTCTTTGGCAGCAGCGGCGGTTCTGTACCTGATCGTTAGCGGTGCACCGGACTTTATCGGGGTCGGCAGTTTCGCCTCAAACGGGTATGGGGACGCATCGCCCGAGGGCTATTCGATGCTGTCTGCGCTGGTGATCGAAATCGTGATGACCGCGTTCTTTATTCTCATCATTCTGGGTGCAACATCGGACAAAGCACCAGCCGGGTTCGCCCCGATCGCCATTGGACTTGGGTTAACCCTGATCCATCTGGTATCGATTCCAGTGACAAACACCTCGGTCAACCCGGCGCGATCGACTGGCGTGGCATTGTTTGCCGATGGACCTGCTCTGTCGCAGCTTTGGCTGTTCTGGGTCGCTCCGCTAATCGGTGGCGCCTTGGGCGCGATGATCTGGAAAATCATATCGGCAGACAAGTAAAACAGCCAATCAAAGGCGCAACTATGTCGGTTGCGTCGACTACCGTGTTTGTATTGCGTCGACCCGGCCGGTCCTTGTGCGGCCAAGGTTGCAACGTTCGAAATTCGCAGGTCACACATCGTGTAAGATTCCGGCACTGCTGAATTGGCCGGTTGAATTCCAGTAAAAAGCCACGAAAATCAGGCCATATGTATACGAGTTCGAATTCATGAAATCCCGCACCGGTTTCAAACGCCCCGCGTCCTCGATCCCGGCAACAACCGGTTTGGTGGCTGTGATCAGCATCCCGGTTCTTCACTACCTGTGGCCGGATATGCCGAGTGTTTCGGACCGGGATCAAACCGTGTTATTTGCCTTGTCGGTCTTCGGGCTGATGGCGTTGTCCGAATTCTACTTTGCCAAACTGCATCGATTGCCGGGCAGCGGTCTGGTCTACAGGTTGCGTAATTTTTCCGACCCCACCTATATTCGGGATTTTCAGATCAAGCTGGTTGGATTGATCACAAGCGCTGCCCTGTTGGCGCTGCTCTACTGGTCGGCTGATCTGTACCGGGGCGACTGGTACACGCCTTTCTTCTCGCTATTGGCAGACTATTGGGGGCTTATCCTGGGCGTCGTTTTGGCCGTTGTGACATCGGTTCATTTCATGATGCGTCACCCACGTGACGGGATGTGGCATCTTGGGCAGGTTGTCCTGACCATGGGCCGCCAATCCACCAAGGCGCGGGGTTTGAAAGTCTATCTGCTGGGCCTTGGCGTCAAAGGGTTCTTTCTGCCGCTGATGTTCTGTTATCTGGTTTATGACTGGACGTTTTTCCAGTCCAGATCGCTTTGGGATGCCTCGGGGTTTCCGGAAGTCTACGAATATCTTTTCAGGTTTTCGTTCTTTCTGGACCTGACCGTTGTTGTCATAGGATATGCAACTGCTACGCGCCTATTGATTTCCCATATCCGCTGGACCGAAACCACGGTTTCAGGGTGGCTGGTTTGCATAATCTGCTATTCCCCATTCTGGCAAGTCCTGTCCCGAGACTACTTCAACTATGTTCAGGACGATTTCGCCTGGGGCGCATGGCTTTGGAATTACCCGGTCGCCTATACGATCTGGGGCAGCACAATCCTGTTCTTTTTGGGGATGTATTGCCTGACGGCAGCTCGTATGGGCCTAAGGTTTTCGAACCTCACATATCGGGGGCTCGCCTGTGACTTCCCCTACAATATCAGCAAACATCCATCTTACATTAGCAAGAACATCAGCTGGTGGCTGGTTTCGATCCCCTTCATCGCGGTGGATTTCTGGGCGGGCGTTGCCAATTGCATCGCTTTGCTGGGTGTGAATGCCATCTATTTCCTGCGCGCGTGGCACGAGGAACGATGCCTGTCACAAGCGCCATCCTACCGCGCCTATCAGCGCTACATTAACGAAAATGGATTGCTGGCACGGATCAAAAACAGCGTGTCCAGATCAGAACCTCGGACATCAGAGAAGGTGAACTGACGCCGGGCTTTGGTCAACGTCGCTGGCTTTGGGTGGATCAATTCTACCGGAAAAGTGCGGTGACCATCAAGCAGGCAGACAAGTTAGAACCCGCCGCATCCATTGGCGCCGGGTTCTTAAAGTTTATTCTGTGACGGTGACCTTTTTCATCACATCCGGCTGACCGACAACCGCGCCGTTCTGACCTTCGCCACGTTTGATTGCGTCAACGACATCCATTCCGTCGGTGACCTGACCAACAACCGTGTATTGGCCGTCCAAGAACGGGCCCGGTTCGAACATGATGAAGAACTGCGAATTGGCGCTGTTGGGATCTTGCGACCGCGCCATCCCGACAACGCCCCGATCAAAGGTGACGTCCGAGAATTCAGCCGGCAAATCTGCACGAGCGGATCCGCCGCGACCAGCGTTGTTAATATTAAAGTTTTCAGCGGATTGATCGCCGAATTCCACATCCCCGGTCTGGGCCATGAAACCTTCGATCACACGGTGAAAGACGACGCCATCATACTGGCCTTCGGTTGCCAATGCCGAGATTTGCTCGACATGTTTCGGGGCGACGTCATCAAACAGGTCGATTGTGATCGTGCCGTTGGCGCCCTCACCCTCGACCTCGATCTGTAGACCCGTGGCCAGCGCGGGGCTGGCCAGCAGGGCAAAAACAGCGGCCAGCTTATGCATCTACGGCCACCTTGACGCTAATCATACGATCCGGGTTCGCTGGTGGCTCACCCTTAACGATGGCATCCACATGCTCCATCCCGTCGATCACACGACCATAGACCGTGTACTGACCATTCAGGAAATGGTTGTCCTTGAAGTTGATAAAGAACTGCGAATTGGCCGAATCCGGGTTTTGCGAGCGTGCGGCGCCCAATGTGCCCCGGTCATGTGGCAGCTTCGAGAACTCGGCCGGAACGTTTGGCAGTGACGATCCACCGGTGCCAGCCATGCGCAGATTGAACCCGTCTTCCATGTCGCCGTGCTGTACGTCACCGGTCTGCGCCATGAACCCGTCAATCACACGGTGAAACGCCACGTTGTCATATTCACCTGCACGTGCCAGCTCTTTCATCCGTGCACTGTGCTGCGGTGCTACATCCGGCAACAGTTCGATGATGACATTGCCACCACTCAGTTCGACGATGATTGTGTTTTCGGGATCCTTGATCTCGGCCATGAGGCCCTCCTGTCGTTTTATCTTGCGCAAATACCTATGACGCACGCGCACGAATGCCAAGTGACGCATTGACCTGAGGGCAAAATGCAGGAAAAGAACCGCCTAAATCAGTTTCAACACTTAAGGATCACGCGATGAGCTGGAAAACGCTGGACGATATCGACCTGAACGGCAAACGCGTGCTGGTGCGCGTCGACATTAATGTGCCGGTCGTGGATGGGGCTGTGACGGACGCCACCCGCATTCAGCGCATCGTGCCAACCGTGCGTGACATTCTTGCGGCGGACGGCAAACCGATCCTGCTGGCCCATTTTGGACGCCCCGGCGGCGAGCGGCGCGAGAGCCTGTCATTGAAGCAACTCGTGCCCACGCTGGAAAACGCCTTCAACGCCCAGGTTCTGTTTGCCGCTGATTGTGTCGGCGTCGAAGCGGAACTGGCAGCAGAAGAACTTCAACCGGGTCAGGTTTTGCTGCTGGAAAACACCCGCTTTCACGCAGCCGAGACGAAAAACGATCCTGATCTTGCCGCTGGCATGGCCCGGTTGGGCGATATCTACTGCAACGACGCCTTCTCGGCCGCGCACCGCGCCCACAGTTCGACCGAAGCCATTGCGCGCCTGTTGCCATCCTGTGCAGGCCGTTTGATGCAGGCCGAGTTGGAGGCGCTGGAAGGTGCGCTGAGTGCCCCTAAACGTCCGGTGACAGCGGTGGTTGGTGGGGCCAAGGTTTCAACCAAGCTGGAACTGCTGGGCAACCTGATCGACAAGGTCGACTATCTGGTGATCGGCGGCGGCATGGCAAACACCTTTCTGGTCGCCAAGGGCATCAACGTCGGCAACTCGCTGGCCGAGACCGCGATGAAAGATACGGCGGCAGATATTCTGACCAAAGCCGACAAAACCGGATGCAAAATCGTTCTGCCAAGTGACATCGTGGTCGCAGAAAAATTCGAGGCCAACGCCCCGCATCAAGTACTGCCTGCCGACCAATGTCCAGATAACGGCATGATCCTGGACGCCGGCCCAGACAGCGTTGCCGAGATCACCGAGGTTTTTGCCCAAAGCCAAACGCTGATTTGGAACGGCCCGCTGGGCGCGTTCGAGTTGGAGCCGTTTGACACCGCCACCAATGCCGCTGCCCTGAAAGCTGCGGCGCTGACCCGGTCCGGTCAACTTGTCTCGGTCGCTGGCGGAGGCGACACGGTCGCTGCCCTGAATGCCTCGGGCGCTGCGCATGATTTTTCCTACATCTCAACCGCCGGTGGCGCGTTTCTGGAATGGATGGAAGGCAAGACACTGCCGGGTGTTGCAGCACTTGAGCACTAACCCGGCCTGCTGATGCTTGCACATCACAACAAAGCGCCAAGACGCATTTCGGCGCTTTTTGCGAATCAGGGGATTCACATAGCGAATCACCTGTGACATAGTGCTGACAGATGCCCGCAAAGGGCACGTTTTTGAGGCAGATTTCATACGGCGGTAAACAGAGTGTCCCGTTCCCATCGGCCCGGTTTGGGCGCAGTTGTCTTTTTCTCGGTGGCTTTCATGCTGGGTGTGTATTTCACCTTTGCCGCCGTGCAGGGCGACTATGGCCTGTTCAGACGGGTCGAGATTGCTGCGGAACGGGATGCCCTGTCGCGCAACCTGGCTCAGCTTGATGCCGAGATCGCCGAAGTGGAAAACCTGACGCGTCGCTTGTCTGACACTTATCTGGATCTCGACCTGCTCGATCAGCAAGCCCGATCGATCCTGGGTATGATCCGCGCGGACGAGATCGTTATCCAATAGCCTCCTCCCGCCTGTTGATCTAAAGACACATCCTTCAAGACTTCCAACACCTTAAGCTCTGCCGGAAACCGCGGGGTTAGACGCTGCGTCACATTTCCACTCGCCAGATTGTCTCAAATACTCTATGAGATAGTTTAAAGCTAAACTATCTGTCCGGAAGGGGGAGATCGCCACGATGGCTGCGCGAAAAACCACAAAGAAACCAAACGTTTCTGCGGAAGAGCTAAAAACTTATTACCGCGAAATGCTACTGATCCGCCGATTCGAGGAGAAGGCAGGTCAGCTATATGGGATGGGTTTGATCGGCGGGTTCTGCCACCTATACATCGGACAGGAGGCAGTTGTTGTTGGCCTCGAGGCGGCCTCCCAGGAAGGCGACAAGCGCATTACGTCTTATCGCGATCATGGTCACATGTTGGCCTGCGGGATGGAGCCGGGCGGCGTTATGGCCGAATTGACCGGGCGCATTGGCGGTCTGTCCAAGGGCAAGGGCGGCTCGATGCACATGTTCTCGAAAGAGAAGCATTTCTACGGTGGCCACGGCATCGTCGGTGCGCAGGTCCCCTTGGGTGCGGGTCTGGCCTTTGCCGACAAATATAAAGAAAACGGTGGCGTTACCTTCACCTATTTCGGTGATGGCGCCGCCAACCAGGGTCAGGTCTATGAGACATTCAACATGGCCGCCCTTTGGCACCTGCCCGTGGTCTTCGTGATCGAAAACAACCAATACGCAATGGGCACGTCGCAGGAACGATCAACTTCGACCAAAGACATCTATCACCGTGGCGAGGCGTTCGGCATCCCGGGTGAGATCGTCAATGGTATGGATGTGCTGGCCGTCAAAGAAGCGGGCCAAAAGGCCGTTGCACATTGCCGCTCTGGCAAGGGCCCTTACATTCTGGAAATCAAAACCTACCGTTATCGCGGTCATTCAATGTCTGACCCGGCCAAGTATCGCACCCGCGAAGAGGTTCAGAAGGTCCGCGAACACAGCGACCCGATCGAACATGTGCGCGAACTGCTGCTGTCCGGCAAACATGCGACCGAGGATGATCTGAAGGCAATCGACAAAGAGATCAAAGAGGTCGTGAACCAGGCCGCCGAATTCTCGAAAGAAAGCCCCGAGCCGTCATTGGATGAGCTCTGGACAGATATCTACGCCTGAGAGGACGAATAAGACATGGCAACCGAAATTCTCATGCCCGCACTCTCACCCACTATGGAAGAGGGAACATTGGCCAAATGGCTGGTCAAAGAGGGCGACACCGTATCCTCGGGCGACATCATGGCCGAGATCGAAACCGACAAAGCCACGATGGAGTTCGAAGCGGTCGATGAAGGCATCGTTGGCAAAATCCTGATCGCCGAAGGCACCGAAGGGGTCAAGGTCAACACGCCCATCGCGGTTCTGGTTGAAGAAGGCGAAGACGCCTCGGCTCTGCCCGCGGCTGCACCCGCAGCCGCAGCGGTTGCCGATGCCGCCCCTGTGGCGGCTGAGGCCACCGCTCCTGCGTCGGCCCCTGCCGCGCCGGTCGTTGATCTGTCGCCCGATTGGCCTGCAGATGCCGAGATGGCTCAGCAGACCGTCCGCGAAGCCCTGCGCGACGCCATGGCCGAGGAAATGCGCAGTGACGAAGATGTCTACCTGATGGGTGAAGAAGTCGCCGAATATCAAGGTGCTTATAAAATCTCGCAAGGCTTGCTGGACGAATTCGGTGCAAAGCGCGTGATCGACACCCCGATTACCGAGCACGGCTTTACCGGCATCGCAGTTGGATCCGCAATGGCGGGGCTGAAACCGATTGTCGAGTTTATGACCTTCAACTTCGCCATGCAGGCGATGGACCAGATCATCAACTCAGCCGCCAAAACATTGTATATGTCCGGTGGTCAGATGGGCTGCCCGATCGTTTTCCGTGGCCCCAACGGTGCAGCGGCGCGCGTGGCGGCCCAGCATTCTCAGGATTACACCGCATGGTATATGCAGGTGCCAGGCCTCAAGGTGATATCGCCGTACTCGGCCGCTGACGCCAAAGGTCTTTTGAAATCTGCCATTCGTGACCCCAACCCGGTCATCTTTCTGGAAAATGAAATCCTATATGGCCGGTCTTTCGACATGCCACAGGTGGATGACTTGACGATCCCGCTGGGCAAGGCCCGCATCTGGCGCGAAGGGTCGGACGTGACTATTGTCAGCTTTGGCATCGGCATGCAGTTCGCTCTTGAGGCTGCCGACAAACTGGCCGAAGACGGGATCAGTGCCGAGGTGATCGACCTGCGCACCATCCGTCCGATGGATACCGGCGCGATCATCAGTTCGGTGATGAAAACCAACCGTCTGGTGACGGTCGAAGAAGGCTGGCCGCAAGGCTCGGTCGGCAGTTATATCTCATCCGTGGTGATGCAGGAAGCGTTTGACTATCTCGATGCCCCCGTCATCAACTGCACCGGCAAGGACGTGCCAATGCCCTATGCCGCAAACCTGGAAAAACTGGCTCTGGTGACCACTGATGAGGTGATCGCCGCAGTCAAACAAGTGACCTACCGGTAAGGAGCGACAGACAGATGCCTACTGAAATTCTGATGCCCGCACTGTCACCGACAATGGAAGAAGGCACGCTTGCCAAATGGCTGGTCAAGGAGGGCGACACCGTCTCGTCCGGTGACCTTCTGGCCGAGATCGAAACCGACAAGGCCACGATGGAGTTCGAGGCGGTTGACGAAGGCGTCGTCGGCAAGATCCTGATCCCCGAAGGTTCTGAAGGGGTCAAGGTCAACACTGCCATCGCAATCCTTCTGGAAGACGGCGAAAGCGCTGATGATATTGGCGCCGCACCTGCCAAAGCCCCTGCGGCTGCACCCGCAGCCGCCGCGGGCAACGAGGCTGCCGCGCCAGCGGTGTCCGAGGCGCCCGCCCCTGCCCCCGCCGCTCCGGTCAAAGCCGATGGCGGCCGTATCTTTGCTTCGCCTCTGGCGCGCCGAATTGCTGCCCAGAAAGGTCTCGACCTTGCTCAGATTGCTGGTTCGGGCCCACATGGCCGGATCGTCAAGGCCGATGTAGAGGGTGCAACAGCAACGACACCTGTTGCCACGCCTACACCCGTGGCAGCAGCACCCGCCGCGGCCGCGGCCCCGACTGGTCCTTCGGCGGATATGGTCGCGCGGATGTACGAAGGCCGAGAGTACGAAGAGGTCAAGCTGGACGGGATGCGCAAAACCATCGCCGCCCGTCTGGCCGAAGCCAAGCAAACCATCCCGCATTTCTACCTGCGCCGAGATATCAAGCTGGACGCGTTGCTGAAGTTCCGCAGCCAGTTGAACAAACAACTCGAAGCCCGCGGCGTGAAGCTGAGCGTCAATGACTTCATCATCAAGGCCGTCGCCAACGCGCTGCAACAGGTGCCCGAATGCAATGCCGTTTGGGCAGGCGACCGGGTGCTGCAACTGAAGCCCTCGGATGTGGCCGTCGCTGTAGCAATCGAGGGCGGTCTGTTCACTCCGGTCTTGCAGGACGCCGACACAAAATCGCTGTCTGCACTCTCAACCGAGATGAAAGACCTCGCAGGTCGCGCGCGCGAACGCAAACTGGCGCCGCATGAATATCAGGGCGGCACTTTCGCGATCTCAAACCTGGGCATGTTCGGCATCGACAATTTCGACGCCATTGTGAACCCACCACATGCGGGGATTCTGGCGGTCGGTACTGGCGCAAAGAAACCCGTTGTTGGCGACGATGGAGAATTGACTGTTGCAACCATCATGTCCGTGACAATGTCGGTCGATCACAGGGTCATCGACGGCGCGCTTGGCGCACAGCTTTTGCAGGCCATAGTCGACAATCTGGAAAACCCGATGGTCATGCTGGCCTAACCCGGCGAACACACACAAAAAAGCCGCCTCAAATTTCGAGGCGGCTTTTTTGTTCATTCAACTCAGGCTATTGGTCCTTGCCCAGCATATGATCCATAGAAATGGATGGCTGATCGCACCCCGCTTCCCCCACGATCTTGGCAGGGATACCAGCCACCGTCTTACAGGCCGGAACCTCTTGCAACACCACTGATCCGGCAGCGATACGGCTGCAGTGACCCACTTCGATATTGCCCAAAACCTTGGCCCCGGCCCCGATCAGAACACCGTCACCTATCGTCGGATGGCGCTGTTCCTCTTCCTTGCCGGTTCCGCCCAGCGTGACCGAATGCAGCATCGAGACATTGTCGCCCACCACAGCGGTCTCACCAATGACGATGGAATGAGCATGGTCGATCATGATGCCCTTGCCAATTTTCGCGGCCGGATGAATGTCGATCCCGAAGATCTCGGAGGACCGCATCTGGAAGAAATACGCGAGATCATAACGCCCTTTGCGCCACAGCCAATGCGCGACACGATAGGCCTGCATGGCCTGATAGCCTTTGAAATACAGGATCGGCTGTAGCAGTCGATGGCAGGCCGGATCGCGCTCATAGACGGCCATCAGGTCGGCACGAGCGGCTTCAAGCAAGCTGTGGTCGTCGACATAGGCTTCATCGACAATCTCGCGCAGAACCATCATCGACATCTCGTTCGAGCATAGCTTTGCCGCCACCCTGTAGGACAGGGCACGCTCCAAACTCCGGTGATGCAAGATACAGGCGTGCACCAAGCCACCCATCAGGGGTTCTTTCTCGACCGCTGCGTGGGCCTCAGAAGTGATACGATCCCAGACCGGGTCAACATTCGTCACTTGTCTGCGCGTTTCAAACATAGCTTTTGTTCCTTTGCTGCGCCTAGAATGCCATCTAGTGACAAAAACACCAAACGCAAACCTGTGAACGGCGATGCAACAAGAATGAATGAGTTAAAACGCGCCCATTTCGAAACAAAAATCCGCGCGCGTTTGGCGGAACTGGTACAGCTGTCCGCGTCAGGCCAGACGGCGCAGGCCGTTGTAGAACTAGACCAGCAGGCCGTTGGCCGCCTCAGCCGCATGGATGCATTACAAAATCAGGCGATGGCGAAGGCACAACAGGCCAACCGTGACCTCGAGACCTTTCGCCTCAGGGCTGCGTTAATCCGCATTCAACAGGACGAGTATGGGTATTGCGAGGATTGCGGTGATGATATTCTGGATGGGCGGCTGAACTTGGATCTGGCGGCGAGCAAATGCGTCAGCTGTGCCGCTGGCTGATTTGAAATCGGACAAGATGGCGCAGAACCGTTTCAAAACATTGACAATATCGCACGTCGTCAAAATCAGGCTCATCCGGCAACGACCTGTTTCGCGCAACCGCCATGAGCGAGCCATTACCATAGATCGGATGAAGTCGACCGGTTCTAAGGACATGCGCGTCGGCCAATTCAGCCTCAGCAATCATCCGAATGCAAAGACGCTCTCGGTCAATCTGCGGCACAGATAACAAAGCCCGTGCCGCAGAACTGACATCACCATGAAGAACAGGGCGCATCAAACAGCCTACCCGACAATCAGACGGGACGCAGCGCCCGGCCCGTAAACGGCGGAGACTTGCGCAACTTCCACCTCGAATGGCCCCGTCAGCGCATCGGTTGCTTGCATCGCAGTTGAATACAACCAATTGGGCTCGGTTGTGACGACTTCTCGCACCACCGTGCCGCCTTCCAATAGGCGCAGCAGGTAAGACTCGCTTTCTTCACCCAAGGGCACATCCAGGCCAGACCAATCATCGCCGTCCAGCCGGGTGCGCCGTATCCACGACATCTCGAACCCTACGGTGGTCGAATTTGCCCTTAGATGCACAGGTGCGTAGGGTCGCAAACCGTTGCCGCCGAACGCTTGGACCAGATGCTGGTATGACGGGTCATCGTATCCGCGCGTCGCCGGGCCGATACGGTAGTGCTTGGCGATGCGCCGCTCGGTCCGCAACAGGCTGGTCTGATAGACCCGGTCGTTCAGCAGCACGAACAACGATCCTTCGGGCCACATATCTGGCATCAATGCGTCAGTGCCTAGTTGCCCCCTCAGCCGGCCAGACAGGGCATAGGTGCCCGACGCCTCTAACGCTGCATCGGAGAACTGGAACACTTCCCAGTTATCGGGCGTGCCATCGCCAATTGCGGCAAGGTTAACACCGTTCAGCAATAGGTCGCGTGGGCGGGATTCCAATACCCCCCCGATCAAATTGACCCGCAAGGCCGGACCTTCGTCCCAAATCCCGGCACTCGCCCGCCTTAGAGGCGTTTCGGTACGGCCAATGATGGCCTGACCGGTGATCACATCGCTTAGAATGTACCCCTCGTCAGCGGCGGACGAATAAACCGCCGCGCTGCCGGGCCATGGGTCGGATGAAACCGCTAGGTATGGCGCGTGGGGCACTTCAGCACCGGTGATCAGCGGCAGGTCCAGGAAGACTGGCAGAACGGGAACAGGGGCCACATAAGGCTTTACGTTTACGGCATCCTCTTGCAATTCAGCGGCCTTGTAGACCCCCTGTTCTATCCGAACAGCGTCCGCCAATTGCAGATCAGCTGTTTCCAGACGGTCGATCCGATAAACCGCTCCACCATCCTCATCCGACAGGCGCACCAGATCACCGGCACCCAAATGCATCATCGAGGGCGGCAATGCGAAACGGGACGTATCGCGGGATACCCGTGCTTCGCTCAACCAGCGTTCTGCAGTCTGCCGTCCCTCGGCGCGTGTCATCGACAATGGCATTTCATTGACCGAAACCGAATGCGTACTGGTATCGGGCAAAACCGCTTCTTCCGCGACCACATCGTGATCTGCGTCCGATTGCACAAACCGAAGGCGCACGCGGCCAGTCATTTCGGCTTCGGCTTCCCGGCGATATTCGACCGTGCCGTCTAGATCAGAGCTGACGGCCAGATGATCGGGATCCAGTTGCACCGCCCCATAGCCATCTCGCATCTGAAACCGCAGCACCCCGTCGCGCTCGATGGCATCAAAACCATAGCGCAGCATCAGCGGTTGCAAGGCCGAACGCGCGTTTGTCACGTCCTCGATCACGTAGCCGCGCACAATGCCGTAGAGCCCCGACACATCAATGTCCGTAACGCCGGCCCCATGACAGATCTCGGTCACAACCGATGCCAGAGTTCGCGATCCGGAACGCCCATTCAACCAATGGCCACGCGCATAGTTCTCACCGTCACTCCACTGACTTCGCAAATTCGGAAACGTTGGGAATGGACGAGCATCCCAGGCCCAGACATAGGCGTTTGACAGATCCAGCATGGGACCGCCGTAAACGCTTGATACCGGATTGACCTGCGGATCATTCCAATAGCCCAGTGTCGCCTTAAGGTACTGCACCTGAATGAAATCATCGCGCAGCCCATTGGAGTACTTGGGCAAAAAGGATTCCGACGACTTTGGGTCCAGAAACTTGTTCGGCTGGTTCGTGCCTTTGTCGATTGCGGCGCATCCCAGTTCAGTGAACCAGATCGGCTTTGATCCCGGCACCCAATCGGTTGGGTTTGCCTGCCGGACACCGTCTATCCGCTCGTGATGCGGGTTCGACCACCAATTGCGCAAATCCTTGTAACGCCAGATCCACGGCTCATTGTGCGCATCATCCTCGATTGGCGCTCTGATCTGGGCCAATGCTTCTTCTGGCGACGCATAATACCAATCATATCCTTCTCCGCCTTCGATGTTTCCGCGCAAATAGTCCAGATCGTATATGGACGGCGCACCGGCCTCGGCATCCAGATGCTTTTCGCCGTCACGCCAATCCGAGAGCGGCATGTAATTGTCGATACCGACGAAGTCGATATTGTCATCGGCCCAAATCGGATCGAGATGAAAGAACCTGTCACCGCTTCCGGTCGGTTGGTAGCCGAAGTACTCGCTCCAATCCGCAGCATACCCGATCTTCGTGTTCGGCCCCAGTATCTGACGCACTTCAGCAGCCAGCGCACTCATTTGCCCGACAGCAGGAAACCCGGATGCGCCACGGATCTGTGTTAGACCGCGCATCTCGGACGCAATGCAGAACGAGGTCACGCCGCCTGCCGCCTTACACAACGCCGCATAGTGGAGAATGAACCGTCGCAAACCCCATTCTGCAGGACCGTGATAAGACACCGTGCCATTTCCAACAGAGAAGTCACTGGCCCGTGCGTGCCCAAAAAACGCGGCAACCTGAGCGTCGGCCGCTGCTGACTGATCCGGTGAGCCTGCGCGCGCCGGTGCGATATCCAGCGTGATCCGCCCACGCCATGGTAAATGGGGTTGTTCGAGCCGATCAGACCACGGGTCCGGCAAACTGTTTCCCCGCAATTGCTCCATCAGGATAAACGGATAGAACATGACGCGTTTTCCGGTGGCTTTCAAATGCCGGATAGCCTGCACCACCGCCGCATCCGCAGGCGTACCGCCATATATCGGGCGATCATCCAGTTGCTTAACAATCAGAGCACTGTCGCGGTTCAGTCCCGACACCGTCCAGGGCATGCCCTGACCGTCGATTTCCTTCTGTTCGACCTTTGGCCGGATCTGGCATGAACCGCAACGCAGATCATCTCCGAACCAGGATACGATCAACGATGCGGCGTCACAGCTCGGCACTTCTTTCTCGAGCGCTTGCGTCGATGTCACCAGATCAGGCTGGCCCGAAGCAGAATTCACATTGGCTGCCCGATGGTGACCAAACTGATTGGAGTAGTTCACCTGCGTGCTGGCCAGCGCGTATTCGCCGGTTCCCGGCATCAGCGCGACGCCGCGAACGATTTGAGGCAACGAGCTGTCATGATCCGGCATATCGGGCTGCGCAGGACGCACCACTTCAAATGAGAATTGCGGAACACGATTGCCAAAAGCGGCCAATTGGAAGTCTTCAATCACAACATAAGCCGTTCCGCGATACGCGGGCACGGTTCCTGCACCCTCGATGGACTCGATCAATGGGTCAGGCAATTGATCCTCGGTGCCATAGTAGATGCGCATATTCAGGCCGACGCGTTCCTGTTCTTCACCATCGGCCCAGATGCGCGCAACGTCGGCAATTTCACCCGCACCGACGGCAATAGCCAGAGAAACAGAGTAACTGTAAGTGACCGTCGTAACCTCGGGTGTTTTGGGCTTTCCCTTGCCTCCGCTGCCACCTTCGGTTGTGGTGCTTTGGGTTTCCAGAAAATCCGACGCCCAGATCACCTGACCGCCAACGCGCATGCGGCCAAAAACGGTCGTGACCGTTGCGCCTTCGCCGGTCTCGGTCAGCCGGAATCGATCCATCCGGCCAGTCTCAATAACCTCACTGCCATCTCCCATCACAGATTGACTCAGCAGCCTTTGGTCGATGATCCGACCCACCGTGGCACCCACCGCGCGCCCAATGATCGCGGTCGACAAACCGGCGACCGTGCCCCCGATTGAACCGCCCAGCGCAGCCCCTGCGGCAGAAAGAAGAATAGTAGCCATCAGAGATCCTCCAACGGGAATTCAAAACAGGCGACCACCCGGCGGCGCCAGGGATCGCTCAACGCGTTTTCGACAACGCCGTATCCGGAATATGCGTGGATAAAACGCGGCGCTTCGCCGGTTTCACTGACGATGCCAAGATGCTTGGCGACGCTTCGATCTCGCATTCGAAACAGCAGCACATCACCCACTTCCAACACGCATGTCGGCTTTTCAATCAGATGCCGCCGGGCGGCAGCCCACATGCGTTCTTCGCCCTGCGGTTCCGACCAGTCCTTGCTATAGGCTGGCACAGCTTCCGGTTCCCGCCCGACAAGCGCCCGCCAGACACCACGCAGCAGACCCAGACAATCCGTACCAGCCCCTTTGGCTGCCGCCTGATGTACATATGGCGTGCCCAACCAAGAGCGGGCCTCTGCGACAATGCCTTCTCTGCGCTCGCTCACCTGATGCTCCCCCCTTTGTTCGGCTTGTTTTTCTTAGGCACGGCCATCACCCAATCTTCGCCGGGAAGATCAGGAAAACCCTGAAAATTCAGCGTGTTGTTGAACTTCAGACGGCAGGTCTCCATACGCTTGTCGCATCCGGCAATGAGCTTAACCCTGTCCCCGATGGCAAGCCCGCCACCTATGCTGGACCACAGCGTAATCTCGCGGCCATCGTCTATGCGACTGTCCTGCTTTATCGACGCCCACAAACCGTTTGCCGGGCCAGACACCACATCCAACCTGCCGCGTTCGAACCAAGCCTCATCCGCGGTTTCTCCACCAACCAGGCGTAGCAGCGTTCCGCCGTCAAACCCAAGAATTTCGGCTTCTACCGAATACCCCGGTGTATCAGTGTTGAACCGGCATACCCGATCCCCCAACACAGCCGTACAAGGCTTTTGGTAGACCCGCCCCAATGGCCGATTCAGCAAATCAGTCAACCCGCGCAACTCGGCGTGAAACGCACCACCTGCGCGCCGCAATTCGCCGATCGAGCCTCGGAACTGCAGCATGCGCTGATCCAGGTTGGCCCAATTGACCAGCCAGGCACGCACCTCGGCCCCGTCAAAACGCCCCGCTTCAATATCTTCATCCCGCACTGAGGCGTCAGAAAGCGCGCCCATGGCCTCGGAATTGTCGATCGACAGACCAGTTGCCTGCTCAATCGCTGCGGCGGTCAGGCCGGTACTGGCCTTGAAGACCAGCCCGTCAAATCGCAGTTCCATGTCATGATCGGTAAACCCGTACTCCTGCCCATCGGTGCGCGTGATCGCCCAACATCGGCACACCGTAGTCAGCCCGCTTTGTAGATGAGCGTGCAAACCCTGCTTATCGCCCGCCATCAAACCCGTACCTCGACCACTGGAACACTTGGTGCATCGCCCGCTTGAAAGCTGGCGACACTGGTCTGGATCTTCTCGGTATCAAAGCGCACCGGCACGTCAAATTCGAACCCGGCCGTGATGTCGACCTCTTCGGGCGGCGGGTCAGCAAATGTGACCGTCCCGGTTGTCAGATCCACTTCAAAGTCGACCCCCTCCCGAACTTCGTCCTGATCCAAACCTAAACGCACCGTTCCCAGCACCGGTTTCGCAATCGGGCGGACATAGCTGACCCCGCCCGAGCTATAGGTTTTGACCAGTTGAAACCGGGTCTGCACCCCATCACCGCGCGCGATGACCTGGTCTTCGCCCGTGACCTCGGCGGTCGCCTTGCCGGACTTGAAGTCCGACCAGTCTTTCCAACGAAACCCGAACATCTGACCTTGGCGTGCTTCGAAAAAGGAAATCAGCGTTTCAATGTCATCAAGGGACCGCATTCCCAGACCCGCATCATAGCGCCGCCGCGAATGGGCCCAGGGCGTGTTGCGTTCCTCGAACCCATTGGCCAAAGTCACGACATCCGTACGCCGTTCCGGACCACCGACCGAGCCAAAACTCAGACTCGCCGGAAACCTTACCTCATGAAAACTCATGACCTGCTCCCTCGTTTATCTATTGCGATTGCCACGGCCCAGCGCCCTGCTCATCTGAGCCGCGATCTGACCTTGCGAGCGCCGGAAACCCTGCACATCCGGGGTGGAAATATTCATCACAACGTTCACGGGCTGCCCGCCGCCCGCGCTTCGCACGCCCAGTTTTCCGTCCGGCCCGCGTGCAAGCGGCATGATCGCCTCAGGCCCGGCCTCGCCCATCAAACCGGTTCCGCCACGCATCGGGAACGTCGTTGGTCCGCTGACCACACCACCATTGGCAAATGGCATCACCCGACCCTGGCTAAAGCTGCCGCCATCCGCGAAAGGCAACAGCCCTTGCACCAGCCCACCAATGCCACCCGCAAGCATGCCGCCGAAATGGTCCGTCACCGGTTTGATCGCCGCAGAATAAGCGGTGCGGATCATCGAATTCTTCAGTACATCCAACGCATCCGACAAGTTCATCCCATCCAGCACCACGCCATCAAAAGCCTTGCGCAACCCACCGGACATGCCGCGCTCCAGCGTGGCGACATCCTTGCCGGTTTCCTCAAAAGCGGCACTGATCCGCCTCATCTGCCCATCAAAAGCCGCTGCCATTGATGCAGCATCGCCCAGCGAGTCACCCAGCGCCTCGCCCCGTTCCTGCAAGTCGTCAAAGCCGTCACGATCCGTCATCACGCTCTCCTTGTGTCTTGTCCGGATAGGCCACTAGCAAGGCATCCAGACCAGCCTTGTTCATCGCCGGCAAACCTCCGCCGTGACCCAGCATCAGCCGCAACTCAACCGGCGTCAGGCGCCAGAATTGATCTGGAGGCAGCCTTAGGCCGACCAGCCCGGCCCTCATCAGGACGGGCCAGTCCAACCCGTTCATGCGTCACCCGGAACCATGAACGCCCGCGCCAGCAACTCGGCCGCTGCACGTGCGCCAGCCATCGGCCCGCCTTCAATTTCAGCACTCAACAGATCGTCCCGGCGCACATTCGCACCGCCCCCCCGCAGCCCGGCTACGATCAACGCCAGAACATCGCTACTGGAGTACACCCCGCCTTCGAAACGCTGTACCAGATCCACCAGCGACACTGTTTCCAGCTCTTGCTCCAATTCCGCCAATGCACCCAATGTCAGTTTGAGGAGCCGCCGCTCCCCATCGATGGTCAGTGCCACCTCTCCCGTCCATGGATTTGCCATCAGGGTTACAGCGCTGTGAAGGTCAAAGCACCAGCACTCGCCATGCTTATCTCATAGGTGGCCTCGCCATTATGTGATCCTGCATACTCGATCCCGGTCACCTGAAACGGCCCCTCGACAATGCCAAAATCGGGGATGATCACCTGAAATCCGGGCGTCTCGCTGTCAAAAAAAAGCTGCCGGGTGCGCTCATCAGTACCTTCGTCCTTGAACACTCCCGAGCCCGAAATCGCAGCAGATTTAACCCCCGCCCCGGACAATAACTCGCGCCAACCACCCTGACTTTCCAGACTGGTGACATCCACACTTTCGGCGTTGAAACTGACCCGTGTGGCGCGCAGCCCCGCGATGGTTTCGAACAGCCCCGAGCCGTTCATATCCAGTTTGACCAGCAGGTCCTTACCGTTCTGGGCACCCATATGCTCTCTCCAATGATTGCTTAATTGTCTTCCACGCGGGCGCGGAATCTCAGATCGATCTGGCGCACAGCACCTCCGGTTCCAGTGCGCTTGGCTGAGGCCCGTTCGAACCAAAGCCCAACCAGGCGGCCCCGGTCCAAGGTCAGTGGCGCATTCTCCAGCGCATCACATACCGCTCCCGCCAACGTCTTGGCCGCGCCAAACCCAGCGACCTCTGACACGACAGATACCGTGAACCGATGCACCGCCCCTGCACCTGACCTGTCTGAGGCCTCGCGCACATCTTCCGGGCCCAGCGTCACATAGGTTTGCGGCACTGCACCTGCCGGAACCGCGTCGTAAATGGCCCCACCAGACAACGTCACGACATCTGAATTCGCCGACAACTGCTGGTAAACCGCCGCCTGCAAAGCAGCCGAAACGCCATAACTCATGCCGCCACCTCCTCATCTGCAAAACAGGTCAGAAACTGTCCAAGCGGGTCGCGCTCGGCAATCGCCCGGATCACGAAGCGGCGGTTGCCCTCACGAAACCGCTGATCCGGCGCAGGCCGCATCGACGAGCCCTCGGGCGCACCCCGCACAACTATGCGATAGCCAACACGCGATACGGGGACACCCGCGATCTGCCGCTCGGCCCCGCTGCGCGCCTTGACCTCAGCCCAAAGCGTTCCCTGAGCTGCCCAGATCTCGGTATAGCCGCCTGCGCCATCGGCCACCCGCACTGGCGCTTCAAGCACCAGCTTTCGGTTCAAACGTGGCGTCTTCATTTCGCCACTCCTGCGCCGAACCGCACCATCCGATAGCGCTGGATCAGACTGGTTACACCGAAAGGCATGCAGCCGTCGCCCAACGCCGTTTCATCCCGGTATTCATAGTAATGCGCCGCTAACAACAGAACCGCCTGCCCCAAATCGGCTGGTAATCCATCCCAGTCCACAGCCATCCCTGCGGTGAAGGCGATCTTGACCGATCCACCGGTCGCAATCGCGGGCAGCGCGCCAGATACCGGTCGTATCCGAGGCCGCAGACTATCCCGCTCCAAACGGTAGGCGTCTTGGTCTATGACCGTCTCGGCCCCAGCCGTGTCGGTCACCATTACAGCATCAATCGCTGTGACCGGCGCCACCGGTAATACCTCGCCTGCCGGATCACGCCAGTTGTTCAGGCTCCACGAAAATTCATGCCCGATCAACACCTTGCCTGTACGCGCCTCAATCGCCGCAATCGCCGCCCGTAGAAAACCCTTCAGGACCTCGTCTTGTAGACTCGCCTCGGCAAAACCTGTGCCTAGCCGCAAATGCGCTTTGAACTGATCCACCGGCAGCGCCGCATCCGCGATGGCGGTTTCTTCGATCAACATCATCTATTCACTCCGCAATCTCGGACCCCTCCGGGGGCCTCGCTCAGGAAAATGACGGGCACGCGCCGCCCCACGTTGCTCGGACGGAGGGGAGCAGCTAGACAACGCGGGGGGTCTTACGCCAGCCCGCGCCCGCCGCCCGAGGGGCCAAGGCCCCCCGGATCCGTCACCGCTTAGGCGGTGCCGAATTTCAGCAACTTGATCGCCGCAAAGTCGCTGACGTCGCCGCCCACCCGCTTGGTCGCGTAGAACAAGACATGCGGTTTGGCGCTGAACGGATCGCGCAGAACACGCAGATCGGGACGCTCAGCAATGGTGTAACCGGACTGGAAGTCGCCAAACGCGATTGAGAAGCTGTCGGTCGCCGCGTCCGGCATATCCTCGGCGATCAGTACCGGATACCCCATCAGACGCGCGGGCTCACCCGCAGCCAGACCGTCCGACCACAGGAAGCGGCCATCGCTGTCTTTCAGCTTGCGGATAACACCGGCGGTTTTAGAGTTCATCACAAAGGTACCGTTGACGCGGTACTGCGCGCCCAGCGCGTAAACCACATCGACAATCGCATCTGCGTCAACGCCGCTGTCGATACCGGTTGGCACATACCCCAAGTTGCCCCAGATCCAGGCATCGTTCGCAGTGGTTCTGTGGGTCAGAATGCCCTTAGGCTTGTCCACACCATCGCCATTGATAAAGGCTGCCGCTTCGGCTCGCGCGAATTTGTCTGCAATACGACCGGCCAACCAGCCTTCCACGTCAAACGCGCTGTCATCCAGCAATCGTTGCGACGCCTTGGGCAAGGCGCTCAGCTCATGCAGCGGGATCGAGATGCGATCAATCATCGGTGTGGCCGTCTCGGTTGTGTCCGAACTTTCATCCGCCCAACCCGCGCCGACATCCGTATGGTCGACCAGAACATCGAACGAGTTCGCCTCGACATTCACCACCCCGGCAACCGAGCGGATCGAAGCGGTCGACTTCAAAACAGACTTGATGATCTCGGTGGTCTGGGGATCGACCAGATAACCACCGTCGCTGTTCACCGCGCTGGACAGAGACTTCGACTCCATCTCCAGCCCGCGCAGCCCGTCATCTTCACCGGAGCGCACATAGGCATCAAAGGCCTTCTGGTGCGGTGCGCCGTCCTCGATCGAGGCCGCAAGATGCGGACGCGCCGCCATGGTTGATTTACGATCCAGCATAGTCAGTCGCTCTTCTGTCTGTTGCATTTTGGTTTTAACTTCAGCCTTCAGGTCCTTGAATTCGTTTACGAAGCTGGCCACTGCCTGCTTCACCTCCTGAACCAGGGGCACACCCTCTCCGGTCAAGGCCGGGGTTTCGGTCTTCCTCATCAGCACTTCCTTTTTGGGGGTGAGGTTACGGCGCGCTAGGTTCGCGCCAGCTCCAGCCGGGCAGTGTTGAACACCTCGGCAATACTGCGCAGGATGTCTTCGGCATCCTGGGTCGTCCCCTTTGCCGCCACCCGCGCACTGGGCAGCATCGGGAACGTCACAAGCGACACCTCCCACAGCTCCAGTTCCGTCAGGACCCGCTGGCCCTTGTCATTCTTCACGGCCCGCTTGGTGCGATAGCCAATCGATAGCCCATCAATGGCACCCGCCCGGATCAGCTCGGCCGCTTCAAGACCTTTCTGCGTGCTCTCCAGCAAACGCCCCTTGACCCACAGACCCTGGTCATCCTCACGCACCTCGTCCCAAACGCCGATGGGTTGTACCGGATCGTGTTGCCACAGCATCTTGACCCGCTGACCCGCCTTGGCCAGCCCGTCAAGCGAGCCGCGATAGGCCCCGCGCTGCACCACATCGCTGCCCTGATCGACCTGACCAAACAGGCTGGCATAGCCTTCGATTACTGCGTCCTCAGAAACGGACAGCCCTTCGCCAAACCGCGTAAACTTGCGTTCCAAATCCATGAACAACTCCTCATAACCATCTGAATTCACGGCGTTGCTACCAGAATAGACTGGAACGCCTGCGCTAGGATCACCGCCGCCACGCCATAGACCGCCAGCCACAAACGCTTCTCCAACCGCTCCATCATCTCTTCGATCTGATCCAGCCGCCGACATAGATGTTCGTGCTGGATCTCGGCCACCCGCTCATGCGCAGCCAAACGCAGGCCCGGCGCGCATTCGAACGGCGGGTATCCCTCACTCATCGGCACGCTCCGGCAGCCCCAGCAGCGCACGTTTCTCGGCATCCGTTAGGAATTCGGCACGGCTCACCCGCGTCCATTGCGCATCGCGTTCAGCAGACAACGCGGGCACCTGATCCAGATCGGGCTTCAGCACCAGCTCCTCACCAGTGAAGCCCGCCAACCACTCCGACACCGCCGCCGCCACCCGCGTCACCAGGGGCAACACAGTCAGGCGATAAAACGCCCGGTTGGCCTCCTGATAGTTCGAATAGGTCGCGTCGCCTTGTATCCCCAGCAGCATCGGCGGGACCCCAAAGGCCAGCGCGATCTCGCGGGCGGCGGCTTCCTTGGTCTTTTGAAACTCCATGTCTGAGGGCGAGAAACCCATCGGTTTCCAATCCAGCCCCCCTTCCAGAACCATCGGACGGCCTGCATTGCGCGCCCCACGATAGTTCTGCTCGATCTCATCCGAGAGGCGACGGAACTGATCCTCAGCCATAACCCCATGGCCATCGCCGCCCTTCCACACCAGCGCGCCCGAAGGCCGCGCGGCATTGTCCAGCAGAGATTTCGACCACCGCGACGCGCTGTTATGCACATCAATCGCCATCGCCGCCGCCTGCATCGGCGAGAACCCATAGTGATCATCCTGCGGGTGGAACGACTTGATATGACAGATCGCATCAGCCGCAAACCGGTGTTTCTTACCACCCACCGAGTAATCATACGCCTTGGGCCAACCATCCGCCCCCGGCACCACGCTCATCCGGTCCGAGCGCAAAACGTGCAGTTCAACCGGCAAGCCTTCTTCAGCCTGCACAGCCTCGACATAGGCATTGCCCGACAGCAGCAACTGCCCGAACAGCGCCTCCATCAACTCCGCCCGCCCCTGCGCCGCATTCGGCCGGCGCATCAGGGATATGATCGGATGCACATCATAGCGCTGTCCCTGATCCTGCAGCACCAAAGGTAAGGCCGCCGCCGCCTCAGCAATCAGCTTGACCGAGCGGAACCCCACCGGGTTCCCCGAAAACCCCGTCCGCGTCAGCGAGACGGTATCTCTGGCGCTCCACGCCACACGCCCACCCGTCTGCCACGCCACCACGGGCCCCGCAGCACTTGCTTTTGCCTCAGGCGCCTCACCAGTCGATCCACGACGCAAGAAATCGAATACCATCTGTGCTCCTTTCAGCCGCCGCTCTGCCCGGCTTGTTGAAAGGAGTTATGATGGAGAGAAGTTTAAGCCTCGGGAACGGGGCGTGCGGGTGTTGGGCAACAACCACTCCCCCTTGAACAGAGGGAAAAAAACCCATCTCGCTTGCACCCAAGAAGGTTGGCCTTAGGATACGAGCGTATCCGCCGCTCTTACCTCACTTTTTAGTCTCCAGCCACGAAGGCCTATATATGCACCAAATGGGCGCGTTCTTCTCCCGATCCATAAATGTCTCGGCGAAAGTGATCGCTCTTTCCTCGTTGACTGGCGCAGTGATCGGTGCCGTGCGGGCGTCACCCGATACCTTGTGGAGTGACATCTGGACCGGCGCATTGACCGGTTTCGTCATTTCTCTGTGCTGTTTACTTGCCGAATATCAGGTTTTCTCGAACCCGAAACGCAGAATGACACGCCGATTGCGCCCTATTCTTCTGATGATCCTTAGGGGCGGTGCGTATAGCCTCTTTATCGTCTTCGGCCTGCTTGTTCCTGATATGTTGACCGACACCGATCAACCCTGGAAAGGCCCAGCCTTCGCGGAACTTTTTGCCATATCCGCTGCCATTGCCTTTGCCTTTTCGATCGGTATCGAGGTCACGCGCCTACTCGGAAAAGAGGCTACTGTCGCCCTCTTTACAGGGCGCTATACTAAAGCGCGGTTAGAGCAGCGTGTCATTCTTTTCGCCGATGTCATCGGGTCTACGGCGCTGGCAGAAACCATCGGTCAGCTCCGCTTTCATGACTTCCTGCGCGATGTGGCCCTGGATCTTGCGGATGCGGTAGAGATGACGCGCGGGGACGTACACAAATATGTCGGGGACTCGGTCATCGTGACATGGAAACTATCAAATGGGCTCGCGAACGCTACTTGCCTGACATGTGCCCGGGAAATGCACCGGATCCTGGCAAGCCGCGCTGAATTTTACAAAAAAAGATATAGCGCCGCGGCGCGCATACGAGTGGCAATCCACTGCGGCGAAGTCGCCGCCGGTGAGATTGGGGACTGGAAGAAAGAGATCGCACTTTTAGGTGATCCCATGAACACCGCCGCCCGCATCGAAGGTGCCGCAAAAATGTTCAATGCGGATATCGTCCTGTCGAACGACGTTGTGTGTCAACTGCCAATCGAACATCATCAAAGACTTACCCGGCTACCCTCATTCAAGGCACCGGGAAAGCAGGATGAACTGAGCCTGTGGTCAGCGGATTTTTATTCTTGATCAGAGTCTTATCTGAATTCGATGGATCTGGCCGAGGATCAGGTTTTATGTCCATCCTAGATCTCACACCACCCGCACCCTAGGCCGTCGATACGCCCCTGCAGGCCCCACCACCAACTCATGCAAGGCCCAGACCAGTGCGTCGACCCGGTCGGGCGAACCCTGCCCCTCAAACCCGCGCGCGGTCATCTGGCACATCTGCTCCTCCAGCGCGTCCAGCCCCGCCACATGCGCCACCCGCCCTTGCTCGTACAAAGCCGCCACAGGTTCTGCCCGCGCCACCTTGCCGCGTGAGGCCCGCACCGCCCGATAAGGCACCAGAGGGTCCACCTGCCGCACGACCTCTTCCACCAGTTGCCCGCCCTGGTTGACCTCGGCCACCAGTCGCTCACCCCCGAATTCATCCATCGCATCTATCGCCGCCTGCGCCCAGCCCACCGGGCCAACGCCCTGCACTGTCCGGTCTGCCAAAACAAACACCCGCCACTTCTCGGGCGGTCCTTGCACTTGCGCGCCGACCACCACGATCCCACAGGCATCCGCATCCGCCCCAGCCGTAACCGCTGGGTCCAATGCGACTACAATGCGATCCAGTTCCGGCACTTGATCAACCCGCGCCGCGTCCAACATCGAGCCCGTCCACAGCGCCCCTTCGGTATCAGAAAGCAGCATCCCATCCAACTCTTGCCGCCCCAGCCGTGTCCCCGCATAGCGCGCCCGCACCTCGTCCAGAAACGAGTCCGCTAGATTGGCCCGATTCGCCTCGGTCGGCGCATGGGTCTGCACAGTGGAGGGCGACGCCAGCAATTCCTTCAGAACTTTCACATTCCGCGGCGTGGTCGTCACACAGACCCGAGGGCGTTCCCCCAACCGCAACGCAAACTGCAGCATATCCCAGGTCTCACCGGCCTTCTTCCACTTGGCCAATTCATCAACCCAGGCCGCATCGAACTGCGGCCCGCGCAAACCTTCGGGATCATGCGCCGAAAACGCCTGTGCCTCGGCGCCGTTGGGCCAGATCAGCTTGCGTTCAGACGCCTTCCACGTGGGCCGTCGATCCGGAGGCGAACACTGCAAAATCCCGCTATCGCCAAAAATCATCACATCGCGCACCTGATCGAAGGTTTCACCTACCAAGGCCACGCGGCCCGCCTCACCCTTGTCCAACGGCAGCGACCCTTCGACCATTGATCGCACCCACTCAGCGCCGGCCCGCGTCTTACCTGCGCCGCGCCCCCCCATAATCACCCAGGATCGCCAGTCGCCTTCAGGCGGTAATTGGTGCGGCAGCGCCCAAAACTCGAATAGGAAAGGGAGGGCGCACAGCCCCCCCTCCCCGATTTCACTCAGAAACCTCTCCCGCACCGCAGCATCGGCGGAGGCGAGCCAACCTGCACCCGACTTCAAATCGAGCGCGCTCAAGGTCGAGTGCGTATCCACCTTGGGCAATTCCGGCTTGTCTATGATGTTGTTCGACAAAGCTTGTCTCCACTTTCTGACAACTTCGGATCAGCCCCTCTAACCGCCCGAGTTGCTTGGCTGAACCAGCAAGATCTGCATCCTCCCCGGTTCCGATCTGCCTGCGCAATTCTTCCGCTGCTTGGCGCAGACCGCGAATGGACGCCTCCAGTGACTGCAACAATTCTGCCGTCTGGGACATCCGCTCTTCCGGGGTAATCAAAGTCATGTTTGCGTATTGACCTCATGCGTGAGTGTTTCCGCACGAGAGAAACGAAAAACGGCCACCGGGTCACCCCGGGGCCGTTGCCCACTTCTTCTAGCATGACACAAACCATACGAAAAAAAGGACGCAAAGTCAATGTTTTGCGCAACATATACGCAACGGGGACCGAACGGTGATGGTTAATAAATTGCTATCATGTCACAAACTTCCGACCCGTCTCATCCACTGATGGTCAGATCCTGTGCCAACATCAACGCATTCATATCCGGATCATAAAACGTGGCCGTGCTGACCATTCCTTCGATTGTGTCAGTATCGCCGTCGAACTTCACACCCGCGGCCTCTAGGGTGCCGCGCGCCTTGGCGATGTCAGCGACTTCGAACACGGGAACGCTATTTCCCGGTGAAGGCTCCGACTGTTCGCCCAAACCCAATGTCACACCTTCAACATTGGTGTGCAATTCACTCCAGCCCGCTTCATCAATGTGATGGACCAGTTCAAATCCAAGTTTGTCGTTGTACCAATCCGCGCTGGCATGCCGATCCCGAACGGACATCGCGAGGGTGATTGTGTTTTTTAACGAAACAAGTGGCATTGAACTTCCCCATCTATTAAAAATAAAGTAACTATACTTTATGGACATTAATACACTTGTCAAGCTGACCTCTCGCGCATGGTCACTGAACATCCTGGCCCTACTGCATTCAGGGCATCCTGGTCGACAGGCGCCGCTACTGGCCGCCACCAACGCCAGCAGAACGGCCTTCACGTCCAGTCTCGCGCACCTTGTTCAGCTTGGCATGATCGAAAGAAACCCAGGTCACGGTCACCCGCTCCGCCCAGAGTTCCGTTTGACCACAACTGGGCGTGAGGCCGCTGAAATGGCTCACTCCTTCGTTAAGACAGTGCCTGATGAAAGGGAATTCGGGATACTTCGCAAAACATGGACTGTACCAATCCTGGCGCTGACCGGTTCCCCCTATCGGTTTTCAATGATCAAGTCGGATCTATCAGCGATCACAGATCGAGCCTTGTCGTCTTCCCTGCATCAGCTAGAGGCGCAAGATTGGATCCGGCGCGACATTGTAACCTCGGGTCGGATGCCATTTCCAACCTACCAAGCCGTGAATACAGGTGCCGCAATCAGTCGGGTTGTTGACCTTATTCTCTGAGGTAAGACCTTTGCCTTGGTGCATGTGTCATTTGCGGCCCAGCAACGCGTCCCGCCCAAGCCTGCGCTTGACATTTCTGGGTCAAGCCCTCATTTGGGCCCTAACACAGCGCTGACGCGTGAGCATCGGCGGGCCGTAACCAGCCCCACAGCGCCAAACCTATTTCCAGTTCCCATTCACGCAGGGTTCTTAACGCGACGGCCAGATGCGGCAGGAAACGCCTGCACGTCCCGAGGTCTCGCACAACCCCTGTCGGTTACGCGCTTTGCGTGGCCAGTCACGATATGCCTGCGGGCTGACCCCGTGGATCAAAAAGGAATATTAATTGTTCGACTTCGACATGCTGGGCCTCGCGCCCGCCCTGAACGACGCGCTGAAAAATGCCAAACTGACCCAACCGACACCGATCCAGAACAAGGCCATCCCTTTGGCGCTTGAGGGTCATGATATCCTAGGCCTCGCCCAAACCGGTACCGGCAAAACACTCGCCTTTGGCCTGCCACTTATCGATCACCTGCTGGCCCAGCCCGGCAAACCCGCGCCCAAAATGGCCAAATCGCTGATCCTTGCACCCACGCGCGAGCTGGTGAACCAGATCGCCGACAGCCTGCGCAACCTGACCAAGAACACGAAACTACGGGTCGCTACCGTTGTGGGCGGCCAGTCGATCAACAAACAGATCATGTTCCTATCGCGCGGCACCGACATCCTTGTCGCCACGCCGGGTCGCCTGATCGACCTGATGGATCGCCGCGCCGTTGATATGAGCTCGGTCAAGCATCTAGTGCTGGATGAGGCTGACCAGATGCTCGATATGGGCTTCATCCACGCTCTGCGCCGCATTGCGCCGGAACTGGGCACGCCGCGCCAGACCATGCTGTTCTCGGCCACCATGCCGAAACAGATGGAGGAACTCAGCCGCGCCTATCTGAATAACCCTCAGCGGGTTCAGGTCTCGCCTCCGGGCAAGGCCGCTGACAAGATCACGCAGTCGCTCCACTTCGTCAGCAAACCCGGAAAACCCATCAAATTGCGCGAGATCCTGTCGCAGGACAAGGATGCCCTAACCCTGGTCTTCTCACGCACAAAACACGGTGCCGAGAAACTGATGAAGGGACTGGTCGCTGATGGGTTTAATGCCGCCTCGATCCACGGCAACAAAAGCCAGGGTCAGCGCGACCGCGCGATCAAGGCCTTTCGTTCGGGCGAGATCAACATCCTCGTCGCCACTGACGTCGCCGCGCGCGGCATCGACATCCCCGGGGTGGCGTATGTGATCAACTATGACCTTCCCGAGGTGCCCGACAACTATGTCCACCGCATCGGCCGCACCGCCCGTGCCGGTCGCGAGGGCGAGGCAATCGCCTTCTGCTCGGGCGAAGAGGTCGAGCTGCTGCGTCAAATTCAAAAGCTGATGAAAGCCGACATTCCAGTCGCCAGCGGCACAATGCCGGAATACATCGAGACCAAGAAGCCTGCGCAGCGCCAAAATAGTCGTCGCCGCAACTTCAAGCCGAAGGCAGCCAATGGAAGCCCCAAGCCGGGCAATACAAAGCGCCGCCGCCCAAAGCGTCGGCCAGCAGCCTAGTGTAGCGGCCTAAATTTGGTTCGCGCTGGCGATACGCTCGCGCGAGCATATATTCTGAACCGGTCGGCAATTCTAACGGGTGGCTCTAGTTTCCAGAGCTTTGTTGTTCGGCTTCGATTTCACGCCACTTCGCAACGTTGCGGTTATGCTCTTGCAAAGTCTCGGCAAAGGCGTGACCACCGGTCCCATCCGCGACAAAGAACACGAAATTCGTCTGCTCCGGCGCGACAGCAGCTTCAAGGCTTGCCTGACCGGGGTTAGCAATCGGTGTTGGCGGCAACCCGTCGATAACATAAGTGTTCCAAGGCGTTGCACGGCGCAGCTCACTTCTGCGCAAACCGCGACCCAGCGACCCCTGACCTTTGGTGACGCCATAGATCACGGTTGGATCCGTTTGCAGCTTCATGCCTTGGTTCAGCCGGTTCACGAAGACACTGGCAACTTGTCCCCGCTCTTCCGGAACACCTGTCTCTTTCTCGATGATCGAGGCCAGGATCAACATCTCTTCTGGGCTTTCCAACGGTAAGCCATCCTGCCTGCTCTCCCAGGCGGCATTGATCCGCAGCTGTTGTTTGTCCTGCATCGCTTGCAGGACCGCAGCGCGATCCTGGCCAGACGTCACATCGTAGCTGTCGGGTGCCAACATACCTTCGGCCGGAATCTCAGACACCTCGCCGGTCAATGCATCAATTGCTTTCAACGCTTCGACCACCTGCCACGAGGTCACGCCTTCCGCCAGAGAGATGCGATATCGCGTATCAGCCTCTTCCCGTTTTTCAGTGTACGCTGCCGGAATTTCTTCCTCAGAGGCGTCAAACGACGCCACGTCCTCAAAATCCAGCGTTGCCGGGTTTAACTCACGAACCCGGATCTGGGCGCGTGTGACACCGATACGGTACTCAATTTCGGACCCGCATGTGCTGGCGCCACTACTAGTGATCTCGCCGATAATCTGTTCCATCGACGCGCCTTCACGCACCAGGAAACTGCCAGCTTTCAGCTGCTGTGATCTGTCCGTGTAATCTGCGGCCATGCGAAAGATCGTGGCATTGCTGATTGCGCCCTGATCCTCCAGCTCGCGGCTGACATTTGTCATGTTCGAGCCGCTTTTGACCTGCAAGCAGATCGCGGTTTCAAGCGGGCCCTCTTCTTTGTACTGCGTTTGACCCCAAAGGATCAGCCCGCCCGCCAGGAACAGGCCGACAACCAGAACGGTCAGCATATTAGAAGCAAGAGCCCGCCACATTTATCCAACCTTCCCAAAGATCACGCTGGCATTCGTACCGCCGAACCCGAACGAGTTTGACAAAGCCACATCGATCTTGCGCTCACGCTTTGCGTTGGGTGCCAGATCAAGTGCAGTCTCAACCGCCGGATTGTCCAGATTGATCGTTGGCGGCGCAACCTGATCGCGGATGGCAAGGATCGAGAATATTGCCTCGATCGCGCCCGCAGCCCCCAATAGGTGTCCGGTGGCAGATTTGGTCGACGACATCGTCGCCTCACTGGCGTGATCTCCCAACAAACGCTCTACCGCGCCCAGTTCGATCGTATCCGCCATTGTCGAGGTACCATGGGCGTTGATGTAATCCAGATCGGTCGGCTCCAACCCGGCGCTGCGCAGCGCGGCTTTCATTGAACGCTCAGCACCATCACCGTCTTCGCTTGGGGCCGTGATGTGATATGCATCACCAGACATGCCGTAACCTAACACCTCGGCATAGATCTTGGCACCGCGGGCCTTGGCGTGTTCGTAGTCCTCAAGAACCACGATGCCTGACCCTTCGCCCATGACAAAGCCGTCACGGTCGACGTCGTAAGGACGACTGGCGGCTTCGGGATTGTCAGCGTATTTCGTCGAGAGCGCTTTGCACGCATTGAACCCGGCAATTCCGATCTCGCAAATGCAGCCTTCACCACCGCCGGCGATCATCACATCAGCATCGCCTGCGCGGATAATACGGCTGGCATCTCCAATCGCGTGCGCGCCCGTCGAGCAGGCGGTTACGACTGAATGGTTCGGTCCCTTGAACCCGTGGCGGATCGACACCTGACCCGAGGCCAAGTTGATCAACGCGCCCGGAATAAAGAATGGCGATACTCGGCGCGGACCTTTGTCGCGGATCAAGTTCGCAGTGTTTGCAATCGATCCCAGCCCACCAATGCCTGAACCAATCAGAACGCCAGTGCGCAGGCGATCTTCTTCGTCCTCGGGCAGCCAGTCGGCATCTTTGCAAGCCATTTCTGCGGCAGCGATAGAATAAAGGATAAAATCCTCGATCTTGCGCTGCTCTTTCGGTGGCATCCAGTCATCCGGATTGAACGTGCCATTTGTGCCATCACCACGAGGGACTTCGCAGGCATAGGTCGTTGTGACCCCGCTTGCCTCGGCATCGAATTGCGTGATTGGTCCCGCGCCGGATTCTCCGTCCAGCAGCCGCGACCAGGTTTCCTCGACCCCGCTGGCCAAAGGAGTGACCAATCCAAGACCGGTTACAACGACTCTGCGCATGAAGTGCCTCTTGCCTGCTTCCTGTTATGAGAACCGCTCATACCCCGGCCCGGGGTCCGGGGGCAAGAGCAACGGCATGTTCCGCACCGGCATCCTGTCGCCGATGGCGGCGTACAAAACGGTCAATGCCTGTCTGCTCATGCCGATAGAACGAAAAAGCCGCCTCTCCATGAAACGGGAGAGGCAGATCGCAAACCGTTCAGGAGTTATTGAAACTGGGCCACGCGCTCGTGTGCAGCTGTTGCAACTTCCAGCGCTTCGGATAGGTCAACGGTTTTGCGGAACAAGGACCGCCCCACCAAAGCACCTGCGATATTAGGGATATAGGCAAGTCTCGAAATATCGTCAGATGTGCGCACCACACCGCTGGCGATCACTGGCGTGCGGGAGTGCTGCGCCAGACCCGAAATCAGGCCCAATTGCGCCTCGATGTCTTCCATATCGCTATCGATATCGGTGACCAGAATGGCCGCAAACGGCGTGTCGGCAAATGCATCAATGAATGCCTCAGGCGAAAACGCGCTTTGACTGCGCCACCCTTCGGTCATCACAAACCCCCGCCACACATCTACGGCAAGCACGATTTGATCCGGGTACAGCTTGGCCAATTCTTTGACCAGGTTCGGATCCCATGCCGCAAGCGTACCAATAACAATCCGCCCGGCTCCTTTGTCGATCCAGTGCTCCACCTGTTCACGGGTGCGCATCCCACCGGCCAGTTGCACGGGCATTTCCGCTGTGCGGATGATCTCTTCGACCAGCTCGACATTGGTATTCCGACCTTCGATCGCATCGAAATCCGTCAGGTGCATCCATTCGGCCCCGGCCGCAGACCAACTGCGCGCCGTTTCGGTTGGATTCACATGCCAGATCATCGCCTGTTCCAGACGGCCTTTGTCCAGCGTGACACACCGGCCGTTCTGCAATTCCATCGTGGGGTAAATCCTCATGAGCTTGTTCCTCCGCTCAATCGCTCTGAAAATCCAGCATACCATACACGTGAAAGATCATCCCGATTCTACAAGATCGGCACAGTTTGAGCATTTTGCGGCATGTCAGAGTAACGGCGGAATCACGCTCGGGCCGGCGGCCCGTTCCGCCGCAACAGATGCACGGCCGTGTTTTTGTATTCCGCTTCGCGCAACAGCACATAACCCAGCTTTTTCGCAAGCTTTTGCGACGCACCGTTGGTCGCGTCGACCATTGCAACCAGGGGCCCTGGCATGATCCGGTCGAACCAGTCATGCGCAGCCTGTGCTGCTTCATACCCCAAGCCCTGACCCTGCACCTCAGGCGCTAAAACCCATCCGGCCTCAGGGAACCCATCGAAATCATCACCCATGTCGCGGTTACCGTAGAAGAATCCGGCCTGCCCGATCAGCTTGCGATTCGATTGCTGCAGAACACCCCATTGCCCGAAACCCGCCATATGCCAATGGCCAGCATTCCGCAAAAAGGAATCCCAGGCCTCTCCGCGCGATCGCGGTAACCCACCGATATGGCGCACCACACAAGGGTCGCGCCAAATCTCGGCGAACCTGTCGAAATCTTCTGGCCGCATAGCGCATAGCGTCAAGCGGGCCGTGTTTATCATCGGGGTGGATCTTATCATGCCCTGCCCGCCTGGAATTATGCCTCAGGGGAAACAGTGCAAAGCGTCAAAGTATTGCGCAAGCATGAATTCAGAGCAGGCACAAAAAAACGGCGCTCCCGTTGCCCGGAAGCGCCGTTTTCTTTGACTTCGAAACGCTTAGGACGCTTCGCTGATGAATTTGACGGCGTCGCCAAAGGTCTGGATGGTCTCGGCGGCGTCGTCGGGGATCTCGATGCCGAACTCTTCTTCGAAGGCCATAACCAGTTCTACGGTGTCCAGGCTGTCTGCGCCCAGATCGTCGATGAAGGAAGCATTTTCAGCTACTTTGTCTTCTTCAACACCCAGGTGCTCAACAACGATCTTTTTAACGCGATCTGCGACGTCGCTCATGTCTATTCCTCATTCCATTTCAGGGCGATACGCCCGGTTCTGCCCTTGCCCGCTCGGGGTGGCTTTGGTTTGCCCGTTCCGGGCGGTTAGGGTCCCGGCTTTCCGGGAAAGTAGAAGGCCGACCTTAGCGACCGACCCCTGCATAGATGCGCCGCCTATAGCACAGTCGACGCAAGAGGCAAACGCTTTCGCACTTGCCCCTTACTGCGTTCACAACATGGCCATACCGCCATTCACATGCAAGGTGCTTCCGGTAACATAAGCAGCCTCAGGACTAGCCAGGTACACGACGGCGGCTGCAACTTCCAAGGGCTCACCCATACGTCCGGCAGGCACTTGCTGCAACAGGCCTGCTTTTTGTTCTTCTGTCAGCTTTTCGGTCATCGCCGTTGTGATAAAGCCTGGGGCGACTGCGTTCACGGTTATGCCTCGTGTGGCAACTTCATGTGCCAAAGCCTTGGAAAAGCCAACCATTCCAGCTTTGGACGCGGCATAGTTGGCCTGACCCGGGTTGCCAATCGCCCCCACAACGGACGAGATGTTCACAATCCGGCCCCAACGAGATTTCATCATCCCGCGGATCACGCCTTTACACAGTTTCATGGTGGCCGTCATGTTCACGTCAATGACGCTCTGCCATTCGTCGTCTGACATGCGCATAAACAGATTGTCCCGCGTGATGCCCGCATTGTTTACAAGAATGTCGACGGACCCCATGGCCTCGGCCGCTTGTTTTGGCAAAGCTGCAACCGCCTCAGAGTCACTCAGATTGCAAGGCAGTACATGGGCGCGTTCGCCCAGCTCATCCGCCAAAGCCTGCAGAGGTTCGACCCGTGTGCCGGACAATCCTACGGTCGCACCTGCATCATGCAGAGCGCGCGCGATATTGCCGCCGATACCGCCAGATGCACCGGTGACCAGCGCGTTCTTACCTGTCAAATCAAACATTCGGTTTTCCTCTTGGTTCGTCTTGTGTGACGAGTTTTGAGCTTACGATTCGGCCTCGATAGCCTTTTGTACGTCTTCCGGTGTGCCCACAGCCTTGCCCGCAATGGCACGGTCAATCTTTCGGATCATGCCCGACAGCGCCTTGCCCGCACCAATTTCCCATGTCTCGGTCACGCCTTGGGCCGCCATGTATTGCACGCTTTCGCGCCAGCGGACTGACCCGGTGACTTGCTCGACCAGCAAGTGCCGGATCAGGTCAGGGTCGCTGACTACGTCGGCACGCACATTTGCGATTAAGGGCACTGCAGGCGCCACTATCTCGACAGCCGACAAAGCTTCTGCCATCACATCTGCGGCAGGCTGCATCAATGCACAATGGAACGGCGCACTAACCGGCAGCATCACTGCGCGTTTTGCACCCTTGTTTTTGGCAATCTCAGCCGCGCGTTCAACCGCAGCCTTGGATCCGGACACCACGACTTGCGTCGGATCGTTGTCATTGGCGGCCTGACAGACCTCGCCTTGCGCTGCTTCATCTGCAACGGCGCGCACAGCCTCCAGATCCAGCCCCAAGATGGCCGCCATCGCACCTTCCCCGACCGGCACCGCGCTTTGCATCGCCTGACCACGTGTGCGCAACAAGCGCGCTGTGTCGGCCACGGTCAACGCCCCCGCTGCGGCCAGTGCCGAGTATTCACCCAGCGAGTGACCGGCCACAAATGATGCGTTGGTAACCGAAACGCCCTCAGCCTCCAGCGCGCGCATCGCGGCCATTGATGTGGCCATCAGTGCCGGCTGTGCGTTTTGGGTGAGTGTAAGATCGGCAATATCGCCTTCCCAGATTAAGCTGCTCAGCTTCTCCCCCAGCGCTTCGTCCACCTCATCGAATACAGCCTGTGCGGCAGGATATGCCTCAGCCAATGCTTTGCCCATTCCAATGGCCTGGGCGCCCTGCCCGGGAAAAACGAACGCAAGTGTCATTGCAACCTCATGGATGACGTCAAGTTGCGGCGGGGTGTAAACTGACATGGGTCGCGGCACAAGCATTGCGTTTGCCCTGCATTTTGGCACCCTGGCTGTGCATTTCCTCAGGCTTGTGCCTCAACTGGTTGGCATTAGTGTAGGCTCAACCAAGCAACCCCGGAGCAGTCAAGAAATGTCCTCGACCAATACATTCTCCAGCTACGGCAGCGTGACCAAAGCCTTCCATTGGCTGACCGCATTATTGATCTTCACCGCCCTACCCCTTGGCTGGATCTCCAATAACTTGGCGCACGCCATATATGACCCGACAATCCCGACAACCGAAGCAGACATCGCAGCGGCCTCTCAGTTGTTTTCGCTGCACAAGACGGTTGGCGTTACGGTGTTCGTTGTGGCACTTGCCCGAATTTTGTGGGCAATGACGCAAACCAAGCCAGGCCTTCTGAACGCAGAAAACAAACCCGAGGCTTTCGCCGCTGAGATCGTACATTGGATGCTGTATGCGTCATTGGTTCTGGTGCCGCTGACCGGTTGGACCCACCACGCCGCAGCCGAAGGTTTCGCTCCAATCTTGTGGCCCTTCGGACAAAATCTGCCATTTGTACCCAAATCCGCATATCTGGCCGAGGTAACCGCTGGCCTGCACTGGTTGTTCATTTGGGTATTGGTCGGCTCCTTGGCGCTACACATTATGGGCGCCCTCAAGCACCATGTAGTAGATAAAGATAGCACTCTGCGCCGGATGCTACCTGGTCGGTCCGAAGCACCCGAACCACCCAAGCAGAATCACTCTATTGTTCCAGCCGTTGCTGGTTTTGCCGTTTGGATAGCCGTTCTGGCAGGCGGTTGGAGCATGGGTATCTTCTCAGATCACTCCTCCCAAGGCATCGAATCTGCTGAACTGGAAGCGGTGCAATCAGACTGGCAGGTTCAGGAAGGCACCCTTTCGATAACCATCACTCAATTGGGCAGCCCGGTGACTGGCACATTTGCCGAGTGGACTGCTGCCATCACTTTTGACGATCCGCCCGAGCCTGGGCTTGCGGGTTCGGTCGACGTGGCAGTGGCCATCGGATCGCTTGCCTTGGGCACGGTCACTGATCAGGCCATGGGCGCCGATTTCTTCGACAGTGGTCAGTTTTCGACCGCGCGATTTGACGCCGATTTGTTCAAAACCGATGCCGGTTACGAAGCGCGCGGCCCTTTGACCATTCGCGACAAAACACTCGACGTGGTGTTGCCTTTTACACTCGAACTGCAGGACAACAGCGCAACGATGCTTGGTGAGCTTGAACTTAACCGTCTGGATTTTGACATCGGAGCTCAGATGCCCGCGGAGGATTCGCTTGCCTTCGCCGTGAATGTCGCAGTCGAATTGACAGCGACCCGAGGCGAATAGCTCCAATCATAAAAAACCGCCGGGGCGAAGGCCGCCGGCGGTCTTTGTGGTGTCTGAAAGGCAGGGTTAATCGGCCTTTTGCGCCTCAACCGAGATCTGGATCTGCACATCATCGCTGACAAAGGGCGCGAACTGGCCCAGATCAAACTCGCTGCGCGTAACGGTGGTGGTGGCATTGAAACCAGCCCAAGGCTTGTTGGCCATCGGGTGTTGATCAACCTTGTTGAGCTTGGCGTCCAGAACGACCGACTTCGTCACACCGTTCATGGTCAAATCGCCGGTGATATTGGCTGTGCCTTCACCGGTTACTTCGATACCCGTCGAAGCGAACGTGATCATGTCGCCCTCGGCCGCGCCGAAGAAATCTTCGGTCATGAAATGATCTTCGCGCGGCTTCCAACCCGTGAACATCTCAAGCACCGGCATGGATACGTTCACGGAAGATGCCGCAGGGTTTTCCTGATCAAACAGAATTTCGCCTTCAAACCCCGAGAACATGCCGGTGGTGGTCGAAAAACCAAGGTGGTCATAGCTGAAAACGACTTGGCTGTGGCTTGGGTCCAGAACGTATTTCTCGGCGCTGGCGAATGCCGACGTCGCCGATACGGCCAGTGCAGCAGCAAGAAGGGTGGATTTCATGACAATCTCCGCGTTTTTTGTGTTTGCAAACCGTTTGGGTTGCTCAAAAACAAAATGTGCCGCCTAACGGCGGCACACAAGTACTTTCGATTCACAGAGTCTGTTCCTTTTTGAACAGAATAGAATCTAGGCGAAAATTGTTACGCTCTGGCTCAGTTGCCCTTTCAGCGCTCGGCTGACATCCGCCGATTGCAGCGGTAGTTTCATCAGCAGGCTGCCGTCCACGTCATAAAGCTGCACCTCATCATCGTCGAAACGGGCACCGCCCAGGGTGTCATAGCTGCGGCGCAGTACAGTTTGCGGGCGCCCTTCCTCGTTCTTCTGCAACACCCGAACTTCTTGACGAATGGGATCGAAATAGGCGTCAGGACGAGGATCCAGAATTTCGATGGTCAGAAGACTGACACCAACAATCAGAAACAACATCGATGCCGCCAACTTCAGCGGCCAGACATCTGCACCAACCACCGATCCCGGCATCAGCCACATGGAAAACGCCGACAGGATCAGGAACGCGCCGAAAACACGCGACAGGATCAAGCGGGCTTTCCAGTTTGGTGCAAATGAAATCATCAAGGGCACAGAGTGGTCGAAACGCGTGCCTGACGCTTGTTCTTGGAATGTATTAGTGTTCATCGCGGTCATAACACTTCGCCCTATATAACGATACCGTCTCAGGTTTTTTGTCCGTCCGGGTCGTGCCCGGTATGCGAAACAACTTTGAGCCGAAAAGCGTCAGGAATTGGGCGGCCTAAAGGAAATTGGGCGGCGTCTCGAAGGCATCTGTGGCAGGGCTTGCTACGGACGTACAAAAGTGTATACGGGGCCATCCTTCGCACTATTTATGAATCGCGCAGCCTCTCGTGGCAGGGTCGCGAAGGACGAACTGGCCCCGCCTTTGAAATGCGCCTCGATATAAACAGGAGTGAACATGCCACTGTATGAGCATGTAATGATCGCGCGTCAGGACTTGTCCAACACGCAGGCAGAAAGCCTCGTCGAACATTTCGGCACCGTTCTGGCTGACAACGGCGGCAATGTCGTCGACAGCGAGTACTGGGGTGTCAAGACGATGGCCTACAAGATCAACAAGAACCGCAAAGGCCACTATGCCTTCCTGAAGACCGACGCCCCCGCTGGCGCCGTTCAGGAAATGGAGCGCCTGATGCGTCTGCATGATGACGTCATGCGTGTTCTGACCATCAAGGTCGACGGCCACGTCGAAGGCCCGTCGGTTCAGATGCAGAAACGTGACGAACGTGGCGACCGCCGCGAGCGTCGTTGATCAAAGCCTGAAGAAAGGACACTAAACCATGGCCGCAAAACCATTTTTCCGCCGCCGCAAGGTCTGCCCGTTCTCGGGCGATAACGCGCCAAAGATCGATTATAAAGACACCCGTCTGCTACAGCGCTATGTTTCCGAGCGCGGCAAGATCGTTCCCTCGCGTATCACTGCCGTTTCGGCAAAAAAGCAGCGTGAACTGGCCCGTGCTATCAAGCGCGCCCGCTTCCTCGCCCTGCTGCCCTACGCCGTGAAATAAGGAGAGACTGACATGCAAGTTATCCTTCTCGAACGTGTTGCTAAACTGGGCCAGATGGGCGACGTCGTTGACGTCAAGCCTGGCTTCGCCCGCAACTTCCTGCTGCCCCAAGGCAAAGCGCTGAGCGCGTCCGAGGCCAACATCGCCTCGTTCGAAGCCCAGAAAGCGCAGCTTGAGGCGCGCAACCTGGAAACCAAGAAAGAAGCTGATGCACTGGCTGAAAAGCTGGACGGTCAGCAGTTCATCGTGATTCGCTCGGCTTCAGATTCCGGCGCTCTGTACGGTTCGGTCACCCCGCGTGATGCAGCCGACGCCGCCACCGAAGCAGGGTTCTCCGTCGACAAAAAACAGGTCGCCCTGATTGCTCCGATCAAGGATCTGGGTCTGCATACTGTCGCGGTTCGTCTGCACCCCGAAGTTACAGTCGAAATCAGCATGAACGTCGCCCGTTCGCAAGAAGAAGCCGAACTGCAAGCGTCCGGAAAATCAATCCAGGAGCTGGCAGCTGAAGAAGAAGCTGCTGCTGAATTCGAGATCGCCGAACTGTTTGACGATATCGGCTCGGCCGCATCGGAAGACGAAGATCTGGCACCCGAAGCAACTCCGGCTGAAGAAGACGAAGCCAAGGCCTAATCGCCCTGACTTCTAGAATTTGAGGGTCGCGCAGCTTTTGCGCGACCTTTTTTATGAGTATTCGGGACGAGCAACATTTGGCCAGATTTTGACCATAAGCTTGCGGTTTGACATTCGATCCATATCATCATCTCGCGCAGCTTGGAGATCAACATGGCAGTATTCTCGCGTCGCCATCTTACGGCAATCTTGCTTATGGCCCCTTTGGCCGCCTGTGGCGGGGCAGAAGTGTCTCGCGGGGACCCGCAGACGTTTGATCCCCCACTCTATCCAAATGAAACTCCGGAATTGCGCGCCTCAATCAACAAATGGGCCGATCACTATGAGTTGCCGCGCGAATTGGTTCATAAACTGGCGATCCGTGAAAGCACGCATCGTCCTTGGGCCGTCAACCGCCCGTATTATGGCCTGCTGCAGATTTTGCCTGCTACTGCGCGCTCGATGGGCTACTCAGGCAATGCCGAGGGCCTGCTGAATGCAGATACAAACCTGGAATTTGCGGGAAAATACCTGCGTGGCGCATGGCTTTTGTCCGATGGAAACCAACAACGGGCGATCTTTCTTTATGCGAAAGGATTCTATCCCGAAGCTAAGGCCCGCGGCATGTTGGTGGAAACGGGTTTGAGGCCTGCGCCTTAGCGTTTTGAGCCCAAAACCTCTGGATTTGACCAGCAGCCAAGGCCACACAGTGATAAAAATGCTCTAATTACCTGATCCAGTATGGCGAAATGCATAGACAAATCGTGCGTCGCCTTGTCATGTTTTGAAAAGTGTGGTGTTCTCATCGCCGTGAGGTAAATGGGTTCCACTCTAAGGTAATGGCACGCTCGACGACACCATCGGGTTGCCGGATGGGCCGCAGCTGGTAGGCAACATATGGAAATTGTCGATCTAAGCACCCTACCGGATTCAGAAACTCGGTATACTGAGTTTCTGCGACAGATCTGTGAAAAACACGATATGGATCATGCGGCCTATGCTGGCATGAACCCAACTGCGGGCACCGTGGCTGGGTATGTGACCTATGGTGATGAGTGGAAAGATCACTACCAGTCGCAAGGTCTGATTATGATCGACCCGACCATTCACATGAGCCGCCGCAGCATTGCCCCTGTGGACTGGAGCCGACTGGAACGCAGCCCCGATTTTCAGCGTGTTTTCAGGGACGCACATGATTTTGGCCTTCCGAGCCAAGGTGTAACGATCCCGGTGCGCGGTCCTTATGGTGACATTGGATTACTTAGCGCCACACGTGACTGCAGCAAGGAAGAATGGCGTAAACTGTACACGCACGTCATAGGCGATCTGCAGTCGATGGCTGTGCACATTCACGACAACGTTGTTACCTCTGATGAGTTCACGAGCGCGCTTTATCATCCGACATTGTCCACCCGCGAAGCCGAGATTTTACAATGGGTGGCCGCTGGCAAGTCGCAACAGGATATCGGCGATATTCTGTCGATTTCGCACCGCACGGTAGAGGTTCATCTGCGTTCAAGCAGAGAGAAGCTAAGTGCCTTGACGACCCCGCAAGCAGTGGGTCGCGCAATAGCAATTGGCCTGATTACCCCAGGGTAACCTAAAAAATTTCTAAATTCCGCCTAAATACGGGAAACCCCCAATAGAAAAACCCCTTCAAAACGGTAACGTCTAGTTTACCGAACAACCACTCGAAGGGGGAAAGAAATGATCATCGTAGTTGATGGGCTGAACAGACACCTGTTTGGCGAGGTTCTTGACGAAATGTTTGAGTTGAGAGCAAGAGTATTTGGTGGGCGCCTGGGATGGGACGTCAAAATCGAAGATGGCAAAGAGATCGACGAATTCGATCATCTGGACCCGGCATATGTAATCGGACTCGACGACGGGGGGAATGTCGTCGCAGCCGTGCGTGCCCTACAGACCACTGGACCTCACATGTTGTCCGACGTGTTTTCCGCCATTCTGGACGGTGAAGCACCATTGCGCAGCGCAACCGTCTGGGAATCGACGCGCTTTTGTGTGGATACCCAACGCCTGAACCGCGGCAAGGACAAGAACTCGGTCGCTTATGCGACATCCGAGCTAATGATTGGGTCTCTGGAATATGCCAAGAATGCTGGCATTCAGGATATCATCACCGTGATTGATCCCGTGATGGATCGCGTTCTGAAAAGATCCGACAACGCACCCTACGACTATGTTGGGAAAAAAGTGCAGATGGGTAAAGTCCCGGCGCTCGCCGCGTTGCTAGATTGCTCAGACGAACGCATCTCACGAGTTAGAAACTTCGCTGACATTCACCACGATGTCTTCCTCGAAGAAGAACAGGCGTTGGAGCTGTTCGCAAGCCGGAAAGATGCAGAGCTTAGCCCTGCGAACCACGACCACAAACCACGAACAGACCTTGAGAAGTATTTCGTTGAGCAGATGAGTGCGGCGAAAAACGAAGCTGAAAGGCAAGATGTCTTAAAGCTGATCGAGGCACTGTCTCACACATTCACGCCAGAGCAAAAGACCGCTCTGCTAAAGACCCCCCGTGCTTTTGCTCATGAGGCTTGACCCCCTCACCTCATAGTACAAAGCCACCCATGCGGAGTCGCCTAATTTCAGGCGGCTCCGCTTCTATTTGCGCCCCTTGACGGGGAGGAAGAGGATTATTCCTCTTCCAAATCCTCAACGGCTTTTTGCAGATCGTCTTTGCTAACTTCTTTGTCAGCCACCTGAGCCAGTTCGAAGACATAATCGACAACTTTGTCTTCAAAGATTGGCGCACGCAGCTGCTGTTGCATTTGAGCGTTCTGCTGGACAAACTCGAAGAACTGACGTTCCTGGCCCGGGTACTGGCGGGCCTGGTTCATGATCGCCTGGGTCATCTCGGCATCGGTCACTTCAACTTCTGCTTTCTGACCCAACTCAGCAAGCAGCAGACCCAGACGCACACGGCGTTCTGCCAGTTTGTTGTGCTCATCCGTCGGCTCGATCGGATCGTGATCATGGCCTTCAACTTCGGGGTTTTCCTCGTGCCAGAGCTGATGTGCGATTTGCTTGGCTTCCGCCTCGACCAATGAGGGCGGCAGATCGAAGGACACTTTGGTGTCCAGCGCGTCCAGCAAGGCGCGCTTCATGACAGCGCGCGACGCACCTGCATATTCCGCTTCCAGCCGCTCCGAGATTTGCCCCTTCAGACCATCAAGGTCTTCAGCGCCAAACTTCTTGGCCAACTCGTCATTCAGCTCTGCCGCGACAGGCTCCTTGACCTCTTTGATCGTGCAGCTGAATACGGCGTCTTTACCAGCCAGATGCTCGGCCTGATAATCCTCGGGGAAGGATACGTTAACGTCTTTTTCTTCCTCGGCTTTCACACCAACCAGCTGCTCTTCGAAACCAGGGATAAAGCTGTTCGAGCCGAGAACCAGCGGGTAATCTTCGGCCGATCCACCTTCGAATTCTTCGCCGTCGACCTTACCAACAAAGTCAAACACGATCTGGTCGCCGTCCTTGGCTTTCGAGCCCTTGCGGCGCGCTTTGAAATCCTGAGCAGTTTCGGCCAGGTTGTTCAGCGCTTCTTCAACGGCTGCGTCGTCGGCTTTGACCACCAGCTTTTCCAACTCGACCGATTTCAGGTCAACTTCAGGGATCTCGGGCAGCGCCTCGTAGGACATCGCGACCTCAACGTCATCGCCTTCTTTCCAGTCCTCATTGGTCATCTTGACCTCGGGCTGCAGGGCCGGACGTTCGCCGCTGTCTTCGAAATGCTGGTTCATGGCACCGTCGATGGTTTCCTGCATCGCTTCGCCCAGAAGACGCTGGCCAAACTGCTTTTTCAGCAGCGCCATCGGCACCTTGCCTTTGCGAAAACCCTTCATCTCGACTTCAGGCTGTGCTTCGGTCAGTTTCTCGTTGACCTTATTGTCCAGCTCGGCCGCAGATACGGTGATGTTATAGCCGCGTTTCAGACCTTCGTTCAGCGTCTCGGTAACCTGCATTATGGTAGTCCCCATAGGATTCGGGGCGCGCAAAACGGCGCGCCAGGCAAATTTGACGCCTTCTATTTGTCCTGCCGTCTACGTGCAAGGGGCAACTGGCCAATCCGCCCTGTTTTAGTGGGGTGTCAGACAAAAAAACGCCCCGGAACTGGCCGGGGCGTGTCTATGCAATCCCAGCCAGGATCAGAACCTCCAGCGCGCGCCCAAAACCCAGGCCTCGTTCTTGTCGAAAGACGTACCGTCATCAAAATCATGAGTCCGGTACTTCAGGTAGGCATCGGTGTTGATGCTGTCGATCCGCTGAACAACCGCGACGCCCCAGGACTTGGTGCTGGAGCCGTCGCTTTCAAAGTCGGAGCCATCGTAATAGTCGACACCAACCCCGGTTTTGCCCCAAGACACCCAATCGCCTTCGTAAGCAATCTTGCCATACCAGAAACTCGGGTCAGAAACGCCGACCTCTTCCTCATCACGGGTGCCTGCCGCAAAGGTAAAGCTTAACCCGCTGGGCATCAGCACCGAAGCTGACCCGATGGTGTCCTTGCGATCCCCGGAGTTATCGTCACGCGAGCGAACTGCGTAAGCAAGCGATGCCGCGAATTCGATACCTCCAGCAAACGTGGTCTCATAGCCGACGCCGACGTCATAGTAGTCATCGTCATCACTGCTGGACAAGATATTCTGACCATAGGCGATGCCAGCTGAGAACCCATTTAAGTCTGGCGTGTCATACCGCACACGACCACGGCGCGAGCCGTCAAAGTTATCGCTGGAATCGCCGACTGTGATGTCACTCAAAACACCGTCCGTTCCGCGGTAGAAAAAGCCCGAGTTTTCATCGTTGGTAAATGAATACAGCGCCGTTCCAACATAAGACAGGTCGGTCTCGGCCGCCCCATCCGACACCATGCTGCCCTGGCCAGCCGAAACTTTACCCCAACTGCCTTTCAGACCGAAATCCACATGCCGAATATCCGAACGCGTCCAACCGCTAAAGTCGGTTCCCAATTGGTTCCATTCGGACGAGCTTGGCAACCCAAGCGCTGTTTCAAAACGGAATGTAAACTCATTGCTGCCAAACGGTTGCAACAGGCGCAAACCAACGCGGCTGTTCGAAATGGCATTGTCCAACAAACGGGTTTCTGTCTGCTGCCCGTCGTCGACGGATATGATTGCAGGGTTGAGCTGGCCGTATAACAGGACGTAGCCACCACTATTGTTTTCATATTTCAGCTCGGCCGCGGCGGGAAGTGCCGTTGTAGCGGCCAATACTGCGGTTATGGACGAGAGTTTTAGATTGAAGGTCATTTCACTCACCTTGAAAGATTCCGATTTCCGGTACTGCTCAGATGATTATAGATCGCGAGCGTTCCAGTGGTCGCTGATCCGTTCTAAGCTAGCATTGTATTTTCGCAACAAAAGAACGCGCAAGCTTTGGAAAAATGATTTCACTTACAGGTACTTATAACATCATACACGAGTCGGCGCAGAGTCGGACAAACAAATTGTGCCGTCGACCGAGATAACTGGTGAACACCTGCTATGCAGTAACGCACATAGGTGTCGCTTTCTGTTCAACGGGTTGAAGCCCAGACGTTTCTTGCTCAACGCGTTCAGGTACTTAACTGCTTGAAAACCTCTGGGAGTTGTTCCGGTATATCTTCCGCAATGAGACCCGGACCAAAAAGCCGAGCGCATTCGACATGTAACCAAGCACCCGTTTCGGCAGCCTGCATCGGTGCGAACCCGCGCGCCAGCAAGCCGGTGATGAACCCTGCCAACACGTCGCCCGACCCTGCCGTCGCCAGCCAAGGTGCAGCCCGGTCATAATGTGCCGAATTGATCACGCACCGCCCGTCCGGTGCGGCAATGATAGTATCCGGCCCTTTGAACAGGATCACACACCCTGCCCGCACAGCAGCCTCTCGCGTGGCATCAACCTTGGAATAGGCCGGACCCTTGGTCGGAGTTGCAAGCAACTTCTCTGAGATATCGGGGAACAGCCGCGCGAATTCACCGCCGTGTGGGGTCAACACGCAATTCTCGTGTAGTTGGGCAAACAGCTCCGCAGGGTAATCCGCAAAAGCGGTCAACGCATCCGCGTCCAGAACCGTCGCGCGCCCAGTTTCCAAAGCTACTGGCACGAGTTCGCGCGCACGTTCTACCCCCAGAGCGGGACCAAGGCAGAGGGCGTTCAGTCGTTCATCTTGCAATACAGCCGACAACGCGTCAGACCCTTCGACCTGCCGCAACATGATGGCCGTCACCTGCGCCGCGACTTCCGTCTGCGCGTTCGGGGGTACGCCCAAAGTTACCAACCCCGCCCCGATGCGCAGAGCCCCGCGCGCGGCCAGCCGCGCAGCACCGGTTTTTCCAGGATTACCAGAGAGGATCAGAGCGTGGCCGTTTGTGTATTTGTTGCCCCCCAAGAGTTTGTCAAATCGATTGATAGGGTTGGCAAGCGTTACGACTGCTCGATCTTCGGCCGCAGATTTTTCAGCTTCCTCCCTAATCTCTTCTCCAGTTTGTGGTTTTCGTTCTGGATCGTTCACATACCCGACAACGTCCGCAAACGTTGGAAAGGCTTTTACAGGCAAACCAATATCCTTGACCACGACTTTTCCTGATCTTTCAGAGCCATCCGAAAGGTAGTGACCGAGTTTCGACCGGTGAAATGAGACGGTCAGGTCGGCTTTGCCGGAAACCCCTAACGGTTGTCCGCTATCCGAGCATAATCCAGACGGTACATCCACAGCGACTGCAACAAAATGCGGATGGCGCTTGTGAAGATATGAGAGCGAGTATGAGGCACTCTTGGGAATTGGGCGTGTCAGGCCGGTTCCAAACAATGCATCGATGTGCAAGTCACAGTTTGGCAACCAAAATCCCTCGCGTACGGGTGCGACCGCCCCCAATTGACACCAAAGCTCGTAGTTCGTCCGTGCATCCGGTGGCAGCTTCTCGGGGTCTCCAAACAGAAAGACCTCAACCTCCCACCCCCACTGCTTGAGCAACCGCGCAACGACAAACCCATCGCCGCCATTGTTACCCGGTCCGCACAAAACAACTGCCTTACCGGAGGTTTTTGCCAACTCTGGCCATTCCTCGAAAATTGCTTCGACAACGCCCTGCCCGGCCCGTTCCATCAGTTCCAGACCTGTCACCTGGCCGGACCCGATTGCGGCCTGCTCAATCGCCCGCATCTGCGCCGCTGTCAGCAATTCTGTCATCTCAAACCCTAACCCGATTCAATTTCGATTACTTTTTGTGCAAACCGACTAAAATTTCACCTGCCGATTGATTTCAGTACTTCCACCGCTGATCAATTCGGCAATCGCATTGCTGCACGATCTTAGACGTGATCACTGCCATTCTGACAACCATGCGAGGTGAGCCGGGATGAAAAAGATCGAAGCGATCATCAAGCCGTTCAAACTGGACGAAGTGAAAGAGGCATTGCAGGACGTTGGTGTCCAGGGCCTCAGCGTGATCGAAGTCAAGGGCTTCGGTCGTCAAAAAGGCCACACCGAGTTGTATCGCGGTGCAGAATACGTGGTCGACTTCCTGCCCAAAGTAAAAGTCGAAGTCGTTCTGGACGACGATCAGGTGGATGCCGCAATCGAGGCAATTGTCTCGGCGGCCAAAACAGACAAAATCGGTGACGGCAAGATTTTTGTCTCGCCCGTTGAACAAGCCATCCGTATCCGCACCGGTGAGACCGGCTCGGACGCGCTGTAATCGAACAATCTCAAATCAGAGGAACCAAGAGAATGAGCAAGGACGCAGTTCTTCAGCTGATCAAGGACGAAGGCGCAGAATATGTCGACGTTCGTTTCACCGACCCGCGCGGCAAGCTGCAGCACGTGACCCTGATGGCCGATCAGGTTGACGAGGATTTTCTGGAAGAAGGCTTCATGTTCGATGGCTCGTCCATCGCCGGCTGGAAGTCGATCGAAGCATCCGACATGAAGCTGATGGTCGATACGGACAGCGCCTATGTCGATCCGTTTTATGCAGAAAAGACCATCTGCGTGCATTGCTCGGTCGTCGAACCCGACACCGGCGAAGCCTACGAACGTGACCCGCGCGGTACCGCACAGAAAGCCGAGGCATACCTGAAGTCCTCGGGTATCGGCGACGCAGCATACTTTGGTCCTGAAGCAGAATTCTTCCTGTTCGACGACGTCCGTTTCTCGAACAGTATCAACAAGGTATCCTACGAAGTTGATGCAACAGACGCATCGTGGAACACCGACACCGAATACGAGATGGGCAACATGGGTCACCGTCCGGGCGTCAAGGGCGGTTACTTCCCGGTCAACCCGATCGACGAAGCGCAAGACCTGCGTTCAGAAATGCTGTCAACCATGAAGCGCCTGGGCATGAAGGTTGACAAACACCACCACGAGGTCGCCTCGTGCCAGCACGAGCTGGGTCTGATCTTTGACAGTCTGACCAAACAGGCCGATGAGCTGCAGAAGTACAAGTACGTCATCCATAACGTCGCGCATGCTTACGGCAAATCGGCCACCTTCATGCCAAAGCCGATCGCAGGTGACAACGGCACCGGCATGCACGTCAACATGTCGATTTGGAAGGAAGGCAAGCCGCTGTTTGCGGGCGACAAATACGCTGATCTGTCGGATGAAGCCCTGTGGTTCATCGGTGGTGTTCTGAAACACGCCAAGACCCTGAATGCCTTCACCAATCCATCGACCAACAGCTACAAGCGCTTGATCCCTGGCTTCGAGGCCCCCGTTCTGCGCGCCTACTCGGCCCGTAACCGGTCGGGTTGTGTCCGTATTCCATGGACCGAAAGCCCCAAGGCCAAGCGCGTCGAGGCCCGTTTCCCCGATCCGGCCGCGAACCCTTACCTTGCGTTTGCTGCTCTGCTAATGGCCGGTCTGGACGGTATCAAGAACAAGATCGATCCGGGCGAAGCCATGGACAAGAATCTCTACGATCTGCCCGCCGAGGAATTGGCCGACATCCCAACCGTTTGCGGCAGCCTGCGCGAAGCTCTGGAAGCTCTGGCATCCGATCACGACTTCTTGCTGCAAGGCGACGTGTTCACCAAAGATCAGATCGACGGCTACATCGCATTGAAGATGGAAGAAGTCGAAACCTACGAGCACACACCGCACCCTGTAGAATACGGAATGTACTACAGCTGCTAAGCAATAGGCTTTTGAAGACTTGAATGGGCGCCGTTGGTTCGGCGCCCTTTTTCCGTTTGATAACAAGTCGAAAGCAATCACCTTGACTGGCACGCCCGAACGTCGGAGCCTTTACCCGAGAAACCGCGATCGAAACTCTGGGAGAGTTCCATGCGCCTGATGTTAAAATTCACAATCCCGGTCGAAAAGGGCAACCAAGCCGAAAAAGACGGAACCCTTGGGCAGGCGATTGCCGCCTTGGTTAAAGATGTTAACGCGGAAGCGGCCTATTTTGCGCTAGAGGGCGGCAAACGGATGGGCATCGTTATCTTCGAAGAAAACGACCAAGCCCGCATGCCCGTAATCAACGAACCGCTATTTGCGGCCCTTGACGCTTCGATCGAAATTCAACCTGTTCTAACGGCAGATGATTTGCAGCGTGGATTGTAAAGTTATCAATCCGTACCGGGCTGCGTCGGCTGGATGCAAACCGGCCAGTTGATCTGGGCTCGATGCTCAAAAGGAAAATGCTCATGCTACGTTTCGCCTCTCTCATTGCCTGTGCACTTGTACTGCCATTGGGCGCGCTGGCTGCCCCTTGCGGCAATACCAGCGCTGGCTTCGAGGCGTGGAAAGCCGATTTCGCCAAGCAAGCGCGCAGATCGGGTGTGAAAAAGAAAGGACTGCAGGCTCTTGCGCAAACCCAGTACGCAACACGCACGATTGCTGCCGACCGCAATCAAAAAAGCTTCAAGTACTCGCTGGACAAGTTCATGCAAGTGCGTGGGGCCAATACTATCGTAGCGCAAGGGCGCAAACGCAAAGCTCGGAACCCGCAATTCTACGCAGCTCTTGAACGGCAATATGGCGTCCCCGCGGGCGTGCTGATTGCCATTCACGGCATGGAAACCGGCTTTGGGAACTTCATGGGAGATAGTCAGGTTGTGTCAGCAATAACCACTCTGGCCTATGATTGTCGCCGATCCGAGTTCTTTGTTCCGCACGCGATTGGTGCCTTAAAGCTGGTCGATCAGGGCAGCATCACAATGGCAACAAAGGGGGCAAAACATGGCGAGCTGGGCCATACACAATTCCTGCCCGGCAACGCACTTACGTATGGAGTCGATGCCACCGGCGACCGGCAGGTGGACTTTTTCAACATGACCGACGCGCTGGCCTCGACCGCGAATTTCCTGCGTAAGAAGGGCTGGAAACCCGGTCGTGGCTATCAGCAGGGGCAGCCGAATTTCGCGGTGATTCAGCAGTGGAATGCGGCGACGGTTTACCAGCAATCCATCGCGATTATGGCCGCCCGAATCGACGGGTGAACGCGCCGTGGTTCTGAGCGCCCAAAAACTCAATTCAGCCACATTCTCGCCATAGTGGCGAACAAAGCCCTTAGTTTCATGGTTTCCAAAGCGTAATCAATCTTTGTATTTTTTGTTTTTTTGCATTTATTGCCAAATTCTCCCCCAGATCGACCGTTAGAATGATCTTCCAGACGAAATGCGATAAGGGACAAAGCAGTGGCTCGGAAGAACAGCTACCATGGCGGCCTGCAATTCGACGGCGACACTGAAGGCGCGATCGAGCGGTTCGGCACAATCGTCGCCGCAACGCTGGAAGATTACGGCCATCTGGTCGAGCGTAAAGCGTTGCTGAGCGAAACAGAGGCCAGCATCGTATCCAGCCAGTATATGGTGCGTTTGTCCCTGGATACTGATACCGGTGACGAAGAAGACCGTTATGAGCGTATGGACCGTGCCGCAGGATTGAAGACAATCGTAAGACCGTATGTCTCAAGCCCCCGAAACAGGATGGCTATCACGGTTACGCCCGTATCCCCGCTTATGGACGACGCCGAAGTGTCCGAACTGATGCTCGTGGTCATCCTCTACCGTATGGTTGATATCTGTTCGACCCGACGTGTCGAGTGGCTGTCGCCTCACACCGTTCTGACCATCGAACAGTTCATGAGCGCGTTTGACACCCTGGCTCCAAGCCGACAGCGTGACAGAAAGCAGATCTTTAGGTCGGTGACAGGTCAGTTCGCCGGATTGGACATCGCTGACCCTGATATTGAAGAAACCGATTCCCCGGAAACAGCACCTCGACCTATTCAATTGTCTGACGAGCAACTTCTGAGTATCGCCTTCCGGACGGAAGAGCAGGAGCCTTCCGCAGTCGACACCCACGCCACGACCGAGGAAGATGATCCCGAACGGCCAAGCGATGTGTTGCGGCTAAGCAGCTGGTGCGTGACAGGTGTTATTGCCAGCGTGTCGACCCCGATCGCAATGTCCATGGCCGCAGTCAATCTGATCCGCGGCGAAGATTTCCGCCTCAACACTCAAGTCCTGGTCTTTACGGTCGCCATCGTCGCATTGAACGCCAGCAATGCGTTTGCCGATGTTGCCGTTGTGCTGGGCATGTAAGCAAACTACCCAAGACCCTCCTAGGAGACCCCGCCGTCAGGCGGGGTTTTCCATTTCTGGCAGGCTGTCAGCGGCCAGAACATAAGTATGGATCGAAAACACAACTGCGCCTGTTTCTGGCAGGCGCAGCGATGTCTGCCGCTCGCTGCGCAGGTAAGATTTGGTGGCACGGTCGCGAGTTTTGCGCGGCTCACTGGCACTACGGGGCTGAAAAAGTTCAGGGTCCTCATACCATAAAACATTGAACCGCCAGAGCGGCCGATCCGGCCGAATACCGTCAAACAGTCGCTGTACCCGCCGGGCAATATCACCATCATAGCTGGCGACCGGCACATGAATATCAACAAGCGGTCGCATAAACTTCTCCGACAATCGCCAACTGGCTGGAAAGCAGAGGATCGCCCCTGTCAAAACATGTTCATCACCCTGCTTTTGCAGAATACAGAAATCCTCCTGCACCAATCTGCAGAGCGTTTCCAAAGGCTCAGTCCGATCGATACGAACCGTCACCCCATCTGGTCGCTGTGCATGATCGATGGCCCCCGGATAGGCTTGGGTCAAAACCAGATCCAAAAGCTCCCGCGCTGCGGGTTCTGCTTCTCGTCTCAACGCCAGAACTTCGTCGCGCCGTTCATCCAGTAATGCTGCTCGCCGCTGCATCTGCGCCGCAAAGGCATCATCCTGATGCAGCCACGTTTCCATTTGGGCCGGTTGAACGCCCGGCAAGGCACGCGGACTGAACGGGTCGTAGGGGATTTTTTCCTGCAAAATGATAGCCATAGACCTGATTTACCATGTGCTGAGCTTGGTGTCGGTCAAAAAGCGACAACCAGATCGTCGCATTTTTCTCAGACGGGGTATTGATGAATCCGCAGGCTTGACCAGCAAGCAGGGAGGCTAGCTGTGAACCATCACTATCGGGATACCCGCAAGATTGATCCAACCCAAGGCGACACATTGGGTGATGGCACTCCCAATGATAACGACCGGATCGAAATCGGGCCGCCTCAACTGGCCTTTGATGAATGGGCGGCTGCCGGGCTGGTGCTTCCCAACCTTGAACGGATGCGGGAATACCGTTGGAAACGGTTGACACAAGCCGTGGTTGATCGCGGCTATGGCGGGTTGCTGATGTTTGATCCCTTGAACATCAGATACGCCACAGACAGCACCAATATGCAGCTATGGAATACCCATAACCCATTCCGGGCGGTGCTGTTGTGCGCCGATGGCTATATGGTGATCTGGGACTACAAAAAGTCTCCGTTCCTTTCCACATTCAACCCTCTGGTGCGCGAGCAACGCTCGGGCGCTGATCTTTTCTATTTCGACCGGGGCGACAAAACGGATGTAGCGGCCGATGTATTCGCGAACGAGGTGCGTGCACTGATCGATACGCATGGCGGAGGCAACAAACGGCTGGCGGTGGACAAGATCATGCTGCACGGGTTGCGCGCGCTCGAGTCGCAAGGCTTTGAAATCATGGAAGGCGAAGAAGTTACCGAGAAGACACGCGCCGTGAAAGGTCAGGACGAAATTCTGGCAATGCGCTGCGCCAGCAACGCCTGTGAAACTGCGGTGGCCGAAATGGAGAGATTCGCACGCGCCAATGTCGGAGACGGTAGAACTTCCGAAGACGACATTTGGGCGATTTTGCATTCCGAAAACATCCGTCGTGGCGGCGAATGGATAGAAACCCGGTTGCTATCCTCGGGCCAGCGCACAAACCCATGGTTTCAGGAATGCGGCCCACGGATCACCCAGCAAAATGAAATCATTGCGTTTGATACGGACCTTATCGGCTCGTATGGAATTTGCGTCGACATTTCCCGCACGTGGTGGATTGGAGACCGAAAGCCCCGCCCAGACATGATCTACGCCATGCAACATGCACATGAACACATCATGACCAATATGGAGATGTTGAAACCCGGCGTGATGATCCCCGAACTGACGGCGAATACGCACAAACTTGACGACAAGTTTCAGGCACAGAAATACGGTTGCCTGATGCACGGTGTAGGCCTGTGCGATGAATGGCCGTTGGTGGCTTACCCCGACAAGGCAGTCGCTGGTGCCTATGATTATCCGTTGGTGCCGGGGATGGTGTTGTGCGTCGAGGCTGCTGTTGGCGAGGTCGGAGGGGACTTTTCGATCAAACTGGAAGATCAGGTCCTCATTACCGAGGATGGCTATGAGAACCTGTCCAAGTATCCGTTTGACGCCCAACTAATGGGTCTTGAGTAAGGCGGACACCTCAATTCGGCCAGTTAGACCGCCGGACATTGCCATGCCAGTCTTCGATGTCCACGCTTGTCTGGCTCGTCGTGTTGGAATCAGCGACAGGCCAAGCCTGACCAAGGGCAAATCCCAATGCGCCCGTCATCAATATCGCGATCAATGTTCCAAGACGCATCCGAGACGCTTGGGGCGCTAAAGCTGTATGTGTCATCTGAGCCTCCTAAGTAAATCGACTACAAAGCCAAGATGGGTTCGGGCGTTAAATTAGTGAAACGAATGTTTGTTAGAGAAAGCATCATATTTTGTGATATTTATCATGAAGCGGCTTTTGGCAACGGACGAGGCTAAGCTTTACTGTTACGCAGTTTCCAAGTCCCAACCAAAATTACCTTCACACTCCTCACCTTCCCGTTACGCCTTTGACATAAGGGTTGTGACACGCCGGGGTAGCCCACAGTATTGAGCGTGCTTCCCCCAGCAAACCAAGGAGCCGCTATGCCCACGGAACGCATTACTTTTGCCGGACATGACGGCAGCCAGCTGGCCGCGCGCCTTGACCTGCCCGACGGACCCGTGCTGGCCACAGCTTTGTTTGCACATTGCTTTACCTGTTCCAAAGACATCCCCGCCGCGCGGCGTATCTCTGCACGGTTGGCGGCCATGGGTATAGCTGTATTACGGTTCGATTTCACCGGACTCGGCCATTCCGGAGGCGAGTTTGCGAACACGACTTTCACATCAAACGTCGAAGACCTGATTTCAGCAGCTCAGTTTTTGGCAGGGCGAAACATGGCCCCTGCCCTTTTGATCGGTCATTCTCTGGGCGGCGCTGCTGTCTTGCGAGCGCGGGCCGGCATACCGTCGATCAAAGCCGTCGTAACCTTGGGTGCACCAGCTGATCCAGGTCATGTGTCCCATCATTTCGAAGCAGCGTTGCCGCAAATTCAAAAGGAAGGCAGCGCCGAGGTTGCACTTGGCGGGCGTCCTTTCCGAATTGGCAAGGCGTTTGTAGATGATATCTCAGAGGCCGCATTGACACCCGCAATCGAGGATCTCAAAGCCGCATTGCTGGTCTTACACGCCCCGCGCGATGAAACCGTAAGTATCGACAATGCCGCTGCGATTTTTATGGCCGCGAAACATCCCAAAAGCTTCGTCACCCTCGATGACGCCGATCACCTGATTACGCGTGCCGCTGACGCAGAGTATGCGGCAGATGTCATCACTGCGTGGGTGTCGCGTTACGTAAGCCTGTCGCCACCTGCCCCGCCGCCGGGCGCACCAGAAGGGGTCGTGCGGGTCACCGAAGCAGACCCAACCGGCTTCTTACAGGACATCCAAGCTGGCCCGAGCCATCACGCAGTCGCAGATGAACCCGTGTCTTATGGCGGAACGGACCGGGGCATGTCCCCCTATGGCTTTGTCTCGGCCGGACTGGGAGCCTGCACCTCGATGACCATCCGCATGTATGCCCGCCGCAAGCGCTGGCCTCTGAACAGCGTGAGCGTCGATGTGTGTCATGACAAAGTTCATGCACAGGATGCCGGACTGGCAAATGAAGGCAAAGTCGACCAGTTCCGCCGCAAAATTCGGCTGACCGGGCCACTGGATCAGGAACAGCGCGCACGCCTGTTAGAGATTGCGGACAAATGTCCTGTACACCGAACGCTGGAAGGGTCTGCGCATATTACAACCGAACTACTCCCCTGAGCGGACCACTGTTTGCGTTTCAAGAAGATTTCTCGTGCTCAGGGCGACGATCAACGGAGCGGCGGCGGTATCGATCCACAAGCGCGGCCCATGCCAACACAGCGTCCAGCGCAAAGAAAAACCCGCACCTGGATCACTCCAGGCGCGGGTTTGTTTTTGCAAAAATCAGGGATTATGTGCGGGCGTTACCTACCAATTTCCACAAACCCGGGATCAGCAGTGCAGCAAGGCCCAGCTTGATCGCATCACCGACGAGGAACGGCGTCAGACCCCATTCCAGGATCGGCTTGTCCCAGCCGTACAGCTGACCCAGCCACAAGAGGCCAGGTACGTAGATCAGTACGTTCGCCAGCACCAGCGCCAGTGCCATCTTACCGACCGAGCGGTCCCAACCGCGCGCGGCCAATGCGCCCAGCATTACGGTTGCCAGCACGTAGCCGACCAGATAGCCGCCCGTGCCACCCATCATATAGGTCAGGCCAAACTTCTCAGCTGATGAGCCTGCAAAGACGTCAAAGCCAAGCGCGCCGATCAGAAGGTAACCCATCATGGTGACCAGACCCAGACGTGCACCATAAGCGGTACCGATGGTCAAAACGGCAAAGGTGCCCATCGTAATCGGAACCGGCCACATCGGCACTTTGATTTTGGCAGCTACGGCCAGAGCGACAATGCCCAGTGCAACCAGAACCACCTGTTTGACGCGCAGCGCCGTTCCTTCACGCGGGCCAAATGCGTTGGCCAGTACGTTTGCATTCATGTTATTTCTCCCTAAACGGACCGAGATTCTGCGACAGGAATGCCCTGCCCGCGCCGCATCTGCAAGATGATTACGCTATCGCAGCATATATTCCGTGTGCATTTCGTAGGATTTTCGCGGCCCGGACACGGTCCAGCGCACATTCCAACGCGGCCATGTCGAGAAATCGTAGGCCGCATCGTAGCTGTCGGGCGGGCAATCATGGTGATCTTCGGCCGTTGCCACGCCCAGCTTCAGCGCATGGAAATACCGACCGTCGTCAAAGTGAATTTCGATTTGATCGCCCCCGTCACGCCATAGGTATCGACGTGTGCCGGTCATTTCCGGCTGTCCCGGAATGCGCAGCTTCACCTGTTCATCATAGATCAATCCACCATCTGTCTGGCGCAGATCTGCCTGACCTATAGCCTGCACGATCTGCCCAGCCCTTGCGTCCCGAATGGTGCGTGTCAGGTTCCAACGCTCTTCGAAATCAGACATTCGGCTTGGCAGGCTCACTTGTCGTAGGTTCCGTCAGTTGTCGCGCCGGCATCATCAACGAAACGTATGGTATCTCCGCTTTTCTGAACGTCGTAGCAGGCCCAAAGATCCGAAGGCGGCCAGAACGAGCAGTAGCGATCCTCGCGCACAGCCCACCGGCCCGAGCTGGGACGTCCCGAATAGTACTGCGTCAGCATAGTGTCGTCGAAGGTCTGCCAGATACCCTCGCCGTAGGTAAGCTTGTGGCCGGACAGTGCCTCAAGGATCTCATCGCCGGACAGTTTGCGAAACTCTTCCGCAGCCAGAAATCCGGGCCAGATCGCCAAAATCAGGGCAAACCGTCTCATTCGTGAACTCGCGCCTTGTTCCCTTGAGCGCGTGCGTTTAAACCCCGCGCCATCGCCTCATGCCAAATCACAAAAAGGTGCCGCTGCCAATGATTCCACGTTATTCCCGCCCCGACATGGTCGCCATCTGGTCGCCCGCGACCAAGTTCCGCATCTGGTACGAGATTGAGGCCCATGCCTGCGATGCGATGGCGGATCTGGGTGTCATCCCGCGCGAAAATGCCGATGCCGTGTGGAAGGCCAAGGACGTGGAATTCGACGTGGCGCGTATCGACGAGATTGAGGCCGTCACCAAACACGACGTCATCGCCTTCCTGACGCATCTGGCCGAGCATGTGGGCAGCGACGAGGCACGTTTCGTTCACCAGGGCATGACCAGCTCGGACGTGTTGGACACCTGCTTCAACGTGCAACTGACCCGCGCCGCTGACATTCTGATCGCCGATCTCGAAGGTCTGCTGGCTGCTCTGAAGCGCCGCGCAATCGAACACAAAGAAACGATACGCATCGGCCGAAGCCATGGTATCCACGCCGAACCCACCACCATGGGGCTTACGTTCGCCCGCTTTTACGCCGAGATGGATCGCAACCTGTCCCGCATGCGCGACGCCCGCTCCGAAATTGCAACTGGTGCGATCAGCGGTGCGGTCGGCACCTTCGCCAATATCGATCCGCGCGTCGAAGAACATGTCTGTGATCAACTGGGGCTGGTGCCCGAGCCAATCAGCACGCAGGTCATCCCGCGCGACCGGCATGCCGCCTTCTTTGCGACGTTGGGCGTTATCGCCAGCAGCATCGAAAACGTCGCCACCGAAATCCGCCACATGCAGCGGACCGAGGTTCTGGAGGCCGAAGAGTTCTTCTCAAAAGGTCAAAAGGGCTCGTCCGCAATGCCGCATAAGCGTAACCCGGTTCTGACCGAAAACCTGACCGGCCTGGCCCGTCTGGTGCGCATGGCCGTCGTGCCTGCGATGGAGAACGTGGCTCTCTGGCACGAGCGGGACATTTCGCATTCGTCAGTCGAGCGCAACATCGGCCCTGACGCGACCGTCACGCTGGATTTCGCCCTGTCGCGACTCACTAGTGTCATCGACAAGCTGGTCGTCTACCCCGACAACATGTTGGCTAACATGAACAAGTTCCGCGGTCTGGTCATGAGCCAGCGTGTGCTGCTGGCCCTGACCCAAGCGGGCGTCAGCCGCGAAGGCGCCTATCGTCTGGTTCAGCGCAACGCGATGAAAGTTTGGGAAGAAGGCAAGGATTTCAAAACCGAGCTTCTGGGTGATGCGGACGTGACCGCTGCGCTGAGCCCCGAGGAAATCGAAGAAAAATTCGACCTCGGCTATCACACCAAACATGTCGACACGATCTTCGCACGTGTATTCGGCGAATAGGCACCCTTTTTAAGCGTCCTGTCGCGTCCGAATGCTGTCCGGGCCCTGATCTTTTGCCAGGTCGGCAGAAGTGCGTTACCCTCAACCGGCATTTTCCTTGAGGGAGAACCACCATGGTCCGAACCATATTGTGCTCATTCGCGCTTGTGTGCTTGGCGTCCGCCAGCCTCGCCTGCAGTGGCCATTCCAAGCAAACGCAATCCTGCGCTCCGGGCGCTTCGTGGGACAGTGAATCCCAAAGCTGTCAAAAAACCGTCAATAGCTGACATTTTTTTGTCCGCATTGTGAATAGAATCCACCGATCCGGTGTTAGCTTTTTAGATGATCACACTATGATTTCTAAAGCAGCCCCGAGAACGGAGTAGGAAAATGCGCCTCGTATTAGTTTCAGCAATTGCACTTCAAGCCTTTGCCTTTGCCCCAGTTGTTCACGCCGCAGGTGGCGACAGCAACCCACCAAAACCGACCAACACAACCAAGAAATGCCTGTTTGGACGCGTCTTCGACGAAGCGGCAGGCCGGTGTGTCAAGCCGAACAAAAGCAATTTCACCGAAGATCAACTGTACGATGCAGTGCGCGAACTCGCCTATGACGGTCAGTACGTAAACGCCCAGGACATTCTGCGGGTCATGGACCAGGACGACGATCGCGTCCTGACGTATTGGGGTTTCACCTACCGTAAGATGGGCGAACTGGAACTGGCCAACGCATTCTACGAAAATGCCATCACGACCAATCCAGACAACATCCTTGCCCGCAGTTATATGGGGCAGGGCTTTGTTTCAGAAGGCAAAACCGAACTTGCGATTGAACAGTGGCGCGAAATCAAAGCGCGTGGTGGCGAAGGAAGCTGGGCCGAAGCGTCTCTGCGCGAAGCGATCCGGACCGGGCTGACATACAGCTACTAAGCTTTAGCCTTTCTTTACCCGACTCTCCGTATTCTGCCTGTGGAACTCATATTGGCACCGCAGGCAGATGCAGGACACAAACGCATTGGTACAAATGGCGCCGGGGGCAAAACCTCCGGCCGTCGATGGGGATGGCACCGCAGCCCAGGTTGTTCCCCGCACGCTCAACGCCCGGCAAAAGGCGGCAATTGTTGTGCGGCTTTTGTTGAACGAGGGCGCAGATATCCCATTGGAAGATCTGCCCGACGATTTGCAGGAAAAGCTGACACACCAATTGGGCGAGATGGGCCTTGTGGACCGCGTCACCTTGGACTCGGTGGCCCAAGAGTTCGGAGATGCCTTGGATAACATTGGTCTGTCGTTTCCGCATGGGCTTGCCGGCGCTTTGGACGCGATCAATGGCAAGATCGCTCCGGCGACCGCCGCCCGATTGCGCAAAGTTGCGGGAGTGCGCCAGATCGGTGACCCGTGGCAGCGCCTCCGCGAGATCCCGGCCGAGGATCTGGCGGCCATGGCACAGGCCGAAAGCACCGAAGTCGCGGCCGTGATATTGTCCAAACTGGAGACTGCGAAGGCCGCCAAATTGCTTGGCCTTCTGCCCGGGCCGGTCGCCCGTCGGATTACGTACGCCGTTGCCAAAACAACCAATGTGACGCCCGAAGCTGTCGAACGTATCGGCTGGTCGCTGGCAGCACAGCTGGATCAGCGGCCAGCGCAGGCGTTTACCGATGGCCCTGGGGCTCGCGTCGGGGCGATCCTTAATCAATCCGCCTCAACAACCCGCGATGGTCTGCTGACAGCGTTGGATGAAGAAGATTCAGAATTCGCCAGTGTCGTGCGGCAGTCGATCTTCACATTTTCTCATATCTCAAGCCGCATCGTGGCCCGCGACGTGCCCGCGATTCTCAGAGAGGTGGATCAACCCGTTCTGATGACCGCTTTGGCCGGGGCCGCGGCGGATGATGACAAGATATCGGTCGAGTTTTTGCTATCCAGCATGTCCTCGCGCATGGCCGACAACATTCGGGAAGAAATCGCTGAGCGCGGTCGTGTCAAGCAATCAGAAGCAGAAGATGCGATGACACAGATCGTAGGTGCCATTCGAGATATGGTTGACGAGGGGACAATTTCCTTGATTGAAACGGATAACGACGACGAGGAAAATTAAACTTGGCTACAGTGGTTTAGTGGGATTCGTCGCTTGCTTTGTAAGCTCAGAACTCACCCCGAAAGTGGGCGCTTGAGGTTGCGCGCGTCGGGCTATATGTCTGGTTCAGCAATTCGCAACACGCGGTGAGACGCCTCAATGCCCGTCGAAAAGTCGGAGCTCAGCAGGTTTGAGCTTGGTAAATACTATGTCGCCAGTTTGTTCCTCAAAGGGGTCATTGGCGCAATGCGGATGCTGCCGTATGAGCGGCGCGTCGCGACGATGGGGGCGATCATGCGTGGCCTTGCACCTGTCGTGGGATTTCGCACACGTGTGCGCCGAAACCTGAAACTGACCTGCCCGGATCTGACCGAAGCTGAAGTCAAACAGATTAGCCGTGATGTTCCAGACAATGCCGGTCGCGCGATCATGGAACATTTCTCACCCGAGGATTTCACAGAACGCCAAAAGACTGCAAAAATCTCTGGCCCGGGCATTGCCGCCTTTGACGCTGCCCTGGCCGAAGGCCGACCGGTCATGATGATCACCGCCCATTTCGGGCATTATCTTGCGGCGCGCATTGCGTTGCAGGCACACAGCGGTCAGCCCATTGGTTGCCTTTTCCGTCGGATGGCCAACCCGTATTTCAACGAAGCTTATGTCGAGGCGTTCTACAAAACCGGCGCGCCAATGTTCGAACAGGGACGTCGTGGCATGGTCGAAATGGTCCGGACGCTCAAAAAGAACGGTGTCATTGCGATCGTTTCGGACCTTCATGCGCAGGGCGGAGAAGAGCTGATGTTCTTCGGGAAACCGGCGGTGACATCTGTGCTAAATGCAGAGCTGGCGATCAAGTATAACGCAGTGATGATCCCGTGTTATGCCATTCGCCAGCCCAACGGTATCGATTTCGAGATCATGCTGCATGACCCCGTCGAACATAGTGATCCCAAAACAATGACGCAGTTCATCACTGACGATCTTGAAAAGATGGTTCGTCAGCATATGGGGCAATGGTTCTGGGTTCATCGTCGCTGGAAGAACTGGAATGGCCTTGGCGTGCAGCCCGAGGATATGCCCTGATCATTTCACGCGAGTCGCCGCCACAATTGGCCCGTGACCAGCCTCTTGAATCAGTACAACCGCAGGCATTTCCGTAGGAAGATCTGCTGAGAATTGCTGCACAGTCCGCCCATCCCATTGACCTGCGATCTGCCAGTTCTCAACGACATTGGCATAGTCCAACTCGTGCCCAGCCAGTTCACCACGTCTGATCGACGCATGGCGCATTGGGGAGTACTGAATGATCCGAACATCGTAAACCGCCCCTGCTGGCAGCTGGGCAGGCGTGACGTCCACAACCACTTCATTTTCTGTCCGAACGGCTGTCACTGACGCTTCAGGTTTGGACTTCTGATGAGTGTCAATCAACTGATTCAATTGGCGGAACTTGGCGCCCACGATGTCATGTTGGCCATTAACGACCATTTGCGGCGTGTAAATCATGGACCGACCGCCCTGCCGGGCATAGGCGCGCTGACGCAAGGTGTGATCTGGGTCTGCAAATTCGTCTTTCCACCCAATGTAGTCCCAATAGTCCACATGCAGCGCCAGTCCGATCACGTCATCGCGTTTGACCAGATCATGCATGATTCTGTCTGCTGGAGGGCAGGAGGAGCATCCTTGTGAGGTGAACAGCTCGATCACGACGGGATCATCTTCGGCTGCGGCGGACCAGGCAAGGAGGATGGAAAGGACGGCGGTCGTGGCGGCGGCTCTGAACATGATGTATCCCGAATGGAAGGGTTGAGTGACAGAAATAAACCCTTTGCCGCTCAACAACCAATCAAGGTTTCTTGAGGCTATGTTGCTCCGCCCCAACTGAAATGTGTGCAATGGTATACAAAAATTGCCGCAGTTTAGCTGTTCCTCCTTGAACCAGCGGCATTGGTGATGCAGATAACCTTCAGCGAATCCCAAAATCCAAGTCATTTGAGAGGGAGGCCACAGATGCCCATCAAAGTCGGACAGGATACCGCCAAAACACGCCGCAGCCTGAGCGTGAATGGCAAATCCGTTTCCTATTACTCGATCCCCGCCGCGCAAGAGGCCGGTCTCGGCGATTTCTCTAAACTGCCCGCCGCGCTGAAAGTGGTGCTGGAGAACATGCTGCGGTTCGAGGATGACGGCTTTTCCGTCTCGGTAGACGATATCAAGGCGTTCGCCGAATGGGGTGCCAAGGGCGGCAAGAACCCTCGCGAAATCGCCTATCGCCCTGCCCGTGTGCTTATGCAGGATTTCACCGGTGTTCCGGCGGTGGTCGATTTGGCAGCCATGCGCGACGGGATCAAAGGACTGGGCGGCGACGCGCAGAAGATCAACCCCTTGAATCCGGTCGATCTGGTTATCGACCATTCCGTCATGATCGACGAATTCGGCAACCCGCGCGCCTTCCAGATGAACGTGGACCGCGAGTATGAGCGCAACATGGAACGCTATCAGTTCCTGAAATGGGGCCAGAACGCGTTCAATAATTTCCGCGTTGTGCCCCCTGGCACCGGCATCTGCCATCAGGTGAACCTGGAGTATCTGGCCCAGACCGTCTGGACCGACACCGACCAGAACGGCGAAGAAGTCGCCTATCCCGATACGCTGGTCGGCACCGACAGCCATACCACTATGGTAAACGGCATGGCCGTTCTGGGTTGGGGTGTTGGCGGGATCGAGGCCGAGGCCGCGATGCTGGGTCAACCGATCTCGATGCTGATCCCAGAGGTTGTCGGCTTTGAACTGACCGGCGCGATGGTCGAAGGCACCACCGGGACTGACCTTGTCTTGAAGGTCGTTGAGATGTTGCGCGAGAAAGGCGTTGTCGGGAAATTCGTCGAATTCTACGGAAGTGGTCTGGATACTCTGCCGTTGGCTGACCGCGCAACCATCGCCAATATGGCGCCGGAATACGGCGCGACCTGCGGTTTCTTCCCGATCGACGGCGAAACGCTGCGCTACATGCGCAATACCGGCCGGGACGAAGATCGAATTGCTCTGGTTGAGGCCTATGCCAAGGAAAACGGGTTCTGGCGTGGCGCGGATTATGCGCCGATCTACACTGACACATTGTCGCTGGATATGGGCACCATCGTTCCAGCGATCTCGGGCCCTAAACGCCCTCAGGATTATGTGGCGCTGACAGACGCCAAGGCTGCTTTCACCAAAGAAATGGCCGAAACGTTCAAGCGTCCCATGGGCAAGGAAGTCGCTGTCAAAGGCGAAGACTACACCATAGATTCTGGCAAGGTCGTGATCGCGTCGATCACATCGTGTACGAATACCTCGAACCCATATGTGATGATCGGCGCCGGTCTGGTGGCGCGCAAAGCGGCTGCTTTGGGCCTCAACCGGCAACCCTGGGTGAAAACCTCGCTGGCGCCGGGTAGCCAGGTTGTGTCCGCCTATCTTGAGGCCGCTGGCCTGCAGGAAGATCTGGACAAGATCGGCTTCAACCTGGTCGGCTATGGCTGCACCACCTGCATCGGCAACTCAGGGCCCATTCAGACCGAGCTCTCTGAGGCAATTGCCGAGGGTGATCTGGTTGCCACCGCAGTTCTATCCGGCAACCGGAACTTCGAAGGACGTATCTCGCCTGATGTACGCGCCAACTATCTGGCCTCACCTCCGCTGGTCGTGGTTTACGCGCTGGCCGGAACACTGGACATCGATCTGACGTCGGAACCGATCGGTACCGATAAAAACGGCAATGATGTCTATATGAAAGACATCTGGCCGACCCAGAAGGAAATCGCAGATTTGGTCGAAGCGACCGTGACTCGCGAAGCGTTCCAAACGAAATATGCTGACGTCTTCAAAGGGGATGAAAAGTGGCAAGAGGTCGAGGTTCCCCAACAGGAAACCTATGACTGGCCGCCAACCTCGACCTACATCCAGAACCCACCCTATTTCCAGGGTATGGGCCCTGAGTCGGGCACGATCTCGAATATCGAGGGCGCCAAGGTTTTGTTGATTCTGGGTGACATGATCACCACCGACCATATCTCACCCGCGGGGTCCTTCGCGACGACAACTCCGGCGGGTAAATACCTGATCGACCGTCAGGTTCAGCCGCGCGAGTTCAACTCCTATGGGTCGCGCCGAGGCAATCACGAGATCATGATGCGCGGCACGTTCGCCAACATCCGCGTCAAAAACGAGATGCTGGACGGTGTCGAAGGTGGTTATACCAAAGGCCCCGACGGCAAGCAGACCTCGGTCTATGAGGCATCGATGGCCTACCAAGATCAGGGCACGCCTCTGGTGGTGTTTGGTGGCGAGCAGTATGGTGCGGGGTCGTCGCGTGACTGGGCGGCCAAGGGTACCGCGTTGTTGGGCGTCAAGGCCGTGATCGCCGAAAGCTTTGAGCGTATACACCGCTCGAATCTGGTTGGCATGGGCGTGATCCCGTTCGAATTCACCGGCGGGGATACCCGCAAATCTCTGGGTCTTACGGGGGACGAAACCGTTTCGATCCATGGTTTGGATTCGATCGAACCGCTGCAGGAAGTTCCGTGCACGATTACCTATGCCGACGGGGCAGAGACGACCATTCAACTGAAGTGCCGGATCGATACCGCACCCGAGATCGAGTACATCGAAAACGGCGGCGTGCTTCACTACGTTCTGCGCAATCTGGCCAAGGCCGGCTAACGCGATCAAAATTTGGCACAAAAAAGGGCGCTCAGGTGAGTGCCCTTTTTTAAGCGATGCGGCGCCTTACGAAACGCTTTTTCAACGTGGCGACATTGCCTTCCGGTCGAATTGACGGTTTGGTGCCCCTATGAAAAAAGTTGCTCTGATCACAGGTGGTGCTCGCGGCATCGGACGCGCAATTGTCGAAGACCTGAGCCGCGATCATCGCGTTGCCTTCACCTGGCTTTCGACCGAACCGGACAATTCTCTTGTTGGCGATGATCTTCTGGCCATCCAGTCCGATCTGACGGAAGCTGGTCAAGCTGAAAAGGTTGTCGATCATGTGATCGATCGTTTCGGCCAAGTGGATGTCATTGTGAACAATGCGGGCCTTGTGCGATCCACACCGAAAGAGGATTTCCGAGCCGAAGAACATAGGGCAATGCTCGACCTCAACCTGTTGGCACCGGCCGCCTTATTGGCGGCTGCATTGCCTCACCTGAAACGCGGTGCGTCGCTAGTCAGCATCTCGTCGATGAACGCCGTATTGCCACCCAAAGATGCCGTTACATATGGTGCCAGCAAAGCGGCCCTGAACCTTTGGACCCGCGGGATGGCCAAAGAACTCGGCCCGTCAGGCATCCGGGTGAACGCCATTGCTCCGGGCGCAATCAACATCCCCGAAGCGCCACGACCCGAGGAGCTGACCGCGCTGTTTGTGAAAGACACTGCGCTTGGTCGGGCCGGGACGCCCGAAGATATCGCCAAGGTCGTGCGCTTTCTCGCTTCAGATGCTGCTGGTTTTGTAACCGGAGAAGTCTTGGGCGTAACGGGTGGCTATCGGCTCTAGCGGCATTGCCATCGCTATCCGCCTGCGGCTTTTTCCAGCGCCGGGCGGATCGTGCTTTCGATAACGCGCTGAGTTATTGGCCCGGCAAACCGCAGCATAACTGTGCCTTCGCCGTCAATCACGTAGGTTTCCGGCACGCCATACAGGCCCCAATCCAGTGCCATGCGTCCCTGCTCATCCCGTCCGATGGCTTCATAGGGGTCGCCCAACTCGGTCAGGAAAGCCTCGGCATTGTCCAATTTGTCCTTATAGTTGATCCCGTAGACCGGAATGCCTTCCTGCGACAAAGCCTCAAGATTGGGGTGTTCGGCCCGGCACGGAGCGCACCAACTGGCCCAGTAGTTGACCAGCTTGACCTCTCCGTCGCGCAACGTTGTGTCATCGAACAACGGTTTGCCCGGAAACTCGGTCAGGACAACCGGCGGCGCGGCTTGACCTTCGCGGGCTGATGGCAGGGCATTTGGATCGTCGCGGAACATGCCAATCCCTGCCAGCACGGCAAAGGCGCCAAAAATCAGCGGCGGCGCAACCATCAGGGGCGAGATTTTAGCCATTTCGCGTCATCCTTTGTTCAACCTTTTCCATCTCGGCCCGCACTTTACGACCGCGCAGCACGCTGAACACGATCAGTGCCGCCAATAACACAATCGATGCCGCATAAGATGTCAGAACTGTATCAGTGTATTTTCCAAGATCAGGGATCATCCGCCTACCCTCTCCCGTGCCAGCAACGCCTTTATCCGACGCGCCCGAATTTCCGTGCCTGTGCGATACAGAACCAAAGCCACAAACAGCAGCACAAACCCAATGATGCAGACCAGCAGCGGGTAGAAAAAGATGTTGCTGACCTTCTCTTCGGTATCTGTGCCGGTAACGGCCCCCGCCCGAAGAACCGAAGCCCCCTGATGCAGACCCTGGTTCCAGAAATTCACGGCATAGCGGCTAAGGATCGCAAAGACCGATCCCACCAGACACAGGACCGAGGTCAGATCAGCCGCCGTATCGGGATCTTCGATTGCCTCCCATAGCGCAACGTAGCCCAGATAGAACAAAAACAGGATCAGGAATGAGGTCAGCCGTGGATCCCAGGCCCACCAGGTGCCCCACATCGGCTGTCCCCAGATCGCTCCTGTGACCAGAGCGATCAAGGTCATCACGATCCCAATCGGGGCCGCTGCCCGCGCCGCCAGCGCACTGACATGGTGTCGGCGCACCAGCCAGATCAGCGAGGTTACCAGCATCATCAGCCAGCAATTGATCGCCATCAGTGCTGCGGGGACATGCAGATAGATGATCTTGACCGTCGACCCTTGCTTGTAATCGTCCGGTGTGAAGAAAAACCCCCAAACCAGCCCTAAGGCGATACAAAACATCGAGGTGATCCAGAAAAACGGCAAGACACGCTCGCTGGTCGCAAGGAATTTTCGCGGGTTGGCGTATTCCCAAAGGGCGTTAGCTTTGGCTGCGATAGACATGGGTTTTATCTAGTCCAAATCCGAGTTGTTCTCAATTGACATCGGTCAAAACTGTGGCGGTTCACCGCAGATTGATCCGCAATACGGCTGCGCTGGCGAAAGGCAGCAAAGCGATGGTTGCAGCCGTGATCCCGGCTAGCATCAGCAGTGGTGTTTGCGTCTCCATTCCGAGTGCACCGCGGCGGGCAACCTCGGCCCCAAAAATCAGCGTCGGCACGTAAAGCGGAAGCACTAGAAGCGACAGCAACAAACCGCCCCGTTTCAGGCCCACGGTCAGGGCCGCGCCGAACGTCCCGATCACGCTCAGGGCCGGCGTGCCGACCAACAGTGAAATGACTAGCCAAAAGAACCCCGGAGCAGGCAGGTTCAACAGTACTCCCAGGATCGGAGCCACCAGAACCAAGGGCAATCCAGTGGTCAACCAATGAGCCAGTGCCTTGACTGTAACGACGGCCTCAAGCGGCAAAGGCGCCGTGGCCAACAGATCCAGCGACCCGTCTTCCCAATCCAACGCAAGCAGTCGATCCAGCGATAACAGGCACGCCAAAAGCGCGCCCAGCCACAACACCCCCGCCGCGATAGTGGCCAGCAGTGAAGACTGAGGACCGACCGCAAACGGCACCATAACAGTTACGATCAGAAAAAAGGCCAGACCCAAACCAAAACCACCACCAGCCCGAAAGGCCAGTTTCAGATCACGCAGCAACAGGGCGATCATAAAAAGCCTCCGTCAAAATCATCCAGTGGGCCGGACTTGGCCTTGTTGGCACCGACATCCAGAATGTCCCCATCCAGACCAAGGTCGATATGGGTGGCAATCAGCGCCGAACCGCCCTCTGCAAGATGCGCTCGGACAGCATCGGCAAACATCTGAACTGCATCCTTGTCCAGAGACACCGTTGGTTCATCCAGCATCCAGATCGAGCGCCCAGTGACCAACATGCGCGCCAGCCCAAGCCGGCGTTTTTGCCCGGCGGACAGGTTACCGGCGTGACGGTCGGCCAACTCATTCAACGCAAAAGCATCCAGCGCAGGCTGAATACTGTCAGTGCCGAAAACTGAGGCCCAAAAAGCCAGGTTCTCAGTCACCGTCAGGGTCGGCTTCAAGCCGTCCGAATGCGACGCATATGCGATCTGATCCTCTGCGCCCTTAATCGTTCCCACAAGCGGTGGCTGCAACCCGGCCAGCGTTCGCAGCAATGTGGTCTTCCCGATCCCATTTGGGCCTCGCAGAATAAGGGCCCTGCCCGTTTCCAGCGCGAAGTTCAGACCCTCCAGCACGGGGACGCCGCCTCGGGTGATGGTCAGATCGGTTACGGTCAATGTCATGGGGCCCGCCTATCGCATTGCCGTTGGGGGCAAAAGGCGGGATTTGCCACAGGTCACTGACGCGATCTCAGACCGGCAACAGGGCCAGCGCGACGCGGCGGCCCTCGGACAACAAGACGTTATAGGTGCGGCATGCGGCCGGAGAGTTCATGTTCTCAACCCCCATTCCGGCGGCTTCCAGCGCGTTTCGCAATGCAGGCGGAATGTGCGCCAACTCGGCACCGGTGCCGATAAACACCACGTCTACCTTATCCGCCAGCGCCAATAGCGACGCCTGATCCGCATATCCGCCCCAAACGCTTGTGCCTTCAGGTCCAGTCAAGACGGCACCTTCGTATGCCTTGCCGCCAATGCGAAAAAAGCCAGGTCCGTAGCCGTCAATCGGTACTGCGTTGCTATATGTGATTTCGTTCAACCGCATAGATGCGTTCTAGCCCCAAAGCGGCAGGCCCGACAAGGCCGCCAATGCAATCGCAAGGTACGCTGCGGCCCGGTACAGCTGCTCTCGGTCCGGACGGAACAGCCAGCCACCCAACCAGTTGCCAATCAGATTTGGCACCGCCAGGGCCAGCCCAAGACCGGCGGTCGCCAGCGTCACACGATCCATCCCCGTCAGATATCCAAGGATCAGGAAATCAAAACCGAACAGGAACAGCAAAATTGTCGCCCGTATCGTTTCGATTTGCAAAGGGCGGGACATGTAAAACAGAATGACGGCGGGACCGGGCAGACCGGCAACACCACCCAGAAACCCGGCGGCCCCACCGATAGCAGTGACCATGGTTCGGCTGACCCTGCCTCGATACCGCACCCCAAGGATCAAGACTGCAAGCATGAACAGGGCAACGAAGCTGACCGCATAGCGAAACACCTCGGGTTCGACCTGCGTCAGCAGCCAAAGGCCCAATGGCAAGACCAGGGCGCAGCCCAGAACAAGCCGGGTCAAATCGCCCTTGTCCACCACCAACCATGCGCGACGCAGATTGGGCAGAGGACCAAAGATGTCCATGATCGTCAGCCCGATCAGTGCACCAAACGGACCAAGATGAGGTGTTGCGAGTGGAAGGAATATCAGAGCCGTACCAAACCCTGAAAAGCCCCGCACTATGCCGCCCATAAAAGCTGCAAATAGAATAATGGCCAGCCCCTGTGGGGACTGACCAAAAATCTCAGGCATCGACGTTGGCAAATTGATTGCCAGAGGTGTTTGGCGGTTTGGACCAGTCGCGCTTTACGCCTAGCCACAACAGGATGGTCGACGCCACAAAGACCGAGGAATAGGTTCCCACGATCACACCCCAGATCATCGCAAAGACAAATCCGCGGATCACATCACCGCCCAGCACATAAAGCGAGATCAGAGCCAGCAGCGTGGTGACCGAGGTCATCACTGTCCGGCTAAGCGTTTCATTGATCGAGATGTTCAGAACCTCTTTGAGGTCCTTCTTCTTGTATTTCCTCAGGTTCTCTCGCACTCGGTCAAACACGACCACAGTGTCATTCAGCGAGTAACCCACGATGGTCAGAAGCGCCGCGATAATGGCCAGATCGAACCGAATTTGCAGTTCCGAGAAGATGCCGATTGTCAGGATTACATCGTGCACCAACGCAGCCACAGCGCCCAATGCAAACTGCCATTCGAACCGCAGCCAGATATAGACGAGCACTGCTCCGATAGCCAAAACGACCGCGATAACAGCAGTTTGGATCAATTCGCCGGAAACTTTGGGACCAACGGATTCAACAGACACGAATTTAACGTCGGGCACGGCACCCGCCAACGCCGCTTCGACGGCGCTGATCGTTGATGCTTCGACCGCTTCGGCATCTTCCTGTGCCTGAATGCGGATCATTGCGACATTCTCATTCGGACCAAAAGTCGGATCAAAAATCTCGGTGATTGTGACGTCACCCAGTTCCAGTGGTGCAATCGCATCACGATACATGCCTACATCGATCTCTTGCGCGCTTTGCGTTCGGATCGTTGTGCCACCGCGGAAGTCGATACCAAAGTTCAGGCCTTGCAGCATAAAAGATGTGAAAGCGATCACCATCATAAGGCCGGAGATGCCCAGCCACAGCTTCCAGCGGCTGAAGAAATCGAACGAGGTGCTCTGGGGTACGAGTTTCAGTCTCATGTCAAACCTCGATCGTTTTCGGACGGCGGCGCTCGAACCACATGACAATCATCAGGCGGGTCACGAAGATCGCAGTGAAGACCGATGTCAAAATGCCCAAGCCCAGAGTGATGGCGAAGCCGCGCACAGGACCGCTGCCCATGGCGAATAGAATGACGGCGGTGATGAACGTGGTCACGTTGGCGTCAAGAATGGCTGACAAAGCCTTCTCATAACCCAGTTCGATCGCGCGCGCAGGGCCTTTGGCGGATTTCAGTTCTTCGCGGACACGTTCAAAGATCAGCACGTTGGCATCCACCGCCATACCCACCGTCAGAACAATCCCCGCAATGCCCGGCAACGTCAGTGTCGCCCCAATCAGGGACAAAAGACCAAACAGCAGCCCGACATTTATGATCAACGCAATATTGGCGAACAGGCCAAACAAACCATAGCTGAGCGCCATAAAGACCAGCACGGCAACGAATGCCACAATGGTCGCAACTTTACCGGCGTCAATGCTGTCTTGACCCAGCTCGGGGCCAATGGTGCGTTCTTCGAGAAACTCCAAGCCCGCAGGCAACGCGCCAGCACGCAACAAAACCGCCAGATTGGTGCTTTCTTCGACAGTGAAGTTTCCGGTGATGATACCAGACCCCCCCGGAATATGGCTTTGGATGACCGGGGCTGAAATGACTTCGTCATCCAGAACAATGGCGAAGGGTGAGCCGACATTATCGCGGGTGTAGTCACCAAACTTGCGGGCACCAGACGTGTTGAAGCGGAAGCTCACCGCCGGGCGGCCGTTTTGGTCAAACGCCGGTTGCGCGTCCACCAATTCTTCGCCAGTCACAACCGGGGCGGACTCGATCATGTAGAACAGTCCCTGTTCGTCCAACGAAGGCACAAGACTTTCACCGATCCCAGGCACGGCGTCCGCGTCTGTTCCGCGATTCACCACCGGATTGAACGTCAGCTGAGCGGTCGTCCCGATGATCTCTTTCAGCTCACCCGCACTACCGATACCCGGCACTTGAATCAGAATACGATCGGTACCTTGGCGCTGAATTGTCGGTTCACGTGTGCCGACCTCATCAATTCTGCGGCGCACAATCTCCAACGACTGGCGAACGGTGCGATCATCCGAGGCCAGCTTTTCGGCATCGGACAGTTGCACAACAATCGTGTCACCCTCGGCACGCGCCTCGATATCCGTGGCGCCCACACCGGTCAGGGTCTGCACCTGACGGGCCAGACCGCGCACAACCTCAAGCGCGCGGGGCATACCTGCGGGCTCGCTGATACGAACACGAATCTCATCAGGGTCGGACGGTTGTTTGCGGATTGTTCCAATCGTTGCCCGTTCATCCCGCAACGCATCCCGGATCTCGGGCCACATGGCCTCCATACGGGATTCGTAGACGTCACCAACCTGTACTTCGGCCAGCAGATGCGCACCCCCGCGCAGATCAAGGCCCAGATTGACCAGAGACGACGGCATCCAGTTCGGCCACTGCTCGGCATCGGCCTGCATCTCGGGTGTGTCGATGCCCAGCTCAATAGCGGCTTTGGCATCGTTCGATTGTTCGACACGCGTATAAAACGCATTCGGCAGGGCCATCAGCAGGCCAGTCACGCAGACCAGCCAGATCAGAACCCGCTTCCAGGTATCAATTTGCAGCATTACCCTGCCTTTTCAAGGAACTGTGGCGCGAAATTACTTCGCCGGTTCGGTCTTGTTCAGCACCTGAGCGATTGTCGACTTGACCACACGAACCTTAACACCGTCGGCGATTTCGACTTCAATCTCGTTGTCGCCTTCCTTGACCTTGGACACTTTGCCAATCAGACCGCCTTGGGTAACGACCTGATCGCCCCGGCGCACAGCCTCGACCATAGCCTGATGTTCCTTCATTTTCTTCTGCTGCGGACGGATCAGCAGGAAATACATGATCGCAAAAATCAGGATCAGCGGGAGAAATTGGGCGATTGCGCCACCATCCATGGGATATTCCTTTGTTCAGATGTTGCGGCGTGTTTCCGCAAATTTGGCGCGAACCTATGCTTTGATTTAAGCGTTTGCAAGCAAACGCGGCGCTGCAACCCACCCGAATATCGCACCAAACACAAAAGATGATCGCGAACGTTGCAGATATGTCCTAGGAACGCAGACGCACTTGGATATAGTCGGCCCGCAGGAGGACCGATGCCCCATCTTTTCAAACGCTTCCAGTTGCTGGTTCATTTCCTGCTTGCTGTTTTTCTGATCATCCGATTGGTCGGGCCGGTTCACGCACAAGAAGACGCGTCTGACAATGCGGAAACCGACGCCACACAATCGGATGTTTTCCAGGCTCCTGTGGTCGTAGATGGTGAGGCGCTGTTCCACCTGCGCGGCACAAGCGCCCTGCCCGCCAGCGAACGGGCAGAAAGGGTTCAAAACCAGATCATCAACGCCGCCGAAGCGTCAGAAGCGCCGAGTGTCACAATCACCTATGAACAGACCGAGCTGGGCACAGCCATCCTAGTTGATGGCATTCAGGTTTCGGTTGTCACGGCGGCGGATGCTGAGCTGGAACAAGTTGAACTGAGCGTTCTCAGTCAGTTGCATGGCGATGTCATCGGGGCGGCGATTGCCAGCTACCGGGCGAACCGAACTGATCAGGCCCGTGTATCCGGCGCAATCGAGGCCGGGGCATGGACCATTGGTTTCATACTTTTCGTCACCCTGATCATGTGGCTATATCGCAGGATTAAACGGCGCACCTTCCAGATCGTACAGCGCTATCTGAAAGGCGTTGAAACTGCGACTGCCGAACATGTCCAGGCCGAAGCCATCGCGGGTTTGATCCGCTATGGCCTGAATTTCGTTCTGTTGGTTGTCTTTTTTCTGGGGTTTTATTACTACCTGTCCTTTGTCCTGCTGTCCTTTGCAGAAACCAGATACATCGCCGAAGTTCTGCTGACCTATCTCACTGACCCGGTGCTGGTGATCGTCAAAGGCATCGTCAGTTATGTCCCCAATCTGATCATGCTGGCCCTGATCACATGGGTGACGTTGTACATTATCAAAGGGATGCGCGTGTTTTTTGATGCTGTCGAAGCTGGTACGTTTGAGATGCGCGATTTCGACAAGCACTGGATTGGGCCGACCTTCAACATTGCGCGTGTCGTTGTGGTTTTGATCGCGCTTGTCTTTGCTGTGCCCTACATTCCGGGCTCGGATTCAGCGGCCTTTCAGGGCCTGACCATTCTGGTGGGGGCGATGCTGTCGCTGGGCGCGAATTCGGTTGTATCCAACATGCTGGCAGGGCTGTTCGTGATTTATCGGCGGTCCACCTCAATCGGGGATCGCATTCAGATTGGCGAGCATATCGGCGATGTTGTGCGGATCAAACTGATGGAGACACACCTGAAATCCATCAAGAACGAGCTGATCTCGATCCCCAACGCACAGCTGATGAACTCAGATGTGATCAATTTTTCAAAAAAGACCGACGGCAGCGGCCTGCTTTTGCACACGACGGTTGGCATTGGCTATGAAGAACCTCCCGCCAAGGTCGAGGCCATGTTGATCGAGGCCGCCCATCGGACCAAAAGCATCAAAACCAAGCCGGAACCCTTTGTGTTGTGGACCGCCCTGGCAGACTACGCGATCGACTATCAGATCAACGGGTATACCACCCGTGGCAGCATCATTCCCCGGATCAAATCGGACCTGCATCGCAACATTGTCGCCGTGTTCAACGAGAACAATGTACAGATCATGACCCCATCCTATATGGCCGATCCACCGGAACCTAAAATCCCTTCAGAAGCCTGGGATGGGCACCTTGCACATGAAGACGATCAGGATGATGCAAACAAGGCGTAATTTCCTACGCCAGCGCTACACCCTGCCCGCGAGATAGTGCATAAGCGCCTTTAGTGATTCACGCATTAAGGACATGACTCATGCACGACATCCGCGCCATTCGCGAAAACCCCGCCGCCTTTGACGCCGCCCTTGCGCGCCGTGGGGACGCGCCGGTGTCGTCAGACCTGCTGCGCCTAGACGAGAGCCGCCGTGCCAAGATTCTGGCTGCGGAAACGGCTCAGGCTGAACAGAACAAGGCGTCCAAAGAAGTTGGCGCCGCCAAAGGGCGCGGCGATGAGGTCGAGTTCGAACGCCTGCGCGCGCTGGTCGCCGAGAAAAAGGCGGAAATCGCCCAGATGCAGACTGAGGCTAAGGACCTGGACGCGCTGCTGACCGATCAGCTGGCGCGCATCGCCAACCTGCCCGCCGATGACGTCCCGCAAGGCGCAGACGAAAACGACAATGTCGAGGTCAATCGCTGGGGTGCGCCGCGCAACTTCGATTTCGATCCCAAAGAGCATTATGAAATCCCGGCCGTCGCGGCGGCGATGGATTTTGAAACCGCCGCTAAAACCAGCGGCAGCCGGTTTGTGAACCTGTCCAAGGGCGTGGCCCGCATCCACCGGGCCCTGGCCCAGTTCATGCTGGACACGCATATCGACAAAAACGGCCTGACCGAGATGCAAACACCGGTTCTGGTACGCGACGAGGCTATGTATGGCACAGACAAGCTGCCTAAGTTCGGCGATGACAGCTATCAGACAACAAATGGCTGGTGGTTGATCCCAACATCTGAGGTCACTCTGACCTACTCGGTGTCAGGCGATATTCTGGATCAAGCCGCCCTGCCCATCCGCATGACCGCGCATACCGCCTGTTTCCGGTCCGAGGCTGGAAGCGCGGGCAAAGACACAGCAGGCATGCTGCGTCAGCACCAGTTCGAAAAGGTCGAGATGGTCTCGATTACCCATCCGAACAATTCGGATGAAGAACAGAAACGCATGCTCCGCTGCGCCGAGGCCTTGTTGGAGCAATTGGGCATTCCCTATCGGACCGTTGTCCTGTGCACCGGCGATATGGGCTTTGGTGCACGCCGTACGTTCGACATCGAGGCCTGGTTGCCCGGACAGGACGCGTATCGCGAAATCAGCTCGGTATCGACCACGGGTGCATTTCAGGCACGTCGAATGAACGCCCGGTTCCGTCCTGAAGGCGGTGGCAAACCGGAATATGTCCATACGTTGAACGGGTCGGGCCTTGCCGTCGGGCGCTGCCTGATCGCGGTTCTGGAAAATGGACAAAACGAGGACGGCACCGTATCGCTGCCGCAGCCTTTGGGCCCCTATCTGGGTGAAAAGCTGACGCTGCAAACTGACGGCACACTAAGCTAACAAAAAACCGACGCCCAAGACGCCGGTTCAGCGAGCGTAACAAGGCGAAGAAGATTACTTCTTCGCCTTTTTTCCATCCTTTTTCTTGCCGTCCTTCTTGGACTTTTTGTCTTTCTTTTTGTCGGCCTTCTTTTTGTTATCCTTCTTGGACTTTTTGTCCTTTTTGGATTTGGCTTTCACCTTATCCTTGGCTTTGGTGAATGCGGCCTCCATCTCCTTGCGTTTTTTGGCAGCTTTTTCGGCCTTGGCCTTGGCTTTGGCTTTTTTCTTGGCCTCGGCTGCGGCCAACTCGGCCTCAGCTTTTTCCTTGGCCGCCTTGCGCGCGGCATCTTCAGCCCGTTTTTCAGCAGCAGCGGCAGCAACGGTCTTACGTGCCGCAGGCTTTCGGGTGGCAGGTTTCCGGGTCGCCGGTTTTCGCGCCGGTGCACGACGCGCCGCCGGTTTGGCAGCTGCTTTAGTAGCGGCTGCAGGTTTGGAGGCGATGGCGTCCTTTGCCGCAGAAATCAACACAAGCGCACGAGCAGCACCAATGCGAGGAACCTTGACCAAATCCGCAGGATTTGCCTTGGCAATCGCTTCTGCGGTTCTGAAACCGTTGGAATTCAACGCCTTGCCCAGCGTTTCTCCTACACCTTTAACATCGGTCACTGCGGTCATCATTGGTCCCTTCTTTTGCTCCCTGCACATTCGTATATACGCAAGATATACGAACCTACAAGCTTTTCAAAACTTCAGCCTGCAGTCCTAGCTGCTGTGAGCCAGATCCGATTTAGGCTCGTTCTTTGGGAACGGCACAAGCCGTTTCGCTTCCTCATCCCAAAGCTTGAGGTTCAAAGCCGCCACTGCCTCGGGAAATTTGATCCGTCTAGGGGTGAATTCGGGCGGCAGGTTGTAATGACAGGCGCGTAGCCGATAAGACGGGATACGCGCATTGAAGTGGTGAATGTCGTGCAGCGTGATACAGGCCACAGCATTGTCGAACCACCAGCCGAAATCCAAAGCCGATGACCCTTCCAGGGCCGCCAACTGCGGGTTCAGGTCCGGACGGCGGTCCCAATACGTATCTTCGAAGTTATGCTGCAAATACACAAGGAATACGCCCAGCATCCCCCCCAGAAAAGAGAATACCAGCCAAACAAGAATGCCGGTAGTGCCGGCAATCATGTAAAGCAAGCCCAGAAAAACCACGATCGAGACATTGTGGAGCAAAACGCCCGTGACCCCGAACTGCACAGTGTTCTTGGGCCAACGGTAGCGAATGAAATACGTGAACAGCGCACCAAGCGGTACAAGGATGAACGGATTACGGTACAGCCGGTAATACAGCCGGGTTTTCCAATCCGCCGCGCGCCACTCGCGCAGGGTCATCGTGTGGATTTCGCCGGTCTCTCTATGCTCCAGATTTCCGATACCGCTGTGGTGCAGATTGTGGTTCTGTTTCATCACTTCGAACGGCGCAAATGTAAAAGGCGACAGGCCATGCCCGGCCCATTCGTTTTGCTCGCGTGTTACAAACAACGAGTGATGTCCGCAATCATGTTGCAGCACGTATAAACGAACGGCAGAAAAGGCAAATACTATCCCCGCCGGCACCATAACGTACCAGCGGTCAACATAAGTAATCGCCAGGGCCAGCGATGCAAAATACACCGCAAATGTGCCGAAATAGCTTAGCGCAGCAAGCCGGTTGTCCTGAACTGCGTATTGTCGAGTATATTCCCTCAGATCCATCCAGCCCGCTCCCCACGATGGTCCGGTTCAAACTGTTCCAAAACTATGCACGGATCACCCGTGTACAAGCAGCGCACACGAAAACATATGCACGCAAGCAAATGCTAGCGCGCCGAAAACAGACTGTCACGCCCTGACAGTAAAAGTGCTGAAAATTGGCGCAGTTACGCCTTACCCTTGAGATGTTTGGCCAATGCACCAGCGTTTTTCTTGCGCCGCCCTTTGTAGGGGTTCTTATCCCCTTGCCCGCGCAGCGTCAGGCGGATCGGCGAGCCGGGCATATCAAAGTCTTCGCGCAGACCATTCACCAGGTACCGGGAATAGCTGGCCGGCATCTTGTCGGGGTGGGAACACATAACCACAAATCCCGGCGGCCGAGTTTTGGCCTGGGTCATGTAGCGCAGTTTGATCCGTCGTCCCTGCGGCGCTGGTGGCGGGTGCTGCTCCAGCATGGCCGTCAGCCAGCGGTTTAGTGCAGCCGTCGGTACCCGTCGGTTCCACACATCATGAGCGCGCAAGATGGCATCACGAAGCCGCTCAAGCCCCCGACCTGTTTTTGCAGAGACGGTAATCAGCGGCGCGCCACGTAGCTGTGGCAGCAGCCGATCGAAAGATTCTTTGAGATCGCGCAGCTTTTCCTGCTTGTCCTCCTCGATGTCCCATTTGTTGACGGCAACGACAACAGCACGGCCTTCGCGTTCGGCAAGATCTGCGATGCGCAGGTCCTGCTGTTCGAAGGGAATCGCCGCGTCCAGAAGAACAACCACAACCTCGGCGAACTTGACGGCCCGCAGCCCGTCCGAAACTGAAAGCTTTTCCAGCTTTTCCTGAACCTTGGCTTTCTTGCGCATGCCTGCGGTATCAAAGATACGCATCGGTGTGCTGTTCCCGTCAGGGTCCGCCCAGTCGACACGCAAGCTGATGGCGTCGCGCGTGATCCCGGCCTCGGGCCCCGTCAGCAAGCGGTCTTCGCCCATGATCTTGTTGATCAGCGTGGATTTTCCGGCATTCGGACGACCAACAACAGCCACCTGCAATGGTTTTTCTGCCGTGATCAGAGGCGTCTCGCCCTCGCCATCCTCATCCAGTTCAATGTTCGTTATGGGGGTGTCATCCACCGCCCGTTCTTCGGCCGCATCCGCCAAAGGCATGAGCTGATCATATAGGTCAGCCATCCCTTCACCATGCTCGCCTGAAAGACGAACCGGTTCGCCGAGACCTAGGTTGTAGGCCTCTAGCACCCCTGCATCAGCCGCGTTGCCTTCGGCTTTGTTGGCCGCAAGGATCACGTGTCTTGACCGCTTGCGCAGAATTTCGGCAAACATCTCATCGGTGGGGGTCAGCCCCACGCGCGCATCAATCATAAACAGGCAGACATCGGCCATGTCGACGGCGCGTTCGGTCAGGCGGCGCATGCGCCCCTCAAGGCTATCGTCGGTTGCGTCCTCAAGCCCCGCCGTGTCGATCACGGTAAACCGCAGATCGCCCAGTCGCCCTTCGCCTTCGCGCAAGTCACGCGTCACGCCAGGCTGGTCATCGACCAAGGCCAGTCGTTTGCCCACAAGGCGGTTGAACAGTGTGGATTTGCCCACATTGGGGCGCCCCACGATGGCGAGGGTCAGCGACATGATACTCAACTTTCAAGACTCAGACGCGCCCTTTAGCGCATCTTGTCGTCAACGGAAAGCGTGCAGTTGGCCCTTGGTCGAAACCACATAAAGGGTCTGACCTGCGACGACAGGTGCTGTCGTCGCGCCACCCGGCACTTCAACGCGATGCACAAGCGATCCATCCACCGGATTGAAGAAACGCAGATATCCGTCATTCGACGCGACAACAATGCGCCCGCCAGCCAGGATTGGGCCGTAATGGGCAAAGATCGGGCCGCGCCGCTTAGGCTTGTCCTTGACGAAACCCGGCAGATCCTGTGCCCAGACGACAGTGCCATCCGACGCGTTCAGACGCACCAATTGGCTGCGGTCGCTAATCAAGTAGATGCTGTTCCCCGCTGGCCAAACCGTATCGACGGCGCCTTCGTCAGCAGTCCAGCGACGCTCACCCGATGCGGCATCAAATGCTACAGTACGACCCGAATGGTTGCCGATATATATTGTGTCACCTGCAACTATAGGGCCCCCGGTCACATCAACGATCTGTGCTGCAGCGCGCCCCCGGCGCCCACCTGCGACCGAAGCGTTCCAACGGCGAATGCCACCCTTGCGGAACGTCGCCGTAATATCACCGGACCCAAAGGCAAAAACCGAAAGATCCGACGTCAGGACAGGCGCTGGTGCCCCGAGAACATTGCCGACGCTCGGCGTGCTTTCGATTTGCCACGCGATACGGCCATCTTTGGTATCCACAGTCCAACCGGTTTCATCACCGGCGACAAGGTACAACAATCCGTCGCTGACCAACGGCGCGCCGCTGCCAGTTGCGTTCAAGCGCTTTTGCCAGCGGATCGTGCCCGATTTGGCATCAAGAGCTGTCAGCCGTCCAAAACCGGACGAGACATAGAGGACGCCATTGGAATAGGCCATTCCGCCGCCCGTGGCATCCGAGTCTCCGTCACTGGCCGGGATCAGGTTGGTGTTCCAAACCAGCTGTCCCTGCGGCGACACAGCTGAAACCGTAGCACCGGAATCAAGCGTATAGATCAACCCTCCAGCGACCACCGGCTCGGCCGTGATGCGCTGCTTGCGCGAGTCGCCGTTGCCGATCGACGTCGACCACGTCAGCTGCGGGGTGCCGCGCAATGCAGCATTGGTTGTGCGAAAGGCCGCCGTACCGGGGCTTTGAGGCCAGCTTGCATTCGCATTTTGCGCTGGGAGACTGACGGGTTGCGATCCACGGGTTTCCACCGTTTCGGTGTCAGATGCCGGGCGAATATCTTCGCGCGCACCTGGCAGAATGATCTCGGGCTCCTGACAGGCGGCCAGTGTCGTCAGCGCAACGGCAGCTGCTGGCACTCCCAAACGGGAAAAAAATCTTGTTACCATATTCTTCTGAACTCGCCTGTCATAGTTTGTTGTCCCGCCAGATCAGCCCTGCTGCGCCACAAGCGGTTCAGGTTCGCCGCCCAACGCCACAATCAATTGGGCCGCACGCTGCTGCAGATCGACGCCCACTTCGGCATCCTGACGCAAAGCTTGCAACCGGTCGAGCGCGGCGTCGATATTGCCTTCGGACACGTCAATCAACGCCAACTGTTCTTCGGCCAACAGGCGCAACGGCGCCCCCGGCACGGCCAAAGCTTCGAATTGCAGGCGGCGATCAGCGGCTGGCAAGGTATCACTCTGCAACAGCAGCGCCTTAAAACTTGCAATCGCGCGGTAGATCTCGGGCAATTCACCCTGAACGGCAACGCTGTTGAGGCTGTTGACCGCGTCTTCTTGGGATCCGGCGTCTATCTGAGAGGCCGAGAGTAGCATGTTCAACACCGCATCACCGCCCGGGGATTGCGCCTGAACGCCATCTAGGCTTGCTGCACGCGCTGCGGAATCATTCTCATCCAAAGCCGCGAGAATCGAGTCGCCCAGCTCTTGCGCCTGAGAGGTGTCGCGCGCTTTCTGGTATTCGTTATAGGCCGCTCCACCAACGATCAGGATGACAGCCACAACACCAATCCAGCCCCACCGGCGCAAAAGCAGATACATCCGGTCGCGGCGCACCTCTTCTGTGACCTCATCAATGAAACTGTCGGTATCGCTCATTCCTGCCCCCAGGCTGTGTATCTTGCTATCGTGCGCCATGTCATACCCCGGCACCACGGCCAAGCCAAGGGTCCGATTTTGCACAAATACGCCGCGTCGATCCGGTCTTGCGAAAAAAAATAAACCGAACTATTCAGTTTAGTGTGGAAAAGATACATGCCCGGCCCCATTTTGAGGCATGCACGTCAAATAATTTTGGCGCATTGTTCTTAGGAGAAGCACTGCATGCGTTTGATTTCTTTCATCAACGCCATTTTGGTCATTGTCGCCCTGTATTTCCTTGTTTTTGAACGCGACGCGCTATTTGCCTTCGCTGGTCGCGGCGAGGCAGACGTACCCGCCACAGAAGGTGGCGAGGCAACCGAAGAAACGAGTGTCAGCGAAACCGCCGTTGGTGTCATCGCTTTCCGCTCAGAGGCGCGCGAAATCGACAGCGCCGTCTTGCTGCGTGGGCAAACCAAAGCAAACCGACAAGTCGAAGTTCTGGCGGAAACCACGTCAACGGTCATTTCAGAACCCAAACGCCGCGGTGCATTTGTCGAGGCTGGCGACCTGCTGTGCCAGTTAGACCCCGGAACCCGCCCCGCCAGCCTCGCAGAGGCGATGGCTGGCAAACTTGAAGCTGCAAGCCGCGTCCCCGAGGCAGAGGCACGTTTGGAAGAAGCGCATGCGCTGGTAGCAGAAGCCGACATCAATCTGACGGCTGCCCGTAAACTGTCCGATTCAGGGTTCGGGTCTGAAACCCGGCGCATCTCAAGCGAGGCCGCAATGAGCACCGCCGAGGCTGGTATTAAGTCGGCCGAAGCTGGCCTTGAAGCCACTCGGGCCGGTATCGAAGCCGCCGCAGCCGAGGTTGAAGCAGCCCAGCGTGAAATCGACCGACTGACCATTGAGGCGCCTTTCAAAGGCCTGCTGGAAAGCGACACTGCTGAGTTAGGTAGCTTGTTGCAGCCCGGTGCCTTGTGCGCGACCGTGATCCAATTGGACCCGATCAAATTGGTTGGCTTTGTACCAGAAACCGAAGTGAACCGCGTTCTTGTCGGCTCTGAGGCCGAAGCGCAGCTGGTCACGGGTCGGCAGGTTACGGGTAGGGTTACCTTTCTCAGCCGGTCTGCAGATGAAACCACCCGCACATTCGAAGTCGAGATCACGGTACCGAACGCTGACCTGACCATCCGCGATGGTCAAACGGCAACGATCCGGATTGCCGCCGAAGGGGCCAAAGCGCATCTGTTGCCACAATCTGCCCTGACCCTGAACAACGAAGGACAGCTGGGTGTTCGCACCGTCGGAACCGGCAATGTTGTAGACTTTGTGCCCGTCCGTATTTTGCGCGACACATCAAAAGGCGTCTGGATCGACGGTTTGGCTGAAACTGTTGACGTCATTGTAGTCGGTCAGGAATTCGTGACACGTGGCGTGACGGTTGCGCCGACATATCGGGAAGCTTCGCAATGACGGGTATTGTAAGCTGGGCTTCCGAACGGGCCCGAATGGTTCTGGCATTTATCGCGATCTCGCTGGTCATTGGCGGGTTTGCGTATGTAAGCCTGCCGAAGGAAGGTGAGCCGGACATTGAAATCCCTGCGTTGTTCGTCTCGGTCCAGTTCCCGGGAATTTCCGCTGAAGATTCGGAAAACCTTCTGGTCAAGCCGATGGAAACCGAACTTGCGGATCTGGATGGCCTGAAAGAAATGTCCTCGACTGCCGCCGAAGGCTATGGCGGTGTCGCGCTCGAGTTTGATTTTGGCTGGGACAAAACGGCCATCATGGCGGATGTGCGTGATGCCATGAATACGGCGCAGGCAGAATTCCCCGAAGGCGCTGAACAATACTCCCTGTACGAAATCAACTTCTCGGAGTTTCCCATCGTCATCGTGAACCTGACTGGTTCGGTACCCGAACGAACCATGGCCCGCGTGGCCAAGGACCTTCAGGACGATTTGGAAGCGCTGGATTCCGTGTTGGAGGCCGGGATTGCCGGCAATCGCGATGAGTTGCTGGAGGTCATAATCGATCCTCTGCGACTGGAAGCGTATAACGTAACGGCTGCGGAGCTAATCAGCGTTGTGCAAAACAACAACCAATTGATTGCTGCGGGTGAGGTTGAAACCGAACAAGGCACGTTCTCGGTCAAGATCCCATCATCCTTCAAAACCGCGCAAGACGTTTACGAGTTACCGATCAAGGTCAACGGCGACCGCGTCGTGACCTTGGGAGAGCTCGCCGAGATCAACTACACCTTTGAAGACCGCGAAGGCACAGCCCGTTTTGACGGCGCACCAACCGTGGCGCTGCAGGTGGTCAAGCGCAAGGGTTTCAACCTGATCGACACAGTTGAACAGGTCAAAGCCACCATTGCCGATGCTCAGACCAAATGGCCAGCTGAATTGCAGGCCGCTGTCGACGTCGGCACCTCAAACGACCAAAGCCGGATTGTCGGATCGATGGTCAGCCAGCTTGAAGGGTCAGTACTGACCGCGATTGCGCTGGTGATGATCGTGGTGCTTGCCTCGTTGGGGTCGCGCGCCGCTTTGCTGGTGGGATTTGCTATCCCGACCTCCTTCCTTTTGTGTTTTGCGTTTTTGGCCGTCATGGGTATTAGCATTTCGAACATCGTGATGTTCGGTTTGATCCTTGCGGTGGGCATGCTGGTTGATGGCGCCATCGTCGTGGTGGAATACGCGGACAAACGTATCAAGGACGGCGTCGGCCCAATGCACGCCTACGTCGAGGCAGCCCAGCGGATGTTCTGGCCTATCGTGTCATCAACGGCAACGACGCTATGTGCCTTCCTTCCAATGCTGTTCTGGCCTGGCGTACCGGGTGAGTTCATGGGGATGCTGCCCGTCACGCTGATCTTTGTTCTGTCAGCGTCTCTGATCGTCGCGCTGATCTACCTGCCTGTCATGGGCGGTGTGTCCGGACGGCTCAGCCGTGTTTTTGACCGCTCCTCCGACTGGTTGAGGGCACGAACACCCTGGTGGCTGCGGGCGGTTCTGGTGCCCCCTTCGTTCTACCTCGTGTTTCTTGGGGCGATGCAGGTGTTGAACCCAACTTATCTTTTGCCCGCAGGCACGCCGGGCAGTGTCGTGTTCGGTGCAATTCTTGTGATCGCAGGCGCTTTTGCCGGATCGGTCACTTTGGGTGCTGCGAGACTAGAACGCGCGCCGGAAACACGCGTACATACAGCCAAGGAACACACACCATTCGGCTATGTCATTAAATTCCTGGTCGGCAATCCAATCATGCCGATCGTGTCGATCGTTGCCATTGGCTTCGCGGTCATGATGGTCATGTCCGCTTATGGAGCGAACAATCGCGGCGTCGAGTTCTTTGTCGAGAGCGAGCCGGAACAGGCGACTGCTTATGTGCGCGCGCGCGGCAACATCTCGCTGACCGAGATGGACGCTATGGTCTACGAGGCCGAGCAGGTGATCGCATCACACCCGGCCGTGATCAACGTCTTTTCGTTTGCTGGCGAAGGCGGGTTGAACCAGAACACCGGTGGCGCATCCGCCCCGGCCGATACGGTAGGACGGGTCCAGTTCGAAATCATCCCTTGGGAAGATCGTCCGAATATCTCTGAGCCTATTGCTGGCGGTCTGTTTGACCGGCACGTGGTTGCGCCGGAATATGACGGCGACTTTGTGCTTGAAGAATTGAACGTCGAGCTGGCAAAAATTCCCGGCTTCGTGGTCGAGATTCTGCCGTTGGAACAAGGCCCGGCCTCGGCCAAACCCGTCCACCTGCGCATCAAAGGAAACGGGTGGGATGACCTGACCTCGGCCACGGTTGCCGCGCGAGAGGCGTTTGAAACCACCCCCGGTCTGATCAAGATCGAAGACACCCTGCCCCTGCCTGGTATCGACTGGCAAATCGACGTTGATGTGGCGAAGGCGGGCCGTTTTGGGGCTGACGTCGCAACCGTTGGTGCCATGGTTCAGTTGGTGACCCGAGGCATTCTATTGGGCGAAATGCGCCCGGATACCACGGATGAAGAAATCGAAATCCGTGTCCGCCTGCCGGAAGAAGACCGCGTGCTGTCCACATTGGACGTTCTCAAGGTCCGGACGCAGGACGGGCTGGTACCGCTGTCCAACTTCGTGACCCGGCAACCGGTGGCTAAGCTGGCCGAGATCAATCGCGTGGATCAGGAACGCTATTATGACGTCAAAGCGGATGTTGAACCGGGCCTGAGTAAAGCTGTGACCGACGGCCCCGATGGCACCGAGCAGCGATTGGCCGTTGTTCGGGAACTGGAAGACGGCGTTGCGTCTACAAGCGCGACCCTGACCACCACGGATGGTAAACGGTTCGATCTGGTTCAGTTGACAGGCGCGGACAGCGTGGAAAGCCTGCGGTCAGCCATGGAAAATGGTGACGCCCAGGTAATCCTGATTAACCCGAACGAACGGATTGCAGTTCTAACCGAGTGGCTGGACACCGAACCCTTCGCCAAAACGATCAGTTGGGAATGGACCGGTGATCAGGAAGATCAGGCCGAATCCGGCGCGTTTCTGGTAAACGCTTTTGCAGGTGCCCTGGGTTTGATGTTTGTCATCCTACTGGCCCAGTTCAACTCGTTCTACAACTCGGTTCTGGTTCTGTTGGCCGTGGTTCTTTCGACCACAGGCGTGCTGATCGGGATGATGGTCATGCAGCAGCCTTTCTCGATCATCATGACCGGAACGGGGATCGTTGCCTTGGCGGGTATCGTGGTGAACAACAACATTGTTCTTATTGATACCTATCAGGAATACAGCCGCTATATGCCCCGGATCGATGCAATTGTCCGCACGGCCGAGGCTCGTATTCGTCCGGTTCTGCTGACTACTTTGACTACGATGGCTGGTCTGACACCGATGATGTTCGGCCTCTCTTTGGACTTCATCAATGGCGGTTACAGCATCGACAGCCCGACGGCCCTGTGGTGGAAACAGCTGGCGACGGCGGTTGTGTTCGGCCTGGGCATCGCCACCGTGCTGACGTTGATAGTGACGCCTTCCTTCCTGGCCTTGCGCGTGTGGGTCGCGACCTATGCCGTTTGGATTGCCAGACTTCTCGCCCGGGTGACGGCCGGTCGTTCCAGTCAGATCGCGCAAGATATGGCTATCGGACGCAGCGCCCGCGCAATGCAATCAACCGAGATTGTCTGGAGCGACATTCCGGGATCCGTTCCGGATCAGGCAGATCAGCAAGACGACAGATCGGAACATCAACCCGGCGCCCCACTGAAAGCTGCGGAATAATAAGACAGGGGCCGGATTTTCCGGCCCTTTTTGTTTGCCGTCTATAGGCGGGTCCAAGTTTGATGAGCACACACCAGATGCTCGCACCCTTTGACCATCAGTTGATCCCCCTGCAAGGTCATCTGAGGGACAGCATCGACATCAATCAAAGGGACCCAAAATTCCCCTCCGCCGTATTTGCCATCGCCTTCACTGGCCACATCCCAAAACAGCTTTTTACCGATGTTCGGAGTTTGAACTTCTTTGCCAGCGGCGTCATAGGCTGACTGGATTTTGCCGCAAAAATTATCTCCGCAAGCTGTGATCTTGATGTGAGAGATCAAGTTCTTCCGGTCGGGTTCTGTTTTCCAAACCCCAACAATAGGATCAGCCATAGCCATAGCCGGAAACAGCAGAACCGCCACAGTTGGCCCGAGAGCTTTCAATAAAGTGCTACGCATTAAAATGCCTCCACATATCGGTGTTTCGTCCTAAACAATTTGCGATCAGGCCGCCTGAGTATCCGATTGCTGCCGGTTCCACAGCTGCGCATAACGACCCTCGCGCATAAGCAGTTCATCATGGGTGCCTTGTTCGACAATCTCACCGCTTTCCAGAACCACAATCTGATCGGCCTCGGCAATGGTGCTAAGGCGATGGGCGATGGTGATCACAGTCCGCCCCTCACCCGCACGTGCCAACGCATCTTTGATGTCTTGTTCCGTGTCGGTGTCCAATGCCGAGGTCGCCTCGTCCAGCAACAGGATTGGCGGGTTTTTGAGAAGTGTCCGCGCGATGCCCACACGCTGTTTTTCGCCACCCGACAGTTTCAGACCACGTTCGCCGACCTTGGTGTCATAGCCCTCTGGCAGTGTTGCGATGAAATCATGGATCTGGGCGGCCTTGGCCGCATCCTCAACATCGTCCTGCGTCGCCCCATCCCGGCCATAAGCGATATTGTAGCGGATCGTGTCATTGAAGAGAACCGTGTCCTGCGGCACCACACCAATGGACGCGTGCAGGCTGTTCTGCGTCACATCCCGCACGTCTTGCCCGTCAATCTTCAAAGCCCCACCCGTCACGTCATAGAAACGGAACAACAACCGCCCAATCGTCGACTTGCCCGACCCGGTCGCGCCAACAATGGCCACGGTCTGACCAGCTGGAACGGACAGTGACACCCCTTTGAGAATCTCGCGATCCGGGTCATAGCCGAAATGGACGTTGTCCAAGGTTACCTCTCCGCCATTGACCTGCAACGGCGTTGCATCCGGCCTGTCGGTCACCTCGGCGGGTTGCTCCAGCAGATCGAACATCTGACCCATATCAACCAGCGACTGGCGGATTTCACGATACACGGTGCCCAAAAAGTTCAGCGGTACAGTGATCTGAATCATATAGGCGTTGACCATCACGAAATCGCCAACGGTAAGCGATCCGCTCTGCACTCCGATTGCCGCCAGAACCATAACGCCGATCAGACCACAGGTGATCAGGAAGGACTGGCCGAAGTTCAAGAAGGCAAGCGAATAGGCCGTTTTCAGTGCTGCGCCGGCATAAGCCTTCATCGACACGTCATATCGTTCAGCTTCGCGCGTTTCTGCATTGAAATATTTGACGGTTTCGAAATTCAGCAGACTGTCGATGGCGCGCTGATTGGCCTCGGTATCCTGATCATTCATCTCGCGCCGCAGTTTCACGCGCCATTCGGTCACCGCAAAAGTAAACCAGATGTAGAAAGCGATCGTAACAGCCACGACAACCAGGTACCAGACGTCGAACAACCACATCAGGATAATGCCGACCAACAGCAATTCCAGGATCAGCGGACCAATCGAGAACAGCAAGAAGCGCAGCAAAAACTCAACGCCTTTAACGCCACGCTCGATGATACGGCTCAGACCGCCGGTGCGCCGCGTGACGTGGTAGCGCATCGAAAGCTGATGTATATGTCCGAACGTCTCCAATGCCAGCGCCCGTAAAGCACGCTGGCCCACCGGCGCAAAGGCTGCATCCCGCAACTGCTGAAAGCCAACGGTCATAAGCCGGGCTACACCATAAGCAACGGTCAACCCAACCGCGCCCAGCGCAAGCGGCGGAACTCCCTCGCCCGCCAGGCCGTCAACTGCGCCTTTGTACAAAATCGGAGTGTAAACTGCGATCAACTTGGCCAGGACCAGCATTGCCATCGCAATCATCACCCGGCGCTTTACCCATGGCTCGTCATCGGGCCACAAATACGGCGCAACCTTTCGGATTGTACGCCAGCCGGACTGGCGGTCGTCGGTATCGTCATCCGATTGCATAGGTGTTCCGTCTCATCACGTGCCTTGTCTGCGGTCAGAGATAGACCCTGGCCCATGATAGGCCAGAGGCGTTTTTTACCGAGGGACTGTAAAGACCTGCCCGGGATAGATCAGATCCGGGTCACGGATCAACTCGCGATTGGCATCAAACAGCTTTACGTACAGGACTCCGTCACCAAACCTGTCACGTGAGATGGCCCAAAGCGTGTCGCCCTTTTGCACGGTCACCGAACGGATCGGTGGTGTTTCATCCGATGTCTGAGGTCGATCCTCGGCTTCAGCGGCCTGCAGAACCTCAACCGGTTCGCGCTTAAAGGGGGTTTCGACGCGGCTGAGTACGGTTCCGTCCGATGTCACCTCATCCACCCGCAAGGTATAGACCCCAGGGTCAATCCCTTCGAGCTCACCACGCCAATTGCCGTCTTCTCCAGGTGACAGATCGGCCACTAGTTCGTTGTTCAGATACAGGCGCACGGCAGACCCATCCTGTACGCGCCCTGTCAGTTGTACGTCACCAGTGTCCGAATACCCGATGGTGTCCAATGCCACCTGCTCAGGGTCCGTGTCTGGTGTCGATCGGGGTTGCACCAATTCGACCCCTTCCTCACCCGATCGCAGGACGGCAACTTGTTGGTCATCACTGGTATCTTCGGCAGGCGCCGCGGATGGCAGTTCGGTGCTCGCAGCTTCGGCGACATCTTCGGATTGGTCTGGCGTATCCCCGACATCTGCGGTTGCAGGCTGTTCTGGCGTCTCAGTCGTCGTCGCCTCGGGTTGAGCGGGGGTTTCTGCGCTGGCGACCTTTTCCTCGGCGGGTTCAGGCAGCGCCGCAATCAGGTAGTCATCCGATTTCGCCGTCTGATCGCCCTGCATTGTCTGCAACACAAGACCCTGCGCATCGTCGCTAAAGGGGATCGAGACAAATTCAGCAAACTGACCGCTGCTGTCTGCCGTAAACTCGTGAACCGGTTCACCGTCCAACAGAACCTGTATCTGGCTACCTGGTTCAGCCGAGCCGGACAACAGCGCATTGCCATCTGTTTCAACGAAGATTTGGTCCAAAACGGGCGGGTTGGCCACTTGCTCTGCGCTGTCCGCCGGCGCGGTTTCGGACCCTGGTTCGGTGGGTTCACCAGATTCTGCATTCGTCGGATCTGCGGGCTCAGTTGCAGGCTGTACGGCCGGCGTTTCTGCAGTCTGTTCGTCAGTTTCCGTCGCGCTTCCGTCAGCCTCGGCGGGTGCAGAGCTTTGTTCCGGCTGTTCGGTCTCCTGCGCAGGCGCGGACACGGTTTGCTCCTGCGGTGCGTCTTCTGGCTCTGGCGCGCTGGTAAAAGCGCCAGAGAGGTACAATCCACCCGCTCCCAGGATCGCGATGAGACCCGCAATGACACCCCAGATGAAATTGCCCGAGTTTCCGTTTCCCGATTTGGCGTCCATTCTTTTCCTTTCGCTCCGCGCAGCGAACATCTTGAGTCAAAAGCGTTCCGGCGGACAGTTGAGCCAATCTATCAATCCCGCTATCACGGGTCAAAACTTCTGACACAACCCCGGAGAGCCCCTTTGATGTCTCAGAAATCCGTCTGTGTGTATTGCGGGTCACGCAATGGCGCGAATAAGGCTTATTCCGAAGCCGCCCATGAGTTCGGGACGCTTCTGGCCCACGAAGGCTGGAGGCTGGTCTACGGTGCCGGAGATGTTGGGTTGATGGGAGAGGTCGCGCGCGCCGCCCAAGCGGCCGGAGGCGACACGTTTGGCGTCATTCCGGTGCATCTACTGCAACGTGAGGTCGGCAAGACTGACCTGACACGCTTCGTGGTCACAGAGACAATGCATGAGCGCAAAAAGGTCATGATCATGAACGCCGATGCTGTTGTTGTTCTGCCCGGCGGCCCGGGCTCGTTGGACGAACTGTTCGAGGCGCTGACATGGCGGCAGTTGGGCCTGCACGACAAACCCATTCTGATTGTGAATGTGGGTGGATATTGGGACGCGCTGCATACGCTTCTGGATCAAGTAATTGGCCAGGGCTTTGCTGATGCGTCTATGGCCGACTTCGTTTCCTGGGTCGATGACGCTGAAGCGGCGATGGCGGTCTTACGGGAAAAGCTGGCCTGACACTGTGGCAAAACGGGCAGCCTGAGCCGCCCGTTTGAAAGATCAGGCTGGTCGTCTGGCCGGTTGCAGACTTTTCCTGAGAACTTGTTCGACTTTGTGAAGCGGGTGATTGGTCAGGGTCTTATCCACTTCAGCCACAACTTTGGTCAGGACTTCACTGTGCAGCCGGCGTCTGAGCAGGCCCAGGACATGTGGGCTGGCGACCAGTACCAAGCGTTTATACGCACCCTTCAGCCCCTTGCGGTTCAAAAGATCTGCCAGATCCTGCACGAACAAGGATTTTGCATGGTCCTTCCAAGTTGCTTCTTCAATCGCTGATTTCTGCTTTGGCCCACCGTCGTTGCGCCGACCTGCACGGTCTGATGGTCTGGATACCGGTTTGTCTTGTTCTTCGACTGAGACGACAACCAGATTAGGATCTTCGGCGTCTGTTATGTTTTCCATAAACAGCGCCTTTTCCCCGTCTGCAATGATAACCCATGTTCCCTGTGCAAGTGCGACCATAGTGATCTCCTGATACGGTTAATATGTGGATATCCCTCGACTATCGGGCACAGTTGTTCTGTCACGCGCCCTTGGTTTTGGCACGCTGCCCGGCTGTTTTATATTGATTGGCGGTTCTCTCCTCCCGCACAGTATAGGTATGTATTGAGGGCGTTCTTACAATGGGTACTCATGCCGATTGTTGACAGGTTGGCAGCTTTCCACCGACAAAAAACACCGATCTAAGTCGACACTTCAACCACCGTGATTTCGGGAACAACGCCGAAGCGAACCGGCAGGATCGAACACCCTATTCCGCCAGAGATCACAAGATCGCGCCCGCCTTCGCGAACATGGCCATATGCATACCGGTTGCCGAATCGCGACGGCACAACTGGTGACCAGCCAAACAAACGCACCTGGCCGCCATGTGTATGCCCCGACAGGGTCAGTGCCACGCGGTCGGGAACGGTGGGAAATACGTCCGGTTCGTGCGCCATCATCACAATCGGTGCATCATCGGTAACATGCGAAAGCGTTGCAGGAAGATCATCCAATCCCTGAAACTCCTGACCACCTCGTTTCAGGGCAAGCTGATCCTCCAGTCCGGCCAACCAGATCCCCAACGATTCCAGTTTGATTGCCGCGTTAGACAGCACTGGTATCCCGTTCTGCTCAAGTGCCTGTGCATAGACGTTAGGGCCTCCACCGCGCTTTTGCGCGTTTTGGTCATCCCACCAATCGTGGTTGCCCAACACGGCATAGACGCCGTGTTTCGCATGCAGACCGACCAGTAGGCGGGCCAGGTCCGCAATTGGCACTGCGCGGGACACCATCTTGTGCCCTGCGGCGTAGTCTCCAAGCAACAATACCAAATCGGGCGATAACGCATTTGTGCGCCGCACAATTTGCTGAATTTTGCGCAATCCGACATGGGGCTCACCCACATGCAGATCGGCCAGAACAGCAATACGCACAGGTGCCGCGGCCCAGTCCGGACGCTTCAACCGCCATTTCCGCACGCGCAACCGCAAAGCCGGTTCAATGAAAAACCCATACAGGGACGCAAAAAGGCCTGCCAGCGTCACCGCTAGCAGGCCTTTGATGAACCCTCGTCGGGTCAAAGGATCACATCCGCGAAGCGACGTTTTCCCAGTTCACCAGATTGTCGAGGAAGTTCGACAGATAAGCCGGACGCTTGTTGCGGAAATCGATGTAGTAAGAGTGTTCCCAAACGTCACAGCCCAACAGCGCGGTCTGGCCAAAGCACAGTGGGTTCACACCGTTCTCGGTCTTGGTCACAGCCAACGACCCGTCAGCGTTCTTGACCAGCCATGCCCAGCCCGAGCCAAACTGACCGGCGCCAGCAGCGCTGAACTGCGACTTAAACTCGTCGACCGAACCGAAGCTTTCGGTCAAAGCTTTTTCCAGCTCACCGGGCATCGCGTAGCCACCAGGGCCCATCATTTCCCAAAACTGGTTGTGGTTCCAAAGCTGGCTGATGTTATTGAAGATACCGTTCTGCGCGACGGCGTTTGCGTCGTAGGTGCCAACGATGATGTCTTCCAGCGACTTGCCGTCCCATTCGGTTCCAGAGATCAGTTTGTTGCCGTTGTCGACATAGGCCTTGTGGTGAAGATCGTGGTGATATTCCAGCGTTTCCGCGGACATGCCCTTGGCTGCCAGCGCGTCATGTGCATAAGGAAGATCAGGAAGTTCAAAAGCCATGTCGGCCCCCTGTAAATGTAAGTTGCGGTTCCAAAGGTTAAATGCTTTGGCAACCGTCACAGGTCAAGGGCTGAGACAAGAAAACCCGGAGGCGGCAATGCTGACACAGGCGCGCAAGATGTTCTACCGCGCCCGCGGATATTATGCGGGCACCCTGAACGGCGAGCCGTTCCGCCTAGATCCTTATCATTCAAAATTCTGGCGCAAGGCGGCGGCTGGCCACTGGGAGCCCGAGACCTTTTCCGTGCTCGACAGGTATCTGTCCCCAACCAGCGATTATCTGGACATAGGTGCGTGGATCGGCCCGACCGTGCTGTATGGTGCCCGCAAAGCCCGACACGTCTGGTGTTTCGAACCGGATCCAACGGGGTTTCGACATCTTGCGTGGAACCTGGAGCTGAACGAGATCCAGAACGTTTCGGCTTTTGGGGTGGCACTTTCGGACCAGTTCGGCGTAGCGCGCATGGCTTCGGTCAGGGGTGAACCAGGGGATTCCACCAGCTCACTGCTGCATGACGGCGCACACGGCAGCGATGCATTGACGATTGCATGGGATCAATTCGAAGCCGCAAGTGATCTGTCTGCCGTATCGCTGGTCAAGATGGATATCGAAGGAGCCGAGTTCTTTGTGTTACCAACACTATTGCCCTGGTTACAAAAAAAACGACCAACCCTGTACCTGTCGTTACATTCCCCTCTTTTGGCCGAACAGGACAGGTTGGAACGCACCAAAACGCTGCTGGAGCAACTGAGTTTCTACCCCAATATCACCACCGACAAGCTGCAACCTCTTCAGGTCGAGATGCTATTGGAGCCCGAGGCGCTTGCACAATACCGGACGATTTTGTTGCACGGTTGATTTAGTGCCGGAAATTTAATCACTGAACGGGTTTTTACCATTGCGCTTACTCGGATTAATTGATCAGTCTTACACGCTAAATCAATGAGTATCGGAAAAAATGAAGTATCTTACGTTAGCTTTTATCACCACATTTTTTGCGCAAGGCGCGCTCGCTGAAACCGTAAATTATAGCTGCACGATGACCAAGCAGGACAGCCACGGCTGGATTGCGAAGGAATACGGGTTTCAGATTGATAAAGCTGCGAAGACAGCAAAGGCAGCAAGCAGCTTTCAAGACTGGGCCGAAGCCCGTTTCAAAAACCGCGGGTCCAAAGGCTATCGCTTGTCTTGGAATCTAACCGAGCGCATGGCTGCCTGAGGAGATATGCGTGTCCGGTATCAGGCAAACCTGAAGACATCCGACAATACGGTCACGGTGAGAATGGCCTTTGTTCACGCGGATTTCGCGAACAAGCCATTTGGCTCAGGTGTTTGCACGATCAAATAAAAAGATAACCCCGGTCTGACACCGGGGCATTTTTTCATGTCATTTGAAAATTCTACGTTCCTGATCTTCACGAACCGTACAAAGACTCCGTTTTTCCCGCGTTACACTGGGCCATCGCCTCTTGGGCGGTTGGTCGCATTCACCTGTCGGAACCGTGCTAGTAGATTCAGCTTTTGCGTTTTAGGATTCAGCGTCGCGGTATAACTGACATAAGCAGTCCCGCCTTGGCTCATGAGAATATTCATTTTCCATGTCATTCTGTACTCACCCTTGCGGGTAGTTTTGAATTTGGTGTCCCTGGGCTGTCCATCCAGTTCGTGGATATAGACATCGTGCACACGGGCGCGCTTGTTTTCGACATCCACGCTCAAGATGACCCGTTCAGAAATCCAGCCCTGCTCAAGGTCATGCAAGCTACAATCGTAGGTTATGACTTCGGCTTGGGAGTCCCCGACAAACAATCCAGCAACCAGTGCTGTGATAGCAAACTTCATGATTTAGCCCCCCTCGAAATGCTTATGAATTTACTTTGGCGTTGCGACCGCTACCCATTTTCCGGCGGCGTAGCCATCCCGAGGTAAATAGGCACTGGGTGACGACGACCGAGCTGTAGCTTTCATTGTCTTCCGGTCCAAAAAGACTGAGAATTCCTGAGTTTTCAGGTCAATGGCATCAATAACAGACTCATTCGACGCAATGCTGCGTCCGTTCGCAGAATAAACGTAGTTCTCACCGACCCATCCAATCGAAAGACGTCGGATACTGTCGCGCTTGACCCGGCCGGGTCCGGAGTGAGTGTTGATGTCAGAAATATCGACCTCATGGATGAGTGCCGAGCGGCCAAATTCGTCGATCGAAAACAGAACGCGCGTTGGCGTTGGGCGGTTTCGGGCCCCTTTACCAAACGTACATTCAAATGTCTCTGTGTACGTCTCTGCAACCAAAGGTGCAGTTTGAGCGTACAGGGCTATCAAGCAAGCAGTATTCTGGTCATTTTTTCTTTGAAATTGTTATGCGTGGGTCAAGAAGGCCATCAGAAAGGCCTCATTCTTCTTTACAAAAAAATTATCTTAACAATAGGTTAATCCATATTCATTGACAAACTTCTTGCTTTACGTTGGGGCGAGAGTTCTACGCACCTACGTCGGTTTCGATATTGATCAACTAAAACCCTAGATGTTTCCTTGATGAGACCGCAACATCAAAAGAAAATGGGCGCCCTAGTGTAGTAAGGCGGCCACAATTCAATCAGTGAATGTTTCTGGAGTGCCTAGTAAACCCCAACCTCGCTGCCGGGCTGTGCCGCAACTTTCAGCAGGTTGAACACGTACTCTGCAGCCGACCGGAAGCAGACCACGCGGAAGGTATCGGCATCGTCCATCCAGAAAGCACCGGCAACCTGCGCAAGGCGCGAGCGGCGGATCTGGCCGGGCTGAAAGGCCGCGACCGACAGTTCGACCGGGGCCAGTTTTCCCAGGACCTCGCGCCCGCTTGCGCCCGATATCCGGAAGACCGCGCGCGCATCCGAAACGTTGGCGGCCAAAGCGTGGACACCGCCGAGTGCATTATTCATCGCCGCCAGTTTGGCCTCAACCTCGGCATAAGGAACCAGAACCAGCAGCTCATCCGATGACATCCAGCAGACGCCCGTGTCTCCGTCGACATTGGCCTCGCGCTGACCCGGCATCTTCTGGCCGGTCGCGTCCTTCACGGCCTTGATCAGAACCTTGTCGGACAGGTTGCCGCGCAAAGTGATCATACCCTGCAGGCCGCATTCTTCGACCCGGGCGATACCGTCATAGCTGGCGTGATTCAGTGCGCTGATGGGTTCAGACATTCTGCTTCTCCCCGTCCTTGTCGAAGAAGATCGGATCCACGATCTTTGCCTTGTAGATTATGCCATCGGTGCCCGGGAATTCGACAATCTCGCCCATGCGATCAGGACCGTGTTTGATCAGCCCCATGGCGATGCCTTTACCCAGATTGGCCGAGTAATAGGTCGAAGTTACACGCCCGATCATGTTGCGCTGACCGTTGGCATTGACGCCCTCACCCACCGCATAAGCCCCGTCAGGGATAACCGATCCATCCACAGTCTCGAGACCGACCAGTTTCCAACGTTCGGGATCGGCCATATGGCTGCGCGAATGGGCGCGTTTGCCTAGGTAATCCTCTTTCTTTTTCGACAGCGCCCAGTGCAGCCCCAGATCCTGCGGGATCACGGTGCCGTCGGTCTCGTCACCGATCATGATAAAGCCTTTTTCGGCTCGCAAGATGTGCAAACACTCTGTGCCGTACGGCATCACGCCAAACTCTTTGCCCGCGTCCATCAGAGTATCCCAGAACGCTTGACCCCGGCTAGCAGGCACCGCGATCTCATAGGACAATTCACCTGAGAAAGAGATACGATAGGCGCGACAATCGAACTCACCGATCTTGCCATCGCGCCACTCCATAAAGGGCAGCGCCTCTTTCGAGACATCCATGCCGCCCAGCTTTTCCAGAACCTTACGTGCGTTGGGGCCAACCACGGCGACCTGCGCGTATTGCTCGGTCACGTTAGCGACATAGACTTTCCAGTCCCACCACTCGGTTTGCAACCATTCTTCCATGTGACCATGGATGCGTTCAGCGCCGCCCGTAGTAGTGTGGCAGAGCCACGTGTCTTCGTCGATACGGGCAACAACGCCGTCATCGATCAGGAAGCCGTTTTCTGAACACATCAGGCCATAGCGGCATTTGCCGACCTTCAGCGTGGACATCATGTTGGTATACATCATGTCCAGAAACTTGCCCGCATCCGGACCTTTGACGATCAACTTGCCGAGCGTCGAAGCATCCAGCAGACCGAGTTTCTCGCGGGTGTTCGTCACTTCGCGGTTTACGGCGTCATGCACGGACTCACCGGGACGAACATAGGCATAAGTCCGGCGCCAATGGCCGACCGGTTCCCAATCTGCCCCGTTCTTGTCGTGCCAGCTGTGCATTGGTGTTTGGCGGATGGGTTGGAATGTATCACCGCGTGCCTCACCGCCAATCGCACCCATCGAAATAGGCGTGTAAGGCGGGCGGAAGGTGGTGGTGCCGACCTTAGGAATCTCGGAGTCTAAAGCATCAGCAAGGATCGCCAGACCGTTGATATTGCTCAACTTACCTTGGTCCGTCGCCATACCCAGCGTGGTGTAGCGCTTGGTATGTTCAACGCTTTCGTATCCTTCGCGCGCTGCCAGCTGAACGTCGGACACTTTGACGTCGTTCTGGAAATCCAGCCAGGACTTCATGCGCAGCTGAATCTCGGCATTCGCTGGCATCAGCCAGACCGCTTCCATTGGCGCTTCGGCAGTCGCCTCGCCAGTGGGCGCTTTGGTGTTCTTGGGCTTAAAACCCGCCGCTTTAGCGGCCGCCTTGCCTGCCGCATGCGCATCGGTCAGCACGTCCCCCAGCGCCAGCGGTCCGTTTGAAGCGCCGGCGGCTACGACAAACCCTGCGCCATCTGCGCCCAAAGGCGGGCGTTTTGGATCAGGACGGAAATGAGCGTTTGCGTCATCCCAGATCAGCTTGCCGCCGCAATGGGACCACATGTGAACGACTGGAGACCAGCCGCCTGACATGGCAACCGCATCGCACTCGACCTCTTCACGGGCACCGCCAACACCTTCCTGATTGCAGATCGCGACTTTCTTGACGCGCTTGCCGCCTTTGACCTTGGCAATGGCTTTGCCCGGATCCACCCGGATGCCAAGCTGACGCGCTTCTTCTGCCAGCGGACCTGCGGCGGCGCGCGCGTCAACGACCCGCAGCACATCAACACCTGCTTGCTTCAGAATGATAGCTGTACGATAAGCGTCATCATTGTTCGTTGCGACAATCACACGTTCGCCAGGTGTCACACCCCAGTTCACCGTATAGTCCCGCATGGCAGAAGCAAGCATTACGCCGGGAACGTCATTTCCGGCAAATGACAGCGGGCGCTCAATTGCCCCTGTCGCTGTGACAACCTGCTTGGCGCGGATACGCCATAAGCGGTGACGAGGACCTTGTTTGCCCGGTTTGTGATCGTTCAGACGCTCGTAGCCCAGCACATAGCAGTGGTCATATACACCTGCCCCCATGCAGCGCGCGCGCATGGTTACGTTATCCATTGTTTCCAGTTCGGAGACCAATTGTTCCACGAACTTATCCACAGGCTCGCCATTGATCGCGCCGCCGTCAACCGGAGCGCGACCGCCCCAATGGGCGCCTTGCTCGATCAGCAGGACCTTGGCGCCAGATTGCGCGGCAGCCTTGGCGGCCTGCAGCCCTGCGACACCTCCGCCGATGACCAGAACATCGGTGAAGGCGTAGAAGTGCTCATAGGTGTCGGCGTCCTTGGTTTCCTTGTCCGGCGCTTTGCCAAGACCGGCCGACTGCCGGATGAAGGGTTCGTACACATGTTTCCAGAATGGCTTGGGGTGGATGAACATCTTGTAGTAGAAACCCGCCGGCAGGAACCGGGACAGATAAGTATTCACCGAACCGATATCGAACTCCAGGTTCGGCCAGTGGTTCTGCGACACAGAGGTCAGACCGTTGAACAGCTCGGTCGTTGTGGCGCGTTGGTTCGGCTCGAACCGGCTACCCTGCCCCAGACCGACAAGCGCGTTTGGCTCTTCCGCACCGCTGGCGACCACGCCACGTGGGCGGTGATACTTGAACGACCGGCCCATCATCATCTGGTCATTGGCCAGCAAGGCCGAAGCAAGCGTGTCGCCCTCGTACCCCTGCATAGCGGTGCCGTTGAAGGTAAAGGTGACCTTTTTCGACCGGTCAATCAGCCGGCCTTGATTTGCGAGACGGGTGCTCATGATGCGGACCTTTCGCAGATGGAGGCGTCGGAGCCTCCGGCGGGAGTATTTTTAAAAAGATGAAGCATCAGTCGAGCTCTCTCCACGTCCAGCCAGGGCGTTTGGCTGTGATGCTATCCTTGATCTCTTTCGGCGGCTCAAATACCTGCGCAGTGTAAGTGCCAAAGACTTCGAGTGTTTGCGTGCAACGGGCCGCGTGGAACCACTTGCCGCAGCCGTTGGCATGGCGCCAGCGTTCGAAATGAACGCCTTTGGGGTTTTCACGCATGAACAGATAGTCGTGGAAATCGTCATCCGATGAGTCTGGGCCGAACCGTTTCAGGTGCGCCTCGCCACCTGCGGCCAGTTCTGTTTCTTCGGCATCGACGCCGCAATAGGGGCAATTCAGGATCAGCATGAGGCTACTCCTCGCTTGAATTCTCTTAGCCACACGCGCAGAGTGTACGCATGCATATTTTGACCATTGTTCTGACCACCGTAGGTACGTTCGTATTCTTTGGCTTGATCGCTATTTTCATTTTCAGATCTGAGGAAAAGAAAACCATCAAGCCAAATTCGGACAGCCCGAATAGTTCCGATACCATTCACGGGGCACATTTTGGAGACTGACATCAGTGCGCCACCCCGGCGGCAACGCTTTCGTCGATAAAGCGGCCCTCTTTGAAGCGGTCCAGCGTGAAGGCTTCGGTCAGCGGTGAGTGCCCCGTGGCCATCAGTTGCGCCATGCCCCAGCCGGAACCCGGGATGGCCTTGAAGCCACCAGTGCCCCAACCGCAGTTGATAAAGCACCCGCCCAAAGGTGTTTTCGACAGAATCGGGGACCGGTCGCCGGTCATGTCCACGATCCCGCCCCACTGACGCAGCATCTTCAGGCGTGAGATCATCGGGAACGTCTCGACCAAAGCCCGCACGGTTTCTTCGATGTGATGGAAAGATCCACGTTGGGTGTAATTGTTGTAACCATCAGTCCCTCCGCCGATCACCATCTCGCCCTTGTCGGATTGCGACATATAGCCGTGCACGGTGTTGGCCATCACGACGACATCCATGCAGGGCTTGATCGGCTCGGACACAAGCGCCTGCAGCGAAATCGCTTCGAGTGGCAGACGGAAACCCGCCATTTCGGCCAGCTGACCGGAATGACCTGCGACGATCATGCCCAGCTTGTCACAATCGATGGCGCCTTTCGTGGTGTCGACCCCAACAACACGACCGTTTTCGGACCGAACGCCAGTCACTTCGCATTGCTGGATAATGTCCATGCCCATGGCTGAACATGCGCGGGCATAGCCCCAGGCCACAGCATCGTGGCGCGCGGTGCCGCCGCGGTCCTGCCACAGCGCGCCCAGAACCGGATAGCGCGGGCCGTCGAGGTTTATGATCGGCACCAGTTCCTTGACACGCTCAGGCGTGATCCACTCGGTCTTGACGCCTTGCAGTGCGTTGGCATGGGCGGTGCGCTGATAGCCACGGATTTCGTGCTGGGTCTGCGCCAGCATCATCACACCGCGCGGGCTGAACATGACGTTGTAGTTCAGGTCCTGGCTTAGGTCCTCGTAGAGGCTGCGGGCTTTTTCATAAATCGCCGCCGACGGGTCCTGAAGATAGTTTGACCGGATGATGGTGGTGTTCCGCCCGGTGTTGCCGCCGCCCAGCCAGCCTTTTTCAATCACTGCAACGTTTTGGATGCCATAATTCTTGCCCAGGTAATAGGCGGTCGCAAGACCATGCCCACCAGCACCGACGATGATGACGTCATACCGCTTTTTTGGTTCGGGCGAACGCCAGGCGCGCTCCCATCCGGTGTGATGGCGCAGCGCTTCCCGCGCCACAGCAAAGGCTGAATAGTGTTTCATATGCGAATCCATCCGGTTCGGTGATTGGGCGCAGATATGCCGTGTACCGACAGTTTACCCCTGCCGTGCAACGCCGCAATAACGCACTATTGCGACATGTGCGCCATTCGCGGCCATTTGTCCCTTTTGTCGGACGGCTTGCGGGTCTAAGTCAGAGCAGCCACTTCGGAGGGGCCATGACGTTCTGGGTTCTGATATTTCTTGTCGCGCTGCTGATTGCGGCTTTCCTAAGCTACACGCTGTTGCGCAACCGGCGCAGCGATGAGCCAGCGGCCGCCTACGACCTGCGGGTTTATCGTGAGCAGCTTGCGAGCGTTGACCGCGACCTGGCTCGCGGCGTGATTGGTGAGGCCGATGCCGATCGTGTTCGCACCGAAATCTCGCGTCGCATTCTGGCAGCTGACGCCCAAATGAAAGACGAAGGCAAAAGCGGTGGCCCAACACGATCTGTATCGGTCGTTGCAATTGCGCTACTTACGCTGGTTCTGATCGGTGGTGCCATGGCGATGTACCACCGGATGGGGGCGGTGGGACTACCAGACATGCCTCTGACCGCTAGGGTGGACATGGCCAAAGAGGTCCGAGCCAATCGGCCCTCTCAAACCGCCGCTGAAGAATTGGCGCCCCCACCTGTGCCTCGGCAGTTGGAAGATAGCTATGCCCGTCTTTTGAAGCAATTGCGCGACACGGTTGCCGCACGCCCCGACGATCTGCAGGGCCATATGCTACTGGCCCAGCACGAAACCAACGCAGGCAATTTCACGGCAGGATACACGGCCCAGAAGAAAGTGGTTGAGTTATCCGGCGAAGCGGCGACAGCGGACGCTTACTCGGATCTAGCCGAGATGATGATCCTTGCGGCAGGTGGATATGTCTCGCCCGAGGCCGAACAGGCCCTGGACCAGGCGCTTAAGCGTGATCCCCGGCATGGCCCGGCCCGGTATTATTGGGGCCAGATGCTGGCACAGGTTGGGCGACCGGATATTGCTTACCGCGTGTGGATAGAAACCGTGCAGGACGCCCCGCCTGGCGCGCCATGGGCGGATGCCATTCGCGGACAGATTGAAGAACTGGCCTTCCGGGCCGGTGTTTTCAACGCTCCCGATCTAAGTGCCGCAACAGCCCAACCCGGCCCAAGTCAGGGTGACGTTGCTGCCGCAGCCGAATTGAGCCCTGAAGAGCGGCAAGAGATGATTCAGGGGATGGTGAACCAACTGTCCGACCGTCTGGCCACCGAAGGTGGATCGCCCGAGGAATGGGCCCGTCTGATTGCGGCGCTTGGTGTTTTGGGTCAGGCCCAGCGCGCCATAGACATCCGCGATGAAGCTGTGATCGTGTTTGCTGACAACGCCGCCGCGCTGGACATGATCGACGCAGCAGCACTTCAGGCCGGGATTGCCCAATGATTCACGATGAATTTGAAGTCTTTGCCGCAGCCCTATCCCCGATGTCTGCGCTGATGGGTCTGGATTTGGGTGAAAAGACCATCGGTGTTGCCGTTTCGGACCGAATGCGCACGGTCGCCAGCCCCTTGGAAACGGTGAGACGCAAGAAATTCACGCTGGATTCCGCCCGTTTACTAGAGCTTGTGGATGACCGTGAAATTGGCGGCATCCTGTTGGGCCTTCCCAAGAATATGGACGGCACCGAAGGGTCGCGCTGCCAATCCACTCGTGCATTTGCCCGCAATCTGTCACGGTTGACCGAATTGCCAATCGGGTTTTGGGACGAACGGCTCAGCACGGTTGCGGCAGAAAAGGCACTGCTTGAGGCGGATACGACACGAAAACGTCGCGGACAGGTTATCGATCACGTTGCTGCCGGTTATATCTTGCAGGGGGCGCTCGACAGGATGCGCTTTTTGTAACGGTCGGAGACCACTGATGACAAATATGGTTTGGAAACGGAACGAGGTCGAAAGCCCTTGCATCCAGATCTGCGTCGTCCATCCGACCGAAAAGATCTGTACAGGTTGCTATCGGACCATCGACGAGATCTCCAGGTGGTCCAAAATGGACTGTACCGAGCGGGCCGAGGTGATGGCAGATCTGCCAGAGCGCAAACCAAGGCTTGGCAAGCGGCGTGGCGGACGAGCGGCCAGATTGAACCAGCCCTAAGGCCTTTGTTCTAAATAGTTACTTGTGTGTTTTCTTAGCCGCATGAAACCTGCATGCAGTCGAATGGTATGCAAATTGTTCTCCCCCAAGCTTGGGTCGAAGCAGCTCGACTATCTCGGATTGATTTGTAGTTAGCGTCTGAGCCTGAGCCTCGGGTCTGAACGTAGAGCACCAGAGATGGACAAGCTCAACGTACGTATCCGAATTATGCTTTTTTGCAAACGGCATAACCCGCCTTTCGGATACTCCGACTTGGTTTGTCCTGCGTCACTGTAGATCTGGTCTGAACTCCGAGGGGGGGGGAAAGAGTTCGAAGACAACGGCTTGAGTGAGTGGCGATCCACAGCGACGCAATGCGAGTTATCAGAATTCCCGCTGGTTTGGAGGGAATACCCTCGCTCTTTTATTTTTTTGACCAATCAGTCAAGAAATAAACTCAAAAATCATACCTTCCGTAACGTCCTCGACGCCAAAATTTGCCTTGAGGTCTTAATGTGACTTCTCCGGTGCGCATGGATCGACAGTTTGGCGTCAAGACTCTTGCCGTTTGATTCGCGTTTCGAAGAGGTCCGACCGGTGCAGGCCCCCGGTCGAAATGTCGGAAACGAGATTACCCGATCGCCAACCAGTTCTTGGCATTTTCATAATCTTCAGACCCGAAAAACTGCGTTCGGGTCCCCAGTACATGGCTGGCCACCCTTTGCGCCATGTGTTGCCAGGATTTGTCTCCGACAATGGCCGCGCGGTCTAGCATCTCGATATGCCGGCTGGCCAACCTGAAATGAGCCGCAAGGGCCGACAACCCCTGCCAACCATCGAAATCCCTCAGATCGATCAACAGGCGGAAGCCCGACCGGTCCTGCAACAGCGCGTCCAAGTCCTTTTCCGCTTGCTTGTATTCCTCGGGATCTAGCTTGCCCAATAGGCTTACCTGAACACAAGGATCACCCAGATCGGTGACATGAATTGAACCGAGTGACTCGCGCATCCAGCGGCGGGCTGCCTCTAGTTCTGCCATTTCGAATACCTGAACAGGGCATGGCAGAATCGGAGCGGCAAGACGAATACTTGTCTGAACCCATCCCTGATCCGCCACAACGCCAATCCGTTCGAACCCGCGCCAATGACTTAGGCCCAGCTTGGTATCTGACCACGCAGCACCCAGATCGTAGCCTTTGAATTCAGGCTGTACGATTGCCAGCAGCCGCACCGCGTTATGTTCGGCCAAGGCCGCCTCGATCGCAGGAACCAGAGTGTTGGTGTAATCCGAGCTGGTGACCTGACCGGAAAGCTCAACCTCGATCAGTGCGCCATCAGAATTTGTATGAACCGTAATCATGGATCAAATCCCTCAATGTCAATGAATGACAAGAGGTTAGGGAAGTTTGATCCATTCGGCTACACCCCCGGCAAATTCCGGTCGAAAATAGGCGATCATCCGTCCATCGGGGCTCGCAGTCGCAGTTGCCCCCCAAGGTGCCACCCCGTGCAGACAATGGCGATGCAATAGATACGCCTCGCCGGGTTTGGCAGGCAATTCTATCCGACTGCAGGTCTCAAATATCTCACGACGTGTCGCCTGATAAACCTCGGTGATGTCGACCTCGTGCAAGGTTTCATGCGGGTGACCTGCAAGAGCGAGTTCAAACGCATCGCGGATGAGGATATGGCTCCCTTCCCACAAGACCATCGGCGCGGCGTCCTCGCTTGCTTCGGTGAGCGGAATGCCCAGAATCCAGGCATGTGGTTCGTCGATCCTGCGGCGCCGATCTGGCCCGATAGGACGCAACCCATCGACATGGGCCGCATCGCGGTTTCGGCGATACCGACCCGCCGCCTCGCTTTCCCCACAGCGCGGACGCGGATAGCCGGGATAGATGACCGAGACCTGCCCCTTGTGCAAAGGCAATTTGCCATAATGCTCGGCCAGAAAACCAATAGCCGGGCCAGACAGTGGCTGGGATTGTGCCACCCTGCCCTCGGTATCATTGGGCAAGGCATCCACGCCAACAAACCAAGTGCCTTCGCAATCCATCCATTCGGCAAATGCAGGATTGGAGACGGATTCGCAGGCGACAGGCAGAGCATGGTTCACCCATTCAGCCACAGTCGGATCGTAGGGAAACTTTAGCCATCCCTTGGACCAGAAATCTTTCACCACCCCAATGCCTTGCGTAACATGTTTAACGCCACCAGCGTCAGGAACACAGCGAAGACGCGCTTTAGCGGTTTCGGGTCCATCGCATGGGCCAGTCTAACCCCCCAAGGCGCGGTGATCATTGTCATCGCCACGACGATTCCAAAGGCCACAAGGTTTACAGCCCCAATAGTCCAAGGTGGTCGATGGTCCGCATCAATAGCCAGAAACAGAAAGCCGAAAACAGACGGCACTGCAATGATCACACCAAACCCGGCCGCCGTCGCCACCGCCCGGTGAATGGGCGTGTTGTATAAGCTCATCAACGGGACGCCAAAACTGCCACCACCGATCCCCATCAGGACGGACAGAAACCCAACAGATGGCGACAGCGCAGCGCGCCTGACGCCTTTGGGCATTGCGTCACCCAGTCGCCAGTCCGAGCGGCCAAGCCCTAGATAGGCCCCGATCACCATACCCAAAACACCAAACAACGCCTGCAACGCCTCGGTCCTCAAGGCGGAGGCCACCAAAACACCAAAGACGGCCCCAATTGCAATGCCGGGGCCCCAACCGCGCAGGATATCCCAATCCACTGCGCCCTTTTTGTTATGGGCAAGAACGGATCGGATCGAGGTGACGATGATCGTGGCAAGGGATGTGGCCAGGCACAATTGCATCAGCTGTGGACCACCATATCCAAGCGTCTGGAACGCATAGAAAAAAGCGGGCACCAAAACGATACCACCACCTACCCCCAAAAGACCGGCCAGCACGCCGGCCAGAGCCCCGATCACAAGCAAAAGGCCCAGCATCTGGGCCAGCAACATCGTCTCGGGCATCATTCCCCCAGTCCGGCTTTGAACCGGAGTTTCCTTCGATCAAACCTCGGCCAAAGGCGCCACGCGATCAAGCGCCTGCAACATAACCTCGGGTCCTGCCCCGTCATGCACTGCCCCTTCGGACAACGCCCGTCGCCAAGCCCGCGCGCCGGGCCGTCCCGCAAATAGCCCGAGCATATGACGCGTGATTTGGTGCAGTCGCCCGCCATTGGCAATATGCCGTTCGACATAAGGAACCATTTGTCGAACAATGGCAATCGGATCACGGGCAGTCCCCGTCTTGAATATGCGTGTGTCAGCCTCGGACAGGATATCTGTTGGCTGGTGATAGGCGGCTCGTCCTATCATCACGCCGTCAAGGCCCGCATCCAAATGCGCCGTCGCCTCATCCAATGACGTGACACCCCCATTTAGGGAAATGTGAAGATCCGGGAAATCCGCTTTCATCTGGTGGACCAGATCATAGTCCAAGGGCGGAATGTCCCGATTCTCCTTGGGGCTGAGGCCTTGAAGCCAGGCCTTGCGCGCATGAATCGTGACACGCTCGCATCCAGCAGTGCGAATTTGGTCTAGAAACGCGGGCAAAACATCCCTCGGCTCTTGCGCGTCAACACCAATCCGGCACTTGACGGTCACGTCCACATTCACAGCTTCACCCATCGCCGCGACACATTCAGCGACTCGCATTGGGTCTTTCATCAGCACAGCACCAAAGGTGCCCGACTGAACCCTGTCCGATGGGCAGCCGCAATTCAGGTTGATCTCATCATATCCCGCATCCGCCCCAATTCGGGCAGCCCGCGCCAACTCTTCCGGATCCGATCCGCCGAGTTGCAGTGCAACCGGGTGTTCGGCATCATTGTACTCCAACAAATGCAGGGCACCGCCACGGACCAGAGCCGGAGCTGTTACCATCTCGGTATACAACAGCGTTTCCGAACTCAGCAGCCGGTGCAGGTACCGGCAATTGCGGTCCGTCCAGTCCATCATCGGCGCCACGCTTAAACGTGCGGCTTTGTTGGCCTTGCCAGTCACAGCAACGACTCCGTCATACAAGGGTTTGCAATCCTGTTTGCCTGTCTCGAGATATCGGTAGTCCGAATCGGGCCGCAGAGGATTAACACATTCTCGCCCGACCTTCCCACCGGGGACATGTCAGATTCATACACCAGCTTTCTCGGCTGCGATGCCATATCGGCTGATCATCATTTCGACACTATTTTCAATCGTCTCTGCCATTTCCGGTTGGCTGAGAACTTCGCCCGTGAACAGCATAGGCCAGAACGCGCGGGCCTTGATCAGACCAATAAACTCGCGCCCGGCCTGTTCCGGGTTGTCGATCCGCAACTGACCGTCCTCAGACGCATCGCGAAGCATGTCGATAAACCTAGCCGTCTTGTCCAGTTTGCCCTGTGCCTCAGCCGCGAGCGCCGGGTTGCGCAAGGTTTCGCTTATCACCATGCGCGACATCGCGATGACGTCTGGCAGCATGAGAATACGCCCTTCAGCCCAGGCCAATTCAGTCAATTGCTCACGAATACCGCGTCCTTTTTCGTATCGGATCTCCAATACTTCGGCAAACCGGCTCGACAGCTCGATCACAATCGAGCGGAACAGATTTTCTTTACTTTCGAAATATTTGTACAGCGTCCGCTTGGACACCTCGGCCCGGGCCGAGATGCGATCCATGCTCGAAGCGGCAAAGCCCTTTTCCTGAAATTCGGCCACGGCAGCTTCGATAATCTGTGCGCGCTTTGACGCGTTTGGTGCACTGCATTCGTTCATGTCAGAGCTATAGACCTATTGACGGGCTTGGGTCAAACGCTACGTAAACTCTGCAGTTTACACCCGTGAAGATTTGTGTAACTTGTAAACCCGCCAGTTTACCGATTCAGGAAACCAGCGCGAACAGGAGAGTCCCCCTATGGCTTTGACTTTGAAATTGAACGGCGAAACCCACACGGTTGACGCCGAACCCGGCACGCCCTTGCTGTGGGTGATCCGGGATGAGCTTAAGCTGACCGGAACCAAATTCGGTTGCGGCGTCGCCTCATGCGGCGCCTGCACCGTGCATGTGAATGGAGAGCCAACACGCTCGTGCCAGACCTATGTTGAAGACGTTGAAGATGCCGAAATCACCACGATCGAAGCCATCGGCGATGATAAGATCGGTGCTGCGGTACAGCAGGCCTGGGTCGAACTGGATGTGGTTCAATGCGGCTATTGCCAGTCGGGTCAGGTAATGTCAGCGGTTGGGCTGCTGTCCGAGAATCCAAAACCATCTGCCGATGAAATCGACGCATACATGCATGGCAATGCCTGCAGATGCGCCACCTATCAACGCATCCGCGCCGGCATTCAGCGCGCATCTGACATTCTGGAGGCCTGATCCATGACCATCAACACCTCCCGCCGTGGATTCTTAAAGGGCGCTGCAGCTGCTGGTGCCGTCTTGCTGGTCGGTGCACGCACGGACGGCGCGCTGGCGGCAGCTTCAACTGACTCCGCACAGTTCAACCCGTTTGTGAAAATTGACGCGGATGGCACAGTTACTGCTATCGTCAAGCATTTTGAAAAGGGCCAGGGTCCTGCAACCGGCCTACCAACGTTGATCGCCGAAGAAATCGGTCTGCGCATGGACCAGATCGAATACGAATTCGCCCCGTCCGACCCGCAGGTCTACAATAACCTTTTGTTTGGTCCATTTCAGGGAACAGGTGGATCCACCGCGATGGCAAACTCGTGGATGCAGTATCGTCAAGCTGGTGCCGCCGCGCGTGAAATGCTGATCAACGCCGCCGCACAAGACTGGGGTGTAGACGCGTCTTCCGTCACTATCGAAGAAGGCATCGTCAAAGCTGGTGACAAATCTGCCCCGATCAGCGAATTCGTTGCCGCAGCATCTCAGCTGGAAGTTCCGGCTGAACCACGCCTGAAAGATCCTGCAGAATTCCGCCTGATCGGCAACGAGGCCGTAAGACGCAAGGATTCGGCCATCAAAGGGAACGGGCAAGCGATGTATGCGATGGACGTGCATCTGCCCAACCAGATGATCGCCATGATCAAGCGCCCTGAAGCCAAAGGCGGGCTTGCCGTCAGCTTTGATGACAGCGGGTCGAAAGAAGTGAAAGGCTATATCAACGCGGCGGTCCTGCCGAACCAGGCAGGCGTTGCGGTGTATGCTGAAAACACATGGGCCGCGATGCAAGCACGTGATGCGCTTGAGGTCGAATGGGATATGTCTGCGGCCGAGACCCGTCACTCGGATCAGATCAAGGCCGAGATCATGGCGGCATTGGACTCTGAACCTACCTACAATGTGAACAAAGCCGATGCGGCGGCAATTGCTGCGGCGATTGATGGCGCTGACAAGGTGATTGAAAAGACCTTTTACTTCCCCCTGTTGGCCCATGCAGCAATGGAGCCGCTGAACTGCACCATCGAACAAACCGCAGACGGCAACATCGTTCTGCATGATGGCAGTCAGATGCCCACAGGCCCGCATATGGCCTACCAGCAAATCTTTGAAATGCCTGCCGAAAAGATTCAGATCAAAACAATGCTGGCTGGTGGATCTTTCGGACGACGTGCCACGCCGGACGCGGATTACCAGGTTGAGGCGGGTCTGGCCTTTGTGGTCACCGACCGGTCACGCCCGGTCAAGCTGGTCTGGACGCGGGAAGACGACATGCGCAGCGGATACTACCGCCCCGCGTTTGGTCACAAAGTCCGTGTTGGGCTGGATGCTGGCGGCAACATTATCGGGTGGCACCATCAGGTGGCCGGACAATCGATCATGAAGGGCACGGCATTCGAATCCTTCGCGGTTCATGACGGTGTCGATCACAGCTCGATCGAGGGTATTGCGGACAGCCCCTACACTATCCCCGGTATGGCCTTGGGTTTGACTGATACACCAAAGGCAACATCGGTTTTGTGGTGGCGGTCCGTGGGCCATACTCACACTGCCTACACGATGGAAACGATGATGGATCTCGCAGCGCAAGCTGCAGGACGCGATCCTGTCGAATTTCGGCTGGCGCACCTGGCGGATGCTGGTGATGTCGATCAGAAACGAAAGGCGGGCGTGCTGAAACTGGTTGCCGAAAAAGCCGGATGGGGCAACGCGCCAGCTGGTAGGGCGCAAGGCATCGCGGTGCATAAGTCCTTCGGATCCTACGCCGCTCAGGTTGTCGAAGTGTCAGGCGATCCGGAAAACGGTGTTCGGATCGAAAGGGTCACCTGCGCCGTTGACTGCGGCATCGCAGTGAACCCCGACGTGGTTCGCGCCCAGATGGAAGGCGGGATCGGTTATGGTATCGGTCACGTGATGCGCGATCAGATCACGCTGACAAGTGGCGCTGTGGATCAGTTCAACTTCCCCGACTATGAACCACTTCGGATCGGGGACATCGCGGCAATCGATGTGCATATCGTACCCTCTGCCGAGGCCCCGACCGGCGTGGGTGAACCTGGCACGCCGCCGTCGGCCCCTGCCCTGGCAAACGCGATCAGCGCGCTGTCAGGTGTCCACGTCGCGGAACTGCCGATGGTCGAAAATGGGGTCAACTTCTTCTGACTTGAACTCCCGCGCCGGTCCCCTCGTGGGCCGGCGCGGGGAACCTTTATTCTCCGCCATAAAATAATTTGATCAAATTTCGTGACAAGTCAGAGCACCTCCAGTACATCTCGGATAACGAGAGGAACGGAGGCCCCGATGGACCTGAGCGCCCTGCACAATATTCGCGTCACCGCCTGTGACCTGAACGGACAGATGCGCGGCAAACGCGTGCCGCCTGAATATGCCAGCAAGCTGAACAAAGGTTCGGTGCGCATGCCATTTTCCGCCCTGAACGTCGATCTGTGGGGAGCCGATATCGAAGGCAGCCCACTGGTGTTTGAAACTGGTGACGCCGACGGGATTTTGCTGCCGACCGGGCGTGGCCCTGTGCCGATGCCCTGGCTCAACTCTGAAACGGCTTTGGTGCCGATGTGCCTTTACGATGACGATGGCACGCCGTTTGCAGGCGACCCCCGCCATGCGCTTTCTACTGTGTTGTCGCGTTATGCCAAGCGGGATTGGTCTGTTGTTGCGGCGACGGAGTTGGAATTCACGCTGATTGATGCATCCGGCCCGCGCCCGCAACCACCGACCAACCCAATGACCGGGCGCCGACTGTCCGAGGAAGCCGTTTTATCAGTCGTCGAAATGGACGCGTTTGAAGCCTTCTTCACCGACCTTTATGATGGCTGCGCGGCCATGGGCATTCCTGCTCAGACCGCGATTTCCGAAAGTGGGATTGGCCAGTTTGAAATCAACCTGAACCATCAAGACGCCATGCGATGCGCCGACGATACATGGCTTTTCAAAGCGTTGACGCGCGGCTTGGCCAGAAAGCACGGGTTTGCAGCTACCTTCATGTCCAAGCCTTACGCAGACGATGCGGGCAACGGCATGCACATTCATTTCTCGGTCATCGACAGCAAGGGGCGCAATGTATTCAACGATGGTGGGCTGGACGGGACCGATATCCTGCGCGCAGCTGTCGCCGGTTGCCTTCAGGCCATGCCCGGTAGCACGTTGATCTTTGCGCCACACGGCAATTCCTACACCCGTCTGGTGCCCGGCGCCCACGCCCCAACCGGCGCAAGCTGGGCCTATGAAAACAGAACCGCTGCCATCCGCATTCCTGGCGGCGCGCCCGAAGCGCGGCGTATTGAACATCGAGTAGCCGGCGGAGACATCAACCCGTACTTGATGCTGGCAGCCGTGTTGGGCGCAGCTCTGCTCGGAATCGAGGATAGCCTGCAACCACCGGACCCGATTTCAGGGAACGCCTACGAAATCGCAGGCCTGCCGCAACTGGCCTCCGACTGGGCATCAGCTATCGACGCCTTCGAAACCGACCCGCTGGTTGCGCGTATTTTTCCAGGCGACCTGATCCGATACATGGCGATGACAAAACGGCAGGAAATTGCGCGGTTCGCAGACCGCCCCGAAGACCAGCACTGGCTGAGTTACCTCGAGGCGGTTTGACCCCTCTTGCCCAGCGCTTCCGAGTCCGCTAGATTTAATTTGATCAAATTCGGTGACCCATGAAAATCGGTATTCTACAAACCGGCCATACCCCTGACGTTCTGAAAAGCGAATTCGGGGATTACGATTCTCTGTTTCCGGCCCTTCTGGATGGAAACGGGTTTGAGTTTCAGACGTTTGCGGTCGTGGACGGGATTTTTCCAGCAGGCGCGCAAGACGCAGATGGCTGGTTGATCACAGGATCGCGCCACGGCGCCTATGAAGATCTGCCGTGGATCCCCAAACTTGAAGAACTGGTGCGTGACATTCACGGCAGCGACAAACCGTTGATAGGCGTGTGCTTTGGCCACCAGATCATTGCGCAGGCCCTTGGGGGCACCGTCGAGAAGTTTTCGGGGGGGTGGGCTGTTGGCCGCACGAACTATGACCTTGGTGGCAAAAACGTGTGTCTAAACGCCTGGCACCAGGATCAGGTGACTGTCTTGCCCGAAGGTGCGCAAGTTCAGGGGCAAAACGAGTTCTGCCAGTATGCAATGTTGTCCTATGGCGACCAGATATGGACGGTGCAAGCGCATCCAGAATTTTCCAACGAATTCGTTGCAGGTCTGATGCGCACACGTGGCAAAGGTGTTGTCCCGGAAAACCTGATGCAGGACGCCGCAAACCGACAAACCGCCCCGGACGACAATCCCGAAATCGCACGATACATGGCGGACTTCCTTAAGAAAGCGAGGGCCTGATGGCCGATTGGACAGACGAACTGCCTCAGGCGGCAACGAATTACCTCGAAGGCCGCCGACTGGACGAAGTTGAGTGTATCATTTCCGATTTGCCCGGCATCGCGCGCGGCAAGGCGGTTCCTGCGTCCAAATTCGCGCGGCAATCCTACTTTTATCTGCCCGACAGTATCTATTACCAGACGATCACGGGCGACTGGGGCGAAGCCGCGGGCGAAGACGGGTTCATCGAACGGGACATGATCCTAAAGCCGGATTTCTCAACTGCCAGCGCCGCGCCCTGGACTGGCGATTGGACGTTACAGGTCATTCATGACGCTTATGACCGAGAGGGCGAACCGGTTCCCTTCAGCCCACGCAACGTGCTGAAACGCGTTGTACAACTCTATCATGATCGGGGCTGGGACCCGATCGTCGCGCCCGAGATGGAGTTCTTCCTGGTTGCTCCCAACGTCGATCCCGCACAGGGGATCAAGCCCATGATGGGCCGCTCGGGCCGACCCGCAGCGGCGCGACAGGCCTATTCGATGACGGCCGTGGACGAATTCGGTCCGGTGATCGACGACATCTACGACTTTGCCGAACATCAAGGCTTTGAGATCGATGGCATCACGCAGGAAGGCGGCGCCGGACAGTTAGAGATCAACCTGCGTCACGGCGACCCCGTCAAGCTGGCCGATGAGGTGTTCTATTTCAAACGCCTGATCCGCGAAGCCGCCTTGCGCCACAATTGCTTCGCCACCTTCATGGCAAAACCGATCGAGGACGAGCCCGGCTCGGCCATGCATATCCATCACTCGATCATCGATATGGAAAACGGCCAGAACATCTTCTCCGGCCCTCAGGGTGGAGAGACAGACGCGTTTTACCACTTCATTGCCGGGCTGCAGAACCACCTGCCCGCTGGCTTGGCAGTGATGGCGCCCTATGTGAATTCCTATCGTCGTTATGTCAAAGATCACGCGGCCCCAATCAATCTGGAATGGGCGCGCGACAACCGAACCACCGGCATTCGCGTCCCCCTGTCCGGTCCCGAGGCACGACGGGTTGAGAATCGCATCGCTGGAATGGACTGCAACCCGTATCTGGGTATCGCGCTGTCGCTGGCCTGCGGTTATCTGGGCCTGACCCAGCAGGAACGCCCCCGCCGCCAGTTCCACGGCGATGCCTACGAAGGTGAAGGGGACATTCCTCAGGTGATGGGCAACGCGTTGGACTTATTTGATGAAGCCACCGCCTTACACGAAATCCTTGGCCCGGAATTCGCACGGGTATACGGCATCGTGAAGCGGGCAGAGTACGAAGAGTTCCTGCAAGTGATCTCTCCATGGGAGCGTGAGCATCTGCTGATGAACGTCTGAGGCGACGCGATGAACCTGCTCTATTCAAACGACCGCAAGGCCGAGTATCCGCCAAGCTGGTATGCTGCAACGGCGCATCCGATGGACCGGTTTCCAGCGTTGGAAGGCGATACCAGCGCAGATGTCTGCGTCGTCGGCGGCGGGTATACCGGCCTTTCAGCGGCGTTACATCTGACCGAGGCAGGGCTTCGCGTGGTGGTGCTAGAGGCGCATCGCGTCGGCTTTGGCGCCTCAGGCCGCAATGGCGGTCAATTGGGCAGCGCGCAGCGGATGGCGCAGGAGGATCTGGAGCGTCTGGTGGGCGACGCAGATGCCGCCAAGCTTTGGGATTTGGCCGAAGATGCCAAGGATCTGGTTAAATCCTTGATTTCAGAACACCAGATTGACTGCGACCTCAAGCCCGGCGTGGCCGAGATGGCGCTGAGCGACTCTGACCGAGACGAATTGCATGAGCATGCCGCGCATCTTTCGGGCAAATACGGCTATGACCAGATCAAGGTTTTGGATGCTGAGGCCGGGCATGCGCTATGCCCGTCTCCGACTTACAAGGGCGGTCTTTTGGATATGGGGGCGGGTCATTTGCACCCGCTCAACTACGCCTTGGGTCTTGCCACAGCGGCTGCAAAGTCAGGCGCCCGCATTCACGAAAGCACCGAAGTGCTGAACATCAAACAAGGCCCGCACGTTTGCGTTCAGACCGTGCAGGGGCAGGTCACAGCCGATCACGTCATTTTGGCCTGCAATGGATATCTTGGCGATCTGAACCGGCAGGTGGCTTCTCGCGTTATGCCCATCAACAACTTCATCGCCGCGACTGAGCCACTCGGGGCCGACACAGCGCGGGTTCTGACGCAGGACGTGGCGATTGCCGATACAAAGTTCGTCGTGAACTACTTTCGCCTCAGCGCCGATGGTCGTCTGCTGTTTGGTGGAGGTGAAAGCTATGGGTATCAGTTTCCGTCAGATATCGCCGGCACAGTTCGCAAACCGATGGCTCAGATTTTCCCTCATCTTCAAGACGTTAAAATCGACTACGCCTGGGGCGGGACCCTAGGCATCACGATGCGTCGGATGCCCTATCTGACGCGGGTCGCCCCCAACATCCTGTCCGCATCGGGCTATTCCGGCCACGGGGTCGGAACGGCCACCCATGCCGGTCAATTGATGGCTCTGGCCATACAAGGTCAGGCCGAAGGGTTTGACACCATGTCTCGCGTGCCTGCTCTGCCCTTTCCCGGTGGTTCGGCCTTGCGCAGCCCGCTTCTGGTGCTGGCAATGACCTGGTATGCGCTGCGGGACCGATTGGGGATCTGACCCGCTTTTCATTGCGACAGTTTGGTGAAATTTCGCCGAAGAGGCGAAAGGGGTCTTGGCATTGGCAGGTCATTTAATTTAAATAAACGAAAGTTAGAATTCGGGAAAACCAAATATGACGCTGCCACCCAACGTCCATGACGCCGAAGCCATCCCCGCACCCGCACGGGACGCCATTGATGCCCTGCTGCAATCAGGGGACCTGTTCCGCTACACTGCGCCGCAAGACGCGCCAGTTGCCCTGCTTGAGGCGGAATTCGCCGAATTGTTGGGAACAAAATATGCGCTGGCGGTGTCTTCCTGCTCAGCCGCGCTGTTCCTGTCGTTAAAGGCATTGGGCCTGCCGCGCGATGCAAGGGTTCTGATCCCGGGCTTTACTTTCGCAGCGGTTCCTTCTTCGATTGTGCACGCCGACTGTATCCCGGTTTTGTGCGAAGTAGGCGAAAACTATCGCATCGACATGGTGGATTTTGCAGCCAAGCTCGACAGCGTTCAGGCCGTGATCATCAGCCACATGCGCGGCCATACCTCGGATATGGACGCCATCATGGAACTGTGCGATGCGCGCGACATTCCGGTGATCGAGGACGCAGCCCATTCGTTGGGTACTACATGGCATGGCCACAACATCGGCACCATCGGCAAAATCGGGTGCTTCTCATTCCAGTCGTACAAGATGATTAACGCGGGCGAAGGTGGCATCCTGATCACCGACGATGCCGATCTGGTGGCACGGGCTGTGATCATGTCCGGCGCGTATGAACACAACTGGAAAAAGCACAAAGCCCCACATGGCGACAATACACCTGAATTGGAACAGGCGTTTGCAAAGTGGCAGAACCAGTTGCCGCTTTATAATCTGCGGATGAGCAACCTCAGCGCAGCTGTGATCCGCCCTCAGATCCCCGAGTTGGGGCGGCGGGTGCATGATGGTTTGGAAAACCACGACTATGTGGCGGATCGCCTGAACACATCACCTTACATCGACGTCCCTGCCCCGTTGGCTCCCGAACGCCGCGCGCCGGATTCGATCCAGTTCAATCTGGTCGGGATGGACGACAGTGACATTCGCGCCTTTGCTGCAGCGTCCGAGGCGCGCGGCGTCAAGGTTCAGGTTTTCGGCCTAAGCGAGGACAATGCGCGGGCGTTCTGGAACTGGCAGTTCCTACCCGAGACATTCGATCTGCCCCAAACCCGTGATATGCTGATGAAAGCCTGCGATGTGCGCCTGCCAGTGCGTCTGACCCGAGATGAGCTGGACATTATTGCCGATATCCTGCTTGCGTCGGTCGGTGAAGTCACAGGCCCGGTCCCTGTTTACGGAACCTGAATGCCAAAACCGAAAAGGCCCGCAATATGCGGGCCTTAGTTCGCGCGATGATCTAAAATCAATTCAACTTCGAAAGCTTCTGCTGAAGATCAGCCAGTTGCTGCTTGATCTCATCAAGATCTTCCTTGGATTTCGGTTGTTCTTCTTCTTCCTTGTCTGGCCCTGACCATTTACCGGACAGACCCCCTGTCATCGCCTTTAAGAATGCTTGCTGCTGCGCCTGCATCGCTTCGAAACCCGGCATCTGCGACATCGGATTCATGGCACTCATGTTCTCCATCATCTTGCTTTGGCTTTCGCGCAGCATCTCGAACGAGCTTTGTAGAAACTGTGGCATAACGCCCCCGCCTGGCACCATGTAGCTGCGCACAAGATCATTCAGAACATTGACCGGCAGCACGTTTTCGCCGCGGCTTTCATGCTCTGCGATGATCTGAAGCAGGTATTGACGCGTCAGGTCGTCGCCGGTTTTCAGATCGATGATCTGCACTTCCCGGCCATCGCGTATGAAGCCAGCAATATCTTCGAGCGTGACGTAGTCGCTGGTCTCGGTGTTATACAGCCGACGGCTCGCGTAGCGCTTGATCAGCAGTGGTTTTTCTTGATCCGACACCGTTTACCCTCCCCAAGGATGATGCGTTGCAGCACAGGTTATGCGAGTGCAGCACAAAAAGAAAGGGCAGGTCAATCGACCTGCCCAGCGCGATAACACCAATTGGGAGGAATGGGTGCCTCTCGCGGACGTTCTTACTTGGCAGCAGTTGCTTTCTTGGCAGCAGCTGTCACGTCGTTGGTGGCTTTCTTAACTGCAGCAGTTGCATCTTCTGCAGCGTCTTTGCCCGCCGCCATCAGCAGCTCAACGGTTTCGGTCTGAACTTTTTTCGCGATTTCAGCGAAAGCAGCCAGGTTTTCAGCTGCAACTTCAGCCGACGCGCTTGCGAAATCGGTTGCTGCTTTTGCGTAATCCGCAGGCTCTGCCTTGGCTTTCGACATTTCAGTCATCTTGGCCAGAGTTTCTTTGGTCCACTTGCTGGAGATCTCAGCCGATTTACCAGCAGCTTCCAAAGCAACGCCCGACAGCTTTTCGTTCAGCGAAGCGGTCGATTTGAATGCGTCTTCCATTGCGGAGGTGTCCACAGGGAACGCGCCCATCATGTCTTTCATGATCGCGCTAAAGTCTTGAGTCTTTGCCATCGTACTAAATCCTTTTTGCTGTGCCGGGCCCACCCCGGTTTTCCTCAGCTTGCAAGCAATATGATTGCTGCAGCGCAGCATTGCAAGTTTTTTCTTGCTGCATCGCAGAATAAGAGAGGTTTCAAAATGAAATCAGCTGTTTGGATTGGCCACCACATAGGTGCCTGGCGCCGGAGCCAGTCGAGGATGGTTCGAATCACCTGTATCGCGAGCCGGGATTTGCTTGCCGGATCGCTTCTTCAGCCAGGCTTCCCACATCGGCCACCAGGACCCCTTGTGAAAGTCGGCCTGTTTCATCCAGCTGTCCGAATCCGCTTTCATATCTGTGTTGGTGTAGTGGCCATATTTCTTTTTGCTGGGTGGGTTAACGATGCCGGCGATATGGCCTGATTCCGAAACCACAAAGGTCTTGGACCGTGACCCCATTTGTTGCACGCCGCGATAGCAGTCTTTCCATGCAGCAATATGGTCGGTCTCACATGTGATGGCCATCAACGGAACATCCACGTCTTTGACATGCAGCTTGTGGCCCATCAATTCGATGCCATCCGATACGAATTCGTTGCGTTGGCACAGGCCTCGTAGATAGTCGACTGACATCTTGGCCGGCAGATTGGCCCCATCACCATTCCAGAACAGCAAATCAAATGCAGGAGGCGTTTCCCCCATCATGTAGCTGCGGATTGCGGGCCCATAGACCAGATCGCGCGAGCGCAGAAATGACATTGTGCGCCCCATGATCCAGGATCGCAGAACACCTTCTCTAGTCACTTCTTCTTCGATGCCGTCAATGAAGTCATTTTGCAGGAACGGCGTGAATTCACCTTGTTCCGAGAAATCGGTCAGGGCCGTGAAGAAAGTTGCAGATTTGATCGACTTATCGCCGCGTTGTTTCAACAGCGATAGAGTCAGGCTGAGCGTGGTGCCCGCGATGCAATAGCCAACGGCGTTGACCTGCTTGACCTTACAGATCTTCTTGACCTCATCGATCGCTGCCAGGAAACCGTCCCGAATGTAGTCCTCCATCCCGGTTTCGGCATAGCTTTCGTCTGGATTGATCCAGCTGACGACAAACAGAGTATACCCTTGTTCCGTGATCCATTTGATCAGGCTGTTCTGGGCCTTGAGGTCCAGAATGTAGAATTTGTTAATCCAGGGCGGGAACAGAACGATGGGCGTTTCGAAAACCGTTTCTGTTGCTGGCTTGTACTGAATCAGCTCCATCATCCGGTTGCGATAGACAACATCCCCTGGCGTGGTCGCCAGGTTGCCGCCAACCTCAAAAGCACTTTCATCGGCAAGTTTGACAACCAACTCGCCATCGTTGGCTTCCAGGTCTGCGACCAGATTTTCCAAACCTTGCAGCAAAGACTGCCCGTCTGTCTCGACCGCTTTTTGAAGTGCGTCCGGATTTGTCGGCAGGAAATTCGTTGGCGACATCATGTCGATGATCTGCTGCGAGAAATAGCTTAGGCGTCTTCGGTCCTTTGCATCCAAATCGTCCACCGACGCTACGGCCTGCGCGATCGCTTCTGCATTGGTCTGGTATTGTTGGCGAACCAGACGGAAGTAAGGGTTGGATTCCCACAAGGGGTTTGAAAATCGTTTGTCGGCAGGCTTAGCATCCTCGTCTTCGACCTCACCGGTGGTCAGGGCTTGCTGCGCCTCAGCGAAGTTCAGAACCGACTTTCCCCAAAATTCTATCTGCTGTTCCAACAACTTGGCGGGATTTTGCCAAGCTTCAGCCCAATAGGCCGTTGCTGCTCGTGCGAAAAGCTCTTGATTCGGGCCGTCCAACGCAGGGGTATGCGCCTTTTTTCCAGCCATAACTTCAATCAGGCGTTTGGAGAGTTGTTCGACCTTTTCCATATTTTCTTTAAGGCGTTCAATGTGTTCGTCGGTCGCTTCGGGCATGTGGCCTTCACTTGTTGTCATTTTAACAATTCTCCCCTAGCCTCGCTGCTGTGCAGAATAACGTCGTGGGTGCCGGGGGGCAAAGCGGCGAATGGTCCGAACTCTTAGGCTCACACTCCGGAGATCCGTTCGATGCGTTACATGATGACCTACGACATGATGGAAGCCACGCGCAACACCAACCAGTGGCTTGGCGCCACGGCAAGTGCGATGGCCTCTTACCCTTTGTTTTCCATGGTTCCGAACCCCGCGTTCAGCTTGATGGCGGCCTGGGGTGAAGTGACCGAGCGCACGTTTCAGCGCATGGTCGTGAAACCCGATTGGGGTATTCGGACCTTTACCTGCGAAGATGGCAAAGATCATCTGGTAGAAGTGACCACGGTGTTGGAGCGCCCATTCGGCGATCTGGTTCACTTCCGGGTTAACGGTCGCGAAGAGCAAGCCCGCAAAGTCCTTTTGGTTGCGCCTATGTCGGGGCACTATGCCACGCTGCTGCGCTCGACGGTCAAAAGCCTGTTGGTCAACTGCGAAGTTTACATCACCGATTGGCATAACGCGCGCGATATTCCTGTGTCTGCAGGTAAGTTCGATGTCGAGGACTATACCCTATATCTTGTAGATTTTATGAAAGAACTTGGACCGGACACGCATGTTGTCGCGGTGTGCCAGCCTGCACCTTTGACATTAGCCGCGACAGCCTACCTGGCCGAGGTGGAGCCCAAGGCCCAACCCAGCACATTGACCCTGATTGGTGGCCCGGTTGACCCGGACGCAACGCCGACGGATGTAACCGATTTCGGCCGACGCGTCACCATGGGGCAGTTGGAAGAAACGATGATTCAGCGCGTCGGTTTTAAATACAAAGGCGTCGGGCGTATGGTGTATCCCGGCTTACTGCAACTGGCGTCGTTCATGTCCATGAATGCTGATCGCCACTCCAAGGCATTCACAGATCAGATCCAGCGGGTTGCGCGGGACGAAGCATCAGACCAGGACGCACACAACCGGTTCTATGACGAATACCTGGCGGTCATGGACATGACGGCTGAGTTTTATCTGTCGACGGTCGAACGTGTCTTCAAAAACCGCGAGATCGCCCGCAACGAATTTGTCGTCGCTGGGCACAAAGTGGACATCGGAAAGATCACTGATGTTGCTGTGAAGTCCGTTGAAGGCGCGAATGACGACATCTCGGCACCTGGCCAGTGTATTGCCGCGCTGGATCTGTGCACCGGCTTGCCAGACAGCAAAAAAGCCAGCCATGTTGAACCCGGTGCGGGCCACTATGGTATCTTTGCGGGGCGCAGTTGGCGTGACAACATTCGACCTCTGGTGATTGATTTCATGAACCAGAACAGCCGCAAACCACGCCGGCGCGCTGCGAACCGCAATAAGGTGGCCTAAAACCAATGGGTAAAAGCGAAAACTCCGATCTCGCCTTTGCCTGTAGCTGTGGTTCTGTACAAGGCCATATCAAGCCAGGCGGGATAAAATCGGGCACACATGCTGAGTGCTTTTGTACCGATTGCCGTGCCGCCCAACTGTATTTTGACCAACCAGACCCCTCACCGGGACCCGTCGAGATACTGCAGACTTCACCCGAAGCAATCGAATTCCATCAGGGCGCCGAAAACCTGGCTGTGATGCAGTTAAGCCCAAAGGGAATGTACCGCTGGTACGCAACATGCTGCAACACGCCGGTAGCGAACACGTTCAAAACGCCCAAGTTCCCGTTTGTCGGTGTGATTGTGGACCGCATTGCAAAGCCATCGGCGCTTGGCCCAGTGATATCACGGGGTTCTGTGCCTCAGCCGGATGGAACGCAAAAGCACGAGAATATTGGGGCCGCTATTTATCGGCTTTTCAAACGCGCTGCCAAATCACGGTTGACAGGAGCATGGAAAAACACACCGTTCTTCAATGCCGAGACCGGTGAACCAGTTGCAACGCCTGCGGTCATCAGCAAAAGCGAACGCGACGCGCTTTACCCGTAATCCGGCCGGCAGGGAACACTGAGCCAATTCCGTAATGCGTCGATCACAACATTCGGTGTTTCAAGCGTTGGTAAATGCCCTGCATTTTCGATGGTTTGCAAGACAGCACCCGGAATCAGATCAGCCATAAAGGCGTGTTTGCGAACCGGTGTCAGCGTATCATGTGAACCGCATAATATCAGCGTGGGAACTTTGATCCGCCTCAGGGTTCCCTGCTGATCCGGACGCCGTTGTAAGGCCTGCATCTGGCGAACGAACAATTCCGGCCCCAGGTCCATCGCCATTGAAAGCAGATTGTTCAGGATCGGAATCCTCCGCGGCCCCGGTGCCAGAGTATCCGACCCCACAACGCGCCGCATAGCTTCCTCAAGCCGACCGGACCGTGCGGCGACGATCAGATCCTCGCGACCGGCGGCGATTTGCGGTGTATCGGCCTGCGCATCGGTCGCCATAAGACACAGTCGAGAGACGCGTTCGGGCGCACGACGGATGAGCTCCAGCGCCACAACTCCACCCATGCTTAAGCCAGCCAACGCGAACCGATGCGGCAATTGATCCAGCAAGCCCGAGGCTATTTCTTCGATACGCTCACCCGAAGATATCGGCGCCACCGTGACGGCACGGTCCCGCGACATCACATCGATCTGAGGCCGAAACAATCGCGCGTCACACATTAAACCAGGCAAAAACACCAGCGGCTCGATCACGCGGGGCCTCCATCAGCTCGGTTATCCGGGTCTTTCCGTTTCCCCCAAGGATGAAAGTTTTGCCGTGGGCGGGCAAGGGAAACTTCACGGATAAGCGATGGACCGCAAGGTCGGAAAATCGCTATATCGTGCTTGCCGGGTCGGCAGGTTTTCATTCGGTTCTGCGCCCGGTCGCAACAGGCATCCCCGAGGCGCGATATAGCTGTCGATCCTACGGATCGGATTGGGTCGCCACACCAGATTGAATGCACAAAGCTTGGGAAAAAACCAAATCTCGGAATAGTCGAGATGGTCGTGCATCCACCACGCCAGATCCCGCCAATCCCGTCCGTTTGCATATTGATCCGCAAACCACGGGATCACCACGGACGCGCCAGCAATCTGTGCATCCCCTTCCCCACGGTCCCAGATATGGCATTCCAGCGGGTTGTCGTTGCGGGCGCAGTTCAGCTTGTTCTCATTGCCGAACTGGTTCAACGAAGGAGAGCGATATCCCGAGCGCACCGCAACACGACCAAATGTTTCCTCAAGCGGATCAAGAAGGGTCTCGCAAAAGGCACGGCCCGTTGCGATGGCCAGATCGGGGTTGTCAGGGATGTTCTGTTTCTCATGAAAACTTCCGATCTCGGAGTACAGAAAATCGCGCATGAAGAAGTGCCGGGACAGCCGCACACGACCTAAGGTCTCAAGGCTCCACATGCTGCCCGGCTTGCGCATGATCAGTACCCGTTCCAGCGAAACGCGCCATCCGGTCCCAGGGCCGAGAATGGGTTATAGGCCACCTCCCAGATCGTGCCGCACGGGGCGCGAAAATACCCATGATGCCCACCCCAAAACACGTCGGAGGCCTGTTTCAGAACCTCGGCCCCAGCCGCCTGGGCGCGGGTCAACAGCTGTGCAACGTCTTCTTTGGATCGACAATTGTAGCTGAGCGTCAATGCCCCCTGGCCCAGCGTACCAACATCAACACCAATCTCATCTGCCAAGGCCGAAATCGGGTACAGCCCCAAGGTTTGTCCGATCAGGTCATAGGCAATGACCCCATCCGGGCTATCAACCCGTTTCCAGCCCATTGCTTCATAGAATCGGGCCGCAGTTTCGGGGTCTTCTACGCCGACAGTAATAAGGCTGACACGTTGTTCCACGGGTTGGTTCCTCTATTTTTTGTCCACGTCTCGATAGTGTTGTGTCCTGCTATTGAGACGGTTCAACACCCAGCGCTTGAAGCCAGTCCAGAATGCCAGCAACTGTGATGTCGGTTTGGTTTGGTGACATCAGGCGTCCGGCGATCACATGCGCATGCGGATCATCCCCTGGCCCCATTGTCACCAGTTTGACCGTTGCGGAGGCGCCCCAGTTTTCGGCGATCTGATGGGTCCGTTCGGGCCGCACGACCTGATCATCGTCCGAGAACCAGAACAGCGCCGGGACCGAAACATCCGAGAAATCCAATGCATAGACCGTCTGCACCAGTGCGGTCATGGGGACAACCGAAACCCACGGGTAGACGGACGACCAATACTTGTTTTTCTCGGGGTTGGGTCCAGACACATCCCGTGTTTGCCCCATGAGGATAGGCAACCAGTTTCTGGCCCAGGGCAGACCAGGCATCCAAGACCCCGGTGCATTGACCCCGAAATTCGGCGACACAAAGACCATTCCAACGACATCCTTGCTCAGGTCTGGATCAAGCACTGCTGCTGCCGCCAATGTGCCGCCAGTCGAAGTCGACATGACGATGACTTTCTCGCCTACAGCCCGTGCGGCGGCCAGACCTTCGGCGGTGTCCTGCATCCAGCCCGAGGCCGTCGCCTGCCCCATCGCGTCGCCGCTGCGCCCGTGACCCTGAAGGCGGGTGTAGACCAGATTTGCGCCCAACGCATCGGCGACCAAGTCTGGAACCGGGCGAATTTCTTCCGAGCTTGCAGAGAATCCGTGAATATACAGCACGGAATATGGCGTGCGCTGCTCTTTGAACCCGTCCTGCCAGATGACCCGCTTTTCAACGCCCGGCACGATATCGTCATGGGCAGATTCCGAACTTTCGAAATAGACCTGAACGCCTTCGCCAAACTTGCCCGTGTCAAAGCGCGGGTGCAGGTTGACGTCTTCACGAGGGCCAAACCAGTAGACCAGCCCACCGACAACAAACAGCGCCAGCAGAAAACGCCCCAGAAACCAACCTACGCGCTGCATTCGTGTTCTCCTATTACGTCGAGTATCGCGTCTTCAATCAGACCCAAGCAGGGTCCGTCCGAGAATCGGTGGTCCGCGTCTTTAACCAATAGCAATCGCATATCCGGACCGCTCGCGTGCTCCAAAAGACGCACCGCAGTTTCTGTGGACACGGCCGTATCCGCTGTGCCCTGCAGAAAGCGAACCGGAAATTGCAGGGCAAGCGGCGATCGAAGGACAAGGTTCTGTCGCCCATCTTCAATCATCCGCTTGGTGATCACGTAAGGCTCCATATAGTCCGACGGCAATTCCACATGGCCGACCACGTCCAATGCGGCCTTTTGGTCTGCGTTGAAGGACGCCCAATATCCATCTTCGGTGAAATCTGGCGCGGCGGCGATTGTGACCATCCCAGCAATCCGTTCGGGCATGGCGCGCGCCAGCAACAGCGCCTGCCATCCTCCCATGGAAGATCCCACAACGATCAGGGGGCCTTGTGTCAGGGAAGAAATTGCAGCGGCGGTGTCCTGATGCCAGTCGCCGATGCAGCCATCTGTGAATTCGCCGGAACTTTCGCCGTGACCCGAATAGTCGAACCGCAGGTATCCTTGTCCACGCGCTTTCGCCCAAGCCTCAAGATGCACGGCCTTTGTACCTTCTTTGTCGGACTTGAGCCCGGACAGGAACACGATTGTCGGCCCCCGCCCCTCGGTCATGTCATAGGCGATCTGTCGCCCTTGATCGGTTGTCAGAAGTCGGCTCATCATTTCGGCCTTTGTTGTTGATTTTCGCCAGCCTAGCCCGCCCAACGGATGAGTGGAAACCGGAATTCAATAATTTTTAGGTGACCATATTGTCACGTGACTATAGAATCACGTATAAGCCTTTCATGGACATTTTATTCAAAGCCCTCAATGATCCGGCGCGCCGCGAAATCCTTGACCGGTTGCGGCAGAAGGACGGACAATCCCTGTCTCAGCTCGAAGAGCATTTCGACATGACCCGTTTTGGCGTCATGAAGCACCTTAAACTGCTGGAGGAAGCGGGTCTTGTCCTGACCCGCAGGCAGGGCCGGTTCAAGCATCACTACCTTAACCCCCTGCCCCTGCAGGAGATGGTGGATCGCTGGGTTGCACCCTTTCTGCAACCTCAAGCCCGCGCGGTCAGCGCGATGAAACTCAAATTGGAAATGGAGACACGAATGGGAAAACCGGATTTCATGATGCAGACCTTTATTCGCTGCACGCAGGATGCCTTGTGGGACGCTCTGACCACGCCGGAACAAATGGCTGCCTACCACTTTTTGTGTAACGAAGTACGAGGCCAGGTGTCGCCCGGTGAAACCGTGCATTTCATCACGCCGGACGGAAATGAAATGCTGCGGCAGGTGACCCAAAAGCTGGATCCAAAATCCCGAATAGAAATGGGATTTGAACCGATGTTCATGGGCCCAGACGCCCCGTCTTCGCAAATGGTCTATCTAATCGAACCACAAGGCGATGTCTGCAAACTGACCATCGAGCACTATAACCTTGCCGAAGGCCAGGAAGGTTTTGCTGAAGGCTGGGCGCGACTGGCTGCGTCTCTCAAAACCTGGCTGGAAACGGGCTCGGCCCTGAAGGAGGCTGTGTGATGACCGATTTTCCCACTGAATTAGGCGTTCTTACCTGTCTCATGCTGTTGGCGGTCTCGATGTGGATACCCTACGTTGTTGGCATTTCTTCCGACCCCTCGGAAGAAGAGGCTTTTGCCCGACCCGCGCAGATCTCGAACCTGCGCCCCTGGGTGCAGCGCGCGCATCGGGCCCAGCTGAACCTCCTGGAACAAGCCATGCCGTTCGCTGTTTTGGTGTTGATCGTTAACGCATTGGACGGGTTTTCCACGCTGACCTACTGGACTGCGATCCTGTTTTTCTGGATTCGCGTCCTGCACGCGGCCGGCATGATTAGCGGGATCGCCCGCATGCCGATCCGGCCGATATTGTTCACGGTTGGCTGGGTCTGCTGCCTGATCATGGGCTACGCCGTTTTTGCTGCGGCCTGACAACTTTTGGAAAACGCCACGCGATCACGAATTGAGCGGCGTTTTCTGACCGACCTCCCTTACCAGTTGACATCATGCCCATCGGGCGGCAAATAGCCCAGACACATATACCCGCAACCGGGCGTTCAGTGGGCGCCAAACCGACGAGGAGAGCCGATATGGCCCTGGACTCACAGTCAGTCTCCCTTACTTTTCCCGATGGCAATTCCCGATCCTATGACGCAGGCGTCACGCCCGCGCAGGTCGCTGCCGATATCTCGACCTCATTGGCTAAAAAGGCCATCTCGGCCACGGTCAATGGCCAGCACTGGGACCTGCAATGGCCCATCAAGTCTGATGCGCAGATCGCCCTTCACACCATGAAAGACGAAGAGCAGGCGAACGAGCTGGTGCGCCACGATCTAGCGCACATCATGGCCCGCGCCGTGCAGGAAATCTGGCCCGATACCAAGGTCACCATCGGCCCCGTTATCGAAAACGGCTGGTACTATGACTTTGACCGTGCTGAACCGTTTACGCCCGAAGATCTCGGCCTCATCGAGAAAAAGATGAAGGAGATCATCAATAAGCGGGACGCTGTGCGGACCGAGGTCTGGGACCGCGATCGAGCGATCCAGTTCTACACGGACAATAACGAGCCCTATAAGGTCGAATTGATCGAGGCCATCCCCGGCGATGAGCCGCTGCGCATGTATTGGCACGGCGACTGGCAGGACCTGTGCCGCGGCCCGCATTTGCAGCACACTGGGCAGGTCCCGGGTGACGCGTTCAAACTGATGTCCATCGCCGGAGCCTATTGGCGCGGCGACAGCGACCGCGCGATGCTGCAGCGTATCTATGGTGTGGCCTTTACCGGCAAAGAAAAACTCAAGGCCCACCTGCATATGCTGGAAGAGGCTGCCAAGCGCGATCACCGCAAGTTGGGCAAGGAAATGGACCTGTTCCACATGCAGGAAGAGGCCCCCGGTCAGGTGTTCTGGCACCCCAATGGCTGGACCGTCTACACCGAGTTACAGGACTACATGCGCCGCAAACAGCGCGCCGGTGGCTATCGTGAGATCAACACACCTCAGGTCGTGGACCGCAAGCTGTGGGAAGCCTCTGGCCACTGGGATAAATATCAAGAGCACATGTTCATCGTCGAAGTCGAAGAGGAACATGCCAAGGAAAAGGCGGTAAACGCGCTTAAGCCGATGAACTGCCCGTGCCACGTTCAGATATTCAATCAGGGCCTGAAGTCTTATCGCGACCTGCCCCTGCGTTTGGCCGAGTTCGGATCATGCTCGCGCTATGAACCATCTGGCGCGTTGCACGGCATCATGCGCGTACGCGGCTTCACGCAGGATGACGGACACATCTTCTGTACCGAAGACCAGATTGAGGACGAATGCGCCAAGTTCATCAACTACCTTGCGGAAGTCTATTCGGATCTGGGCTTTGACAATTTCGAGATCAAATTCGCCACCCGTCCGGAAAAACGCGTTGGCAGCGACGAAAGCTGGGATCATGTCGAGGGCGCACTTGAATCTGCCATCAAGGCAACCGGACGCGAATTCACGCTGGAACCCGGGGATGGAGCGTTCTACGGGCCCAAACTGGACTTCTACCTGACCGACGCCATTGGTCGGGTTTGGCAGTGCGGCACTTTCCAGGTCGACCCAAACCTGCCCGAGCGGTTGGGTGCGACCTATATCGCCGCCGATGGCAGCAAACAGCGTCCTTACATGTTGCACCGCGCCTGCCTGGGCTCATTCGAGCGCTTCGTTGGTATCATGATCGAAGAACATGCGGGTAAGTTGCCGTTTTGGCTGGCGCCGCGTCAGGTCGTGGTGGCTTCGATCACGTCTGACTCAGACGACTACGTGAACGAAGTCGTTGCCCAGCTGCAAGCCGCAGGCGTGCGGGCCGAAGCGGATATTCGCAACGAAAAGATCAACTACAAGGTCCGGGAACATTCCGTGGGCAAAGTTCCCGTCATACTGGCCATTGGTCACCGCGAAGTCGACGAGCGTACGGTCAGCGTACGCCGCCTGGGCGAAAAACAAACGCAGGTTCAACCGCTTGAGGCTGTAACAAAAGAGCTGGCACAAGCGGCAACCCCGCCGGATCGGCTGTAACATTCGGCAGCAAATCGCCAAAAATCCGGCCCCGCCTTAGGGGCCGGATTGAAACAATTAACAATTTTCAATTCAAAAACAATTTGTTAACCTGCAAGAGCGCATGACGTTCTTTGACGGGGTTGTGAGACACGGGCTCGTGAATTTAACTGTGCCGTACATGCCATTACCTTTGTCACTGTCACAAGCAGACATACGCAGTCATTAAGAGGATTACCGAGATGTCGAACACCGCAAAAACCCTGGTCATCGCAAGCGCCGTCGCCGCAGCCGTTTCGGGCGCCGCCACCACAGCATCTGCACAAGCCAAAGAGAAATGCTACGGCGTTTCGCTGGCCGGTCAGAACGACTGTGCAGCAGGCCCCGGCACCACCTGCGCCGGCACCTCGACCGTTGATTACCAGGGCAACGCATGGACTCTGGTTGATGCTGGCACCTGTGCGGATATCGAACTGCCTGCCGAAGCAAACGGCACCGCACGCAAGGGTTCGCTGGAAGCACTGGACCGCGATCTGCCGGCATAAGTTTCGGCCAGACAAGTTTTGGGGGCGGGCCGTTTCGCCCGCCCCTTTATTTGTGATCAAGGAACTGAAAAATGCTGGACAATGCACTCAGGTCAAACCGTCTGCCCGCAGCACCGGGCGTTGGATACAAGCCGCAGCACTTTGCTCAGATTCTTGAACACGCTAAGCCTGTCGAGTGGCTTGAGATTCACGCAGAAAACTACATGGGTGATGGCGGTCGGCCTTTGGCACAACTGCGCCATCTGTCAGAGCAATTCCCAATCTCGGTTCACGGCGTTGGTCTATCCATTGGCAGCGAAGGACCGCTGGATGCCGATCATCTGGCCCGGCTGAAGCATCTGGTAAGTTGGCTGAACCCCGCCAGCTTTTCCGAACATCTGGCTTGGTCCACGCATGACAGCCATTTCCTGAACGACCTTCTGCCCCTGCCATACACGGACGCAACGTTGGCCAGTATCTGCGACCACATTGATCAGGTGCAGGAAACGGTCGGACGGCAGATGCTGCTTGAAAACCCCTCAAGCTATCTGGCCTTTGAGGAAAGCACCTGGTCCGAGCCCGATTTCTTGCGGGAGATTGCGCGGCGCACCGGATGCGGTCTGTTGCTAGATGTGAACAACGTATTTGTATCGGCCACCAATCTGGACTTCTCGCCGCAAGGCTATATCGACGCCTACCCGTTGGATAAGGTCGGCGAAATCCACCTTGGCGGGCATGACGAGGATGAAGACGACCACGGACACCCTCTGCTGATTGACAGCCATGGGCGCGAAGTTGTGAACCCGGTCTGGGCTCTTCTGGACTACGTCCTTGACCGCTCAGGCCCAAAACCGGTTCTGGTCGAATGGGATACGGATGTCCCCGATTGGCCAGTGCTCCGAGAAGAAGCCGTGCGTGCGCAAACGGCGTTGGAGCGGATACCGGCATGAGCGTGTCACAAACGGAATTTCAAGCGGCCTTGCTGGACGCACAGGTCCCTGTTCCAAGTGGTCTGACGGACGCTGTGGAACAACCTGCCGGTCGACGTTTCAGCGTGTACCGTAACAACGTGGCCGTGTCCCTGACCGAAGCGATGCATCAGGCGTTTCCTGTCATCACCAAGCTGCTCGGCACGCAGAACATGGATGGTCTTGCAGGGATCTTCCTGCGTCAGCACCCGCCGTCATCTCCGCTGATGATGTTTTACGGTGAAGAATTTCCAAATTTTCTGGCCGATATGCCCCAGCTGTCACATCTGGGGTACCTGCCGGATATCGCCCGGTTAGAACTGGCGTTGCGGCGGTCCTACCATGCAGCCGACAGCCAAGCTGCACCAGAGGATGCACTTGCCGTGTCGCCCGATGCGGTCATGCAAGCACGGCTGACCTTTGCCCCATCGATGCGGATTGTTCGCTCGGACTGGCCGATTTTCGCGATCTGGCGGTTCAACACCGAAGCAGGCGCGCCAAAACCCGGTGCCCAGGCCGAAGATGTTCTAATCACACGGCCCGAATACGACCCGGTCCCGCAAACCCTGCCATCCGGTGGTGCGGCCTGGATTGAGCGTCTTCAAAATGGCGAGACAATAGGCGGCGCGTTTGAACAAACCGCTGCAGAAACACCCGATTTTGACCTTGGCACCACTTTGGCACTGCTTTTGCAGGGCGGTGCAATAACTTCTGTGACTATCGAAAGGCTGGAGACATGACTGCCCTGATCTCACTTCACAATAACGTTCTGGGAAAGGTGGACCACGCGTCCAACTGGCTTATCCCAACACTTGCACGGCTGGTGTTTGTCGCCGTTTTGCTGGTCTACTACTGGAATTCGGCAATGCTGAAGATCGACGGTTCGATCTTTTCCCCTTCTGCCGGTGCATTTGGTCAGATTTTTCCAAAAGCTGCCGAGGCAGTGCTGTACGATGTTTCGCAGATGACCTTGTTCCAGCGTATTGTCATCTTCTTTGGCACCGTTGCGGAATTCGTCCTGCCCGCCCTATTGCTGGTTGGGTTGCTGACCCGCTTGGCCGCATTGGGTATGATCGGGTTTATTTGGGTGCAGACCTTGGTTGATGTGAATGGTCACAATGTTGCGCTTGGTGGCCTTTTCGACAATGCAATTACGCTTATGGATCAGCGCGTGATGTGGACGTTTCTGATGTTGGTCATCGTCATCAATGGCGCGGGCCCATTGTCGTTGGACAAAATCCTGCGCCTGAAATGACTTAGAAATGCGCCTTGGGCTCGTCCGGTTTTCCCGCGGCCAGCCCAAGGACACCGGCGACGCCGGCAAAGGCGATTGGGAACATGGTAAAAACGCCAAATCCAAACGCATAATACATCCCGGCTGCCGACAACAACAACAAGATACCAGCGATCAAAGCCCGGGCATGAGCCATGGCGCCGCCTACAATAGCCAAAAGCGGTGCAATGATCGAAGCGGCCTGGATCAAATCCGGATTTTCGACCTGCTCCGCGACCCCTTCGATATCGCCGAAATGGTTGATCACTTCGACATACCCATATCCAAAGAATCCCACAATCATTCCGATCAAACCGGCAATGACGCCCAAAGTCATGGCAGCGTTACGCATAAACTATCCTCGCAGTTGCGCTTGAGCAGATAAGTACTGGATCAAGAAACACCAAGCTTTGATCTTGCCTCGGGGCTCCAGCCAAGCAATAGCGCCCCATCCTTTTCGATCAGGGGGCGCTTCATCAGCGTGGGATGGGCTTTCAACAACTCCATCGGTGCGCGGGCGCGCTGTTCTTCATCCAGCCCGCGCCAGGTAGTTGACCTTGTATTGAGCAAAGCATCGCCGAAATCGGCAAAAGCCTGCGACAGTACAATGTCTGGCACGCCCTCGCTTCTAACGTCAACGAATTCAGCATCAGATAATAATTTCAGCGCCTTACGGCATGTGTCGCACGTCTTCAAACCATAAAGGCGCATATATTTCCTACTCCAGCGATTGACTCAGTTTTGGGCAAACCCGCCCATTTATGGCGGTAATTCTTGATTTTTTACTTCACCATGCAATGTTGAAAAAGGTGAAACATGCAATTCGGACTGTATCTTGTTCTGGAAGCAGTAAAGATTTGCCGTTTCTCCGACCACGGCCCCCACCAATTTGTGGGACAATGCGTAAGTAGAAGGAGACACGGGACATGCCAACCGGCACCGTGAAATGGTTCAATACCACGAAAGGCTATGGGTTTATTGCCCCTGATGAAGGGGGCAAAGATGTGTTTGTTCACATCTCAGCCGTAGAACGGTCCGGCCTGACCGGACTAGCAGACAATCAGAAAGTCTCATACGAGTTGGAGGACGGACGTGACGGCCGCCAAATGGCTTCTGATTTAAAACCCCTGTAACGCCCCCCCTGCCCCGCGCCGGGAGTATCAATTAAGGTTGGCGGCCAATTTCCGGCCGTTAACCGCCCCTTGTCGGCATCTGCCTTATCCCCGTGCTGGCGTCTCTGCAGCATGCGTTAGCTAGTTTTGGCCCAAAGCAACGATGCAAGACGGCCCGGTGCGTAGGTCACGAGCAAGGTCCAGTCGCCCGTTCACCGCTCCAGATTTCCCTAACCTGTTCTGGTCCGCAAGCCCCTGTTGCCACGCGCTCTGACCTCAATTGGCGCTTCAGTTTATCATGAAGCCGTCCGCTCGGTTTGCAAATGACCTCGGCGATCGGAGATTTGGCCAGGGCCGGTGCAGCCAACCCAAAGGACAGGCATACAGCAAGAATAAGTGAGACATTCGTCACGAAACCAAAGTGGCAGTTCCATGACGTTATGTATAGACAAACGCTATCTGCTAGAGCCGAGTTTAGCGAATGATGGCTTCAAACTCACGCCATTCCCGCGCGGTCATCCCCGAGTTTTCCTGGGTAACGACCTCTCCTGCCAGCATACGACGAAGGCTATCGACCATCTGGGCGGACAGATTGGCGGCACCAAGCCGGTAGTCCTCAAAGGCTTTGTATGCGAACGGAACCCAATCAGCCACGATCTTGCACATCATGTCGGCGTAAATCCGAATCTCGTATTGCGCATGCGGATCTGCCCGCAAACGAAGGAAATGGAACAGGTTGTGTAAATCCACCTTCCAGTACCACTGCGTATAGATGTTTGCCGGAAGGTTCATACGCGCCAGTTCTCGTGCCAGACCCTGCTGCCCGTCCTGATTGATCATTGCCTCATAGTTGTCGTAACAGCGCGCACTGTCCGCCTTTAGCATTTCTAACACACGGGCAGCTTCTTCACCTTCCAGAGCAGCTCCGCGACCCTGATTGTTGACCTCGGATTGCGCAGCAACGTGTTCAGGCGCCGGGATGTAAAATTCACGATCCAAGATCGAATAGCGTGCCGAATATTCATTGACGTTTGCCGTCCGGTGACGAATCCACTGGCGAGCCACGAAAACCGGCAGTTTAACATGCAGCTTGACCTCGCACATTTCGAACGGAGTCGAATGCCAATGCCGCATCAGATACCGGATCAGCCCTTCGTCATTTTGAACGGACTTTGTGCCCGTGCCGTAAGACACCCGTGCAGCCTGACAAATGGCAGAATCGTCACCCATATAGTCGATCACGCGAACAAACCCGTGATCCAGAACCTGGTGGGCGGTATACAGGTGGTCTTCCATTCCCGCTGAAACGACGCGGCGTGTTGGATGCGACTGCGCGCGTTGCGCTTCGATCTCGGCCAATTGGTCGGCAGACAGCGGCATGAAACTTCCTTTCTGGTAATGAGTCGCCAACCACTATATCTCGTCATCCCCGTCGCCGAAACCGCGAGATGTGCCGGTTGGTGCGCATTTTTTAATTTGTGTTTCCCTGCCCCCTCGACTCGTCCCCTTAGCGCGCTAAGCTGACCCCAAGTTCAATCGAAAAAGGAAAGCCACAATGGGGCTGACATATCTTCACACCATGGTCCGCGTGAAAGACCTGGAGAAATCCATGGCGTTTTATGGGTTGCTCGGATTGAAGGAGATACGCAGGTATGACAGCGAAGCAGGGCGCTTTTCGCTGATCTTCCTCGCACCTCCGGGTCAGGAAGAGGCACCGATCGAACTGACCTTCAACTGGGATGGGGACGACGAATTGCCAAGCGACAGCCGCCATTTTGGTCACCTCGCGTATGGTGTCGACAACATCTATGAGATGTGTCAGCACCTTCGGGACAACGGCATTGTGATCAATCGTCCTCCGCGTGATGGACGGATGGCTTTCGTGCGATCGCCCGATAACATCTCGATCGAGTTGTTGCAAAATGGTGAGGCGTTGGCCCAAGCTGAGCCCTGGAGCAGCATGGAAAACACCGGTCACTGGTGATCCGTCAACTGATAGCACTGGGGTTGGCCGTGGTGGCCAACCCGGTTCAGGCAGAACCCTGTCGACTGGCGCTGGCGCTCGCCTTGGATATATCCGTTTCGGTCGACGAGTTCGAAGATACCCTGCAAAGACAAGGGCTTGCCGCGGCGCTGATTGCACCCGAAGTACAGGAGGCGTTTTTTGCCTCGCCCATGCCCGTTGCCCTGGCGGTTTACGAATGGGGCGGGCGATCGAGCCAGCAGGTCATTCTGGACTGGTTGTTGATTGATGATCTAGGCGATCTGCTGACCGCCTCGTCCCAGATAAGTCAGTCCGCGCGATCCGATATAGGCTCGGCCACTGCTATGGGGTATGCCTTGGCATTTGGCGCGACACTGATGCAGAAAGCGCCGAAATGTCTGTTTCAGACAATCGACCTTTCAGGTGACGGCTCAAACAATGATGGGTATGGACCTCAGATCGCTTATCGGCACTTTCCTTTTGACAATACTGTCGTCAACGGTCTTGTGATCAACGCGGCAGACTTCGAAGGTGAGCTGTTTTTGATCCCGTTCTTTGAAAACAACGTGCTGCATGGCCCCGGCGCGTTTCTGGAAGTGGCGCAAGGGTTCGAAGACTTCGAGCGCGCCATGCGCCGGAAGCTGGAGCGAGAACTGCGCGGGTTGCAAATAGGCGCTTTGCAAGACGCAGACCCATGACACTCCGTGTTCTGGTCGTGTTGCTAAGCCTTCTGGCCGGGGCGGCGTCGGCGCAGTGCCGTCAGGCTTTGGCATTGGGTTTGGATGTGTCCGGATCCGTAGACAGCAGAGAATACAGGTTACAACTAGGTGGCTTGGCCGCAGCGCTGCGTCGGCCCGAAGTTGCTCAGTTGATCCTTTCGAACAACTCAGCGTCGATACGGCTCGCCATTTTTGAATGGAGCGAACCCGGCCATCACAGAGTTCTGCTGAATTGGACAGACATTCGCTCGCTCTCAGATCTTGAGCAAATCAGAACCAAGCTCGATGCGGTTGCCCGAAGTTCTGCGCCACAAGGGACAGCCGTTGGATCAGCCATGCAGTTCGGCGCTGGATTGTTGGCGCAACAAAAAGACTGTTGGAAACGCACGCTGGATTTGTCGGGGGACGGCAAACACAATCTGGGGCCGCATCCTCGTGACGTGAAATCTGCTTTGCTTGCGTCTGGCATTACCATCAATGGTCTGGTGATCGGTGCAGATGATCCCAGTCACGGTGACAAGCGCTATGTTCAGATCGGCGAGCTGTCCGCTTACTACAACAGCTGGGTCATTCTGGGGCCGAATGCGTTTGTCGAAGTCGCGTTGGGCTTTGAGGCCTATGAGGACGCCGTGACCCGTAAGCTCATCCGGGAACTGGAAGGGCTGGTGTTGTCAGATGCGCGCCGCTGATCAATAGATATAGCGTATCTGATCCGTCCAATACCGTTCGACCCGGCGCAAGGAACCCGTGATATCCTCGATCCCTTCCAGACCCAGTACGCCCCGGCTTTGCAGCCCTTCGGCATGACGAGCAAACAGGTCTGACACGACGTCCCTAATTTCCCGCCCGCGAGGGGTCAGGCGAACTCGGACCGAGCGCCTGTCAATCTCGCATCTTTGATGGTGCATATACCCCATCTCGACCAGTTTCTTGAGATTGTAGCTGACATTGCTGCCCTGATAGTAACCACGGCTTTTCAGTTCACCGGCGGTGACCTCGTGATCGCCGATGTTAAACAACAGCAAGGCCTGAACCGCATTGATCTCAAGCTCGCCGACACGCTCGAATTCATCCTTGATGACGTCCAGAAGCAACCGATGGAGCCGCTCTACCAGTGCCAACGCCTCAAGATAGCTGGTCATAAACCCTTTGGCTCCCAACGCGGAGACCTGCAATTCCATACTCATCCGACCCTCCGATTCAGTCGTGGTGTTTCCGCCACGATGAACCGAAATCCCGAAAAATCGGTTAAGCCGGGTTTTCTGTTATTTTTGAAAGGTCTGCGCGATGTCCGCGATCAGGTCTGCATAGGTGGTCGGCGGCTGGATCTGACCAGTGACCCATTGATACAGATCCTGATCGTTTTCGTGCAGCAACGCATCATAATTATCCAAGCTGGAGGCATCCATCGCAGCCAGATTGCGATCTGCATAGGCAGACAGGATCAAGTCCATTTCCTTGATACCCCGTCGCATCGACCGCATTTTCATGCGCTTGATCCTGACGTCGCGTGCCTCAGTCACTTCGCAGGCTCCAGCATCAGGCGCAGCTTTTTCTCAAGGCGTGCCGCACGCTCTGAACTCGCGCGCATTTCGCCTCGGATTGCCCGCAATTCGGCTACAGCACCGGCAAGATCCAGGTTGGTATCGTCAGCGTCCAGCGGGGCGTCCATGCCTTCGCCTTCGCCGGTCAACAGCCACACGATAGACACGTTCACCATGCCTGCCATCATCGACAAACGGTTCGCACGGGGTTCGGACAAATCGTTCTCCCAAGCGGCGATTGTTGCCTTCTTGACACCCAGCCGTCGCGCAATCTGAGACTGGCTCATACCAGCAGCTTCACGCGCACCTGCCAGGCGATCCCCAAATGTTGCTGCGTCCGGTCCGTACCAGTCGGTCTCGTCATTCATTTGGGGCTCCAATTCTATTTTTGTATACTGCTTGATCGTCATTCGGGCGCACCCTATGACAGACAGGTTGAACATACAAACCGAGGCCGAATATGAGTTTCCTGTCTGCGACATTGTCACGCGTAAAACCTTCGCCCACCATCGCGATGACAGCCAAAGCGGCCGAGTTGAAGGCTGCCGGACGTAATGTGATTGGTCTGAGCGCGGGTGAACCGGATTTCGACACCCCTCAGAACATCAAGGACGCAGCCGTAGCGGCAATTGCAGCAGGTAAGACCAAATACACGGCGCCTGACGGCATTCCTGAACTGAAGCAGGCGGCCTGCGCCAAGATGAAACGCGATCACGGGCTCGACTACACGCCTGCGCAAATCTCGGTCGGAACGGGCGGTAAACAGACGCTTTACAATGCTCTGATGGCGACAATGAACGATGGTGATGAAGTCATTATCCCAGCGCCCTATTGGGTGAGCTATCCGGACATGGTATTACTGGCCGGAGGCACCCCAGTTGTGGTCGAAACGAAGCTGGAAAACAGTTTCAAGCTGACGCCTGACCAGCTTGAGGCCGCGATCACACCAAAGACCAAGTGGTTCATCTTCAACTCACCCTCGAACCCGACTGGCGCTGGTTATAGCCGGGACGAGTTGAAAGCCCTGACGGATGTTTTGATGCGCCACCCGCAGGTTTGGATCATGTCCGACGACATGTATGAACATCTGGCCTATGACGGGTTCGAATTCTGCACCCCGGCCGAGGTCGAACCCGGGCTGTATGATCGCACGCTGACCTGTAACGGTGTGTCCAAAGCCTATGCCATGACGGGCTGGCGTATCGGATATGCAGCGGGTCCCGCCGAACTCATCGCTGCGATGCGCAAGATCCAATCGCAATCGACCTCGAACCCCTGTTCAATAAGCCAGTGGGCTGCTGTCGAAGCGTTGAACGGAACCCAGTCGTTCCTGGCCCCGAACAACGAAACGTTCAAACGCCGCCGCAATCTGGTGGTGGATATGTTGAATGCCATTGAAGGGATCACATGCCCGACGCCTGAAGGCGCGTTCTATGTCTACCCGTCGATCGCCGGTCTCATCGGTAAGACCACGCCCGCCGGGACTGTCATAAAAAACGACGAGGCTTTTGCGACCGCATTGCTTGAAGAGGTGGACGTGGCCGTAGTGTTTGGTGCTGCCTTCGGCCTGTCACCCAACTTTCGTGTCAGCTATGCAACTTCGGATGAAGCTCTGACCGAGGCCTGCACGCGCATTCAGCATTTCTGCGAGAGTTTGAAATCGTAACCCGGGCAACAACGGGCGAAGTCATGAACAACCTGCCCCGCCAGTTTGGGCCGGGCTTATTATAACGATTTGTCCAGTGAATTTCCGCGATTTTGGAAATTCATACCACAAACGACCAGGTTCCCGTTATGGTTCCGAGAAGTAACCCCGATGGAGGCGTGTTGCGTGTCACAAGACTTAAGTGAGATGGAATGAGTACCCAGTTACCCGAATACTATTTTCGAGTCCGCGAGAACGGAGCGGTTGTTTTCAAGATCGACACAGAAAACCGGCAGCGCCGGATCGAAATGGATCAGATCGCTGTCATCAATATCCGCAATGGCGAGGTGAAACCGCACGGTCAACGCACCCTGTCTGACGCAGATAAGGTCGAGATCGCGCGTTGGATGGAACATCGCAAAACGCTGTTGGCGCAACGGGATATCGACGATATTCACCGTGCGGTTGACTACCTGAATCTGACCACGCAATGGGCCCAATCCAAGGCCTCGGACGACCAGCTTGAAGATGTGACTGATCGGCTTTTAATGGCGATGCACGATCTGCGGTCGGTCCTGGTACGCAAAAAGGCAGACCGGCTGAGCAAAGAGTGATCTATTCGGCCGGAACGCCGACTTCTCGCACGGACCGCATCCAGAACCGGGCCATCAACAAGACAGCTGCGCAGGCGAGGCCAAGAACAAGGCCCAACCAGACGCCGATCCCGTCCATTCCGCGGATGAAACCAAAATAGTAGGACGCGGGAATACCCACGACCCAGTAGCTGAGCGCGGCCATCACCATGGGTATCTTGGCGTCCTGCAAGCCACGCAACAGCCCCAATGCAATCACCTGCGCTCCGTCCACCAACTGGAACAGAGCAGCCATAGCCAGCAAACCGGTGCCGATCATGAGGATCTGGGTGCGTTGCGGGTCATCGGCTTCCATGAACAATGAAATCAACGGCTCGGCGCAGGTCAAGAATAGTATGATCGTCAGAACGGACATCACCAGCGACATACCTGTCACGGCAATTGCACCTTTCTCCAGATGTGCGCGGTCTCTTCGGCCCAGCGCATTGCCTGCCCGGATGGTGGCTGCGTTCGACAAACCGAGATGCACCATGAACGTGGCCGACGCCAGGTTCAGCGCGATCCCATGCGCGGCCAGCGGCACCTGACCCAGCCAGCCCATCATAATGGCAGAGGTTGCAAACAGGGTAACCTCGGCAAGTGTGGTCAGCCCGATGGGCACCCCCAGTCGCAGTACGCTAAAGAACATCTCCCAATCCGGTCGCCAGAACCGTTGGAACAGGCTGTGCTCGGGCAGAACACGTACGGCGTAGATAATAACCGCGATCAAAGAGACAACCTGCGTCACGATCGACGCGATGGCGGCCCCCATCACGCCAAGCTCGGGCGCACCCCAATTGCCGAAGATCAACGCATAATTGGTCACCCCATTGACCAGGGCAGCCACAACAGTGATCCACAAAACGATCTGCGTTCTCTCCAACGCGGCGAGGTAGGATTTCACCACCATCACTAGCAACGCAGGGAACAACCCCCATCCGGCAATGCGCAGATATTTTGACGCGGTTTCAGCAACTTGCGGGTCCTGCTTAAGGGCAATCAAAACCGGATAAGACCACCAGAGCAACGGCATAACCAGGGTCGCATAAAGCAATGAAAGCCAAAGCCCCATGCGCGTCGAGCGCCGAATGCTGGTTTCATCCGCTTCCGCAGCGGCGGTCGCGACCATCGGCATGACCGCCCAGCCAAACCCAGCACCAAACAAGAACAACACAAAGTAGTAGCTGCCGGCCAGCGTCACTGCAGCCAACGCCTCGACCCCGTACCAACCCAGCATGATCGTATCCGTCAGGCCGATCGCAAACTGCGCCAGATGCCCACCAACCAGCGGCAGACCCAGAACGGCAATGGCTCGGAAATGGCCAGGATATGTCATCACCTTGATCATCATTCCAGCCATATGCGCGGCCCGAGTTCGGGACAAGAGCGGATCGTTGAAATTTCAATTTGAGATCAAAATTCCGCGGGTTAAGCTACCCGCGAGACGTGATGATTTCTGTACCAGGTTACACGCTACAAGACAGGAAACACGGTTTACAATTCTGGCAATCACGCAGCGGCTAGCGTCTCGTGTGTTTCGCATGCAAACTGAACACAAAAGGCGGGTACATTGGAAACCAAGCTTATCGACCTGAACAGCCGACCTTTCTTTGTCAGAAGCTGGGGCCAACCCCAAAACCCACCTTTGCTGATGCTGCATGGGTTCCCCGAGTTCGGCGGTGCGTGGGGTGATCTCGCCCCCCACCTGACCGACCGATTTTACTGTATCGCGCCAGATCAACGCGGCTATGGGCAAAGCTGGGCACCGTCGGGTGTTGAAAACTATGCGCTGTCCCAACTGGTCTCGGATATGGCTGCGATGATCGAGCAAGATTATTCCCGTGTCACGGTTCTGGGCCACGACTGGGGTGCCTCGGTTGCCTATGGCCTGGCGATGTTTCGACCGGATTTGGTGGATCGTTTGATCATTGCAAACGGTGTTCACCCGGTCACGTTTCAACGGGCAATGGCCTCGGGTGGGGCACAGTCAAAGGCCTCGCAATATATAAACAAACTCCGTGCGCCGGATGCGGCCAATCGGCTGTCTGCCAACAACTATGCCCAGCTTGAGCAGTTCTTTCGCCACGGGATGGGGCTGGACTGGTTGTCGGATGCCAAAATGGACGCCTATCGGGCCGAATGGGCACGCCCCGGACGGTTGGAGGCTATGTTGAACTGGTATCGCGCCTCACCTCTGGTCGTGGCGGCCCCGGACCAGCCCTGCACAGATGCGCCCGACTTGCCTGTCCAACGGCTTAGAGTTCCCTGCCCGCATCTTTTGCTGTGGGGACCCGAAGATAAGGCGCTGCTTCCCGTGTCCACAGAAGGGCTTGAAGAATTCGCGCCAAACTTGACCCGTATCTCAATCCAAGGAACCGACCACTGGCTGCATCATCAAAAACCCGACGCGATGGCGCAGGCAATTCTTGATTGGATCCCAACAGATTGAGGCATGTTCGCATTGAATCGACACTTCAACACGCAGATCCATCTCATCGATGACCCCAGTCTTCGGGGTTGTCCGAATTGTTCGGCGACAGACCCAAAACGTCCCCGTCGGTTGAGCACCCCAGGCCCAGAACAGTCCGGTTCGCATAAGAAAAATACGCGCAAACCTGATTGATCTCGAGGATTTCGCCGTCATCCCATCCGGCGTCCCGCAGTTTAACGACATCCCCTTCCACCAGATCGGCCGGAGCTTGGGTCAGTTGCCGAGCATACTCCATCGCCGCAACCTGCCGTGCGTCCAACAGCGCGTCTTCTGGTCTGCCTGCTTCTATCGCTGCGCGAATGGCTTCACCTCGCGCTGCATCGCCCAGAAGGCGCTGCAACCCATTGAAGTGATGCTCGACACAATAACCGCAGCGATTCAGTGAGCTGACCCAGACGCCCAAAACCTCAAGAAACCACTTGGGGATCTGATTGCCCGAATGGTGCAGCACATTCTTGTAGATCGCCATGTGGCCTTCCATCGAATGCGGTCGCAAGGAATGCACCATCATGATATTGTCTACATTGTTGTCAGGGCCGGTGACCCGGTCATAGAGTTTCCTCAGCCTGCCGGTTGCCTCATCAAACGGCACAGTCTTGATCCAGCTCATCTCGCCTGTTCTCCTTGATTTTGATTGGTGTCCGGAGACTAGGAGGTGTTTTCGTCGGTTACGAGGTGAATTCGTAGATCAATCTTCCTGATCTCGGAAGGTGTCTCGAACAAATGGGATGTACCCCGTGTTGACCTCGCCATTTGTTGCGATGAATGTCGTCTATAGCGAGCTTTTTTGTTATCAATCGAAAGAGGATCATGTCTTGCGCCGCGATGAATTGACCGACCGTTTCCGCGAACTTCACGTTCTAAGCAAGCCGGTGGTGATGCCGAACCCTTGGGACATCGGGTCAGCGAAGGTAATGGCGAACATGGGTGCAAAGGCGTTGGCGACGACCTCATCAGGCTATGGGTTCACGCAAGGGCTGACCGATGGCGGTCAGATGACACGTGACTTGGCCCTGCAGCATGCAACCGAGATATGCGCTGCAGTCGATGTACCGGTGAACGGCGATTTTGAAAACGGATTTGGCGACAGCCCCGAGACAGTTGCCGAAACAGTGCAACTGGCGGCAAAGGCAGGTCTATCAGGCGTTTCGATTGAAGATACTGCCTTTCCTGGGACAGACTCCTATCCATTTGAGCTTGCTCTGGCCCGTATAGAAGCGGCGGTGATCGCTGCTGGCGCGGCGGGAATTGTGCTGACGGCCCGGGCGGACGGTTGGCAATTGCGGAACTATGATCAGGCTGAGGCATTGAGACGCTGCCAAGCGTTCGCCCAAGCCGGCGCTGATGTGATCTATGCCCCGCTGGTCGATGCGGACCCCACTCGCGCTCTGGCCGCCACTGGAACACCGGTCAACATTCTGGCCGCAGGCGATATGCGTGATCTGACCACAAAACAAATGGGGGCACTTGGTGCATCCCGCATTTCAATTGGCGGCGGACTTGCCAGGGTTACTCAACAGGTGGTCATAGAGGGTACTCAAGCGATGCTGGAACGGGGCGACTTCACGATCCTGAAAGGTGCGGCAAGCGAGGCAGAAATCGAAGCGCTGTTGAACAGATGAGCCGCAAGGCCGAGAGCCCTTCTGGACGGTAACGTAAATTCGGCAGTGGTTGCCAACCGGGCAGCAGGCATTTTGCCCACGTTGCCAGTTTTGGTTTGTTTTCGACAATCAAAGCCAAACCGTCCACAACACCTCGCGTCCCTCTTCCCCCGGACCACATCACCTGCCATAATGGAGGAAACTGAAAAACAAGAGCAGCACACATGCCTGACGATCTGTTGACGCCCAGCGCGACCTCCACCTATGACGCCTCGTCCATCGAGGTGCTCGAAGGGCTGGAACCGGTTCGCAAACGCCCCGGCATGTATATCGGCGGCACGGATGAGCGTGCGCTGCACCATATGGTGGCAGAAATCCTCGATAACTCGATGGACGAGGCCGTGGCGGGCCACGCCAACCGGATCGAGGTCGAGCTTCACGAAGACTACGCCCTGACCGTCCGCGACAACGGGCGAGGCATTCCTATCGACCCACACCCCAAATTCCCTGACAAATCCGCACTTGAGGTGATCCTTTGCACCCTGCACGCGGGCGGCAAATTCTCGGGCAAGGCTTATCAGACCTCGGGCGGTCTGCACGGTGTGGGTGCTTCGGTTGTGAACGCCCTGTCGGATTCGATGGTTGTGCAGGTGGCGCGCGACAAACAACTGTTTGAACAACGATTCTCACGCGGGGTCCCTTTAGGGCCCGTGGAAAAGGTTGGCGCGGCGCCAAACCGGCGCGGCACCACGGTGACCTTCCACGCCGATCCCGACATCTTTGGCCATCACAAGTTCAAACCTGCGCGGCTGTTCAAATCCATCCGCTCCAAGGCTTACCTGTTCTCGGGCGTCGAGATTCGCTGGAAGACCGCCATCGACGACGGCGAAACCCCGACCGAGGCCACGTTCCACTTCCCCGGTGGCCTGTCGGATTATCTGAAAGAGACGATGAACGGATCGTCCACCTATGCCGATCAGCCATTTGCGGGCACCGTGGACTTTACCGAGAAATTCAACGCCCCCGGCAAGGTCGAATGGGCGATCAACTGGACGCCGTCGCGCGATGGGTTCATCCAATCCTATTGTAACACCGTCCCCACCCCCGAAGGCGGCACCCACGTAGCGGGTTTCTGGGCTGCGATCCTCAAGGGGATCAAGGCCTATGGCGAGTTGATCAACAACAAGAAAGCCGCGCAGATCACCCGCGAAGACCTGATCGCCGGTGGCTGCGCACTGGTGTCGTGCTTTATCAGCGAACCGGAATTCGTGGGCCAAACCAAAGACCGTCTGGCCACGGTCGAGGCGCAGCGGCTGGTCGAAAACTCTGTCCGGGATCATTTCGACAACTGGCTCGCCGCGGACACAAAGTCCGCGGGAGCCATTCTTGATTTCCTGATCCTGCGCTCGGAAGAGCGCCTGCGCAGGCGGGCCGAGAAAGAAACACAACGCAAGTCCGCCACTAAAAAACTTCGTCTTCCCGGCAAGTTGGTGGACTGCTCTAGTTCAACACGGGACGGCACGGAATTATTCATCGTCGAGGGCGATTCTGCGGGCGGGTCCGCCAAGATGGGCCGCAACCGCAAAACACAGGCCCTGCTGCCCCTGCGCGGCAAAATCCTGAACGTGCTGGGCGCGGCCAGTTCCAAACTTGGCACCAATGCCGAGATCAGTGACCTGACCCAAGCGCTGGGGGTTGGCCTTGGCACAAGGTTCAATGTCGACGACCTGCGCTATGACAAGATCATCATCATGACCGACGCAGATGTGGACGGCGCGCATATCGCAGCACTACTGATGACGTTTTTCTTCACCCAGATGCGCCCGATGATTGACGCGGGCCACTTGTATCTGGCCTGCCCACCCCTTTACCGCCTGACCCAAGGCGCCAAGCGCGTCTATTGTCTGGACGAGGCCGAGCGCGACGAGTGGTTAGAGAAAGGCTTGGGTGGCAAGGGCAAGATCGACGTGTCCCGCTTCAAGGGTCTGGGCGAAATGGACGCCAAGGACCTGAAAGAGACCACGATGGACCCGGCCTCCCGGAAATTGATCCGGGTCACCATAGACGAGGACGAACCCGGCGAGACCGGCGATCTGGTCGAGCGCCTGATGGGTAAAAAGCCCGAACTGCGTTTTCAGTATATTCAGGAGAACGCGCGGTTTGTGGAGGAGTTGGATGTTTGAGAAGTAAATTTGATGGCAGTTGTTGACCTTTACTCTAAACGGAAAAGACGGGCGCTTGGCGAAACTCCTGACGTATTCACTTATGATGAGATACCCAAACACCTACGTGTTCAGGTTTTGCACATTTGGGACAGCGCAATCGGAACCCAAGCAGACTACGTCGACAGATATCGGTCCAGTACAACTAAACGTGTTTATCGCCTGATCGTGGAGACATTCCGAAAGGAATATGGAAAGCTAGCACTCGTTGGGCTGTATCGGGAGAATTTCAGAGAAGAATTGCGCGAATTTTTTTTTGAATTCTGCGGATACCGATCAAGCAATTGACATAATCGAGGTGAGTTTTCGCGCGATTGACAAAATTTGCCGTAAGTGGAGCAGCGATCATAGCTCAATTGCCGCCGATGCGATCGACGAATTGAATCAGCGGTTTTCTGAGCACGGCATTGGATACAGCTTCGAAGACGGGAAAATCATTCGCAAAGATACGGAGCTTACTCACAAAGAAATAGTAAAGCCAGTTTTGCACTTCTTGTCGGGACCACACTACACTGGAGCACAGCAAGAATTTCTCAGCGCATTTGACCACCAAAGGCAGGGTAAGAACAAAGAAGCCTTGAATGATTGCCTTAAATCGTTTGAAAGCACGATGAAAGCCATCTGCGTCAAGCGCGGCTGGACTTTTGACAAAAATGATGCCGCCAAAGCTTTGATCAAAACTATGTTTAACGAAGGCCTTATTCCAAGTTTTTGGCAAAACCAATTCAATACACTGCGTTCTCTCTTAGAGAGCAGCGTTCCCACTGGACGGAACAAGCAAAGTGGCCATGGACAGGGAAGTACGCCGACGGTCGTAGCAGATGAAGTGGTTCGATTTATGCTGAACATGACCGCATCTTGCATTCTGTTCTTGGCTTCGGCAGAAAAAGCTTTGCCATAACTGCCGCGTTTTCCCCACTTTACCCATATCCTATTGCCCAGCCCGAGGGCGGGTACTGAACGCGCCCGTCGTTAAATCGTAGGTTTGCCTCCAGCAAACCGGGGCGGGTCGGGCGCGTGCTTAATGCTCCGCATCAAGTATTGGGTGGATAAGACGGAGCATCTCCGCACCCCGTAGGCCGGGCTTCAGCCGGGCGCTGACCTCAAACAGCCATCCCGATCAACGCGACTCCAACCGCCATCAACACAGCCGCGCCCAGCCGCCGCATCCAATTGCCCTCATGCAAAAAAACAAACCCAATCAGCGCCGCGAAGATCACCGAAGTTTCGCGCAACGCCGACACGGCCCCCAGCGGGGCAAAGTTCTTGGCATAGAGCACCAGCCCGTAGGCCGTCATCGACACCAGCCCGCCCAGAATGCCGATCATCCAGACCTTGGCGGGCAGCGCCGCCAGTGTGTCCCGCTTCCGCACCCCCACAAACCCGGCGATGAACAGGTGCAAAAACGCGCCCCAGGCCCAGTAGCTGAGCGTATTGCCCGACAGCCGCACGCCGATCCCATCGACAACCGAGTAGATCGAAATGCAGAACCCGGTGCCCAGTGCAAAGCCCAGCGCCCAGCGCCCGACGCCGGATCGCAATGCGCTCCAACTGCTGAGCTGAATGCCCAGCGCGATCAGGGCAATCCCCACCCAGGCTTGGGGGGGCAGAACCTCCCCCACCAAAAGCATCGCCCAGAGCGACACCAGCGCGGGCACGATGCCACGGGCAATGGGGTAGACGACACTCAGATCGCCATGCTGGTAGGCTTTGCCGAGCATGAAGTAATAGCCGAAATGCACCACGGTTGAGATCAGGATGTACGAAAAACTCTCGGCACTGGGCAGCGGCAAAAGCAGCACCATCACCGCCGCAGGGATAACGTGGCCGAAAGCCACAAGGCCCAAAGTGGTTGTCTGGTCGGCGGCCGTTTTAACGATCGCGTTCCAAACGGCATGCAACAAGGCCGCAGTCAGAACAATGGTGATGACAAACAGGGACACACTGGGACCTTCAAGCAAGTGTCGGCCGATGATAAGCCAATGTCGTCAATTGCATACCGCAGTGCCAAACTCAACGCAGAACCGTGTCCTAAGGGAGCATGCAATCGCGCCCTGAACGATCTAACCGGTGGCTAACAAGTGGCTACAACTGCACGTGAACACTGTTGCGCAACACGGCTGAGCACTTAATGTTGCCAGCATGAGTTTTGTGACCGACAACCAGTTGCCCTTGCTGATCATGTTCTTTGTAATCGGGTCCATTGGCACGGGCTTTCTGTTCCGCAAACCGGCGGGCCACCGGGCGTGGAAGCTCGCCGATCTGGTTTGGGTCGTATTGGGTGGCATCGGTGCACTGGTGGCGGTGCTGGCCGGGCTTTATACGGCCGACAGCTCTCGGCTGGATCGGCAGATCGACGTGGCCTATGCGGCGACACTGGCCTTTGATCGCGACGCCGCGCGGTTCCGGTTGCGGTTCTGCGATCCGGCTTTTGACCCAGATACCGCCGTTTTATGTGACAAGGTCGAGTTCCTGTCGGCCTCAACCGCGAGCAACGCCGATCTGCCGCTGTTCATTGCCGTCACGAACGAGGTCGCGCCGCTGCAAGGGCTGCAATTTCTGTTCGGCGGTCAGTCCAAGGACGACATGGACGAGATTCGAGGTATGGCCGCCAAGGCCGACGCCTTTGATATCGACCAGTTCCTTGTTTTCACTTCACTAGACGAGCCGACACAGGCCGCCATCGACAACATGCGCCGCAAGGTTCCGGCCATTGCCGGAGACTATCTGATACTGGCGCAGAGCTATGACGATCTTATCGATCAGGTCGGCAAGTTGAAGGATGAGTGGGAGTATTTGCAATCCAACGCACACATACTGGTTTTGCAGATTGTCGCCCTGTGTCTTGTCAGTTTCGCCGCGCCGTTCCGATTGGGTAAATCCATAGTGGAACTGCGGACGACGCTTATCGCCGATACGCCCGCGCCAACCGCTCGGGATCTGTCCCAAGAAAATACCGAGCCAGAGTCCACAGATTCCGCGCGCCCCGCCGAACCCAGCCCGACCGCTGGTAGCGTTCCGCACTCGTAGTCGCCTGCGCTTTGAGCAATGTCATCTGCGGCAGCGCACGCACCAGCGCCACGTCCTCCATCAGCGGTTGATCCTTATAGCCACCGGCCGACAGGTAGGTATCACGCGGCACTAGCAGCCCCTGATCGCCATACGGCAACCCAAATACACGACTGCGCAGATTGGCCCAGCCGGCCACCCATTTCGGTGCGATCCCCTTAGCTCGAAATGCCAACCGGAAAGCTGCGGGTGTATCTGTTTTCAGGTGCTGTTCTACCGTTTCGCTCCACCCCCGTTGCAAAACCGTATCGGCATGCAAAACCAGCAACCAATCCCCCTTGGCCTGCGCGCAGCCGTTACGCAGCTGTCCGCCGCGCGACGCCGCTCCGCTGATCACAGTTGCTCCGGCCTCTTTGGCGATATCGAGTGTCAGATCGCCGGAGCCACCATCGGAAATCACAAGTTCACGGATCAGACCGCCGTGCAGCCCCTCCATCAACGCCTGCAGACACGCAGGCAACGCTTCTTGAGCGTTCAGGGTTGGAATCACGATGCTTATTGGGGCGGGCACGTCCGATAACCTCTGGTCTTGGCAGCGAGAGTTCCTATATCACGGTGCCCAAGCAAATGACGAGGACCAAGCCATGCCGACCCGCCGCATTCTGCGCCTGACAGGCTCGGACACCGAGAGCTTTTTGCAAGATATGGTCACCAATGATTTGGGCGGCTTGGACAGCGGCCTGGTGTACGCCGCGCTTCTGACGCCGCAGGGGAAGTATCTGGCAGATTTCTTTCTGAAACGCGACGGTGATGCGATTCTGCTGGATGTTGCCGAGGGTTTGGCCGACGGCCTGTTCAAGCGCCTGAACATGTACAAACTGCGCGCGGACGTTGCAATTGAAATCACCGACCTGAACTTGCAGCGCGGCACCGGGCCGGCACCCGATAGCGCCCTGCCCGACCCGCGCCATCCGGATCTGGGCTGGCGCGCCTACACGGCAGGCCCTGAAAGCGATGATGAAACAGATTGGGACGCCATCCGAGTGCGCCACTGCATTCCCGAGACTGAAATTGAACTGACCCCGGACAGCTATATTCTGGAGTCTGGCTTTGAGGTTCTGAACGGCGTGGATTTTAAAAAAGGTTGCTATGTCGGGCAGGAAGTCACTGCACGCATGAAACACAAAACCGAATTGCGCAAAGGTCTAAAGCGCGTGCAGATCGACGGCACTGCCCCAGTTGGCACGCCAATTGAGTCGAACGGAAAGCCCGCCGGGACGTTATTCACGCAATCTGGTGGGCAAGCGATTGCTTATCTGCGATTTGATCGTGCGGGCGATGATATGCGCGCCGGGGATGCGGTGGTGCGGCTGGGCGACTAGCCCGCGCCTGTTGCCATTCCGTTACGCTTGTTGTGCCACTCGGTTGCATAACATTTGAACTCTGGAACCGCCCTGTCACACTGGCAGAGGTGAAGTGACAGGGATACCGAAATGCTGCAGCTGTATTCGGCCATTTGGCGTGCCAGCGCCGGGCGGCAGATCATCCTTATTCTTCTGTCGATCGCGGTGGCTGGGCTAGCAGCCGTTCCGCTTGAGTTTCAACGTGACATCATCAATCACCTGACCTCGGACCATATCGAAACAAAGCGTTTGATCCTGCTCGGCGTGGGCATGATGGCGGTGATCTTGCTGAGCCTGAGCCTGAAATGGATCCTGGGCTATCGCGCAGGGACATTGGGTGAAGATATGATCCGGCTAATCCGTCAGCGCCTTTTGTTACGTGCCGCAGATGTGGATGAGACCGGAGAATCCGTCCGCAAAGGCACGATGACAACGGCTATCTCTGCCGAGGCCGAAGATCTGGGGAAATTCGCTGGTGGCGCCTTTTCCGACCCAGTGGTTCAGATCGGGACCTTGGTCAGTGTTATCGGCTATATCTCGTCCACGCAGCCCGGTCTGGGCCTGATCGCATTTTCGATGATTGTGCCTCAGATTCTGATCGTCTTGATGTCGCAGCGCGAGGTGAATGTGTTTGTTGCGGAACGGGTTCGGATATTGCGCAGCGCAACAGATCGTTTGACGGCTGATGACATCGAAGCGGCGGAACGGGACATCAATGCCCAATTCGATGAAATCTACGAAACACGACGCAGAATGTTCATTTGGAAGCTGTCCGCCAAATTCCTGCTGAGCGTGATCAACGGCGCCGGGACGGTGGGCGTCCTCATGCTGGGCGGGTGGCTGGTGATGCAGGGAAAAACCGATGTTGGCACAGTCGTCGCAGCAATCAGTGGATTAAGCCGTATTCAGGGGCCCACGGCTTTTCTGATTACGTTTTATCGTCAGGTCAGCGCCAACCGCATCAAGTACGAGTTGATGCTAGAGCTCTTTGGCCCCGACCCGGCCCGCTATCGACGTCCGTCCAAGACCTGACAAAAAGACCGCGCGGCGATTGCCGGCGCGGTCTTTTTCAATCCAGTTTCGAAAAGCGCAAACCTTACGCACGTTCCGAGTATTCCATGGTCTCGGTGTTCACGATGATCATCTCATCTTGGCCTACAAAAGGTGGAACCATGACTTTGACGCCGTTGTCCAAAACCGCAGGTTTGAACGAGTTTGCGGCTGTCTGACCCTTCACCACCGGCTCGGTCTCGACGATTTTGCACGTAACTTTCTGTGGCAGCGTGGCGTTCAACGCTTCGCTCTCATAGAACTCGACAACAATAGTCATGCCATCCTGCAAGAACGGGCGGCGCTCGCCCAGCAAATCTGCAGGCAATTCAATCTGTTCGTAGGTCTCGGAATCCATGAACACTAGCATGCCGTCGGATTCATAAAGGAACTGCTGGTCTTTCTGCTCTAGCCGGACCCGTTCAACCTTATCCGCCGACCGGAAACGTTCGTTCAGCTTCGAGCCATTGCGCAGGTTGCGTAATTCGACCTGGGCAAATGCCCCGCCCTTACCCGGTTTCACATGGTCTACTTTGACGGCCGCCCACAGCCCGCCATTATGCTCAAGCACGTTGCCGGGGCGAATTTCGTTCCCATTTATCTTGGGCATGACTTAAATCCTTCACAAACGGTTGATGCGTCGTTTGCCGCCCCTATATCTGGCGGGACCACACCTGACAAGACAACGAGACCTAGTGCTGCACATGCAGCAAGCCATGCAACTGACGCAACGCAACTATGCATTTTAGGTGTATCCGAATCGCACCTAATAGGTCATAAGAGCCGTCATGCCGAAAATGCAAGAGCAAGAACAACAAGGATAACGAGATGAGAGATTTCGTTGACGGCACTGCCTTTAACAACGAACAAGGCAATCGTGCAAAGAAACTTTTCGCGGCCGTTGTACTGGCTGCGCTTGATGACGCCATCGCTGACGACAAGAAGTATGGCAATGGCCCGGAACAGATCGCCCGCTGGGCGCGTTCGCGCGATGGGCGCGAAGTGCTGTCTTGCGCGGGTATTGACCCGAACGAGCGTGTTGTCGGTGGCCTGATGGAGTTCGTCGGTCGTGGCGTGCGGACATCCGTGGCCCTGTCGCGTGAAGAAAGCGAACGTCGCAACGCTGCACAACAAGCCGAAGCCGCCTAGATCAAGTCGACTTTTTGAAGAAAAGCGCGCTCCTTTCAATCGGAGCGCGTTTTTCTTTTGCGCATTGCCTGCTCAGAAGAACATCAGCCATTGGCGGGCCACCCAGATTTCTGCACCCACCAACGCGGCAAAAAACAGTTTGGCCCATACCGGCATGCCTTGTTGCCACAAAACGACATAGGATGTCAGGCAGGCCAACGCTGAGACCGGAGCGACCCAAAACGCATGATGGGTACTGTCCCAATAGCTGACAGGGCTGTGAAACACCCAGGAGTTGATTGGCCAGAATTGCGCACGACCATCGCCAGCATGCAGCAGAAAATCCATTGCCAGATGGATCAATCCTGCCGCTGCCCCAACGATTAACACACGCCAGCCTCGCCATATTCCGATCGTTAAGGCCAATCCCCAAAGGATAAAGGAATTGTCGATCGCAAAAACCGTCTGCCACGCGGATGAATAGTAGAGTTGGCCAAACACCACCTGCTCGGGGATGCCCAGTACAAACAAAGAAACACCAGCCAACACATAAAGTGACAAATCGGGCAGTAGCGACCCCAGCAAAGCTGCCCACAGGATGCGCCCGTTGGCAGGCCGGGCAAAAGCCGCAGCGCCGATCAATAGATGTGCAGGTGTGTTCATCCGGGCTTCCCCTTCGGTCTCAAATCAGGTCATCTGCGCGTCAAACATAGGAGACTCACCATGGTTCGCGCCATCATGATTCAGGGCACAGGCAGCAATGTCGGAAAATCGGTTCTGGTGGCCGGATTGGCGCGGGCCTTCACACGACGGGGGCTGAGGGTTGCTCCGTTCAAGCCACAAAACATGTCGAACAATGCCGCCGTGACCGAAAATGGCGGTGAGATTGGCCGTGCGCAGGCGCTGCAGGCCCGTGCCGCCAAGCTTTCGACACATACGGATATGAACCCCATTCTATTGAAACCCGAAACGGACACTGGCGCCCAGATTATCGTTCACGGACAGCGTGCAGGCACAATGAAGGCGGGTGACTATCGCAAGGACAAGTCCAAGCTGCTGGGCGCCGCATTGGAGAGCTTTGGCCGGTTGTGCCGTGACGCGGATCTTGTGCTAATCGAGGGTGCAGGTAGCCCAGCTGAAACCAACCTGCGCGCAGGAGACATTGCGAATATGGGGTTTGCCTGTGCAGCCCAGGTGCCGGTGGTGCTTGTAGGTGATATTCACAGGGGTGGAGTGATTGCCCAGATCGTTGGCACACAAGCCGTTCTGGACAAGGCCGATCTGAAGATGATCCGGGGATTTGCCGTCAATCGCTTTAAAGGGGATGTGTCCCTGTTTGACGAGGGGCGCGATGACATAGCCGCGCGCACCGGATGGCCTTGTCTGGGCGTTGTCCCCTGGTTTAACGATGCCTGGAAACTGCCTGCCGAAGATATGATGGATATCCGGTCTCACACCGGCGGCGCTTGTAAAGTTGTTGTGCCACAGCTGGAAAGGATGGCGAATTTCGACGACCTGGACCCGTTGTCGGCGGAACCCGGTGTAAGTGTCGAGATCGTCCCTGCAGGTCGCCCTCTGCCCGGCGATGCGGACCTTGTGTTGTTGCCCGGCAGCAAATCAACAATCGGCGATTTGACCTATTTCAGGGGGCAAGGATGGGACGTTGACCTCTATGCCCATGTGCGCCGAGGCGGGCATGTTCTGGGCTTGTGCGGCGGCTATCAGATGCTGGGTAAGACCATATCGGATCCCGACGGCGTCGACGGCCGACCGGGTAAGGTGGACGGGTTGGGATTATTGGATGTCGACACGGTTATGGGTGGAAAAAAGCAGGTCATACTGCGCAAGGCCAACGCGCTGCCGAACCGTGAACCTGTCGACGGGTATGAAATCCATATGGGCCATACCGAAGGACCGGATTGCACCCGCGCCTGGCTGGAAATCGAAGGCCGTCCAGAAGGCGCAGCAAGCCCGAACGGGCGCATCATGGGCAGTTACCTGCACGGCATCTTCTCATCCGATGCATTCCGCGCCAGCTTTCTGCCCCGGTTAGGCGTAGATTCAGAGACCGCCTATGAGGATGGGGTCGAACAGACATTGGATGCTCTGGCCGATCATCTGGAACAGCATATGGATCTGGATTTTCTATTGGATCTGGCGCAACCGCCATCTATCAGCTGAAGACTATTCCACGTCCAGCGCCGCCAATGCCCGGGCGATCTCTCGCCGAACCATTTTGCGGACGTTTCGTGTAATCCGTTCACCCAATGCGCCTTGCAGCTCTTGCCGAACAACTTCGGCGATCAAGTGGCGCAGTTCATCCTCATCCATGGTTGCCATGACCTGATCGAGGGTATCTGCTGGGTCTTCCTCAGAGATCGACGGTTCAAAAACCTCAGGGTCACGAATAAACTTCGCCGCCTGAGCGTCGGCTTCATGACCATCCAGTTCAACCTGATCTTCCTGCTCCGTCTCGGCGGTCGTCTCTTGAACATTCCACCGCAGCGCCCGTGTCGGGGTGCCGGAATAGGCATCATCGCTGTCCCCGTCAGGTTCCCATTGATCCTCGGTCCGTGCAATCGCAGCCTCCAGCGCTTCGATCTTGGAGCTTAAACTGGTTGCCGGATCATTTGGGGAAACAGCCTCCTGCAGGGCGTCTGCCGTATCGCCCTGCGTTTTGTCATCCTGATTTGCCGCAGCTTCCGTACGAACGATATCGCAGGCGCGCAACAACATCGGTTTGGCCGAATCCTCGGCGCTATACTCTGGGTCAAGCTTGAGAGGGGCAGCGCCCTCCTCAACCTTAGCGGGTTTGCTAATACGCAAGGCGTCCGTCAGAACCAGCCGCCCGGGCTTACGCCCCCCAGACCCTTGATCCGAAACTGAATTTTTGCGGCCGTCGTCACTGACCAACCGTTTTACCGAAGACAAGACATCTTCGATACCTGCTTTTACGACACCATCAGACATTGTTTTTCTACCGCTCTATCCTTGGGGTCGAGTCTAGCCAAACAATCGTAGCCTCACAACAACTAGTATTGTTTATCAGTCCCGCCGCAACGCTTTGAGGACACGATCAAGATCCTTGCTTTGCTTGCTGACCTTGGCCGGCGCCGTTTTGACCAGATTATAATAAAGCGTTGGGTCATAGATCTGAACTGCAAGACCCATGCGTTCGGCAGTCAGCAGCCCCTGCGCCTGCAACAGCTGATAAGCAGCCAGTGAACGTTCGGTCCGCGAGGCAATTTCGGCCAGTTGCGCATCAAGCAGATCTTGCTGAGCTGTCAGCACGTCCAGCGTTGTTCGTGCGCCCAGCGTCGCTTCTTCCCGAATCCCGTCAAAGGCGACCTGCGATGCGCGGACACGCTCGGTCGATGCGGTGAGGCTGGCCGTGGCGGTTTCGAAGCGGACATAAGCATCCGTTACGCCCTGCGTAATGTCTTTTTGCACATTTAGCAGGTTCGCGCGCGACGCATCCCGGGTGGCCATTGCACGTCGCACAGCGGCGGCCAGACGGCCACCGGCGTAGATCGGCTGTGTCAGGCTCAGCGAAACAGTCGCGTCGTTTGTATAATTGTCGTCGTCGTAGCTTTCAGTGATTCCGGCATCCGCATTCAGGCTGACATTTGGGCCAAGGTTGGCGCGCTGTTGCTGAACGACCAAATCCAGCGCCCGCACCTGATGCTGCGCAGACAAGATAGACGGGTGATTCCGTTGGGCCAAGTTAACCGCGTCGGATTGCGAACGCGGCAGGTTCGGAAGCCCGGGCTGACCAGCAGTGCGCCCTGGCAGTTTCCCAACCGCATTCACGTACTCCGCCTGTGCGGTGCTGAGATCGCCGCGTGCATCGGCAAGATCAGCGCGCGCGCTGGCCAATTGAGCTTCGGACAGGGCGACGTCAGTTCTGGTAACTTCACCCACTTCGAACCGATCATTTGAGGCGCGCAGTTCTTCGCTGGACAAATCAACGTTGTTTTGGCGGATTTGAACGGTTTCTTCCTGGAGAAGAACGCTCAGATATGCGGTCGCGGCGCGAAACAGGATCTGCTGCTCGATATCGATAAGTGATTGCCGGGTCGACAATACCGTTTCCTGCGCCGACTGCTTCCCCAGTGCCGAGGCACCGCCATCGTACAACAGCTGGCTGAGCGTTAGGCCCGAGAAAAAGTCGGTCGGATTGGTTGTCGCGACGGTCGTACCGCGGCGTGTTTTCGTATAGTCTTGGCTGACCCGGACCGTCCAGTTGATGATGGGTCGCAGCGCCGCCAGAGCAATGGCAACATCTTCATCTGCGGCGCGCAGCAAGGCTCGGTTTTGCTCCAGCAAACCGCTGGTGTTGTAAGCCCCGATAAACGCATCGGTCAGATTGTCAGCCCATGCCGGGCGCAATGGCATGACGCTTAGCGTAAGACCTGCGGTCACTGCCAACGCCTTGACCAGCTTGCCTGTTGCTGTACCACGCATAACCAAATCCTCTCAAATAGAAATTACGCCGCCCTGAAAGCAGTTTGCGTCTTTGATTTCAACTAATCAAGGCGACAGAATTATCCAACGCCAGACTATAGCGAAAATGCACACTCGGCGGAAAAATGCTCTAGAACCGGTGCGCTAGCATTGAACGCATCGCGCCAACTGACCCGGCCACCTGTTTTGTGCCCGATCCGTACCGTTCCCAAGCCTTTTTCGACAAACAGGCAAGCGATGCGACCGTGATCCTTGAGCTGATCCAGCAATTCGTCCGGCACTTGCTCGACACCGCCTTGAATCATGATCACGTCATATGGGCCATGCTCGACCGCGCCCTGTTCAAGCGCTCCGACATGAATGATTGCGTTGTCCGCATCAGCCTCGGACAATAAAGTCTGCGCCTCGGCAGCCAGCGTTTCGTCGCTTTCGACGCCTACGACCAACTGCGCCATCCGGGCGGCAACCGCTGTAGAATACCCCATGGCCGGCGCGATATCGAGAACCATCTCGTCATTCGAGATGTTCAGCGCATCCAACATCTTAGCCAGAGTTCGCGGTTCAAGCATATAGCGCCCGTTTCCGAAATCGATCAGCCCTTCGACATAGGCCGTTTCGCGCTGCGCGTCGGGCACAAAGCTCTCGCGCGGAACTGTCAGCATGGCATCAATGATCGGGAACTTCGTCACGTCAGAAGGCCGAACTTGCGTATCAACCATCGTACGGCGCCGGGCTACGAAATCAGTCATAGGATCTCTCGTCTTATTCCCAAGGTTATCTGGCTTGTGCCATATCCAACACAGCGCGGCAACGGCCCAGATGCCACAATCTACGCCTGCCGATCAGGCTGCGGCCGGCACGTTTCCGCAATTTGCAATCGCGCCGCTAAATTTGCGCCCTATCCACTGGACGCCTCCAGAGAAAGCTGCTAAAACGCCACCCACACCACGGCAAGTATTTGATTTTACTTGAAAAGGCGAGTTGGCGGAGTGGTGACGCAGCGGATTGCAAATCCGTGTACACCGGTTCGATTCCGGTACTCGCCTCCATCCGCTTGATCCAGATCGTTTTTGCACAAGCCAATGGCAAATCGTTTTACTCAAGCCCGTGACAAAGTTAATCTGCATCTCGACCTTGTGGAACGACCGATCAGCCGGCTCTTTCTCTTCGCCATCTTGCATTTCAAACTGGGATCTCGGGGTGGTGGCCTCCAAACCGGTCGCTGACTACATCTCGACGCCCGCGCTTTGGCGGGCCTCGAGCGATCATGACGCCCAGCGACGCTGGCAGGTCGCTTTTTATCCTCGGTTCCTCACCATACGCGTAACGCGCTTGACAAGCGGCCCACGCGTGCCGCATGTCCCTTTCGTTGGTGTCTGCGACAGCAGATGAAAAGGGAATGCGTCAACGGGTCTACCGCCAAACGCAGCCGCCCCCGCGACCGTGACCGGAGAGGGTGCCCAATGCCACTGGCCAATTGGCCGGGAAGGCGGGACATCCGGCAGAGCCTAGGCTCTGACATCCGCAAGCCGGGAGACCTGCCAGCACCCGAAGACCAGACCGGACGGGGTGTTCCGGTGTCGGGACCATAGCGAACAGCGTGGCCCGCATGAAACCCCGTCCCCCAGTGAACCGATAAGGGGGATGAGAGACGTGACCGAGACCACACCAGTCGAACTGCTGGTTTGCACAACTTGCCGACGTGGATTGCCCATCGAAGACGATGCGCAGCGCCCCGGCACCTTACTGCACAAAGCGCTAGAACAGGCAGAATTGCCCGACGGCGTGAAACTGAAGCCCGTGGAGTGCCTGTCGAACTGCAATCAGGGCTGTTCGATCGTCCTGCGCGGCGGGCCAACCCGCTGGACTTTCGTCTATGAGAACCTGAACGAAGATGACGATGTCGACATCATCGTCGAAGGTGCCACTAGATACCTGGCGGCCGAAGATGGCCTGGTAAAATGGCGCGAGCGTCCTGAACACTTCCGCAAGAACTGTGCGGCCCGTATTCCCCCGATTGGAGCCCTGGAATGAGCAATCTCGAAAAACTCCCCGTCACTGTGATCACCGGCTTCCTGGGTTCGGGCAAAACGACGCTGGTCCGCCACCTGATGCAGAACCCGCAGGGTAAGCGTCTGGCGATTGTGGTCAACGAGTTTGGCGATGTGGGCGTAGACGGCGACATCCTGAAATCCTGTGCGATCCCGGATTGCCCGGCCGAGAACATCATGGAACTGGCCAATGGGTGCATCTGTTGCACTGTGGCCGATGATTTTATCCCGACCATCGAGGCGCTGATGGCGCTGGAACCGCGCCCGGATCATATTCTGATCGAAACCTCGGGTCTCGCGCTGCCGAAACCGTTGCTTAAGGCTTTCGACTGGCCAGATATCCGCTCGAAGATCACCGTGGATGGCGTAATTGCTCTGGCGGATGCAGAGGCTGTCGCCGCCGGTCGGTTTGCGCCGAACGTCGAGGCAGTCGACGCCCAGCGCATGGCCGATGAGTCCATTGACCATGAGACGCCGCTGTCCGAAGTGTTCGAAGACCAGATCTCCTGTGCTGACATCATCTTGCTGACCAAACCTGATCTGGCAGGTCCTGAAGGTGTGGCGAAAGCCAAAGAGGTCATCGCGGCCGAGGCCCCACGGCCCCTGCCCGTTGTCGAGGTTGCGGAAGGTGCGGTGGATGTGCGCGTTGTGCTTGGGCTTGGGGCAGCTGCCGAGGATGACATGGACGCCCGCCCGTCACATCATGACGGCCACGATGATCACGAACATGATGATTTCGAAAGCGTCATCGTCGATCTTCCGGAGCAGGCCGATCCTGCCGAACTAGTCGCCAACATCGAACGTCTTGCCAATGAGCTGAATATCCTGCGGGTCAAAGGCTATGCGGCCGTTCAGGGCAAACCCATGCGTCTGCTGGTGCAGGCCGTCGGTTCCCGTGTGCGTCACCAGTACGACCGTCCGTGGGGGTCGGGTGAAGAGCGCCGCTCGCGTCTGGTGGTGATCGCCGAGCATGACGACATCAAAGAGGCTGAAATTCGCCATATCCTCGTGGGTGTGACCGAGGCTGCCGAATAAGCCATGCACGTCGTCTTCCGCGAAAGCCACGGGTTAGAGGAAACCGAGACCCCAACCGATCTGGGCCAAAGCCCGGCGGATCTGGTTGTGCTGTCCTTTTCCGACAGTGACCTTGGCGCTTTTGCGGCAGGCTGGCATCGCGGTGGCGGATCCGAGGGTCGGATGCCGACGCTGCGGCTTGCGAATCTGACGGCGCTAAAACACCCACTTTCTGTTGACACATATGTGGAACAAACATTGGAAGGCGCCAAAGGCATTTTGATCCGCCTGATTGGCGGCGTGCCTTACTGGTCCTATGGCCTACAACAGGTTCTGTCTCTGGCCCAAACCAAAGACATCGCACTGGCTGTGCTGCCAGCGGATGGGCGTGAAGATACGCGGCTTGACGACTATTCGACCCTGCCCGTCTCGACCTTACGGCGGTTGGCGCATCTGTGTGACAACGGGGGCGAAGTCGCGGCGCAGGCGGCACTGGCGCAGATGGCGCTGGCAGCAGGACTTTATGCCGGGCCGGTTATGGGGTCCAAGGCAATTCCCGAATGCGGCGCATGGTGCCCGGATCGTGGTGTGATTCCAGCCGAAGCCGCGTTTGCTGGCGATGCCCGGCGCGTGCTTGTCACGTTTTACCGCGCTTACCTGACCTCGGCGGACACCGCGCCGGTTGCTGCGCTGATCCGCAGCCTGCGTGGCCGGGGGTTGGAGGCCGTAGGGATGTTTGCCCCCTCCCTGAAGGCACCAGCTGCGGCAGATTGGTTGCGGGATCAGGTCGTCGCGCTGAACCCGTCAGCCATCATTAACGCCACCTCGTTCTCGGGCAAGGGCGCGTCGGGTATGTCACCGCTGGACGCTGCGGGCGTGCCAGTGTTTCAGGTCGCCCTGTCAACCGCGCGCCGCAAGGCGTGGGCCGAGGCAGAACGCGGCCTCTCTCCTGCCGATCTCGCCATGCATGTGGTTCTGCCCGAAGTGGACGGGCGGGTGTCAGCAGGCATCGCCTCGTTCAAGGAACCGGGAAAACGCGACCCACATCTGGAGTATTCTCGTTTTGCCCACCGCGCCGATGCAGAACGGATCGAGGCGATTGTCGACCGGGTAACAGGTTGGCTGAACCTCAGCGAAAAACCTGCAGCCAAGCAAACCCCTACTTTGGTTCTTTCAACCTATCCTGGCAAGGACTGGCAGATGGCCCATGCTGTCGGGCTGGACGCACTGGCCTCTGCCGAGGCTATGTTGAGTGATTTGCAGGCGGAAGGCTACGACACTGGCCCGGCTGAGCCGATAGCCGAAACCTTGCTGGACGCCCGGATATCTTGGCCGTTGGAGGACTACCTGTCGGCGCTTGCGGACCTGCCCGAGCAGTTGCGATCAGACCTCGAAGCCGTCTGGGGCCAACCTGAGGACGACCCTGCCCTAACTGACGGCGCGTTTCGCTTTACCGCGCTTCGACGTGGAAAGGCTTTCGTAGCATTGCAACCGGAGCGCGGCACACCCGAGCTGCGAGACGATGAATATCATGATCTGTCCCGGACTCCGCGCCACGGATACGTCGCCTTTTACCTGTGGCTGCGAAAGTGTCTTGGCACCGATGCTCTGATCCATATTGGCGCACATGGGACGCTGGAATGGCTGCCCGGCAAATCTGTGGCCCTGTCCGCGACGTGTTGGCCCGAGGCACTGATCCGCGATCTGCCGGTGATCTACCCCTTTATCGTGAACGACCCCGGCGAGGCCGCACAGGCCAAACGCCGGATCGGAGCGGTCACGCTGGGGCACATCCCGCCACCGATGAAGGAAAGCGGCACGCCGGACCGGATGGTTCGTCTGGAATCGCTGTTGGATGAATTTTCGAACGCCGATGGGCTGGATCCAAAGCGCCGCGACAGATTGCAGGAAGACATCCGCGACGAAGCGAAAGCCATCGGGTTGGAGAACGATCTCAGCCTCAACCAAGCCAGTTGCACCGCCGAGGCGATCACCCGCATCGATCGATTTGTCTGCGATATCAAAGAAAGCCAGTTCGGAGACGGGTTACATATCTATGGCCGCAAACCTGCCGTGACAGCCAGCTTCGATACCGAACCGTCAGCCGACGCAGAACGCTCTGCGTTGCTGGATGCGCTGGCTGGAAAACGGATCGAGGCAGGCCCTTCCGGTTCACCTTATAGGGGACGGTCCGACGTGCTACCGACCGGGCGGAACCTATATACCACCGATCCGAGGTCGGTGCCGACCCGCGCGGCCTATACCCAAGGTGTGAAACTGGCCGAAGAACTGGTCCGCCGGCATCTGCAAGAAGAAGGCGACTACCCTAAGGGCCTGATCGTTGACCTGTGGGGGTCCGCCACCATGCGCACGGCTGGCGAAGAATTCGCCATGGCGCTGCACCTGCTGGGTGTAAAACCGGTCTGGGACGCAGGATCTGAGCGCGTTTCGGGCATCGAAGTCTTGCCGATCACCGATTTGGACCGCCCGAGGCTGGACGTAACGCTGCGCGTCTCTGGCCTGTTTCGCGACGTATTTCCGACCCTGTCGGCCTTATACGGTCAGGCCGTGCGCGCCTTGTCGGACCGCGACGAATCCGCAGACTGGAACCCGTATGCCGGTCTCGCGCCCGCTGCGCGGGTCTATGGCCCGGCACCGGGCAGCTATGGCCTGAACATGACGCAGCTGTCCGAAACCTACACGGATGAGGCACGCATCCAAGCGGGCGAAGCGTGGCTGAACGCCAGCTCATACGCGTTGGAAGGCGAGCACATTGCGCAGGATCTTGACGGCATCACCCAACGCGTCACACAAGCAGACAGCTTTGTGCACCTGCAGGACCTGACCGAGACCGATCTGCTGTTGGCCAATGATTATGCCACGCATGAGGCTGGTTTTGCCGCCGCCAAGAAAGTCATCGGCGGCACCGCGCAGCTGTACCATCTGGACAATACCAACCCCGACACCCCCCGCGCCCGCACCTTGCCCGAAGAAATCAGCCGCGTCGTCTACGCCCGCGCGGCCAATCCCGGCTGGATCGCAGGCATGCAGCGGCATGGTTTCCGCGGGGCCGCCGAGATCGCGGCGACGCTGGATCACATGGCCTCGTTCGCGCATCTGTCCGGCACCGTCGCACCGCATCTATTCGACCTTTATCACGACGCGACCCTCGGCGACGCTGAGGTGGACGCCTTCCTGCATGACGCCAACCCGCAGGCGCATCAAGCCATGCAGGACAGATTTCGCGCATTGCTGGATGCCGGGTTGTGGGACACGCGCCGAAACTCGATCCGCGCCGACCTGGAGGGGATGCGATGAGCGCCCCCATCGTTCAGGGCTGGTGCCCCGGCGCCCATCGGCCAATGATGTCGGGCGACGGGCTGGTGGTGCGGGTCCGACCGCGACTGGCACGGTTGGACACACGTCAGGTGTTGGGCCTGTGCGACCTTGCAGAGCGATTTGGGAACGGGACAATCGACCTGACCAACCGCGCGAACCTGCAACTGCGTGGCGTTGCGATCGATGATCATCAACTGTTGCTGATAGAGTTGGCACAACTGGATCTGCTGGACGCCGAACCGGGTATAGAAGTGCGGCGCAATATTCTGGTCTCACCGCTTTACCGGTCAGGTGATCTGACCATGCGGTTGACGCAAGGCCTGATCGACCGGTTGGGAGAATTACCGTCCCTTCCCGCCAAGTTTGGTTTTGCCATAGATACCGGGCCCGAGCGTTTGCTGGCAGGTGATTCCGCGGACATTCGGTTGGAGTTAAACTCGGGTGACCTGATCTTGCGCGCCGATGGTGCCGAAACAGGTCGCCGTGTCGCCGAGGAAGAAGCCATCGACAAACTGATTGCATTGGCGGGTTGGTTTTCAAAGAACTCATCGACGGACGCACGGCGCATGGCGCGTTTGGTCGCCTCTCAAAACCTGCCGCAGGATTGGCAAGGCGACGAGACCGGACCTGTTGGAGCTGCACTATGCCCCGGCGCCTGTGATCAAGGCGTGGTGTACGGTGCGGCGTTCGGCCAGTTGCACGCCCCCAGCCTGCGCAGTCTGTTTGACAACACAGGCGCATCTGCCCTGCGTGTCACCCCGTGGCGGTTGATACTGTTGGAAGGCGGGGCGGCGATATCCGCCCCGGACTTTGTAACAGACGGCACCGACCCGCTGATGACCACCGACGCCTGCCCCGGGACACCGTTCTGCCCGCAGGCTCAGGTGGAAACGCGCGATATCGCCCGTGCCCTGGCACCGCGCGTGGGTGGCAGCCTGCACGTTTCAGGTTGCGCAAAGGGCTGCGCCCGCATGGGGCCCGCGGATGTCACTTTGGTAGGCAAGGCAGGGCGATTTAATCTTGTCAAACGGGGTCGCGCAGGGGACGAGCCCTGCCAAAGCGGGCTTGACGCAAACACACTTATGACCATGGACCTGACCTGATGCCTTATGAATATGAAACCAATGGCGCGGCGATCTACAAACAAAGCTTTGCAACGATCCGGTCCGAGGCCAATCTTGCCCGGTTTACCGCTGATGAAGAACAGGTCGCCGTGCGCATGATCCACGCTGCCGGGATGGTCGGGCTGGAGGAGTTTGTGCATTTCTCGCCTGATTTTGTGCACGCAGCCCGTGCCGCTTTGGAAAAAGGAGCGCCTATCCTGTGCGACGCACGCATGGTCAGCGAAGGTGTGACCCGGTTCCGCCTGCCCGCAGATAATGAGGTGATCTGCACCTTGCATGACGAACGCGTACGCCCGCTAGCCGCTGAGATGAACAACACCCGCTCAGCCGCCGCGCTGGAGCTATGGCGTCCAGACTTGGACGGCGCTGTGGTGGCGATCGGAAACGCACCCACCGCGTTGTTCCACCTGCTGAACATGCTGGAAGATCCCGACTGCCCCCGCCCTGCAGCCATTATCGGTTGCCCGGTCGGGTTTGTCGGCGCGGTGGAATCGAAAGATGCGCTGTGGGAGGCACAGCCTGCTCCGTCCTGCATCGTCAAAGGTCGCTTGGGCGGCAGCGCCATCACTGTCGCCGCGATCAACGCCATAGCGAGCCGCAAAGAATGAGTGCTGGTAAGATATACGGTGTGGGCCTCGGCCCCGGTGACCCGGACCTGATGAGTGTGCGGGCAGACCGGCTGTTGCGAAACGCCCGTCACGTCGCCTTCTTCCGCAAACCCGGCCGCAGTGGTCAGGCGCGCAAAATCGTAAACGGCATGATCCCTGAGGACGCCATCGAATTCCCGATGGAATACCCTGTGACAACCGAAATCCCGCTCAGCGATCCACGCTACAACGAGTTGCTGTCCGCATTCTATAAAGATTGCGCGGCACGTCTCAAAGCTTTGTCGGATCAGGGCGAAGATGTGATTGTTCTTTGTGAGGGTGATCCATTTTTCTACGGATCTTTTATGCATATTTATAATCGATTGCGCGGTGAAGTTAACGTAGATGTTGTGCCCGCCATCACCGGTATGTCAGGCGCCTGGACCGCTACGGGTGATCCGATCACCTGGGGGGATGATGTCCTGACCATTCTGATGGGCACCCTTCCCGAGGAAGATCTGGCGCAACGGATGGCGCAAACAGATGCTTTGGTGGTCATGAAAATTGGGCGCAATATCAACAAAGTAAAACGGGCGCTGCAGAAGGCTGGTGTTTATGAGCGTGCGTGGATCGTAGAGTATGCGCAGATGCCGAACCAGACAGTGACGAAGCTGTCTGAGGCTTGCGATAAGGTAACCCCATATTTTTCGATCATAATTGTGCACGGCCAGGGACGGCGACCATGACGGGATGGATCAAGATTGCAGGCCTTGGCCCTGGCAATGACGATCTGGTGACACCCGAAGTCACCGCCGCGCTGGCCGACGCGACGGATATCGTTGGTTACATCCCCTATGTTGCACGGGTCGCCGAGCGCGAGGGGCTTACCCTGCATGCCAGTGATAACCGGGTTGAAATCGACCGGTCCCAGCACGCCCTGCAAATGGCCGCAGACGGAAGGCGCGTTGTCGTCGTAAGCTCAGGCGATCCCGGCGTGTTTGCCATGGCGGCGGCTGTGTTTGAAGCGCTGGAAAACGGCCCGGACACGTGGCGCAACATTCCAATCGATGTATTGCCCGGGATCACCGCAATGCTCGCTGCCTCGGCCCGCGCCGGTGCGCCCTTGGGGCACGATTTTTGCACCATCAACCTCAGTGACAATCTCAAACCCTGGCCCTTGATCGAGAAGCGGTTGCGTCTGGCCGCTCAGGCGGATTTCGCAATGGCGTTTTATAATCCTCGCTCGAAGTCTCGCCCGGAAGGCTTTGTTAAAACGCTAGAAATCCTGCACGAGGAATGCGAGCCCGAACGGCTGATCCTGTTTGCACGGGCAGTTTCACGCCCGGACGAGGCGATCCGCATTTCAACTCTGGCCGAGGCGACGCCGGACATGGCAGATATGCAGACAGTGGTGATTGTAGGATCGTCGCTGACACGAGTAATTGAGCGGTCCGGGACTCCAATTGTCTACACCCCGAGGTTCACACCGGAATGATCCAGCCAGTCCAACACCTGCGCGACGCTCGACAGTTCTGTCCGCAGTGGCAATGCTGGGCGATCAATCATGACGACAGTTATACCCAACGCGCGCGCGGCATCCAATTTGGCGCGCGCGCCCTTGCCACCCGCATTCTTGGACACCACCACTTGGGTGCCGTGGCGCTCCATCAATGCGCGATCACCTTCAACCGTGAACGGCCCACGCGCCACCACCACGTCCGCGTTCGGCAATGGCAATGCTTCGGGCTCATCCACCAATCGCAACAAATAGCGGTGCTGAGGTTGGGCTACGAAATCATCAAGGTGCATTCGTCCAATGGCCAGAAAGACCCGCTGCGTCGGACCAGCCAATGCGTCGACAGCGGCCGTGACATCGGGAACTCGTTGCCAGCGATCCCCGTCCTGATGTGCCCACGCTGGTCGGGTCAGCGCAGCCAAGTGAACACCCGTAGAAACACATGCGTCAATCGCATTTCGGCTCATTTGTGCCGCGAAGGGATGTGTCGCATCAATCACATGGGTGATCCCGAGATCCTGAATGTAACGCGCCAGTCCTTCGGCCCCACCAAACCCACCAACCCGTACCGGCAAAGGTTGCGACCGCGGCGTGTCGACGCGTCCGGCATAAGAATAGGTCGCGGAAACGCCAAGGTCAGATATGCTGCGGGCCAACGCATTGGCCTCGGTCGTGCCGCCAAGGATCAGGAGGTTGGACATGCATAAAGCTCCGTGGCTGACCATTCTGGGGTTGGGCGAAGATGGACTGGATGGCCTGTCACCGGCAAGCCGTCAAGTGCTGGACCGGGCCGAAATCATCATGGGACCACCGCGGCATCTGTCGCTGATTCCTGAAACCGGCGCAAAACGTGTTGAATGGCCGGTTCCATTTGCTGATGGTTTGCCAATCCTGAGCAAATTGCGGGGGCGGCCGACAGTCGTTCTGGCCTCGGGTGATCCGTTCTGGTTTGGCGCAGGATCGGTTATCGCGCGAAGTTTCGATGCCGGAGAGTGGGTCTCGATCCCCGGGCAATCCACATTTTCACTGGCCGCAGCGCGGTTGGGTTGGCCGCTGGAAACCACGCTGACCTTTGGCCTGCACGCCGCCCCGCTGACGCGGCTGCGCCCTCACTTGTCATCAGGGCTGCGAACAATCCTGCTGCTGCGCAACGGGCAAGCGGTGGCGGAACTGGCGACCTATCTGACAGAAACCGGATTTGCCGACACAACGCTGCACGTCATGGAGGCGCTTGGCGGACCGCGCGAACGGGCGCGCAGCATGTCGCTGACCCAAGCACTGCTTGAGACGTTTGAGCATCCGGTCTGCGTCGGTCTTGATGTTGCGGGGGATGGCCGGGCTCTACCAAAAGTTGCAGGTAAACCGGACGACATATTCGAAACGGATGGGCAGATTACCAAACGTCCTATTCGCGCGCTGACGCTGTCAGCGTTGGCCCCGCGACGGGGTGAACATCTTTGGGATATCGGAGGCGGCACCGGGTCGATCAGCATCGAATGGTTGATGTGCGATCCGACGCTGACCGCCACCTCGATTGAACCGTTGGAAGATCGGGCCAGCCGTATTCGCCGCAATGCCGACAGCTTGGGGCAGGATCGATTGGACGTTGTTCATGGAACCGCCCCTGACGCCCTGAACGGTTTGACCCTGCCAGATGTTGTCTTTGTCGGTGGCGGGCTCAGTACTGAGTTGCTGGACTGGCTTCGGGCGAACCTGCGCACGGGCACCCGTCTGGTCGCAAACGCTGTTACTTTGGAAAGCGAAGCGCTACTGGCGGCGTGGCAGGAAAAACTGGGTGGGGACCTGCTGCGCATCGAACTGGCGCAAGCTGGTGCGTTGGGCCCGCGGCGCGGTTGGAAATCGGCCTACCCGGTGGTGCAGTGGAGCGTAACTCTATGATCGTTGCAGGGCTTGGGTTTTCTTCGACCGCCACGGCGGACAGCCTAAGGGCAGCCTTTGACAAGGCATGTTGTGGACATACCGTGGACGCGCTGGCCACGGTTTTGGACAAGACAGGCCATGCCGCTTTGGTGGAGTTTGTTGCGACAACCGCCCTGCCTCTGCATTTCGTCGCGCCTGAAGATTTGGCTGCGCAACACACTCTTACTTGTTCGCCTCGCAGCCGTGCCGCATACGGCACCGGCAGCGTCGCCGAAGCATCCGCGATTGCCACCGCCGGATCTGGCGCGCGGCTGCTCTCACCCAGACAGATTTCAGACGACCGGCTTGCGACCTGCGCCGTCGCCATCGGAGGACAAACATGACCGTTCATTTCATCGGTGCCGGACCCGGCGCCGCCGACCTGCTGACCCTGCGCGGGCGCGACCTTATCGCGTCCTGTCCGGTGTGCCTGTATGCCGGGTCGCTGGTGCCAGAGGAAATTCTGGGCCACTGCCCAGAAGGCGCAAGGGTCGTGAACACGGCACCAATGGATCTGGATCAGATCATGGCAGAAATCCAGACCGCCCATACGGCGGGACAGGACGTGGCCCGGTTGCATTCAGGCGACCTGTCAGTCTGGTCCGCAATGGGCGAACAAATCCGGCGTTTGAAAGAGATGGGTATTCCGGTCAGCGTCACGCCTGGCGTGCCCTCCTTTGCCGCAGCAGCGGCGACATTGGGGACTGAGCTCACGCTGCCGGGACTGGCGCAATCGGTGGTTTTGACCCGCACGCCTGGACGGGCCTCTTCGATGCCCCAAGGCGAAACGCTGGTGAACTTTGCCAAAACGGGTGCGACCCTGGCCATTCACCTGTCGATTGGGAATCTGGACAAGGTCATTGACGACCTGTCCCCAGCCTATGGCTCGGACTGCCCAGTGGCGGTTGTCTACCGCGCAAGCTGGCCGGATGAGCGTGTCATTCGCGCGACCTTGGGCACAGCGAAAGAAGCCTTGGACGACAGCATCTCGCGCACGGCATTGATTTTGGTTGGCCCTGCACTGGCTGGTGAGGGGTTCGACGAAAGCTGTTTGTATTCGCGAACCTATGATCGCCGCTATCGCCCGCAAAGCGCTGAAAGCCCTTGGTCAAGCTGGAGCCACGGAGATGACTAAACCCCCCGGCCTTTTGATTTCAGCCCCATCCTCGGGCACTGGTAAGACAACCGTGATGCTGGGCCTGTTGCGGGCGTTGGCAGATGAAGGCTTAACCGTTCAGCCCTTCAAAAGCGGACCGGATTACATCGACCCGGCCTTTCACCGGGCAGCTGCGGGTCGCGCCTCGTTCAATCTGGACAGCTGGGCGATGGGAGAGCCTTTGCTGAACGCGATTTCGGCACAGGCAGAAGGCGCGGATATTGTGGTGGCCGAAGGGTCAATGGGCTTGTTCGATGGCGTCGCAAAACCCGGAGAGCTGGGGCATGGAACCAGCGCAGAAACCGCCCTGCGCATGGGATGGCCCGTTGTTCTGGTTCTGGACGTGGGGGGACAGGCGCAATCGGCAGCGGCCACTGCTTTGGGATTTCGGATGTACAACCCCGACCTGCCCTTTGCCGGTGTCATCCTGAACCGGTGCGCCAGCCCCAGACATGAACGCCTGACCCGATTGGGCATGGAGCGCGCGGGGCTGCCCGTTTTGGGGGTCCTGCCACGTCGGGGCGATCTGACCCTGCCAGAGCGGCATCTGGGTCTTATCCAAGCTGTTGAGCATCCCGATCTAGAAAGCGCCATCACCAGATACGCTGCGTTCCTGCGTGAACATGTGGATCTTGAGGCGATCAAACGTGCGGCTTCCTCGGCCCCCTACGGGCCGTCGTCAGCCGCGCTGCCGCAGCCTCCAGCCCAGCGGATTGCATTGGCGCAGGATGCCGCGTTTTCATTCACCTACCCGCATCTGTTGGAAGGCTGGCGCGTTGCCGGGGCAGAGGTTCTGCCGTTTTCCCCTTTGGCCAATGAAGCCCCAGCAAAAGATGTCGACATCGTGTGGTTGCCGGGCGGGTATCCCGAGTTGCATGCAGGCAAGTTAGCCGCTGCCGAGACATTCCTGGCAGGGCTACGCAAACACGCTGAAACCAAACCCGTCCATGGTGAATGCGGTGGCTATATGGCATTGGGCGAAGGTTTGATTGACAAGGAAGGCATGCGCCACAAGATGGCCGGTCTGCTGGGCCTGGTGACATCTTATGAAAAGCGCAAATTCAACTTGGGCTACCGCAAAGCCGAATTGCTGGCGCCCATGCCCGGGCTTACTGCTGGCACAGCCCTACGCGGGCACGAATTCCACTATTCTTCAATCGTGGACCAGCCAGACGCCCCTCTGGCCCGGGTTTTTGACGCCGAAGGCGCCGAAGGGCCACAAACCGGGTCCGTTCGAGGCAATGTGACGGGCACGTTCTTCCACCTGATTGCAGAGGCCTCGGCATGAGCGGGTTTGTCTCGTTCATCGGCTCTGGCCCCGGTGATCCGGAGTTGTTGACCCTGAAAGCCGTCGATCGGATGCAAAACGCCGACGCCGTGCTGTTTGATGATCTAAGCAGTGGCCCGATTCTGACCCATGCGCGCGATGATGCGGATCTGGTGGGCGTCGGCAAACGCGCAGGACGCCCTTCACCAAAACAGAACCATGTCAGCCGGTTGTTGGTTGAGTATGCCGAAACTGGCGCCCGGGTTGTTCGGTTGAAATCCGGTGACGGCGGGTTGTTCGGGCGGTTGGAGGAAGAACTGGTGGCCCTGCGCGAGGCTGGGATCGACTACGAGATCATACCGGGTATTCCGTCCGCCATCGCAGCGGCGGCGGCCGCAGGTATTCCTTTGACCCGGCGTCTGACCGCGCGGCGGGTCCAATTTGTGACGGGCCATGATGTCAGCGGCCAGCTGCCGGAGGATCTGAACCTGCCCGCGCTGGCAGATGCATACGCCACAACCGTTGTCTTCATGGGCAAACGGACATTTCCACTGCTGGTCGAGGCGTTACACGCGCATGGCCTGCCTCTGGACACACCCGCGCTCATGGCCGAATCCGTGTCGACCCCTGATCAAGTGCTGCATCGATCAACCGTCGGGGCTTTGTCGGACAGGCTGCAATCCGAGATCGGAACCGCTCCGGCGCTGATCTTGTATGGCCCGTTGGCGGAGTTCGACGATGTATGAACTGAATCTGGTTGGCATCGGTACCGGCAATCCGGACCATGTCACCTTTCAGGGTGCAGAAGCCATCCGCGCAGCGGACTTGATCTTGGTTCCGCGCAAGGGCGAGAACAAAGCCGATCTGGCCGGAATACGCGAGCAGATCATTGCGCAAGTGACGGACACCCAACCGACGATTGCTTATTTCGACATTCCCAAAAGACGCGGTGATGACGGTTATCTGCAGGGTGTCGATGACTGGCATGATGCCATCGCGCTGCGGTGGCAGGGCGCAATCGACTCGCACCCAAGCGCGGGCAATGTTGCGTTGCTGATTTGGGGGGATCCTTCGCTTTATGACAGCTCTCTTCGAATCGCCGCGCGGTTGGAGCCCAAACCCGTCAAACGCGTGATCCCGGGCATTACCGCTCTGCAGGCGTTAACCGCAGCGCACGGAATTCCAATAAACGACATCGGCGCGCCCTATGTCGTTACGACCGGCCGTCGCCTGCGTGACGAAGGCTGGCCCGAAGCCGTATTAACAATCGCGGTCATGCTGGATGGGGAATGTTCGTTTCAAAGCCTTGCAATGGCAGATTATGACATCTGGTGGGGCGCTTATGTGGGTATGACAGAAGAAATCTTGATCCATGGGCCGCTGGATGAAGTGGCCGAAGACATCCTTGCAACCCGCGCACGATCCAGGGCTGATCATGGCTGGATCATGGACATTTATATCCTGAAAAAACGCGCTGTGTGACACGAAACGTCGCAAATGGCGATTGCGTCGGCGCGACGTTCCCGGCTAAATGGGCGCGTCTGGTCCTGCCGGAGATATCCGGATGCTAAGAGGGAATTTGGTGCGCCTTCCTTTGAAGTCTAATCCAAAGCCGCCCCCGCGACTGTAAGCGGTGAGCCTGTGTTCAACAAGCCACTCCCGAAGTTTTGGGGGGAAGGCGAACAGAGGCACCGACCCGCGAGCCAGGAGACCTGCCAGGCGAGTATTGAAACACCGGCCGTCGGGTGCGACGGCACAGGAGGACGAGAAATGACAACACAAACGCTTAAGGCATCCGCCTCGCGCGCAGGCCTAATTCCAGCGGTTTTCGCAGTGGTTCTGGGCCTTGGCATCGTCACGCTGGCAGGTCACGTGCAGGCATCCGCGCTGCATGACGCCGCCCATGACGTGCGTCACGCCACCGGCTTCCCCTGCCACTGAGCCCATGTTCAGTCGCATTCTGACCAGCGCTTTGTTCGCTGGCGCTGCAGCGGGGCTGATTGCCGCCTTGCTGCAGTTGGTGTTCGTGCAACCCGTATTGCTGCATGCAGAGCTGTATGAATCAGGTGAGTTGATACATTTCGGCGGCGCGGCCGTCACCGCACATCCCGAACTGCCAGGCATGTTCTCGGATCTTCAGCGTGACGCCCTTAGCATAGTCTTCACGATGCTGACTTACACCGGCTACACACTGATTGTTGTAGCACTGATGTCGATTGCCGAAGGACAAGGCCATAAGGTTGATGGCCGAACGGGCGTATTGTGGGGGCTTGCCGGATTTGTCGCGGTACATTTCGCACCGGGTTTCACCCTGGCACCCGAGGTGCCGGGTGTGGCCGCCGCTGATGTCTTCGCACGTCAGATCTGGTGGTTTGCGACCGTTGCAACCGCTGCCGTAGCCATGTGGTTGATCGCTTTTGGTTCCAACCTCATCAGCTATGTGATCGCTGCGGTTCTGCTGATGGCGCCTCATATCATCGGTGCGCCCGAGCCGGAGTTTTTCACTGGCCCCGTCCCGACCGAGATCGGCGCCCTATTCGCGGCGCGAGCGTTTGGCATCGGTTTGGCCGCTTGGGTTCTGGTTGGGTCTTTTGCAGGATACTTCTGGCAAAAAGAGGCTAAGCACGCCGAAGCACACGCCTAACTGGCGACTTAACGGCCCGTCGGGAACCACCCCGGCGGGCTTTTCCCTTTTCAAGGATACGAGATGTCCCGCTCACTTGCTTTGTTTGCAATTGGCCTGATCTTTGGTGGTGGGGCTGGCTTTGTGCTGGCTGCGGCCAACGGCGTCACGTTTGATGGCCATGATCATTCTGATCCCGCGCATCATGGAGGCCATCAGGCCGAAGCCGCAGCGCATGATCATTCTGCGATGATCAACTTGCCTGCTGGACCAAACGCGCCCAGCATGAAAATTGCTGTGGTCAAAGACCCCATGGCCGGTTGGAACCTGCATGTCTTGCCGCAAAACTTCGAATTCGCACCGGAAAGCGCATCTGCTGCGGACCAACCGGGCAAAGGGCACGCGCATGTATATGCCAATGGCCTAAAGCTCGCGCGGCTCTACGGCAATTGGATGCATCTTGCAGACCTGCCCAAGGGCGAGGTTGAAATCGAGGTTTCGCTGAACAGCAACAGCCACAGCCAGCTAATGGTCGACGGGGTTCCCGTCAGCGCCTCACAAGTGATTCAGGTCGACTGAAGCGCCGGTATGCGCGTTCGCAAACACAAACGAAGCCGCCCGCATGGCCGGGCGTCTTCAATCCAGCCCGTAGGGCTATCCAGATAGGTCTGGCAGGTTGCTGCAATATCATCCGCATCCGCCACCACATCGACCCCGGAAAACACGTAAGAGGCCATGCCGGCCCCCTGCAGCGCCAGCGCCACCGGATCCTGACAGCCATTGAAACAAGCATGCTCGGCCAGCTCAATACGCTCTGCCAGACCTGCCTCGGCAAGCGCGCGCGCCACAGCCTGACGCTCGGCGTCGCGATCACGGGTGCCGGAACAACTGTTGCAAATGAGAATGCGGGTCTGGGCCACGTTTAGCTTGCCTTTCGTTTTCCCTGTTTCTGCGGCTTTACCGACTAAGGCGCAAGTCCGCGTCACGTTGGACCGCACAAGAATGTGAGTGCGTATCCGTCCGATTTCTGGCATCAAGGGTCCGACCAAAAAAGCGGAGGTCATCGGATGAAAGTTCTTGGGGCAATCATATGTCTGCTGGCCTTACCTGCACTGGCCGACGAAGCTTTGTCCGGTTGGGCTGTTTACGACACCGGGAAAAGCTACGACGAACTGGTGGCGGATACAAAAGCAGCGGTGAAAGAAAACGGGCTGATCGTTGTCACGCAGGCCGGGCCAACCAAAGCGGCAGCCGCGCGAGGGATCACGATTCCGGGCAACATGGTGATCGGTGTTTTCAACAACGACTTTGCCGTGCGCGTGCTTGAAACCTCAACCGCTGCCATGATCGAGGCTCCCATCCGATTTTATGTCACGGAAGATGACGACGGCACGGCGACACTGTCTTACAAAACGCCAAGTTTTGTCTTTGCACCTTACGTTTATGAGGGGGGCGAAGCCTTGTCTGATATCGCATCAGAATTGGATAATAGGTTTCAGGACATCGCAGAAAACGCTGTCAAATAGTCACACTGGCGTGATCCGCCTTGCGTCCGGGTGCGTCCTCCGCAATCTGCGTCACATTGAGTAATTCGGAGCACGATTGATGCAGGACACCCCTCCCCGCGCGGCTGATCTTCTGGCCCAACGCCTTTACGAGGCCGGATGCCGCCACGCATTTGGCATGCCGGGTGGTGAAGTTCTGACTTTGGTTGATGCGCTGGAACAGGCTGGAATCACGTTTCATCTGACCAAACATGAAAACGCCGCCGGTTTCATGGCCGAGGCTGTGCATCACCGCGACGGTGCGCCTGCAATCCTTGTGGCCACGCTTGGCCCCGGCGCGATGAATGGCATCAACGTGGTTGCCAATGCGCTGCAGGACCGTGTGCCCATGATCGTTCTGACTGGGTGTGTCGAGGCGGATGAGGCGCTGACTTACACCCATCAGGTCATGGATCACAGCCAGGTTTACCGTTCAATCACCAAAGGCACATTCCTGTTGACCGCCGAGGGCGCAGATATCGTTGCGGACAAGGCCGTGTCGCTCGCCACACAGCGTCGGCCCGGTCCGGTTCATATCGATGTCCCAATCTCGGTTGCGGATACGCGCGTCAGTTCGCCGAAACGGCGCAGATTGGCGAAAGCCGCGGCCGTCGCGCCTGAGGGCAATTGTCTTGAAAAAGCCCGACGCTGGGTGGCCGAGGCAGAACGCCCCTTTGCCATTGTTGGTCTGGACGTTTTGTATGACGGATCGAGCAGCGTTGTTCAGGCGTTTTTGGAACATTTCGGCATCCCTTTCGTGACAACGTACAAAGCCAAAGGCGTGGTGCCTGAGGATCATCCGCTATGTCTTGGCGGGGCCGGTTTGTCACCTTTGGCGGATCAACACCTTGTCCCCTTGGTGGAGCAGGCCGATCTGGTTCTTTGTCTTGGTTATGATCCAATCGAAATGCGCCCCGGCTGGCGTGAAATCTGGGATCCTGAAGAAACGCGCGTGATCGATATTTCTGCGGTGGTGAACGATCACTATATGCATCAGGCAGGATTGAATCTGGTGGCTGACACCGGCGCAACCCTTGAAGCAATTGCCAAAGGAAATCCTGCCCGTGCAACTTGGCCCAATAGTGAACCCGATCAGGTCAAAACCGCATTGGCTCAGGCTTTCCCGACGGATGATGAATGGGGGCCTGCCGCTGTTATTGCGGAAACACGGGCCGCTTTGCCTGCTGAAACGCTTGCAACGGCCGACAGCGGCGCGCACCGCATTCTGCTGAGCCAGATGTGGAACTGTAGCGAGGCGCGCGGCCTGATCCAATCGTCTGCATTGTGCACCATGGGCTGTGCAGTGCCGATGGCGATCGGCCTGAAACTGGTTGAGCCCCAGCGCCCAGTCATCAGTTTCTCCGGCGATGCCGGGTTCCTTATGGTCGCCGGAGAGCTATCGACAGCGTCTGAGATGGGTGGCAACCCGATCTTTCTGGTCTTGGTCGACGCAAGCCTTGCGCTTATCGAGCTGAAGCAGCGCCAAAGGCAGATGGGCAATCGCGGTGTCGATTTTGATCGTCATGACTTTGCCGCCCTAGGTCGCGCGCTTGGCGGCTACGGTTACACCGTGCACAACCGCCAGGAACTGCGGGCCGCACTGGACGCAGCCCAGGCAGCCGACCGCTTTACCGTCATTGCCGCGGAAATTGACCGAGGAGGTTACGATGGCCGCATCTGATGGGCCACTGAAGGGCGTCAAGGTTCTGGATCTCTCTCGCATTTTGGCCGGGCCGACTTGCACGCAATTGTTGGGCGATCTGGGCGCCAGCGTCATCAAGATCGAAAACCCGGCCACAGGCGGCGACGATACCCGTCAATGGGGACCGCCTTACGTTGAAGACTCCGATGGCAACCGCTCGGATCTGAGCGCGTATTTCATGTCAGCCAACCGCAACAAGAAATCCGTGACCATCGACATCACCACGCCCGAGGGACAGGCTGAAATCAAGCGATTGGCGTCCCATGCAGATATCCTGATCGAAAACTTCAAACCCGGCGGCTTGGCGAAATACGGGCTGGATTACAAAAGCTTGGCGGATGATCTTCCCGGCCTCGTTTACTGTTCAATCTCGGGCTACGGTCAGACCGGCCCCAATGCCAGCAAACCCGGCTATGACCTGATGGCGCAGGGGTATGGTGGGATCATGTCCCTGACCGGCGATCCGGAAGGCGCGCCGATGAAAGTGGGTGTTGGCATCGCGGATGTGATGTGCGGCATGTACGCCGCCGTTGGCATTCTGGCCGCCCTGCGCCACCGCGATCTGACCGGCGAGGGCCAACAGATCGATCTGGCTTTGGTCGATACGCAAGTGGCCTGGCTAATAAACGAGGGCGTAAACTACCTGACCTCAGGCTCTGTCCCCGAGCGTCGCGGAAATGGGCATCCCAATATCGTGCCCTATGAGGTCTATGAAACGGCCGATGGCCACGTCATTCTGGCGGTTGGAAATGACAGCCAATTTAAACGGTTCTGCGCGTTTATTGAACAAGACGCGCTTGCGGATGATCCACGCTTTGCCACCAATCCCGCACGACTGGATAACAGGGACGCATTGAACGCAGTTTTGCGCCCTGCCCTGAAAAACCACAGTACGACCACCGTTATTTCAGAGCTCGAATCACGGAAGGTACCTGTCGGACCAGTACAGACGCTTGATCAGGTTTTCTCAACAGAGCAGGTCACGGCTCGAAAGATGCAAGTCGCCATGCAGGCCCAACCAGGCGAAGTCCAATTGATTGGGAATCCCCTGAATCTGTCGCGCACGCCCGTAACATACCGTGATGCTCCGCCTGTTTTTGGGGCGGACACAGATCGTGTTCTAAGCGCCGAAAACCCGTTCGAGGATTGAAACACTTGCCTCTTTAGGCGGCAACTTGCTGAAACATGCCGTTGAATCGGCGGTTTTTTTCGTTTTTTACACACACGGGTTTTCACCAATTCGAGAGCAGGGTCGATACTGTTACGAGCCGCCTGCACACTCTGTTACATCGAACAATGACAAATGTCGCAATCAGATTGGACCCAAGTATGAAACAAGACGTTTTTGGACAAATGAACACCCTGACCCAGACGGCAAGTGTCGACGCCTGGAATGGTGTTCTGCTGGGGTTCATGGCGCATGCTGCGGTCACGCCGCAGCACTTGGGAAAAGTACTGGAACTGGAACCTGATTTCGCGCTGGGTCACGCGATCAAGGGCTTGTTCATGGTTCTGCTGGGCCGACGCGAGATGCTACCGGTTGCCAGTGAGGCACTGGCGGCGGCCAATACAGCAATGCAGCGGCAGCCAGTCTCGGCGCGTGAAAAGCTGTATGTCCAAGCGTTAGAGCTGTATCTGGCCGACCTGCCTACACAAGCTGTGCAGAAATTCGAAGAGATTTTGCGTGCCCATCCCGACGATACGCTGGCCATGAAGCTCAGCCATGCGACACGGTTCGTACTTGGCGATTCCGAGGGTATGCGCCGCTCGATCGAGCGCGTCATGCCCGCTTATGAGCCCGACCATGCCGGGCGTGGGTATCTGCTTGGCTGTCATTCCTTTGCGCTGGAAGAAACCGGTGCCTACGAAAAAGCCGAGATCGCAGGTCGTCAGGCTCTTTGGATGGTGTCTGACGATGCTTGGGGACTCCACGCGGTTGCACATGTCCATGAAATGACTGGAAACGCGAAGCTGGGCCTTGATTGGCTGGCCGGGCGCGAGGACGCATGGGCGCATTGCAACAACTTTCGCTATCACGTCTGGTGGCATAAGGCTTTGATGCATCTGGATCTTGGTCAGGTCGAGAACGTGATAGAGCTGTATGACGAGCATATCCGCCGAGATAAGACTGACGATTATCGGGACATTTCAAACGCCACATCGTTGCTCTCACGCCTGGAATTGGAAGGAGTGGATGTTGGCAACAGATGGGAAGAACTGGCCGATCTGAGTGCGGCACGGACCGAAGACGGGTGTCTGATTTTTGCAGACCTGCACTACTTGCTGGCTTTGACCGGCGACAACCGGTCCGAGGCCACGGGCAAAATGCTGCAACGTATTCAAAAAGACGCCGGGCGTAATCATGGGGATACACCTATCCGTATGTCCGATCCCGGTGTCGCAGCGGCCAAAGGGTTAGAGGCGTTTGGCGACGGCCAGTATGGCGCCGCCTTCGACTTCTTATCGAACGCCCGAGGATCGATGCAATTGGCCGGTGGCAGCCACGCCCAACGCGATGTATTCGAACGCATAACCATCGATTCGGGCCTGCGCGCAGGTCGTCTGGAGGCGGTGGAACGCATCCTGGATGACCGCCGCGCCAAACGCGCTGGAGGCGAAGACAATTACGCACTTGCGCGCCGCGCCCTGATCGACGCGGCCCGCGACAGCGATGACGCACATAGCGTCCCCGCAGAATAACAAAAAAGACCAAGAAGGACAGAAACCGTATGGCGACTGTATCGCCCGCTTCTGATTTTGCTCCGGTTACGGCGTCGGCCGTGGCCCCGACCGCCCGTGTGCGCGATCCGCGCTTGGATTTCTATCGCGGCATCGCGATGTTCATCATCCTGATCGCCCATATCCCGAATGACCCCTGGGCCAAGTGGATTCCCGCCCGCTTTGGCTTTTCCGACGCGACCGAGATCTTTGTGTTCTGCTCGGGCATGGCCTCGGCGATCGCTTTTGGCGGTGCATTCCTGCGCAAGGGGTGGTTGCTGGGCACAGCCCGCGTCGCGTTCCGCATTTGGCAGGTCTACTGGGCGCATGTCTGCCTGTTTTTCTTTGTCGCCATGAGCATGGCTGCGCTGGACAATTCCGGCCTGTTTGAAAAAAGTTATGTCTCATCCCTGAACCTGCAGCATTTCTTCAACGATCCGCTGCCTCAGATGGTCGGCATCTTCACCCTGACTTACGTGCCGAACTATTTTGACATTCTGCCGATGTATCTTGTGGTTCTGGCGATGATGCCGTTGTTCATGGCGTTGTCACGGGTTGGGTTCTGGGCTGTTGCCGCAACCTCGGTTGCGATCTGGCTGGTCGCTCAAACAGGTATTCTGGCCCTTCCGGCCGAGCCTTGGTCTGACCGGCAATGGTTTTTCAACCCGTTTGGCTGGCAATTGCTGTTTTTCACCGGTTTCGCCTTCATGCGTGGCTGGATCCCTGCCCCGCCCGTCTCAAAATCCCTGATCTGGGCAGCAGCGCTGTTTCTGATCCTGTCGGCGCCATTCGGATCGTGGAAAGTCTTCTTGTGGGTCCAATCTGCTGCACCGGGTCTGGCTGAACAAATCCGTGACATCTGGCCACTGACCAAGGAATTCCGTGGAAAGACTGAGTTCGGCTTGTTCCGCTATCTGCACTTCTTGTCGCTGGCCTACCTGGGTTGGGTGATTGCGGGTGAACACGGCCACCGCCTGATTGCATCTGGTGATAGTGTCGGCGCGCGCGCTTGGCAGGTCGTGCTGAAACTGATCACCAAGGTGGGTCAACAATCGCTGGCGGTGTTTGTGTTCTCGATGGCCGCCGCTCGGCTGATTGGCGTCGCTCTGGATCAAACTGGGCGGGATTTTGCCAGCGTGTTCGTCGCTAACATGATTGGCTTTGCCATGATCATTGGCGTGGCCTATCTGGCCGCGTGGTTTAAGTCACAGCCTTGGAAATCGAAGAAATGAATTTAACTCGTCGCGCTTTTTTGGCTTCAACTTCCGCGCTGTTTCTGGCGCCCGCGACCTTTGCATCGGGCGGAGAGGTGCCGTTTGACCGCAATGACGTCATTGCACTGGCTCGCGATCTGGCCAGTCGTCCCTTTGCCGAACGCGAAATGGTTCCACAGGAATGGCAGGATCTGACGTATCCACAATACAGGTCAATCCGTTTCCGGCTGGATCGCGCGCTATGGTTTGAAACCGAAACGCCGTTCAACATCGATTTCTTCACACCCGGTCTCTACTTCCCGCGGACCGTTCAGGTATCGACCGTCGAAAACGGTATGACCAAACCCGTCGCCTTTGATCTGGAGATGTTCGATAAATCCGACGAAGTGCCGCAGCTTCCCGTGGATGAGACGCTTGGATTCTCAGGCCTACGCCTGCGGACGGAAATGCACCGTCCCGGCAAAACGGATGAGTTCTGTGTGTTCCAAGGTGCAAGCTATTTCCGTGCAATTGGCCTGCACGAGGTTTATGGCCTGTCGGCCCGTGGGCTCGCCCTGAAAACCGGCGATCCGGATGGTGAGGAATTTCCCGAATTCATCCGCTTCTGGTTAGAACGTCCTGAGCCGGGCCAGCGCAATATGGTTGTGCACGCCCTTATGGACAGCCCCAGTGTGACCGGCGCCTATCGGTTTAACGTCACCGCTGGTGCAGATTGCACGATGGAGATCGAAGCAACCCTGTTCCCTCGTGTTGAACTGGATCACGTGGGAATCGCGCCGGGAACTTCGATGTTCCTGTTCGATCAAACCAATCACGGTCGGTTCGACGATTTCAGGCCGGCGGTGCATGACAGTGACGGGCTGCTGATCCGCAATGGAGCAGGTGAAGTCATCTGGCGCCCGTTGGCAAACCCGACCCGTCTGCAGGTTTCGTCTTTCGTCGACACCAACCCGCAAGGCTTTGGTCTGATGCAGCGAAAGCGCGCGTTTTCTGATTACGCCGATCTCGAAGCCCAATATCACAAACGGCCCAGTCTGTGGGTCGAGCCGCAAGGCGATTGGGGCAAAGGCACAGTTACGCTGGTGGAAATCCCGGCTGACCAGGAGATCTATGACAACATCGTTGCCTATTGGCGTCCGGCCGAGCCCTATGTGCCCGGTCAGCAAGTGGACCTATCCTACAGCCTGATTTGGGGTGAAGAACCGCAGCGCACCCCGATGCCCCGCGTGATCAATACCGCCATGGGCGAAAACACCTTTGGTGAAGGGCGTCTGGCCGTTATCGATTTCGAGGCCAGTGAACTGTTTGAAGACCCCGAAGCGCTCAATATCTATGTGCAATCACCGCATGTGGAAACCTCGGAAGGCGTCTTGCAGCGGAACCCCGACACTGGTGGCCTACGACTGGCCTTCTCGTTCGAGCCCGGCGATCGCGACCACGTCGAATTGCGCGCCCAACTAAGACTTGGCAAACAAGCCGCGTCAGAAGTCTGGTTGTACAGATGGACGACATGAGCCACGACCTGCATATCATGCCGCCACAGGCTCCTTTGGCGATGCCCGCGCAAGATTTTCGCGCCGGGTTCCGGGATGCCGAAGTGCCGTCGCGCACCGGTCGGCACTCAGCCGGGTTCTGGCGGGCATTGGCGTTTTCACCGGCAATGGCTGCGACGCTCGGTTTGTTCTGGGTCATGACCGATTGGTTCGGGGCCGAGGGGATCAATCTGATCGAAGCCGTCCTTCTGGCGCTGATCTCTTTTAACTTCTTCTGGATCTCGTTCACGGTCTGCACCGTATTGCTGGGCATGGTCTCGTTGTCTCGTCAGGAGCGCCCGGCCCGTCAGGGACGTCCACAAGCCTTGCGCGTGGCCTTGCTGATGCCGGTCTACAACGAGGTCCCATGGTTCGTGCTTGGCAACGCCAGAACCATGCTGGAGGAGTTGCAGGCCCGAGGCGGGCAGCATCACTATGCCATGTTTATCCTTTCGGACACGCGTGACCCTGAGATTGCAGCGCAGGAGCAAGCCAGCATCGAGGCGCTTCGCACAACGTTGGCCCCGGGATTGGAATTGTACTACCGCCGCCGCGAACAAAACACGGACCGTAAAGTCGGCAATATCGCCGACTGGGTCAGCCGCTGGGGCTCGGACTGGGATGCAATGCTGGTGTTGGATGCCGACAGCCTGATGACCGGCCGCGCCATTGCCCGCCTGACCGACTCGCTGGCGCGTGATCCTGGTGCAGGCCTGATCCAGAGCTACCCACAACTGATCGGCGCGCAGTCGGTTTTCGCCCGCATGCAGCAATTCGCCAACGGCGTTTACGGCATCGCCTTTGCCGAAGGTCTGGCCCGCTGGTGCGGCCAGGAAGGCAATTATTGGGGTCATAACGCCATCATCCGAACCAAAGCCTTCGCAACATGTGCGGGGCTGCCCAAACTCCGGTCCCTCAACGGGCAGGAAGAACTGATCATGAGCCATGACTTTGTCGAGGCCGGTCTGCTCCGCCGTGCCGGATGGGGTGTGCGTTTTCTGCCGCGTATTCGTGGATCGTACGAAGAGACACCTCCAACCCTCATTGATCATGCCATGCGAGATCGGCGTTGGTGTCAGGGCAACCTGCAGCATTTGAAACTGCTCGGGTCGCGCGGCTTCCGCTCGGTGTCACGTTTTCACATGTTCCACGGAGCCGTTGGATATCTGATGTCGCCCCTGTGGTTTGCGCTGCTGGTGATGTGGGCATTGATCGGTCAGGGCGAAGACGCCTCGGTCCTGCATTATTTCAGCCCTGACAACCCGATGTTCCCGCAATGGCCAGAAATGACCGAAACGCGGCATGTCTTGATCATTCTAGTCATGTACGCGATGCTGCTTGCCCCCAAAGTTCTGGGGGTCGCGGCCCTGCCCCTCAGCGGCGTGCGCTATTCCGACTTTGGTGGAAAGCGTCGGTTCTTCACCTCGTTTCTGGCCGAAGTGATCCTGTCGGTGCTTTATGCGCCGATCCTGATGGTGCAGCAGATGATTGCCGTCTTTCGGACTGTGCTTGGCATTCAAAAAGGCTGGAAACGGCAGGAACGGGATGGCGGCAGCTATAGCCTGCGGACATTGATCCTGTGCCATGCGCTGGAAACGATCATCGGTGTTGCACTTAGCGCCGGTATCCTGGCAGGTCTGGTCTCGTTCTGGTTGGCCCCAATTGCGATCAGCCTTGCGCTGGCAATACCATTGTCAGCGCTAAGCGGCGTGTCCGTCGGTGCGGCCCGGCATATGGTCGGAATGCGCGAGGATTTTAACGAACCCGCCATCACCCGTTCAGCCCGCCGTCACCGGACGGAACTGAAACGTTTGCTGGATGGTAAAGGTGTCATGACACCGGCGGAGTAATTAACCGCCCGGCAGCCCTTCATACCAGTCGACCATCATATCTGCCCAGCCATTGGGCACGGTATGACCGCCCGGGAACAAAGCGAATTCAAGTGCACCACCGTCAGCGCATGTCCACCTGCGGCGCATAAACTGATCGGTTGTCCCAAAACCATCAGGCTTGGTGTCAACGCATTCATTGGCTTCGCGCCAGATTTCCAAACCAGCAAAGATATCTCCTTGATGGTAGCGTCCGCCGCCCAGAAGCCGCCCTTCCAGCGGGACTACGTTATCGACCCAGCCATGAGTGTGAAACAACCGCACGGGTCCGCCGCAGGTTTCAGGATGCGGCCGCCAGAAACCGCCTGACACCGGCACATAGGCAGAAAAGGTTTCGGGCGCTGCGCACGCCAGGTAGTTCACCATAAACGCTCCGGCCGAAAAACCGCCAAGAACCACACGCTCGCCATCTATGCCAAACCGGTCCGTCGCGTCCTGAACCACCTCGGTCAAAAACACTTTTTCGTCGCGGTCGCCAAACCCATCGTAAAAGTTCCAGCTTTGGCGGCCATTTCGAACGGCCCCTTCCGGCGCCATCACTGCGTATCCCCGGGCCAGCAACGGTTCGACCATGCCCCGGTTCTTCATCGTGCCGGACCCGCTGCCACCGTAGCCATGCAGAAATATCACCAATGGCGGGTTTTCGCTGTCCGGTAATTCGATGTGGTAACTGCCAGATGAAATGTCACAGGTGCCTTCGTCCGCGCCACACGCAGCCACAGCCACCTGCCCGGAAAAAGCAAAACACAAAGCCATCAAGTGTTTCGCGCGCATTATGTGTCCTCTTTGTAACTTTTGACTGGAAGCCCAACACGCACCCAGCCCGGGCCTGCGGTCGAACCCAGCATGCCTTCGGGTACGTCTATGATGTTTGTGAACCCTGCCAAGGTCAGTTGGTTGCTTAACCGCGCCGACCGCACGCCTCGTGCACAAATCAGTGCCACGGGGGTTTCAGGGTTGCCGTCGATAAGACGCTCAAGCGCTTGGACAAAGTCCTCGCGTCGCATATCCAAAGGGTGCGCACCGTCACCCACTCCGGTCGCCTGCCATTCCCGCGGGGTGCGGATGTCCACCAACAAAATATCACCGGATTGGGCTTGCTTGTAAGCCTCGGCCACGTCAATCTGACCACCCGCATAATCTTGCGGGATCAAGCGGTACTCCCGGATCGCGAAGCCGGTCGCAATGGCGGCTGCACCACCAAGCAAAACCCACCTGCGGGTGCGGTTCACCTTGTCCGACATGTCATCTTCCTCTGATCTGCCGCGCCGGTTCTACCACAGGCCGAGAGTCATTTCTGCTCTGAATTCTGACCCTCGGATCAAGTTCGCGTCATTATTACGCAGGGCAAACCCGATCCAGAGATTGCCGTAGAACTCTGTGAAAAACTTGCAATATCTGGACAGTCAATAAATTATCCTTAGAAAACCAAGAACACATAGACCGCCCAGACCGGAGTATCGCACTTGTCCCTATTCCTCATCGCGGCCCTTCCCTTTCTCGGAGCTGTTTTCCCAGCCCTCCTGATCCGGGCGGGACGAAACGCAGCAGCCTCGGCCGCAGGGTTGACTACCTTTTTGGCGCTAATGGGTTTGTTGATCCATAGCCCGGCGGTTTTACGAGGTGAGGTGATCGCCGCGCGGTTCGACTGGATGCCAGGGCTGGGACTGAATGCGAACTTCATGCTGGACGGACTTGGGTTCCTGTTCGCCTTGCTGATCCTTGGCATCGGATTGCTGATCATTCTCTATGCCCGATTCTATTTGTCGCGCGAAGATCCGATGGGGCAGTTCTATACCTATCTGCTGCTGTTTCAGGGTGCGATGGTTGGGATCGTTCTGTCCGACAACATATTGCTTTTGCTTATCTTTTGGGAACTCACGTCGCTGAGTTCCTTCCTGTTGATTGGCTATTGGAAACACCTGCCCGAAGGGCGGCAAGGTGCACGGATGGCGCTTGCGGTGACGGGCGGTGGCGGCTTGGCGATGATCGCCGGGATGCTGATCCTGGGTAACATTGTTGGGTCCTACGACCTTAGCGTCATTTTGCAGAACAAAGAGCTGATCCAGTCATCGCCCCACTACATGCCTGCATTGATCCTGATCCTGCTAGGCTGTTTCACCAAATCCGCGCAGTTCCCCTTTCATTTCTGGCTGCCGCACGCGATGGCAGCTCCAACCCCAGTTTCGGCCTATCTGCACTCGGCAACGATGGTGAAGGCAGGACTGTTCCTGATGGCTCGCATGTGGCCGGTCCTGGCTGGAACGGATGCGTGGTTTTACATCGTCGCAACAACGGGGCTGGTGACGATGTTGCTTGGTGCGGTGATTGCACTGTTCAAAGATGACCTAAAAGCGCTTCTGGCCTTCTCGACGGTGTCGCACCTTGGGTTGGTGACCATGCTTTTGGGCTTTGGCACCAAGTTTGCGGCCGTTGCCGCTATGTTCCACATCATCAACCACGCAACCTTCAAAGCTGCGCTGTTCATGACAGCGGGGATCGTGGACCACGAAACGGGCACGCGAGACGTAAAGCGGTTGGGTGGGTTGCGTCACTTGATGCCGATCACCTTTACCATTGGCACAATTGCAGCATTGTCGATGGCGGGTCTGCCACCTCTAAACGGTTTCCTGTCAAAGGAAATGATGCTGGAGGAAACCGTTCATACCACTTGGTTGAATTCACATTGTCTGGTGCCAGGTTTAGCAGTTCTGGCTGCGGTGTTTTCAGCCGCGTATTCCTTCCGCTTTGTAAGCCACGTGTTCCTTGGGCCTCAGCGTGATGACTATCCGGCAAAGCCGCATGACCCGCCCGTTGGCTTGTGGCTGGCACCGGCCTTTCTTGTCATATTGGTCGTGCTTATTGGTCTCTACTCAGCCGCAATCGTCGGCCCATTGGTTGCCGTTGTCTCAAGCGCGGTTATTGGCGGTGAAAAGCTGCCGTATTACTCGCTGAAACTGTGGCATGGCTTCACCCCAGCCCTGTACATGTCGGTCGTTGCTACGCTGGGTGGTTTGTTCCTGCTTGCCCTGCATCGACGCGGTGAGCAGATCTGGAACGCCCTGCCGCGCCCCGAAGCAAAAGTTATCTTTGAGGCGATTATCAACGCATTCACCAGACTCAGCCGTCTGATCACTGACGAGCTACACAACGGTGTTCTCAGCCGATATGCGGTCATCTTTGTCACCTTCACTGTCGGGTTGGGCTACTACGCGTATTCGACTGGAACAATTGGGATCGAAACACGCGTCCCGCTACCAGCCCAAATTATCCCGATCATCGGATGGATCTGTCTGGTCGGCGCGACGCTTGGGATCATGTGGTTCCACCGCAACCGCTTGTTATCCCTGGTTCTGATCGGTGTTGTCGGCCTGATCGTATCCATTGCCTTCAACTACCTTTCCGCGCCGGATTTGGCACTAACACAGATTTCGGTCGAAGTGGTTACCATGATCCTTCTCTTGTTGTCGCTGAACTTTTTGCCAACCGAAACTCCGTGGGACAGCGCCCCTGCAAGACGCTGGCGTGATGCCGCAATTTCAGTTGTTGCCGGGATCGGGTCAGGCGCATTGATCTATGCGATCATGATGCGCGACTTCGCATTTCCAACGATCTCGGATTTCCACCTGGCAAACTCGTACAAAGGCGGCGGCGGCACCAATGTGGTTAACGTGATCCTGGTGGACTTCCGGGGGTTTGATACCTTTGGCGAAATCATCGTTCTGGGTATCGCAGCGCTGATCATCTACGCCCTGACGGAATCTGTGCTGAGCACCAATGTGCGTGGCTATCTGCTGAACCGCAAACCTCATTGGCCACAATCGGGCGACGCGCATCCGCTGATGATGGTTGTGGTAACGCGCGTGATGATGCCAATCGCGCTGATGGTTGGCGCCTACATCTTCTTCCGTGGACACAACCAACCCGGCGGCGGCTTTATTGCCGGACTGATCGTCGCCATCGCCTATCTGATGCAGTACATGGCCAGCGGCTATACCTGGGCCATCGAACGCCAAAGGTTCTATTACCATGGGACAATCGGCTGGGGTGTTCTGATCGCGGCCGCGACGGGTTTGGGCGCGTGGTTCAACGAACGCCCCTTCCTGACCAGCGATTTCGGCTACATCAACTGGCCACCACTGGAAGAATTCGAGTGGGCCACCGCCATGTTGTTCGACACCGGCGTGTTTCTGGCGGTTCTGGGTGCCGTCATGCTGGCGCTGGACAGCTTGTCCAGGTTTGCATGGCAACCCGGTATGGCACAGGAATTCCCAATGGACATTAATCCGTTGCGGGATGATCCGCCGGAAGAAGAAGAGAAGGAGCAGGTCTGATGGAAGCGCTCGTAGCCTCTGCCGTAGGCGTTCTGACCGCTGCCGGGATTTTCCTCATCCTGCGCCGCCGAACGTTTCCAGTCATTTTGGGCCTGTCGTTGATCACCTATGCGGTGAACGTCTTTCTATTCGCGACCGGACGGCTGGCGCTGAATGCGCCCGCAGTTCTGAACAAATATGAAGAGGTTCCTTACACCGATCCGCTGCCTCAGGCGCTTGTGCTGACGGCCATTGTGATCTCATTCGGGATGACGGCGGTGATCGTGATGATCGCGCTCAGCGCCTATCTGTCTTCGAAGGATGACCATATCGACATGACCGCGCAGGACTGCGTTGACGCGCCGGGAGAAGACGCATGAACCACTGGATCGTTGCGCCGATCGTCCTACCCGCGATCCTTGCACCGTTTATCATCATGGTCTTGCGATATCATCTGGACCTGCAACGCATCTTCTCGGTCGCCGGTGTGGTCGCATTGCTGGGCATTGCGCTGACGATCACGGCGCAAGCTTCTGGCGGGGACATCCAAGTCTATGAATTGGGCGACTGGCCCGCCCCCTTTGGCATTGTCATGGTGCTGGACAGGATGTCGGCCATGATGGTGTTGCTAACGGCACTGCTGGCCTTGCCCATAGTACTTTATGCGATTGGGTCCGGCTGGGATCAGCGCGGCAACCATTTCCACGCGCTGTTTCATTTCCAGTTAATGGGCGTCTGCGGAGCGTTTCTGACCGGGGACGCGTTCAACCTGTTTGTGTTCTTCGAAGTTCTGCTGATCGCATCTTATGGACTTATGACCCACGGCGGCGGGTCGGTGCGTTTGAAGGCGGGCGTTCAATATGTCGCTTACAACCTGCTGGGTTCAACCTTGTTTCTGTTCGCCTTGGGAACGCTCTATGGTGTGACGGGCACCTTGAATATGGCCGACATCGCCGTGCGTGTGGCAGAGTTACCACCCGAAGATACCGCCCTTCTGCGAGTTGGTGCCGTGCTGTTGCTGCTGGTTTTCTGTATCAAGGCCGCTGTTCTACCACTGCATTTCTGGTTGCCTGCAAGCTATGCCAACGCGCCTTTACCTGTGGCGGCGCTGTTTGCGATTATGACCAAGGTCGGGGCCTACTCGATCTTGCGTATGTACACGCTGGCTTTCGGACCCGAGGTCGAAGCGACGCAAGGTTTGGTCGGCGATTGGCTGCAACCGGCTGCCATTTTGACACTAGCGGTTGGGGCTATTGGTATCCTTGGCGCACATCACATTGCCCGTATGGTGGCGTTCTGCGCCATCGCCTCAATGGGCACGCTACTGATCGCAATCTCGTTGTTCACGCCCGAAGCAACTGCAGCCGCACTGTACTACATCTTCCACTCGACGTTGGCGACAGCGTTGCTGTTCCTGGTTGCTGATCTGGTGATGGAACGCCGCGGCGGCGCAATTACACCCAAGCCACCGATGCCGCAAAGCGGACTGGTCGCGGCCCTGTTCTTTGTTGGCGCAATCGCGATAGCAGGGATGCCGCCGTTGTCGGGCTTTGTTGGTAAACTGCTTGTTTTGGACGCCGCACGCGATGCATCAAACGCCAACGCCGTTTGGTTTGTGATCCTGGTAGGATCCTTCGTGACCATCGTTGGATTGGCACGTGCCGGTTCGCTGATCTTTTGGAAGAGCCACGATGTCGAATATGCGGGGGAAGACGCACCAGAGGAGGAGGAAACGGATGAGCGATCTGCCCCCGAACCGCAACCCGGCCTGGCCTTTACGGCGGTCTTCGGTGCGGTTGCGGGTCTGATCCTGCTAACCCTGTTTGCCGGGCCCGCTTTGGAGTACACAAGCAAGACAGCAGAGCAATTGTTCACGCCCGAGCGTTACATCTCGGCCGTATTGGGAGGTGAAGAGTGATGGAACTACTGCGCCGTATTTTCCCGCACCCCCAACTGACGATTCTACTGACGCTTGTCTGGTTGTTTCTGGCAAACGCGCCGTCGCTGAACTCGCTGGTCTTTGGCTTGATTTTGGGAATTATCATCCCCTTCGTCACCCAACCCTACTGGCCAGACCGCCCCAAACTGCGCAACTGGCCGATGGTGATCGAATACATGCTGGTCGTGCTGTGGGATATCGTTGTTGCCAATGTCACGGTCGCAAAGATCATCCTGTTCAAGCGTGACGCCGACCGCCAGCCGAACTGGGTATGTATCCCCCTGGAATTGCGCACGCCAGAAGCGATCACCGTCCTGGCTGGCACCATCACGATGACACCTGGCACGGTCAGTTGTGATCTGTCGGCGCAAGGACATAACCTGCTTGTCCACTGTCTTGACACCTCAGACCCGGACGCCGTGCGGGATCAGATCAAGCAACGCTATGAACGTCGTCTGAAGGAGATTTTCGAATGATGGGTTTTGCCATCCACTTTGCGTTTGCCTGTTTTGGGGCAGCGATCATCATGTGTCTCTGGCGGATCATCACGGCCGAAGGGGTTGGTACCCGAGTTCTGGCGCTGGACACGATGGTGATCAACACCATTGCCCTGATGATCCTGTACGGCCTGTTCAAAGGCACCGAAATCTTTTTTGAGGCTGCCATGATCATTGCCATGCTGGGTTTTGTCTCAACCGTCGCCTATGCCCGCTTTATGCTGCGCGGCAACATTATCGAGTGAGGGTTTGATGGAATTTATCTTCGAACTTCTGATCGCATTCTTCCTTATTGTATCGGGCATATTCGGTTTTGTCGGCTCGTTTGGCATGATCAAGCTGAAGGATCCGATGTCTCGCCTGCATGCTCCGACCAAGGCGACAACCCTCGGTGTGGGCGGCGTTCTTTTGGCCTCGATCTGCCATTCCGTCCTGATCGAAGGGCATCTGTCGCTGCACGAGCTGCTGATCACCTTGTTTTTGTTCCTCACCGCCCCGATCACGGCCCTGTTCATTGCCAAATGGCACATTCACCGTCATGAAAAGCCCGAGGACCTGCCGGATGCGGGCGAGGATGAGCTTTGGGCCACCCACGCGGTCGAGCAGGTCGAAGACGTCCCCGACCACAGCGCGAACTGAAACAAATGCACACTCCCCCGCTGCCCCTGACCCGTGATCTGGTTCTGATTGGCGGAGGACACACGCACGCGCTGGTGTTGCGAAAGTGGGGCATGAACCCCCTGCCAGGTGCCCGCTTAACCTTGATCAATCCCGGACCCACCGCGCCGTATTCGGGCATGTTGCCAGGGTTTGTCGCCGGTCACTATGAGCGTTCGGAACTGGATATTGACCTGATCAAACTGGCGCGGTTTGCCGGGGCCAGGGTGGTCTTAGGGGCTGTGAACGGGATCGACACCCAAAAGCGAGAAATTCACGTGCCCGGGCGTCCCCCGGTGGCGTTCGATGTCGCATCCGTCAATGTTGGCATTACATCAAAAATGCCTTCGTTGACAGGCTTTGCCGACCATGCTGTGCCCGCCAAGCCTTTGGGTCGGTTGGCTGCGTGTTGGGCCGCGTATCTGGAAGGCAGCGGATCGGCCGCGATTGTGGTTATCGGCGGCGGCGTTGCGGGCGTTGAACTGGCCATGGCAATGGTACATGCACTAAAGGCCAAAGGACGAGCGTCGCAAGTGACGCTGATCGACAATGCATCGGTCCTCACCGCGACAAATCCGAAAGCGGCGGCAACAATCCGGAACGCAATGACCGATCTTGGTGTTGATGTGATAGAGCACACCTCTATCACGCGCATAGCCAAAGATCATGTGGAGTTGGAAGACGGTCGCCAAATCCCTGCAACATTTGTCACCGGCGCAGCCGGGGCCCGCCCCTATGACTGGATCGCAAACACCGGACTGGACTTGCAGAACGGGTACATTCAAGTGAACGGGCATTTGCAATCCAGCGATCCGGCGGTTTTTGCCGCTGGCGATTGCGTGCATCTGACCGAAAACCCACGTCCCAAAGCTGGTGTATACGCGGTGCGCGAGGCGCCGATCCTTTTCAACAATCTGCGGGCCGCTTTGGGCGCTGGTAGAATGAAATGGTATGCCCCTCAGACAGATTACCTTAAACTGATCTCACTGGGTCGAAAATCCGCGCTGGCCGAACGTCTTGGAACATCTTTCAGCGGCCCATTGATGTGGACATGGAAGAACCACATCGATCAGAGCTTCATGAACAAGTTTCGCGATTTGCCGCAAATGCGACCGTCGCCCCTGCCCCGCGATCATGCGTCCGGCCTGCGCGAGACCTTGGGTGACAAACCCATGTGTGGAGGGTGCGGCGCTAAAGTCGGGCGCGGTGCTCTGCGGTCTGCTCTGCAAGCATTGCCCCCACCTGAGCGATCCGATGTCATCTCGCTGCCCGGCGATGACGCCGCGGTGCTGCTAACCGGCGGCACGCGGCAGGTTATGACCTCGGACCACCTGCGCGCCTTCACACTGGATCCGGCCCTGATGACTCGCATCGCAGCCGTGCACGCCTTGGGGGATATCTGGGCCATGGGGGCCGCGCCACAAGCAGCTACCGCGACAGTCATTCTGCCTCGGATGTCAGCCGAGTTGCAGCATCGCACCATGTCCGAGATCATGACAATTGCCAATGATGTGATGCGGGCAGCCGGTGCCGAAATCGTGGGTGGCCACAGCTCGATGGGTGATGAAATGACCATCGGGTTTACCTTAACCGGCCTGTGCGAAAACGATCCGATCACGTTGGCGGGCGGTCGTCCGGGTGATGCCCTGATCCTGACCAAACCCTTAGGCAGCGGTGTGTTAATGGCGGCAGAGATGGCCGGCAAAGCAGACGGAGCCTCGGTCACGGCCGCATTCCAGCATATGACACAGCCGCAGAGCGCGGCAGCCAGCATCCTGTCGGACGCACACGCCATGACGGATGTGACCGGGTTTGGTCTGGCCGGTCACCTGCAAGGCATTTGCGAGGCCTCTGATTGCGGCGCAACGCTCTATCTGTCCAGCGTCCCGGTGATGCAAGGCGCACAAGATCTGAGCGATCAGGGCGTGCGCTCGACGATCTTTGCCGACAACAGGTCCATCGCAATGGAATTGCCGTCCGATGGCAAGGCTGCGCTTTTGTTTGATCCGCAAACTGCTGGGGGTCTGCTAGCGACTGTTGCAGCAGATGGCGCTGAAACCGTTCTGCGGGATCTGCGCGACGCGGGCTACCCGGCCTCGATCATTGGGCAGTTAACAGAAACACCGGGGCTGCGTTTTCAGAGCTGAGTCAGCAGCGTTTCAATCCGTGCTGCAGCGTCTGCCAGCCCCGGGTCATCCAAAGTTGTAAGATGGACCTGAGAAAGCACGTTTGCGTCGCGGGCCCGCCGAGACTTCAAATAAGACGGGTCGTAGTGGCTCTCCATCAATGCTCGGGTGAGCTCCTGTTTTTCGCCTTCCTCGATCAATTGCAGCCAACCATCCACAACCTCGTGCCCGCGATGAAAGCGCAGTGGCAACAGCCGATCTCGCAGGCCCTTGGCGTCAGAAAGGATGTCATCATAGGCGCGAACCAAATAGGCCGTGCGCGCCGCGATCGGGGCCGTGATCTGAACCCGAGGGGCCGCGCACAACGCAGTCCACAGGCTGGGTGGCAGGATCAGGTTGCCGATCTTGGATGATTCCGCTTCGACCACGACCGGGCGGGATGCATCCAAAGCGCAAAACGCAGCGGACAACGCAGATTCAAAGGCCTTCTGTCCCGGTTGACCGCCGGGCATATCCCCGAGCAACGACCCCCGATGGTTGGCCAACCCCTCAAGATCCAAAACCTGCACGCCGCGCCTTTGCAGTTGCCCCAGTATTTCGGTTTTGGCGGTTCCGGTGTATCCATCCAAAGCCACCAGCTGGTGCGGCAACGGATCGTGATAAAGATAAGCGTTTACCAGCCGTCGGTAGCTGCGATAACCGCCCTCAATCACTTCGGCCCGCCAACCGATCTGCTGCAGCATCCACGTGAAGGAGCCCGACCGCTGGCCTCCGCGCCAGCAATACACCAATGGTCTCCAACCGCCTTCGTGATGGCTGAGGTTGTTTTCGATGTGATTGGCCGCATTGCGAAACACCAGTGCTGCGCCCAGCTTACGGGCCAGAAACGGGCTTTCCTGCACATAGATCGTGCCAACCCGGGCGCGTTCTTCGTTGTCCAGAACCGGCAGGTTGATCGCACCGGGCAAATGATCCTCGGCAAATTCAGCCGGACTGCGCACGTCGATCACAGTGTCGAAACTATGCGAATAAAGATGCGTCAGGTTGTTAAGCTTCACGGCCATGCGAGCGGTCTAGCCCGCTGGATCAACGAAGGAAAGGCCGTTCGGATTCAATCTTCCAAGGCCTCAACCGGCTCTCATCATTTGTCACGGATGAAGTTTGCGCTCGGGTCAACTCGATTGTAGACCAGCGCGCAGCGGCATGAGGCGTGCGGCCTCTTTTCCCGCCTCGTCCAGAAACAATGGCCAATTACCCAGCTCAAGCACCAAAGGCGTCCGAATCAAAAAAAGCCGCATCAGCATGACACGGCTTTTTCAATCCAGATTAAGTCTACCTCTGCTTGATGCGCCCATCCAGATACGGTTGGTATGGTGCGTTTTCCGCCAGATATTCTGCTGTCACATCTGCCAGATCAGGGCCGAAATCATACGCGTTCTTGTCGTCACCTTCGAACACGCTGTATCCGTCGCCGCCATTTCGCACATAGTTGTTGGTCACAACCAGGTAGGTGGCGGCGGGATCAATCGGAACAAATCCGTCGCCTTCGGCCACCATCACATCACTGACGCGGCCCTCATTGGGTGCAACCGAGGCATCCCATGCAAAGGTCAACCCTGCCACCTGTGGGAAGCGGCCCTTGACCTCTTCCACCTGGCTCACACCGTTCTCCAGCGCATCAATGACGCCCTGACCACTGATCTCAAAGGTCGAGAGCGTGTTCTGGAACGGCAGGACGGTTAGCACTTCGCCCATAGTGACTTCGCCCGGGTCAATCGATGCCCGCAAACCGCCCGAGTTCGCAATTGCGATCTTAACACCCTGGTCGGCGACACGTGCAAGCATGGCATCCGCGACAAGGTTGCCCATTTGACATTCCTGCACACGACAAATGGCGCGGTCGCCTTCGATCGCATCGGCGGAATTGGCGACGACCTTGTTGCGGATTTCGTCCAGCGGAACGGCCAGTTCGGCGATCCGATCCAGTGCGGCCTGATCTTCGGTCACCGTGTTGTCCATGATCAGCGGCTCACCCGCTGCTTCGACGACATTACCGTCATCATCAAAGGTCACATTCAACTCACCCAGGAACTTGCCATAGGCATAGGCCTGAACGATCTGAACACCGTTGACGACGGTCGGATACGGCCCAGCTGCTTTGTCGGACACGTTGGACAAATAGGTGTTCGAATGGCCACCTACGATGACGTCAACGCCGGTGGTTTCCTGTGCAACGCGTTGGTCTACGCCATAGCCCGAATGGCTGAGCACAACGATTTTGTTGACACCTTCCGCGGACAGCCTGTCCACTTCGCCCTGAACTGCCGGTACCGGATCGGAAAACGTGACGTTCGGACCAGGCGATGCCAGTTCGTCCGTATCTATGGGTGTCAGGCCAATCAGACCGATCTTCTCGCCACCAATCTCAATGACCGACGACTTCTTTATCTTATCGGTCAGCAGCTCTTCGTCGGCCACATTGGCGTTCGACATCAGGACGGGGAAATCGACCGAATCGATGAAGCCGCGCAGAACTTCGGGTCCATCGTCGAATTCGTGGTTACCCACGGTCATCGCGTCATAGCCCAGCTTGTTCATGAACTCGGCAGCCACTTTGCCCTTGTAATAGGTATAGAACAGCGACCCCTGGAACTGGTCACCGCCATCCACCAGGATCGAGTTTTCTGCCCGTCCGCGCGCCTCTTCCACTGCTGTCACCAGACGCGCCGATCCACCGAAGCAGTTTCCTTCGGCATTGTCCTCGGCACCGCAGCCGCTGTCGTACTTATTGATCGGCTCAAAGCGAGAGTGGAAATCGTTGGTGTGTAAAATGGTCAACTTGTAATCGGCAGCCGCGATACCTGCGGTCAGGCCCAATATGGCGGCCGAAGCCAGAAATCGGGTCAACATAACAAAACTCCCTATTGTTGTTTTCCCAGATCGTGCGCTGAGGAAAGGAAAGAGTCAAAGGGGGAAATCCGGCTTGATTCCCACCGCTTTGCGAGGCATCACCACGTCATGCTGATATACAAGATTTTCAGGGCCGACGAATGGGCCCACCTGCAGGCCAACGGTGCCTCGGACGGTGCGCCGATTGATGTAACCGACGGGTTTGTGCATTTCTCGTCCGCAGAACAGGTCGCTGAAACGGCCGCCAAGCACTTTGCCGGTGTCCAAGATCTGGTTCTTTTGGCCTGCGATGCAGCGGCAATGGGGCACGATCTGAAATGGGAGGTTTCGCGCGGTGGAGCAGAGTTCCCACATCTTTATCGGCAGATTCAGATGACGGATGTAGTCTGGTCTCGGCCCTTACCTTTTGACGGGCAGTACCATAGCTTCCCCGAGGAGATGGTATGACGGCCTATATCGACCCCGAACGCGCGCAATTCGAAGCCTTCAAGGCGCTGGATCGGGATCAGCCTATCGAGATGCTGAATCTGGTCAGGTTTCGGACCACGGCGAACTACCCGGCGGATCACGATCTGGCCAAAGCAGGCCTGACGGGCGCGCAAGCCTATCGCAACTATGGCACCGCGACCGCGCCGGTCATTGCCCGGCTGGGCGCGTCGATCATGTGGCGCGGCCAGTTCCAAACCACCCTGATCGGTCCATCAGATGAGATTTGGGACGAGGTCTTCATAGCGCACTATCCGACGGCGCATGCATTTCTTGAGATGGTGACAGACCCCGTCTATCAGGCTGCGGTGATCCATCGTCAGGCCGCAGTGGAAACCTCGCGCCTTATCCGCTGCGGTTCGGCCGATGGTGGGGATGCATTCGGATGAAACTAACCGAGAAGCTGGTGCTTGCCGCCTTACATCGCCTGGACCCGGAAACCGCACATGCCATATCGATCAAGGCTTTGAAGGCCGGTTTGGCTCCTGCCCCGGGCCCGGTCACCTCGCCACGCCTGCGGACCAAAGTTGCGGGGCTGAACTTGCCAAACCCGGTTGGACTGGCCGCTGGATTTGACAAGAATGGTGAGGTTCTTGGCCCGCTGTCTCAGGCAGGTTTCGGCTTCATCGAAGTTGGCGCTGTCACACCACGACCGCAGCCCGGAAACCCAAAGCCGCGCCTGTTTCGGTTGACCGAGCACAAGGCTGCCATCAACCGCTTTGGCTTCAACAATGACGGCATGCAGGTTATGGCCCAGCGGCTGGCCAGCCGTCCAAAAGATGCGGTGATTGGCCTGAATCTGGGCGCCAACAAGGAAAGCGACGACCGGCCCGGCGACTTCGCCAAGGTGCTGGCACACTGCGCCGCGCATCTGGATTTCGCGACGGTCAATGTGTCCTCGCCGAATACTGAGAAACTGCGTGATTTGCAGGGCAAAGCCGCGTTGAGCGCACTGCTGAGCGGTGTGATCGAAACCCGTGACACCCTTCACCAACCAATCCCTGTGTTCTTGAAAGTGGCACCAGACTTAACTCCAGCGGAACTGCAAGACATCGCCGAGGTCGCCCAAGAAACCGGCGTTGACGGGGTGATCGCTACCAACACAACATTGTCGCGCGACGGTTTGCGCAGCGTGCACAAGGGCGAAGCGGGCGGTTTGTCCGGTGCGCCGCTATTCGAAAAATCGACCCGCGTTGTGGCCCAGCTTAGCGAATTGACGAACGGATCAATTCCATTGATCGGTGTTGGTGGTATCGGCACTGCGGAACAGGCTTATGCCAAAATCTGCGCGGGCGCGTCGGCGGTGCAGTTTTACACCGCAATGGTCTATGGCGGCTTATCCTTGGCCTCGGACATTGCACAGGGGCTGGATCAGTTGCTTGCCCGCGATGGATTTGAAACTGTGGCGCAAGCCGTTGGCAGCAAAAGAGAGAAGTGGTTGTGATCGAATACTGGCATAACCCGCGTTGTTCAAAGTCCCGCGAAGGCCTCGCCTTGCTTGAAGATCAAGGCGCGCAGATCAAGCTGCGGAAGTATCTTGAGGATGCGCCTTCGGAGGATGAGCTTCGAGCTGCACAAACCCTGCTGGGCGTGACGGCGATTGGAATGATGCGAACGGGTGAAAAGCTGTTCAAAGAGCTCGGTCTGACGAAATCCTCACCAGAACAGGACCTGATACGTGCAATGGCCGAGAACCCGATTCTGATCGAACGCCCCCTGGCAATTGCAGGCGAAAAAGCCGCGCTTGGGCGTCCTCCGGAAAACCTGCTGGGCTTGCTTTAGGCAACCTGTGCTTCGAGCTTGGGATAGCGCCAGCCCAGTGTTACGCCCCGTGCAATGTTCAGAACCATAAGCGCAGCCCATAAACCATGGTTGCCAAATGCGGGCACCAGAATGAACAAAGCCACCACATAGATCGCCACGGATTGCAGCATCGCGTTCCGCATTGCCCGCGTCCAGGTCGCCCCGATATAGATCCCATCGAACATCCAACTCGCCACCCCTATCACCGGGGCAAGCGCGGCCCAGATCAGGTATTCTCGCCCGGCTTCGCGCACCTCGGGTGAGGTGGACATAAGATCAATCAATGCAGGCCCTGCTATAAAGAAGACAGCGCCCAACAGCACGGCGCCACCGACGCCCCATTGCGAAGCCATCACAGAGGCGCGCCGCACCTGATACCGATCGCGTGCGCCAACGGCACCACCAACCAGCGCCTCGGCAGAGAAGGCAAAGCCATCCAGCGCAAAGGCCGTGATTTCCAGAAACTGAAGCAGTACCTGATTGGCCGCCAAATTGATGTCACCCAGATCAGAACCGACGAACAGGAAGGTTGTGAACGAACCCGTCAACAGAACCGAACGGATCATGATGTCGCCATTGACCTGCAGCATCCGACGCAGACGCTCGGCGTTGAAAATACGCGCTGTGTCGCGCCACAGCTTGCCCTCAAAGGCATCGCGGCAAAGCCACAACCCCAAGGCCAGCCCGGTCCATTCCGCGATCAATGTCGCTACGGCGACACCTTCGACACCCCAGCCCAAACCCAATACGAACCACAGGTCCAGCAGGATGTTCAGGCCATTCATCCAGACCTGTAGCACGAACACACCACGCGTTCGTTCAACCGCGATCAACCACCCTGTGACTGCATAAAGGGCGATGGTGGCAGGCGCGCCCCATATCCGGATCTCAAGGTAGTCACGGGTCAGCCCCTCGACCTCGGGGCTGGCCGGGGAAAGCGCAAAAGCGCCAGCAAAAACGGCAACCTGCGCGACGATGAAAAACAACCCTGCTGCGACCCCCAGCAAGAGACCGCGTATCAACAAGGCGCGTGTCTCAGCAACGTCCCCAGCCCCGCGCGCCTGGGCCGCCATGCCAGTTGTACCCATGCGCAGAAAGCCGAAGATCCAGTAGATCGTCGACAAGATCACTGCGCCGATTCCGACTGCTCCGATTGGTGCCGCAAGGCCCATCTGGCCGACAACGCCTGTATCCACGGCCCCCAGGATCGGAACCGTGGCGTTCGACAGAACAATCGGCAATGCAACTTTAAGCACCCGCCGGTGGGTTATCGGTGCCGACGCGCCCTGCATGTGTCAGCTTTTGTCGGTGCGGTTTTGCGGCATCAGGAAGTGACCCGTTCCCTGTGCAAACAGCTTGCTGTGGTGATCCTGCCAGGCTTCGACACGTACGGAAGCATAGCGCCGACCTGCGCGGTTGATGAACGCCCGCGCGTATGCGTCTCGGGGCAGGCCCGAGCGCAGGTAGTCAACGGTAAAGTCGATTGTTTTGGGAAATCGAATGCTCTTGTCAGTCATGATGGCATCCGCATCAATCTCACCGCTTTCGATGCGGGGGAACATATGCTCCCAACTCAGGGTGATCACGGCCGTGACCTCCAGGAAAGCAGCGGTAACACCCCCATGAATGGCAGGCAGCAAAGGGTTTCCAATCAGTTTGTCGTCAAAATTCAGGACACCTGTCAGTTCATCTCCACGTCGATCGAAACTGATATTGAGGAAACGGATATACGGTACGCCATCGACCAGCGCGCGTAATGCTGCATCGCGCCGGTGTTTGACAACTTGAATCGGTTCGGGGCGGGGTCTGGCCATTTTACTTCCCCTCAACCGTGAAAGATCCCGAGGCGGTGGCCACCGGGTCATCATGATCTTCGTCCATGGCGGTCGCCCTTACAAAGGCGACGTTACGGGTTATGTGATAGCAACTGGCCCGGGCAGTGATCGTCTGCCCCGGCGTCGCGGCGCGCATATAGTCGATGCGCAGGTCGATGGTCGCAGTGCCGCCAGGTGCAGCCGGATGGCTCATCACAGCAGCGCCGCAGCAGGTATCCAGAATGGTCGACACCGCGCCGCCATGAATGACGCCAGTACGCGGATCTCCGATCAGATCCTCGTTGTACGGCATCGAGATTTCGGCCTCACCTTCACCGATCTGCATCAGCTTAAGGCCCAGCGCCCTTGCGTGCGGGATCGCCTCGATGAACTGCCGGGCGAGTACTGTCTTGTCGACCATTTGGTTTTGTCCTGTTGTCTTGCCCCCCTTTATGAGCCGCAGCCCAATCAAAGGGCAAGCCCACCTGTTGCGCTTGCCGCCACGACGCCCTAGGTTGCTGGCGAGGAGACCAGGAATGTCCGACAAACGTTTGTCATTCAAAGAGATGTGCGCCGAGTTCGACGTGACGCCGCGCACCCTGCGATACTACGAGTATATCGAGTTGCTGCAGCCCGATCGGGAAGGCCGCTCCAGATTCTATGGCCCGCGCGAATGCGCCCGCATGAAGCTTATCATGCGTGGGCGCAAATTCGGCTTTCCACTGGAAGAAATTCGGCAGTGGCTGCTGATCTATGAAGATCAGGGGAACAAGGCGCAGATGGCAACTTTTGTTGAAATGGCCGATCGTCAGATGGATGAACTTCGTCAGCAGCGCCAGCAGCTGGACGAAGCCATGGATGAACTCAAGCGCCTTCGGGACCAAACGTTTAAGTCAATAGGCTGAGACATCGCCCTGTCGGGATGGAGAATCGCGCCGCTCGAAACCGACACGCCCGTAAGAATGCGCATCTATTTATTCGACGCGCTGCTCAAAAACGCCATCAATTCGGTTGACGCAACGGAAAGAAAACTGCGTCAAAAGCTCCTTACGCGTTCAGATGTTACGTCAACTTAGAAGTGACGCAGCGTCTGGATTACGTCAACGTCACTCACATGTTGTAAAGCGCGTATCAACTACGCAACTCATAGCTCATGATGCCAGTGACGAGAGTATGACGAATGACTGAAGATCTGATGACCATCCGCGAGATGTGCGAGACCTATGACGTCACGCCCCGTACCTTGCGGTTCTATGAGGCCAAAGAGCTTTTGTTTCCGCACCGCGAGGGGCAGAAACGGCTATTCACCAAACGCGACCGCGCCCGGCTCAAGCTGATCCTGCGCGGCAAACGGTTCGGATTTAGCCTGGAAGAGATTCGCCAGCTTCTGGATTTGTACCATGTAGGTGACCAACAGGTGACCCAGATGTCCCGCACATTCGAGATCGCGTGCGAGCGCCTGGCGGACATGGAATCGCGCCGTGAAGAACTGACACAAGCGATCGACGATCTGAAAGAGCAGTTGCGTTGGGGCGAAAAAGTCATTGCCTCGATGAAACAGGAAAAGAAGGCCGCCGAGTAAACCTCTCGACTGCCTGTCACCCGGACATATGAATTAAGGGAGCTTCACATGCCCGTCTATAACGCGCCAACAAAAGACACGCAGTTCATTCTGCATAACGTTCTGAAAATCTCGGAATCAAATATTCCGGGATACAACGAACTTGAAGCCGAGTTTACCGGCGCTGTTCTGGAAGAAGCAGGCAAAGTCGCCACCAACGTTCTGCATCCGCTGAACGTGGTCGGCGATACCGAAGGCTGCCGCCTGGAAAACGGCGTTGTTTATACGCCCACAGGGTTCAAAGAAGCCTTCGAGCAGATGAAGGAAGGTGGCTGGACTGGCCTCGACATGCCGGAAGAGTATGGAGGCCAGAACATGCCCTATGTGCTGGGTACAGCCGTGGGTGAGATGTTCTCGGGCGCCAATCAGGCGTTTGTGATGTATCAGGGCCTGACCCATGGTGCGGCCTCGGCCATTCTGGCGCACGGAACCGACGAGCAGAAAGACAAATACCTGCCAAACATGGTCAGCTGTGAATGGACCGGCACGATGAACCTGACGGAACCGCATTGCGGCACCGACCTGGGTATGATGCGGACCAAGGCAGAACCGCAAAGCGACGGCAGCTACAAGATTTCCGGACAGAAGATTTTCATCTCGGCCGGTGATCACGACATGGCTAACAACGTTATCCATCTGGTGCTGGCGAAGATCCCCGGCGGGCCTGACGGTATCAAGGGTGTCTCCCTGTTCATCGTGCCCAAGTTTCTTGTCAAAGAAGACGGTTCAGTCGGTGAGCGTAACGGTGTCTCGGTCGGTAAGATCGAAGAGAAGATGGGCATCCACGGCAACTCAACCTGCGTCATGAACTATGACGAAGCCACCGGTTGGCTGTTGGGCGACGAGCATAAAGGCATGCGCGCGATGTTCACCATGATGAACGAAGCGCGTCTGGGTGTTGGCATGCAGGGCCTGTCCCAAGCTGAAGCTGCTTACCAAAACGCTCTGGAATACGCCAAGGATCGCCTGCAAGGTCGTGATGTGACCGGCGCAAAGAATCCGGACGGCCCTGCCGACCCGCTGATCGTGCACCCCGACATTCGTCGCAATCTGATGGACCAGAAAAGCTTCACCGAAGGCGCTCGTGCATTCATCCTGTGGGGCGCGTCGATGATCGACAAGGCGCATCGGTCCAACGACAAGGATGCGGACGGCCTGATTTCGTTGCTGACGCCCGTTATCAAGGGTTTCCTGACCGATGAAGGCTACGACATGACCGTTCAGGCCCAGCAGGTCTACGGTGGACATGGCTACATTGAAGAATGGGGCATGTCGCAATACACCCGCGACGCTCGCATCGCGATGATCTACGAAGGAGCCAACGGCGTCCAGGCGCTGGATCTCGTCGGTCGTAAGCTGGCGCAGGATGGCGGCAAGCACGTCATGGCCTTCTTCGACATGGTCAAAACCTTCTGCAAGGAAAACGCCGGCAAAGACGAAGCCTATGACAAGGCCTTCATCGAACCGTTGAAAGCCGCGTCGAAAGATCTGCAGGCCGCTGGCATGTATTTCATGCAGGAAGGTATGAAAAATCCGAACAACGCCCTGTCTGGCTCGTACGACTTCATGCACATGTTCGGTCATGTTTGCCTGGGTTTGATGTGGGCACAGATGGCCAAAGCCGCTCAGGAAGCTTTGGACAGTGGCGCATCGGACAAAGACTTCTACGAAACCAAGATCAACACCGGTCGTTTCTACATGGCGCGTCGCCTGCCTGCTACGGGCATGCACCTGGCGCGCATTCAGACCGGCGCGGACACGGTTATGGCTCTGGACGCGGCAAACTTCTGATCTCAAACTGGGTTCGGGTGAAATCACCCGGACCCAGGATACGCGTGGACATGAATGGCAGCGTGCTTTGGCCTAACCTCGCGCCTGAACGCCTTCAATTCCTAACTAAGAGTACGAAAGGATAAAAGCAGTTCGAACCACTCATCGACCAGCGGTAATCTAAAGGCCGGACGCCTCCGGCGGGAGTATTTGTGAAAAGATGAAGGCAGGACGCGCCCCTGCCACCGGGCGCACTCGCCATCAGGACAGGGACGACTTCACCTTTTGCGGCCATCGGCTCTCCAGCCTGTACCGCACAACCATTGAACTGGAAGAAGGTTGATCAAAGGTTACTGTTAAACCTTCATCTTTTCAAAAATACTCAATTCCGGCTGAGCCAAAAGCGCCTTGGGAGGGGCGATCGCATGACCATCAAACTTCATTGTTTTGGAGAAAGTGGAAACTCCTACAAGGCCGCGTTGGCGCTCGAGATGTCCGGCCTGGCGTGGGAGCCAGTCTTCGTCGATTTTTTCAAAGGCGTCACGCGCACACCTGAATACCGTTCTGAGGTCAATGAGTTGGGCGAGGCTCCGGTTCTTATCGACGGTGAATTCCGCACCAGTCAATCGGGCGCTGTTCAGGCCTACGTAACCGAGAAATCCGGCAAGTTCGGCGGCAAGACAAGGGAAGAGAACTACGACATTCTGCGCTGGGTGCTGTGGGACAATCACAAGCTTAGCTCGATGGCCGGTCTAACCCGATTTCTGATCAACTTTCTGCCCGAAGAACACCGCAACCCGGATGTCATCGCTTTCAATCAAGGGCGTTTGAAAGCGGCCTACGACGTTCTGAACAATCATCTGAACGACCGCGACTGGATCGTTGGCGACGGAGTGACCAACGCCGATCTTAGTTGCTGCGGCTATCTGTATTACCCCGAACCTTTCGGCTTTGACCGCGCCGACTGGCCTCATATCGACGCCTGGCTGACTCGTCTATCCGAGCAGCCCGGCTGGAAACACCCCTATGACCTGATGCCCGGCAACCCGTCGGATCGCGCTTAAGGAGAGACCCCATGACTGAAGCATATATCTATGACGCCCTGCGCACTCCGCGCGGCAAGGGCCGTAAGGATGGCAGCCTGCACGAGGTGACCTCGGTGCGTCTGTCCGCCGTGACCCTAAACGCCATGAAAGAGCGCAACAACCTGGAAGGCCACGCCGTTGAGGATGTGATCTGGGGCAACGTCACGCAGGTGATGGAACAAGGCGGCTGTCTGGCGCGCTCGGCAGTTCTGGCCTCGGATCTGGACCAATCGATCCCCGGTCTGGCGATCAACCGCTTCTGCGCCTCGGGCATGGAAGCTGTGAACCTCGCGGCAAACCAGGTCAAAGGCGGCGCAGGCCAAGCCTACATCGCCGGCGGTGTTGAGATGATGGGCCGTGTGGCAATGGGCAGCGACGGCGCGGCGATTGCCGTTGATCCTTCACTGGCGATGGGCACTTATTTTGTGCCACAGGGTATCTCGGCCGATATCATCGCCACTGAGTACGGTTTCACCCGTGATGACGCAGACGCGTTGGCGGTTGAATCGCAGAAACGTGCGGCGGCGGCTTGGGAAGACAACCGCTTTGAAAAGTCTGTGATCACCGTCAAGGATCAAAACGGCCTGACCATTCTTGACCGCGACGAATACATGCGCCCCGGCACGGACATGCAAAGCCTTGGCGCGTTGAACCCGTCCTTCCAGATGATGGGCGAGCAGATGCCTGGATTCGACAAGGTGGCAATGCTGAAGTACCCGCATCTTGAGCGCGTGAACCACATCCACCACGCCGGCAACAGCTCGGGTATTGTGGACGGTGCGGCAGCGGTTCTGATCGGCAACAAGGAATTCGGCGAAAAGTACGGATTGAAACCGCGTGCCCGTATCAAGGCGACTGCCAAGATCGGCACCGATCCGACCATCATGCTGACCGGCCCGGTTCCGGTGACCGAGAAAATCTTGGCCGATAACGGCATGAAGATCAGCGATCTGGACCTGTTCGAAGTGAACGAAGCCTTCGCCTCGGTCGTGTTGCGGTTCCAGCAGGCGTTTGATGTTGACCCCGGCGTAGTGAACGTCAACGGCGGCTCGATTGCGATGGGCCACCCGTTGGGTGCCACCGGCGCAATGATCATCGGTGCCCTGCTGGATGAGCTTGAGCGTCAGGACAAAGAAGCTGGCCTCGCAACGCTGTGCATCGCCTCTGGAATGGGTGCGGCGACTATCATTGAGCGCGTCTGATGCCCAAGCTGGACCTCTCTCAGATCCCGTTTCAAGGTGGCTCGTCCTATCCCGGCAAGCTGGCCGAAGCAACCGCAGGTCGTTTCGCCCAGCGCGTCGGAGATGCAGGTGGCCTGTCTCAATACGGGGTCAATATCGTGCGGTTGGAACCGCAGGGCCTGTCTTCGCTGCGCCATTACCACATGGAGCAGGACGAGTTTGCCATCATTCTCAGCGGCTCATGCACGCTGATCGATGATGATGGCGAACACGATATGCAGCCCGGTGATTGCGCCGCCTGGCCCGCAGGTGAAGTTAACGGCCATCACCTTGTGAACAAGACCGATGAGCCCATGACCTTTCTGGTGGTGGGCACACGGACCCCGACCGAGACCGGCTATTACAGCGATTTAGACATGATGGTGAAGGATGATGAGAACGGATTCTCTTTCACCCGCAAAGATGGCAGCCCGCTGACGGCTGACCAAATTGGAGATGGCAATGACTGATTTCACTCTGAGCAAAGACGCGGACGGCGTCGCCACTATCACTTGGGACGTCCCCGGCAAAACCATGAATGTGATGTCCTTTGACGGTCTTGCACAGCTGAGCGATTGCATCGATCAGGCGCTGGCCGATGAGGATGTCAAAGGCATCGTCGTAACGTCCGGCAAAGAAGGCTCTTTCGCAGGCGGAATGGACCTGAACCTGCTGGCCGTGATGAAGGAAGAAGCGGGCGACAATCCCGCCAAGGGCCTATTTGATGGCACGATGCGGATGCACGCCCTGCTGCGCAAGATCGAAATGGCCGGTATGGACGCCAAGACCAAGAAGGGCGGCAAGCCGATTGCCACCGCCCTGCCCGGCACCGCCGCAGGTATTGGCATGGAACTTCCCCTGTCCACACATCGCATCTTTGCGGCCGAAAACCCCAAGGCCAAATATGGCCTGCCCGAAATCATGGTCGGCATCTTCCCCGGCGCAGGCGGCACCACCCGTATGGTGCGCAAGGTCGGCGCCATCGCGGCTGCACCGCTGCTGCTGGAAGGCAAGATGCTGGACGTAAAAAAGGCCAAAGGCGCAGGGTACATTGACGAGATCGCCGCCGATCCGCTTGCAGCCGCCAAGGAATGGGTGCTGAACGCCAAAGACGCGGATATCGTCAAGCCTTGGGATGCCAAAGGTTACAAGATGCCCGGAGGCGCGCCCTACCATCCAGCAGGTTTCATGAACTTTGTCGGTGCCTCGGCGATGGTGCATGGCAAGACCCAGGGCGCCTTCCCGGCGGCCAAGGCTCTGCTGAGCGCAGTTTACGAAGGGGCGCTGGTTGATTTCGACACCGCCCTGAAAATCGAGGCGCGCTGGTTCACTTCCGTGCTGATGAATCCGTCGTCGGGCGCGATGATCCGGTCGCTGTTCCTGAACAAGGAAGCACTGGAAAAGGGCGCTGTGCGTCCCGCTGGTGTACCGGATCAGTCGGTCAAGAAGATCGGCGTTCTGGGTGCGGGCATGATGGGTGCGGGTATCGCGCTGGTATCCGCTCAGGCCGGAATGGAAGTGGTTCTGGTCGACCGCGATCAGGAAGCCGCGGACAAGGGTAAAGCCTATACCGAGACCTATCTGGGTAAGGGTATGAAGCGCGGCAAGGTCACAGCTGAAAAGAAAGAAGCCATGCTGGGTCGCATCACCGCAACGCCAGATCTGGACAATCTCAAAGGCTGCGATCTGATCATCGAGGCTGTGTTCGAAGATATGGGTGTGAAGGCCGAGATGACCAAAAAGGTCGAGGCAATCATCCCCGAGGATTGCATCTTTGCCTCGAACACTTCGACGCTGCCGATCTCTGATCTGGCGAAAGCCTCGGTGCGTTCGGATCAGTTCATTGGCATCCATTTCTTCTCGCCGGTCGAAAAGATGTTCCTGGTCGAGATCATCAAAGGCAAAGAAACCGGTGATCGCGCGGTCGCCAAGGCGCTGGACTACGTGCGGCAAATCCGCAAGACACCGATCGTGGTCAACGATGCGCGCTTCTTCTACGCGAACCGCTGCATCATCCCTTACATCAACGAAGGCGCGCGCATGATCACCGAGGGTGTTAGCCCGATCCTGATCGACAATGCGGCACGTCAGTTGGGTTTCCCGGTTGGTCCGATCCAGCTGACTGACGAAACCTCGATTGATCTGGGTGCCAAGATCGCTCGTGCAACCAAAGCGGCGATGGGCAACGCCTATCCGGCAAGCCCGTCTGACGATCTGATCTTCTGGATGGAAGAACAGGGCCGCCTTGGCCGCAAGGCAAGTGCTGGCTTCTTCGATTATGACGAAAAGGGTAAGCGCACCGAATACTGGAAAGGTCTGCAGGACAAGTATCCGCTGGCAGAGGATCAGCCTGAACTGATCGAAGTGCAGCAACGCTTGATGTTTGCGCAGGTTCTGGAAGCCGTTCGCGCGCTGGAAGAAGGCGTTCTGGAAGACATCCGCGAAGGCGATGTTGGCGCCATCCTGGGTTGGGGCTTTGCGCCATGGTCCGGTGGTCCGCTGAGCTGGCTGGACATCATCGGCACGCCTTACGCGGCCGAGCGCTGTGACCAGTTGACCGAAGCGTATGGAGACCGGTTTGCATGTCCACCGCTGCTGCGCGAGATGGCAGAGAAAGGCCAAAGCTTCTATGGCCGCTTTGACCCTGAAGCCAAAGCCGCTTGAAACGGTGATGCAGGCGCGTGATTTCACGCGCCTGCATCGTTTTCAATGTTTGGTTAGGTCTGCCATTCAGACCGCAGAAACAAGGCTGGCACATCTGGCCGGCCCGGACGACCCGGTCGGCGAATTCCACTGGGCGGACGAACCGGTAAAACCGTTTCCTGCGGGATGGGCGCTGGCAATGCACCCAATGGGTTTGCGAGGGCCGACATGTCGCCACTCTTTGCAATCGAATTTACAAGCACGATGGCTTCATCGTCTTCAACAACATCATAGCCCGAATTCCCGGGCGTGTTTCGCATGGTAAAACGTCCTGATGGGCAATATGCCTGCAGGCCACCTTCGACAAAGACAATCTCATCCGCATCGAAGAACAACGAACTGACCTCAAACGTCGCGCCAGGCGCTTGTGACGTCAGTTGGCCTGCGCCGCTGAGCAATCTGGCCGGAACAATGGAATACCCACTGATTTCGGGATCGACCATGCCGAGATTCAGGGCCATCCCCTGCTCGGGCATCAGCCAGACCGGTCGCCCATTGTAAGCCGACCTCGCAGGGACAAACACCGGCAAATACTCAACACGATTTTCACCGGCGGGTATGGTTACTGTATTCGTAGAAATCCGGCGCACTTCTTTGAAGCCATTGTCCAACGTGCGCACCAGATCTCCGGCCACAAGTTGTTCTACCAGTTTCCATCCACGGGTTGTGGCGACTTTAGTGCCATCTACCAGCCCGCTCCGACGCGCGTTTACCGATTCACTCAAAAAGGCCTGATCAACATCACCGGTTTGATCTAAGAAACCTGAAACACTCACTACTTCTAACACGTGCCGCACCCCCTTATGGCACAATTAACTTGTCCATATGTGCTAGCACGAAAATGAAGGTCCGACTTATTTTCGACATATTTACGCCCAAATTGAGCCATCAAGGGCTCGTTTGACCGCTAGTCTTTGGACAGAGCTGCGAAGTTAACGCCGTTTTATGCGCGTTTGGAAACTATCGTTAACGCCCCGTATCAAACTGATATCCGAATCTCTGAATATCTTCTGAACAGGCCCGCGCCACCGCTTCGGCAGATTGTGTTTTGTAGTATTGGCGATAATCCTGCTGTCTGGTCGAGCGGTTCAGATGCGACAAATCCACCTTGTAGCCCAAGTGCCTGAACATCGGGTCGGCGTCTTGTTCGAAATGCTCAAGCCGGATGTACGCCTGACAGTGCTCGCGCCCATCCGCCATTGTCATGTAGGATCCGGCAGAGTGTTGTTGAAACGAGCGCAGCATCGCGGGATTTAATACAAAGCTTTCAAAATCTGTTGTTTTCGCCAAGGCCACCGCCGCATGGTTAAACTTCTGCACCCGTAGCCAATGGTAATAGCTGGCGATCCGATCCCATGGGTTGCGTACCATGGTAAAGGCAAACAAGTTCTGCAACTCACCTTCAGACAATACCCCATCGATATCCGCCAGCGTCGAGTGTTTCCATAAACGCCCACGAGCGTCTAACGTTTTGGCCCGCGCACGGCGCGTTATTGCAACGGGGGTGTCGCCAAATAGAATGTCATCCTCGCTCACCCCTTGTTCCAGCGCCTGCATCAGCGAGGTCCCCCCCGTTTTAGGGATATGAACAAAGACATAGCGTTGACTGGTCGAGATGATCACGTCGCCGCCTGCCCCGCGGGCGCGCGCCCTGCCCGCCACCCCAGCAGCGCGCCGGCGGTTGCGATCAACGCGATACCGGCGATCTGCATGGTTCCGATGGTCTGGCCTAGCGCGACCCATGCAAAAAGCGGGCCGAAGATCATTACCGAGTACTCAAAAACGGCCACATAAGATGGCTCGCCTATCTGATAAGACTTGATCAGCATGAAAACGGCGACGGTCGATCCACAGGCTTGTATCAGGATCCACGATACGGCCGGTCGCATGTCCGAGACCCAGCCCCGGAAAACAAACCCATCCGGCCCGTCCGGTGAAGCGATGGGGAACACCGACAAAACTGCAACTCCGATCGCACCTGCAAGGCCCAGTGTAATGATCATACTGGCCAACAGTGCCACCGTACTTTCATCCGAACAGTGGCTACGGGTGACAATCGAACTGAGCGCGTAAAACAACCCTCCGACAACTGGTAGGAGCGTCTTGGCATCGAATTCGCCCGGGTTCGGCTGCAGCACACACAAAATGCCGGTAAAGCCGATTAGAACGGCCATTATGCGCCAAGGTCCAATCGTTTGTTTCAGCCCCAAGGATGAGATCAGCAGCACAAAAATCGGCGACGTAAACAACCCCGCCAAAGCTTGCGCAATTGGCATCATCGCCAGCGACGCAAAATAAAACAGCATGGCCATCGTGATCAGCACGCTTCGCAAAATGACCGGGCCCAAACGCTTTGGCCTCAATCCACCCAACCCAAAAAGCGACAGACCTGCGATAAGTGGCAACATCAACAAAGCCCGGCTCAGGTGGAATTGCCACAGCCCGATAGTATCGGCCAGCAAGATCACGACGTTATCGATCACCCCGATGATCGCCATGGCGCTGACCATAAGAACCGACGAGAGTATCGGTGACGTTGTTTTGTCTGACTGCATTCTGCGCCTTTACCCAGATTCAAAGGTCGGCGGCCCCGAACCTCTGCGCGTTGACGTATCCAGCACAATTCCGAAAGGTGAAGCAACAGGTTTGCGCCATGTGATTTCACCATGCTAAGCTGTAGCAAAACAATAACGAGCAGACTTCACCCCGATGACGGCCCTGAAACAGTACCAGCGGATCGAAGCCACCGGTCTGTGGCGCACCTCGCCCGATGAGCAGCGGCGCGAGGTTGTTGTGTCGATTGGTAAAGCCACGCTTACGATTTCCGATTTCAATGACAAGGCACTGACGCATTGGTCATTGGCCGCACTCGAACGGCAGAATCCCGGGGATTTTCCTGCGATCTTCAACCCTGACGGAGATCCGGATGAAACGCTGGAACTGGCCGAGGCCGAGACAACGATGCTTGAGGCGATCGACCGCCTCCAGCGCGCCATCGACCGGTCCCGCCCGCATCCGGGGCGTTTGCGATGGCTAAGTGTCGGCGGGGTTGTTGTTGCGGTGCTTGCTGTGTTGCTGTTGTGGTTACCAGCCGCTTTGCAAAGCCATGTGGTCTCGGTCGTACCTGGGGTCAAACGGCAGGAAATCGGCGACACAATCCTACATCGGATTGAGCGGGTTTCAGGCCAGGCATGCGCCTCACAGGACGCCCAAGCCTCACTGGATCGGCTGGCCCGGCGTACTGGAGTACGTCAGATCGTTATCCTGCCCGCCGGAGTAAGGGACAGCCTGAGCCTGCCTGGCGGTACTGTTTTGCTAAGCCGTTCGCTGGTCGAGGATCACGAAGACCCCGCTGTTGCCGCGGGCTATGTCATCGCAGAACGCGCACGGTCCGAAAACCAGGATCCGCTGGAAGACTTGCTGGACCGGACCGGGCCATCAACAGCCTTCCGTTTGCTGACAACTGGCCGTCTGACGCCGAGTATTGTGGACACGTACACCGAACAGGTTCTGTCACAGCCACGCCCCGCAGTTGGCGAAGAGGACCTGTTGGCCGTCTTTGCACAGGCGGCACTTCCTTCAACCCCATACGCTTATGCGCGCGACATCACCGGCGAAACGGTGCTCGGCCTGATTGAGGCCGACCCGATGGCTGGACGCGCGCTGGAGCAGGTGCTGCCGGACCGTGACTGGGTCCAGCTACAAAATATCTGCGGCGAATAGGCTGGATTACTTAGTGCCAAACATTCGGTCGCCCGCGTCGCCCAAACCCGGCATGATGTAACCTTTGGAATTGAGTTGGCGGTCAAGCGCGGCGGTCACGATATGCACATCCGGATGCGCCTCTTTCATGCGAGCAACGCCTTCTGGAGCGGCCAGCAGGCAGAGAAAGCGAATATCGGTGGCACCGGCCTCTTTCAGCAGATCGATGGCTGCGGCCGAACTGTTGCCGGTGGCCAGCATCGGATCAACCGCGATTACCAGTCGGTCTTTCAGCCCCTCGGGCGCTTTGAAATAGTACTGGACCGGCTTCAGCGTCTCTTCATCGCGGTACAGCCCGACAAACCCGACGCGTGCTGATGGAATCAGTTCCAGCACCCCGTCCAACATCCCGTTCCCGGCCCGCAGGATCGACACCAGTGCCAGTTTTTTGCCCGCGAGAATGGGGGCATCCATCTCCTCCATCGGGGTTTCGATGTGGCGGGTGGTCAATTTCAGCTCACGCGTGACCTCATAGGCCAGCAACAAGGTGATCTCGCGAAGCAACTGCCGGAACACGGCGGTCGAGGTGCCTTTGTCCCGCATGAGCGTCAGTTTGTGCTGCACCAGCGGGTGATCAACGACGGTCAGATGTTCGCTCATGTTGTCTCCAGTCTTTTCTTGACCCGCGCACGCGTGTCTTCATTGCAAAAGGCCGCGTTCAGGGCGGTTTCATTCAAGTTGGCAAAATCCTCGGCCTCCCAGCCGAAGGCTGCATTCAACATCTCATATTCGCGCCGCATGGTCGTGTGAAAAAACGGCGGGTCATCGGTTGAGACGGTGACGCTGACCCCGGCATCACGCAGCCGCGCAATCGGATGGGCCTCGATATTTGGAAACAGACCCAAAACCACATTAGAACCCGGGCATACTTCCAGCGTGATACCCCGGTCGGCCAGTTCGTGGATAAGGTCAGGGTCTTCGATAGCCCGCACACCATGACCGATCCGTTCGACGTTCAGGTCGCGGACGGCATCGCGAACACTTTCCGGGCCACCAAATTCACCTGCGTGGGTGGTCAGTTGCAAACCCGCCTCGCGCGCGCACTCAAAGGCCCATTTGAAATCACCTTGGGCACCAATGGATTCGTTGCCGCCCATGCCGAATCCGGTGATCCAGTTGCCGGCAGTTTCAGCGGCACAATGGGCGCTGCGCTTGGCCTGTTCAGGACCGAAGTGGCGGACACAGGTGACAACGCCACGCAGAGTAATGCCAAACTTATCCTCGGCCTCGTCAGCTGCGTCCTGAATGGCGTTCAGATAGTCTTGCCAGGCATGTAGATCCCCACCGCCGCAGAAATCAGGGCTAAGAAAGGTTTCAGAATAAACCACGCCGTTCGCGGCGCTTTCTTCCAGAATGGCCAATGTCAGACGGCGAAAGTCTTCGGGTGTTTTTAGGACTTCACAGGCGGCTTCGTAAACGCTGAGGAAGTGCGCGAAATCACGGAAGTCATATGACCCGTCCGGTTTGAATATGCCACTCAGATCAATACGCTTTTCATGCGCCAGCTGACGGATGAAAGCCGGAGGGGCGGCCCCTTCGTGATGCAGATGCAGTTCGATTTTGGGTAGGTTAGCGACGGTCATAGAAAAGTCCTTCCCGGCCCTTGCGCCGGAATGTTCAGATGATGGGCGATGCTGGTGGCGATATCAGCGAATTCAACCTGTCCGATCTGGCCTGTCCCGCACCCAGCAATCAAAACCGGAACCTGTTCACGCGTATGGTCAGTGCCGATCCAGCTGGGATCATTGCCATGGTCAGCCGTCAGCAGCAACAGGTCACCCGGACGCAGTTTTTGCAGGATCATACCAAGTTCCCGGTCAAACCACTCCAGCGCACGAGCATAGCCGCTGATGTCACGGCGGTGGCCATAGAGGCTGTCAAACTCGACAAAGTTGGCGAACGTCAGGCTCCCGTCTTCTGCCTCGTCCACGAGGTTGGACAAATGCTGCATCAGCTCAGCATCCGATCCCTTATGCAGCGTATCAATCCCCTGCATCGAGAAGATGTCCCCGATCTTTCCGACCGCGTGAACCCGACGCCCCGCATCCTGCGCCCAGTTGGTCAAGACCGGTGCGGGCGGTAGGATTGCGAAATCCTTGCGGTTGGTGGTGCGGGTAAAGCCTGTCTCGGGCGATCCAACAAACGGGCGGGCAATCACGCGACCCACTTTCATGTCATGCAAGCGCGGCGCAAGCGTCTGGCACATGTCCAGCAACCGATCGAGGCCAAAGCTCTCCTCATGCGCCGCGACCTGAAAGACGCTGTCGGCAGAGGTATAGCAGATTGGCCAGCCCGAGCGCATGTGCTGGGCCCCCAGCTCGGCGATTATTGCTGTGCCTGAGGCATGACAATCCCCCAGAATGCCATTGGTGCCGGCAGCTTCGGCTGCGGCCCGGCCGAGATCGGTTGGAAAGGTCGGTTTTGTGTCGGGAAAGTAATGCCAGTCCCACGGAACAGGAACTCCGGCCAGCTCCCAGTGCCCTGACGGGGTGTCTTTTCCGGGCGAATGTTCACGCGCACAGCCCCACAGGCCCGTCGGGTCGGCATCCATGCCCGGCGTTGCATCCCCTGACGCGAGCCGCGTGGCGGCCCCTAAACCCAACACATCCAGATTTGGCAGGTGCAAGGGACCTGATCGCCCCTCCTCAGCCCGTCCTTCAGCGCAGGCCTGCGCGATATGCGCCAGTGTATTGGCCCCGGTATCTGGGGTTTCTCCATTAAAGAAGTGGTCTGCGTCCGGCGCGCCGCCGATACCGACGGAATCCATCACCACCAGAAACGCACGGGTCATGCGGTGATCCTTTCGTGCACAAGGTTCGGCGCCGCGGTGGGTTTGTCGTGAATCGTCATTGCTGCAGAAATGGTTGCCGCTGCGCGATGCGCGGCGTCCTCGCGTGCCGCATGCACACATGCAAGCGTTTCGCCCTTTGCAACCCGATCCCCCAGCCGAAGGATTTGCGACACACCAACGGCCGGATCGATCTGATCACTCTCCACCTGACGCCCACCGCCCAGCGCCACAACAGCAAGGCCGAGCGCCTCGCCATCTATGGCGGTGACATATCCATCGCTGGGTGCGGGCACTTCTTGGATCACGTTTGCCTCGGGCAGGAAACGCGCCCATGTATCGACAAACTGCACCGGGCCACCAACAGCGGCCATCATCCGACCGAACCGATCTGCGGCGCGCCCATCAGCGATGATCTCGGCGATTTTCGTGCGACCCAAATCCACCGTGTCACACATCCCCGCGTCAGATAGCAGCACACCGCCCAGTTCGGCCGAAATCTCTGCCAATGGGGACTTCGTCGCACCCGTAAGTGTCTTCATCACCTCGGCCACTTCCAACGCATTGCCCAATGCAGGCGCCAAGGGCTGGTTCATATCGGTAATGACAGCCGAGGTTCGACATCCCGCAGTGTTCGCAGTTTCGGTGAGTGCCCATGCCAATTTTTGGGCATCTTCAATGGTTTTCATAAACGCGCCGCTGCCGACTTTGACGTCAAGCACCAGAGCATCCGGGCTGACGGCAAGCTTCTTTGACAGGATCGAGGCCGTGATAAGGTCCAAGCTTTCAACCGTCGCTGTCACATCCCGCACAGCATATAGCCGCTTGTCCGCTGGAGCGATCTGACCCGTTGCGCCAACGATGGCAGCGCCCGTGTCACGTAGTACTTGCGTCAAACGGTCTTGACTGATTTGAGTGCCGACGCCGGGTATGGCCTCAAGCTTGTCCAGCGTGCCACCGGTGTGGCCCAGCCCCCGGCCTGAAATCATCGGAACATAGGCACCGCATTCTGCCAAAGCTGGCGCCAAAACCAGACTGACACAATCCCCGACGCCGCCGGTTGAATGCTTATCGATGACCGGGCCGTCTACGTCCCAGATTAGTACCTCACCACTGTCGCGCATGGCGACAGTCAGATCAGCCCTGCCCTGCGCGCCCAAACCGCCCATGCAAACAGCCATCGCAAAAGCACCGGCCTGCGCGTCGCTGACACCGCCATCGGCCAAACCTTGTGCGAACCAGATCAGTTCTTCACGCGTGGGCACTTCGGATTGCCGCAGCTTTGCAATGATCGAGCGGGCGTCCATAGGCTCAGGTACCCTCCATATGCGACGCATCAAACGCACCGGGCAGAAGTTGCCCGATTGTTGTTTCCAGCTCTAATCCATCAATGGTTGCTAACGTCACTTTCACGTCACGCTTTCCAAACTCGGCCAGTTTCTGACGGCACCCGCCGCATGGCGGAACTGGCTGAGGGCTGGAGGCGACCACATACACTTCGGCGAGTTCCTGTTCACCGGCAGCAACCATCGCAGCAATCGCGCCAGCTTCGGCGCAAGTGCCTTCAGGGTAAGCCACGTTTTCAACATTGCAGCCCGAGAAAACCTGACCCGACGTGGCTCGGATCGCCGCACCAACCTTGAAGTTCGAATAAGGCGCATAAGCTTTTTCCCGGACGGACAAGGCAGCGTCTTTGAGCAACATAGCGATTCCCCAATTTTTGATCATCTGGTCAGAAACACATACCTTAAAGGAAAGCACAGGGGGAGTTGAAGACCCCTGCACGATCATTCACCCCAGTTTCGTACCAAAAACGCCTGGCAGAGTGACCTCTAACAGTTCAACGTCTTGCGATGGATCCGCCAGTCGCGTCCGCATACCGGGCGGAATGACGAATGCATCCCCCTGCTCCAACCGGTAGGAATCCCGGCCTTCACCCTCCAGCGTGACTTCGCCGTTCATGACAAATGTAAAATGAATATCGGTATCGTGGCTGGCCCACACTGGATCACCCTGGCCCCGGCGCACCACTACCACACCAGCGACACCCTTTGTGTTTTCAGCAATCGTCGTGTCGCGACAGATATAGCCCGGCAGGCGGAACGCCCGCCAATCGGCGTCCTTGGCTTGATTGTAGACAAATCGCTGACCGCGCCATTCCCGATTTGGTCGGACATGTGGGGTAGGCAGATCCATATCATGATCGATCTCGGTTACGTGTTCGGCAGGAACACCAATCTCGATCACCTGAACATTGTCTGACGCCTCAAGTACCCGATGGCGGATTTCAGGAGGCTGGATAAAGCAATCCCCAGCCGTCAGTCGCATTTTGTCGCCCTGATCCTCGTAAACCACGTCCACCCAGCCGTGGATGCAAAAGATCAGTTGAAACCCGACCTTATGAAAATGCACCATGTCCGGCACCGGTCCGCCATCGGGGATGCGGATATGGCTGGCAATGATGGACCCCCCAAGCCGGTCGGGCACCAGATCGCGGTAGTGCATTCCCGCCCGCCCGATGATCCATGGCGCCTGATCCTTCAACCTACGGACCACAAAGGAATGGACGGTTTCAGGCATCTCCAAGGGCGGATAGCGCTCTTCAATCTCGATTCGGGTCCCGTTTGGCGCCACCACACTGCGCTGACCATCCAGGAAACTGCCGGGATCTTCAGTCAGGATGCGCAAGGTTCCCGGCGCCTCAGGCGCGTCTTTTTCAATTCGCAGCCGCAGACCGTGTCCCGAAAACACAGCAACACTGGGATCGTCAGCAGGATAGATCATGTCCATCCGCATCCCTAACACTTTGGTGTAAAACGGGATGTCATCACGCAATTCTTTGGTGGGAATGCGGAATTCAGCTATGGTGTCGCTCATGATGCTCTCCTTCAGGCGGGACAGTGAATGCGAGCCTTTGGTTTTGCAAGCAGCAGCGTGCCTGCGGGTCGTTTCAATTCCCTGTTTCCCTTGGGTCATCACTAGTTTAACGTTAAACTAAATATCCAACAGGAAGTCCCGCCATGTCAGATACACCCAGCCTGCGACAAGCCGCGCTAGACTATCACGCCCATCCAAAGCCCGGGAAGCTTGAAATCAAGGCCACCAAACCGATGGCGAATGGCCGTGATTTGGCGCGCGCCTACTCGCCGGGCGTGGCCGAGGCAAGTTTGGAAATCAAAGCAGATGCAGCCAATGCCGAGCTTTATACGTCACGTGGGAACCTGGTGGCAGTGGTATCAAACGGGACAGCTGTCCTGGGCTTGGGCAATATCGGAGCACTCGCCTCGAAGCCCGTCATGGAAGGCAAGGCCGTTCTGTTTAAGAAATTCGCCGGGATCGACTGTTTCGATATCGAAGTCGATCAGCCTGACCCCGAAAAACTGGCTGATATCGTGTGCGCGTTGGAGCCTACTTTTGGGGCGATCAACCTTGAAGACATCAAGGCTCCGGATTGCTTCATTGTCGAAAAGCTGTGCCGTGAGCGGATGAACATTCCCGTCTTCCATGACGATCAGCATGGCACAGCTATTGTCGTGGGCGCGGCCGCCAAAAATGCGCTGCACGTAGCTGGAAAGTCGTTTGAAGACATCAAAGTCGTCTCAACCGGCGGCGGTGCAGCGGGCATTGCCTGCCTGAGCATGTTGGTCAAATTGGGCGTCAAACGGGAAAACATCTGGCTGTGTGACATTCATGGTCTGGTCTATGAGGGCCGTGCCGAGGACATGAACCCACACAAAGATCAGTTTGCGCAAAAGTCGGAGTTGCGAACCCTGGACGACGTCATAGGTGGCGCCGACCTGTTCCTGGGCCTCAGCGGACCGAACGTTTTGAAGCCCGAGATGGTCGAGAAAATGACCGATCGTCCGATCATCTTTGCACTGGCCAACCCAACGCCTGAAATCCTGCCGCAAGCTGCGCGAGAGGTTGCACCAAATGCGATCATCGCCACAGGGCGCAGCGATTTTCCCAATCAAGTCAATAACGTATTGTGTTTCCCGTTTATCTTCCGAGGCGCATTGGATGTCGGCGCGACCGAGATTAACGATGAAATGCAGATCGCCTGCGTTGATGGTATTGCCGACATGGCCCGCGCTACAACCAGCGCCGAAGCCGCAGCCGCCTACAAGGGGGAACAGCTAACCTTCGGGCCAGATTACCTGATCCCTAAGCCGTTTGATCCGCGATTGGTGGGCGTTGTTTCTTCGTCCGTCGCCAAGGCTGCAATGGACAGCGGCGTGGCGAAGCGGCCGATTGAGGATATGGAAGCCTACAAGGAAAAGCTGAACCAATCCGTATTCAAATCTGCCCTGCTAATGCGCCCGGTCTTCGAGGCCGCTGCCGTCGCGTCTCGCCGGATCGTTTTTGCCGAAGGCGAGGATGAACGCGTCCTGCGCGCCGCCCAGGCCATTCTGGAAGAAACCACCGAAACGCCGATCCTGATCGGGCGGCCGGACGTGATAGAAGCGCGCTGCGAAAAACTGGGTCTGACCATTCGTCCCGGCAAGGATTGCCAGATCGTGAACCCGGAAAATGACCCACGGTATTATGACTACTGGAGTTCTTATCATCAGATCATGCAGCGCCAAGGCGTGACGCCGGATCTGGCCAAGGCAATCATGCGCACGAACACAACGGCCATTGGCGCGATCATGGTTCATCGTGGGGAGGCGGACAGCATGATCTGCGGCACCTTTGGTGAGTTTCGGTGGCACTTGAACTATGTCGAACAGGTGCTGGACGATGGCGATTTACGCCCACACGGTGCGCTGTCTTTGATGATCCTTGAAGACGGCCCGTTGTTCATTGCCGACACGCATGTGCGCCAACTTCCGACACCCGAGGAACTGGCTGAATCCACGATCGGCGCGGCGCGCCATGTCCGTCGGTTTGGGATCGAACCAAAGATCGCGTTCTGTTCGCAATCTCAATTCGGAAATCAGGAAGAAGGGTCCGGTAAGCGTCTTCGCGCCGCGCTGGACATTCTGGACCTGGAACCTCGGGACTTTGTCTATGAGGGTGAGATGAACCTGGATGCGGCCCTTGATCCGGATCTGCGGGCCCGCATCTTCCCGGCATCGCGTCTGGAGGGGGCCGCGAATGTGCTGATCTTTGCCCATGCTGACGCGGCCAGTGGGGTGCGCAACATCCTGAAGATGAAAGCTGATGGAATCGAGGTGGGCCCCATCCTGATGGGCATGGGCAACAAGGCCCATATCGTTACCCCGGCGATCACGGCGCGCGGATTGCTGAATATGGCTGCCATTGCCGGAACGCCAGTCGCGCATTACGGTTAGGTCAGGCGGCCCTATTGGCTGGCCGCCATTCAGGGAGGTCAGCATGAAAGGGCATTGTCATTGCAAAGCGGTGCGCTGGGAAAGCGAAGGTCAGGTCGCTTGGAGCTGTTATTGTCATTGCGCCGATTGTCGCCGCAATTGCGCGTCGCCTGTCACAGCGTTTTTTGGGGTGCCGCACGATTCCGTTGATTGGCATGGGGAGGCACCAAAAATCTACCGGTCATCTGACGCTGTGGAGCGACTTTTCTGCGGGGTCTGTGGCACTCAAATGGCGTATCGCAACGCCCAAGACACCGAGAACATCCACCTCTACACCGCGACGCTTGAAGATCCGGATACTTTGCCACCTCGGTTCCATGTTTTTCATGCGGATCATCTAAGGTGGTTAAGTGTTCAGGACAGCCTGCCACGCTATGCCAAAAGCGCCGGGTGAGTCGATTCTTCGGCTGAGCCGGATTTTGCATGACTAAGTTTGCAGATTTGCAAAACCTTCGCAGCGGCGCACCCAAGCTGCAGCACAAAAAGGGGTTTGCAAAAATTTGCAGGAAAATCTGGGGTCCCCTGCAAAGATTTTGCGATAAACTGACGCGCCGTCAATCGCGCCGCTTGTTCGAAGCAGCAGGGATGCATAACAACATGCGCAAGGCTTTGGGAGGAGGACGAGATGGCATATCAGGACGTTTATGAGAGCTGGCAAACCAACCCCGAGGCGTTCTGGATGGACGCCGCAAAAGGGATCGATTGGGTCAAAGCCCCTAGCAAAGCTTTGTTTGACGACAATGCGCCGCTCTATGAATGGTACAACGACGCGCAGGTCAATACCTGCTGGAACGCCGTGGACCGACACGTGGCAAACGGGCGTGGCGAACAGGCCGCCATTATCTACGACAGTCCAATCACGCACACAAAACGCGAAATTTCCTATGTCGAGCTGCGCAACCGCGTTGCGACTCTCGCTGGCGCATTGCGGGCCAAAGGTATCGAAAAAGGTGACCGCGTCATCATTTATATGCCGATGATCCCCGAAGCGCTTGAGGCGATGTTGGCATGTGCCCGGTTGGGCGCGGTTCATTCGGTTGTGTTCGGCGGCTTTGCCAGCAACGAGTTGGCGGTCCGCATTGACGATGCCAAACCCAAAGCGATCATCGCGGCATCCTGCGGGATGGAGCCAGGCCGTGTCGTCCACTACAAGCCTTTGCTGGACGGTGCCATCGATATGGCGGACCACAAGCCCGACTTTTGCGTCGTCTTCCAGCGCGAACAAGAGGTTGCCCAGCTTGTCGAGGGTCGTGACTACAATTGGCACGGGTTTCAATATGGCGTCGAACCTGCAGAATGTGTGCCTGTGGCGGGTAATGATCCGGCCTATATCCTCTATACCTCTGGCACAACCGGAGCCCCCAAAGGAGTCGTTCGGCCAACCGCTGGCCACCTTGTGGCGCTGAACTGGTCGATGAAGAACATCTATGATGTCGATCCGGGCGATGTGTTCTGGGCAGCCTCAGACGTTGGCTGGGTGGTCGGGCATTCCTACATCTGCTACGCGCCGCTGATCCACGGCAACACAACTATCGTGTTCGAGGGCAAGCCGGTCGGCACACCCGACGCAGGCACCTTCTGGCGCGTGATATCAGAACACAAAGTGCGCAGTTTCTTCACCGCACCCACCGCGATCCGCGCTGTCAAACGCGAGGACCCAAGGGGTGAATTGCTTGAGACATATGACCTTTCAAGCCTACGGGCCTTGTTTCTGGCAGGTGAAAGGGCAGACCCCGACACGATCGAATGGGCGCAAAAAGCACTGAAAGTTCCGGTGATCGATCATTGGTGGCAAACCGAAACCGGTTGGACCATCGCAGGCAACCCGCTGGGCATCGAAGAACTGCCGGTCAAGCTGGGCTCACCTGCGAAACCGATGCCCGGATATGATGTTCAGATTCTGGACGAAGGTGGACACCCGATGAAACCCGGCGAACTGGGTGCCATTGCAGTAAAGCTTCCGCTGCCTCCGGGGACGCTGCCGACACTGTGGAATGCTGAGGAGAGGTTCAAAAAATCCTACCTTCAGCATTTCCCCGGATACTACGAAACCGGCGATGCGGGAATGATTGATGAGGATGGTTACCTCTACATCATGGCGCGCACCGATGATGTCATCAACGTTGCTGGCCACCGTCTGTCCACTGGTGGCATGGAAGAGGTTTTGGCCGCACACCCGGATGTCGCCGAATGCGCGGTCATTGGCGTCTCGGACCAGCTGAAAGGGCAAATGCCCGTTGGTTTCCTGTGCCTGAACGCTGGGGCCGGACGTGATCACGGCGAAGTTTCGCAAGAAGTGGTCAAGATGGTGCGCGAGAAAATCGGCCCGGTTGCTGCCTTCAAACTGGCTGTAGTTGTGGACCGTTTGCCCAAGACCCGGTCAGGTAAAATCCTGCGTGGGACAATGGTGTCGATTGCGGATGGTCAGGACTACAAGATGCCGGCCACGATCGACGATCCCGTCATTCTGGATGAGATCAAGTCGGCGCTGCAAACCATCGGCTACGCACAATAACATGAGGGCGGTCCTAGGCGGCCCTCAATTCTCCGGCTTTCGCTTGCAACTCAAAACAGGCCCCCTACTGTCGTTCTAAGACAGAGAGGGTTCATGACACAAAGCGACATCTGGCGGCTCAGCGCCACTGACTTGACCAGTTTAACGCGTAACGGTGATCTGAGCGCTCAAGACGCGGTGCAAGCCTCACTTGACCGCATGGCAGACGTGAATCCAGCCTTAAACGCGGTTGTCGAAGATCTGAGCGCTGAAGCCTTGCACCGGGCCCGTGCACTTGATCAATCTCGGGCAAAAGGCGAGCCAACCGGTCCGCTGCACGGGGTGCCCGTCACGATCAAGGTAAATGTCGATCAGAAAGGACATGCCACCACCAATGGCGTGGTCGCTCTGAAAGATGTCATCGCGCCAGATGACGCGCCGGTTGTGTCCAATCTGGAAGAGGCTGGCGCCGTTGTGATCGGGCGAACAAACACACCAGAATTCTCGTTTCGCGCGGATACTGACAACCCATTGTATGGGCGAACACATAACCCTTGGGGCGCGCATATTTCACCAGGCGGATCTTCCGGAGGTGCGGCCGCTGCCGTGATGGCTGGCGTCGGCGCGCTGGCTCATGGCAATGACATTGGTGGCAGCCTGCGCTTTCCAGCCGCGGCGACCGGTGCGGTGACAGTCAAACCCGGCCTCGGTCGCGTCCCTGCATGGAACCCCAGCCAGCAAGCCGAACGAGGTCTGCTGGCGCAATCCATGTCGGTTCAGGGCCTGATCACCCGGTCTGCCGCGGACCTGCATCTGTCGATGCCCAGCCTGATCGCACCTGATCCGCGTGATCCATTCCACGTGCCAATCGCCTGGCGCGGTGCCCCTGTAGAAGCCCCCATCAAAGTGGCGTTTACCAAAAACACCTTTGGTTACGCGCTTCATCCCGAGGTCGAGAAAGCCTTGGACACCGCCCACGAGGCTTTGGTCGATGCAGGCTATGTCGTCGACGAAATTGATCCGCCAGACGTGTTTGAATGCGGTCGGATCGGGTATCGGACGCTGATGGGTGAAGTTCTGACCCTGATGAAATCAGATATTGAAGCGGCAGGCTCGCAGAAAATTCGAGATATTTTTGATGTCTATTTTCAAGAGTTCCCGCCGATCGTGGAAACCGAACTGGTGCATATGTTGGCCAAGCGCAGCCACTACGCCAGAGAGTGGTCACAGTTTCTTCAAGACTATCCCCTTGTACTCTCGCCCTTCCTGCCGCAGCCGTTTTTCAAACCCGACCGTGACACCGAAGGGGCAGAAGGCGTACACGAAGTTTTGGGCTGCGCCGTCTATTCTTATGCGATGAATTTCTTAGGGCTGCCTGCAGCATGTGTTCCTGCCCGGTTGGCGGAACTGCCACAGGGACCGCAACCTATCAACGTTCAGATTGCTGCACGGCGCTGGCGTGAAGATCTGGCCGTAGATGCCGCCGCCGCGATCGAAGCTCGGGTCGGACAGATGTGCATTCCACTCTGGGACAAAATGAGAGGGTGAGGCAAAATCCGCACCCTAAACAAAATAGACCCCGGGTTATTTTGCCCGGGGTCCGCATACTAAAATATGCTCGGATTTTTGATGACGAGCGTAGCACCACCCACCCTCGCCAGCGCGAAATTTGCGCAACTGTTCGAAAACGCCGTTTGGTGGCCACTCACTTCCACCGTGACGTGTTCTCCGAGCAAGATCAGGTTAGCCTACGGTGAACCGACCGCCTGTGAACTGGGTCACATAACATGTCAAAAATCGCGTAGATCCGGCGTTTTATGTGAATTGCTCGGATATCAACCGTTCTTCAAGCCCATGTCCTGGGTCAAATAGAATCCGGTGGGATATCGCAGGTTCCGAGCGAATCTCGACCCAATCGATATCGGGAAAGGAAACGGAATCGGCGGCGACGATCACGGGCCGTTTGTCCGCGTCCAATACATCGAAACGCACATTGGCGATCTTGGGCAGTAGCGCACCCCGCCAACGCCGAGGTCTAAACGCGGCAATCGCGGTCAGCGCTAGAACATCTGAGCCGATCGGCAGGATTGGGCCATGGGCTGAGTAGTTATACGCGGTCGATCCCGCTGGCGTGGACAACAAAGCCCCATCACAAACAAGCTCGGCCATGCGTTCTCTGCCATCGACACTGATTTTCAGGCGTGCAGCCTGTGGTCCCGCGCGCAGCAGCGATACTTCGTTGATCGCAAGGGCTTTGTGAAGCTTGCCAGACTGGTCCATTGCATCCATGGCCAGCGGGTTGATGACCTCTTCTTCGGCCGCGGCAAGCCGGTCCATCAGATCAGCTTCGTGAAACTCGTTCATCAAAAACCCGATGGTTCCGCGGTTCATGCCGTAAACCGGCGTGTCCAGATGTTGCATATTGTGCAACGTGTGTAGCATGAACCCGTCCCCACCAAGGGCGACCACGGCATCGGCGTCCCGAGGGGCGGCGTTTCCGTGTTTGGCCACCAGATCGTCACGTGCCGTTTGCGCCACTTTGGCATCGCTGGCAAGAAATGCGATTCTCTTTTTCATCTGTTCCGGTTTCCGGTGCTGCACATTTGGTTCCGAAACAAACATACCTTTCCCCGATAGGCCAGACTTGACGCCGCAGTTGACCAAATCGTCGTTTTAAGCCTTTTGCACCCGCGGAGTTTCCGATAGGAAATCTTCAAGATTTTCATCCAGCCATGTGGAGCGCAAATGAACGCCAATCTTCGTGATACCGGTTTTTTCACCCAGTCCCTATCTGATCGTGACCCTGAGCTTTATGGCTCGATCACGTCCGAGCTGGGTCGCCAGCGTGATGAGATCGAACTGATTGCATCCGAGAACATCGTCTCCGCCGCCGTGATGGAGGCGCAGGGCTCGGTGATGACCAACAAATACGCCGAAGGCTATCCAGGGCGGCGCTATTATGGCGGGTGCCAGTTTGTCGATATCGCCGAGAATCTCGCCATCGATCGCGCCAAACAGCTGTTTGGCTGTGATTTCGCCAACGTCCAGCCGAACTCAGGCTCTCAGGCCAATCAGGGCGTGTTCCAGGCGCTGATCAAACCCGGTGACACCATTCTGGGCATGAGCCTGGATGCCGGTGGCCACCTGACCCACGGCGCCCGCCCGAACCAGTCGGGCAAGTGGTTCAACGCCGTGCAATACGGCGTCCGCAAAGAAGACAACATGCTGGACTATGATCAGGTCGAGGCGCTGGCGAAAGAGCATAACCCCAAGCTGATCATCGCCGGAGGC
>NZ_CANNGO010000001.1 GCF_947504215.1 uncultured Ruegeria sp. | reverse complement strand
GCCTCCTATCTCGCCGCTGCAGCGGATGACCGATCTGACGGGCCGCGCCGCAGCATCAACACTGGGTGGTCAACGGCCGCAATGGGCCGCCTGCGAAGACGGCCCTTGAGGATTAGATTTCAATGGCTTCTGCGATGGCTAATGCGTCTTCGAGTTCAACGCCTAGATATCTGACCGTGCTGTCCATCTTGGAGTGTCCAAGCAGCAGCTGTACCGCTCTGAGGTTGCCAGTTTTCTTGTAAATCTGCGTCACCTTTGTCCGGCGCATGGAATGTGTTCCGTAAGCGCTCGCCTCCAATCCAATCGAGGTGACCCAATCACGCACGATCCGTGCGCACTGGCGTGTGGAGATGTGCAAACGCTCATGAAATCGCCCAGGCCACAGATAATCGGATCCGACCATAAGCTCGTCTTCCATCCACTTCTCGACAGACGCCCGCGTTACTTCAGAGATCTCGAAGCGAACAGATTTTTGAGTTTTGCTTTGCAGCACGGATGCGCGTTCCTTGATCTGTCCCGAAGCCATCACGTCGACGACCTTCATCTTCACGAGATCGCAGCCGCGGAGTTTGCTGTCGATCGCCATGTTGAACAGTGCGAGATCGCGATGGGCTTCGGCCAATTCAAGTCGCACTCTGATTGCCCAGACATGTTTTGGCTTGAGTGGTTGCTTCTGACCAACGATCCGGCCTTTGTTCCATGCAGGCCGCAACGCGCGGATGGCAGGTAGGTTTGGTGTTTCCATAGCTGATCCTCCGATCCGCCATGCCCTCCCATAACGACAACCCGACGTTGACTGAAACGCCATACCACAGGATGCCGCGCCACATCCGATATCGGCTACGAGTCCTCACTACATGATTTCAGTGATGCAGCGGATGCCGGCTTGAGAGTGGCATGCTAAAGAGGCTACAAAAGTAGTAACGGATTTGCCGACACATAAGGCGAATGCCAGGTTGAAACCAATTCTTTCTTCAGTATCGGGGCCTTGGTAATAGCGTTAGGCTCATGAACGTTGTAATACCGTCGCCAAGTGGTTATATACAACCCACTAAGGTTCTGGTTTTCTGCGGCCTAGGCGCATAGCCTGCCAGAGATAGCTAAGTTCTTCCATCATGAAAATTCAGCTGTCACGTCCTCTACTTGGATCTGATGTTTGGGAAGGTTGCCGATGTTTTCGCGCACGACCACATCGCGTGTGGCGTTAATTGATCCATTTATGGTGATCAGACGCACCGATGGCTTGCCAAGGAACCACAACGCAACTGTTGATCAAATGAAATTTCAGTAGCTCGAACTGCGCCTATCGGTCATCGCGCCTTGGGAATGGCCCTGGCGCGAGACCAAGATTGCGCAAAAAGACACAAAACAGCGAGGCGGCGCTTTCTCCGCCAGAGGATCTAAAATGACATTTCCAGAATGGACGAAACCAGGCATCTATGGTGCTTTGTGTGGTGCGATTGCGGTCTCAATCCTTGGCTTTACCTGGGGCGGTTGGACAACCAGCGGTAGCGCTCAAGAATTGGCGAAGGACCATGCAAGCGAAGAAGTGACGCTCGCGATGGTGCCGGTTTGCCTGAACAGGTCAGCTGCTGACCCCAGACGCGAAGAAATAATCGTAACCCTCCAAGAGGCCTCTGGCTTCAGTCGTCGAAAGGCTATGATGGATACGGGTTGGGCTACGCTGCCGGGGTCGGATACGCCAAGCCGCGACCTTGCAGATGCCTGCATCGCGGGGCTTGAGCTGGATGGATCATAACTCAGAGGCAATGCCGCAACTCTGTAGGACGATTTGGGAAGCACATCTGTCACCAGGCATTCAGATGATGGCAGCGCTGATTGTGCTCCCAATCTGTGCTCTGCTTCTGTTTTCAACGCCTGCACATGCTCAATCCACATCGCAACCTGTGCCTGAAAATGCCACTGCAAGGAGTTATGGTGACGGCTGGAAATGTAACACCGGGTATAGGCTGAGTGGCGACGCCTGCACCGTTGTCATAGTGCCAGCAAACGCGTATCCGACCAACCGCACCTATGGTTCTGGTTGGGAATGTCTTCATGGTTTCCGCAAGAACGATGGTACTGCCTGTGTTGAGGTGATTGTACCTGATGGTGGATTTCTGGATCCATCAGGTGAGCGCTGGCATTGCTCGCGCGGTTTTCTCAAAGTCGACGACACGTGCCAAAAAATTGCCGTGCCCGAAAACGCTTACCTGGCAGCTTCCACCTATGGGCCCGCTTGGGAATGCAAACGTGGGTTTGAAGCATTGGATGACCTTTGCGTCGCAATTGCGGTCCCGGCCAACGCTTATCTGAATTCATCAGGATATGGCCAGCCCTGGACATGCGAACGTGGGTTCTTTGAACAGGATGGTTCGTGCGCTGCCGTTGTGATCCCTGAACATGCCTACTTGGACGATGCAACTTACGGCACGGGGTGGAAGTGCGAGCGAGGATACGCGACCTCTGGTGCGAGCTGCGAACCAATAGACCTCCCTGCGAATGCCCATCTTGGCAGGTCCGGAAACCGTTGGAACTGCAACAAAAATTTCAAATTGTCTAGAGGTCTGTGCATTCTCGATAACTGAGCGCGCGGCACGACATTCTCGATCTCATTACCCGATGGTGGCGACAGCGTTGCCTTCGGCGTCGACCACACAAAGGAAACATCATGAAAACCGACTTTAACGCGGCAAACACTATACGTCGTCCCGTCAGCGGTGCACAAGCGCCGCCATTGAACAGCGACGAATACACAAGATCAACCTCTGCCACTCAAATCGCCTTGCCGCCAACTGCGATTATCTATTGCCAAGGTAACTTCGCAAAAATTGATGGCAAAACTGCAAATGGCCTCGTTCGTCATTCAGAGGCTTACAGGATCCTGTCTGTCATCGATAGAGACCACGACGGCGAAGACAGTGGGTGGGTTCTTGACGATGCAGTAAACCACATTCCGGTCTTCAGAAGTCTGGACGCTGCTGTCGTCCATGAAGCGGAGATCCCCAACACCCTCATTTACGGGATGGCACCATCTTCGGGGAGACTCTCATCAACGGATCGCAGCGTCGTTAAGGATGCTATATCACTAGGTATGAACATCGTCAGTGGATTGCATGAATATCTAAGCGATGATCCAGATATTGCATCTTTTGCGGCCGAACGCAAAGTCACCATTCGAGACATTCGAAAACCTAAACCCAGCAAGGATATGCGCCTGTTCGATGGAAGTATTGCAGATGTGAAAGCGCTGCGCGTAGCGGTTCTTGGGACGGATTGCGCCATTGGAAAGCGGACAACAGCGACCGTTTTGGCCCGTGCCTTGAATGCAAGAGGCATCAAGACTGTTCTTGTTGGTACGGGCCAGACGGGTTTGATGCAGGGCGCAAAATATGGTGTGGCAATGGATGCCGTACCGCCGCAGTTCTGTTGCGGTGAGCTTGAAGGCGCGATTGTTGACGCTTCCGAGGGTGAACAGCCCGATGTCATATTGATCGAAGGTCAAGGGGCGTTGAGTCATCCGGCGTTCTGCACATCCGCCTTTATCTTGCGGGGCAGCCAGCCGGACGCCGTGATCCTTCAGCACGCTCCAAAGCGCGCACATCGCTGTGATTTTCCCAATATGCCAATGCCCAAGCCTGCAAGTGAGATTGCCCTCATCGAAGCGTTTGCTGACACAAAAGTCATCGGCGTCACGCTCAATCACGAGGGGATGTCTGAGGCCGAGATTACCGACACTATTGCCGCACAGTCACAAATACTCGGGCTGCCTGTAACGGATGTACTCAGCCGGCCAGCATCGCATTTGCTTGCAATGGTTGCCGCCGCCTATCCTGGTTTACATCAACCCACACCTGTGGCTGCAATATGAGCACCCCCCGCATTGAGCTACATCTGAGCAAGATACGTCACAATGCGAAGACTGTGATCGAGCGTCTCAAGACACGCAGCATCAGCGTCACCGGTGTGACCAAGGCAGTGTGCGGGCATCCAACCATCGCTCGGGCCATGCTGGACGGTGGCGCTGTGGGACTTGCAGAAGCGCGTCTTAGCAACGTGCGGAAGTTACGCAATGCGGGCTTGACATGCCCGGTCACCTTGATCCGCACACCAACGCTGAGCCAGGTCGATCAGGTCGTCCAGTACTGTGAGACAAGCTACAACACAGAGATCCTCGTGATTACTGCTCTGGCTGCCGCCGCGATCCGGAAAGACTGTACTCACGGCATTATCTTGATGGTTGAGATGGGCGATCTGCGCGAAGGGATCATGCCAGAAAACCTCGGCTCAATTGCACAGAAAGTGGTGGACATGCCTGGTGTCGCGCTGAAGGGCATCGGAGCAAACTTTGCATGCTTAAGCGGAAATGCCCCGAATGCTGCGGACATGGACGCCTTGTCTGTCCTGGCAAATGACACAGAGGGACAGTGTGGTCTCTTCCTTCAGACGGTATCTGGCGGTAACTCGGCCAACCTTCCTTGGGCCTTAAGTGGACACCCAGCTGGTCGCATCAACGATCTAAGGCTGGGGGAAGCAATACTTCTCGGTGTTGATCCGGTTTCCGGGGATCAGATAGGCGGGCTGTATACGGATGCCTTTACGCTTGTCGCCGAGGTAATTGAAACAGGGTCCAAACCTGCATCTCACCCTCAGAGCATCTGCGACCCGGTATTCAAAAAACTTCACCTTGTCCCAAAAAGCGGACAGAGCACACAATTAATCCTCGCCATTGGTCAGCAAGATACGGACGTATTTGGGCTTTCGATGCCTCCTAGAAACAGACTCATCGGTGCAACAAGCGATCATCTTGTCATCAGCACATGCCATTCGACGCAGAGCGTAGGATCGGAAATGAGGTTCCAAATGAACTATAGCGCGTTGATGAAAGCTATGTCCGCTCCTGACGTCAAGACGAAGCTGCTCCATCGCAGTCCTTCACGACACGTGCGCGTCTCTCAAGGACCAGGCAATCACCTGGCATCGATTTGAAATACTCAACTGATAAATGCGCCGTTGGAAACGGATAGGAGAACAACCATTGGCAAAGCTGAAAAAAAGAACTGTCTTCAATGCACACGCTCCCAAGGCGGAAACAGCGATGGACAAAACAACGCGGGTCGTTAGGGAAATGGTCAACGAAGAAGCAGAACAACGACAGATCAAGAACGCCCGGCTTCGCAAAACTCGGCTCGAAAGGGATGCGAACACAACATCTGAAGCCTGTCCCTCGAAGCCCGTCAAAAAGCGGTGACCGGATCGTTGGCCCTCTTTTTCGCGCAACTTGAATGAGCGGAACACAAACAAAGCGGATAGCGACCGCTACTTTTCTCATGCATCAGCAGCGCTCGTAATCTTTTCAAGGATATTGCCATGACACTCTCAGGTGAGAGCTCAGAAAAAGTTCACTATATCTGCCAGACATATGTGGAACAGAAGCCAGGACGCGGAGGGCAAGGACGCTTGAAAATCGGCAAGCAATTTGAATACTCCATGGCAGCGGAGGCACAAAACAGAGCAGAAAGGGAAGCGCAATCCGACGATTGCACTGGCGCCGATGCCTACATGGTCAGTGAGGACGCGAACAGTGGCGAAATCGGGTCGCCAAGCTTCATCATTAGGCTTGGCAATGTCCCCGAATTTGATGAGTTTTAGATATCTATCTGGCTTTTGCTTGGCTCTCTATTTGCACCTCGGTTGCGGCACTAGCTCGACCGAAAACATATCTATTTGGTGCCAGCAATATAGACTGTTACGGGCGTGGGTTTTGCGGAGAAATTGGGTCATAAAACCCAAAAGCGGTCATTGGTGTTAGCGTAGCAAATGCTAACTTTGTACGTATTTTGCGAATTTGGCTGGCCTGACATTTTGCATGTGCAGGGCGGCTGGTACGACAGGCCGCGCTGCAGCGATGGGTATGCGGGTCCAAGGTCCGCTCTGGGCGGTGTGCGAATTCAAAACCATCTAGCCTAAATGGCCGATGCTGTGAGTATGACGATTAAGCCCAAGTGCTGCCCCAACGCAGACGCGCGCAAGATAACCCGCGAAGAACACGAAGACGCCCGCCAGGTCGCCCGCGACATTGCCAAAACCGAGCAATACGAAATCTCGATGAAGCTCCGAAAGAAGGTTGAGATGGCACGGGGACTGCGTAGGCATTCCTGCAATTCCTTCTTCAAAACACCACGGGTTTGAACATAAAGACTGCGGTAGATCGTTTCGTGGCTCACACGGCTTTCCTCTTGGTCAGGATGCTTGCGCTTGAGCCAACCAGCGATCTGCTGAGGTGACCATTTCCGGCGCAGCTTGCGCGCAATCAAGTGGCACAAAGGATCGTTGAACGAGAGCTTACACTACTTAGGCCGCGCTGCGCAGTCCCACGCGCGCTGGTCTGAGCGGGCCGCACGATAGGTTTGACGTCCGCCGTTCCTGCGAACCTCTCGGCTGATCGTCGACGGCGACAGGTTCAGACTTTGGGCGATTGAACGAAGCGACTGCCGTGCGACAAGCCCCCGGGATATCTCCTCCCGCTCCATCAGACTCAAAGCATATCGCGACCGCCTGCGTTGCGGTGGGCAGGTCATAGCCTTTATGTTTGACCGAATGACGAGCCTTCTTATTGTGGACTGGCTAATTGGAGGAAGGTTCATGTTCCGCACCATTGTCTTAGTTTGCGTGATACTTGGTTCAGTTGTTAGCGCCGATCCGAACAATAAAATTCCCACGCATAGATCAGTTGACCTGAAAGTCGGGCAATCTGTTGTAGTGAATGGATACAGAGGCGAGTGCGGTAGCCGACCAAACAACGTCGATCCAAACCGAACACGAAACACAAAGCTTGGTATCTTAAGCAACGGAAAGTGGGGCGTGACGAAAAGTCGAACGTGTGGCGGATGGACTCCAGCGGTTGAGGTCATATTTACCGCGAAAAAGAAAGGTCGAGAGACGATTGAAGTTGCAGGAACCAAAATCAAAGTGACGGTACGCTAACTGACCGTTCACCAGCATTGAAACTGCTATTCGCACCGCGCCAGTGTTTTCCGAACCAGCTTGTTCCTCCGCATTGAAATGGTCTTTGTAGAGTTGCGAAGAAACGTAGGTACTGGGCTCCTTGCGGTTATTCTCTGCGACGAGTTCGGTCGGTTCACAAGGACCCTTAGTATCCTTTGTGCCGCAAATTGATCGCTGCTGGAGCATTCGGCGGGTTGTCGGGTTAGGCGGCCATTTCCGAAGTTCGACCAAACAGCCATTAATTGCGTTGGAGACCCTGAAAGACCGTCAATACTATCTGACGAAGTCTTATGAGTTGCCAAATTCCGAACAAACATGCTCCTCAGTGCATCCTCGCGCGCACGAGATATGCTTCTATTGTATCGCCACCGAGAGCTCGAATGGCCTCCAGACGATGAAGGCCTTCAATCAAAACAAACCGCTTATCGTCAATGCGCAGTTGGATTGGAGTCCTTTGGCCGTTCTTCAATATGTCCTTTGCTAGTTCTAAGACTCTTTGCTGATCCAGTGTTTTCGCTCGTCTCACAGGAACATAGATTTGCTCAATCGGGTAAGGTTTTTTCTCAAGCATGGATCGTAAGGTATCCTTTCAAGCGTTGGATCGGATTCCCAAGACCGCACGAACCGCATTTCGCAACTCCGGATGCATGATCCAGGTAGCAGGTTCGTCACTATTGCAGATGTGAGAGTAGGCGACCACCTGAGCTAGGCCATTTCCACGCGCGGCTCCGGTCTCAATGAGCTCTATTTCCAGATATTCTGCAATCATTAACCCAGTATTTTTGAACGCTTTAACGGCGGTTTCGCGAGATTTATACTCTGCGGTGCTCGTGAGTTGACCGATGGTCAAACCTTCCTTGCCCGCGATTGTAAGGGCTTTGAGCATTGCAACCTGGGCGTCGGAAAATCTGACTTGGTGCAATGCCTCAACATATTCCCATTCGCCGGGCACATATGTCCCAGAGTTTTCTTCTAGCCGACGCTTCTGAGTACGCTGCCTGTCTCGCTCTTCGAGCAGTTCTTTCAATGCGCGGATAGCCTTCTCGGGAGTGTCTCCAACTGCATCAGCTATCATGGTCTGGGTTTTTGCCGGCTTTTTGGGGAACGCTCTTGCGACGCAAACTCCACTCAGCACACCGGCTTTTATCCAGTATTTACCGTACTCTTCTTCTGTAATCCCGGATACGTCTGCACCGCGTTTTCTTCGAACACTGCGGTCCTGAAAAGCCCGTTGTTCCAGGCCAAGGTCGATCTTAGTAGAGTTTTGGAGTGTCACTTGGAAATCCCTTTTGCGCATCAAAGAAACACGACGACTATGGCTGCAATCAAGATTCCAACACCAATGACATATTTCACCGTCGTTAGTCTGCGTCGTGCAATATCGGCTTTGAGGCTTTTGCCCAGCTTCTCGTCCAAAGATTTATGGTTCACCAACATGTCCCTCTTGGTCAGGCTGTTTAAGACCCTTTGGCCCGCGATATTTCCTTCGTCTAATCATCAACACATGCATCCAACTGACGTATGAAGGGTCGATTGCATGCCCATCCATCACCTCTGCGGTTGAGATGGGCATTCTGGGGAACAATGACAGGCTGGCATTTGTCCATGTCAGCGCGAAATCCACGCTCGCGTTCCCACCCGAATTGAGATTCTTCGGAAAAGTAGGCGTTTTCGGGGATGTTGAGTGGGATACAGCTTGCGTCGCTTGCTGTGAAGCCGCGCAGACACACCCAACCCATAGAGCTGCGTCTGTCTGTCAAGCGACCATTCTTCGGAACCGAAATCTCGACACATTCGTCACTTTCCATCCGAAATCCCCATTCACAATGAGTTTCTTGAACACCGAATCGGGTCGCAATGAAGCCATTTCGAGGGGCTATGATTTCCTCGCATTCGTTTCCGATGCGGCGGAATAAGCGATTACAGCTCCACCTATCGCCTGTCGATGTAGTGTAAGCGTTATCAGGAACATCAAGCTGTTCACATTGCTCGCCGATAAGTTGGGAACCATGATTGCATTCCCAACGCCGACCATAGGAATTGCCGGTGAGATAGGCGTTGTCTGGCACAATGGTGCTTCGACATGAATCTCGAACTCTTTCATACCCGTCATCACAGACCCAACCTTCACCACCGTTGTCGCTGCGCGCGTTGGCTGGAACAGCCTGCGCCAACACTGGCGTTACAGGAAGAGCGAAAAAGAATATGAAGCTTAGACAAGCAAAGAGCCGTGTCGCACCCAACCACATGCGTTCGGCTGCAGGCAGGCCGTAATGGGGTGAGATGTCTGTACTATCGGTCATCAAACCGAAAGCTTCTAAGCCAATTTAGCAAGTGAGCAGCCTTCCTTTTGTGCGAAACAATGTCGGACACTCGGTAAGTGGCCAACGCCGACACGTTGGAGCAACGAATTCATCGCGAACCCCTTGCCCGACAACCGTCACAGCAGGAGTACATGCTACAATTTTATTGAAGACCATTGGTTCTCGAAGTCGGCAGCATCGCGACGACGAATTGAATTCACCAATGCGCTCTTATGTTGCTACGTCAGGTGAAAGTCAATCCGATTGACCATGACGTAAATCCGCTTCCTGCGCATAGCTGCCATTTACTGTGCTTGGTGCTGCAAACGCGGAGAACGGCAGCTCTGTGGCCGTTATCCCGTGTTTTGCTCAACAGATTGCCAACGCGTCGAAGGTCCGCAAGGTCCCATAGGCTGACCTTGATGCCGTCTGAATCGACTCGATGACCTACTGGAACCGTCAGATGACCGGTTCGAGCCCGAGGCCGACCTTAAGCGCAACGTCGCGGTCGATTCTACTGCTTCAATTCATGATGCGTCACCAAAATGCTTCAGAGCTGCACTTGCGACCTGATCGCCCCATTCCTGCACGAAATGCCCAGCCTCTTCTAAAACCAATGGCTCAGGGCAACCTCTGATGACTTTGCGCAGCTTGCTCATCACAGGTACGCCCAAAACTGGGTCTTTCGCTCCGATTGCCATGAAGCTCTCCCCGGCCCATTCTGTTTGCCAGAATTTTTGGGCGCGCTTTGTTGTTTCAATACCGGCCATACCCGGCTCAATCATCACCATTTGGGGGAACCGGCGGACACCGGCTTTGTACCGTTGATCAGGGAACGGGGCTTCAAACGCAAGCGCCTCGGCTTCACTCAATTGTGGACAAGCCCGCTGCATCAACGCGCCGCAATCTAGGTTCGGTCGGCTGGCCACATAGTCTTTCCAACTTTGGAAACCGTCCCCAAGGCTCTCTCCGGTCGGCAGTGCCGTATTCATAACGACTAAACGGGAAAACCGATCCTGAAGATCCATTGGCAGGGTCAATCCCAGAATGCCGCCCCAGTCCTGTACCACCAGCGTGATATTTTTCAGGTCCAGTTTCACTACAAGGGCGATCATCATATCGCGATGAAAATCGAAGCTGTACAACGCGTCACTGACGGGTTTGTCGGACCTACCGAACCCCAACCAGTCCGGCACGCCGACACGCGCACCAGATTGAGTAAAAACGGGTATCATCCGTCGAAAAAGATAGGCCCAAGTTGGCTGACCCGGCAAGCACAGGAATGTTCGCGGTGCGTTATTCGGGCCTTGATCCACGTAGTGCACGCTAAGACCTTCGTAGCCTTCGAGGTCTTCGACGTAGTTCGGGTCGAAATTGTAGCCGGGCAGAGCTAGAAATCTCTCATCCGATGTTCTCAGGACATCCATGATCGATCATTCTCACAATTGCATTCGGGTAATCACGCAAGTCGAGATGCAGTATCGCAACCCACCCTAAGTGGATGTCTGGTTTGTCCGCGATGTGTGTGTTCGTTAGCAGTCAAACTATGCGCTTGCAGCAAACGACCGCAAAGTGGGCTGCGAACGCAGCATCTTGAATGCCGGTTCAAAGTCCGGAATGGGCCGAATCTTGGCTTAGAAAAGCGACTACGAGACGGCATGAACGATGCGCCCCTCTTGGTTATTCGACCGTCTCCGAAGCTCTTCCGAAGGACGTAGTTTGCTGAGTGACGGTCTGTATGACCTCATCCACAAACCAACGAAATGCTGGATTGAATTGCCCCCGCTCATGCCAGAGCAGGTAGTAAGAAAATTCCGCCCCTGACCTGAAGGGAACCGACACGATGCTGGAGAATGAGGAGAGTTGAACTCCCAAGCGTGACGGAGCGGCTGCAACGGCGTCACTGTTTGCGACGTGGAAAGGCATAGAGGTGAAGAAGGGTACAGACAACATTGCTGGGTCGTCATTGCTGGTCGCGCGCATTACGGTATCCGCACGCAACCGATCAACCGTCGGGTAGCTGAATTCAATCTGTCGGTACGGTGTGATATCCGGTGGTTCCAGAAAGCCCTTCTGCGCAGCAAGCTCATGCAATGGATGACCCTCACGAATGAGAAGGACGTAGCTGTCTGCAAAGAGTTTTTTGACAATCAGATCACCCTTCACCTTGAGTCCAGCGTAAAAGACGAAATCAATTTCGCCGTCTTGAATATCCGAAAAACTGTCTGGAACCAATGGTGTTACATCCACTCTAACATGTGGCGCTGCCGTCGCCAGCCGATCGACAAGCGGCCCAATGATGCAGGCCGCAGCATAGTCGGTACCAGCGATCCTAAAACGCCGACTTGAACGGGCAGGATCAAACCGAGGTGGCAGAAAAACCGCTTCGGTCGCGTGGATCGCCTCTAGCACCGGTTCCTGAAGCGACAGGGCGTGATCCGTCAGCTGATACCCTGCCTGAGTTCGGATTAATAATGGGTCGCCAGTCAGATCCCGAATGCGTGCAAGAATGCGACTTGCCGCGGGTTGACTGATCTCAAGCAGTTCAGCAGTTCGGGTCACGCTGCCGGTCTGCAACAAGATCCGCAAAAATCGCAAAACGCGAAAATCCATCGAAGCCAATTCATCATTCGGTTTTTGCATGATCAGCATGCTAGTTGCGTCATTTTAATTATGTCAAGCTGCGCGCATTTAGGTTCCATCGAAACTGAACACAATGAGGAACCCCCATGAGACTTGCCCAATTGGCTATCACAGCCGGCAGCGTCGTTTTTGCAGCCGCCATGGCGCATGCCGATGTATCGACCGAAACGCACGACCTGAACCAAGACGGAGTCGTGACGTTTGAAGAAATGCTTGAGTATCACCCTGCGGGAACTGAGCGGACCCAAGCGTTTATTGATCGTCACAGAATTATTTTCGATGGCGCAGACACGAACGGCGACGGCGTCGTCGACGCAAGCGAAAACCAAGGTGGCGGTGCTGGAAAAACGAAGATCAAGGGTGCCAAGAAATCTTGATGTACCAAGCCTTCAGCACCGAGGTTGATAGAATAAACGATGAATTCCATCCTCGGCAATGCACGCAATCCTCTGAGATTGAGGGAGAAGAATATATGCACATAACCCGCCGAAATTTAGCTGGGCAGATGGCACTCTGGGGTGCCGCGGCAGCGATCCCAGTAACCGTACCTAAGGACGCCACAGCACAAACGAGCGCTTCTGGCATGTACGACGTACGCGATGTGTCATTCCCCAGTGGCCCTGAAACACTTGCAGGCAAACTCTTCCTGCCTGCAGGCGAAGGTTTGTGTCCTGCGGTAACGATCATGGGCCCCGTGGCGTTTGTGAAAGAGCAATCACCAATTCAATACGCCACAAGGCTGGTGCAACAGGGCCTTGCGGTCTTGATCTTTGATCCGCGCAATCACGGCGCCAGTTCAGGTGAGCCGCGCCGGTTTGAATCCGGTGAAGCCAAGATCGAAGATCTTCGCGCTGCCGTCGATTTCCTTGCTGAACAGGATGGGATTGACCAAAGCCAGCTCCATCTCCTTGGTATTTGTCAGGGGGTGAATTGGGTGATTGAAGCTGCGGCGCAGGACGAGCGGATCGCATCGCTTGGAATTGTTGCCGGTCACTACCTGACCCCCGATACCGCGATCATGTATCTCGGCGATGCGACGTCAGTCGAGGCACGCATGAACCGGTCAGCAGCGGCGGCCGCGAAGTTTTCCGAGACCGGCACCGTCGATTATATTCCGATTGTCGGTTCTACCGAAGCCCTGTTGACAGCTACGGCCGTCGCAGACTGGTATCTGCCATGGGACAACGAAGCGCCGTGGTTTCTCCACCGAGGGGGTTGGGAAAACCGGATTGCAGCAATGAGTGAAGCGGGTATTTGGGGTTGGCAGATCAGCGACGCGGCATCGCGCCTCACATTGCCGGTTCTCATGGTCCACGGTGACAAAGCCGCCAGCGGTCCGGATATTCCGAAGCGAATCTATCAAAAAATCCCTTCGGCACAAAAAACACTTCACTGGATCGATGGCGCCAATCAGCTTCAATTCTATGAGGACCCGCTGACCATCGACCGGGTTGTTGCGGCTCTTGGCCTGTATTTCCGGGGTGAGCAGATCAGCCTTTAACGCTGCTCCGATACGCGGTGATCACGAGCCATCCTCAAGTTCTGGTTCGTGATCATCCGTTGTGGACCAATGCAGCATGGCCTCGACGGCAGGCCGTTTCAAAGAGAGTTTTGACAATGACAAAATGCTTGAGCGCCTTGATGACTTTGACGATTGTTCAACCTGTTGCCGCACAAGAGATCCTGGTCAGCGGCCTGCCACCCTTCACCGAAGCAATCCTGCCTTTAGGGGCAGACGTCTATGCCATTTCTATCGGCCCTGGCGGACCTGGTGAAGAATTTGGAACCCAAGCCACCAATGGTGGACTGTATAAGCTCGGACCGAGCGGCGCACATGAGCGCATCACTCTTTCCGACGGCGAAGGTCTCCGCAACCCGACCGGGTTGGTTGAACTTGGCGATCAAATCGTCCTTGTGGATGGCAATCAAGTCATCTCGCTCTCCCTCGAAGGGGACGTCAATTGGCGAAAGAGTTACGACGAAGAAGGTGTCTTTTTCTACGATATTGAAGTGCTGAACGATGCCACGTTGCTTGTCAGTGATTTTGGGCGAGGAGGATTTGCCACTGTGTCAGCAAACGCTGGTGATATTCAACCGGCTCTGGATGGTGTTGAGATCAATGGTCTTGCCAGATTCGAGATTACTGACGACCAAATCTATGCGGTATCATGGGGTGCTGATGACGCTTGGGATAGCGCTGTTTATCGTATCTCGGAATTGGATGAGGCCGGTCTGTCAGAAAAACTGGCGGGTGGATTTGGAAATCTTGAATCCATTGAGGTTGTAAATGGAACGGTAGTTGTCGGCGGTTACCGCGGGCATCAGGATCACCAGGCGTTCAAGCTGATGCAGTTGGATACGGAAGGCGGTGTACATTCGCTCGGCGCAGGATCAGATACCCGGGGCGTTTCAGATATCTACTCTGACGGTCATTCCGTTTGGTTGAACTTTTTCTATGATGGGGCTTACGCCAAAATACCTGCAAAACACTTTTTGGCAGGTAGCTAAACGCGGATTGAATGAGAAAAGGTTGCGACACCCAATAGACTGTTCGCAGCCCCAAGCGGGCGTCAATCCTAATCAGAGTAACATGATTGGTAACAATTGATTAAATGACAATGTATTTGCGGAGTTCCACAGGTTAGCGCAAAGAACCCCAAAAGGAGTGATCAATTGACTGACGTACTTGTTTCTGGTGCCGGGCCCAGCGGGTTGGTGCTGGCGATTGAACTGGCGCGCCGTGGCATTGATCTGCGCATAATCGACCGCGATACATCCGCACCAACTACGCCGCGCGCATTTGTAGTGAAGCCGTCAACGTTTTATGCAGCGGAGCAGTTGGGTGTCCTTGATCAGATATTCGAGCAAGGTGTTCCGGTTCAGTCTATGGAGCAATCCTTTGAAGGCAGAACTGCAGCGCTTGCTATATCATCTGATGAGCGCTGGCCATGGCACCTCAATCTCGGCGAAGATGATCTGATCCCTATTCTGATTGCGCGGCTGGAGAGCCTGGGCGTGCTTATCGAGCGCGGGTTGGAGTTTGTGCGTTATGAACAGAACCCGACAGGAGTCGTCTCTGTCTTGAAGAACCGAGCCGGTGAGGAAGAGAGGGTTGAAACCTCTTGGCTGATTGGTTGTGATGGCGTGCACAGTACAATACGGCGAGCTGCTGGCATTGGGTTTGAAGGCCACGATAGTGACCTTCACTGGCATGTGTTGGATGCGCAAATCGAAGGTTGGCCATACAAAGCAAACCACGGGATGTTGTATCTGGATCATCTTGTGGTCGCAATTTATCAGACAAGATCGGCGTTCAGAATATACTCTCTTTCGTTGAACCACTGTGACGACAGTTGGACTTCGTTGCATGATATTCTGCGCGATGTCGCGCCAGGCGTACGCCTCGGCCCACCGATTTCAGATGTCAGCTTTCAATGTTCGGCTCGATTAGCTTCTGATTACCGAGTTGGAAGGGTGCTAATCTGCGGGGATGCATGTCATGCCATGTCAGCAGGAAGTGCTGCGGGAATGAATACCGGAATACAGGACGCAATGAATTTGGGTTGGAAATTAGCCTCAGTTGTTTCTGGGCACGCCGATGATGCTCTTTTAGACACCTATGAAAGTGAACGCCGCCCCGCAGGGCGCGCTATGATTGATGTTGGTCAAAAAAACGACGACCTCTGGTCGACCAGCGATCCAGTTGAAAGAAGCAAGGCAATTCGACACTTTGCAGTGAACTTTTGGGCCTATCTGAAAAACGGTGGAAATGGGTATGAGCCAGTGATGGGGAACTATGCAGCCAGCAGCATTTCTGTTGGAGAGCAGCCTTCGATTGGGCCCGGCCCCGGAACTCATGTGCCGGGTGACATACGCCTATATAAAGCAAGCGGCTCTGCAGTTTTTCTCACAGGTGCGTTGTCGTCACCGTACAACACGGTCCTTCTTCTGATCAGTGATGGTGGATTAGAGGCCGAGAAACTTGTGAAAGCAGCGATTGACCTTGTCACAGTGAGCTATAAGGCGCTTGATCTGGTCGTAGTCGCTCATAGCACCGAAGGGGCTGCCGCGCACAGAGCACTTGATTTCAATGAGAATTCGCTACTGATTGATCCAGAGCTGAATTGTCACAATCGGTTGGGTATTGCTGTGCGCTCGGCTTTATGGATCAGACCGGATGGTCGCATTGGCAGTCGAAACGATGATGTAGACGATATCACGCTGCTAACAAATCAATTGGGCGCTGTATTTCCTGGCTTGCTACAATCACCAACTCTCTCGTGAGGCTTGAACAGGTTAGCGTCCGCTTTCGGGAAGCTGCGCCGCAGCGTTTGGCTTTGAGATGAAGGGCAGCTCTGGGCCGTTCGAGAAAACGGTCGGATATGTTAGATTTCAATGGCTTCCGCAATCGCAAGAGCGTCCTCAAGCTCAACACCGAGGTATCTGACGTGCTATCCATCTTGCTATGACCAAGCAACGGCTGAACGACTCGGAGATTGCCTGTCTTCTTGTAGATTTGAGCCACTTTGGTTCGACGGATCGAGTGAGTGCAGTAAGCGCTTGCCTCTAGACCGATAGACGTGACCCAATCACGGACAATCCGAGCATACTGGCGCGTCGAAACATACAGGCGTTTGTGGAATCGGCCCGGCCACAGATACTCTGATCCAACCATTAGTTCATTTTCCAGCCACTTCTCGACAGAGGCCCGTATCCCATCAGAGATCTCAAAACGAACTGGTTTCTGCGTCTTGCTCTGCAACACAGACGCTCGTTCTTTGATCTGACCTGATGCCATCACATCGACAACCTTCATTTTCACGAGGTCGCAGCCTCGTAGTTTGCTATCGATGGCCATGTTAATCAGCGCGAGGTCGCTGTGGCTTTCTGCGAGTTCAAGCTGAGCCATAGTCGCCCAACATGTTTTGGTTTTAGTGGTAACTTCTGGCCAATGATGCGTCATTTGTTCCAGGCTGGACGATCTGCGCGAATAGCAGGCAAGTTTGATGTTTCCATGACTGATCCTCCGATCTGCCATGCCCTCCCAAAACGACATCCCGACGTTGATGCGGGATCATGTCACGGGATGCCGCGCTGCCTCTGAGGTCTTCTAGCAGCCCTTACTGCAAAATGTTGCGCTGCGGATGAATGGCCGCTCTACGTGGGAAGGGGAGCGCTGTGTCTTAGGCACTCTGCTCTTTTCCGCGCCGATTGAAAACGACCCATGACGTCCACAACACAGCATTCAACCCGAGCACCGCGATGATAGTCGGTGCCGGATCGTCGAGCGAGCTGATTGACCCCGCATAGGTCGCGATCAAGACATAAGGCACGGTGCCAACAGCAAAGAATATGCAGTAGTGCGCGAGAGGCATGCGTGTTGCGCCGGCCATACACGCGGACACTTCGGTCACGATTGGGACGGCGCGGGACAGCATGATCATAAACGGCCCACCGGACTGGAAGGAGTTGGTCAGCGCCGCGCGGTCATCCGCATCTTTAACCAGAAAGGTGATCCCGCGCTGACCCCAAATACGGCTGATCCCATAGCCGGAGAACGCGGCCAGCGACATCCCGGTAAAGGCAGCGGCAGCCCCCATTGGGAAGCCCAGCAAAAAACCAGCGAGTATTGTGATCGTGAGTGTGGGCACAGCGACAAAAAGATCTGCGAAGAGCAGCAAAACGATGATCCCTGCGACCACAAGCGGGTCCACCCGAGCCGCCCATTCCAGCCAGTTTTGAACATTTTCGACAGTCAGGATACCAAGCAACCGGCCCGCAACAAAGGTAAGCGCGAAGAGGCAACCCAGGATAAGCATTACTTTGATAAGTGGTTTCATTCTTCAGGCCGCCTTCATAATACGGGTGGCCACGCTTGGCGCGATCCGTTGAATCAACCGCAAGGCCTTGACCTTGCCCACGTCGATATTTGCACGGGGTGATAACAACCCTTCGATGATCTCTGTGGCGGCCTCTTGCGGTGCCAACTTGTTGCTCCCCCGGCCCTTGGTCATTGAGGTATCGACCAAGGGCAAGAAAACCTGTTTCACGCCGACATTACTGCCCTCTAACTGATAGGCCAGCGACTGGGAAAAGATGTTCAAGGCCCCTTTGGTTGCGCAATAGATCGCGGAATCCGCTTTGGGCGCCAGCGCCAGACCAGAGTTGATATTCACAATCGTGCTGGATGGCGATTGCATCAGGTTGGGCAACAGCAGATGCACCAACACACAAACTGAGGTGAAATTGACGTCAATTTCCCGGCGTATCGTCTCGTAGCGGAAGTTTGCATCCGTGAAGCGGGGCGTGTATTGAACCGCCGCATTGTTGATCAGCATGTCGATGGGCTGACCCGTCTTGGCCAATGCATCGGCGGCTGTTTCGACTGCATCTAGATCGGCGAGGTCCGCCTCATAAATGCTCACATCGGGATAAGCTTTGCGCAGCAGATCCACCCCGGCAGAGGGTCTTGCGATGACAGAGACGTGGTTGTCAGCCTCAAGCTGCCGCAGCAGCTCTAGACCCAGGCCCGACGCGCCGCCGGTGATAACGATGTGCTTGTTTTTGATATCCATGCCGTTACTCCTTTTGCGTCCATGGTTTGAGCGCAAACTATGCAAACGGCAGCAGTCAGGAATTAACCCAGGTTAAAACGCATGAAATTATCTGACTTCATCGCAGCGTTTGGTCGAACGCTTAAGAAAAACGCTGTCGAGCATCTGTTACGAAAGGTCCACTGGCATCTGAAGCGAGGTCAGAGCAACCCATGACCGCCAACTCCGAAGCGAACAGCCAAGAGCAAGGAAGCACATTTCGTGTCGGCGGGGCGGCATGAGCGCTCTGCTTCGGATTAGGTGGAAGTATCTGGTAGAATTGGATCTCCCGCTTCTATCAGCCCATCCTCCAGGATATCGGCACGCAGCCCCCCGCGATGCACAAGGCCGCGCAGCATTCCCTTGGGCGTGGTCCTTTGCAGCCAGGCGCAAGGTTCAGCCAGCCGTGATCCCTGGCACAGAACGTCGGCAATGCGGAATCGTTTCCCCATGAGGGCGTTGAGATCAATGTTACGCGTGACGATGTTCCGCCGCGTCTCGACCGGTGCCATAACGACACCATGTTCGGACGCGAGCGCCTCGAAGGTCTCGGATTCGATGAGGGTGAGCGCCTGGCCCCAGCGACCTTCGCTTTGGAAATGTCCCTTGCCCAGAGCATAACGATCCCCTTCCATTCCGATGCCGGCGATGAGCTGTGCACTTTTCAGCTCTTCACCGGGCGCGCCCGAATCCGCGAACCGATAGATCGCCTCGACAGTTCCCTGATTGGCGCCTCGTGACGGAAACGAAAGGGCCGGTGGGGCAATTACCCACCCTTCGATGACCTCACCCGATCCACAGATTACACCTGGCGGCACCCAGGCGACACCGGAGGGGGTTCCGGCCATCACGACATATCCGTCACCGCCTTCCAATCGCCCGATCCACCAGCCAGCCCACTGGAATGCGGCTGGTTCATGGACAGGGATCAAAGCTAGGTTCTGTGCCGCCAGCCAATACCCAATATAGTTCAAGCCCAAACCGGTGGACGCGCGGGGGATGTCCTTCACATCTGCCTTCAGGATTTCAGCAAGACAGATCGAGAATGTTTTGTTTTGTGGGGATCGAACCATCGGTGGATTCAGTGTTTCTGTCATTGTTTTCCCAATCATTCTTGGCACTTCACTAGGAAATCTGCTTTTTCAGCATTAGTACGTCACCGGTATAATATGGCTGACAAGGATGGTCTCGCACAGGACTGTGCGCGTCTTCAACGTACCCAAGTCTGGAGTAGAGTCGTACCGCGCCGCTGTTTTGCGCGTAAACCTGAATGCTCATCTGCACATAGCCGGCTGCCTGCGCTTGTTTCTCGGCTGCGTGAAGCAATGTCGTCCCGATCCCGCTGCCGCGATAACGGGGAAAGACCGCGAGGGCATTAATGTACCACGTGCCGACCGAAAGCTGTTCCAACGCCACAAAAGGCGCGATGGCAGCGGGTAAATCATCAGGATCGTCTTCCGGGGCTGTATCAATGGGATAACTCAACACCATTCCTAGCGTAGCCTCCCTTGCAAATGCGATGCGCGCGTTTCGATAGGAGAATCCGCCACTTTCGCGCCTGGCGCGTTCGATACCGACCCCAAGCACCGATTTGTCATTGCTTGCGGACCTGGACCAGAGCCACGCCGGAATGCCCTCCCCGGCGATGTCGATCAGCTTGGCAAGGTCTTCAGCTTCATTGACGGAAGCTGCGGTGATCTTGTAGTTCTGTAAAGCTTGCACTTTTCTTTCCTCTTGGCTCTGGGACAGCTCGAACCCGCGACGGGGTTCGCGCCATCTTCTTTCTTGGCGTGATCAACCCTGATCGAGTGGCCCGACCGGAAAACCGGAATCCCACTCGATGTGGTCGGTCTCGTCTACATAAGGATCCTGTGTCGCTGCCTGTTCAGTGGACGGGATCTCGACAGACAGGCGCACGCCATATCCATCACTCATGCCGAGCAGCACCTGGGTCATTTCGCCGTTAATGTTGGCAAAGCTGCCGGTGCCGCCTGTGATTGCACGGGGGGCCTCGACCCCAATATCGGCCAACTCGGCGCCCTGATTGATCAGGATGTCACCATTGTCGAACTCAAAAACCTGCCGCGTAATGACCATTGCACCACTTGTCGTCCGCGCGCCATCACCGACAAAGTAGCCGTCGCAGGTCCAGCGGCCAATCACCTGGTCAGGGAAGGCGGGGCTGCCATCTGAAAGCGTACCCTCTTCGCCTCCATCAAGCGTGCCATCTTCGTAGATATACCCTTGGGTGACGAAGGCATTGCCAAAAGCGGGCATGCCATCATCAAACACCGGTGCAGCCGCAAAGATAAATCGGCTGAGGTCTTCGGCGACATCAAAGGACATTGGCGCTCCGTCGGCGGCGGCCATGCCAGACGTGGCCATCAAGGCCAATGAGGTAAGCTTAGATTTCAACATCAAAAAAAATCCTTTTGCGTAGTGGTTTCAAGTCAAGATCACAGAACACATGAGGCGCTTTCCGCATGCGGCTGTCTTTTTGGGAGAACGCCGTGGCGCCCACATTTCGGTGTTTCAGGCGGCGCTTGTCGCCTTGCAGATCGCCGCAATGTGACGATGATCTGTCCCACAGCAGCCGCCCATCACGGTCAGGTTCGGAAGTCGTGCCGACATACCGGCGTAAAGTGCGCCAAGCTCGTCCGGGTCCCCGTCATCAAGCGTTTCTGATGCGTCAAGCTCTGCATGACTCATTCGGGATGCATTGGCCCTGAGTCCCATGATGCGGGTTGTCCATTCGCCGTCGAGTGCGTGAACAAAATGCTCCGGATGTGCACAATTGATCATATAGTAAGCCGGATAGGTGTCCGTTGCGTCGTCAACCGCGCGGATCGCGTCTGCCAGTGACTCGCCCGAGGGCAGTCGCCCTTCGGTTTCAACAGTGAAGGCAATCACGACCGGCATACCTTGGGTCTTTGCGGCGCTGGCGATGCCGATGGCTTCGTCAGAATATGTCATAGTGATCGCCGAGACCATGTCAGCACCAAACTCATCGAACCAGCCGACCTGCGCCCTGTGATAGCTCTCTGCTTCTACCGCGGACATGACCCTTGTCGGTGCATAACCGTCATCCTGCGGCCCGATCACACCGTTGAGGACAAACGGACTGTGGTCAGTTTCGCAACGATCTCGCAACCGGATCAAGGAGCCGACCGCCTCACGGTGAATGGTACGCAATTCGGCCTGCGATATATTGAGTTCGGCCGCCCATCGCGCACTGGCCCTCCAAGTCGGCGTGTCCATAATGAAGCCGCGCTTTGCGTCGATCGCTATCTTGGCGAACCGCGCCATATAGGCGTCTATCGCACTAATCCCCGCGTCAGTTTCGAGTGCCTTGAACGCGGCGAATAGCGGCAAATCGATCCCGTCGTAGAAGATGAGCGTCGTCTCAAGCCCACCATCCGTGATCATCTGTTTGCCGGCCATTTGTGGCAAAGCCGTACGATACTTCATGGTTTATCCTTTCGATCTGATGCCTCGGAGAGGCGCATTGGGAAAAGACCTAGTGGGCAGCAGTACCCATCGCTTGAGAAAAGCCTGAGAAGAATCTGAGGATTTCCCGAGCTTTCCCCCGATCAAGCCTTTGGGTATCGTCGGTCCGATGAGGATCGAGATTTCAGATGCCAGAATCGACTTCGACCGGATGACGGCCGAACGTGGCGATGATATGCGCCGCTTGACCCGCCAGACGGCCGGAATTTTGCGCGCCTTGATTGAGGCCAACGATCAGATCGTCAGCAAGGGCGACTTGATCGCGCGGGTCTGGGACGGTCGGATCGTCACCGATGCAACGCTTTCGACAGCCATCAAGGAGGCGCGTCACGCCGTTGGCGATACGGGGGCTGCGCAACGGATCATCGAAACCGTGCATGGGGTAGGGTTTCGGCTGAGAACGCAAGTCACTTATATTAAGGAAGCGCAAAGCCCCGCGCTGGCGGCGCCCTGCCTTCTGGTGCTGCCGTTTAGAAACACCAGCGCCGACCCCGAAGCATGGTTCATCCCGGATGGGCTGACGGATGAGATTATCACAAGTCTGTCGCGCTTTAGGGACCTGATGGTACTTTCGCGGGCCACCTCCGATGCAGCGCGAACTGCGGCCCTCGACCCGGAAGAGATAAAGCGCAAGTACCACGCTGATTACATCGTGGAAGGAAGTGTCCGGCGCACAGAGACACGGCTGCGAGTCACTGTTCAGCTCGTCTCGACCCATTCGGGTTCTGTTGTCGTGTCCGAACAGATCGACCGTGAAGCAGCGATTCAGTCCATCTTCGACGTGCAGGACCATATTGCGCAGCTTTGTGCTGCCCGCATCGCTGGGCCCCACGGACCCGTGGCGCAAGGTGCGAGCGGACCAGAGCAGGAAAAGACACCTCACGAAAGCTGGACAATGTTTCGTCTAGTCGCCGACTTTCGTCGCTACTATCGCACCTATGATTTGCAGTTGCATGCCGCGCTGCGCGAGGCGCTTCCATCCGCTTTGGCGCGTCATCCCGGCGCGTCCAACGGTTGGGCTGCCTATGCGGTCGTCTTACTCGAAGAATTCCGCTACCACGTCAACGAACGTGCTGATGTCGACGCGCTGGCTCTATCCACGGTCGCAGCGGAAAAAGCCGTGGCCGCCGATCCACATAATGCGTTCGCGCAAACGGCGCGCGCTATGTGTCGCCTCTATGTTGGGGACATCGAAGGGTTTGAGGCAGCCGCGGACAAAGCGTTGGCTCTCAACCCGGGCAACTCGGACGTGCTATCTGAAATTGGGCACTGCTATGCGTTTATTGGACGGGAGGAGGAGGCCATCGCGCTCCTTGACAAAGCGATCGAGCTATCCCCTGAACATCCCGGTTGGTATCACTTTGCCAAGACATGGCGATATGCACGCCTCGGTCTGTTTGATGCAGCCCTACTGGAAATTCAACTGAACCCGATGCCGGGCTTTTATTGGCACCACGCGCATCTTGTCTGGCTCTATTCTGCAACGGGCGACAAAACGGCTGCCAGCGGCGAAGCCGCCATATTGCGCAATGTGTTCCCAGGTTTTGAGACCCGCGTCATGGACGAGCTCGCGATGTGGGAGGCGAACGGAGATCTGGTAGCATCTGCGCTTGAGCACTGGGCCCAAGCTGGCCTCAAGATCGATGAAAGAGCCCATTTGGCCCCGACAACACCGCGATAAAACCAGAGGCTAAGATCGCCAGACCAAGACCTGGGTAGCCTGCGATTTGCAAAACAAATGCTCCGACGAGGCCGCCAAAGGCAAATCCAAGCAAGTAGCTCGCCATGGCCATGGGTGCTCGGTCCTGACGGGAGGCGATGTAAATCGGAAAAAACAGAAACAGAAAAAACCCGTTGGCCACGATAGTAAAGCCGAGAAAATCCATGTGCGGGGCGATGTAGCTTGCCGCGCCGGTAAGAACTGCCGCCAGCAATGCAATTGCCTGCACCCGGCGCCAATGGCGGGGCGGAATCAACCCAGCAACGAATGATCCAATGGCACCGGTGACAAGGCTGAAAAGAAGCCACGTTGCCATTCCGCCCTGTGGGCTGATTGATTGGCCGTATAGTTCCAAAAAACTCCAATAAGCGCCCATCATGATGAAAAAGGGAACATATCCAAGCGGCAAATCGATCGTAGATTCATGCCGTTGGCAGCGGATGGTTTTGGGGGTGTTCTGCGGCCTAACAAGCAACAGGCATACAGATGCAGTTACCAAAATCCATAAAACGCGCAGCGAAGAAGCAGACAGCACAAGATAGATTACAAATGAAAAGCCAAGACCAATTGAGAGGGCCGCGCTGACAAGCTTCAAGGGGTCGCCCTCTTGTTGCAAGGCATGCAGCGCCCGTTTCGTCACAAAACCAAATGCCGCCCCAAGCAATATACAGGTCAAACCAATGAAAATTATCGACAATCGCTCGCCGAGCGCGAGAACCAAGAGTGCCATAGGGATACACAGCCGGACAAACAGGCCGGCTTTCCTCCGGGCCGGAACCGCGCATGCAACTGCGGCTGTCAAAAGGACCAAGCTCCCAAGCCCACCGGCGAGGGGTTCAGACACCTGCCGATGGTCTGCAAGCTCTGCAAGCCAGATCGGCATCGTATTGATGATAACAGCGCCAAAACTAATCGGCATCAGGATCGATAATTGCTCTATTCCAGGCATTTTCTTTCCGAGAGGTGCTTTCTGGAACTGCATTTTTCGCGACAGCCTTATCTCAAATGACCCTAGGCTCAGGACTCATACCCAATAGGTGACGAGAGCGGCAAGCGCGATTGCTGACAGGAAGACCTTCGGGCATCAGTCGTAGCGGGTCGCAACCCTCCGCCCATCCTTGAGCCTGCCGAACATGATCTCGATCCTGTTGCGTCTTTTACAGTGCCGCTTGTCGTATCGGATAGTTGATTTGCGTTGTTTCTGACTGGGGATACCGGCACGTATCCCTTTGTCTTTCAACGCTTCTCTGAACTAGTAGGCGTCGTAACCGCGGTCCCCAAGACGCCATTCGACCTTCGGCAGGCTGCCAGCCAGCATCTCAGCAAAGATCCCTTTGTTGCTCCATCGCTTCCAGCGGTTTTAGAGCGTCTTATGTGGGCCGTATTCCTACGGCGCATCGCGCCAGCGCAAACCATTAAGACTGATGAAGGTAATACCACTCAGGATGCGCCTGTCATCAACGCGAGACTTTCGGTGGGGTTTAGGAGCGAAGGGTTCCAGATGCGACATATGCTCGTCGTTCAACCAGAAAAGATCAGACACGTTCACCGCTTGTTCTCGCGGAGGTCAAACACGCAGAACAACGGAAATCAATGGGTCATGAGCCTGATAGATCGACCAGAAACGAATTCCGTTGCAGATCATGAGCCCATCTGACTGCTCAGGTATTCACCCGTTCGACAGTAGTGATCGATCAAATGCCGGGTTGCGGCATCCGCGTCTCGGTCAAATGCAGCATCCATAATCAGCTGATGCTCGGCGGCGATGTTTCGCTTTTTGTAGCTCGACCCGCCGGCCGCTAGATAACGGTAGCGAATGTTCAGGTCGTATAGCTGCGAACAATACCGTAGCAGCAACGGCAGTTTCGAATTGTCCAATAAGGCCAAATGAAACGCTTTGTGCGCGTCCTCGAAGTCGTGTGACCCGTTTTGGCCGGCCCTTTTCATATGGTGATGACGCAAAACAAGCCGATCCTCCCAGGTCGCATCCGCGTTGACGATAGACGCGCGCAGCGCGGTTTCTTCGAGGTTGCAACGCAGTAGAAGGATTTCTTCGAAATTACACTTGCTGACCGGTGCCGCCTTGAACCCGCGCTGGTCAATCCGCTCGACCAGCATGTCCGAAGTTAACAGGCTAAGTGCCTCACGTACCGGACTAGCGCCAGTGTTCAGAAGCTTGCGGAGTTGCTCGATCTTGAGTTTCTGCCCTGGGGGCAATTCGCCTGTCAGTATCATTTCGCGCAACCTTCGATATGCACCATGAGTGGCCGATGTTTCTTTGCCCTCGGTATCTAGTATGGCGTCCATATCCGACTTTTCCTTTTTCGCGGCGCAAACTCTTGGGTGCTCTTAACTGAGGGCGCTTGTTCCCGTCGATAGACCAACTGAAATGTTCAGCGCGCCTTCGTTGATCATCCAGCGTCGAAGTACAAAGCTGCGCGCCCCGCTTTTGTGCATGGGATCGTCCTCGGCCAGCTTTCGCGCGGCCTCAAGACTGTCAGCGCGATAGATGATCAGGCCCATCCCTTGCATATGATCACCGGTCTCATCCGACATCGGCCCGGCAAAAGCCAACTGCCCCGAGCGTTCAAGATCTGCCTGATACGCCAAGTGATCTGGAAGTGACGCCTTTACGTCCTCTGGCGCTTTGGCCGGTGTGCTGAGTGCAACATAAAGCTCCAGTGCCAGTGCGCCACGGCTTTTCGCTTCTGATTTGTAATCTGCCCAAGCAACCATCGGGATCTCCAAGAATATCGATATTATTTGACATATGGCAAAATAGTCGGCAAAAATCAAGCGAACTGACATGGATGGTGAAAAATGAAATACTTGGTGGGAGAAACTTCGGAAGGCACAGCGGTTTTTGCCGTAAACGGTGAAAACGCAGTGAATCTAACGGCTTTGGACCCTGCCATCGGTTCCGATCTGATGGGTTTGATAGGTATGCCGGGATTGGCCGGCTCAATGGCTGACAAAATCGCCGCTGCAGATAGTGTACCTGTGTCGTCTATCACACCGGCATTGCCCGTGGCCTCGCCCGGCACAATCATTTGCATGGGTTTGAACTACACGGACCACATTAAGGAAGGTGGTTACGACATCCCCGAGTACCCGACGCTGTTCATGCGCGGGAAAAACTCGATCATGGCGGCTGGGCAGCCCATGGTGCGGCCTGCCTGTTCTGAGAAGCTGGACTACGAAGCCGAGCTTATGCTGATTGTCGGAAAACGAGGTCGCCATATCTCGGAAGAGGAAGCATTGGATTATGTCTTTGGTTACACCGTGTTCAACGACGGGTCGCTGCGGGACTATCAGCGCAAAACAGTTCAATGGACGCCTGGCAAAAACTTCGATGATACGGGCGCGATCGGTCCTTTTACCGTAACGCCGGACGAACTGCCCGACGGAGCATCTGGTCTGAAGATCGAAAGCCGTGTGGGCGATGAGATCCTGCAAAGCTCGAACACCGCTAATATGATTTGGGGCGTTCGTCAGGTCATTGCGACGATTTCGGAATATACCACTCTAGAGCCCGGAGATCTGATTGCGTTGGGCACGCCGCCGGGCGTCGGCCACGCCAAAAAGCCCAATCCCCGTTGGTTGAAGCCGGGCGAAACCGTCGAGATCGAGATTGAAGGCATCGGCATTTGTGCCAGCCCGGTCATCGACGAAAAGGACGCCAAATCAAGGGTGGCTGCGGCATGAGCGCACCGACCGGGGCAGAGCTGGAGGCACTTCGCGCCAAGGCGCAGCAAGATCATCGCGATCTGCGCGAACGCATTCCACGTCTGTCGGATGACGCGATCGCCTTGATCCTGCGCGAGTCCAGGTCTCACTATGCGTGGACCGATAGACCGGTTGCTGACGACCTACTCGAAGAGATTTATGATATCACGATCAATGGCGCGACCAGCATGAACACGTTGCCCGCGCGCTTTATTTTCGTGAAGAGCCCTGAAGGCAAAGAACGGCTTGCCAAGTCGCTAAAGCCGAAAAACGTGCCAAAGATGATGGATGCACCGGTCACGGCGATCATTGCCTACGACTTGGACTTTTGGAAGGAACTGCCGTTTCTTTTCCCACACGAAGACCGTCGGCCCTTGTTTGAAAACAAACCCGAATACGTAGCGGACACTGCCTACCGAAACGGCACTCTGCAGGGCGCGTACTTCATGATTGCGGCCCGGGCTGTCGGGTTGGACGTCGGCGCAATGTCAGGCTTTTCGAACAAGATCGTCGACGAGGAGTTCTTCGCTGGCACGACGCTCAAGTCCAATTTTCTTTGCAATCTGGGCTACGCGGACGAGACCGGTTTGTTCCAGAAGCTTCCACGTTTCCCATTCGAAAAGGTTTGCTCTTATGCATGAGGAGGTAACCCTGTGGCCATGAAAGTGAAACCTGTCGTGACTTACCGCACGACAGCTCAATGCCCGACACATGCGCGTACCGAGATCCCAATTCGCGATCTTGATGTGGTTGTCGACGAACCCGTCGAACGCGGCGGAACAAATCTTGGTCCGTCTCCGACCGAAACCGCAATGGCAGCCTTGATCGCCTGTACGAATGTCATCGGGCACAAGAATGCGCACCGATTAGGAATTGATCTTGGCACGGTGACAATCGACGCGAAATGCCGGTTGGATCGGCGCGGTGTCCTGATGGAGGAGGAGATCGATGTTCCGTTTCCGGAAATCGAGCTCACCGTGAAATGTGACACGCCCGCCAGTCAGGGGGAGCTGACACGGGTGGGCGAAGAGACAGCCAAGTATTGCGCCATCGCAAAACTATTTGAAGCGGCAGGCACGGACCTGACCGTCAACTGGGTCAAAACAAATCAATAAAGACAAAAGGCCCGACTTTCTGGGAGGAGAGAAATGAAAATCTGGACCAAACGCAGCCTTATCGGAGCTGCTCTGGCAAGCGTCATGGCGCTGCCCGCCGCAGCAGAAGAAACTATTTCTGCCGTTGTCATCGACGGCTACCCAGACCGGGCATTGTGGGTGAAAGAATTCACCAACTTCTTCATTCCGGAAGTGGACAAGCGACTGGCCGAATCCGGCAACTACAAGATGAACTGGCAAGAAAATTATGGCGGTTCAATCGTAAAGCCGAAAGGCGTTCTGGAAGGAATCCAGCTGGGCCTTGGTGACATAGGCATCGTCACAACCATCTTCCATTCTTCGAAGCTGCCCAGTCAGGGTATTTCGGGATCGACACCCTTTGTGGCATCGGATTCCCGTGCCGTGGCCAAGGCCGTAGATGAAATCGCACGCGAATACCCGGCGATGCAGAACGAGTTTGCCGCACAGAACCAGGTGTATCTGGCCACGGGTGTTGTGCTCGACACATATCAGATTTTCTGCACGGAACCGGTTGCTTCCGTTTCGGACCTAGAGGGGCGCAAGATTGCCGGTGCCGGTCTCAACTTGCGGTATCTCGAAGGCATCAAGGATGCGGCAGGTGTGCGTGGTGGGCTGACCGATTTCTACAACATGCTTCAGACGGGTCTGGTTGATTGTGGAATGCTGTGGCCCGAAGCGGCGAAGACGTTCAAGATCGCTGAAGTTGCCCCGTATATGCTCAAGGCCGATCTGGGTGCTGTGAACTCAAAAACCATCACGGTTAATGCAGACTATTGGGCAAGCCTGCCGGACGAAGTCAAAGAGGTATTGACGGCGGTTGCCATCGACTACCGTGACCATGTCGCCGGTATTGCAATGGACAGGGCTGCTGCCTCACGGGATGCTTATGTTGAAGCGGGCGGAACGATCGTTGAGGTTTCGGACGAAGACCGCGCGGCCTGGGCAAACGCCATGCCGAATGTCGCGCAAGAATGGGCCGCGACGCTGAATGACAACGGCGAACAAGGAACGGAAATGCTGGCCGCCTACCTTGGCAAGCTTCAAGACGCCGGTTTCACCGGAGTGCGTGACTGGACGGCCGAATAACCGTCCGGCGATCCACGAAAGGGGCCCCTCATGCTGAAGACCGCAGTTGCTGGCCTGTCGCGGGTCGCCAATTCTCTAGCAATCGCCGCCAATGCTTTGGGTACGCTCGTCGTCCTGGCGTTGGTGGTTGTTCTGAATGTCGATGTTATCGCGCGTGGTCTGTTTTCAGCCCCTTTGCGCGGCACTTATGAGATGGTTCAGTTTTCGGTCGTGTTGATCGTCTTTCTGCAGTTGGCAGACGTGGTCAGAGTGGACCGATTGACACGTTCGGACGGGTTCCTGAACCTGCTGCACCATCGTCGCCCCGGTCTAACTGCAAACCTGAGGCGCATCATCAATGCCATCTCGGCCATCTTCATGGCATTGATCGCCTATGTGACATTCCCTGAATTCCTACACATGTGGCAGACACAGGACTACTTCGGAGTGCCCGGTCTTTTCACATTACCCTGGTGGCCAGTCAAACTGGTCATTGCGTGCGGTACTGCGCTTGCCTGCGTGATCTTCCTGCTCAAGGTCGTCACGGCGCAGGACCGCCCGCAACTTATCCGCACTCCTGAACATGACGGGGCCGCAGAATGACGCCGATTGAGATTGGCCTGATCTCGGTCGTTGCCATCGTCTTTTTGATCTACGCAGGCGTCTACATTCCCATAGCGCTGGGCGTCGTCTCGTTCGTGTCGATCTGGCTAATGCGGGACAATTTCACGCTTGCGCTTAACCTGCTGAAAGTGGCGGTCGGCGACAGCGCGATGGAATACAGTTTCGCAACTATCCCACTGTTTACCTTTATGGGGCTCATTGTCTCGAAGGCCGGTTTGGGCAGGGACATTTACGAAGTCATGACCATGCGGTTTCGCAAGGTCAAAGGCGGCATTGGAATGGCCACGGTCGGAGCCAACGCGGTCTTTGCCGCTGTGACCGGGTCGTCCATTGCATCGGCATCGGTGTTCACCAAAGTCTCAGTACCGCAGATGATGTCACAAGCCTACAATCCGCGCTTCGCAGTTGGTGTGGTCGCCGGATCTTCGGTTTTGGGTATGATCATACCGCCTTCGGCCATGCTGATTATCTACTCCTTTGTTGCTGAACAATCCGTGGGCGACATGTTCCTGGCGGGTGTTATTCCCGGGATCATGCTGGCGATCGCCTATGTTGGCGCGATCTGGGCCATGGGCCGTTTCACACCTGCGTTCGTAGGCGGTCGGATCGTCGAAGATACAGAATGGATGTCCGGCCGCGAGATCGCATCCAAAACGCTACCAACGCTGTGCATCATCACTATCGTTCTTGGTGGGATCTACACCGGCTGGCTTACTGCGGTCGAGGCAGGAGCAGCCGGGGCATTTGTCGCGTTGATTATCGCGGTCTTACGCAGTTCCATGTCCCCAAAAGCGTTCTGGGACGCGTTGCTGGAAACCGGTCATATCACAGCGGCGATTTTGTTCCTGATCACTGCGGCTTCGATCTACAGCCGCATGCTGGGACTGGCGGGGCTGCCCAATCAGTTGCAGGACTTACTTGCGGGGAATTCAGCGTCCTTTTGGTCGATCATGCTGCTATATGTCTTGCTGATGCTGTTTTTGGGAACATTGCTCGACACGGCATCCATCATCCTGATTGTTGTCCCGTTGTTCCTGCCCATGGCCGAAGCGCTGGATATGTCGCTGATCTGGTTCGGGATCATCACCGTGGTCGGAGCCGAAATCGGGCTTTTGACTCCGCCTTTAGGCATATCGTGTTTTGTTATCAAATCCACGATCAACGACGACCGCATCTCGCTGAAAGACGTGTTTATGGGCGCGCTGCCCTTCGCCTTTGTGATGCTAATCGTTCTGTTCATTCTGATCGAGTTCCCGATCCTCAGCCTTGCCCTGATTTAAGGAGGCCAAGATGCGCTCTGTCACCAAAGACAATATCACCGAAGTGTTCATGGGATACCTGTCCAAAGACACCGATCCGCGGATGCGTGAAATCATGGGATCTCTGGTCAAGCACCTCCACGATTTCGCCCGTGAAACTAACCTGACGCATGACGAATGGCGCAGGGGAATTGCATTTTTGGAAGGGTGTGCCGCTGCGGAAACCGAAGACAGGCATGAGTTTATCTTGGCCTCGGACGTATTGGGCCTGTCATCGCTCGTGGACATGCTCCATTCAACTCCAGACGCCACAAGCTCGTCCGTTCTTGGGCCTTTTCACGTCTCTGGCGCACCGCCACTGCCATTCGGTGGTGATATGAAGCGTCACTACGGTGGGCCGGTTCTGCTGGCCGAGGGCGTTATCCGGGATGTCGAGGGTAATCCGATTGCCGGTGCGGAACTCGACATCTGGCAAACGGCGCCAAATGGAATGTATGCAAGCCAGGATGAAGAACAGGACACCTATTCTTTTCATGGCCTGATGACCACCGGTGACGACGGTAAGTATGCATTCACGACCGTCAAGCCAGTTGAATACACGGTGCCGTCAGATGGGCCTGTCGGGGACATCCTGCGCGCCTGCGGCCGCCATCCCTGGCGGCCTTCGCACCTGCACTTTATCGTCAGGGCGCCTGGCCACCAGTCTTTGGTTACTGAGATTTTTCCGGACGATGATCCCTATCTGGATCAGGATACAGTGTTTGGTGTACGGGACGATCTGGTGATGACCTATGTTGAACGGCCAGCTTCAGAATTTCCCGAAGGCATGGAACTTTCTGGCAAGATCACTGAACCTTTCTTGCACGTAAAGTTCGATGTGAAGCTAGCCAGAGTCTGAATGCTGTTGAGGATGCTTGAAGTGTTAAAATATATCTTCCTTTTAGTTGCAGTGGTGTTCAGCGCAGCGGCGATCGCAGAAGAGCGACCGATCTTCGATGCACATATTCATTACAGCCATGATGCCGTCAAACTGGTTCCACCCGAACAAGTGGCCAAAATCCTTCGGGACGCAGGTGTGCGGAAAGCACTGGTTTCCAGCTCGGATGACAATGGTACCCAATTGCTATTGGCCGCAGCGCCGGACATCGTTGTTCCGGCCCTTCGCCCTTATCGTCGTCGCGGTGAGATCAACACCTGGATGCATGATGAAACCGTAATCGATTATCTGGAAGCAAATCTGGCAAAGAACAAATACGAAGCCATCGGTGAATTCCACGCTTATGGAAACGACATTAAAACGCCAGTTATCCAGCGTATGATCGCACTGGCAAAGGAGCGGAACCTAATTCTGCACCACCACGGTGATCGCGAAGCGGTTGACCTGATTTTTGAGGCCTGGCCCGAGGCTCGGGTTCTGTGGGCCCATTCTGGCTTTGACGACCCGGCCAGTGTGGTCGATGCCCTAGACACCTATCCCAAGCTATGGGCCGATCTGGCGTTTCGTTCGGATATGGCCTCGCGCGGCCGTCTCGACCCGGATTGGAGGGCTGCGTTCGAAGCGCACCCTGATCAGTTCATGGTTGGTACAGATACATTCGCCCCGGAGCGTTGGTACTACGTCGGCTCTCATGCAGATTTTTCACGCCAATGGTTGGATTTGCTTCCAGACCAGATCGCGGACAATATCGCGTATGCCAATGCAGAACGTTTACTGGCATCAGAATGATCCGCTGGGTTTTCTGGTTTCTAGTATCATCCGGCGCGGCTGTTGCTTGTGAAGCGACAGGACAACGCATGGGTTCGGAAACTCAAAACGCACCTGAGGCGCATGTGGCAGTCGACGAAATTCCATTGGCCCAACCGTTTTCCATTCTCATTACCGTTTGCGACAATACTGACGTAGGCGAGATGCGTGTTGATGCACTAATGCCCGCTCATCAACATGACTTGAACTATACCCCTAAGGTCACCGCATTGGGCGATGGATTATTCCGAGTTGATAACATGCTGTTTCACATGCCGGGTCTGTGGGAACTGCAAGTTGACGTCGGCTTCGGCGATCGATCGGTATCCTACACTTCTAACGTCATGCTAAAATGAAGGTGTTGGTGACAACAGCGTTGTTTGTTCTGACAGATGCGGCGCGTGCAGAGGTCTTGTTATCAGAAGACCATATTCAACAAACGCTACCCTTCGGGCCGTGGCCGCCATCGTTCCAATCGGATCCAAGTAATAGGGTTTCAAACGATACAAGAGCAATTGCGCTGGGCGCGGCCTTATTCAACGATCCGGTGTTGTCCGTCGACGGTGCTTTTTCCTGCGCAAGTTGTCATGATCCAGAACAGGCATTTACAACGTTCGAGGCGCGAGCGCTCGGCCGTGTCTTGCTAGATCGAAACTCTCCATCACTGCGGAACCTTGCTGGTCTCCGGTGGTATGGATGGGGCGGCAAGAGTGACAGTCTTTGGGCAGCTAGTCTGCATCCGATCATCGAAGAACAAGAGATGGCACACAGTAAAGAAAGCCTGAAAACAGCTATCTCTGAAAGTAGCTACATTGATGAATTTGAAGCCATGTTTGGCGACATCCAGACACAAGATCCAGAACTCGTGCTGGTGAACACTGCCAAAACTCTATCCGCCTACTTGGAAACGTTGGCTACGGACCGGACTCAGTTTGACGATTTTCGTGATGCATTGGAACGCCGCGATTTGGCTATGGCGGCGAACTATCCCGAACCTGCCCAGCGAGGTCTTCAACTCTTTTTGGGCCGCGGAAAGTGTGTGTTGTGCCACAACGGCCCGGGGTTTTCCAACAACGAATTCCACGACGCTGGCGTACCATATTTTTTGAGTGAAACCGGAGTCGATGAGGGGAGGTTTGGTGGATTGAACTTTTTACTCTCCAGCGCTTACACACTGGATAGCGAGTGGAGCGACGATCCGGATAAGCAAGGTGCATGGGTTGTTCGCAGTGTACGCAGGAGTCACTCTGATTTTGGAACCTTTCGTACACCAAGCCTGCGGGGCGTGGCTGAAACCGCGCCTTACATGCATGACGGCAGCCTGATTGATTTGGAAGCAGTGATCCGACACTACAGCGAAATTGATACGGAAAGGTTGCACGTCGACGGTGAAGCCATTCTCTCGGAGTTGAATTTGACTGAGCAGGAGGTTGCAGACTTAGCTGCATTTTTGGTGTCACTGTCCAAAGCACCCTAGCACAAGGATAAGTTAACGGCTTGGGAACGAGTTATCTGGCTTGCAACCTTGTCGACCTTGGAAACTGTGCATTACTTCGCCGAGAAACCCTAGTCCCGAGGCTATGTGGGCCCATCGTGGACGTTTGAGCCAACTGGGGTACGCGATTTCACCGAAGCCGGATCTCAGTTGCGAGCTCACTGAAAAGTTTGATGTATATTGGCGGCTGTCTCAAGCAGCGCTTTTTCGATGATGGCTCTTTGTCTTGAAAACCGTGTCGTGGGGACGGGAATTGAGATCGCGTGTAAATCCCCAACCCAGTCGACAAAGGAAAATCCGATTGCCGACACGCCGGCTGAATGTTCGTCCAGGTCGTAAGCAAGTCCCTGCTTTCGGATCTTGTCCAACTCAGCCAGGAAATCTTCGAGACTTCTGTTAACGCCGTTTCGGTCCCACTCGTTTTGGATGAGCTTGATGGCATCCTCCGCCTTGAGTTTCGCCAGGCATGCTTTTCCGTTCGCCGTCGTGGTCAATGGGAAAACCTCCCCGACTTGGGAGACCGTAGTCAATCGGTAAACTCCCGGAACCTGGTCCAGAAAAACCATACCGATACCACGCATGACTGCGAGGTCTGTGGTTTCTCCGGTCTTCTGGGTCAATTCCGTCAATAGAAGCCGGCAGTGTTCTACAATATTGTAGTTAGCTGCGCCTGCGAGCACGTTCAGTTCAGGGCCGAGCCGCAACCCGCTTCCATTGGCGTCGGCAATAATAAACTTTTCTTCAGCAAGGGCACTTGTGATTCTCTGTACCGTAGAGCGGGGCAAGTCGACGCGTTCGGCGATTTTCCCCAGGCTCATTCCAGATTGGCTTTCCTTCAATACGCGCAGAATCGAAGCTGCTCGCGAAATAACCTGAATTCCACTTTTTTCAGTTTTTTCCGGCACTTAAGTCACCCTCGCACTTCTTACTGCCACTGCATATCGGTATGGATATCCAGCCACATTGCATCGCGATACGGTGCAAGTCAACCGTAATGTGAGTTTTATATTGACCGCATTGCGGTGCGCATGCATCATGATACAGGACAGGTGGGGAGGCCACCCAGACGATTCAAAGCGACAAACGCCGCATCGTCGGCGAACAGAGGAGATATGCCCAATGGTTGAAATCCGCGGTATCGAGTTCCAGGGCAATACCGACAATGACATGGGGTTGGAGTTTCATAACCTGAGTCACAGATACGGGTTCCAGTGCCCCAACTGGCCGTACTTCAAGGACGTCCAGATCGACCGGAAACACTACATGGCGAAGTCGGGCGTCCTGTCGCAAACAATTACCACGACCATGCATGTGACCACGCATATCGATGCACCGGCACATGTTGTTCAGGGAACGCCGTTCATCGACGAGGTTCCGCTGCCGCATTTCTTCGGTTCGGGCCTGGTGGTTTCTGTCCCCAAGAAGAAATGGGAGCAAATCACAGGCGATGACCTCGAGAAGGCCTGTGGGCATGCGATCCGCAAAGGTGATGTTCTGATCATCAATACCGGTTGGCACAAACAGTACGAAGATGGTGACTACTTCGCCTACTGCCCAGGTCTTGTTCCTTCGGCCGCCGAGTGGATGATCGAAAAGGGTGTGAAAGTCGTTGGCCACGATACCCAGGCGAACGATCACCCGCTGGCAACGGCCATTGGTCCGCAGCGAAACGGTCCGATCATGCCGCATCTTGAGAAGGAATATCTTGAGTGGTCGGGCGGAACCCCGTGGGAGGTAGATTTCCCTGAATGGGAACCGGTGCACAATATGCTGTTCTCGAAGGGTATTCTTGGAATTGAAAATGTTGGAGGTGACCTTGATGCGGTGACCGGCAAGCGATGCACCTTCGCATTCTTTCCTTGGAACTGGGACCGTGGCGATGGCTGCATCATCCGCCTGGTGGCGATGATCGACAAGAGTCAGTCCTACCGCATCGAAGCTGGCGAAGACTTCTGAACACTCACAGACCGGTCGCCAGTTCGCTGGCGGCCGCCATTAACCTTGAACGGAGACGGATATGCACCTGAAGCGTTTTCAAGACGCCCAACCCTATGAAGCACCGAACCATTTTGGGTGCCATGGGCTTCGTCTGCAGGGGTTTGAGGAAGGCGGGCCAACAAATCAGTGGGTCGGTTTCAGCCAATTCTTACCTGGGGGCGGGGCAGGGCCGGACTCTACTCCGTTTGAGAAAGTCTACGTGGTTTTGAAAGGCGAGATGACCGTCATCGTAGACGACACCGAAACTACTCTTGGTCCCATGGACAGCTGCACGATCGCGCCGGGCGAAGTTCGTAAAATTGAAAACCGTTCGAACCACACCTGCAAGATGCTTGTCGTCATTCCGTACCCGCCAGAAAGCTGAGGACGAATAGAATGTCTGATCCACTCAAGATGTTTGATGTTAAGGGCAATGTCGCACTGATCACGGGGGCCTCTGGAGCTTTTGGCATGGTGGCCGCGCGTGTTCTTGCCGGTGCTGGTTGCAACTTGGTTTTGGCAGCAGGCAACCAACAAGCGCTCGATGAGATTGCCATAGAGTGCGAGAAGCTCGGAGCTACTGTTGTAACAGTGAACACACGCCCAAACGATGAGGCGTCATGCGACGCATTGGTCGATGAAGCGGTCAACAGTTTTGGCAAGCTAGACATTCTCGTTGTCGCGTCCGGCATGAACAAAGTCGCTCCAATCAACGAAATGGCTCCCGAAACCTTCGATGCGGTGATGGATGCCAACGTCAATCAAAGCTGGTTGCTCGCGCGTTCGGCTGCGAAACAGATGAAGGTCAGCGAATACGGCAAGATCATCTTCGTCAGTTCCGCCCGCAGTATTCTTGGCCATCCGGCTGGTTATACTGCGTATTGCGCCTCAAAGGCTGCAGTAAACGGGATCACCAAAGCCTTGGGGTGTGAGCTCGGGCCGACCGGAATTACCGTCAACGCGATTGCTCCGACAGTGTTCAGGTCTCCTTTAACAGCTTGGATGTTCGAAGACACCGACGAGGCCAAAGCTGTGCGCGATGGCTTCCTTACCCGTGTTCCCAAGGGGCGACTGGGTGAGCCAGAAGACCTTGCCGGTCCTCTACTGTTTCTCGCGTCGCGCGCATCTGATTTCTACACCGGGCATATCCTTCATGCCGACGGTGGATATACGGCGGGCTAAATGATGGTGCGTAAAAAACAGCAGATGGCAGTGATTGGCGCAGGCCTGATGGGCCATGGCATTGCACTGACTTTGGCAAAAGCAGGCCAATACGTCGCCGTCACAGATCCTGTGGAAGAGGCTCGGAACACAGTGTCAGAGCGCATTCGCACCAGTATGGCCGCGATGGGGGATGGCGAAGCGACCATCACAAAGACCCTCAAGTTGATTGAGGTCTTTGCGACAACGGCAGATGCAGTCCGAACTGCGGACGCGGTTTTCGAAGCGGCGCCGGAAAAATTGGAACTTAAGCAAGAGATATTTGCTGAAATCGAGGCGCACGCACCAGAGACTTGCATTCTCGCATCCAATACTTCGGTCATGCCGATCACTCAGATCATGTCTGGTTTGCGGCTGAAAAACCGGGCCATCGGAACGCATTGGTGGAACCCGCCGCATATGATCCCGTTGGTCGAGGTCATCAAGACTGAGTGGACAGACTCAGAGACTGCACAGACAATGTACGATCTATTGAAGGATGCCGGAAAAACTCCGGTGATGGTCGAAAAGGATGTGCCCGGCTTTATTGGAAACCGGCTTCAGCACGCCTTATGGCGTGAAGCGGTCAGCCTGGTGGAAAACGGTATCTGCAACGCAGAGGCGGTTGATACCGTAATCAAGTCCAGTTTTGGCCGCCGGTTGGCAGTGCTTGGACCGTTAGAGAACGCTGACCTTGTTGGCACCGATCTGACGCTCGATATCCATGAAAACGTGCTGCACGATCTTGAGGCGCACAAGGGCCCCTCAACCTATCTCAAGGCGCTCGTCGATGCGGGCAAGCTGGGCATGAAATCCGGCGAAGGGTTCAGAAAGTGGGCCGAAGGCGAGGCGGATGAAGTTCGCCAGCGTGTCGCAACGCATCTGAAGAATCTCGAGAAGACTTTGTAAGATCAATCAAACACTGGCGGGAGGCCGGTGAAGGGAGGACGCAATGACAAGGATTTTCAAAACAGCCACGAGGCGTGGTTTCATAGCCGGTGCCACAGCGGCGATTGCTGCGCCGGCCATCCTTCGGGCAACGCGGGCCTATGCCGCGAACCCGACGCTGCGGATCGGTAATGTCAGCCCGCGCACCGGGCCACTGGCCGGTTTTGCCGAGGCCGACGAATATGTGCTGCAAGCCATTCAGCAGGTCTTTTCGGCGGGGTTGGACAACAATGGCAAGACCTGGAATGTCGAAATTATCTCAAAAGACAGCCAGTCCAATCCAAACCGAGCAGCAGAGGTCGCCGCTGACCTAATCTTGGGTGATGAGGTCGATATCATCGTTGCGGCTTCAACGCCGGACACCGTGAACCCTGTCGCCGATCAGGCAGAGATTAATGAAGTTCCTTGCATCACAACCGACTGCCCATGGCAGCCGTACTTCTTTGGCCGCAACGGCGTTCCGGGCGAAGGGTTTGAGAACACCTATCACTTCTTCTGGGGTCTTGAAGACGTTATCGCCGCATTCCTCGACATGTGGGACAAGACCGGCGTGGCCAAGACCGTGGGGGGGCTTTTCCCCAACGATGCCGACGGCAATGCCTGGGGTGATGCGGAACTGGGTCTGCCCGAACCGCTTGCCGCCACCGGTTACACGCTCACCGATCCCGGCCGTTATCAGCCGCTGTCCGATGACTTCTCAAACCAGATTGCAGCGTTTAAAGCGGCTGGATGTGAAATCGTTACCGGCAACATGATCCCGCCGGATTTCGCGACGTTCTGGAGCCAGGCCGCACAGCAAGGATTCAACCCCAAGGTCGTCACGATCGGCAAGGCGCTGTTGTTCCCGTCTGTCATTGAATCGCTCGGTGATCGTGGCGATGGGTTGTCGACCGAGGTCTGGTGGTCTCCACATCACCCGTTCTCGTCCTCGCTGACCGGCATTTCGTCGAAACAACTGGCAGAAGGGTACACAGCAGAGTCGGGACGTCCGTGGACGCAACCGCTTGGTTTCAAACACGCTCTGTTCGAGGTCGTCGCGGACGTGATCAAACGGGCTGATGATCTGGAAGACCCGTCTTCGATCATCTCGGCGATCACATCTACGAACCTGAATACCATCGTCGGACCGGTGAACTGGGGTGATGGGCCTATGAACAACGTAACTAAGACGCCACTGGTCGGCGGTCAGTGGCAAAAGTCCGGGGACGCGTATGAGTTGCAGATCGTTGCAAACAGCACCGCGCCCGAGGTTCCGGTGACGGCAGACATGAAGCTGCTGGGCTGACCAATTGTTCGGCGCCGATCTTGGCGCCGAACCCTTCATCCGAGAGAAGCATGACAACAATCCTGAATCTCCAAGACCTGAGCAAGGCATTTGGCGCAGTCACTGTCGCCGATGCGCTGAACTATCAGGTCCAACAAGGTGAGGCACTTGGGGTGATTGGCCCCAATGGCGCCGGTAAAACCTCGATGTTCAATCTGATTACAGGGACGTTGAAACCGAATTCCGGACGTATCGACTTTGATGGTCAGAACGTCACCAAATGGAGCGCGGCAAGACGCAGCCATGCAGGGATCGCCCGTTCGTTTCAGGTCCCGCAGCCGTTTTCGGGCATGACCGTTTTCGAAAACGCCATGATCGCTGCCACGCAATCGGCTGGGCTGCGTGGGCACCAAGCTGAACGGTTTTGTCTGGAAGTACTGGATCAAACCGAGCTGCTGCCAAAGGCAAACGTTCTTGCAGGCAGCCTGACATTGCTGGAACGAAAACGCCTTGAACTGACGCGCGCGCTTTGCGCCAAGCCAAGATTGCTGCTGCTGGACGAAATCGCCGGTGGGCTGACCGAAGCCGAGTGTAAATCACTGGTTCAAACCATCAAGGACATTCATGCCTCCGGCGTCACCATCATCTGGATCGAACACGTCGTGCACGCCCTGCTGGCCGTTGTCGACCGCCTGATCGTTATCGATTTCGGAAAAAAGATCGCCGAGGGCGAGCCGCAAACAATCATGGAAAGCACTGAAGTCAAAGAGATCTACCTGGGGATCGAAGCCGATGCATGATCCAATTCTCCAGACACGCGGTTTGAACTCATACTACGGCGACTTCCAAGCGCTCTACGACGTCGAACTGGACGTAGGCGAGGGCGAAGTCCTTGCCATTATTGGTGCAAATGGTGCGGGAAAAACCACCTTGATGCGGTCCATCACAGGGTTGCTGACGAACGGACCGGGTCAGATCCATTACCGGGGGCAGGATATCAGCCGCCTTCGCGCGGACGAGGTTGCCGAACTTGGTCTGGCGATGGTGCCCGAGGGTCGTCAACTGTTCCCCTCTTTGTCAGTCAAAGAGAACCTGATGATCGGAGCTCAGGTTGGCCGCAAAGGCCCCTGGGATCTGAAAGCCGTCTACGATCTGTTTCCGATCCTTGAAGAGCGAAAAGATCAGGCCTCTACTTCACTCTCTGGCGGTCAACAGCAGATGGTTGCTATCGGGCGGGCTCTCATGGCCAATCCCGATCTGATCCTCTTTGACGAAATCAGCCTCGGGTTGGCACCGATTATCATCAAGGACATCTACCAAGCGCTTCCCGGCATTATTGGCGAGGGTATGAGCGCGATCATCGTTGAACAGGACATCACCAAGGCACTGTCGGTCTCGAGCCGGGTCTACTGTCTGCAAGAGGGGCGCGTTTCGCTGGAAAGCGCGTCTGACACCGTTTCGCGCGAAGACATCTCGCGCGCTTATTTCGGGATTGAATAACATGGAATGGCTCAACGCTATCGTGCAGGGAACTCTACTCGGCGGGCTTTACGCTCTGTTCGCGGCAGGGTTGTCATTGATCTTTGGAGTCATGCGGCTGGTCAATATTGCCCATGGTGACCTGATTGTGCTGGCCGCGTATCTCGGGCTGACGGTTACGACCGCGACGGGAATGCATCCGATGGCTGCTTTGGTGATCGTTGTTCCCGCAATGGCGTTGATCGGATATGCCCTTCAGCGCGGCCTTCTGAACCAAACTTTAGGCGACGATATTCTTCCGCCCTTGCTTGTCACCTTCGGCCTGAGTGTGATCATCCAGAACGGGTTGCTGGAGGTCTACACCGCAGACCCCCAAACATTGAATGCCGGTGCGCTGGAAACAGCAAGCGTTGCCGTGGGCGGTGTGGCACTCGGAATCTTACCGCTTCTCACTTTCGGTATCGCCATCGCGGTGATCTGGGGGCTGCAATGGACCTTCTATCATACCGCTCTGGGGCGCGCGTTCCGTGCCGTTTCGGACAATCAGGACATCGCCCAGTTAATGGGCCTTAATCGTCGGCACATCTTTGGTCTGGCCATGGCTCTGGCCCTAGGTGTGACGGCGATTGCCGGTATCCTGCTTGGGATTCGGACCAGCTTTGATCCCTCAATCGGCGGCGGTCGTCTAATCTTTGGCTTCGAGGCCGTCATTATCGGGGGCCTCGGCAACCTTTGGGGTACACTGGTTGGCGGCGTGATCCTTGGTGTTGCGCAGACCATCGGTGCCAAGATCGATCCGGGTTGGCAGCTGCTTGCTGGCCATATCGCCTTTCTTGTCATTCTTGCCGTTCGTCCGAACGGCCTCTTCCCGAGGGTTTCCGGATGAATCTGCAAGACTATTCCGTATCTCGATCGTCAAAAGCAGCCCGAGTTGCTGCGCTCCTTGCCGCAGTCACTCTACTCGTTCTGATAGCAGCACCCTGGTGGGCGGGCCGCGCTGACATGCGACTGATGGGCGAGCTGTTTCTCTACCTGTCCCTCGCCACCCTTTGGAACCTCATGGCGGGTTACGCCGGTCTCGTCTCGGTTGGTCAGCAGGCCTATGTCGGCTTTGGCGGCTACATGCTCTTCGCGCTTACGATGCTGGGAGGGTTGAATCCATTGGTTGCTATCGCAGCCGCGGGAGTGCTGGGGGCTTTGATCTCAATCCCGGTTGCTGTTCTGATCTTCAGGCTCCGCGGCGCCTATTTTGCCATAGGTACATGGGTCATCGCCGAAGTCTTTCGATTGAGCTTCGCACAAATCTCTGCGCTTGGAGGGGGATCAGGATCTTCGCTGCCCGTCGGCATCGTGAAATCGCTGGCGTCCGGTCGAGCGATGCGAGAGGCGCTGAGTTATTGGCTGGCGCTCGGGGCCGCTGTTCTGGTGGTGACAGCCGTCTATCTCTTCCTGCGCTCTCGGCAAGGGTTGGCGCTGACGGCAATTCGCGACAACGAACTGGCTGCCGGTAGTCTTGGCATCGATATCTGGCGCACAAAATTCATCGTATATGTCGTCACATCGGCCTTCACCGCGATGATTGGTGCCCTCATTTTCTTGCAAAAGCTGCGCATATCACCGGATGCCGCCTTCAGCGTCAACGACTGGACCGCCTTTGTCATCTTCATCGTGGTGATCGGCGGCATCGGCACAATCGAGGGCCCGATTATCGGCACGCTTGTTTTCTTTGCCCTGCGCGAAACGCTGGCCGATCTCGGAACAACTTACCTGATCGTTCTTGGCGTCGTTGCGATTGTCGTCATGCTCAAGGCCCCCAAAGGCATCTGGGGCGTTATCCGCAGCCGCTATGATCTGCAACTTTTTCCGCTGGGCTACCGCGTGAAGCACATCGGACAATCCAAGGAAAACTGAACCCATGGCCCGACAGAAAAAGACCATAATCACCTGTGCCGTAACTGGTGCAATCCACACGCCGACAATGTCAGATGCATTGCCCTACACCTATGACGACATCGCACAGCAGGCGGTCGAAGCTGCCGAGGCCGGTGCTTCGATCCTGCACCTGCATGCGCGCCACCCCGAGAACGGCTCACCATCGGTCGACCCGAATGACTTCGCGCCTTTCCTGCCGCGCATCAAACAAGCGACGGATGCTGTCGTGAACCTATCGACTGGCGGATCGCTGACACTGTCCATTCAGGACCGGATCAATCCGGCAAAGACTTTCAGCCCCGAGATGTGTTCTATGAACATGGGTTCGATGAACTTCTCGTTTCATCCACTGGCCAAACGGTATGGCGATGACGATTGGAAGTTTGATTGGGAGAAGGACTATGTTGCGAACTCCGATCAGAACATCTTTCGCAATACGTTCCGTGACATTCGCGAAGCGGCCGAAACTCTGGCCCCGCATGACATCAAGTTCGAACACGAATGTTATGATGTCGGCCATTTGTACAACCTTAAGTTCTGTATGGATATAGGACTGTTCAAAGCGCCGATATTCATTCAGTTCATTTTTGGTATCCTCGGTGGCATCGGCCCCGAGGTCGATAACCTGATCTTCATGAAACACACTGCAGATAGGCTGTTTGGTGACGACTATCGTTGGTCCGTTCTAGGAGCTGGCGGCGCGCAAATGGCACTTGCCACCACTGCAAGCCAGATGGGCGGTAACCTTCGTGTCGGACTGGAGGACAGTTTGTTCATCTCTCGCGGAAAACTGGCCGAGAGCAATGCTCAGCAAGTATCCAAAATTAGACGTATCGTAGAGGATCTGGGCAGTCAGGTTGCTTCGCCCGATGAAGCTAGGGAAATTCTGGATTTGAAGGGTGGAGATCGGGTGGCCTTTTAGGCGTTCAGTCCCGACATCTTGTGGACAGGATTAATAATGAATCGATCCGACTCGGCAGCCCAGGTTTTGAAAGTGTCTTCTTAGGGCCTGAGTCCCCCGTGTGTTTTCAACCTGCCAGCAACACGTTGTTTTTTAACAGAATCGGCGGAAATCCGACATTCGCACGCAGGTTCGGGTTCACGTGGGTCGAGTTGCCCAATCGGACTTGAGACAATGGCCGCCCCCACTGCTAGCGAAATTCAGCACTGCGACAACTACGGGCTCCCCAAGCGAGATGCGACTTCGCGTTGCCGATGGGAATGGTATTGGTCCTTCGGGACCCAAGGTGAACGTCAGATGTATGAGCCAAAAACTCGATCCTATGCTCGGAGACCAGGCTCAAAGCAGTTTTCTTTGACGGCATGCAAAAAAACTGTGCAATCATTCTGCTACATCAAAATAAACGCTGTTAAATTGGGCGAACCCGTAGCCTGACAGAGAGTTTGATGGTTTTCGAATTGTCATCAACAAAGCTTGGGCTCAATTGAGTTCGCATGAAACAACACCTGACTGTCGTTGTAGTCGAGCAAAATCAAGAACACGCTTTCGCGATTGTAGATGCCTTAAAAGAGTCCGGAGATGTAGACGTCTTTGTAATCGGTAATGTCTCAGGGTTAGCACGTCAGATTGCGACGCACAGCCCGGACATTGTTCTGATTGATATAGACAATCCATCGCGCGATATGCTGGAAGAATTGACCGTTGCTTCGGGCCCAATGGAACGCCCTGTGGCAATGTTTGTATCCAGTGCGGCTGGCGGATTGGCCAAGGCAGCAGTTGAGGCAGGCATGTCCGCATACGTCGTCGACGGTCTTCAGGCCGATCGGATCAAACCCGTTATGGATATCGCTATCGCACGGTTTCAGATGCTGCGTCAGATGCGCGTTGAATTGGAAGAAACGCGCCGCGCACTGGAAGAGCGTAAGCTGATCGACCGGGCCAAGGGGCTGATAATGAAAGCAAAAGGCTTTCAGGAGGATGAGGCCTACGCTCTGCTGCGCAAAACAGCGATGAACCAGAACCGGCGCGTGGCGGATGTAGCCGAAGCCTTAGTGACAGCTTCGGGGTTGCTATCGTGAGAACCGTTACCTTACCCGTCGCTTATATGCCGCTGGTCGATGCGGCCCCGTTGATCGTCGCGCGCGAGATGGGGTTCGACCATGCCGAGGGCATCTCGCTGGACCTGCAGCCAGCTCCTTCGTGGTCATCACTGCGCGATATGCTGGCCTTTGGCCATGTCGATGCAGCGCATTTGCTTTCTCCGATCCCTGTGGCGATGGCCTTGGGTTTGGGCGGCATCGCGACACCGCTTTCCGCGGTGTCCGTCCTATCCCTGAATGGCAACGTGATTGGTGTTGGCACCAATCTGGCGGGACGGCTAGCCGATTTGGGATATGGCTTCGATTTTAAGGATGCCGAAGCGGCAGGCGCTGGCTTGACCAAGGCTGCCAGCGACGTTCTTGTCTTCGGGGTGCCTTTCCCGTTTTCGATGCATGTCGAATTGCTACGTTATTGGGTAGCAGGAACCGAACTTGCTTCGAAACAGGTCGAAATTCGCACCGTACCACCGCCATTGATGGCGCAGGCACTTGCGACCGGTGAGATCGATGCCTTCTGCGTGGGTGAACCTTGGGGTTCCGTTGCCGTAGACGACGGCGTCGGTACTTTGCTCCTGCCGGGTCGCGCAATCTGGACCTGTGCGCCGGAGAAGGTGCTAGCCGTCCGAAACGGCTGGGCCGAAACCGAGCCCCACCTGTTGGGCAGCCTTATGCGAACGGTCTGGCGCGCGGGTCGGTGGCTGTCTAACCCAGAAAGCCGGACAACCGCATCTGAGATGCTGTCGCGCAAAGCCTATCTGAATGTCTCGCCCGAGTTGATCGACCGCGCTCTTATAGGCGACTTCACGATTTCCGGGCTTGGAGAGCAGCGCCATGTGGAGGGGTTTGTCGAGTTCTTCGACGGAGCCGCCACCTTTCCATGGCGTAGTCAGGCGAAGTGGGTCGCGCATCAACTTGCAATACGAAACGGGTTGGACGCTGGTATTGCGGAACGTCAGGCAGCCAAAGTCTTTCGCAGCGATCTGTATCGTCGCGAATTGCAGAGCCTTGGCGTTGAAACACCCGGTGCATCCGAGAAGCTGGAAGGTGCATTGACCGAGTCGACCGCGGTCGCGTCGACCAATGGCAGTCTGATTCTGCCTCGAAACGTGTTTTTCGACCGGCGCGTTTTCGAGCCGACCGGGTGAGATTGCACAATTTTTTTGCACTGCAGCATTAGAGTTTGCTGCGGTGCAGAATTTCTCACGACGAAATGGCAAAAACTGATGACGTCCTGACGTCTGACGGGCTTAATCGTCTAATCGGCAGGCAACGACGCTTACCGACGGAATTCGCCCACAATCCAGGGCACCTATCAAGAGCAAAGCCGCTCGACCATCCGCCACCTCCTCCCGGCGGACTGTGTCGGCGGCTTTTTTGTTTGCCCATGGGGTTGGGCTGAACCGAAAGGGATCGAGATGAAAAAGCTACTTTTGAGCCTGGCAGCGACGACATCGTTTGTCTCTCCTGCATTTGCTGAGTTGGAACTGGAGAAAGACGAACTAACCTTTGGCTTTATCAAGTTGACAGACATGGCACCGCTGGCTGTGGCCTACGAGCAAGGATACTTCCTTGATGAAGGCCTGTTCGTCACGCTGGAAGCACAAGCCAACTGGAAGGTGTTGCTGGACGGTGTGATCGATGGTCAGTTGGATGGCGCGCATATGCTGGCCGGGCAACCCTTAGCGGCGACCATCGGGTACGGGACGGAAGCCCATATTATCACTCCGTTTTCGATGGACCTGAATGGCAATGGCATCACCGTGTCCAACGAAATCTGGGAAGAGATGAAGCCGAACATCCCTGTGATGGATGACGGCCGTCCGCAGCACCCGATTAGTGCCGAGGCGCTCGCTCCAGTTGTTGAGAAATACAAATCTGAAGGCAAGCCCTTCAACATGGGCATGGTCTTCCCGGTTTCGACCCATAACTACGAACTACGCTACTGGCTGGCCGCTGGTGGCCTGCACCCTGGCTACTATAGCCCCGAAAACGTCACCGGTCAGATCGGAGCGGATGTTTTCCTGTCGGTGACGCCACCGCCGCAGATGCCCGCCACTTTGGAGGCAGGCACAATCTATGGCTACTGCGTGGGTGAGCCCTGGAACCAGCAAGCGGTGTTCAAGGGCATCGGCGTTCCGGTCATCACCGACTATGAACTTTGGAAGAACAACCCCGAAAAGGTTTTTGGCATCACTGCCGAATTCGCCGAGGAATACCCGAACACCACCTTGGCCGTGACCAAGGCGCTGATCCGCGCGGCGCAGTGGCTGGATGAAAACGAAAATGCCAACCGTCCGGAAGCGGTCGAAATCCTCAGCCGCCCGGAATATGTCGGCGCGGATTACGATGTTATCGCCAACTCGATGACCGGGACTTTCGAATACGAAAAGGGCGACAAACGTGACGTTCCGGATTTCAACGTGTTCTTCCGCTATCACGCGACCTACCCGTTCTACTCGGACGCTATCTGGTACCTGACCCAGATGCGTCGCTGGGGCCAGATCCCCGACTCCAAGCCAGACAGCTGGTACGACGAGATCGCCAAGTCAGTCTACAAGCCCGAGATCTATCTGGAAGCCGCGCGCTTGCTGGTCGACGAAGGCCTGGCGAATGACGACGACTTCCCTTGGAACAGTGACGGCTACAAAGCGCCGACCCCGTCAGAGGATATCATCGACGGTATCGCCTATGACGGTCGCACCCCCAACGCCTATCTCGAAAGCCTGTCTATTGGTCTGAAGGGCGACCAGAAGATCGTTGGCTCGGACGTACAAGGCTAATCCCGAAACGCCACACCCGGCTGATGTCGGGTGTGGACTCCAAGGTGCCCCGCCATCGCAAGGACACAAAAGATGACAACGGTCGATCCCGAATTCAACACAGACGTCGCGCGGCAACAGCGTCGCGCCCGCCTTTTCACTCGCATCAACGCAGCCGATAAATGGTTTCAGGTACTGGGCCTCAGTTGGGCCACACCCGTTCTGAAGGCCGCCGCCGGAGACAATCCCCGCGCTCAGATGACCGAGATCTGGCGGTTGCTGATCATTCCGCTACTGTCTATCTGCGCCTTTTTGTTGCTATGGGGTACGTTGGCACCCAAGGTGCAGACCTCTCTGGGCGCGGTTCCCGGACCGGCTCAGGTTTGGGGGGAAATGGTAAGCCTGAACAAAGACGCAAAGGCCAAAGCGGCCAAGCGAGCCAAGTTCGAGGCAATGGTCGAGAAGCGCAATCAGAAATTCATTGACGCAGGCCAGCCCGAGAAGGTGAAAAACGTCGCCTTCACCGGGGCTCCGACGTACTACCAACAAATCTGGACCTCGATCAAAACCGTGTTCTTCGGGTTTTTGATCGCCATTGTGATCGCGGTTCCGCTCGGTATCGCTGCTGGCCTGTCTCCGACCGCAAATGCCGCCCTAAACCCACTGATCCAGATCTTCAAACCGGTCTCACCTCTGGCATGGCTGCCGATCGTGACCATGATCGTCTCGGCTGTTTATGTCACCAATGACGGCTGGTTCGCCAAATCCTTTTTGATCTCGGCCATTACCGTGACCCTGTGTTCGCTGTGGCCCACGCTGATCAACACCGCGCTGGGTGTGGCGTCCATCGACAAGGATTTGGTGAACGTGTCCAAGGTGTTGAAAATGAACACCTATACCAAGATCACCAAGCTGGTTCTACCGTCGGCGCTACCGTTGATCTTCACCGGCCTGCGCCTGTCGCTTGGCGTCGGATGGATGGTTCTGATCGCGGCCGAAATGCTGGCGCAGAACCCCGGTTTGGGGAAGTTCGTCTGGGATGAGTTCCAGAACGGTTCGTCCAGCTCTCTGGCCAAGATCATGGTTGCAGTATTCACCATCGGCATCATCGGCTTCTTGCTGGATCGGGTGATGTACGCGCTGCAATCCCTCTTTACCTTTACCAACAACCGGTGAGCGCGATGAGCATTCTAAGCTTCAAAAACGCCTCGAAATCCTTTGGCGAGGGCACCGCGCGGACCGATGTCTTGAATGACATCAATCTGGAGGTGCAGGAGGGCGAGTTTCTGGTCATCCTCGGCTTTTCCGGCACCGGGAAAACCACCCTGATCAACCTGCTGGCGGGGCTGGATAACCCAACCGGCGGCGAGGTCACATTCAAGGATGCCCCGATCAAGGGACCTGGGCCGGATCGTGGTGTGATCTTCCAGAACTACTCGCTGATGCCATGGCTAACGGTCAGCGGCAATGTGGGGCTCGCGGTCGATACGGTCTTTCCCGGTCTCAACAAGGCTGACAAGGCCGCGAAGGTCGCGCATTATGTGAAAATGGTGGGCCTGAGCCACGCCGCGATGCGCCGCCCGGCGGAATTGTCCGGCGGGATGCGCCAGCGGGTTAATGTGGCGCGCGCCTTGTCGATGAACCCCGAGGTTTTGCTGTTGGATGAACCTCTGTCGGCGCTTGACGCACTGACCCGCGCCAATCTGGCAGATGAGATCGAACATATCTGGGAAGCCGACAAGAAAACCTGTGTCCTCATCACCAATGACGTAGATGAGGCGATCATTCTGGCTGACCGCATCATTGCCCTGAACCCAGATGGGACGCTGGGGCAGGAATTCCGCGTCTCGATCCCCCGCCCGCGCGACCGCGGGGCCATGAACAATGACGAGACCTTCAAACACTTGCGCGCGGACGTCACCAAATACCTGATGGATGTAGGCATTGAGGCCAAAGTCGAAGGTTCGCGCATCCTGCCGGATGTGACGCCGATCCATGGTGTGCCGACTGCGGTGGCTGAGGCGCAGAAGGGGCTGATCGAGAACCGGTTCCTCGACTTCTCGCAACTGCACAAGGTCTATCCAACGCCCAAAGGTCCGCTGACCGTGGTTGAGGATTTCGACCTGAAAATCGACAAGGGTGAGTTCATCTCGCTGATCGGCCATTCCGGCTGCGGCAAGTCCACGGTTCTGACTATGGCTGCGGGTCTGAACGATATCTCGAAAGGCGCGATCAAGCTGGATGGCCGTCACGTCGAAGGCGCCGACCCCGAACGCGCTGTGGTGTTCCAATCTCCCAACCTGTTCCCCTGGCTGACCGCCAAGGAGAACGTCGCGATTGGCGTCGACAAGGTCTATCCCAAGGCAAGCATCGCCGATCGGCAGGACGTGGTGGAGTACTATCTGGAACGCGTCGGACTGGCCGATGCGATGGACAAATCTGCCTCGGATCTCTCGAGCGGTATGAAGCAACGCGTCGGTATTGCACGCGCTTTTGCCCTGTCGCCCAAACTGCTGCTGCTGGATGAACCGTTCGGAATGCTCGACAGCCTCACGCGATGGGAATTGCAGGAAGTGCTGATGGAGGTCTGGTCCCGCACCAAGGTCACCGCGATCTGTGTGACCCATGATGTGGACGAGGCGATCCTGCTGGCTGACCGGGTGGTGATGATGACCAACGGCCCGCAGGCGACGATCGGCAAGATCACCAAAGTCGACCTGCCGCGTCCGCGCACCCGCAAGGCCCTGCTGGAGCATCCGGATTACTACGCCTATCGGCAGGAAGTCCTCGATTTCCTGGAAGAATACGAACACGGCGCCAAGCCGAAATCTCCTGCCCCAAAAGCTATTGCAGCGGAGTAAAACCATGAAACAAAGACTTGTTGTCATAGGTGCAGGCATGGCCTCGGGAAGGGTGTTAGAACACCTGACCGACTCTGCCCCTGACGCGTTCGATATCACCCTTTTCAACGCCGAGCCACGCGGAAACTACAACCGCATCATGCTGAGTCCGGTGCTGTCGGGTGAGAAGTCCTATGAAGAGATCGTCACCCATGATGACGCCTGGTATGCCGAGCGCGGCATCGCCTGCCGTTTTGGCGAGAAAGTGGAAAAGATCGATCGCGAGATGAAAGTGGTAGAGGGCGCGAACGGGCATGTGCCCTATGACAAACTCGTTGTCGCGACCGGGTCGAATCCTTTCATCATCCCGCTGCCCGGTCACGATCTTGAGGGCGTGATCGCTTATCGCGATCTGGAAGATACCCAACAAATGATGGACATGGGTCCCGACAACAAGGTTGTCGTGATTGGCGGCGGTCTGCTGGGGCTTGAGGCGGCGGCAGGTATGGCCGCGCACGGTGTTGACGTGACCGTAGTGCACATCATGGGCCACTTGATGGAGCGCCAGTTGGACGAAGCCGCAGGCTACCTGCTGAAGAAATCGCTGGAAGACAAAGGCATTAAGATCTGCCTGCAGGCGAACTCAAAGGAGATCCTTGGGCGGAGCGGAAAAGTCCGCGCGCTGCTGCTGGATGACGGAACCGAGCTGCCCTGTGACCTGCTGGTCATGGCTGTGGGCATCCGCCCGAATACGGCGCTGGCACAGGACACTGGTCTGGCCATCGGGCGCGGTATCCATGTCGATGACCAGATGCTGACCTCGGACCCGGACATCTACGCCGTCGGGGAATGTGTTGAGCATAATGGGGAGGTCTTCGGCCTTGTCGCGCCGCTTTATGATCAGGCAAAAGTGGCGGGGCAGGCGATTTTGGACGAGGAAGCTTCCTTCGTCCAGAAAAGCCTATCGACCAAGTTGAAAGTCACCGGCTGTGACCTGTTTAGCGCGGGCGATTTCGCCGATGGCCCGGGGCGCGAGGATATCGTGTTCCGTGATCCTTCGCGCGGGGTCTACAAACGACTCGTGATTGAAGAGGACTGTCTGATCGGCGCAGTCATGTATGGCGATACCGCCGATGGCAGTTGGTTTTTCGGCCTGATCAAGGACGGCACCAACATTGATGAAATGCGCGAGACTCTGATCTTCGGCCCGGCCTATCAGGGGGGCGATACTGCGGACCCTCTCTCAGCCGTTGCAGCATTGCCGCCTGAGGCGGAGATTTGCGGCTGCAACGGCGTATGCAAGGGCGATATTGTAGAGGCGATAAGCGCGGGTGCCGGTGATCTGGGCGCAGTGCGTGCTAGCACCAAGGCCAGCGCATCTTGCGGGACGTGCACCGGTCTGGTCGAGCAATTGCTGCAGGTCACTCTGGGCGACGGGTTCGAGATGCCGACCACGCAGTCGATCTGCGGTTGTACCGATCTGACGCATGAGGATGTGCGTCGTCTGATCAAGGGCCAAGAGCTGAAGAGTCAGGCCGCCGTCTGGCAAGAACTAGGCTGGAACACGCCCAACGGCTGCCACGTCTGCCGTCCGGCGATCAACTATTACCTGCTGGCAGATTGGCCTCTGGCGTATCAGGACGATCCGCAAAGCCGGTTCGTGAACGAACGCAAACACGCCAACATACAGAAGGATGGCACATTCAGCGTTGTGCCACGCATGTGGGGCGGGATCACCACGCCCGAGGAGTTGCGAGCGATTGCCGATGCGGCGGACAAATACGACGTGCCAACAGTCAAAGTGACCGGTGGCCAACGTATCGACTTGTTGGGGGTGAAGGGCGAGGACCTGCCCTTAATCTGGTCGGATCTAAACAAGGCGGGGTTGGTCTCAGGTCATGCCTATTCCAAGGGGTTGCGCACAGTAAAAACCTGCGTTGGCACTGATCATTGCAGGTTTGGGACCCAAGACAGCACGGGGCTCGGCATCAAACTTGAGAAGACTCTCTGGGGGTCTTGGACACCGCACAAACTCAAGCTGGCTGTCTCGGGCTGCCCCCGGAATTGTGCCGAGGCGACCTGCAAGGATATCGGCGTGGTCTGTGTCGACTCCGGCTACCAGATCAGCATCGGCGGGGCCGCGGGTATGGATGTGAAAGAGACTGAAACACTATGCCAGGTGTCTACAGAAGATGAAGCGATCGAAGTCGTGATGGCAGTCACCCAGGCTTACCGAGAAGGCGGTAAGTATCTGGACCGCCTTTATAAATGGCTAGGGAAGGTCGGCATGGACTGGGTCAAAGCTCAGGTCGTCGATGATCTTCAAAACCGCGACGCCTTGGTCGCCCGGTTCGAGCTGTCCCAAAGTATCTACCGCAAGGATCCCTGGGCCGAACATGTGCGGGAGAAGGCGCAGACCTACGGGCCGATCGCAGATTTCACACTGGAGGCCGCGGAATGAGCTGGATCGACATCGGACATATCGACGAGGTGCCGTTGCGTGGCGCGCGCCTGGTGAAAACCCATATAGGTTGTATCGCCGTCTTCCGCACCGCCGAGACGGAAGTCTACGCCGCCACCAATAGCTGCCCGCACAAGGGCGGGCCTCTGTCCGAAGGTATCGTGCATGGCCAGTCGGTCACTTGCCCGCTGCACAACTGGGTTTTTGACCTGAACACGGGTGAGGCGCAGGACGCTGATGAAGGTCGGATCAACACCTATCCAGTGCGTCTCGAAGACGGTCGTATCCTGCTGGACGATAGTGCGGTTACCCGGCGGAGCGCGGCCTGATGGATGGAACCGGCCTGCCTGAGGTCCGCTCGACTTGTGCCTATTGCGGTGTCGGCTGCGGGGTCCTGTTGTGTCACGATGGGGCCGGAGGGTTGGCGGTACGCGGTGATCCGGACCACCCGGCGAATTACGGGCGCTTGTGCTCGAAGGGCTTGGCGTTGGGCGAAACGATTGGGCTGGAAAAGCGATTGCTGACTCCTCGCGCCTTTGGCCAGGACACCAGCTGGGACAATGCGTTGCAACTGGTCGCGGATCGGTTCTCAGCCGCTATAGATGAGCACGGGTCGGACAGTGTGGCCTTCTACGTCTCGGGCCAGTTGCTGACCGAGGATTACTATGTCGCCAACAAGCTTATGAAAGGCTTCATGGGTTCGGCGAATATCGACACCAACTCGCGGCTTTGTATGGCCTCAACCGTGGCCGGGCACAAACGCGCCTTCGGGACGGACACAGTGCCCGGAACCTATGAGGATCTAGACCAGGCGGATTTGGTTGTATTGGTTGGCTCGAACCTCGCTTGGTGTCATCCCGTTCTCTATCAGCGGGTCATTGCGGCGCGTCAGGCGCGCGGTACAAAGATTGTGGTTGTTGACCCACGTCGAACAGCTAGCTGCGATCAAGCCGACCTGCATTTGGCACTGCAGCCGGGCGGCGACGTGGCGCTGTTCAACCGCTTGCTAACCAGAATTCACCAAACTGGGCATGTGGCAGCGGATTTCTTAGATCGCAGCGTTGGGTTCTCTGAGACCCTTGAGCTGGCACAGCTTGACGATCCCGATGAGACGGGGCTTAGCCCTGATGAGATTGAGGCGTTTTGCGATCTGTGGATTGGTACCGAGCGGGTTGTTACGATCTTTAGTCAGGGTGTGAACCAATCCTCAAGCGGAACCGACAAGGTCAACGCGATCCTGAATTGCCATTTAGCCACCGGTCGGATCGGGCACGCAGGGATGGGGCCGTTCTCAGTCACAGGTCAGCCAAACGCCATGGGCGGCCGAGAGGTGGGCGGCTTGGCCAATATGCTCGCCTGCCATTTGGATATCGAAAACGAAACCCACAGTGCAGCCGTCCGGGATTTCTGGAAGGCGCCCAAGATGCCAAAGAAGCCGGGGTTCAAAGCAGTTGATCTGTTTCGCGCCGTCGAACGCGGCCAGATCAAAGCGCTTTGGGTCATCCACACCAATCCAGCGGTCACCATGCCAGATGCAGACAGAGTGAAAGCTGCTATCAAAAACTGCCCATTCACAGTTGTAAGCGACCTGACTGCTCAGACAGACACCGCTCGCATCGCAGACGTATTGCTGCCAGCTGCGGGTTGGGGCGAAAAAAGCGGTACAGTAACCAATTCCGACCGCACGATCAGCAGACAACGCGCTGTGCTGACACCCCCGGGACAAGCGCGCGCGGACTGGCATATCCTGGCCGAGGTGGGTCGCCGCATGGGATGGACAAAGGCTTTCAGCTATGAGTCTCCTGCGCAGATTTTTCGAGAATACGCAAACATGACCTCCCTTGCCGTGTTGTTTGGCAAGGACTTCGACATTGCAGGATTTTCAGACATTGATGACGAAGACTATGAGGCGCTGAGCCCAACACGGTGGCCGACGACATCGCGCACTAAAGACGGGCGTTTCTTTGGCGACGGGCAGTTTTTCCATCCAGATGGCAAAGCGCGTTTTGTTCCTGTCGCCCACAGACCACCCGAGGCAGAAATTTCTGAACGATACCCTTTCCTATTGAACACAGGGCGGAATCGGGATCAGTGGCACACTATGACCCGGTCTGGCTTGTCGCCTCGTCTATCGGCCCATCTTGCCGAGCCCTATGTGGAGATTAACCCGAAGGACGTTGATCGACTGGGTCTTGGTACTGCCGATTTGGTCGAAATTAGCAGTTCAGTCGGAAGCGGCATCTTTCGGCTTCGCATCACGGAAGCTATCGCCCCGGGTCAGGTATTTGCGCCTATTCACTGGACGGGCGAAACGTCCCCAGCAGCCCGTGTGGACGCGCTTGTTCCAAGTGTGACCGATCCGATTTCCGGACAGCCGGAAAGTAAGGCAACACCAGTTTCTGTACGACGTATGAATGCCGCTTGGTACGGTTTTGCCGTTTCAGTTGCTGCTGCCTCGCCTAAGGCAGACTATTGGGCAACCACCAGAGCGGCCAAAGGATACAGGATGGAGTTGGCCGGGAAACACGTCATCGACGACTGGGAAAGCACCGCCCGAGAGTGGTTCGGATTACGCAATGCCGTGGCAACTTCTGTAGAAGATTCAAAGAGTGGATCGTACAGAATTGCGCTGTCGGAGGGGCGGCGCATATTGGCGGTGCTCTTCGTATCCCGAAAACCTATCACACTGATGCGGGACTACTTGGCAACCTTGCCCGAGGTCGCACCCCAGCAGATTCTGTCCGGCCGTTCATCTGCGGCTTCGGAAGACTGCGGACCAATCGTCTGTTCGTGTTTCGGGGTCGGGCTAAGAACCATCATCCGCGCTATTCACGACAAGCGTTTGATCAGTGTGAACGATATCGGAGATGCTCTTCAGGCTGGAACGAACTGCGGTTCTTGCCGGCCAGAGATAGCTGATTTGGTCACTGAGCATTCGAAACTACTTCACGAGGAGTCGGAGCATTGCCCGCAAGAGTAAAACATAGGGTCTGATTGCTCTTGCTACAGGTTGGGCGCCCGAAAGTGGCCACCGGAGTAATCGCAGCGAATTGGCGCTTCGTTGCGAGCTTCGGTCATGTTTGACAGTCGCACCGAGTGACGGGCTTGCCAAATTCGTTCCGGGGGGCTGGCGGCGCCGCCATATATGCTTGCAGATGCAATGACCTAGTAGTTTGCTTGCCTTCGCATTCAACACAAACGCCTTCGTGGCTCCTTGGGTGAGCGATTTTCCGAACGAATGCATTCGGGTTTTCCTCGCTGCGGGAGCAATCGGTATATTGCATCCAGCACATCTGCCTTGTTCATCTTCTGTTTGACCGCCACGGATAAAGCCTCGCATGTGTACTCTCCAACACCGTGAGCATCTTGTAGGAACGTCTGTTACTCAGCTTGTGTGAATACAATCGACGCTCCAGATGTGATTGGGATGTTGCGGTCAGGGCCGAATGATCGAGCTGCCCTTGTGTTGCTGAGGGAGTTGCAGGCCTTCTTCGCACCTGAGCCAATGACGGCTTTTGGACCGCTTGAAGCGGAGACGCCGGCGACGCGCAGCCGAGCCGACTTGCTCAACCAGAGATCGTTTCAAGCAGAACCGGTTTCTACTTTGAACAGCAGAGTAGTAAGACACAAAAGAAGCCGCCTAAAACAGGTTTGCTACTCATCAAAGTAAGCGTTGTGGGTCGTGTAAATCGCCTGGATCGTCGGTGTCAAACGGTCAAGATGCGTGCGAAGGACTTGATCGGCTGTTTGCGCATCCCCGCTGAATAGGGCCTGCAAAAGAGATTGATGATCTTGGTACAAAACACTCATTGCTTCTTTGCTGGTCAACGCCAGCATGCAAAGGCGATCAACCTGCGCCTTATTCTCGGCTATGATTTCAAACGCGAACGCTTGTTTGGCCGAAGCGCAAAGTAGTTTGTGAAACTGGTAGTCCAGATCATGGAACAAACTGACATCTTCTGATGAGATTGAAGTGGCCTGCTCACGTAGGTTGGCTTTTAACGCTGTATCTACCGACTTGTCGCGATCTGACGCCGCAGCACGAATGACTTCCAACTCGACCGCTGACCGCACAAAGCGGGCATTTGCGATTAACTGCCTTGAGAACGGCCGAACAACTGTTGCCCGTTGGGGTCGAACCAAAAGAAGATTGAGGTTGGCAAGCCGTGTGAAAGCCTCTCGCACAGGTTGACGTGAAAATCCGAATGATTTCGCGACATCCGCTTCGGATATCTTTGTCCCTGGAAGCAACTCCAGCCGGGTAATCTGTCCAAACAGTTCGTCAAAGACGACATCGCTACTCGTCGTGCGCTCAAGGGTTCCCAATGCTGCCATTTGTTTTTTCCAACCTCTGCTTAGCACCAGTTTGGCAGATAAATGAGAGAAATAACAGAGTAAATTAGGATACTAGGAGACATAACGTTTACTGTTTTATATGGTGAATTCTAACTGACTTGAAAAATTCTACGGAATTTATGTTGACTAGTATCCCAGTTTTCGTGTTGTGTATGCCCATGAACGAGGGCGGAGCAATCGTGCTAGCTGGGAGGGCATCAGATCATCCAGATTTGGGCGAAGACTGATCTGGCATGGCCGCTTGCAAGGTTTCGAACACGATCGCCAGTCAGAGACGACTGGAAGAAAACAAGACCTGAACTTGATCTGGGAGGATATAATGTTCAATTTTTCACTTAAGACGATGGCTGCGACGGCTGTTTTGCTAAGCGGGATTTCGACCGCGCAGGCTGATGTCACGCTGCGCGGCGCAAGCATGTTTGATGAAGAGCATGCGTTCACCAAGACACTGCGCGAGTTTGAACGGTTGGTCGCCGAGAATTACGATGGTGAGGTCGAGTTTGATCTTCGGCTGAATGGTGAGCTTGGGGTCGAATCCGACTATGTAACCTACCTCAACCAAGGTGTCGCGGTAGATTACACGATCCTGGCCCCGTCCAACATGGCCGTCTTTTCAGAGTCCATTCCATTGATGGATATGCCTTTCCTGTTCCGCGATCTTGAACACTGGGATGCCGTGCTTTCATCGGATGCACTGAAACCTCTTGAGGATGATCTGCGTGAAGCCGCGGGCATTGTGATCGTCGGGTATCACGGTGGTGGAGTACGCAATCTCGCTTCTGCCGAGCCCATCACAAACATGGAAGAGCTTGCAGGACACCGTATGCGCGTCATGGGGGCGCCGATTCAAGCGCAGACTTTCTCAGCTGTTGGTGCGGCACCATCTGCCATCGCCTACAACGAAGTCTATAACGCAATCCAAACAGGCGTTATTGCCGGGTTCGAAAATGAAGCGGCCTCGATCCAGAACCTGAAGTTCTACGAAGTCGCGCCGCATGTTTCATTGACCCAGCACACGATCACTGTACGCCCAATTGTGATGTCAGCGAAAATCTTCGATGAACTGCCAGCGGACCTGCAGGCAGCTATCATGGAAGCTGGCGCTGAAGCCGGTGCATTCGGTCGCGCGCTAGAGAGCGGTCAGGACGGTGAAAAGCTTCAGGCGATGATCGACGCAGGTCAGATCGAAGTGCACGAGTTCGAGGGCCGCGAGAAAATGCTGGAATTGGTTCAGCCGGTCCAAGACGCCTATGCTGAAGAGCTGGGCGCTACAGAACTGCTCAACAACGTTCGCGGAATGTAATCTCCCAGCTGACGGGCGGGTGAGTCATCAAGCTCGCCTGTCGGCATAATTTCAGATGCGCTTGACGCGTCACATTGCGGAGTAGGGCGGAACATGCTTGGAAAATATCTGGATAAGTTCTGCGCTGGGCTTCGCATATTGCTTGGTGTGATGATGGGCACACTCGCCATCCCGGTCGCGATGCAAGTTGTTTCTCGCTACACCGGTTTGATCCCAACTTACCTTTGGACCGAAGAGCTGGCGACGTTCCTGTTCGTCTGGATCGTGATGATCGGGTCGATTGTTGCTGTCTGGGACGGCACGCATTTCGACGTTCGGATCACCCGGAATGCGATGAGACCGCTGCCACGTTTGCTTCAAGACGGCATTGTACACGTTGCCATCATGATTTTTGGGGCTTTCTTCCTGTTTTATGGCATCGAATACACCGAATTTGGGGGCAACCAGCGGTCCGTAATGATGCGCGCCAATCTTGCGATTACTCACATCTCGGTCCCGATTGCCGGAGGGTTTTGGTTTCTCTTGTCGGGTTACCGGCTGTCCGAAGCCGTCGCTCAGTATCTTGACCGAGAGAGCAACCAGGCATGATCCTCGATACTGCAACTGCCGCCACGATGCTCATTGCTGGCTTTCTGGTGCTGATTTTTATCCGCATCCCAGTGGCATTCGCATTGGGGTTGGCGACTCTTCCGGTTGTACTGCTTGAATTGCGGCTGACGCCGTTCATTGTGCTGGATCGGATGTTCCAATCCTATAACTCCTTCATCCTGTTGGCCGTTCCATTTTTTTTACTGGCAGCCAACCTGATGAATTCCGGCAAGGTAACCGACCGGCTGATCGAACTGGCCCGTGTGCTGACCGGTTGGATGCCCGGCGGATTGGGCCATGTGAATGTCGCTGTGTCGATGCTGTTTGCAGGTATCTCCGGATCTTCCACAGCAGATGCGGCAGGTATCGGAAAAATCCTGATCCCTGCCATGCAGAAAGAGGGATACGATACACGGTTTGCCGTGGCCATTACCGCGTGCTCTTCTGTGATGGGGGTCATCATCCCGCCGTCGATCCTGATGATCGTCTGGGGCGGTGTCATGCAGGTCTCTGTTGGCGCGTTGTTTCTGGGTGGTGCAATTCCGGGTCTGATGATCGGCCTCGCCTTGATGGCTACGGTCTATGGCTTTGCAAAAGCCCGCAACTACCCGGTGACGGCGACGCCGAACTGGGGTGAGTTTTGGGCCGCGTGGAAGGGGGCCGCGCTGGCCCTTTTGACGCCGGTTTTTGTGATTGGGGGGATCGTAGGTGGGCTCGTCACACCAACTGAAAGCGCAATCATCGCAGCGGGATATGCGCTGATCTTGGGCATGTTTGTCTATCGGACCGTCACACCCAAAGACTTGGGCTTCATCCTCTATGACACGGCGCGATTTGCAGCCATTTCGCTGTTTGCAATCGGCACCGCGTCGGCATTCGGCTGGCTACTGTCCTTCTACGATGCGCCGCGTCTTATCGTCGGCGTCTTGACCGCGTGGGAGTTCGGCGCTTTTGGAACAGCACTGTTGATTGCCCTGCTGTTTCTCCTCTTTGGCCTGTTCATCGACGCAATCCCGACGATCATCATTCTTGGCACGGTTCTGATGCCTGTGGCCCAAGCGGGTGGGGTTGATCCAATCGCCTTCGCCATCATCGGTATCGTCTCGCTTGCTTTCGGGCTCGTGACGCCGCCCTACGGCTTGTGTTTGCTAATCTCTGCAGCGATCGGCGGCCTAAACGTTGTGCAAGTCCTGAAAGAGGTTGTGCTCATCCTTGCCCCAATGCTGGTCATTCTCATTCTGCTGGCGGCATTTCCCGAAATCATTCTGTGGCTCCCAAAGGCACTTATGCCGGGGGCATTCCGTTAGTGGCTCCTCCCTTTGCGCTATGAGCGCATTCCGAAGGCAGCCAACTTAAACCAATGACAAATGCGAAGCTGGGCGCTTCGCTACAGGAAGGACCAAGATGAAACTTGCAGGTAAAACCGCCATCGTGACCGGGGGAGGCCGTGATATTGGTCGCGCCGTTGCACTCAAGCTCGCCTCTGAAGGCGCAAATGTTGCGATTAACTACTTTTCCAGCTCGAATGGCGCGGACGAAACCGTCGCTGCAATCGAAGCCAATGGCGGTAAGGCGATCGCCTTGCAAGGAGACCTGAACAAGAGAGCGGATGTTGACGCGCTGGTGTATCGCACCGTCAAAGTCTTTGGAGGCGTCGACATTCTGGTCAACAACGCGGGCGGTCTGATTGCTCGCAAAACAATTGCGGAAATGTCCGTCGAGCATTGGGACGCCGTGATGAGTCTGAATCTGACCAGTACATTCCTGATGACGCAGGCCTGCCTGGCCAGGATGACGTCAGGAACCATTGTGAATCTCGCCAGTCAAGCCGGGCGCGATGGTGGTGGGCCGGGCGCCGTCGCCTATGCCACTGCCAAAGGCGCGGTCATGACCATGACGCGCGGATTGGCAAAGGAAGTCGGCCCCGACATTCGCGTAAATGCGCTTTGCCCTGGTATGATCGACACCGATTTTCACAACGTTCACACGCCTGACGCAGGTCGTCGCGGCTTTGAAGCCAACGCGCCGCTAAAGCGTCAAGGTCATGTGGATGATGCAGCGAACCTGGTTCTATTCCTGGCCTGCGAGGACAGTGCTTTCATCACGGGCGCAAATATTGATCTCAACGGTGGCATGCTATTTTCCTAATAGAAAAGGAGAGAACCTGTGTCCCATTTCCCGATCGTCTCCACCGGTGAGCATGTCACGCGGCAGGTCCTTTCTGATCATTCGGAGATCATGGTTGTCGCCTTCCGGTTTCAGGCGGCCGGGGCGATTGGTGCCCTTCACAGCCATCCGCATGTTCAGGCGACCTATGTCGAGAGTGGACGATTTCGTTTCACACTTGGTGAACGCGAACAAGAGTTTGGCCCCGGTGACAGCTTTGTCATCCCGTCAGGCCAAACCCATGGCTGCATATGCCTGGAGCCCGGTACATTGGTCGACAGCTTCACACCCCGTCGCGACGATTTTCTGTAACTGACATGCGTTTCTTGGCAATCGGGGAGTGCATGGCAGAACTTGCCCCGTCTGATCGGGGCGGTGAGTTCAAGCTTGGTTTTGCGGGCGATACCTTCAACACGGCGTGGTATCTTGCACAGGTCGCATCAGATATCGACGTCAGTTATCTGACCGCTGTCGGAGACGATGCGATTTCGCAGGATATGCGGACGTTTATAAAGGACAGTCGGATTTGCGATACGCACGTCCAGGTCATCGCAGGCAAAACAGTTGGGCTATATATGATCCATCTCACCAATGGTGAGCGCAGTTTTTCCTATTGGCGCAGCGACTCCGCAGCCAGACAACTCGCGGTCGACGAGATTGGACTTGGACGGGCAATTGGCGACGCAGACTTAATCTACTTGTCTGGAATAACCCTCGCCATTCTCGATCAACCATCACGCGAAAAGCTGTTTGGTGCATTGCGTCATGCTCGAGCGCACGGAATGACTGTTGCCTTCGACACGAACCTGAGACCGCGGCTTTGGTCTACGCCGCAAGAAATGACAGACACGATTATGATGGCTGCGTCACAATCTGATATCGTTCTGCCATCATACGATGATGAAGCCGAGTGGTTCGGGGATCGCGATTCAATTGCAACGCTGAACCGATATGCTGAGATTGGGGTGGATCAGATTGTCGTCAAAAACAGCGCTCAGCCAGTGGTCTTTCAGAAAGATGGTCAACGCGGGGTGGTGGACGTTGATCCAGTAACAGGCGTTGTCGATACCACTGCGGCAGGGGACAGTTTTAATGCTGGCGTATTGGCAAGCGTTTTAAGGCACGATGATTTAAGTGCCGGGATACGTCGAGGATGTCGCCTTGCAAGCCATGTCGTCCGACACAAAGGCGCGCTCGTTCCTGTCAGTGTAAATTTTGGGAAAGATGAGGCATGATGGTGACCCCGTATGATCAAAGAGCAAGACCATGAAACAGACCTGGCGGTGGTTTGGCCCTTCCGATGCTATTTCGATTGGCGAAATCAGGCAAACCGGCGCAACCGGAATCGTCTCAGCCTTGCACCATATTCCGACAGGAGAGGTTTGGTCCGTCGAGCACATCAAAGAGCGGCAGCAACAGATAGAAAAGCCCGGAGGCGTTCCATCTGGGTTGACTTGGGATGTCGTTGAAAGCGTGCCGGTGTCTGAAGCAATTAAATCGCAAACCGGACCGGTTAGCCATCACCTTGAAACCTACAAGGAAACGCTTTGCAATTTGGCCGAGTGCGGCATTTACACGGTCTGCTATAACTTCATGCCTGTACTGGATTGGACGCGGACAGACCTAAGCTATGCGCTTCCACATGGTGGGCACGCGATGCGATTTGATCTCTTGGATTTTATCGTATTCGATTGTTTCATCCTATGCAGGAAAGGCGCAGAGCAAGACTATTCAACCGAGATCGTAGAAGCTGCACAGGCCCGGTTTGTAAATCTGGGCGACGGAGATCGCCTGAAGTTGTCGAACAATATCGTCGCTGGTTTGCCAGGGGCGAACGACAATTGGTCTCTTGCGGACGTGAAACGTAACCTCGACGCATATATCGGTGTGACACCTGAAATGCTCCGGTCCAATCTGGTTGATTTCCTGTCCGAGGTAATCCCGACGGCTGAAGACCTCGGCATCCGGTTATGTTGCCACCCCGATGACCCGCCGTTTCCTTTGCTTGGGCTGCCTAGGGTCATGTCGTCGCAAAGTGATTACGTCACCGTGTTGGATGCGGTCGACCGCCCAGCAAATGGGGTAACTCTATGCACCGGTTCATTGGGTGTTGATACAGAGTTCGACCCTGTGGCTTTCATTGCTCAGCTTGGCCATCGCATCCACTTTGTACATCTTCGCAATACTATGCGCGACGGTCCAAGCGACAACAATTGCCACAGTTTTTCCGAGTCTGAACATCTGGCCGGAGACACCGATATGGTTGCAACAATCCGCGCCTTGTTGGCCGAGGAGCAACGGCGCCGAAATCAGGGACGGTCAGATTATGAGATCCCCATGCGACCGGACCACGGCCACGCCCTACTGAGCGATCTCACACGTCCGTCACAGCCTGGTTATCCATTAGTAGGCAGGATGCGCGGCCTCGCTGAACTGCGCGGCGTTATACATGGCTGTAGTTAGACCTTATTTGGGTTTAGTGCCTAAATTCGCAGGTTATTGGCGAGCGTCTGCCCTTCCGGACAGATAAGACCAATTGCCTGATTTGATGGAAAGCCTGAATGTCGCACCACAATCATGTAGGGCGCGCAGCGCGTGTGTTTCATGCCTTTGCCCTGCAACCATTTAGCCAGATCGCCCGAGACTTAGTCGGGGCTGTTGTCGCTGAGCAAGCGCGGCTTGTGACCGACATGGGCCCGATCATATGCGCGAGACATTCTCTGTCGAATCCACGCGCCCGTTTGGTCATTGCTTCTAATCGATAACGTGACAGTGACCCCTTAGATCGCGAGCGCCTCGGCACGGGCCGCACTATACGCTGCCCAAGTTCTTGCCGAGGATGTAAGCTACATCACGGGAAATCCTTTGAACAACTTTTGTGGAGCCTAGCATATGAATGAGACCGAAATCCGGGCCGAAGTCGTTGCCGCCTATCAGGAATTGAGCCTGGAAGGGATGAACAGAGGCGCATCAGGCAACGTCTCGGCCCGTTGCGGAGATCACATGTTGATCACGCCTTCAGGTATTCCCAGCGCGCAAATGTCGCCCGACCAAGTTGCCAAAATTGCCATCGATGACGAGACAGGCGCGTGGGACGGGCCATGCAGGCCCTCGACTGAATGGCGTTTTCACCGCGGCATCCTTGCTTCGCGCGAAGATGCTGGCGCGGTCGTGCACACCCACGCTCCATTCGCTACCATCTTGTCGATCCTACGCAAGCCTATTCCGGCGGTCCACTATATGATTGCAGCCTTCGGTACCACTGAAATCAAATGCTCTGACTACACAACATTTGGTACAGATGATCTGTCGAAGATGGTTCTGGAGGCAATGAATGGCAGTGCCGGTTGCCTGATGGCAAATCACGGTATGGTCGTAACTGGACCGAACATGGCCCGCGCGATGTGGTTGGCCGGTGAATTGGAACAATTGGCCAGCCAGTATTATCACAGCCTCCTTTTAGGCACGCCGCATGTCCTAAGCGAAGCAGACATAGAGAAGACTGCAGAGTCGTTCTCCAGCTATGGCCCACAGGCCACAGAGGAGTAGCGAAGCCCGACGACATTGATGTATTCGTCATGGGTGGCGGAATAAAAGGTGCCAATCTCGCGCGCTCCGTCATGGGTGTGCTCACACCCGACATCAAGGTCATCGCCCGTGACAATCGCGGCTTGATCGTCGCCAGAGACATTGTTGACGAAGTGTGCGCTGCAAATGCGGTGCACACTGCGCTTCCACTGCCTCCAACGAAACTGGATGCGGAAATCACACCGCCTTGCCGGCCCTCGTTGATGTCGGAGCCGATGAGCTTCTCGATGACCCGTTGGCCCATAAATTTGCTCTTTTGGATCAAAGGATTGCGCAAGCCGTAGCAAGTGATGATGATCGCCCCCTCTTTGTCTCCTCGCCCCGAGCAGGCGTCTTTTGCTGCACAAAGACGCAAGTATCGGCGCAAAACCACGAACTCAGCGCGCTTGGCACACCGCTGTTACAAACCATCCGCACAGTAGGCGCGGCGGCCTATGGCGTGGCGCTTTTGGCGGAAATGGGGCGCAGGAATGAGCCTTGTGGCTGAACCGGTTTGCCTGTTGGTTGATCTCTACGATGCGTTCTTCATCAATCAGTTTGTCGATGAGGTTATTGTTTTTGGCCAATGGTCCTCGGCAAGAGCTTGAAAAGGCTTGGCCAATCAAAACCAACCCGCCCAATACAAGCGCTGCGTTCGCTTTCGCCACGTATCGGCCCGGTTTGGGGTGTGAGGCGTACGATACATGAGGCCGGCCAAGCCTCGCCAGTTCCACATCAGTGTTTGAGAAATGTAACATTCTCGCGATTGCTGCAATTGCGTCTCTTTTCCGCCGGAGTCTCGACTGATAAGGGGGCGTGCGTAAGTGGTAGTATGTTGAAAGGTGTGAGTGGGCAGATGAGAACCGGGTTCAACGGTCGCGTAGCTATTTCGTGGAAGCAAACGGATATTGATGGGCTTGAGGCTGCACCTCTGGCCTATTTGGCTGTTGGGGCGGCATGGTCCTGGCGCGGTCAAGCTATGGTGCTGAGTGAAGCTGTGGAACACAAGCTCGAACAGACCGGGTATGCTGGTGGCGCTGCGTCTCGAATGGGCAGTCGTTTCCCAACGGTCAGACAAGTGCCGGGTCACGTCAGTGGAACAATAGTTTTGACCAACGGTGCTCAGAGCTTTGATGCGGATATTGTTGTTGATGACGACAACATCTACCCGACTTTGGTTTTCGAACATGGATGCCCCCCACGCGATCAGGAGTTCTGGATCAGCGAAGTGACCGAGCAGCCCCTGACGCAATATGCAGACAAGATAGGCGGATCCGCTGTAATCTCTTTCCCATCCCAAGCCTAGCCGAACAAAAATGTCTTCGGAATTGGCCCCCGCATTTGGGTCGCTGGAATTCGCTATGACAACAGGCCCCTTGGTTTTCTAGATATTTTTGCGACTGCGCCGCTAGGCCTGTTGACTCTGCTGTTACTGCGGATATAAGCGCCGCTTCATTGGTGTTGGTGGCCCTCGCAAGGGGATGCCTGTCATGAGGGAAACCTCAAGAGGACAACGCCCTTCATAGTTGCCCATTCGGGCTTCGATCAAAACGAAGGAGATCAGCCGTGACCAAACGCACGTCTGCCAAGCACAAAATTGACCGCCGGATGGGTGAAAACATCTGGGGTCGCCCGAAATCCCCAGTCAACCGTCGCGAATACGGACCCGGCCAGCATGGCCAGCGCCGCAAGGGCAAACTGTCAGATTTCGGCATTCAGTTGCGCGCCAAGCAGAAGCTGAAAGGCTACTATGGCGACCTGACTGAAAAGCAATTCCGCCGCATCTACGGCGAAGCCGAGCGTGTGAAGGGTGACACTGGTGAAAACCTGATCGGCCTGTTGGAGCGCCGTCTGGACGCTGTCGTTTACCGCGCCAAATTCGTTGCGACCGTGTTTGCGGCTCGTCAGTTCGTGAACCACGGCCACGTCAAAGTAAACGGCAAGCGGGTCAACATCCCCAGCTACCGTGTCAAAGAAGGCGACGTGATCGAAGTGCGGGACAAGTCCAAGCAACTGGCTGTTGTTCTGGAAGCCGCTGCTCTGGCCGAGCGTGACGTGCCTGACTACATCGATGCCGACCATTCGAAAATGACCGCAACTTTCGTCCGCGCGCCGGGCCTGGGTGACGTGCCGTATCCGGTTGTCATGGAACCGAACCTGGTCGTTGAATTCTACGCGAAGAACTAATCTTCGCCGAACCACATCTGAGTTCAGAGCCGCGCCTTCGAGCGCGGCTCTTTCTTTTTTCGAGCACGAATCCGCGTCAGCCCAGCAGAGTGATATCTGATGCACCAATGCTGCGGCGCAAGGCATGGATTTCAGTCAGTTCGGGATCGTTGATCCAACCAAGCGCGGCGTCCCGGTCTGGAAAAGACAATAGTGCTGCGACGTCCGGCAAATCCGGGGTCCCATCCAGTGGCGTCGGTTCAGCTGTAGCTGTTTCGACCTTGCCACCATGTTGTGCTAGCGCAGCGCCAGCTTTTTCGCGATACGCCGCCAGCGCGCCAGGGTCCTTTACCGTCAATTTCGCAAATGCGTAGATCATATTCTCAGCTCCTTGGTTGTGCTGAACCAAGTTAGGCGCAGCGCGCTCAAGCAAAAACGCGTGTAAATGCATCTTAGATATGCGAAAACGCATATCATGTTGGCGCATTGGGATGATTATCGAGCGGTATTGGAAGTCGTGCGCGCACGCTCGTTGTCGTCGGCCTCTGACCGGCTTGGGGTAAACTATACCACCGTTGCGCGGCGGATCGCGCGGGTCGAAGCGGTCGTTGGCCAAGCTCTGTTCGAGCGTCTGGCTGATGGATATCGCCCAACGGAAGCTGGACTGACGGTGGCCGAGCACGCGGCACATATGGAAAGCGCAGAACTTGCAATGCGCCGCGGGCTTTCAGGGCAGGACACTCGGCTTGAGGGGGCTATGACCCTGACCGCTCCGCAGCTGTTGATCGGTCATGTTCTGGCCCCGGTACTGGATGCATTTAACAGGAAACATCCGGCGATCGACCTGAAAGTACGGGCTGACAATGAGATGCTGGACCTGAACCGGCGAGAGGCTGATATTGCCATCCGTATCAGCCGCAATCCTGGCGACAGCCTTAAAGGGTTGCGCCTGACCGGGCAGCACACTGCCAGCTTCGCGACCCAAGCCTGGGTGGAACGTATCAAAGCGGAGCCGGAGGGTGTCGTCGATTGGCTAGTGTATGAGAGGTATTCGGAACTGCCGGCTACCGTACGTCAATCTCTTCCAGGATCGCGAATTCGAATGCGATTTGACGATATGGTCGCATTGTCCGCCGCGGCGCAGGCTGGATTGGGCGCTGTCAGGATGCCGATGTTTTTGGGTCGGTCGCTGCCGGGTTTGGTGCAGATCCCGGGTGTGCCGCCTCAGCCCTACGCCGATATCTGGGTGGTGGCACATCCTGATGTCTGGCCCTCTGCCAAACTTGAAGCCTTCCGATCGATTGCCGTGCCTCATTTTCGCAAGCTGCGGTCGTTATTTCTGAAGTGATCAGATCGGCAGGGGCCGATTTTCAGCGATGGCTTCCATTGCAAAATACGACGTCACGCTGTCCAGTTCGACTTTTTCGATCAGTCGTTGATAGACCTTGTCGTAGCTGGCCATGTCCTGCGTCACCACTTTCAGTTGATAGTCGTAATCTCCACCGATCCGATGAAAATCCACGACCTCGGGGATCGTCAGTACATGACTGCGGAACGCTTGCAGCCAGTCGGCTGAATGGTGTCGTGTTCGCAGCATTACAAAGACCACAAGGGTCAACCCAAGTTTCTCGCGCGCGATCCGCGCATTTGATCCCAGCAACACCCCGTCATCATTCAGGGCCTTCAGGCGACGCCAGCACGCATTTTGAGACAGGCCGACCCGATCAGCCAATTCTCGTTGCGACAGTGTTGCTTCCTTTTGCAGCTCTCGAAGGATGCGTGTGTCAATATGATCTAATTTTGAAGTCATATCTGATCATACGACACAAAATTTCAAACGTATACGCAGAAACTGACGAAGTTTCTGCGATTAAAGCCAATCATATTGGTTCTACAGTAAGGAGCCTGTGTTATGACCCTGACCAATTTTCGTGCGGAAATCCAATCCACCACTCACAATTCCAGTCTGCGCGATGGGTTGATCGGAGAGAATGCCCTGATCCCGGGTCTGCATGGGGACGTGCCGCTTGTATATGCGGACTACGTCGCCTCGGGCCGCGCGTTGCGGCAGGTTGAAGATTTCGTAGCCGCGCATGTGTTGCCGTTCTATGCCAACAGCCACACCGAGGCCTCTTACTGCGGTTCGTATATGACGCGGCTTCGGCGTGAGGCGCGCGCAGAAATAGCCCGCATTGTTGGCGCACGGGAAGAAGATGCGGTGATATTTGCCGGATCTGGTGCCACTGCTGGGCTCAATCGGTTGGTCAGTCTGCTGGGAGTGCAGGAGGCTGACCGGCCGATTGTTTTGATCGGTCCATACGAACACCACTCGAACATCCTGCCATGGCGCGAAAGCAAAGCGCAGGTGATAGAAATACCCGAGGCATCTGGCGGAGGTATTGATTTGCAGGTGTTAAAAGACACCTTGAGTGCAAATTCAGGCGCGGATCTGGTGATCGGGTCGTTTTCGGCCGCATCGAACGTGACTGGGATCATCACCGATCCCGACCCGGTGACACGGCTGCTGAAAGCGCATGGCGCGCTGGCCGTCTGGGATTATGCTGGTGGCGGTCCGTATTTGCCGATGGATATGGGGCCACGTGATGCCCGTAAGGATGCAATCGTTGTGTCCCCTCATAAATTTCCAGGCGGGCCGGGTGCATCCGGCGTGCTGGTCGTAGACCGGTCTGTCGTTCAACGCACATGCCCCAGCTGGCCGGGCGGTGGGACCGTTAGCTTCGTCTCGCCCTGGCGGCACGATTACAGCGAAGATCTGTCTGCGCGGGAAGAGGCCGGAACGCCCAATGTCATTGGCGATATTCGTGCGGCACTTGCCTTTATTGTCAAAGACGTGGTTGGCACGGACGAGATCGCCAGGCGCGAAGCTTTGTACAACCGCATGGCGCTGGACGGCTGGAAGGACAATCCGAACCTGACTTTGCTGGGAACGGACAACCCGCATCGCTTGCCGATTTATTCTTTCCTCGTCCGTGACAATGCCGGACAGCCGGTGCATCAACAACTGTTCACACGGATGCTCAGCGATATCTACGGCATTCAGGCACGGGGAGGATGCGCCTGCGCTGGACCTTATGCCCACCGCCTTTTGGACATTGACCAGGCGACCTCGGAAAGATTGCACGCCGAGTTGTCGGCCGGGGAGGAAATGAAGAAACCCGGTTGGGTGCGGCTGAACTTCTCGTATTTGATGAGCGAGGAAACGGTCCAATTCATCATCGACAGTGTCAATGAGCTGTCGCACCGGACCGAAGAGTACGTGCCGTATTACAATGCTGATCCGGCGACGGCCCGCTTCAAGGCCGCCTGACGGAATTGCCGCTTTTCTCAACGCCTTGAGACAGGTATGAGGGGCTCAACTAACGGAGCCTCTCATGACCCAAATTACCCCTCAACCCGGCATTATGGACATTGCGCTGTATCAGGGCGGCCAGTCGCATGTTGCGGGGGTGGAACAGGTTATCAAGCTGAGTTCCAACGAAAACCCGTTCGGCCCCAGTCCCAAGGCGATTGAAGCCGCTCGCGACAGCGCGGCCACATTACATCGTTATCCCAACACAGACCACGCGAGCCTGCGCGCGGCCATCGGTGATGTGCACGGGCTTGACCCGGCACAGGTCATCTGCGGTGTCGGCAGCGACGAAGTGCTGCAATTTGTAGCCCAGGCCTATGCGGGACCGGGGGACGAGGTCATCTATACCGAGCACGGGTTTTCGATGTACCCAATCATCGCGCGTATGGCGAGCGCGACACCGGTTATGGTGGCTGAGCGCGACCGAAAGGTCGATGTCGATGCTATTTTGGATGCGGTGACGCCACAGACAAAAATCGTTTTTGTAACCAACCCCGGTAACCCGACTTCGACCATGATTTCCGAAGCAGAATTGGGGCGTCTGGCCCAGGGTTTGCCTGACCATTGCCTGATGGTGCTCGACGGTGCTTATACGGAATTCGTCGACGGGTTTGATGGCGGTGCGTCATTGGTTGACCGCTTTGAGAACGTGATCATGACGCGGACCTTTTCCAAAGTGTATGGCTTGGGCGGTATGCGGGTCGGTTGGGGATATGCGCGGAAGCCGATTATCGATGTGCTGAACCGGGTACGCCAGCCATTCAACCTGTCGCTGACCGCACTTGCTGCGGCAGAAGCTGCGATTAACGATACCGAGTTCCTAGAGTTCTGCAAATCTGAGAACGCGCGCCTTAGGGTTTGGATGGCGGATGAACTGGCGAAGATTGGCGTGCCCTCTGATCCATCCAGCACCAATTTCATTCTCGCGCGCTTTGCAGATCAGGCCGAGGCCGAGGCTTGTGACGACCACCTTAAAACGCAGGGTTTGATCGTGCGACGTGTTGCGGGTTACAACCTGCCAAACGCTTTACGGATCACTGTGGGCGATGAAGAAGCCTGTCGCCGTGTTGTCGCGGCTGTCGCTGCGTTCAGAAGGGGTGCTGCATGAGCCAGATTTATGACCGCGTGGCGCTGATTGGTTTGGGCTTGATTGCTTCGTCCATGTACTGGGCGATCAAACGCGCAGGCCTTGCGAACGAGGTTACAGGCTTTGCCCGGTCCACGGCGACCCGGGAAACCGCCCGCCGCATTGGGCTGTGCGACCGGGTATGCGACACTGCGCAAGAAGCTGTCCAGGGTGCCGATCTGGTTGTTCTATGCGTACCCGTGGGGGCAATGGCCGCAGTTGCGAAAGACATCGCGCCGGTTCTGAAGCCAGGCGCAACAGTGTCAGATGTAGGGTCTGTAAAGCGCCACGTCATAAAATCTGTGGCTCCGCACATCCCCGAAGGCGTGCATTTTATCCCGGCCCACCCGTTGGCGGGGACGGAACATTCGGGTCCGGAATCCGGCTTTGCCGAATTGTTCGACAACCGTTGGAGTTTGCTGGTTCCAGTCGATGGGTCCGACCCGGACGCCATCGCCCGATTGCGCGCGTTTTGGGAAGGCTTGGGATCAAACGTCGATGAGATGGACGCCGACCATCATGATCTCGTTTTGGCCGTGACCTCTCATGCGCCGCACTTGATTGCTTACACGATGGTGGGTGTAGCCGATGATCTGCGGCGGGTGACCGATAGCGAGGTCATCAAGTACTCGGCAGCGGGCTTTCGTGATTTCACCCGTATTGCTGCCTCTGATCCGACCATGTGGCGCGATGTGTTCCTAACCAACAAGGACGCAACACTAGAGATCCTGGGGCGTTTCACCGAGGAGTTGTTTGCGTTGCAACGGGCAATTCGAACCGGCGACGGTGAGCAATTGTTTGACTATTTCACCCGTACCCGCGCCATTCGGCGCGGTATCATCGACGCGGGTCAGGATACCGATGCGCCGGATTTCGGTCGCGGAAAGGCAAGCTGATGAGAGTTTTGGGGGGAAGACTACTAATCGGAGTTGCAGTCATCTGGGCCTCAGCGCCTCAGGCGATGCCATTGGAACAGTCGTTGATACCGGTCGCACGACCGGCGATCTATTCAGGCGGAGCATCAATTGTCCCCGTCGCCGTCCAGAGCGCGTCGGTCCAAGTGAGCGCCATCCCCAAATTGCGCCCTGAATTGCGACCAGCCTCGCCGCAGGTTGCGGCCTTTACCGCGCGGCCGTCGGATTTGCCCTTGTTGGCACCCGACATATCTCTGTTGCCGTACATGCGGCCCAAGTCGCTGGAACAAGAGGTGCTGTTCAAGAAACGGAAATTGCGTAAGAGCTCGGTGTGTGGCGACATCGCTATTCAAGGCAAAGCCGTTGGAAGGGTTCCGGGGAAAATCAAGGCGTGCGGAGTTAAGGACGCTGTTCAGATCACCTCGATCTCGGGTGTGAAGCTAAGCCGCCCGTCGACAATGGATTGCGGAACGGCAATTGCGCTGAACAAGTGGGTGGATAAGTCAGTCAAGCCAACCTTCAAGCGGCGGGGTCCGATCGTCCAGTTGCAGGTGGCTGCACATTATGCGTGTCGCACCCGCAACAACCGCAAAGGCGCCCGTGTTTCCGAGCATGGCAAAGGGCGCGCCATAGATATCTCGGGTTTTGTGATGGCAGATGGCGAAGTGGTGAGCGTGTATCAGGGATGGCGTAAGAACCCATCCCAAAAACAACTCAAGAAAGTCTGGCGCGGCGCGTGCGGACCCTTTGGTACTGTGTTGGGGCCGAACTCAGATCACTACCACCGCGACCATTTCCATCTGGACACAGCACGCTATCGCAGCGGTCCATACTGCCGCTAGCGCAGGATCAGGCGAGGGGCAGGCCCAAGTGGAAGCGGCCCCAACGCAACGAATCCATCACGAAAGTTCAGCTGCAGATCCAGCGCATTGGGGTTGCCACCCAAGCCGGCCAGAAAATTCAGGGCGCGCGTCACAGGGTCAACGGCCTGATCGGGCAGGGCGCCCGCAGCATTCGCCATTGCGATCATATCGCGCCAGTTCTCTGCTTTGATCGCGATCTCGCCAGTTGGGATACCCTGGGTGTCGACATCAAGCTCTCCGGCCGCAAACAACCTTAACTCGCCCCACTTGATTTCAGCCAGATTCAGATCGATTTGCGTCGGCTGCGGGCGGCTCTGCTCTAGCGCGGAGCGGTCCCATGGCCTGTCGAACGTGGCGACCATATCCAACTCCAGCGTATCGAACGCCTGCGGTAGCGACGCGGCTGACTTCATCAGGCTGCGCAGGTCATCCCCGGGCGTGAAGCCGTCCACTTTCCCCGAAATCATATAGGCCTCGGGAACGGCCGTTTGCTCCATGATAAGCCCGAGTGTGCTTCCGGCGGCCAGCGTTTCTGTGTCTTCGGTGATCATCCATGGCCCCGCTGTCAGGGCCATTTTCTCAAGCATCAAGGCAACGCCGGGCTGCAATTGAAGCTCGGCCTGAAGCGCATCTGCCTCAATGGTTGAAGTCTGATCATAGTAGGACAAGCGCTGCGGCGTTTCGGCAAAGCGCAAAACCTGCCGTCCGGGCCAGATTGCGGGGCTTTGGAATTCGATCCAATCCGCGCTCCAGGCCGTACCGTTCACCGGATCCGCCAGCGCAGGATTGTTCAACCGGGTGAGATGATGCGCGGGATAGCCAGCGGTGGCGACATCCGAGAAATCGGCCTGCCAGCCCAGGTCTTGCTGTTGGTCGAACCAGCTTGTGATCGCATTGCGCAGGCCATACCCGGCAACGAACCAGTAGGCGCTCCATGCGAGAGCCGCAAAAATGATCACTCGTATCAGACGGCGCATGCGCATTGGCCCTTTTTCCTGCCTTGGATTTGATGTTTATAGGCCGAAACGGGCAAGGACCAGTGCAATGACGATGTGGGTTTTCGGTTATGGATCTCTGCTGTGGAATCCGGGCTTTCCTGTGGCCCGCAGCGAACGCGCGACGTTGCACGGTTATGCGCGGTCATTTTGCATGAGCTCGATCCACCACCGCGGGACAGAAGAAAACCCGGGCCTTGTCTTGGCGTTGGACGAACAGGCCGAGGCTCAGTGCAAAGGGTTGGCTCTGGCGGTGGAATCCGGGCACGAAGACCGTACATTACAAGAACTACGCGAACGCGAACTAATCTCGTCGGCCTATGTTGAACGAATGCTGGATGTTCATCTGGACAATGGCGAGGCTGTGAATGCCGTGACATATGTGATTGATGGCGATCATGTTCAATATTGCGGCGGTATGCCGTTAGAGGATCAGGCCCAGATCATCGCCCACGCGGTTGGCGGGCGCGGCCCTAACACCGAATATCTGTACAATACAGCCGAACATCTGACCGAGATCGGCTTACACGATCCGGATCTTGAGTGGTTGTCGCAACGGGTGCGCAAGCTTACCGCATAAACTCTTGGCGTCACCGGCGTAATTTCGCTAGATTCGGCCCAGAGCAGGCAAATATCGGGAACAACGCGCATGGCGCAGGCACATCAGGGCGCGAGACCCCATTTCTCGCATCCCATTCGGCAGATTGTGATGATGTTGATCGCAATCGGCCTTGCAGGGCTGGGGATATTCATGGCGCTGCCCTATGTGCTGCCGGTGTTTTTCGCGAACCCGTATCTGAACGGGTTTATTCTGTTGGTCTTTGTTATCGGTGTGTTCGCCTGTTTCTATCAGGTCACGCAGCTTATCGGCTCGGTCCGATGGATCGAGGCATTCGTTGGCGGGGTGGTCCGTGAAGACGCCCGCACGCCCCAACTGTTGGCACCGCTGGCGTCGCTTTTGCGGGAACGGGGCGCACGGTCTCAGATCAGTTCAACATCGACACGCTCGATCCTTGATTCCGTGGCGGAACGGGTCGAGGAAGAACGCGAGATTACGCGCTATATCACCAACGTCCTGATCTATCTGGGTCTTTTGGGAACGTTTTTCGGTCTGGCCACGACCGTGCCGGCCATTGTCGACACTATCCGCAGCCTTAATCCGCAAGAGGGCGAAGAAGGGCTGGCCGTATTCAACCGCCTCATGACCGGGCTTGAGGCGCAGTTACAGGGTATGGGCGTCGCCTTTGGCTCGTCTTTGCTGGGTCTGGCCGGGTCACTGATTGTGGGCCTTCTTGAAGTGTTTGCCGGGCACGGCCAAAACCGTTTCTACCGTGAGCTGGAAGAATGGCTGTCTGGTATCACCCGCGTCGGATTTGCCTCGGGTGAGGATGGCGGTGCCGAGATTGCTGTGCTGACGCCGGTTCTTGATGCGATGTCAGAACAGATGGATGCGTTGCAGTCGATGTTTATTTCGCAGGAAACTGAGAGGGCAGACGTTTCAGCAAAGCTAAGCCAATTGGTCGATGTAATTGGCGACATGAACTTGCGTCAGGCAGACAGCGAAGGCGTGACTGCCGCGCTGGAACGGATCGCGTTGGGCCAGGACGCGTTGTTGGATCATTTGCGCGATCACGGGTCAGGCGAAGGGATTGACGCCGAAAGCCGCATGCGCTTGCGATCCATGGATGTCCAATTGCTGCGCATTCTGGAAGAGATTTCCGCCGGACGGCAGGAAAGCATGAACGAACTGCGAAAGGATCTTGAACTGTTGGTCAAAGCGATGACCCTGCCGCGCGGCGCGGTGCGCACCGCGCCGGAAGGGGAGTAACCCATGGCGCTGTCCCGCCGCACCGGCCAACGATTCCAAGGCTCTATCTGGCCCGGCTTCGTGGATGCGATGACGGGCTTGCTGATGGTGCTGATCTTCGTGCTGACCATCTTCATGGTGGTACAGTTTGTTCTGCGCGAAACCATCTCGGGGCAAGAAGATGAGTTGACGGCCCTGTCAGATGAAGTGGCTGCGCTGGCGGGCGCCCTTGGTCTGGAAGAACGCGAAAATAGTCGATTGGAAGCTCGACTCGGGGCGCTTACGACGACACTCTCGCAGGCCGAAGGTGATCTGGCGCAAGCGCAGTCACTGATCGCATCACTGACGACCGAGAGGGACCGGCAAGCGGCGGCATTGGATCAGGCCCAAACCCGTATCACAGATTTCGAAGCGCAGGTCGCGGCCTTGTTGTCTGATCAGGAACGGGCGTTGGGTGATATCGCTGCTTTGGAAAACCAGCGCGAACAACTACTTAGCGCGCAAGAAGCGCTGAACCTTGCACTTGCCCAAAGCCGCGACGAGATTGACGCACAGGCTGAAGCAGCGCGTTTGGCGGCGTCGCGTCGCGAGGCACTGGAAGCACTGATTGCTGATCTAGAGCAATCCGAAGCGGAACGTGTGGCCCAGATTTCAGAACTGGAACAGAACCTGAGCGACGAAGAAGCGGCCCGCTTGGCGGAAGCTGCGGCTGCGGAAAACCTGCGCAATCGGTTGCAGAGCGCAGATGCTGAGTTGACGGCCATGACCCTTGCGCTGGAGGCGCAGCGCAAGGAGGCCGAGGAAACCCTGACCTTGTTGGCTGCTGCGCAAGCTGCCAGAGCTGAGCTTGAACGCCAGTTTGGGGAACTGAACAACGAGGAACTTCAAGCGCAGTTGCAGGCCGCTCTTGCGGCGCGGACAAAGGCGCAAGTCGACGCGGATGAGCAAAGATCATTAGCGGATCAACGAGAGGCCCTGCTGGCCGTCGCGCGCGAAACAATTTCGGCAGAGAAGACAATCTCTGCTAAAGCACAACGCGAGGCTGCCTTATTGAACCAACAGATCGCAGCTTTACGAGGACAGTTGGGGTCTTTGCAGGCCCTGCTGGACGATTTCGAAGAACGCAACGCAGCCTCAGAAGTTCAAATTCAGACATTGGGTCAGGACCTGAACGCGGCATTGGCACGGGCCGCCTCGGAAGAGCGCCGCCGCCGATTACTGGAAGAGGCCGAGCGTATTCGACTTGAGGCGGAAGCGGAATCCCTTGCCGGTGAAAATCAGGAGCTGACGGCGCAGGCCGCAGACCTTGAACGCTATCGCTCCGAGTTTTTCGGCAGGTTGCGCGATGTTCTGGGCAATCAGGAGGGCGTCCGGATCGAGGGGGACCGGTTTGTCTTTTCCTCGGAAGTTCTGTTCGATACCGGCTCGGCGGTTTTGTCAGCGGAAGGGCGTCAGGAAGTCGCCAAAGTAGCCAACATCTTGCGTGGTGTGGCGGCCGAAATTCCATCCGGCCTGAACTGGGTCATTCGGGTCGACGGTCATACGGATAACGTGCCTTTGGGCGGTGGTGGTCGATATCGTGACAACTGGGAGCTTAGCCAGGGTCGTGCCTTGTCAGTGGTGCGCTACATGGTCGACGCGCTGGGCATACCGCCGAACCGATTGGCGGCCAACGGGTTCGGCGAGTTCCAACCCGTCAACCCGGCCAACACGCCCGAAGCCCGTGCGCAGAACCGTCGGATCGAACTGAAGCTCACCGAACGATGAAATAGTTGGTTTTCTGAGACTTCAGACTATTGACGCCCAAAACGGAAACTTTTGTCCGGTGTTCCGGCAAAGCACCTTGGGATCACCGGGTAGTTTTCGGTCAGGAAATAGGCATAGGTTCCAGATGGATATTCGGCTGAAACAGTAAACGCGCCGTTACACTGATCCAATGTCCCGCTGCCCTGAACATAGGCATAGTCCTCGTTGAACGTGCCATCATATCGACCGTCCGGTTGGTTGCCCCCTGGCCGATTGCCGGATTTCAAACGGTAAGATGAGGTCATTTGGATCACCTGGCCGTCAATCACACCAGTCATGGCATAAATCGGATAGCCATCGGCAGCGTACCCAATCAGGGGCGAGTGCTTGACAGGTGACCAGTCATGCAGTTCGATCAATCCGGTCGGGACGCCGTGATAGTGATATTTTCCATTTGGCTGAACATGCGCATAGTTCGCGTCAAGACCCAGAGCAATCGCTCCACCCAAGGCATTGTAAGACCACCCTGAGCGTTGATCCCCGTGCCAGAATTCTGCTGCCAGTGGATCAAAAGTCACCCCGGTCAGCGAGACGCCAAAATTCCAACCCATTTGTAACGGTGTTCTGGATCCGGTCGATTTTGGATTTGCCGGAATGTTCAGTTTTACATTCTGAGTGGAAATGCTGTGTGGATTTCCGCGGTTGGGAAACTGCCCAACAAGGTGGTCAGGAATGCCGTTGCCAGTCAGGCGCAGCTTAGATGCCGTTTCTTTGATTTCGGATTGATTGGTGCCTGGGTCGACCGTTGCAGGCACAAGGTTGATCGGTCTGGTTTCGGTTTCGTCATGATAGCGAAACCTATGCTGTGCCGTCGCTACGGCCGCGCTAACAGATGCCAAAATAGCGACACCCCAAATCATGGTTTTTTTCCTGTGCATTCCCAAACTCCTCAGATGACCGTGTACTAGGACTAAACGTATGGAGTTTCAGTTTCCGTCGCGCAGACAAGATACAGTGTCAGATTTGACCCAGACCAAAACGCAAAGCCGCCCGGCGCTGGTCAGCGGCCGGGCGGTTCTTGATAAATTTTGGTCGGTTAGATCAGTCTGCCGTCAGCAATGGCGGCTTGTCGCCCGGGATACGCCGCTGATCGGGCCCCAAGATTTCTAGGTCCAGCTCACCTTTCTTGACCGATACCCGCACCACACCGCCTTTGGCCAGCTTCCCGAACAAAAGCTCTTCGGCGAGCGGTTTTTTGATATGCTCTTGAATGACGCGCCCAAGAGGTCGCGCGCCCATCTTGTCATCATATCCTTTGTCGGCCAGCCAGGCAGCCGCCTTGGTCGTCAGATCGATGGTCACACCGCGATCCAGCAATTGCGCTTCAAGCTGCAAGACGAATTTCTCGACCACTTGCAGAATGACCTCTTTCGGCAATGGTGCGAAGGAGATTACGGCATCCAGACGGTTGCGGAATTCCGGCGTGAACATGCGTTCGATCGCTGCGGTATCCTCACCCTCGCGACGATCACGGGCAAAGCCGATGGCGGCCTTGGCCTGTTCCTGCGCACCTGCGTTTGAAGTCATGATCAGGACAACGTTGCGGAAATTCACCGTACGGCCGTTGTGATCGGTCAATTCACCGTGGTCCATCACTTGCAACAGGATGTTGAACACATCCGGGTGCGCCTTTTCGATCTCGTCCAGAAGCAACACACAATGCGGGTGTTGATCGACACCGTCAGTCAGCAGGCCACCCTGATCGAAGCCTACATATCCCGGAGGTGCGCCGATCAGGCGGCTGACCGCGTGTTTTTCCATGTACTCGGACATATCAAAGCGCAGCAATTCGACCCCCAAAGTATCGGCCAGTTGCTTTGCGACCTCAGTCTTCCCGACACCAGTTGGTCCCGCGAACAGGTAGTTGCCAATTGGTTTTTCGGGCTCACGCAGACCGGCGCGCGCCAGTTTGATCGCGCTTGAGAGCGCTTCGATGGCCAGATCCTGACCAAACACCACGCGTTTCAGAGATGCTTCCAGGTCTTTCAGAACCTCGGCATCGTCTTTGGTGACGTTCTTCGGCGGAATGCGCGCAATCTTGGCCACCACAGCTTCGATCTCCTTGACGCCGATGGTTTTGCGACGCTTGCTTTCTGCGACCAGATGCTGGGCGGCGCCAGCCTCGTCGATTACATCGATGGCTTTGTCCGGCAATTTGCGATCATTGATGTAGCGCGCAGACAGCTCAACCGCTGTCTTGATTGCATCTGCGGTATATTTGATCTCGTGATGCTTCTCAAAATAGGGCTTGAGGCCGCGCAGAATCTTTACGCTGTCTTCAACCGTAGGCTCGTTTACATCGATCTTCTGGAACCGGCGGGACAGGGCACGGTCTTTCTCAAAGTGCTGACGGAACTCTTTATACGTCGTCGACCCCATGGTCCGCAGCTTGCCGCCCTGAAGCGCAGGCTTCAGCAGGTTCGAGGCATCCATAGCACCGCCTGAGGTGGCGCCAGCACCGATGACAGTATGAATTTCATCAATGAAAAGCACCGCATCCGGGTGGTCTTCCAGCTCGGTGACCACCGCCTTGAGGCGCTCTTCGAAATCGCCGCGATAGCGGGTCCCGGCCAACAACGCGCCCATATCGAGCGAATAGATCGTTGTTTCGGAGAGCACGTCGGGTGCTTCGCCCTGTACAATCTTATAGGCCAGACCTTCGGCTATGGCTGTTTTGCCAACACCGGGGTCGCCAACCAGAAGCGGGTTGTTCTTGCGACGGCGGCAAAGCACCTGAATGCAACGTTCCACCTCGTCGGCCCGGCCGATCAAGGGGTCTACATCGCCAGCGCGGGATTTTGCATTCAGATCGACGCAGTATTTTCCGAGTGCGCTTTCTTTCTGTTCTGCCTCGCCGGAACCCGCCTGCGCCTCTTCCTCGACCTGATCCGCACCGGAGACGGACCGGCTTTCGCCATATGCTGGGTCCTTGGCAACGCCATGGGCGATGAAATTGACCGCGTCGTAACGGGTCATGTCCTGTTCTTGAAGGAAATAGGCCGCATTGCTTTCGCGCTCGGCAAAGATCGCAACCAGTACATTTGCTCCGGTAACTTCGGTTCGGCCAGAACTTTGGACATGGATGGCGGCGCGCTGAATAACACGTTGGAAAGCTGCAGTCGGGACAGCTTCGGATCCGTCGATATCCGTGACCAGATTGGACAGGTCCTCATCAATGAACTCGACCAGAGTGCTGCGCAGCTCGTCCAGATCAACGCTGCAAGCTTTCATGACGCGGATAGCGTCAGGTTCTTCCAAAAGCGCCAGTAGCAGATGTTCTAGCGTTGCAAATTCGTGGCGCCGCTCATTCGCAGCTGCCAAGGCCGCGTGAATGGCTTGTTCTAATGTGCTCGAGAATGAAGGCACGCGGGTGCTCCTCTGTCTTGGGTCGGAAGGGGCGGGCTTCGGCCGGATCCCCATCCCAACCATGTCCTCATACTATTAGAGTTTGGTTGATCGTGGCCCGGCTTCAAGGGTTTTCTTTCACTTGACAGTCACATTTCCTGTGACCGTGGCCGTGAAGAGGGCGAAATAGGCACTAAAACCTGTCTTTTCTAGACCGGATCTCGGCAAAAACTTTGGCTGGGTCCGAGTTTTCCATGCCTAAATGCGCTTGAATCGCCGGATCTGCCGCCCGCAAGAAGGGATTTGTAGCCTTTTCCAAAGCCAGATTTGAAGGAACCGTGGGTATTCCCGCTGCACGCGCACGATCAATTTCAACTACGCGGTCCTGCAAAGCCAAATTGTCCGGATCGATTGTCAGGGCGAATCTGGCATTGGATTGGGTGTATTCATGCCCCGAACATACCAGCGTGTCGTCGGGCAGGGCGGCTAGTTTGCTTAGAGAAGACCACATTTGAGGGGCAGTGCCTTCAAAAAGACGCCCGCATCCAAGGGCCATCAGGCTGTCGGCTGTAAACACGACTTTGCTGTTAGGTAGGTAAAAGGCCACATGGCCTACAGTGTGGCCTGAGACATCCAGAACCTCGACCGGTTCGCCGCCGATTTCAAATCTATCCCCTTCAGCAACCTGCAAGTTCAGGGGCGGCAGGCGGTGGGCATCTGCCGCAGCGCCTACCACTTCTGCCGGATGGGCTTCAAGAATAGCAGCAAGGCCATCAACGTGATCCCAGTGGTGATGGGTCAGAAGAATGTGGCTCAACTGCCAGTTCCGCTCATTCAGCGCGGTAAGAATCGGTTCTGCCTGCGGCGCGTCGACAAGCGCTGTGTCGCCACTGACACGGTCGTGGGCGAGAAAAGCGTAATTGTCGCTGAGGCACGGGATGGTGACGATCTCAAGAGGCATGGCCTTTTGCCCTTTCGTTGCTAGACTGCACTCAGCTAAGCCGATTGACCGGGTGTCCGCAATGCATCTTGATGTGCAGGATCTGAGGAATTTCTATTACCGCAGCACGTTAGGGCGTGCTGCGCAGGCGGCAATACGTGGCCGCCTGACAGATCTGTGGCCCGAGGCAAAAGGTCAGACTGTTGCTGGTTTTGGGTTTGCGGTGCCGCTACTGCGCCCCTACCTGAAGGAGGCGCGGCGTGTGATCGGCCTCATGCCCGGCCCGCAAGGTGTTATGCCGTGGCCAGCCGGGATGCCGAATGTTTCGGTTCTGACGGAAGAAACGCTCTGGCCCATCGAGACCGGTCATGTGGACAAGTTGGTGGTGATGCACGGGCTGGAAACCTCAGAACGACCTACTCAGCTGTTAGAAGAATGCTGGCGCGTTCTGGGTCCAGGCGGGCGGGCGCTGTTTATTGTGCCGAACCGGGCCGGGTTATGGTCACGATCGGACCGAACCCCGTTCGGCTATGGGCGACCCTATTCGGCCTCACAACTGGAAAACCAGTTAAAGGCCCATCACTTCCTGCCGGGGTCTCATTGTTCCGCCTTGTACATGCCGCCATCTTTCAAGCGTTACTGGTTGAAATCTGGCAGCCTGATCGAAAAAACCGGACAGCGGTTACCGACGGTCATGGCAGGTGGCGTCCTGATCGTGGAAGCGACCAAACACATACGACCGCCGGGTGGCAACGTGACCAAAGACTCCGAAAAACGACCGATAGAAGCACTCGATGGATTGCTGAAGCCTGCCTGATGAACCGAGCCTTCATAAGATCCGTTGAAGGCAAAATCATGAGGGAAAAAAGTCACAGGAATCGCAAAAACCTGCAATTTCGTAACATTTTTCAACTGGTGTGCCTGAACCAAAGGGTCGCACTTGCCTTAAGTGTATGAATTAAAACGTTTTGTGGATAACACTGTGATGGTTATAATATATTGCTAGCTTGGTTCGGCTCTGCTACATCCCCGTTGATTTTGATCCCCGGCCTTTTGGACGGGGTTTCTTCACGCCCCCGGGGTAGCTGCCGCAACGCGAATTCGGGGCCCAAAATATCGGAAGGGTGGACGTGTCCGAACCAGCTTCGATTTCCACAGGCATTGCCATGCGCTATGCCACCGCGATCTTCGAGATCGCCAAAGAGAATAAAGACCTCGCAGGTCTGGAAACCGGCATCAATGATCTGGCAGCAGCTTTGGGCGACAGTGCCGACTTGCGCGACCTGATTGCGTCGCCGCTGGTGTCTCGCGCAGAACAGGAATCAGCCATTACCGCGATTGCCGACAAGATGGGGCTGCATGCCATCCTGCGCAATACGCTGGGCCTGATGGCGCAGAAACGCCGTCTGTTCGTTGTACCGCAACTGGTGAACGTCCTGCGCGACATGCTGGCAGACGAACGCGGCGAAGTGACTGCCGATGTTGCCTCGGCCAAGGCGCTTACCAAGACGCAAATGGAAAAACTTTCCAAGACGCTGTCCGAGCGTGTTGGCAAAAACGTAACAATCAATGCGACCGTTGATGAAAGCCTCATCGGCGGTCTTGTCGTTAAAGTGGGCTCGAAGATGATCGATAGCTCGATCCGGTCGAAGCTCAACTCCCTACAGAATGCAATGAAAGAGGTCGGATAAATGGGAATCCAAGCTGCAGAGATTTCTGCAATCCTAAAGGACCAGATCAAAAGCTTTGGTCAGGAAGCCGAAGTGGCCGAAATTGGTCGCGTGCTGAGCGTCGGTGACGGGATTGCCCGTGTATATGGCCTCGATAACGTTCAGGCCGGTGAAATGGTCGAGTTCCCGGGTGGCATCATGGGGATGGCCCTGAACCTGGAAAGCGACAACGTTGGTGTCGTTATTTTTGGTTCTGACCGTGACATCAAAGAAGGTGACACTGTTAAGCGCACCAACTCGATCGTGGACGTGCCAATCGGCAACGGTCTGTTGGGTCGGGTCGTTGACGGTCTGGGTAACCCGCTGGACGGCAAAGGCCCCATCGAATCCACCGAGCGTGGCGTCGCAGACGTCAAAGCGCCGGGCATCATCCCGCGCAAATCGGTACACGAGCCGATGGCAACCGGCCTGAAATCGGTTGACGCGATGATCCCGATTGGCCGTGGCCAGCGAGAACTGATCATTGGTGACCGCCAGACCGGCAAAACCGCTGTTGCTCTGGACGCGATCCTGAACCAGAAGGTCTACAACGAAGCGGCTGGCGACGACGAGTCGAAGAAGCTGTACTGTGTTTACGTTGCTGTTGGGCAAAAGCGTTCGACTGTTGCTCAGTTGGTAAAGAAACTGGAAGAATCCGGTGCGATTGATTACTCGATTGTTGTGGCCGCGACCGCGTCCGATCCGGCGCCGATGCAGTTCCTTGCACCCTACGCAGCGACCGCGATGGCAGAATTCTTCCGTGACAATGGCCGCCACGCGCTGATCATCTATGATGACCTGTCCAAACAGGCTGTATCTTATCGTCAGATGTCGCTGCTGCTGCGCCGTCCGCCCGGACGTGAAGCCTATCCTGGCGACGTTTTCTATCTCCACTCCCGCCTGCTGGAGCGTTCGGCGAAGCTGAACGAAGACTTCGGTGCTGGTTCGCTGACCGCGCTGCCGGTTATCGAAACGCAAGGTGGTGACGTTTCGGCGTTTATTCCGACCAACGTGATTTCGATTACCGACGGCCAGATCTTCCTGGAAACCGAACTGTTCTATCAGGGCATCCGCCCTGCTGTGAACACCGGTCTGTCGGTTTCGCGTGTGGGCTCTTCGGCTCAGACCAACTCGATGAAGTCGGTTGCCGGTCCAGTTAAGCTGGAACTGGCTCAGTACCGCGAAATGGCTGCGTTTGCGCAGTTTGGTTCCGACCTTGACGCCGCGACCCAGCAGCTGCTGAACCGTGGTGCGCGTCTGACCGAGCTGATGAAGCAGCCGCAGTACTCGCCGCTGACCAACGCTGAAATCGTCTGTGTCATCTTCGCCGGTACCAACGGTTACCTCGACAAGATCGACGTGTCCGATGTTGGCCGTTACGAAGCTGGCCTGCTGGCGCATCTGCGCGGCAAGCACGCCGACTTGCTCCAGTGGATCACCGACGAAGATCCCAAGATCAAGGGCGATGCTTCTGACAAGATCAAGGCTGCGATTGACGAATACGCCGCAACCTTCGCTTAAGGGAGAGGCGGGCATATGCCAAATCTTAAGGATCTTAAAAACAGGATCGAGTCGGTCAAGTCGACCCGCAAGATCACCAAGGCCATGCAGATGGTCGCGGCTGCAAAACTGCGCCGCGCCCAGGAATCTGCCGAAGCCTCGCGCCCCTATGCCGCACGGTTCAATGCCGTGATGGCGGGGCTGGCGGCATCGGTCGGGGGCAGCGACAGCGCCCCCAAGCTGCTCCGTGGGACGGGCAGTGATGATGTCCATCTGCTTGTCGTCATGACAGCTGAACGCGGCCTGTGTGGCGGCTTCAACTCGAACATTGCCAAGCTGGCCCGCGCCAAAGCCTATGAGCTGCAAGCAAAGGGCAAAACGGTTAAAATTCTGACGGTCGGCAAGAAAGGTCGCGACGCGATCAAACGCGAATATGGCGATCTGTTCGTGGGCCATGTCGATCTGAGCGAAGTTAAGCGTTTGGGGTATACCAACGCGCAAGACATCGCAAAGGACGTGCTGTCCCGTTTCGACGGGGGTGAGTTCGACGTTGCCACGATCTTCTATTCGAAGTTCGTCAACGTTGTGACGCAGATCCCGACGGCACAGCAGATAATCCCTGCCTCGTTCGAGGATATCGAGGGTGACGACAGCGGCGCGGTGTTCGATTACGAGCCGAGCGAAGAAGCCATTCTGGCTGATTTGCTGCCTAAGGGGGTTGCGACTGCGATCTTCTCAGGCTTGCTCGAAAACGGGGCCTCGGAACAGGGTGCACGGATGTCTGCAATGGACAACGCGACACGCAACGCGGGTGAAATGATCGACAAGCTGACGATCCAGTTCAACCGTTCGCGTCAGGCCGTGATCACCAACGAGCTGATTGAAATCATTTCCGGCGCTGAGGCGCTGTAGAGACAAACCGGAGACGAAACATGGCGAATGCAAAAGGCAAAGTCACACAGATCATCGGGGCCGTCGTTGACGTGCACTTCGATGACGCACTGCCTGAAATTCTGAACGCGCTGGAAACCACCAACAACGGCAAGAAGCTGGTTTTGGAGGTTGCACAGCACCTGGGCGAAAACACTGTCCGTACCATTGCAATGGACGCAACCGAAGGTCTGGTCCGTGGCGAAGCCGTAACCGACACCGGCGCACCGATCGCGGTTCCGGTCGGTAACGCGACCCTGGGACGGATCCTGAACGTTGTGGGCGAGCCCATCGACGAAAAAGGCCCAGTGGAAACCAAAGAAACTCGCGCCATCCACCAGGATGCGCCGGATTTCTCGGATCAGGCCACTGAATCCGAAGTTCTGGTCACAGGCATCAAGGTTGTGGATCTGCTGGCCCCCTACGCCAAAGGCGGTAAGATCGGCCTGTTCGGCGGTGCCGGCGTTGGTAAAACCGTTCTGATCATGGAACTGATCAACAACATCGCAAAAGTGCACTCGGGCGTGTCCGTGTTCGCGGGTGTTGGTGAACGGACCCGTGAAGGCAACGACCTGTACCACGAGATGATCGAATCCGGCGTTATCGTTCCTGATAAGCTGGAAGATTCGAAAATTGCACTGGTTTACGGCCAGATGAACGAGCCTCCGGGTGCGCGCATGCGGATCGCTCTGTCGGGTCTGACCTTGGCGGAACAATTCCGTGATGCAACCGGAACCGACGTTCTTTTCTTTGTCGACAACATCTTCCGCTTTACGCAGGCGGGTTCCGAGGTTTCGGCTCTTCTGGGTCGTATTCCTTCGGCTGTGGGCTATCAGCCGACACTGGCGACCGACATGGGCGCGATGCAGGAACGGATCACCTCGACCAAATCAGGCTCGATCACCTCGGTGCAGGCCGTTTATGTTCCTGCGGATGACTTGACTGACCCTGCGCCGGCCACATCGTTTGCGCACCTGGACGCGACAACCGTTCTGAACCGTGCGATCTCGGAAAAGGGTATTTACCCCGCGGTTGACCCGCTCGACTCGACTTCTCGCCTGCTTGACCCGGCCATCGTTGGTGAAGAGCACTATACCGTTGCGACCGACGTTCAGCAGATCCTTCAGCGCTACAAATCGCTGCAGGATATCATCGCCATTCTTGGTATGGACGAACTGTCGGAAGAAGACAAACTGACCGTGGCCCGTGCCCGTAAGATTGAACGTTTCCTGTCGCAGCCGTTCGATGTGGCCGAGGTCTTCACCGGTTCGCCCGGCGTTCAGGTTGCTCTCGATGTCACCATCGCGTCGTTCAAAGCCGTTGTCGCCGGCGAATACGACCACCTGCCCGAGGCAGCCTTCCTGATGGTTGGCGGCATCGATGAAGTGATCGCAAAAGCCGAAAAGATGGCAGCAGAAGCCGCCTAAGGAGCACACCTGATGGCAAACACGATGCAATTCGACCTCGTCAGCCCCGAGCGAAGCCTTGCTTCGCTTGAGGTCAGCGCGGTCCAGCTTCCCGGCGCCGACGGGGATATGACGGCAATGCCCGATCATGCCCCGACGATTACCACGCTACGCCCAGGTCTGTTGAAGGTCGAGGCACCCGAAGGGTCCAGCGAATATCTGGTCACCGGCGGGTTTGCTCAGATCAACGGCGACAGCCTGTCGGTTCTGGCTGAAAAGGCCATTCCTGTGGCCGAAGTGACCCGGTCGCGTCTGGACGATCTGATCGCCGAGGCCCGCACCTCGCATGATGCTGCTAAAGAGGGGCAGGATCAGTCTGTTGTCGACGATGCGGCCAAGCTGCTGGCTGATATGGAAGCTCTTGGAACGCATATGAGCCTGTAAGCGTCTCTGTGCACTATGTTTTCTTTAGACGGCCCTGCGTTTGCGGGGCCGTTTTTTGTCGTGCGTTCGCCATAAGGTCGGGGTAGGCTGCAAGAATTGAATGAAAATGATGCAAGAATGAAAACGTTTAAATCCCATCCCATTGGCATTGATCAGGGCGAAGAAGTTCTATTTTCGGAATTCGCCGATGGCGGACAGATGTGGACAGGCGATGGCCCGCGTGAACGTAGGACTGAAATTGCGTTCAGCCAGCCTTTCCGGTCAGTTCCGGTCGTCCAGATTGGTGTGTCACTGTGGGACGTGGACACGTCCTCTGCCTTGCGCGCCGAAGTACAGGCCGAGGAGGTTACGGCAGAAGGATTCTATGCTGTATTCCGAACCTGGTCAGACACGCGCATCGCCCGCATTCGAGTCGCCTGGACTGCAATTGGCGAAGTGGCAAATGAAGATGACTGGGACATTTCTTAGCTAGAATCTAGCACAAGTCCCGCTCAGCCTCGCAGAGCTGGATCTTTAGTGATGGCGAACGTCCGCCAGCGATCAAAGCAACCTTCACTTCAATTCCGACGTTCATGACAGACAAGAGCGATGCAGCAAACAGGCTGTTCGACACTGCGCAGTTTTGTTGCATCTAAGTCGGAAACAGTCTTTCGGCCAATCCTTTTGCGAAGGCAGATTTGCGATGTGAAATACCGGTCGTGCGAGTACCGGCATCTGCATCGAGCAATGGCAACAGCTTGATGTCGTCGCGCCCATCTCCGTGTGACTGCGGCACAAAAGCAATTCCCAACCCAGCCCCTATCAGATCCAGTAGTTGCATGTCGTTTGTAGCGTGTGCCGCGACAGACAACCGAGAAGGCACAAGCTCGATGCGATCGGCATTCGGGCAATATGGCCGGTGGATCAGCGGGGCATCCTCGAGATCTGCCAAATGCACTCCTGGCAATGAAGCGAGCGGATGGAAGCGTGCGACGGCGATGCGAAATGGTTCTTCTGCCAGCTTGGCAAATACGTGGCCTTCTGGAACACACTTATCAGACAGATAGGCAAGATCGCTGTCTCGGGCATTCTCAGTAAAGCTGAAGATCAGGGTAGGAGTACTTCTCCGCAGACTGCTCAGCCCGGGCGCGATCCCTTGGATCAGAATGTCCGGGGCGCAATGAACTCGGACCGTTTGTTGTGGCTGGTCGCACAGGCGGGTCTCCAATGTGGACAAATGAGTAACGCTTTGCTCTGCTTCGTAGTAGAGCCTGTGCGCCAGCGGTGTCGGCGTCAGTCCGCTCTTTGATCGCTTGAACAGAGGCGTGCTCAGCCTGTCTTCCAGCTTTTGGATTGCCGCAGAGACCGTTGGCTGGCTGACACCGTTTACACGCGCCGCTTGGCTAAACGTTCCTGTCTCAAATGCGCTTGTAAAGTAGCGCAATGTGTTCAGATCGATCATAGTCATTGCCTATATCATAGATAGATATAACGGCAATTTTCAAATACATTGAGCGGCGGCAGATTGGCATGGCCACAACAAAGGGAATCTATGACCATGCAGTTGACCTCCGTTAAGCTGGAACAAACAGTCATTGGACAGGCGCTTACAAAATTTATCTTCGGCGATGCCTCGCTTTTTGAGTTGATCTCGGATGACATTGATTTTCGCATCGAACATTTCCGCGACGAGACGGACACGAGTTGGCAACGGGCCAATTCTCGCGAAACCTTGATGGCGGTGATCACGCAACTCGGTCAGGAAGTGTTCCCTAAAGGAACCGAAGCTCTTGGGCTTGAAGTTTTCGCGTTAGGAGATGGCTGGCATCTGACCCGTTTTGAACAGCAGTTTTTCTATGGCTTAAGGCAGCGCGACGTTGTCAGTCGCACAATTATTGTTTCACACGAAACGGATGGTTTGCTGGATTTCTTTCGAGAGACAGTCACAGCTGTTACGAATGTTTGACTGACTTATGGCCTCTTGAACCACGAAGCCGACAATGACGATGTAAACGCGTAGGTCCGCTTTGCAGGCAATCATTGTCTTATGAAGTCAGAATTTCATAGCGTTGGCGGCGAGGCTCGAAATACTCTGCCGCCCCGCCCGGTTAGTCCATGTGATACATCGACTCGTAAATCGGAGTCAGCGTTTTGTCCTCGAACAAGGACGAAACGCTTGTCCCGTTCCAGATGTTGAGGATCGCTTGGGTGAAGATCGGAGCTGTTGGCACGATGCGGATGTTTTTCGCTTTGGTAATGTCTTTGGTTGGTTGGATCGAATCTGTCAGCACCAGCGATTTCATGACAGAATTCGTGACCCGCTCGACTGCGGGGCCGCTCATGACGCCGTGGGTGATGTAGGAATGAACTTCCTTGGCACCGTTATCCATTAGAACCTGTGCTGCCTTGCAGAGCGTTCCGGCTGTATCGCACATATCGTCGACGATCAGGCAGATCTTGTCTTTGACTTCCCCGATCACAGTCATTTCGGCTATTTCGCCCGCTTTTTCGCGGCGCTTGTCTACGATCGACAGCGGAGCGTTGATGCGTTTTGCCAGCTCACGCGCACGGGCCACGCCGCCAACGTCGGGCGAGACGACCATTATTTCGTCGAGTTGATCCTTGAACTGGGTCTTTACATCCAGCGCAAAAATGGGTGAGGCATAAAGGTTGTCTACCGGGATATCAAAGAAGCCCTGGATCTGGGCAGCGTGGAGATCCATGGTCAGAACCCGCTCGATTCCGGCACCGGTCAGCATGTTGGCAACAAGCTTGGCGCTGATCGGTGTACGGGCTTTGGTGCGACGATCCTGACGGGCGTAACCGAAGTAAGGGATCACCGCAGTGATACGTGAGGCCGACGACCGACGCAGCGCGTCAGCTATGATCAGCAGTTCCATCAGATTGTCATTCGCCGGGTTCGAGGTCGGCTGGATAATGAACATATCCTCGCCGCGGACGTTCTCGAACACTTCGACAAAAATCTCTCCGTCGTTGAACCGTTCGACCCTCGCATCGACCAGACCTTGGTCAACACCGCGATACAGGCTCATGCGGCGGGCAATGGTTTCGGCAAGCGGAAGATTTGCGTTCCCAGCGATCAGCTTGGGTTCGTTGAGTGTCGGCATCGGCTGAGGTCCCCGGGCAGCGTTGGCAATGTGACAGATTCGTGATGTTGACACCGCTTAGCATGGCCTTACCGTTCCGCAAAGATAGCCCAGCGGAGAAAGTGAACATGACCCAGATTGACTACTTTTTTGCGACACTGTCGCCCTATTCCTATCTGGCGGGCCTGCGGTTGGAGGAGATCGCTGCCAAACATGGTGCATCGATCAATTACAAGCCGCTCGACATCGTCGCCCTGTTTGGCCGGACCGGCGGGGTCTCTCCCAAAGACAGGCACATCTCGCGCATCGAATACCGCGCGCAGGAGCTGCTGCGTCAGTCCGAGAGAGTTGGCATGGAGTTCAATCTTCAACCTGCTCACTGGCCAACAAATTCGGCACCGTCGTCTTATGCCGTTATCGCCGCGATCAAGGACGGCTCTGGGGATGTCGGTCAGCTATGCCATTCGGTTTTACGCGCCTGCTGGGCCGAAGAAAAAGACATCGCGCAAGATGAGGTGATCCGGGAATGCCTGTCGAACACGGGGTTCAACCCGGACCTTGCTGATAGCGGCCTTCTGGTTGGCGCTGAAACCTATGCTGCCAATCTGGAAGAGGCGGTAGATCGCGGTGTCTTTGGCGCTCCGTTCTACATCACCGAAGACGATCAGCGGTTCTGGGGCCAGGATCGGTTGGACGACCTAGATCGACATCTCGCAGTACTGAGTAAGTGACGATCTAAGCTGTGCCGTGTCAGCCGGGACATGTCAGATCGATGGGAGAGGGCGAGCGCAATCTGCTCGCCCTTCACTGTACGATAGCCCATTCTGGCGCATGGTCTGGTCTGGCGTCTGCTCTGAAAGGGCATGTCAGGATTTTCGCTCCTGACATGCTGTCTCATGGCCGCAGTTCAGATTGGGATGGTGCAGGTGACTATTTTGATCAGACCACGGCGATGGCAAGGGCGCAATTGAGCGAACCGATGGATGTGATCGGTCATTCGTTTGGGGCGATGATTGCGCTTCGACTGGCTGTTGAGTGCCCGGGCCTGGTACGCAGCGCCGTTTTGATCGAACCGGTGTTTTTTGTGGTGGCGCAACAAAACTCGCCTGCTCTGTTTCAACAATACGAAAACGATGCACAGCCCGTTGATGAAGCGTTCGCAGCTGGTGACAAACCACGCGCTGCCCGATTGTTCAACCGCATGTGGGCTTCCGCGTCCAGCCCCAGATGGGCTGACTTGCCGGATCGCACGCGCGCGGCCATGATCCGGGGTATAGACGTTGTGCCAGCCGTGCGAACCGCGTTGTATGACGACAGTGCAGGGCTTCTTGCGCCCGCGTCGCTGCGCCGGGCGTCAATGCCAATCCTGCTGCTGAGCGGATCAAAAACCCATCCTGTCATGCCAACCATCTGCGACGGGCTGGCCCAACGTCTCGCTTCGGCAAGCCACGCAACGGTCGATGGGGCAGGGCACATGCTGCCGATCTCGCATCCACGCGAAACCGCTATTCTGGTTCAGGACTTCTGGCGTTCAAATGCCCCGCTGCCGGTCACAACAGATCAAGAAACCGATCAATCTCATCCGGCTCGATAGACCAATCGCAAACCAACCTGCAGGCCAGAGCTTCGTTGTCATCCGCCCCAACCAGTTCAGCACCCCATAGGTGATAAGTGGCACCCGCGTCGTGCAAAAGCTTATGTTTGGATCGCGGGAAGGACGCAAAAATCATGTTAGCCTGTGGCTCATGCAGAAACGAGGCGCCTTTCGCGCGCAGGCCATCCGCCAGACGGGCACAGTTCGCATTCGATTGCCGCGCAAGTTTCAGCCACAGATCGTCCTGCAGATAGGCCGCCATCTGCGCCGACAGAAAGCGATGTTTCGAAAACAGATGCGCCCCGCGTTTGCGGCGCAACTCAAACTCCCAGGCTTTGCTTTCGTCAAAAAAGACCACGGCTTCCACACCCATTAGCCCGTTCTTAGTTCCCCCGAAACTGACAACGTCCACACCTGCTTTCCACGTCATCTCGGCGGGCGAGCAATTCAAAGCAACAAGCGCATTGGCAAACCGGGCGCCGTCCAGATGAACCGGAAGGTCATACTCTTTGGCAACCGCACACAGCGCTTGCAATTCTTCCAGAGAATAAACCGAACCGCGCTCAGTCACTTGCGTGATCGATACCGGCCCGCGCTGCGGACCATGCACGCCGCGCGTTTCCTCAGCCAAAATGGAACTCCGCAGAGCCGTAGGGTTCATTTTATCGCCGCCGGGGACCAGCGTCAGCTTGGCGCCACTGTAGAATTCGGGTGCATTGCATTCGTCTTCGTGGATATGGGCGACCGGGGAACAAAACACGGTTTCCCAAGGCTGTGACAAGGTCGCCAAAGCCAGCGAATTTGCTGCCGTGCCGGTTGCCACCAGATAGACGGCGGCCCCCGGAGCCTCAAAAACACCGCGGATGCGATCACGCACTTCATTCATAAGCACGTCTGCCCCATAGGCCATTTGATATCCCTGATTGGCCTCAGTCATTTTGGCCATGACCTGCGGATGAACAGGACCAGAATTGTCGGACGCAAAATGCATCAGGTCGGCTCCTCGATGATGTAGTCTTCCCACTCTTCCATGGGGGTTTCGAACTCTGAAACAGTGCGTCCTTGAACGGAAACACCAGCCGCGTGGACACTGTCTGGGGTACCTGACAACAATGGGTGCCAATCGTAAAGAGGCTTACCTTCCCACAACAAGCGATAGGCGCAGGTCTGTGGCAGCCAGTAGGCGTGTTGATCTATATTGCTGGGTGTCATCACGATGCATTCAGGTACAAATTGGTGCCGAATGTCGTATTGAGTGCAGCGACAACTTTCATCGTCCAATAGCCGACACGCAACACAGGTCAGGGCAACTTCGCCTGTATCTTCGTCTTCCAGCTTGTTCAGACAACATTTCCCACAGCCGTCACACAGTGCCTCCCATTCGGGTTGGGTCATGTTGCGCAGGGGCTTGCGCTCCCAGAACCGCGCGGGCAGGCCTGCCCGATCAATAGGGTCTGTTGTCATAGTGATGCCAGAATACTGCGCGCCTGGTCGCAATCCGCCTCCATCTGCGCAATCAGCCCGTCCAGCCCGTCGAATTTCAGTTCCGGGCGCAGGAAATCGATCAGTCCAACCGAGAGGGTCGCTCCATAAAGATCACCTGAGAAATCGAACAGGAAGGTTTCAATGTTTGGCGTTTCACCTTGGAACATCGGTCGGACCCCGATTGACGCTGCTCCATGATAGCTGCCCTGATGCGGGCCATCCAGCACGTCCACCAGTACCGCGTAGACGCCGAACCTTGGGGGATGAAGGCCTTCGATCGACATGTTTGCAGTGGGAAAACCCAGCTCGCGCCCACGCTGTTCGCCGCCGATAACCTCGCCTTCGATCCGGTGCCAGTGACCCAGCATGGCAGCGGCATCCCGTGGCCGCCCTTCGGTAAGAGCGGTGCGGATTGCGGTAGACGACACAACGTTTTCCGACCGTTCCATCAGCGGGGCGATCGTGACACCGAACCCCATGTCCTGACCAAACCCAACCATATCCTGTGCGGTTCCGCTCCTGCCTTTGCCGAAACAGAAATCAGCACCAACCACGACATGAGACAGCCCCAGCCCGCCGCAGATAACGTTGTGTGCAAATTCCTCGGGCGACAAACCGGCAAGCGCCGCGTTGAACGGCAGTTCATAGAGTTTTTGTACGCCCAGTTTTTGCAACCGGTGCGCGCGTGCATTGCCACGCATCAGACGGAATGGGGGGGCTTCTGGCATGAAATATTCGCGCGGATGCGGCTCGAATGTCAGGATGCCCAGCGGCGCATCTGGTGCCGCAGTGCGGGCCAGTTCAATGACGGACTGATGCCCGACATGGACGCCATCAAAGTTTCCGATCGCCACACTGGCCCCGCGATCCTTTGGTTCGATAAACTGGAAATCCCGAATAATCTGCATGACGCGTGGGTACTGTCCAACGAGACTATGTTCAAGCGTCTCGTTTCGACGTCTATCTAAAATTCCGAACGTCTGTGGTGTCTTGCCTTGCTGATCAAGGCGCATCAGGTCGTTCGCGACCAGAACCGACGCATACTTGCGGCCGATCCTTCCAATGGAAATCTCTTGGTTAATTGCTTTGACGGGTGATCAGTCGAATTTGCGCGACGGTGCCAGAACCATGGCTTCGCCCACCAGCACCTTCTTGCCGTCGACGGAACAATGGCAGTCCAGCTTGACGCGTCGCTTTGCGACATCCATGTCGATCACCTTAACCTCTGCATAGACCATGTCACCAGGGCGCACAGGGGCCAGAAATTTCAGCGACTGGCCCATATAGACCGTACCATGGCCGGGCAGCTGCTCACCGATCACGGCCGAGATCAGGCCCGCCGTCAGCATTCCATGGGCGATACGCCCCTCAAAGATTGTATCGCGGGCGTAGTCATCATCCAGATGCACCGGGTTCCGGTCAGTGGAGATCTGCGCGAACATCTCGATATCTTCATCTGTCACCACTTTGCGCAGATGCCGGGTCATGCCCATTTCGATGTCTTCGATACAAATCGTTCCGCGTGGAAGATTGTCCAACATGTTGCCCTCACTCGATATCGACCGTGAAAGAAAAAACCACCATCAGGCCAAGGTTGGCAACTTTATTACTTCGCAACTGCAGAAAATCAAGTGAAAAATAACTACCTCAGACGACCGATTGTATAGGTGGGGTTGATATTTTCTTTTTGAATATAATCGGTTAGTGATTCTGCGTGTGGATGGTGCGATGTTTTTGTTTCCGCAGCAGCCAGACCGCCCGAAATAAAGAGGGTATCGATTCCCTCCCCCATTCCGCCCATGATATCGGTGTGGGGCCCGTCGCCGATTGCCAGAATCTCCGCGTCCGCAACGTCGGTGCCCAGCTCCTGCAGCCGGCGACGGGCCAGATCGTAGATCGGTGGGTGCGGTTTTCCGAAAAAAAGGCTCTCACCACCCATTTCGGTGTAAAGCCGTGCCAGTGCGCCAGCACACCATTCGCGAACCTCGCCCCGATCGACGACGATGTCGGGGTTGGCACATAGCAGTTTGAGGCCCATCTGCTTTGCATACAGGAAATCAGGGCGGTTCACGTCAGGATCCGCCATAGGATCAAACGGCCCGCAACACACGATACCTTCCGCCTCATCCAAAGGAACACGTTCGATGTGGATGGGATGATGTAGCAATTTCAAAGGTTCAAAGAACCCTGCATCGCGTTCCCATTCTCCCATGAAATAGACCTTCTCGCCGACAGCGCTGCGAAACATCGCTGACCGGGCCGAGTCGCCGCTGGTTGCGATGGTGTCATAGGCATCTGGTGGGACGTTGAATTGCTCCAACTGGGTCGCAACCCCGGCGCGCGGCTTTGGGGAATTGGTGACCAGCACAACCAACCCACCGCTGGCGCGATAGGCCTGCAAGGCGGCGACGGCTTCGGGAAAGGCTGTAATTCCGTTGTGGACACAGCCCCAGAGATCCACAAACAAGGCCTTGTAGCGGTCCGAGATAGTGGCGAGGGAGGGGATGATCTGGGTCATATGTGGCCTCAAGCTGAAACTGCATACGCCTTATGACCGATTGGCAAAAGATTGGCCACTGATCGATACGCGGCGCTGCTCAGTTCGATCTGGCATGCGGCGACATGGCGCACAGGTTGTTGTTTTACAGCCCTATCTAGGTTTGTCCTGTTCCAGGATGTAGAGCATGCGGTGAGTGAAAACGCCAAAACACCGATGAGCATTGCTTTGTGAAACAATGCTTAGTCACCGTTCTTCCGAAAAATATTCGGTGGCACTCGCATCAGATTCGACACTGGGTACAACTGTTGGTGGAGGCTATCTTTAGAACAAGGTTGCGGGGCCTGACTGCTGCACAGCGATAGGCCCCGCTTATTCTTTAAACTTTAAGGTTGGGGATGATCTGCTTCTTGCGACTCATCACGCCGGGGAGAACGACGCTGTCGCCTTCAACGGATGCCCCAAAGCTCTTTTCTGCGACGCCTTTGACCAGATCGTTGGGCACCAGCAGAGTGGCCTCTTCGTTCAGAATGTCGACGACGAAGAGCAGAACCTGATCAACGCCGTCTTCTTTCGAAACATCCACCATCGATTCAGCCAGGCTGGCTTTTCGGTCCAGCACAACGCCTGGTGCGGTTGTTTCCAGAACCGAGACACGGAACTTGGTGCCGTCGACCTCGTATTCCTTGCTGTCCATGCGGATCAACTCGGCATCCGAGAAGGATGAGACATCGGATTTTGCAGCGAACATGTCTGCGGCATAGGCGGAAACATCCAGTCCCAGATCGGCCGCCAGTTTCTCGGCCACAGCGCGGTCATGCGGGGTGGTCGTCGGTGAGCGGAATTCCAGAGTGTCCGACAGAATGCAGGTCAGTGCCGCGCCCTTGATAGCTTCGGGTATCTTGGCGACGTCATCGCCTATCAGGTCGATCATGATCGTCGCGGTGCAGGCCAGCGGGCGTACAGTGATGTCGATTGGGCCTTTGGTTTCCAGGCCACCAACCAGTTTGTGGTGGTCAATGATCGCTTGGATATCGGCGCTGTCGATGCTGGCGGGCAGTTCAGCAGGATTGTTGGTGTCAACGATGACAACCGCCGCGCCTTCGGCCACATCTTCGATGATCCGCGGCTTGGGCAGGTTCCAGCGGTCCAACATGAACGCTGCTTCGGTGTTAGGCTCGCCCAGCAAAACTGGCTCGGCCGCTTCGCCTTTGACTTCATTCAAGTACCAGGCCCACAGTATAGGAGAGCCGGTGGAATCGGTGTCGGGGGACTTATGGCCGAATACTTGGGTGGTCATGTCGGAATCCTGAAAAATGGGAATTTGCGCGCCTTATAGGGCGGTCCGCTTGGGTTGTCACCCGGCAGAGTTTTCGCTGCGACAGTTGGCCTGAATTTAGCCAGGTCCTGTCAAAACGCTGAGCGGGTCAGGGTGTACCCCGCCTGCTGCAATTGGTTCAACAGGCCGTGTTTGCCGCCAAGATGCGCTGCACCCACGGCTATCACGGCCGTTTGATCCTGAACGTTCAGGAGATGCGACATCCAGTTGTTGTTCCGCTCGATTAGCAAGTGTTGTTCGAATGCGCTCCATTCCTCAGCAAACACTTCGGGTGACATGCCAGAATACTCACGCGCCATAATTCGACCCAGTTCGATAGACTGTGCGTGATTTTCTTCGAAGTAAGTATTTGTAACGGTGGCCATCTGATCGTCGCTGTTTTCATACGAATTGACCCACCGCGCTAGCGATTCCGCCTGTTCTTCGATGGTGTAGATTTCGAACATGGCCATCAGTTCCTCAATGCTCTCCAATGAAAATTGGGGAATGCCTTGTTCTTTGGCCAGCTCGGTCAGACGCGCGTCCAGCCCACGATTGGCGTCCGGTTCCTGAACTAAGCACGCAGGCATAGTCAGCGCCATCCCCAAAAACCAGGGGCGCATTTTCGCCCCCATCCAGCTGGGTATGCCACGCTCGGCCAGCGCAGAAGACAGGGTTGTCCAAGCCTCTTCGGGCAGCAGGTCAATCAGGGTCGGGCCGGACGTGATCAAGATCTGACTTGGGTCCATGGCCAGTTCCTGTTCCCAGGCGTTCATCTCCTCTTGAGTCACTTCGAAATAAAAAGCGTCGGCCTGACTGAGTGTTGGCGTCAGCCGCGCGACGATCGCATCCTTGCGCGGATCGTTCAGGTGCATCGTTCCGATCAGATGCAGCACCGTGTTACCCTTGGTGGCGATCCAATGGTTGCCTTCCGAAAAGGGCCAGTTGATCAGGGCCTGATCCAATTCTGCTTGCAGTTCGGGCGCAAAGCCCTCCCTCAGATCTCGGCCCTCGCAGGCGGCGCGAGCCGTCGCAGGCAGCAGCAGGCAGGTCAGAAACAGGAATAGGCGCATGTGTGGTATCCTGATGGGGTGATCTCTGCACAGGATCTTGCCCCGACGCAGGGCTGTGTGCAAGGCGGACCAAGGGGTTGCACGCGGCCTCTGGCATTCCGCAGCAAATCGCATAGCATGCGATCATGGACCGCGAGCAGGATCTTTATCCACCCGTCAAGGCTTTGTTGCAGCGTCAGGGTTATGACGTCAAAGGCGAGGTCGGCGCGGCAGACATTGTGGCCATTCGCGAAGGCTCTGACCCAGTCATAGTCGAGCTCAAGCTAAAATTCTCTTTGGCGTTGTTTCATCAGGCGATCACCAGATTGAAACTGACCGATCAGGTCTACATCGCGGTGTGCAAACCAAAGGGACGCAGTGCCCGGCGGATGTTGAAGGACAATCTCGCGCTGTGTCGCCGGTTGGGGCTGGGCCTTATCACGGTGCGGATGGATGGAGAGGTCGAGGTGCAGTGCGACCCAGGTCCTTACGCACCGCGTAAGGACAAGAAAAAGACCGCACGCTTGCTGCGGGAATTCGACCGCCTTGAAGGTGATCCAAACGCAGGGGGTGCGACACGGCACGGTATCGTCACGGCCTACCGTCAGGATGCATTGAAGTGTGCCAGCCATCTTGCTGAGTGCGGCGCGAGTAAAGGATCGGACGTGGCCGTGGCCACCGGAGTGACCGAGGCTACGCGCCTGATGCGAGACAACCATTATGGATGGTTCGATAAGGTGGAAAAGGGCATCTACGGGTTGACCGATGACGGGTATGACGGCCTGAAACACTGGGCCTATAGCTGGGAACAGACCGATTGAAGCCAATTCATTTCGGACGAACCAAAAAATCTCTCTCATCTTGTTGACTCGCTGCAATCGACCCCCTAGCTATGCGACGTTATCACTCGCAAGGGTCGAGTGATAACGCCTCGCCAACCGGCGGGGGGAGGAAAACAAACTTTGAGCCCAAGGAGCTGCAAAGATGGCATTGAAACCGCTTCATGACCGCGTGCTGGTTCGCCGTACCGAAAGCGACGAAAAAACCGCTGGTGGTCTGATCATTCCCGACAGCGCAAAAGAAAAGCCCAGCGAAGGCGAAGTCGTCTCGACTGGCGAAGGCGCACGTAAGGACAGTGGAGAGCTGATCGCGATGGCTGTGAAAGCTGGCGACAAAATCCTGTTCGGCAAATGGTCCGGCACAGAGGTTAACGTCGACGGCGAAGAGCTGCTGATGATGAAAGAAAGCGACATCATGGGGATCATCGAGTAAGCCCTGCGCTTTCTCTGATCTCTGGACGCTTATTCTTAAAACTATTTCTCAAGGAGAAAATACATGGCTGCTAAGGACGTCAAGTTTGACACCGATGCCCGTAACCGCATGCTGGCAGGTGTGAACATCCTGGCTGATGCTGTCAAAGTAACCCTGGGCCCCAAAGGCCGCAACGTGGTTCTGGACAAATCCTTCGGCGCACCGCGCATCACCAAAGACGGTGTTTCGGTTGCCAAGGAAATCGAACTGGAAGACAAGTTCGAAAACATGGGCGCGCAGATGGTGAAAGAAGTCGCCAGCCGCACCAATGACGAAGCCGGTGACGGCACCACCACCGCAACAGTTCTGGCTCAGTCCATCGTCAAAGAAGGCCTGAAGCAGGTTGCAGCGGGCCTGAACCCGATGGACCTGAAGCGCGGCATCGACCTGGCAACTGCCAAGGTCGTTGAAGGCATCAAAGAGATGGCGCGTGAAGTCAAAGACTCGGCAGAAGTCGCTCAGGTTGGCACCATCTCGGCCAACGGCGAAGCCGAAATTGGTCAGCAGATCGCAGACGCGATGCAGAAGGTTGGCAACGAAGGGGTTATCACCGTCGAAGAAAACAAAGGTCTGGAAACCGAGACCGACGTTGTCGAAGGTATGCAGTTCGACCGTGGCTACCTGTCGCCTTACTTCGTCACCAACGCAGACAAGATGATCGCAGACCTTGATGACTGCATGATCCTGCTGCACGAAAAGAAACTGTCCTCGCTGCAGCCGATGGTTCCGCTGCTAGAGCAGGTGATCCAGTCGCAAAAGCCGCTGCTGATCATTGCCGAGGATGTTGAAGGCGAAGCGCTGGCAACTCTGGTTGTCAACAAACTGCGCGGCGGCCTGAAAATTGCTGCTGTCAAAGCACCGGGCTTCGGCGATCGTCGTAAGGCCATGCTGCAGGATATCGCTATCCTGACCGGTGGTCAGGTTATCTCTGAAGATCTGGGCATGAAGCTTGAGTCCGTAACTATGGACATGCTGGGCACCGCCAAGAAAATCGAGATCACCAAAGACGAAACAACCATCGTTGACGGTGCAGGCGAAAAGGCCGAGATCGAAGCCCGCGTTAGCCAGATCCGTACCCAGATCGAAGAAACCACCAGCGACTACGACCGTGAGAAGCTGCAAGAGCGCGTTGCCAAACTGGCAGGCGGTGTTGCCGTTATCCGCGTTGGCGGTATGACCGAAGTTGAAGTGAAAGAGCGTAAGGATCGTGTTGACGATGCTCTGAACGCGACTCGCGCTGCTGTTCAGGAAGGCGTTGTCGTTGGCGGCGGTGTTTCCCTGGTTCAGGCTGGTAAAGCATTGGACACTCTGAAAGGCGCAAACGCTGATCAGGACGCAGGCATCAACATCGTGCGCAAAGCAATCGAATCGCCACTGCGCCAGATTGCTGAAAACGCAGGCGTCGACGGTGCGGTTGTTGCCGGTAAGGTTCGCGAATCTTCGGAAGCGGCCTTTGGCTTCAACGCTCAGACCGAAGAGTATGGCGACATGTTCTCGTTCGGCGTCATCGACCCGGCCAAAGTTGTCCGGACCGCTCTGGAAGATGCAGCATCGGTTGCTGGCTTGCTGGTTACCACCGAAGCTATGGTTGCTGACAAGCCCGCCAAAGAAGGCGCGCCTGCCGGTGGCGGCATGCCCGACATGGGCGGCATGGGCGGCATGATGTAAAACGCCGAATTCGCCTCGGCGAGTTCTGATAGTCCTAATGGCGCTTGGCCTGTTGGCCAAGCTGCCGACCGGACAAGCGTCAATGCTATTGAACGGGGTCGCCATTGTGCAGCCCCGTTTTTTTGAAACTCCGAATTCCATTGGGAATGGTTGCGCCTAGAATCCTAAGTTCCGGCCGCAGATCAAAACGATCGCGAAAGTGAGTATCAATGTCGCGTGCAAGCAGCTATGCCGTTGATATGAGATTGTTTCTGCTAATAGCGCTGACAATGTGCGCCTTTGCGTCGAATTCCATCCTGAACCGTCTTGCAATTGACAGCGGTGCCAGTGATCCAGCCGGCTTTGCCGTTGTCCGGGTTCTTACGGGGGCTCTGGTCCTTGCTGGTTTGGTGAAATTGCGCGGTGGTCGTTTGACCCTGAGCAACCGTAGACGGATCGTCGGGGCTGGGTCTCTGTCGCTTTACATGATCGGGTTTTCCGTGGCCTATCTGACGCTCGACGCAGGGCTGGGTGCCTTGATCCTTTTCGGGGTGGTGCAGATCACGATGTTTGCCGCCACTTCTCTGACAGGAACAATACCGACAGCTAAGCAGCTTGCGGGCGCCGGACTGGCGCTGGGCGGGTTGGCCTGGGTCTTGTGGCCATCCGGCGCGATCCAGGTGGATCTGGTCGGGGCGGTCTTGATGGTCACGGCAGGCGTCGGCTGGGCCATTTACTCGCTTGCCGGAAGATCCGAACCGGATGCGTTGGAAGGGACGGCTGCCAACTTTGTTGTGGCACTGCCCGTGACAGCCGTGGCTTTGCTGGCCCTTGGCGAGGCTTGGCAAATGAGCGTGTTTGGATACGTCTTGGCCGCGCTGTCGGGTGGTGTGACCTCAGGGCTGGGCTATGCGCTTTGGTATCGCGTGCTGCCACAGCTTGTCCCGTCAACAGCGGCTGTTGTGCAACTTAGCGTTCCGGTTATTGCTATTGTCGCTGGTGTCATACTGCTTGGCGAAACAGCCGGACCACGTTTGGTCGTGGGGGCAGCGCTCGTCCTCGGCGGCATAGCATTGGCCGTCGCGCGACCCCGGCGTGGCTAGGTCTTTCATTGCCGAAGGATAGGCTTTATCTGGCGGGTATGAGATTCCTGTTCGCCTTCCTCTTTTGCCTTTTCCCTGCCGCAGTTAGCGCGAAATGCGTGATCCTACTGCATGGTCTTGCGCGGACCGAGGCATCTTTTTCCGTCATGGAGCAATTGTTCAAAACCCATGGCTACACAGTTGTTCGCCCTGGTTATCCGTCAACCGATATGGGCATCCCTGATTTGGCAAACCAAACCTTGCCCGACGCGTTTGCAGCATGCGGTGAAGATACTGCGAATGTCGTGTCTCACTCCATGGGGGGGATATTGCTGCGTTACTGGTTGCAGGACAATCGGCCGAGTAATCTGGGCCGTACCGTTATGCTGGGCCCGCCAAATCAGGGCAGTCAGTTGGTTGATGAACTCAGCGCCTGGGAAGTGTTTGGCTACCTGAACGGGCCCGCAGGCCTGCAACTGGGAACAGGACCCGCAGGCATACCCCGACAATTGCCGCCGGTTGATTTTGAACTGGGCGTGATCGCAGGACGGAATTCTCTGAACCCGGTGTTTTCATCGCTGATTGATGGTCCGGATGATGGGAAAGTATCGATTGAAACCACCAAAGTAGAAGGGATGGCCGACTACATCATTCTGCCTGTGACCCACACCTTCATGATGAACAATCCACGTGTCATGGCGCAAGCGCTGCATTTCATCGAATTCGGGCAGTTTGACCCGCAAATCACTTGGCTTGACGGGGTGATGGACGTGATTGATGAGATCTGCATCGGAGAAGACTGCTCAGAACCGGACTCGGAACCGACGCAATGACGGCATTGGAGGTGACTTTGTCAGGCGCGGATGTCTTGCTGCCAGATGTCGGATTGTCGCGCGCGAACCTGACCATCGCTGACGGGCAGGTGCAACAGGATCCTGCGGGGCCGCAAGTGGATCTGTCCGGCTACACTGTCTTGCCTGGTATTGTGGATCTGCACGGCGACGGGTTCGAACGCCATATTGCGCCGCGCCGGGGTGCAATGAAGCAGATGGATGAAGGCATCCTTTCGGTTGAGGCCGAGTTGGCTGCCAATGGTATTACCACCGCTGTTCTGGCGCAGTTTTACAGCTGGGAGGGCGGCGTGCGTGGACCGGCATTTGCCTCTCAGGTCTTTGACGCGATTGCTGCTGTGAAAGGCAGTGTGGTGACAGACCTGATCCCACAGCTGCGTTTTGAGACCCATATGCTGGATGATTATGCCGGATTGCCAGAACGGATCGCGAGATGGCAGGTGCCCTATGTGGTGTTCAACGACCACTTACCGCACGGCCGGTTGGCACAAAGCCGAACGCCACCACGTCTGACGGGACAAGCCCTGAAGGCCGGGCGTAGCCCGGAAACCCATCTTGAGATGTTGCAGACCATGCACGCGCGCAGGGGTGAAGTTCCGGCTGCGCTAGAGGTGCTTTGTTCCGACCTTGCTGATCTTGGCATTCGTCTGGGCAGCCATGATGATGCAACGGCTGAGGCGCGGGCCTGGTGGCGCGCGCGCGGTGTCTCCGTCGCTGAGTTTCCCGAAACGCTGGACGCCGCCGAAGCTGCACGCACAGCCGGGGACTACATCATACTAGGGTCGCCCAACGTGGTGCGGGGTGGCTCGCACAAAGGCAACGCGAGTGCCTTGGACCTGATCGCTATGGGCCTGTGTGATGCGCTTGCGTCGGATTACCACTATCCCAGTCCGCGTCGTGCCGCGCTGATGCTGACCAAAAGCGGTCTGCTGGATCTGGCCGGTGCGTGGGCTCTGATCTCATCCGGCCCGGCCAAGGTATTGGGTCTGACAGATCGCGGAGCGTTGGCACCCGGTAAACGTGCGGACCTTGTCATCTTGAACGCTGAAAATCACCGGGTCGTTGCCACGATGGCTGGTGGGCGCGTCAGCTACATGTCCGGAGACATCGCCGCCAGGTTCATAACCTAGCGCCGCGCCAACTCTTCATCTTTTCGCAAATACTCCTGCTAGATGCCTCGCGCGGATGCGCGATTAACCCTAACGAACCATCCGGTTGAAGTGGCCCATCTTACGGCCCGCCTTAACCTCGGCTTTGCCGTAGAGATGCAACGCGACATCGCTCTCCCGTGCCAGGTCCGGCACTCGGTCCATATCATGCCCGATCAGGTTCTCCATCACCACGTCCGAGTGGCGCTGCCCATCACCCAACGGCCAACCTGTGACGGCACGGATGTGTTGTTCGAACTGATCGACGGCACAGCCGTTCTGTGTCCAATGACCCGAATTATGCACACGCGGCGCAATCTCGTTCACAACTAGTCCCTTCGGCGTCACAAACAGCTCGATCCCCATGACACCCACATAGTCCAAGGCGTTCAGGATGTTGGCCGCTACTAGGATAGCATCGGTGCGCTGCGCAGGTGGCAGCCGGGCAGGGACGGTGGTCGTGTGCAGGATACCATCTCGATGCACATTCTCGCCCGGATCGAAACAGGCGACCTGACCATCCAGACCCCGTGCCGCGATGATTGAGACCTCATGTGTGAACTCAACAAATCCTTCCAAAATGGCTGGTGCTCCGGCCATCTCGGACAATGCCGCTTCGGCGTCTTCTGGTGCGCGAAGCCGTGCTTGACCTTTGCCATCATAGCCAAAACGGCGGGTTTTAAGGATCGCTGGCGCTCCGATCGCATCAATTGCGGCGCGTAGTCTGTCCAGATCGGTGATGTCGGCAAAGGGCGCGGTATTCAACCCCAGCCCCTGAAGGAAGGCTTTCTCGGTCAACCTGTCCTGACTGACCCGCAGTGCTTCGCGTCCCGGGCGGATCGGGCGGTGCGCTTCCAGCACATTCAGCGCTTCGGTCGGGATGTTTTCGAACTCGTAGGTGATCACATCGACCGAGGCGGCAAAGGCCGTCAACGCATCCGCGTCATCATAGCCCGCTGTCGTGACGTGATCTGCGACATGTCCGGCGGGTGGGTTCGCGCCCGGCTCGTAGATATGGCTGACAAATCCAAGCCGCGCCGCCGCGACCGACAACATGCGGCCCAGCTGGCCACCACCCAAGATTCCGATTCTTGCGCCGGGTGCCAGTGTTTCAGACATCTTTTGGCTCCTGCGGGATCGAGGCCGAGAGAGCCTCACGCCATGCTTCGAGCCGTCTGGCCAGCGCCTCATCCTGCAGGGCCAGAATACCGGCGGCCATCAGACCGGCGTTGGCGCCGCCGGCAGATCCTATGGCCATAGTGGCAACCGGAAAGCCTCTGGGCATCTGCACGATGGAATAGAGTGAATCGACACCTGATAGTGCACGCGTCTGCACTGGCACGCCGATCACGGGTATCCGGGTCTTGGACGCCATCATGCCAGGCAGATGCGCAGCACCACCTGCACCTGCGATGATCACGTTCAACCCACGCTCGACCGCGGTTTTCCCATAGTCCCAGAGCCGATCAGGGGTGCGATGGGCCGAAACGATGCGCTTTTCATAAGCGACACCCAATTCATCCAGAATATCTGCGGCTTCCTTCATGGTCGGCCAGTCCGATTGGCTGCCCATGATGATCCCGACTTTGATCTCACCCATCCGCTCATATCCTCGGCTTTTCAAAGAGCGCGAACTATAGCCAAATCCGTCTTCGTGGCAATGCGTTACAGTCAGGCTGTTAGGCGTCAAGCAATGATATCTGGGGTCAGGCGATCCTCGATCAGGCGGATCAGGTCTTTCAGCTTCAGTTTCTGCTTTTTCAGCCGTTTGATTGTCAGCTGATCCGAGGTGCCCTTGGCCTGCAACGCTTCGATGGCTTCGTCCAGATCGCGGTGCTGGCGGCGGAAAACCTCCAGCTCAACGCGCAGAACTTCATCTGTTTTCATCGAAAGATCGGTAGGCGCGTTCATGGGCGACTCAGTTTTGAAGGTGGTGCGTTCCACACAAGATAGTGTGTTCAAGTGAATCCGGCCAGACCTTGTGGACATCCTGATTTCTTCCCATATTCTATTATGTGCGGTTGCCGAAACTGGGGCCGCTCAAAACGTCGCTTTGGCAAAAAAGGACGAGAAAACGTGTCAAAACTTACTCTTGGCTCATACCCGCATCTTTTGGGGTTCGAGCAGTTGGAACGCCTTCTAGAACGGTCTGCCAAGGCCGGTAACGAAGGTTATCCGCCTTATAATATCGAACAGACCTCGGACTTTTCGTACCGCATTACCTTGGCCGTGGCCGGTTTTGCAGAAGAGGACCTGTCGATCACCATCGAGGATCGCCAACTGGTGATCCGGGGCCGTCAACGCGACGACAGCGAAGGGCGTATATTCCTGCACCGCGGGATCGCCGCACGCCAGTTCCAGCGCATGTACGTGCTGGCAGATGGGGTCGAAGTGGGCGAGGCAATCATGGAAAACGGTCTGCTGCATGTCGACCTGACCCGTGCCGTGCCCGAAACCGTGGTGCAAACAATCAATATAAAGAAGGGGTAAGAGCTATGAATACACCGATTGAGATCAATACCGAAGGCGACCGGATCGTCTATGTGAAATCTGTGGATGTGGCTGACCTGCCGCGTGATTTGCGAGAACAGGCCGGCGATCTGGATCATCTTTATGCCGTGCACGACTCGGACGGTCAGCAACTGGCGCTTGTGGCCGATCGTAAGCTGGCCTTTGTCTTGGCGCGGCAGCATGACCTTTCGCCCGTGGCCGTTCACTGACGCGACCCGATTGCCAATGATTTGACCGCTAAGATCCGAAAGAAGGTGCATGAGCTGGTTTGAGTTTGATTGGGTGGATGCCTTCAGTGATCGCGCCTTTGGGGGCAACGGGTGTGCTGTTGTCCATGGCGGCGCGGCGCTGATCGAGGATGTTTGCACCGCTTATGTCCGTGAAACCTCGCTGGTGGAGTGCACCTTCACGGGTCCGTCGGACATCGCCGATGTTCGGGTTCGATACTTCCTTGCCAGCCGCGAAATTCCATTTGCAGGCCATCCCACAATTGCCACGGTTGCGGCCATGAAATCTCGGGGGCTTTTTTCAGGCGATAGTCTGATACTGGAAACTGGGGCTGGGCTTGTTTCGATACAGCTGAACGGCGACGAGATTGAAATGACCCAGGTCGCGCCAAAATTTAGCGCACATGTCTCGGCTGACCTTGTTGCCTCTGCGATTGGGCTGAGTGAGGACGCGATCATTTCTCCGCCGCAGATGGTGTCAACCGGGTTGCCGTTCTGCATCACTGTTTTGCGTGATCATGAAGCATTGCGAGCAGCGCGTTTGGCTGAAGGTCCGCTGCGCGAAGTCGCTGCCGCCGCGGGCTATTCGGGCTCGGATATGGCCGAGCCGTTTCTGGTGACACTTCAGGGTGCAACGGCTGGGGGTGACACGTTCTCGCGTCTATTGCTGGCACCACCTAGCCCGCCGGAGGATCCTTTTACCGGATCCGCGACGGGTGCCATGGCTGCTTATCTGTGGAAATACGGTCTGATGGACAAAGACACGTTCACCGCTGAACAAGGCCACGATATGGGTCGCCCCGGTCAGGCGACAGTAACCCGGGTTGGCCCGCCCGACGCAATGACAGGGATCAAGGTTGCAGGTCGCGGCCATGTCTTGATGCGCGGGCAGGTCAATCTGCCTGATCAATTCTGATGACTCAGGCAGCTATTCCCTTCTGCGCTATGGCGTGACGAAGGTCCCGGGATGGGGCTAATTGTTGTCCGAAAGGACCAAGTTCTGTTCCTTGACCACCTGAGCCAAGCGAGATCTCGCGGGGCATTAATTGCGTCATTCGGTCCTCGAGTGGGTGTGCGAGAGGGACTATCTCTCACGAGAACTGACCAATGCGGTTCTGTATCTTTCCGTACCGATCTAGCGGGAGGGCCCCAACATCGGTGATTTCTTTGACACTGCCGGCATGATTCTGCGCGAAACGCACGACGATATTCAAACAGCCATCAATACCGCCAGCCCAGAGTACAATAAAATGCGTCTGACGGCGTCAAAAAAGTGCCCAAACGCAGGCCGTGGACTATTGAGAATTCGAAAGACGAGCGGTGAAAATACTTCGGGCCGAGATTTCATCCTGGCGTGCGACGGATGATTGTCCCTTGGTGCAAGCAATTGCAATGATTGAACGAACTGCAAGCACTGGCTGTTTTTTGCGCGGATAACTTATGAATCTATCGTTTCCACGCGTTTCGTGGTAACATTGTTTCGCGGTCGTCCCGGTATTTTGCGGGTTCGGGCGGCATTTTTGAGAACTAAATTTTGTCAATTTTGCGCCCGATGAGGGGCCGTTTGAATAGTAACGAGTATTATTTTAGGAGCACTTTGATGAGCGTTTCGTCATCCAGGTATGGCATTACCAGCCTCCCCAGATCCAAGAACTACAAAGGTCCATTCGGAAGGTTGTTTCGTGAACTTCCACCGTGGCGGTCCCCCCATGGCGATGACGCCACAGCCGTCGCAGCGTTACGCGATTTTGCGACTAACGAGATGAGCGAAACGGCCGGGCAAGACAACCTGGACAATGCAAATCTGCCCGCGGGTTACACCTATTTTGGTCAGTTCGTGGATCACGACATCACGTTTGACCCAACCTCGTCTCTGATGCGTCAAAGCGATCCTGAGAAGCTTGAAAACTTTCGCACGCCACGCCTTGATCTGGATTGTCTCTATGGCGAAGGCCCGGCAGATGAACCTTTTATGTACGACAAGAATCGTGGTGGCGTGTTCCTGCTTGGGACAACTGAGAAGGACTGGACGGGCGACAAGGACATCGCGGGTTCGAAAGAACCGGACCTTCTGCGCAACCGGCAGGGGCGCGCCATTATTGGCGACATGCGAAACGATGAGAATGTGATCGTTTCCCAGTTCCAGTTGGCCATGTTGCGACTGCACAACCGGGTCATGCAGAAGCTGGCAACCGGTGATCCGGATGATGAGACGACCGAGTTCGGTTTTGACGGCGAAAGGTTTCAGGAAGCACAGCGCAAAGTGCGTTGGTTCTATCAATACGTTGTGTGGAACGACTTCATTAAACGCCTGGTCAGCGATGCAATTTGGACCAGGGTTCTGGACAAGTCCGACAACCACAAATTCAACGGCACCGTTTATGATTGGAACTATCAGCCGTTTATGCCGGTCGAGTTTTCTGTGGCGGCCTATCGCTTTGGCCATTCACTGATACGTCCAGGATATCAGGTCAACGTTAACGATGATAACGATACCGGGCTTGGATTTGGAAAAGAGCTGCCGATCTTCCACCCCGATGGCCCCGAGGATAACCAAGGAAAAATCCGCCACGACCTGCGCGGTTTCCGCTCCTTCCCGCATCGCCATACGGTGCAATGGGATTGGTTCTTCGACATCAATTCAGGCGGACCTTTCCCGCAGCCTGCCAGACGGATTGACACAAAGCTGTCGTCGGCGGTCTTTGCGTTGGATGAAGGCCCGGCACCCAAGCCCAACATGCTGGCCTTCCTGAATCTGTTACGCTCAATGCGTCTGGAGTTGCCAAAAGGCTCTGATGTGGCACAGCGGATGGGTTTGACACCGCATGCGATCAACGATCCTCATGAGGATATCTTGTGGCACTACATTTTGAAAGAAAGCCAAATTCTTCCGGCAAACAACTCGGGTCGCATGCTCGGGGCAGTGGGTGGTACCATCGTTGCTGAGGTGTTCGGAGGGTTGCTGGACGGCGATCCGATGTCCTTTGTGCGCAACATGCCGAACTGGAAGCCAAATGACGACGCCGATCTGATGTCGCTGCTGGACAATCCGGCACCCGTGAACGGCGGGGACTGGGAGGTTGGCGATCTATTGCGGGCTTCTGGCGCGCCGATTGATGCCAACGATGTTGCGAACACAATCGCAAACGGCCGAAACTAAAAATGAGAAGGGCAGTGCTTTGTTCAAGCGCTGCCCTTTGATTTTTTCGTCGCGCGGGTCTACTAGCCTGCGATCAGGCCCATACTTTCGAGCTTCAGCAGAACCTGATGGGCGCAATTGTCGACTTCAACATTTTCGGTCTCTACGCTCAGTTCGGGGTTGGCTGGAACGTCATAAGGGTCCGAGATGCCAGTGAATTCCTTGATCTTGCCCTCCCTTGCCAGCTTGTACAAACCCTTACGGTCGCGGCGTTCGCATTCTTCGATGCTGGTTGCCACATGCACTTCACAAAACGCGCCGAACTGTTCGATGTCTTCACGCACCGCGCGGCGGGTCGTGGCATAGGGTGCAATTGGCGCGCAGATTGCGATACCACCATTCTTGGTGATTTCGCTGGCCACATAACCGATGCGGCGGATGTTCAGGTCACGATGCTCTTTCGAAAAGCCCAATTCCGACGACAGGTTTTTCCGGACGATGTCGCCGTCCAGCAAGGTGACAGGACGCCCACCCATCTCCATCAGTTTGACCATAAGCGCGTTGGCGATGGTCGACTTGCCTGAGCCCGAGAAGCCAGTAAAGAAGACGGTAAACCCTTGCTGGCTGCGCGGCGGTTTGGTCTTGCGCAGCTCGGTCACAACCTCGGGGAAGCTGAACCATTCGGGGATTTCCAAACCTTCAGACAAGCGGCGGCGCAGTTCGGTGCCCGAGATATTGAGGATTGTGACGTTTTCTTTGTCTTCGATCTCGTCATTAGGCTCGTACTGGGCACGTTCCTGCACATAGACCATGTGTTTGAAATCGACCATTTCAACGCCGATCTCATCCTGGAACTGGCGGAACAGGTCCTGCGCATCATAGGGGCCATAAAAGTCCTCACCGGCCGCATTCTTTCCGGGGCCGGCGTGGTCTCGGCCAACGATGAAGTGAGTGCACCCGTGGTTGGCGCGGATCAGGCCGTGCCAGACCGCCTCACGCGGGCCCGCCATGCGCATCGCCAGGTTCAGCAGCGACATCGAGGTGGTCGAGGCTGGGTATTTGTCCAACACCGCCTCGTAGCAGCGGACGCGGGTGAAATGGTCCACGTCGCCGGGCTTGGTCATGCCGACAACCGGATGGATCAGAAGGTTGGCCTGAGCTTCTTTGGCGGCGCGGAAGGTCAGTTCCTGATGCGCACGGTGCAGCGGGTTGCGGGTTTGGAACGCCACGATGCGACGCCAGCCCAGCTTGCGGAAATAAGCACGCAGTTCGTTTGGTGTGTCGCGGCGCGCGCGGAAGTCATAGTGAACCGGTTGCTGGATGCCGACCACGGGGCCGCCCAGATAGACCTTGCCAGCATGGTTGTGCAGGTAGTTCACCGCCGGGTGTGCATCATCGTCGGCGCCAAAGACTTTTTCAGCCTCGCGCGCCTTGTTCGGCGTCCAGCGGTCGGTGACGGTCATGGTGCCCAGAATGACACCTTCCTGATCGCGCAGGGCGATGTCCTGACCCAGCTCAATTTTTTCTGCAAAGTCTTCGCTGACGTCCAAAGTGATTGGCATCGGCCAAAGCGTCCCGTCTGCCAAACGCATATTCTCGACCACGTTGTCGTAATCTGCTTCACCAAGGAACCCTTTGAGTGGGTTGAACCCACCGTTCATCAACAGCTCCAGATCGCAGATCTGGCGTGGGCTCAGGTCCCAACTGGTCAGGTCTGCGGCTTCGACTTTCAATTTCAGGGCCGAGTCATACGACACATAAAGTTCGGGGATTGGGGCCAAATTGCTTAACATCGTCATCAGAATACTCTTATAGCAGTTTTGTATTGCCGGTGATTCCAGGCGGTTTGCAGGGCATTTGCCCCGACTATTAAGCGGAGTCCACCGACATCAATGAAACAAAGGACGATATGCGCTGATTTTCACCGGAAGGGAAGGAATTTCCGGTCAGGCGCCGAAAACGCGACTTTGGTTCCGCCAAGTGGCAACAATCCAATCAGCCTGAGTATATGTGTTCCATACCATGGACTGATTGGTCCAAGTCTGATGCGCGGGCCACTGGTAGGGCAGGAACAGGTTGCGTGACGCCGCGCAGCTGAAACAAGCGCACCTCATCCGGGTTGATTGCAACGTCTGCTGCCTGAATCAGCTCGTCTGAGACCAGTAACTCAACACCTAACGCCTTGGTTTCGCTCTCAAGGCGGCTCGCAACGTTCACTGCGTCGCCGATGATGGTCCGTGACGCGTGGCCGGCCGCGCCAATCTCACCCAAGACCAGATCACCCAGATGCAACCCCATCCCGATGCGAATCCGGGGGCTACCTTCCGCTTCCAATTGCTCGTTGAACCTGTCCAGCGCCCGGCTGATGTCGATCGCAGCCTTCAACCCGGCGCGGGCTGAGCTGGAGGCATCACGTTTTTCAAAAACCGCGAGCAGCCCGTCACCCATGTATTTGTCCACAACTCCACCCTCGGCGGTGATCGCCGGGACAATCGCGTCAAAAAAACGGTTCAGCAGAAAGACGATGTCATAGGGCAGCTGCCCAGTGGTGCGCGCAGTAAAACCGCGCATGTCCAGAAACAAAACAGCCAGTTGTCGTTCCTGTCCCTGACTTGCGTGCCCGCGATTGCGGCCACCATCGGGTCTGAAAACGCGAAAAACAGTGAGTGGTTCGGTTGGGCGAATTTGGCACGCCAGCCTTGTTTGTCCGGATGCGCCAACGGCAGCCAGGCTGCGCGCTTCGACATCGCCAGCCGGAGGCAAGCTGTCTGCCCCATCCTCGACAATGACGCGACAGGTGGTGCACCGCCCTTTGCCGCCGCATAGCGCGGTGTGTGGAACGCCGTTGGCTTGGGATATCTCCAACAGAGTCATGCCTTTTTCTGCCACGACTTCGGGCCCTCGTGCATAAGTGATACGCACCGAGTGTCTGCGCCGCCACAATTTGCGGCCAACATAGAACAAGGCCGTTGCACCCAACGCGAACCAAAACGCAATCAGAGCATTGTCTTTAATGCTGAACATGGTTTGGAACGCCTCGGGTGACGGCCAATTGTAGTGTTCAACATACTGTTCGCGCAGAAATTCGTCTGAAAAATCGGACCAGATGCGTCGACCCTCGGTCAGCAACCCGGCTAGCGCAAAGGACGGTATGAACACCGCCAACCCGATCAGATAAGGCACCGTGTTGCGCCACCAATGGGTCAGTCGCAACCACATGTGCAGGCCGATGCAGCCATGTACCCAAACGATTAGTAACAAAAGGCTCTGCATCCATATCGCCGAGTTGGGCCACATCAGGACAATGATATAGCCCATCTCGTCATTGACATCGTAGACCTCATGAGCAACGCGCGTCTGGACGATGTGCGAGATCAATTGCAGCGGGATCAGTAGTCCGAGCACGATCTGCAAAGCGGAACCAATAGGCATGCGCAGGGTTCTGCGCTGAGCGATTGAAGCAAGGGCCAAGCCAGCATGTACGAACAATGCCGCGTAGAAAAGCGCGCTTATTAAGTTGTGGCGGGTGATCGCTTGCCGCCCGTCTTGCATGCCGTGAAGATAGTCGGTGTGAAAAAGGCCTAAGCCAATATTTATGAAATGAAAAAATGCGAAGGTGAATAGAACGAGGCCGCTGCCGATCCTAAGGCGGGTTGTCCACCCGCCGCGCCAAAGAGCGTTGTCCAATGCTGTCACCCGCATTCATCCTGTTCAGCGCAAGTTTGCTGGGCCTCTGCGCGGGGGTCAAGCCAAGCTGCGATTTCAGTCGACTGGAATCGACGCAAAATCATTGCTCATTGGGTGAGGCGATGCCCCGCTTCCGATGCGCGGCATCGCTTGAAAGCGAAGCAGGGTTTTCGGACTGCGCCCGAGAACCCTGCTTTTGTATTAGTCTTGCTCAGCCAGGAAGCGTTCAGCATCGAGGGCCGCCATACAGCCCATTCCGGCACTTGTGACAGCCTGGCGATAGATGTGATCCGTCAGATCACCCGCCGCAAACACACCAGGGACCGAGGTCTCGGTCGAGCCGGGCTTGGTGACCACGTAACCGCCCATGTGGCTGTCCAGTTTGTCTTTGACCAACTCGTTGGCAGGCGCATGCCCGATCGCGACAAAAACACCCTTGCACGGGATCTCGGTGATCTCGCCGGTTTTGACGTTTTTCACGCGCACACCCTCGACACCCAGCGGTGTGTCTGTGCCGACGACTTCATCCAGTTGGTGGAACCAGAGCGGTTCGATCTTGTTGTTCTTGAACAGGCGATCCTGCAAGATCTTTTCGGCGCGCAGCTCATCCCGGCGGTGAATCAGAGTGACCTTGCTGGCGAAGTTTGTCAGGAATAATGCTTCCTCGACCGCGGTATTGCCTCCGCCGATCACAACGATTTCCTGTCCACGGTAAAAGAATCCGTCACAAGTGGCACAGGCCGAGACACCAAAACCTTTGAACTTTTCTTCTGACGGCAGGCCCAGCCACTTTGCGCGGGCACCGGTTGCCAGAATGACGGCGTCGGCGGTGTAGGTGGTTCCACTGTCGCCTTTTGCGACGAACGGGCGCTGGTCCAGATCAAGATCGCTGATGATGTCACCGATCACTTCGCACCCCATTGCTTTGACGTGATCCTGCATCCGAACCATCAGATCGGGGCCCTGAACCTCGGTATCGCCGGGCCAGTTCTCGACTTCGGTTGTGGTCGTCAATTGTCCACCGGGCTCGATCCCCTGCACCAGAATCGGTTCCAGCATCGCCCGGCTGGCGTAAACGCCGGCGGTGTATCCTGCAGGGCCCGATCCGATGATCAGAACCTTGGTGTGTCGTGTGTCGGCCATGGTACCCCCGCTCGAACTGGCTGAATTGGGCCATTTGCCCGTCGCACCGATATAACGGCGGTCGCGCAGGGCTTAAAGCCCCTTCCTGCGCAACATCAGATATGCAGCTGGGGAATGGGGTCACAAAATCGAGCGTTTTGAAAACAAAGAAAATTGCGCAGATGCGAAACATTATTGCGCATAGGCGGGGTGCTGATATAAGAACCGAAAAATCAGGAGCATTTGATGGTCACGACTCGGCTGGATGAAATCGACCGCAAGATTCTGGCGGAATTGCAGGCGGACGGTCGTATGACCAACGTCGAATTGGCCAAACGCGTCGGAATCTCGGCCCCACCATGCTTGCGACGTGTTCGTACTCTTGAAGAATCCGGTTATATCACCGGATATCATGCCGAAGTGAATTCGCGAGAGCTGGGGTTCGAAGTTCAGGTCTTTGCGATGGTCGGGCTGGACAGTCAGGCCGAGACAGAACTGCGTGCCTTCGAAGACCGCTGCCGCGAGTGGCCCCTGGTCCGGGAATGTCATATGCTGAACGGCGAGGTCGACTTCATTCTGAAATGCGTTGCGCCTGATCTCAGCAGTTTTCAACAGTTTCTGACAGGCGAGCTGCTGACCACGCCAAACGTGGCCAGCGTTAAGACTTCGCTTGTTATCCGCGGCGCAAAAGACGAGCCCGGCGTGCCGTTCGACGTTCTGGAAGAACGAATGAACCGGACGGCGTAAACCGCATGCGCTTTGAATGTGCCTCGCAAGGCGGAAGAATAGCGACAACCGCCAATGATATGATCCAGGTTAGTAATAGCTGCATGATGCCCCCACACTTGCAGTAATCGTTAACAACTTACGCAGATATTGCGTCCACCTCTCCATCTCCGGCGCGTGGTATCAAAAGCGGGCCAAAATCGTTCAGTGACTCAATATGCGCGAACAGGTTCAGATAGATCGACCGAAGTGAATGGCTGATCATCCGAACTGCATTAATACCTGGGTGATAGGTTTCAAATTGTAAACCATCCACCCGTATAACGCTGTGCTTTTCCAGGCAAATGTGAAACAATTCGACCGGTGTTGGCGGCATTGTTTCGACAACGCCCATCCCATCCTGAAATTCGGACACAGGTGTCAGGATAGCCTCGTTTCCATGGATATGCCGCAGGTGCGCAGGCGTTCCCAGCAGTCGCGCAGCAGGACCGGCGATCACGCCAGACAACGGCTTTTGCATTCCGAACGTATCTGCCATGATTCGTGTTAGCGGTCGTGTACGGCCACGAGAATCCTCGCGCCCAGGGATCAAAGTGACCGACCCCTTCCACAGCACCTTTTGCGAAGTGCCGTCCTGAGTCAGGACACTGTCGCCAGGCATCAGATCTTCAATCGCAACCGGCCCCAGCTCCGTTTCCACCAGAGATCCTCGCGAAAATGCACAGAATGCATCCTCGAACATTGGCAAGGCGGGCGCGATATGGCGCATTTGCGAAACATCGCCGTTTTTCATCAAGCAGCTGACCTCATAGCGCCGCAGCTGTGCCTTCTGCGTTGTGGCTGGTCGTGGCGCCTCTCTCAGTAATGCAGATGTTTTAACAGCGTGGCTGGCCGGGCTGGCCAGTGAATTTGGAATAGTCATAATATTCCGTTCCCTTCAAAATTCCGTCAGGCGCGGCGTACCCCATACAGGCCTGCCTGGCAGATAGGTTCTTTGTCTTGAAACAAGCGGGTAAGACCCGTGCCCCGGCCAATATAGCGCGGCACAGCGATGCAATTTCGCGTTCCTTTGGTCAACATAGTGACCCCCCAGACAAACTCGTACTTTGCAGGCCACAATTGCCTACACACACACTCCAAAAACATGCCGCGGAGTTGATCGCGACCTGTTACGCATCGGACCGGAGCAATTTCCGATGCGCGTTCTCTCCGTCAGGGCCGGCAGCTTGGCCCCTCAGGTTTCCTACTTCAGCGTCGTGCGGCCAAACGGCGTGCGACCCTGACAGAATGGCTTGAAACCCGTTTCCAAGGCATTTCCAAATTCTGGTCCCGCGTGGCCGCGACCACTGCGCTGAGAAAGCGAGATTTCGTTTTCATTCCCTGATCCTGCTCTGCTTGGGGTCTGATGCCCCGAATTCCGTATTAACCTACTGTCATGCCCATTTGAGGCAGCGATAAGGCTTTAGCTGGATGATATGCAGGCAGAAAATGAAGTATGGCAGTCCTTCTTATTTTGGATGCCAGATTTCAAAGGTCGGATCGTCAGATAACGTCTGATCTACTGGCAAAAATTCAATACGATTCTTAATAAGATAGACACAATAAATATGGCGGAAAGGTGGCAAGCCTGCCTTATTTTCGGCAACTTCTATAATTTAATGACGGAAATCAGGCGGCCATAATCCGCTTCTTTCGCGTGGGTTGAACGGCGATAAGAATAAAACCGTTCAGGGTCTGAATAAGTGCAGTGTCTTGTCCATTCAGCCTGACCGATTCCCGCTTGGCGAAGCCTGTGAAGGCCAAATGCAGGAAGGTCGAATTGCAGCCTATCATCCTGGCCATTTGCAAAAAAACGGGTGTTGTCTGGTGACTCGGCAATGAACTCGTCCATGAAGCCCGGGCCAACTTCGTAGGCCCGTTGCGAGATGGTTGGCCCGATGACCGCGCAGGTGTTCTCCCGTTTGGCACCTAGTGCTTCCATGGCGTCCAAAGTGGTCTCAAGCACCCCGTCCAAAGCACCACGCCAGCCCGCGTGGGCCGCTCCTATTACCTGAGCTTCGCGATCGGCAAAAAGGACCGGTTGGCAATCGGCTGTCAGGATTGTCAGGGCCAGCCCAGGGGTCGCCGTCACTATCGCATCCGCCCTGGGTTTTTCGCCGTTCTGAGGTCCTTCGACCGTCAAGGCGGTGGGAGAATGCACCTGATGCACGCCGATCAACGCATCGGGCGTCACTTCCATTGCGTCGGCAACCCTGCGGCGGTTCAGCGCCACGGCCTCGGTCTGGTCAGATGATCCATGGCCGCAATTCAAACCTGAGAATATCCCGGAAGACGCACCGCCACGACGGCTAAAGAAACCATGGCGAACAGGGGACAGAATATCTGATGTCAAGATTTCCAGTGTCATGAGTCCAGTCCCGGTGGTGGCGCCGATTGTGCCGGATACAGGCCCAGCACTTTAAACAGGTTTCCCATTTCCTCGGGGTGCGTCAACCTGCGATGTGCGGCAATCAACCCTTCCAGCTCAGATCCCTCTAGCGAATTGGCCAATGTCTGGGCCCTTGCCGTGATACCCAACCGTTCCAAAAACACACCCTGCGGCGTCAGACGCGTGTATGCACACCCTGCTGCCCGGGCGGCTCCGGCCAAAGCTTCAAAGTCGACATGTGACGTCAAATCAGCCTGGCCCGGGTTTTCCAGCGGGTCCGAATGTTTATGGTTTTGCATCGCTTGCAATGTATCGCCCAGAGAGCGCCAATCACCGTAGTCCACAATCAGAGCTGACCCGCCACATGTCGCGATTTTTTGGGCGACCGTCGTCAGAATAGGAGTTGCGGCCGAACATAGCTCGACCAGATCTGCATCCGTCGTGTCATCCATCCTGTGCTTGAGCCCGGACTGTTCTGTGCGAGGACCCAAGCCGAACGTTAGCGAGCCCGCTGACACGCCGACCAACCGTTCACACCAGCTGTCGCCATCCCTTAAAAACTGTCGGATCGGTAAGGCGTCAAAGAATTCGTTAGCGACCAAGTACAATGGCAGATCCGGAAACTCAGCGATGTTGCCCACCCATTCCGGTGCGTATTCACGAAGGGTTTCGGCTTGCTTTTTCTTTAGTTCAGGCGACACTTCCAGCAGTACTACCTTTGCCGCCTGATGGAATCCGGGCACGCGCCGTGTTGCGTGCAAGATATCCGCCATCAGGGTGCCGCGCCCCGGACCAAGCTCACCAAGTATAAACCGAGAGGGTTGCCCCTGATCCATCCAGCTTTGCGCCAGGCACAATCCAATCACCTCACCGAACATCTGACTGATTTCAGGAGAGGTGGTAAAGTCGCCCTGCGGGCCAAGCGGGTCGCGTGTGGTGTAATAGCCCAGCGTTGGATGCAGCAAGCACTCGGTCATGTAGGCGGCCACGCTTATCGGGCCATCCTGAAGAATGCGCGTAGTAAGATGGTCCAATAGGCTCATGTTTTCTGGCGTGGGCGCAATGCAAACCAAAGACCAAGCGCGATCATAGGCAGTGACAGCAACTGGCCCATGGTCAGGCCGTAGCCACTGACATGCCACGCCAGCCCCAAGGGGTTTCCTGGTGAGACGAATTGCGCATCCGGTTGGCGGAAGAACTCGACAATGAACCGCGACGCGCCGTAGCCGGCAAGAAACACACCCATGATCAGACCGGGCTTACGGAAGGCTCTGCTGCGATAGACCAGAACCAGGAGCAGGGCACCCAGCAGCACGCCTTCCAGTGCTGCTTCGTACAGCTGTGAGGGGTGCCGGGCGCACATGCCCACAACAACGTCAGGGCATTCCTGCGCGGCTATGCCCGGGAAGATCACTGCCCAGGGTAGCTCGCTTGGTCTGCCCCAAAGCTCGGCGTTAACGAAATTGGCCAAACGGCCTAGCAGCAGCCCAGGCGGCACAGTAAAGGCGACAAGATCGCCCAATGAAAGCGTCGGAATGTTGTGGCGGCGAGAGTACAGGAACGAGGCAATGACGACACCCAACAACCCGCCATGAAAAGCCATGCCGCCTTGCCAAACTTTCAAAATGTCCAAGGGGTTCGAAAGATAATAGGCCGGTTGGTAAAACAGCACAAAGCCTAGGCGCCCGCCCAGAATGACACCAAGAATGATCCAGGTGATCAGGTCATCTAGTTGCTCAGCGCGCATTGGTGGCGTGTCATCTGGCCAAAGGGCAGGGCGCCTTAGGACCCTCACGGCCATGCGCCACGCTATCAAGATACCGGCAATGTAAGCCAGTGCGTACCACCTCAGGGCGAACTCGATCCCGAACAATGAGATCGAGAATAACTCGGGCGACAGATCGGGGAAATTCAGAACAGCCTGCATGTGCGCCTCATTGCCCGGGGTTTGCGGGACAAGTCAACCTTGTGCCCGGGCCATTCTTTACCCATATAGAGACCAACTGCGATACCGGAGTAAAGCCATGCAAACCCGTAACAAGATCCTGGACGATGTCTCTCAGCTGATGACCAACGCCATGGGTGTGGCGCAAGGCGCGCGGGAAGAGGCCGAGAACGCAATGAAGTCAATGGTCGACCGTTGGTTGGCTGACCGTGATTTTGTAACGCGTGAAGAATTTGATGCCGTTCGGGCGATGGCGCAAAAAGCGCGCGAAGAAAATTCGGCACTGGAAGCCCGCATTGCGACGCTTGAGGCTAAACTGGAAAAGTAAAGCCGTCGCGTTCCGTATTGATCAGGTTTTTCGGACAAGACTATTGCCGCGCAATCCAAATCTCGGGTTGTGCGATGCGGTGTAGTCTGACGCCTTGCGGAATTTAATCAAGACAAAGCTGCAAGTAATGCCAATATTTTGATCCGCGTTGCCAGCTATCCACAACTTATTGCTGTTATCCCCAAAAATGGGGGTTGCCAGAGTATCGGCCACATCGCACCATATTTAGTACAGGCCAACGGGGGAAGCCCGGCTTGTAGAGCAGGCAACTAGCGCTGGGGCGCTGCCAGCCCCTAAATGCTAGAGAAGAGTGAGGTGGCATTATGGCCCTTTCCGAGCAGTTTCTCGAAGAAGACCTTCATCCAATCGATATTGTTGAACATCTGGCCGAACACCACGACTGGGATTTTGACCGCATCGGCGACGATCAGATTGCAATGGCTGTCGAAGGACAGTGGCGCACATATTCGATCACGCTGGCCTGGTCTAACTATGACGAGACATTGCGGATGGTATGTTCCTTTGAGATGGAACCACCCGCGGACCGCGAAACCGAGCTTTATAAACTTCTAAACAAAATGAACGACCAGTGCTGGGCGGGGGCATTTACGTACTGGGCGAACCAGAAGCTTATGGTTTACCGGTACGGCCTGGTTCTTGCTGGCGGCCAAACGGCCAGCCCGGAACAGATCGATACGATGATCACTGCCGCAGTGCTAAGCGCTGAGCGTTACTATCCTGCGATCCAATTGGTCACCTGGGGCAACCGCGACCCCGAAGACGCGATGCAAGTCGCCATTGCAGAGGCCTATGGCCGCGCGTAAAGCTTTGCCCCGAACCGGCTAGTTAAGGGAAGGGGCAATCATGGACATGTCGCGTATCGCCGAGCAGGGGCTTGTGCTTCTGGGTTGCGGTAAGATGGGATCCGCAATGTTGGCTGGCTGGCTGGATCACGGCTTGCCCGCCGCTTCTGTTTGGGTGATTGACCCCAACCCGTCAGAGTGGCTGAAGGCCCAGGGAGTCAACATCAATACTCCGTTGCCCGAAGCACCGGCAGTTGTGTTGGTGGCTGTCAAACCGCAGATGATGGGTACCGCTTTGCCTGCGATCCAGGCACTTGGCGGTGGCGATAGCCTGTTCATTTCCGTTGCCGCGGGCACCTCTATCGCGACGTTTGAAGATGTCTTGGGTGATAACACCCCAATCGTGCGCGCCATGCCGAACACACCCGCTGCCATTCGCCAGGGGATTACGGCGGTGATCGGGAACTCTCATACGGCGGGCCCAGATCTGGATTTGGCCGAAAACCTACTGTCAGCAATTGGCGATACCGTGCGTTTGGATTCGGAATCGCAGATGGATGCTGTGACCGGCCTCAGCGGTTCTGGCCCGGCTTATGTCTTTCACCTGATCGAAACGCTTGCCGCAGCAGGTGAAGCACAGGGCCTGCCACACGCGTTGGCGATGCGATTAGCCAAATCCACCGTGGCCGGGGCAGGGGCGTTGGCGATGGCCTCGCATGAGGACCCGTCGCAACTGCGAGTCAATGTGACGTCGCCCAAAGGCACTACCCATGCCGCACTGGAAGTATTGATGCACGAGGAGGAAGGTTTTCCGAACCTTCTGCACCGCGCTGTTAAGGCCGCAACTGATCGATCCAAGGAGTTGTCGCGTGAGTGAGATATCTTTTGACGACTTTCTCAAAGTCGATATCCGCGTTGGCGAAGTGATCCGCGCCGAACCTTATCCCGAGGCCCGCAAACCGGCGATCAAGCTGTGGATTGATTTTGGTGAAGGGATTGGCGAACGCAAAACCTCGGCCCAGATCACCGCGCATTACGACCCGTCCAGTTTAGTTGGGAAGCAAGTGATGGCGGTGGTCAACTTTCCCCCCCGCCAAATCGGCAAATTCATGTCCGAAGTTCTGGTTCTGGGGCTTCCGGATGAAAACAACGAGATCGTCCTGATCGGCCCGGATGGGAAAGTTCCAATTGGTGGACGGATGCACTGATGAAGCTTTGGATCACCCGTCCGATGACACCAGCGGTTGAAGCCCGCGCGATTCAGGAGTTCAATGCCGAGATTCGCGAAACAACCACGCCTTTAACCCATGACGAGATGACACGTGCCTTGTCTGAATTCGACATGGTGGTCCCGACACTGGGGGATCAGTTTGGGGAGCGGCTCTTCAAAGATGTGCCCGCACCGCAGTGCAAATTGCTGGCGAACTTCGGTGTCGGTTACAACCATATCGATGTCAGCGCGGCGCAGGCCGTGGGAATCGAGGTTACCAACACGCCTGGCGCGGTGACAGATGCAACGGCGGACATCGCGATGACGCTGCTGCTGTCTACCGCTCGTCGCGCGGGTGAGGGCGAGCGTTTGGTCCGTTCGGGCAATTGGCAAGGCTGGCACCCAACTCAGATGTTGGGGCATCACGTCACCGGCAAGCGCGTGGGCATCGTTGGAATGGGTCGAATCGGTCAGGCAATTGCCCGTCGCTGCCATTTCGGATTCGGCATGCGGGTTGCCTATTTGGCACGCAGCGCCAAGCAGCTCGACTTTGCGGCGGATTTCGTGCCGGATATTCTGACGCTGGCATCTGCAGTGGATTTCCTTGTTGTGGCGGTTCCCGGTGGGGCCGACACACGCCACCTGATCAATGCGCAAGTTTTGGAGGCGATGAAAACTTCGGCGATTTTGGTTAACATCGCGCGAGGAGAAGTCGTGGACGAAGCCGCCTTGATATCTGGTCTGCAAGCCGGGCAAATCGCCGGTGCTGGCCTGGATGTCTACGAATTCGAACCAGTCGTTCCAAACTCATTGCAGGATATGGAGAACGTGACCCTGCTGCCTCATCTGGGCACAGCGACCGAAGAAGTGCGCACCAGCATGGGACATATGGCGTTGGATAATGTCGCGGCGTTTGTCCAGGGGCGTGCATTGCCCAATCCGGTTTAGGCGCCCACAGCCTCACGCCAGTGTTTGCGGCACAGCGAAACGTACGTCTCGTTCCCGCCAATCTGCACCTGTGCGCCTTCGGTAATGGCCTGCCCGTTTTCATCCCGGCGAATCACCATAGTGGCTTTGCGACCGCACTCGCAGATAGTTCGGACTTCACGCATTTCATCTGCAAGTGCCAGCAACGCGGCAGATCCCGGAAACAGCTTGCCCTGAAAATCTACGCGTAACCCATAGGTCAGCACCGGCACGTTAAGGTCATCCACCGCCCGTGCCAATTGCCAGGCCTGAACTTCGGACAGAAACTGCGCCTCATCAATGAACACGCAGGCCACTGCCCCGCGGTTCAAGCGATTCTCGATCATCGAAAACACGTCGTCTTCCGGGCGAAATTTGTCCGCCTGTTCCGAGATCCCGATACGCGATGCGATCCGCCCGTCTCCTGCGCGCCCATCGACGGCGGCCGTCATCAGGTAGGTGTCCATGCCCCGTTCTCGGTAGTTGTGCGAGGCCTGCAACAAAACGGTCGATTTGCCCGCGTTCATGGTGGAATAGTTGAAATACAGTTTAGCCATGGCGCGGGTCTAAAACGCTTCGGGCATACGAACAAGGCGTCAATTCCCAAAGATAAGCGACGTCGCCATCGCGGTTGCAGAGGCCGAGCGTAAGCTCTTGGGGATGGAACCCCCGCGCTCGCAACAGCGACGCCGTTGGCCATCATGCGGCCAAACCTTCGCGAAGCTAAAAAACTTGCCTCGCGTTCACTCTTTACCGGCAGAAACTGCCGCCACTCACTCACAAAATCCCCCGCTTATCTGAGGGATAGCCAATGTATGACATTTCAATTATGAATCGAGTATGGGAATTTTCCCCACGCTTTCCCCCGTATCTACCGTCGGGAAGGCGCGCGCAGGTAACAAAGGTAAAGCAATGGCAGATATCGGGGCCTATCTGAAGAAACATACAGAAGCACTCGTTAAAGATGTCGGAATCGAGGCCGCCTGTGAGATTACGGGCAAGTCCAAAGCAACGTTGGGACGATATTATTCTGACAATGCCGAGCATGCTGATCGATTTATGCCCGTGGATGCAGTGGCCCGGCTTGAAAACGCGGCAGCTTACCCCCACGTCACCTCGGCCTTGGCCGACCTGAAAAACATCACACTGTCTTATGACGGTCGAAATACCGATGCCCCTCGTACAGGTGGCGTGAATTCGGATGTCATCGCGTTGAGCCAAAGATTCGCGATGTTGATGACTGAATATCAGGCGGCAATCGAAGACGGCATCATCACAATGAACGAGGCCAAGCGGTTGTTGAGGGAAACTAGCCTTTTGCAACAGGTTCTAATCGAGATGAAGCTACATCTGGAAGAAGAAAGTGTGAGTTGAGGAAAGTCACGATTTCACAAGTGAAAATCAGGCCGGATACGTCTTAAAAAGTGTGCGCAATCCAAAGATCACCAGACAATTTGGTTCAGGTTGGAATTGGTGCATCGCCCAATCCTATCCCTTCCCAGTGAAGTGTTCTGACTTGTTGCAAGGTTCAAAAACAAGGCAGTTGAGGGCAGATTAACATGCATCATCGGCAGAGATCTTACAGTACTTTGGCTGACGGGTTTGTATGCCGGTTGTTTGCCGCCGCATTTTTAGTGTTTGTTGGTCTCGTGATGCTTGGCGGTTATGCTGTCGGTCCCGATGACGCCATGCGGTGGGTGGCTGTGACAGACTTGCAACAAGGTCAAGGTTGGTTTGATTCCTATCAACATCGCCTTGGACCTGGTGACGGAACTTTGATGCATTGGTCGCGGCTGGTTGATGCGCCGATCTCAGCAATTTACTGGGTCAGTAGCACAGTTCTGCCGTCTGAGGCTGCACTTGGTACAACGGCGTTTATCTGGCCAGTCTTGTTGGCGGGGCTTACTCTGTGGGCGTTTACAGTTACTGGTGGTGCGCTGGGCGGCCGCGCAGGGGCGGTCTCGGCAGTGGTCCTTGGGGTGTTTGCCTTAAAGAGCTCAGCCAAATACGATCAATACTCCTTCGATCATCATGGGCTACAGATACTCCTGTTTGCTTCGGCAGTTAGTTTCTTCGTTTTACGTGAAGACAGGCCGCGTGCCGGTTTGTGGATTGGCGTTTGTCTCGCGTTGTCTGTGTCAATCGGCTCTGAATCGTTGGCACAGATCGCTTTGATCGGAATTTTTGTGGCGTTCGATTGGATCCTGTCTGGCAACGACGGCCGTCGTCGTACGATGGAATTCTGTGCTGCCGTTTTCGCGACTTTGGTGTTGACCATCCTAACAACGACAAGCCGCGATAGCTTTTTTTATCCGGGGTGTGATGGACTGACTGTTAGCGTTGCCTTGCCCGCAGGTATGGCCGCGCTAGGCCTCTTTGGTGCCGCCTTTCTGGCCTCTGGCTGGTCCTCTTGGGGACGGGCAGGGTGCTTTTTGGTGATAGGGGCAATCGTTCTGGGGATCGCACATACATATGCACCATACTGCTTGGAAAACCCGATCGACCAATTGCCAGCTGCAATACGCGAGTTCTGGTTAAGCCAGATAACTGAGGCACAGAATGTTACTTTGGTTATTCAGAGGCATACCGGCGAGACTGTTGCGCTGATCGGCACCGCTGTTTTCACAATACTTGCCGCGTCAGTGTTCATTTATGCGACAGACAAAAAAATGGAGTACCTGCTGCTCCTGTTGCTAGTCGCGATAGGTTTGGTCCTGTATTTGTACCAGTCCCGGATGAAGACATTCCTTAGTTTTTCGATGGTGGCCGTACAGGCCCAAGTTTTGCGGGTAATTTATCAAAGCTATAAGGCCAGTGGTAAGCGCCTGATTGGTGTTTTAATGATCCTGTTTATCGCTTTTGTGTCACCCACAACAGGTGCCACCATCGAAAAACAATACAAAGCTCTGACAGCTGCCAAGAGTGAAAACACAGCTAATACAACGCAAGAACCGCGCCGCATTGTCTCTTGCAATTCAAAGCACTCGTTTGAACAGCTCCGCAGTATTGAACCAGGTATGGTTGTCATTGGCTTCGACTATGCGTCATACCTGCTTCGCTATACGGATCATTCGGCCCTGGCTGGAAACTATCATCGAAACGAAGCTGGGATTCTGGCGCAGATTGATCTGTTCAGGTCAGATGCATCGACCATAGGCCCACGTCTTGCAGAGTTGGGGGTGGACTACATTGCGATATGCAAATTCAATCCCAGATCAGACTATTGGTCGTCAGTATCTGATGGCGTGGGGCTGCCAGCTGGACTGATCAGCGGACAGTTGCCAGAGTATCTCGAGGAATTGGAAGGCGGCAAAGATGCGGCGTTCCACATCTATCGTGTCAAGGAAGGTTAGGCTGATTTACCGGGTGCATTGAACGTTTCATTCGTCAAGCATGCCGTTTGACTATGACCGAACCAACCGAATAGCCTGCTCCGAAGGAACAGATCAGGCCGACATCGCCATCCTCCAGATCATCAGAATACTTTGAAAATGCGATGATGGATCCGGCTGAGGACGTATTCGCATAGTCCTGAAGAATGTTGGGTTGTTCGCCCGCTTCAGGTTCTCGGCCGAGGACCTTTTTTCCGATGAAATCGTTCATCGTTTTGTTCGCTTGATGCAGCCATAGACGCTTTAGACCATCGCTGTTGATGCCTTCGGCACTCATATGATCGCTGATATGTTTGCTGACCATGGGCAGAACTTCTTTGAATACTTTGCGCCCGTTCTGCATGAATTGCATGTCGCGCCGGTCGATCACGCCATCAGGACGCGAGCGGCGCAGGAAACCGTTGTTATTTCTGATGTTGTTCGAGAACGCCGTGGCGCAGCGCGTCGAAAGAATCTCAAAATGAGGGCCCTGAGCGTCTTCCATACGCTCGATCAAAGTAGCAGTCGCCACATCACCGAAAATGAAGTGGCAATCCCTGTCGCGCCATTCCAGATGACCCGAGCAGATTTCCGGGTTCACCACAAGCGCGGCCCTGACTGATCCCGACCGAACCATGTCCGCGGCGGCCTGAATGCCAAACGTTGCCGACGAGCAGGCCACATTCATGTCAAACCCAAACCCGTCGATGCCCAAAGCCTGTTGAATCTCGATTGCAATCGCAGGGTACGCCCGTTCGTGGTTTGAAGCTGCGCAGATCACCAGGTCGACATCTGCGGCTGTACGCCCGGTCTGCGCCAGCGCTTTGGTGCACGCATCCAACGCCATCTCGGTCATTATGCCTGGCTCATCATCGCTACGCTGGCGGAGCGAGGGATGCATGACCCCGGGGTTCAGAATACCTGTCTTGTCCATCACATAGCGGTTCTCGATACCGGATGCTTTCAGAATGAACTCTTCAGACGAATGTTGCATCGGTTCCATCGTTCCGGCGGCGATTGCCTCGGCGTTTTCGGCGTTCTGCTTGTCGGCATAGGCGTTGAAAGCCTGAACAAGTTCGGCGTTCGTTATGATGTTCTCGGGTGTGAAAACACCTGTACCGGTGATGGCGGGCGTATACATGATAGGTCCTGGATGTTTCGGATTCGCCCAAAATGCAGTCACAACGGGATTTGATCAAGTGATCTTGACCCAAGGGAATGTTTGCGGCGCAATGCACTTCACATCTTGAATAGTTCGAAAATTGAAGTATATGGCAACACAGACTCGCGCGAGGGCTTTGAATGCCAGATGATATCCACTCCAGGCTTGGGCGCCTCAGCCCCGAGATCCAGGCGATCATGGGGGTCTATGCCCTGTACTGGAAGCTTGAAGAAACTTTCGATTGCATCGAAACGGACCTGAGCCATCCGGAATGCCATATGCTGATAAAGCTGAATGAACCCAAGCGGATGGGCGTTTTGGCTGCGGATATGTTAAGTGTTCCGTCCACGATCACCGCCACGGCGGATGCTTTGGAGAAGCAAGGATACCTGATCCGCGAACGAGACCCTGAAGACCGCCGCGCCTGGCTTCTTGTTCTGACAGAGCAGGGGCACGAGACGCGGAATATGCTCGTGGCTGAGGCCGGAGACCTGTTCCACAGGGCCTCTGGACTGAACGCAGAAGAAACTGTCGAATTCGCGCGAATGGCTTGCAAAATCCGTGACAACATTCTGAAAACGGGAATTCCCGAGGGATTGAAGAAATGAAACTCCTGACTTCACTGGGCCTTGCTCTGGCCGTTCTGGCGACACCGATTGTCGCGCAAGATGTTCCCAAGCCAGTAAAACTGATGCAGGTGAGCGAAACGACACCCGGTTTTTCGCGCCAGTTTTTTGGCCGCGTCGCCGCACGCCAAACCGTTGACCTTGCCTTTCAGGTCGCAGGGCAAATTGTTGAAATGCCGGTGACCGAAGGTTTTGTGATCCCCAAAGAAGGTCTGATCGCCCGCCTTGATCAGGAGCCCTTTGAGCTGCGTCTGGATCGTGCACGCCTGCAAAAAGACCAAGCTGACCGGACCGAAGCCCGCTTGTCGCGCCTGCGCGGAACCACCGCCAGCCAAGTTGCGGTTGATGACGCCGAAACCGAAGCACAACTGGCAGCGCTAGCGCTGCGGGATGCGGAATACGAACTGGAACATGCCACGCTGACTGCGCCGTTTGATGCGCTGGTCTCTAGTCGAGCGGTCGAGGCCTTTACCACCGTTTCGGCGGGCACGCCGGTCGTGCGCATCCACGATATGTCTGAACTTCGGATCGAGGTTGATGTTCCAGAAATCCTGTTTCAGCGATCGGGGCAGAATGACGACCTGACAATCACCGCCAAATTCCCGGTCAGCGATGAAGTCTTTCCGCTGGAAATCCGGGAATTCGACGCGGAAACCTCAAGCGTAGGGCAGACTTTTCGCATTCAGTTTGGTCTGACCCCGCCCGAGGGCATGCAAATTCTGCCGGGGTCCTCCGTCACTGTTAACGTCCAGGTGCAGGATGATCGCAGTGGAATCGTCGTGCCGGCAACCGCCATCGTGGCTGGTGCAAACGGAGATCTGAGCGTGATGGTCTTTTCACCGGTTGGTGCGGATGACGGTACGGTACGATCTGTGCCGGTGACGATCGAACCGACCCAAACCGGCGATGTCCGTGTTTTGTCCGGCCTGTCTGATGGCGACGAGATCGTCGTCGCAGGTGGCGCTGTGCTGACCGACGGTCAGGCTGTGCGCCGTTTTACCGGCTTTGCGAACTGAGGCGCTGACAGATGAATATTGCACGCGCCTCTATCGACCGGCCGCTTTACACGTGGCTGATAATTCTGATTGCACTTTTCGGCGGCATCTGGGGATTTCTGTCGCTTGGACGCCTTGAAGATCCGGCGTTTACGATCAAAAACGCGGTCATTGCGACCCAATACCCGGGTGCCACGGCGGAACAGGTGGCCTTGGAAGTGTCAGAACCTTTGGAATCCGCGATACAGCAGATGGGCGAGGTGGACGTTATCACTTCGGTCAATCAGCCGGGCCAGTCCCTGATCGAAGTGGAAATCAAATCAATCTACGACGGCACGGAGCTGCCCGACGTTTGGACGCGCCTGCGTGCCAAAGTGCGCGACGCGGCGCGTGGCCTGCCATCAGGGGTCAACGCCCCATATGTCAATGATGGGTTTGGCGACGTATTCGGCTTGTTTTATGCAGTGACGGCCGAGGGGTTTTCGGACGCGGAAAAACACGAACTTGCAACGTTCCTGCGCCGTGAATTGCTAACCGTTGACGGAGTCGCAGATGTTGAGGTGCAGGGGTTACCGGATGAGGCGATCTTTGTAGAACCCGACCTGGCGATTTCGGTTAACCAGAACGTTCCTTTGCAAGCGATCAATGATGCGATTGCCAATGCTGACTCGGTCAATTCTTCAGGGTCCTTACGCTCGGAAAGTGAGCGGACCACCATTTTGACCGCTGAAGGTTCGGACAGCGTGTCGGCCATCGCCGGGCTGTCCGTGGGCTCTCAGGGTCAGGTCATCAATCTGTTCGATATGTCCGATGTTTATCGCGCGCGGCAAACCGATCCCGACATCATCATCCGGTTCAATGGGACCGAAGCTTTCACCTTAGGGATTGCGGGGCTGGCGACCGAGAACATTGTCGAGGTTGGCAAACTTGCGGATGCGAAATTAGCTGAACTGGATGCGGAAATCCCTTTTGGTGTGGAAATCTTGCCTATCTACCAGCAACACGTTGTTGTCGAGCAGGCCTCGAACGACTTCCTTGTGAATCTCGCAATGTCAGTGGCTATCGTGGTTGCCGTTTTGGGCATCTTCATGGGCTGGCGGGCTGCGGTTGTTGTTGGTTCAACCCTATTGCTGACCGTGGTCGGTACCTTATTGTTCATGTCGCTGTTTTCCATCGAGATGGAGCGGATTTCGCTGGGCGCCCTGATTATCGCCATGGGGATGCTGGTAGACAATGCAATCGTGGTGGCTGAAGGGATGCAGATCTCGATGCTGCGGGGCAAATCTTCGCGCGATGCTGCCGAAGACGTGGCCGCCAAAACGCAGATCCCACTTCTTGGTGCAACGGTGATCGGCATCATGGCTTTTGCAGGGATCGGTCTCAGCCCGGATGCGACCGGAGAGTTCTTGTTCTCGCTGTTCGCCGTCATTGGCATCTCGCTGTTGCTGAGCTGGGTATTGGCCATCACGGTGACACCCATGCTGGGTCACTATTTCTTCAAGCAAGGCAAAGAGGGTGAGCTGGACGCCTACAGCGGCATTTTGTTCCGCGTCTATGGTGCAATCCTGCGCTGGGCGTTGCGGTTCCGCTGGCTGGTGGTTGCCGGATTGGTCGCGGTCACCGTGGTCTGCTATGCGGGCTTTGGTTTGATGAAGCAGCAGTTTTTCCCCAACTCGAACACACCTTTGTTCTTTGTTCACTATAAGCTGCCTCAGGGCACACCGATTGAACGCACATCGCAGGATATGGCGGTTTTTGAAGAATGGCTGGCGGCCCGGGACGATGTCGTTTCTGCGACCACTTTTGTGGGGCAGGGCGCAACCCGGTTCATGTTGACCTATTCGGCGGAAAAGCCAAATCCAAGCTATGGTCACATGATCATCCGCACTGAAACCCTAGAGGACATCCCAGCCCTTCAGGCGGATCTTGAGGCGTTTGGATCGGTCCAGTTCCCCGAAGGAGAGTTTGGCACCAAACGTCTGGTCTTCGGTCCAGGTGGCGGGGATCCGATCCAGGCGCGGTTCTCGGGCAGCGATCCGAAGGTTCTGCGCCAACTGGCTGAGGAAGCCGTCCAACAAATGGCCGCAGCCTCACCCAACGCTCTTTTGGTTCACCACGATTGGCGCGAGCAAGAGCTGGCCGTGCAGCCGATCTATGCCACCGAACGCGCACAGACCGCAGGCGTGACGCGCGAAGATATTGCAGCGACATTGCAGTTTTCCACTGATGGTATCACCGGAGGGGTTTTACGCGAGCGTGACCGCTTGATCCCGATCATCCTGCGCCGACCGGCCGATGGCGAGTATTCGATTGTCGATCAGGTCGTGTACTCGGATCAGTCCGAAAGGTTTGTTCCGATCGAGCAAATGGTGGATGGGTTCGAATACACCTCGCTCAATACGCTGGTACATCGTCGCGACCGGGTTTTGACCATTACGGTTGGGGCCGATATCCCGCCCGAGCTGACAGCGGCGCAGGTTCACGCCGAAGTTCGCGACGCAATAGAAGCAATTGACCTGCCGCCCGGGTACAAGATGGAATGGGGTGGTGAGTTCGAAGACTCGGGCGATGCGCAGGCAAGTTTGGGCAGGCAGCTGCCCCTTAGCTTGCTGATCATGGTTCTGATTTCCGTGCTGCTGTTCAACGCAATCCGTCAGCCTGTGATCATCTGGCTGCTGGTGCCAATGTCGGTAAACGGCGTGGTGATTGGCCTGCTTGGGACTGGTCTGCCTTTCACGTTCACCGCGCTTCTGGGTTTGCTCAGCTTATCCGGGATGCTGATCAAGAACGGTATTGTGCTGGTCGAGGAAATCGATCTGGTCCGTGCGACCGGCACACCGTTGCGCGAGGCGATCATCGAAGCCTCAGTCTCGCGTCTGCGCCCGGTCATGCTGGCCGCGATCACAACGATCCTTGGGATGGCACCATTGCTGACAGATGCGTTTTTCGTCTCGATGGCAGTGACCATCATGGGCGGTCTGGCCTTTGCAACGGTCCTGACCATGGTTGCGGCGCCGGTGTTTTACCTGCTGTTCTTTGCGCGGGATGAGAGGAAGCAACTGGCGGTTCAAACCGCTACTTAAGCGGTCACTAAAAGCAAAAAGCCCCCGGTTTGTCACCGGGGGCTTCTCGTTTCAAATCTATGGCTGCTCAGCCTTGCAGCGATTTGACCTCGACATCCCCTTCGGCCTGCGCCTTGATCGCCAGCGCTGCGGCGTGGCTGGCGGCGGCGGTCGTGAAGTAAGGGATTTTGTCGTAAAGAGCGATCGACCGGATGACTTTGCTGTCTTCAACAGCCTGTGCGCCTTCGGTCGTGTTCATCACCAATTGCACCTGACCATCTTTCAGCATGTCGGCCACGTCCGGGCGGCCCTCATAAACTTTGTTGACCAGATCACAGGCAACGGCCTGATCTGCCAGCCATGACTGTGTGCCGCGCGTGGCCACCAGCGTGAAGCCTTGCCCTGCCAACACTTGCGCAGTCTCCAGCATAGCCGGGGTTTTATCGGCGTCCTTGATCGAGATGAACGCCCGGCCCGACGATGGCAGGACCATGCCAGCCCCCATCTGCGCCTTGAGGAACGCACGCGGGAAATCCCGATCCCAACCCATGACTTCCCCGGTTGAACGCATTTCTGGGCCCAGGATCGTATCGACGCCCGGGAACCGAGCGAAAGGCAGTACGGCCTCTTTCACCGAGAACCAAGGCATATTGGGATCGGCCAAAGTCATTTGATCTGCGATCTTGGTGTCCTGACCCTCTTGATACGCGGGGCGTATTGGGAAGTTGGAAAGTTTCTCGCCTGCCATCACCCGCGCGGCGATCGAGGCAATTGCGCTGTCCGTGGCCTTGGCAACGAAGGGCACGGTGCGCGAGGCACGCGGATTGACCTCGATTAGGTAGATCTCGTCATCCTTGATAGCGAACTGCACATTCATCAGGCCGACAACGTTCAAGGCTTTGGCCAGCTTGAAAGTCTGTTCCTTGATCCGACCAATGACCTCATCCGACAGCGAATATGGCGGCAGCGAACAGGCTGAGTCGCCGGAGTGAACGCCTGCCTCTTCGATATGCTGCATGATGCCCGCTACATGCACGTCTGTGCCATCGCACAGCGCATCCACGTCCAACTCGACCGCACCGGCAAGATAGCTATCCAGCAAAACGGGGCTGTCGCCCGACACGACGACGGCTTCATTGATGTAGCGCCGCAGCTGATCCATATCGCGTACGATTTCCATCGCACGACCACCCAGAACGTAAGAGGGGCGGATTACCAATGGGAAACCGATGTCTTCGGCGATCTCCAACGCCTGCTCGTCGGTCGAGGCGATGCCATTCTTGGGTTGCTTCAGGCCCAAATCGTTGACCAGAGCCTGGAACCGCTCACGGTCTTCCGCCAGATCAATGGCATCCGGCGTGGTGCCGAGGATCGGGATGCCTTCTTCTTCCAGTGCATTTGCCAGTTTAAGCGGAGTCTGGCCGCCGAACTGAACGATCACACCGTGCAAAGTGCCGTTTTCCTGTTCTTTCGTCAGGATTTCCATGACGTGTTCGAAGGTCAGCGGCTCGAAATACAACCGATCCGATGTGTCATAGTCGGTCGAGACCGTCTCGGGGTTGCAGTTGATCATAATGGTTTCATAACCTGCGTCGGTAAGCGCGAAACAAGCATGGCAGCAGCAATAATCAAACTCGATGCCTTGACCGATCCGGTTCGGACCACCGCCGAGGATGACAACCTTTTTGCGGTCTGATGGTCGTGCCTCGCACTCAACCTCTCCCATCATCGGGGCCTCGTAGGTCGAGTACATGTAGGGCGTCTGCGCTTCGAATTCGGCCGCACAGGTGTCGATGCGTTTGAACACTGCCGTAACACCCAGATTGCGGCGGGCGCGGCGGACGTTGTCTTCGTCGCGACCTGTCAGGTTTCCAAGGCGAGCATCGGTAAAGCCTAACATCTTGAGCCTGCGGATACCGGCCTCGGTCACCGGCAGGCCGGTTTTTATGATGTCACGCTCGGCTTCGATAATCTCGCGGATACGGGCCAAGAACCAGGGGTCGAACTTGGTGACGCCAAAGATTTCATCGTCAGACAGACCGTGACGCATGGCCTGCGCGATGGTGCGCAGACGGTCCGGGGTTTGCTTGCTGATGGCTTTGATCACCGCCGCTTTGTCAGGGGCTTCTTCCCAGACGCCAACGCTCAGGCCCGGGATTTCGACCTCATCAAAACCCGTCAGCCCAGATTCCATCGAGGCCAACGCTTTTTGCATCGACTCGTGGATGGTGCGGCCGATGGACATGGCCTCACCCACCGATTTCATCGCGGTGGTCAGGTACGGTTCCGAGCCGGGGAATTTCTCGAATGCGAATTTCGGGATTTTGGTGACGACATAGTCGATGGTGGGTTCGAAGCTGGCCGGGGTCACCTTGGTGATGTCATTGTCCAACTCGTCCAGAGTATAACCAACGGCCAGCTTGGCGGCGATCTTTGCGATCGGGAAGCCGGTCGCCTTGGACGCCAGCGCCGAGGATCGCGAAACGCGTGGGTTCATCTCGATCACGACCATACGGCCATCATCAGGGTTGATCGCCCATTGCACGTTTGACCCGCCGGTCTCGACCCCAATCTCGCGCAGAACGGCGATCGAGCCGTTGCGCATGATCTGGTATTCTTTGTCGGTCAGCGTCAGGGCAGGGGCGACAGTGATCGAATCACCAGTGTGCACGCCCATCGGATCAACGTTTTCAATGGAACAAACGATTATGGCGTTGTCAGCGGTGTCGCGCACTACTTCCATTTCAAATTCTTTCCAACCCAGTAGGGATTCATCGACCAGAATTTGATTGACCGGCGAGGCATCCATGCCCGATCGGCAGAAATGGATATAGTCCTCACGGTTATACGCCACGCCACCGCCAGTACCGCCCAAGGTAAAGGCGGGGCGGATGATGGCTGGCAAGCCGATCTCTTCCAGCTCGTCCAACGCCATCTGCACGCCGGCGTCCAGATTAGCGCTGCCGTTTTCGTTCTTTGGTGCGGTGATGATGGTGGCCTTGGGGTTTTCCAATCCCAGCCGATCCATCGCCTCGCGAAACAGCTTGCGGTCTTCCGCCATTTCGATGGCGTCACGCTTGGCGCCGATCATTTCGACCCCGAATTTGTCCAGCACGCCCATCTCTTCCAGTGCCAGCGAGGTATTCAGACCGGTTTGACCGCCCATGGTGGGCAGCAGCGCGTCGGGGCGCTCTTTTTCGATGATCCTGGCGACAACCTCGGGCGTGATCGGTTCGATGTACGTCGCGTCTGCGAGGCCCGGGTCTGTCATGATTGTCGCAGGGTTTGAATTCACCAGAATGACCCGGTAACCTTCTTCGCGCAGGGCCTTACAGGCCTGAGCGCCCGAGTAGTCGAATTCACAGGCCTGACCGATGACAATGGGGCCCGCCCCGATGATCATGATCGACTGAATGTCGGTTCTTCTCGGCATAGCCTACGTCCTTCGATGTTCGCGAGTCAGGGGCACCGCCCAAGCGCCCAAATTGTCCTGCGTTATAGGGACCGCGCCAAAAGGTTCAAGAGGTATCGGAAACAAGGGCGAAATTGCCGCTTTCCCCTCTTCCCCTCGTCTGCGTATTCTCTATACCCCGTTGCACGGCAAATGAGGATGCAATTGCGTATTCGTTTTGATCAGGGGCCGGCCGGTCCGGGAACCCGTTTTGCCCGGCCTTCCCAGATAATCCGCGCTGACATGGCGGAGGACGTGCCCCAGGCAATGACGGCGCTGGATGAGGCACGCGCAAGTGGTGCCTGGGTGGCCGGGTATGCAAGCTATGAGCTTGGGTATGCGTTAGAGGCGCGCCTTCTGGCGCTCCTGCCGCAAGATCGCCGTTTGCCGTTGATGTGTTTTGGCGTTTACGATCATCCGACCCAAAGCGACCTACCAAAAGCGGATGCAGGAATCTCCGACTTTAGACCCAGGTGGGATGATGAGAGATACTCGCGGGCCTTTCAGACGGTTCACGATGCCATAGGCGCCGGAGATATCTATCAGGCTAACCTGACCTTCCCGATCGACATGACCATAAATGGCGATAGTGCTTCGCTTTATGCCGCGCTGACAGCCCGTCAATCTGTCGGGCACGGCGCCTTTGTCGAACAGGATGACCTGCCAGACCTGCTCAGCCGGTCGCCAGAATTGTTCTTTCGAACCGATACAATGGGATGTATCGAAACGCGCCCGATGAAAGGCACGCAGCCCCGCAGCGAAGATATGGCCGAGGATGCGCGTCGGCGGAATTTCTTGTCGATTGACGAAAAGAACCGGGCCGAAAACCTGATGATCGTCGACCTGCTGCGCAATGACATAAGCCGGGTTGCCCTACCAGGATCGGTGCACGTGCCCGAACTGTTCAAGGTCGAAACTTACGCGACGGTGCACCAGATGGTGTCGCTCGTGCGGGCTCAGTTGCAGGTGGGTGCCGGGTTGTCTGATATCTTGTCTGCCCTGTTCCCGTGCGGTTCTATCACAGGCGCACCCAAAATACGCGCCATGGAAATACTGTCCGAGCTGGAGCCATGGGCGCGAGACATCTACTGCGGTGCCATCGGATGGGCGGCCCCGGATGGACGATCCGAATTCAACGTGGCCATTCGCACCCTGATGGTCGAAGATGGCGCGGCGACGCTGAACGTGGGCGGTGGAGTTGTCTGGGACAGTACAGCCCCGTCTGAATATGAGGAAGCGCTATGGAAGGCCCGCTTTGCGCACCAGTTGAGCCTGATTTCCGCCTGATCGAGACGTTGGCCCACCGGTCAGATCTGGGTTTAGTAAGGCGAGACCGCCATCTGAGGCGCATGGCGCGAACCGCCACCGCACTAGGCTTGCCATTCATAGTAGACGAGGCTTTGGAAGCTCTGGCTGATGTGCCGAATGGGGTACCGTTGCGGTGCAGGCTGACGATGGAAATCTCGGGAAAGTTCGAACTGACAACAGCGCCTCTGGCGAACAACCCGCCCCATTGGCGGTTAGCGCTGGCCGACACAAGGCTGAACGCGTCTGATCTTTGGCTGCGTTACAAAACAACGCGGCGCACGGTATATGACACCGCCCGAGCGGCTATGGTGGACGATATTGACGAGTTGCTTTTCCTGAACGAGCACGATGAACTCTGTGAGGGTACGATCACCAATCTGTTTGTCGTGATGCCAGACGGCAAACGCCTTACTCCGGCGCTGTCGTGTGGGCTGTTGCCAGGCATTCTACGCGAAGAGCTTTTGGAAGGTCATGAGTTTACGGAGTCCAAGTTGACCCTGACCGATCTCCAGAATGCGCAAACCGTATATATGGGAAACTCGCTACGCGGGCTGATACCGGTAGAATTGGTGACCTGTTGACCCGGGCGCTACCGCAGGAGTTGCTGTTTCGGCCGGTTTTTTGGCGAAACAACGCAATCCCGCCGGAAGGGCGTGCGGAATAACTGCTGAACGCCGCCGTGACCTTCACGGGCGGGCTGTCATCCAGCTGAGCTTACCATCAGCACGGGTTATTTTCCATGTTGATCTGTTGCGACCAGTCTTGGGTAATATCATCGTTGCCGTCGCTTTGGGTGTGTATTTCCATTGCGGGAATCTGCAAAGGCCGTTTTGACGGCGCGACCTGCCTTGACTTTCTCAGTCTGACGCGGTGTACCGGCGCGACGAATTTTGCGCCCGAAGGGATATTTCATGCACGCCTATCGCAGCCACACCTGCGCCGCACTGACCGCCGCCAATGTTGGCGAAACCGTTCGCCTCTCTGGCTGGGTGCATCGGGTACGAGATCATGGCGGCGTGCTGTTTATCGACCTGCGCGACCATTTCGGCGTGACCCAGGTGTTGTGCGATGGCGATAGCGCTGCTTTTGCCGAGCTCGAAAAGGTGCGGTCCGAATGGTGCATCCGTATCGATGGCACGGTCAAAGCGCGTGCTCCCGAGTTGGTTAACTCCAAACTGCCCACGGGTGAAATCGAGATTTACGTGCGCGAGCTGGAAGTGCTGGGTGCTGCCGACGAGCTGCCCCTGATGGTGTTCGGCGATCAGGAGTACCCCGAGGAAACCCGCCTGCGCTATCGCTATCTGGACCTGCGCCGTGAGGCGATGCAGCAGAACATGACACTGCGGTCGGACGTCGTGGCCTCGATGCGCCGTCGCATGTGGGATCAGGGTTTTCGCGAATATCAGACGCCGATTATCACCGCGTCCTCGCCAGAAGGCGCGCGCGACTTCTTGGTGCCCTCGCGCCTGCATCCGGGCAAGTTCTACGCGCTGCCTCAGGCTCCGCAGCAGTTCAAACAGCTGATCATGGTGTCGGGCTTCGATAAGTACTTCCAGATCGCGCCTTGTTTCCGTGATGAAGACCCGCGCGCTGATCGTTCGCCGACTGATTTCTACCAGCTCGACCTCGAAATGTCGTTTGTCGAACAGCAGGACGTTTTCGACACGATCCAGCCTGTCCTGACCGGTGTGTTCGAAGAGTTTGGCGGTGGTCGCAAGGTCGACCAGGATTGGCCACAGATTTCCTACAAAGACGCGGCGCTGTGGTATGGCAGTGACAAGCCGGACCTTCGCAACCCGATCAAGATGCAGGTTGTTTCCGACCATTTCCGTGGCTCGGGTTTTGCGATCTTCGCCAAACTGCTGGAGCAGGAGGGCACCGAAATTCGCGCCATCCCCGCACCCACCGGTGGTAGCCGCAAGTTCTGTGACCGCATGAACGCCTTTGCCCAGAAAGAGGGCTTGCCTGGAATGGGTTACATCTTCTGGCGGGATCAGGGCGAAGGCATGGAGGCCGCAGGGCCGCTGGCCAAAAACATCGGCCCCGAGCGGACCGAGGCAATTCGCCAACAGCTGGGTCTGGGCGTCGGCGATGCCGCGTTCTTCCTCGGCGGCAAGCCAAAAGCCTTTGAAAAAGTTGCGGGCAAAGCCCGCGACGTGATCGGCAACGAGTTGAACCTGACCGAGAAAGACCGCTTTGCCTTCGCTTGGATCGTGGATTTCCCGATCTACGAGCAGGACGAAGAATCTGGCGCGATTGATTTTGAACACAATCCGTTCTCGATGCCGCAAGGCGGGATGGAGGCGTTGCAGGGTAACCCGTTGGATGTACGCGGCTATCAATATGATCTGGCGTGCAACGGGTACGAGCTGGTTTCAGGCGCAATCCGGAACCACAAGCCTGAGATCATGCTGAAAGCCTTTGAGCTGGCGGGTTATGGTGAAGATGAGGTTAAAAGCCGCTTTGGCGCACTCTTCAATGCCTTCCACTATGGCGCTCCTCCGCATGGTGGTTGCGCTGCAGGTATCGACCGGATCGTGATGTTGCTGGCGGATGAGGCCAATATCCGCGAAGTGATGATGTTCCCGATGAACCAGCGTGCTGAAGATTTGATGATGGATGCGCCATCTGATCCGACCTCTGATCAAATGATGGAACTGGGTTTGCGGATTATACCGCAAGACTAGTCATCCATCGCAACCTGAACTGCGTGTAAGGACGGTCTGGTCGTCTAATCGCGCCACTGTTTTGCCGGTGGCGCGGACACCGCTAGGCCCGAATGCCCGCGCTTCCCGAGTGTTGGACTGTTAGCTGAGGTCGAAAACCCCTAATCCAACGGGTTTTTCAGGTCGCTTCTGTTCGCCCGTATTGCTCGTGCAGCGTGGCGTGTCTGTCGGTAGACCCACAGGCACAAAAAGGTTGCTGTGATGAAATAGGCAGTGACCATTCTAGATTGCCTCCCGTTGTTCCAGGCGGTCTTGGACAATACCTGCAACCTTTGCGGCCTGCGCGGTAACCGGTGTGCCATGTGCGCGCGACCTAGCCAACTGACGAGCGGCTTCCGCCAGTACATTGTCATCTGCTTCTTGCGCAACGCCGCACAAAAACTGTGCCACATAGTCCAATGCCCGATGGTCATTCGGCCCCGCCAGCACATCCGCGATATGGGCCATGTCATCCTGGTAAGCCATGGGATCTGGCCGGATCACCTCGTCGCGAACCGAGTGTAGGCCGCTGGGGCGTCGATCCTCAGGCAGCAGCTTGAGGATGGATCTTTGAAAGAACGACATAGACTCTATCGGTTTAGCTAGAAACCCATCAGCCCCGGCGTCCAGAGCGGCGCTTTTGGTGGAATCGTCGCCGGACATTCCCAGAATGACACTGATACGGGGGCTGGCATTCGAAAGCTCTGCAATCAGATCCGCGCCGGACCCATCCGGCAGTCCCATGTCGATAAGAATGACCGAGGGGCGGTAGATCTGCAGATGCCGACGCGCTGATTTCAGGCAATCGGCGCGCCTGATTCTGGCGCCGCTGTGCATGCACATGAGGCGTATCACATCGCAGGCATATCGGCTGTCCTCGACAACCAGAATGGTTTGCCCCAGCAAGGGCCGGGCCGCGGTTGGCGTAGCGACGGTGGTGGCGAAAGGACCCGAATCGTCCATGGCAGATCTCCTATTCAGCAGATGCCTCACGCTAGGAACTTCTGGCTAACACAGGGTTAACGGGCGATTTGGCGCACTTGTCCTTTAGCAGGTCTGCCCCCATAACCCATGCAACACAGGACTGAGGAGAATGACATGATTGGTCGTCTGAACCACGTCGCTATCGCCGTGCCCGATCTTGAGGCGGCGTCAGAGCAATATCGCAGCGCGCTGGGCGCCAAAGTCGGTGCGCCGCAGGATGAACCCGATCATGGCGTAACCGTTGTGTTCATCGAATTGCCAAACACCAAGATCGAATTGCTGTACCCGCTGGGTGATGACAGCCCGATCAACGGATTTCTGGAAAAGAACCCCGCCGGTGGCATTCATCATGTGTGCTACGAGGTGGAAGACATTATCGCGGCGCGCGACCATCTGAAGGAAACAGGGGCTCGTGTTCTGGGATCGGGTGACCCAAAGATCGGTGCCCATGGCAAACCGGTCTTGTTCCTCCATCCCAAGGATTTCAACGGCTGCCTTGTTGAGCTAGAGCAGGTTTGAACCCCAGCCCGGAGGGCCTGAAATGACCATAACCGCCGGTTTGGTGTTGTTCGCCGTGATCTGGTTCATGACCTTGCTTGTCGTGCTGCCCATTCGCATCAAGACACAAGGCGACCTGGGTGAGATTGTGCCGGGCACCCATGCGGGTGCCCCCGAAGTGCATCACATGAAGAAAAAGCTGTGGATCACCACAGGTATCACGGTGATCTTGTGGGTTATCATTGCCGGGATCATTATTTCCGGTGTGATCTCGGTGCGGGACTTCGACTGGTTGAACAACCTCGAACCCCGGTAAGGCCCATCAGGAATTGAGTCCGGACAACCGGTGGTAGATGTGGGTGAACGTGGCGACACCGATGATCGGAATCACCAGATTCACCAACGGAACAGATAGTGGAATTGCCATCAAGGTTCCCGCCAACCATATGGTCGTCGAATGCTTCGCCCGGAGCTTTCGGGCATTCTCGCGCCCCAAACGGCGCATCGCTGCAAGCGTGAAGTACTCTCGGCCCAGTAGAAATCCGTTCATTCCCCAGAATATGAAGGGCGCAAACGGCGTGAATATCGCATAGAGGATCAGGGCCAGCAGGTTTGCCACGATCAACACACCCATAAAACTCAGACCGTCCAGCAACGCCTCGCCAAAGGGGATTTTATGGACGGGGGGCAGGCTGGAATAGTGTTTGTCTTCCACAGCCTGCGCGACATCTTCCAGAAAGATCGACGTTATGGCCGAGGCTACGGGCATCATCAAAAACACTGGAAGCACTAGCGCCAACAATATGCCCGAGTAGTTCAAAACATCGTTCAACCAGGGCACAGCACCGATGAAGGGCAGTGAAATCTCATTCCCGGACAGCATGTTTATGAACCAGATTGCAACGGCGCAGGCGACAATCAGTAGCAGGATCGTCAGGCCAATGCCGCGCAAAAGAACGGATCGGAACTTTGGATCACCAATTTGACCCAAGGCAGCAAAAAAGGCGTTCAGGATGATCATTCAGAAACCCATTTGGTCAGTGTGGTGACATCCGGGCGTGGACGTTCCGGTGGGGCAGCACTCTCTGTGGCAATGTGGATCATCCCTGCGACGCGCTCATTCTCCGACAGCCCCAGTGCTTTTTCACAGAATCCTCGATCATGAGTTTGCCACCCTGACAACCAGTTCGCGCCCCATCCTGCGGCCAGAGCGGCGTTCAATAGCGCCAGGCAAACGGCCCCCGCTGAGTAGGTCTGCTCGATCGCGGGTATCTTGGCCGAGGGTTTTTGTACTTCAACCACCGCAACGGCCAAATGGCCCAAGTCAAACTGGCTGCGCGCCTTCACGATTTCTTCCGGGCTTTTGTTCAAAGCGCGGCCGGTTTCTTCGGTCAGATTTGCCAGGCGCGGCATGGCGCCTTTCTCAAGAACAACAAACCGCCAGGGTTCCAGTTTTCCGTGATCAGGGCTGCGGGCTGCGGCCGTCAGCAGGGGGATCAGCTCATCCCGGTTAGGGGCCGGCGCGATCAACGTCTTGGCCGGTCGGGACCGACGCGAGTGCAGAAACTCCAGGGCGGCGGGGTTCTTCAAGGTCATATGTTAACTTTCTTTACATCGACGCTACGTATGTTGGTCAGCCGTGCCGCAGTTTCAAGGGTAAGAAGCTGAGTTCAGGCGATCAATTTCATCCCAGCGCAGGTAAAGCAAGATGGTTGGTGGAATACGATGATGCGTGCCGTTTCCAAACCGTGTAAATGGTCTGATTGATGCGAACTCATTGCCCATGCAGAGGCAGGGCACGATTGGAATACTACTTTGGCGCACTGCCCCAGATATCAAACAGGCTCAACGCGGTTGCGTTGTTGCGGTCGGCGTAAATAGCAACATCCATGGGTTCTTTCCCAAGCCGATTTTCCAATGAGATCACGTCTCCGCTTTGCAGTTCGTTGTGCACCATGCTGAATGGCAACCAGGCCACGCCTAGCCCTTTGAGGAGCATCTCACGAATCCCCGTCGAAAATGCCGTTTCGCAAATAGGATTTGTGCTGAAACCAGCGGTTCCGAACAATCTTTCCTTTTTTCGCAATACCTGACCGAAATAGCTGTTGTCTGGATAGACAACGGATGGAGAGTCCGCCGGTATGTCACCACCGTCTTTCACAGCAAAACGCATTGAGCCGCCGACCACGGGTATGAGATAGTCGCGACCCCACGATCCTCTTAACACATTTGCTCCGAACTCCAGGGGTTCGGCAAGTTCAGACTCGTAGCACAAAAGCATGCTTGCATCCTTGCGCAAGAACATACTCACGCAATCGCTTAGGTTTGCGGGATGGAGGCGAAATTTTATGCCCGGCAGCTTTTTGCGCGCCTTGAGCGCCATATCCGGGAAACGAGAAAACACCTGGGCGTGCTGCGCCGCTATCCTGACCGTGTTTGCTTTGGGATCATGATGAACGATTTTCGTGCGCATCTCGCGTAGTTGTGAGAGAATTGCGCGGATCTCTGACTCGTTCGAAATCAACGCTTCGCCAATTTCGACGCGGTTTGTCTTGCGGTTCAAAACCGGGACACCCAGCCAATCCTCGAACGAACGTATGCGTCGCGAAAACGCAGGTTGTGTGATGTTTCGGCGTGCGGCAGCGCGGCTCAGATTACCTTCTTCCAAAAGAGCAAGGACGTCATCCAGCCATTGCGTATCCATTAATCTCACCTCCAGCCAAAGCAAAAGTATGAGCAGTCATAGAAAAAAGCACTGTTTTTCTGTGTTTCGATAGGAAACGCTTTGAGAAAACCCAAGTTGGAGGACCCCAGAGAATGGCCGAGACAGTAGACATCGCGGAACACGGCGCCGGTGATGCCGTGGATATGACTGTTAGTCTCTGCAAGGAGCTCTCGATCACGTTGGCAGGATTTCCCCGTATTTCATTCGCACATCTGCCTACTCCGCTTGAGCCGATGGACCGACTGAGTGAGGTTCTGGGTGGTCCCCGTTTGTGGGTTAAGCGGGATGATTGCACCGGTCTTTCGACCGGCGGCAACAAGACACGAAAGCTTGAGTTTTTGATGGCGGATGCCGCAGGGCAGGGTGCTGACGCGATCATTACCCAAGGGGCGACCCAATCGAACCACGCACGCCAAACCGCTGCAGCCGCGGCGAAGCTGGGGATGGACTGTCATATTCTGCTCGAGGACCGAACCGGGTCAAATGATCCCGACTATACTCTGAATGGGAATGTATTGCTGGATCGTCTGCATGGGGCAACTGTGTCAAAACGCGGTGACGGCACAGACATGAACGCCGAGATGGAGGCCCTGTCGAAGCGTTTGCGTGACAAGGGTAAAACACCGTACATCATTCCAGGGGGTGGGTCTAATGCAGTTGGTGCCCTAGGGTACGTGAACTGCGCGAGGGAACTGATTGAGCAGGCCGCCAAGATGGGCCTTTCATTGGATGCGCTTGTACATGCCACCGGTAGTTCCGGCACTCAGGCCGGGCTTGTGGCGGGGTTATCTGCAATCAAAAGCACCACTCACCTACTGGGGATTGGCGTCAGGGCGCCTCGGGAAAAGCAAGAACAAATGGTCTTTGATCTTGCGACGCGCACGGCCGATCATTTGGGAACGGGTGTGGAAATTTTGCGCGATGATGTGCGTGCAAACTGCGACTACGTCGGACCCGGCTATGGCAAACCAACCGAGGGTATGGTTGAGGCCATCAAGTTGCTGGCGCGGACCGAGGGTCTTTTGTTTGACCCGGTGTATTCCGGCAAGGGACTTGATGGGCTGATCGACCAAATCCGCAAAGGGTATTTTGACGGGATGAACAACGTGGTTTTCCTGCATACTGGCGGAAGCGCTGCCCTTTTTGGCTATTCTGATACCTTCGGGCTTCCCGGGTATGCTTCATAATAACAATAAACAAAAAACCACCAACAAGGAGATCTTTGTAATGACACTTAAGAAAACGTTAACCGGTTTGGCATTCTTGAGCGCTTTTGGCGCTCCTGCGTTTGCTGAAGATGTCAAGATTGGTGTGCCTTCCTGGACCGGGGCACAAGCCATCGCCTATGTTCTGGGTGAGGTCGTCACCTCTCGGATCGGAGGCACAGTTGAATACGTGCCCGGCAACAATGCCACGATTTTTCAAGCCATGGATCAGGGTAAGGGCGATATCGACGTACACCCCGACGTCTGGCTGCCAAATCAGGAAAGTTTCACTAAGAAATATGTGGATGAAGCCGGCACCGTAACGCTGTCATCAAACCCATACGAGGGTAATCAGGGCTTTTGCGTTTCAAAGGATTTCGGGTCGGCTAACAATATCACCGACATTACTGATCTGGGTCGTCCAGACGTTGCGGGACTGATGGATAGCGACGGTAATGGGAAGGGAGAGATGTGGATCGGCGCACCAGGCTGGGCCTCGGCAAATGTAAACGAGGTCAAAGTGCGGGACTACGGGCTGCTGGACTTTATCGAACCGATCCGGGCCGAGGAAAGTGTGAAAACCGCGCGGATCAAGGACTCGATCGCCAAAGGCGAGGGTTATGCATTCTATTGCTACAAACCCCATGCTGTGTGGTTCATGTTCGACGTCGAAATGCTGACCGAGCCTACCTTTGATCCGGCGAAATATGTCATGGTGCAGCCTTCAGATGACGCGGATTGGTACGAAAAGTCGAACGTCGCTACAAAGGACGCGCTGAAGCAGGTGCAAATTGCGTGGTCGAACTCGCTTGTAGATCGCTCGCCCGCAATTGCCGATTTCTTTGCCAATTTCGCGCTGACCGCAGATGATGTGAGCGCGCTGGCCTTTGAAATAAGTGCCAATGGGCGCGATCCAGCGGACGCCGCAAAGGATTGGGTAAGCGCCAATTCCGATCGCGTCGACTCGATGCTGGGGCTCTGAGCGCCCCCGCAACAACGACAGCACCGGCGATGGCCGGTGCTGGAACCGACCAATCTTACATGCAGGCGCGAAATGACCCCAGAATCTGTCATTGAAATCTCGAACGTCTGGAAGATCTTTGGCGCTAAGCCACAAGTGGCGCTAAAGGCGATCCGCGACCGAAACCTAAGCAAGGCCGAGGTTCTGTCCGAGTACAATTGTGTGGTCGGTGTCGCGGATGTGAGCCTGTCAGTGAATCGGGGTGAGATATTCTGCATTATGGGGTTGTCGGGAAGTGGCAAGTCGACTTTGGTCCGCCATTTCAACCGATTGCTGGAGCCTACAGCTGGAAAGATTGAAATCGAAGGAACCGATGTCATGGCCCTTGGGGCCAGAGATCTTCAGCATTTTCGCAATCAGAAAATAGGGATGGTCTTTCAGAATTTCGCGCTCATGCCGCACCGGTCGGTGCTGGATAACGTCGCGATGCCGCTAGAGATCCGGCAAGTCGCTAAGAACGAGCGCATGCGACAGGCGGCAGCGATCCTTGATATTGTTGAGTTGGGCGCATGGGGCGCGAAGTTTGCGCATGAACTGTCTGGTGGTATGCAACAACGCGTCGGTCTGGCCCGCGCCCTGGCGGCAAACCCGGATGTGTTGTTGATGGACGAACCGTTTTCTGCACTCGATCCGCTGATCCGTCGCCAGTTGCAGGATGAGTTCATACGACTTTCCAAAATACTGAAGAAGACAACGATTTTCATCACGCATGATCTGGATGAAGCCGTACGGATCGGCGATCGCATCGCGATTATGCGCGATGGAAAGATGGTTCAGATGGGGACCGCAGAAGATATCGTGATGCATCCGGCAGACGACTATGTCGCCGATTTCGTGGCCGGGATTTCACGCCTGAAGGTGGTTCATGCAAAGGTGGTGATGCAGCCCATCGAGAGTTGGATCGAAACTCACGGCCCGTTGCCTGCCGATGTGTACCGCGTGGAACCCGACGAGACGTTGAGCAACCTTATCAACCTTGCCATTGACGACGACAAGCCGATCGTCGTGACCGACGCTGGCGCTGACGTCGGCGCAATTACCCGCGCTGATCTTTTGCGGACCGTTATTGAAGGGACAGAGGTGTCATGAAAGATCAGAACATCAATCCGCTGGAAGACACTGAAAGCGAGGCCGCGCTGGCCTATGCAGAAGAGCGCAAAGAAAACATCCGTGCTTTTGTCCGCACAAGCCCCGACTATTACATCGCAAATTTCGACAAGGTTGGTGCGTCGGCAAGGTTCACGGCAACCTTCAATTTTTTCGCCGGTCTTTTCGGCCCAATCTGGTTTGGCGCGCGGGGGCTATGGTCCTGGGCGTTGAGCTTTCTGATCGTCGAGGCGATTGCATTTGTGCAGATCGCGCGGGGTCTGTTTGGTGATCTGGCCTCGGACGCTATGGCGCGTATCGCCTCGATTGAAGGAACGCTGGAACTACGTCGACAACAATTGGCGGCAGCCATCGAAAGTGGCTCGGATAGGGTGGATGCGTTTCAACGTGCAGTGGATGGGCTGGAAGCCAATATCGGCGGTATTCGCGCCGAAGCCGAGGCGCTGGCCGAGCAGGGCCCGACAATTGCCTTAACGGGCCTTGCAGTCCTTGTTGCGGTTAAGCTCGTCGAAGCGATTGTCGCCAATTGGGCGCTTGAAGCCCGGTTTTCCGAATGGCTTTCGAACCGTAGTCTCCGCTCGGGCATGCCGATATCCCAAATCGCTTTTAGTGCGATTTTCATGGTCCTGATCGTCGCTGTTGCCATGGTGAACTACAGTTTCCCCGGACGCTTCGAAATCCTGAGCAACTTCCCGACCAACCCGGAAATTCGTCTGGTCAGCATCGAAGGCGTAGAAGCCTTCTTTAACTGGGCGGTGTTGAACGGCGAGGCGTTGTTCGATGGGATCACCTATTGCATTCGGTTGATGCTGGACGCGCTGGAACTGATTTTCGTCAGCACGCCGTGGATCGTGATCGCTGCGCTGATCATACTGCTGACTTGGCTGACCGCAGGTGTCCGGATGGCGATCTATTCCGGGGCGTTTTTGGCCTATATGGGTCTGCTCGGCTTCTGGGAAAAAGCGATGACGACGCTTGCCCTGCTGGGCACCGCCGCCTGTTTGTCGATCATCATAGGCATTCCGTTGGGTATGTTTGCGGCGAGGCGTCCAAGGTTTTACGCGTTTATTCAGCCAATCATGGACTTTATGCAAACAATGCCTGCCTTTGTCTTCATGATCCCGGTGATCGCGTTCTTTGGAACAGGTAAACCCGCCGCCGTCGTCACCACAATGATTTTTGGCGGCACACCCGTCGTTCGCCTGACTGTTCTTGGCTTGCGCGGCGTACCGGAAAGTGTGCGAGAGGCAGCGATCAGTTTTGGAGCCAACAAGTGGTACTTGCTGACAAAGGTCGATTTGCCTTTGGCCAGCCCCTCGATCCGGGCGGGGATCAACCAGACGATCATGTTGTCACTGGCGATGGTCGTGGTCGCCTCATTAATTGGCGCCAAAGGACTGGGCGAAGATGTACTTGAGGCATTGCAATACGCCAACGTCGGGCAGGGGATCCTCGCCGGTTTTGCAATCCTGTTCTGTGCGATGATTTTGGATCGCATAGTTCAGGGTCAACGCAAATGACGCCGCTTGTCCTTGTCCATGGGTTGATGGGGGGAAGCGCACAATGGGATCTGCAACTCAAAGCTCTTTCAGACCATTTTGGCGTCACCACCCTTGACCTGCCAGGATTCGGCCGCAACCGTCATTTGCCGGCCATAAGTCGCATTGATGAACTCGCTGATTGGGTTCTAAGCGCGCTTCGAGACAAGGGCATAGAACAGTATCACCTCTTGGGTCATTCAATGGGAGGGATGATCGTTCAGGAGATCGCGCGCATGGATCCAGGTGGTGTTCAACGTCTGATACTTTATGCGACTGGCGCGATCGGCGTCCTACCCGGCAGGTTCGAAACAATCGATGAAAGCAAAGCGCGGGTTCAAAGCAATGGTGTTAAAGATACGGCCAGTCGGATCGCTGCGACATGGTTCTGGAAAAACGAGCAAGCAACAAACTTCAAAGCTTGTGAACGTCTGGCGCAAATGGCGTCGATGGAGGCCATCCAAGCAGGTCTTGATGCGATGAAGAACTGGTCAGGTACCGAGAACCTTTCGGCACTGCCTCAGGAGACACTCATAATTTGTGGCGACCGGGACAGAACTTATTCGTGGGAGCAGACCAGCTTGCTCTGGTCGAGCATCCCCAACGCAAGCCTTTCGGTTATCCCAGGATGCGCACACGCAGTACATCTGGAAAAGCCTGAACTGTTTACCAGCGTGTTAGTTGACTATCTTCTGTGACCAGGTACCAGCATCAAAGGCCCGTACCCCAATGGACCCACTCCCAACCATGCAACAACTTTTAATATGGATTACTCGAGTGGGGCTGTTCAATGCCATTCTTCATCAAGGGGACGAGCAGTATGTTAGTGATATTGGACGCATCCACCATTGAAGGTACGACCGGACCGTAACCTTCTTCAGGTCGCTTTGGCCTATATCGTCAAAGACAATGTACGCCCATCCGCATTTGCCCTGTCTCGAATAGATCAATCGCCTCAGAAAACATCCCGATGCGCGCTGCCAGTGTCTGAACTCATCTTCAGATGTCCCCGGAATTAGACCTGCCAGAGGGCATTGCGCAGCGCGCAGACGTTTCAGGATCGCATCAAAGACCGGTTTCTCGTCATCGTGATTGTGACTGATGACCTGCAGGACGTCGTGCCATGCGCGCCAGTCAAGTTTAAAGGACACGGAGCTGCGTGGCGGTTTCGATGGAGATCGCCGCCTGAGCGGTGAAGGCTTCAACCAGGGCAGTGTCGTCTAAGGAGAAGGGTCTTTATACCCTGCCGTTCAGAATAGAGTTCCCGAACGCAACCCGATCCTGAATAAGCGGAACATTAAGATGCGTGCGAACGCCCTCGATACCCACCAATGTACGTCGCCCTTCATGGCCGCTTTGTAGAGTTCCGTTTCCTTCAAATCGTCGTAGTGAACGGCCCTTGCTTCGGTCACTGCAATGCACATGACCAGTGGAACGGCGAGTTCAAATTCCATCCCGATTGGGATTGAGCTATTGTCGTCCCACGATCCGATGGCGGAGTTGTACAAATGGGTGCCAGTTTGATTGAGCAATTGCAGGCTGCTGCCATTGGCGCCGCATAGATTCTCTACGTGTTTCAGGATTGTATCGAATACAGGCCGTTGGTCATCGCGGGTTCACAGTCCTGCGTTAGATCGAGTTCCAGCCGAAGATGTTGTGGATCTACATGGCTTGATAGTTTCCGCGTCGCTAAAATACTTGTCCGTCAATTCAAATCCACCTTCGAGATGCTGTGCGTTGGCTGCCAGTATTGCTAAAACTGGCCTGTCTGCACACGGCAGTGCGCCCACGAGTTCACTGAACCTTGATAGCAATCTCAAAGAGTGGCGCGGATCAATTCGCTGGCTTTTTCACCTATCATAATAGCAGGTGCATTTGTGTTCCCACTGACGATCTCGGGCATTATCGAACAATCAGCAACCCGAAGATTACCAATTCCGTTTACTTTCAGGCTGGGATCAACCACCGAGTTTTCGGATGTGCCCATCGAACATGTCCCTGTGGGGTGATAAATCGAGACGGAATTCGATCTCGCCCAATCCAATGTACCCTCGTAGTCGTCGCATGACAGATCCGACGTTGGTCGGAACTCTTCGGATATTTTGGAAGTCAGTGGACTATGACGTGCGATCCCGCGCGCGATATTTACGCCATCGACAATGGTTCTACAGTCCGTTTCGGTCGACAGGTAATTGGGTATGATTTTGACATACTTTGTCGGGTCTGGGCCATCCAGGCGTAGCTCCCCTCGGCTTTCCGGTCTCAACTGGCAAACGGACATGGTGAAGGCCGAAAACGGATGTACACCTTCACCTGGGCTATCGGCGGACCAAGGCTGGACGTGGAATTGGATGTCCGGTGTTTGGGCGTCCGGGCGGGTTTTAACGAATCCGGTCGCAAGGCTTGCCGCCATTGTCATGGGTCCGGCGCGGAATAGGGCGTATTTCAGTGCAATACGCGCCTGATTGAACAGGCTTCTCACCTCATCATTCAGGGTTGGTTCGTTGCACTTAAAGACAAGGCGGGCTTGCAGATGGTCCTGCAGTCCCTTGCCAACCCCAGGCAGGGCGTGAATGGGCTCTACCCCGTTGTCTTTCAAATGATCCGGATCACCGATGCCCGACAGCATCAGAATCTGGGGAGAGTTGATCGCGCCGCCAGATAGTATGATCTCGCGGCGCACCTTGAGCGTTTTCATCTGACCTGAGCGATCGCGATAGATCAGTCCGGTCGCACGTTTTCCGTCCAGTTCGATCCGGCTGACTAGAGCATGCGTGATGACGTTCAGGTTCTGCCGGTTCCGAATCGGTTTGAGGTAGGCGACAGCTGCGCTGCAGCGTCGGCCATTGCGGGTGGTCAGCTGAAAATACCCCACACCTTCCTGGTTGGCGCCATTATAGTCTGGATTGAACGGATAGCCCGCCGTCTGCGCCGCGGCGACCCAAGCATCGCATATGGGTCGTTGAATACGCATGTTCGAAACAGCAAGAGGCCCTCCGATTCCGTGGAATTCATCCTCGCCACGTTCCTGATCCTCGCTGCGCTTAAATAAGGGCAACACATCATCCCAGCCCCAGCCGACATTCCCCATTTGGCGCCAGCGGTCATAGTCCTCTTTCTGGCCACGTACATAAAGAAGGCCGTTCAGGGAAGACGATCCACCGAGTACTTTTCCACGTGGCCAGTCAATGGATCGGCCGTTCAGGCCAGGATCAGGCTCGGTGCGGTAACACCAGTCGACCGACGGGTTGTGCATCGTCTTGAAATAGCCAACGGGGATATGAATCCAGGGGTTCCTGTCGGGCCCGCCGGCCTCCAACAGCGCCACGGATGTCTTTGGATCTGCGCTTAGTCGATTGGCAATGACACAGCCCGAAGATCCGGCTCCGACAATCGCATAATCCACTTCCATATCCGGGTCCTCCCAACGTCGTTGAAAAAAACTCTATGCAAGATGGAAGAATTATACTAGCCTTTTTTGATACAAAATGTCTCAATAATTGCGATCAGGGAGGTAAGCAATGGAGATCGGTCGAAAACTAAGTGGTATTTCGCGTCGAGATTTTTTCCGTGTGGCAGGCCGGTATGGCATGAGCTCCACGTTGTTGGCTGCTGGCGGATTCGGTGGTGCCATGAGTATCGCCAATCTGGCGCAAGCTGCAGAATCCACCTATGAAAAGCGGTTCTCGAAAGAGCCGAAGCATACGTTGAAATTCGGTGCATCCGGGTTCAATACAAGAAACCTTTTGATCGAGCGGGCCGGGGCAATTGAATTTGCACGCGACCTGGAAGAACGCACAGACGGCGAGATTCGCATCGAGTTCATTGGCGACAATCAGATCTGTGGCCAGCTAAGTTGTGTCGAAAAAACACAGCAGGGAATCGTCGACATCTATGCGGCGTCGACCCAGAACTCGGCGGGTGGCGCGCCCTATCTGAACGTGTTGGACTATGCATACATGTTCCCAAGCCGCGCGGCGCAGTATCACTTCTTCTATAGCCCCGCGAGCCAGCGCATCCTGCGTGAACCGCTCGAGAAGCGGCACGGGCTGAAGTTCTTGTTTACGCATTGTGAACTGCGTGGCCTGCAGATGGGATCTACCTTTGCTGACAAGCCGACGGTTACGAAACTGGAAGAACTGTTTGGCACCAAAAACCGTGTCACGGGCACGCAGCTGGGCCGGATCGCGATGCAGCTTCTGAACCTGAACCCGGTTCCGGTGGCGTGGGAAGAAACCCTTGATGCGTTGAAAACAGGTCTGATCGATGGTGCAGAAACTTGGGCTTCCGCTGTGGCATACGCGAACATGGCGCCAGTGGTGTCTCAGTCTGTGAACCTCAAGTTCTTCTGCGGAACCGAGCATACTTCGATGTCTGCCAGCGTCTTCGATGGGCTGGGTGGCGAATTGCAGGATGCGGTCATGGAATCGTCCTACTTCACCCAAGCGCTTATTCAAGGGGCCAACGAAGCGGCCTTGCTGAACACAGTTGGGTTCTCGGATCCGCAATTGCCGAACACGATCTTTGCCGAAAACGGTGTGCGTGCGGCGTTCCTGGCCGACGATCAGATCAAACTGGCCGAAGAGATGTGCGCCCCGAACTACAATCCGGAACCCTGGGCTGAATGGCGCGAGCGTCTGAATAAATGGGCTGGTGGTATCGACACCTATCAAGAGATCTACGACATCGCGCGTGAGATCCCGGCTGATACTCTGCCAGAAAATGTTGAGCCACGCCGTTGGTGGAAGGGCGAGGCCTAATCTAAGCTCTGATGAACCGGCCCATACGGGCCGGTTCACCTAAACACCGACTGGGAGGACGGGGTTCATGTCGTTTTGGGCAGATGTCGGCGCTATTTTCAGCGCCTTGTTGAGCCAGGATTCGTTCGAGATTCAAAGTGCGTTGCGATCCGATGCGGCTTGGGTTGTTGGCACAGTTGTCGCCGCGATCGGCGGATTTCTCGTTATGCTGATCTATCGCAAGGTGCCGTTCATTGAGCGCCATTTTGAACGATCGGTCATGGTGTATTCCTATCTTGCCATCGCGCTGATCATTTTTTGGGGCGTAATCGACCGATTTGTCTTTAACGATCAGGAACCTTGGTCCACAACCATTCCGCCGCTGCTGTTCATGGTCATGGCCTGGTTCGGGGCGTCCTACAATGTACGTCTGCGTACGCATCTGAGTTTCAGCGAATTTCGTAGCGCAATGCCGCGTGCCGGGCAGCTTGGCTGTCTGATTTTGGACGCAGTCTTGTGGTTTGTTTTTGCCGTCATCGTGATTGTGACAACCTCGCGACTTGTAGCGTTGTCCGCATCGAACTTCCAAATCGTCCTAGGAACCGACAACATCATGCAATGGTGGTTCCTGCTTGCGGCACCGCTGTCTTTTTTCCTGATGGTCGGTCGTGTGTTTCAGAATTTGGCTGACGATTTGCGCAATTGGAAAACAGGCGAGCCGCTGATCAAGCAGGCCGTGATTGGGGCAGACTGATGACTGACGGAACCATTGTCACACTGATCTCGCTGGGGGTCACGTTTCTATTCATGCTGGGCGTGCCGGTGCTGCTGGTCATCGGTTATTGGGTGATTGGCTGCTCTTTTGTGTTGGGCCTGACACTCGACAACATGGGCGCCGAATTGTTGAACGTCTTCAATAAGGGCTTTGCTCTGTTGGCGATGCCCCTGTTCATTCTGACCGGAGACCTGATCAACAAGTCAGGTATTGCGCGACGATTGAGCGATTTTGCCTACTCGTGTCTGGGTTGGATACGCGGAGGGCTGGCGATGGCGTCACTGGGCGCTTGCGGGTTGTTTGCGGCGATTTCCGGGTCGAACTCGGCGACCACAGCAACAATTGGTTCGATGCTGCACCCCGAAATGGTCAAGGGCGGCTATGACGAACGCTTTAGCGCCGCAACAGCTGCGGCTGGTGGCACCGTCGGTATTATTATCCCACCGTCGATTATCTTCATCGTCTATGGGTTCTTGATGAACCTGCCGATATCCGAGCTGTTCTTAGCTGGAATCCTGCCCGGCGCCTTGATGGTCATTGGCATGCAATTTGCCTGCTGGATCATTTGCCGCATGAATGGCTGGGGCTATTTGATTCCGTTGCAACTGAACCGGATCCTTAAAACTGCGTTTGGCGCGTGGCTTGGGTTCTTTGCCATCGGTCTCGTCCTTTGGGGTATTTACACAGGCAAATTTTCCCCAACCGAAGCGGCCGGTGTAACCGTCGGGTTTTGCGTGATAGCAGGATTGGTCAGCTATCCGATCAACCGGATCATGGGCGCTCGCGACGACGTCTCACCCACCGATAAAAGCTTTGCTGAGATGCTGGTCGTCGAAGGCTTCACAATCCCTGAGATCCCTTCAATCGTCATCCGCTCGGCCCAGATTACTGGTATTCTTGCACCGCTGATCGCCATCTCGGTGGTCATGCAGCAAATTCTATCATTGCTGGGTGCACAGCAAACCATCGGCGATTTCGTGACGTCTATGGGCGGGTATTATGCGGTGTTGTTCACCTCTATGGTGATTGTCTTTTTCTCGGGCATGGTGTTGGAAAGCCTGCCGGTGACGATCATCCTTGCCCCGATCCTGGCACCGATTGCTGCGTCGGTTGGTGTTGATCCAATCCATTTCTCAGTGATCTTCCTGGTCGGTGCATCGATTGGTTTCATTACGCCACCATACGGGCTGAACCTCTATGTCGCATCCAGCGTGACGGGCGTGCCCTATTTCCGGCTGTTGCGTTACACTGTGCCATATCTTGTGGCATTGCTGTCTGTTTGGATTTTGGTTTCACTCGTACCTGATCTGGCCTTGATCATGCTGCCAAACAACTAGAATGTAGCGGGATGGCCTACACGGACACACCAGAAAAAGATACCCAAATACCGACCAACCTGCGCTTGCTGCTGATCTTGGAAGAGGTCGCCAGGCGTGGGGTCGCGGTTAAACCGTCAGACCTGATCGAGGCATTGGGTCTGGCAAAACCAACGATCCATCGCTTGCTGCAAACAGCCGAGGCAGAAGGGTTCTTGCAGCGTGACCTGGATGGGCGGTCTTACGGACCTGGTCCACGGTTGCGGCAGCTCTCCGTGAACACGGTGTCGTCCGAACACTTGCGGACCGCGCGACTTGCGATTCTGCGCGGGGTTGCGGATGAAATCGGTGAAACCTGCAACCTGGCCATCCCGGACCGAGAGGGCATGATCTATCTGGATCGGGTCGAGACAAAGTGGCCATTGCGCATTCAACTACCTGTCGGAACACAAGTCCCTTTTCATTGTACGGCCAGTGGCAAAATGTACCTGTCTACCCTCCGACAAAATACACTTGAAGGATACCTGTCCGCCCGCAAGTTGCACCCACATACCGATCAGACTTTGACCGACGCAACAGCACTACGCGAGGAGTTCAAACTTATTACGCAAAGAGGTTATTCGACTGACGACGAAGAATTCATGGCCGGAATGGCCGCTGTTGCGGTGCCAGTTTTGGATGAAAACAATAGGCTCGTAGCCACGCTGGCCGTTCATGCGCCAACCCAACGCCGTAATTTGGGCAGTTTAACTCAGTGCTTGGACACACTTCAGAACGGGGCAAGAAAACTCTCGGGTTTGCTCGCACCTTAGGCTCCACATTCATTGATTTAAAGCTAGAATAACATGACAGCAGCAAGTGCGATCTAGGTTCGGGTGGCGACCCGACACCAGCACTTCTGGCGCCGAACATGGTTTCGATCCAGATGAAACGGGTCTACACCGCGATTGGAAACAAGAATAGACTAGTGATCTCTGCTCAACACGCGCTCGCTAGCACAGATGTTGTGCTAGGCTCCGCTTCGGGTCTGCCAGCCAACGAGACTGAGAAAAGCAAATAAAACTGCGGCCACGCAGACGATCGACGGCCCCGCCGGTGTGTCAAAGACATAGGCCGCCCGCAGGCCAGCGACCGCTGAAACAGCTCCGATCGCGGCGGCAATCGCCGCCATTGATTCCGGCGACCGCGCCAGGTTTCGGGCGGCGGCGGCAGGAATGATCAACATGGCTGCGATCAGCAGGACACCCACCACCTTGATTGCAACTGCCACAGTGACGGCAAGGGACAAGGTCAACACTAGCTGCTCGCGTTTGGGGTCGAACCCGCTGGCATAGGCCAGCTCTTCGTTCAAAGTTGCGGTCAAAAGCCGCGACCAGCGCCATGCGATCAGCGCCACGACCAAGGCCGCTCCTCCCCAGATTACCGCCAGATCCGCGCGCGACACAGCCAGAATGTCGCCAAACAAATACGCCATCAGGTCGATACGAACGCCCGACAGGAATGAGACGGCAACCAGGCCGAAAGCCAGTGCGGAATGCGCCATAACACCCAGAAGCGTGTCCATCGCATAGCCACGGCCAGCAAGCAGTGTCACGGCCAGCGCCATTATCAGAGCCACGGCGAGCGCGCCGGTAAAGATCGACATTTGAAATGTCAGTGACAGCGCCACACCAAGGATTGCAGCATGCGCCGTCGCATCGCCGAAATAGGCCATGCGGCGCCAAACGACAAAGCACCCCAACGGTGCAGCTGCAAAAGCAACGCCAACACCAGCAAGCGTTGCTCGCGTCATGAAGTCATCTAGCATTATTCCGCCGCTTCCTGTGCATTTGTGCTATGGTCGTGATCGTGGTCATGGTCATGGCGATAGAGCGCAAGTGCGCCCCCTGTCCCCGTTCCAAACAAGGCCCGGTATTCCGGGGCCGACGCCACCACTGCGGGCGAGCCCTCGCAACAGACATGACCGTTCAGGCAGATCACCCTGTCTGACGCGCTCATGACCACGTGCAACTCGTGGCTGATCATTAGAATTGCGCACCCCGTGTCACGACGCACGGCTTCGATCTGACGATAGAATGCGGCCGAGCCGGGCTGATCAAGACCCTGAGTTGCTTCATCGAGCAAAAGAACCTCGGGTTTGTTAATTAATGCCCTTGCCAAAAGAACGCGTTGGAACTGTCCCCCCGAAAGCTGTGACATCTGGCGTCTCAAGAGATCCGGCGCACCTGCAGCTACTAGCGCATCTTCGCACTTCCGCAGTGACACGCCATTTGCGAGGCGCATGAAACGCTCGACAGAAATCGGCAGCGTCGGGTCGATATGCAACTTTTGAGGCACATAGCCAATCCTTAGACCCGCCCTTTGCTTGATCCGCCCCTCAGCCGGCTTGGTCGCCCCAATAATTGCCCGCAATAAACTGGTCTTGCCCGATCCGTTGGGCCCTACAATTGTAACGATCTCACCTGGGGCAATCGTTATGTTGACATGACGCAGAACGATGCTTGCGCCATATCGCACCGTAAGATCTTCGACAGTGATGAGTTCCATTTCTACGCCTTTTCGGAGCAGTCGGGGCACAGGCCTTCTGCTTCGACAACCGTCCGTTCTATTTCAAAACCCACTGCGCGCGCGGCTGCCCCTAACGCACCTTTAGCGGGTGCAGAATGGGCTTCTGCCACGGCGTCGCAGCTTCTGCAAATCATGAAAGCAGGCGAATGCGTAGCGCCGGGATGTGAACAGGCGACAAAAGCATTCAGGCGCTCGATCTTATGCACGAACCCATTCTCAACCAGAAAATCAAGGGCTCGGTAAGCTACAGGCGGTTGCGATCCGAACCCTTCGTCCCGCAGCCGGTCCAAGATGGCATAGGCTCCAAGCGCTCGATGCTCTTGAAGCAACAAGTCCAGGACTTTACGCCTGACCGGCGTCAATCGCAGTCCGTCTTCTTTGCATCGCGCCTCGGCCGTGGCCAAGCCGGTTTCAACGCAGTTTTCATGATTGTGCTTCTGAAACCCAACGAGAGCCGAGTCTTCGGCGGGCGCGGGTCGAGTCTCTCTTGTCATGTTATTCCATATCATGTATGCGGCTCGTAACGTTATAAAATCACACAGAGGGTCTGATGTCCAGAAAGCTCCTTCCAGTTTCGATCACCACCGCGTTGTTGGGTAGTGCAGCCGTAGCAGATGTCCCTAACGTCGCGGTCGACATAGCGCCGGTTCATTCATTGGTGGCCAGGGTGATGGAGGGGGTCGGCACGCCTGATTTGATTGTGCCACCGGGTGCGTCTCCGCATGAATACAACCTGCGCCCGTCCGAGGCTGCGGCCCTGCAGAATGCGGATCTGGTGTTTTGGCTTGGCGAGGAACTGACGCCTTGGATGGCTGGCGCGGTAGAAACCCTCGCCGACGGCGCGACTGTCACGACTTTGCTGGACTCTGACGGCACCGTCCTTTTGGACTTCCGTGAGGGAGCTTTGTTCGAAGCGCATGACCATGACGACGATCATGGCGACGAAGACCATGCAGGGCACGACAGCCACGATCACGAAGACGAGCATGGCGATGACGATCACACTGACCATGATCACGAGGAACATGCCAAGGACAAAGATCATGACCATGGTGATGACCACAGCAAAGACGAAGAACATGCTCATGATGACGGCCATGATGACCATGCGGATGGCGATGGCCACGATCACGAAAAACATGCCGAGCATGAAGGCGGTGACGATCACGATGATCATGGTCATGGCGCACATGACCCGCATGCGTGGCTGTCGCCTGAAAACGCAGGTGTTTGGCTCAACCTGATTGCAGCGCAACTCTCGTCAGCCGATCCGGAAAATGCGGGCGCCTATTTTGCCAATGCTGCAACGGCTCGCGAGGAAATGGATGGGCTTTCGGCGGAAGTGTCGGCGATGCTCGAACCTGCTCGCGGTGGCAGTTTCATCGTGTTTCACGACGCCTATCAGTACTTTGAGAACACCTTTGACTTCCCAGCCTCCGGCGCAATCTCTCTTAGTGACGCTTCAGATCCCAGCCCCGCTCGTATTGCAGAAATCCAAAGCCGTATTCGTGACGAAGGTATCGATTGTGTTCTGGCCGAGCCACAGTTCAATCAAGGTATTATCGCCACCGTGCTGGACGGGACAAAAGCCAATACCGGTGTGATTGACCCGCTTGGATCTGATCTGGAGCCGGGTCCGGCCCTTTACCCCCAACTCATCAGAAACATGGCTGAAACACTGGCCGGGTGCTTGTGACTCGCCTTGTCCTAAGGTGAACATAGATGAGATTGGCGCCTCTGAAGGCCCTTTGCGAAGCAAGGCGAGATGGGGCGCGTGGCCACACTAGTCCCGAATGTGAAAACAAATGGCCTGAATTGATCTATTGACACAAGCTTGAGCAAACGACGCGGGTTCTAGTGCGATGCTACGGCTATGCTCGCGCATCGAATTGCGTGCATCCGCATTGCCAGTCCCGGCGGTACATACATGTCGGCCAATCTGTTCGAACAAGCGAAGCCAAGTTGGATCTCACAATTCAGGACTTGGGCACGCATGAGGCTAAAAACATCTCCGAGCCGGTGCGCGTGTTCGGCCCTGCCTTGGATGATAGAGCTGCAGCCATCGTGCCCCGAACGCGCCCGTCAGGGAATAGTTTGGGAAAAGCGGGCCGTTCATCGCAGGCAGCGTCGCGGCCGCCGTGGTCAAGTTGGTTACTGCGTAGTGGCAACCGTGGTGTTCGATGGCCTTAACAATTACACCAAATTCAGCATTCTTCCTGGCAGATTCCATTGACCCAGTGGTCTATGACGGCAACCCGTCCCAGACCGTTAAGCGTATGAAACTGGCGATCCGGCTGAACCCGCACCACCAGCACTGGTATCTTTGGAATCTGGGTTGGGTCCGACATTTCGCTGCGAATTATGAAGCGGTAAAAGCATCCATCGAACAGATGAACTAAATCCCTGACGGGTTGAAACACACCTATACGCCGGTGTTGCGGCGTCTTGGGCTCGCCAGTGAGGAGCAAAGGGTTGTCGACGAATTTTTTGGTGGTGAAACCTGATTTCACGATCCACGAGGTAAAAACTGCGCCGTTCGAGAGCGATGCGTATCTCACCCGATGGCCGGATGGTCCAAAAATTGGGCGTGCGTGATGTCAGGGAGTGAGCGGTTTCCGCGGATTTGATGCACGCGACACCACAACAAACAGGGCTTTGTATTAATCGAGGAACACGATCGCTTTGGTCTCACTGCTGAGGCTATTGCGGCATGTCTATGTAAATTGCTAGGAAGGTCCCTTGCTTTTGCAAGCGCTTGTACGACCGCTGCCTGGTGGAGCACGGATGGCAAGCGCCATTCTGCCCGTCAGTTTCTGTATCACTGCATCAATTTACTACGATCATCCGTAAAGGACCGTCTGGTGATATTGGCGGCAGCTGGCCCGGCCAGAAGTATTTACATCGCGACCATATCGGCGAACCCCATCGACCCGCCCAAGGCCTTTGCTGACGAGATTTGTCCAACCGATCTGCTCGGTCCGGTTTGCGCAGCGCGCTCAAGAACACGCAATTTACGACGGATCTCTCACTGGTCCTCTGTCATCGATTACATCCTCCTTCTTCAAATTGGAGCTTAAAGAAGATATCCCGTGGGTACGTACATATCTAAAGACGCCGTTAGCGTTCCAACCTGTGCCCTTTGGTCGGGTCAAAGAAATGCATATGAGTTGGTGACACCGAAAACCGCATGTTCACATGCTTGCCCTCTATCGGATGGACGCCAGGCAGACTGATGGTAATGGCTGTCTTGTTTGCCGTGAATTGACCATGCAACAGAGTGTTAGCGCCCAGCGGTTCGGATATTTGGATGGCGGCTTCGATCGGGCCATTGTCGTCCTGCACAAGGTGCTCAGGGCGAATACCCAGTTTTACAGCGCCATCCGCTACCGCTGCAGGACCGATTTCGACGTCACCAACCTTGAGCGTGCCGTCTTTGCATTCGGCGTCAAAGATGTTCATCGCTGGGCTGCCGATAAACTGGGCTGCAAACAATGTTCGCGGTGTTTCATAGACATCCAACGGCGTTCCGATTTGTTCCGCGATGCCCCCGTTCATCACGATCATCCGGTCGGCCATCGTCATCGCTTCGACCTGATCGTGCGTCACGTAAAGGGATGTGATTCCAAGCTTTTCCTGAAGCTCTCGAATCTCCAGACGCATTTGCACACGCAGTTTGGCGTCCAGGTTCGACAGCGGTTCATCGAACAGAAACACGGCAGGCTCGCGTACGATCGCACGGCCCATGGCGACCCGCTGACGTTGACCACCAGACAGCTGCCTGGGTTTGCGGTCCAGCAAGGGTTCAAGTTGCAACAGCTTCGCGGCCTCAGTCACTTTCTGATCGATATCACCCTTAGGCAATCCGGCGATCTTAAGCCCATAGCCCATGTTCTGACGCACAGACATATGCGGGTAGAGCGCGTAGTTTTGGAACACCATGGCGATATCGCGATCCATGGGCTCTTTCTCGTTGGCGCGTTCGTCGCCAATCCTGATCTCTCCCGAACTTACGGTTTCAAGGCCAGCAACCATGCGCAACAGCGTGGATTTACCGCAGCCGGACGGGCCGACGATGACGATGAATTCGCCATCCGCAATGTCCACATCAATTCCGTGTATGACGTCCGTTTCGCCAAAGCTCTTCTTGACGTTCTGAAGGGTTACTGTTGCCATTTCTTATTTCTCACTATCGACAAGACCACGGACAAAGAGCTTCTGCATTGACACCACCACGATGACCGGTGGGATCATTGCCAGAATGGAGGTCGCCATAATCACAGGCCAATCCGCGACATCATCACCCGATGGGAACATTTGCTTGATGCCCATGACGATGGTGTTCATGTCCGGATCGGTGGTGATCAGCAACGGCCAGAGGTATTGGTTCCAGCCGTAGATGAACAGGATGACGAACAGCGCGGCAATGTTCGTGCGGCTCATCGGTACGACGATATCGATGAAGAACCGCATGGGCCGCGCGCCGTCAACCCGAGCTGCCTCGGCCAATTCATCGGGGATGGTCAGGAAGAACTGGCGAAACAGGAATGTTGCTGTTGCCGAGGCGATCAAAGGAAAGATCAGGCCGTAGTAGCTGTTGAGCATGCCAAACCCGGCGACAACCTCGAATGTCGGCACAATCCGAACCTCGACTGGCAGCATGAGCGTGATGAAGATCAACCAGAAGAACGTTGTGCGGCCCGGAAAGCGAAAATAGACGATCGCGAAGGCTGACAAGAGCGAGATGATGATCTTGCCCACAGCAATGCCGATGGCCATGACGAGGCTGTTGAACAGCATGGTTGCGACAGGAACATTCACACCGGAAAACAGCGCAGCCGAATAGTTTCCCCAGAACCGATCCCCAGGCCAGATCGGCATGGGCGGAGACGTGATTTCCGGCTGCGAAACTGTCGAGGCGACGAATGCCAGCCAGATCGGAAAGAAGATCACAAGGACGCCAAGGATCATCATCACATGGGTGAGCCAGATACCGGCGCCGCGCTTTTCGACCATTCCGTGTTGTTGGGACGCCATCAGTAATGCACCCTTTTTTCAACGTATTTGAACTGGATCACTGTCAGCAGGCCAACCACAATCAAAAGAATGACGGATTGTGCAGAAGACGATCCAAGGTCCTGGCCCACAAACCCGTCTGAAAAGACTTTGTAGACAAGGATCGTTGTGGCTTGCTGTGGTCCGCCGCCGGTGATCGTGTGGATCACGCCAAATGTTTCGAAAAATGCATAGACCACGTTGACGACAAGCAGGAAGAAGGCTGTAGGGGATAACAGTGGAAGGACGATAGTGAAGAACCTTCGCCAGAAATGGGCGCCATCAATCGCCGCAGCTTCGATCACGGATTTAGGCACCGATTGCAGAGCGGCAAAAAAGAACAGGAAGTTATAGCTGATGCGGCCCCAGGCAGATGCGACCACGACCAACCCCATTGCCTCGGTCCCGTTTAGCACATGGTTCCAGTCGTAGCCCAACTGGCTCAGATACCAGGACACAACGCCAACGCGGGTGTTGAACATGAACAGCCAAAGCACACCTGCAACGGCCGGGGCAACGGCGTAAGGCCAGATCAAAAGTGTTCGGTAGACACCAGATCCCTTGATCAAGCGGTCCGCGATGACCGCCAGAAACAACGCAGGAATCATCGAACAGAGAGTAACAAGGGTCGAGAAAATCGCCGTTGTGACGAACGAAGCGCGGTAGAACTTATCACTAAGCAGGAATTCGAAGTTGCCAAGACCAACGAATTGTGAGGACAGACCGAACGGATCAGGAATGAACAGCGATTGCCAGATGGCCTGCGCCGCCGGGTAGAAAAAGAAGACGGCCGAAATGACAACCTGCGGTGCAATCAGCAACAGCGGCAAAAGCCAACCGCGAAATGTGACGCGTTTTTCCATTTCGGCAACCCACCCAAAAGAAGATGTGGGCCGCTAAGGGCCCACATCGATTTCAACGTTATTGATTGGCAGATTCGAAACGGCGCAACAGGGCGTCACCGCGTTCCTTGGCACTGTCCATCGCTTCCTGGGCAGTCTTGTCGCCAGACCAGACGGCTTCCAGTTCTTCATCTATGATGCCGCGAATCTGGTCAAACGACCCAAGGCGCAAACCTTTCGAGTTTGCGGTTGGCTCCTTGGCCGTCATCTGGATCACAGCAATGTCCGTGCCGGGGTTATCATCATAAAACCCAGCGGCCCGTGTCGCATCTCCAGCTTCGGCAGTGATTGGCAGGTATCCGGTGTTCTGATGCCACGCGGCCTGCACATCTGATGATGACAGGAAGCTCAGGAACTCGCCGACGCCTTTGTATTCATCGGCTTCGTGACCTTCCATCACCCACAGGGATGCACCGCCGATAATGGTGTTCTGCGGCTCACTTGTGACGGCCTCCCAATACGGAAGCGGACGCACATCGAATTCAAACTCGGCTTCCGAACTGATGCCCGCGTAACCAGCCGAGCTTTCGGTGAACAGTGCACATTCGCCCGCCCGGAAATTCGCACCGCCTTCATTTCTGCGGCCTGTATAGATGAACTTGCCGTCTTTGGCCCAATCGCCCATGGCGGTCAGGTGTGCCACCTGAGCAGGGCCGTTCAGCATCAGCTCGGTATCAAGGCCTGCAAACCCGTTATCCTGAGAGGCAAAGGGAACATCGTGATAGGCCGAGAAGTTTTCTAGGTGAATCCAGCTTTGCCAGGCGGTCACAAGCGGACACTCTTCCCCGCCAGCTTTGAGTTGATCCAGAACTACTCCGACATTTTCCCAGGTCGACAGATCAGTGTCAGGATCAACACCCGCGGCCGTCATCGCATCGCGGTTGACCCACAACACAGGCGTGGAGGAGTTGAAGGGCAGCGAAAGCATATCGCCGTCCGTCGTGGTGTAGTACCCTTTTACTGAGCCGATATAGGCGTCCGGGTCGAATGAAGCGCCGCTTTCCGCCATCACCTCATAGACTGGTCTGACGGCGCCTGCGGCAGACATCATTGTTGCTGTTCCGACTTCGAACACCATCAGGATATGGGGCTGTTCGCTGGCGCGGAACGCGGCGATACCAGCATTCAATGTCTCAGAATAGTTACCCTTGTGGCTTTCCACTACGACATAGTCGCTCTGGCTGGCGTTGAATTCCTCAACCTGTGCCGTCACCAGTTCGCCCAAACGCCCTGTAAAGGCGTGCCAGAACTGAACTTCGGTCTGCGCCAATGCCGCCACTGGCGACAACACAGTGGTTACGGCCAATGCGCCGAGTAGATTCTTAGTCATGATTCCTCCCATGCATCATTTTTGATGCGTCAGTTAACACCGTGCGCATCGCGTACACGGTGGACTTGATACTTTTACGACGTTACCGCCGGAAAATCATAATTCAAGTTTTGATTATTGGGTCAGAACATAACATTGCATTATACTGTGGTGAAATGCGGCGGCCGACAGGATAGGGAATGCGACAAACACTGAGGGTCAGACAGCTTGAAGCACTTATGGCTGTGACTGTTAACGGTTCTATGACGGCTGCTGCTGCAGGCCTTGGTATCAGCCAGCCAGCCGTAAGCCGTCTTCTCGCCGATCTTGAGAAAACCCTAGGTTTTCAGCTTTTTGATCGACGCGATGGCCGGTTGGTTCCGTCGCAAGAGGTCCGTTTTCTACAGCCCAGTGTCGAACGCGTTCTGGAACTGATGACCCAGATATCCGATGTCAGTCAGGATATCACCCAGCGGAAAGCAGGACATATCCGCGTCGCCTGCCTTCCGGGGTTTGCCACAAGCCACATGCCAAAGGTCATCGCAAACTTTCTGAAAGACCGGCCCGGCGTGACCATGACCATCGAACCCGACAGACCGGAGCGTATCTTGGAATGGATGATAGGCGAGCAATATGACTTTGGCGTCACCGATGGGTTCAACGGGCATCCCGCAATCGAAAGCCGGGATGTGAACGTCCGAACTGTGTGCGTCTTCAAAAAAGGGCATGCCTTAGAGAATGCTGCCGAGGTTACGCCAGCCGATCTCGCGCATGAGAAGATTATTCACACGCGGCGCGACAGTGATTTCTTTGTTCGACTGTCAAAGACGTTTCAAAACGCCGAAGTCCCGCTGAATTCTCACATTGAGGTACGCCAATTCACTGCGGCTTGCGAATTGGCGGTTCAGGGCGTCGGGGTTTCGATCGTCAGTGAACTGGATGCTGTCAAATACGTGGATTTGGGGCTCAGCTTTCGCCCCTTCAAACCCTTTCAGCCGCATACCTTGTCACTGGTTCGGCCGGTTCTGAAACAACCTTCCCTGATCACGCTTGAGTTTATTGAACACTTCATTGAAAGCCTGCGCCCCTTTATGATGCCAGCCGGTGAGGCAAAATAATGCGTTGGTTCAAGCCCGATGTGGTTTTTGCGTTCCATCGCGGGCCAAGCATGTCAGCGGCGCTGCTTTACTCGGCTAAGAGAATGGTATCAAATTGATCCGGTAAGTCGTCTCAGCCCGACGTGCGTGGTGTTTTCCAGTTTTGTGTCACATCTCTGTTGTCAAAAGCATCCAGAAATCGCGTCGATCAAACTCTGAAAGGTGCCAAATGCCCTACATCCATCGTTCCCCTATTTCGCGCCGTCAGTTTCTTGCAACAACGGCAACCGGCGCCGCTGTCATTGCCTTGCATCCATACTCTGCTTCTGCGGCGAACAATCAGGCGCACCTGCGGATCATGGAAACCACGGACATTCATGTTCACGTGTTTCCCTATGACTATTATGCAGACAAACCGCGTGACACTGTTGGCCTGTCTCGGGCAGCTTCGATCATCAATGAGATCCGTTCAGAAGCGACCAACTCGCTTTTGGTCGACAATGGCGACTTCCTGCAGGGCAACCCAATGGGCGACTACATCGCTTATGAGCGCGGCATGAACGAGGGCGACAGCCACCCGATTATTACCGCCTTCAACACTATCGGGTACGATGCGGCCACTTTGGGGAACCACGAATTCAACTACGGTCTGAGTTTCCTTGAGAAGTCGCTGGCCGGGGCCGAGTTCCCTGTGGTGCTGGCAAACGTCGCCAAGGAAAAGGGCGGAACTCCGCTTGAAGACAAGACATTGGTCAAGCCTTACGCGATTCTTGACCGCGAGATCGAATTGGGTGACGGGTCCAAGCATCCGATCAAAATCGGTGTTATCGGATTTACGCCACCGCAGATCATGAACTGGGACCGCAAGCACCTGGAAGGCAATGTCGAAGCGCGCGACATTGTGGAAACCGCCAAAGCCTATGTACCGGAAATGCAAGAGCAGGACTGTGATCTGATCATTGCTTTGTCGCATTCCGGGATCGGTGATGCCGATCATGCGGACGGGATGGAAAATGCGTCGGTTGTGCTCGCCGGCGTTGAAGGCATCGATGCGTTGGTGACCGGCCACAATCACTTGGTATTTCCGTCACCCACTTTTGCGGATCTTCCTGGCATCGACGTCGACAAAGGCACATTGATGGGCAAACCAGCCGTCATGGGCGGGTTTTGGGGATCGCATCTGGGATTGTTGGATTTGTTGCTGGAACGAGATGGCAATGCGTGGCGCGTGGTCACAACCACGTCCGAGGCGCGCCCAATCTCGCGGCGCAACGAAGATCGCTCGATCACAGCACTGGTCGGAGATGACCAATCTGTATTGGACTCGGTGACCCCTGATCACGAAGAAACGCTGGCGTATGTGCGCCGCGCGGTCGGCAAAACATCCGCCCCGCTGCACAGCTATTTCGCCCTGGTGGCTGATGATCCGTCTGTACAGATCGTCTCCATCGCCCAGAAATGGTATATTGCAGAGATGCTCAAAGGCACCGAACATGAGGGCTTGCCAATCCTGTCGGCAGCAGCCCCATTCAAGGCAGGAGGTCGCGGAGGACCGGAATACTACACAGACGTACCGGTCGGCGATGTCGCGATCAAAAACGTGGCAGACCTGTATCTCTATCCCAACACAGTGCGCGCGGTGCGCGTAAACGGGGCACAGGTGCGTGGCTGGTTGGAACGTTCGGCTGGAATGTTCAATCAGATCGAAGCGGGCTCAGAAGATGCCATCCTGCTGAATCCGGCCTTCCCGTCGTATAACTTCGACGTCATGGATGGCGTCACCTACCAGATCGACCTCTCACAGCCCTCACGTTTTGACCCGGATGGCGAGGATTTGAACCCTGAAGCGGAGCGTATCGTCAACCTCACTTTTGACGGCGCGCCAGTGACGGATGACATGGAGTTCATCATCGCTACCAACAACTATCGCGCCTCCGGAGGAGGGTCATTCCCCGGAGCAAAAGGCGATACCGTGGTGTTCGAAGCTCCGGACACCAATCGCGACGTCATCGTGCGGTACATTGTTGAGCAAGGAACGATTGATCCAAAGGCCGACGGCAACTGGTCATTCGCACCGCTTGGGGACACCACTGTCTTGTTTGAAACCGGCCCGAACGCGCGGGGGTACATGAGCGACGTTGGTGGCATGGAGATAGAAGATGCCGGTGACGGAGCGGACGGTTTTGCGGCATTCCGCATCAAGCTTTAGAAACGCTTGTCTGGCGCGAACAAAGTGGTCGGTCTGAAGCCCTTCGAACTGTTATTCCGATTTCAACACAGAAACCACCTATGGGAGAATGTGGTGCAGTTCTGTTGTGACTGCCAGCGCCTTCCAAGGCACGAGCTTGGACATTCGCAAGCCTTTCAGCTGTGTTGAAACTGCCGAGCAAGTCGCTGGTAGCGTTCCGCGCGCGATATTCGTATACCGTGCGCGCATCAAAATCGGCGCCCACTTCTGCATCCCGCTGATGGAAGTACATCTGCACAACGGGATTCCAGTTTGCCTGCCGGTCTGCATCGTCCAGCATAGGCTGCGTGAGGAGCTTCCCGAACGCTTTCATGTTCTCTTCCGGGCCAGTCACTGTGGGCTGACGGTCTAAAGCCGGGACAGTGCCGTCTAACACCAAACCATCAAGCCGATCCGCACAAGATGAACGTGTTGTGCCTAAGCAATGCTGTCAGTTCCGCCACCTCGGATGCCGGGCGATCGAATGACGTATCCTCGTAGCCATCCGGTTTGTCTAAGCAGCCATTCCTGGAATGGTCACAGTAGACAACAGTGCATGTTGCGGACCACCAATCGATATAGGGTCGTAGGTACTCGTGGATTAGCCTATTTTGCCGTGTACAGTTAGGAGTGGTGGTCCGTCCCCGATGACCTAATGGTAGAAACTTGCGCCGTGTGCTTCGGCAATCTCTGCAACCGCTGAACTCGCAACTATTGCGGCGATGACGGTGGAGCCCGTTGGAAGCCCATCCCCAGTCATGGTGATCCTCTTTTGGGTCTTATCTGGCATAATTGAATTTACTAGCCCAGTTAAGTTTTTGCATAAACTCATTTGGTAGCGGTTTGTGTTTTCACGCGGATTTCCAACTAACAAAACAATATCCCCGATTTTTGATCGCTGACGAGAAAATGGGTTTTGAACCAAGTCATTTCCTTATCGGCGTCTCCTCGAGAACAAAATTTGGACGCAATGAGAAATTTTAACAATTTGGCCGGCTTTTTGTTTTGGGAACATAGATGTTCCTGTGGTTCAAAGCTGGAATGGGGGCTCCGCATGATGGGGCACATTCCCATCATGTTGTTAAGGTAAAAGGTGTCGATAGATGTTTAAATACAAAAGCCCACTGAGCCGAATTCTCGATGGAACCGGTACGCCCGCTGAAGCAGGCGAAGATGCAACCGGTCAGAAAAAAACGGTTGAAGTTTTCAAAGATACCGACGTTCTGCGTCGGACGCTGTCCGGGGAAGGCCTGGAGCAACAGCCTCATGATGACGTCTCGGCTCCGGTGGCGGACGACAATGCGCCAGAAGATGAGGCTGACACGGTATCTGAACAGGCTAACGATGAAGCGTACGCCACACCGGCTATCGAACTTGTAGAGGCTTCCGACGACAGCCTTAAGCAAGAAGAAGTCGCATTCTCTTCTGAGCCCACAACCAACCCTGAACCACCGGTGTTATCCGAGGTTATGCCCGAGCCTGCCGCTGCACCCGAGGCTGCGCCAGCTGTTGCGGAAGCATCGGAATCTCTGGCTGCAAATCGGCGCAAACGGGTTAAAACCACGTTCATTGGATTTGGACAGACAGAAAACCGCGTTCAGGACTTGATGGACAGCGCTCCGGTTGCCAAGTCGCAGGCGGCTCGTGCTAGTTTCCCGGTCGGGTGGCTTGTCATTTCCGATGGGCCTGGCCGCGGGACAAGCATTGCTTTGTCGGGCGGTCTCATGCAAATCGGCCGCAATGACGATCAATCCATTCAACTGGATTTCGGCGACAATGGCATTTCGCGTAGCAGCCACGCGGTGATTGCCTATGACCCCGAGGATCGCAAATGCTATTTGGGTCACGGTGGTAAGGCGAATCTTGTGAGATTGAACGATAGTCCAGTGTTGAGCACGGTGGCGCTTGCTAGCGGTGACAGCATTCGGATCAGCAAGACAACGATGCGATTTGCTGCCTTCTGTGATGAGACATTTGACTGGCAGGACGAGTAGTCGACGCATCCATTTCGAACTCTGGTGTGGACTGTTTGCCAACCTAAGGTAACGTATGTCGCACCAGAGTATTTCGTTGGCATGTTCCGCTGGGCTGGGCGATTTCCAAGACTTCTCCTGGACGACGACAGCCCGTCTTTGCAGCACAGTTTCAGAGTAGCAGGGTGTCGAGGCGGCGACCCGAAACAGGTATGCCGCATGGGTCATTTTCAAATGCGTGTCAATTTCACTTTCGTTGTAAGTGGGCGTGAAGAAAACGCCCAGATTGCGCCGTCCAGAAGGCTGGGCGGTGCAACTAGATATTATAAAACAAAGCGTTACGACCAAATCACTGGGCGCACGCCAGTCCTAAAATCACCACATTTTCTTCTTGGGCGGACCACATTGGCGTACGAAATGTCGCAATAGGTAAAAGCGGTGGGTTAACGATTAAAAGGGTAAGGTTGACTGCTATGACACTAAACAGACGCGCGTTCATGAACAGCGCTGCACTAGCTGCGATTGCGACGTTACTGCCGGTTGGCGGGAACGCATTGGCAATGGCCGTTGGTCAGGTTGCGCACAGAATTTTGGCCGCTGACAAGCTGAGTTTTCTGACCGAGAAGGTTGCAAAGGCCGTTGTGCTTCTGAGCCTGGGTGCTGAGGTCGAAAAGGACCTTAAAGAACTGCAGTATGCGCACGATGAATTCGACAACATTCTGCTGGGCTTCAAAGAAGGTAAAGGTACGTCGGGCGTTGACCGTGAACGCTTTGTATCGGTGAACAACGCCTTGAAAGAAGTGGAAGCACTTTGGGCCCCCTACCGTATAGCTATCGAGGAAATCATCGAGGCTGGGTCAGTCGATGATGAACACCTTCACCTTATCGTAGACAATGATGAGGTTCTGGAAAAAGCCTGCCATGAGGTCGTTCGCAAGCTGGAAGAGGCTTACGGCGACGTAGATATCGACATTGCGCTGGCCTTGGCATTGGATTTTGCTGGCCGTCAGCGGATGTACACGCAGAAAATCTGCAAAGAGATCGCTCTTGCCGCCACCGGTAAGGAAACTGCAGAACACCACGAAAAGTTCAAAAAGAACGCCAAGAAATTCGGCAAGATCATCGATGTTTTGATCGAAGGTGGTAGCAGCTCGATCACGATGGCAAAGCCGCCCAGCAACGCCGCGCTCAAGGCGTTGACAGAAGTCCAGACACATTGGGCCAAAATGCAGCCGGTTGTCGAAAAGCTTGACAGCCAGGAAGTGCCCAACATCGATGATGTTTCGCATTTCTGTGCTGAAATGGATGTACTGGAAATCGAATCAGAAAAAGCCGCCTTGCTGTACGAAGAGGCGATCAAACTGGATTCCTAATTTCCGGCCTAATTTCGGCTGTTCCTAGTCTCAGTCGAATACGTAACCGGTTTTCACTTGAGAGAGAAAACATCTTTCGACAGCCATAGATTACTCCTGAAAAACAAAATGATGGCTTAGTAATTTTTGGCAGTCAGAAATAGGTGAAGACCAACTTTGTGGCTCAAACGCTTTCTAAATCGGAAAAGCAACGAAATCGAAACGATGCCACAATCCCGACCTTTTTGTTGCACAAATTTAGTGCATCAAAAAAACATCAAATGAGTGCTGACTCGAGGAGTTAAGATGTTGAGTTCCAAGTTTTCACGGCTCTGTATGGCCGCATCAATCGTCTCAGGTTGCATCGCAACCGGGGCCTTCGCACAAGAGGTGCGACTGGTTGGTAAAGACAGTAATATTGACGTCATCGGCAATCTGCTTTCATCGAAAGACGGAAAGTTCCTAGTCGAGACGGACATCGGCGAATTTGTCATCAACCAAGATCTGGTGACATGTGAAGGCGAAGCCTGCCCAACCGAGCAGACCTACGTCTATGATATGGAGATTTCGGCCCCGGACGAAATCGCTGAGGTTTTGGTGCCAATTCTGGCTGAAGGGTACGCCGCAGCAGCACTGGAAGCCGAAGCTCAGTTATATGACGAAAATGGCGAGCCGGTAGATACCGAAACCGTGGATGTTGGCGACCATAAATATGGTGAAGAACACGACTTTGCGCTGGTTCTGACGGATCTCGAAGGTGACGACGTTGCCACCTTTGGAATTCACACTGCGAATGGTGCGCGGCTGTTTGAACGGCTGGCAAAGAATGACGCATCAATCATTTTCGCGGAAACAGCTGCACGAAAAGCGGATCGTTCGATCGTGTCCGAAGGGCAGGGTGGCAACTTGCGCGCCTTTGATCAGGAGCGGGTTATCGCCGTGGACGGATTTGCGATGGTCGTGAACCCGTTGAACCAGATCCCCAGCCTGACTGTTAAGCAAGCGCGTGACATCATGGCCGGTGACATCACCAACTGGTCAGAAGTCGGCGGTTCAGATGCGCCTATTCATGTGTATTCCTTCGATCCGCAAACTGAGGCGTATCATCATATCGAAAAGCTTCTGTTCAAAAAGTCCGACAAGACGCTCACGAACGAATCCAGCATCGTGCATGACAGAACCGAGCTTACGACAGCAATCATGGAAGACGTCGCCGGCTTTGGCATCGTAAACTACGCGGCCAAGCGTTCGGCTCGGGCTGTACCGTTGCGGACAACCTGTGGCATCATTCAGGATCCTACTAACTTCAACCTCAAGACCGAAGAGTACTATCTGCAGGAACGTGTTGTGGCTTACAACCGCTCGGATGTTGAAGGTTATGCACGAGAGCTTGTTGATTTCCTGGACGACAGCAGCCTTGACGGTTTGGTCGCCAAAGCTGGCTACATCGACCTGTCGATCGCAGCAGACAACCAGGAACGTGCTGCAGAACGACTGGCTGCAGAGCTTGAAGAAGGTGAGAACGAGTACGAGGCCGAATTGGTCGAGAGCCTTCTCAAGAACATGAACACGCATTCGCGTCTGTCCACGACGTTCCGTTTTGCACCGGGTTCCAAACGCTTTGATAACAAGGCCGAGCGAGATCTGATGCGTATGGTGCGTTACCTGAAAGAGAACAAGCCAAGCGAAGTTATGGTCGTGGGTTTCACCGACAACAAAGGCCCGTTCGACTCGAACCTGCTGATCTCTCAGGAACGCGCAGAAGCCGCCCTGGAACACATCATCGAAGTTGCGACAGATGGTGAGCTCGATGGCATTGAGATGAAAGCGGCTGGCTTTGGTGAGCTTGAGCCGGTGGCATGTAACGACAGCCCTCGTGGCCGTGCAATCAACCGCCGTGTCGAAGTTTGGATCGCGGAGTAAATGACGAATGGAAGCCACGGCGCGTATTGCCGTGGCTTCCTAATATCAAGTTCAATGTTTCCAAGGTGTAGTTCGAGTATGAAGACCTGGTTAAAATACACTGCAGTGATTGCTTTTGCCGGATTTGCGTCTGCGGGTCTTGCACAGGAGGTTACCCTGACGGCCAAGAAGGGCACCAGATCGGTTTCTGGTAAGCTTGTCGCCGCGCAGCCCGGAAAGTTCATTATTCGGTCCAATATCGGTGTTCTGTCTTTAGATGCGGATGCGTTTGACTGTCAGGGCGCTGCATGCCCTAAAGCTCTGCCAACAAACACGGATCTGGTCGTTGCCGGGGCGGCGGGCCTTGCTGACATCCTGCTGCCGCTGGTTGTCGAAGGGTTTGCCGCTGAACAAGAACTTCTTTCTGATGTGTTTGATCTGCAAGGTTCGCCACTTGGTGAACAGTATGAATTCAGCGCATTAGGTGACCGCAACTCTACCGCCGACGAAAAGACCGCCTTTGACATCCTGATCACGGATGAAGATGCAAACCCTGTTCATAATGTGCTGGTCAAGGAAGCCTCTGGCCAGGGGCTGTTTGACACCCTGATTTCGCGCTCAGGCGATTTGATTATCAGCGAAGAGCCCGTTACGCCTGAGAATTTCGCGCAGGCCAGAAAAAACGGCCTTGGGGAACTGACCGCTTTTGAACAAGAGCATGTTCTGGCCGTGGATGGCTATACCGCCACGGTACATCCGAAGAACACCCTTGGAACTCTGACAATCGAACAGATTTCACAGGTCATGTCCGGTGAAGTTGGCAATTGGCAAGACCTGGGTGGCCCTGATCACAAGATCAACGTCTATACTTTGCCAAAGGCATCAGAAGCCTTTCATCGGATCGATGCTCTGATTCTGTCGCCGCAGGGGCGTCAGGCCCGCTCAGACACAAAAACGGTTAAATCTGTGCGTGAGCTGTCTCGCGCTATTGAATCCGATCCATACGGTTTTGGCGTCATGCGGTTTTCCAGCATCCGCGACGCCCGTCCCGTCCCATTGCGCAGCGAATGCGGCATCGTTCATCTGCCGAACCAATTCGCCATGAAGACCGAGGAATATGGCCTGCAAAATCGGGTCACTGCGTATAACCGCCGTGATCTGAACGGTCTTAGCGCATCGTTTGTGAGCTTTCTCGACAGCCCCAAAATCGATGGTCTGGTATCGAAATCGGGGATCACAAGCCTGTCCGTTATCGAACAGGACGAGGTAGAGAAATACCATCAGCTGCAGGCGGACATCGAAACGATGTCGGCTTCGGCCAACGCGACAGAAGTCCGTTCTTTCGTCGCGGACAGGCTTACGACAACACGTCTGTCCACAACGTTCCGCTTTGCGCCCGGGTCCGCCAATTTGGACAACAAGGCCAAACGGGATATCGCCCGGATTGCCGATTACATTGCCGACGTCAAGCCAGACAGAATTGTGCTGGCTGGTTTCGCTGATGCAGGCGGCAGTTTTGGCAAGAACCGCAGCTTGTCGCTGGCACGTGCGAAAAAAGTGCTGAGCGAACTGAAAGACAACGTTGACCAAAACGGGGCAGAAGGCACCGTGATCGAAATCAGGGGCTATGGCGAAATGGCCCCTGTTGCCTGCAACACAAACGCGGCAGGTCGTGCGAAAAACCGACGTGTTGAGGTTTGGAGCGAAGTACAAAGACCCAATGCGGATGGGTTCGCATGGGAAGGTTAGGAATTAAAAGTCAGTGCCTTAACACACTCAGGTAGCGGCGCTGACAAAACAACGGCCAGTCACACATTGACCTGGTCAAAGTAAGGTAACGATTATTCATGGTACAACCAGTTCACACTAGCCAGCAGTTCCAGGATGAACTTGCGCCGGGAACTCAACTGTTATCCGGTCAGTATACGATCATCCGTTTTCTAAACAGCGGCGGGTTCGGCATCACGTATCTTGCCAAGGACAGCCTAGAACGAACTGTTGTGATCAAGGAGTGCTTCCCCGAGGCAATTTGTCGGAGAAGCGAGACGGCGGTCCGCCCTCGCTCGCAATCGCATGTCTCATCCTATGAGGCACTTGTAAGGTCTTTTGAGAAAGAAGCCCGCAACCAGTCCAAGCTTGTTCATCCGAACATCGCTGGTGTTCATCAGGTCTTCCGGGACAACGAAACAGCTTACATGGCGATCGACTTTATCGAAGGCCAAGATTTGTTGGACACGATAGAAGAACGCGAGAACATCCCACCAGACGAAGTTGAAAGAATGCTGCGCCAGACGCTTGAAGCGGTGGGTTTCATTCACAGCAACGGAATGCTTCACCGGGATATTTCTCCGGACAACATTCTGATCAACCAAAAAGGTGAACCTGTCGTTATCGATTTCGGCGCTGCTCGGGAAAGCGAAGCCAAGTCTGACCGTGCCATGTCGATGCTGCGTGTCGTCAAAGAAGGTTACTCCCCGCAGGAGTTTTATCTGCAGGGGGGGGAGCAGGATCAATCCAGCGACTTGTATGCGCTGGCCGCCACTTTCTATCACGTCATCAAAGGGAATGCACCGGATGACAGTCAGGCACGGTTGGCCGGCTTGGCTCAGAACGGAGCCGACACCTATAAGCCGCTGGAAGGCGCAATAGAAGGGTATCGCCCGTCTTTCCTAAGATCAATTGATCGGGCGCTGAGCATTCCACCCGCAGACAGGTTCCAGTCCGTTCAGGAATGGTTGGATGCGCTGAACGAAAAAATGCCGGTCGAAATGAAGGCTGTACCCGCGGATGTCAAAGAGGTCAGCGATACGGTTGAAGTGAACATGGCCCCCGAGCGCAGTGGCGGGTCCAAACCTGTTGCTCTCATCGCGCTCGTTGTTGCTGCGGTGATCGGCGGGGTTGGATTTTTTGTCATGCAAGGCGGCGCTCCAGCTCCGACTGAAACGAATGTGACCAATATTGCAACTTCAGAAGTGGAGCCTGTGGTCGAGGAAAGCGTTGTGGCGGCCGCGGCATCGGCTGAGGAACTCGCATCTGTCGCAGACGCCGCAGTTGTCGTTCAACCCGTGGCAGACGAAGCTGATATAGCGGAGGCCGCGGTTACGCCGGCTGCTCTGGCAACGAGTTGGGTTGGGTGGTCGGGGCAGGCAGTTGACCTGCCGTTCACAACCGTTACAACGGCGCAGCCACAAGGCAGCTTTTCGATGGTCACCTTGGTCCGGTCAGACCTTGATCAAAACGCAACGGACTGGTTGAAATCCGGCACCATCATCTATTCGGTCAACGGCCATCTGGTCGTGGATGATGCGTCAATCATTCGTGCGATCCAGTCAAAGTCCGATGTCTCTGGCACGGGTGAGAAGCTGGTCGAAATGAGGGTCAAAACCGAGAGAGACGGCCCCATCGTCGAACAGAGTTTGACTGTCCGCACCGGCAAGGCCACCGAACTGACAAATGGTGTGCAATTCATGACGGTTAGCATCGGCGACGACAAGTGGATCACAAAAGTGTCCCGGTCCCCATCCGCAATTTCATCTTTACGCGTTGGCGATGTTGTCGTCTCGGAAGCCGCTTCCAAAGTTACTTTTGAAGGTCAAAACGCTCTTGAAGAAACATTTGAAGCCTTGGGGAGTACTGGAGTGGAAACGGCGCTGTTGACGATCGCGCGGAACGGCGAATTGAAGGCCGTCGAGCTTCCGCTTACGCCTTAGTGACTGAATTCAAATAGGAAACTACAGTCAGGCCGACGGTGGATAGGAGGTCGAATGACTTCAAAACGTGTTGATGAAGATCGCGAGAGACCTTTGGGTGCTGAGAGATATTCGAAACTAAGTAACGCGAAAGATCACGCACCCGACCCGTCAAATAACCCCATCCTGTCGCGCAACGCGCGAGCGTATTCGGGGATTTTTAGAACGGGCGTGATCCAAACCAGAAAGCCTCTAGGCAACTTCGTCGCAGGTAGCCAAATGAACTTGAAGAACTTATTAGATCCGTACTCAGAAAAGCTAATGGTACAATTTGAAAAAGTGAAACGGCCAAAAACCCGGGGTCAATCTGCCACCCAGCTTGATATTGCAACCGTCATCGACCCAGGAAAACGCGAGTATCAAGAGGACGCGATCCTGATGGATTGCCCCGTGGGTTCTGACATCGGTATCGTGGTTGTGTCTGACGGTATGGGTGGTCACGCGGCAGGGGATATCGCATCCAAGATTGTATCCACTGAAGTGTTCAACTACTGGAAGTTCTCCGGTTTGAATTGCCTATCCTCGGACGCGGAAGTGCGAGAATGCCTTATGAAAGCAGCCGAAGTAGCAAATGGCTGTCTACGCGAGGTTGCTAGTCGTTATTCCGAAACCAGGGGCATGGGCGCGACCCTTTTGGTCCTGGTGCTGATTGAATCTCGGGCTTTCTGGCTGTCCATTGGAGATTCGCCGCTTTACCGCCTACGTGACGGAGAGTTGTGTCAGATGAATGAGGATCATTCGATGGCGCCTCAGATCGACATGATGGTCAAATTGGGCATCCTGGACCAGCAAAGTGCTTATGAACACCCCGACCGAAACACGCTGACGTCGGTGATCATGGGAGGCAACATTCCCAAAACAGATTGCCCGGAACACGCTTCCCATCTTGAGCCCGGCGATATCCTGATAGCAGCCAGTGATGGCCTGCAATTCTTGAGCGAAGAACGCATCCAATCCATCGTGGCTGGGAATAGGTCACATCAGAGCGAAGCGATAGCGGGAAGATTGGTTAAAGCTCTAAAGGAACTGGATTCGCCCGACCAGGACAACTTCGCCTTTTCCGTGATCAAGTTTGGCGGATGATTTTCTGCCGTCCAGTGACGTCAATTCCGATGCTTGGATTCAGTTGAAATGACCTTGAAATCAGGCCTCTACCAGATATTTCTCTGAAAGAGGTAAGCTCGCCGCCCCAAGCGAGCGCGCGTCTGGGCCAACAGATCCGGCGTGAATTACCGGTCGCTCAAGACCCGTCAGATTGATGCGGGACAACTGCGCTTCGATCCCTTCGATTAGGCGGGTTTTGATGTCCGGTGGCATCCACCCGTCTATTTTCACGCAATTAAAATCAATAACACTGCAAGATGAGGCGATGGCATATGCCAGCCCGAGCGACGCTTGTTTCAACCAGTTGTTCAGATGGAGGTCTGGTACGTCCCATCGGCTTGCCGATTCCCACATCAAATTGGCGGCGTCACCGCTGCCTGCAATCGAACGTTCAAGAACGTAAAGGCTGGCAACGTCGATCAAAGGCTGCACCTGACCTGTTTCCGTTGGCACTGGCAGCGGCCCCAACGCTCCTGCATTTCCTCTCCCTGAAAAGATCGATCTGTTTAGAACCACCCCTCCGCCAATGAAGTAGCCGACATAGAAATACAGGAAATCTCGGGGGCCTTCGGCGGGACCAAAAACCAGTTCTGCCCCGCAGGCAGCTGTTGCGTCATTTTGCAGGAAAACCGGGAAGTCATAGGTCGCAGACAAAGCCGCTTTGATATCTGTGGTGCGCCATGGGTCCATTTTTTCTTGTGGTACCCGCAGCGTTTGGGCCCAATCCCAAAGAAAATAAGGCATTGCGATCCCCAGGCCTGAAACTCTGCCCCGCTCGACAGGGGGGAGATCGGACAGCATTTTGTCAAGCGCTTCGCGTGCGAAATCCAGCGTAGCAACAGGCGTGGGATAGTCATATGTTCGTCTTTCGCGCTGGCGGACATTGCCCAGAAAATCTGTCAAAACCAGTTCAGTGCTGCGGCGTCCAATTTTCAAACCCAGAAACAACGCACCTTCAGGGTTCAGTCGCATTGGAACCGAGGGTTGCCCGACTTTGCCGCGGATCGGTTCACCCCGGAGCAATAGCCCGTCTTGTTCCAGCTGGCGCATGATGACGGAAACCGTTTGCGCCGAAAGCCCCGTCATGCGCGCAATTTCGGATTTGGCCAATGCCTGGTGCCGTCTGACAAGGGACAAAACAAGCCGTTCATTGCGCGCGCGCATACCGCTTTGGTTGGTGCCGCGCACGTCTGAAACCCGATCTGACGGGGTGTCGTCTTGCTTCAAGTCCACAGGCAACGCGCTCCCTCCCTTGCTCAACAATGTGAGGATCGCCCCAACCTGTCAATAATAATTAAGAGTGATTTAATTATTGACAAAAATACCGAATCTCAAGATGATTTTTCCTGTGGGGTCGGGTCGTTATCCACCCGATCACCCATATGCCCTTGCGGGCATGGGAGAAACTGGGAGGATTACTAATGAAACTTGCAAATCTTGCGGGTGCTACGGCGCTGGCGGTAACTGCCATGGCGGGTAGCGCGATGGCAGCAGGCGAAACCGTTTGCCTGATCACCAAAACTGACACCAACCCCTTCTTCGTCAAAATGAAAGAAGGTGCCACAGCCAAGGCTGAGGAATTGGGAATGACGCTCAAGGCATTCGCAGGCAAGGTCGATGGCGACCACGAAACTCAGGTGCAGGCGATCGAAACCTGCATACTGGACGGCGCCAAGGGCATTCTGCTAACAGCGTCGGACACCTCGTCAATTGTTCCGGCTGTGCAACAGGCCCGCGACGCAGGCCTGCTTGTGATTGCACTGGATACACCGCTGGAGCCGATTGACTCCGCCGATGCGACATTTGCCACCGACAACTTCCTGGCCGGGCTGCTGATCGGTCAATGGGCAAAAGCGTCTCTCGGGGATGCCGCTAATGATGCTAAAATCGCCACGCTGGACCTTGCGGTCAGCCAACCCACCGTGGATGTGCTGCGCAACCAAGGCTTTCTGGAAGGGTTCGGAGTTGATTTGGCAGACCCGAACGTCATCGGGGATGAAGATGATCCGCGCCTTGTCGGCAGTGACGTGACCGCAGGCAATGAAGAAGGCGGTCGCCGCGCGATGGAGAATCTTCTGGCCAAGGACCCGACGATCAACGTTGTTCACACGATCAACGAACCTGCAGCCGCGGGTGCGTATGAAGCGCTGAAAGCCATTGGGCGCGAGAACGATGTGCTGATCGTATCCGTCGACGGGGGCTGCCCAGGTGTGCAAAACGTGGCAGACGGTGTAATCGGGGCAACTTCACAGCAGTACCCGCTTTTGATGGCGTCTCTGGGTGTTGAAGCGGTCAAGAAATGGGCGGACGAGGGCGTTAAGCCTGAAAACACGCCGGGAAAAGACTTTTATGATACTGGCGTTGCGCTTGTGACCGATCAGGCCGCTGAGGGCGTTGAGTCCATTTCAGTGAAAGAAGGCATGGACCTCTGCTGGGGCTAAAGTAACCTGCGGGAGGCTGCAAATGTGGCCTCCTGACGCCAAACCACCCTCTCACCCAAAAACTTGCTAAAGTGGTCCGTAAACGGGCACTTGACGCTTGGGGGATTCTTAATGTCCGAGACTTCACGACAATCCGATGACTTCGAGGCCGCAGCAGCTGGCAGCCCGGAGCAAGTCGCCGAGTTTGATGACCATCACCGTGGTTTTGTCGGGACGGTTCAGCACTTTTTGCATGTTAACCCGTCCCTGGTTCCGTTGATCGTTCTTGTCGCCGCTATTGTTGTGTTTGGGCTTTTGCTCGGCGCAAAATTCTTCTCACCTTTCGCGCTGACCCTGATCCTGCAACAGGTTCAGATCGTTGGCATCGTGGCCGCAGCCCAAAGTCTTGTGATCCTGACGGCGGGCATCGACCTGAGCGTTGGTGCGATCATGGTGATGTCTTCCGTCGTCATGGGGCAATTCACATTCCGCTACGGGTTGCCACCCTCTGTTGCGATCCTGTGCGGGCTTGCCGTTGGTACCGCGTTCGGGGCGGTGAACGGATTTCTCATCAGCCGCATCAAGCTGCCACCCTTTATCGTCACGCTTGGCATGTGGCAAATCGTGTTGGCCGCAAACTTTCTGTATTCGCAAAACGAAACGATCCGGTCCCAGGACATCGAGGCGAACGCACCCATATTGCAGCTGTTCGGAACCAAGTTTAACGTGGGTGGGGCGGTTTTCACTGTTGGCGTTTTGTTCATGCTTTTGCTCATCCTTGGGCTCTCCTATGCGCTGCGCCATACGGCCTGGGGACGGCATGTTTATGCGGTCGGCGATGACCCGGAAGCGGCTGAGTTGTCGGGGGTCAACGTCCATCGGACGCTGATGTCAGTTTACATGTTGTCGGGGCTGATTTGCGCTTTTGCGGGTTGGGCACTGATTGGGCGTATCGGGTCGGTATCCCCGACGTCAGGGCAGTTGGCCAATATCGAAAGCATTACGGCGGTTGTGATTGGTGGCATCTCGCTGTTTGGCGGTCGCGGATCGATCCTCGGATCGCTGTTTGGGGCGCTGATTGTCGGTGTGTTCACACTCGGCTTGCGCCTGCTCGGGGCTGATGCGCAATGGACCTTCCTGCTGATTGGTATTCTCATCATTGCAGCGGTCGCCGTTGACCAGTGGATCAGAAAGGTAGCAGCATGATGGAACCCATTCTCAAAGGACGGAACCTGATCAAGCGCTATGGCAAGGTAACCGCGCTGGATCAATGCGACTTCGATCTGATGCCAGGAGAGATCCTGGCGGTGATCGGGGATAATGGTGCCGGTAAGTCGACGCTGATCAAGGCCGTTTCGGGCGCGGTGGCGCCTGACGAAGGTGAGGTCTGGCTTGAGGGCCAGAAGGTGAATTTTCATTCTCCGATTGATGCACGGGGAGCAGGGATCGAAACTGTGTATCAGACACTTGCCATGTCTCCTGCACTTTCCATTGCCGACAACATGTTTATGGGCAGGGAAATTCGTCGAAAAGGCCCGTTGGGTTCGGTTTTCAGAATGCTTGACCGGCCTGCGATGGAAAAATTCGCCCGGGATAAACTAACCGAACTGGGTTTGATGACGATCCAAAATATCAATCAGGCCGTCGAAACCCTTTCAGGTGGCCAGCGTCAGGGTGTTGCGGTCGCACGCGCTGCTGCCTTCGGGTCTAAGGTGATCATTCTGGACGAACCAACTGCGGCTTTGGGCGTGAAAGAAAGTCGTCGGGTGTTAGAGCTGATAATCGATGTGAAGTCGCGCGGTATTCCGATCATCCTGATCAGCCACAACATGCCGCATGTCTTTGAGGTTGCCGACCGTATCCATGTTCACAGGTTGGGCAAACGGCTTTGTGTGATCAATCCCAAAGACTACACCATGTCTGATGCCGTGGCCTTTATGACAGGCGCGAAAGAACCACCGAGCGCGCCTCGGGCGGCGTGAGGGCGTGAAGGGGCTTTCCCAAGCACTTAGGGCCAGCTAAGCAGCAGTACCTGGGTGGTCGATCCTCCCTGACCGAAATATAAAATGCCCGCATGATCAATGCGGGCATTCTTAGTTTAGCGCTTTTGGCGGCTTTACTGCGGGATTTCGCCTTCCAGCCCTTCAACGTAAAAGTTCATGCCCGCCAATGTGCCATCATCTGCGGTTTCACCGTCCGCCAGCCAGTCACTACCGTCCTGCTTTTTCAGCGGGCCGGTGAATGGGTGATAGCTACCGTCAGCAAGCGCCGCAGTCATCGCCAGCGCTTCTTCTTTGATATCCGCTGGAACCGCGTCCGAGATTTCGCCAATCTCGACCATACCCGGGCCGATACCGTCCCAGGTGTTCGCCGTTGCCCAGCTGCCATCCATCACGGCCTGCGTGCGCGCGATATAGTAGGGGGCCCAGTTGTCGATGATCGAGCTGACGCGCGGCATCGGAGCGTATTCGCTCATGTCCGAGGCCTGACCAAAGGTGATCACGTTGCCGGCCTCTTGCGCAGCCGCTTGCGGTGCCGTCGAGTCGGTGTGCTGCAGGATCACGTCCGCGCCCTGTTCGATCAGAACCGAAGCTGCATCAGCCTCTTTTGCCGGGTCGAACCACGTGTAAGCCCAGATGATTTTGAACTCGACATCCGGGTTCACCTTTTTGGCGTGGATGTAGGCCGAGTTGATGCCACGGATCACTTCGGGGATCGGATAGGAACCGATGTAACCGATGATGTTCGACTCGGTCATTTTACCGGCGATATGCCCCTGAACGGCACGGCCTTCATAGAAGCGAGCCGAATAGACCGATACATTGTCAGCCGTTTTGTAGCCGGTCGCATGCTCGAACTTCACGTCCGGGAACTTTTGGGCCACGTTGATGGTCGGGTCCATATAGCCGAACGAGGTGGTAAAGATCAGGTCCGCGCCTTCCAGCGCCATCTGAGTCATCACGCGTTCTGCATCCGGGCCTTCGGGCACCGATTCAACGAACACCGTCTCAACCTTGTCGCCGAAATGTTCCTCGACGGCCAGGCGACCTTTGTTATGCTCATAGGTCCAGCCGCCATCGCCGACAGGACCGACATAGACAAAGCCGACCTTGGTTTTGTCTTCGGCCATGGCACCCGAGGCCAGACCCAGCGCCATGGCGGCGCTTGCCAGAAGTGATTTGAATTTCATGTAGTTACTCCCCAAGTTGGTTCGATTGGCCCCGTCTAATGCGAGGCGTGGAAAATCCGGCCCAGTGAGGCAGGTGCGCTGCTCTTGTCGGCCGAAAGGATCACAAGCACAAGGATCGTGATGATATAGGGTGACATTGCCAGATACTCGACGGGAATGGCAACGCCCGCTGCCTGCAGATTAAGCTGCAAGACCGTGATTCCGCCAAACAAATAAGCACCCAAAAGCGCGCGCCATGGTTTCCAACTGGCAAAGACAACCAGTGCCAGCGCGATCCAGCCGACACCGGCCGTCATACCCTCGGTCCACTGCGGCACTCGGATCAGGCTGATGTAAGCGCCGCCCAAGCCAGCGCAGGCGCCGCCAAACATGATCGCCATAATACGGATCTTGATAACTTTGTATCCCAGAGCATGGGCGGCATCGTGGTTTTCGCCCACCGCGCGTAGCACAAGGCCGGCGCGCGTGTATTTGAGAACGGCCCAGACTGCGGCGGTTAGGGCGATGCCAACGTAAAGGATCGGATCATGCTGGAACAGGATTGGTCCGATCACCGGGATATCGCTGATCACCGGGATATGAATTTCACCCATACTTGGCGGTTTTACCCCAACGTAGCCTTGCCCAAGAAGGGCGCTGAATCCCAACCCGAACAACGTAAGGGCCAACCCGCTGGCCACCTGATTGGCCAACGCAACCTGAGTTAGCAGAACGAACAGCAACGACAACACGGCGCCGCCGACCGCTGCTGCAAGGAATCCCAGCCAGGGCGAGCCGGTTTCGACGGATGTCGCAAAACCGCTGATCGCGCCAACGATCATCATGCCTTCGACACCGAGATTCAGCACACCAGCTTTCTCGACCACCAGCTCGCCGATGGCGGCCAGCAGCAGCGGGGTTGCAGCCACCATCAACGAGGCGACCAGAAGAACGGGATTGATTTCACCTAGATCCATGGCTCAGGCTACCTCGCTACGGGCCGCACGGATGCGGTAATTGGTCAAAAGATCAAAGGCCAAGAGGAAGAACAGAAGCATCCCCTGGAACACCTGAATGGCGGCGGCCGGCAAACCCAATTGGGATTGTGCAATTTCACCGCCAATATAGGTCAGCGCCATCAGCCCACCGGCTAGCAGGATACCCACCGGATGTAGACGGCCCAGAAACGCCACGATGATCGCGGTGAAACCATAGCCGACGTTGAAATCGATGCTGACCACACCAGAGGGGCCAGAGACCTCGAACATACCGGCCAACCCGGCCAGCGCGCCGGAAAGGCCGAGGCAAAACAGGATCAAGCGGGCCGGGTTCACACCAGCAAATTTAGCGGCGCGCGGAGCCTCACCCGTAAGGCGGATGTGAAACCCCAACATGTGCCGGTTCAGCAGAACATAGGCAAAGATCACGGCAATCAACGCGGTCACAACACCCCAATGCATGCCAGATCCGGAGATCAGCTCGGCGTTATGGGCAGCGTCGTAGGATTGCAGGTTGCGCGAGCCGGGAAAGCCAAAACCCTCGGGGTTCTTCAGTAACCCCAGTGAGACTGAGGCCAGCATCTGCTCAGCCACATAAACCAACATCAGCGAGACGAGGATTTCGTTGGTGCCAAACCGCACTTTCAAAAAGGCCGGAATAGATGCCCAAAGCCAGCCACCAAAGGCCCCGGCCAGCACCATGATCGGGAAAACATAGAACGCATCAATTGGATAAAACGCCAGACCGGCCCCCGCCCCAAAGATTGCACCCATGATGTATTGCCCTTCGGCACCGATGTTCCAGATGCCGGCGCGAAAGCCCAGCGACAGGCCGATCGCAATCAGCACCAATGGCGCGCCTTTCACCAGCAATTGCGGACGATAGTAGAACGCAAATTCGCCAAACAGAGGCTCCCAAAAAATGGTGCCAATGGCTTCGATCGGGTTCTTGCCCAGAATGGTGAACAAGATGCCCCCGAACACCATCGTTGCCAGCACAGCCACCAAAGGGGTCGCATAGGACCACGCCTTGGACGGCTGAGGCCGCTTCTCCAACACAATCACACGCTCATCCCCCCGCGTTCTTCATCTTTTTGTAAATACTCTCGCCGAAGGCGATTCTGCGGCTCACACATGAGCAACCTCCATGCCATGTGCGCCGCCCATCATCAGGCCAATCTCTTCCACGGTCAGACCGGTCGTCTCGCGCGGAGCGCTTAACCGCCCTTCGTTCAGCGCGGCAAAGCTGTCTGAGATTTCCATGAGCTCATCCAGGTCCTGACTGATGCACACAACCGCGGTGCCTTTTGCGGCCAGATCTAGAATGGCCTGTCGGATCGCGGCCGCCGCGGCCGCATCCACGCCCCAGGTTGGTTGGTTCACCACCAGCACGTCGGGATCTTGCAAAACCTCTCGCCCGATGACGAATTTCTGCAGGTTTCCGCCCGACAAGGACCGCGCCGCGTTCTCGGGGCCGGGTGTGCGAACGTCGAACGCGTTGATGATCTTCTCGGCAAAGCTTTGGGTTTCGGCCCACTTCAGGAAACCGTTGTTTTCCAGCCCTTCGCGGACCGATCCGGTCAGCAATGCGTTCTCGGTCAGGCTCATGTCAGGCGCCGCGGCATGGCCCAGCCGCTCCTCTGGCGCGGTCAGGACGCCCAGCTTGCGCCGCGCGGTGGGTCCAAGCTTGCCAATAGGCTGACCGGCGAATTTAATGGCATCAGCTGCGGTCGGAATTTCACCTGACAGCACGCCCAGCAATTCGTCTTGGCCGTTTCCGGCGACCCCGCCGATGCCCAGAACCTCACCTTTGCGTACCGTCATATGCACATTCCGCAGTGCGGTGCCGAATTCTGAGGGCGACGGCACCGACAAGCCGCTGACATCCAGTGCGACATCGCCAAACTCACGCCCGCTGCGCTCTGGTGTCTGCAAGGTCGATCCGACCATCATCTCGGCCATATCGCGCGCCGAGGTCTCAGACGGAACACATTCGCCGACGTTCTTGCCTAAACGCAGGATCGTGGCGTGGTCACACAGCGTCCGGATCTCTTCCAGCTTATGCGAGATATACAGGATCGAGGTCCCCTCGGACCGCAACTTGTTCAGGGTCTCGAACAGAATCTCAACCTCTTGCGGCGTCAGAACCGAGGTCGGTTCGTCCATGATCAGCAGCTTTGGGTCTTGCAGCAGGCAGCGAATGATCTCGACCCGCTGCCGCTCACCGGCTGACAGGTCACCAACAGTTCGAAACGGGTCCAGCGGCAGGCCATAGGTCTCGGATACCTCCCGGATGCGCGAGGCCAAATCCCCCATCGCAGGTGGGTTCTCCATCCCCAACGCAATGTTTTCGGCCACGTTCAGCGCGTCAAACAGTGAGAAATGCTGGAACACCATCGCGATCCCATCGGCGCGCGCTGCGCGGGGCTCGGATGGTGTAAAGGACTGCCCCCGCAGCAGCATTGTGCCGCTGTCGGGTTTCACCAAGCCATAGATCATCTTAACGAGCGTGGATTTGCCCGCGCCGTTTTCGCCCAACAAGGCGTGAACCTCTCCCTCACCGATGTCAAAGGACACCTGATCATTGGCCACGACGCCGGGGTAGGCTTTGGTCAGCCCTTGCAGGCTCAGAAGTGGAGTGGTCACGCGCTCAGGTCCTTCTTCAGTTCGTTCTGCCGGGCTGGGCGCAGGATCTGCGCCGCGACACCAATGGCGATCATCTGCGGGTGCTTACCCAGTGATGGGTCACCAATTGGGCAGGTGATCCGCCCGATCCGCTCAGGCGAATGCCCAAGGGCCGCCAGTCGCGACCGAAACCGTGCCCATTTCGTAGCCGACCCAATCAGTCCCGCAAAGCGGAAATCGTGCAAAAGCAGCCTGTTGCACAGTTCTAGGTCTAGATTGTGTGAATAAGTCAGCACAAGATGTTCGGCATCGTGCGGGGCGTGGCGGACAAGCTCGGCGGGTTTCGCCGCGGGCACGGTGGTTACGCCCGCTGGTACCATTTCGGGAAATCGCTCTGGTCCGGTGTCAACCCAGGTAATGGCCAGATCAGGGAGAGGTGCCAGAACATCAACCAACGCGCGACCAACGTGGCCAGCGCCCCAGATCCAAAGATGACGAGTTGGGTTATGCACCGGCTCTACCATCCAGCCATCGATGAGTTGCGGATCTGGCTGCGCACCCTGTCCACGGGCCTTTGCCAGCAAGCGCTTCACCGACAAAGGCATCTCACCACAAGATACCGAACGAGCAATAATGGCGTCGTCCAGGCAGTCTACAGCTGCTCGGTCATAGCTCTCGCTGAGCAGCGTCACCGCCCCTCCGCAGCATTGTCCCATATCTGGCCCAAGCGCGTGTTGAGTCAGGCGGGACTTCGCAGTCTGCAACCGCGCCGCCTCAGCTGCCTGAAATTCCAAAGTGCCGCCGCCGATTGTCCCGCTTTGACCCGTCTTCCAAACAAGCATCGAAGCCCCAACCTCGCGGGGGGACGATCCCTTGATCCCGGCGACCACAACGCGGACCACGATGCCGTGGTTAATGACCGCCTCCCTCAAAGCCTCCCGATCAAATCCCATCAGGTATCTCCCCTTACCCGTTGGACGCCGTGCCAGACCTGTTCAGCCGTGGCGGGGGCGTCCAGCGCCGGATAGCGAGTGCCGCAGGCTGCCACCGCATTCGACAGCGCCAGCCATGCCGATATGCCCAGCATGAACGGCGGTTCACCCACCGCCTTGGACCGATAGATCGTGTCCTCTCGGTTCTCCGCGTCCCAGAGCGCCACGTTGAATACGTCGGGCCGGTCAGAACAGGCCGGGATCTTGTAAGTCGACGGCGCGTGGGTACGAAGGTTGCCCTTGTCGTCCCAGATCAGTTCTTCCGTCGTCAACCAGCCCGCGCCCTGTACGTAGCCACCTTCTATCTGCCCGATATCCAATGCAGGGTTCAGCGACGCGCCTGCATCATGCAGGATATCCGTGCGCAGGATGCGGTTTTCGCCTGTCAGGATATCCACCGCAACCTCTGTGACCGAGGCTCCGTAAGCGAAGTAAAAGAAGGGCCGACCGTGCCCCTTGATGCGGTCCCATTCGATCCTGGGGGTTTTGTAGAACCCGGTTGCGGACAGGCTGACTCGCCCCTGATAGGCAAGCGCCGCTGCCTCGGCAAAACTGTAGCGCTCCTCGCCAACTTCCACATGACCGTCGGTGAAACGAACGCTTGACGGATCGGCCTGATGGCGTTCGGCCAGATAGTCCGCCATGCGGTCCCGGATCGTATCGCAGGCGGCTTTGACCGCCATCCCGTTCAAGTCACTACCGGACGATGCCGCCGTGGCCGAGGTATTCGGCACCTTGGCCGTATCAGTTGCGGTGATCTTCACCATCTCCAAAGGGATGCGAAAACGCGACGCCGCAACCTGCGCCACTTTCTGGAATAGCCCTTGACCCATCTCGGTGCCGCCATGGTTCAGATGGACCGAGCCATCCTGATAGACATGCACCAGCGCACCCGCCTGATTTAGATGTGTCAGCGTGAAAGAAATACCAAACTTGACCGGAGAAAACGCAATGCCTTTCTTGATCACGGAATTCTTGGCGTTCCATTGTGCGATGGCCGCTTTACGCGCTGCGTAGTCGCTGGAGGCCAGCAGGGCGGTCGTCATGCCATGCAATTCAAAGTCACTAACTTCCATGCCGTAGGGCGTCGTGTTACCGCCTTCAGGTACCGGGCGGACCGGCGTGTTTGGCGGCGCAATTTCCACCGCGCCGCGGCTGGTCAGATCTTCGTGCGGATCAGGGTGCCCCAGTGGCTTCGGTGTTGGCGCGAGGTCGGCAACCGCATGCGCAGGCTCATAGTAGTTCCGTTGCCGCAACTCGACCGGGTCAAGCTTCAGTTCATGGGCCGCGTGGTCCATGACGCGTTCGATGCCGACCATGCCCTGCGGACCGCCGAACCCGCGATAAGCGGTGGCGGATTGCGTGTTTGTCTTAAGCCGATGGCTCTCGATCCGCGCATTCGGAAGCAGATAGGCATTGTCCGAATGCAGCATGGCCCGATCCGCGACTGGCAAAGACAGGTCCTGCGCCCAGCCGCAGATCGCGTAGTGCAGGAAAGAAACCCCCTGAATATGACCGTGCTCGTCAAACCCGGCGCGGTACGAAATGCGGAACGCATGGCGCTTGCCGGTGATGATCATATCGTCATCCCGATCGTAGCGCATCTTGCAAGCCTTACCGGTCGCACGCGCCGCGATCGCGCAGGACACGGCCAAGGCGTTGCCCTGGCTTTCCTTGCCGCCAAACCCTCCGCCCATGCGGCGGGTCTCGACACGGACCGCGTGCATGGGAACGCCCAACGCATCCGCAACTTTGTGCTGAATCTCAGTCGGGTGCTGGGTCGAGCTGTGCACCAGCATATCCGCTCCCTCATTAGGCACGGCCAACGCTGCCTGACCCTCCAGATAGAAATGCTCCTGGCCACCAATCTCGAACGTGCCCTCGATCACATGGGTCGCGGCTGAAATGGCGGCCTCAGCATCACCCTTGGCATAGATGCGTGGGCCATCTTCGAACCGACTGTCGGCGGCCAATGCCTCTTCCACTGTCAGGATCGGCGTCTCTTCGGCATAGTCGATCTTGCCTAATCTTGCGGCTTTGCGCGCGGCTAGATGGCTGGTCGCGACCACAAGGAAAACAGGCTGACCGATGTAGTGAACGGTGCCGTTGGAAAGCAGGGGTTCATCATGGATAGAAGGGGAGACATCGTTGGCAAACGGAAGGTCTTCTGCTGTCATCACCATCAAAACGCCGTCTGCCGTCTTCACTGCAGACAGATCCATGGTCTTGATCGTACCCTTGGCAATCGAGCTGAGGCCAAAGGCCAGATGCAACGTTCCCTTGGGCGTTGGGATGTCATCCACATAGCGGGCAGTGCCAGACACATGCAGCGGCGCCGCGTCGTGGGGGAGGGGTTTGGTCACGCTCATGCCGACACCTCCAGCACATTGGTCGCTTCGCCCTGATCCTCAAGGAAATAGCGTTCAAGCAATGCCTTGGCCGTTTCAAGCCGATAGAGTGCCGAGGCGCGCATGTCCGTCATCGGGGTAAAGTCGTCGGCAAAGGCGGGGATAGCGGCCCGGATGGTTTCAAGGGTCCAGGGCTCTCCGACCAGCGCGGCCTCGACACATGCAGCCCGTTTTGGAATGCCCGCCATGCCGCCAAAGGCGATCCGTGCGTCGGCAACGACACCGTCCACGACCGAAATCTTGAAACATCCACACACCGCCGAGATATCCTGATCGAACCGTTTGCTCAGTTTGTAGCATTTCAACCGGTCTGTCTGACGCGGGAAGCTGATGGCTTCGACGAATTCGCCGGGCGCGCGGTCCTGCTTGCCATAGTCGATGAAGAAGCTTTCCATCGGGATCGAACGTCGCACGTCGCCCTTACGTAAATGGACGGCAGCACTCAGCGCAATCAGCGCAGGCGGGTTGTCTCCGATGGGGGATCCGTTGGCGATGTTGCCACCTAGGGTAGCAGCGTGGCGCACCTGTACACTGGCATAGCGGCGGATCATCTCAGCGTAAGACGGATGCAGATCCGCCAACGCCTCACCCATCCGGTTCATATCGACCATGGCCCCAAACCGGATTTCGTCCTCTGTGATGGCGATTTCTTTCAGATCGTCACAGCCATTCAGGAAAATTACCGCATCCAGATCGCGTAGCTGCTTGGTGACCCACAGGCCCACATCGGTCGCACCGGCGACCAGGGTCGCGTCCGGGTATTGCGCGTAGATCCGGGCCAGTTCGTCCGACGATCCGGGCAGCAGGGAAGAAGTCACCTGCGTTGTTACGGGCGTGTCTTTCACCCAAACCGGTACGGGGTGCTTTTCTACGGCTTCGGCGGCGCGAATGATCGGCGCGTATCCCGTGCAGCGGCATAGGTTGCCCGCAAGTTGGGTGTCGTGATCCGTGGCGCCATTGATGTGGCTGGAAACCATCGACATCACGAAACCAGGCGTGCAGAATCCGCATTGCGACCCGTGCAGGTCGACCATCGCCTGTTGAACCGGGTGCGCCTCGCCAAGTGGGCCGCTGGCCCCTTCGACGGTGCGCACGGCCCTTCCATGCAACTGAGGCAGAAACAGAATACAGGAATTCAGAGCTTTCGCGCCACCCTCATCTGTCACCATGACGGTGCAGGCCCCGCAATCGCCTTCGTTGCAGCCCTCCTTGGTGCCGGTGAGGCCGCGATCTTCGCGCAGCCAGTCCAGCAAGGTCGCTGTCGGATTGACATCCGCCAGCTCCACTGTCTCTCCGTTCAGAAGAAACGTGATGTTCATTCGTGAAACCCGTCGCGTTACCCGGTTGCGCCCCTCGGTGCCCTCCTTCGATGCGACGTAGAAAGAGTGGCGGGCTGGTAGCTTGCCATAAGATGTTAGAAACAGCGTGCGTGATCTGGCAAGAAAAACTACCTGTAATATGCACCATTCCATCAATGCAGCGTAAGATCGTCGTGTGTGTGTAGTGTTTAATTGTTTGGAATTAAAGTATTTTATGCTGGGGGTCGGCGCCGCCTTGCGAAGCACCTTCTGAAAAAGCCGAATAATCAACGATGATTTTTTTGACAGTTGGTGGTTAAGGTTCCGGCTTTTGCGCGACCGCCGGCTGCGATAGCTTGCGTGGTATGAGCAGTATTCCCCGATTCATTCACCTCCGCGTTCACACCGAATATTCCCTGCTGGAAGGCGCCGTACGGCTGAAAAAGCTGCCGGGTCTTTGCGAGAAGATGGACATGCCGGCGGTCGCGGTGACCGACACCAACAGCATGTTCTCGGCATTGGAGTTTTCGGTGTCCGCCAGTGATGCAGGTGTCCAGCCGATCATGGGATGCCAGGTTGACCTGACCTATGTGCAAGCGCAACCCGGTGAAAAGCCCAAGATCCCGGCACCGCTGGTGCTGCTGGCCCAGTCTGAGGTTGGGTATGAGAACCTGATGAAACTCAGTTCCTGCCTCTACGTGGACAAGGGCGGTCAGTTGCCGCAAGTCACTTTGGAGGAACTGGCAGAACGTTCCGACGGCCTTATCTGCCTGTCCGGCGGGCCGGACGGGCCGGTGGGACGGCTGCTGCAACAAGGTCAGCGCCCAGCAGCCGAAGCCTTGGTGGATCAGTTGGCGTCGATGTTCCCGGACCGGCTTTACGTTGAGTTGCAACGTCACCCCGGCGAGGATGGTCAGCCCGAGGCCGAACGCTTGACTGAACGCGGTCATGTCGAGATGGCCTATGCAAAGAACTTACCACTGGTGGCCACAAATGACGTCTATTTCCCCACCTCGGGCATGTATGAGGCGCATGACGCGCTGATCTGCATTTCTGAAGGGGCTTACGTGGACCAGCAGGCCGGTCGCCGCCGCCTGACCGCGCAGCATTATTTTAAGTCGCAGCAGGAAATGGTCACGTTGTTTGCGGACCTGCCTGAAGCTATCGAGAACACGATAGAGATCGCCAAACGCTGCGCCTTCATGGCCTATCGCCGCGATCCGATCTTGCCTAAATTCGCGGATGATGAGGTCGCCGAACTGCGCCGCATCGCCAATGAGGGTTTGCAAAAACGCCTTGCCGTGATCCCGCATGCGGTGACGCCTGAGGAATATCAGGAACGGCTGGATTTCGAACTCGATATCATCGAAGGCATGGGCTTTCCTGGCTATTTCCTGATCGTCGCGGATTTCATCCAATGGTCTAAGGATCAGGATATTCCTGTTGGTCCGGGGCGAGGCTCTGGCGCGGGCTCTCTGGTGGCCTATGCGCTAACGATTACGGACCTTGACCCGCTGCGCTATTCGCTCCTGTTCGAACGTTTCCTGAACCCCGAGCGTGTCTCGATGCCAGACTTCGACATCGACTTCTGCATGGACCGCAGGGAAGAGGTGATCCGTTACGTGCAGCAAAAATACGGGCGCGACAGGGTAGGGCAGATCATAACCTTTGGTGCGTTGCTGTCCAAGGCTGCCGTGCGCGATATCGGGCGGGTCCTGCAAATGCCCTACGGTCAGGTGGATCGCCTGTCCAAGATGATCCCTGTCGAGGGTGTGAAACCCGTCTCCATCGAAAAAGCACTGAAAGACGAACCCCGCCTGCGCGAGGAGGCCCGCAATGAAGAGGTCGTCGACCGCTTGCTCACCTACGGCCAACAGGTTGAAGGGTTGTTGCGGAACGCTTCGACCCACGCGGCAGGTGTTGTGATCGGGGACCGCCCTCTGGACGCGCTGGTGCCGCTGTATCAGGATCCGCGCTCCGATATGCCCGCGACCCAGTTCAATATGAAATGGGTGGAGCAGGCCGGGCTGGTGAAGTTCGACTTTCTTGGTTTGAAGACGCTGACTGTGATCCAGAATGCGATGGATCTGATCTTCAAGTCCGGGCGCGATTTGCACATCGCCCCTGACGGCACCGAGCTTTATGAGCCCGCTGAAGGGGCGGTAAACCAGATCAACGCCATCCCGCTGGATGACGAAGCGACATACAAACTCTATTCCGCCGCCAAGACGGTGGCAGTGTTTCAGGTGGAATCCAGCGGCATGATGGATGCGCTCAAGCGCATGAAGCCGGACTGTATCGAAGACATCATTGCCCTCGTCGCGCTCTACCGTCCCGGCCCGATGGAGAACATCCCCAAGTTCTGCGAGGTCAAGAACAAGCTGAGCGAGCGGGACACGCTGCACCCGTCCATCGACCACATCCTGGACGAGACCCAGGGCATTATCGTCTATCAGGAACAGGTGATGCAGATCGCTCAGGAAATGGCGGGTTACAGCCTAGGCGGCGCGGACTTGTTGCGCCGCGCAATGGGTAAGAAAATCCAGGAGGCGATGGACGCCGAACGGCCCAAATTCCTCAAAGGTGCGGCTGAAAACGACGTGGATGAAGCCAAGGCGACCGAGGTTTGGAACCTGCTCGACAAGTTCGCCAATTACGGCTTCAACAAATCCCATGCCGCAGCCTATGCCGTCGTCAGTTATCAAACAGGCTGGCTGAAAGCCAACCACCCGGTCGAGTTCATGGCGGGTGTCATGAATTGTGATATCCATCTGACCGACAAACTGGCTGTGTATTTCGAAGAGGTCCGCAAAGGGCTGGAACTGCCATATGTGCCACCTTGTGTGAACCGGTCACAGGCAACGTTTGACGTCAATGAAGGGCATTTGGTCTATGCGCTGGGCGCGCTCAAGAATGTGGGTGTCGAGGCGATGAACCTTGTGATTGAAGGACGCGGTGCGAAGCCATTCGTCAATCTTTTCGACTTTGCCCGCCGGGTCGATCTTAAGAAAGTTGGTAAACGTCCGCTTGAGATGTTGGCGCGGGCAGGGGCATTCGACGAACTCGACAAAAACCGTCGCCGTGTATTCGATAGCCTCGATCCGTTGGTACAGTATTCGGCGGCTATTCACGAACAGAAGAATTCGAACCAGGTGTCGCTGTTTGGTGAGGCGGGTGATGATTTGCCCGAACCGCGCCTGTCGCCGACGCCAGATTGGTTACCGGCCGAGCGCCTGAGCGAAGAGTTCAAGGCAATTGGCTTCTACCTGTCTGGCCATCCCCTGGATGACTACATGCCGGCGTTGAAACGCAAACAGGTTCTGACCTTGGACGAGGTGATGGAAAAGGCGCGATCCGGCCCGTTGATCGCAAAGATGGCGGGAGTGGTTGCGGGGCGTCAGGAACGGAAATCCGCCCGGGGTAACCGCTTTGCCTTTGCGCAATTGTCTGACCCAAGCGGTGCTTACGAGGTCACTCTGTTTTCCGAAACTCTGGAAAAATCGCGCGAGTTTTTGGAAACCGGTGCGCAGGTCGTGCTGACCGCTGAGGCAACGATGGAGGCCGATCAGCTCAAACTGCTGGGGCGCTCAGTTGGACCAATTGATTCGGTTGTTGCTGACGCAGGCGCCACCGGTCTTCGGATTTTCGTGGATCAGGCTCAGGCGGTGCCAACGCTCGCCAAAGTGTTGGAAGACGCCGCCAGCGCCGCACGCAGCGCGGCCAAAGGCCCAATCCAGCTTTGTTTGCTGGATCCAGGATTGCCCGGTGATGTTGAACTGGACCTGGGTCAGGATTTCCCCATCAATCCACAGATCAAAGGTGCGCTGAAGTCGCTGGAAGGTGTGATGTCAGTCGAAGAGATCTGACCGACGACGGCTTTGTTGCCAGATAGTCCAGGCCTCGCTAGGCTGAATTCAGAATGTGTATTCAAGGGTCAGATCACAGGAGAGCGCCCAGATGAAAATTGCGGATACCGGTTTCAGAACAATCACTTTCGCCGCGGCTGCGTCGTTGGTGCTGCTGTCAGCATCGGCGGGGCTTGCCGACAACAAAAAGAAGAAGAATACGATCGAAGGCGCGTTGATCGGCGCGGGGGTTGGCGCCCTGATCGGAGACGGCAAGGGCGCAGCCATTGGCGGTGTGGCCGGGGCATTTATTGGACACAACTGGAAGTGAATGCGATGCGTATGACCCCCTTAAGAGCCGTATTGGCAAGCGTTTGTGTAGCACTGCCAAGCGTGGCCTTTGCTGATGAGGCCGCCGAACAAATGGTCCAGGATGCGTTGCCCGTGATGTACCATACCTGTGTCTCAGTCGTAGAAGAGGCAGACGGGGATGAAGCCTTTATCTATGCCGTCGTCGAAAAGCTGACCGCCGTATCGATCTATAACCGTCAGATCGACATCAATGACCACGCGGCCTCTAACGAGGAAAAAGCCAAACTGCATCAGGCGTTTGTGGAAGCCCTGCGCGACGGGTGCGCGGATGACAAAGACGCACTGCTGGCTGGTGTTGTTGACAATGCGGTGAAATCAACGCTGGGACTATGATGGGCTTATCGCCAGGTCTGTTGCGGCTTAGCTTCGTAACCACCTAACAATCCTGGCGAAGCGCGGGCAACCCGACGCCGGTGCTGTCAAACCCGCCATCGGATGCGATCACCTGCCCGGTCACATAGCTGGCCTTGTCCGAGCACAGAAAGCAGATCACCTCGGCGATCTCTTGTTCCGACCCATAGCGGTTCAAGGGGATCGCGTCGTGATAAGCTGCGATGATCTCGGGCGTGTGCACGGCCATCGCCAGTTTGGTGCGGACCGGACCGGGACAGACACAGTTGGCCCGGACACCATACTCTCCCAGTTCCGCTGCCTGCTGTTTCGTCAGGTGAATAACCCCTGCCTTTGATGTGCCATATGCCACGCGCAAAGTGCTGGCGCGGAGCCCTGATATTGACGCGACATTGACGATTGCGCCTTTGCTGGTCTTCAAGGGCTGCACAGTCGCTTGACTGACCAGAAATACACCGTCGAGATTGGTTTCCATGACCCGTCGCCAGGTCGCAAAATCCGCCTCTTCGATAGGACCAAAGTCCGCTACGCCGGCATTGTTCACAACCGCGTCGATCCGCCCGAAATGGTGGAGTACCGCCTCAACCATTTCGGATACTTGCTCCGGGACCGAGATGTCGTAGAAAAACGGCTGCGCACTGTCCAACCCCTCAGCGGCCAGCTTCAATTCATCCGCGTCCCGGTCTACCATTGCGACCTGCCACCCTTGTTGTAAAAACAGCTTTGTGGTGGCCAAGCCGATGCCACGGGCAGCCCCGGTCACAAGCGCAAGTTTTTGGGTCATCGGCTATCTCCGTCTGCTGCCTTTTGGGGCGGCTTGCATCGTTCAGGGTGTTGTACAAGTCGTAACATCCACGCTCTGAGTGTTGTACAACTCCTTAAATTCACCGCACCTTCAGTAATGCGGTGGGCGTTCGTCACCCAAGACGATACCGCCTGTTCCTTCCTGAGCCCGTTCCCCTTCGCGTCGCATCAGGATCTCAACCCGGCGGGTCAGGTTATCAATCTCGTCCTGTTGCCGGGTGACAATTGCGTTCAAGTCTTCAACCGTACGGGTCAGATGGGCGATCTGTTCTTCCAGATGCTGCATATCGGGTTCCTGTGGGGGCTTGTGTCTGTCTCGCTCATAGCGGCCCGGCAGGCGCATGACCAGTGAAACCGAGCTGTGCGGCCGCGCGCTGGCTTGCCCCGATCCCGGCCATGGGATAGACCGCGCGCGGAACGACTAACTCCCAAGGACGCCCCAAATGGCCAAGCCCAAGAAACAGCCCCGCCCCAAGGCCATCACGCCTAAAGGGTTCCGCGACTATTTCGGCCAGGAAGTCACGCAGCGCACCGAGATGCTGCGGGCCATTGCGGACGTCTATCATCGCTACGGATTTGACGCGCTTGAAAGCAGCGCGGTTGAAACGGTTGAGGCGCTGGGCAAGTTTCTGCCCGACGTAGATCGCCCGAACGAGGGTGTGTTTGCGTGGCAGGAAGTTGACGAGAATGACAAGGGCGACTGGATGGCCCTGCGCTATGACCTGACCGCCCCTTTGGCGCGCGTTTATGCGCAGCACCGTAACGACCTGCCGACGCCTTATCGTCGCTATGCGATGGGCCCCGTCTGGCGCAACGAAAAACCCGGGCCAGGGCGGTATCGTCAGTTTTATCAATGCGATGCGGATACGGTAGGCACGGCCTCAATGGCGGCTGATGCCGAGATCTGTGCGATGCTATCGGATACGCTGGAAACCGTGGGTATTCCGCGCGGCGACTATTTGGTGCGCGTCAACAACCGCAAGGTTTTGAACGGTGTACTTGAAGCAATGGGGCTGGGCGATGATGTCGCTGCCCGCGACAACGTACTACGCACCATCGACAAATTCGACAAAGTCGGAGAAGCCGGGGTGCGCGAGTTGCTGACCAAGGGTCGTCTGGATGCGTCGGGCGCGTTTATCGACGGTGTCGGCCTCAGCGATGATCAGGCGGAACCTGTGATTGCGTTCCTGACCTCCAAAGCTACGGATACCGCGGGAACACTGGCCAATCTGCAGGCTGCTGTGGGTGATAGTAAGATCGGCGCGGATGGTATTGCCGAGCTCGAACAGATTGGTGCGCTGTTGGCTGCGGGTGACTATGGCGCGGATCGGATTGAGATCGATCCATCGGTCGTCCGTGGCCTCGGCTACTACACCGGGCCTGTGTACGAAGCCGAACTGACCTTTGAAATCTTCGACGAAAAAGGCCGCAAACGGCAGTTTGGGTCCGTCGCAGGCGGCGGTCGCTATGATGATCTGGTGAAACGCTTTACCGGACAAGAAGTCCCGGCAACTGGTATTTCTATCGGAGTTGATCGGCTACTGGCCGCCCTGCGCGAAAAGGGTCGTATCAGTGCCCAAGCCACTGGACCTGTTGTCGTGACCGTCATGGATCGTGACCGTATGGCAGACTATCAGGCAATGGTGGCTGAACTGCGCAATGCTGGCATTCGCGCCGAGGTCTATCTGGGAAACCCCAAGAACTTTGGCAATCAGCTGAAATATGCAGACAAGCGCAATTCTCCGATCGCCGTGATCGAAGGTGGTGACGAAAAAGCGGGTGGCATCGTGCAGATCAAGGATTTGATCCTGGGTGCAAAGATTGCCGAAAGCGCCACGCTGGAGGAATGGAAAGAACGCCCCAGCCAGTTCGAAGTGCCGCGCGGCGATTTGGTCGCCAAAGTGCGCGAAATTCTGGACAGTCAGGACTGAGCGATGCCCAACCGTTCTCAGATACAGGCCCGTTCTGCGGCGATGCGCCTGCGGTTCGAGGCCGCCGGGGCGCGGGTTGTGGACCCGCCCTTGCTGCAACCGGCTGAGACGTTGCTGGACCTTTATGGTGAGGACATCCGCGCGCGCGCCTATGTCACCTCCGACGCTCTGCGGGGCGAACAGATGCTGCGCCCCGATTTCACTCTGCCCGTTGTTCAGATGCATATGAACGAAGGCGCAGAACCCGCGCGATATACCTATTCAGGTGAGGTCTTTCGGCGGCAGGAACATGATCCCGACCGGGCGAACGAATACATTCAGGTGGGCTACGAAGTATTTGATCGCGACGATCCCGCTGGGGCCGATGCAGAAGTCTTTTCGCTTTTTGCCATGCAGTTGCGCGGACTACCTTTGCGTGCCGCCACAGGGGATATCGGCATACTGACGGCTGCGGTGCAAGGATTGCGCACAACGGATCGGCGCAAGGCCGCGTTGATGCGGCATCTTTGGCGCCCCCGCCGGTTTCGCACTCTGCTGGATCGGTTCGCAGGGCGGAAACCTGAGCCGGAACACAGAGCAGGTCTTTTGGATGCGAAGGATCCGATGGCATATGAGATGCCAATGGTCGGCAAGCGGCGCGCCTCGGAAATTGAAGCGCGGATACAAGCGCTGCGCGAGGATCGTGAGACCCCACCCATTTCTGACACCGAGCTTGCGGGTCTCGAGTCCTTACTGGCCGTGCGTGAAACCATTCCGTTTGCGTTGGAACAATTGCGTGATGTAGCAGTGGATCTACCGCAGATAACGCCAGCCCTGGACCGGTTGGAGCGTCGGATTGCAGCGCTTCAGGCGCGGGGTGTTGATGTCGAAAAGCTGGATTTCGAAGCGGCTTATGGCCGGACCTCCATGGAGTATTACGACGGGTTTGTCTTTGGGTTTTATGCCGAAGGTCGTCCCGACCTGCCTCCGATTGCAACGGGCGGGCGGTATGACGCCTTGACGCGCCAACTGGGCAAAGGGGCAGAAATCCCAGCCGTCGGTGGCGTGCTCCGACCGGACCTGATGCTTGAGATCGAGGGGGTCGCCTGATGAGCCTGAAACTTGGCGTGCCATCCAAGGGTCGTTTGATGGAAAAGACCTTCTCGTGGTTTGAAAAGCGTGGCATCACCTTGTCGCGCAGTGAATCCGAGCGGGAATATGCGGGCAAAGTCGATGGTATCGACGGAGTTTCTCTGGTTCTGATGTCTGCAGGTGAAATTCCGCGCGACTTGGCTTCCGGGCGCATCCACCTTGGGGTTACGGGCACAGATCTTGTGCAGGAAAAGCTGCCGCGTTGGGAACAGCAGGTCGAAGAGGTTTCTCCTTTGGGCTTTGGTCAGGCTGATCTGATTATCGCGACGCCTGCATGTTGGGTTGATGTGGATACACTGGATGATCTGGACGCTGTCGCAGCGGCGTTTCGCAAAACTCACGGACACCGATTGAGGATTGCGACAAAGTACCACCGCCTGGTTCGGGAATTTCTGTCTGACGCTGGGGTGTCTGATTTCACCCTTGTCGACAGTCAGGGCGCAACCGAAGGCACGGTAATGAACGAAACAGCTGAGGCGATTGCGGATATCACCTCGACCGGGGAAACCTTGCGGGCCAACCACCTGAAAATCCTGTCTGACGGGCTGATCCTAAAATCACAAGCAACGTTGTGGCGTAGTCGAATATCCAAATACAGCGCCGCAGAAAAACAAGTTCTGACAGACCTGCTGGATCGGCTTGGCTAAGGCTACAGCACGCCGATTTCAGCCAGCGCACGATTAAGGTCATCGGGCAAGGCATCGTCCTGAGATCGACCCTTGGGCAGATCCGGAGGGGTGTCTTCGGGTTTCAGATAGCGCCAGCCTTGAAACGGCCGTTTTTGTGCGTTCTGGGTGCGATGCACTTCGGGCTCCAATACAATTGCGCAGCGGCGGATACCGTCTTCGCCTATGACCTCATCCAACCTCAGAATGCGCTGGCGACATTGAACCACGCCTTTGATCACCCAATAGATTGATCCACCGTTCAGAATCTCGGCCTCACGCTTGGGCCACATGCGGGTGACATGACGCGGCAATCCGTCCTCATAAAGCGGTTTACGGCTGTCTTGCCATTCGATCAGTGTGTCGACGCTTTCCGACCCAACTGAGAGTTTTATGAGGTTTAAGTACTTATCCACAACTTTCCCACAGAGTCGTCCCGAAACCCGTCTTTATATTGTAGCTCATGATCTGTCGTCATCAAGGTGTTGTGGCTTCGGGCGCGGCTGCTGTATTGTAAGTATCTGTCGACGAATCGACGGAATCGTGGCGTAGCTCAAAGGATAGAGCGCCTCGCTTTCGAGTAGTCCAGGGTTGCACCGGGATGCTACGGCGAGGAAGTTGTGGGTTCAAGTCCCGCCGCCACGTCCAATTTCACTATTTTGCTACTGGAGCACCAATGAGCCGCTTTGCCGCCCCCATCGCCGAGCAGATCTGGGACATGAAATACCGCTTCAAGCAAGCGGATGGCACGCCTATCGACCAGACGGTTGAAGACAGTTGGCGACGTATTGCGCGCGATCTGGCCCGGGTGGAACAAAACCCTGCGCATTGGGAAGAAAAGTTCTACGCGGCATTGGAAGATTTCAAATACCTGCCCGCCGGGCGCATCACTGCGGGCGCGGGTACCGCGCGGCAGGTAACGTTGTTCAATTGCTTTGTCATGGGCACGGTCCCAGACAGCATGGGCGGTATCTTCGACATGTTGAAAGAGGCCGCTTTGACCATGCAGCAGGGTGGGGGGATCGGATACGACTTCTCGACCATTCGCCCGCGTGGCGCTGACGTGCATGGGGTGGCCGCCGATGCGTCGGGTCCGTTGAGCTTTATGGACGTGTGGGACGCGATGTGCCGCACCATAATGTCCGCCGGGTCGCGCCGCGGTGCGATGATGGCGACGATGCGGTGCGATCATCCGGATATCGAGCATTTCATAACCGCCAAATCCGACCCGGCCCGCCTGCGCATGTTTAACATGTCGGTGCTGGTGACCGATGCGTTTATGGAAGCGGTCAAAGCCGATGGCCCTTGGGAACTGGTGTTTGGTGACAAGGTCTATCACACCGTCCAAGCCCGTGACCTTTGGAACAAGATCATGCAGGCGACCTATGACTATGCCGAGCCGGGCGTGATATTCATCGACCGCATCAATGCAGCCAACAACCTAAGCTATGTCGAAACCATTTCAGCGACGAACCCCTGTGGTGAGCAGCCATTGCCGCCTTACGGCGCTTGTCTGCTGGGGTCGATCAATATGGCACGTCTGGTTGCAGAGCCGTTTGAGCGCAGTGCGCATTTGGACGAGACCGCGATGCAGGACCTTGTCGCCACTGCCGTCAGGATGATGGACAACGTGGTGGACGCGTCGAAGTTTCCACTGCCTGAGCAAGCGGCTGAAGCTCAGGCCAAACGGCGCATCGGGCTCGGCGTGACCGGTCTGGCGGACGCGCTGTTGATGCTGGGACTGCGCTATGGGTCCGACGAAGCGGCGCGTCAGACCGAGCGCTGGTTGCACGCGATTGCTCGCGCCGCGTATCTGGCGTCGGTCGATTTGGCGCGCGAAAAGGGGGCCTTCCCCCTGTTCGACGCCGAGAACTATCTGGCCAGCGGTACCATGCAGCAGATGGATGACGACGTGCGCGACGCGATCCGCGAACATGGCATTCGCAATGCTCTGCTGACTTCGATTGCGCCGACAGGGACTATTTCGTTGTACGCCGGGAACGTATCTTCCGGAATCGAACCTGTCTTTGCCTATGCCTACACGCGCAAGGTGCTGCAAAAGGACGGCTCGCGCACCGAAGAGGAAGTGGTGGACTATGCCGTGCAGATGTGGCGCGATAAGTTTGGTGAAGCGGAACTGCCAGACTACTTTGTGAATGCACAGACCTTGTCGCCGACGGATCACGTCAAAATGCAGGCGGCGGCGCAAAAATGGATAGACAGCTCGATCTCTAAGACGATCAATTGTCCCGAAGACATCAGTTTCGATGCGTTCAAAGACGTCTACATGCAGGCGTGGGATCAGGGCTGCAAAGGCTGCACCACCTATCGCCCGAATGACGTGACCGGATCGGTTCTGACCGTATCAGAGAGCGAAGACAAGGTGCCGGGCGAAAGTGCTGACGCGCCCCACCAGGTTGATGGCGGCGAAGTCGTTTATATGTCCGAACCGCTGGATCGCCCTCAATCACTGGAGGGGTCGACCTACAAGTTGAAATGGCCGGATAGTGAGCATGCGATCTATCTGACTATCAACGATATCGTCATCGGTGGGCGCCGACGCCCGTTTGAAGTGTTCATCAACTCGAAGAACATGGAGCACTATGCCTGGACTCTTGCGCTGACCCGTATGATTTCTGCTGTGTTCCGTCGTGGCGGGGATGTTTCTTTTGTTGTCGAAGAACTGAAGGCTGTTTTCGATCCGCGCGGTGGGGCTTGGGTCAAAGGCAAGTACATCCCTTCGATTTTGGCCGCGATTGGCGGGGTGATCGAACAGCACATGGTCAATATTGGCTTTCTTGAGGGCGAAGGCATGGGTCTCAAGTCTGACCCACAGGCGCAAGTGGTGAACATGGATGCGCCACGCGGCAAAGCATGCCCATCGTGTGGTCAATTTGACATGGTTATGATTGAGGGCTGCATGACCTGCCGCAGTTGCGGGCACTCGAAATGTGGTTGACCATTTGTAGATGCATGTTTGTTTCGGGGTGCATAAAGAACCCATATGGGCGAATTCTTCGCCCATATGCCAAGTGATTGCCGCCCGTGATCAAGTCAGCCTTTGAGTTTTTTGTAAGGATCTGGTTCACGTTGTTGGGGGCGGGCTGGGCAGGTGAACGACAATCACCTGCTAAACGCGAGATATATGTCTAAACCTCGGTTCTAATCGTTTGATAGAACGAACGGAACTTGTGCAGCCGGTCAAGCAGGGCTGGCGTTGCTTCAGGTTCAAAAGCCCCTATCTCCGAGGGGTGCTCTTCCAGATCGGCGATGCATAGCGTTTTATCGCCGCAAGCCGCCAGCTTTGCTGCCCCCATCGCCGGTCCCGAATCTGCCCCATCAGGCCGAACAATGGATCTCTCGGTGACAGTGGCGATCAGGCTCAGGAGCAGGTCGCTTCGACTGCCGCCTCCAATTGCGGCCAGTTCGGACAGGTTTGACAGAGTATCGCCAAAACTCTCAGCCGCGTCGGCGAAACAGAAAGCAACAGCTTCCACAACCGAACGACAGATTTCTGCACGCGTCGTCGCATCTTCGAGGTCAAAAAAACAAGCTCGGATGTGTGGGTCCCCATGAGGGCTGCGCTCGCCAGTCAGATAAGGGAGAAAAATAGGCACGCGATCGGTTGTGACAGTTTCCGCCAGAGCCACAACCTCGGCCGCCGACAGGTCTAGCTGCCCTCCGATCCACGATATGGGTCTCGCGCCATTCAGCATCGCAGCCATCTGATACCAACGGTCTGGCAGAGTATGCGCAAATGCGTGCACAAATTTCTCGGGGTTGGGTTTGTATGCTCGACCGGCAACAAAGAGCTGGCCGGATGTCCCTAGTGAGATGAAGCCCCGCCCCGGCTCTGTCGCGCCCAGCGATACGGCGCCTGTCGCCGCATCGCCGCCGCCCGCGACGACCGGTACACCAACTCGAAATCCACTTTTCGCAGCGGCTTGAGGGGTTACCGCGCCGACGATGTCGTGACCGTCAAATATTTGTGGAAGCCAACTTGTATTCACGTCCGCGGCCTCGGCGATCTCACTGCTCCAGGCGCGCGCGGCCTGATCCAGCCATAAGGTTCCGGCGGCATCTGATGTGTCTGTCGCCAACTCGCTGTGAAGACGCAAACCAACATAGTCTTTGGGCAGCAGTATCGACGCAATGCGATTGTAGTTTTCAGGCTCGTTTTGCTTTAGCCACATGATCTTGGGCGCCGTAAAGCCAGGCAGCGGGAGGACACCTGCTATTTGACCGATATCCTGCACGGCTCCGCGGAGTTGCTCGCACGCGTTCGCAGCGCGGCTGTCATTCCACAATATCGCAGGCCTGATAGGCCGCTGATCGGTGTCGAGCAGAACTGCGCCATGCATTTGGCCAGATAGCCCAATGGCTTTCACGTCAGACAGATTGATTTTGTCGCTCAACTGTCGCAACGCATCGCACGTCGCCTGCCACCAGATATCGGGGTGCTGCTCGGACCAACCCGGCTTGGGCGAAGATGTGTCCAGATCAGCGGATGCCGCGGCCAGGATCTTCACCCCGTCAGTACAGACAACTTTTACGGCTGATGTGCCGATATCAATACCTGCGTACATATGAAACCTGTAGTCTTGCGAAGTTTCTGCGACAAGGGTCCCGCTGTTGATTTTTTTGTCGCGCGCAAAGAATATGTAAAAAGTGGTAAGATCGCGACGGTGCGAATCCGCAGGTTAGAGAGCATGACAAAAATTAGAAACATGGAAGAATTTGCCGCGGTCAGTGGTCTCTCTCGACCTACGGTGTCGAAATACTTCCACGACCCAGATAGCGTTCGGGCGACAACCCGGGCTCGTATCGAGGAAGCGCTGGAACGGTTCGACTATCGTCCGAACATCTACGCAGTGAACCAAAACAGAAAGCTGACAAAGAATATTGGGATCGTGGTGCCCTATCTCGCAGACCCGTTCTTTGCAGAAATCGCGCGGTACCTTGAGCAAAGCTGTATCGCGGCGGGCTATCGCCCCTCACTTTTCAGCTCGCATGGCGAACACAAACTGGAAAATGAAATTTTAGACAGCTTGCGATCATTGAAACCCGCAGGCGTACTGCTTGCGCCCTTAGGCAGAGCATCGGACCGCTCAGCGATTGAGAAATTTTGCGAAAACGTTCCTACCGTCTTGTTTGACAGCAATCTTGAAGGGCTTGGCGCGGCCTTCATTGGGTCTGACAACTTCAGTTTTGTATCGCAGACGGTCGAATACATGACCCGAACGGGCGAACCACCATCTTTCTTCGAAATGCGCACCCCTGCAAACCCGAACGCCAATAAGCGGCGCAAGGCATACATTGAGGTGATGGAGCGGCTTGGGTTCGAGCCGCATGTAGTCAAGATCGATGGCGAAGGTTGGGCCTTTGAAGAGATCGGGCGCAAAGGAGCGGCCAAGGTTTTGGGTCGTCGGGAGCTGAAAACAAACTCGGTTCTGTGCAGCAATGATCGTCTGGCGATTGGCTTTCTTTCGGCTTGCTATGAGATGGGGATTCGGGTGGGCCGCCGTGAAGATTGCGCATTGCGGGTGGCATCAAACGATAACCATCCCTTCTCGCGATTCACCTGCCCGTCGCTGACAACCGCTGCACATGACTATGACAATGTGGCTGGTCGCAGTGTGGAAACCCTCTTTGAACTCATTGAAAACGGAGGGAAACTTGGAAATCGGACAGAAACCTTGTTTCCTGCACGGCTGGTTTTGCGGGAATCTGCATAGGAAAAATTTGACGCGCGTAAAGTTTTTATTGACGGCGCGGCAACTTCTCAACTACGATTGCTGTACGACATCCAAGCTCAGGGAGGACAGGGATGTATTTGAGAAACGCACTTCGTGCGGCGACTGCAATGACACTCGTCGCAACGACAGCAGCTCATGCGGATACCTTAACAATAGCGACCGTGAACAACGGCGACATGATCCGGATGCAGGGCTACACAGACAATTTCACCGAAGCGACCGGTATCGACGTTGAATGGGTGACACTGGAAGAAAACGTGCTGCGTCAGCGCGTAACCACCGACATTACCACCAAGGGTGGTCAGTTCGACATCATGACCATCGGCATGTACGAGACGCCGATCTGGGGCGCGAATGGTTGGCTGGTACCGCTGGATGGCCTGTCGGCAGAATACGATGTGGATGACATCCTGCCCGCAATGCGCGGCGGTCTGAGCAATGACGGTACGCTGTACGCGGCTCCATTCTATGGCGAAAGTTCGATGGTGATGTATCGAACCGACCTGATGGAACAGGCTGGTATGGAAATGCCCGACGCGCCAACCTGGCAGTTTATCCGCGAAGCAGCGGCCGCTATGACGGATCGCGACAACGACATCAACGGCATCTGCCTGCGTGGTAAGGCCGGTTGGGGTGAAGGCGGTGCGTTCATCACTGTGACAGCAAACTCGTTCGGTGCGCGCTGGTTTGATGAAGACTGGAAGCCCCAGTTCGATCAGCCTGAATGGAACGATGCGCTGACGTTTTTCGTTGACATGATGAATGAATCTGGGCCTGCGGGTTATGCGACCAACGGGTTCAACGAAAACCTGTCGCTGTTCCAGCAGGGTAAGTGCGGTATGTGGATCGACGCCACCGTCGCGGCGTCCTTCGTGACAAATCCTGACGATTCGACTGTCGCTGACAAGGTCGGCTTTGCGCTTGCTCCGAACTCGGAAGGCGTTGACAAGCGATCCAACTGGCTCTGGGCCTGGGCTCTGGCCATTCCGGCAGGGACCGAGCAAGCAGACTCAGCCAAGCAGTTCATCGAGTGGGCAACTTCGAAAGACTACATCGAATTGGTCGCCGAGAACGAAGGTTGGGCCAACGTCCCACCAGGCGCACGCACCTCGCTGTATGAGAACCCAAACTACCAAGAGGTTCCGTTCGCCCAAAAGACACTGGAGTCGATCCTGTCAGCTGATCCGAACAATCCGACTGTAAAGCCAGTGCCTTACGTTGGTATTCAGTTCGCTGCGATCCCTGAGTTTGCGGGCATCGCAACACAGGTAAGCCAAGAGTTCTCGGCAGTTTATGCCGGACAACAGACGGTAGAAGAAGCACTTGCTAAAGCGCAGGCCTTCACCTCCGAAGAAATGGAAGCCGCAGGGTACTGAGGCTTTCTCCCAGGCGGGTGGGCAGCTCTCTGCTCACCCGCTCCCAACACACTACTTCCACAACTCGCGTTTTTCTCGCAGGCTGACACGCGCCTGAACAGAGAGGTCTTGCGTCATGGCTACTCAACATTCCCGATCCGTTGCTCGCCTGATGATGGCACCCGCAGTGGTCCTGCTGCTTGGCTGGATGCTCGTGCCGCTGACGATGACACTGTACTTTTCCTTCAAGAAATACCTGCCGCTTCGCGGTGGTGATCTGGGCTGGGTTGGTTTCGACAACTACGTTCGGTTCGTATCCTCCAGTTCCTTCTGGCCCGCGGTTCAAGCGACATTGGTGATCGTTGGCGGCGTGCTGGCGATTACGGTCGTCCTGGGCATTCTTCTGGCGATGCTGCTGGATCAACCCATGTGGGGCCAGGGCGTTGTCCGTATCCTTGTTATTGCGCCGTTCTTTGTCATGCCGACTGTCTCAGCCTTGGTCTGGAAGAACATGTTCATGGACCCTGTGAACGGGTTGTTTGCCCATCTCTGGCGCTTTTTCGGCGCAGAACCCATTTCGTGGCTGTCCGAAGCTTCCATGCCCTCAATCGTGATGATCGTCTCGTGGCAATGGTTGCCTTTCGCGACGCTGATCCTGCTAACTGCAATCCAATCGCTGGATAGCGAACAGCTTGAAGCTGCTGAGATGGACGGTGCACCACCGCTAAAGCGCTTCTATCACATCATTCTGCCGCATCTCGGTCGCGCCATCACGATTGTGATCTTGATCCAGACGATCTTCCTACTGTCGATCTTCGCCGAAATTTTCGTGACCACCGGCGGCGCTTTCGGCACCCGCACACTCACCTACCTGATCTTCCAACGTGTTTTGGAAAGCCAGAACGTTGGCCTTGGATCAGCCGGAGGTGTCTACGCAATCATCTTAGCCAACATCGTTGCGATCTTCCTGATGCGCATCGTCGGCAAGAACCTGGACGCGTGAGGAGACAAAACCATGGCCCGCGCCGTCACGACACAACGCAAGACCTTTAACACAGCCTTAGCCTGGATTGTCGGTCTACTGATCTTCTTCCCAATCCTCTGGACCATACTGACCAGTTTCAAGACTGAGGCGCAGGCAATTGCCAGCCCACCGATCTTCTTGAACTTCGACTGGACGCTCGAGAATTATGCCATCGTGCAGGAACGCTCTGACTATATGCGGTTCCTTTGGAACTCGGTAATTATCGCAGGCGGTTCGACGATCCTAGGTGTGATCATCGCCGTGCCTGCCGCGTGGGCAATGGCTTTCGTGCCCTCCAAACGCACTAAGGACATCCTGTTGTGGATGCTGTCCACTAAGATGCTACCTGCGGTGGGCGTGCTCTACCCGATCTATCTGCTGTTCATCCGGTTGGGGCTGCTGGACAGCCGCGCGGGGCTTGTGGTTGTGCTGATGCTCATCAACCTCCCGATCATCGTCTGGATGCTTTACACCTATTTCCGCGAAATTCCGGGTGAAATTCTGGAAGCGGCACGGATGGACGGGGCGACATTGAAAGAGGAGATCCTCTATGTCCTGACACCTATGGCCATTCCCGGCATTGCCTCGACGGTTTTGTTGAACTTCATCCTTGCTTGGAACGAAGCGTTCTGGACGCTCAATCTGACGGCTGTCAATGCGGCACCCCTTACAGCTTTTATCGCCAGCTATTCCAGCCCCGAAGGTCTGTTCTTTGCCAAGCTTAGCGCGGCCTCGACTATGGCGATTGCACCAATCCTGATCCTTGGCTGGTTTAGCCAGAAACAACTTGTCCGAGGCCTGACCTTCGGCGCTGTGAAATAAGGAACACGACACATGGGACGTATTCAACTCAAGTCCGTGACCAAAAGCTTCGGCGACGTACAGGTCATCCCACCGCTGGATCTAACCATCGAAGATGGCGAGTTTACAGTCTTCGTCGGCCCTTCTGGCTGTGGCAAGTCCACATTGCTGCGTCTGATCGCGGGGCTTGAGGACATGACCTCAGGTTCGATGGAGATCGATGGGACGGATGCTACAGATGTGCCACCCGCGAAGCGTGGCCTCGCCATGGTGTTCCAGTCCTACGCGCTGTATCCGCATATGACCGTACGCAAGAACATCGCCTTCCCGCTGCGCATGGCCAAGTTGGAGCAGGCCGAGATCGATCGTCGTGTAGACGGCGCCGCAAGTGTTCTGAACCTGACCGACTATCTGGATCGTCGCCCCGGGCAACTGTCCGGGGGGCAGCGCCAGCGTGTTGCGATCGGACGCGCGATTGTCCGCGAACCAGCGGCTTTTCTGTTCGACGAGCCTCTGTCGAACCTGGATGCAGCCTTACGTGTTGGTATGCGGCTGGAAATCAGCGAACTGCACGAGCGTCTAGCCACCACGATGATCTACGTGACCCATGATCAGGTTGAAGCGATGACAATGGCCGACAAGATCGTGGTTCTGCATGCAGGTGTGATCGAACAAGTTGGCAGTCCGCTGGACCTGTACCGTGCGCCGCGGAACCTATTCGTCGCGGGGTTCATCGGCTCACCCAAGATGAACTTCATCGAAGGGGAAGAGGCTGCGAAGCATGGCGCTCATACGATAGGAGTGCGTCCTGAGCATATTGCGGTGTCCGACAGCGAAGGTCCCTGGTCTGGAAAGGTCAGCGTGTCCGAGCATCTGGGTTCAGATACATTCTTTCACGTGCATGAAACCGGTTTGGCCGAAACGATCACCGTAAGGGCAGATGGCGAAGTGGCCTTTAAGCACGGGGATCGCATCCATCTGACGCCGCGCTCAGACGTAATCCATCGATTTGACGCGAAAGGGCTGCGGATCGAATGACACGGTTGGCAGGTAAGACTGCGCTGATCACTGGCGCCGCGCGAGGGATCGGGCTGGCGTTCGCCAAGACCTACGTTTCTGAAGGCGCGCGCGTGGCCATTGCGGATGTCGATGTCGTTCGCGCGCGCGAGGCTGCAGCCGAGATTGGTGAGGCTGCGATGGCTGTCGAAATGAATGTCGCCGATAAGCAAAGCATTGACGCTGCAATCGCGAACACCGCTAGACAGTTTGGCGCAATCGATATCTTGGTAAATAACGCGGCCATCTTTACAGCCGCGCCATTTGTCGAAATCGACCGCGCCGACTACGACCGGGTTTTTGACATCAATGTCGCGGGTACTTTGTTCACGATGCAAGCCGTGGCGCGGCATATGATTGAACACCATGTAAAAGGCCGGATCATCAATATGGCCTCGCAGGCCGGACGCCGCGGAGAGCCCTTGGTCGCTGTCTATTGCGCAAGCAAAGCGGCTGTCATCTCGTTAACGCAGTCGGCAGGTCTGAACCTCATTTCTCATGGAATCAACGTGAATGCGATTGCACCCGGCGTTGTGGATGGTGAGCATTGGGACGGCGTGGACGCGTTCTTTGCGAAACATGAAGGTAAAGCGCCTGGTGAGAAAAAGCGCGAAGTCGCAGCGGCGGTCCCATACGGGCGCATGGGCCGCGCGGAAGATTTGACGGGCATAGCGGTGTTTCTCGCATCTGATGAGGCAAATTACATTGTGGCACAGACATACAATGTCGATGGCGGAAACTGGATGAGCTAATGGGATCTCTGGCACATGCATCTGTCCAGCTGCGGCGTGATCGACTTGCTGATCTGCCGGCATCCATCGCACGCCCGTCGTATAACCGGTCCGACTTGAAACCTGGCATTGTCCATATCGGAGTAGGGAATTTCCATCGCGCGCATCAGTCATGGTATTTGCATCGCTTAATGCAGCGGGGGGCTGCTCATGACTGGGCAATTATCGGTGCAGGTGTACGTAGCTATGACGCTGCTATGCGCGAAAAGCTCCGCCGGCAGGACTACCTTACGACACTCATTGAGCTTGATCCATCAGGCGTTTCTGCAGAAGTGGTCGGTCCAATGACGGACTACCTGCCAATTGAGGCAGGCAATGCGCCCTTGATCCGACAAATGTCTGATCCCGCGATCCGCATCGTGTCTTTGACGGTGACAGAAGGCGGGTACTTTCTGGATCCCAACACCGGCGCGTTTGATGTGCAGGATGATGATATCCGACATGACGCACAGAATCCGTCCGACCCAAGAACTGTCTTTGGTGCCATCGTTGCCGCTCTTCGTAAGCGCAGGGCGGCCGGGGTAGCCCCTTTTACCGCGCTGAGCTGTGATAACCTGCAGGGTAATGGGAGTATCCTGCGCAACTGCGTAGTGGGTTTGGCGCGCCTGTCTGACGCCGATCTGGCAAACTGGATCGATCAGCACGGGGCCTTCCCGAATTCTATGGTGGATTGCATCGTCCCGGCCACCACGGATCAGGTTGTCTCCCAGTGCAGAGAGTTGGGTATCGACGATCTTGCTCCGGTTACGCATGAAAACTTTCGCCAATGGGTGATTGAAGACGATTTCTGTGCAGGACGACCTGCTTGGGAAGATGTCGGCGTGACGATGACAAACAACGTTCATGTCTATGAGGCCATGAAGTTGAGGATTCTGAATGGGGGTCACCAGCTTCTTGCCAATGTCGGAGAAATTCTAAACATCCCGACGATATCTGATTGCATGCAAGACGCCGGTGTGCTGGAATTTTTCCGGAAAGTTCAAGTTGAAGAAATCGTACCGCATGTCGCGCCTGTATCAGGAACAAGACCTGACGAATACCTTAAGCTAGTTGAACGTCGATTTGCGAATTCTACGATTTATGACACAACCCGCCGCGTCGCCTTTGACGGGTCCTCGCGCCATCCGGGATTTTTGCTTCCCTCCCTTCGAGACGCGCTCGGAGCTGGTTCGTCTGTTACAGGACTCGCTTTGGCAGCTGCTTTTTGGGCGCGGATGTGCGTCGGCGTTCGTGAAGACGGCACAGAAATCGAAGCGAATGATCCGTTGTGGGCGGGGTTGAAGACAGCGGCTCTGGCCGCCAAAGATGATCCGCAGGCATGGGTCGGTCAGACCAACCTGTACGGCGAAACCGGGCTCGACGACCGCTTTACGCATGAGTTTTCCAACTGGTTGTCCTTGATCTGGCAAGAAGGGTGTCGGGAAGCAATCAACATCTACCTGAGATAAGGCTTTAGCGACCGCCATCAGTTTCCGGATGACCTATCACAATTCATTGCTTCTTTTTTCAGAAGCAGCAGGGCAAATTAACCTGGTCGAGATAGCACGCTTTCGGAGTGCTGGGATGTCAGATGAGACTCGCGGCAGTAACAAGGCTAAACGCGCCTGAAAAGGTATTTCTCATGACTCGTGACGTTGAGTTTCCCGAATCTGGTAAACCCCCTCTGGCAGGTCCAACGCAGCAGCCAGATCGCGGACCTGTTCGGGCGATAGGGTTATCTTATGGACTTGCTCTGTGCGCGGGTCCAATTGCTCTAAAGTTACGCACTCAGCGAAACTGTTGATCACGACATCCTCTTGCAAAGGCTTTGGGCCTTCGTCCACCAGAGTAATGACGGTCGAGTCGAATTCATGCTCAATCGAAAACATATTGGCAGAGTGCAGCCGGTTGACGCCCAATGCAAGCCGTTGTGCATTGATCTGTGAGTGGCGACCCCGCATAGGTAACGTTATGCTGGCCCAGCGGCCGGGCGCGCCCAAAGGAAATGTAATGCACCGTGTAATATTCTTCCTGTTTTTCTTGCTGTTGGCGGCTTGTGAAACAGATACTTTTCGTGTTGTGCCGGCTGAAGAATGGGATCAACCCACGTCTGGCACGCCCATCACAGCCGCGACGTTTCGCGAAGTAAGCCGCGCAGTCGGAAGCGAAGCACGAACGCAGTGTTTACGTGAGACACGAAAGCAGAATTGCGATTTCAGGATCATGGTCGACGTGAACCCGCGCGCGCCTGCTAACGCCTTTCAAACCTTGGACGAAAACAACCAACCCGTGATCATTTTTACACGCTCAATGATCCGTTCCGCACAAAACGAAGATGAGTTGGCTTTTGTCATGGGGCACGAAGCGGCGCACCATGTTTTGGGTCACATTGCTCGGCAGTCTAAAAATGCCAGCGACGCGGCAACGAAGTTCGGTGATCAAGAACGACAGCGAGGTGGAAGCGATGCAGAAATCGAAGAGGCGCAGAAGCTGGGCGCCAAGGTTGGCGTCCAAGCCTATGTGAAGGAATTCGAGCTGGAAGCAGACGAACTGGGAACGGTTATTACGTATAAGGCGGGGTACAACCCTTTGATTGGGGCTGAGTTCTTTGACCGCATTCCGGACCCGGGCGATCGGTTTCTTGGATCGCACCCGCCCAATGCGCAACGGGTTCAGAGGGTGCTTGAGACATCCCAAAAACTCGGCTTAACGCAATGACCGACTTGGTCAGGCTTGGGGTGGTCCTGACGGATAGGGGATCGAAATACGCGGTCTCGGGAGCGCGTGTTGCGTCCAGAGCCGAAATCGATGCCGTTTTGAATGAGCTGAAGTCAGACAAGACCTATGCGAAAGCCACGCACAATACCTGGGCCGCGACACTGCCGACCGGGGCATTGAAAGCGGATGATGGCGAAGGCGGTGCCGGGATGGTGATCCTTCGAATGATGCAACGGGCCGGTCTTGAGAACCATGTGATCATTGTCACCCGTTGGTATGGCGGCAAAAAGCTGGGTGGAGACCGGTTTCGCAGGGTGCAGGACGCAATACGCACCTATCTCGACCAGATCGATGTCGCACATTGACCTGTGTCAAAGGTTTCAGTTTAGGCAGGCGGTATTCTTTGGGCAATTCGCATTAGGGAAAGGACCCAGCATGCCCAGCCGAGAGACCTTGCGACTGCACGCCGGACTGGTGGACGAGATGGCAAAAATGCTCGACGTTGATCTGGAAGAGGCCGCCATTGGCGGTTCCGTTTCTATCGATCAAATCTCTGACGCTGTTGTGCGGTGCACAGAATGCCCAAACCCTGCGCACTGCCAGAGCACGATAAGTGATACGGCTTTTCTGAACCACACGCCCGAGTATTGTCGCAACAGGGATCTTCTTCACAAGCTGATGTCTTAGCTCAGGAGAGGGTTAAATGTCGCGATTGGGGGAGATCATGACCCATCTCCGGCTTGTGTTGCGAATGGCTCAGGTAACCGGAACAGATATTGTGTCGGCCCATCAGCATGGGCACCTGAGCCAAGACAATTGGGCTGACATGGTCCAGTTATGCCGCGGTTGTGCGTGGGCGCGTGACTGCCCGGATTGGTTGGATCGTTACCGCTCTGATGCAAAGGTCCCCGCGCATTGTCTAAACCGGGAACGGTTTGCAGTGTTGCAAGTCAAACTGTTACGAGGGTCTGATGTCGCAAGATCTACTCGGGGAAATTGACAAGCACTTCTGGCTTACGCGATCTGCCGCCCGTTGCGTGGGTATTTCGTTGACCGAGGCTTTGGCCGATGGACAGCTGTCGCCTGAAGGCTACGCTGAGTTAATCACGCGTTGTCGGACGTGCCCCAGCAGTCGGCGCTGCGAGGTTTGGCTGGCGACGCAACAGGAATGGGCGGAAGCGGTGCCCGACTTTTGCGCCAACGCAAGTGCTCTGAATGCGTTGAACGGTGGGTTAAAGGCCCGAATGGGACCCGTCGCAAAGCGGTGGCTTTGAAGTCTGCTTACATCCGCAGAAGAACAATTTTTTGCTGGCATCGGCTGTGTATTTCACAGGTTCCAAATCTGTCCCCTTGTGAGATCCATCACAAAACGGTTGGCGCTTGGACCGGCCGCATGCACACCAAAAATAACTTTTCCCTTCGGTCACCTCGACTGGGAATGGTGATTTCTGGGCTACGATTCGCGGTTCAGACATGTGGCTCCTCCGATTTCGGCTGATGTCGTCAAATCAGTTTAAAGCAACAAGGCAAAAAAGACAGCGACGCGCATTTTCCTGCGATAATCCCCGCTGTCCAAGCGTGGTTCCGCCAGCGATCACGGCCAAGTGATCGATTCTGTTGCCAGATTGTCGTTCACCCCGTATTCTGGTTGCGGCCCCGAAAAATTGGGCAATATCAGAAAAGTAATAGAGGACTGATGGACATGAAACTCAAATTTGCTGCTGTTGGCGCATTTGCCCTGATCCTGACCGCGTGCGCGCAGCAGGAAGAACCGACACCGGTTTACACCCAGCCCAGCTATGACAAGTCCGGCTCACCCAGCTGCCCAGGCGGGTATGATCTGGCGACAACCGAAGCAGGCCAAACCGTCTGTAACCCAGTTGGTCAGTAAATTATTCGCAGACGGTCCCAATTTGGGGCCGTCTGCATTCTTTTGACCGTCGTGCCGCCTTCAGGGCGGTTTCTTTATGCTTAGATGTTCAACGGGCGGATTTACGCCGACCCGAGATTAGGCTCAAAGGCAGTTCAGGGCCTTAGACGACCCCAGAGGTCATATTCCCCTGCTTCATCCACCTCAACCGTCGCAATGTCCCCGGGTTTGAGGTCTTCGTAACTGTCATCAATGAACAGGTTCCCATCAATCTCTGGTGCATCGGCTTTGGTCCGGCAAGTCGCTGCCTCATCGTCGACTTCATCCACGATCACATCTATGGTCTGGCCAACTTTAGCCTGCAGTTTGGCTTCGGAAATTGTCTGGGCTTTTTCCATAAAACGTTCCCAGCGGTCTTGCTTGATCTCGGCGGGCACGTGATCCGGCAGATCTTTGGATCTTGCGCCTTCGACATTTTCATACTGAAAACACCCGACGCGATCCAATTGCGCCTCATCCATCCAATCCAGCAGCGTCTGGAATTCATCGTCGGTCTCCCCCGGGTATCCGACGATGAAGGTTGAACGCAGTGTGATGTCGGGGCAAATGCCCCGCCACGCCTGAACTTCTTCCAGGGTCTTTGCGGCGGCGGCCGGTCGGGCCATACGCCTCAGGACATCCGGGTGGGCGTGCTGGAACGGGATGTCCAGATATGGCAATATGTTGCACCCTGCGTCCGCCATCAGCGGGATCAGATCACGGACATGCGGGTAGGGATAGACGTAGTGCAGTCGAACCCACGCATCAAGCTGCCCCAACTCGCGGGCTAGGTCAGTAATATGGCTACGAACCTCGCGGTCTTTCCATGGGTTCACATCGTATTTGCGGTCCAAACCGTAGGCCGATGTATCTTGGGAAATCACCAACAGTTCGCGCACGCCATTGTCGACCAGCTTTTCCGCCTCGCGCAGCACCGCGTGAGCAGGGCGGCTGGCCAGTTTTCCGCGCATGTCGGGAATGATGCAGAATTTGCACTTGTGGTTACAGCCCTCGGATATCTTGAGATAGCTGTAGTGGCGTGGGGTCAACTGAACGCTGCGGGCGGGTAGCAAATCGACAAAGGGGTTTGGGTCAGCTGGCACGGCGGAATGCACGGCATCCAGAACCTGTTCGTATTGATGGGGCCCGGTTACGGCCATGATGCGCGGATGATGCGCGCGGATATAGTTCGGTTCGGCCCCCAAACATCCAGTGACAATGACCTTGCCGTTTTCAACCAAAGCTTCGCCAATTGCGTCCAGAGACTCGGCCTTGGCGCTGTCGAGGAACCCGCACGTGTTCACAATCACGGCATCGGCTCCCGCATAGTCGGGCGAAATCCCATATCCTTCGGCACGCAGCCGGGTCAGGATACGTTCGCTATCGACCAAAGCCTTTGGGCATCCCAGCGAAACCATCCCGATTGTCGGTTGGTTGCTGCGGGGCGTCTCGGTGATCCGGGCGGCTGGCGCCAGGTCGGGGCGGAGGTTTGGTGGGTTCGTGGTCATTGCGCGGCGTATAGTGGGGAAAGCTTCCCCTTGCAAATGCCGCGCGTCGTTTGAATGATCGTAACGAAGGAAAGCCAAAAAGGCGGAGAGCAGAAAATGAAATGGCTGATACGCATTCTGTTTATTCTGGTGGTGGCGTTTGGGCTGGTCATAGGCGCATTACTTTTGATGCCGGGCGACAAGCTGGCCGCGATTCTGTCTGAACAGGTTCGGGCCCAGACCGGGCGTGAATTGACACTTTCCGGTGATGTTAACCTGTCATTCTGGCCCATTCTGGGAATGGAGACTGGGCCGGTGACATTCGGCAATGCCAGCTGGGCCGGGCCAGACCCCATGTTGAGCGCCGAGAGCCTTTCCGTTGGCGTCGACGCTGCGGGCTTGATCAAGGGTGACCTGCGGATTAAGCGTGTTTTCGCCAACAATCCAGTGCTGCGGCTTGAGCTGTCTGATGGGCGCGGCAATTGGGAGCTCAGCGCTCCGGCACAGTCCACGTCTACGGGGACTACCCCGGCAAGCTCTGCCACGGCAGAAGCGCCCGGTGCGGTTACTCTGGACGGCCTCGAACTGACAAACGCGCGCCTTGTCTATGTTGAGAACGGTGCGGTTGCACTGGACTTTGCCCAGGTCAATCTGTCCGCCAGCTGGCCGGACGTCACAGCACCTATGGTGATGGAGGCTGATATGGCCGTGCCTGGAGGTACAGTACAGGTCGATCTGAAGATCCCGGATTTGCCCGCCTTTGCATCCGGCACCGTGACCCCGCTGGATTTGGCGTTGAAAGCTCCAGGTGGCGAAATTGGTTTCGATGGGCGCGTGAATCTTATTGGTGAAATGGACGGCAAAGTTCAAATTATCACAAAGGACACCGAAAAGATGCTGGCGGCGTTTGGCCAATCCGGAGTCGCAGTTCCATTCGGTCTGGGGCGAGCGGCAGATGTTTCCGGCCAGATGACCTATACCCGAGACGGACGTATTTCATTGCGCGACATGGTGGCGAAGCTGGATGCTAATATGTTTACCGGAGAAGCCGATATGACGATCGCTGATCCACCTCAGATCACCGCGCGCCTGGACGCCGGCAATCTTGATTTGTCGAATTTTGCCGAAAGCGAAGGCGGTTCTGGACAAGGGTCAGGTCAGGCGCCTGCGGTCGATGAAGGATGGTCAAAAGACCGGATTGATGCGTCGGCGCTGTCCTTGGCCAATGGTAAGATTCGGCTTACGGCCAAGTCGATCGCGGTGCCGGGCATGACCCTTGGCCCCAGTGACCTCACGCTGAGTCTGGATCGGTCGCGGGCGGTGCTGCAAATGCACCCGGCCACTTTGTTTTCCGGTCAATTGAACGGTCAGGTCGTCGCCAATAACCGCAACGGGCTGTCGGTTGGGGGAAACTTGCAGGTCAGCGGGATCGATGTTCAGCAAGCGCTGACGACTTTGGGCGGGATCGAACGCCTTTCGGGAACAGGCGCGGGCGCATTTGAATTTCTGGGTGTCGGCCAGACTGAGGACCAGATCATGCGCTCGCTCAGTGGCAAGGGAAATGTAGAGATCGGCAATGGCGTGATCTCGGGATTTGATCTTGACCGTTTAATGGGGCGCGGCACCGGGTCGGGCGGCACAACAGTGTTCAACAGCTTGACTGCCAGCTACGTCATGGACAGCGGTGTGCTGACCAACAACGATTTGCTGATGACCCTGAAAAACTTCCGTGCGGATGGTGAGGGTATCGTCGATCTGGGTGCGCGCAGCATCGACTATTTGTTCACACCGGTTGCATTGCGCGCGAACTCGGGCGCGGGGATTTCAGTTCCGGTTCGCATCGTAGGGCCATGGAGCGATCCTTCGATCAAGCCAGACCTGACCAAGGTCATCGAGGCTGCGGCGGATGTGAAGGTGAAAGAACTGGAAGACGACGCCAAGCAAAAGGTCTTTGACAAGGTCGGCGATGAGTTGAACACAACAATCACGGATAGCGACCAGATAGAAGACGCCGTCAAAAACAAACTTGAAGAGGAGGCGAAGAAAGGCCTGCTGAAACTTTTTGGTGCCGATTGAAACGCATCGGCATCAGAGTTGGGGCGCGTTGAGCGCCCCGAAACTCAGATCGTCTGGTCGTAGTCACCGACATCAGGTTCGGTTCTGATGACCGCGTCAATATCGGCAAAGATCGCACGCATTTCTTCTTCGCTTTCGCTGCTTTCGCAAACCACAACCAGATTTGGCGTATTTGACGATGCCCGCACCAGACCCCAGCTGCCATTGTCCAGAATGACCCGCGCCCCGTTGACCGTAACAACTTCCTTGATCGCACGGCCTGCGAAACTGTCACCCGCGTCGGCCTTGTCGACCAACTTGTCGACCAGCCGCTGAAGGATGTCATATTTCTTGGTGTCGGCAGCATAAGGCGACATCGTGGGGGTGGACCAAGTCTTGGGCAGTGCTTTGCGCAGATCGGACATGCTTTGATCCGGATTGCGATCCATCAATTTGCAAATCTCGACCGCAACGCGCATCCCGCAGTCGTAACCACGCCCAATTGGCTCGGCCAGAAAATAGTGTCCGGACTTCTCAAACCCTGCGAGAGCGCCGATTTCCTTCACCCGCCGTTTCATATGGCTGTGGCCGGTTTTCCAATAATCCGCCTTTACGCCGAGGGCCTGCAATTCGGGATCACTGGCAAACAGACCGGTGGATTTCACATCTGCGACGAAGGTCGAGCCTGGGTGAAGTTTGGCCAGATCACGCGCCATGATGACGCCGACCTTGTCGGCAAAGATTTCCTCGCCCTGATCATCCACAACGCCGCAGCGGTCGCCATCTCCGTCAAACCCCAGCGCAAAATCGGCACCACTGGATTTCACGGAATCAGCCATGTCGTGCAACATCTCCATGGCTTCGGGGTTTGGATTATAATGAGGGAAGGTGTAGTCTAGGGCGTTGTGGCTGGGAACAATCTCAACACCGATCCGCTCGAATATCTCGGGGGCAAAGGCCGAGGCCGTCCCATTACCCGTCGCACAGACAACCTTGAGCGGGCGGGACATTTTGAAATCGCCGACCAAATCGTCGATATATGCCTCTTTCACGCCATCAACGAATTCATACGATCCGCCGGCGTGGCCGGAACCTTCACCGTTCAGGACGATGTCGCGCAGTTCCGACATCTCGTCCGGGCCGTGGGTGAGGGGGCGCTCAAAGCCCATCTTTACCCCAGTCCAACCGTTGGGGTTGTGGCTGGCCGTGACCATGGCCACTGCGGGCACATCCAGATGAAACTGCGCGAAATACGCCATCGGACTTAGCGCGGGGCCGATGTCCATCACTTTGATGCCAGCCTGCATCAACCCGAGGATCAGCGCGTTCTTAATGGCCAGTGAGTAGTCGCGATAGTCATTGCCAACAGCGATAACGGGTTCGATGCCTCGCCTGCGTATCTGTGTTCCAAGACCCGCACCAAGGGCTGTCATGCCCGGCAGGTTGATCTCTTCTGGATACTTCCAACGCGCGTCGTACTCCCGGAATCCGGTTGGTTTGATCATCGCGTCGCGCAGAAAGCTCCAGGTGTTTGGTGTCACCTCGGGGATCGGTTTGGTCATGACAAGTCTCAATCGTTAAATCTGAATAGGATTAGCTTTGGCCAGCGCATCAAAGCGCATCAATGTGTCAATAAGTTGAGGCATTTGGTCCAGCGGGATCATGTTAGGACCATCCGAAGGCGCCGTATCCGGGTCCTGATGGGTTTCAATAAACACAGCGCCAACCCCTAGGGACACGGCAGCTCGGGCCATGACCGGTGCGAATTCCCTTTGCCCGCCAGACGAGCCGCCCATCCCACCAGGCTGCTGCACCGAATGGGTTGCATCCATAACGACCGGGTATCCTGTTTGAGCCATCTGGGGTAGCGCTCGCATATCAGCCACCAAAGTGTTGTAGCCGAACGACGTGCCGCGTTCAGTCAGCAGGATGTTGTAATTTCCGGTGCTTTCAACCTTGTCGACGATGTTCTGCATCTCCCACGGTGCTAGAAACTGACCCTTTTTTACGTTCACTGCTTTGCCTGTTTCACCAGCTGCCAGAAGCATATCGGTCTGACGGCACAGGAAGGCAGGGATTTGCAGAACGTCGACCGCCTCGGCCGCGATGGCGCATTGTGCTTCGGTATGGACATCGGTCAGGACAGGGATGCCCATTGTTTTGCGGATATCGTCCAGAACCTTAAGCCCACCGTCGATCCCCATGCCGCGTTTGCCAGACAGCGACGTGCGGTTGGCCTTGTCGTAGGAGGCTTTGAATACATACCGCGCCCGGGCAGCATCACAGGCTTCTTTCATTTTGCCCGCAATCATTTGGGCGTGGTCTGCTGTCTCAAGCTGGCAGGGGCCGGCGATGATGGTCAGCGGAAGATCGTTGCCGACCGTCAGGTCGGAGATTTTTACATGTTTCATTTGTCTTACGAGGATACCTGTTCACGAAGGACCGACGCGGTAAGCGAGATCATCAGGTAGATACCAGCAAACAACAGGAAAGCCAAAATCGTATTTTCGAACTTGCGCGGATAACTGGGTTCCTGGCTTGGGACGGGGTTTACCGACACCGTCAGATAACGCACCTTCCGGTTCGCTTCTGTTCTGGTGGCTTCCATTTGCTGCATTGCCGTTTGCAGCATCATATCCCGTGCCACCAGATCAGCCTGAGCCATCTGGATTCGAACACTCAATCGCGCGAGCGAGTTTTCGCCGGCAGAGGCGTCCAACATCTCTGCGTTCAATTCTTCAAGCACTTTCTCCAACCGGGTAATGTCGGCGCTGACCCCGTCGACCTTGGCCTTGTTGGGCCGTAAATTGTCGAGCAAAGCGGCTAACTCAAGTTCTTTGTCTTGCAGGAGGATTTCAAGCTCGTTGATACGGCCACGCAATCCGGCGATTACGTTTTCCGGGTCCAGAACGGCGCCCTGAAGTTGCAGCTCGATCAAGTCTTCTTGCGCCAACCTGCGTGATTCTTGTGCCGCCTCAAAACTCTGACGGGCTTCGCGCATCTGGTCTTCGCGTTTTTTCCCCGACAGTGTATTCACCCGATCCTCGGCGTAAGAGATCAGACGCTCAGAAAACTCGGTGGATGTCTGCGCGTCTGGGGCCGCGACTTCCATTCGGATGATCCCGTCCGTTGGATCATAGCCGATCGTAATCATCCGAGTGTAAAGCTTGTACGCGTCTTCCAGTGTCGCATTTGCCTCCAATCTCTGGATTGGGTCGATCCAGTCCTGCTTAAAGACATCGGCAAAACCAGCGTCACGATCCAGCAGCAGCATGGCCTCTTTGGATTCCAGGAAATCCTGAACCGATATGGAATCCTGCGCCGTTGCAAATTGTGTGCCGGACAGCAAACCGCCGATCGAGCCCGCCGCGCCATCGGCCTGCAGTATCGAAAAAGACGAGTCACTGGCGTACATGGGCGTCGCTACACGGTAGAAATAGTAGCCAACGACAAATGTCGGTAAGATCACGAAAGCCGCCAACCGTGCAAAAAGCGCGAACAGTTTGCGCCGCCGCCGCCGTGCAATGTCTTTTTGAATTTCACCAATTTCAAAGTTGCGGCGCTCAGACGGGCTCAGTTCCGGACCGGGCAGGTTTTGAGGTCCTTCACGAACCGTCTGCGGCAATTGAATTTGGATCTTGTCTTTCGGCTTGGCCTTCTTGTCGTCATTGGGTTTTGACACGGATGCCAGATCAAGCAGATTTGTGCGCTCAAACGGATCAATACCCTTTTTGCGCAACAAACGTACAGCGTCATAGTCTGATGTCGCGGCCAACCCGTTTTTCTGGGCCAGTCGTCGCGCGATGCGCAGTTGACGGCCCGTCAAACCTTCGCGCTTGATTTCGTCCAGCTCTGTTCCGGGTTGCGGTTCGTTCACGGCGGCGGGGGATTGTGTTGCGTTGCGGATGCGCGAAATCGCATCCGACCGCGCATCGGCCGTACCCTCGCCCTGACCTTTGCGGCGCCAGTTGTATTTCTTAACCTTGGGTTTCGTAGTCATATAACTGCTTTGCCTCTTCCAAGGTCTCAAACATGTAGAGCTGCCCGTCCAGCAGAACGGCGGCTTGCTGCGCAAATTTTTCCAGGATCGATGGGCTGTGCGACACAATCACGATGGTCGTCGTACGCAGTCTTTCCTGCAAAATCGCACCTGCTTTTTTGTTGAACTCAACGTCGGTCGTTGATGGCATCCCCTCGTCAATCAGGTACATGTCGAAATCCAGTGCCAGCATCAGGGAAAACGTAAACCTTGCGCGCATTCCCGAAGAATAGGTCGCAAGCGGTTGGTTGAAGTACTCTCCTAGACCGCACAGCCAACTGCAATATGCTTCGACGTAATCGGGGTCCATTCCGTAGATCTTGGCGATGTATCGTGCGTTTTCGAGTGCAGACATCTTGCCGGACACGCCGCCCGTGAAACCCATCGGGAACGATACCCTGCACTCGCGCCGTATCACTCCTTCATCGGGCTTCTCCAAGCCAGCCATCATATTGATTAGAGTGGTTTTTCCAGTCCCGTTTGGGGCCAGAATGCCAATAGATTTCCCCAGTTCAATCCGGAATGAGACCTGATCCAGGATCACCTTGCGGCTTGTCCCGGTCCAGAAGGATTTGCTGACATTTTCGAATTCTAGCATTCGCGGCCTGCTGCTCATTCCGTTTGTTTGTCGCTCTTGTAGGGTGGCGATGAAACGTGTTTCCTAGTGTCTCATGTTGGCTACATTATGTCGAATTATGAAACAAATGATCAATGTATACCAACAGTGGCGGGGATCACGTGATGTTTGGTTGCTGCTTAGGGCGGAGCGTTAGATCATGTTTCGACGATAAAATCTTTTTGTGCGGATGTGCATAGAAACCAGCTGGGGACGCTTTGCAGTCAAATGAAAAGCTTGGCAGACGAAATCAACGCATGCCGGATTTGCGCTGACACATTTGCGCAAACGGAAACAGCGCATGAGCCGCGCCCGGTCGTGTGGTTTCAGCCGGGAACTCCTATTCTGATTGCCGGTCAGGCACCCGGCGCCCGCGTTCATGAATCGGGGCGACCTTTCACTGATCCGTCAGGGGACCGTTTGCGCGACTGGTTGGGGATAGATCAGACAGTATTTTATGACCGGGCGCGTGTTTCCATCGTGCCGATGGCGTTCTGTTTCCCAGGCTATGACGCGCGGAAGGCGGATTTGCCGCCGCCTGCCATTTGTAGCTCTACCTGGCATGATCGGGTGATGCGGGCGTTGGGACAGGTTCCCTTGACCGTGCTGGTCGGAGGGCATGCGCATAAATACCATCTCGGCGTGCGCAGTTCGGTGACTGAAACGGTTCGAAATTGGCAGGACTATGCGCCGCAGGTCTTTGCCTTGCCTCATCCGTCGTGGCGCAATACGGCATGGCTGAAAAAAAACCCATGGTTCGAGGCTGATCTGCTGCCGGTCTTGCGCGCTAGGGTTCAAGAGGTGTTGAATGACTGAGACCACGGCGTTGGACGCCGCCCATGCCGAGATGCAGGCTGCCCCGCAGGATGATGCCAGCAGGCTTAAGTTTTTTGAACGGTTGTCGGATAGCGAGCTGTTCCTGATGCTGACCGAAGAAGCGCGGGATGAAAACATCTCGCCCGAAGTGTTTGATGTTGCGGATGGGCGTTTCGTGCTGGGTTTTGACCGCGAGGAACGATTGGCGCAATTCGCGGGTCGTCCCGTACCCTATGTGGCGTTGTCTGGCCGGGTATTGTCGTCAATGTTGGCAGGGCAGGGGATCGGCATGGGGCTAAACCTCGAAACCGCCCCCTCGTCGATGTTGATCCCGGCAGAGGCGCTGGGCTGGTTGGCAACAACGTTGCAGCACACCCCTGAGGAAGTGCAGGAAAAACTGGCAGAGTTTTTGCCGCCATCTGGCCTGCCGGACAAGTTGTTGACTGCATTGGACGCCAAGCTGGCGACGGCCGGAGGATTTGCCCACGCGGCTTACTTGGTGGCAACAAAATCTGACGGTGGGGCGATGGGGCATCTACTGGGATTTGTTGGCGCAATTGAAGGCGCAGAAACCGCGCTGGCCAAGGCAGCCTCCGAAGCACTGACATTTTCAGGAATAGAAGCGGGCGCAATGGATGTCGGGTTTTTTGCACCCGAAGACGCGGCGGCGGCACTGCTGGCAAAAACGGGTTTAAGATTTGATCTACCGCAGCCGGAAGTGGCTAATCCGGTGCGACAGGTCCCAGGCAGCAATCCCGACAAACCGCCGATCCTGAAGTAACCAAGCTGTAGGGCAGGACATCACGCAGCACCTGCGCGCCGCGTGATGAGGTATGGCGTAACGTTAGTCGACGCTGGCTTCCAGCTTGTCTTGGGTGCGCGTTTCGAAATCACTGGCTTCGTGACGCTCGTGAAGCTGCGTATGCGGCTCGCCAAAGGGACGATTGACCATGCGACCGCGTTTTACGGCAGGGCGATCATCAATCAGTTTGGCCCATCGCATGACGTTTTTGTAGGAATCTACATCGAGAAACTCAGCCGCGCTGTAAAGACGTCCCAGCACCAATTGACCGTACCACGGCCAGATCGCCATATCGGCAATCGTGTAGTCCTCGCCTGCGATATAGGTCTTGCCGGCCAGTTCCCGGTCCAGAACATCCAGTTGGCGCTTAGCTTCCATTGCAAACCGGTTGATTGGGTACTCCCACTTCTCAGGCGCATAAGCATAGAAATGCCCAAACCCACCACCCAGATACGGCGCGCTGCCCATCTGCCAGAATACCCAGTTCATGACCTCGGTGCGTTCGGGGCCGGACTTGGGAAGGAATTCGTCAAATTTTTCAGCCAAATGAAATAGGATCGACGCGCTTTCAAACACACGCAGGGGTTCTTCGCCTGACCGATCCCAAAGCGCCGGGATCTTGGAATTCGGGTTGGCGTCGACAAAACCTGAACCGAACTGATCCCCCTCGCCGATATTGATCAGCCAGGCATTGTACTCGGCACCTTCATGGCCGAGTGCCAACAACTCTTCGAGCATGATGGTCACTTTGACACCATTGGGGGTCGCCAGAGAATACAATTGCAGAGGATGGCGCCCAACAGACAAGTCTTTGTCATGGGTGGCTCCGGCGATTGGTCGGTTTATGTTGGCGAATTGTCCGCCGCTTTCGCTGTCCCAGGTCCAGACGCTTGGAGGAGTGTAAGTGGATTGGTCGCTCATCTTTTGCCTTTCTTGACGTTTTCGGGGCCGCGATCCCGACGCATCTACAGCTAATGTTGCAACTTTCATGTTCCAACCCCGAACATGGGACATAACCTGTAATAATCAGCGGGCAACTTCTCACGTTTTTTCGTCCGTGGTCACAGCGGCGCGAGCAGGACTACGAAGTTGGGAAGAATCGCTTATTGTCTGCGTGATCGCGCCAACACGGCACCCCTGATGCAGATGACATGAAAAGGATTGTCCTTATGAAACGTTTTGCCCTTTCAATCGCAGCGGCCATTGCCCTTGCCGTTCCGGCTTTTGCCGGTCCGCAATATGTTGATGGAACTGGATTTGCCGTTTCTGGCTACGACGTGGTTGCCTACCGCAGCCTGGATCAGGTTGCCGTTGGCCAGTCTCAGCCTGAACCTGTGCGTGGGCAAGCTCACATCACCGCAGACTATAACGGCGCTACCTGGGCTTTTGCCTCGGAAGAAAACCGCGATAAGTTTCTGGAGAACCCTGCCTACTATGCGCCACAGTATGATGGCCACTGCGCCTATGGCGTGTCGCGCGGCGGCAAAGTTCCGGCGAACCCGAACCTGTGGCGTATCGTTGATGACAAGCTGTACCTCAACATAACTGATGTTGTTGTCGGTTTCTGGGAAGAAGACGTCCCTGGCAATATCAATCTGGCCGAAGGCAATTGGCCCGGCATCGAGCCTGCGGATGCGTCGTCCAGCGTTATTCCCAAGTTCACTTCGGAAGGTCCCGTCACAAACTAAAAGTTTGTAATATGTAATAATCAAGCCCGGCTCCTCACGAGCCGGGTTTTTCTTTGCGACCTAACTGGCCAACCAGAATTCGTCACGCATGTCTTGATTGGCTTCAAACCTGATCCGAACACTTTTGGCGCCTGGAAATTTGCTTTCGCAGATGGTGTCGGGAACGACGACTTCACCAGCGCCTATGTCTTTTGATTGAAAGCTTAGCACTTCCGTTTCCATATGCCGGTTGTTGGTTAGAACACTTGTTGGCAAAGCCACGCGGTTTGCACCTTCACATACCGAAGTGGTTACGAAATAAGTCAGATTGCGCCCATAGCATCCTATGGCTTCCGGGACGTGATCCGATGCCTTGAAGTGTTCTCTGTCTGGCACGGTCTCACGTAACCCTGAGTCGTGTGAGAGCGCCTGTTCCGGGTTCAGCAGTGCCCGGCAAGACGTGATTTCTTGCTGGGCCAATTCGATCATGCGCTTTTTTAGACGCGGGCGCCGGGGCCGCCGCGCTGCAGAATTCGCGGCACCTTTGACGGTGAGCCCCTGTTTGCGCAGAAAGTCATAGGCAACTTTAGCGCGCGAAAAGTCGGCACAGTCACCGCCCGTGTGGTCTGGATGGGCATGGAAGGCAATCTGCCGCCATGCGTTTCGAATGTCATCCGGGCTGGCATTTGCGGCCAGTCCCAAGTCCGCCAGCGCGTCAGTGCGCGCATTTATCTTATCTACAGGCTCCATACTCAAATCACTCATTAAACTAAAAACAACTACACATCCTCAGTGTGAGCAGCGCCACATTTTTGTCAATTTTTCCAGAGCTTTGAGGGTAGTTGCCGCTACAATTTAGATGCGACGACCGGATTGTTCCGTCTTTGGAATTCGGCGAAACGCTGAGCTGTGAAATGGATCACACAAATATGGTCGCAAAAACACCCGGGCCGTTTAGTGACCCGGGCGTTTTGCAGGCAGGCTTGGGAATCAAGCGACGTTTTGCAATTCCGTTTTGGGCGTGATGCCCAACGCAAAGCAGACGTCGCGCGTCAGTTCCGGACGATTGAGCGTGTAGAAATGCAGCTTGTCGACGCCGCCGTCGATTAGGTCCGAGCACAGTTCCGTACACAGGGCGGTCGCCAGCAGGTCCTCGCGATCATCGCGAACGGCCTTGTCGAATGCCTGGTCCAGCCAGTTCGGAATATGGGCACCACAGCGCTGGGCAAATTTACGCGCGCCTTTCCAGTTCTCGATCGGCAATATTCCCGGAACGATCGGCTTGTCGATACCAGCCTTGGCACAGGCATCCCGAAAGCGGAAAAAGGTTTCGGCCTCAAAAAAGAACTGGGTCAGAGCTTCGTCGGCCCCAGCGTCCAGTTTGGCCTTGAGCCAGTCAATCCCGGCACTGACGCTTTGGGCCTCGGGGTGAGTGTCCGGATAGGCGCCGACACGAATGCAGAACATCTCGGTCTCAGCCAGCGCGGAAATCAACTCGACCGAGTTGGCAAACCCTTCCGGATGCGGTTCGAACCGGTCTTGGCCTTTGGGGGGGTCGCCTCTCAGCGCAACGATGTCCTGAACACCCGCGCGGGCGAAGGTGTCTGCGATGTCCAATGTCTCCTGCCGGGAGGCATCGACACAGGTCAAATGCGCAGCCACGGGCAGCCCCGAGGATTTGTGCAGAGTTGAAACAGCATCCCGCGTCAACTCTCGGGTCGTGCCACCAGCACCGTATGTGACCGAGACGAACCGCGGGTCTATTGGGGCCAGCGTTTGCACGGTGTCCCAAAGGCGGAATGACGCTTCCAGAGATTTTGGAGGGAAGAACTCGAATGAAATTTCAGGTTTGGTCATAACGGCCTCATTGGATCAATTAGGCCACTTGTGCCATGTGACGCATTGTGAGACAAACTCATATTGTTCAAGAACAACATGAGCGCAGTAAATCATGCATATTGAATTTCGGCATTTGCGGACAGTTAAAGCGATCCATGAATGTGGTGGGCTTGCGCGGGCGGCAGATCAGCTGAATATCACCCAGTCAGCGTTGAGCCACCAGATCAAAGGCCTGGAAGATCAGGCCGGGGTCGAGTTGTTTCTGCGTCGCTCAAAACCTATGAAACTGTCTGCTGCAGGCTTACGTCTGTTGCGCCTTGCCGAGCAGATTTTGCCGCAGGTTGAGGCCACACAGCACGAGTTTTCATCGCTCAGGGATGGCCGCACTGGCCGAATGCATATCGCAATTGAATGCCATGCCTGTTTTGAGTGGTTGTTCCCGGTGCTTGAGGCGTTTCGAAAGTCCTGGGGTGACGTGGATGTCGACATTCGTCCGGGTTTGGCCTTCGACGCACTGCCTGCGTTGCAAAAGGAAGAGGTCGATCTGGTTGTATCCTCGGATCCCGAGGATTTGCCAGGTGTCGAGTTTGTCGAACTGTTCGACTATAACGCGGTATTCGTTGCAGCCTCTTCGCATCCGTTGGCGCAAAAGGAATTCATCGAAGCCGAAGATTTCCGTGGCCAGACCCTGATTACCTATCCGGTGGAACGAACACGGCTGGACGTGTTCAGCCAGTTGCTAATCCCTGCACGGGTCGAACCGGCAACGATCCGACAGGTCGAACTGACGGCAGTCATATTGCTGTTGGTCGCATCTAATCGCGGGATTTCGGTCCTGCCGGATTGGGTCGTACGAGAGGTCAAATACAACTCGGACTATGTTACGCGACCACTGACAAAAGAAGGTATAACCCGCCGCCTGTATGCAGCCGTTCGCTCCGAAGATTTGGAAAAACCCTTTGTGCAAGAGCTGGTGAAACTGGCGCGTGACGAGGCGCGTAAGCTGCAGGCTCAGTAGCGGCGTTTCTTGCGGGGCAGCTATGCGCATCATTCCTCTTGGCAAGGGCGCCTAGCGTCAGTATACGCGCGGTTTGACCGGACAGGAGCCTTTGGACAATGGTTGGCAGTGCAAATCTCAACATCATGATCAAGGCCGCGCGCAAGGCGGGCCGTTCTTTGGTCAAGGATTTTCGTGAAGTCGAGAACTTGCAGGTGTCGATGAAGGGCGCGGGTGATTTTGTCTCCAAGGCTGATATCGCTGCTGAAGCAATTCTCAAGGAAGAACTTCTGGGCGCGCGCCCGACTTACGGCTGGCTGGCCGAAGAGGGCGGGTCGATCGACGGTGAAGATCCAACCCGCCGCTGGATTGTCGATCCCCTGGATGGTACGACCAACTTCCTGCATGGCTTGCCGCATTGGGCCGTTTCAATTGCCCTTGAGCACAAAGGCAATATCGTCGCTGGTGTGATCTACGACGCTGCTAAGGACGAGATGTTCTTTGCCGAAAAAGGTGAAGGCGCTTGGATGAACGATATGCGAATTCGCGTGTCTGGACGGCATCGCATGATCGAGTCCATCTTCTCGACAGGGTTGCCATTTGGCGGCCGTTCAGACCTGCCCGCTACACTGCAAGATCTCGCGCGTCTGATGCCCGCTTGCGCCGGTGTCCGCCGTTGGGGTGCTGCCGCGCTCGACATGGCCTATGTCGCCGCCGGTCGCTACGAAGGGTTTTGGGAACGCCGGTTGAACGCATGGGACATGGCGGCAGGGATCATCATCGTGAAAGAAGCGGGCGGTTTTGTGCAGCCTCTGAATCCCGAAGGTGATATTCTGACTGACGGTGAAGTCATTTGTGCGAACGAACCGATCTTTGACACGTTCGCCAAAGTGATCCGAGACTAAGCTCCTTACTTGGGCTGGCCACAGTCACTTGCGCGGAATCTTTGGAATTCTCGAACGGGACAAGGGGTATTTTGCCTCTGGATGTGGTGGGTGCCCGTGGGTTTGACTCCAAAACGCCATGCCCCCTCGCTTAAGCCACAGCGGAACGCATAGAAGCAACCCGACGACAAACCCGCCGGTATGTGCCCAATAGGCGACGCCGCCTTCGTCCGGGTTGCTGGATAGGCTGCCAAGAAACTGCATGCCCAGCCAGACGCCAAGCATCACAAAGGCTGGTATCGTGAACACGCGAAAATAGACGATCAGGATCAGCAAGATATCCACACGCGCCTTCGGGAACAGCAGCAGATAGCCGCCCATGACACCAGCAATCGCGCCAGAGGCCCCTATTGTCGGCACAACCGACTCGGGTGCGGTGATCACATGGATCAGACCGGCTCCGATGCCTGCGACGAGGTAAAAGACAAGAAACAGGACATGGCCCATTTCGTCCTCGAGGTTGTCGCCAAAGATCCACAGGAACAGCATGTTGCCCGCCAGATGCATCCAGCCGCCATGCAGGAACATTGACGTCACGAAGGTCTCGAAGGCCACCCCGTCGCTGATCCGCGCCGGGATGATCGCGTAATCGAAATAGAACCTGTTGATCAGTGGCGCGTCATTCATGATCCCGGCATAGCTGAGGAAGATCAGAATGTTCGCCGCCATCAGGGCATAGACGACGTAAGGGGTACGCCCCGAAGGGTTATGGTCGCGAATAGGAAACATGGCGCGACGCTGGGCTTTTCCGCGCCCAGCGTCAAGGCAAGGTTATGCCGCACCACCCAACAAGGCGGCGTTGCCACCCGCTGCTGTGGTATCGACGCAAACATGACGTTCGCCCAGTACACGCGTCCGGTCTGGCTTCCCCGGGATCAGGGGCAGGATAGGGCCATCCCGTCGGGCCAGAGACAGCTCGATCTGACGTGCAGTCTCATCATCGCCCCACCACAAGACGCCTGAGATTTCGGTCAGGTCTTCCAACCGATGCAGGTCCAGCATGCCCGTCGCTTGAATTGCAGTCCCACCAAGGGTCATCACAGACTCCGCTTGCGCGCGCGCCGCGGTTTCTCCGGGACCCATGCATAACAACGGTGGGCGAGGGTATTCGCTCAGGCGGTTGGACTCGCCGGTTGGACCTGGCAGAGATTGGGTTTTGATCGCGGCAGGTTGCGCCTGCGGCGCGGGCAGATCTGCCTTGGCGTCCCAAGTACCCGTCGCAGCTTGGCGATCCGGTGCACAGAACCGGGCCATATAATTGGGTCCGCCCGCCTTCGGCCCGGTGCCGGAAAGACCTTCCCCACCAAACGGTTGCGATCCGACAATGGCTCCGATCTGGTTGCGGTTCACATAGATGTTGCCCGCGTGGATCGATTCGGTGACGTGCTGCACCCGGTCATCAATCCGGGTATGGAGGCCAAAGGTCAGCCCGTAGCCGGTAGCGTTGATATCGGCGATGACCTTGTCGATTTCCTGAGCTTTGAAGCGCGCAACGTGCAAGACGGGACCAAAGATCTCGCGTTCCATGGCCGAGATACCCGAGACCTCGATCAATGTGGGGGCAACAAATATTCCTTTGTTAGGTGCGCCAAGTTCCTTGAGAACCCGCCCCTCGCTGCGCGCCTGTGCGACATGATCCGCGATGCCCTGACATGCCAGTTCGTCAATGACCGGACCGCAATCGGTTGAGATCATCCATGGGTTCCCAACCGACAAGGCGTCCATCGCGCCTTTGAGCATTGTCAGTACATCTTCGGCGATGTCTTCCTGCAGATACAGGCAGCGCAGCGCCGAGCATCGCTGACCTGCCGACTGAAACGCGCTCTCGATGATGGACTGAACGGCCTGCTCGGGCAGGGCTGTGCTGTCGACGATCATTGCGTTAAGACCACCGGTTTCCGCAATCAGCGGCGTTCCGGGGCGCATGTTCTCGGCCATTGCTGTTCTGATCTTCAACGCCGTGACGGTTGATCCAGTAAAGGCCACACCGGACACGCGCGCATCCGAGGTCAATGCCGCGCCAACAGCCGGGCCACCCGGCAGCAATTGCAACACATCGCGGGGCACTCCGGCCCCATGCAAAAGTTGAATCGCACGGTGTGCGATCAGAGGTGTTTGTGGCGCAGGCTTTGCCAAAACTGCATTGCCCGTGGCCAAAGCTGCCGCGATCTGACCGGAAAAGATGGCCAATGGGAAGTTCCATGGGCTGATACAAGTGAACGTACCAGCTGGATCGGAATCCGGGATATTGGCGGCGTAGTAGCGTAGGAAATCGACCGCTTCGCGCAGTTCCGCAACCGCATCGGGCAGAGACTTTCCCGCTTCACGTGCCAAAAGGGCAAAGAGTTCACCGTAATGCGTTTCGTATAGATCCGCTGCAGCGTTCAGGATACGGGCGCGTTCGGTGGCCTGAACGCGCCATTGGCTTGCCGACGCAAGCGCCAGCTCGACATCTTCAGCGCTCGCCTGCGAAACAGTACCGGGCACGTCTTGGGGATCGGCTGGGTTGACGATGGGTTCATCTGACCCTGGCTTGGCTTTGTCTGACAATAGCGGTCGAGCATGCCAATCAGAGGTTCGGAACTGGTCCCGCGCGGCGTCGATCATGTCAAGCGTCGGGGTGTGATACAGATCGAAGCCTTTTGAGTTTGGTCGTTCAGGCTGGAACAATTCTGGTCCGGTCGGCAAAGGGGCAGGCGGTGTCTGAATGGTGCTAAAGGGATCTGCAGCGACCTCTTCCGGCGGCACGTTCTCGTCTACGATTTGATTGACGAAGGACGAATTTGCCCCGTTTTCCAACAGCCGTCGGACCAGATAGGCCAGCAGGTCACGGTGTGCGCCAACCGGAGCGTAAATGCGGCAGCGCGTATCCTGTTGGTCCTTCACAATCTGATGCAGTGTCTCACCCATGCCGTGCAGGCGCTGGAATTCATACTGTTGATCCTCGGCCATGTGTACGATCGCGCTGACGGTATGCGCATTGTGCGTGGCGAATTGAGGATAGATGCGGTCGGTCATACCCAAAAGCTTACGGGCGTTGGCGATGTAGGACACATCGGTTGCAGCCTTGTGGGTAAACACCGGAAAGCCGTCGACACCTTCGACTTGCGCGCGTTTGATTTCGGTGTCCCAATAGGCACCTTTGACCAGACGGACCATGAGTTTGCGGTCGTGTCTTTGGGCCATCTCGTAAAGCGTATCCAGAACCAGCCCGGCACGCGGGCCGTAAGCCTGAACAACAATGCCAAAGCCATCCCAACCGGCCAGCGCCGGTTCGGCCATCACCGTTTCGATCACCTGCATTGACAGCGACAGGCGATCAGCTTCTTCGGCGTCAACGTTCAAGCCCATTCCGGCCGATTTCGCCAGCAGTGCAAGAGAGCGCAGGCGCGGGACCAAATCCTTCATCACCCGTTCTTCCTGGGCCAATTCGTATCTTGGGTGCAGTGCCGACAGCTTGACCGAGATACCGGGATTGGCACGGATGTCGTCGTGTGTGCAAGCTTCGGCAATCGCGGCGATGGCCCGGGAATATGACAGATGATACCGCGCCGCATCCGCGTCTGTCCGCGCAGCCTCGCCCAGCATATCATAGGAGTAGGTATAACCTTTCTCCTCCATCCCGCTGGCCCGTTTCATCGCGGACTGGATCGTTTCGCCCAGCACAAACTGGCGCCCCATCTCTTTCATGGCGCGTCCCACGGCGGTTCGTATCACCGGCTCGCCCAGACGCTTGATCGCACCCCGCAATGTACCGACCGGCGATGCCTTGCCTTCATCCAGGACTTTGCCCGTCAGCATCAACGCCCAGGTTGATGCGTTAACTAAAGATGATGAGGACTGTCCCAGATGTTTACCCCAGTCCGATGGCGCGATTTTATCTTCGATCAGCGCGTCGATCGTATCCGCATCGGGAACGCGGAGCAGCGCTTCGGCAAGGCACATCAAGGCGATGCCTTCGTCTGTGGACAGGCCATACTCGGCCAGAAAGACCTCCATCATACCGGGTGATGTGTTCGATCGGATGTCTCGAACAAGCTGCGCGGCTGCATCGCAAACTGCACTGCGATCTGCGTCCGTAAGGGCCGCCTGATGGATCAGGGCATCAAGAATTGCGGTCTGGTCCGCATAGGTCAGGGTATCGATACGGGTACGCAGGTTATGTGACATGGTTTCTCCGGGCTTTTTGTTAGTATATTCGCTAAATGACAGGACAACGGACCGAGTTTTGCTGTATTGTGGTCTAATCGCCTGAAGATTTAGGGAACTGAGATGCAAAAAGACTTTCCAACGTTGGATCGGTTTGACCGCTCTATCGTTAAGGTGCTTGCCGAAGACGGACGTATTTCGGTTGCGGATCTCGCCCGAAAGATTGGGCTGTCCAAATCGCCCACGCAGGCACGTCTGAAACGGTTGGAAGCCGATGGAATCATCACCGGTTATCGCGCCATGTTGGACCCGATCCGTCTTGGGTTGGATCACGTTGCCTTTGTCGAGGTGCGTTTGGCAGACACCCGTGAAAAGGCGCTGGCTGAGTTCAATGCGGCGGTTCGAAAGGTAGCTGAAATAGAACAGGCGCATATGATCGCCTCGAATTTCGACTACCTATTGAAAATTCGCACCGGTTCGATGTCAGAGTATCGCGCTGTGCTAGCTGAGAAGGTCTCTTCCCTGCCGCATGTCGCCAGTACATCCACATTTGTCGCGATGGAGGCGGTCAAAGAAACCGGAATGTTGGGTGCGCTGAACAGTGCGGGCTGAACGGCGCCCGTCGACTGAGACTGTGACCTGACCCAGGGTACGACCCAGCACAGGGCAAAGTCAAACCGATGCTGAAATGGCTTTCTGCAATGGTCTCTGGCAGCCAAAACTCTTTGGCTCGTTTAGGCCATACTACCCCGATCAGACGTGATTTGAATTTTCTTATTGCTAAGTTTGGAACGTTCCAGTAGTGAATTGGAACGTTCTAATTGGGGGATCTGAAATGGACTGGGTTTTTGTTGGAGCAAGTACAATCGCTGCCCAACACATGCTGAACGCAGTACGCCAACAACCGGGGCACGATGTGACCTGGATCGTTAGCAACTCTCCTGAACGGGTTCAGGTATGGGCCGATGATCATGGAATTGCGTGCGCGACGACCAACCTGTCCGAAGCGCTTTCTGATCCCAAGGTAAAGGCTGTCTACATTTCATCCACCAACGAAAAGCATCATGCGCAGGCCACGGCCGCCATTTCGGCAGGCAAACACGTGTTGTGCGAAAAGCCATTGGGGATGACCCAGGAAGAGGCAATCGAGATGGTGCGCGCGGCCGAGGCGGCGGATGCCGTCTTTGGCACCAATCACCACCTGCGCTGTTCGGGCAGCCATCGCGCGATTCGTGATCTGATTGCTGCAGGGCGCGTGGGGCAGGTACTGTCGTTGCGCATTCATCATGCCGTTCACTTACCAGGCAATCTACAAGGGTGGCGGATAAACGATGCAGGTGCCGGGGGCGGCGTGATTCCTGACATTGTGGTGCATGACGCAGATGTTACGCGCTTCCTGCTGCAGGAGGATCCGGCCTCGGTCGTGGCTCAGATGGCTAGCTCGGGCATGGGGCAGGGGGTCGAGGATTCTTGCATGTCTGTCTGGACCATGCCCTCCGGTGCGATGGTCATGACACATGAGAGCTTTACGCACCCTTTTGCCGGATCAGGTTTGGAGGTGCACGGAACGCACGGAACGATTTTTGCAAAGGGCATTATGACCCAAAGCCCGATTGGCGACATCACCTTGGTGACCGAGGCCGGTCAGGAAAACATCTCGTACTCGGATCATGACCTGTATGTTCAAGGCGTTTCTGAGTTTGTTGCCGCCGCCACAGGACAGGGTCGGCCTGCCGCCGATGGCCCGGATGGGGTAAAATCTCTTTCTGTGGCACTTTGCGTGCGTAAAGCTGCCGCGACAGGGCAGCGGGTTAATGTCGATTACGGTGGGCTCTGATGGCCAAGCTTGTATCCGCATCCCAGGCTGTTTCTCGCATCCCAGACGATGCAGTGGTGACGGTGTCGTCATCTTCCGCCTTGGGATGCCCCGATCTAGTACTCGAAGCCATAGGTCAGCGGTTTCAGGCCGAAGGGCATCCGCGCAACATCACAACACTTCACCCCATCGCGGCAGGGGACATGTACGGGGTAAAGGGTATGGAGCATCTGGCCCAAGACGGGCTGCTGAGCCGCGTTTTGGCCGGATCGTACCCTTCGGGCCCTTCAAGCCTTGAGATGCCTGAAATCTGGAAGATGATCGTCGAGGATCGGGTGGCAGCCTATAACGTTCCCTCGGGCATTCTGTACGATATGCACCGCGAGGCTGCTGCAAGGCGGCCCGGCGTGTTAACCCAAGTCGGATTGGATACCTTTGTTGATCCGGTCCGAGAAGGCTGTGCGATGAATGCGCGCGGTGCGGATGCACCGATCGTGGCTCGGGCAGAATTCGATGGTCAGACCTGGTTACACTTTCCCAACATCGTTCCGAACGTTTGTATTATGCGCGCCACCACGGCGGATGAATTCGGAAATCTGACATACGAACATGAAGGTGCGTATCTGGGTGGGTTGGAGCAGGCAATCTGCGTGCGCAACCACGGTGGGCTGGTGATCGCACAGGTTCAGCGAGTCACTGCTGCGGGCAGTCTGCGGCCCCATGATGTGCGTGTCCCGGGTCATCTGGTTGACCTGATTGTTGAGGACCCGCTTCAGAAACAGACCACTGAGACACCCTATGATCCGGCGATATCAGGACAGGTCATGCGTCCCTGGGATAGTTTTTCTCTAGCAGAACACGGTGTCGAGAAGGTCATCGCGCGCCGGGCCGCTTTGGAGTTGCGCAAGGGGATGAGCGCGAATCTGGGCTTTGGGATCAGCGCAATGGTCCCGCGTATTCTACTGGAAGAGGGCCACCCGCAGGCAGTGACCTGGGCCATTGAGCAAGGTGCCGTGGGTGGTGTGCCCCTGACTGGATTTGCGTTTGGATGCGCGTCCAATGCCCATGCCTACGTACCGTCGCCACAACAGTTCATCTACTTTCAGGGCGGTGGGTTCGATATGTCTTTCCTGTCGTTCCTCGAGGTGGATGTCGAAGGCAATGTGAACGTCTCCAAGTTAGGCAAAAAACCTTACCTGACAGCGGGATGCGGTGGTTTTGTTGATATAACCGCGCGGGCGAAGAAAATCGTATTTTCCGGTTGGTTCGAGGCAGGCGCCAAGATCGATCTGGGATCAGATGGTATCAAAGTCGCAGCGCCCGGAAAATTCACCAAGATGGTGGACCAGGTCGAACATGTCACCTTCTCGGGGCGCCGTGCGCGCGAGACGGGTCAAGACGTTCTATACGTCACCGAGCGTTGCGTGATCCGCTTGACTGAGGGCGGTTTGGTCGCGAACGAGATCATGCCCGGTATTGATCCGCAACGCGATATCGTCGACGCGTCCGGCGGGCGTATATCCGTGGCAGAAAACGCCAAACTCATGCCCGGTAAGCTTTTTGCCGAAGGCCCGATGGGGATGACCCCATGAGCGGGATTGGTTTTCATATCGACGGGTCAACGGCAGTCTTAACGTTGGACAACGCGGCCAAACTGAATGCTTTAACGAAGCAGATGTTGGATGCGCTGGAAGCGCGGGTTCAGCAAGTTGAGCGCGACAGCTCACTACGAAGCTTGATCGTAACCGGTGCGGGCCACAAGGCGTTTTGCTGCGGCGCCGACATTGGCGCATGGGGTGACTTAAGCCCGGCTGAGTTTTCGCGCCATTGGGTGCGGGACGGACATCGGATTTTTGACCGGTTGGCGCGGCTGGGCAAGCCGACGATTGCCGCGATTAACGGCCATGCATTTGGCGGAGGGCTGGAATTGGCCAGTTGTTGTGATCTGCGGCTTGTGGCCCCCCGTGCGACGCTGGCCTTGCCAGAGGCACGCGTCGGGATTGTGCCTGGTTGGTCAGGAACGCAGCGGCTGACCCGGCTGATCCCGGAAGGCGCTGTGAAAGAGATGGCGCTGTTTGGCCGTCGTATTGGGGCGGAACGCGCTGTTGAACTAGGTTTCGCGGCCGAGGTGGCAGACGATCCACTGGCCCGCGCGCTTGAGATGGTGGCTGACATACAAGGCTTGTCCCCGCGTGCCGTGGAAATCTCAAAAAACATGATCCATGCAGCGGTTGGCGAAGACACGCAGGCCGTCGTCGAAGCCCTCGGTAGCGCTGCGGCTGCGGCTTCAGCGGATCGCGACGAAGGTGTTGCGGCCTTTAAGGAAAAACGAAACCCTCAGTTTTCAGGCCTTTGACAAGATGAAAGATCTTTCGATCAACCCGGCAATTTCTTTCGATCTGCCCGAACCTTTCGAAGGTCGGCACCTGATCAACGGTGTTTTTTGTGACAGCGCATCTGGTGAGACCTTCGAACGCCACTCCCCGTCGCATGGGCACATCGTCAGCCGATCCGCATTGGGCGGAGAGGCTGAGGCTGAGAAAGCGATTGAAGCGGCCCGCGCGGCTTTTGACAGCGGGGTCTGGAGCCGGGCATCTGGCAAACACCGCGCATTGATCTTACTCAAAGTTGCGGACTTGATTGAGTGCAATGTCGACCGCATCGCGTTGATGGAAACACTGGAAAGCGGTAAGCCGATCAGCCAGTCCCAGGCAGAAGTCGGTGGTGCTGCAGATTTGTGGCGCTATGCGGCCTCGCTGGCACGCAGCACACATGGGGACAGTCACAACACGCTGGGTGAAGACATAGTAGGCATGGTTCTGAAAGAGCCTATCGGCGTAGTGTCGATCATCACGCCGTGGAACTTCCCATTTTGGATTCTCAGCCAGAAACTGCCCTTTGCACTGGCGGCGGGCTGCACCGTCGTGGTGAAACCGTCAGAGATGACGCCTTCGACAACCCTGATGCTGGGTGAGCTGCTGGTCGAGGCAGGTCTACCAGCTGGTGTCTGCAATATTGTGCTTGGGTACGGTGTGCCGGTTGGTAGCTTGATGTCCAGCCACCCGGCCGTAGATATGGTGAGCTTCACGGGGTCGACGGGGGTTGGCAAAACCATTAGCGCAACAGCGTCGGACACGCTTAAGAAAGTGGCTCTGGAACTAGGCGGCAAGAACCCCCAAGTGATCTTCCCGGATGCCGATTTGGATGCTGCTGCGGATGCTATTGTTTTTGGTGTCTATTTCAACGTAGGGCAGTGCTGCAACTCAAGCAGTCGGATTATCGTGCATGAAGATATTGCAGAAGATTTCCGCGACCGTGTTGTTGACCTGTCTCGCAAGGTCAAGTTCGGCGATCCGCTGGATCCAACTACGCAAGTGGGCGCAATCGTAACCCCGCAGCACAACTTGAAAATTGATGCTTATGTCAAGGAAGCCGAGGCCAATGGCGCGACTGTTGTGCTTGGCGGTGCTCCGTTGAACGTCGAAGGTCTGGGCAATCAGTTCTATCAGCCAACAGTGATAGACGAGGTCACTCCCGACATGCCCATCGCACGGGACGAAGTGTTTGGCCCGGTTCTTTCCATCCTGACGTTCAAAACACTGGACGAGGCCGTTACACTGACCAATGATAGCGCTTACGGTCTGTCCGCAGGCGCGTGGAGTGAGAGTGTTCACACCTGCCTTGAATTCGCCCGTCGTGCAGAAACGGGAACGGTCTGGACCAACACCTGGATGGATGGATTTCCCGAAGTTGCCTTCGGTGGGTTCAAGCAATCAGGGCAGGGACGAGAGATTGGACGATATGGGTTCGAGGAATTCTTTGAAGTGAAATCTGTGGTTATGCGGATCGGCAACAGCCGGACGCGATGGGTGCAGGAAAGCTAACAACAGGCACTTAAAAAAGGTGCTCAACGAACGACGATCGCATTTAGGGAGGAAACATAATGCGTAAACTACTCAAGACAAAGTCGGTCATTGTGGCCGGACTGCTGTGCACGTCCAGCCTCGCCCAGGCCGAAGAGGTCGAAGTTCTGCATTGGTGGACGTCAGGCGGCGAAGCCGCAGCGCTGAACGTCCTGAAGGACGATTTGTCAGGACAGGGCGTTGGCTGGACCGATATGCCTGTTGCAGGCGGCGGTGGTGAACAGGCGATGACCGTTTTGCGGGCGCGCGTTACTGCAGGCAATGCACCAACCGCCGTACAGGGTCTGGGTTTTGATATTCAGGACTGGGCCGCACAGGGTGCGCTGGCTGACTTGAATGACGTTGCTGCCAAAGAAGGCTGGGACAACGTTGTACCTGACGCGTTGAAAGCGTTTGCCAAGCATGACGGTAAGTGGGTGTCTGCGCCTGTCAACGTCCACTCGACCAACTGGGTTTGGGCGAACAAGGCCGTGCTGGACGCAAATGGTATCGCGCAACCAGCCAGCTGGGACGAATTTGTTGCAGCCGTCGAGGCGTTGAAAGCCGCGGGTATTACGCCGATCGCACATGGTGGTCAGGCATGGCAGGACGCGACCATATTTGATGCGGTTGCGATGTCGACCCTGGGCCCGGATGGCTACAAGGCGGCGTTTGTTGATCTGGACGAAGGCACACTTGGCGGAGACGCAATGAAAGAAGCCTTCGACCGCATGGCCTTTATCCGTGACAACGTTGACGAAAACTTCTCGGGCCGCGACTGGAACCTCGCCACGGCGATGGTCATCAATGGTGAAGCCGGTTTCCAGATGATGGGCGACTGGGCAAAAGGCGAGTTTCTGAATGCGGACAAAGTTCCGGGTGAAGACTTCCTGTGCTTCCGCTTCCCGGGAACGGCCGATCAGGTCACGTTCAACGCCGACCAGTTCATGATGTTCGATCAGGGCGGTTCGGTTTCGGCAGAACAAGCCGCACTTGCCAGTGCCATCCTGTCGCCCGCATTCCAGTCGGCATTCAATGTCGTGAAGGGATCGGTCCCGGCCCGTACAGATGTCAGCGACGCAGATTTTGACGCCTGCGGTAAGCAAGGCATGAAAGATCTGGCCGCAGCAGCGGCATCGGGTAACCTGTTTGGTTCGATGGCTCATGGCCACGCAGCGCCCGCGTCGGTCAAGAATGCGGTCTATGACGTCGTGACAGCGCATTTCAACGGTGAGTACGACAGCGAAACAGCTGTGGTCGAGCTGGTTGACGCCGTATCGATCGCCAAGTGATCGAAAAGTGATCCTCCCGATGGGGCGGTCATTCGACCGCCCTGTCCCAAGAGGGCAATCCAAGCCTTAGAACACCACCACTTTAGGAGGACGCGCCATGGCTGTTTCAGCCGACGCGGATTTCAAGACACGCCTTCAAAACTGGATCCCGAAACTGGTCCTGTCGCCTTCGTTGGCGATGATGCTGGTCTTTGTTTATGGGTTCATCCTGTTTTCGGTCTACCTGTCCTTTACCGACAGCCGCATCCTGCCGTCATTTGGATGGGTTGGTTGGGAAAACTACGACAAACTTTGGCGGCTTAGCCATTGGGAAACATCTCTGATCAATATGGGCATCTTTGCGGGTCTTTATATCGTGATCTGCACCTGTATCGGGCTTGGCCTGGCGATCTTCCTTGATCAGAAAATCCGCGGCGAAGGTTTGCTGCGCCCGATTTACCTATATCCCATGGCACTCAGCTTTATCGTGACAGGGACCGCTTGGAAGTGGTTTTTGGACCCCGGTATCGGGTTGGAAAACGTGATGCACAGCTGGGGTTGGGAAAGTTTCGAGTTTGACTGGATCAAAAACCGAGACTACGCAATTTACACGGTTGTTCTGGCCGCCGTATGGCAGACCAGCGGCTTCGTTATGGCGATGTTTCTTGCTGGTCTGCGGGGGATCGACAACGAAATACTGCGTGCCGCACAGATGGATGGTGCGTCGAACTGGAACCTCTACCGTCGCATCATTATTCCGCAATTGCGACCTGCATTCCTGTCTGCGTTTGTTATCCTCAGCCATCTGGCCATCAAGACATTTGACCTTGTGATCGCCTTGACCGGAGGCGGCCCAGGCCGCGCGACCGAGCTGCCCGCAACCTTCATGTATTCTTACACCTTCACCCGAAATCAGATGGGGATTGGCGCTGCATCGGCGACGATTATGCTGATGACTATCGCAGCGATCATGATTCCCTATCTTTATGCTGAATTGCGGGAGAAACGCTGATGGCTCAGGCGACTCAGGATACCGCGATCCGCACCGGGCGCATCACGCGCACGCTGATCTATCTGGTGCTATTACTGTTCTCACTGTTCTATCTTCTGCCGCTTTACGTGATGCTGGCAAACTCACTAAAACCGCTGGAAGAGATTACCGGCGGCGGCATGATGAACTTGCCGCAGGTCTTTACCGTTGAGCCCTGGATCAAAGCCTGGTCGTCGGCGCAAATCGGGGTCGAGCCGACAGGCCTGCGCCCGTATTTCTGGAATTCCATCAAGATGGTGGTTCCGGCTGTCATAGTCTCGACCGTTCTGGGTGCGCTGAACGGGTATGTGCTGACAAAGTGGCGGTTCAAATACGACACTATCTTGTTTGGCTTGATGCTTTTCGCCTGTTTCATCCCGTTCCAGATCGTGTTGATCCCTATGGCACGCATGCTGGGTCTGATGGGGTTGGCCGGAACGACTTGGGGCCTGGCCCTGGTGCATGTGGTGTACGGTATCGGATTCACGACGCTTTACTTCCGCAACTACTATGCTGTCTTCCCAACCGAACTGATCCGGGCCGCGCAAATCGATGGGGCCGGGTTCTTTCAGATCTTCTGGCGCATTCTTCTGCCCAGCTCCGGGCCAATCGCAGTGGTCTCAATCATCTGGCAGTTCACAAACATCTGGAATGACTTCCTGTTTGGCGCGTCCTTTGCGGATGCCAACAGCCAACCGATGACGGTCGCGCTTAACAACCTGGTGCAATCGTCAACCGGTGTGAAGGAATACAACGTTCATTTTGCAGGCGCCATTCTTGCCGCCTTGCCAACTCTGCTCGTCTACATCGTGGCTGGTCGATACTTCGTCCGCGGCCTGATGGCGGGTTCCGTGAAAGGATAAGGCCTTATGGGTTTTCTGGACATAGACAACGCGACCAAATCCTATGGCTCGGTCGAGGTTTTGCACAAGGTTGATATCTCGGTGGAGGAAGGTGAGTTTCTGGTTCTCGTCGGCCCATCCGGGTGCGGTAAGTCGACCTTGTTGAACATGATCGCCGGGCTGGAAGAGATCACCAGTGGTGAGGTTCGGATCAAGGACAAGGTGATGAACGGGGTCCACCCATCAAACCGCAACATCGCCATGGTGTTCCAAAGCTACGCGCTCTATCCGAATATGACGGTTGGACAGAACATCACGTTTGGTCTGGAAATGCATGGCGTTCCCAAAGCGGATCGCGACAAGGCCATGATCGAAGTCGCCCGTCTGCTTCAGATCGAACAATTGCTGGACCGTAAGCCCGGGCAGCTTTCTGGCGGTCAGCGTCAGCGGGTTGCAATGGGACGCGCGTTGGTGCGCGAACCTGACGTGTTCCTGTTTGACGAACCTCTGTCAAACCTCGATGCAAAACTGCGTGTGGATATGCGGACCGAGATCAAGAAGCTGCACCAAAATCTTGGCACTACCATTGTCTATGTAACGCATGACCAGATCGAAGCCATGACGCTGTCCAGCCGGATCGCTGTCATGAATGGCGGATACGTTCAGCAGCTTGGTACGCCACAGGATATCTACGACACCCCGGCCAATATCTTTGTGGCCACTTTCATGGGGTCGCCTGCAATGAACGTGTTGCCTGCGCGCGTAGAGGTGTTGAACGGTCGCCCGCATGCCGAAGTAGTGCTGCACGATGGATCGACGGCGCATTTGCCCTTTAGCCAGGACAATCTAGCGACGTGGGCCGGGCGTGACATCCTGCTGGGGGTTCGACCGGAAACGATTACCGATATGGATGGCGCCGACCGAAAGTCTTCGAACATTGCGAATATGACCAACCGTATCGTTGTGACCGAACCTGCGGGTTCAGACACGTTTGTGTCGATGCAATTGGGCGGGCGCGATGTCATCGCCCGGATGCGTTCGGATGCCGAGGTTGCGGCAGGTCAGGATTTCAACTTTGCCGTCAACATGGAAAAGGCAGTTGCCTTTGATCCTGAAAGCGAGATGCGGATCGTTCCGTGACACGTGCCGACGTCATAATCATTGGGTCCGGCATAGGCGGGGCGACATTGGCTGCGGTGCTTGCGCCGAGCGGGCGCCGAATCCTGATCCTTGAACGGGGCGAACGTCTGACCCCGTCATCTTGGGATCGAGATCCAAACGCGATATTCGCTGACGGGCGTTTTCGACCCGATGAGACATGGCAGGATGGCGAAGGTAAACTCTTCAGCCCGGGCAACTATTATTGTGTGGGCGGGAATTCCAAATTCTACGGTGCGGCGCTGATACGGTACCGGGCCGAGGATTTTGAACCGCGCCAACATATGGGCGGGCAATCACCCGGTTGGCCGATCCGATATGAAGAACTCGAGGCTGATTATCAGGCGGCCGAGACCCTTTACAATGTACGCGGTGTCACCAGCGAGGATCCAACCGAGCCGCCCCACAGCGGTGACTATCCATATCCTCCAGTTCCAGATGAGCCCGATATTGCGGATCTCAGACTTCGTCTGCAGCGCACTGGTCTGACCCCTTCGTCAGTCCCGCTCGGGGTCGATATCGACAGATGGCTGGCACACGGACAAACCACGTGGGATGCCTATCCGAACACCTGCGGTGGCAAGATGGATGCGGAAACCAATGCGCTGGCCCAAGCTTTGTTGCATTCAAATGTGGAACTGCAGACCGGTGCGGCTGTGCAGAGATTGATAACCAGTGATGAAGGTCGCGTTTCAGGCGTCGAAGTCGAAGGGCGAGGCACTTTTGAAGCCCCTTTGATTGCTCTGGCGGCCGGGGCAGTTCAATCCACAGTGTTGTTGCTCAAGTCCGCGAACGAAAATTGTCCAACTGGTCTTGCCAATCGGTCAGATCAGGTAGGCCGGAACTTCATGAACCACAATTGCTCGGCAGTGCTGGCTATTCACCCGCTGCGCCGAAACCGGTCCGTATATCAGAAGACTCTGATGTTTAACGACTATTACAACGCTGCCGGCAACGGAGTTCTGCCCTTGGGCAACATCCAGATGCTGGGCAAGATCACTGGTCCAATCCTTGCTTCACAAACCAACCTGCCGGGCCCCATCGCGGCGCTTATCGCCAATCGAAGTTTTGACTTCTACGCGATGTCCGAGGATTTACCGAACCGCGACAGCCGCGTGACCGTCGGAGGCCAGCAAATTTGTCTGGATTGGAAGCGTTCGAACTGGCAAGCGCACGAAGCACTGGTCGCGCGTTTAAAAAAGCACCTCCGTCAAGCCGGGTTTCCGATCGTTCTTTCTCGTCCGTTTGATCGGCGCACCCCGTCGCATCAGTGTGGCACGGCGCGTATGGGCACCGATCCGTCACTCAGCGTGGTCGACACCCATTGCCGCAGCCACGACCATCGGAACCTGTTCATTGTTGATGCGTCAGTCTTACCGACTTCGGCCGCCGTAAACCCGGCGCTGACCATCGCCGCCCTCGCTTTGCGAGCGGGTCGCCACATTATCGAAACGGAGTTTGCAGCATGAGCGGAACGGCTTTGGTCACCGGCGGGCAGAGAGGCATTGGTCTGGGCATTTCCCGTGCCCTGATCGCTGCCGGTTATAAGGTGGCATTGGCATCGCGCTCGGACACTGACACACCCGCGGTGAAGGCGGCATTGACCGAACTTGGCCCTGCCGCCATCCATGTGCAGCACGATGTGTCAGATATCGCTCATGTCCCAACGCTGTTGGATCAGGTCGAGGCTGAGTTGGGTCCGATCACTGCTTTGATCAACAACGCGGGCGTGGGTGCGCCCGTGCGCGGAGATATGCTGGATCTAACGACCGAGAACTGGGATTCCGTACAGAATATCAACCTGCGCGGGGCGTTCTTTCTGGCTCAGCACGTAGCGCGACGCATGGAGGCGCAGCCTCGGGACAGCTATCGGTCGATAACCTTTGTCACCTCTGTCAGCGCAACGATGGTGTCGATTGAACGCGCAGAATACTGCGTGTCCAAAGCGGCCGCCGCGATGATGGCGCAGCTTTTTGCCGTGCGTATGGCCCCGCTTGGCATTGGCGTCTTTGAGTTGCGCCCGGGCATTATTGCTACCGACATGACGGTAGGGGTGCGCGACAAATACACAGATCGGATCGAGGGTGGCCTTGTCCCGGCGGCGCGCTGGGGCGAGCCGAAGGATATCGGGGATGTCATCCTGCCGATTGTTGAAGGTCAGATGCAATTCGCCACCGGCGCCGTGATCCCAGTGGATGGCGGCCTGTCAATCTCGCGACTTTGAACACCAAGGATCTGAGGGCAAAACAGAATGTCTGAAGGGTATGATTTCATTGTGATTGGTGGCGGGTCGGCGGGCTCGGTCATTGCGGCGCGTTTGTCCGAAGACCCTTCGGCCAATGTACTGTTGCTCGAGGCCGGATCAACCGATCGGCACCCGTTTTTCCATCTGCCTGCCGGATTTGCCAAAATGACCAAAGGCATTGGCAGCTGGGGGTGGTCGACCGTTCCGCAGAAGCACATGCAAGATAAGATTTTCACCTATACCCAAGCCAAGGTGATTGGCGGCGGATCTGCGATCAACGCACAGATTTACACGCGCGGCGCCGCGCAGGACTACGATGACTGGCGACAGATGGGGTGCGACGGGTGGAGCTATGCCGACGTGCTGCCCTATTTCAAGAAATCTGAAGACAACGACACGTATGACAACACATTCCACGGAAGGGGCGGGCCTATGGGGGTTTCAATGCCTGCCGCACCCCTGCCGATTTGCGACGCCTACATTCAGGCGGCTGGACAGGTCGGAATTCCCGAAACACGTGACGTAAACGGCGAAAAACAGGACGGGGCCGGATATTACCAGCTGACCCAGCGAAATGCGCGTCGGTCGTCAGCTGCCATGGCGTTTATAGCTCCAAACCGGGGCCGTTCGAACCTCACCGTTCAGACTGGAGCCCAGGTCCGCCGCATCCTTGTGGATCGTGGCCGGACAACGGGCGTGGAGTTGATCAACGGTAAAAAATTCAGCGCATCGAATGAGGTCATCCTTTGTTCTGGCGCGATTGGCTCTCCACGTTTGTTGCAGTTGTCTGGGGTTGGCCCGGCGGATCATCTGGAAGACCTTGGCATCAAGACGGTCTTTGATCAGCCGCAAGTTGGTGAAAACCTGCAGGATCACCTAGATTTGTACTCGATTTGTGAGGTCTCGGGACCACACACGTACGACCGTTTTGCTAAGTTGCATCTCTCAGCCTTCGCCGGCCTGCAATACTTGTTCACCCGAAAAGGTCCTGTGGCCTCTAGCCTGTTTGAAACTGGAGGGTTCTGGTACGCCGATCCAGACGCGCGTTCGCCGGATCTTCAGATGCATCTGGGGCTTGGAACCGGTATCGAAGCGGGTGTCGAAGCGATGCCGAATGGAGGCGTAACCCTTAACGCTTGTTTCTTACGACCTCGATCGCGTGGCAGCGTTCGATTACAAAGTGCTGATCCCGCAGCGATGCCGTTGATCGACCCGAACTATCTGGTCGATCCGTATGATCGAGAGATGTCGATCCGCGGGCTGAAACTGGTCCAGAACATCCTCGCGCAAGATGCCTTGAAACCCTTCATCCTTGCCGAACGTTTGCCAGGGCCAGGTGTTCGCACTGAGCAAGAGTATTTCAACTTTATCTGCATGCATTCCAAGACGTCTCACCACTGTGCGGGCACTTGTCGGATGGGCGGCGATGCCGAAGCGGTTTTGGACTCGCGCCTGCGATTCAACGGGATCGAGGGACTTCGCGTCGCTGATGCTTCGATCATGCCAACGGTCAACTCATCAAACACAAACGCACCTACCATCATGATCGGTGAAAAAGCCGCTGACATGATCAAACAAGATCAGGGGTTAACACAATGATCCGCCATATCGTTCTAACCAAGTTTCGCCCGGATGTGACCGAGCAGGCCATATCGAAAATCTACGCAGGGCTATCTGATCTGTCCGAGACGCTGCCCGGGGCAGGTGGGTTTACCGGGGGTCGCAGCGAAAGCCCCGAACAGATTGAGCGTGGCTATATGCACGGGTTTGTCATTGATTTCGCTGATTGGTCCGCGCTTGAGGCATATGCGACCAACGAAACCCACAAGGCACTGGGCGGGCAGCTTGTCGAGAACGCAATAGGCGGGATCGACGGGATTTTGGTCCTGGATCTGGAGGTCTGAGGAGATGGCCCTGACCTTGCCAGGACTCGATGGCCAATTGGCACCGTACAAGTTGTCTGGAACACCGTTGGTGCCGCGCGCACCGAAAGTGCCCTTGACACGCACGGCATTCGCCGCTGCGCACGTGGTCTCGGACCCGCTGGCCGAGCGATACCCATGGGACGGACGTCCGGCTGTGGATTGGGATGCAACGCTACAGTTTAGGCAAGGGCTGTGGGATCAAGGGCTTGGCCTGGCAGAAGCAATGGATACGGCACAGCGTGGCATGGGTGTGGATTGGAACACTGCGTTAGAGTTGATCCAGCGCACCATGGTCGCCGCCAAATCTCATCCATTGTCTCCTAGGGTCGCATGTGGGGCAGGGACGGATCATATGCGTCTTGAAGACCTCAAAACCGCGAATAGTATTCTGTCAGCCTACCAGATGCAGGCAGAACAGATCGAGGCGGCAGGCGGACAGCTGATCCTGATGGCATCTCGCGCTTTTCCGGCAATCGAGGCTGGGCCAGATGTCTATCATCATGTCTATCGTTCATTGATTGATGGGGCGAAGGATCCTGTCATCCTGCATTGGTTGGGCGATGTGTTTGACCCTGCGCTGACCGGTTACTGGGGCAGTGCCGATGTCGAGAAGGCCAGTGACTTTGTTCTGTCTCTGATCACCGAAAACCCTGGCAAGGTTGACGGCATCAAGATCTCTTTGCTGGATCAGGCGCATGAAGAGGCGTTTCGCGCCCGCCTCCCGGACGGGGTTCGCCTGTATACTGGGGATGATTTCAACTACGCCGACCTAATTGCCGGGGATGGATCGAGGTATTCTCACGCCTTGTTGGGAATTTTCGCTGCAATTGCCCCGGCCGCAAGTCAAGCGCTTGAAGCGCTCGCCCAGAATGACATGGATCGTTACAACTCCTTGTTCGCACCAACCGTCCCTCTCAGTCGTGAGATTTTCAGGGCGCCAACTCGGTACTACAAGGCAGGGATTGCGTATTTGGCGTGGTTGAACGGCGCGCAATCTCATTTTGTTATGCCCGGTGGTTTCCAATCCAGCCGCGACATCTGCCACTATGCCGAAGTGTTCCGGCTTGCGGATCAGGCCGGATTGCTTCTGGATCCGGATATGGCCAAAAAGCGGATGATCACACTTTTGAACCTTCATGGGGTTGAGCAATAAGCTGAATGCGCAGACCGACGATCATAGATGTTGCAACCAAGGCGGGCGTTTCCAAATCTACGGTAAGCCTTGTTCTGCAGGGCAGTGAGCAGGTGAAGCCCGCGACGCGCCAATTGGTGCACACTGCGATGAAAGAGATCGGCTACGTCTACAACCGGTCTGCGGCAAATCTCAGATCTTCCGGTACTGCACTGATAGGGTTGGTCATCAACGACCTTAACAACCCGTTCTTCACAGAATTTGCTACGTCCCTGCAGATGGCCTTGGGATCTCGTGGATATGCCGTCGTTGTGGCAAACACGAATGAAGATACGGAAATCCAGGATCAGGTTATTGGTGCGATGCTGGAACATGGTGTGTCGGCGCTGATCCTATCGCCCGCTTATGGCGACGTGGCAAATTCGATTGCCGCGATCGAACGTTCTGGCGTGCCAACGATACAAGTGATGCGTCAGATCAGCAGTGACTACGCCAAGTTTCCGTTCCTGGCGCCTGACTATTTGACCGGTGGCCGTATGGCGACGCGGGTTCTTTTGCAAGCAGGAGCACGGCGTATTGCGTTTGTTGGCGGGCTCGAAGGTCGTCCTGTTACGCATGAACGTGTTTCAGGATATCTCGAGGTCATGGCCGAACAGGACCTTCCGCCCCTGGTTCTGACGGGCCGTAGCAGCCGTTCATTCGGTCAAACCACCGCAGCTTCTTTGTTTACAGACCATCCGGAATACGATGCGGCTGTGTGTTTTAACGATCTTGTCGCATTTGGAATGATCAATGCCTGTCACAAGGCCCAAAAAACCATTGGCGAAGAGTTTCAGATTATCGGCTGCGACGACATCAAAGAGGCCGCAGAATGCTGGCCTGCATTGTCCACAATTTGTTGCGGTGTCGATGACTTTGGTCGACAGGTTGCAGAAACCGTTTTGGATTGGCTGGAGAACTCCTTTGAGCCATCGGAGGTCAAACGCACGCAAGTGCGATTGATCGAGCGCGAAACTACAAAACCGGTTGGCTCTTCTTAGTTTATTTGGCTCGGATGCAATCCGAGGCCCTTGACCGATAGTCATTTCCTGTCAGCGGTTTTGTTCCCGCTTTCCGAGCCGTCGAGCCGCCGTTCCGCGTTTCAAGGCAAAGCACCAGCTGTTTTTGCGAATTGGGCAGGGCAACCCCGCTCAAAACCGGGAAAATAGTGGCCGTCTACGGGAATCCCCCAATTTCGCGCGCCAACAAGAGTCGGTAAACAAGACTCAACCACTAGGTCTTCCCAGACCACACCACTTTTCCCCGATGAGGGGTCGGCCTCTACCCCCTCGGTCGGCCCCTCAATAATTTTAAGGCCTTCCATTCAGTTTTTATTGCTCCTGAGACAGGCGCTCCACCAACGCTGGTAGTTCCGCTGCGGACCTATAGCTGACTTGGTTCGGGATCTCGGCAACAGGCGACTTTCGGTATCCTTCGGTAAACAACAAAAACGGTATCTCCGCACGAACTGAGGTTTCCGCATCGACTTCGCTGTCGCCGACGAACAGGCGTTTGTTATGGCGCGGAAGTGCTTCGAAACTTGCGATCAGGTGGGCCGGGTCGGGCTTTCGTGTGTTCAACGTGTCACCTCCCAGCACGACATCGAAGTATTGGGACAGATTCAGTGCATCCAAGACATGGCGGGCTGGTGCTTCCGGTTTGTTGGTGCAAACGCCCAAAACACAGCCGCTGGCCAGCAGGTAAGACAGGGCCTCTGGGACGCCTGGGTATAGCACGGTCGTGTCGCTGGCCGCAGCATTGTAGTGGGAAAGGGTGAGTTGGGTAAGTTCGTTGTGGCGGTCCATTGGCAGGCCGCAATGCTGAAGAACCCGTTCGACCAGCTTGGGCAGGCCGTTGCCGACGAATCGTTTGATAACGTCCAGCTGCAGAGGATCTCGGCCCGCGTCTGCCAGCATTCTGTTCGCTGCCCCGGCCAAGTCACCAATGCTGTCCACCAGCGTCCCATCGAGATCGAATACGATTGCTGTGTTCATTGAAAACCTGCCCATATCACGCGTTTTTCAAGACCTATCGCGCAATGAGATGCACCGCAATCATGCCGGTTTCAGGTTCTTTCGAACCGGCACTTGACATACCTTACTAAATTAATCAGATTAAACACAGGAACCATCAGCCAACCTGATTTTAGGTCAGCCAGATCGTTAGAAATGCGAACAGATTAGGCCGTTTGCCTTAAAACCTCTGGAGTTGTCCGATGAACGCGCAGACCCCAAACCCCAGCCAGTCCTATGCAGTCTCGATGCTTCCCGCGCATAAAGCTGAAGAGCTGACAAAAGGTGGCAACCTGGCCCATATCGAACTGGGCGATCAGCTTTACACACTGCGCATCACCCGGGCCGGCAAATTGATCCTCACAAAATGAGCGCACCTGCGTCTCGGGGTGGGGCGGCCGTTGGTCGCCTGTCTGACCTCAGCCCGGTCGAAGCCGGTGCCGTGATGTACCTGCGCCTTTGGAGCGAAGGTAAAAGCGGTCGCGCTGATGCCGCCAGCGATTTTGACATCGCGTTGGGTCGCGACCACGGACGAGCGGTGATGCTGACATTGGATCGTCTGTGCTCGCTTTGCGCCCATCATGGCCGCCGGCCATTGGTGCGTCACGGGCTGGGATGTGCGTGTCTCGGTGCAGATGAGAATTGTTTTGCCCAGATGATTGCAGCAGCGTCTGAGGGCGCGCGCGAAGACGCGATGATGATGGCGTCGCTGATTGTGCGCCCTGATTTCGCACCTGCATTGGCTTCGTTGTCGGAAGAGCTGGGGCTGGCGCTGCGTCGCATGACAGCCGCCGTGCCGATGCCAACAACAGGTCACAAAGTTCACTCGGCTGTATTGCACTAGATTGATATGCCTGACAGCGAAACCCTGGTGGAAGTCGGGGTTTTTTTGAGTCAGCAGCACCCACATCCTGCGTGATGATGATCATGGTCACACACAGGGGCAGGGGCAAATTCGCCAACTTCTGACAGGACCTCTCGCAAGGCCCAGAGTATCATGTCCACATCCTCGGCCTCGACGGTCAAAGGTGGACGGATTTTCAGGGTATTGTCTTTTGGACCTTCGCTGCCGATCAGGATACGGTGATCGCGCATTCTGTTCTTGACGTATTTGCAGATTTCAGTGCCCTCGGTTCCATCCGGGTTGACCAATTCCACACCCAGAAACAGACCCATCCCCCGCACATCGCCGACGCACCCGAATTGAGCTGCGATCTGGCGCAACCCGTCCATCAGACGTGATCCCATGTGTAGGGCGTTGTCCTGTAGACCTTCGTCATCGACGATATCCAGAACCTCTTTGCCGATCCGGCAAGACAGGGTTGAACCGCCGAAGGTCGAAAAAAACTCGATCCCGTTGTCAAAGCTTTCGGCGATCTCTCGGGTCGTCACCAGAACGCCCAATGGATGGCCGTTGCCGATGGGCTTGCCCAAGACCACGATATCCGGCACGGCGCCTTGGTGTTCAAAGCCAAAGTAGTGCTTTCCCAACCGTCCAAGGCCGGTTTGAACTTCGTCCGCGATGCAAACGCCGCCTGCGGCACGGATTTTTTCGTAAACGGCAGGCAGGTAACCTTTGGGCGGAATGATCTGCCCACCCACCGAGGGGAACGTTTCCGCGATAAAACCCGCAACCCCGTGCCCTTTTTTCTGCAGAGCGGTGATTGCCGGGTCCACCAAATCTGCGAATTTTTCAGCACGATCCGGATCATCCCGCTTGAAAGACCCGCGAAAATCATCGGCAACCTCGACCAGTTCAACCCAATCCGCCTGGCCGACGCCGCCTGGCTTGTTGAACTTATAGGCCGAGATGGCCACAGCCGCGTTGGTGTTGCCGTGATAGCCATGGTCTGGCGTCACGATCCCCTTAGCCCCGGTATGTGCACGCGCCAGTCTCAAGGCCAGTTCGTTGGCTTCGGTGCCGGAATTGACGAAAAAGCAAACCTCTAACTGACCTGGCAGTTTGGAGAGTATCTTGTCGGCGAATGCCGTCTGCGCCGGGTGTAGGTACCGCGTGTTCGAGTTCATCCGCTTCAACTGATCTGCCGCAACGGCTTGAATGCGCGGATGGGCATGGCCCACATGGGGGACGTTGTTGTAGGCGTCCAGATAGGGGCGGCCCCATTCGTCGAACAGGTGATGTTTCCATCCGCGAACCAGCATAACGGGGTCATCATAGGTCAGACTGAGGTTGCCGCCAAAATGGTCGTGTCGCCCTTGCAGGATCGCTTGCCTGTCTGTGGGGCGGTAGAACACCTTGTCATCTGGTAGGTTCAGCAGGGCTGCCGGATTGGGACAAACGGCATGCCACAATTCCATTTCGTCCGGGTCGCCGACGCCGGGCCAGTCGGCCTCCATCCCATCTGTTGTCAGTGCCAGTTGGAAATGCACATGCGGGGCCCAGCCGCCGTTTTGACCGGCATCGCCAAGACGGGCAAAGGCGGCACCCTGCGCCACCGGGTCACCGGGTTTTAGGCGGTCGCAAACCTCGGGGTCCAAATGACCGTAAAGCGTATAGAACGGATCACCTTCGGGTGTTTCATGATGGAGAATGACTACGCCGCCATAGTCGAGGTGGCTGTCCCGGTTTTCGAGCGCTTCGACCCGCGCGCTCATCGGCGCATGCAGGACGGTTCCGGCGGGTGCGAAGACATCCACAGCCAGATGCACTGTACGGCGGTCGGATGCTTTCCACGGCCCCTTTCTGAATCCGGGTTCGGTGTAGATCAGGCGGGGTTCGTTATAGTAACCAAGCCATAGGTCTTCGCCGAATTCTTCGCCAACCCTCGCGGCCTCTTCCAATGGCATGAGAAACGGGTTTTGCGGCCAAACCGAGTTTTCGACAGAAAGGGACCTCATTGGTACATCGCCCAGGTCCTGATCGAACATATGGGCAAAATGCCCCCTATGTTCCGACAGATAGGCGTGGATGCGTTCCGCCCCATCGGTGACAGGCAGCCCACACGCCGCGCGCAGCCGTGCCAGCATCAAGCCCCCATTGATCGAGGTGTTTTCCAAGAACCTCCATGCTGGGTTCTGAGAGATGGTGACATACGGATCATCCGGGTTTTCCATCGCCATCAGGGTGGAATTCACCACAGACACCGCCAGTCGCATCCGCAGCAATGGCCAGATCAGGTCAACCTCGGCCGGGCTCAGGCGATTGGCAGCGTTGTAGCCGCGGACCAAAGCGGTCAAGGCGCGCTCGGGTTTGGGATGATCCAGTACGATGTATGCCCCGGCAATGGCCAGATCACAGATACGCGGCGCCGCGCACATGTCGCCCAGATCGATCATGCCCGATACTGTTTGGCGCTGGCCCAACTCACCTTCGACCAGAATGTTGTAGTCATTGGCGTCGTTGTGAATGGCCTGTTTCGGCAGGGCGCTCAGCTGGCCCGCGATGCCATCAAATTCTATTGCGATTCCGGCCAGCAAAGCGCGCCGGTCAGGATTGGAAACCACCTCTAACTTGTCGGCGACCCAACCCGCCTGTGTCAGATCCCACTTGAAACCGACCCGATTAAGACTGTCATGTTCGAACTGCTCGAAAGCACGATCCGTTGCACCCAGAACGCGGCCGAGTTTAAGGATCAGTTCTTCGCTTTTGGGGGCGGCCTTGGCGTAGCACTGTCCGGGCAGGCGTTCCAGCAACCAGGCCAGCCTTTGCTCGCCAGTCTCGTCCTGAATGTCGACAAGCAACGCACCCTTCAGATCCGGCAACACTTTGGGAAATGGCAGTCCCGGAGCTTCAGTAGCGATGTGTTCGAGCGCTTTGATCTGCAAATCGACCAATTCACGCGCGCAGCCTGCCCGCATGACCTTGAGAACATAGTCCTGCCCATTTTTGGCCTGGACCAGGAAGTTCAGATCGTATTCGCCATCGAGGCGCGAGAGCTTGACCTCAAGCCCCCAATGCGTGCGCAACGCGTTAACCCAAAATGCAGTCAAATCGGCCATTTGTTCTTGGGTTCCCTAGTCCAGTGCCCGAAGCCGTTTGATTAGTGAGGATGTATCCCATCGACCACCGCCCAGCTTTTGAACATCCTTATAGAACTGATCGACCAAAGCGGTCACGGGCAGGGACGCTCCGGTCTCATTCGCGGTGTCCAGACAAATGCCCAGATCCTTGCGCATCCAGTCGACGGCAAAACCGTGGTCAAAATGGTCTTCCAGCATGGTTTCGTATCGGTTCGCCATCTGCCAGCTGCCTGCGGCACCTTGACTTATAACCTCGACAACTGCGCGGCCATCCAGCCCTGCTTTTTCGGCGAAATGCAGGGCTTCGCTGAGGCCCTGAACCAGCCCGGCGATAGCAATCTGGTTGCACATCTTCGTCATCTGTCCCGCGCCACTGTCGCCTATGCGTCGGCAGATCTTCGAATAGACCTGCATCACTGGTTCTGCCGCATCATAAGCCGATTGATCGCCGCCGCACATGATGGACAGCGCGCCATTTTCTGCCCCGGCCTGACCACCGGAAATCGGAGCATCGACGAATGCATTTCCTTGCGCTTTGGCCGCGTCATACAGCTCGCAGGTGACCTTGGCGGACACTGTTGTGTGGTCTACGAAAACAGCGCCCGCGCTCAACCCATGGAACGCGCCATCATCACCAGTACAGACGTTACGCAAATCGTCGTCATTGCCGACGCAAGCCATGACAAACTCGGCCCCATGAACGGCTTCCTTTGGTGTCTTGCCAAATGCGCCACCGTGTTCAGCCACCCAGGCCTCGGCCTTTGAGGTGGTACGGTTAAAAACGGTGACTTGGTGACCCGCGGCCTGTAGGTGGCCAGCCATGGGATAGCCCATGACGCCAAGGCCAAGGAAAGCAACTTTTGCCATTTGGTGATCCTCTCCGCTGACCGGTCCCTTCGCCTGCCGAGCAGCGGACCGGATTGTTCAGCAAAGACAAAGCAAAGCTGCGCCGAAAGGGCAACCCCGCGTTACGATTTGCCACCCAGATCGTGCAGGATCGGGCAATCTGGGCGGTCATCGCCTGCGCAGGCGTCGATCAGGTGGCCAAGCGTGTCGCGCATGGAATTCAGGTCCGCTATCTTGGCCTCGATCTGTGTAAGATGATCTCGCGCGATCCGTTTGACGTCGGCGCTGGCACGTGTTTCGTCTTCATAGAGGGCCAGCAAGGTGCGACAGTCTTCGATTGTGAACCCCAATGCACGGGCACGTCCCAAAAAGCTAAGCTTATGCACGTCCTGTTCGCGAAACCGACGATATCCGTTGTCGTCGCGCATCGGTTTGATCAGGTTGATATCCTCGTAATACCGGATGGTTTTGGCTGGAAGACCGGTGCGGTTTGAGACATCTCCGATATTCATGCATGGGCCTCCTTAGGTGTGGCTAACGTGGTTTCCGCTGCACTGGCGCGGACACGGCGCAGGCGCAGCGCGTTCGAGACGACAAAGACGCTCGACAATGCCATAGCGCCTGCCGCTAGTGCAGGCGACAAGAGGTGCCCTCCGAACGGGTACAAAACGCCGGCCGCCACCGGGATCAAAAGAATGTTGTAGCCAAACGCCCATCCCAGGTTCTGGCGGATGTTGCGCATAGTTCGGCGGCTCATTTCCATGGCATTTGTCACGCCGCGCAGATCGCCCGACATTAAAACGACGTCTGCTGTTTCGATCGCTACATCTGTACCGGTGCCGATCGCGATGCCTATGTCGGCAGCCGCTAGTGCTGGGGCGTCGTTGATGCCATCCCCAACGAATGCCAGCGTTCCATACTGATTTCGTAGCGTGTTTATCGCGTTCAATTTGCCGTCTGGCAGCACCTCGGCGGTGATATGATCGATCCCCAGCCGATCTGCTAGAGCTTGCGCTGTTCGTGCGTTGTCGCCGGTGACCATAGCCAAAGTAAGGCCCATCTCGTGTAACTGCGCCAGTGCTTCCGGGGTGCCCGGTTTGATCGGGTCCGAGACGGTTAGGCTTGCCGCGGCCTGACCATCAATCGCCACAAACAACGGGGTCGCCCCTTCTGCAGCGCGCGCGTTGGCCCCGGCCTGCAAATCCGAAATGTCGATGCCACTTTGCTCCATCAGCTTGTGCGATCCGATCAGGATTTCGCGGCCCTCAACCCGACCCCGAAGGCCCAAACCTGTCAGGGATTGAACCTCTGAGACATCGGGTAAATCAGATGGAACTGCGCGCGAAATGGCCGTTGCAATCGGATGCTCGGACCGCGCTTCAAGCGCGGCGGCCAAGGGTAAAACCTCTGCCTGTTCAAAACCGTTCGTTGTCACAATACCGTCCAGTTCAGGGCGACCCAGTGTCAGAGTTCCGGTCTTGTCCAGAGCAATCACCTTTGCCTGTTGCAATTGCTGCAACGCGTCACCTTTGCGGAAAAGAACACCCAGCTCTGCCGCGCGCCCTGTTCCAACCATGATCGATGTTGGTGTGGCCAACCCCATGGCGCAGGGGCAAGCGATGATCAGAACTGAAACACCGGCGACAAGGGCCAAAGGCAGCGTCGGGGACGGCCCAAAGATCAGCCATGCAAAAACCGTCAGTACGGCAATTGCGATGACAGCAGGGACAAAGCGATAGGTGATCCGGTCAACAAGCCCCTGAATCGGGAGCTTTGCGCCCTGCGCTTGTTCGACCATCCGTATGACCTGTGCCAGCACGGTATCCGCACCGATCCGGCTGGCCTGCACACGCAGCGCACCTGCGCCATTCACCGTACCTCCGACAACTTGATCCTTTGCGGATTTTCCGACTGGCACCGGTTCGCCCGTGATCATGCTTTCATCGACATAAGAAGTGCCGTCCAGAACCTCGGCGTCCACAGGCACACGCTCACCCGGCCGGATTTGCAGAATGTCTCCAACAGTAATTTCCGCGATTGGACGATCCACAGTGGTACCGTTTTGTTCGACCCGCGCGGTTTTAGGCTGCAATCCTACCAACTTGCGGATTGCCGCACCGGTCTTGCCCTTGGCGCGTGCCTCCAAAAGGCGACCCAACAGGATCAGAACGACGATGACCGCAGCGGCTTCGAAATACACATTCGCAGTGCCTTGGGGCAGCACTTGTGGCGCAAAAGTGGCTGTGACCGAATACAGATAGGCAGCACCAGTGCCCAAGGCGACCAGTGCATTCATATCCGGCGCGGCACGTATCAATGACGGGATGCCTTTCAAATAGAACACCCGCCCCGGCCCGATCAGCAGGGCAGATGTCAATGCAAACTGGATCAACTGGCTGGTTTGTGCGCCAAGGGTTGCGTGGACCCAATGGTGAAAAGCAGGGATCATATGACCGCCCATTTCCAGAATAATAACTGGCAGCGCCAGCACGGCGGCAACAATTGTTGTATGAGTCAGCTTTTGAATTTCTTCGGTTTTCGCGTCAGGTGTCGCTTCGTTACCTTGAATCGAACTCGGCCGCGCAGGGTAACCTAAGCCGGTTGGAACCTGGGACAGCGCCTCCGGGCTGGTTGATCCTTCGAGATAGGTAACCGTCGCACCTTCAGTCGCGAGGTTCACCTGAGCCGCAACAACTCCAGCAGCGGATTCTAACGCGCGCTCGATTTTGGATACGCAAGACGCGCAGCTCATTCCATCGATACGAAGTTCAACTTGCCGCGTCGCCGCCGGATATCCTGCGGTGTCCAAGGCTTTCGCAATGTCCAACATCGGGCCCGCGAAGGTGACTTGCGCTGTTTCGGACGCGAAATTGACCGATGCATCTTCGACGCTAGGTACTTCGCGCAACGCTGTTTCGACGCGACCAACACATGATGCGCATCCCATTCCGATAATGTTCAGCTGAACTGTTCGAACGTCTGACATCCGACTCATCCCGTAGTTTGTCTGCCTTTCACATGGGGCTTCCAGTGACGGGAAGGTCAAGGGGTCGGCTTGCGATTTTCTGGATTAAGTCAGGATCCACTGATCTTTCGTTCCATCAATCGCTGGTACAGCCGCGGAGAAATACGGTTGAGCCACCATGCGAGGCGCGCCACGCGACCCACAGGAATTGTTGGCTGCGATCTATCAAGGCCGCGCAAGATTATCTCAGCTGCCTCAGAGGGGCTCATTTCATCCATCCCGTCCCGCGCCGAACCCGGTCTGGCAGTGCCATCAGTCCGTGCTTCCGCGTTTCCTGTGTTGGTCGCCACAAAGGACGGGGCCGCGATGTGTACCGTCACACCATAGGATTTCTCTTCTGAACGGAGCGACTTGAAGAATCCTTCCAGCGCATGTTTGGAAGCCGCATATGCTGTACGATGATACAGCGGCGTGAACCCTGCGACGGATGACATCACCAGATGTGCGCCACCGGATTTTCGCACTTCGGGAAGTAACGCACGTGCCATTTCAACGGCCGCGAAATAGTTGATCTCGAACAGTTTGCGATGGCTGGCCTCATCGGATTGATCAAACCCGCAAATTTGGGTGATCCCGGCATTGTAGATGACCAGATCGATGCTATCGCTGGTGGCGATGATGTCAGAGACGGCGCTGCTCAATTGCTCAGGCTGCGTCAGGTCGCAGGCGATGGGCACTAGGTTCGGGGTGGGCGCAATGTCTGAGACGTTCAGGTCCAACACCACAACCCGCCAGCCACGTGTTAACAAGGCCTTGGACAGTGCCTGACCCAGCCCACCTGCGCCGCCCGATATCATAGCAGTTTTCATAGGTCAGCCTGCTGCTTCCAGAGGTCAAAAACCTCGGCGCTGGTTTTTTCGGGCGTATAGCCGAACTCTGACTTGAGCGCTGAATTGTCCAATACAGGTCGGTATTGCAGAAAGCGAACCTGCTCGGGCCCGTATTGCGACAAACCCAACGGCCGCGCCAACCATAATGACGTCTTTAGCGCCCATGCGGGTAACCGCAGAACTGGCTTTCCCATTGCTTTGGCAAGGTCAGTGATACCCAAAGCGCCGTCTCCGGTGACGTTGAAGATACCAGGCGGGCCATCTGTGGCGGCGCGCTTTAAGACGCGGGCCAGGTCACGGGTCCAGATAAAGACAAACGGGCTTTCACTCCCGAACACCGCCAGCAAGCGCGGTTTGCGGAACAGAGCGGTAATCTGGTTTTCGGTGCCCTCCCCCAGCACCGTGCCGACACGCAGAACAACCTGCTCCAGTTCCGGGGCGTACTTTCGTGTTTCGGCCAGCAATTCTTCAACCTGCCGTTTGTGGTTCGAATACGGAAATTCAGGATTTCCACGCAAAGGGTCGCACTCGCGTAGAGGCACTCGGCTATCTGCGTGATAACCGTATGCAGCACCAGAAGACGTGACCACCAAACGGCGCACGCCATTGGCGATGGCGGCATCTACAACGTTGCGCGTGCCCTCGACATCGACTGCATAAGCGGCCTCGCGTCCCATTTTGGGCGGTGGCGTAACGATCGAGGCCAGGTGAACAACGACATCAGGCTTGACCTCAGCAATGACCCGTGCGGGGTCCTCTGTGGTGACATCCATACGTAGGAAACTGATCATTCTGGGCATATCGTCCAGGCGATGTAAATCGGTGGCGAAGACCTCATGATCATGCAGTTCGGCTAAAAGAGCGCGCCCAACCATGCCTGAAGCGCCGGTGATGAGGATCCGGGTCATCGTGTGGCCTCGGTTTTGGACAGGACCGAGGCGAGCGCGAGGCCCGAGATGGCGTGCCATATCCCCCAGAACGCAGCGACCACGGCCATCCCGCCCAACCCATGAAAGAACGCAAAGATCAGAACTAAGCCAAGGCCCGAATTTTGAATGCCTGTTTCGATTGTGATTGCGCGTCGGTCAAAGGGGGACAAGCGGGTGATAGTGGCAGCAACCCAACCGCCGCCCAGAGCCAGAGCGTTGTGAAGGATCACAAGCCCTGCGACGGCTCCGGCGTAGCTTAGAAAGAACCCCCAGTTGGCAGCCAGAGCGAGTATGATGAAGGCGATGAAAATCCCCATCGACAGGTATTGCAGTGGCGCGCGCAGGCGCGCAGTCAGCGTTGGTTGGCGCTGATTCAATGTGACGCCCAGCACAAGCGGCAGAATCAGCATCAGCCCGACAATGATGGCGATCTGAACCGGGTCGATCTCGGTTTGCTGTAGGATCGAGCGGGTTGGGGGGTACAACCCACCCCACAAAGCGATGTTCAGCGGCGTTAGAAAGATCGCCCCAATCGTGGCAAATGCAGTCATGGACACAGACAGGGCGGCATTTCCACCTGCGCGATGCGTGATGAAGTTCGATATGTTACCACCCGGGCAAGCGGCCACGAGGATCAGACCCAATGCAATCGAAGGAGGCGGAGCCACTACCCAGACCATCGCAAAGGTCAGCGCGGGCAAAATGATGAACTGGGAAGCCAACCCAACGATAACCGGCTTCGGGGCCCGGCGCAGGCGATCGAAATCTCTAGGCGCCAGGTCAATGGCTATCGAGAACATGACAATCGCCAGGATTGCGTTCAGCAATGTCAGCGAACCCGGACTGAAATTCAGCGTAATCTCGTCAATACCACTCATCCGGTGGCTTTCCTGAGACGTGCGATCCAACCGGTAACCGCTTTGCGATAGGTGGCTTTGTCGACGTAATAGGCCATGCGGGCGAGGTTGAGGTAGTTCATGCCTCCGGTGGCGCGTCCGTAAGCCTGTTGTTTTTGCGCGGTCAGTTCGGAGGCCACAGGGCAATCATGTTGAAGGCCTTTGATGTACCGGGCAACCATCTCGGCCTGTTCATGCCGCCCCTGCCAGCCCAGCCCAGTGGCCTCGATCATCCCTAGAACAAATAGATCGTCCCGTTCAGGATGCATGGCATTGAGATAAAGGTGCGGAGCATCGCCTTGCCAGTTCAGAAGGTCTTTGTCGATGAAGGGGTAGTGCAGTTTGTACCCTGTTGCTGCAAGGATCATGTCGTAATCTTCGCGGCTGCCATCCTTGAAATGAACGGTCTTTCCTTCCAGCCGTTCAATGTCCGGTTGGATGCGCAGATCGCCGTGACCTGCGTGATACAGGACCAGTGAGTTCACGATTGGATGGCTCTCGTAGAGCTTGTAGTCGGGTTTCGGAAAGCCGTACTTCTGTGGGTCGCCAACAAACCAGCTGAGGATCAGACTGTCCACTTTGCGCTTCAGCCACATCGGCAGGCGGATCTTGCCGCCCATCGTGTCTGCGGGCTTGCCAAACACGTATTTTGGCACAAAGTAATATCCCCGTCGCATCGACAGATCACAGCACTGCGCATGGTGGATTGCATCCACCGCTATGTCGCAACCGGAGTTTCCTGCGCCCACGACAAGGACACGTTTGCCATCGAACTGGCTGGGATAGCGGTATTGCGACGCGTGGATCAACTCGCCGTCAAAGGTGCCGGGGAATGCGGGCATGTTGGGTTCTGACAGGGTGCCATTTGCAATCAGAACCCCGGCGAATTCGGCCTCGTGTTCACCATCCTGATCTCGCCAAGAGAGACGCCAGCCGTCGCCCGATTTACCGAGCGGCGAGATCTCGGTAACTTCGGCATTGAACAGATACTTATCACGCAATCCGTAGTGATCGGCGAAGTCCCTGAAGTAATCGCGCATTGCACTGTGTGAAGGGTATTCGGCGACCGCATCCTTCATCGGGAAGTCGGTGAATTCAGTCATCCGTTTGGATGAAATCAGGTGGGCGGATTCATACATCGTCGACCTGGGGGCGTCGATGTCCCACAGACCGCCGACATCCGAATGCAGATCGAACCCCTGAAAGGCGATACCCTGTTCTGTCAGCACTTTGGCCGCGGCCAAACCCATTGGGCCCGCCCCGATCAGGGCGAATGTGTCGCGCGTCTCCGTCATGAACCCTCCCCAAGTTCGTGACGCTTAACTTGAACGATCGACCAAAATAAGGCAAGATGAATTTCATGACGATCAAAAGTGCTGAAAAACCAAGGCAAAGAGCGCCTTCCAAGCGGTCCCTGCAGACCAAGGCACGCATTTTGGACGCGGCGGAATCCATTTTTGCCGAACGAGGATTCGAAGGGGCTTCGATCCGGGATATCGCTGCTAAGGCGGGCGTTCAGATTGGGTTGGTGCATCACCACGGCGGCGGTAAGGAAGAACTATTTTATCGCACAGTTGCCCGCCGCGCGAACTCACTGGCTCACCGTAGGATCGAGGCGCTGGAAATTGAAAAAGCAAAGGGTGCGCTATCACTGCGGGCCATTTTGGATTGTTTTATCCGCCCCTATGTGATGCTTGCACAAACGGGAGGACCGGGATGGTTAGCCTATGGGCGTCTGGTCGCCCATGTCTCGGTCGATCCGCGCTGGCGCGAAATTGCGGCCGAGTGTTTTGACCCAACTGCGCACCGTTTTATTGCTGAGATTGCGGCGCTTTATCCCGATACTGATCCAGCGCTATTGGCCAGCGGACAGGTCTATTCGGTTTCAGCGATGCTTGCACATCTCAATAGTGCGTGGCGCGTCGAGGCATTGGCGCAAGGCGGAGATTTGACCGATGTCGATCATCTGATCGAATTCTGCGCCGCGGGCATCGAAGCAATGGTAAAGGCTGCGCGGACTTGATTGGGGGATGTTTTGTAACTTCCGTGACGCCAAAACTGATCAAAGAAAAGCCAACCTAGGCGCAATAAGGCGTTTGCTGCCTGAACTCACGTTTGGAAAAGGTTCTTGTGACGGCTGAGGACCTCAACCTGAATTGGCGACTTCCTGTTTCAACCGCTCGTTTTCTGCCTTTAGCTCGGCCAGCTGCCGCCCCAGCGTGTTCAAATGCGGGCGCAGCTCAGCCTCGGTAAACCGGGGCGTGATGTGGCGAGGGCAGTTCCAGTCCAGTGCCTCAACGCGAATTATCACGGCACGCTCTGCGGGGGCCTCGGACCCATCTGGATACAGGCTGGCCGCCGCATCTTCGCCTTCGGTGAATTCAACCCGACCGAGGATTTTGAGGCGGCGCTGATTGGCATAATCCATCAGGATCAGCGCAATACGGTCATTGCCGTCCAAGTTCCCGCGCGAGATATATTGTTTGTTGCCCGAGAAATCCGCGTAGCCGATGGATTGCGGCCCCAACACTTTCAGGAACCCGGTGGGGCCACCGCGATACTGCACATAGGGCCACCCGGTTTCGGACACCGTGGATTGATAGAACCCATCCCGTGCCTCGATGAACGCTTTTTCTGCGTCTCCGATCAGATGTCCCTGCTGCGGTCCGCTTTCGATGAATTTCGCGTAGGTTTTTGCTGACCCCATTCGTTCCTGATGGGCGCGAACGGTGGGGGTGAAGGTCAGTTCAGAAAAGGCACGTGGCATCACAAATCCTCCTAAAGTCCAAGATCGGACAACCCGGGGTGATCATCGGGGCGTTGGCCGAGCGGCCAGTGAAACAACCGCTGATCTTCTGATATGCGAAGGTCATTCAGCGAAGCGTGGCGATGCGACATTCTTCCATCTGCAGCAAACGCCCAGTTTTCATTTCCATAAGAACGGAACCATTGTCCGCTGTCATCATGCCATTCATAGGCATAGCGGACAGCGATACGGTGGCCTGAAAAAGCCCAAAGCTCTTTGATTAGCCGGTAGTCCAGCTCTTTGTGCCATTTGCGGGTCAAAAAGGCATGGATGTCAGTATGGCCCGACAGGAACTCAGCCCGGTTCCGCCATTGGCTGTCGTCTGTGTATGCCGGCGTTACAATATCCGCATCTCGGCTGTTCCATGCGTTTTCCGCCATCCGAACCTTTTGAGTGGCGGTTTCCTGACTGAAGGGTGGTAGAGGGGGTCGGCCCATTTTTTTGTCTTTCAGGTCAGTGCGGCGGCAATAAGGGCAAGTGTCAACATGAAGGGGACGTATTGCGGGGAAAATGGGCTGGCATGGCGTTTCATTGGGTAAATCCTAAGGTGTACAGATCGGTAAACTATATTGACAATGTACAGATCGGTAACCTTTTTCAAGCAAAAAACAGGCAAGATGCGAAAGTGCAGTAACGTCCGTAACGTACTGCATTGATAAAATGTATTAAATATCGTGATGTTGCGCCCGATGGTTCGATTATATATGTACAGATCGGTACATATAGGAGCCGAATCATGCGTCCAAACAAGAGGGATGAGCTGGTCAGAAAGGCCCTGCAGGTCTTTTACAGAGACGGGTTTCACGCCACCGGCATGGACAAGCTTGTTGTGGAAACTGGTGTGTCCAAAACCTCCATGTACAAGCATTTCCGCACCAAGGAAGACCTGATCCTGGCGGCTCTGCGACTGCGGGATGAGAGCTTTCGCAATTGGCTGCTGCGTCGGATCGAAGAGGTGGCGGATACACCTGCTGAACAACTGATCGCCAGCTTTGATGCGCTGAGAGAATGGTTCGAGGAGGACGGCTTTCGCGGATGCATGTTCATCAAAGCAGGGGCCGAGTATCAGGATGCCGACCACCCGATTCATGTGCAAGCTGCTGAACACAAGCGCCTGCTGTTGGAGCATTTCACCCGATTGGCGCGCGACGCTGGGGTAGACGATCCGGCAAAGCTGGCCAGTCAGATCGTCTTGTTGCAAGAGGGCGCGATCGTGTCTGCTGTACTTTTGAAGAACACCAGCCCCGCCAAAGATGCAAAAGAGGCTGCGCAACAACTGCTCAAGATTGCGCAGGGCTGATCGCCTGAATTTTCCGGTTTTGCGCACTGTGAAAATCCCGACATAGGCAGCTGCGAACGTTGCGTTGCGCCGGTTTGCGACGCGGCGTCACACGGATTGGCAGAGGGCTTCGCAAAATATAGCCTTTCTGTAACCACTGATCGGAGAGTTTGAGATGTCGCTGTTTTCCTCCACCGCCGCATGGGTCACTGACGAACACCGGATGTTTGCTGAAATGGCAGGCAGATTCATGGATGATGAGCTTAGCCCAAATGTCGAAACCTGGGCCGCCAACGGCGTCGTTGATCGTGAGTTCTGGAAAAAAGCAGGCGACACCGGCCTGATGGCGGGGGCGATCGCCGAGGAATACGGCGGTGTCGGTGGCGGAATGGGATTCGATTCAGTCACCATCTACGAACAGGCCGCGCGTGGGGATGCAGGGTGGGGGTACGGTATCCAATCCATTGTCACCCATTACATCACCGCCTATGGCAGCGAAGATCAAAAACGGAAATGGCTGCCCAAGCTGGCCTCGGGCGAGATGGTTGGCGCACTTGCGATGACCGAACCCGGTACAGGGTCAGATGTGCAAGCCGTTCGGACGACAGCTGAGAAGGATGGGAATTCCTATCGTATCAACGGATCCAAGATCTTCATTACCAATGGACAGACTGCGGACCTGATAATCATTGCGGCCAAAACAGACAAATCCCTCGGGGCCAAAGGCGTATCGCTGGTTGCCGTGGAAACCGACGGGGCCGATGGTTTTCGCCGCGGGCGCAACCTCAAAAAACTTGGAATGAAGGGCAACGACACCGCCGAGCTGTTCTTTGAAGACGTCAAGGTTCCCATGACCAACCTTTTGGGGCCCGAAGAAGGTCAGGGGTTCTATCAACTGATGAAGCAACTGCCTTGGGAGCGTTTGACCATTGGCCTGATGGCGCTGGGCGCAATCGACTTTGCCATCGCTGAGACGGTGAAATACGTTCAGGAGAGGAAAGCATTCGGTCAGCGTGTCATGGATTTCCAGAACACGCGGTTCAAGCTGGCTGAATGCAAGACCAAGGCCGAAGTGCTGCGCAGCTTTGTTAATGATTGCATCGGCAAGCTTGAGGCAGGCGAGTTGGATGCCGCCACCGCATCAATGGTCAAATACTGGGGCTCAGAGGTGCAGAATGAAATTATGCACGAATGTCTGCAGTTGTTTGGTGGCTATGGGTTCATGATGGAGTACCCGATTGCCCGGTTGTATGCGGACGCGCGGGTACAGATGATCTATGGCGGCACCAACGAAGTCATGAAAGAGCTGATCGCGCGATCTCTGGACGTGTAGTGGCGAAAGGGCGGTCTTCTGCCTGTCAGCTATGTTTAGGTGCCTGGTCAAGTTGCGTTTGTAGCCACTTGCGGAAGGATTTCAATGGCTCTGACTCGGCCTTTCCCTTTGGCCAGACCAGATAATAATCGCCCAGGCTAACCTCGGGCCCGTCCCAGGCCTGCGCGAGGCGGCCATTCTTCAGGTCTTCGGCCACTAGATAGCTGGGAAGCAGCCCGACGCCTAAACCATGAATAGTTGCTTGAATCATGGTAGAAAACTGATCGAACACCATGCCCTGCAATCCCTTGATCGGATGACCTTGCGCGGTGAACCACCGTTCCCACCCGTCGGGTCGTGTTTCGATGTGCAGCAGGGGGGCATTGGTCAGCCAGTCGATGCTTTCTGCGCGTTCCGGTAGCAACGTCGGGGCGCAAACCGGCAAGACCTCTTCATGCATGATCTGCATGTAGTTCACCCCGCTCCAGTTTTGTTGGCCAAAATGGAAAGCGGCGTCAAAGGGCTCGGTGTCGAAATCGAACCGCCGCAGGCGCGTGTTCAGGTTTACTGTCACTTCCGGGTGGCGGCGGGCGAAGTCCTGAAGCTTTGGGGCCAGCCAGTGCATACCAAAGGCGGGAAGGATCGACAGGTGTAGCGATCCGCCGGTCGGGTTTGCCTTTAGCTTTAAGGATGCCTGCGCCAGTTGGTGCAAGGATGCCCGCGCTGTCTGAACATAGTCTTTGGCGGCAGGCGTCAGGTTCAGCCGCATCTGGGTGCGCTGGATCAACTCGACCCCCAGCTGTTCTTCCATCGCCTTGAGTTGCCGACTAATGGCGCTTTGGGTCAGCGACAACTCCTCGGCTGCTGCCGAGGCGCTGCCGAGACGGTCTACAGCCTCTAATGCCAACAGCGACGAAATCGATGGTAGAAAGCGGCGGGGCGCGATCATATGATAAATCCTCATACCTTTGCGTCTGAATATCACTGGAGTTTTACCGGGGCCAGCGAGATACAGGAATTGTGTGATTTGTTGGGGATTTCCCAGCCGGCGCATCGAAAACCGGGGTCGCCCCACTTAGACTGAAAAGGCCAAAGCATGGACCGCGCTCAGATTGTTCATGAGAACTTCCTGTCTCGGGTTGCCAAGGGCGATCTGCCCAACGGCGCGCCGCCTCAGGCGGGTTTGAGCGCGACAGACGCGGTTTCGCTGCTCCGCTCGCAGGTGCTCAGCCGTGCGTTGGACCGTACCAGTCGCACGATGCAAAAGGCCGGGCAGGGGTTTTATACGATTGGGTCGTCGGGGCATGAAGGCATGGCGGCGGTTGCCCATGCTTTGCGTCCTACGGATATCGCGTTTTTGCATTATCGCGATGCGGCCTTTCAGATCGCACGGGCCGAACAGGTGCCCGGACAGCAGATCGCTTGGGATATGCTGCTCAGCTTTGCTTGTTCCAAGGAAGACCCGACATCCGGAGGTCGTCACAAGGTGTTGGGATCCAAGGCGCTATACATCCCGCCACAGACCTCGACCATCGCGAGCCACCTGCCAAAGGCAGTTGGTGCGGCCTATTCGCTGGGTGCAGCGCGGCGTCATGATCCCGAGCATCGGGAATTGCCCGAGGATGGAATTGCGATGTGTTCCTTTGGCGATGCTTCTGCCAACCACTCGACAGCGCAGGGCGCGATCAACACAGCTGGTTGGACCAGTGTGCAATCTACCCCTTTGCCTTTGCTCTTTGTGTGCGAAGACAATGGCATTGGCATTTCGGTCAAAACACCGAAGGGTTGGATTCAGGCGTCGATGGAGCATCGGCCGGGAATCAAGTATTTTCAGGCCAATGGTCTCGATCTCTACGAAACTTACGCGATTGCGCGGCAGGCTGCCGACTATGTGCGCACGCGCCGCAAACCTGCGTTCCTGCATCTGAAGACTGTGCGCCTTTATGGCCATGCCGGGGCAGACGTTCCGACTACTTACCTGCGAAAGTCCGAGGTTGAGGCGGATGAGGCCAATGATCCGCTTTTGCATTCCGTGCGCCTTCTGGATCAGGCAGCTGCCCTGTCCCCAGATCAGGCGCTGAAGATCTACGAACAAACCTGCGCCCGCACTGATCGCATAGCAGCCGAGGCCGCGACCCGCCCACACCTGACCACGGCGCAAGAGGTCATGGCCAGTCTTGTTCCGCCAAAACGCGATTGCACGCCCACCAACGGACCCAGCGCCGAGGCCCGCTCCAAGGCGTTTGGTGGGGATTTGCGTGTGATGGATGATCCCCAACCCATGAGCCGCCTGATCAACTGGGCGCTCACCGATCTGATGCTGGAACACGGCGAGATCGTCTGCATGGGCGAGGATGTTGGTCGCAAAGGCGGGGTCTACGGCGTAACGCAAAAGTTGCAGCAGCGGTTCGGGCCAGACCGGGTGGTCGACACGCTGCTGGACGAACAGTCTATCCTGGGCTTGGCAATCGGTATGGCGCATAACGGTTTCATTCCGATCCCCGAAATCCAGTTTCTGGCCTATTTGCACAATGCCGAAGATCAGATCCGGGGCGAAGCTGCGACCCTGCCGTTCTTTTCGAACGGGCAGTTTACCAACCCAATGGTTCTACGGATCGCCGGGTTGGGATACCAAAAGGGTTTTGGGGGCCATTTCCACAACGACAACTCACTGGCCGTCCTGCGCGATATTCCCGGCGTGATCATTGCCTGCCCCTCGACCGGATCAGACGCGGCGCAGATGTTGCGCGAATGTATTCGACTGGCCCGGGAAGAACAGCGGGTTGTGGTGTTTCTTGAACCCATCGCGCTCTACCCCATGCGGGATTTGCACCAGCCGCAGGATGGTGGCTGGATGACAACCTACCCATCACCCGATCAACGGGTCGCGTTGGGCGAGGTCGGGGTACACGGCGACGGCACAGATCTGGCCATCGTGACCTATGGCAATGGGCACTACCTGTCGCAACAGACGCTGCAACAGTTGCACGCCGCTGGACTAAACACTCGGATCATCGATATGCGTTGGTTGGCCCCGCTGCCGGTCGACGCGCTGAGGCAGGCGACGGAAGGCTGTAAACACGTTCTGATCGTTGATGAATGCCGCCAGACTGGCAGTCAATCCGAGGCTTTGATGACGTTTTTCTGTGAAGAAGATGCGCGCAATTCTGTCGCGCGCGTCGTGGCCGAAGACAGTTTCATCGCCACCGGCCCGGCCTATGCCGCGCCTCTGCCATCGAAAGACGATATCGTTTCGGCGGCGATCGCACTGACCAGAGCCAAGACATGACCCGCACTGCCGTTGTGATCTGCCCCGGTCGGGGCACCTATAACAAACCCGAACTGGGCTATCTGCACCGGCACCATGCCGAACGCTTGCCAATGTTCCAAAAGTTTGATGCCATTCGGGCTGAGGCCGGTCAAGAAGTGGTCACTGCATTGGACGGCGCCAAGCGCTTTACGGTTGGCAAGTACTCCCGTGGCGACGTGGCCTCGCCTTTGATCTACGCGGCTTCGCTTGCTGATGCGCAATCACTCGCCGACGATATCGAGGTTGTGGCGGTTACAGGTAATTCCATGGGTTGGTACATCGCGCTCGCCGCCGCTGGCGCATTGAGTGATGAGAACGGGTTTCGCGTCGTCAACACCATGGGGACCTTGATGCAGGAGCATCTGATCGGCGGCCAACTGGTCTATCCCTCTACGGATGACAGTTGGACCAATGACCCGGATCGAAAAACTGCCCTGATTGAAGATGTCGCACGTATCGATGCACTGGACCACCATGATCTGGCATTGTCGATTGATCTGGGTGGGATGCTGGTGATGGCAGGGAACGAGGCCGGATTGGCGGCCTTTGAAGCGTCCCAACCTTCGGTTCAGGAACGCTTTCCAATGCGTTTGCCGAACCACGCCGCGTTCCACACCCGACTGCAGGCACCCGTTGCAGCAGAAGGTCGGGCGCTGTTGGGCGCAGATCTGTTCGAACAACCAAAGCACCCCCTGATTGACGGGCGCGGCAAGATCTGGTGGCCGGGCGCAAGCGATACCGCGGCGTTGTGGGATTACACCCTGGGCCATCAGGTGACCGAGGCCTACGATTTCACCCGCGCTGTGCAAACGGCTGCGCGCGAGTTCGCGCCGGATTTGTTTATCGTGACCGGTCCAGGGGCAACGCTGAGTGGCGCGGTGGCGCAATCGCTGGTTCAGGCCGAGTGGCGGGGTATGGCGAATAAATCTGCCTTTCTCGCAGAACAAGAGGGGTCACCTGTTGTGATTGCCATGGGTCGCGACGATCAAAGGTCTCTTGCAACGGGATAGAAGTGGGCTAATGATCCGGGCGACAATGCACCGAGGTTCACAGTGAACACCACCGAACACGCGTTGTGGCGCGACACTTGCTGCGAAACATTGAAGACGGCGTCTTTGTCAGACGACCTGACGGTTGATCTGGCCGTCATTGGCGGCGGCTATACGGGTTGCTCGGCGGCGCTTACCGCAGCAAAAGCGGGGGCATCTGTCTGCCTGCTAGAGGCGCATGAAATTGGACATGGTGGATCGGGTCGCAATGTCGGGCTGGTGAATGCAGGGCTTTGGCTGCCCCCAGACGAAATTCGATCGCATCTGGGGCAAAACGTTGGGGATCGCTTGATCGATTTGCTGGCCAAAGCACCTTCGGATGTTTTTGCGTTGATCGATGCACATAAGATCGCGTGCGAACCTGTCCAAAACGGGACCCTGCATTGTGCGCATTCCGCGTCCGGCTTTCGCGACATTCAAACCCGGCACGCACAACTCAGCACTGCGGGCGCGCCGGTAGAGCTTTTGTCGGCCGAAGCTGCGCTTGCCCGAACTGGCAGCACAACGTTTCACGGTGCGCTGTTCGACCCGCGCGCCGGGACAATTCAGCCCCTGTCCTATGTGGTCGGTCTGGCCCGGGCCGCATCAGAAGCAGGAGCGCTTTTATTCACGCAAAGCCCGGTTCAGACCATTCAGTATCGGAATGAGTGCTGGGCTCTGACTATGCCCAGCGGCACGGTTCAGGCCAGATCGATCATTCAGGCCACAAACGCCTATCATCAGAGGCTAAAGGACACGGCACCCGCCTATGTGCCGGTCTACTACTTTCAATATGCCACTGCACCCCTGTCGCCCAACCTGCGCGCTACCATCCTGCCACAGGGCGAGGGATGTTGGGACACCGGTTTGATTATGACCTCATTCCGGTTAGATCAGGATGGGCGCATGATCATTGGGGGTATGGGTGATCTGGGCAACGCGGGGCGTGGGGCGCATTCTGCCTGGGCCAAACGGAAACTGGCTGTGCTTTATCCTCAATTGTCGGAGCAGCCTTTGGAGCAAGGGTGGCATGGGCGCATTGCCATGACGTCGGACCACCTTCCAAAGATCACCCAGATTGGACCAAATGCATTGTCGGTGCACGGGTTTTCCGGGCGCGGCATCGGACCCGGAACGGTGTTCGGGCGGCTGATGGCGGAAAGCTTGCTGAAAGATGATCCGTCATGCCTGCCCGTGCCTGTGGTTCCAGAACATCGCGAAAGCTGGACAGGTTTGCGCCGCGCCTATTTCGAAACAGGCGCGGCACTGACGCATTTTATCAAGGCGCGAACCTGATGGCTTAAACAGACCGGGTGATACCACCATCCACGCGGATGTTCTGCCCGGTGATGTAACCGCCACCTTCGGACGCAAGCATAGAAATGACCGAAGCGATCTCATCATAGCTGCGCCCATAGCGCCCCATGGGGATGCGCGACCGGAACTCTTCTTTCTCGGGCAAGCTATCGATGAAGCCGGGCAGCACGTTGTTCATCCGGATATTCTCGGCGGCATACTTGTCCGAAAACAGCTTGGTGAATGCGGCCAACCCGGCGCGAAACACGCCCGACGTCGGGAACACAGGGTCCGGTTCGAACGCCGCAAAGGTCGAGATGTTGATGATCGCGCCGCCACCCTGTGCCTTCATGATCGGCGTCACCAGACGGGTTGGGCGGACTGCATTCAGGAAGTAGACGTCCATGCCTTGATGCCAATCCTCATCCGTCAGCTCCAAAACGCCTGCGCGCGGCCCGTGACCTGCCGAGTTGACCAGCACGTCGACCCGTCCCCAATGCGCCATGGTCGTATCCACCAGCTTTTGCAGATCATCATTGGATTGGTTCGATCCTGTCACACCCACGCCGCCCAGCTCATGTGCAAGTGCCTCGCCTTTGCCCGAGGAAGACAGAATGCCCACTTTGAATCCGTCAGCTGCCAACCGCCGTGCAGCGTCTGCCCCCATTCCGCTGCCGCCTGCTGTAATCAGGGCCACTTTGTCTGTCATCATTTCGCTCCATTTCTTGTCTGGCTGCAGCATGGGCCTTGTGGACAGATTTGACCAATCAGTTCTTCTGCCCTAATGCTGTAGAAAATCTACAGTGTGGTACCATGCAAGCCCTTCCACCACTCAATGCCCTGCGCGCGTTCGAAGCTTCGGCCCGACATCTGAACTTTCGCCTTGCCGCAGAAGAGCTTGGCGTTACCCAAGGGGCGGTTGCACAACAGGTGCGCGGACTTGAAGCGCGGCTGGGCGAGCAGCTGTTCGACCGCCTGCCACGTGGGTTGAACTTGACCGAGGCCGGGCGGCGTTTTCACTCGCCCTTGCGTCGTGCCTTTCGATTGATCGAAGGCGCGGTTGATGAATTTTCACCCTATGGGCAGGTAACAATATCGGTTACGCCCAGCTTTGCGTCCAAGTGGTTGGTGCCGCGGCTGAATGATTTCACAGCACGGCACCCTGATATTCAGGTTCAGGTTGATGCGCGTGAGAAACTTGCCGATTTCAACAGGGATGGTGTTGATATTGCTGTCCGTCAAAGCCGCAAACCGTTGGGCAAAGAATTGCAAGCAGTGCCACTTTTTTCCACCGAGTTTATGGTCGTCTGTTCCCCAGAATTGGCGCAACGAGTGACAAATGCCTCCGATCTGACCCGGCAGGTGCTGCTCAGCGATTCTCACGGTCTCTGGCCGCTGTTTCTTGAACGTGCAGGGCTGCAGGGCAAACCACGGATGATGAATTTCAGTCAAACCAGCCTTGCGATTGATGCAGCTGTATCGGGTCAGGGTCTTGCGCTTGCAAATGCGGCCCTTGTGGCGTCCGAGATTGCGTTGGGACGGTTGGTCTGCCCGCTTGATCAAGTATTGGTCGATGACCTCAGTTTCTACGTCGTAACGCCTCAAAAGCCGCGCCAACCCGATTTGGTGGCCAAGATGCGAGATTGGTTGATCTCGCAAGTCTAAAGGGTTGCAATGATATCTTCGATCTGCGCGCGCAGCCACCGATGCGCCGGGTCGTTGGCCGAGCGCTGATGCCAGATCATGTAAATCGAAACCGGATCGCATTCAAACGGCAGCGGCGCAGCATCCAGCGACGCGAGCGGGCCTTTCTTCATCAGTGCGGTGTCGGTCGAAATCAGCGTGCTGTTTTTCACGAAGGACGGTATCGCATTGAAATGAGGCAGGGTGACAATTGGCGCTCGGATCTGGCTTTGATCCACACCGCGCATCACAGCACGTGCGTTACGCCCGTCCGGAAACTGAACTTCGACATGGTCGCATTGACAGTAAGACTGCCAGCTGTCCGGCGGCACCCGCTTGGCGCTATCGTAGAACACCATCAGCGGGCTGGTAAGCAATCGCTTTTGCAGGATGTCAGGTCCATCCGGCGGCAAGGGCGTCAGCATCAACTGGCAACGATCACTGCGCAGCAGATCGGGGTCCGGGACACCAGAAGGCATGAACTCCAGTCGCAACTGCATCCCTTGTGCACGGTTGACCCGCAGCAACTCGGGAAAGATCAGCTCTCGTGGCATATCATTGGTCGCGATTCTAATGGCAATCTCTTCTGCCAGCGGGTCAAAAGGGCGCTCTTGCGTCAGGGCCCGCATTCCGTCCAGAACGCTTTGAACTGGATCCTTTAACGACAGCGCACGCTCGGTCGGAGTTAATTCCTGACCCGACCGGACAAACAGTGGATCACCTAGAACCTGCCGGAGTTTTCCAAGCGTGTGGCTGATCGCGGATTGTGTCACTCCCAACCTGTCAGCCGCCTTGGAGACGGAACTTTCTTCGAGGATTGTCAGAAATGTGCGCAGGACTTTTCCGTCCAAGTCGGTGAAATCAGTTTTGTTCATATCGTCTATGATTATTCATGAATGGATTTGCTGTCCATGGCGGGGTAGGTGATCTTAAAGAACAGGAGGCGCACGATGGGGATCCGCTTTTACTCGGACAAAGACCGACCCGTGCATATGGGGTCCTACCCGCTGGAGCGGTTGGCGCGGCAAGACCAATTGCCCGACCTGTCCGGCGTTCAACCGATGCCGCTGCTCAGTTTTCATCGGCCCAATCAACCCGACAATATCGTCAACGCGATGGGTGAGTTTCAGGCCATGATGGACGCGATCCGGAATGGGTTGATCAATCCGTCTATGGCAGACATCCCGGTTGACCCGCAGGCGCGGGCCAATCATCTGAAAGCATTTGGGTATTTCAATGATGCTTCGATGATGGGGTGCGGTCCACTGCCACCCGCGGCTTTGCTGGATGAGCCTCGCCACAACCCGGATATCAACCGGCTGGCCCATGCCTTGCGCACGCGGCAAACCAAGACACTGGCGTCAGGCATCGACGTCATAATGGCCGACCTGAAGGACAGCATGGAGGCGACGCCGGGGCCGATCGATAGCCACCGTCATGCCATCGTCTTTTTGTACGAGCACAACCGCGACCCGGAACCGGACGAACCAGGCGCGGATTGGATCATGGACGCGCAGGATCATCGCAGCTGTTTGTTGGCCACTGAAAATGCGGTTGTGATCGCCAATTACATCCGCTTGCTGGGTTTTGATGCGCGGGCACATACCGCCATGTCTGCTGAGGTCGATCTGGGAAAGCTTGCGGTGGCGGCCGGGTTGGCCTCGGTCGAAGATGGTGAGGTTGTTGTGCCTTGGTTGGGGAAACGGTTCGGTCTGGCCGCAGTCACCACCGAGATGGAGATCGCGCATGACCAGCCCCTGCAGCCGATGTCGCAGCAGCCGTGGTTTCGCACGCAAGGACCGGCCTGGTGGCTGGGCGCCGGGTTTGCCAAGAACGCATTGAACCGAGACGCATATGCCAAGCGGCGCTATGCCGATGGCGCGCATCCCTTCGAAAAGCTTAAGCGTGTGGACGATCCGACCACCTATATCGACGAACAGAATGTTGCCCGTGTCCCCAAGCGGGCCGACATGTTCGCCCGCGCGCAGTTCGGCGATATGGGCAAACCTCTGCAGGATGCGGCCAAAGGCGGTCATTATGTCCGGAAATCCGCGCCCAGTTTTGCGCAACGCCGCGCTTTGGGGGCGTTTGTCTTGTTGCAGGATGGCGACAGCGCCGAGGGTCAAAAACCCACCGACGCTGAACACAACGCTGCGAATATCAAAGCGGCAAGCTATTTTCTGGGTGTCGATGCCGTGGGTCTTAGCCGCTGCCCGGAATGGACCTGGTATTCCCATGACGCCACTGGGGAAGAAATCGTTCCGCCCCATGACCAGGCCGTCAGCATGATCATCGATCAGGGCTATGAGACGATGGAAGGCGCCAGCGGGGATGACTGGATCAGCGTCGCGCAATCCATGCGCGCGTATCTGAGGTTTTCTCTGTTGGGCGGCGTGATCGCACAGCAGATCCGGAACCTCGGCTACAAAGCCAAGGCGCATACGGTGATGGATGGCGAGGTCTTGCAGCCTCCGTTGTTGCTGTTGTCCGGGTTGGGTGAGGTCAGCCGGATCGGTGAGGTTATTCTCAACCCTTATCTGGGGCCGCGCCTGAAATCAGGTGTAGTGACGACCGACATGCCGATTGGGCATGACAAACCCATCGATTTTGGTCTGCAGACCTTCTGCGAAAGCTGCAATAAATGCGCGCGGGAATGCCCTTCTGGGGCGATCACGGCCGGTCCGAAGCTGATGTTCAACGGCTATGAAATCTGGAAGTCCGACAGCCAGAAATGCGCCACCTATCGGATCACCACGCCCGGAGGATCAATGTGCGGGCGGTGCATGAAAACCTGCCCGTGGAATCTGGAAGGTATCTTCAAGGAACGCCCGTTCCGGTGGGCCGCGATGAATATCCCCCAAGCCGCGCCGGCCTTGGCTAAACTGGACGATGCCGTGGGAAATGGTGGCTTGAACGACACCAAGAAGTGGTGGTGGGATATCGAGTTGCAGTCGGACGGGGCCTATCGTCCCTCGGTTCACCCTTTGAATCGGCGCGATCTGCAAAGAGACCTGGACCTGAAATACGAGGACCAGACGCTTGCTGTGTATCCGGCCTATCTGGCCCCGCACCCGTGGCCCTATCCATTCGCGATGGACCGCGAGGCCGGGATTGCCGCCTATGAGGCGATGGTTTCTGCCGATGACTACAAGGCCCGCAAGGCCGCAGGTGATATGTCTGTTGTACACCGCTATCAGATTTCCGGGGATGCCCCGGTGATGCGGGTCAAGCTGTCAAAAGTTGACAAGATGACGGCAGATGTTTCGAAGTACGAGTTCTCAACCATGGACGGTACACCGCTGCCTGAATGGAGTGCCGGGGCGCATCTGGATGTGCTCGTAGCGCCCGAATTTCTGCGCCAGTACTCCATGTCCGGGGATCCGTCGGAGCGGATGTCCTACCAGATCGGTGTGCTGCGCGAGGATGAAGGGCGTGGTGGATCGGCCCTGCTGCACCGGATTTTTAGCGAAGGCCGCAAGGTCTTCATCTCAAAACCCATCAATCATTTTGAGCTTGAGGAAGCGGCGACCAAGACCTTTCTGATGGGCGGCGGGATCGGCATCACACCGATGATTGCTTTTGCCCACCGCTTGCACACGCTGGGCAAGGATTTTGAGCTGCACTATTCTGCGAGCACCCGTTCTGCGGCAGCGTATCTGCAAGATCTGGCGATGGCCCGGTGGGCAGATCGTGTACACTATCACTTCTCTGATGAAGGAACCCGCGCCGATCTGCGGGCGATTTTGGTGGGCTACCAGGACGGGTGGCACGTCTATACCTGCGGTCCAGATCGCTACATGGACGGCGTGATTCAGGCAGCCGAGGCACAGGGATTTCCGGAAGAGGCGCGGCATCTGGAGTATTTCTCGGTTCCCGAACAACCGGGATACGAAAATCACCCGTTTACCCTGAGGCTGACCAACTCGGGCCGGGAAGTGTCGGTGCCCGCTGACAAAGATGCGGCCCAGGTGCTGAATGAGGCTGGCATTCACATAGATGTAAAATGCTCGGATGGGATTTGCGGTGTCTGTAAATGTGGCGTGATTTCGGGCGCGGTTGATCACCGCGATTTCGTTCTGTCCAAAAAGCAACGCGAAGGCGCGATGATCTTGTGCCAGAGTCGCGCTGCGGAACCGGATGGAATTGTGGAAATCGATCTTTAGCCGTAGTCAGGAAACGACATTCATCGATAAAAAAATAGGTCGCCCCAGCCATGGACGCGGCAAGGTTGCTGCACTAACGTCCCCTGCGAACCCCAGTGAATCCTGATCAACAGGTGCGAGGTATTTTCATGGATTATCACAGCCCTGCCAGCTTTGCCGAAGCCTCGGCTCTGGCCGCAAATGCGACGGGCATCACACGGTTTCTGGCTGGCGGCACCGATGTTTTGGTGCAACTGCGCTCGGAATTGGTGGCGCCTGATACGCTGATCGACATTAAGAAAATCAACGGTGTACACGACATTACCCGCAATGCTGATGGCAGCTGGACGTTGGGCGTCGCTGCCACCGGCGCCGAGATGAGCGAGCATGCCGAACTTGGCAAAGACTGGCCAGGCGTGGTCGAGGCGATGGATCTGATCGGCTCGACCCAGGTGCAGGGGCGGGCGACGCTGACGGGCAATCTGTGCAACGGGTCTCCGGCGGCCGATTCCGTACCGGCGATGGTCGCGGCGGGTGTCACTGTTACGGTGACCGGACCCGATGGAGATCGCGTCGTTCCGGTCGCTGATATTCCGACCGGGCCTGGCAAGACCTCGCTTACCAAGGGAGAGGTGGTTTCTGCTGTGCATATTCCTGCTCGTGGCGACAATGGCGGTGACGCGTATCTGCGGTTCATTCCGCGCACGGAAATGGACATTGCCGTTGTCGGTGTGGGTGTGAACCTGCGTCTGGACGGCGATACCATCACCGAGGCGCGCGTATCATTGGGCGCCGTCGCACCGACTATTTTGCTGGTCGAGGATTGCGCCAAGGCTATCATCGGCACGACACTGGATGAAGATGCTTTGGACGCGCTGGCCACGGCCGCGTCTGCCGCCTGTAACCCGATCGATGACAAGCGCGGCACAATCGCATTCCGTACCGAAGTTGCCGGCGTTCTGGCCAAGCGCGCTGCAAAAATCGCTTATGCCCGCGCAAAGGGAGAAAACGTATGAGCAAGTTTCACGTATCCACCACCGTGAACGGAGACACGGTAGAATACCTCTGCGATCCGCGCGAGACTCTGCTGGATTGTCTGCGCGACAAATTGAACCTGACCGGCGCCAAAGAAGGCTGTGGAACCGGCGATTGCGGAGCGTGTTCGGTCACCGTTGACGGTCGTCTGGTGTGTTCCTGCCTGATGCTGGGCGTTGAAGCAGACGGCAAACAGGTTGAAACCGTTGAAGGCATAGCCGAAGGTGACATTCTGCATCCGCTACAGAAGAAGTTCATCGAATATGCTGCCCTGCAATGCGGCATCTGCACTCCGGGCATTCTGGTTGCTGCCAAGTCGCTGCTGGAAAAGAACCCCAATCCCACCGAGGAAGAGACGCGGTATTGGCTGGCAGGAAACCTTTGTCGCTGTACCGGATATGACAAGATCATTCGCGCCGTAATGGATACGGCGGCTGACCTGCGGGAGGCTTCGTAATGGCACTCGACGATCGCAAATCAGAATTCAGCTTTGTGGGCACGCGACCGGATCGTCCGGACGGGTTGGATAAGGTTACGGGCCGAGCCAAGTTTGGTGCCGACACTTCCGCACCGGGCATGCTGCATGGCGCGATCTTGCGCTCGCCCCACGCCCACGCGCGGATCATCAAAATCGATACGTCCAAAGCTGACGCGCATAAGGATGTCAAAGCCGTTGTAACGCGTGCGGATTTTGCCGATGTGCCATTCAAGCCAGGTCTGGAAGGCGAATTCTGGAACGTCCTTGAAAATGTCATGGCAGGCGATAAGGCGCTGTATGACGGCCATGCGGTGGCGGCTGTGGCGGCTACCTCGGCACTTGCGGCGCGCGATGCGCTGAAGTTGATCGAGGTTGAATACGAAGTGCTGCCACATGTCACTGATGTCGATAAAGCGATGGCACCGGACGCACCGGTGATCCGCGAAGGTGCTGCGGATTATTCCGTGCCGGAAGGGATGCACCCGAACGTCGTACGCTATCACGAAAGTGGCCATGGAGACATCGAAGCTGGCTTTGCCGAGGCTGATCTGGTCATCGAAGATAGCTTTGTCACCGAAGCGACCCATCAGGGCTATATCGAACCGCATGCCTGCCTGGGCATGCTGGGCAATGACGGCAAGGGTGAGCTTTGGTGCACTACGCAAGGCCATTGGATCGCGCAAAAAACCTGTGCAGCATTGCTGGGGATCGAAACCTCGCAATTGCGCGTGACAGCGTCCGAAATTGGCGGCGGTTTTGGTGGCAAGACCACCGTCTTTATTGAACCGGTCGCACTGGCGCTGAGTCGCAAGGCCAACCGCCCGGTCAAAGTGGTGATGACTCGGTCCGAGGTGTTCCGTGCAACTGGCCCGACCTCATCGGCGTCGATGGACATCAAGATCGGGATGAAGAAAGACGGCACCATTACCGGTGCGCAGGGCATCTTCCGTCTGCAAGGCGGGGCGTTCCCCGGTGCGCCGGGGGACATGACCGCAATGTGCGGTTTTGCGCCCTACAACCTGACCAATGTGCATCAAGTTGGGTATGACGTGATGGCCAACCGTCCGAAACAGGCCGCCTATCGTGCGCCGGGCGCGCCGATGGGGGCCTTTGCCGTCGAATCCGTCATTGACGAGTTGTGCAATCAACTGAGCCTTGATCCAATCGATGTACGCCTGAAAAACGCGGCTTATGAAGGCACCAAAGCCAGCTATGGCCCACGCTACGAACGCATCGGTCTGGTCGAAACGCTGGAGGCCGCCAAGGCGCACCCGCATTACGCGGCCCCGTTGAAACCGGGGCAGGGGCGCGGGGTCTCCTGCGGTTTCTGGTTCAATCATGGCGGAGAGACGTCGGTGTCGCTTGCCTTGTCCGAAGACGGCTCAGCCCAGTTGATGGTGGGTACGCCCGACATCGGCGGCTCGCGCGCGTCGATGGCGCTGATGGCGGCCGAGGTTCTGGGCATTCCCTATGAAAACATCCGGGTGACCATCGCGGACACTGCCACACTTGGTTACAACGACGTGTCACATGGATCTCGCGTCACCTATGCCAGCGGTCTTGCGACGATCAAAGCGGCGCATCATGCGGTCGACAAGCTGTGCGAACGGGCGGCGGCCAAATGGGGCATCCCGGTTGATGCGGTGAAATGGGAAAATGGTTGCGCAGTGCCTTCCGGTCCAAACGCGGGCGATTTTGACCCGATGCCTTTGGCGGACATCACGGCGGATATGGGGTCAACCGGTGGCCCTATATCTGGCCATTTCGAAGCGACGCCCGAAGGCGCAGGCGTTTCCTTTGGCACCCATATTGTAGACGCAGAGGTGGATCCGGAAACCGGCAAAACCTCAATCACGCGGTACACTGTCATTCAGGACGCTGGCAAAGCGATCCATCCAACTTACGTGGAAGGCCAGTATCAAGGGGGTGCCGCGCAGGGTATCGGCTGGGCCCTGAACGAGGAATACATTTACGGCGACGATGGCCGTCTGCAGAACTCGATCTTCCTTGACTACCGTATCCCTGTGGCCAGTGACCTGCCAATGATCGACACGGTGATTGTCGAAGTGCCCAACCCCGGCCACCCGTTTGGTGTGCGCGGCGTTGGCGAAACCGGCATCGTGCCACCTCTGGCCGCCATCGCAAATGCGGTGTCCAACGCGGCAGGTGTTAGAATGCGCCAACTGCCAATGTCACCGCCCCGTATTCTGGCGGCGCTTAAGGACAATGGTTGAGGTTCACCTTTGGTCCGGCCTCCGGTCTCTGACCGGGGGTCTGGAAGTGGTTGAGGTCAAGGCAGCGACCACAGGCGAATTGTTGCGCGAACTTGTTCGGGTCCATCCGCAATTGCAGGGCCCGATTGATGCCGGAGTGTCTGTTGCAATCGACGGCCGTGTCATTGCCAGCGGTCTGACCGAACCCATTCCCGAGGGCAGCGAAGTTTACCTGATGCAGCGCCTCAGGGGTGGTTAGGGCTGGGGTGACCAGGGCTCTCGCCCGACCATCCGGTCAGCTTCGGCGGTGATGTCATTCATGTGTTGTTCCAGATCAAGCCTCAGGGCTTCAATCTGTTCTTCACTGGCTTTGCGCGGCACAGTTTCCTTCCATTCCCGGCACAGAAACACACCATCATTACGCCACACGCGAGGCATCAAAAGACGGTCCCATGTCCCGGCTTCTCGTCCATGTCGGGCAGAATAGGTAATGCCGAACACACGTTTTCCGGATGCGCGAGCCCAGATCAGCGGCACAGTCGACAGAACACGCTCTGGTCCGCGTGGGCCGTCAGCGGCAATTCCAATGGAAATCCCCTGTTTCATCTTGCCCAGAACCTCTCGCGACAGCGCGACGTGACGCTTGTGGCTTGACATGGCAATTGTGTCCATCCCGAACAATTGCTGCACCCGCCCCACCATGCTGCCTGCCCGCGCCGATGAGGTGATCGAACAGATGCGCCCTTTGTCTAGTGGAAAAAAGTATGGCGATTGCGCCAGTCGCTGATGCCACAGCACCACGATGACGGGTTCCCCTTGTTCGGCCAATTGATCCAGTTCTTCGTACCCGATGCGCTGCCAACGCGTGTTGCGATGCACCAACCGAATGTAGCTGGCAATCCGCCGTGCGACCCAGTTCAGAACGGCTTCGCTGTCTGCAATTTCTTTGCGGATATTCACGCGGGGTTCCTTTTCCTGACCGGATCTTGTCTTACCCAACTGCACGTCATGCGCAACTTGTTTGTCCGATCGCGAAGTGTATCCGAATCTGAAAAAGCCTCTTGAGTCCGCCGCGCGGCTGTCATATCTGGGGCGCACGATAGGGGTATAGCTCAGTTGGTAGAGCGACGGTCTCCAAAACCGTAGGTCGCGGGTTCGAACCCTGCTGCCCCTGCCATTCTCAATAGTTTTTTGGCATCTATGCGGCAACCTCGCCGTTGATCGTGTAAATCCAGAGCGTCAATCTCGGTTTCCTCTGTCCGGCGAATGGCTTATGGTCGCCGCAATTTAGATGCACCTGAGTGAGGATACATGTCGCGTTTCGATGGCTACTTCCTGCGACAACTGCTTGTCCTGTTCGGCTTTTTCACTTTGGTTCTGGTCGGAGTATTCTGGATTACTAGATCAGTTAGCCTGTTTGACAGGGTGATCAGCGGTGGGCAGTCGGCGATGGTGTTTCTCGAATTCACGGCCCTGACCCTGCCCACGCTAATCAGGACAGTCATGCCTATGGCTGTGTTTGCAGCCGCCGTTTACGCCACCAACCGTCTGAGTCGGGAAAGCGAGTTGACGGTGATGTTGGCCACCGGATCCAGCCCGTGGCGTCTGGCACGGGCAGTTTTTCTGTTTGGCTTGACGACTGGCTTGATGATGGCGGTTATCAGCGTCTTTCTGCGCCCAGCCTCGGTCGAGCAGCTGGAAGTGCGGCAAGCCGAAGTGGCTGGGGATGTAACCGCACAGTTGTTGAACGAAGGTGAGTTTTTGCACCCTGCCGAGGGTGTAACGGTTTATATCGGTCGGATCGATCTTGATGGAACCCTGCACGAGGTGTTCGTGTCGGATCGGCGCGATGCCGAAGATGCCGTTAGTTATTCCAGCGCAACGGCCTATCTGGTCAATAGCGACATGGGCATTCATCTGGTGATGGTCGACGGCGTCGCCCTGCGTCTTGATAAGCAGGGAAGAACTCTTTCCTCCACCCTGTTTGAGGACGCGTCATATGACATATCAGAACTGACCAGCACCGGAGCAATGGCCCGGCGCAGCCTCGAAGCCATCCCAACCATCGAGTTGATACAGGATCGCGAAACCATCGCCGCAATTGAGGAATTCTCTCTCGGACAATTGGTCGAAGAATTGCATCAGCGGTTTTCATGGATCGCCATTTGCATTGCCGTGTCGTTGGCCGGGTACTCGACCCTGATGTTGGGCAGCTTTTCGCGGTTCGGACTATGGCCTCAGATCCTTGGCGCTTTTACCATTCTGGTCTTGTTGGAAGGGGTTCGAGGATTTGTATCACCGGTGGTGATCGATGACCCAAGGCTGTGGGGGTTGCTATACCTGCCTGCCGTTATGGGTGTTTTTATATCCTGTGTGTTTTTGATTTTCGCAGGCCGACCGCTGTTTCGAAAACGCGATCCGGTCGGAAGGGCCGAACCCTCGCCTGCCTGACCCAACAGGCTGGGTTTGACAGGTAGCGTGGAACTTCGTTTTCTGCGCGTCAGGTGATAACCGAAAGGACAAGCCATGCTGGACAAAAGCCACAAGCCTACTTGGACTAGTTTTGAAGAAGCAACCAAGGCTGATTGGGATGCGGTCATGGAGTATGAAGAGGCTTATAATGCCGCTTTGCCAGACCGAATTCTCGATGCAATCCGATCCTTAGATGAGGATTCGACGCCGTATCCGGTCAATCGCTACCAACACAGTCTGCAAGCGGCGACTCGGGCTTATGAGGATGGCGCGGAAGAAGAACTCGTAGTCGCGGCATTGATCCATGATACCGGCGATATCTTGTCGCCCTACAATCACGGTGAGCTGTCAGCAGCGATGATGAAGCCCTATGTCAGCGAGAAAACTCATTGGATCCTCAAGCATCACTGCGTGTTTCAGGGCTACTACTACAACCACCATCTGGGCGGTGACCGCAATGCCCGCGACAAGTATCGCGACAGCCCGTATTGGGAAGACTGTCGCTACTTCTGCCATGAGTATGATCAGAAAGCGTTTGACCCAGACTATTCGACGAAGCCGCTAGAATTCTTTGAACCCATGCTGCGCCGCGTGTTGAACAAGGGCGAAGGGCATATGGAACTGAACGAAACGGCTGAGGATTAACAGGCTGCCATCAGGCGATAGACGATCTGCGCGGCGGTGAAGTCCCAAGCCGTATTGTCGTCGGGGGCCAATTCGACCACATCGAACCCGACGCATCTGCGGCCTTTCAATGCGTGTTCGACCAGTCGTAGCGCCTGATAGTATCCCAACCCACCGGGCACAGGCGTGCCGGTGGCAGGCATTTGCGATGGGTCCAACCCGTCTACGTCAAAGCTGACGTAGATCAGTTCCGGAAAGTCATCGGGCAGGTCGACAGCATGGATGTTGCTAGTCACCAGTTCCTCTGCGTCGACATGGAAGACATGGTTTTTTAAACGACTTTGGGCCTCTTCGGTTGAAAAGGCCCGGACGCCGAACTGCGCCAGTCGGATACCTTCTTCGGCCAGTAGGTGCATGACTGAGGCGTGGGAGTGTTTCTCGCCCTGATAGGCGTTGCGCAGGTCGGCATGGGCGTCTATCTGGACGATGCCGATTGGCTGGTTCAGGGCACGCGCCACGCCCATCACCGCGCCATAGCTGAGCGAATGCTCTCCGCCCAGCGTAACTGGCACTTTGCCAGCGCGGATGGCGGCCTCGGTGCGCTGGGCGATGCGTTCCATGATCTCAGACAGAGAGGCATCGCAATCGACGGGCGCTTCGGTAAAGACGCCCTCGACGCAGGGTTCGGCGTGGCCGGTGATGCGTTCCAGTTCATTGCTGGCCTCGATTATGGCGTCGGGGCCTTTGGCGGTGCCAGACCCGTAGGAGACCGTGCGCTCAAGCGGCACAGGTATAACGCGGAAACGCGCGCCTTCGGTGCGTTCGGCCTCGGTCAGTTCACTGTCGAGGAAAATGCTCATGAGAGTCTCTCTTTGAAGTCGTCATAGTTGAACTGCTTGATGATTTTCAGCGCGTCCGTTTCGCTATTCCACAGGGCGATGGTGGGCAGGGGCACGCCGTTGAACGTGTTGGTTTTGACCATGGAATAGTGCGCCTGATCGAGGAAGGCAAAGCGTCGCCCGATCTCCAGCGGCTTGTCCCATGTATAGTCGCCGATCACATCGCCTGCTAGGCATGACGGGCCGCCCAGACGGTAGGTATGGCCTGCGTCGACCTCGTTCATCAGGGCGGGGCGATAGGGGGCTTCGATCACATCGGGCATGTGGCAGGTGGCCGAGATATCGGTGATCGCCAGGTTCATACCATTTGTTGGTAGATCGAGGATTTCTCCGACCAGAATACCCGCGTCCAGCGCGACCGCCTCGCCGGGTTCGAGATAGACGTCGACGCGATGATTTTCTCGGATGTCCTTTATGAACGCGATCAGCCCCTCGCGATCATAGTCGTCGCGGGTGATATGGTGGCCGCCGCCGAAATTCAGCCATTTGAGCTGACCCAAGAACGGTTTGAGTTTTGGCTCGACCGCCTCCCATGTGCGCCGCAAAGGTTCAAACCCCTGTTCGCAGAGCGTGTGCATGTGAAGGCCATCGACACCGTGAAGGGCCTCTGCGGTCATCTGGCTGACCGGCGTACCGAGGCGCGAACAGGGTGCGCAGGGGTCGTATTTTGGGACTTCACCTTCGGAATGTTCGGGGTTGATGCGCAAGCCGGCTTGCACGTTTGCGGCCTGCGCCTTAGCCAGAAACCGGTCCTTTTGCGCCGGGGAATTGAAGATGATGTGGTCGGACAGCGATAGGATCTCGTCGATGTCTGCGTCTTTGTAGCCAGCGCAGAAGGTGGCGACTTCTCCACCATATTCTTCGCGGCCGAGACGGGCCTCAAAGATGCCGCTGGCGCAGGTGCCACCGAGGTATTGGCGCACCAGCGGGGCAAGCGAGAACATCGAAAACGCCTTCAGTGCGCTGAAGACATGGGCACCGGACCTTGTGCCGATGTCGGACAGGATTCGCAGGTTCCGTTCAACGGCTTTTTCGTCGACCACGAAGCACGGGCTGGGCACACGGCTTAGGTCGAAGGCGCGAAACGCGCCCGGATCACCGGCTTGCGTGGTCATCATGTCGGACATAGTCGGCGTCTCCGTTGGAGGAGAGGCCGGGGGCTCTGCCCCCGGACCTCCGGGATATTTTTAACCAGATGAAGCTTGCGAATCAGAACTCGACCGGGCCGTCCAATTCGTGGACCTGCCACGGCAGGCCGTGGGTGTTCAGCATGTCCATGAAGTCATCGGGATCGAGCTGTTCCATGTTCCAAACGCCCGCATCACGCCAGTTGCCTTTCAGCACTTGTGCCGCACCGATCATTGCGGGGACGCCGGTGGTGTAGCTGACCGCCTGGGAGCCGACCTCGGCATAGCACTCCTCGTGGTCGCAGATGTTGTAGATATAATAGGTTTTCTCGCCCGAGCCGTCCTTGGCCTGACCTGTGGCGATGTCCCCGATACAGGCCTTGCCCTTGGTTTCCGCGCCCAGATCGCCCGGATCGGGCAGCAGGGTTTTCAGGAACTGGATCGGGATGATTTCCTTGCCGTCATGCATTACCGGGTCGATGCGGGTCATGCCAACGTTTTCCAGCACTTTGGCGTGGGTGATATAGGCGTCTCCGAAGGTCATCCAGAAGCGGGCGCGCTCGATCTCGGGGAAGTGGGTCGAGAGCGATTCCAACTCCTCGTGATACATCAGGTACATGTTCTTGGGGCCGATGGCGGGGAAGTCAAACTCGACCTTATGGGTCATGGCGGGGGAGTGCTTCCACTCGCCGCCTTCCCAGTGGCGCACTTCGGCAAGCACTTCGCGCAGGTTGATCTCGGGATTGAAGTTGGTGGCAAACTCCTGATCGTTGCTGCCGCCATTGGCGTCCAGCACATCGATCTGGCGGATCGTGTCAAGCTTGTGTTTCTTCAGCCAGCTGGCGAAGACGCTGGTCACGCCCGGATCGAAGCCCGAGCCGAGGATGGCGGTCAGGCCCGCCGCTTTGAACCGTTCCTGATAGGCCCATTGCCAGTGATATTCGAACTTGGCCTCATCCTCGGGCTCATAGTTGGCGGTGTCGAGGTAGTGGATACCAGCCTCAAGACATGCATCCATTAGTACAAGATCCTGGTAGGGCAGGGCGAGGTTCACCAGCAGCTCAGCTCCGGTTTCCTTGATCAGTTTGACCGTGTCTTCGACCTTGTAGGCGTCCAACTCGGCGGTATCGATATCAACACCGACGCGATCCTTCACGGCTGCGGCGATCGCGTCGCACTTTGATTTAGTTCGGCTCGCCAGAGTGATTTCGGTAAAGATATCCGAATTCATCGCCATCTTGTGCACGGCTGCGTGGGATACGCCGCCCGCGCCGACAACCAGTGTTTTGCCACTCAAAGTTCCCATGGGGGTGATCTCCTCTCAGGGGGTTATTCGTAATAGGTGTAGCCGTTGATTGAATCGCGATAAGCGCTCATCAAAGTTTTGCGGTCCTTTGCCATCAAAGTACCCGTCGAAATCGCCTCGTCCACCATTTTGCGGAAGGCGGCGACGCAATCATTGGGATCGAACTCGACGTAAGATAAGACTTGGCTGATCGTGTCGCCCTCTTGTTCGTGCAGCAGGTCAAAGCCGCCGTCGGCGCGCAGGTCGATGGTGACGACGTTGGTGTCACCGAACAGGTTGTGCAGGTCGCCCAGTGTTTCCTGATAGGCGCCGACGAAGAACACACCCATGAAGTATTCATCCCCCTCCGGCAGCGAATGCACCGGCAGGCTGGGCGAGACGCCGTCGGCCAGAATAAAGCGGTCGATCTTGCCGTCGCTGTCGCAAGTGATGTCGGACAGGACCGCGCGGCGGTCAGGCGTTTGGTTCAGGCCCTGCAATGGTACGATCGGGTGAAGTTGGTCGATCGCCCAGACATCAGGCAGCGACTGGAACAGCGAGAAGTTGCAGTGGTAGATGTCCGCCACCTTCTCAAGTTGGTCGTCCACATCAGTTTCCAGATCGTCGCTGGCTGCGAGCGTCTTGAGGCGGGCCATCAGCGACAGGTAGATGCGTTCGGCGCGGGCCATCTGGCGCAGGTCGACATAGCCGCGGCGGAACAGCGCGCGCAGCTCATTGCGATAGAAATTCGCGTCGTTCCAGCATTCCTGCAAGCGGTCGCTTCTCAGATAGCCGTTGATCGCCGCAAGATCTGAGACCAGATGGTGATCGTCCGCTTCGACCTTTGGTCCGTTGGGTGCGTCATACAAAGTGCTTTCCAGCACGTTGAATACCAGCATCGACGATGTTGCCACCACTGCGCGGCCGCTTTCGGTGACCAGCGTAGGATGATCCACCTCGGCCTCGTCCATGGCATAGGCCACAGTTTCGACCACGTTGGCGCAGTATTCCTCGACCGTATAGTTGATCGAGTTCTCAGCAGCTTTCTTCTCGCCCGTATAGTCCACGCCCATGCCTCCGCCAAGGTCCAGATGGGTCAGCGGTACGCCCTCACGCGTGAGTTCGGTGTAATAGCGGCAGGCCTCGCCCACTGCGCGGCGCACATCGTTCACGTCCTGAACCTGCGACCCCAGATGCGAGTGCTGCAGTTTCAGGCAATGCAGCAAACCGGCTGCTTTCAGCTTGTCCACCACGGCGACCAGCTGATCAGTGTTCATGCCAAAGGCAGATCGATCACCCGAGCTTTCTTCCCACTTCCCGCTGATCTGGTTGGTCAGTTTCACACGCACGCCGATCAGCGGCTCGATGCCCAGCTCATTGTAGACCTCGATCACCGTGTCGGCCTCTTTCGGGCTTTCCAATACGATGACTGTGTTGAACCCGATCTTGCGGCTGAGGATGGCCAGTTGGATGAACTCGGCATCTTTGACGCCATTGCAGACAATCAGCGCCTCGCCAGCCAACCGATGGGCCAGGGCCACAACCAGTTCCGGCTTTGATCCGGCCTCAAGCCCGTAGTTGTATTTCTTGCCGAACTCGACGATCCGGTCGATGACCTGTGCTTGCTGGTTCACTTTGATCGGGAAAACGCCGCGATAGCTACCTTGATACGCGGTGCGTTCAATTGCATTGCGAAAGCTCTCGTTGATATGGACAATCTCGTGTTCCAGATAAGAACTGACGCGCAGGATCATCGGCGCTTTGATGCCGCGTTCGTCCAGATCTTGCAGAATGCCCGGCAGGCTGATCGCTGCGGCTTCGGGCGCCATCGGGTTGCGCAGGCCGATTTCGCCCTGCTCCGTCACCTCAATGAGGTCCTTACCCCATTTCTCAACCCCGTAGACGGAATGCGGTGCGGCGGGCGTCTGTTTCAATCAGATCAGTCCTTGCTGTTCGGGTGGCAGTTTCGCAACGCCCATACGGCAGCAGTTCGATTCTTCCAAGTGTAAACTATGCGACCGAGATTGCCGAATTTCACAAGTGCCGGCGGATCGGGATCAGGTGGTTATCCCACTGGCAATCCGCGCGCGCCAAGATTGCAGGTTGCGCGCCAGTCAGTGTGCCGAAAACACCTGTCCCGGTGGTAAACACCACCCCCCCGTCCGCGCCGCTACCCAAACCGCAGACGTCTTCGAGCGCAAACCCGTCTTCAAACGTTCCGCTGGCCACGTCAAATCGATGCAGCGCATTGCCGCGCGGAAAGGTGATCGCGATTGCCTGGCCATCTGTCGAAAACGCGACACTGCCCGCATACCCTTGCAGAGTGGCCTGATCAGCCTCGGGCGCGGTCAACAGGCGCATGTTTTCACCGCGCCAGTGCAGGCCTAAAAGGGGTGGATGGTAGGTCTGAGGGCCTTGCCACTGCATGGCAAACGCGACCAACCCGTCTCCTCGGACAGCCAGATGGCGGATCGAGTTTTTGCGCAAAGCGCTGGGCAGCTCCATCTGTGCAAGCGGGGTGCCTGACAGGTTAGCATAGGTCAGATTGGGCCGCATGGTCGGCAGGTTCAATTTGGTGCGGCCGGTGTCCGGGTGGGTTTCTATCCCACCATTTGCGATGACCAGTGTTTTTCCATCTGGCATCAGCCGCATTTCATGCGGGCCTATGCCGCCTGAGGAAAACTCACCCAGTCGAACAAAACTGTTGGCATCCCAGATGCTGACCCGCCCTTCCGCGGCCTCATAATCGTTCTCGGTTGCATAGAACCGTTCACCATCCGCTGAAAACGTACCGTGGCCATAGAAATGGCGTCCAGCGGGCGCTTGAAGCACGGCTAATTCTGATCCAGTTGCGCAATCGATGACCAACGCAAAGGTCCCCGGTCGCCGCGCAAAGGCGACGGCCTGCGCTTTGAACGGGTGGGCGGCAGCGGCATGGCCGCGAGCGGGTAAGGGCAGTGAGAACAGGATTGCGCCTTGCGCGTCCAATCCGGCCAACCGGTAAGAACCATCAGGGAAAAGACCTGCCGCCAGAAAATCGGGCCCGCCTACCGATGCCCAACCCCGAATGGGCGACAGGGTTGCAGCGGCGAGCCCGGCCAGAAAATGGCGGCGGCTGGTCATGGATCAATCCCCGTCCAGTGAGTTGAATCCAGCACTGATGCCCAATGTCGGACCAAGCTCGGACGCTGTGATCATGCGAATATCGTTGATCGATTGCTGTAGCGCCTCAACCCTAAAACGACCCTGAGGTGTTGCAAGCCCGGCCAAAGCCGGATCGTCGATGGACTGGGCGTCGCCAATGGCGATCCCAAAGGACATGTCCAGATCTTCAGCGATTTCCGGGTGGTCAACGGACAGGCGCACGGCAAGGTCTCGCAATGCGATCAGCGACAGTTCAACATGCCGCAAGGATCGCTCGGATCTGCGCGCTTCGGCCCGTTTGGGGCGAGGGCGGTCAAACGTTCCCAGCGGCCGGCCGAGCCGCGTGTCTGCAGTAAACTGAAGACCGGTGGACAGCGATTTGAACAGCTCTTGCATTGCTTCGTCCTGTGTGTGGTAACGGCTGTTCGCGCCGGGCTGTGTCAGCGTCGGAGCATAGCTTTGCCAATCATTGTCAATCGCATCGGCATTTGCATCAATATCCGCCGCAATCGCCTGGATCAGTGCACAGCGATACGCAGCAGTCCCCTGTTCCACAAACGCGGGATCGTAGATCATACGTTCCAAGGCGAAAAACCCACGGCCCGCAACGGATATGTGCGAAAAGGCTTCGGCATTGGCCACGGCCGGGTCTTCATCAGCAATAAGCTGCGACAGCGCCTTGGGTGTGAAGCCTTTCGTGTCGGGCCAAAATGCGATAGCAAAAGCCCGATCTTCGGTTTCAGTGGGGCCGAACCGCAGGTGGCTGACAGAAATCCAGTTATCAAAAGCACGGCCATATGCGGCCCGCAGGTTTGCTGAGGCCGGGTCGCAGTCTGTTCGGGCAGTTGTCGTCAACACCTCTGTCGCTTCAGCCAGCGTAGAAAAGCGGGGTAATATGTGGGCTTCGGCCACATCCTTCAGGATTGGAGTGCGATCCTGGGCTGCGGCAGAAAAAGGCAACAAAAGAAGGGGGATCAGAGCTAGGGCGCGCATGGTCAAAGGCTCTCCAGAAAACGGATCAGGGCATCACGATCAGCTTTGGGCATGGTCACAACAGTATCGCGGGCAGACTGTGCCTCGCCCCCATGCCAAAGGATCGCTTCGAGCAGGCTACGCGCCCGCCCGTCATGCAGGAACTGGGTGTGCCCGGACACACGTTCGGTCATACCAATGCCCCATAGCGGCGCCGTGCGCCACTCCCGCCCCGTGGCGCGGGCTTCGGGGCGGTTATCGGCCAGACCGTCGCCCATGTCATGCAACAGCAGGTCGGTGTAGGGCCAGATCAGCTGAAAGCTGTGTTCAGCGCGGTCTTCCATGCGGTGGGTGACATGGGCGGGCGTATGGCAAGCGACGCAACCAGAGGTGTGGAACACTTCTTTGCCGCGCAACACCCGCGGATCATCCGCGTCTCGACGTCCGGGAACGCCCAGATTGCGACTGTAAAACGCCACCAGATCCATACCCTGTTGATCGATTTCAAACACGCGCACATCCAGATCCCCATGCGGGGCGGCGACACACTTGATCTGAGCCTCGGTGCAGTCCCCGTGCGGGTCCGGAAAGAGCGGGCTGGAAATGCCGATATCCCCGACGAAGGCTGCCGCTGATTGCTCCATCACGGTGGGCATCCCGGCCTTGTGCCCAAATCGACCCATCATCGGTTCGCCAAACTCGACCGACCAAACGATATTGGGTCGACCTGAAATGCCATCCCCATCCAAATCATCTGGATCGGCTTTGGACAGCAAATCCTCGACCGGAATCGCCTCGAGCAGGCCCAGCCCGATCATCTGGGGTGCCACCCGAGGGCTGAGCATTGCCTGCGGGTGTAGCGGTCCATATCCCAGATCAGCGGCCTTGTAGGTGGGGCGACGCAGCGATGCAGTTTCACCTTCGGACAGTTCGACCGGAACTTCCTGATACGTGATGTCCAGCCGGTACTCGGCTGGATAGCCCGCCAGCGCGAAATCCTGCATTTGACCGCCGTAATTCGGATCAGGCAGGGTGGCTATATAGTCCTCAATCTCGGCATAACCGCCATCGACATTTCCCGGAATGGACACCCGCATAAACATCGAAATGGCGTTGTCATCCGGCCCGTTTGGCGTATGCCCGCGCCCGTCCTTTATGTGGCACCTCTGGCAGGAACGCGCATTATAGAGCGGTCCCAACCCATCCGACGCAAGCGTCGATGACGGCGACGAGACCCAGATTTTCTTGAACAATCCGTTGCCAACTTTGAAATCCAGCTCTTGCTCGAATTCCAAGTTGCCGGAAGACTGCGAAAACGCATCGGCGTTGTTGCGCGCGCGCACTGTCGCGGCCCCGGCTGACAGTTCCTCGAACTTCTGGGGCTGACGAAAGTCATCGGGCACGCTAGTGACCGCAGAAATGCGGGCGCGTTCGGCGTCAGTCCGGGGGATAACCTTGAGATGAGAATCCTGCAGCTCAGCTGACAGAGAAGGAGTGGCCACCAAGGTGGCCACCGACACAGCGATAAGGTTACTCGCTTTCGTCCATTGTCGACGCGTTAAGTTGCGCATAGTTGGCTTCGCCGATCCTTTCATGCAGGTCGAGCTGCGTTTCGAGAAAGTCGATATGTCCCTCTTCATCGGACATCAACTCTTCGAACAGGGCCATCGACACATAGTCTCCGACGCTCTGACAGTGTTCGCGTGCTTCTTTATAAAGCGCCCGTGCATCGATTTCGGCAGCAAGGTCGCATTCCAGTGTTTCTTTCGGAGTCTGACCGATCCGCAGAGGATCAAGCTTCTGCAGGTTGGGGTGTCCTTCAAGGAACAAGATGCGCTCGATCAGCTTGTCCGCGTGCTGCATCTCTTCGATGCTTTCTTCGCGGCTTTTCTTGGCCATACCGCTCAGGCCCCAGTCATCTTGCAATCTGTAATGCAGCCAATATTGGCTGACCGCCGTCAATTCATGCCGCAGTGATTTGTTTAGGTAGTCGATGACTTTTGGGTCGCCCTTCATCTGCACTCTCCTGTGTTACTCCGGTGCGTAGCGCACGAAGTTGCATGGGTACTTCAAGATTATCGTTTGACCGCATTGTGTCTAGGAAAAGGGGCATGCACCCGCCACAATCCGCCGATTTTCCAAGGGCGTGGTAGATTTTTCCGGGCGTGATAATTGTCTGAGCATCTGACGTCCGCATCCAATCAATGGCGGAACGAATGTCATGGTCAGAGATATTTGTGCAGTGGCATACGATCATGGCGACTCGACCGATTTCAGGTATCTTACTTAAATAGTAAGTTAATGTTTTTGGATCTGCTTGCAATAGCAATAAGGCGTGACACAAGCGCCGGGAAACACGGTTTCAAGCATGTTTCCCGACAGTTTTATGAGTTACTGAAAGACAGCGTCAGGGTTGTCCAGGCTATCCGATCCCTCAAATTCGATCTGATCCAATTCCAGGGCGGTTACGATGCGCTCGATCGTCTTGGTCTGGTCGACCAGGCCATTGACGCCACCCATGATCAGTGCTTCGCCACCGGCGTTGCCGCGTTCCAGCATCTGATCATAAGCGAAACCGGCCTCGGCGGTCGACTTGAGGCGACCCAGAGCCTGCATCGTGTTCGACAGCTTGACCTTCATTTCGGCGTCTAGCGCCGGGTCGGTTGCAATCACCAGATCCGCCAGCGACGCGCCGGAGACGGGTGTACCATCGATACGCGTATAGCTGCCTAGATAAACGTTTTGCACACCAAGACCGTCGTAGTAGTGGCTATTATGCGTGTTGTCCGAGAAGCAATCATGCTCTTCTTCTGGATCGTTCAGCATCAGGCCAAGACGCATCCGCTCACCGGCCTGTTCGCCATAAGACAGCGACCCCATCCCGGTCAAAATTGCACTGACACCAGCCGCTTCGTTCTCGGTCAGGGCTGCGCGGGCATCGCCACCCTCAGCCCACTGGGCCGTCATCCATTCCAGATCGTTGACCAGCAGGTCGGTCGCCGCGCTCAGGTATTGGGCACGACGGTCACAGTTGCCGCCGGTGCAATCGTCGCCTTGGGTATAATCGGTCGCTGGGCGGTTGCCAGCACCAGTGCCGTGGCCGTTCAGGTCCTGGCCCCACAGCAGGAATTCGATGGCGTGATAGCCCGTTGCTACATTGGCTTCGATTCCGTCTGCTTCATGTAGGGTTTCGCCCAACAGTTCCGGAGTGATTTCGGTTGCGTCAATGGTTTCACCAGACAGCTCGAAGCTGGGGTTGGCAATAACATTCAGGACGGCAAACTCGTTTTCATCGGTTGTGCCGCCATAAGCCGCGTCAACGTAATCGATCAGGCCTTCATCCAGCGGCCACGCATTCACTTTACCTTCCCAGTCATCGACGATTGGGTTGCCAAAACGGTAGACTTCGGTCTGTTGGTAAGGCACGCGTGCCGCAATCCAGGCCGCGCGCGCTGCGTTCAGGGTCGCCTCTGAGGGATTGGCGATCAGAGCGTTGACAGCGGCCTGCAGAGATTTAGCAGCAATCAGGCTGTCATCATACTTGGCTTCGGCAATGTTGGCATAAGTGTTCAACACGTCTGCCTTTGCAGGCGCATCACCGGCAACGGCAGCGGTTGCGACACAAAGAGTCAGAGCGCTGGCGGCAACTAATAACTTGTTCATGGGGTTTGTATCTTTCCTGTCAGACATCTCTAGCGCGTGCTGGTGGCACACAGTTTTCACGGACATTTAACTGAGTGATTTAGTCAGTAATGTCAACCTGAGTTTTATTGTCGGGATTGCCGCAATCTCTGTAGTAAGGGCCTAAACTACCCATATCTGGCGAAGTCCGGACGTAAGGGGAGCATTGCGTACCCCTTGATTCGGGTTAGACTGATCGCCGTGATTCTGATTGTGGTGGTATTTGGTTAATGAAGCGCGCTGTTCTTGCACTGTCCCTTTGCCCGGCGGCTGTGGCGGCCCAGGCAACGCAACTGGATTTTCGGCACCAGCACGGTTCCGGATCGTTGGACATGGCTTTTGCGGGCGCCGAGTTCACTCTGTCACTTGCAGTCCCTAGCTTTGATATTATCGGATTCGAAAGACCCGCCGACAGTGATGATGACCGCGCATTGGTTGCCGTCGCCATTTCTGATTTATCTAAGCCATTAGAACTGTTTGTTATTTCCGAAGACGCCGGTTGTATTACGACATCGGCCAACGTGATATTGACAAACGAAGGCTTCGGAAAGAAGGATGAAGATGAGGCGGGCGAGGCTGATACCACAGCGGATGAGTATCATGCTGAATTCCAAGCCGACTATGCCATTCAGTGCCAGGATATGAACGCGCTCGGCGCGATCGAATTTGCGTTTTTTAACCGTTTTGAGAACGTGGAAGAACTCAGGGTACGGGTTGAACTATCAGACAAGATTCACGCGTTCGACGTCACGCCAGCAACACCAATTCTGGATATTTCGGCCATTCAGTGAATGCTTGGCAACAATTGACGCATCTGAATTTCTGAAAACTCACGATACCTAGTGCAGGAAAGACTGCTTCCGCATCTTAGGCTCGTGACCCATTGATTTCCGTTGTTCTGCGTGTTTCACGGCCGCGAAAACAAGCGGCGAACGTGTCTGACCTTTTCTGGTTGAGCGACGCCCAGATGGCGCGCCTTGAACCTTTCTTTCCTGAGTCACTTGGCAAGCCCCGTGTCGATGATCGACGGGTGTTGAGTGGAATTATCTTCATCAATCGCAATGGCTTGCGTTGGTGCGACGCGCCGAAAGAATACGGCCCGCATAAGACGCTGTGCAACCGTTGGAAGCGATGGAGCGACAAAGGCATCTTCGCACGGATGATGACCGGTCTGGCCGCTGACCATGGCGAAGACAAGACCGTGATGATCGATGCGACCTACTTCAAGGCCCACCGAGCAGCGACCAGCATGGGCGTGAAAAAGGCGGGCGGGGCCGTCTGATCGGGCGCACCAAGGGCGGCATGAACACCAAGCTGCATGCCATCTGCGATAGCCAGGGGCGTCCGCTGAACCTGTTTGTCACTGCTGGTCTGTCAGCGACTACATCGGTGCTCGGGCGCTACTGAACAGCCTGCCAAGTGTAGATTGGCTCCTTGGAGATCGGGGCTATGACGCCGACTGGTTCCGAGAAGCGTTGAAAGACAAGGGATACGCGCCTGTATCCCAGATCGAAAGCAGCGCAAGAAAACTGTCAAATTGACAAGCGCCGGTACAAGCGGCGCAATCGGATCGAGATCATGTTCGGCAGGTTGAAGGATTGGCGGCGCGTGGCAACCCGCTATGACCGCTGTCCCAAGGTCCTCCTGTCGGCCATCGCGCTGGCTGCGCTCGTGATCTACTGGCTGTGAAACTCAGTGAGATGCCGTAACGGGGCCTGCGTCACGCATCGCCGCTACCACTTGTCAGATCAGCGCCGCGCTGCAGCCATTCCCGTATTGAACCCACATGGAGGAGTACGGGATGAGACTGTTTGTTGGACTGGGTGTATCGCTTGCAAAAACTGCGATCTGTGTGATTAGCGAGCACGGTGAGATCATCAAGGAGGCCGAGGCTGCGAGCGATCCCGAGGTATTGGCCCGTTGGTTAGGCGGTTTGGACGGTGGTATTGCTGCTGTTGGCCTGGAGGCTGGACCTATATCGCAATGGTTGCATCGAGGGCTGGCCGAGTTGGGCCTGGATGCTGTGCTTATGGAAACCCGCCAAGTCAAAGGGGCGCTGAAAGCGATTCCAATCAAGACGGACCGACGGGATGCCGAAGGGATTGCGCGTCTGCTTCACCTTGGCTGGTTTCGCCCTGTTCGCTGTAAATCCGTCTATGTTCAGGAAACTCGCGCTATACTTGGCGCTCCAAAAGCCATTCAGCAGAACATGATTGCATTGGAGATGTCGTTGAGAGGATTGCTTCGGAACTTTGGGCTCAAGGTTGGTGCTATCTCACGCGGGAAGTTTGAGGCCCGTATCCGGGAGTTGGCGGAAGACAACCTCACGCTGGAGACCGCGACTGAACCTATGCTGCGAGCCAGAGCTGCCCTGCGACAGGAACTTGCAATCCTTGAGAAACAGGTACGCCAGCTCGCCCGGCGCCGAGGTCGGAAAATAGCGATGGTCGCCCTCGCTCGCCGTATTGCTGTCATCCTTCATCGGATTTGGGTTGATGGCACCGTATTCCAGCACGATGCGGCGCCGAGCATGACTTGATCCATTGCTAACCCACCCGTCACCTACCTAGTCGCAGGTCTTGGAGGTCCCGTAGGGCCGTGGTTCCGATGGTGCCGAGGTCTGGACCGTCGCTGACATCGATCAAGCACACCAATGAGATGGGCACATCGGAATTACATCGAACCAGCATCATTTTGGCAGCCACCGCGCTGACCACGAACCGAAGCATGTACCCAAAGGATCTCACCGGTAGGCTGTGACAGAAAGCAGGGCGGACGCGAACAAAAAAAGCCACACCGCCTTGGCGGATCAATTATTCTGCGCAAAACAGCTTGACTGGGACGGCCCCGTTACCGAAATCCTGAGCCTAGGCAAACCAAAAAACGTCGTCCAACATCAGCGGTTGCTGGATTTGATCAGGTGTGAGTCCAGAAAAGGTAATAGATGTATCGATCGCTCCGTCACCATCGACATCTGCATGAAACGTCGCGCCTTTATATCCGGCAGCTCCATCTGAATGCACCCAATGGCCAGAGCTTACCCCTGGCTTCCAACCCCAAATCGTTGCCTCTTCAGTGCTGGGGTTGAAGTCTGTGATAGTGGTCCAGGTTTGTAGCCCAGCGCCGCGTGCATCGGTGAAGAATGTATCAACTCCACTCCCGCCGGTCAGAAAGTTGGAACCCGTTCCGCCGTCGAGAACGTCATCACCAGCGCCGCCGTCGATCGCATCAATTCCACCTTTGGAGTTAATGAAATCGTTGGTGGCTGTGCCTCGCACAATTTCATCAATATCCGTCAATATCAGTTGCTTCTTCAGATATGCGACCGGGCCAGTATAGTCTTCTCCCTTCGTAACCACTTCGCCTGCTGCGGTAGTAGTTATGAAATTGAACTCCATTTCTGGAACAACAGGCGGGGTGGCGCTGGGGCCAGTGTCCAACAGCACTCCTGCAGATGTCTTAGCGAAGTTCTGCGTGACCATAACGGCTTGATAGCCATTGAAGTTACCGACTTCGATTCCAATGCCGATGTACTCAAAATTCGCTGACAGGATGTTGGCGCGATGCCCGGGGCTGTTCATCAAGGAATTGTGTAGATTTACGACATCGTCAGAAATACCGGGTGCACCACGTACACTTTGCCAAGCTATGTTTTCGCCAGATGCCCAGCTTCCCGAGAATACAAAATCGGCATCGCGCATGCGCTGGGTTGCGCTCGATCCACCGTTTCCAGTGTGGCTGAAAACGCCGCTGCTCAACATCCAAAGACTGTGGTCTTCGCTCGAATCGTTGAGTCTTTGCTCTAGTTGAAGCGCGTTAAGACCGCGCGACACTCGCTCACCGTTGATAAGGGCGAGCATCTGACGTTCGAAATCGTTTGCAATGGACATGGCAATACCCTTCTAGGCTGCATTCAAAAAACTCCCTTCTCCCGGCCAAAAAGTGCCTGGATTAAGGAATATGTGTGGCGGGGTCGGTCAGCCGAATACAGATTTTGCCTTGGCCAATACCTCGAACTCCGGGCGTCATGAACGAACCGGTGAGAAGTCGAGGGAATTCCAATACCTCGACCAAACTGCAAAAGTCGGGATTTTTCGCTCCAGATCCGATCAGCCTCGCTTTTTTTGCAGACTGAACCAGTTTTATCAAAGAGAGCAATTCACTTTACCAACCGAGCAAGGTCTCGGCGAATAAATGCCAGAGAATACCTTCGTAGAACTTCCAATTTGATACTAAAGTCGGACTCTAGAAAACTCAGGATGTTCTTACACCCGTACTCTGTGCCCAGGGACGATGGATTTACCTAAAGATATTAGAGACGTTTAGTGCTTTGTTGTGAGCGGGTGCTTGTTTGACCACGCGCGCGCACCGATTTTTGGGGGCGGGGGTATCGGAAGGCTGGTTCAATAGGGGGCGGGGGTGTCGCGATTTGACTGCGCGAGAAAGGTCGGCCGAGCCAACAAGATCGGCCTCTCATTGTGTTGATCTGTTTGCACCAGCTTTGGGCGATCGTTGATTGCGCTGGCCCACTCGACTTCACGATCAGTCTTTTTAGCCGTCTCGACGATCTGATCCGTGGACCGCCTGAGTGCCCTCGCTATTTCATCAAATGCTGTTTGGTTTCAGCGCTCCATCCTTCGATGCAGCCTGTATCGTAGAAGAGGGCATTGTCCAACGCTACCGCTAAACCATGGGCTTCCATGACTAGGCCTAGCATATCGTCTCAGGTTTCCTTGGGTGAATCGGTCTTCCTCTCATTTCCTTTCCAAAATGGTGTTTGAGAAACCAAGTGGTGGGAAATTTGGCGGTGCAGATAGTTCACGATCGCATTTTTGCATTATTATCAAGTGCTTGATGCGAGTGATTTGGTAGCGGAGGAGGGACTTGAACCCCCGACACGCGGATTATGATTCCGCTGCTCTAACCAACTGAGCTACTCCGCCACAAGTGAGAGGCGATTTAAGGGAGGCACCGGGGAGGGTCAAGGGGGAAAAGCCTGAACCAAGTGGATTCTTTCAGGCGTTTTCGGGGCCTGTTTCCAGAGCGGAGACCCCTGGCAATTCGGCGGCCCCTGCGATCTTGCGGATAAACGCGGCACAGGCATCCGGTTTGGTGATCAGGATCATATGACCCAGCCCCTCAATCTCTTCGTCGGTCAGTCCGAATTTGGTCATCGGTGCTCCGTGCTGAGACGGTGACAGGATTGCATCCTGTGACCCGTACAAGATGCCGCCCGATATCCGAAGCTCGGGGTAGCGCGCGTTTTGTGCGCCGATGCTGTCATCCACGCCGACAACGTCCTGCGACGCCGTGATGAAGGCAGAAGGACGCAGGCCAAGCGCACCGCCGGCGCGATCCAAAAAATCTTCGGGCGGGACCTCGGGATCAAACACGGCACCTAAGGTATGTGGTGCCATTTTGGCGGCCAAAGGCACGGCCAACGTGTGGCCGATCAGATTGCGCAGCCATTCAGTGCGAATTTCCAGCGGTTTAAATACGGCGGGCGTTGCATCCAGCTTATGCGTCAAGGGCGCCAAAAGCGCCAAGGCTGAAACCCGTCTGGGATTGTCCAGCGCTAGGGCCAAAGACACCGCGCCGCCCAGCGAATGACCCACCAATACAGCGCTGGACACCGCCTTGGCTTCAAGGAACTCATCGACCATCCGAGCCTGTTCAGGCAGGCGCGCCAGATCAGCCGTGTCTCGGGTCGAATACCCGCATCCCGGGCGATCCAAGGCAATGACGTGATAATCCTCGGCCAGATCATCCATTAAAGCATACGTGAAGTGCTGCAACTGACCGGCCAACCCGTGGATCATGACAATTGTCTGGGCCTGTGGATCCCCCTTTTCGACATAGTGAATTGCACCACCGTTGATCGGAAGGATCTTGCCCATCTGAGGCACCGTTTCATGGCCTTCGCGCGTCAACCGACGGGTCCAGAGGTTCATGCCAATCAGGAAGGCAGCGAAAACCGTGATGAGGATCAGGATCGTCGTCATATCATGTTTCTCCGTGGCTGACCGGGCCGGTCACGTACTGTTCTAATCCCGATTGTGCCATGCGCTTTTGATATTCACCAACAGTTCCGGGCCACAGCGTTGTATTGCGCCCGGCAGCATCCTGATACCACGAGGTACAGCCGCCAACCTGCCAGACGCTTTCGGTGTGACGGTCTTGCATTTCCTGCGTGAAGGCAGCTTGTTTTGCGGCGTCCGGCGTAATCACCGTCGACCCGTCACGGGCCATTTCGGCCATCACACGCCCGATATGCGCGACCTGTGCCTCGATCATCAGAACGACCGAGTTATGGCCCAATCCCGTGTGCGGCCCCAACAGGATGAAGAAATTTGGAAAGCCCGCAACCGCGGTTCCCAGATTGGCCTGCATCCCGTTTGCCCACGCGTCGCGCAAAGTCAGATCGTCTGCGCCGGTAATGTCCAACCCGTCCGTCGCATCGGTCACGTGAAATCCTGTGCCCCAGACCAAAATGTCAGCCTGCGTTTTGGTGCCATCCGCTGCTTTTATCTGGCTTCCGTCAATCGATATCACGCCATTGGGGACAATGCTGACATTGGCACGGGCCAGTGCTGGGTACCAGTCGTTCGAACTTAGAATGCGTTTGCAACCAATTCGATAGTCCGGGGTCAGCCGCGCTTGATCCTCAGGATCTGGAAATGCATCCTCCAGCGACTTGCGCCACATCTTCATCGCAAAGTTAACCATCCGCTCTTCGCCTCGGAAGACACGATGACGGAATTCAAACACCCTGAAAATCAGTTGGCGTCGCAGCCGGGGCAGCAGCGGTATGCGCGCATAAAGACGTCTGGTCCAGGGGCCAATCGGGCCATCGGGGCGCGGCAATACATAAGGCGCGCTGCGTTGAAAGACAGTGACATGTTCGGCGGTCTTCGCAATTTCAGGCACAAATTGCACCGCCGAGGCGCCGGTGCCCACAACGGCAACCCGTTTGCCAGCGATATCTACGTCGTGGTCCCATTCAGCCGAATGAAAACAGGGTCCCGGAAAGCTATCGGCCCCCGGGATATCCGGAAGGCTGGGGATGTGCAGCGCGCCGATGGCCGAGACCAAAAAACGGGCGGACCAGCGCTGTCCGTTCTGTGTTTCCACCTGCCAGCGCGCGCCATCCCATTTCGCGGATTTCAACTGCTGTTGAAAGTGGCACAGATCGTACAAGCCTTCGTCTTGCGTAACCTTTTTCAGGTAGGCCAGAATTTCGGCACCGCCAGCATAGGCACGGCTCCAGTCTGGATTCAGGTGGGTGGCCATCGAATACAGGTGCGATGGAATATCGCAAGCCACACCGGGATACGTATTCTCGCGCCAGGTACCGCCGATGTCGTCTGCTTTCTCAAGGATCGCAATATCTTTAACGCCGCGTTTCCTGGCCTCGATCGCCATGGTCAAGCCCGAGAAACCGGCGCCAATGATCAGCATTTCGGTGCTGTGGTCCATCTCCCTGTTCCTTTCAAACGACCCGTTGCTATGTCCCGAGACTATAGGCGGATGTTTACATGTGAACAGGGTCTCGTGGGGGAATGCGACCGTTCAGTGGCGGCTCGAGTACCTGCGCACAAAGTCAGAACGTCAGTCTCTCGGCTCGCCCGTGTTCAGCCAACCTTGCGTTCAAAGCGTCGGCCTCAGGTGCGCCGGCCTCAAGTGCAAAGACAAAGGCATGGGTCAGATAGAAACAGGCTGCATCAATGTCGCCTGTCGCTTCACTCTCGTCCGCCGCCAACCCGTAGTAGCGGACGAGATCCTTGTGGTCGTTTCTGGAATGCGCATCCAGCAGCAGTTTGTCCAAAGCACCTTTGTCCATTGTCAAATTGGTCCTTAAAGCCCTCAGCGCATTGCAGCCCCAATCACTCGGCGCGACCGTTCTCGATCTGAGTTGCCACCCAGTGGTGGAAGTTATGGGTCGGTCCGTCCATCGCCGGAGAGAACCGCCCGCCGTCAAACAACATGCCATGGCGGCCTTTCTGCATGCCCTCGACAACGAAAATATCTTCTTCAAACACAGTCTTCCACAATTGCGCGTTTGACGTGCGCAACGCGTCATGTTCGGGCGTGTCGCCTTCGCTATTGGCGTAGTACAGCTCGATATGTTCGACAGTGTTTTCGTGATCCACCGGCTCCAGGATGATCGCAAAGCTGTGGTCACGCTGTATGCCCAGCAATACGTTGGGGTAAAGGGCAATATACTCCGCGCCTTCATCCCATTGGCTGCCGAGACCGGGGAAATCAGGCAGTTTTGTACCGTTTTGGTCGGTCAATTGGCGATAGACCAAAGTGCCCTGCCCGGAGTAATGACCACGCTCTTCGATGTTATAGTGATCTTCCAATCGGGAATAACTGTTGAGGCCCGGGTGAACCCAGGGCAGGTGATAGCTTTCGCAATAGTTTTCTACGGCCAGCTTCCAGTTCGTTTTGACTTCAAGCTTGAATGACGATTCATCACCGCCATGGAAGATAGGCGTATCGAATTCCTTCCAACGCTCCAACAAAGCGCCATGCGCGTCTTCAAACGCCGGGGCATTGCCGTCAATATTCACAAAGATCACGTCGCGCCAGATATGTGACCGAATGCGCACCAAACCCAGATCCTTGGTGTTTACGTCTTCGTGCTTGTTCTGGCCAGGGCCGCCCACATGGGGGGTCGCCCGCAATTCACCTTTCAGGCTGTAGCACCAGCTGTGATATGGGCACCGAATGGCGCCGCCGATCTTTTTGGGCGCATCCACAAGGATCATGCCACGGTGACGGCAAGTGTTCTGAAACACGCCGACCTCGCCATCGCGGTCCCTGACGATCAGTAGTGGCATGCCCAGAAAATCGACAGGCTTTGCGTCGCCTGCTTCGGGAACGTCCTTGCCAAACCCGATGCCGGACCAGTTCGCAAACAGGACCGAGCGCTTTTCTTCGGCGAACGTTTCCGGGTCAATGTAGTGCTCGTTGGGCAGGCCGTTGGCCGTGTTTACGTCGGTCAGAACGGACGACAGCGGGCTGTGCTTGTTCATCGTACTCTCCTGAGGCTGGGACAAACCTGACACTTTCGTATTGGCGGAGACTATGGGTCGGCCTCAATATCAGAAAAGCTCATCAAAGGTTTAGTTGATCTAAACCGAGCTGGCGTGAACCTCCTGAACGATCCAATTCTTAAGCGCGCGGGCGCTTTCCGAGAGCTCTTCCTCGGGGCGCCCTACAAGGTAAAACTGGTTGGGTGCGGTCAAGTTATGCGGTCCGATGGCCACCAGTTTCCCAGACTGCAGCATGGGATGAATCAACCGCTGCCATCCAAGCACCAATCCAGCGCCTTTGCGTGCAAGCTGCAACGCAACAGAGTAGCTGTTGACGCTGGATTCGATTGGGATCTTGCTTTGATACCCAAGTTGCTGGAACCATTCTGGCCAGGTCGTCCAGCTGCGATCCTCGGAATCCAGATGGATCAGGCGTTGGCTGGCCAGCTCTTCCAGGCTTACACCCGCCAGGTTTTCCGCCACTTGCGGGCTGCCAACGGGGACAAGATGATCCCTAAACAAGGGCGTGTGGGACAGGTTTGAATCCCGGTCGCGCCCATATCTGATGAAAAAATCCAGGTCCGGCCGATCCTTGAAGGGCCTGTCCTGAGATATCTGATCCACGTTCACATCCGGCATTTCGCGCCAGAACCGAATGACCGCTGGCGATAGCCAAAGCGCTGCCACAGCCGTTGTGGAGCCTATCGTGACCTTTTGCGCTGACGACCGATCCCGGATGGTAGACAGGGTTTGTGAAATTCGACGAAAAGAGGTCGACAGCACTTCGTACAGTGCCTTACCGTCATCGGTCAGATCGACGCTTCGATGTTTGCGCTGAAACAGAACTGTCTCAAGATACCCTTCCAGCGCCTTGATCTGATGACTGACTGCCCCGGGCGTCACCGAAAGCTCTTCTGCGGCATTTTTGAAGCTCTGATGTCGTGCTGCGGCCTCAAAAGCGGACAAGGTGGTCAAGGGGGGCAGATTGTAATGGCGTCGGGACATTCGGGTCTTGTCACTGGCTTCGGATTAGTTTGCTTCGCTTGAGTATGAAATTTTTTACCCTTGAAGACCAGCAGATGATGCGCTGAAGGTGCATTTGACGCTTATGTTTGCTGAATAGGTCGTCGAACCGACAGAAAGGGTCGGTGACAGTCCGATGATAAGATGAGCAAGCCGCCATACTTACATGTGAGTGCCGCATTCTTACAGGCAGCGGCTTTACATCGCGCGTTATTCTTCCGACGCCACTGCGCCGGCGGTTTATTATCGCTCGTCCGACGAAACCTATGGGTGTTCTGTCGTATCAGAGCCCCTAAAGCTAACAAAGGATGGCATGAGGTTCCGGCTTATTGTTCTGCGGCTTCTAAGGGAAGAACCATGATGTTCAGCCATTTTTGCCCCGGGCCGAGCCATGCGAGGATTATTCGACAGAAGGTGTGGCCAGCTGCGGAATCGCCCCCGGAGAATCGCTTGCTAACAGGGATAGCGTCATACGGCAATTCGAAGGATCAGCGAATGGCTGGGAAACGGGCAGAGCCCGAAGAGATTGTATCGAAGCTTCGACAGGGTGAAGTTCAGTAAGGACAAGGGATGACGATTGTGGATACGGTGCGCCAGATCGGCGTGAGCGAACAAACCTATTATCGTTGGCGTAAGCTGTATGACTGCCTGACTGCGCTTTGCGCGGCTGTTTGCAACGGTTGTCAAACAACTTTGCAATGCCGTTGGGCGTGCTCTTGGCAATCAAGTCAAAAGTTTGCGGCGAAGGCACGTGAGCGGCTATCCGTCCGTTATCCCATGATCAACTTGGCAAATCTTCCGATATGGCAGCTATACAACACGAGCAGCCCGACTTCATGTTTTCTGAAATCAGTTAAAGTTATTTGAGTTTGACTGATATCGTCCTCCAGCTCCATTCTGCCCCAATCCGAAATTGCCGAATTTGGTGTCTTACGTGGCCATCACTGAACTTGATCGCGTCCTTTCATTCACAGGACAGTGCGCCTGCCGGACATAAACTGCTGGGAGTTCCGCGAGTATTCCGCACCAAAGCCGAGGCCGTAAATACTGCGCTGCTTGAGGGGGGCCGAATAGAAGGCGTGGCGGGCGCATCAACCCAATGCCAATTGGCCCGAGCGGCCCCATAAAGAGAAAGTGACAACAGGGAGGAACCTTATGTCAATTAGAGAACCATTTACGGACCTAGAGATAGAAACGGCTGATGCCGGATTCTATGAAAACTACAGCGTTCCGATCGCGCTGATCAGCAAAGGTATCATGGTTGCCCTGGTACTCTGGGCGCTGGTTTTTCCTGCGAATGCAAACAGTACATTGGGCAGCTTGAACGGCAGGTTGTTGGAGGTTTTCAACAGTTTCTACGTCATCATTGTGGGCCTGTTCTTCCTGTTTCTGGCAATTGTCGCAATCATCCCGTCCACTGGGAAGCGGATCATGGGTACCCCGGGTGAAAAGCCCGAGTTCTCCAATTTCTCCTGGTTCTCGATGATGTTTGGTGCCGGCTTGGGCGTTGGCCTGATGGTTTTCGCAACGGCTGAACCGCTGGGCCTTTGGGGATCGAACCCCGAGGTGGTATCTGGTGCAGTTGTTGGCAATGAACCAGAAGCGATCCAGTCTGCGTACCGCTACACATTCTTGCATTATGGCTTCCACGCCTGGGCAATCTATGTGGTGACGGGCCTGTCTCTGGCTTACTACGCCTATACGCGCAATATGCCACTGACCATCCGCGCAGCGCTTACGCCACTGTTTGGCCGTCTGATGAACGGCTTCCTTGGCCATGTTGTTGACGTTCTGGGCGTGGTTGCAACCATCCTCGGTGTGTCTGTGACCATTGGGTTTGGTGTCAGCCAATTCATCGACGGTGTTTATGCCATTACCGGTATGGGATGGATCATGGACCTGACGGGCGAAGTGCCGACCCCCAGCAAAGTGGGTCTGATCGCGGGTCTTGTAGTCATCATGACCTTGTCTATCATCTCGGCTGTGTCGGGTGTTGGCCGCGGCGTTAAATACCTGTCGAACCTGAACCTGGTTCTGTCGATTATCCTGCTAGGTACATTTGTCGTGTTTGGCTCGTTCGTTTTCGCGCTGACCACTTACGGCGCGGCGATGGTCGATTACATCCTGAACTTCCTGTCACTCAGCTTTGGTGCCTACGGTCCGTTGTCGGCGGATGCGTTTGCAGCGGGTCTGCCTGAGGCGGCACAAGCCCATGCAGATGACTTGATCGGTGGTGCAACCAACGCATGGGGCAGCTTTGATGGCTTCAAAAGCGGTCTTGAAGGTGCGGTAGCTGAATTGGACGAGGAAACACTGGCTGCTGTTTATGCAGCGGGTGAACAAGGTCGTCAGTTTGGTTGGCAGTCGGGTTGGACCACGTTCTACTGGGCCTGGTGGATTGCGTTCTCGCCATTTGTGGGCCTCTTCCTGGCACGCATCTCCAAAGGTCGGACCGTGCGTGAGTTCATCCTGGGCTGCGTGTTCGCACCGGCGCTGGTATGCTTTGCATGGATGACCGTTCTGGGTGGTACCGCGATTGATCTGGAACTGGCGGGAGCCGCCGAAGGCGCGATCATTGGCGCATCGAACACAAACAAGCTGTTCGTGACCCTGTCCTACATGATCGATGGTGGATTGCTGTCCATGCTGAACGTTATGTGCGTGATCCTTATCATGACCTTTCTGGTCACGTCTGCTGACTCGGGCATTCTGGTGATGAATACCATCATGTCCGGTGGCAGCCAGGAAACCGGGGTCAAGCACCGCATCATCTGGGGTATCATCCTGACGGCTGTGATCGGCGCACTGATCCTGGCGGCAGGCGACAACAACCCCATGGATGCCTTGCGCAACGCCATGATCATCGGCGCGCTGCCGTTTACGATTGTGATGGGCTTGATGTGTGTCTCGCTGGGCAAAGCCCTGTTCCGGGACGGTCAGCGTGACAAGCACACCGGGCAAAGCGCGCAGGCTGCTGAATAAAGCCAAGGCCTGACAAGAAAATGACCGAAGCGCCGCCCTTTTGGGCGGCGCTTTTCGCATTGGCGACCCTCTGTAACGTCGTGTCGCTTCTTGCAAACACATATCGCAATCAGAGAGGTGATCGAGCTTCGAATCCTTCACAGTTAATCATAAGATGGAGGATCGCCTTTTGAATATCCGCACACCAACCAGATCAGGTGGACGTTCCGCCCGCCGCGCCATGCGCACCGCACCGAACTTTGACATGCTGCCGGGCCTGACCCGCGCAATACCGCTGTGCGAAGTGATGGACGGAAGCCAGGTTGAGCGGATTGACAACGCCTCGATGGACATTCTCGAAAATGTGGGCGTCCAGTTCCGCGATGCGATCGCCTTGGAAGATTGGAAACGGGCCGGGGCTAAGGTAGAGGGTGAGCTGGTGTATCTCGATCGTGGCATGGTGCGGGACCTGATCGCCACGATTCCTTCGGACTTCACCTATCATGCGCGCAATCCGAAAAAGAACCTGCGGCTGGGTGGCAAACACTCGATCTTCGTGCCGATGACTGGTGCGCCTTTCCTGCGGGATCTGGACGATGTGCGTCGCAATCCGACGTTGGATGATCTGGCCATGTTCCACAAGCTTAGCCACATGATGCCAGCCTTGCATTCTTCGGCGCACCACATCGTGGAACCTTATGATCATCCGATCAGCCAGCGCCACCTGCGGATCACCTATTCGTCGATGAAACATTCGGACAAGACCTTTATGGGCATGACCACCTCGCCGAAGAATGCCGAGGACGTGTTGGACATGTGCGCGATACTGTTTGGTGCGGACTTCCTTGAAAATCATGCCGTCACAACCGGCAATTGCAATGGCAATTCGCCCCTGGTGTGGGACGAGACCATGCTGGGCGCAATGCGGGCCTTCTGCCGCCGCAACCAACCGGTCCTCTGCTCGCCCTTCGTGTTGGGCGGTGCCAATACACCGGCCAGCGTGCCAGCCACCATTGCCCAACTGAATGCCGAAGCGCTGAGCGCGCTGGCCTACACGCAAGTGATCCGCAAAGGCGCCCCTGCGATCTATGGTCATTACCTGTCTACCGTGTCAATGAAATCCGGCGCACCCATGGCGGGCACGCCCGAGATCAGCCTGATGAATTTCATGATCGGGCAGATGGCGCGGTACTACCAGGTGCCCTGGCGCACATCAAACACGCTGGGCGGGGCCAAGACCTTTGACGCTCAGGCGGGCTATGAATCGGCGACCACGCTGCAGGCCGTTATCCATTCCGGTGCGAACTACATCTGGCACTCTGCTGGCTGGAACGAGGCTGGGATGCACTGCTCGGCCGCCAAATTCATCGTCGATGCCGAGCAATGCGCAATGGCGTACCGCATGGCCGAGGGCCCTATTTGGGGCGACTTCGATCAGGCTCTGTCTGCGGTGCCTGATGTCGGGCCGGGTGGGCATTATCTTGGCCATCCGCATACTCAGGACAATTTCCAGTCCGCGTTCTTCATGCCCGAGATGTTCGACAATAACTCCATAGAACAATGGGCGGCTGAGGGCGAGGTCGAGATCACCGAACGTGCACTGAACCACGCGCGCAAACTTCTGGCTGAATATGAAGAACCCAAGCTGGACGAAGCGAAAAACGAAGAGCTTCTGGATTATATCGCGCGTCGGGAACGGGAAATTCCGGCCGCAGATGAGTTGAACCAGACATATTAGGGCACGCGCCCGGCACTGCGCCACCGGCAATTTAGGTGGCGTTTTGGCGCAAAAGGACCAGGGATCAAAGATTGAAAATCGCAGAAATCCACATCTACAGCCATGACTTACCTGTGAAGAATGGCCCCTACACGATGGCGAAGGCGGAAGTCTGGGCGCTGGACACCACCTTGGTCAAGCTGGTTGCGGATAACGGCCTAATAGGATGGGGCGAAACCTGTCCTGTGGGTCCGACCTACGCCGAGGCGCATGCGGCAGGTGCCCGGGCCGCTTTGTCACAGATGGCGCGCGGTCTGATCGGGGCCGAGGTTCTGCCACTAATTCTGCATCGCCACATGGATGGGCTGCTGAACGGGCACAACTATGCCAAAGCTGCAATCGACATTGCGGCGCATGACCTGTTGGGCAAGCATCTGGGCGTCAGTGTTTCTGCATTGCTCGGCGGCGCTGCTACCAACTCAGTGCCGTCCTACTATGCTACAGGTGTCGGTGCTCCTGACGATATCGCCCGTCTCGCGGCTGAGAAACGGGACGAGGGCTACCCCCGTCTGCAGGTGAAAGTTGGTGGGCGCCCGGTCGAGGTGGACATCGAAACTATCCACAAAGTTTGGGAGGCTATCCGCGGCTCGGGCATGCGTCTGGCTGTGGATGGCAATCGGGACTGGACAACACGCGATGCGCTGCGGGTCAGCCGAGAGTGTCCGGAAGTACCGTTTGTCATGGAACAACCTTGCAACACGGTTGAGGATCTCCAAAAAATCCGGCCTCAAGTGAATCACGCCATCTATATGGATGAGAACAGTACCAACCTGAACACGGTGATCTCGGCGGCGGGAACCGGACTGGTCGATGGGTTTGGTATGAAAGTCACCCGGATCGGCGGGCTGCACCCGATGCGTGCATTCCGTGATCTGTGCGAGGCGCGAAATTTGCCTCACACCTGCGATGACAGCTGGGGTGGCGATATCATCGCTGCAGCCTGTACGCATATCGGGGCCACAGTTCGCCCGGATTTGCTTGAAGGCGTTTGGCTGGCCGCGCCGTATATCGACGGCAACTACGACGTCGAGAACGGAATTCGGATCGAAAAGGGCCATATCGTGGTGCCGACGGGCCCGGGTTTGGGCGTCTTGCCGGATGAAAGCGTGTTTGGCGCGCCTGCCGCGTCTTTCTGAAAGGGGGGGCTAGATGGAATTGACGGGAAAGGCGGCCTTGGTGAGCGGCGCCGCAGGTGGCATTGGCGCATCGATTGTGCAGCGATTGCGCGCAGTTGGTGCGCGCGTCGCGGTCGCAGATCGGTCTGTCGATGGGATAGAGGCCGAGGCCCACTTGCCCGGCGATCTTCTGGATGCCGACTACGCCAATACCTTGCCGCAGAGGGCTGCCACGCATCTGGGTGGCCTGGATATTGTGATCAACAATGCCGGCGTCATTACTCGAGGGTCGGTAGCCGACACATCGGACGCAGATTGGTCGCTGTCCGTCGGCGTGAATGTCGAAGCCCCGTTTCGCATTTGCCGCGCCGCGATCCCGATTTTAGCCGACACTGGCGGAGGGGTTATCGTCAATACGGCATCCTGCTGGGGTCTTCGCCCCGGCCCAAATCACGCGCTCTATTGCATGACAAAGGCTGCGATTGCGTCACTGACCCAATGCATGGGAATGGACCACGCGCATCAGGGTATTCGCATCAACGCCGTCTGCCCAAATGAAGTGAACACACCGATGTTGCGTTCGGGGTTTGAAAACCGCGGGTTTGACCCGGAGTCAGCCATCGCATCGCTCGGGGAAACCGTTCCACTTGGGCGTATTGCCGAGCCTGAGGACATCGCGGATGTCGTGATGTTTCTGGTCTCGGATGCATCCCGCTATGTTTGTGGCGCTCTGATTGAGGTCAATGGCGGAAAACCCGTGTCATGATGCGGTTCGAGGGCAAAACGGCGCTGGTCACCGGCGGACGCAGCGGCATCGGGCGGGCCATAGCCGAGCGGTTGCAAAACGAAGGCGCGCGCGTCTTCACCGCCCAACGCGGGGCAGACCCGAGGTTCGAAGGGATCGAGGCTGACCTCGGTGACCCGGACAGCCCGGATCAGATCGTCTCAAGTGTAGTCGACAGGGCAGGGCATCTGGACATTCTGGTCAATAACGCTGGCATGATGCAGGAGGCGTTGGTCGAAGACATCGGCCTTGAAGACTGGCAGCGCAATCTGACGGTCAACCTGACGGCGCCTTTTTTGCTAACCAAAGCCGCGCTGCCTCACCTGCGGCAAACCCGAGGAAACATTGTCAATATAGGCTCGATCGAAGGGCTGGGCAGCAACCCCAGACATGCGGCCTATTGCGCCTCCAAAGCAGGGTTGCACGGGTTTACCCGCGCAGTTGCAGTGGATCACGGTGCGGAAGGTATCCGGTGTAACGCGGTCGCCCCTGGGTGGATCGACACCGAACTCAATATGGAGTTCATTGCGTCAATGCCGGACCCTGACGCATTCCGCCAAGAAATTGGACGCATCCATCCCGTCGCCCGTACCGGCTCGCCCGACGATGTCGCGGCACTGGTGGCCTTTCTGTCGTCAGATGATGCGGCGTTCATCACCGGCCAGATTTACACGGTTGATGGCGGACGTATGGCAAAGCTCAGCCTGCCCTGAATGGCAGCTTCACTCTTTGCCGGATCGCCATTCCTTCCAGATCAGATAGCTGTTCGCCCCAAGCGAGGCGAAGGGCTCGGGCGGCAGTCGCGGCAGGTCAGGCTGTGCCAGAAAGTGATCGGCAATCTCAGACCCGCCTTTTTGGATCAACTCTGCAATCCCCATACCCTGTAAGGTACCCCGCGCGATCCCCAGACCGTTCTGGCAACAAGCGGAATAGACGCCGCTTTCAAGTTCCCCGAACGCCGAAGAGCCATTGCGGCTGAGGCAAAGCATCCCGGCCCAGCGATGTTCCATCTGAACCCCTGGCAGGTTCGGGAACCGTTCACGGAACTTGCGATCATGCACCCAGCCTGCGTTGCGCAGTCGCATCTGGCTGGTTTCAATCGTCGGGTGAAAGCTGGAACAGGTGCGGATCAGAATGCGGTCACCGTAACTGCCCGAGACACGCCGCACAGACGTTCCCATCGGATCAGCAGGCGTTACCGCCCAACGCGGTTGTCCCCCCAGCGCCTTGATCTGATCCGCCCTTAGGGGTTCGCTGAGCGAGGCATACAAGCAGATATGCATCAACTGCCTGGGGAAGAATCCAAAGCTTTCGATATGACCGTTATTGGCCAGAACGATCCGCCCCGTGGCAACGCGCGCTTTGGGTGTGTTGACCAACCATCCGGTGCCTTGCTGTTCAAACCCGGTGACGGGCGACTGTTCGAACAAGTTGACCTGTCCGGCCAGACGTGACGACAGTGCCCGAGTATAGGCGGCAGGTTGGATCATGACCGTGCCGGGCGCATATAGGCCTGAGGTGTAGTGCGGGCTGCCCGTGATCTGTTGTATTTGTTGCCGGTCATACAGGGTATGCGGTTCACCCAAGCGGTTCAGATGTGCGGCAAAGTCACGGTTATTGGCGTCTCCGCCCCGTGTGGCAGCGACATTGAACTTGCCGCAGGGATCGAACGCTTCCTGTGGAAGCTCGCACTCGGCGGCGATGTCGGTTGCAAAGGCAATGGCTTGCCGGTTCAGGGCGATCATCGCCCGATCCGCGTCAAGCCCATCACCTGCATAATTGTCGGATGCCAGATCATGCGGCAGGTCAATCATGAAGCCAGAGTTGCGACCGGCAGACCCCTCGGCAAAGCGACCCGCCTCTAGCAAGACAATCTTCAGGGACGGATCAAGTTGATGCAATCGCCGTGCTGCTGAAAGCCCCGCAAACCCACCGCCGACAATTGTGATATCGGCTGTCAGGTCCTGGTCCAGCTCTGGCAGTGGCGTCTGCGGCGGCAGGATGGCGTTCCACCCTGCTGGACCGGTTTGCCGGGGCAGGCGTTTGGCGGTGAATCGTGTCAATCCACTGCCTCATCCGAATCATCCGCCAGATCGATCCAGATGGTTTTCAACTGGGTGTACTGGTCGTGCGCGTGAAGCGAATTGTCCCGCCCGCCAAAACCTGATTGTTTGTAGCCCCCAAAGGGCGTAGTGATGTCACCTTCGCCAAAGCTGTTCACCGTAACCGTTCCTGCGCGGATCGCACGGGCCCCACGGATTGCGCGCTTTGCATTTGCCGTGAAGATCGAGGCGCAAAGCCCATAGTCAGTGTCATTCGCGATTTTAATGGCCTCATCAAATCCCGACACTTCGATCACCGACAAGACAGGGCCAAAGATCTCTTCTCGCGCGAGCTTGGAGTCGTTGCCTGGTACTTCGACCACCGTTGCCTCGACACATCCCCTTTCCGCCTTGCCGCCAATCACCACGTTTTCGGCCTGCTCAAGATAGCCGCAAACCTTGTTGTAATGCCCGTCGCTGACCAGCGCGCCCATGCGGGTTTCCGGGTCCAGTGGGTCGCCTATATGCCACTGCTTTGTATGGTGCGCGATCCGTTGTAGCAGCTCGGCCTTCACATCTTTATGGAGGATCAAGCGCGATGAGGCCGAGCAGTTTTCGCCCATGTTCCAGAACGCCCCATTCACCACATGCTGCGCGACACGATCCAGGTTCTCTGCATCCTCCATAACGATGGCCGGGTTTTTGCCGCCCATCTCAAGCACAACTTCCTTGGCATTGCTTTCCGCCGAATAGCTGAGGAACCTCTTGCCGGTGACGGTCGAGCCGGTGAACGACACCATGTCGATATCCATATGCCGACCGATGGGTTCGCCCACCTCAGCGCCGCCACCTGGCACGATGTTCAATACGCCGCGCGGCAGGCCCGCTTCCATCGCCAGTTCAGCCACCCGCAGGGCCGTTAGCGAGGTTTCCGTCGCAGGTTTCACCACGACGGAACATCCGGCGGCCAGTGCTGGCCCGATTTTCCAGGCCAGCATCAGCAGCGGAAAGTTCCACGGCAGCACCAGCCCCACGACACCAATGGGTTCGCGAACCACCATGGCGATATGATCATCGCTGGCAGGCGAAACCTGATCATAGATCTTGTCGATCGCTTCAGCGTGCCATTTCAGACAATGAATGGTCTCGGGCACATCCGCGGTCTCGCAGTCATAGATGGTCTTACCGCTGTCGATGCTCTCCATCACCGCCAGTTCGCGGGCATTGCGGGTTATCAGTTTGCACAGCCGGATCAGCACGTCCTTGCGATCAGATGGGTGCAACTTCGACCAACGCCCATCGTCAAATGCCGCGCGCGCCTTTTCGACCGCGGAATCTACGTCCGCCGCACCGCAGGATGCGATATCGGCCAGCTTATCGCCGGTTGCAGGGTTTACTGTTTCAAAAACCTGCCCCGAGATCGCCGGGCGGTACGCCCCGTCTATGAAGGCTCCGGTCGGCAATTCAAGGCCCGCAGCGATGGATTTGTATTCGTCCTGTGTCAGCAGATCCATTTCTCTTACCCCCCAATCCTATTTTCAGCCACGATGTCGGCGATTGTCTTTTTCAGCACGCGCGTCACCTGTTCCAGCGCGCGCTTGTCGTCCTTGTTCAGGCCTTTCAGCGGAGGTCGCATTGCGCCTGCGTCGATCCCGTTCATGGTCACGCCATGCTTGATCGTCTGGATGAACTTGCCGCCCTGTTCCAACACCCGCATCAGCGGCATCATCGCAGACATGATCCGACGGCCCTTGGCAAAGTTGCCCTCGATCACGCAGGCCTGATAAAGTGCCACATGTTCGGCGGGCAGAAAGTTTGATCCGCCGCAGACCCAGAATGGCGCGCCCCAAGCAAAGAACTCCAAGGCTTGATCGTCCATGCCGCAGCCCAGTTGGATATGCGGATAGTCTCGCGCCAGCAGATGCACCCGATTGATGTCGCCCGAGCTTTCCTTGATGCCGCAGAAATTTCGACTGCGCCCAACGCGGTCAAGGAATTCCTCACCCATCATTGTGCCGGTGCGATGCGGATAGTTGTACAGCATCACCGGCAGGTCTGCGGCCTTGTCGATGGCCAGTGCATTCAGGGCGTTTTCCCGGTCGGTCGGGACCGAATAGGGCGGGCTGGCCAACAAGATCGCATCAGCACCGATTTCGCGCGCGCCTGCGGCCAGCGCGATTGAATCCGGCGTCAGCATCGCTCCGGTCCCAACCACCAAAGGCAAACGCCCCTGCAGATGATCATAGGTGAACCGGGCCAGTTCCAGACGCTCAACCACGGTCTGGGCATAGTTCTCACCGGTGGACCCGCCTGAGATCATCCCATGGACACCGTTTTCAATCAGGTACTCGATTACCTCGGACAGGGCGTCCCAGTTGACACTGCCGTCCCCGTGATACGGCGTTACGATGGGGGTGTAGATCCCCTCAAATCTGAATATCGGGTTCATTCCGTCCTCATGCAGGTTTCGACCGGGGCGGGGCGCCCATCGGTACATCCAGTGCGTCTGGCATCACGAAAAGCTCGATCTGATCGCGCGACAGGTTCCAATGATCTTCGGCAAGTTGCGCCGCTGCTGCGTCATCGCGCGCCTCGATTGCGGCGATGATGGCCTCGTGCTGCTGACTGGCCACCGACAGGTTTTCAGACATCTGAGCACCTTGCGGGCGATAGAATGTCATGCCTATCCGGGCATGGTCGATCAGCAACCGGTTGAACGAGGGCAGTAGGTATACATTGCCCGACATCTCACCGGTGACTTCGTGAAAACGATTATTGGCCAGCGCCCGGTCCGCGCCAGACCCGGATCTCAATGCCGCCTTGAACGTCTCCTGTGCGGCTTTGAGGTCCGCAATCTGCGCGGGCGTCGCATTAAGGGCCGCCAACCGCAAAATCGCGCCATAGATCATCGGTGCTGCCAGAAAGAAGTCGCGCAGCGTGGTGTAGGACATCTCGGACACGCGGGCGCTGCGGTTGGTTCGCAGGTCCAGGTAACCCTCACCTGCCAACTGGCGGAATACTTCGCGTAAGGGGGTGCGGGACAATCCAAACGCATCAGACAAATCCGCCTCGTCCAGATCTGCGCCGGGCCGCAAGCTTAGAGTTAAGATTGAGACCTTCAGGTGATCCCTCAACCGGTCTTTGCGTGATTTGGCGTCGTCTTTCATTCCTGACCTTTGCGCGGCTCAGTCGGGTCGAATCGCGATCTGACCGACATCTTGCCGATGTGTATGCGAAATAAATACAACTTGTATACAGAAAAAAATCATGCAGCATAGGGGACCTGGAAAACACCCTGGGCTTTTGGGCCCTGAATCGTAAATTGGTACCGTATATGCGCCAAACCCGGCACATCACCTTCGTCCTGATCGAGGAGTTCTCGCACCTCGCCTTTTCCTGCGCGGTTGAGCCTTTGCGCATTGCGAACCTTGTCAGCGGCAAAGACCTGTATGAATGGTCTTTTGTGTCAGAGGATGGCGAACACGCGGTGTGCTCGAACGGCTCGGTCACGCTGGTTCATTCCGGTCTCGACGGGCTGCCAAAATGTGACCAGCTGTTTGTCCTGTCAGGTATTCACATGCGCGACCATGTCACGCGTCCGTTGTTGGCCACACTGCGGCGCGCGCGCGCGGGTGGTACATCGATTGGCGCATTATGCTCAGGGGCTTGGTTGTTGGCCGAGGCAGGGTTTCTGGATGGAATGCAGGCGGCGATACACTGGGAGTACCACGATGCTTTCATGGAGGCCTTTCCAGAGGTCAATCTGGTGCGAAGCGTTTTTGTTGCTGACGAAAAACACATCACCGCATCGGGTGGGACCGCGACGGCGGATCTGATGTTGCATCTGATCGAACAGGACCATGGCGAAGAGCTGGCAATCGATGTCGCCGATCAGATGGTTTATAACGCGGTCCGAAACGCAACCGCCAAACAACGCGTTTCCTTGCAATCGCGCAATGGCATGCGAAACGCACATTTGGCCAAAGCGATCCATATAATGCAGGACAGCATCGACGCACCGGTGTCCCCGTCGCACATTGCCGACCAGTTAGAGATTTCCACCCGTCAATTGGAGCGGTTGTTCGGGAAGTATCTGAACACGTCGCCCAAGAAGTATTTTATGGAAATGCGTCTTGAGCGGGCGCAAAAACTGCTCTTGCAGACAGAGGCCTCGGTCACCGAGGTCGCAATGGCCTGCGGGTTCGAGAACCCCGGACATTTCTCCCGAGTCTATCGTTCAAGTTTTGGCGTAACGCCGCATGCACAAAAGAGCAAAATCGACTGATATGCAGGGCGCTTTAATGTTTGCTTGCCATCCACTTGGCTCCGATTACAAATGCGGGGTGAGCAGCAAAACTGAATTGCCAAGTAACTGGTCTTGCGCTCACCCCACTCACCTCGCCGAAAGACCCCCTCGTTAAAACTGGACTTGTAAACACATCGGCAAGATTAAGTAGCGATACATGCAAACATAGGCATAATTATTGCCAGAACGTGTCCGTTATGAGTTGGGTGCTGCCACAATGTTTAACGCTACGGTCGGTCGCTGGACCCTGGGACGTGCGCGCTACAACAGCTTGGACACCAGACATAGGGTGTGCCCTTAATACAAGGACGAGCATAAAAACAAGGGCGATTGGATGGTGCTGCTGGAGAGAATTGAACTCTCGACCTCTCCCTTACCAAGGGAGTGCTCTACCTCTGAGCTACAGCAGCGCTGTGGGCGGGTGATTAGACTTAAACGAAACGCGGCGCAAGGGTGTCTGGACGGTTTTTTTCGCCTCCTGTAGAGAAAGGGAATGGCAGATAAAACTTCACCTAAAAAACACGGCAAATCCGGCGAAACGCGCGAAGACAGGCTGAAGGCTTCGCTCAAGGCCAACCTTGCACGGCGCAAGGCTCAGGCTAAGGCGCGCGCGACTTCGGATGACAAGGTCGGCAAAGACGAGGGATAAGAGCAGATGGATTCGATTCTGGTGACGGGCAACGGGCCGCTGAACGGTCAGATACCGATTGCGGGGGCCAAAAACGCGTGTCTGACGCTGATGCCCGCGACTCTGCTCAGCGAAGAACCGCTGACGCTGACCAACGCGCCGCGCCTCAGTGACATCAAAACAATGACGGCCTTGCTGCAATCGCTGGGGGCCGAGGTGTCTTCGCTGCAAGATGGCCAGGTTCAGGCGATGTCCAGTCACGATTTGACCAGTCAGACGGCCGACTACGAAATCGTGCGCAAGATGCGCGCCTCAAATCTGGTGCTGGGTCCTTTGCTGGCGCGCTTTGGGCATGCGGTTGTGTCACTGCCGGGGGGATGTGCGATTGGCGCACGCCCGATGGATTTACACGTCGAAGGTCTTGAGGCCCTGGGGGCCGAGATTGAACTGAAGGATGGATACCTCTACGCCAAGGCCGCTGGCGGGTTGAAAGGTGCCGTGCATGAAATGCGCTTTGCCTCGGTCGGGGCGACGGAAAACATCGTCATGGCCGCGACGCTGGCCAAGGGCACAACAGTCCTGAAAAACGCCGCACGCGAGCCCGAGATTGTCGATCTGGTCGAATGCCTGCGCAAGATGGGCGCGCAGATTGCGGGCGAGGGGACTTCGACGATCGAAATTCAGGGTGTCGACCGTCTGCACGGCGCGACCCATCAGGTAGTGACGGACCGGATTGAGCTGGGCACCTATATGCTGGCTCCGGCCATTTGCGGTGGTGAGGTAGAGCTGCTGGGCGGACGCATGCGGCTGGTTGAATCCTTCGCAGCCAAACTGGATGCGGCGGGTGTCAGTGTTGAAGAAACCGACAAGGGACTGAAAGTGACGCGCAAGAATGGTCGTGTGGCTGCGGTTGATGTAGTGACAGAACCTTTCCCGGGCTTCCCGACCGACCTGCAGGCGCAGATGATGGCGCTGATGTGTACAGCCGAGGGTGCCTCGGTGCTGGAAGAGCGTATCTTTGAGAACCGGTTCATGCATGCTCCGGAACTGGTCCGTATGGGCGCAGATATCGAGGTACATGGCGGGACGGCCACTGTGAAGGGCGTTGAACGTCTGAAAGGTGCACCTGTGATGGCGACGGATTTGCGCGCGTCAGTCTCGTTGATCCTTGCCGGGCTGGCCGCCGAGGGCGAAACAACAGTCAGTCGGGTCTATCATCTTGATCGCGGATATGAGCATGTGGTGCGCAAGCTGGAAGGCGTGGGCGCAAAGATTGAACGGATCAAAGGTTAATGACAGACGCAAGTTTTGAAGACGGGCGCGAGGCGCCGCTGAACCTTGGTGCCGAAGATGGCGATGACCTGCAGGTGATATCGACCCTGGCGCAGGACGCGATCTTTCCGGTCACCGAGATGACATGGAAGCCATCGCAGCGTCGCTTTGCCCTGCTGTTGAATCGCTTTCGATGGGAAGACAGGGACGCGGCGGCGCGGCGGAACCGGTCGTTCGAGCGGGTTCAGGCCGTTTTGATGTTCGATTCTGTTCTGTCTGTTGCCAGTCAGGGGATCGACCGGAGTGATCAGGACATGATCTTATCTTTGTTGTCGGTCGATTTTGAACCCGGCGAAGATGGCGCGGGTCATGTTTTGTTGACCTTGGCAGGTGACGGTGCAATCCGGCTAGCGGTTGAGGCGCTGGATGCTACGCTCAAGGACGTGACTCGCCCTTACAAAGCCCCGTCAGGTCACGCGCCACATCATCCCGAGTAGATGGGAAACAAGCGCGGTATCCCACAAGCGTTCAACAAGCAGCCCGACGGGTTAGAGCTGCGACGTGCGACTGTGTTTGATGTGTTTGAAATGAGCGATGTGCTTATACGCTCAATCACGCGCCTATGCGCTGCGGATCATGAAGACGATCCGCAGGTACTGGCAGAATGGACGGCCAACAAAACTCCTGAAACACTCCGAGATTGGGTTCAGTCTGGATCTGTACTCTGGGTTGCCGACTATGGTGGACAGGTCGCAGCGGTCGGTGGCCTGCGAATGGACGAGATCACTTTACTTTACGTTGACCCCAACCACACTGGTCGCGGCCTCGGAGTGGCTATGCTAAACCAGCTTGAGCAAGAAATCAATTCAGCCGGGCATCCCAAGGCCCATCTGGAGGCCACACGGACCGCGCAGGATTTCTATCGGAAGAACGGATGGGTGGCCACGGGTCAGTGCAGCGAACGCAATGACCTGTCGTGTTTTGCGATGCGCAAATCGCTGCACCCCACGGACTGAGGGTTGAGGCTGGCCCATCCCGGCGATATGTCCCGTTGAAACGCCCGGAGTGACAGATCATGCCCGTTTTCCTTGAGACCATATCGCCCGATTTCGAGGCCGCCTTTCAAGCGCTGCTAACTGCCAAGCGCGAAGACAGCCCCGACGTCGACGCGGTTGTTGCGCAAATCATCGAAGACGTACGCAGCCGGGGCGATGCGGCCGTGATCGAATTGACGGCGAAGTTCGACCGGCTGGAACTGACCCCGGACACGCTGGCCTTCAGCAAGTCCGAGATTGCCGACGCGGTCGCCACAGTCACGACACAAGATCGCGTCGCGCTGGAACTGGCTGCGGATCGCATCCGTGCCTATCACGAAAAACAAATGCCCGAGGATCGCGAGTGGGCGGATGATGCCGGCGCAACTTTGGGCTGGCGTTGGTCAGCTGTTTCCGCTGCCGGGCTCTATGTGCCGGGTGGGCTGGCGTCTTATCCGTCGTCTGTTCTTATGAACGCAATCCCTGCCAAGGTGGCTGGTGTTTCGCGTTTGGCGATCGCTGTGCCAACCCCGGACGGGCAGGTGAACCCGCTTGTCCTGCTTGCGGCGAAATTGTCAGGCGTTGATGAGATTTACCGCATCGGCGGGGCGCAGGCGATTGCCGCACTGGCCTATGGAACCGAAACGATTCCGCCAGTGGATAAGATCACAGGTCCGGGCAATGCCTATGTTGCCGCCGCGAAACGGCGGGTGTTCGGCAAGGTCGGGATCGACATGATCGCTGGTCCATCGGAAATCCTGGTGATCGCGGACAAGGACAATGATTCCGACTGGATCGCGCTGGACCTGCTCAGCCAGGCCGAACATGACGAAAGCGCCCAGTCCATTCTGATCACTGATGACGCTGCTTTTGGGCGATCTGTGGCGCAGGCTGTTGAAAAACGTCTGGAAACGCTGCAACGCCGTGTCATCGCAGGCGCCAGCTGGCGCGATTACGGTGCCGTCATCACCGTTCGCAATCTGGACGAGGCCGCGATGCTGTCCAATCGCATCGCGCCCGAGCATCTGGAGCTTTGCGTAGCCGACCCGGCGGGTCTTTGCGACAAAACCATTCACGCCGGTGCAATTTTTCTGGGCCAGTACACGCCCGAAGCGATTGGCGATTACGTTGGTGGCCCCAATCATGTGCTGCCAACGGCGCGGTCGGCACGGTTTTCATCCGGGCTCAGCGTGATGGATTTTCTAAAGCGGACCACGCTCAGCCGGATGACACCGCAAGCCTTGCGCATCATTGGTCCTGCCGCCGCGAAATTGGCGCAATCCGAAAGCCTCGAGGCGCACGGGCTGTCCGTTCAGGCGCGGCTGGACAGATTGAACGATTGAAGGCGCGCAACGTCTTTTGGGTGGTTGCCGATCGCGGCGTTGCCCCCTCGGCGCGCTTGGGTTAGGTCTGTTCTGATCTGAATGGACCGCACGAAAATGACCCGAATTACGCATATCGAACTGGACGACCGAAACCTGCCCCCGCCGACCCCCGAGATCGAGCAGGAGCGCAAGGTCGCCATCTTTGACTTGCTGGAAGACAACACCTTTGCGCTGCCCGCGCGGGACGACCGTGCCGTGCCCGATGGTCCTTACCATGTGCAGCTATCAGTCCGCGACAAGCGTTTGGTGTTCGACATCGCGACGGAAGCAAGCGAAAAAGCGGCGGAATTCCATTTGTCGTTGGGTCCGTTTCGACAGGTGGTCAAAGACTATTTTCAGATCTGCGAAAGCTACTTTGACGCGGTCAAAACCCTACCGCCCAGTCAGATCGAAACCATCGACATGGCGCGGCGCGGTATCCATAACGAAGGCAGCCGGGTGTTGCAGGAACGGCTGGAGGGCAAGGCCAGTATCGACACCGATACGGCCCGCCGTCTGTTCACGCTGATCTGCGTGCTGCATTTCGGAGGCTGACGCGTGAAGTCGTTGCCACAGTCCATCCTGTTCTGTTGCGATCACAATTCGGTTCGGTCCCCGATGGCCGAAGGCATCATGAAGAAATTCTATGGCACCGGCACATATGTCCAATCCGCAGGCGTGCATAACGATCTCGAGATTGATGGCTTCTGCATCGCGGTCTGTCAGGAAATGGGGGTGGAACTGTCGCGCCACCGCTCGCGGTCGTTTGACGAGATGCAGGAATGGGGCGACGACCTCAGTTCGTTTGATCTGATCGTCTCTCTGTCCCCCGCCAGCCAACGAAAAGCGCTGGAACTGACCCGTATTTTTCACCTGGATGTCGATTATTGGCCAATAATGGACCCTACCGGGATGGGCGAGACCCGCGAACAGAAGTTACATCACTACCGACAGACCCGCGATCAGATCGTACAGCATCTGAAAGGCCGCTGGGGCGAACCAACGGAGTGAGAATGAACCAGACCGTCAAAACCTATTTCGAGGCCTTCAATGCCAGTGATGTCGATGGCATGCTGGCTTGTCTGTCCGATGACGTGGCCCATCACGTAAACGAAGGGCAGATCCGTGTGGGCAAAGAGAAATTTGCCGCCTTCTGCGCCCATATGAACCGCTGCTATCGCGAAAATCTGACCGATATCGTGATTTTCGAAGCTCAGGACCGCACCCGCGCCGCTGCCGAATTCACTGTTAACGGTACCTATCTGGAAACCGACGAAGGCCTGCCACAGGCGCGCGGCCAGACCTACCGCTTGCCCGCCGGATCGTTCTTTGACCTCAAAGACGGCAAGATCACTCGCGTCACCACTTTCTACAATCTCGCCGACTGGACCAAACAGGTCTCTGATGGCTAAGGTCACCGATGTTCGCGCCCTGACGGGCGAGGCGCTGGGCGAGGCGCTGGACCACGTTGCTCTCCTGCGGATCGAGGTGTTCCGCGCCTGGCCTTATCTCTATGACGGCGATCTGGAGTACGAACGCAACTACCTGCAGGCCTACCGAGACAGCAACAAAGCGATCGTCGTCGGCGCCTTTGACAGCGAAACGCTGATTGGTGCATCAACCGGAGCACCCCTGGCCGATCACGCCGATGACTTCGCGGCTGCCTTCGACGGCAGCGGACTGGATATCAACGACATCTTCTATTGCGCAGAATCCGTCCTGCTGCCCACCTATCGCGGGCAAGGCGTAGGCCACAAATTCTTCGACCTGCGCGAGGCGCACGCCCGCGCACTGGGCTACCTCAAATGCGCCTTTTGCGGTGTCGAACGTCCTACTGATCACCCAATGCGGCCTGCGAACCATCGCCCGCTGGACGCATTCTGGAAGGCGCGAGGATATAAACCTCTGCCAGGAGTCGTCGCGCAGTTTTCCTGGAAGGATATAGGGGTTGAAGGAGAAACACTGAAGCCGCTGCAGTTCTGGATTCGGGACTTGTGAGTGTCCGTTACGCGGGAAAAACAGACTTTCGCCGCGCTTGCAATCTGTTGGGCAAGGCACGGACTAGTTGGCCACCAAGCAGAACTTCGCTGCTATCGCAGTGCGAAGCGCAATTAACGGCAGCTTTGCGAATGACAAGCGCTGAAATATAGCAGCTATTTCGTGGAAAATCCAAACGGCTTTGAGGCAGAAGGCAGATTCTACCTCTAGTTCTCCGATGGCGGCTTGCTTCCACTGCTATCCGTTTGCTCTGACAGGCCAGAGGGCTGCTCTTCATCCGTCCTGACGGATGACTGTCCGTCTGCCAAACTATCGGCAATCTTACGCAGAAGGTCTGCGATAGCCGCGTCAGCGGCCCTGTCTTGTTCCGTTGCAGCCTCTTGCGCTGTGGTCATTTCCTGTAGCTGCGACGTGAGCGCGTCGATTGAAACTTGCATTTGCTCCATCGTCTCTGTGTTCGCTCGAATAGCAGCGTCTTCATCGTCTGAAAGACGATCTTCTATTTCGAGCGCCACCATCATGAAGAAAGACAGAATGGTGATGATGTTGCACAGAACTTGCAACTGACGTGCGAGCCTTTGGCGCGTTGTCTCATCGACCGGCACTTGCTCCTGTTCCGCCAATGCCTCTTGCGCTTCGATGGTCCGGGCGAGCATTTCTTCGATGCTGCCGGACAGACCTAGTCCTATCTGCGCCGTCCCCGCAATGCTGCCGATTTGGCCAAAAGCCTGCATTTGCTCAGTAAGGCCGGTGGCAAGGATGTTGAAACGGTCCCCGAACTCTGCACCGAGTCCCAAACCTCGCAATGCATTTACACTGTCGAAAATTCGGCCATATTTACCGATATCTAAGGCTAAAAAAGCGGCCCCGATACGCGGTAGGTCCAGCGTTCGCGTAAAGCCAAGAGCATAACTGGACTCGAAGTCTTGCAAGATGCTGGGCATCAAGCCCAATTGCCGATCAATACCCAGAGACAGGCTGTCGACGATTTTGGATTGCCGCTCCATATCGACCGCCAAACGGCTGAAAGGACTGTCAAATTTCAGGTCGTGCAAAATTGACGTTGAAACTCCAAAAGACGCACGATCTATTCCCATGGTCAGACTGCGTAACCCAACCGGGTCCACGATGCGCTTCAACAGTTCAGACTGACGCTCCATGGCTGCAAATACGCTTGGCACACCTAATCCAAGAGCGGCTTTCTGGGCCGCTCCGATGCTGCCCAAACCAGAAAACGAGTCTTTGAACTTACGGCGCTGCCGTTTGTCCGTATCCGCGCGTTCTTCATCGCTCATTTCCACGCTTAGCTTGGAAATATCGAACCTCTTGGGTTTCTCATCGTCGGAATTTTTATCACTCATCGTCTATGTCTTGCCATCGCTGCGCCGCGCTACACTCTATATAGTGGTTGCCAACATCGTTTACTAGCAATGAGGAGGCGAGTTTGTGGAGCCCGACACAAAGGCAACTTTTCGAATTCTGAAGAACCCATATCGAATACGCAGCGAACTTCTGCTTGCAGTCGTAGGTGTTTTTCGCTGCAGTAGCGAAGGCCACAGAGCTGCCGTTCGCGGCGGTTGCAGCACATGTCGCTTCGAATGGCAACAATGCGCAGTATATTGGACATTGCAAAGTCGCGAGTCACAGTGCCGCCTGCCCAGTCAGGCAGCCCAAAGCCGACAACCATCGACTCGGTACACCTCAAAGTTCAGATACCCCATTCCTGCCGTTTATGCATCGCGTAGCAATTTTTAATGGATAAGGGTGTCGTGGACAATGAGACCCCAGATGCTAACCAGGGCCTCAGTAGTTATAGCGATACCTATTCCGCTGGCATCGTCGAGGTTTCCGGATCAATTGTTGAAGCAACGCCTGCGGCCTCGCGCCGACCATCATTCCAGATGGCCTTGATCAAAGCGATGCACATAAGAGCCATCACAATCGAGAACGGCAACGCCCCAATCACCATTGCGGTCTGAATTGCGCCGGTGCCGCCAGAAATCAGCAATCCACCGACGACCAACGCCAGCGCAGCGCCCCAGAACACGATGTGAGGGCGTGCCTTGGGGCCTTCATCACCTGCAGCGTTGATCGTGTTGACGATCAATACCGCAGAGTCAGCTGACGTCACCAGGAAAGTCATCAGCAAAACAACGATGACTACCGCCATACCCCAGGCCAAGGCCTGTGCAATTGGGGCTAGCATGAATTCGGTCATGGCAAAAATCTTGTCGCCATTCGCCGCATCCAGGATCACGCCATTCGCGTCGCCGTTCAGTTCCAAATCGATCGCTGTGCCTCCTGCCCAAGCGAACCAGACAAAGCACATCAGCGAGGGAACAATCATCGCACCCAACACAAACTCGCGTATTGTACGACCCCGAGAGATGCGCGCCAGGAACAGTCCGACAAATGGTGCAAATGCGATCCACCAGGCCCAATAGAACACTGGCCACCAGCCCTGCCATTGAGCAAGCAGGAAGGATTCAGATCCTTCGACGCCATCAGATGCGTAGACGTTGAAGCTCAGCCACGGCAGAGCGACCAGGTAATCCCAGATCCCTACAAAGAAGGCACTTGCTCCGAAGAACGTCGCACCAAAAATGATGAAGAAGCCTAACAGGAAGATCGACAACACCATGTTGATATTCGACAGCCATTTGATGCCTTTGCCAACGCCGGACAACGCCGACAATGTCGAGGCCCCCATGATGACTAAAAGCGCAACAATGATCCCAAGCGTCGTCGCTGAGCCATCAGCATGTGCCAATCCCCCAATCCCGATTCGCGTTAGACCCGCAACGAACTGCTCGACTCCGAACCCCAGCGTTTGAGCAACGCCAAGGATAGTAGCAACAACGGCCACAATGTCGATCACGTGACCGAGGTTACCGGACAGCGCTTTGCCAAACAGCGGCGTCAGCGACGACCGGATCGTCAATGGCAGCCCGCGCCGATAGCTGAAGAACGCCAGCGAAAGACCAGCAATTGCATAACACGCCCATGCGCCAAGACCCCAATGCAGATAGGACCACACATAGGCAGTTCTAACGTTGTCCGCATCGAGCGCCGTTGTGATACCTTGAATCACCGAGGGGTTGTTCTTGAAGTGCGCGACAGGTTCCGCAACGGCCCATGTCAGCATCCCGACACCGATCCCGGCGCCAAACATCATCGAAAACCAAGAGAAGTTGGAAAATTCTGGTTTTTCCCCTTCCACACCAAGCTTCAGACGCCCTCCGGTCGGCCAGATTGCCAGCCCGATACAAACTATAACAAACGCGGTTACGACCCAGATATACCAAGCGGCAAACTGGGCCAGAATGGCCGCGTTCCAATCGCCTAAGATTCTGCCAGCTTGAGTGGGCCACACAATACACCAGACCACTAGTAAACTGATAATGATCTTACTGATTACCGTCACGTTGACGCTGAACCCCCGATAGAAACCGTTTTCAGCGGTTTTTATCGGAAGTTCTGATAGTGGAGGCTTAACTGCCATATTCTTTTTCTCCCTGTTGCTGATCAAGCGAGTTGCAAGATCAAGTTGCTTCGACTTCAGCACCAAGCCGTGTTTGGATTAGTGGCAAACCATGTTGCCTAACTGAGGCAATAAAAAGCGGCAGACTGAACTGTGCATGCACGATCTGTTGAATGGGGATCGGCCCGCCAGTTAAGGAAATCACTACGTCCAACGATGCAGTCAGCCGCCTTGCCTATTTGCATTGCTTTTGCAGTCTGGATTGTCTGATTGCGCCACCACCCGGTCATGACTCGATCCCGTCTCTTTTTTGTCCGGGCGGCAATAAACACCCTGTGACAGAGTTTTTGGTACATATTCGAGTAGTTTTGCAGTAGTTCAGTAATTATGGATGACATTAATAAAAATAATACCAACCTCAGCCGCAACCTTGTCGCCCTCTATGCGTTTGAATTGGTCGCGAAGCATGGAAACTTCACAAGCGCCGGAGAAGCGCTTGGCTTGACGCAATCTTCGATCTCTCAACGGATCAAGGGCTTGGAGATCGATCTGGGTGTGGTACTTTTTAAACGAGAACACCGTGGCGTTTCACTAACATATGAAGGGCTCAGGCTTCTCAACGTGGTCAAACCTGCAATGACTCAAATGGGCTATGCGGTTGGTTCATTGCTGGAACGTAAATCCAAACCGAGGGTCCGGATTTCTGCCGACTTCGCCTTCTCTACGTTTTGGCTGCTACCGCGTCTGGCCTATTTACGTGAAGAACTTGGGGACGAGATTGAAATTCAAATTCTGGCATCTACTGTGCCACCGGGCCTGGACGATACGGATTGTGATATACAGATCCATGTAGCACCTATAAGTCAGGTTAAGCCTGGTGAAATTCTACTGTTGGAAGAGATCGTCGCAGCAATTTGCAGCCCCCAGCTATTAGAAAAGATAACACCAATTCGATCTTCAGCAGACTTATTGGATGTGCAATTGCTAAGTTTATCAAAACCCGCAACTGCCGAGTGGCAAACTTGGCAGGGTTGGTTTGATAGTCTAGGCATTGCAGGCGAAAGAAAGAAAAATTACATCAGCTTTAACAACTACGACATGGTCACTCAGGCTGCGTTAGCAGGGGATGGGGTCGCATTGGGTTGGATCGGTCTAATAGATGGCTTGCTCAACAAAGGTTCGCTGGTGCAAGTGACAGATGATGTAGTCATAAGTGACGCAGGCTACGTCATGTCGCGGGACCAGACCAATTTGGGACGCGGCCCTCGAATGGTATTCGACTGGATCGCGGAACAGGTTCTTTCGCCTCATTCGTACTAGTGCTCAGCATCAGCGATGAAGTCGCGTCTAGCCATGCCAATGATACTGCGCCCGTACCCGCCAGTGAATGACTGCTTCCAACCCGACCGGTAGGAACCAACCTGAGAAATTAATTGTTAGTTGGAGGTCCGCTCTGGACTGGAACCTGTCGACCGCACCCGCAGCATCGAAGCCAAACCGCGACGGCAGGTAAGGGCTCGCCATCGCAGACATTCGAATGTTCACAATAAGGAGCTATTGATTGAATACGTTCGAAGGTGGATGCCGCTGCGGCAAACTGCGGGTCAAAGCAACGGGGCAACCGTATCGCGTAGGGCTTTGTCACTGCCTTGATTGTCGCAAACATCATGGCGCCGTGTTTTATGCGGCTGCGGTGTTTCCCGAGGGTGCTGTGGAAATCACCGGAACCTCGCACAGTTATGCCGGGCGGTATTTTTGCCCCACATGCGGATCGTCTGTGTTTGCCCGAACCGGGGCCGAAGTCGAAATACACCTTGGATGTCTTGACGCGCCCAACCAACTGAGGCCGACTTACGAAAGCTGGACCGTCAGACGAGAGTCGTGGTTGCCCGAGCTCGCCTTTATGAAGCAGTATGAACGAGATCGCGATGCAACCGGGCGCAGCGAAGAACAGGAAAAGTAGCGCTTATCCGTACGGCGAGATCTCGCCATGGAACTCTTCGTCTCCTAGTTGAGATTGTCCAACAGACGGTTCCCGTACATCGTTGAACCCAAAGACTGAATCGGAGGATTAGGATGCATATTGGTCGACTTTCAGGACTACTACTTTCTGCCATTGCCTTTGCGACACCCGTTTTGGGCCAGGAAACTGCGGATGCGGTCTCACCTGAAGGTGCATCAGAGGGGCAGGTTCATGCGGTGACGGAAGAAGTCATTGCCGCGCTCGAGGCAAAGGCAGCAGGTGTTCCTGTCGTATCCGATGACTGGATGGTGGCGGCGGCCAACCCATTGGCGGTCGAAGCCGGGGCTAAGGTTTTGCGGGCAGGGGGTTCGGCTGCGGATGCGATGGTCGCTGCCCAGGTTGTGCTTGGACTGGTCGAACCGCAGTCTTCTGGCTTGGGCGGTGGCGCATTCCTTGTCTGGTACGACGCGGCCAGCGGGCAACTGACGACTTTGGATGGACGGGAAACCGCGCCTTTGGCTGCGACCCCGACACTGTTTCAGGACGATGATGGCGAGCCGCTGGCTTTTTTCGATGCTGTTGTTGGCGGTTTGTCCGTCGGCACACCTGGCACACCTGCGCTGTTGGAAGAGGCGCATCGCCGGTGGGGTCGGTCCCCGTGGCCAGGTCTGTTCTCCGATGGCATCCGACTGGCTGACGAAGGTTTTCTGGTTTCACCTCGGCTGGCCAGCCTGGTTGAAATCGACGCAGAGAGGCTGTCGCGCTTCCCTGCAACAGCCGCGTATTTCCTGCCCGGCGGTGAACCGCTACAGCAGGGCCAGCGGCTGGTGAACCCGGATTACGCGGAAACCTTGCGCACACTGGCTGCCGATGGATCCGCGGGGTTCTATGGCGGAGAGATTGCGTCTGGAATTGTCACTACTGTTCGAACCGCACCCGGCAATCCTGGTGTTCTTTCGGGAACGGATCTGGCGCTGTACCAGATCATCGAGCGTGACGCCGTCTGTGCCGCTTATCGCGTCTACGAAGTCTGTGGCATGGGTCCGCCGTCGTCCGGGGCGCTGACCGTCGGGCAGATACTTGGCATGCTGAACAGCTATGATCTGGCCGCGATGGGGCCTGAAAATGCCGAAACTTGGCGGCTGATCGGTGAAGCATCTCGCCTCGCCTTTGCAGACCGCGGTCGTTACATGGCTGACAGCGACTTTGTGCCCATGCCAACCACGGGTCTGGTTGATCCGGATTACTTGTCCGGGCGGGCAGAATTGCTGAATGCCGAAGGCGCGCTGGCCGAAGTGACCCCCGGCAATCCTGAATTCGATCATGCGCTGAACTGGGCAGACGATGCTTCGCTCGAGCTGCCTTCGACCTCGCATATTTCGATCGTGGATGCCTATGGCAACGTGTTGTCGATGACGACGACCATAGAAAACGGGTTCGGTTCACGCCTGATGACCAACGGGTTCTTGCTGAACAACGAGATGACCGATTTCTCGTTTAGAACACATCGCGACGGTGTGCCTATTGCCAATCGGCTTGAGCCGGGCAAACGCCCGCGGTCGTCTATGAGCCCGACCATCGTAATGCGGGACGGTGCGCCGGTTCTGGCCATCGGGTCACCGGGTGGAAGCCGCATCATCGGCTATGTCGCCAAGTCAATCATCGCTTGGGCGGATTGGGATATGGATGTGCAACAAGCCGTATCGCTGCCGCATCTGGTGAATCGGTTTGGGACCTATGATGTGGAACTTGGCACCGCCGCGGAAGGATATGCAGACGCCCTGATCGAGATCGGTTTCGAGGTGAATCCACGCGACTTGACCTCGGGTCTGCATGCCATCGAAATCGGGGAAGGGCTGAGCGGTGGTGCAGATCCAAGGCGCGAAGGAATCGCGCTGGGCGAGTAAGACACCCCAACTTGTGGGTATTGCCCCAAGGCAGCGGGCCTTTTAGTCATGTATTTAAAGGCCCGCCATCCATGCGGGCAAGGGGGGATCATCATGGTGCAAGCGACTGCTTTGCCGCGAAACGAGTCCGGGATCGAAACTGCAATTGGTATTCTGAAGCAACGCTTCGGTGGCCGGTTGCAGACCGGTGCCGCAATTCGGGAACAGCATGGCCACACCACCACCTGGATAGAAAACCAAAGCCCTGACGCCGTGGTTTTTGCACACACGACCGAAGAAGTGTCAGACATTGTCAAAACCTGTGCTGCCCATAAGGTGCCGGTTATCGCCTTTGGCACAGGCACATCGCTTGAAGGACATGTAAATGCGCCAGCGGGAGGAATATCGGTTGATCTGACCGAAATGAATCAGGTTCTGGCAGTGCATTCTGAAGATCTGGATTGTGTGGTACAGCCCGGCGTCACGCGTGAGGATCTGAACACACACCTGCGCGATCAGGGCCTGTTCTTTCCCATCGATCCTGGCGCCAATGCATCGTTGGGTGGCATGGCGGCGACCCGGGCGTCCGGCACCAATGCTGTGCGTTACGGAACCATGAAAGACAATGTGCTCAGCCTTGAAGCGGTTATGCCGGACGGGCAGGTTATCCGAACCGGGCGCCGCGCCAGAAAATCCTCGGCCGGATACGATCTGGCCCGGTTGATGATCGGCGCCGAAGGAACGCTGGGCATAATCACCGAGTTGACCTTGCGCCTGCACGGTATCCCTGAGGCGATCAGTTCAGCACGGTGTTCTTTCCCGACCGTTGATGCCGCATGTCAGGCGGTAATGATGACAATCCAGTATGGGATTCCGGTGGCGCGCATCGAGTTGTTGGATGAAATGTCGGTCAAGGCTGCCAATGCCTATTCTAGTCTGACATTGCCTGAAACACCTCTGCTGCTGCTTGAATTTCACGGATCCGAGTCTGGTGCCGCGGAACAAGCGGAGACCTTTGGTCAGATTGCACAGGAATTTGGGGGCGCGGATTTTGCGGCCACGTCCTCGACAGAGGAACGAAACAAGCTTTGGCAGGCGCGCCACGACATGTATTGGGCCAGTCTTCAGTTGCGCCCTGGCGCGCATGGGATGTCTACGGATGTCTGCGTGCCGATCTCTCGGCTGGCCGAAGCCGTCGGCGCCGCTCAGGACAAGGCAACCGAACTGGGGCTGATCGCTCCGATTGTGGGGCATGTGGGTGACGGAAACTTCCACACACTGCCGCTTATCGATATGGAAAATGCAGATGAAATCGCCAAGGCCAATGAGTTTGTGGGATGGCTAAACGATCTGGCCATTTCGATGGAAGGCACATGCACCGGCGAACACGGTATCGGGCAGGGGAAACGCCCCTACCTGATCAAGGAACTTGGGGCAGCCACACAGTACATGGCAGCGATTAAGGCGGCACTGGATCCCGACAACATTATGAACCCCGGAAAAATCCTGTCTGACTGAATGAAAGACGGTTTCCAACTCCTGTCCGTTTTGCGCCTTCAAAACGACCGTTTTCTAAGTTGATTTCGGTCCAAACCACTACGGATGGGAATCTATGAGCGCTAAGTATCTTGCTGGACTGGCGGCCATTTGTGGCCTTGTCATCGCAGGGCTGGATTATCACCAGCAGTACAAGAAGTCGGAAGGGGGGCTTAGCCTAGAAAGCTACCTCAACTCTGTCTCGTCCCGAGTGTTCGGAGATGAGGTGATCGACGCCGAAACCAGAGCATTCTTGCCAGATGCCCCGGATGGCTGGTCTCGCCGCGCTCTGGCTGAAGGGGGCAACGCACCGCTGTGGACGGGAACTTCGGGACCGGAAGCGACACAAGCAGCGGCGCGTGGATGGATCTACGCCAAGGATGACGAGATCATTTGGATCGAAGCCTTTCGAAATGACTTGCTAAAATCCAAAGGTGTTTTGAGTGGAATGGCCGAGGTCTCAGCGAGCGAAATAGCGTATCAGCAGGAGTATGAGGGCTTTGCTGTTTCGGGTGGCGTCGGTTTCGCAGAGATGGAGTTTCCATCCTGGCAAGAGGCGTCTGCCTTCAGGGTGTTTGATGGTTGGATCGGTTTTGACGACGAAATACAGATCAGGGTGCGGGCGGTCGCATCGGACGCCTCGGTGCGGGCCTTGCTGGGCGCGATAAACTATGACGGCTTGAATGAGATACTGAATACGCCGGTCCCAACGGTCGGGACAGATGTGCAAGTTCAACCGGAAAATGAGGTCGCGCTGGCGGCTCAGATGATGGAGCTGCGAAGGGCGATGGTTCAATTGCGGGCCGAGTCCGCGAAGGAACGCAACTTGAACTCGGATGAGGCGGCGCAGCTTATCAACTCGTTTGTCGAAAACATCGCCCCGGGCGCGACATTGGACGCAACTGGCGACGACGTTCCCGACTATGACGCCCTTATACAGACGACTTATCGGAGCGCATTAATTCTGATTATGGAGAATGACAGGTCTCAACAAGCGCCCGCGACAGAAGGCGGCAAGCTGACCTGCAAGACAGTTGGAACAAGAAAGCTTTGCCGCTCCGACGACTGATACACGCTCAAGTAAGGCTGATTTACGACCCGCATTTGATATGTGGGTCGTTTTTTTCATATCACTGGTCGGATGAATGTCGCGATTGCCTTCGCAACTGCGCCATATGGTGTCAGCTGAATTCAAGGGGAGACGCCCGGTTATGAAAACCCAAGTCAAAGCACTGGTTGTTGGCGGCGGCGCCATCGGAACTTCGATTGCCTATCACCTGGCAAAAGCGGGCTGGGATGACGTGATGCTGATCGAAAGGGATGAGTTGACCTCTGGCTCGACATGGCACGCGGCGGGTCTGCTGCCGTTGTTCAACATGTCCTATGCGACGACCCACATCCACAAATACTCGGTCGATTTCTACAAGCAGTTGGAAGAAGAAACCGGCCTGAACGCCGGTTTTGCCGTTGTTGGCAACCTGCGTATGGCGCAGACGCAAGAGCGTATGGACGAATACATGCTGTACGCCTCAACGGCTGAGACGTGCGGCGTGCCCTACGAATGGCTGACACCGGATGAGATCAAGGCGCGCTGGCCGCTGATCAATACCGAAGACCTGAAGGGCGCGATATATCACAACACCGATGGCTACATTAACCCGGCGGATGTGACACAGGCGATGGCCAAGGGCGCGCGCCAGCATGGTGCCGACATTGTGCGTAAGGTGCAGGCCGACGCCTTTCATTGGAACGGCACCCATTGGGAAGTCACTTGCACCAAGATGGTCGAGCAGGGCGGTAATCTTGTGCCCGGCGACGAGCAGGTTGTAATCACGGCTGAGCATGTCGTGACGGCCTCGGGTAACCACGCGCAGCGCACTGCCAAAATGCTGGGCATCAAGATGCCTGCGATCCCGGTCGAGCATCAGTTCATTGTCATGGACAAAGATCCGGCGCTGGTTGAGTACCGCGCCAACGGTGGCGCGGAACATCCGGTGATTCGTGACGCCGATGCGCAGTCTTACGTCCGTGAAGAACGCGGCGGTTGGATTCTGGGTGTCTATGAAAAGAATGCGCCAGCCTGCTTTGAATATGGTGTGCCTGACAGTTTCCGCGCTGATCTGTTCCCGCTGGATCTAGAGCGGATCGAAGAGCAGTATATGGCCATGATACACCGCGTTCCGTCCTGCGAAGAAAGCGGTCTGAAGGACGATTTCAACGGTCCGATCTGCTACACGCCAGACGGCAACCCGCTGGTTGGCCCCGCTCCCGGACTGCGCAATATGTGGCTGGCCGAGGGTTTCTCATTCGGGATCACCGCAGCAGGCGGCACCGGCTATTATCTGGCGCAGATGATGGTCGATGGAGAAGCCGAGATCGACATGGCCTCGCTGGACCCCAAACGGTATTCCAGCAACTGGATGACCACCGAATTCGCGGCCCGCAAGAACGAAGAGTGCTACGACCATGTCTACATCCTGCACCACCCCGACGAAGAGCGACCGGCAGCGCGGCCTCTGCGGACCGCTCCTGCGTTCGATCGCCAGAAGGCACGCGGCGCGCAATTCGGATGGGTGAACGGTTGGGAACGACCGAACTACTACGGACCGCTTGATGCGCCGGAAAACTTCGACCATGACGCGCGATCTTTCCGTCGCGGTGGCTGGTGGCAATATGCCGTCGAAGAGGCCAAAGCGATCCGTGAAGGTGTCGGTCTGATCGACGCGACCGCGTTCACCAAGCATGTCATCAAAGGCCCCGGTGCGACCCAATTCCTGGATTGGTTCACCTGCAACAAACTGCCCAAGGTCGGCCGTATCAACCTGACTTATGCGCTAACTGCACATGGCACCACGCGCACCGAATACACCATCGTTCGCACCGGTGAGAACAGCTACTACATCGTCTCTGCCGGCGCATGGACCGAATACGATGCTGACTTCCTGCGTAAGGCGGCCGAAGACAAGATGGATGAGTTCGGCTATGTCGAAATCCAGGACGTGACCACCCAGTGGGGCGTCTTTGCCATCGCCGGTCCCAAATCGCGTGATGTTCTGAAAGAGGTCATCAAAGACGCCGATCCCGAAACCGCGCTGTCAAATAAGCGCTTCCCCTGGCTGTCGGCCCGTCAGATCGAACTGGGCATGTGCCCTGTCAATGCGATCCGTGTGGCCTATACCGGTGAATTGGGTTGGGAATTGCATCACCCGATGGAGATGCAGAACTACCTGTTCGACCTGCTAGAGAAAGCGGGCGAGAAGCACGGCATGAAGCTGGTTGGCGCCCGCGCGCAAAACTGGCTGCGCCAGGAGAAGTCCTATCGCGCATTCGGTACCGAATTGGGTCGCGATGCAAACCCGTTGGAGGCCGACCTGCCGCGCTTTGTCGATCTGAACAAAGAATTCCACGGCAAGGACAAGATGGTCGAAACCGGCGTGCGCGTGAAGTGTTGCACTTTGTTGATCGACGGGCCGGACGATGCCGACCCGTGGGGCCGCGAGGTGCTCTACACTCCAGAAGGCGAGCGTGTGGGCCGTTTGACATCGGGTGGCTATTCGGTGGCTTTTGAGAAGTCCATCGGCATGGGTTACGTCACGCCTGATCTGGCCGTCGAAGGCACCAAGTTGAAGGTTAAAATGCAGGACAAACTGTGGGATGCGGTCGTGACCTGCGACAGCCCCTACGATCCGAAAAACGAGGTCATCCGTAAGGACGGCTAGTTTGCCTCGGGTTTAAACCAACGCAAACAAATCAAAGCCCGCTTAGGCGGGCTTTGTTGTGACAAACGCCAAATTGTTGGCAGGCATCTCGATGATGTCGAGCAGTTCCAGACTGCAAGACAAGAACAACTCGGTGATGTCGTTGTCGTTCTTGTACCCGATCTCAGGGTCTTGCTGGGTCAGAGCATCATGAAACCGTTTGTCGCCTTCGCTGGTGAGTTGCCCTGCGCGTTTGAAGGGGCCGTACAAGATGAAACGGCCACCCGGTGCCAGCGCCTTGGCGACTTCAGCGACAAGGACTTCCGTTTCCTCCCAGCCAATCAGATGCAACAGGTTGACCAATATGATCAGGTCCTGCTGCGAAACCCGTGAATGCCATCCCGGTGAAGTGGCGTTCAGTTCGGCTGCTGCAGCCACATTGGGCAGGATACTTGCATAAGCGTCGATGCTGGCGCGGCGATCAGTATCGATTTCTGTGGGTTGCCAAGTCAGATCAGGTCGATGTTCAGCAAAAGCACAAACGTGTTGGCCTGTGCCGCTTGCGATCTCAAGCGCTCTGCCCCGCTGTGGGGCATGGGCGCTTATTAGCTCACATAAGGCACCTGTATTCCGGGTTGCGGCCGGTGCAACCATTTTGCCGTCATCTGCTGCGGACGCGACGCTAGCTGAAGGGGGAAGGGTGCGTTTGATCATCTGTTTAACCGTTCCGGAGTAAGGAGCGAGATGAAACGCTGATCAATCTGCGGCTGGTTCCCTGTGACCAGATCGGCCAAAAGCTGAGACGCCGCGGGTGCAGTTTGAAATCCGTACCCCCCTTGTCCCGCTGACCAGACAAACGAGGGCTCCGCGGGATCAGGGCCAAGCACCAGAGTGCCGTCGGGGGCGAAACTACGCAATCCAGCCCAATTGCTTTCCACGCGTGTCACCTGTTCGGTCATAAGTTCCTCGTATCTGGCAAGACCTTCCGCCAGCACCATATCGTCGGCAAAGGCGTCGTGCGGTGTAACCGGATCAGCCTCGGACGGTGACACCAGCAGTTTGCCAGCGTCCGGTTTTGCATACCATGTCTCACCAGTGCCCAGCATCATAGGCCAAGTCGAAACGTCGTGCCCACCCGGGGCAGGGATGCGGGCCATTGATCGACGGCGAGGTGTTATGCCGATGGGCGGTACACCAGCCAACGCCGCGATTTCGTCCGCCCAAGCTCCGGCTGCGTTGATCAGATGACGGGCTTCGAACACCTGTCCGGCTTCGACCGTCCAATGGGTGCCCTTTTGTATCCGGGTCACTTCACATTTGGTCAGAACAGCGCCGCCGTTTCGGCGTATGACCCGTGCGAAATCCTGCAGCAGTCGGTCTGTATCAATGTCGAATGCACCCTCGCTGATAGCGGCAAATCCGACGATATCCGTGTTAAGGATCGGAACCCGCGAGAGGGCTTGATCCACTGACAGGCGTTGCATGTTCAGGTCTGCACAATCGGCCTCGAAGACTTCCGACTGATGATTGGCACCGACCAGCATCAACCCGCGCGGAGTCAAGTATCCGCCGTTTTCGGATCGCAAATACTGCGCCCCAGCTTTGTTAAGCGCAACGACTGAAGACGGGCCATAGCTTTCTTCGAACAGGGCCGCAGACCGACCCGAGGCGTGATAGCCCAATACGTCTTCGGCTTCGAGAACTGTTACAGATCCATGCTCTGACAGGCGCGCGCCAGCGCTTAGTCCGGCGATGCCGCCGCCGACAATCAGAAAATCAATCATGTTTTACTTCAATACCAACTGGTTCTGCTCCGGTGTTCCTATCGGCAGGTGAGATGCGTAGTTGGACCTTGCTAGGTTTGGAAGGACCTACTACGCGCCTCGGAAACTATAAGCAGGCTTGAATTTGACTAGCAACCCATCCAAACAAGGAGAAAGCATTAGCAGGAGGATAGGGTGAGCACCGCAGAACTGCACCCAATGGCCACAGGACACATTCCATCCTACGTGGTCCAAGCGGACGGAAGTGATTTTCTATTCACATTCATGGTCGTTTTCACTGTTGCATTGATTATTTTGATCGGTGTGGCGTATTTCACCCTGCATTCGATTCCGGAAAAAATCGCACATGAATCCAATCACCCGCAATTCCAGCTGGTGGGCATTCTGGCGCTGTTGGCGTTGTTTACCCATAACGGGCTGTTCTGGGTGGCTGCTATTCTTGTGGCCGGTTTCCAGTTCCCTGATTTTGCCGCACCGTTGCGATCGATTGCCGATGCGATCCGATCCTTAGCCCCGCAACGTACACCCGACCCGTTGGTCGAGGATACGGCGGCAGAATACGCCGAACCCACCGCGCCGCAGGAGCAGTAAGATATGCTTGAAACAATGATGTGCGCGCTGATTACCGTGCTGCCAGACTATCTGTTCCGCCGCTATGTTCAGGGCAAACGGATCGGGCATGAAATCACCCTGTTTACCATGTGGTATGAATTGCGATGGGGGTTGACCACCTGTGCCATTCTGGCGCTGACAGTGATCACCACGCTGTTTTACTTTCATCCTGCATCCAAAACCGCTGCGTCGTATTTCCGCACTGTCACGATCCTGCCGCAACTGGGCGGGCGGGTGTCCGAGGTTTATGTTCGCAACAACGAATTGGTAACTGCAGGACAGCCGATTTTCCGGATCGAGGATTTCACCCAGACCGCACAGGTCGAATCCGCACATGCTCAGATCGCGCAGGTTCAGGCCTCGTTGAAAGTGGCTGAAACAGATCTGGCGGAAGCAGATGCTGGGATCGCCGGGGCGCGCGCCGCGTTGGCGCAATCGCTAGAGGATCTGGAGCGCAACACCACGCTGCGCGATGAGGGGTCGAGCGCGGTGCGTTTGGCTGAAATCGACCGGCTTGAAAACCTCGTGGCTGAACGTAAGGCGCAGGTCGTAGCCTCTGAATCAAAGCGGGCTGCCGTGGTTCAGCAGATCGAAGAACTGATCCCGGCGCAACTGGCGAGCGCAAACGCGCAGCTGGATGCTGCCCTGACTGAGCTTGACAAGACGGTCATCAACGCTGGCGTGACTGGGCGGATCGAACAGTTCGGGTTGCAAGTGGGGGATTACGTCAGCCCGTTGCTGCGCCCCGCGGGTATTCTGGTGCCGTCATCCTCTGGGCATAACAGATTTCAGGCTGCATTTAACCAGCTCTCTGCGCAGGTTATCAAACCCGGAATGATTGGCGAATTGGGCTGCATGACCAAGCCTTTCACCGTCATACCTATGGTTGTGGTCGAGGTACAGGACGTGATCCCGTCAGGGCAAATTCGACCATCGGATGAATTGCGTGATGTGCAGGCCAATAAGGTGCCTGGCTCGATCCTTGTGTATATGGAACCTTTGTACGAAAGCATGGCCGAGGACATTCCTCCGGGCAGCAATTGCTTGGCGAATGTCTACACCGACAACCACGAAAGGCTCGAACACGAGGACCTTGGCTTTTGGGAATCCGCTTTCCTGCATGTGGTCGACACAATTGGCGTTGTCCATGCGGCGGGGCTGCGCCTGCGTTTGATCCTTATGCCTGTGAATACGCTTGTATTGACCGGACACTAACGCAATCCGACCCCAGCTTTGCAGCCGGGGTCGGGTTTGAATTGTGGTGGTATTGGCGACCTACGTCTCTACAGCGCCGCTTTGAACAGTGCGGTCAGGTTGTCTTCCGTCAGTTCAATCGGGTTGCCGCCGCAAGACGGGTCGACCAATGCGCCCTGTACGAGCTCTGGGATCGAGGTTTCGGTGACGCCCAGGTCTGACAATCGCCGGGGGATGCCTAGATTGTCGTTGAGATCTTGTGCAAAGGCTCGGAACCCGTCAAAGCCGCCCTCTATTCCCAGATATGCGGCCACTGTGTCGAACCTGCCCGCAATAAAAGGAGCGTTGAATTCCAGCACTGATGGCATGCAAACGGCATTGGTTGTGCCGTGATGGGTGTTGAATACAGCCCCGACAGGGTGGCTCATCGCATGGATCGCACCAAGACCCTTTTGAAAAGCGGTAGCGCCCATTGCTGCTGCACTCATCATCTGCGCGCGCGCCTCGATATCGGTGCCGTCGGCATAAGCGCGCGGCAGGTATTCTTTGACCAAACGCATGCCTTCCAGCGCAATGCCCTGACTCATCGGGTGATAATGCGGGCTCGAGAACGCCTCGACGCAGTGGGCAAACGCGTCCAACCCGGTGCCTGCGGTGATGAATTTCGGCATGCCTACGGTCAGTTCAGGATCACAGATCACGACCGTGGGTAACACCTTGGGGTGAAAAATGATTTTCTTGGCATGGGTCGCGGAATTGGTGATGACACTGGCGCGACCGACTTCGGATCCGGTTCCTGCAGTGGTTGGCACAGCAATGATCGGAGCAATCACATCTGCATCTGCGCGGGTCCACCAATCCCCGATATCTTCAAAGTCCCAGACTGGTCGATTCTGTCCCGCCATAAAGGCGACCATCTTGCCCAGATCCAGGCCCGAGCCGCCTCCAAAGGCGATCACGCCGTCATGGCCACCCTCATTGTACGCTGCAACGCCAGTCTCGAGGTTCTTTTCATTGGGGTTAGGGTCCACATCGCTGAATAAGCCCCGGCCCAAACCCGCAGCTTCCAGGATATCCAGGGTCGTCAAAGTGATCGGCAGATCGGCCAGCCCTTTGTCGGTCACCAGCAGGGGTCTCTTCATCCCAGCCGCTGCACAAGCCTCGGGTAGCTCCTTGATACGTCCTGCACCGAACTTAATCGCGGTGGGATAGGACCAATTTCCAACAAGTGTCATGTCAGATTTCCTTCATCATTAAGGCCTGCCCCGGCGAGGGGGTCTTTCCGTGGCAGGCAGGTCGCTCTTAGCTGGTGACCTTTTTCAAGTGGTAGGATTTGGGACGTGTCAGATTGTGATAGCCGATCGCGGACAAGCCACCGCCACGCCCTGTGTTCTTGCAGCCGGTCCAGCACAGACCGGGATCCAGATAGTCGGCCCGGTTCATGAACACAGTGCCGGTCTCGATTGCATCACCAACATACGCCGCACGATCCACGTCGCTGGTCCACAGGCTGGCAGTCAGGCCAAACTCGCTGTCATTCATCAATGCGATGGCCTCTTCATCCGAGGCTACCTTCATGATGCCAACCACCGGCCCAAAGCTCTCATCCCGCATCACTCGCATATCGTGGGTCACGTTGGTCAGGATTTGCGGCGTCAGATAGGCGCCGCCGTCATCCTCGGGGAACGTCTCGATATGTGCGACTGCACCTGCCGCGATGGCCTCAGAAATCTGCGCCCGCACCTCATCGGCAAAGCGCACATTGGCCATCGGGCCGATCGTCGTGTTGCTGTCTAGCGGATTGCCCAGCTTGTATCCTTTCACAATCGCACCAGCCCTGGTGACAAAGTCATCATACAGGTTCTCATGCACATAGATCCGTTCGATCCCACAACAACACTGGCCCGAGTTGAACATCGCCCCATCGATCAACGTGTCGACCGCCGCATCCAGATCGGCATTCTCCATGACATAGCCCGGGTCCTTGCCACCCAATTCGGTCCCGACCCCGGTGAAGGTGCCTGCGGCGGCGCGCTCCATCGCCTGACCACCACCGACTGATCCAGTGAAGTTCACAAAGTCAAACGCGTTGCCTGCGATCAGATCATTGGCCACGTCATGAGGCAGAAACACATTCTGAAACGCATCCTCTGGCACGCCCGCCGCATGAAAGGCTTGCGCCATACGCTCGCCCACCAACAGCGTTTGCGTGGCATGTTTCAGAACAACCGTGTTCCCGGCAATCAGCGCAGGTGCCACGGTGTTGATCGCCGTCATGTAAGGGTAATTCCACGGCGCCACGACAAAAACCACGCCGTGGGGAATACGCTTAATGTAACGTTTAAAGGTCTCGTCCTCGCCCACTGCGATATCCGCCAGCGAAGCCTCAGCAATCTCTGCCATGTGGCTGGCACGTTCATTGAAGCCGCCGAACTCACCGCCGTACCGAACAGGACGTCCCATCATATGGGCCAGTTCTGGAACGATTTCGTCGTTCATTGCCCCAATAGCAGCGACACCCGCCATTACAAGATCAACGCGTTCCTGCAGCGGCCGCGCCATCCAGTTCCGTTGCGCGGCCCGAGAACGCGCCGCAACCTCAAACGCTGCATCTCGTGATAAGACCTCACGCTCTGCAAAAACCGATCCGTCGATCGGTGAGATGCATCTCAACATCTGACCCATGGTCTCTCCATATTCAAATTGAAACAGAACCCTGCTTCATCTGGCCATAAATATCCCGGGGTGTGCGAGGGGCTGGCCCCTCGCTCCCAGGCTCAGGCCCGCTCAAACCCGCGGGCAATTTCCCAATCCGTCACCACACGCTCGAATTCCTCGATCTCAACTTCGGCCGCGCGCGCATAGTGATCGACCACTTCGTCCCCCATGGCCGTACGCAACATCGCCGAACCATGCAGCGCATCTCGCGCTGCGCGCAGGTTGCCCGGGATCATACCCGTCTCGCCCTGATAGACATCGCCCGTGGTCGGTGGCTGCAGCTCCAGCCCTTCTTCGATCCCTGCAATCCCGGCCGCCAGCATCCCGGCCATCGCCAGATAGGGGTTCATGTCCGAGCCTGGAATTCGACATTCCACCCGAACCGCTTTTGTGCCATCGCCGCACAGACGGAACCCCGCTGTCCGGTTGTCCACGGACCAGATGATCCGGGTCGGTGCGAAGGTGCCTTTCATGAAGCGTTTATAGCTGTTGATGTAGGGTGCCATGAACGCCGTGTAATCTGGTGCGTATTTCAGCAAACCAGCCATGTAGCTTTTCATCAGCGCGGACATGCCCAGATCATCATCTGGGTCATAGAATGCGGGCTTGCCATCTGCCCAAAGCGACTGATGCACATGGGACGAACTTCCCACCTTGTCATGATGCCATTTCGGCAGGAACGTCGCGGCATGGCCATGCTGCCAGGCAATCTCTTTCACTGCGTTTTTGGCGATCGAGTGATACTCGGCCGTGTCCATCGCGTGTGTGTATTTGATATTTAGCTCTTCCTGCCCGGTTTCGGCCTCACCTTTGGAGTTTTCCACCGGAATGCCCGCATCCCATAGATGGTTCCGGATCGGACGCATCACATGTTCTTCTTTGGTGGTCTGCAGGATATGGTAATCCTCATTGTAGCCCGAGATCGGTTCCAGATTGCGGAAGCCTTCATTGCGGATCTGATCAAAGCTTTTCTCGAACAAAAAAAACTCCAACTCGGTCGCGGTCATCGCATCATAGCCCATGGCTTTTAGACGATTGACTTGGCGTTTCAGGATCGACCGAGGCGCATGCGGGACTTCTTCATGCGTGTGATGGTCCAATACATCGCACATTACCATGACCGTGCCCTCAAGCCATGGTACCGGGCGTAGGGTGTCGAGATCGGGCTTCATGACATAGTCGCCATACCCCCGTTCCCAACTGGTCGAGGCATAGCCGTCAGGCGTTCCCATCTCCAGGTCGGTGGCCAGCAGATAATTGCAGCAGTGGGTCTCTTCCCATGCGCCAGCCACAAAATGACCTGCATGAAACCGCTTGCCCATCAGGCGCCCCTGCATGTCAACCAAGCAGACCAGAACTGTGTCTACAGTCCCCTCAGACACCTGAGTCTTGAGATGTTCGAACGTGAGCATGTGCCACCTTTATCCTTGCCGACGTCAACTCGTCGGCTGTTCGTTCTGTTTGACCCGCCCCGAAGGTGGGGCAGGTCGTGTTGGCGATATCCTAGCCGTAGCGATAAGGCCGGCCTGCCTTTTGCATATCGGCGTTGTATTGCTTGAAGATCTCGACAACTTTAGCCTTGGTCTCAGACTCGGCTGCGATCTCATCCCAGAATTTGACAGCAGCGTCTTCGACGGTCGCCCATTCTTCATCCGGGATTGTGGTCAGCTTCAGCTTGTCGCCGTTCACGCGCAACGAGGCTTCGCCGCCCCAATACCACCACTGGCGATAATAGTGCGATTGGTCGGTGCAGACCTTGAACAGCGTTTTCAGATCTTCCGGCAGTTCATTCCAGCGATCCATGTTGGCAAAAAAGTGGCCCGCCCAGGCGCCCGACACGTTGTTGGTCAGGAAGTAGTTGGTCACATCTGCCCAGCCAACTGTATAGTCTTCGGTGATGCCTGACCAAGCGATGCCGTCCAACTCGCCGGTTTGCACCGCGACTTCGATGTCCTCCCAGGGCAGAGTGACCGGCACAACGCCGAACTGTGTCAGGAAGCGACCTGCAGTCGGGAAGGTAAAAATACGTTTACCTTGCAGATCGGCAAGCGAGTTGATCGGGTCTTTGGTTGCAAAGTGGCATGGGTCCCACGCACCGGCCGAGATGTGTTTTACACCGACTGCCGAATATTGCTCGTCCCAAATTTCATTCAAGCCATACTGGTTGAACAGAACTGGCACGTCCAAAGAATAGCGGGATGCGAAGGGGAAGTATCCGCCAAACACAGTCACTTCGGTCGGGGACGCCATCGAGTCGTCGTCTGATTGCACCGCATCAATCGTGCCGCGTTGCATTGCGCGGAACAACTCGCCAGTGGGTACCAGTTGGTCCGCATAGAACAGCTCGATCTGCATTCGGTCACCGGCGATGTCGTTGAACATCTTGATCGCCGGATCGATGACGTGTTCGGCTAGCGCTGGTCCAGCATAGGTCTGCATCCGCCATGTTATCGTCGATTGTGCCAAAGCGGGTGTGGCCAAGGCAGCCGCAGGTGCCGCAGCGGCGCCTTTCAAAAATGTACGTCTGTTCGTCATTCTCTCTCTCCGTTGGTCAGTTTCAAGTTGCGAAAGGGTATCCCCCTTACTTTGCCCCGGTTTGATCCGGGGTCATTTGTTGTAGATGTAATCCGGCAACCACAATGCGATCTGCGGGAAGGTCATGATGATCACCAGCGCCAGCGTCATCACCAGAACAAAGGGCAGGATCGAGCCATAGATGTCGCGCAGCGAAATTTCTGGTGGCGCCATGGCGCGCATCAGGAAGAGGTTATAACCAAATGGCGGTGTCATATACGCGATCTGCGTCGTGATCGTGTACAGCACGCCGTACCAAATCAGATCGAATCCCAGTTCACCGACAAGTGGCACATAAAGTGGCGCGACGATGACTAGCATGGCTGTATCGTCCAGAAACGTGCCCATCAGGATAAAGCTCAGCTGCATCAGGATCAGGATCACCCACGGGTTCAGGCCCAGACGTTCGGTAAACAGGTCCTCGATGGCGCGCACAGCGCCCAAGCCATCAAACACGGCACCAAAGGCCAGCGCCGCCAGAATGATCCACATGAACATGCAGGTGATGCCAAGCGTCGAGCGCACCGAAGTTTCGAACACTTCGCGCGTCATACGCCCCTTGAGAACAGCCGCCGCAAAGGCAGTCAGCGCGCCGATGGCCGAGCTTTCCACCAGTGAGGTCCAGCCGTTGACAAACGGCACCATCATTGCTGCAAAAATCCCGAGTGGCAGCAGACCCGCCTGTAACAGACGCAGCTTTTCTGCCATCGGTACGTCGCGTTCTTCCTTCGGAAGGGCAGGACCCAAGGCCGGGTTAATGCGGCAGCGGATTACAATGTACAGGATGAACATCGTCGCCATCATCAACCCTGGCAAGATGCCAGCCAGCCACAACTGGCCGACCGGTTGCCGCGCGATCATCGCGTAGAGAACCAAAACCACAGAGGGCGGTACAAGAATGCCTAAGGAGGAGCCGGCCTGTATAACCCCGGTCACCATTCTTTTGTCGTATCCGCGCTTAAGAAGTTCTGGCAACGCGATGGTCGCGCCAATCGCCATACCGGCAACGCTCAGCCCGTTCATGGCTGAAATGAGTACCATCAGCCCGATCGTGCCGATGGCCAAGCCACCGTTCAGGCCACCCATCCAGACGTGGAACATCTTGTACAGATCATCCGCGATTTTGGACTCGGCCAGGACATAGCCCATGAAAATGAACATCGGCAGCGTCAGCAGCGGATACCATTTCATCAACTTCATCGCAGCAGCAAACCCAAGGTCATACCCGCCCCGGTCACCCCAAAGAAAAAGGGCCGCGATGACGGCAACAAACCCGATTGCCCCAAAGACCCGCTGCCCGGTCAGCAGCATCAGCATCATCGTCGAAAACATCAGGATGGCGATCAACTCGTAGGACATCAGATTACCTCACGCGGGATGTCTTCGCCGCGAAGGCGCAGAATATCTTTGAAAAGTTCGGAAATCGCCTGCAACAACATAAGGAACAGACCAACCACCATGATCACCTTGATCGGCCAAAGGTACGGGCGCCATGCGGTTGGGCTGCGTTCGCCATATTGCAGCGAATAGCTGAGTGAATCGTACCCGCCATAGATCATGACGCCGAGATAGATGATCAGAAAGAACACGGTGATGGCATCGGTCCACGCCCTACGTCGGTCGGACCACTCACTATATAGCAGATCCATGCGGACGTTGGATCCCATTTGGATCGAGTAGGGGCCGCCAAGGATGTAGTACGCCACCATCGCAAATTGTGCCACTTCCAGCGTCCAGAGTGAGGGCAGAAAGAAAGTCTTAGAGATCGAAGACCAAAGCAGGATGCCCATCATGACGAAAATGCCATACATGACGATCCGGCCGATCCAGCGGTTCATGCGGTCAATGACCGCCACATATCCCCGCATGAAACTCATTCCGATCCCCCAGATTTCATAGCTTCGCCTCTGCGTGCGAAAATTCGTTGACCACGGCTTGCAGGATCGGTGTCAGCTGCCCTGAAATGTGGTTGATGCCTGTTGGCGTATCGATCAGGTCGTTTCGAATCTCGATCATGACATTGGGAAGCCCGCGTTTGATGGCATGTTCACGCAACGTGTGGGTGACGCCGTCGGCGGCAGAATAGGGCTCGTTTCGTGCCACCTGCAGACCTGACCCCTGAGCATGCCGCAGCATGACCTCGGCGGCTCTATCGTCGCTATCATGCAATATGCCCAACTCGACCGACCGCGTTTCACCCTTGTAGACTGGTGTGAAACTGTGGATCGTGATCAGTAGAGGCGGCTCTGGCCGCGCGTCTAAAGTATAGGCAAGCAAGCGTCGAAATGGCTCATAGATTTCGTGAACCCTTTGTGCACGTTGCGCTTCGGTTAAGCCCATGTTGCCCGGCACAGCAAAAACCTCACTGGTGCTCAGCATGGCATCGTCGCGGCTCGGCGGGCGATTGCAGTCATAGACAAGACGACTGACGCGGGAATGAACCAGCGGCGCATCCAAGGCGCCCATCAACTCCACTGAAAGCTCCAGTGCACCAATGTCCCAGGCGGCATGAGATCGCGCAGCGTTATCGTCCAGCCCCAGGTCACCAAGCGCCGCCGGGATAAATCGACTGGCATGTTCGCAGACCAAAACGGCTGGCGCGTGGCCACGTGCATTCAACACGCGCGCGGCAGGCGCTTCGGTCGGCTGAAGCAAAGGTGACTCGGTTTCTTCATGCATACGTAGCATTTGCTACAGTAGAAACTCGGCTGTCAAGAAAATTACTGTAGACAAAATTACAATCTCAAATATTCTGTAACGAATAGAAAAAAATGAGGGTGCCGATGGCCACCGTCGCCAAAATTGTCAAACAGCGGATACAGGATGAACTGGACGGTCTGACGCGGTCAGAACGTCAATTGGCTTCGATCCTTTTGCAGGACTATCCCATGGCGGGGTTGCAATCGATCACCAAATTGGCTGCTGCAGCTCAGGTGTCGACACCTACTGTCATCCGAATGGCCCGCAAACTTGGGTTTGACGGATTCCCTGACATGCAGGACGCGCTGCGCGAAGAGGTCGCGGCCCAGATCAAGAAGCCAATCTCGAAACGCGATGACTGGGCAGACGACGACGAAGCAGAGCATCCGATAACACGATTTGCGCAGGCGGTTTGGACCAACATGCGTCATACGCTGGAACGCCTTGATAAAGAGATGTTCAATGCTGTTGCACAGCTGCTGGCCGACACGGAACGCCCTTTGTATGTTGTGGGCGGACGGATCACCCGGTCAAATGCAGACTATCTGTACAACCACATGCAAATCATTCGCCCGAACGTGACGATGTTGGGCAATTCCGCGAATGTCTGGCCGCAATATCTACTGGACATGGGGGAAACCTCGGTTCTGGTGATATTCGATATTCGCCGCTACGAAGCACATCTGGAAAAACTGGCGCAAGTTGCCTCCAGCCGTGGGGTGACCGTTGTGCTGTTTACAGATCAGTGGGGCTCTCCGATTGGCAAGACCGCGGACTATACGTTTCATGCCTTGGTCGAAGCGCCGTCCAGTTGGGATTCGACCATTGCCTTGCAACTGATCTCGGAAACTCTGATCGCTGAAGTGCAAGAGGCGCGTTGGGAGGAAAGCAAGGAGAGGATCGAGGAGTTGGAGCGCTTTTTCTCTTCGACGCGCATATTTCGCAGCCAAGAATAGGACTGTGCCCGCGTGCCTAATGCTGGGGTTGTAATTGGTAGAAACGGAAAAGAAAACGGTTCTCGGGGCTTCGATTTGAAGACAAGTTTTTCTGACTTCCTGCTCGACGTCCCCAAGCACATGACTTAGCCAGCCCAAACCAAGAGCAGGTATAGCTTAATGGTAAAGCCCCTGCCTTCCAAGCAATGATGATCAGTTTGATTGAGTATCGTGTGGTTGCTATACCTTTTATTTAATTGAATAATATTTTGCACCTAGTATCAAATGGTAGCAACTTCTATCATACTATTTCCGACAAAAAGCCGATAAAATGCCAAAGCTAACTGAGACATTTGCACGCAAAGTTCCCCAGACAAAACAGGGCACTGCCAAGCACTGGGATGGCGAGATAAAAGGGCTTGTTCTCTTCGTTGGAAGATAGTCAAAGACTTGGTATTTCCAAAGAGACGTTGGGGGTCAAACGCGGCGCGTGTTGATAGGGCGCTGGCCGATGATCTCTGCAGATACTGCACGACAGACAGCACTGGGATATGCGCTGGACTGGGGCAGGGGAGCGGGCAAGCGTATCCAGATTGGAGCGCCGACGCTTGAGACAGCCATGGAAACCATCTCGCCCGCCCGAAGCTTCGGTCTGAGGCCCACCGATCAAGCGTGCGACAGCAGTGCGAGCTTCATTTGAAAGATTGGCTGCGCCTGCCTTTGGATGAGATAACCAAGTCGATGGTAGTTCAGCGTCACAGATCCATGGCGGCAACGCCATCTTCTGCAAATCACACGCTGAAGTACTTTCGGACCGCCTGGAACCATGCGCGCCGTATCTATGATTTGCCTGCGTCGGGTCAGAGTTCGGAATGCACACCGGGCGCATCAGATATGTGTACTCGGCTCAAGGGTGACAGCCTGTCGCCCCAAGAGGTGGCATTGCGGTCGCTCAAGAGTGACACAGCTGTCACCCCTATAAGAACCAAGGAAAGAACATAAAAAACACCAACGTGGTTGGCCGTCCGATGCCATATATTCCGATTGCCGATCTTGAATGCAGTGCTCTGGAGAGTTGGAAGCTCTGGCTTGAAAACCAATGGCCGGGCGATGTCTTCGAGCTTCTGCAATTGCTCAGAAAAGCAGGGCACTACATGTTGCCGACGCGCTTTCCTAAAAACGAAGACGCAGACCGCTACCTTGCGTTCTTCAACTGGGTCACGGCGACGAAGGGCAAAGAGTTCAGCTAAGGCTAACTACACAGCGCCACCGCTTTGCTGTGCCAAATCCTTGAGAGGGGGGGGTATCAAAAGTTACAGGCTTTAAGCCAAGGGACCGGCGGGGGTAACCAGATTTTTCCGCAAGGAAGTTCAAGGGGGGTACGGAGATTGGCACAGTAACGGGTGGAGAGTGGATGTTCTCCGCGGTTTGCCTGAATGTCGGCTACGCGGACAAAGTGACACTTGTTTGTTGCTGCGCCTAGTCAGTTTGAATGAAACTTGTGCGGATTGGAATTGAAGTAAAGTGATCTTCGGATTGATACCTTGTGATCCAAGAACGAAGCATCCAATCCAGATGCTGAAATCGCGACTTCTCCGAGTAAACTTGGATTGCCCCGTCACCTGTCAAAACAATATCTACAGAGCCGCGAGACAAGCAAATGTTCAGGTACGCATTTTCGTCGAAGCCGCGATGAGGAGCGTTACCGGTAAGGATCAAGCAGCGGCCGCTAAAACCTATAGGCCCATGTACTGAAAGGTTTTTTTGGAACCGCTCTAACTCACCTCCTAGAATGGAGGATAGCTTTGCTGAGACCTCTTCATCACTTAACACAGCTTCGTAGTTGTAGGTACCAATATACTCGGAAAGATGGCCCCATTTCCCTTGTTTCTGATCTATGTCTTGGCCGCTCGCGGTTGACGCAAGAAGCATCCAAGACATCGAAAAAATCAGCCAAGTTATTCTGAGGCACATGCTTGAGTACTTTTCGTTTTGTCTACTGTAAGTGCATTTTAGCTAGAAAATATGATCACCGCTATGGGCTCAGACCGGTCATCTGACGGTTTCGGTAGGTCATAGGGTCGGTTCAGACCACATCAAGTTCGGTTATGCGGGCAATGCTGGCGTTCGTTCATCTGTCTAGAAACCTGCTCTCGATACAGGCGCCCACCGATCAATGCGCTCGAAGCGCTATGAGATAAATGGTCGCCAAGACTGCACCTATCGAAACGATCCAACCAACAACATGATACATATCCCGTGTTTTGTCGGTGAAGTGGATTTTGATCTCTTCTAAGCGTCCATTCGGTTCACGCTTCCAAGGCTCCAATAGTCTTGGAAAACACGCGGCCAATCCGTGTGCTATTCCCACGGGAAGCAACAATAAAATAACGCCCAATCCAACTACGCCGCCTAACAAGCCCTTGAATGCCCAAGTGCTCACGGCGGCACTGAAAATCACCCCTATGATTATGATCGTGCAAAAGATTGCATTCAGCGCCATCAAAAATGCGCCCACACGTTGCATAGGTGATTCAGGTGCCGTTCTAGCCCAAAACGACAAAAGGCGTTCAATACTCAATTCTACAGGACCTGTGCAGCACTGGTTCTCACCTAGTTTAGCGCACCTTGTAGCAAAGTGCGGCAAGCGTCTTTATGGGCTCTTATCACCAATCGATGAGACCCGCAGAGAAAGTAGGCTTTGAGCCCACACCTACCAAATGCTGCATGGTGACGAATGTCAGATTCGGCTTTTCAGGCAAACGATCATAGAGGCATGGACGATGATCGCACAGACGATGGCTGTAGTCGTGATCTGTTCTCCGAGAAAGAGTGCTGACCATCCCAGGGCGACCAGCGGCAAGAGAAGGTTGATCTGGCCGATGCGGGCGATGCCCCCGAGGGCCAGGCCGCGATACCAGAACACGGACGCCAGAAACATGCTGATGATCCCAAGATAGGCAAGCGACACCCAACTCGCGACGGACACGGCGAAAACGTCAAAAGCATCAAGGCCAATCAGCAACGGAACTGTTGCAAAGGGTGTCAGAAACAGCATGGCCCAGCTTAGAGTCACGGACCCGCACAATTCACGGGAGACTCGGCCGCCTTCAACGTAAGCGATGCCCAGGCTGAGCATTCCGAGAAACAGCCAGCCATCGGCCAAGCTCAGATGCCCTCCACCGGCGTCATATGCGAAGTAGAGAATCGCATAGAAGCCGGTTAGACAGGCAACCCAGAACGGCAGGGGCGGCCTTTCGCCCGTGCGCAGCACGGCAATGATTGCTGTCGCCGCCGGAGCAAGGCCGGTCACGACAGCGCCGTGGACCGCAGGGACGGTCTCAAGCGCCATTGCTAGGAAAAACGGATAGCCGACCGCCAGTCCCAAACCCATCACTAGGATCGGCAGGAGAAGCCTGCGTTCGGGTGGTGCGCGTTGGTCTGTTAGAAGCAGTAAGCCTGCGCCCAGACCGCCCGCAATGACGATGCGGGCGCAGGTGATTTCTAGAGGCGTGAAATCGGTGACGGCAATGCGGGTTGTCACCAAAGTGCCGCTAAAACCCAGCATTCCAACCACGCCTAGAACAATACCGGCAGACCGGCCGTTCGAACTGGACTCGTTCATTTGGACGGCCCGCGCTGAGATTGTACGGAGATCATCAATGCCCAAAGCCTTCGCGCGTGATGACCTTGTGGGCTTTTGGTGCCGTATGAAGGGTGCCGCTATCGACCCGGCCGAAGGCGCAAGACAGGCTCAGGAACCATAATAGAAGCGAATACATGGGCTTTCTCCTAGAAGTTTCAGGGGATTGATTTTCCGGTTTTTGGTCAGGCGGTTTCCTCTTGCGGAGCAGCCGGAACTGGCATCGGAGCGGGCTTGTGGACAGCCACACCGATCATCACCAACACAACGCCTAGCACGTCTATGGCGCTTGGTATCTGGCGCAGGACAATAACGCCGATGATCGTTGCGGTTGCGGGCAATAAGGCCAGAAGGAAAGCGAAGCTGGCACGAGGCAGGCGTGACATGGCAAGTTGGTCGCAAACGTAGGGGATCACCGAAGAACAGATACCCACTGCGATCCCTGCCAGCACTAGCAAAGGCGCGCCGAAGGCTTCTAACGCCTGCATGAACCCGATTGGCGTGACGAATATGAATGCCGCTGTCATTGCCGCACCAAGACGCTCAACGCCGCCGGACGCACCGCCCTCGGAAATCTTGTGTCCAAGGACGATGTAAAGGACGAATAGAGAGCCATTCAGCACCGCCCAGAACAAGCCGAGCAGGTCCGAAGTGAAGGCATCGCCATCAGCAGCGAGAATAGATGGCACGTCGATCAGAAGCGCGACGCCAACGATAGCGACAACAAAGGCCAGATAATTCCTCCCTGTGCGCAAACCCCACAGCGCGATTCCGATGGTGCCAACGAACTCGATAGCTGCGACCAAGGCAATCGGAAGTCGATCAAGTGCGAGGTAAAAAGAGCTGTTCATAATCGCGAGGCAGGCACCAAGCGCGAGCAGAAGCAGACGTTCCTTATTGCTGGACTTCTTAAATGTCTGCCAAGGTTTTGTAATTGGCGCGAACACCAGAGCGGCAGAAGCGATCCGGAACCATGCTACGCCTAAGACGCCCACGACCGGGAACAGCAGGACGGCAAAGGCCGGTGCGAGGTAGTGGAAAACTGCAGAGACGCCGAACCATGCATGAGGGGGAACGGCCTCGGATATGCGTGACATGGTTTCGGGGGCGCTGACGGAGGCGGGGTTTGTGGCGGCTTGATTTGTCATACAACTACAATGCAAAGTGTTTGCAGGACATGATATGGAGATCAGATATGGCAGCCACGAAGTTAAATGCAAGAAAGAAGGTAGTACAGGCCAAAAACCTTCGATCCGAAGAAGCCGGTCTTGACGCCATCGATGCTGCGCTTCTGCGGGAACTGTGCGCAGACGCGCGCATTCCACGCGCAGAACTGTCCCGCCGCGTGGGCCTTTCAGCGCCGAGTGTCGCAGATCGTGTACGGCGGCTTGAGGACGTGGGCATCATCACCGGCTATGGCGCACGGATCGACCCGGCCCGCCTTGGCTACGGCCTGACGATCCTGATCCGCGCGCGGCCTTTGCCAGGCGAAATGAGCAATATGATCGAAGCCATTCAAGACACGCCCCAGATTATCGCCTGCGACCGCGTTTCCGGCGAAGACTGCTTCGTCGCGCGAGCGCATGTCCGCGATGTGGCAGAGATGGAATCCATGATCGATCGCATTGTGCCGTTCGGCGCAACCAACTCCTCGGTAGTGCAGTCCAGCCCTGTTGAAGAACGGCTGGTCGAGCTATAGCTCGCCGCAACAGTCAAAGTCGCCATTGGGCGAATGGCGGGAAAGTCCGCAATTGTGAGTTCGGCCAGCCTCTGATTCTGCGCGCGCGGCGAACGGCGGGTTCGACGGGCCGTGTCGCAGCATCGGGTGGCGCTGGTTGGGGCGGATGGTACCGTCGATGCTGCATACGAATACGCCAGAAGGGGGGTGACCGCTTTGGACGTGCCGGAGTAAGTGGTAAAGGATGTGTAGCGCAGGGTGTTGGGGCAGCGGTCGGAGGTGCAGGTACGGTTAGCCAGTTGAAGTGTCTGTCGAGCTATTAGCTGTAGTGGTTCAGATGTGATCTGACAGTTGTTCGTTTTTCTGGCGGTGTCTGTAAGGTCAAGTCTGATTCAGAAACTTTTCCTGCCAGATTTCTTCGTCGTTGATCATAGTTTCGATGGGTGTTTTAACGCAACTCATCTCGCCTAGCTGCGTGCGCTGGTGACTGTAGTGATGCAGCCAACCGACATTTCCTTCAAGAGATGTGCCGCCCCCAATTCAGCTTGCTCAGAAGGGGCGGTGTCAGTTCACATCGAGACTAATTCACCACCTATTGAGGGATCCGCGTATGCGTGTGTATGCCTTACGGTCCTGCCGGATTGTTCAGGCAGCACATGCGGATACTTCGAAACCAAGCTTAGTTTTTTTCCTTGCCCCGGAGACGCCTGCTTAAGTCGCAAATCTTGTAGGCCTGTTCTCGCAATACTGGATAGGCCTTGGCGCGCGGTTTCGAATCTATCACCTCTTGTAGGGCGGCATCCCGCTCCAGGACCCTCGCCGAAATCTGATGAGAAAGCGAAGTCGTTTCCAGTGCATGTTGGTGGTAAAGTAGCTCTAAGGCATTGGCCGGATAATAGCGCCCATTGTTTTTCTCAGCATGGGCTTCACGCGCTATTTACTCTTCTGTCCACGCGTCAAGCTGCTCCTGAGAAGGCATTTCCGAGGTCCCTTTCGGTCGGCAGATTGCAAAGGTGAAAAGGTTCGTCTCAGGCGCGGTACGAGTAAGCTCTACATTTGCCTTGATAATCTGCTCCCAGGCAGCCCACGAATACTGGTTCCAGTGCGGGGCTGTATAATCGATAATGACATAAAGCCCGTCCGGTGCCAGCGCGCCGTTTACCTCTCGAAGCAGCCGACCCAAAAACGCAATGTGGTGACAGGCTCCGTGGTGACAGGCTCCGTTGTTGACGACTAGATTGTAGCCACCCTTAGGCAGGTTAATCTTGTTCCCATCCTCGACTGAGTACGTTGATGGCATCCTGATCTTTGCGGCCTCAGTCCGGGCGGTTTCCAGCAGTTCTGGCAAGATATCAAAGCCAATTGCATGTCCAATCAAACCGGCTTGAAAACAATCCCTTTCGACCCATCCGTCTCCACAACTTACAAAGAGTGCGCGTTCGAATTTGCCAAATTCCTTCAGCAGGTGGTCCATCCAACCCATATCAGAGTTGCCGGATATCAGTTCATTCCACTGATCAGCGAAGATGTCGAAACTGTTGAAGAAAACCGTTTCCGGAGCATAGTAATCGAAGCCCTAGCTGGGTTTGAGAGTATCGTCATTCATCGGATTTTCCTATTCGGGTGCGCGCATGCATTGATTTGCCGAGCTTAATTCTTTTGCGAAAATCCACTTCAAGACACACCAGTTCTGCTAGCACGTTTTCACAATTGGAACTTCCGTTCGTCCATCTACGCGTTGAACCAAGTGTTGATCAGGTGCCGTCGCAGCAACTATCTCAGTTTGAGCCGCAATTGGTCCCACGAAAAGGCAGCTTTGTTCCAGCATGTCAGAAATGGAGGCGTCCATCTGTTGACAAAAACTTGTTCGATTATTGAGCCAAATGCTCGTCGAGAAAGTCAGACACGCGCAGAATCGCGTCTTTTCGGGCCGCTTCGTGCGTGCCGATTGGTGGAAAACCACTGTCCCTCAATTTTGGGAAGGTCCGCGTCTGCATCGGCAAGTTCGGTGCGTCGAAGGAGTGGGCGGCTTCCGGGTGTCCGCCGTCAGGCATTGAGGCCAATCAGAAAAGTTCTCAGTAAGGAGCGGTGCAATGTCTGCTAGGGATTCCGACCTTCACGGAATGGCACCTAAACTGGTCAAAAGTGACCACAAGTCCGCCATTCGCTGCGAGTGCAGGACTGGACCTGAGCGACGGTGGCAATGCACAGGAGGCGGACTTTGGATCAGATGCAGCATTTTGCAGATTTAGACGGCAGCTAAGGGCCGAAGGCTAAAACGAGCCAACAATGTTGCTTTGAGCTGAAACGCGCTCTTGACGTCAAAATTCACATGAAATAGGTGATGTCACTGTTGAGCGGGCGTTGTGTAGTGGTAAGACCTTAGCCTTCCAAGCTAATGACGCGGGTTCGATTCCCGCCGCCCGCTCCAAGTTTTATTTTCCGACACAAGATCTGAAAATGACAACTATCATGCCTCCCAAGTACTTGTTTTTATTTAACAAATAAAAACAAACGCGCTTGCCTTCCAAGCGGATTATGTCGGTTCGATTCCGTCTACCCGCTCCAGAATATCTCCCCAATCTCTGCGTCAAATGGCCCGTGCAAGCCGCCAAAAGTGTTGTGCTGCTTGACCACAGGTGCTGCTAGGGTCAAGAAGCTTCCACTCAGGACCGTTTGGAGCGTAAGGGCCCGATATGGCACGAAAGACCACCGCCAACCCAGCAAACGCGCCGGCCCCCGGCGCCAGCGAGGAACGGCCCGGATCGAAAAAGCTGAGCATGCTGGCGTCTCTCTGGCCCTTCATGCTGCCTTACAAATGGTTGATGATCGGTGCCACGCTGGCTTTGATACTGACGGCGGGCATGACACTAACCCTGCCGCTGGCTGTCCGTCGCGTGGTGGACAACTTCCGCATTCAGGATGGCGAGCTGCTGGATTGGTACTTTCTGGCTGCGCTGGGGATTGCCGCCATCCTCGCGGTTGGCACCGGGATTCGGTATACGCTGGTCACCCGGCTAGGTGAGCGAGTGGTGGCGGATATTCGCAAGGCCGTATTCGACCGTGTGATCGGTATGAGCCCGGAATTCTACGAGCGCATTATGACCGGCGAAGTGCTTAGCCGGATCACGACGGACACGACATTGATTCAATCGGTTCTGGGGTCCTCTGTCTCGATCGCGTTGCGGAATATGCTGATGTTCATCGGCGGGCTGGTATTGATGCTGCTGACCTCTGCCAAGTTGACTGGTCTTGTCCTGTTGTTGATCCCAATCGTTGTCGTTCCAATACTGGTTCTGGGCCGTCGTTTGCGAGTCATCAGCCGCGAAAACCAGGACTGGATCGCGGCGTCTTCGGGCAATGCGGGCGAAGCGCTGGGGGCTGTCCAGACGGTGCAGGCGTTCACCCACGAACAAGCCAGTCGCAAACAATTCGGTGATATGACCGAGACGTCTTATGTGGTGTCACTACGGCGCATCAGGACTCGAGCCGTACTGACAGTCATCGTGATCTTCCTGGTCTTTTCCGGTATCGTCGGCGTGCTGTGGATGGGGGCGAATGACGTCCGCAACGGTGTCATGACCGAGGGCGTGCTGATCCAGTTCGTGATCTACTCGATCATCATGGCAGGCTCCGTAGCTGCCTTGTCCGAGATATGGAGCGAGCTTCAGCGCGCTGCCGGCGCTACCGAACGCCTGATTGAATTGCTGAATGCCGAGGATACGGTGTCCGATCCGATGCAAGCCGGGTCGCTATCGCAACCCGTGCGCGGTGAAATCGGGTTTGAAGATGTTACCTTCCGCTATCCCGCACGCCCTGATGTAATCGCGCTGGACCATCTATCGCTTCAAGTGAACCCGGGCGAAACTGTTGCTTTTGTAGGTCCGTCGGGGGCAGGCAAGACAACCGTGATCCAGATGATCCAGCGGTTCTATGACCCGAACTCTGGTCGCGTCACATTGGATGGCCAAGACCTGCGAGACCTGGATCGCGCAGATTTTCGCGCTCAAATGGCGTTGGTTCCGCAGGACCCGGTGATCTTTGCTGCTTCGGCCCGCGAAAACATCCGCTTTGGCCGACTGGATGCTACGGATGCCGAAGTTGAGACGGCCGCGCGCGCGGCTGCGGCACATGACTTCATTGCGGCATTGCCAGAAGGTTATGACAGTTTTGTCGGAGAACGTGGCGTGATGCTGTCCGGTGGCCAGAAACAACGAATTGCGATCGCCCGTGCCATTCTGCGCGATGCGCCGGTCCTGTTGCTGGATGAGGCGACGTCGGCCCTCGATGCTGAAAGCGAGCGTGCCGTTCAGGGCGCCGTGGATCAAATGCGCGCCGGGCGTACGACCCTGATCGTTGCGCACCGCTTGGCGACGGTCAAAAAGGCCGACCGGATCGTGGTGCTAGAGGCCGGGCAGATCGTGGCACAAGGCACCCATGAAGATCTTGTAGCACAGGACGGGCTGTATGCCCGGTTGGCCCGTCTTCAATTCACGGATGGCGTCGCCGCAGAATGAAGTGACGTACCGACAAATGGCGATCCGCCGCAGCGTCATTCTACATTTTCCAGAAATCCGACGCTAAGCCCTTGCTTGCGCCGACAAGGATATGGTCCCATCCTAGGATAGATCAAAAACCCTGTGCCGCGCATGGGAGAAAAAATGGGGAGGAGCCACATGGCATTTGAGGGTCTAGAAGACAAAGCACGTATGGAGCAGGAAATGTCCTGGGAGGATCGCGATCTCCCGGTCACGTTCCATCAGTTGTTGTCGCGAACAGCAGGTAAGTTTCCAAACCACAAGGCGATCAGTTTCCAGCTGTTCTCGGGCCCGAATGATAAGGCCGAAACACTGACGTGGTCCGACTTGCTGGGCAAAGTCAATCAGGCAGCCAACCTGTTCCGGTCACTCGGTGTGGGTGAAAAGGATGTGGTGGCGTATGTTCTGCCCAATTGCAACGAAACGCTTGTGACCATGATGGGCGGCGCCGTGGCGGGGATCGTCAATCCGATCAACCCATTGCTGGAACCTGAACAGATTGCCTCCATTCTACGCGAAACCAAAGCTAAGGTTGTGGTGACGCTGAAGTCCTTCCCGAAGACAGATGTGGCACAAAAGGTTGAAGAAGCCGTCCGCCACGCGCCCAAGGTCAACACAATTCTGGAAATCGACCTGAACCGTTACCTGACGCCACCGAAATCCTGGCTGGTGCCCTTCCTGCGTCCCAAAATGGGTGACAAAGAGCATCTGGCCCATGCGGATTACAAAAGTTTCAATCAGGAGTTGGCCAAACAGCCGACCAGCCTGACATTTGAAGACAGCAAAGAAGATCGTGTGGCCTGCTACTTCCACACTGGTGGGACCACGGGCATGCCCAAAGTCGCGCAACACAAGTATTCCGGGCTGGTCTACAATGGCTGGCTGGGAAATACGCTGCTGTTTGACGAAAATGACGTGATCATGTGCCCGCTGCCCATGTTCCACGTCTTCGCGGTGCATGTGATCATGATGGCCGCCGTCTCATCCGGCGCGCACGTCATCTTCCCGACACCGGCCGGGTATCGCGGCGACGGCGTATTTGACAATTTCTGGAAGCTGATCGAGCGCTGGAAGGTGTCGTTCATCATCACGGTTCCAACGGCGATTTCGGCCAAAATGCAGCGCCCGGTAGATGCGGATATCTCATCCGTGAAAACCGCGTTTTCGGGCTCCGCACCCTTACCCGTGGAACTGTTCCGACGTTTCGAAGAAGCAACTGGTGTCACGATCGTCGAAGGCTATGGCCTGACCGAGGCCACCTGCCTTGTGTCCTGTAACCCGGTGGATGGCGAGAAGAAGATCGGCTCAATCGGTATTCCGTTCCCCTATACGGATGTCAAAATCCTGCAGGATGGGCCAGATGGTCCCAAGGAATGTGGTGCTGACGAGATCGGCGAGATCTGTATATCGAACCCTGGCGTCTACGCGGGCAACACTTATACCGAGGCGGAAAAGAACGCGAACCTCTATCATTTCGACAAGTATCTGCGCACGGGCGATCTGGGTCGATTTGACGAGGATGGGTATCTGTGGATCACAGGGCGCGCCAAGGACCTGATCATCCGTGGCGGCCACAACATTGACCCGGCAGAGATTGAAGAGGCATTGCTGGGCCATGAGGCGGTCGCCTTTGCGGGCGCCATCGGCCAACCGGATGCCCATTCAGGTGAAGTGCCTTGTGCCTTTGTAGAACTCGTCGACGGTGCCAGCGTGACTGAAGAAGAGTTGCTGGAGTACTGCACAGTCCACGTCCACGAACGGGCCGCGCAACCCAAGCACATGACGATTCTGACAGAGTTGCCAAAAACCGCCGTTGGCAAGGTGTTCAAACCTGATCTGCGCAAAAACGCGATTACCCGTATCTACAACGGCGCGCTTGAAAAAGCGGGCGTCGATGCGCGGGTTGTCTCGGTCATCGATGACAAAAAGCGTGGGCTTGTCGCACAGCTTGACGCGAACGGCTCCTCCGAAGACGATGTCAGCACAGTGCTGGGAACGTTCACCCGGCCATGGGAGTGGGCAGCCTGATCACGGAGGGGCTATGGATTATGAACGTCTGATTGATGAAGAAACCTGGGCGTTCATAAGACGGACGGCTGAAAGCTATCCCGACGATGCGGTTGACCTGTCCATAGACGATCAACGCCGGGTTTATGACACGATGTGTCAGGACTTTCGCCAACCCCGACCCAATCAAGTAAAAACGCAGGACCGGTCCGCCGACGGCGTCCCGGTTCGCGTTTACACAGCCGGAGATCCGACCCGAAGCGTTGTCTACTTCCATGGCGGCGGCTTCATATTGGGTGGTCTCGACAGCCACGATGACGTCTGTGCCGAGATTTGCGTGCAAACTGGGTATCGCGTTGTGGCTGTTGATTATCGGTTGTGCCCGGAACATGTGCATCCGGCGCAGTTTGACGACAGTTGGGCCGCCGTCGAATGGGCTGCCAGCGAATTTGGCGATCCCATCGTTCTTGCAGGCGACAGCGCCGGCGGTAATCTGGCAGCATCCGTCGCGCATCGCGCGCGCGGGCGGCTAGGGCATGTTTTAGGGCAAGTGCTGATCTATCCGGGTCTGGGCGGTGACAGGACGCAAGGGTCGTATGTTGAACATGCTTATGCGCCGCTTCTGACGCTCGAAGACATCCAGTTCTACGAAAAGCTTCGCTTTGGGGAAACGAAACCCGAGAGGGATGCAACTTATGCCCCTTTGAATGATACCGACTTCTCGGGGCTTCCACCAACTGTTGTCATCACCGCCGACTGTGACCCACTGCGCGATGATGGACCGGCGTATTGTGAGAAAATCATAGCGTCAGGGGGCAAAGCGCATTGGATCAACGAACCGGGCCTTGTTCACGGGTATCTTCGCGCCCGAACAACGGTCAAACGCGCGTCTGACAGTTTTGAAAGAATCTCGGTCGCGATCGAGGCTTTGGGGCAGGGCATCTGGTCCTACGACTGATGCCCCGCCGGATTACTTCAGAAACGGCTCGGCCTGCATTGTCTCTGCAACCGGGGCGCCCATGCGTTTCAATATTGTCGGTGCCAGTTGCAGCTGGTCAATGACCGTGTCCGGATCAGGGCCTTGCGCATCACCGAAATAGTAAAGCGCCGTATCTTGCTGTAGCTCACCGCACCCGCCGTGATGTCCACGCTCGTCCTGTCCGTGGTCTGCGGTCACGATCACTTCGTATCCCAATTGGCGCCACCGGGGGATGAAAGGGGCCAACATTTCATCCATCACAAAGCACGCATGGTCCATTTCCTGACAGTCGTGAAAATAGCGATGCCCCATGCTGTCCAGCGTACAGCTGTGCAGAATGCCGTAATCCAGCCCGTGTCGCAGGCACAGATTGGTCAGCGTGGCAAAAAGATCCACGTCCGACGGCGTCATCTGATTGTCCTTGCCATAGCCGGTCATCGAGTGAAAGCGACCGTGGTTGATCGTCTGGCTATCTGGTTCGTCATATTCGACGTCACGCACATAGTCGAACGGATGGCGATTGAAAAACTGTGACCAGAAGCTGTGGGTTACGGCGCCGGTCTTGCCCCCGGCTTCTCTCACCTGGCTGAACACGTCCTTGTGGCCCAGGCGGAATACATTCCCATTGCCGGTACAGCCATGTTCCTGCGGCTTCACACCGGTATGGATCGAAGCATAGCAACTGGCAGAAATCGACGGCAGAACCGCGCGATGTTTCCAGACGCGCGCCTCACCGTTTTGAACCCAGCCTTCCAGGTTACCAAAAAGGCGGCGAAAGTTGCGATACGGAACTCCGTCCAGAATGATCAGTAGAATTTTGCGATCCATGCTGTGCCTTTCCACTTCTGTTTTGCGTGTTGTGGTTTCAAGCACGCCGTTTGGCTGTCAGAAAAGCGACAGTATTATCGCTTAAACAGCATAATTGTGTTGTCGAAATTGTGAACCGCATCAATGGCGACGGACACTATTGTTGTTCTTGTCGCAAACCAGCTCTGGATGACTCATGGCCAAAATCTCCAAACGCAAGAAAGCCCAGAAACAAAGGGCAAAAAAGTCTGAGGCGCAGCAAAACCCCTCTCGTCGCGATGTATTGCGCTGGGCGCGGCATGTTGGCGTTGCCGCCGTGGCAATTGGCGGCGGCGGTTTCTGGATGATGCGATCGGTAAACGCGATGCAGGCTGAGCAGGATCTTACGCGGATCGGTCAAGGCAAACCGGTGGTGGTTCAGGTGCATGATCCGCAATGTGCGACATGTACTGCCCTGCAACGCGAAACCCGAAATGCGATGAAGCAATTTGGTGAATGCGATTTGGTGTATCTGGTTGCGGATGTCAGTCAGACAAAGGGCGCAACCTTTGCCAACCGTTATGGCGTGCCGCACGTGACATTGCTGTTGTTCGACGGTGATGGGAGGTTGCTGCAAACGTTAAGCGGCATGCGGTACCGGGACGAGTTAAGCGAGCTACTGGTCCGACATCAGCAGCGATACGGCAGCACTGCGTGAGAAAAACAAAACCCGGCGTGTCGAAACGCGCCGGGTTCAAGTGTTGATATGCGGGCTTAGTTCCCGGCGCTTTCCATTTTTCGATGCGCAACGACCTCTTCCAGCCATCCCAGATGCATCTCGGGCACCGAACTAAGCAACAGGTCGGTATAGTCGTCAAATGGCGGGCTCAGGACCTCGCTCTTGGGACCATAGCGAACCACGCGACCCTGATACATCACCGCGATACTGTCGCTGATGGCGCGCACCGTCGCCAGATCGTGGGTGATGAACAGATAGGCCACGTCCTCGATCTTTTGCAGATCTAACAACAGTTTCAGGATGCCATCTGCGACCAGCGGGTCCAATGCTGATGTTACTTCGTCACAGATGATCATCTTGGGCTTGGCTGCAAGCGAACGGGCAATGCAGACACGCTGTTTCTGACCGCCCGACAGCTCTGCCGGATAGCGATCCATGAACTTTTCGCCCAGTTCGATCTCATCCAGCAGTTCGATGATCCGCTTGCGCTTTTCCGCACCACGCATGCCAAAATAGAACTCCAGCGGCCGACCGATGATTGTCCCGACGGTCTGGCGCGGGTTCATCGCAACATCCGCCATCTGGTAGATCATTTGCAGCTCACGCAGATCTTCACGCGAACGTCCGGCCAGATCCGCCGAAAGCTTGCGCCCTGCAAATGTGATCTCACCGCCGCTGGGCGGTAGTAGACCTGTAATCACCCGCGCCAACGTGGATTTGCCCGAACCGGATTCGCCCACAACAGCCAATGTCTGTCCTGGATGAAGCTCGACATTGACGTTGTGCAACACGTCGAAGTTCAGCCCCTTGTAGCGTGCGGTGATCCCGTCGACGCTCAGCACCGGGTCCGGCGTGGGCTGTTTCTCTTCATGTTCGATCGAGCGGACCGAGACCAACGCTTGGGTGTACTCTTCCTGCGGTTTGTTGATGATCTGATCCGTGCTGCCGTATTCGACCGTGTTGCCCATTTTCAGGACCATGATGTCGTCGCTGACTTGCGCCACAACAGCAAGGTCGTGAGTGATATAGAGAGCGGCAACACCAGTGTCGCGAATGGCTTCTTTGATCGCCATCAGAACGTCGATCTGGGTGGTCACGTCCAACGCTGTTGTGGGTTCGTCAAACACCACGAGATCCGGCTCGGGACACAAGGCGAGGGCGGTCATGCAACGTTGTAGCTGCCCACCGGAAACCTGGTGCGGATACCGATCCCCGATATTGTCCGGATCAGGCAACCCCAGTTTGGCGAACAGCTCGCGCGCGCGCTTTTCGGCTTCCTTGCGCGAGAATTTTTTCTGTTCGACCGCGGCTTCGACAACCTGATCCATGATTTTTTTGGCAGGGTTGAAGGACGCCGCTGCGGATTGCGAAACATAGGTTACTTCGCCCCCGCGCAATTTGCGGATGTCGCCAAGCGGAGATTTCAGGATATCCCGCCCATTGACCCAGACTTCGCCGCCAGTGATTTCAACACCGCCCCGACCGTAAGCCATGGATGCTAAGCCAATGGTGGATTTGCCGGCCCCGGATTCGCCAATTAGCCCTAAGACTTTGCCGGGCGCGAGGTCAAAGCTGACCCCGTGCACGATTTCAATGTCATGGGGTTTTTCACCCGGCGGATACACAGTCGCGCCGATCTTGAGGTCGCGGACCTTGAGAAGGGTATCACTCATCCCCGGCCTCCTTTCAGCGAAGTTGTACGGTTCAGCACCCAGTCAGCCACAAGGTTGACCGAGATGGCGAGTGTCGCGATCGCGACGGCCGGGTATAGTGCTGCGCCGATGCCATAGACGATGCCATCTTTGTTTTCCTTCACGATACCGCCCCAATCTGCCAGCGGCGGCTGCACGCCCAGACCCAGGAACGACAGGGTCGAAATGAACAGCACCATAAAGATGAACCGCAGACCGAACTCTGCCACCAATGGTGACAGCGCGTTGGGCAGAATTTCCCGGAAGATGATCCAGACCCGGCCCTCACCACGCAGTTTGGCGGCCTCGACATAATCCATCACGTTGATATCCACCGCGACAGATCGCGACAAACGATAGGGGCGTGTGGCGTCCAAAAGGCCCATCACAAGGATCAGGATCGGAACGGTCACAGGGACAATTGCCAGAATGACCAGCGCCAGAATCAGCGTGGGAATCGACATGACCAGATCGACCGCCCGGCTTAGAACCTGATCAGCCCAGCCGCCCATAACTGCTGCAAGCAGTCCAAGTGACGTACCGGTCAGAAAGCTAAGGAGCGTCGCAGCCGCCGCGATAAAGATCGTGGTACGGCCACCATAGATCATGCGGGTCAGCAGATCGCGTCCGATATTGTCGGTTCCCAGTAAATGTTTGGCACTGGCGGGTTCCCAGACGTCCCCAACCACTTCGGCCATTCCGTAAGGCGCGATCAAAGGCGCGGCGATGGCCACCAAAAAGTAGGTGCCAGTGAAAAACAGACCGATGGCTGCCGAAATAGGAATATTCTTCATCATTTCGGGTGCCTCAGTCTTGGGTTCGCAAGGATAGACACAATGTCCGCGACCATGTTCAGGCCAATGTAGACGGCCGCGAAGACTACGCCGCAGGCCAGAACAACCGGCACATCGCGTTTGGTCACGGCGTCGACAAGGTATTGCCCCATGCCGGGATAGACGAACACAACCTCAACCACGACAACGCCGACCACCAGATAAGCCAGGTTCAACATGACAACGTTTACGATTGGTGAAATGGCATTTGGAAAGGCGTGTCTGGCGATAACCTGAAAGGTGGACAGTCCTTTGAGTTCGGCAGTCTCGATATACGCAGACTGCATCAGGTTCAAAATTGCGGCCCGGGTCATACGCATCATCTGCGCCAGAACCACGAGTGTCAGAACCAACGCCGGCAGCGCAATTGCATACAGTTTTTGCCCCAACGACATGGAATCGTTGACCATTGCAAGGGACGAAAACCACCCCAGCTTTACCGAAATGAAATACACCAGCACATAACCAATGAGAAACTCGGGGATCGAAACCGTTGTCAGCGTGATCGCTGAAATTAGTTTGTCCGGCCAACGGTTGCGGTAGCGGACGGCCAACAGGCCCAGAAAAATCGCAAGCGGAACCGAGACGATCGCGGCAACACACGCCAGGAACAGCGTATTTCCCAGTCGTTTTCCGATACTGTCAGCGATATCGAGCTTGTTGGTGAGCGACTGACCCAGATCACCTTGCAGGATGCCTGTCAGCCATTCGACATAGCGGGTCAATGCGGGACGGTCCAAACCCATCTCTTCGCGCAGGTTTGCAAGGGCCTCGGGGGTTGCGGACTGCCCCAGGACGGCTTGCGCGGCGTCTCCGGGAAGGGCTTCGGTCAGGCCAAAAATCAAGGCCGAAGCGCCGAGCAGTAATAGGATTCCCAGCGCCAGGCGCTGGGAAACCAGTTTGATGATAGGATGCATGATCCGTTGTCCGTATCAGACGAACCACATTTTGCGGGATATATTACCGTTCATCATCTCTTGCGTCGGGTCAGATTCCCACCCGTCCAGCTGGTTGCTGATACCCTCGACAAAGTCGTTGAACATCGGGCAGATCAGGCCGCCTTCGTCGCGGACCATTCGGCCCATCTGGCTGTAGATGCCCTTGCGTTTTTCAACGTCCAGCTCCGCCTTGGCCGCGAATAGCATGTCGTCGAACGCCTGAACCTTGAACCGGGTGTCGTTCCAGTCTGCGGTGGACAGATATGCGGTCGAATACATCTGATCCTGAACCGGACGGCCACCCCAGTACGACGCGCAGAACGGTTGAACGTTCCAAACTTCGGACCAGTATCCATCATTGGGCTCACGCTTGATTTCCAGCGGGATACCAGCCTGAGCAGCGGTCTGCTGGAACAGCGCTGCTGCGTCGACGGCACCTGGGAAGGCACCATCTGCAACACGCAGGATGATGGGTGAGCCATCATGACCGGACTTTTTGTAGTGTTCTGCAGCTTTCTCGATGCTGAACTCGCGCTGTTCGATTGTCTCGTCAAACAACGGATATGCCGCATTGATTGGCATGTCGTTCCCGATTGAGCCGTAGCCGCGCAGGACCTTGTCGACCAGGTCGGCGCGGTTGATGGCGTATTTCAGTGCCAGTCGCAGTTCATTGTTGTCGAACGGTGCCGTATCGCAATGCATGATGAACACATAGTGCCCACGACCAGCCGTCGAATTCACCGTCAGATTGGGCGCGCGGCCCAGCAGGTCGGCAACCTTTGGTTCAACCCGGTTGATCGCGTGCACCTGACCGGATTGCAGCGCAGCAGTACGCGCTGTCGCGTCGTTGATGACGACCACTTCGACGCTGTCAAAGTTACCGAAATCGCTGTTCCAGTGGTTTTCGTTCTTGGTGAACAGGTGGCGTACACCCGGTTCATCAACTTCCAGCTTATAGGGGCCGGTACCTATACCTGCTGCAGGGTTGTCCATGCCGCCATCGGGCTGAATGATCAGGTGATAGTCAGCCATCAGATAGGGCAGGTCGGCATTTGGCTCGGTCAGGGTGACCTGGAAGTTGTCGCCATCAGCCTTCATCGACTCGATGCCTTTCATGATGCCGAGGGCACCCGACTTGGAGTCTTCGTTCGAATGGCGCTCCATCGTCTTCAGAACGTCTTCGCTGGTCATGGTCTTGCCGTTGTGAAACTCGACACCCTGACGCAGCTTGAAGGTCCAGACCTTGGCGTCTGCACTGCCTTCAACGCTTTCGGCAAGGCGTGGCTCGATTGTACCGTCAGGTGCCACCTCAACCAGTTGGTCGCCAAACTGCTTGCCGTTCTGGAACGGAACCGAGCTGGCATAGGTTGCCGGGTCGAGCGAGTTCGTAGATTCGCCGCCCTGCAGGCCAAATTTCAGATCACCACCCTTTTTGGCGCCTGCAGCGCGGGCGGCATCTGCGAACATTGTGCTGGCCATCGCGGCAGTGACCCCAAGGGCGGCCGCTTTCCCCATGAATTCGCGGCGTGTTAGTTTTCCTGCCGTCACTTGTCCGGTCATGTGAGTGAGTTGGTCGTTCATGCAAAGATCTCCCTTTGGTTTGTTATAGCCCTTTGCGGACTTTTTATTGACGCTTGAGTCAACGTTGGCGCATTTCAACCTGCCGGGCAAGTTTAAAGTCCTGCCCTTAGTGGTTGGATCTACAAGTTGTTCCGCGCTATCGTGTCCTCCTTGAGCGTTGAAAACAATAGCACTTCGTTTTCGTAGGCGTTTATCGAAGCGCGCAGATAGAAATTTTCGGCGTCAGACCACATCTCGCAACTTGTCGCAGTTTTCAATTCCAGGTCGCCGCGTTTTTGTTCCTGGATCCAGTCACAGGTGCCCCGTGCAGAAAGCGGGTCATCGGGACGTATTGACCAAATCTCATGTGCAGAACCGCCACTTATCAACCCATGCGCGCAATCTTCGACAAGACCAAAATCATCTTCGATGATCAGACGTATTTCTCCGGTATTCATATCCGTTTCGACACGGCGGGAATTCAATGTTTCCCGTAAGGTTTTGACTTTCCGCGGCTCTTCAGAATCAGGCGGAGGAAACACGCACTCGTCAGACGACACAGGTTCCCGCTGCGGGATCGTAACCTCGCCCGCTGTCAAATGCAGCTCGGCCATCTCTGGAGAGGGCCAGATCAACGGCCAATATGCGCTGGAGACAGACAGGCGCAACCGATGCCCCTTAGGGACACGGTAGGCAATGTGATCCAGGTCAACTTCAATTTGATAAGGTTCGCCGGGTGTTAGCGGCGCGGGGTCTGCATGGCTGTCCCGGTGCGCGAGGTTCAGAACCCCGTAGGTGATTCTGGTCGTGGCGCCGTCGGGATGAATATGGTTCAGGCGTATCGCGATCTGAGACTGCGGTTTGTCGGTGCTGACCGTCAGTCGCACCCGCGGTGCGCCTACGATGTCCATGGTATCGCCCAGCGGTTCGCTGTCAAAACAGGCCGACAATGAATCATCGGTCCGCTGGTCGCCAGGCATGTCAGGGCCCAACCAGATGGCGCAATACTCGCCGCCATCCATGCCGCAATGCTGGGGCGAGCGTATGCGCACATTCAAATGACCGGCCTGACCGAACCCCGCATCCGAAATGGGCAAGGTCACAGTGGGCAGTTGAGATGTCGCACCATCAGGTTCTGCGATCCAGTGACCGGCCCGCTCGGCGTACCAACGTTCAGGGCGCACACCGTCCATCACATAGGCCCGGTAATCCGGATCGTTTTCCACCCCGGTGTCTACGTCTTTCAACCAATGGTCCCACCACCGCAACGCTTCCTGAAGGAAGCCAATCCGGGGTTCTGGCACTGCAAAATGCGGGTATTTGTGAACCCAGGGACCAACGATGCCCTTAACCGGAGTGTTCAACTGTTCGATGAGCAACGGAACGGTGTTTTTATACGCGTCCCCCCAGCCACCAACCGCGAGCGTCGCTGCACGGATCGCCCCAAAATCTTCGCACACCGAGCCATGTCGCCAGTAGTCGTCGCGTGTTTGATGCCGCAACCAAACTGACGGCAAAAACGGCTCGTTCTCCAACCGATCCAACCATAGCTCACGCCAGTTCGGGCGTAACTCGGGGTCGGGCGCACGCGAGGAATAGGACCACATCGTCGCGCCCCACCCGAGGTTTTCGTTCAACAGACATCCACCCTTGTAGTGGATATCATCTGCATACCGATCCGCTGTCGAACATAGGGTGATGATGGCCTTAAGCGGGTCGGGTCGCATCGCGGCGACCTGTAATGCGTTAAAGCCGCCCCAGCTGATTCCCATCATCCCAACCGAGCCACTGCACCAAGGTTGATCCGTCAGCCACTGAATAACTTCGACAGCATCATCCAGTTCTTGCTGGGTATACTCATCGGTCATCAAGCCTTCGCTATCGCCGTTGCCGCGCATATCCACACGAATGCAGGCGTAGCCGCGTTTGGCGAACCACGGATGGGTTAGTTCATCCCGTGCGGCGGTGCCATCGCGTTTGCGATAGGGGAGATATTCCAGAATTGCCGGAACCGGAGACTGATCTACGTCCGTGGGTCGCCATACCCGAGCAGACAGGCGACACCCATCAGATAATTGAATGCCTAAGTCGGCGATTTCCTCGATCTCACTTAGCGAGTTGGGTGCAGACGTCATTGTGGCAGTCTCCGGGTCCTGTTGGTCATAGGACAGGGTAAAAACGTCAAACTACCTTCTTATTGCGACAACCAGATCCATGACATTTGTGCCCGTTGGGCCGGTCACAAGCAAAGCATCAACATTGTCCAGATAGCTGCCACTATCGGCGTTTTCTAATGCTGTTTCGGCCCCCTCGGCCCAGGTTGAACTATCAACGATCCCACCTGCCGCGTTTGTCGGGCCATCCGTGCCGTCGGTGCCACCAACAACCACCGTGATTCCAGAGACGCCGGATATCTCGCGCCCCAAAGCAAGGGCAAGGGCCTGATTTCGACCGCCGCGCCCCGGGTTGTCGGGCAGAACCACCGTCGGCTCACCACCAAATACCATCACGCCGGGGTCCATCTGCCGCAATCGCGACCCCAGATACGCAGACACAGCAAGATAATCATCGTGCAGGGCCTCTTCATCCGCGTGCACGGTGAACCCGGCGACCTGCGCCGCATTTGTTGCCGCAGCTCGGGCATGTGCGTTTGATGCGATAATACGGGTTGTGGCCTCGAAGGTGTAGGTATCTGGCAATGCGCCAATCCCCGACCCGATGACGTGAAGATTATCCCCCGGAACATCTGATATCGCCAGAACCGTTACTTTTTTGCCCGTAAAATGTGACAGCAATCCACCGCCTTTGACACGGGACATCGCGCGACGTTTTGCATTCATTGCCGTGATATCCAGACCTTCGGACAGCAAACTCCTGTTCAGGGCCTCAAGATCCTCAAGCGAGTTTCCCGGCAACAGATCCTCGGCCAACGACGACGCCCCACCCGAGACCAAAAGCAGCAGATGCGAGCCCGGCTGCATTGCCTCAGCAGCTAGGCGTAAAGCGCGCCCACCTGCAAGGCTTCGGCCGTCAGGCACGGGATGAGAGGCTTCGATGACCTCAACGCCGTCAGGCAGATTCCGGCCATGATCATCCTTGGTGACCACAAGGGTGGGAACGATTCCGAAATGATCCAACGCTGCGCGCGCCATCGCTGCGGCGGGTTTCCCGACGGCCAGAATACGATCGGGTTTCGGGACGTCCGACAAAGCGGATTGTGTTGCAGTGTACCCGTCGACCGCCGCGACCCCAGCCTGCCACAGTTTGATTGCTTGTTCTGCTTGGGTCATTGGCTGTCCATCCAGATTGTTACAGGCCCGTCATTGAGCAACTCAACAGCCATATCAGCGCCGAATTGCCCCTTTTCCACGGCAATCCCGTGCGATACCAGGTATTGGCCAAAAACGTCGTACAAGTGTTTACCTGTTTCCGGCGCAGCAGCTTCGGAAAAGCCAGGGCGGTTGCCGCTAGCGGTGTTGGCGGCCAATGTGAACTGGCTGACGACAAGAGCAGATCCGCCGCTGTCTACGATCGAGCGGTTCATCTTGCCAGCGTCATCCTTGAAAATGCGTAGCTTTGAAACCTTGGCGGCCAGCTTCGCGGCCTGCTGTTCGTCATCACCTTGCATCGCACACACAAAAATTAGCAACCCAGGTCCTGATTGTCCGACAACAACCTCATCGACCGAGACCTTGGCATGGGAAATGCGTTGTAGCAGCGCGCGCAAATTGAACCTCTGATGTTGTGCAAGTCTGTTTGATGGGAAGGTTTATCCGCGCCAGTCGACAATGTCACCCAAAGCCGCGCGATCCGTTCGAAAAGCGTTTGCAGGGTGGTCTGTGTCTGAATAGCCAAATGAAATCGCGCACAAGATCAACCGGTCATCCGGGATATCAAAATAGCGATGTAAAAACGGGCTATAGCTGGCAAGCGCCGCTTGTGGAATTGTCGCAATGCCGAGCGCCTGAGCGGCCAGGGTAAATGCCGTGACAAACCCGCCGCAATCCAAAGCACCATAAGCGCCCAGTTCCACAGGGCTAGAGACAATGGCGCAATGCGGTGCACCAAACAAAGTGAAGTTTTTCATCATTTGACGCGCAGATGCGGTGCGATCACCGCGTTCGACACCGGTTGCTTCGTATAAAGCCCAGCCGCAGGTGCGTCGGCGATCCTGATAGACACCGGAATACGACGTGGGAAAAGGCAGATCTGGGGTGGGAGTGCCTGTCTCGGCTTCGATCCGCATGGCGCGGCGGAAGGTGTCCGTTTCCTCACCGCTGGTGATCACCGCATGCCATGGTTGCGCATTGCACCAGCTTGGAACACGCGAGGCGCTGGTCAGGATTTGTTCGATCTGACCCTTGGGGACCGGGTCGGGACGAAACGCACGGCAGGAATGCCGATCCTCAAGCAGGGTATTCAGTACGGATATTGTCACAGCGGCTTTCTCCCCAAACTCGCGACGCGGAGGATGGCTTCGGACCAAAGGATGTTCAAGGGGGCGTGGGTGTCTGGCGGGCAAGGGTTATTGTTGCCCTGTCGCCACCATGTAACCGACACCGGCAGCAATCAGCAGGCTCAGAACAACAGCGATGGTGATTTTGATTGCGGACCAGGGGCGCTCTCCCTGTACACGACCCGTTCGCCCGTTCACCACGAAACGATAGGTTTGCCCGCGATATTTGTAGGCGGCCATCCAAACTGGCAGCAGGATGTGCTTAAAAGTAACATCCCGGACGTCGGTGTCCACGGCATGGATGCGCTGCCGGTCTCCTCCGATATCGAAACGCACATCCCGCTCGATTACCCGCGCCATGTAGGCGCGCGCCTCGGCGTGACCCTCTCGCAATTCAACGGTGTAGGCCTCGGCCCGAAAACCCGCCAGATACTCGGGTTGATAGGGTTCCAATGCAGGCAAGTCCCAAGGCTCAAGCGCATCTGTGTATTTTTTGGGGAGAGAGCGCGACGCCAATACCAGAACGTCGTCAAAGAACCGCGCCACACGTCCTGACTTAGGTGTCCAACGGGTTCTTGGCACTTGTTGCTGCACGCGTTTGCCGTCGCGCATCACCGTGCGGGTTTCATAGTACACCACGCCACGCTCGCCGCGATAGCTGGACTTTGTGTCCGCATCGAAGGTCCAGTAGGGCACGTAAATACCCTGCATCCGGCGCCCTTTTCGGGCATAGTCTTTCAGCCCATTGGGGGCAAACCACAGACCACCTAACCAATCACTCATGCCTTTATGAGCGGCGCGTTCGTCCAACGCGAACGGCAACACACCTTTCGGCTTGATATGCCTGCTGACCCCGGTATCCGTCACCACCGGCGTGGCGCAGAACGGACATTCGGCTGCATGCGTGTCCGGATCGAACTCGACCTGAGCGGCACAGTTCGGACAGGACAGTACCCGGGTTTCCTCAATCTCGCTTTCGGGCAGGCGGTCGGCGATGGCCGCGTCAAAATCCAACTCACGCAAGCTGGCACCGCCCCATGGGCCGGTGCTGATCGGCTCGGAATGACCGCAATGGTCACAGCTCAGGGTGCCGTCACCCGGATTGAAGCGGTAATCCGCCCCACATTGGTCGCAGGGAAAGCGGTGTTCTTCAGTCATTTGTCCGCCTTGTTTGCTGGCACGATGCTAGTCGGTGGGCATCAAGCGCCCGGAGGTGGAGGCGGCAGGATCGTAAACAACTGCGCCAATTCCTGAACATCACCAGCCTTTTTCCAACCATCCTGGCCCGCTGTCCAAACATGCGTATCGCGCGTGATCTCACCGTCGGTCGCCATGCGGCCCATCTTGGCCTTCGAAAACGGCCCGCTTGTCTGACCGTCAGCCGCGATATGCCACACATGCTCGACCGGAGGCGGTGGCGGCGGTGCCGCATGCGCTGGTGGTTGCTGGGCAGCGTGGGCGGACGATCCCCAAGGGCCGCTGGGTTGGCCCGCTGTCATATTCGACAATTGCTGCGCCATCGCCATGCCCATCCCCATACCAAGACCGGCGCCCATGCCACCGCCTTGTCCGGGGTTGTTTGCAGCCGCTGTCATTGCCTCTGCTGCCGAATACTGGGTGAATTTGCCCAAGTCTCCTGCCAGACCCATCGAGGTGCGCTTGTCCAGCGCGGCCTCGACAGCTGGTGGCAGCGAAATGTTCTCAATATAAAACTCGGGCATATCCAGCCCATAGCCGTCAAGAACGGGTGAGACTTCGGCCGCGATCAACTTGCCCAGATCGGCCGTGTTCGCGGCCATATCCAACACTGGGATGCCCGAGCCTGCGATGACACGGCTAAATTCCTGAACGATGATGTTGCGGATCTGAAAACTGATCTCGTCCATGGTGAATTCGCCATCGGTGCCGACGATTTCGACCAGGAATCTCGCCGGGTCCTTGACGCGAACTGTATACGTACCAAAGGCGCGGATGCGCGTTGGACCGAACTCTGGATCCCGCAGCATGATCGGGTTTTTTGTACCCCATTTCAGGTCGTTGAACCGTGTCGTATTGACGAAGTAGATCTCCGACTTGAACGGAGACTGGAACCCATGATCCCAATGCTGCAGCGTCGTCAGGATGGGCATGTTGTTGGTTTCAAGCATGTAAAGACCCGGCGTGAACACATCCGCCAACTGCCCTTCGTGCACAAACACAGCTGCTTGACCTTCGCGAACGGTCAACTTGGCTCCATACTTGATTTCGTGCCCTTCACGTTCGAACCGCCAGACCATTGTGTCACGGCTGTCATCCACCCAGTGAATGACATCAATGAATTCTCCGGTCAGAAAATCGAAAATTCCCATTTGGGTTCTCCTGTCCTTGGGGTCAGAGCGGCTGCCCCATGATTTCACGTGCAATGATCCGCACCACAGGTCGGGCCTGATCGACCGAGACGCCAGGCTCCAGACGCGGATCATACAACATTGTCAGCAGTTTCTCGTCATGGCTGGTTAGCAACGCAAACTCATCATCATCGTTGAAGATCGATGGTCGCGCGGCCGGGCTGTCGTTGGACAATCCCAGGCCCTGAGCAATTTCTTCGTGAATGCAGCTCCGCCGCACCAGATCAGGCAGCTCGGACCGGATCAAAGTCACGGCGCGTACATATTTGAATGGTGACGCGTTAGTGGCAGAAGCGAATACGAAACAATCAAAATTAGACCGAGGGTTGGCAACCAGTTCCAACGAGGCCTGGCTGATTCCCGGGATCAATTCTTTCAACCGTTTCACGACATATGCGCTGTCGTCCTTCCCGGCGAAAAAGACATGGAAGTTGGCTTTTCGGCTGACCGTCGAAACCGGGTGGTTGGTGAGCTTGGCCAGACGACTGGCAAAAGACTTAACCTGTGCGGCATCCTTTTCACGCGTTGACGGTAAGATCGAAGGGCCAAATTCGGTTTTGATGCGCACAGGTCCAGACCAGCGGCTAAGCTGACCATCTGTCTGGCGCGAGCCAATTGATACGCTGTGATTGGGATATTCGCTGTAGAACGCGATCGCCTCGAAATTCCGTGCAAGATCATCGGCGTCATAAGGCGTATCCGGGCCTCCTCCATCGGTGCGCAGCAAGCCACGTGTCAGCAAATCGCGTTCAACGCGTTTGTAGAACCGGGCCAGATCCTGACTGGCCGCCGACGGAGGGACATAAGCGACAGGCACAGCGACAGGAGCAGCCGGGCGAGGCTCGGGAACAACAGGTGTTGTCAGCGCTTCCTCGCAATTGGCCAACGCCAAAAACGAGGCGGCACTTAGCCCCAACCTGAGTGATCTCATTGGCTGCACGCCCCGTCTACCTTTATCCCGGAACAGCGGTTCCGGCGTTGTCGCCTGTACCATCCTTGCGCGCCTTGGCGGATGCTAGCGTATCGCGCAGTTCGGCCTCCATCTTCTGCAGTTCCTCTTCGGCGGCGGCGCGTTTGGCCTTGCCTTCGTCCGCGATCGCCAGACTTTCGTTGATGGTTCCGATCAGATCCGCATTGGCTTGTTTAACGGCCTCGATGTCGAAGACGCCCCGTTCCATCTCCTCGCGGATCATCTTGTTGGATTCGCGCAGGTTTGCAGCGTTCGAAGTCAGCAATTCATTGGTCAGGTCATTGGCATCGCGCACCGCTGCAGCAGCTTCGGCGCTGCGCTGGATGGTTACAGCCTGCGCCAGTTGTGTTTCCCAAAGCGGCACGGTGTTGACCAGTGTCGAGTTGATCTTGGTCACCAGCGACTTGTCGTTCTCTTGCACCAAGCGGATCGAGGGCAGCGATTGCATCGTTACCTGCCGTGTCAGTTTCAGATCATGGACCCGACGCTCAAGATCGTCGCGTGCGGCGCGGATGTCGCGCAGCTCTTGCGCTTTCATCACCTGCTCTTCTTCCGGTGCGGCCTGAACCGCGGCCTCTCGTTCCGGAATGTCATGGCTGTCGAGTTCGGTCAGCTTTTCTTCACCTGCGGCAATGTACAACGCCAGTTCATCGTAAAATCCCAAGGTTTTCTCATATAGCAAGTCCAGCGACTTGATGTCTTTCAGCAGCGTGTGCTCGTGCCCCAGCAGATCATCTGTGATCCGGTCGATCTGGCCCTGAACATCTTCGAACTGTGCAGTAAACTTGGCAAACGGCGCGGCCTTGCCGAGCAATCTTTCCCACCAGCTGCGCTCGCGGCGGACGTCCAGCTCGCTGATCGAAAACCCGCGGATTGTCGTTACGATGTTTCGCAGGCTGTCGCCAGCAGGTCCAACGTCCTTGTTGCGTACATCCGCAAGCATGGCTTGGCTGATTTCTTGCAACTCGGACTGCGCGGACGATCCGAACGAGACAATCGAGTTGGTGTTCTCCATGTCGATTTCATCCATTCGCTTGCGAATCTCAGCGCTGACAGGTTCATCGGCATCTTCAAGCGAGATGACTTCGGCTTTTGGTTCGGGCAACGCAACTGCGGTGACTTCTTGTACAAGCGTTTCTGCCTGGACCGCCTTGTTCTTGATCTCGTCGGACATGGGGATGTTCCTCATTCAGATAATGGCCGGTCAATCCAACCGGACGCCTTCGCGTTGCAGCCTTTCGCGCAACACATCAATTTCAACCGTCAGATCACTGCGGTCATCCAATAGCATCTTGCGCGTGCGCGCAGCGAAATTCTGTTCCAGATCGTCCAGCAGCGCCGAATAATCGTCCAGTGCCTGTTTGTCACGGGTGCGGGCAAAGACATCCGCGAACTTCACCGTCGCGTCGCGGGCCCCTTGCAGGTAGACGGTCAGATACTTGCGGGCACCTGCCAGATCACGGGGATCTTCCTCGACCGTGCGGAACAGATCACGCGCGGTGTCCTGAAAGCGTTCAACCCGTGCTTCGATCCGACGATCACCTGCGCGTTTGATCGCATCGGTCATTTCGCTCAGATGAGATTCGGCGCTTTCAACAACACGCGCGACACGGTCCTGTTGAAAGGTGTCGACGCCTTCCATCCCCTTGTCTTTCATAGGGTCCAGGCCAAAGGATACTGAATGTAGAACGGTTGCGACTGCACCAAACAGGATCGGGGCCAGAAGGCTAACCTGTGATGCTGCCTCAGCATCCAGAAACTCATTGCGGTAGGATGCGAGCGCTGCACCAAGACCGGTCAGCACGCTGGAGAATATCTTGCGGGGAAAGGCAGGTCGCCTGGCAGCGCGGCGGGCCTTAAAGGCAGCTTCAGCCCGCAACCCCTCGCGCAGCAAGAATGCGGCGGCGGTCAACAAGCCTGCCGCCACAAGCCCGATTGTCATGCCGATGGCACCATCATTCAGGGACAAAAACACCAAGGGTATAGCCGGAACAAACAACACATTGGCACGCGCACCCGCAGGTTCGACCGTTGCACCTTCGAACTGCCCGCGCTGATGCGGTTCGTCTGAGGAAGGTTCATCTTGTGGGCTGAATTTTCCGCCGTACCGTTTTGCCATGCGCTACAAGCCCCCGAGGACGCCGGTACAGACGCCGAACAAAAGCACCAGCAGCGCCGCATAAGCCAGTTTTTGCACTCCGGTTCCGGACATGTCGCCCCCCAATAGCAGCATTCGCAGAAAATTTAGTAGATGCGAGGGCTTGGCGCTAGGGGGAAGGTTGCCAAACCCGCATCACTTGCGAAGTTTCTTGCCGACGGGTGCCCGTTTTCTTTGTGGGCGAGACCCTCTCTTAGCTGTTCCTGCGGGTTCGGCTTCGGCATCCAGACCCAACTGTTCGCGCATCACCCGGCGACGGATCTCTTCAACTGCGCCAGGTTTCAGATCACCCAACTGAAATGGGCCGTATGAGACGCGTAGCAGTCGGTTTACGGTAAATCCGATATCCTCGATCGCGCGACGAATCTCGCGATTTTTTCCCTCGCGCAGGCCAATCGTCAGCCAGGCGTTTGCACCTTGTTGACGATCCAGCGTGACGGTCATCGGTTGAAACCGCTCTCCTTCAATGACAAGGCCTTTTCTTAAAGGCGCAAAGTCTTCGTCCTTCGGGCGGCCATTCACCCTGACGCGGTATTTGCGCAGCCACCCGGTTGCGGGCAGTTCCAGCTTGCGCTTGATGCCGCCATCATTGGTCAAAAGCAGTAACCCTTCCGAGTTCAAGTCCAACCGTCCGACACTCATGACACGCGGCATATCTTCCGGAAGCTTGTCAAAGATCGTCGCTCGGCCCTTTTCGTCGCGGGTTGTGGTCACCAACCCCGAGGGCTTGTGATATAGCCAAAGACGTGAGGGTTCCGGCTCTGACACCGGTTTGCCATCAACGGTGATCTTGTCCTTTGCGGTGACATTCAGGGCAGGGCTGTCGATCACCTTTCCATTGACGGTGACGCGACCAGCTTCGATCATGCGTTCGGCTTCACGACGCGAGGCGACGCCCGCGCGCGCCAGCACTTTGGCGATCCGGTCGCCGGGAGGAGGGGTATTGCTCATGTGTGGGCCATAGCGCATCCCGCCCGCTTGCGAAAGGCAGGTTTCTGTTGCAGTCAGGGGCATGACGTTCAAAACGCATATGACCCATGCATTGGCAGAAGCACGCGCAGCCGGCGACCGTGGCGAGGTGCCGGTCGGTGCGGTCATCGTGGCGCCAGATGGTCAGATCGTGTCTGTGGCGGGAAATCGCACGCGCGAACTGAGCGATCCAACGGCGCATGCCGAGATTTTGGCGTTGCGGACCGCATGCTCTGCGGCAGGGTCCGAGCGGTTACCTGATCACGACATTTACGTCACTTTGGAGCCGTGCGCGATGTGCGCAGCCGCGCTGGCCGCGGCGCGTATTCGGCGTATCTACTATGGCGCGGCAGATCCGAAATCCGGTGGCGTTGCACACGGGGCACGGGTCTTTTCCCACAAACAGGCCCATCATATCCCCGAGGTTTATGACGGTATTGCTGGCGAAGAAGCCGCATCACTTTTGAAAGCCTTTTTTGCTGCGCGCAGGCAGAACTTGCCGGACTGATCCGGCAAGCCCCTTGAATCAAAGTGTGATGGGTTGCATCAGCTGAGGTTCGATCACGTCCACCCCCGGCAATCCCTCGATCAAGGCCTGAGCCGACTGCTCTAGGATGGGGAAGGTTTTGTAATGGCAGGGGATGACCGTCTTGAAGTTGAAATACCGCTCGGCCGCGTAGGCTGTCGCTTTCATGTCCATGGTAAAGTGTCCACCCGCTGACAGAATGCCGATATCGGGTTTGTAGTAATATCCCATCCAATCCATGTCGGCCATGATGTCGGTATCGCCCGAAACATAAACCACATGCCCTTCGGTCGCGATCATGAATCCGACCTCGCTGCCACCCGTGCGCAGCCCGTCAGGTGTTGAAAAGGTCGAGCTGTGAGACGCGGGCACCATTGTCACCTTGATGCCATTCAGGTTCACCGTGCCGCCCTTGTTAAAGCCAATTGTTTCAATCCCTTCGGCTTCACTCCAATACCCCATTAGGTCGTATTGCCCGACAACGGGTATGTTGAGATGCTTAGCTAGGGACAAAACGTCGGCAACATGGTCGAAATGCGTGTGCGTCAGCAGGATATGCGTGGCGCTTTCCAGGGCGGCGTCATGCTGCGCCTCGCCCAGGACCGGGTTCCCGGTCAGCCATGGGTCAATCAGCAATACCTGACCTTGGGTTTCGATGCGGAAACTGCCGTGGCCCAACCAAATAATTTTCATAAATAATCCTCCCAATCATACTGTTGGCGACAGCTTACCATCCGCTATGTAAAAGTTCATGGACTGGATGCAGGAAATCGACGGGTATTGTGAACGCTTGTCAGCTGGTTATTGGGCTGAACCCATCAACGCTGTTACAAATGCGGCTTTTTTGATTGCGGCCTGGGTCATGTGGCGGCGTGTTCGGGGTGAGAAACTGCCATTGGCCACGGCGTTGGTCATCATGTTGGCGGCTATCGGGATTGGAAGCTATCTGTTCCACACCCATGCGCAGGTTTGGGCTGCCATCGCAGATACCACACCCATATTGCTGTTTATTCTGATTTACATATTCGCGGTGAATCGAGACGCTTGGGGCATGTCACCTGCATATGCGCTGGGCGGGACTCTGCTGTTCCTTCCTTACGCGGCCGCGACTGCTCCCCTGTTTCAATTCGTCCCCGGGCTGGGCGGGTCTGCAGTCTACGCTCCGGTTCCTTTGCTCATATTGATCTATGCCGTTGCCCTGCGCAGCCGCGATCCGAGCCTGGCAAAGGGAATGGCGGCTGGCGCTTTAGTCCTGATCTTGTCGATCACGTTTCGCGCTATGGACATCCCGATCTGCGGGCAATGGCCCATGGGCACGCATTTCTTGTGGCACATTGTGAACGCCATCATGCTGGGTTGGATGATCGAAGTATATCGGGCCGCTATTTTGCGGCGTCGCGCACAAGATGCAAATCCCGGGCGCGGATCGAAGGCGTGATCAAAGCCCTTCGCTTTTAATAACATTTGCGATCCGCTCGCCAATGATGCGACTGGACTTTCGGGAGGGGTGGATCAGGTCAAACGAGAAATACGACGCATCACCTGGGCGTGCGACATCATGGTTTGAGACGAACGTAATACCTTGTTCTTGTTGTGCGAGACGGGCAATCCGGGCCTCAAACTCATCACCTTCGGCTTTACAGTGCTCAATAGGTGTCAGCAGTTTGGGGCTGCGCAGATATCCGACATAAATGACCTGGGTGCCACGGTCCCGTATGCGGCGCAGGAATCGCGGGATCTGACCAGACTTCCCATCAACCGAGATCATTCTGTCCAATACGGCGTCGCAACGCGAACAACCGCAGCCCAGCATCAGATCATTGCCGCCACCGTTGACGATTGCCCATTTCCAATCACCTTCGACAAATTGCGCCTGAACGCCGGTTTTGGGCCTGTCATCTGTGTCGAACTGAGTTTGCAACCACGCAGCCGGTACTGTTCTGTCGATGACCGCAGACCCGACACTCTTTTCAATCACATCCGGGATCGAGGAGCCGGAGGTAGAATTCCACGCCATAAGAGAATCACCAACGACAATGATTTTTGCATCTGGTTGACTAGACGGTGCCTCCTGGCACCCGAGCAAGAAGCTGAGTAACCCAATAAGTAGAATGAATTTTCTTGGCATGTGAGACCTGAATTAAGATGATTTCGAGAGTCTCAATAGGAGACTTAAATGGTAAACGCACCATTAAGATCCAAAAAAAATCGGTATCAGTATCCGTCAGTTTTGAAATGAGGCGGCCAGGTCGGCCGGCAGCTCAAACTGGCTCAACACCCTGGCGCGACCTTCTGCTGACATCTTGCGCGCGGTCTTTTCAACGATGCGCTTGATTTTCTCGGCCGAGTGCTTCGCGGCGAAGGGTTGGAAATACCACTTGAGAAAGACGAAACAGATCACATCCTCTAGCGCTTGCACTTCGGCGTCGCGCTTGATGCCCTGCTTGCGCAGCATTCGTCCGACCGTTTCCGCCTGATCCCCGCTGTATCCGTTCTGGATCATAAGCGACATGACAACATCGGCATGATGCACCCCTTGGGCCTTGCGCCAGGCCAGATATCCTGCGCGCCCATCTGGGTATTCACTGCGGGCAAGTTTCCAGCGTTCGATATGCTGGCCACGCGCGGCGATCTGCAATTCGTCAGACGCATCCGGAAACAAGCGATCCAGTTCTGCGCTCATCCTTGACCCATAGAGCAAAGCTTCGGGCTGATCGTTGTCGATGTTGGGGTCTTTTGCATTGGCCGCATCTATTGCGTCCAGAACTGCTTGCTTTCGCGCGCTCATTCACCGCTCCGTTGGCTTGCGGGAACTGCTTGTTGTAGCAGCAGTTCACCAGCGTGTTCTTAGCTATGGTAGCGGCTTGATGCGGCAAGTGCATCACTCAAATAAACCTTTGCCGGGTCAGACGAGGGGGTATCTGACCCGGCGGGTTCGGGCAGGCTTAGTTGCCCGGTTTAACTTTATCCTGGGTGACAGGTTCCGAGGCTGTGGTGGGGAAGCTCAGGTTCCGGGTCAGGTTGGTCATGTCGACACCCATGGCCATGGCCGGTGCGGCAAGAACGGTGGTAGACAAGATGGCGGCTGTGATGAAGGTTTTCATTTCTGTCTCCGTTGTTGTGCTGTGTCACATTATAGAAAATGAACAGTCCAGTTCAGTTTTCAAGGCGCAAAGTGAACTAATTAGTTTACTTTTTTGCATACCGGGTATTCAGGATTGAATGGCAGGGAAGGACGGGTGGCCAGATACATGGAGAAACCGGACCCTCAGCGGTCTTGCGACTGGTGCGCCAGACGGGTAAATGCCCCCTAACGTATATGAGGGAAGCCGATGTCGATTGACCAAAGCACCGCCGCTAAGGTGGCCAAACTGGCCCGGATCAAGGTCGAGGATGACGCGCTGCCGGCGCTGGCCTCGGAATTCAACACGATCCTGGGGTTCATCGAGCAACTGAACGAAGTCGATGTCGATGGGGTTGAACCGATGGTCTCGGTCGAGCCTATGCGCCTGAAACGACGTGAAGATGTGGTCACCGACGGCAACCAGCAGGACAAGGTTCTGGCCAACGCCCCCGATGCGCGAGAGGGGTTTTTCGCAGTGCCCAAAGTGGTGGAGTAAGACATGAGCGATCTGAATAAACTGGGTCTGGCCGAAGCCCGTGACGCGCTGCGCGCCGGCGATGTGACTTCGGTCGAGCTGACCGAATCCTGCCTTAAGGCTATTGATGAGGCCGACGCGCTGAACGCCTTTGTTCACAAGACGCCCGAGATCGCGCTGGAACGTGCCAAGGCGGCGGACGTGCGTATCAATGGCGGTGATGCGCCGTCGATGTGTGGCCTTCCGATCGGCATCAAGGATCTGTTCTGCACCAAGGGCGTGCCGTCTCAGGCCGCTTCAAAGATTCTGGAAGGGTTCAAACCGGAGTACGAATCCACTGTGTCGCAGCAACTGGCTGACGCCGGTGCGGTGATGCTGGGCAAGCTGAACATGGATGAGTTTGCCATGGGATCGTCCAACGAAACCTCTGCCTATGGCAACGCGGTCAGCCCATGGCGGCGTGGTAACGATGACGCGCAGCTGACACCGGGCGGCTCGTCGGGCGGTTCCGCCTCGGCCGTTTCCGCAGATCTGTGCCTGGCTGCGACCGGCACCGATACTGGCGGATCGATCCGCCAACCGGCAGCATTTGTGGGCATCACCGGCATCAAGCCGACCTACGGCCGCTGCTCGCGCTGGGGCATCGTGGCGTTTGCGTCCTCGCTGGATCAGGCTGGACCGATGACCAAGAACGTGCGCGACGCGGCGATCATGCTTGAAACCATGTGTGGACACGATCCCAAAGACTCGACCAGTGCCGAATTGGCTGTCCCTAATTTTGAGGCGATGCTGACCGGCGACATCCGAGGAAAGAAAATCGGTATCCCCAAGGAATACCGTATGGACGGAATGCCGCCCGAGATCGAAAGGCTCTGGGCCGATGGCGCCGCGATGCTAAAGGATGCGGGCGCCGAGATGGTCGATATCTCGTTGCCGCACACCAAATACGCACTGCCAGCTTATTATGTGATTGCCCCGGCCGAAGCCTCCTCCAACCTCGCACGCTACGACGGAGTGCGCTATGGCCGCCGGGCCACGCTGGCGCAGGGCGACGGCATCACTGAAATGTATGAAAAGACCCGCGCCGAAGGCTTTGGCCATGAGGTGCAGCGCCGTGTGATGATCGGGACTTATGTTTTGTCGGCTGGTTTCTACGACGCTTACTACAATCGGGCGCGTAAGGTGCGGAACCTGATCAAGAAAGACTTTGAGGATGTGTTTGCCAATGGCATCGACGCCATCCTGACGCCTGCGACACCATCGGCCGCCTTTGGTCTGGGCGAAATGACCGAGGCGGATCCGGTTCAAATGTACTTGAACGACGTCTTTACGGTCACCGTGAACCTGGCTGGTTTGCCAGGTATTTCGGTGCCAGCTGGCCTGGATTCGCACGGCTTGCCTTTGGGTTTGCAGCTGATCGGGCGCCCTTGGGATGAAGGTGACCTGCTCAACACCGCCTATGCGCTGGAAAACGCGGCTGGTTTTGTGGCCAAGCCTGGAAAATGGTGGTAAGCCTCGGGCCGCTAGGACAACAGATACGGAGCCATCGAATGCGCTTTATGCCTTTGATCCCCACCGTCGCACTTATCGCTGCGTGCAATACAGTTGCGCCGGTTACCGGTACGGGTTTCAACACGCCACAATATCAGGCGCAGCGCGAGGCTGAGCTGGCGGGGCAGGGCGCGGTTTACGATCCCCTTTTGGCCCCTGCTGATGTGTCGCAGGAAACTCTGGGCGCGCAGGGCACGGTTCTCGCGGCGACGGGGTCAAATGCCGATATCGCCAACCAGACAGCGGCCGCATTGGCCAGCACCTCTGGGGCGGCAGGCGCAACGGCAGTTGCAGCCACGGCCGCGAGCAACACAGGGATTTCCGACGAACAGGACTTTGCCGCCGTGTCCGAACGCCGCAGCATCGAATCCGATGCTGCCCGGATCGACCAGAACCGTCAAACATACGAGGTCGTTGCCCCGACCGCCGTTCCCGAACGCAGCGCTGACGGCCAACCTAACATCGTACAATACGCGCTGAGCACCACGAACCCCGTTGGTGCCCAGCTTTACAGCCGGGCTGGGTTTAACTTGCAAGCCAAGGCCCAGCGAAATTGCGCCCAATTCCCGTCATCCGACCAAGCTCAGATAGAATTTTTGTCGAATGGGGGCCCTCAGCGTGATCGCAAGGGTCTGGACCCGGATGGGGATGGGTTTGCCTGCAGCTGGGACCCCAGCCCGTTTCGCAGTGCCGTCAACAACTGACCGACTGACGCCGATCTGGCGCCCATCGCCTAATTTCGACCAGCGCCGAGATGGGTTGCTGCCGTCCCTCATCGTCATCCACTACACCGCTATGGACAGCGCCAAGGCGGCGCTTGATCGTTTGTGCGATCCACAAGCGCAGGTTTCAGCACACTATCTGATCGGTGCCGACGGGACCGTTTGGCAGATGGTACGCGAAGAAGATCGTGCCTGGCACGCAGGCGCCGGTGAGTGGCACGGCAAGGATGACATCAACTCGCGTTCCATCGGGATCGAGCTGGACAATAAGGGCGACCACCCATTTGCGCAGCCTCAAATGGATGCGTTAGAGCGTCTGCTCCCCGGCATCATGGACCGATGGACCATCGCGCCGGACGGCGTCATAGGCCATTCCGATATGGCGCCCGGGCGTAAGTCTGATCCAGGTGCCAAATTCGATTGGCAAAGACTGGAACATCAACAGCTGGCAAAACAGCGCGGATGCGCCCAATGCTCAGAGAGTGTTTCGATGGATGAGTTTCGCGCGTTAGCAAGGGATGCAGGTTTCACCTCTGATGCCGACGACGCCACCCTGCTTACAGCGGTTCGTCTCCGGTACAGACCATGGGCCAAAGGCCCACTGACACCTGAAGATGTCCCGCCGCTCGGTTATACAGCCCTCTCGACCTGATCCACCTTCTCATCTGGCTCAAAATATCCCGGGGATGAATTGGCCAAAGGCCAAGAAGAGGCTGGCCCCTTCCTGCCCAAACGGAGCTTGACCTGCGGCGTCGCCCGTCATACCTGAACCCTCGCGCGGAGGGCCGGATGGCCGCTGGGGCCTGAGGGCCCGAGAGGAAAGTCCGGACTCCACAAGGCAACGGTGCCGGGTAACGCCCGGGCGGGGAAACCCGACGGAAAGCGCCACAGAAATCAGACCGCCTCGGATTTCGATCCGTGGTAAGGGTGAAACGGTGGGGTAAGAGCCCACCGCGCCGCTGGCAACAGCGGTGGCACGGCAAGCCCCACCGGGAGCAATGCCAAATAGGGTCCCCGCGCGGGTTGGTCGGCATCAGCCGATACCACCGCTAAGCACGTCTTGGCCGAGAGGGACCGGGTTGGCAGCTTGAGCCGCGCAGCAATGCGCGGCCTAGAGGAATGGTCATCGAAGGGGGCAACCCCGGAACAAGATCCGGCTTACAGGCCCTCCGCGCATGTTCTTTTTGAGCGGCCAGCGTTAAGCCGAATGTGCTGGGTCTCTTGTCTTCTTGCAGAGTGGATTTGCGACACCCCAGGTAATCCTATGAGCAGTATTCTAATCTTCGATCCGCTGTTACAGTTTGAAAACGGATTGCAGTAGGAGTCTGGGAGGAAAGTTATGAGTTTCATGAAAGCGCTGGCTTCGGTTGCGGTGGGATTTGCGGCGGCCAAAGGTTTGGATAAGTACAAGCAGATGGGCGGCATGGCTGGTTTGCAGGATATGATGAAAGGGTCAGGCGGTGGGTTCGGAATGGACCAGTTGGGCAAAATGGCCGAGCAGTTCGGGATGCCCGGCGGTGCTTCTGGTCTGCAGGACATGATGGGCAAAATGGGAATGGGCGGCGGCGCCGCAGGCGCAGCCGGTCTGGGCGGCTTGCTGAACGCAATGCAGGGCGCCGCCAGAACCGGAAGCCAGCAAACAACAAATATGATGGAGACAGTTTTCCAAGGCACACCAGCCGGTGCGGCGATGGAGGAACAGGCCAAACTGATGCTCCGCGCCATGATCCAGGCTGCCAAGTCGGATGGTGAACTGGATGAACAGGAAAAGGACACCATTCTTGGCGAGTTGGGCGACGATATCAGCGATGAAGAACGCGCATTCGTGCAGGAACAGTTGAATGCACCGATTGATGTCATGGGGCTGGCCGCCGATTCAGGGGCGCCACTAAAGACCCAGATCTACGCGACCTCACTGGCAGCGATTCGACTGGATAACGAGCGCGAGGCCTCTTATCTACACCAGCTGTCCAACGCATTGGGCCTTTCCGATGAGGAGCGGGACCAGATTCATACCTATATGGGCGCGCCAAACCTGTCTGTCTAAGCTGGCGGCAGAATCCTGGCCACAGCCGATGTGATTGGCCTTGACATGCGCTGTGCAGGGCGTAAAAGCGCACGCTCATAGGAATTCAACCGAAAGGCCCCTGCCTTTTCGGACGCAGGAGATAACCATGGCGAAGCCGACGACAATCAAGATCCGTCTGAACTCGACCGCGGGCACGGGCCACTTCTACGTGACCAAGAAAAACGCGCGCACCATGACTGAGAAAATGACCGTTCGTAAGTACGATCCGGTCGTTCGCAAGCATGTTGAGTACAAGGAAGGCAAGATCAAGTAATCTGCCGTTCCGATTGGACATTCGAAGGGGCTCTGCGCAGGCAGGGCCCCTTTTTTGTTGTCCTTTTTTCCATGGTTCGACCCTATAGTGCCGTGCAATCGAAGGATCGTGCCGTTGCAGTGGCGCATCAGGGCTGAGCGCAATCGTCTTGGCTCCGGCTTGCAATTTACGCCGACCTGCACATACGGTTGAGCAAACCGCCACAAAATGTTGACCGCCATGAAAAAAATCTTGTTATCCACAATTACCGTCCTGTCGCTTGCGGGCTGTGAAGATCCCTTCAACCGTGAAGGTGTTGGGTTTGCTGGGATCGATGGCGAGCCGCGCACCATCTCGGATGTTCCGGGCGCAGTCGCGTTTGTTCCGCCAGCAACCAATATCCCAGCGGAACTTGCAGAACTTCGTACAGTGTCTGTTTTGTCCGATCAGGTTGACCCGTCCAAAGTGGCCGGTGTCGCCATCGACAATGGCGGGCGCACGGATACCTCTGCGGTTCAATTGACAGGCAGCGATACCAATCTGTTCCTGAGTACCGTCAACGTGAACGGCACATTATTCGGTGTGTTGCGTACGCCGACCAACACCACAACCGTGGACAACTCGATCGGCGCCACCTTCGGAAGTCAGACCGAGCGTTTCACCGGGTGTCTGCCGGCAGGTGACGTTTTCCGCAAAGGCTCGTCCGAGCGGAGTTCAGGCTTTGCAGTTCCTCTGAACTGTAGCTGAACCTTAGCCAACTAAGACCAATGAGGCCCTCATCTTGATGGTGGGGGCTTTGTTTTTGGGAATCTCGACATTGACCGATATCGTGTTGCGTCGCAGCCGAGCGCAGTTATTAAGACAAAAGAAAAAGGGCGGGTCGTTCGGACCCGCCCTTTGACAATTGTGCTTTGCGGTTTGTTATTCGCGGCTTCCGAACAACTGCAGCAGGAACATGAACATGTTGATAAAGTCCAGGTACAGGTTCAGTGCGCCCATGATGGCGGCTTTGCCCAACCATTCCTGATCACCGGCATGTGCCATCTGCAAATAGGTGGTCTTGATCTTTTGCGTGTCATAGGCGGTCAGACCGGCAAAGATCAGCACACCCAGAATGGAGACTGCAAACATAATCGCAGGCGACTGCAAGAACAGGTTGATCACCATGGCAACGACCAGACCGATCACGCCCATCATCAAGAACGTGCCCATTCCGGACAGATCCTTTTTGGTGACATAGCCGTACAGCGACAAGCCCGCAAAGGCGATGGACGTCACCAGAAACACCTGAGCGATTGAGACGCCGGTGAAGGCGACGAAAATCCAGCTTAGCGACAGGCCCATGACCCCAGCGAAGACATAGAAGAACAACTGCGCACCGGCAGCAGACAGGCGGTTGATTGCTGCTCCAAAGCCAAACACCATTGCCAACGGAGCAAACATCACGATCCAGCCCAGAATGTTGGGGCTCAGCGTGACCGGGTCACGAAACACGGACAGTAGTTGCGGGCTGGATCCAACAGCCCAGGCCACAGCAAACGTGATCAGCATACCTACGGACATTGTGCCGTAGACTTTGTTCATATGGGCGCGCAGGCCCTCATCGATCTCGGCGGCGCGCGCGCCGGAGGCCGTCCGGATCGTGTCGAATTGTGCCATCAAAGGGTCTCCCTAAACATACTTCTTGTTCGCCCCACCGAGGCAGAGCGCTTTCTCTGCAAATATCGGCAACTACAGGCTGTGTTTCAAGAGTTTACCGCATAAAACCGACTAAAACGCGCAACAAAAATGGCGATCCACCGCAGCGGAACGCCATTATTGCACTACAATGCTGATTTTTCGTCATTTCTGCCAGAAATCCGGTGCGTCCCATATGTAACGGCTGGCTTCGATATTGGCTTCGCTCCGAGTCACTCCGATGTCTTTCAGGGCGCGGTCATCCAGCTGAGCCAAACTGCTGCGCTGGCGCTTCAGGGACATTGCGTTTGTGATCATGCCAAGAACAGATCGCTTAGCGGGCTTGCACGGGCGATGAATTGCAACTTGGGTCATACTTATTGTCCTTTCTGCGGTTTGCGATGGATTTGACGGGTTCCATCAACTTCCTTGATTGATATGGGGCAGTATGACATATATTGAAAACGAATATTTATGATGTAACCCATAAGGAATCGTGAAGATGCGAAATCTGGACATAACCACACTGCGATCTTTCGTGGCGGTGGCGGATCAAGGCGGCGTCACTCGGGCAGCCGGGTTTTTGCACCTGACGCAATCAGCGGTTTCGATGCAGCTTAAGCGTCTGGAGGAACTGCTGGGCCTTGAATTGCTGGATCGCAGCGGACGAACAATTGCTCTGACCGCGTCTGGAGAACAGTTGTTGGCCTATGCACGTCGGATGACCGCACTGAATGATGAGGTGATTTCCAAACTTACCGATCAGGCGTTTGAAGGCGAGGTCATCCTCGGAGTGCCGCATGATATTGTCTATCCGGCTATTCCGCGTGTTCTACAGCGCTTCAACGCGGATTTCCCACGGGTCAGGGTGCAGCTGGTTTCGTCCTATTCACTCCAGTTGAAGGACATGTACAAGCGCGGCGAATGCGATGTGATCCTGACGACCGAACCGTCAATTGCCGATGGGGCTGAGACAATTGCTGAGCTGCCGTTGCGCTGGATCGGTGCCCCGGGCGGGTCAGCCTGGCGCAAACGGCCGCTGCCTTTGGCGCTGGGGCGGCGCTGCCTGTTCAGACCGCAGGTGATTTCCGCACTGGATGCCGCCGGAATTCCCTGGGAGCTCTCAGTCGAGACTGAAAACGACCGCACGATCGAAGCCACTGTCAGCGCGGATCTAGCGGTACACGCGATGTTGGATGGCACAGAGGCTGCACACCTGGAGCAGATAGACACAGGGGGTGTCTTGCCTGAACTGCCCGCACATATGATCAATTTATACGGTGGCGAAGCTGGTCGTGACCCGGTGGTTGAGGCGCTAGCTGCCTTAGTGCGGCAGAATTTCCGCATGCTGGGTGGCAGCCCGTTAAGGGCCGTAGCCGGATAGACGTGTTCAGGGTTTGATAACAATCTTTCCTGTCGATTTCCGCTCTCTAAGCAACCGCATACCGTTTTCCACGTCCTGCAAAGGCAGGACATGGCTGATGTGCGGTTTAATCCTTCCCTCTGCGTGCCACCGGAACAGGGTATTGAAACTGTCGCGCACGATCTCGGGGCGGAATCTCAGATAGCCGCCGATGTAAAAGCCGATCACCGTCAAGTTCTTGACCAAGAGGTGATTGGCAGGGATCTGCGGGACGTCCCCGCCGGCAAACCCAATCGGCAGCAAACGCCCCTCGGGATTTGTGGCGCGAAACGCGGCTTTGAACACGTCACCGCCGATGGCGTCATAAACAACATCCGCCCCGCCCAACGCCCTGACCCTGTCGCGCAGGTTTTCGGACGCGTCTATTAGATGATCTGCCCCAGCGGTGTGGGCAACGGCCAGCTTGTCTTCGCCGCGTGCCTGCGCGATCACGGTGGCGCCCATCAGTTTTCCGATTTCCACTGCGGTGAGGCCGACGCCACCGGCGGCGCCAGTGACAAGCAGCGTCTCGCCCGGTTGCAATCTGGCCCGGTGATCCAGCGCGATATGGCTGGTGCCATAAGCGATCTGAATGGCTGCGGCATCTTCAAAGCTGGTGGACGAGGGCAAGGCAATTGCACGATCAGCATCGAAGACGCCGTATTCTGCCAACCCATCCTGACCGGAATAGACTGCGACCCGGTCCCCGCATTCCAGGTGTGAGACCCCGGCACCAACGCCGTCCACCACTCCGGCAATTTCCATGCCCAACGTGAACGGAGGCTCAGGCGTATCTTGATACGTGCCCTTCTGCATCAAGAGGTCAGCAAAATTCAGTCCACAGGCCTTGATCGCAATCCTAACCTGACCTGCCTTAGGGGCGGGAATGTCCACATGGCACAGTTGGGCCGCGGACCCATTAGATTGAATGCGATAAGCCAGCATAGAGAACCCTTCGGCGCTTTTCGCATATACGTTCGCGCTGAGCCAACATTGTCAATAACTTGACCCTTGCGGCAAAGTGAAACGCATAGGCGAACTGAGTCGGCAACGACAGGTGCGATTTGAAGTGATTGTGTCTCAAAACGACACAACCATAAACCACTGTGCGGTGTTGATGACTCAACCAGCTTGAAAAAAAGTCAAAAAGCAGCAATATAGGCGCCTAGTGCTGTTTCGGGGGAAGGCACGATCCGGATTAGTGAGTGCTTAAGACTGGCACGCTAATGATGCGATCACGGTCGTCGCGCGATCCCTTTCAGATGTTTGTGTAGTAGAGGAGAATACCAATGACTCATCACGTCGATGTCCATGTGGGCAAGCGCGTTCGGCATCGCCGCTGGCTGATTGGGATGACCCAACAGCAGTTGGCGCAGCAGGTTGGTATTAAGTTTCAACAGATTCAGAAATACGAAACGGGTGCCAATCGAATCAGCGCGTCTCGCCTTTGGGACATCGCCGAGACATTGGATGTACCGGTCAGCTTCTTTTTTGAGGGTTTGGAAGAAACCCAAAAGGACGAGGCAGACAAAAAGTCCGTTCCTGTGGACTTGATGGGTGACAAAGAAGCTCTGGATTTGGTGCGCTCTTACTATGCGATCCCGGAAAATCAGCGCCGTCGTCTGTTCGAGTTGGCTCGCGTTTTAAGCGACGTCGCCTGATAAATCCCGCTTGACTATCTGGGGCGTTAATCGCACCTCTGCTGCATGCGAACGACCCAGGTAAGTGATATAGAAGTTGCCGAGGAAATGGCCGACGCAGCACGCGCGGCCATTCTTCCGTATTTCCGGCAAGGAAATCTCGAAACATCCAACAAACTGGCCGAAGGCTTTGATCCGGTAACGATTGCGGATCGTGCGGCAGAGAAGGCGATGCGAGACGTGCTGTCCCGTCATTGCCCCGATGACGGTATTTTTGGCGAAGAATTCGGTCACACCGAAGGCGTCAGTGGACGTACCTGGGTTTTAGACCCAATTGACGGAACCCGTGGATTTATCAGCGGCACACCGACTTGGGGTGTCTTGATTGCACTTAGCACTCGGGACGGGCCAGTTTTGGGTGTGATTGATCAGCCCTATATCGGCGAGCGTTTTGTCGGCACGCCAGAGATCGCGCAGGTCACCGGTCCGTTGGGCACCAGCGCACTGAAAACGCGTGCGACCAAGGCCTTAGATCAAGCGATGTTGTTTACGACTTTTCCGGAGGTTGGCACATCGGAAGAGGCTGCAGGGTTTCGCTCCGTCGCCGAACAGGTTCAACTGACGCGATACGGAATGGATTGTTACGCCTATGCACTGGTTGCGGCGGGTCAGGCAGACCTGGTGATCGAGGCCGGTTTGAACGCCTATGACATTCAGGCGCCTATTGCAGTCATTCATGCGGCGGGCGGGATCGTAACAGACTGGCAAGGTGGCCCGGCCCATAATGGCGGTCGGGTATTGGCAGCGGCCAACCCCGAGATTCACACTGCCGCGCTGGAGATCTTGCGCCACTACTGAATTCTGTTGCCGTAGCGCCTGTAGGCAGGTACATCAGTCCAAGCTGGTTCTTGCGCCCGTTTTCCACCAGCTTTCGCACTCCTTGCATGAGACGGGCATATGCAGGAGGGCTCATATGACCGAATTTCTGATCAAAAACGCTGATTCTGTTTTAACAATGGACGACAAACGGCGCGAATTGTCCGGTGCAGACATCTTGATTGACAGCGGCCAGATCGTTCAGATCGGTCACGGATTGGCGACGAACGGCGATGTCCATGATGCGTCAGGCTGTGTTGTGACACCAGGTCTGGTGAATACCCATCACCATCTTTATCAAACACTGACCCGAGCTGTCCCCGGGGGACAGGACGCGTTGCTGTTTGGATGGCTGCAGACCCTCTATCCGATATGGGCGCGGTTCGGCCCGGATGAGATGTTTACGTCGGCTCAGATCGGGTTGGCGGAACTTGCCTTGTCCGGATGCACGCTCAGTTCGGACCATCTATATCTGTACCCAAATGGGTCACGATTAGAGGATACCATTGCGGCTGCTTCCGAGCTGGGCCTAAGGTTTCATCCCACACGCGGCGCGATGAGTATTGGAGAAAGCGACGGTGGTCTTCCTCCAGACAGTCTGGCCGAAGCCGAAAGTGATATCCTGAACGACATGATTCGTGTTGTGGACGCGTTTCATGATCCTCGTGAAGGGTCCATGTGCCGCGTGGGGCTGGCACCCTGTTCGCCGTTCTCGGTTAGTCGCGACTTGATGCGGGACACGGCGTTGCTGGCGCGGGACAAAGGCGTGATGTTGCACACACATCTGGCCGAGAACGACGAAGATATCGCCTATTCCAAGGCTCAATTTGGCTGTCGTCCGGGCCAGTATGCCGAAGATCTGGGGTGGACGGGTCAGGATGTCTGGCACGCACATTGCGTCAAGCTGGATGGGGCTGAAATTGATCTGTTTGCCAGGACCAGAACCGGTGTTGCCCATTGCCCCTGTTCGAATTGTCGTTTGGGGTCAGGTATCGCCCCGGTGCGAGCCATGCGGGACTGCGGCGTGCAGGTTGGCCTTGGTGTCGACGGTTCTGCCAGCAATGACATCGGCAACCTGATGGCTGAGGCGCGACAGGCCATGTTGTTGCAGCGCGTCGCGAACGGGGCGGATGCCATGTCGGCCCGCGAAGCCCTTGAGATCGCGACACGAGGTGGCGCAGATGTGCTCGGTCGCCCCGATTGCGGTCGCCTGATGCCCGGCAAACGCGCTGATATCGCGGTTTGGGATACGCGCTGCGTTGAAAGCGCAGGCAGCTGGGACCCTGCCGCTTTGCTTTTGGCAGGTCCGACGCGCGTTCGCCACCTGTTTGTCGAAGGGCGCCAGATTGTTCGCGACGGACATCTGACAACCATCGATCTGCCAAGGGTCATCGAGCGTCAGAATACCCTTGCGCGGGCGCTGCGGGACTAGGCGGCCCGTTTCCCGCCGATCCAAACCTCGGATACTGCCCGGTCATCGCCCATCATGATGGTCGGGAAAACAGCTTCCCAAATGTCATTGGCGTGGGCTTCGCGCTGTGCAATGGCAGGGGTCGAAGCCAAGTCCAGCACGACCAGATCCGCCTCCATCCCCGGAACGATGTTGCCTATGCTCGCGCCCATCCGCAAAGTTCGGGCGGATCCGACTGTTCCCAGCCAAAGCAGTTGGGCCGGGTGCAGCGGGCGCCCGCGCAACTGGCCGACTTCATAGGCAGACGCCATTGTACGCAACATCGAAAAGCTTGACCCGCCGCCGGTATCAGTGGCCAGACCGATCCGATGACCTTCGGCAATCAGTCCGTTCATGTCAAAGAGGCCAGAACCGATGAATGTGTTCGATGTCGGACAATGGACCAGCGCGGCGTCTACCTCGCGCAGCCGATGGCGTTCGCGGTCTTCCAAATGGATGACATGGCCGTAGACACCGTTCTGACCCAAAAGACCGAATTTCTCATACGTGTCCAGGTAATCACGTGCATCCGGGAACAAGGATCGGACCCATTCAATCTCGTCGGTCTGTTCGCTCAGATGCGTTTGCATCAGGCAATGCGGATGCTCTGCCCAAAGGGCACCCATGGCTTCCAGTTGTTCCGGTGTGGATGTCGGCGAAAACCGTGGCGTGATCGCGTAGGACAGGCGGTCAACACCGTGCCATTTCTCCAGCAGGGCTGCGGACTGGTCATAGGCCGTTTGTGCGGAATCGCGTAGCCCGTCGGGCGCATTGCGATCCATACAGGTTTTTCCAGCCACAACGCGTTGCCCGCGTTCTTGCGCGGCACCAAAGAATGCGTCAACGCTCTCGGGATGAATCGTGCAAAAACTGCACATCGTCGTCGTGCCATGTGCCGTTGTGAGGTCGAGATAGCGATTGGCAACTTCCTTTGCATAGTCGATATCGCCGAATTTCATCTCTTCTGGGAAGGTGTAAGTGTTCAACCAGTCGATCAGGCGCTTGCCCCAGCTGGCGATCATGGCGGTTTGCGGATAGTGCACGTGGGGGTCGACGAAACCGGCCATGATCAGGTGGTCACCATGATCTCTGACCTCGGCCTCGGGATACGACCGGATCAGACTGTCAGCTGTCCCGAGTTCCGCAATGTGCCCGTCCTGAACCAAAACTGCTTCGTTAAGGCGGATTGCATCGGTCGGCTCACCCTCGAAGGGTGATCCGTCAAAACTCAATACCCGCCCTTTCAAAAGCGTCTTGTGCGCCATTTGCCCTAATCTCCAAGTGTTTTGGACCGCTCTGCAGCATAAGCGGGGGAAAGATGCGGGTAAATCTGAGCATTGTCATTGTTTTCCGGTAGCTGCTTCTTCTATTTAAGGGCCAATCGCCGTGAAAGAGGGGCAGCGCATGACGACAGGCATTGACGAAGCCAAACCTGATCAGCCCCGGGACGAAGACGTCTATGCGCTGGATCGCAAGAGCGTGGCGACCATTCTGTACACCTTGGACGTGGAAGATCGCGACAAGCTGATCGAGCTGATGGAGCCGTTGCACCCGGCCGACATCGCCGACCTTCTTGAACAGATCAACCCATACGATCGGGCTCGTTTGATCCGATTGTATGACAAGGATTTTGACGGGGACATCCTGTCAGAACTGGATGAAGCCGTTCGCGAAGAAATCATCAATGTCCTTAACCCGGATGTTCTGGCCGAGGCGGTTCGGGACATGGAAAGCGATGATGTCGTTGACCTGCTGGAAGATCTTGAGGAACCGCAGCAAGAAACGATTCTGGATGCGCTTGAGGATTCCGAACGGGTTGCCGCGGAACAGGCGCTGGCCTATCCCGAAAATTCTGCCGGTCGTCTTATGCAGCGCGAAGTGGTTATGGCGCCCGAGCATTGGTCGGTTGGACAAGCCATTGACTTCATGCGCGCCAATGATGACCTGCCTGACCAGTTCTACCATATTGTTCTGGTGGACCCGCGGCTGAAACCCGTCGCCCAAGTGACCTTAGGCATGCTGATGGCCACGCGGCGCGAAGTGCCCCTTCACGATATCGCAGAAGAGGAATTTCACACGATCCCCGTCGATCAGGACGAAGAGGATGTGGCCTATGCCTTCAACCAGTACCACCTGATCTCGGCCCCTGTGGTAGATGCGGATGGCCGCCTGGTTGGCGTAATCACGATCGACGACGCGATGGTTGTTCTGGATGAGGAGCACGAAGAAGACATCTTGCGCCTGGCGGGTGTCAGCAACGAAAGCTCTCTGTCTGACAGTGTTGCTGCCACCAGTCGGCGGCGTCTACCTTGGTTGGCGGTTAACCTGTGCACATCCATTTGTGCGTCGCTGGTGATCTCGCAATTTGAAGCAGCGATTGATCAACTGGTCGCACTGGCCATTTTGATGCCAATCGTGGCGTCGATGGGCGGGAATGCGGGCACACAATCCTTGACAGTCGCAGTGCGTGCCTTGGCCACGCGCGATCTGACGGGCGCGAACGTCATGCGGGTGATCCGGCGCGAGCTTCTGGTGGGCATGCTGAACGGGCTGTGTTTTGCCATCGTTCTTGGGACTGTCGGAATGCTTTGGTTTGGCTCTCCGTTGTTGGGGGTCGTGATTGGGTCGGCTTTGGTCGTGAACATGATCATCGCGGGTTTTGCCGGTACGGTAGTACCTGTGGTGCTGGACCGTTTGGGTGTTGACCCGGCGCTGGCGTCTGGAACCTTCGTGACCACGACCACCGATGTCATGGGGTTCTTCATCTTCTTGGGACTTGCCAGCGTGGTGCTTTTGTGACCGATCTGACCGAAATCAAAGCCGTCGCACGCAAGGTGGCGTTTGCCCGCCGCAAAGGAGCTTTCGACACGCGCCCAGCGGGCGCAGCGGGACGTTTATCCGAAGTTCTGGCCGGATACCGGGGTGTGCCGTTGTCAGGATACATGCCCATCAGGACCGAAATTGATCCGCTACCGGCTATGTCCGAGGCCATAGCCTATGGGCCCGTGGGTGTGCCAGTGATTCAGGCGGCCGGACAGCCGCTGAAGTTTTCCCGCTGGTCGCCCGAAGGCATACTGAAGGACGGTCCCTTCGGGGCGAAAATACCTGAAATTGATGACTACTTCGATCCTGAAATTCTGATCGTGCCGCTGGTTGCATTTGACGCGCAAGGAGGCAGGCTGGGCTATGGTGGCGGCTTCTATGATCGCACATTGGAAGGTCTGCGCACCAAACGCCCTACGCTGGCCATTGGCTTTGCCTTCGACGCTCAAGAGGCCGAAAACCTACCGCTTGAGCCAACGGATCAGCCGCTGAACATGGTTGTCACAGAAAGCCGAGTGCTTACTTTCTAACCCTATTGGTTTTCGAAATGGCTGCGCAGGTAGTCCCAGGCATCGACCTCGGTGCCGTCTTTCAGGATGCAGACACCGTACTCGCTGCCGTCTGAGTTTTTTCGAATCTGATACTCTCCATCGTTTTCGACGCAAAACGTGGCGGCGGGGTTGGCCATCGTTGTCTTGGTCGTCGCCTGCGCCCAGGCACCTGTGGTGGCAAAAGCGGCGATCGCGGTTACGGCAAGCGGTTTCATGAAATTCTCCGTGAACAAAATTGCTGCGTTTCAGATTGGCATCTTCGTATGTGATTACAAGACTGCGCCGAGGCCTGTAATTTGCACGGTTCCGCCTTGTTATTGCCGTGCGCAGCCCCTACGACCCGGAATATGAGAATTTTGTTTCTGGGTGATGTCATGGGTCGTGCTGGACGCGCGGCCATTCAAGCGCACTTGCCGCGTCTTCGCGACGAGTGGCGTTTGGATTTTGTTGTGGTCAACGGTGAAAACGCCTCGAACGGGATGGGCCTGACCGGTGATCACGCCAAGCTGCTGTTGGATGCCGGGGCTGATTGCGTAACCTTAGGCGATCATGCTTTTGACCAGAAAGACATGCTGCAATTCATTGAGAAAGAACAGCGTATCGTGCGCCCGGTGAATTTTGCTAAGGGCGCGCCCGGACGGGGGCATCGGCTGTTCAGAGCGCCCGGAGGTCGTAAGGTGCTGGTGGTTCAGGTGCTGGGGCAGGTGTTCATGAAGCGCCCCTTCGATGATCCGTTCTCGGCCATCGAACCTATCCTGAAATCCCACCCGCGTGGCGGGCAGGCGCAGGCGATCATTGTCGATATGCACTGCGAGGCGACCTCGGAAAAAATGGCGATGGGCCATTATTGCGATGGGCGTGCCAGCCTTGTCGTGGGAACGCACACGCATATCCCAACGGCGGATTCTCAAGTTCTGCCCCAAGGAACAGGGTATCTGACCGATGCCGGTATGTGCGGTGACTACGACTCGGTGATCGGCATGGACAAACAGGAACCGCTGCGTCGATTCATCACCGGCATGCCCAAGACGCGGTTTACACCGGCCAATGGCGAGGCCACCCTAAGCGGAGTGTTTGTAGACACCGACGACCGCACCGGTCAGGCCAAATCGGTGCGCATGGTGCGCGTGGGTGGACGTCTGGAACAGGCAGGCCCTTAAAAGAGACGTCGGGCTTGCCCTGTTGCACGCAATGCGTGAAACTGTTGGTCAGGCGCTTGGGCCAGGGTTCAGATAGAATACCACGAATGCAATTCCTTTCACTGACAGACACAGGCAGCGCGATTCTTGCGCTCATGATTGTTGCGGGTATGTTCGTCATGTTCCTGCGCGAGGTCTATCCGACCGAGGTTGTGGCCATCGGTGGCGTGGCTCTGATGCTGGTTACCGGGATACTCCCTTACCAGAACGCGTTGATCGTTCTGTCTAATCCAGCCCCCTGGACGATTGCCGCGATGTTTATCATCATGGGCGCTTTGGTGAGGACCGGCGCGCTGGATGCTTTCACATCAGTGGCCCAGAGACAGGCGCAGGTGTCCCCAAAGATCGCCATCGCATTGCTGATGGGCTTTGTGATTCTGGCCTCGGCCGTGGTGTCAAACACGCCGGTCGTGGTTGTGATGATCCCGGTTTTCATTCAAATCGCGCGGACATTGAATGTTCCGGCCTCGAAACTGCTGATCCCGCTCAGCTATGCAGCCATTCTGGGGGGAACCCTGACACTGATCGGCACGTCAACCAACCTGCTGGTGGACGGTGTGGCCCGGTCACAGGGCATGACACCATTCACAATCTTCGAGGTCACGCCGCTGGGCATCGCCCTGGTGATTTACGGCATGTTTTACCTACGGTTCATCGCGCCGCGCTTGCTGCCCGAGCGTGACAGTATGGCATCGATGCTCAGCGATCGGTCAAAGATGAAGTTTTTCACCGAGGCGGTCATCCCACCAGAAAGCAACCTGATTGGCCGAGAGGTCACGGGCGTGCAACTGTTCAAACGTCCCGGAGTTCGCCTGATCGACGTGATCCGGGGGGATGAATCCCTGCGGCGCAACTTAAAAGGTGTTGCACTGCGATTGGGAGACCGGGTGGTTTTGCGTACCCAGATGACCGAGTTGTTAAGCCTTCAGAGCAACAAGGAACTGAAACGGGTCGATCAGGTCTCCGCTGTGGAAACCAAAACGGTTGAAGTTCTGATAACGCCCGGTTGCCGCATGGTGGGCCGTACTTTGGGCGCCATGCGACTGCGGCGCCGGTACGGTGTCTACGTACTCGCCGTTCATCGCCGCAATCAAAATATTGGTCGTCAGTTGGAGGATCTGGTCGTCCGGGTCGGGGACACTTTGCTGTTGGAAGGATCGCCGGCGGATATTCAAAAGCTGGCCGCCGACATGGACATGGTCGACGTGACCCAACCTTCGGCACGGGCGTTCCGGCGCAGCCATGCCCCTATCGCTATTGCCGCGCTTTTTGGAATTGTCGCATTGGCGGCGCTGGGCGTGGCTCCGATCCTGCTGCTGTCGATTTTGGCTGTTGCCGTGGTTCTTTTGACCCGCTGCATTGACGCGGACGAGGCTTTTTCGTTTGTCGAGGGGCGCCTGCTTGCCCTCATCTTTTCAATGCTGGCAATTGGTGCGGCTTTGGACAGTTCCGGCGCTGTGTCATTGATCGTCGAGGCCATCGCACCGGGTCTTAGCACCCTGCCGCCGTTCCTGATCATCTGGGCCGTTTATCTGCTGACGTCAGTCTTGACCGAACTGGTTTCCAACAACGCGGTTGCTGTTGTGGTAACACCAATTGCGATCGGGTTGGCCCAAGCTGTCGGCATTGATCCGCGACCATTGGTGGTGGCGGTGATGGTGGCAGCCTCTGCCTCGTTCGCCACACCAATAGGGTACCAGACCAACATGATGGTCTACGGACCCGGTGGCTACAGGTTCACCGATTTCATGAAGGTTGGAATTCCACTAAACCTGAGTGTTGGGTTGCTGGCTTCGTTGTTGATCCCACTGATCTGGCCTTTGTAAGTTCGGCACAGACCTGCCGCTGGGTTGGTGAATGTCTTGCATAAGTTCGATCAGGCACGATCTTTTAGATGTGATTGCCTGAGGAGATTTGAACATGCTCGGAACCCGTCATTCAATACTGGCCAGCGTCGCAATTCTGGCCACGCTCGCCAGCGCGGCCTTTGCCGGAACGGTCGAAGGGTCGGCCACCTACCGCGAGCGGATCGCCCTTCCACCAGACGCGACCTTGTTTGTTGAGCTTCAGGATGTATCGTTGGTCGACGCACCTGCCGTAACTCTTGCAGCACAAAGATATGCGTTTGGTGGCGTGCCTGCCGGCTTTGAACTGACCTATGACGACACATTGATACAGGACAATCACAGCTACGTCGTCAGGGCTTCGATCACGCAGGGTCAAAACCTGCTGTTCACCACGGATACGGCTTATCCGGTGCTCACGAACGGGGCGGCGAACTCTGCTGACATGATTTTGGTTCAGGCTCAACAGGATGCTGTGCTGGAAAACACAGTTTGGACTGCTGTTTTGTTGGATGGCGCGCCTATTGAAACTGATCGTCGGCCTGAGCTTTCATTTGTGTCAGGCGGCGCGTTTTCCGGGTCCGGAGGCTGCAATCGCTTTAGCGGTACGGCCGAGATTTCGGGCAATCGGATCGAGTTCCCGGAAAACATGGCCGCGACCCTAATGGCCTGCCCACCGCCACTGGACGAAGTTGAACGGCAGTTCTTTAAAGGGTTGCAGCGCGTCACCACCTATGCAGCGCAGGGAAATGCGCTGGCTCTGTTGGATGCCAATGGCGAGCCGGTCGTTGAATTTTCACGCAAGCAGTAGCACATGTCAGGCAACAGCCCGTGATCGTCCCGCATTGCGTCCCGAGAAAATGCAACCGCCCAGGAATGTCCCCTCCAGCGCGTTGTAGCCGTGATAGCCACCGCCGCCGAAGCCCGCGACTTCGCCCGCTGCGAACAGGCCTGGTACGACCTTCCCGTCGGCGCCGATCATCTGACTGTCGAGGTTGGTTTGCAGACCGCCAAGCGTCTTGCGCGTCAAAACATGCAGTTTCACTGCGATCAGCGGGCCGTTGGACGGATCCAGGAATTTGTGGGGTTTGGCGGTGCGGATCAGCTTGTCGCCACGATAGTTTCGCGCGGCAAGGATCGCCATCATCTGCGCATCTTTGGAAAACGGATTGTCGACCTGAGAATCCCTGGCCTCGATCTGGGCGCGCAAATGGCTTTCGTCGATCAGGCCACCGCCAAGTTGATTCATACCACCGACAAGTTCAGTCAGTGTGTTCGCCACTACGAAATCTTCACCCTTCTCCTTGAAAGCCTCGACCGGGGCCGTCGCTTTGGAGCCTGAGAGTATGCGTTGGCGGATGACCTCTTTCCAACTGCCCGACGTAAAGTCCGGATTTTGTTCCGACCCCGACAAAGCGAATTCTTTCTTGATCACTTTCTGGGTCAGGACAAACCAGCTGTATTCATAGCCCGTTTTGAGAATCTCCCGCAGGGTCCCGAGTGTGTCAAACCCCGGCAGGCAGGGCGGCCCCAGTCGCTTGCCTGTTGCGTCAAACCACATCGAGCTTGGCCCGGGCAGGATACGAATGCCATGGTCGGGCCAGATCGGATCCCAGTTTTTGACGCCCTCGGTATAATGCCACATCCGGTCGCCATTGATCACATGGCCGCCCGCCTTTTCACTGATCGGGATCATTCGGCCATCTACGTGGAAGGGAACGCCCGCCACCATGTCCTTGGGTGGCGCGCCCAGCCGGTCGCGCGGCCAGTTTTTGCGTACCATTTCAAAATTGCCGCCAATCCCACCTGACGTGACGATGATCGACGGGGCGTAGACTTCGAACTCTCCGACCTCGTCGCGGTTGGTCTTTTCACCGCGCTGGGCGGCGTCATCGGCCAGAACCTCACCCGAAACCCCCTTGGCAGTGCCATTCTGTACGATGAGATGGCTGACCTGATGGCGGAACTTCAGCTGGATCAAACCCGCGCTGACATGTTCCTGCACCCGGCGAATGAAATGCTCGAGAATTCCCGGTCCAGTGCCCCACGTGATGTGAAAACGCGGCACCGAGTTTCCATGCCCGTTGGCATAAGATCCGCCGCGCTCAGCCCAACCAACAACCGGAAACCAGCGCACGCCCATCTCATGCAGCCACGGGCGCATCTCACCAGCTGCGAATTCAACATATGCTTCAGCCCATTTCTGGGGCCACTTGTCATCCTCCCGATCAAATTGCGCACTGCCCATCCAATCACGAAGAGCAAGATCGTGACTGTCTTTGATGCCCATTCTGCGTTGTTCTGGTGTGTCGACCATGAACAACCCGCCCAGGCTCCAGAACGCCTGACCGCCCAGAAAATGCTCGGGCTCCTGATCGACGATGATTACCTTTTTGCCCCGGCCCCCCAATTCTGCTGCGGCTGCCAAACCGGCCAGGCCGCCACCGACGACAATTGCATCTGCACTGTTATTGCTCATCAAATGTCCTTTCAGCGATTGCGGAACCAGGCCAGGAACGGAATCGCCACGGCGTACATTGTTATCCCGTAAACGGCCGAGGGCAGGGCCAGGGGGCTGAACCCGCTTTCCGTTCCGGTGATCAGTGCGGCCAGCGTAATGCCCAAAGTCGAGTTCTGAATGCCCGTTTCGATTGAGATCGTCTTGCTTTCATTCCAAGACAAACTTGCCGCGCGCGCCAGTCCCAATCCGATCAGCAACAAGGCAACGTTCAGGGAGATCAATCCGGCGCCCATGACGCCAAGATTATCAACAAACAGCTGCCAGTTCCCAGCCAGCGCGGCCAAGACAATCAGAACGAACAGCGCGGTGGCCAGTCTTGAAAGTGGGGCATCGATCTTTTGGGCAAAGGTGGCGGCGAAACGACGAACGCTCACGCCAATTGCCACAGGCAGGGTGGTGATCAGGAACATCGCAATTGCCAGCCCGCTGATCGAAACCTCTGGCGCATCTTCCCCCATGAAGTGATTGATCGACCACGCGGCAAGGATTGGAACAGTCAGGATCGAAAGCAGACTAATCACCGCTGTCAGGCTGACCGACAAAGCAACATCCGCCTTGGCAAGTTTGGACAGGATATTGCTGGTCACCCCGCCGGGGCAAAAGCTTAGCAGCATGAACCCCACTGCGATTTCTGGTGGAAGGCCAAACAGTTTGACGGTCGCAAATGCAGCGACGGGTAGCAATACGACCTGACACAGTGCACCGATGGCGAAGGGGTAACGACGGCTGATGACCCGCCGAAAATCCGCAATCTCTAGTCCAATGCCCAGGGACAACATGATGATGGCCAGAGAAATCGGCAGGCCGACGCTAATAAGTAGATCCAAGAACAACCCCTCCCAAAGTCGTGTCAGATCAACCTAGTCGAGCAGGGACCCAACCGGCAACCGCTCCGTTGGGTCAGGTGTACCGTTCGGCAAACCGACGCAGGATTTCGCCGGGCTGGGTGACATCCGCCGCCTTACAGGTGTCGATCAGTCGCTGGGCGTCCTCGGGTGGGAAATAGCCGTGGTGCTTATAGATGTTGATGCGCTGTTCAAAGTCTTCAGCGTCTGCCTCGGGGTGGAATTGGGTGGCATAGACATTCTGTCCCCAGCGGATCATTTGAATGGGGCAGGGGTCCGAAGCCAACAGATGCACGCACCCATCGGGCAGAGCCTGAACAGCCTCTTTATGACCTACAAAGGCGTCGAATTCTGGTGCCAGCCCCGCGGTCAATGGATCATCCTCGCCGTCGCCGGTCAGGCGACAGGTCGACGGGCCGACAGGTTCACCGAATTGTTCCTTGCTGACCTCTCCACCCAAATGTGCCGCCAATATGCCCAGGCCATAACAGCAGCCCATGAAAGGATGATCCCGCTGCGTGATCTGGGGCATCAGGCCCATGATGGTGTTTTCGATCTTTGCATCCAATTGGGTTTTCGTCGCCGGGTCATCGCTGACGCACCCGGGGCCGCCACCAACTATGACGCCTGCATAGTCGGTGACATCCAGTCCTTCGGGCAAATCCTCGCAATCCAACCGGATGCGATGGGTCTGGTCTGGCACCAAACCGGTTTTGTCCAGGATCGAGGCATACTCGGCATCCGAGGCATCTGTTTCCGGGCGCAGCTGCAAGATCAAAAAACGTTTCATCCGCTGCCTTTATCCTTCAGAGCGGCCAGAACACAAGGATGGCAGGGACCGACACACAGATGATCAGAACTTCCAGCGGCAGCCCCATGCGCCAATAATCACCGAACCGATACCCACCCGGGCCCAGCACAAGCGTGTTATTCTTATGCCCGATTGGTGTGAGGAAGGCTGCCGAGGCCGCCACTGCGACCGTCATCAGGAACGGGTCAGGCGACACATCCAAAGCCCTTGCCATTTGGATCCCCACTGGTGCGGCCACGATTGCCGTAGCCGTATTGTTCAGAACGTCGGACAACGTCATGGTGACAACCATCAGCGCGGTCAGAATGGCCCAAGCCGGCAGCCCATCGGTCAACTGGATCAGAGCGTTCGCAATAAGCTCGGTCCCGCCGGATGTCTCCAGCGCGCTGCCCAATGGGATCATCGATCCCAGCAAAACCACAACCGGCCACTCGATGTGATTATACAGGTCGGAGATCGGCATGATTTTGGTCAGCACGTAGCCAATCACAACCAGCCCCAGCGCCACGGGCAGGTAGATCAGCCCGATGCTTGCCGCCAGCACAGCAGCCGCGAAAAGCCCAATGGCCAGCCAAGCCTTATTGTTGGCGGTGACGTTCAAGCCGCGCTGTGCCAGTGGCAAACAGCCAAGCCATTCGGTAACGTCTGCACTACGGTCGCGGGGGCAGAGCAATAACAGGATGTCGCCAGCTTCAACCTCGGTCTTGCGGACTTGTTCGGTGATCCGCTGCCCCTGTCGTGACATGCCCATAAGCACTGTGCTTTGACGCCAGGCAAGGCCCAGCCCCTGAGCTGTGCGCCCTGTGATGCGTGCGTTTTCGGGCACTACCACCTCGATCACCTCAAGCCCATCTCCATCGGCGGTTAACAATTCCTGTCTGCGCGTATCTGAAAAATCCAGATTCAGCGCCGCCCTAAACTCATCCAGCGCTTCCGGGCGAGCCTCAAGAACCAGCGCGTCGCCTTCTTTCAGCGTTGCGTGGGCCGACCGGCCATAACGACGTTTGCCGTCCCGGATCAACCCGATGATGGCCACGTCAGACTTTTCGGCCGCCTCATAAAGTTCACTGACACGTTTGCCGATATGCGGGGACTCCTGCGGCAGCGTCAATTCCGCGATGTATTCGGCCAGAACCTCGGAGGTTTCCGTTTGTGGACCACGGTTTGGGATCAGCCGCCATCCGATCAGAGAGACAAAAGCCAGCCCGGCAATCGCAGCTAAGCCACCGACCGGGGCGAAATCGAACATGCGAAACGGCTCACCCAATGTCTCTGCCCGGATCGACGCGATGATGATATTGGGTGGGGTTCCGATCAGGGTCGCCATGCCACCCAGAATGGTCGCAAAGCTTAAAGGCATCAGCGTTAGGCCCACCGAACGTCCCGCTTTACGCGCGGTTTGGATGTCGACGGGCATCAACAGCGCCAGGGCAGCAACGTTGTTCATGAATGCCGACAGCACAGCACCGATCCCGCCCATAAGGGCTATGTGTGCTCCAAGCCCGCGAGAGGCATCGACCAGCGTGCGGGTGATCAGGAACACTGCACCGGATCTGACCAGCCCGGCTGAAACCACAAGGACCAGTGCAACGATGATGGTGGCAGGGTGCCCGAACCCTGCAAATGCATTATCGACGGGCACAACGCCCAGAACTACGCCGACCATCAACGCCGCGAATGCAACAAGGTCATATCGAAACCGGCCCCAAAGCAGCATGCCAAAGACGGTGAAGAAAAGTGCGAAAAGGATGATCTGATCCGTCGTCATGAGCGGACCTTATCCGCACAACCTGGCCAAAGCGAAGGGGAATTTTCCTGCAGCTGCGACGAGACCTCTGTTCGATGTCGCGTTGAAAACGATGTCAATTCCGGCCCTGTGGATGATCGAAACACCGGTGAACCCTCAAATGAGGACGTTGTGCAAGCTGGCAATGGCCGCTGATCCTATTGAAACCGAACCCATCCTTGCGTAATAGACCCGGGATTACAGAACGCGACAGGAGTAAGCCATGGCCGGTCATTCCAAATGGGCCAACATTCAGCACCGCAAGGGGCGCCAGGACGCCGCGCGGTCCAAGCTGTTTTCCAAACTGTCGAAAGAGATCACCGTCGCTGCCAAGATGGGGGATCCCGATCCTGAGAAGAACCCGCGCCTGCGTCTGGCGGTAAAAGAAGCCAAGTCGAATTCTGTACCCAAGGACGTGATCGACCGCGCAATCAAGAAATCGGTTGCAGGCGAAGGCGACGAATACGAAGAAATCCGGTACGAGGGGTATGGCCCCAACGGTGTGGCGGTGATTGTCGAAACGATGACGGACAATCGCAACCGAACCGCGTCAACGGTCCGGTCAACCTTCTCGAAAAATGGTGGCAATCTGGGCGAAACCGGATCTGTCGGGTTCATGTTCGAACGCAAGGGCGAGGTTGTCTATCCGTTGTCAGCGGGCGATGCCGACACGATTTTCGAGGCCGCAATAGAATCGGGTGCCGAAGATGTCGAAAGCTCGGACGATGGTCACATCATCTGGTGTGCAGACACCGACCTGAACGATGTATCGAGCGCGCTTGAGACAGCGCTGGGCGAAACGGAATCTACCAAACTGGTCTGGAAACCCACGACGACGACCGAACTGGGCTTGGAAGACATGCAGCGCCTGATGAAGCTGGTTGATGCTTTGGAGGATGATGACGACGTTCAGCGCGTCACCACCAACTTTGAGGCCACGGATGAAGTCATGGCCCAGCTCTGATTGGGTCAGTTTTGGTATGATACGAAACCCGGCTTGAAAGGTTGGCTTTTTGCAAATGTTTTTGTTGGATGATTGGCCGGGGCCGCAGAACCCTTTAGGCTGACGTGCAGCACCTAACGGAGGAGAAGGGCACGCAGACATAGGCTCTGTTGTGCCGGATCTTGAGTTCATACCGATGGTAGAAGTCCCCTCGAACCTTGCAAAGCGGAATGTTCCGGTTCTAACCGGTCAAAGTATTCTCTCCCAGGTCGCATGGACCTTGGGCAGCCCTTCGGTCGTGCTGCCGTTTCTTGCTGTGTCGTTTGAACTGCCAATGTTCATCGCCGGGGCTTTGGTGTCTGTGCGGATGGTTGGGAGTATGATTGCCGACATCTTTCTGGCTCAGATGCTGGCTGCAAAACAGCAAAAGAAGCGTGGAATTGCACTGACCGAATTCGCAGTTGGCGTGTGCCTGATTCTGGCAATCGCCGTTGCGGCCACCGGCGTCGTGCCTTTGATCGCGGTGGCGTTTGTATCGGTGTTTTTTCTGATTGGTCTGTTTGACGAGATTCAGGGCCTGATGTATGCAGATCTGCTTGGCGATCACGTGCAGTCGAAATCCCGGATGATCATGCGCTACGTTCAACTGGGGGTTGGCGGTCTGGGGGCCATCGGGCTTGCCTTGTTGGTCCACGAGATAACCAAGGGAAACCCGCCATTTTCCCGGCACTCCACCATGATCGCTGTCTCATTCGGATTTTTTCTGTTATCCGGATTGTCAATTCTGGCGATGTTTGAAATTGGGCAGCGTGATCAGCAAGTTCAGGCCTCAAAACCGTCACCGAAACTTTCCCTTGCTGCAAACATCAAAGGCATCCTGGACATGTTCGACCACGCATGGTTCAGGCGGTATATGGTTATGCGTATACCTCTGGTCTTTGTTTCTCTGTCGGTGCCCTTCTTTGCTCTGATCGCTGCCGAAGCCCATCATGCGTCAACCCGGGGCCTGACGGCGCTCATCGTATCCTCGGCGTCCGGATATCTTGTTGCCGCACCATTGTGGCAACTTGTGAACATGAAGTCTCACCGTGCGGTCATGGTGACCGGAACGCTAATGGTGGCAATCACGGGTGTGGTGCTACTGGCTTTCCACTATTTGCATATCGACCATGATGTACACTTGCATGCGGCCGCCTTGTTTGTTGTCACCGTCGCCTCGACAGGCGTTAGCAGTGCCCGCAAGTTGTATTTTCTGGATGTCGCACCCAAAGCTCAACGTGTTCAGGGGGCAGCTGCAGTTAAAAGCATCGCCCGTGTGACTGCTGTAGTTATCTCGGCCACATTGGCGGGGATAGCGCATTTACACGAAGTTGCGCTGGCGATCGACATTATCATCTTGGCCAGTTTGGTGGCTAGCGTTGCGTGTTATCGCATTGTTGTTCCCCCAGCCAAGGAACCGGCGCATTCCTAACGGTGCCGCTCGGCTTTGACCGGAGAGAGCAATACCTTCGCGGCGGCCTTCTGAACCGCACTGGTGAGTGGCATGAGGGCAGGGGCAAGAATGCGGCCAACCTGCCAGGTCAACGTAACGTCCAAATGTGCATCCGGGATGATCGAGCGTAGTTGCCCGTCTTTGATCGGCGCGCGCACCAGCTCTTGAGGGTTCATCCCCCATCCCAGCCCGGCAATTGCGGCTTCGACAAAAGCGTGTGAAGAAGGCATGAAATGTGTCGGAGGCGAGAGGCGGCTGCCTGTCTGAGCCTCCATCCAAGCATTTTGAAGGCCGTCTTTCCGGTTGAATGTCAGGCTCGGCGCCAGATCCAGCGTTTTGGCAGTGACGCCGTTTTTGAACCACGTGCTGATAAAATCGGGACTAGCCGTGGGCAGGTATCGCATGGCTCCAAGCGCCACGGCATCACAACCGGAGACAGGCTGACCGCCGACAGTGACTGCCGCGCTCACTTCACCTCGCCGCAACCAATCTGCCGAGTAGTCCTGATCATCGACAATCAGATCAAACATCATGTCCTGGGTCTGGGCCATCGCATCAACGAACCAGGTCGCAAGGCTATCAGCTGGCACTGCAATCCGTACCTGACCGGGTCCCGCGCCCTGTTCCAGGGCCAGCTCACGCGACAATTGCGCCTCAAGCAGGCCAATATCTTCTGCGTATTGGGCAATGCGCAACCCCGCCGGGGTTCCGATGCAGGGGGATCCCCGATTGATCAGCGATGCGCCCACGCGATCTTCCAGCGCTTTGATCCGCTGGGATACCGCCGACGGGGTTACAGCCAGTTGAGACGCTGCTGCGTCAAAACTGCCATAGCGCAAAATGGCGGACAGCGCGGAAAGATGATGAGGATCGAGCAACATTAGTACAACTTAACTCGGGTAAGCATCTTTAATTTGATAGATCGTTGGCCGGGCTTTAGTCAAACACCTTGAACACAGGAGGTTTTATGTCCCCATCTCTGATTGGTGGTTTTGCCCTTGGCTTTAGCCTGATCCTGGCAATTGGTGCACAAAATGCATTTGTCCTGCGACAGGGGCTTAGACGCGAGCATGTGTTTGTTCTGTGTCTGACCTGTGCCGTGTCTGATGCCATCCTGATCGGTGCCGGCGTGGCTGGGTTTGGCACTTTGGCGCGGGCCGTGCCGTGGTTCGAAACCGTGATGCGCTATGGTGGGGCAACGTTTTTGCTATGGTACGGATTGCGCAGTTTTTGGTCTGCGTGGCAGGGCGGGTCGGCATTGGAGGTCGGCGAAGGCCATCGCACCAGCCTACGCACGGTGTTGCTGACAGTCCTGGCGTTCACATGGCTGAATCCACATGTGTATTTGGATACAGTTGTTCTGATTGGGTCGATTTCGGCGCAGTATGACGACCGGCTTGGGTTTGCCATCGGTGCGATGTCGTCCAGTTTTGTTTTCTTCTTTTCTTTGGGCTACGGGGCCGGTGTTTTGTCGCCCGTTTTCGCGCGCCCTCGCGCCTGGCAGGTTCTGGATGTCGTGATCGGTGTTGTCATGCTGGGTATCGCTTTGAAACTTGTTATCATGTGAAGGGTTGTCCCCGGCCAGCTTTCCGTGTTCAACCAGGGCCATGACAACAGCTGTCGCCTCATCTCGTCCGATCGCGGGCATGTTCTGGATGTTCGCCGCCGGCATTTCATTTGTTGTCATGACGGCGCTTGTGAAATCCTTGGGCACGACGATGGACCCCATTCAGGCGGCTTTTCTGCGCTATGTCCTGGGGTTGATTTTCGTGTTGCCCGCGCTGCGCCTGATCCTGAAAACGCACCTGACGACCCGACATCTGACCTTGTTTGGGCTGCGCGGTGTTATCCATGCAGCGGCCGTCATGTTGTGGTTCTTCTCCATGACCCAAATCCCATTGGCCGAGGTTACGGCGATGAACTACATGACTCCCGTCTATGTCACCCTCGGCGCGGCGCTGTTTTTAGGCGAGAAACTTGCCATTCGCCGCATTGCCGCGATTGTGGTCGCGTTGGTTGGGGTTCTGATCATCCTGCGCCCGGGATTCCGAGAGGTTTCCGCAGGCCACCTTGCCATGCTAGGAACAGCACTGACCTTGGGCGGATCATATCTGTTGGCCAAGCTACTGGTGCGTGACATCCCACCTTCAGTCGTTGTGGCACATCTGTCGATCTGGGTGACTATCGCGCTGATTCCCTTTGCCATCGCCGTTTGGAGCACGCCCAGCCTGCGCGATCTGGGCGTGCTGTTCTTGGTCGCGAGCTTTGCAACAGCCGGTCACTACTTCATGACGCTTGCCTTACAAGCGGCCCCGGTGGCCGTCACGCAACCCGTTACGTTTCTACAGCTTATCTGGGCAACGGTGCTTGGTGCTGCGGTGTTTCACGAAAGCATCGATGTCTGGGTGATTTCCGGCGGAACACTGATCCTTGCTGCAGTCAGTTTTATTTCCTGGCGCGAGGCGGTGCTCAACCGTCGAGACTTGACGCCCCCAAGTATTGCGCCAAAGCTATAGTGTGGCATAGGCCTGTCCGTTATTGATTGACGAGTCAATAAAAACCGCATAGCGTTCGCTCCCATAGCGCGTGTTCAGGGGGTAGCGATGCCAAAAGTCGGAATGGAGCCAATTCGCCGTGATGCGATCGTCCGTGCGACGATCGCTGAGCTGGGCGTCAAAAAGTCCCTCGATGTAACTGTCAGCCAGATTGCCAAACGCGCCGGTATGTCAAGCGCGCTGGCACATCACTACTTCGGCGGCAAGGATCAGATATTTCTGGCGGCGATGCGACAGATCCTCGCCGATTTTGCCAACGAGGCCCGCAGCGAACTTAAAGGGGCCGCGCCGGATCAGAGGGCCCAAGCCATAATCCGGGCCTGTTTTGCGCCGTCCTGTTTTACCCCTGATGCGATTGCAGCCTGGATGACCTTCTATGTGCTGGCACAGACCAATAAGGACGCATTGCGGCTTTGGCAGATTTATCAGGCGCGCATCCGATCCAATCTGATCTACTCGTTGCGCCCCCTTCTGGAAGATCCCGTCGAAGCGGCCGAGAACATGATCGCGCTTATTGATGGTTTGTACATTCGCGCTGCCCTTAGCGCTCCGGAAGAGCCGCAACTGGCGGTAAACCACGCATTGCGTGTCCTCAATACTCTACTCGAGGCTGAAAAATGACAAAGCCAAACATTCTGATCCTGATGGTGGATCAGTTGAACGGAACCCTCTTTCCCGACGGTCCCGCCGACTGGCTGCATGCGCCGAACTTGAAGAAGCTGGCGGAGCGATCGACCCGGTTTGCCAATGCTTACACCGCGTCGCCGCTATGTGCACCGGGGCGGGCCAGTTTCATGTCAGGTCAGCTGCCCTCGCGCACGGGAGTCTATGACAATGCGGCCGAGTTCCGCAGTGATATTCCAACCTATGCCCATCATCTGCGCCGTGCAGGTTATTACACCTGCCTGTCGGGCAAGATGCACTTTGTTGGGCCAGACCAGATGCATGGTTTTGAAGATCGACTGACGACCGATATCTACCCGGCCGATTTCGGTTGGACCCCGGACTATCGCAAACCGGGCGAGCGGATCGATTGGTGGTATCACAATATGGGCTCGGTAACCGGCGCGGGCGTCGCCGAAATCTCGAACCAAATGGAATATGATGACGAGGTTGCCTACAACGCCACGGCCAAGCTTTACGATCTGGCACGAGGCAAGGATGACCGACCCTGGTGCCTCACCGTCAGCTTCACGCATCCGCATGACCCTTATGTGGCGCGGCGGAAATACTGGGACCTCTACGAAGACTGTGAGCATCTTTTGCCCGAGATTGCGGATCTTGGCTATGATAATCAGGATGCACATTCGCGGCGGATTTTCGACGCCAATGATTGGCGGAGCTTTGACATCACCGAAGAGGATATCCGTAAATCCCGGCGCGCTTACTTCGCCAATATTTCCTATCTCGATGATAAGATCGGTGAGATCCTGGACGTGTTGGAAGCCACCCGGCAAGACGCAACCATTCTATTCGTTTCCGATCACGGCGACATGCTGGGCGAGCGGGGCCTGTGGTTCAAAATGACCTTCTATGAAGGCTCAGCAAGGGTGCCGCTGATGATCTCGGCGCCGGAGCTGCCAACGGGTCGGATCGACACTCCGGTATCGACCATCGATGTCACCCCGACGTTGGGTTCACTCGCCGGTGTCGACATGGAAGAAATCTCGCCTTGGACGGATGGCCAGGATCTTGTGTCCTTGGCAAAGGGGACCGAACGCACCGCTCCGGTCGCCATGGAATATGCGGCCGAGGCGTCGTATGCCCCCTTGGTGTCCTTGCGCTACGGTAAGTGGAAGTACAATCGGTGCGATTTGGACCCTGATCAACTGTTCGATTTGGATGCAGATCCAAACGAATTGATAAATCTGGCTGACAATCCGGAACATTCGGGCACATTGGCCACCCTGCGCGCGAAATCCGAAACCAGATGGGATCTGGAGCGGTTCGACGCAGACGTTCGTGCCAGCCAGGCTCGTCGCTGGGTCGTGTACGAGGCGCTGCGGCAAGGCGGCTATTACCCGTGGGACTACCAACCACTGCAGAAAGCATCCGAACGTTACATGCGCAATCACATGGATCTGAATATCGTCGAGGAAAACGCCCGCTTCCCGCGCGGAGAATAACCTCTTCATCTTTTCAAAAATACTCCCGCCGAAGGCGCTGCAACACGTTTCGGCGGAGCAAGGAGTCGTAAGTATGGAAGCAGATTTCGTCATCGTGGGCGCCGGGTCCGCGGGTTGCGCGATGGCCTATCGCCTCAGCGAGGCGGGCGCGTCGGTTTTGGTTATCGAACATGGGGGCTCGGATGTTGGGCCGTTCATTCAGATGCCCGCAGCGCTGAGCTATCCGATGAACATGTCGCGCTATGACTGGGGCTACGAATCCGAACCGGAACCGCACCTGAACAACCGTCGGCTGGCGTGCCCACGGGGAAAGGTGATTGGCGGGTCATCCTCGATCAACGGGATGGTCTATGTGCGCGGCCATGCGCGGGATTTCGACACATGGGCGGACATGGGGGCTGACGGATGGTCTTATGCTGACGTCTTGCCCTATTTCAAACGAATGGAGACATGGCACGACGGTGGCCATGGGGGCGACCCAACATGGCGCGGAACTGATGGCCCACTGCATGTGTCACGCGGCCCCCGACAAAATCCTTTGTTTCAAGCTTTTGTCGATGCTGGGCAACAGGCGGGATACGAAGTCACCGGTGACTACAACGGTGAAAAGCAGGAGGGCTTTGGCCCGATGGAGCAGACCGTCTGGAAAGGTCGGCGCTGGTCTGCGGCAAACGCCTATCTGAAACCGGCGCTCAAGCGCGAGAATTGCGATATCGTGCGCGGGCTGGCCACGCGCGTGATCCTGGACGACGGGCGCGCAACCGGGGTTGAGCTGGTCCGTGGGGGCAGAACGGAAGTCATCCGTGCCCGCCGCGAAGTGGTGCTTGCGTCATCTTCGATTAACTCACCCAAGCTGTTGATGCTGTCCGGGATCGGCCCAGGTGCGCACTTGGCCGAACACGGGATTAACGTTGTTGCGGATCGCCCGGGTGTTGGCGCTAACCTTCAGGACCATTTGGAGCTTTACATCCAGCAGGCCTCGCTACAGCCGATCACGCTCTATAAGCATTGGAACCTGTTCAGCAAAGGCCTGATTGGGGCTCAATGGCTGTTCACCAAGACCGGTCTTGGCGCGTCGAACCAGTTCGAGAGCGCAGCATTCATCCGGTCGAAGCCGGGCGTAGAGTATCCCGATATACAGTACCATTTTCTACCTATCGCGGTTCGATACGATGGCCAGGTTGCGGCCGAAGGGCATGGGTTCCAGGCCCATGTCGGCCCGATGCGTTCGCCTTCGCGGGGGGCGGTCACGCTGCGCTCGGCCCAGCCCGAGGACGCACCAGTGATCCGGTTCAACTACATGAGCCAAGAAGAAGATTGGGAAGACTTCCGCAACTGTATTCGCCTGACCCGTGAGATCTTTGGGCAGGAAGCTTTCAAGCCCTATGCGGGAAAAGAAATTCAACCGGGCGCTGACGTACAGACGGATAAAGAGCTAAATGAGTTTATCGCTGAACATGCTGAAAGCGCTTATCACCCTTGCGGCACCTGTCGCATGGGGCGAGCGGATGATAAAAACACTGTTGTTGATCCGCAAGGTCGTGTTGTTGGTGTGGAAGGTCTGCGGGTCGCGGACAGTTCGATTTTCCCTCAGATCACCAATGGTAACCTGAACGCACCGTCCATCATGGTTGGTGAGAAAATGTCCGATTCCCTGTTGGGTAAGGGCCCTTTGCCTAAGTCAAACGATCGCCCGTGGATCCATCCAGGATGGGCGGCCGCACAGCGTTAACCTTTGTGAACAACCCCCGTTGAATATGCCTGAGTCTGGGCGCATATCGAGGGAATGTTAAGGTTTTGTTTGGCTTTTGTTTTGTTCGCCCCGTCTATAGCTATCGCGACTGATCTGGTCGAAGGGCCGGTGAATGTTATCGATGCCGACACCTGGGTCGTGGGCGGTGTTCGAGTACGATTGCATGGCATAGACGCGCCGGAACTGGGTCAGTGCTGCGAAAAGAACGACGGCAAAGCCTGGGCCTGTGGAAATTGGGTGACCCAAGAAGTGCGTCGGCGGTTTCATGGAAAACCTGCGCAGTGCACTCCACTGGATTGGGATCGATACGGCCGAGTGATCGCGCGGTGCCGGGTCATTGGACAGGACGCCGGGCGTGACATGGTGCGCCGTGGCGTGGCCTTCGCTTATCGTAAGTACTCGACCGATTATGTAGCGGAAGAAGCTCATGCGGCGTCCGAGCGGGCTGGATTGCACGGCGCGCATGTTCAGATGCCGTGGGTGTACCGGGCGTCTGGTGTTACGCAATCGTCCGGACCTTGCCGGATCAAGGGCAACATCTCATTTTCTGGCGAACGTATCTATCACGCGCCGGGACAAGAACACTATTCGAAAACACGGGTAAGTGCAGGTGGCAAAGAGCGATGGTTTTGTTCCGAGACCGAGGCCAAAGCCGCAGGATGGCGTAAGGCAAGTCGCTAAACGTCACACAACTTGATCCGCGTCAAAGAGGTATGCTTCCATCAACTCTAGCTATGGATTGCAATGATAGATCAAGGAGCGAACAGGAATGTCTCACACCCCGCATGAACTGGCGGAAGAATTTCCCGACAAGACGGAACTTATGAGCCAGCTCAAGCAGTCGGACGCACATTTTGCCCGGCTGGCAGATGAGTATCACGAGGTCAATCGCGTCGTGCACAGGGCTGAAACACATGTCGAGCCGATGGAGGAGTTGGCGGAGATCGAGCTGCGCAAAAAACGGGCCGCGCTCAAAGACGAAATTTGGACCATCTTGTCTAAGGTCTGAACAAAAGGGCGGGGCTCTGCCCCCGTCGCGGCAAGCCGCGCCTCCTCCGGGATACTTGTGGCCAGATGAAGATCAGGTGACCTCGTAGGGAAGTGTCCCGCGAGTATGCGCGTCGATGGTCAGGCGACGTTCGAGCGGTGGAACCGAGCGCTGGTGACAGTTTTGCCGCTCACAGATACGGCAGGAAATGCCAATGGGTTCGAATGCGCTGGCCTTGTTGACGTCGAGGTTGTCAGCATAGACCAATGCTTGAGCGTGCCGCACCTCGCATCCCAGGGCGATGGCATATCGGCGCACAGGCGCACCGAAAGACCCGCCCGATTTCGACACGTCTCTTGCCAAAGAAATATAGCGCACCCCGTCCGGGGTTTCTGCAAGTTGCAGCAGGAAGTGGCCGGGTGTCTCGAACGCGCGATGTACGTTCCATAGTGGGCAAGCCCCACCAAAACGAGCAAATTGTAAGCGCGTCGCCGAGTGGCGTTTGGTGATGGTGCCTGCCTGATCAACCCGCACGAAAAAGAACGGAATGCCCTTGGCGCCGGGTCTTTGCAATGTGGACAGGCGGTGGGCCACTTGTTCTATCGACGCGCCGAACCGGTTGCTGACCAATTCGAGATCGTGTCGGTCTTCCTGAGCTGCCGCCAGGAAGGCGGCATAGGGCATCAGGGACGCCCCTGCGAAGTAATTGGCCAAACCTATCTTGGCGATAGACCGTGCCTCTTCGCTTTGAAATTTGGCGAAGTCCAATGTTGCCTCGAGCAGTTTGTCTTGACTGATCAAAGCGACCTGAAGCAGCAGTTGAAACACCTGGGTTTGTGGAGCGGCGCGAGACGACAGGCGCAGGATCCTGCTTTCTGTATCGTAACTGCGCAAGGACGCGATGTCTGAAAAGATGACCTGTATCCCACGTTCGGACAGGCTGGTCAGTGCTGCCTGACGAACGCCACCCGGACCTTCGGCGCGATTTGCGAACAGTTCAGCAGCGCGGTCCACTGCGTCGATGTAATTGTCGCAATAGTGGAAGAAATCGCGCACCTCCTCCCACGGGCTGGCCTGAATACGTGCATCTTCCCGACCCAGTGCCTCGTCCAATGACGCAAGCCGTTCATGAGTCTGGCGATATGTTCGGTGCAATTCGATGAAGGCCCGCGCAAGTGCCGGAGCATTTGAGGCAGTCAAACGCAGATCTGCCAAGGGGGGAAGGACATCCGCAAATACCGGGTCCGCCAGCGCTTCGCGCATATCTGAGACCAGACGCTCGCTGTCACCTGTGCTGAGTTCGGTGACGTCCATTCCGAATTCCTGCGCCAAAGCCAAAACAACCGTGGTTGATATCGGCCGGTTGTTGTTCTCCATCTGGTTCAGGTAAGGCAGTGAGACGCCAAGTTTTGCCGCGAACTCGCGTTGCGTTAGGGTCAGGCGCGTGCGCATTTCGCGCAGTTTCGCGCCAGCATAGAGTTTTTGGGTGCCCATGTGGTGCCTTTGCAACTTTTCTAAAGTTGAAAGCTAACTTTGCAAACCCTTAAGGGCAAGTAGTGTTACAACCCCAGCTGCCGTTCGCGCCAGACCACAACACTTATGGCTGCGATGGCCAGAACAGCCGTCGCGAGCATAAGCCACAACAAGGGCATTGCTCCGGTCTCTTTTGTCAAAACTGCACCGGCGAGTGCGCTCAGCCCCGCACCGCCACCCAGCATGATTGCGCCACTCAGGCCTGAGGCTGTTGCCGCCAAATGCGGGCGCACCGACAATGCACCTGAGGTGGCATTTGGAATGGTCATTCCGTTGCCGACGCCCACGAATGTCATGAATCCGAAAAAGCTTAGCGCGGTTCCCATTCCGGCTAGGAAAAGAACAGCAGAAAGCGCCACGCCCAAAGCGTTGAGCCAGCACCCCCAAAGAACCATGCGATTCACGCCAAAGCGTACAGAGTATCGCCCGCTAAGGAAGTTACCGATAAAATAACCAACGGCCGGGGCGCCAAAATAAATGCCGACTTCGGCGGCGCTCATCCCGAACAGTTCGGTGCCAATGAAGGGGGCTCCGCCGAGATAGGCAAAAAATGCCCCTGACGAAAACGCCGATGACAGCGAATAACCCCAAAACCGCGGCGACGTCAGCAGTTCGGGATATTCCCGGAATTGCTGGAGCAACGTCTTGCCGCTTTTGGTCGAGGTTTCGCCGAAATCTGTGAATGTAAGGGCGAGAGTCAGGGCGCCGACCGCGAAGGGCAGCCAGAAGTTTGCCCTCCAGCCAAAACTTTCTTCAAGCAATCCTCCAATGGCAGGGCCGATCATCGGAACCACGGCCATTCCCATTGTGACATAGCCGATCATGGATGCGGCTTGGTCTTGATCGTAAAGGTCGCGAACAGCCGCACGGCTCAGGACCATCCCGACCACCACCACTGCCTGACACATTCGGAACGCCAGAAAAACTGCGGCGCTTGGCGCATAGATGCAGCCAAGGGTTGCAAGCAGAAATAAACTCAGCCCCCAAAGTAATACCGGTCTGCGCCCAGCTTTGTCGGCAATTGGGCCGATCAGAATTTGCAGAACAGCATTAACCAGCAGGTACAATGCAATGGACAGCTGCATGACCTTATAGTCGGTTTCGAAATGCAGAGCCATGTTGGGTAGGCTTGGCAGAAACAGATTCATGCTCAGGGCGGACAGCCCCGAGAGCAAGACAAGCGTTGTAATTGAGGGCGGTGTGCGGCGAACCGTGGACGAACTGAACTGCATTGTTCACATGTATAGTCACGGAATTTGGGATTGCCAGACGTCCACCCGTTTCAATTTGAAACTTAGCAAGTTTACACTTTGTCAGTTTCTGGTTGCCAAAACTTTGCAAATTTGCGGAAAACCACTTTGGCTGAGACATCGAAACATATACGGTCCGCTCAGATTTTACAGGGGATTATCGCCATGAAAGACATCCTTTCCGAGCTTGAAGACCGCCGCAACGAAGCCCGGCTGGGTGGCGGGCAAAGGCGGATCGATGCGCAGCATGCGCGCGGAAAATTGACTGCGCGCGAGCGTGTCGAATTGCTGCTGGACGAAGGCAGCTTTGAAGAGTTCGACATGTTCGTCAGCCACCGCTGTACTGATTTCGGAATGGAAAAACAAAAGCCTGCGGGCGATGGGGTTGTGACAGGTTGGGGCACGATCAACGGTCGCATGGTCTATGTGTTCAGTCAGGATTTCACAGTTTTCGGTGGATCACTGTCAGAAACCCACGCACAAAAGATTTGCAAGATCATGGATATGGCGGTGCAAAATGGCGCGCCAGTGATCGGTATTAACGACTCGGGCGGGGCGCGAATCCAGGAAGGTGTGGCGTCTTTGGCGGGCTACGCCGAAGTGTTCCAGCGCAATATCATGGCGTCCGGCGTAGTGCCGCAGATCAGCGTAATCATGGGCCCGTGTGCCGGTGGTGCAGTCTACAGCCCGGCGATGACAGACTTTATCTTCATGGTCAAAGACACGTCCTACATGTTTGTGACTGGCCCGGAGGTGGTGAAAACCGTCACGAATGAAGTGGTCACGGCCGAAGAGCTTGGAGGCGCATCGACCCACACCAAGAAATCCTCGGTCGCGGATGGCGCGTTTGAAAACGATGTTGAGGCGCTGGCAGAAGTGCGACGCCTTGTTGACTTCCTGCCGCTCAACAATCGCGAGAAACCGCCCGTTCGCCCGTTTTTTGACGAACCGGATCGGATCGAAAGCTCGCTAGACACGTTGATCCCTGATAACGCCAACACGCCTTACGACATGAAGGAACTGATCACCAAAGTGGCGGATGAGGGCGATTTCTACGAGATTCAGGAAGACTTCGCCAAGAATATCATCACTGGTTTCATCCGTTTGGAAGGCCAAACCGTTGGCGTTGTCGCCAATCAGCCGATGGTTCTGGCTGGCTGTCTTGACATTGACAGCTCACGCAAGGCCGCGCGGTTCGTGCGTTTCTGTGATTGCTTCGAAATCCCAATCCTGACTTTGGTCGATGTTCCCGGATTTCTGCCCGGCACCAGTCAGGAGTATGGCGGTGTTATCAAACACGGAGCCAAGCTGCTCTTTGCCTATGGTGAAGCGACGGTGCCTAAGGTGACAGTAATCACTCGCAAAGCATATGGTGGGGCTTACGACGTTATGGCGTCCAAACATCTGCGCGGCGATTTCAACTATGCTTGGCCCACGGCCGAGATCGCGGTGATGGGCGCCAAGGGCGCAACCGAGATCATTCATCGCGCCGACCTCAGTGATGCGGACAAGATTGCTCAGCATACGCAAGACTACGAGGACAGGTTCGCCAACCCATTTGTTGCGGCTGAGCGGGGATTTATCGATGAGGTGATCATGCCGCATTCGACTCGCCGCCGCGTTTCCAAGGCGTTTGCCAGCCTGCGTGGCAAACAGTTGAAGAACCCATGGAAAAAGCACGACAATATTCCGCTCTGATCTTCGAAAAGGTGTAGCGGAATGTTCAGAAAGTGCCTGAAAACAGCGCAAGTTTGACAAAAACCGCCAAATAGTTGAATGATCCGATCCATCAGACATAAAACCGCGCAGGCCAACAGCACTGCGCGCGCGATCCCGGAAGGAGGAGCCTGCCGCTGGCGGGTCCGGGATTGCGCCATTGGTCTGATGCTTTTCTTTCATTGCGCTCCGGTTTTGGCTCAGACAGAAACACTGTTGCCGGTGCCATCGGGTCAGCCAGTTCATCTGAGCGACGTTCTTCTGGACAATAACCCCGGCGAGCTGTGGGTCCGGTTTCGTTTCATTGCACCAAAGATCGGGTCCTCAGTGGGTCGGATCGGCTATGATGTGGCCACCAAAGACATGGAGCACCTGTGCCAGACATTGGCCGTTCCTTACGTGGCGCAACATCAGTTAGAGCCGTTTCGTGTTGTTGTTTCGCTGTCCGACCGTCCGATTGATTTTGGCGATGCCGCTCCGGATGCGACACAGTTTTTCGAAGCCTACCGGCTGGAGCAGTCCCGGTGTATCTGGGAGGGACTCTGACCGTGAACCATTGCTTTCATGATCCCAGAGCGTCTCAGACCAACGGTGCGGCTTTGGAGGTGCACAACATGATCCCATCCTTTGGCGGATGCAAAATTTCCGACTTGGTAAACACTCTAGCGACTGAGGGGCCGATATGCTGAAACATCGCGGATTCCCTGGCCGTCTGACAGGCACGGACTTTCAGTTCACCATTCGTCGGGCCAACCCAAAAGGCGTCACTCCGCTGACCAAGCGCGAAAGGTTCCGTGACCGCAAACCCGCAGACAGGCGCGCGGATGCAGCTTTCATGGAGGCGCTGTGGGGGCATTTCGGAGATCAGCCTTTTGAACGTGGCAATCTGGATGCGGGTCGGATCAGTTGGCTGTTCGAACGCGAGGTTATTCCGGCAGAAGATCCGTTTGATCCTGCAAGCTATGAAGCGTTGCTGGTGATCGACCTGGATGTGGCCCGCGCATCTTTTCCCGACATCTTTGGTGAGACATCCTGATCATGGGTGCCGTGACGCCACATATTTCGGTTCCGGCGGATGAAACATCGCTTCACGCAAGGTGGCGCCGAGGCGTAGCATCACAAACGCGGCGACGCTCGACACTATCAAGGCGCGGATTTCGCTGCGATGCAGCGCGATCTCCCGATCTTTGGCGCGCAAATCGCCGTTTGGCCGTGTTCGGCACGAATTTGCGCGGTGTTTCGCCGAATGGGCAGAAACCAGCCGGAATCTTGACTGGAAACAATACTTTGCTTGCGGGCCTGATTGTGCCGTGCATTCTGATGCAGCCGTGTGGCTCTATTTTGCCTGCGCCGCACATGCACCTACTATTCCGTACCCCTTCCTTCCGCGGGCAGGCTTGTGGTTTCCACATCATCCTGCCCGCGTTTTTCTTTGCGCATGTTCCGGGCAAAAAGCGGCAGATTTCTGCGCAAAACACCGATCAACAGCATCGTTTATTGCCTGTGAGCTCCTGCTGCCCGCAACTGCACCCAAAGCAGTCAAAAACATCAGAAGGGCAGACAACATGCGAATCCCACAGATTTTCTTTGCATTGGCGACCTGTGCGGGCCTTGCGGCCTGCGGCGACACCACTGGCGAACAGGCGTTGCTTGGCGGAGGCGCCGGCGCGGTCGGGGCCGCCGTCCTTAGCGCCGACCCGCTTTTCGGCGCTGCGGTCGGTGCAGCGGGCAACGTGCTGTATTGCAAGACGCAGAACAACTGTAACTAAGACACCTTCTTTGGGGCCTGCAGTGTCCCAACACATATCGCGCAACACGCCGCTACGGGGTCAAAGCCCTGTGGTGGCGTTTTTGCGTTTTCTGACCTTCAAGACAAAGGACGTACCATGTTCAACAAGATCCTGATCGCCAACCGAGGCGAGATCGCCTGCCGCGTTATCAAGACCGCGCGCAAAATGGGCATCGGCACGGTCGCCATCTATTCGGATGCGGATCGTCAGGCTCTGCATGTTGAGATGGCGGATGAGGCTGTGCATATCGGCCCGGCCCCGGCCAACCAATCCTACATCGTGATTGACAAGGTCATGGATGCGATCCGTCAAAGCGGTGCGCAGGCGGTCCACCCCGGCTATGGTTTCTTGTCGGAGAACGCCAAATTCGCTGAAGCACTTGAGACTGAAGGTGTTGCCTTTGTGGGCCCCCCGAAAGGCGCAATCGAGGCGATGGGTGACAAGATCACGTCAAAGAAGATCGCTCAGGAGGCAAATGTCTCAACAGTACCCGGGTATATGGGTCTGATCGAGGATGCGGATGAAGCGGTGAAGATTTCCAATGAAGTCGGTTATCCGGTGATGATCAAAGCCAGTGCCGGAGGTGGTGGCAAAGGCATGCGGATCGCCTGGAATGACGACGAGGCGCGTGAAGGGTTTCAGTCATCCAAGAATGAGGCTGCAAATTCTTTTGGCGACGACCGGATTTTCATCGAAAAATTCGTAACCCAACCACGCCATATCGAAATTCAGGTTCTGTGTGACAGCCATGGCAATGGTGTCTATCTGGGCGAGCGCGAATGTTCGATCCAGCGCCGGAATCAGAAAGTGGTGGAAGAGGCACCATCCCCCTTTCTGGATGAAGCGACCCGTCGCGCAATGGGCGAGCAATCGGTCGCCCTGGCCAAGGCGGTGGGCTATGCCAGTGCAGGTACGGTCGAGTTCATCGTCGATGGTGACAAGAATTTCTATTTCCTCGAAATGAACACCCGCCTGCAGGTGGAACACCCGGTGACAGAGCTGATCACCGGTGTCGATCTGGTCGAACAGATGATCCGCGTCGCTGCTGGTGAGCCTTTGTCGATCACACAGGATGATGTCACCCTGACGGGCTGGGCCATCGAAAACCGCCTGTATGCCGAAGATCCATATCGTGGTTTCCTGCCGTCAATCGGTCGTCTGACCCGTTACCGCCCGCCGCAGGAAACTGCCGCTGGGCCGATGTTGATCAATGGTAAGTGGCAGGGGGATGCACCGGGAGGCGCTACCGCTGTTCGCAATGACACTGGCGTCTATGAAGGCGGCGAGATCAGCATGTACTACGACCCGATGATCGCCAAACTGTGTACCTGGGCGCCGACCCGGGATCAGGCCATCGAAGCCATGCGTGTGGCGCTGGACAGTTTCGAAGTCGAAGGTATCGGGCATAACCTGCCGTTCCTGTCGGCTGTTATGGATCATCCCATTTTCATCAGTGGCGACATGACAACCGCTTTCATCGCCGAGGAGTACCCCGATGGGTTCGAGGGCGTCGAACTTCCCAAAACGGACCTGCGCCGGATTGCAGCCTCCTGCGCAGCGATGCATCGCGTCGCAGAAATTCGACGTGCCCGCGTCTCCGGTCGAATGGACAACCACGAGCGCAAGGTTGGCACTGACTGGGTCGTCACGTTGCAAGATCAGGAATTCGAGGTCGCTATCGAGGCTGACCAAAACGGCTCCACAGTGACATTCTTGGATGGTGGCGTGCTACGAGTTGCATCAGATTGGACGCCAGGGAACCAGTTGGCGGTTCTGGACGTCGACGGCAGCCCGCTAATTCTGAAGGTTGGCAAAGTGTCCGGTGGCTTTCGCATTCGCAATCGCGGCGCTGATCTTAAGGTACATGTGCGCACCCCGCGTCAGGCAGAGCTTGCCCGCATGATGCCCGAGAAACTACCGCCCGATACGTCAAAAATGCTGCTTTGCCCGATGCCCGGTCTGATCGTTAAGATCAACGTCGAGGTCGGCGAGGAAATTCAGGAAGGTCAGGCATTGTGCACCGTCGAGGCGATGAAGATGGAAAACATACTGCGTGCTGAAAAGAAAGGCGTTGTGACCAAGATCAACGCAGGCCCGGGTGACAGCCTGGCTGTTGATGATGTGATCATGGAGTTCGAATAGTCGGCTGATGACCGAGTTTCTCACAAATAACTGGCTTTTGTTGGCAGTGGGCGCCTGCGCCGTCCTCGTGATTGCTTTCTGGCTGTCCGAGGATGCCCATGTGGCGCGACGCGTATTTGTGCAATTCATTCTGAATATCGCCCTTCCGCTGTTGGTCATTTTCGGCAGCGGGCTGGCGATTATGGCCGTGCGTACGGATTTTGATGAACGCATCTGGGCGGCAATCATTGCAGGCTTTGTGATCACCACAGGTTGGTTAACAACCGCGATTTTCGGCGAACTCGGGAAATCCCGAGATAAGGCCGAAAAGCTGCGGGACTACCACAAAGCGCTCTACGCTGAGATTGGTAACACGCTACAGGTGCTGTGGGATCGCGGCAAGGCTGAGGACGAGGCCGAGGCGATGGTCGAACGGATGACCGCAGACCCGGATTTCATTCCATTGATCCCGCGCGAGCATCACGATTTTGTCTATGATTCTCTTGTTGATGAAATCGAGGTCCTGCCTCGCATCACGATTGATGCGGTGGTCGCCTATTACAGTCTGATCAAATCAATATCGGCGCAGGCCGAAGATATGCGTGGCGATGTATTTCGCAGCTCTGATATGGCGCAGGAGCGGCGCATCCTGATGTATCGCGACTATTTTGAAACACGAAAAAGCGCCTTTGCCATGGGGCAGTTCGCGCTTCGCCTGATCAAGGAATATGCGGATAAAGGTCAGCCAGCCGCTGAAAGGCTGGCCAAAAAGCTTAGTAACCCGGCCGCGGTCCAGTCCGACCTGTCACAGGGATCGGAGTAAACGGAATGTTAGGATCTTTTTCCATTCAGTTGCCCTTTCCTTGTTTGCCTGCAGGACACAACGCCCTGCATGTCCTAAATATAGGTGAATCCAACAGGTTTTACAAGCGCAGTGCGGCTCAGTTCCCGCCACGCCGGTCACGGATTTCCCGCTGGCGCAGCGGCGTTTTGTCGATGGACCGCCCGATTTCCCGTACGCTCCACGGCGCGGGTTTGCGCAGCTTCACGACACCATCCTTGTCGACGAAAACCATCTGGAACCCGCGCGGGCGCAATTCGGACCGGATTGCGGAGCGGGCAGATGGGTCGGTATCGGTCAGAACCACCACATCGCGGTCGCGCATCACATCTTCGCCCTTTGTCAGCATATCGATTTGCTGTTGGAACCTTGGGTCCGCCGGGGTGTCCGCAAACACCACAATCGGTCGATGGGTCCACAGAAAATCGGCCAACTCACTGTCGCCGACAGGACGGACAAACGCGTCATCGACAGGCGCGGCGCCGTCGGCTGCCATAGCGGTCAAAGGGAATAGTGCCGAAAAAACAAGGACAAGCGTACGATTCATGGGGCCTCCTGTTCTGTTGAATATAGCCCCTATGCGCCCGAATGCGACCGGCGAAATGCGTCGGGCACTCAAAATGTCGCGCTTAGCCGTTTTCGAAACGACGGCCCCCAACACATTTACGCACAGGCTTAGCCCTGCGCGATCCGAAATGACGAGAGGATAAACTCAATGACTGACACCAACGACTGGCGCGCGCTGGCCGAGAAAGAACTGCGCGGACGACCGCTGGACGACCTGACCAAGGAAACTCTGGAAGGTATCGAGGTCAAACCGCTCTACACGCAGGAAGACACCGCTGATCTGCCACATATGGGATCGATGCCCGGGTTCGGGCCGTTCACACGTGGCGTGAAGGCAACGATGTATGCGGGCCGTCCTTGGACCATCCGCCAATACGCCGGTTTTTCAACGGCTGAGGAATCGAACGCCTTCTACCGCCGTAACTTGGCAGCAGGTCAGCAGGGAGTATCGGTGGCCTTCGATCTGGCGACACACCGCGGCTATGACAGCGACCATCCGCGTGTTGTTGGCGATGTCGGTAAAGCAGGTGTGGCCATCGACTCTGTTGAGGATATGAAAATCCTGTTTGACGGCATCCCGCTGGACAAGGTCTCGGTCTCGATGACCATGAACGGTGCGGTGGTCCCGATTCTGGCGAGCTTCATCGTTGCGGGAGAAGAGCAGGGGCATGACAAGTCGCTGCTGGCGGGCACCATTCAGAATGACATTCTGAAAGAGTTCATGGTGCGCAACACCTATATCTATCCGCCGGAACCCTCGATGAGGATCATCTCGGACATTATCGAATACACCTCGAACGATATGCCCAAGTTCAATTCTGTCTCAATCTCCGGCTATCACATGCAAGAGGCCGGGGCGAATCTGGTCCAGGAACTGGCCTATACGCTGGCCGACGGGCGCGAATACGTCCGAGCCGCGACCGAGGCTGGGATGGACGTAGACAAGTTCGCAGGCCGTCTGTCGTTTTTCTTCGCCATTGGCATGAATTTCTTCATGGAGATCGCCAAGCTGCGCGCGGCCCGCACGCTGTGGCACCGGGTGATGACGGATTTTGGCGCAAAATCCGAACGCTCCAAGATGCTGAGGACCCACTGCCAGACATCTGGCGTGTCTTTGCAGGAACAGGACCCGTACAATAACGTGATCCGCACCGCTTATGAGGCAATGAGCGCGGTTCTGGGTGGTACGCAGTCACTGCATACAAACGCTCTGGACGAGGCGATTGCCTTGCCCACCGATTTCTCGGCCCGCATCGCGCGCAACACGCAACTGGTGCTGCAGGAAGAAACCGGGGTGACGGACGTGGTCGACCCATTGGCGGGCTCTTACTACATCGAAAGCCTGACCAATGAGTTGGTCGAAAAGGCCTGGGCTCTGATGGAAGAGGTTGAGGAGATGGGCGGCATGACCAAGGCCGTTGCCAGCGGCATGCCCAAGCTGCGGATTGAAGAAAGTGCTGCGCGCCGTCAGGCCATGATCGACCGTGGCGAAGAGGTGGTCGTCGGCGTCAACAAGTACCGCAAGGAACAGGAAGACCCGATCGACATTCTGGATGTCGACAATGTCGCCGTGCGCGAAGCGCAGATTGCCAGGCTGGAACGCATCCGCGCAACGCGAGACGAAGCGGCGTGCCAGACAGCACTGGACGCCCTGACCAATACCGCCCGCGACGGCGGTAACCTTCTGGCCGCCGCGGTTGAGGCCGCCCGCGCCCGTGCATCAGTAGGAGAGATCAGCATGGCAATGGAAAAGGAATTCGGCCGCCACCGCGCCGAGGTCAAGACACTGGCCGGCGTCTATGGGGCTGCGTATGAAGGCGACGAAGGGTTTGCTGCGATCCAGAAATCTATCGAGGAATTTGCGGAAACTGAAGGTCGTCGTCCCCGCCTTCTGGTCGTCAAGATGGGGCAGGACGGGCATGATCGCGGCGCCAAAGTGATCGCCACAGCCTTTGCCGACATCGGATTTGACGTTGATGTAGGTCCGCTGTTCCAGACGCCTGCCGAAGCAGCACAGGATGCCGTGGACAACGACGTGCACGTTGTTGGCATTTCTTCACAGGCGGCGGGGCACAAGACCTTGGCACCACAACTGGTGGAAGAGCTTAAGAAAGCCGGAGCAGGCGACATCATCGTAATCTGTGGCGGCGTTATCCCACAACAGGATTACCAGTTTCTCTATGACCATGGAGTCAAGGCGATCTTTGGCCCGGGTACCAATATTCCCGAGGCTGCGCAGGATATCCTGCGACTGATCGCTGAGGCACGCCGTTAAAGCTAAGGAACGAAGCCAGAGATCTTGCCGGACAAAAAGACGACCAAGCAGGCACTCAATCGCGGAAAAAATGGGTGCAGCTTAGGCTTGCGCCCATTTGGTTCAACGGTAGGCTGAACGTGTTTGGGAGGTGCTATGGAACTGGATCATATCGCGGTGGCCGGCGCCACTCTGGAAGAGGCGACAGCCCATGTTGAGGACGCCCTCGGGGTAAAGCTGCAGGAAGGCGGCAAGCATGAGAAGTTTGGAACGCATAACCAGCTGTTAGGGCTGAAGGACGGGCTTTATCTCGAAGCAATTTCCATTGATCCAAATGCGCGCCACCCACAACGCACAAGATGGTTCGATCTGGATCGGTTTGCAGGGCAGCCCCGCCTGACCAATTGGATCTGCCGCGTACCCGACATCGAAGCAGCCTTGTCCGCGTTCCCAGGTGGTGTTGGTCAGCCGATTGATTTGACCCGCGGATCGCTACGCTGGCGGATGGCCGTGCCACCCGATGGCCGTTTGCCGTACGACAATCTGTTTCCTGCCCTTATCCAATGGCAGGGCGATCTGCACCCCGCCCAGATGTTGAATGACAGCGGATGCCGTTTGAAACGGTTGATCGTCAGTCATCCAGATGCGCCGACACTGGAACAACATTTGGGTGAGCTAAAGGATGTGGTTTTCGAACCCGGTTCAGCGGCGTTACGTGCCGAAATTGAGACACCACATGGGATGCGTGTGTTGGAATGAACATCCGTCAGGCACGGTTCGAGGATGCTGGCTCCATAACCTCCATCACCAACACGATTATTCGTGAAACATTGGCGACGTTCACCACAAACGAACGCAGTGCTGAAAGTATCGTCGCTGATATCAAGACCCGCGGTCCCGGCTTCCTTGTAGCCGAGCATGAGGGTGAAGTGGTTGGGTTTGCTACCTATGGCCCCTTTCGTTCCGGTCCTGGATATGCGCAATGCCGCGAACATTCGATACAGCTTGCACCCGAGGTGCGCGGCAGCGGGCTGGGTCGTCTTTTAATGACAAAACTGCAAGAGGCGGCACAGGCAGAACGCGTGCATGTGTTGATAGCAGGGATATCCTCGGCAAACCCTGCGGCTGTGGCCTTTCACGCTGCTTTGGGTTTTGCCGAGGTTGGCCATTTGCCCGAAGTGGGGTTCAAATGGGGTCAACGGCTGGATCTAGTATTGATGCAGAAAATTCTTTCGCCGGAGTGATCTGTCGCACCTGACAGTCCGGTTTTGTAGCGCTAGGGTACGCGCATGTCGATCTGGCTTAGAATATCCGATGCGCTCAGCGCGCTCGCCCAGGGCGAAAGCCTGACCGCTGTTTTTGAAAAACTGCGCACGCCGCCCGAACGTTCCGTGGCCTTCACGATTGCCGTGATTGCCTTGGGCGCCAAGATGGCCAAGGCAGATGGGCAGGTGACACGGGACGAAGTGACCGCTTTTCGCGACGTCTTTCAAATCGCTCGCGAGGATGAAGAGGGCGCAGCGCGCGTTTTCGATATGGCACGCACTGATGTCGCAGGATATCGAGATTACGCGCAGCGAATTGCGCGAATGTTCTCAGAAGACAGCACTACCTTGTGTGACCTGATGGAGGGGCTGTTTCACATAGCGATGGCCGATGGCTTCTACCATCCGAACGAAAATGAATTCCTTGAAGACGTCAGCCAGATCTTTGGCCAGACCGATGCCCAGTTTATGGCTTTGCGGGCACGGTTTGTGCCAGATGCGCCAAATGATCCGTACACGGTCCTTGGCGTGCCTCGCGATATGCCGGTGTCTGACATTCGCAAGATCTGGCGCCAATTGGTTCGCGACACACATCCCGACGCGATGATGGCGCGGGGTGTGCCTGAGGAAGCCATACGTCTGGCTGAAAAAAAGATGATAGACATCAATCGCGCCTGGGACGAAATCAAAGGCGTGCGAGCCTGATCAGATGCGATTGGCGACCTATAACATCGAGTGGTTTGCCAATCTGTTTGACCGAGAAGACAATCTGATTGTCGACAACAGTTGGTCGGGCCGCCATGACGTTACCAAGGCGCAGCAGATTGAGGCCATCGCCAAAGTCCTGACGGCAATTGATGCGGACGCCGTCCTGATCGTCGAAGCGCCGAACACCGGCAAGACCCAGAATACGGTTCGCGCCCTGCAGGTATTTGCGGAGGCGTTCGGACTGCGTGCATCCAATGCGCTTATGGGGTTTGCCAATGACACACATCAGGAATTGGCGTTGCTGTATGATCGCGATGTGTTGACTGCACGCCATGATCCCAAAGGGGACGTGACGTCGACGCGTGCCCCGCGATTCGATGGTGATTTTCGGATCGATTTGGACATCGACGCGACCGAGGATGTGATTCAGTTCTCAAAGCCACCAATGGAACTGGCGGTGCGGACCCATGCAGGTTCCGAGTTCAGGCTGATCGGCGCACATCTGAAATCCAAAGCGCCGCACGGGGCGGATTCGCGGGATGAAGCGATCCGCATTTCGATTGCCAATCGCCGCAAGCAGCTGGCACAGGCGATCTGGCTGGCTCGGCGGGTCGAAACGCATATTGGTGCGGACGAGCCGGTGATATTATTGGGCGATCTGAATGACGGGCCGGGTCTGGATGAATTCGAACATTTGTTCGGGCGCTCTTCGGTGGAAATACTGTTGCAGGCGGGGCTGTATGATCCGCATGCGGCCATGGCCCATGGGCCACGGCCCGGTTCCGTCCTGTCGACGGCCCGGTTTGCGCGCCCGGATAAGGGTACATTCCTCGAAGCTTTGCTGGACTATATCATGATCAGCGAAGACCTGCAGACCAACCGACCCGCTTGGCGCATCTGGCACCCATTTCGCGATGCAGCTTGCTGGGCCTCGCCTGATCTTCGCGATGCCTTGCTGACCGCCTCAGATCATTTCCCCGTTACACTGGATATCGAGTTGTGACCTTTCAAGCGTGCATTGCGTCGCTTATATTTCACCCATGAAACGGATTCTGATGATCAGTGCGATGGTTAGTGCCTTAGGTGCGCCTACTATTGCGCAAGAAAACGGTAAGTCACTGATGGAGCAGGGGGCCGAGCTGTTTTTCGAAGGCCTGCGCAAAGAAATGGAACCAGCACTGGGTGAGTTGCTGGGGCTGGCTGACGAGTTCGGCCCGGCAATGCAGTCATTCTTTGAAGAAATGGGTCCTGCACTAGCGGAGCTGGCTGGTGAAATCCAAGACTGGAGCGTTTATGAAACGCCCGAGATATTGCCGAACGGTGATATCATCATCCGAAAGAAGCCGACACAGGACCCACCGGAAGACGTCGAACCTGACGAAGAAGAATCTGAAGGCGTAACCGATATTTGATTTTCTGCCGGGTCAGCCCTTTACGATGACACGTGCGTCGGATTTCAGCGCGTTCGCCAACGAACTCAGGCGCGCCTCGGCAACCTCGTTGAACAGCGACGCAGCAGCTTTGGGTAGAAACAGTTCAAGTTCTCGCTTCTTTGGATAAAACCGCAACCGGCCCATATTGGCGTCACTGTGCATCCAAAGCATTGCCCCGAAGCGCATCGCTTTGCCCAATATCTCGGCTTGCTTCTGGTCCTTCTCGTCCAAAAGTTCGTACAGTGGGGCAAACCGGTTGCCTTCGCGCTTGTTGCGATACCTGTGTTGCAGGGCGAGACCAATGAAAACCCGTTCTGAATGCTTTAGACCGCCCAGATTTGCGCGGGTGACATTGTCGAAACAGACCTCGGCGCGATAATCGGGATGCGCGCGCCAGCTGACATCATGCAGCAGACAGGCCGCCTTGATCAGCCGAATACGTGTTGGCGGGGCGGATTTGAACAGGGGTGTTACGAAATCATACAGATGACGGCCAAACCCGGGTAGTCGGGCATCCTTGGATTCGGAAAATCGGCTGGCTTCAATCAGCGGGTCCCGGTCGCGCTGTTCTTGCGACATCTGCTCATACAACAGCCCTTCGCGAATCCCATAGCTTGAGATTGCGATATCTTTGGGTTTGAAGGTCCGGATTAGCCGGGCCAGCACATCCATCGCATAGGGGACTAGCGCCATGCGCGAGCTTGAAACACCCGCCTGACTGCGCAACTTGTCGCGGTCATTCTTTTCGATGAACTTGATCGTTTCGCGCACTTGTTTGGTGGTCATACGGTATTCATGAAGAACGTTCAGCGGGTATCCTCGCCGCAACATGTCCAGTCGGGCAAAAGCCCGCCAACTGCCGCCGACAAGAAACAGCCGATCTCGCTGTGGTCCCATCTGATCGCGCAACTCTTCCATCGTGCATTTGATATGCGCCTTTCGGGCGCGTCGTCCGCCTTTGATATCGCGCAGCTTCAGCGGGCCAAGGGCAGAGGTTACCCGCCGACCAACCTGACCATCGCCGATTTCGGCCAGCTCCATGGAAGATCCGCCAATATCGCAAATCAGACCATAAGCACCTGGCCAGCCCAAAAGCACGCCTTGCGCTGATAATCGCGCCTCTTCCTGCCCGTCGATGACACCAACATGCAATCCGGTTTCGTCCCGAACCTGTTCGCAAAAATCTGGGCCATCTTTGGCTTCTCTTACGGCGGCGGTGGCCACAACATGCAAACCGGGCAAGTCCAGATCTTGTGCAAGCTGCTGAAACCGCCGCAACGCTGCCAGCGCGCGCTCCCGTCCGCGCGGGTTGAGACAGCCGGTTTCCAACAGACCCGCCCCCAGTTCGCACATCACTTTTTCATTGTAGAAATAGGCGGGCGATCGCGCCGCGCCGTCAAAGATCACCATACGGACCGAGTTTGACCCTACATCGACAACCCCAACCCGCGATAGGGCGCGGGCTCCCGGGTCATCGAATAAAGGTTTTCCGAAAGGTCCCCAATCCGGGATGTCGGTATCGACAGTCTGATCCATATCTTTTCCAGGTGTTGCAGGCGCAGGATGCGAAATCGATGCTTGCGGGTCAATCATCGGCATCAACTGAATTTACATCCGAATTCAGAACCCGAACCGCCAAAGCGCGGGTGATGTCGCGTTTCTCGGACAACGCCAGCTGATCCAATTGCGCCACCGTATCAGCGGCGGTTTCAAAGCGCCGATCCATGTGTTTGACCAGGTAAGAGATCACGTCTGGCGAAGGGTTCAGTTGCCTGTCCAGGAACAGTTTCGCCAACACCGCGCCCAACAAGGCATCATCGGGCGGATCCAGCGCAACATGATGAGCGCCTTCAACCCGGCTTTGCAAATCTGGCAGGGGCAATTGCCAGAGTTTTGGCGCCAGACGCCCGGTCATCAACAAGGCATGCCCTTCGGCCAGAACCAGGTTGTGTAAGTGAAACAGTGCTTTTTGCTGGTCCATATCGCCAGCAATATTGGGGATATCTTCAACAGCAATTGGTGCCTGCGCCAGTTCCGGCACGTCATCATACCGAAGTGTTGTGGCCTGAACGATACGCCCGCCTGTTTCGGCTGCCCAAACATGTGCCAGATGCGTCTTACCCGCCCCGGTCGGCCCGCTGAGGACCAGCTTGTTTCCCGGCCAGGACGTAGCCGATATCATTGCAACTGCCAACGCATTGGCTGGTGAGACAAAGAAATCCTCGCGTCCCAGCGCAGTCTTTGCTGGTAGATCAAAGCTCAATTGCCGAGGCATTTATTCGTCTTCCTGATCCTGGCCCTGCAAGCCTGAATACAGGCGGCTGTCCAGATACATTGAGGTTCCGAACCGCGCCAATACACCCAATGCTGCGGCGACTGGAACTGCGATCAGCATGCCAACAAAACCAAAAAGGGCGCCAAACACCGACAGCGCAAGCAGCAGCCAGACCGGGTGCAACCCGACCGAACTGCCGACCAGTTTTGGTGTCAGGAAATTGCCCTCGGTGACCTGACCCAGTGCAAAGATCCCGGCCACCAACCCGATATGGGCCCAGTCACCCCAAAACTGAAACAGCGCCAAACCAATCGCCAAACTGCCGCCGATCAACGCTCCGAGATAGGGAATGAAGGTGACCAGACCGGCAATGAACCCAACGATCAGGCCGAATTGCAGACCCACCAGCATGAGGGCGACGGCATAGTAAGTGCCAAGGATCAGACAAACTGTCCCCATCCCGCGCACAAATGACGCAAGAACCGCGTCAATCTCTCCCGCCAAACGTTTGATGGTCGGCGCGTGATCGCGTGGCAACAGCTCGGCGATCCGGGCGATCATGCGATCCCAGTCCAGCAGCAGGTAAACTGCGACAACGGGAACGATGACCAAGAGAACAACGATGTTCAGCGCGGATCCCAGTGAGCTGAGGACGGTCTGCAGCACATCCCCGGTTTTGGACTTAAGCGTTTCGCCGAACGAGATCAGCATCTGATGCGTGTTCGAATCCTGGTCCAGAAGGGCCGGGAACTGTTTTTCGATGAACCCGCGTAGTTCCTTGAACAGGCTGGGCAGCACATCGATCAGATCCAACAACTGCGTGATCAGGGCGGGAACAACCATCAGGATCATCAGGACAAACCCCAAAACCCCGACGACTGTGATGATTGCAGTCGCGGCCATGCGCGACAGGCCCAGTCTTTCCAGCCGGTCTGCAACCGGATCCAGAAAATAGGCGATCGCGCCCCCAATCACGAAGGGCAACAGGACGTCCCCAAGCGCCCAAAGCAGCAGCACGATAACCGCGGAAACGACGCCCCAGTACCTGAGCTGATCCTTTACCGGCAAAGCCATGTGGGTCCCCTTGTTGCGACCTTTCCTTGCGTTCTTGGCGTATGAAGGCTTGCGATGCAAGCGCTTCATAGATCTGCCGTTTTCGGGTCGTTAATCCTGCAACGTTCCCAGTTCCGGGGTATCCTCGGCCGCCGTCTGGTCCGGCCAGTTGGTGCGCCAGATTTCGGCTGACCAATGGCCGCAATGCACTGAGGGGCGCTTGAAACCGGGCAGGGCGGGCAGCAATGGCGCGACAACCACATCGTGTCGTGGGACCGCGAAGTAAGGGAACGAGTAGCGCTGTCTGCCTGATTTGTTCACAACACGATGTGGCGTGGACTTCAAACGACCACCGGACCAAAGCTCCAGCATGTCCCCGATATTGACCACGAAACCGCCCGGTGGGCAGTCAGGTGTGATCCAGCCGCCATTGCGGGTCTGAACTTCAAGGCCGCCAACGGGGTCGGGGGCGATGATCGTCAAGGCATCGGTATCCTTATGCGGGTGAATCCCATAGCCGCCTTCGTCCGGGGCCTGCGGCGGGTAATGCAACAAGGTCATGTTGGTCATCGGGTCTCGAAACGCATCGCGCAGAATGTTCGGTGGCAGATCCATACCGACCTCCAACGCGTCTAACAGGCGATCTGCGACCTGATCCAATTGAGCCCAGTATTCCAGAATGGCGTCCCGCGCCTCGGGCACCTCCTCGGGCCAGATATTGGGTCCATAGAGGGCGCATTGCTGACGAACCTCGGCATCCTCAGCTACGTCATAATGCAGCTTGTACCCTTCATACTTGTCGGTCTGCCCCGAGCCGTCATTGGGTGAAAAGAATCCCATCGGGATATAGCCGCGATAATTGTCACGGGTGATGGCCTGATCCCATTTTCGTTGCTCATCGACGTCGAAAATCGCCTGGGTCACGCGCCGAACCTGGTCGACTTTATCTTGTGGCACATGTGTTCCCGTGATCGACAAAAATCCGATTTCGGTGCAGGCGTCTAAAATCTGCCGAACTGTCTCATCATAGCCCGCGCTGGTTTTGTCCCACAGTGGAGATATGTTTATAGTTGGAATTCGCACCATCAGTGAACCCTGACGCCCTGGCGATCCAGCTCGGCATGGACCGGCGCAAGGTCCATGCTGTTCAGGTCCTGATTGCTTCGGAGGGCAAGCGCTGCTGCAATTCCTGCGCCTTGGCCCATGACGGCGCAACAGGCCATATTCCGGGTCGCGGCATGTGCCACCTTGTCCGACCCGTGAGAGCGGCCCGCGACCAATAGGCCTTTGATCCCTTTTGGCAGCATAGAGCGATAGGGGATCTGCATGTACCGGCCCGTGGTGGGCAGGATCAGGATGCCATATCCATCGATGAATTCGGGATAGATCCCGATCGAGTCTTCGAACCGCCCCTGATGACGCGCGTCATTTTCGCTCATGTTGTAAACCGCATCGATCTTGCGGGTATCTCGGATGCCGATGGTCATTCCGAAATTGCGCAGCCGCGCATTTTCGCAGCCCGGCATGAAACGGCGCAGCGCCTCGATCGCCAGCATGGATTGCTGCCGGCCTTCGATCTCACCTCGGGTCAGGCTGTCGGGGTCTGTGCCATCGATCTCGGCCAGATGGATCAGGTTCATATAGGTCAACTCGCCGGTATCATGCATCGCACCCCATGTGCCCGCGATGGTATTCAGATGCGGCGGTATAAGACCTTGATCAATAGCCTGCTGAAACGGTTTGTGCACGAAGGGCGAGAACATGTCGTCCTCCTTACCGCTGGTCTCGATGTTCCACTCACCGCCACCGCCCCAGTCCTTATAGGTCTGCGGGTCGGATTTGACCCCGTCCATAAAGGCACGTTTGTCGACGCCTGCGAGATGGAACATGACCGACGCCGCCATCATATCTTCCGGCGCTGTCTTGCGCGTGGGGGCACCAGCGCGATGCGCCACATCTGCGTCCCCCGTCGCGTCGATAACGAGACGGGCCAGGATCGCCTCACGCCCGGCTTTGGATTCGGTGATGATACCGGTGATCCGGTCGCCCTCCATGATCGGGGCAACGAACTGGCGGTGCAGCATGGGATGCACACCTGCCTCTTCTACCAGCTTGTCAGCGACCAGTTTGAACCCCTCGCTGTCTAGCTCGTAGCTCAGCGATTGGCTCTCAGGCACCGCTGCGCCCATATCCTTGGCGCGGGTTTCGAACTCCATGCCGATGCCACCAGCCTCGACCGTTTGCTCATGACGATACCAGGCAAACCCTTCGACGCCCACGGCGGTGATGTTGCCACCCATGCAACCGAAGCGGTCGACCAGCGAGACCTCGGCACCGGCGCGTGCGGCTGCAAGTGCTGCGGCCAAGCCCGCAGGGCCAGACCCCACGACCAATACATCTGTTTTGTGGACAACAGGGATCTGTCGGGCGGGTTCCTGAATGGTCTGCATCGACGCCTCATGAAGTTTGTGGTTCCGTCACATTTGAAATTCCTGATCGGCGGGTCAATCAAAAACCGACCATCCTGAGGTCGCAAATTCATCAATGCATGATTGCCCCCGGCGGGGCTTTGGCATAATCACCTTTGAAGTCGATTTTCACCTTTGAAGGTTAAACAATGCGCCTCAGCCGTTACTTTCTGCCCGTTCTCAAGGAAAATCCCTCCGAGGCCCAGATTGTCAGCCATCGGCTGATGCTGCGCGCGGGCATGATCAAGCAGGCCTCGGCCGGTATCTACTCCTGGCTGCCACTGGGCTTCAAAGTACTGCGCAAGATTGAAAACATTGTGCACGAAGAACAGGCGCGCGCTGGCCATATCGCGATCCAGATGCCGGTCATCCAATCGGCAGATCTGTGGCGGGAATCCGGGCGCTATGATGATTACGGTCAGGAAATGCTGCGGATGAAAGACCGGCATGACCGGGACATGCTGTTCACCCCCACGGCCGAAGAGTTGGTGACCGACATCTTCCGCGGCCATGTCAGCAGCTACAAGGATCTGCCGCTGACTCTGTACCAGATCCAGTGGAAGTTCCGTGACGAAATCCGCCCGCGTTTTGGCGTGATGCGTGGCCGCGAATTCTATATGAAGGACGGCTACAATTTCGACCTAAATAAAGAGGACGCTCTGCACGCCTATAACCGCCATCTGGTGACCTACCTGCGCACCTATGAGCGCATGGGTCTGCAGGCCATCCCGATGCGCGCCGATTCCGGCCCCATCGGTGGCGACAATACGCACGAATTCCTGGTGCTCGCCGATACGGGTGAATCCGAGGTCTTCTATGACGGTGCAGTCACCGATCTGACCTTTGGTGATCGCGAGATCGATTATGACGATCGCGCGCAATGCCAGTCGATTCTCGAAGAGTTCACCTCGAAATACGCCCGCACGGATGAAACCCATGACGAAGCGCTTTTCAAACAGATCCCCGAAGACCGCCGTCGTGTAGCGCGCGGCATCGAGGTTGGACAGATTTTCTACTTCGGCACCAAATACTCCGAGCCGCTGGGCGCGACCGTCCAAGGCCCCGATGGCAAGCCGGTTCCTGTGCACATGGGCAGCCACGGTATTGGTGTCAGCCGTCTGGTCGGAGCGATCATTGAGGCAAGCCATGACGACAAGGGCATCATCTGGCCTGAAGGCGTAACCCCGTTCCATTGCGGCATCGTCAACCTGAAGCAGGGCGACGATGAAGCTGACGCAGCGTGTGACAGTATCTACAAAGCGCTGACTGCGCTGGGTCTGGACCCGCTGTATGATGATCGCAAAGAACGCGCAGGCGGGAAGTTCGCCACGATGGACCTGATAGGACTGCCCTGGCGTATCACCGTCGGGCCACGCGGTTTGAAGAACGGTGTAGTCGAGCTGACAAGCCGCCGCACCGGCAAAAGCGAAGAGCTCAGCCCCGAGGCAGCCGTCACGAAGATCGCCGAGATCTATCAGAACATCGCTTGACCTAAAGACCTCGGGCAAAAAAGGCCTGGCACCTGCCGTTCATTGGACGGCAGGGCATCACTGGAAGACGCTGTCTAACCGCGTGTGATTAGGCGTTCAGGTCTGGGCAGATGTTGGCCGCACAGCCAGTACGTCGCCATCCGCCTGATTGCCGCGTGCAACAACGATTGGACGGCCCAGTCGGCTGATCAGGTCCTTTAATTCGAAACCAAGAAACCGTAGCCCGCAAACCCGCGCACCCGTCGCAAGATCCGTGATGCACAACCGACCCTGTCGAAACGCCAGGTGGTAACCTTTGTCTTTCAGTATGTCTGACAGGTTACCCCAGCTGGCGGCGCTGGCAAAAACTGGGCGGATCGCTGCACGCAGAAGTGCTGCGGTTTCACAATCCAGATCTGTTGATACCTTGCGGGCCAAAATCGGACCCGACCCTTCCGTGTTCGTTTGAATATACATGAGCGACCCCCGCTCTTTAAAATGTGTTCCCCCAAATCAGGGTGACAAAGTTTCTCAAAATAAGCAAAAAGCGAAATAAAATTGCCTGCGAAATGTGGCATTTTGAGTTCAGTGACTCACGTAATGCCCGCATTGACTTCATAAGTGAAACAATGCGCCCTTGTCTGTGATGAGCGTCACAACCACAGGTGTAAATCATTGGTACCGCAAGCGACTTTTTTCCGAACATGACCCCGCAACCGGCCGGAAATGATTCGTTTCAGAATCGTTAAACAGGAAATTTGACGGCGTGGTTTTGGTCATAACGGGGTGCTGAAGGCCGAGAAGGATCAGGGTTTGTGGAGTTTCGCCACAGCTGTTTGCTCAAGAGACTTTCCATTGCTCAAGCTCCAGGTGCTGCCCTTCGCGCGGTTTGTTCGGCCGGAACAGACGACCTCGACACACGCGATCCCGACCGATATCGATGAGGCGATGCTGAAGGAAGGCATCGCACCAAGTCCGCAAGCGGCTTTGTGTCGGCAAGTCTCCTCAGAGCTCGAATTCCGCAAAGTCTGCGATCGAACCACGGCCGAAACTGCGCTACAACAAACTTCGGCCTTAAAGGGCTGAGGGGCAGGCGTCGGCACACAACCGGCTTGACCATCCGACGAAATGCCGAAAGTGTCGCCGCGACACAAAAACCGGAGCAGGCATGGCCAAAACACCCCCGCCCTTTGCGCCTTTTGAATGGAAAATTGCTTGGCGTTATCTGCGTGCGCGCAGGGCTGAAGGTGGCGTCAGTGCGATGACCTGGATTTCGTTGATCGGGATCACGCTGGCCGTGTTCGCTCTGATCGCGACCCTGGCCGTTCGGTCCGGGTTCCGGGCGGAGTTTGTCGGGACGATCCTTGGGGCCAACGCACATGTCACCATTTTTTCTTCTGGCGAGATCGATACGCAGGGGCGAGTGGATCGCACCATGGTCGATTACGAAGAACGGGCCACAAGTATTGCGCAGGTGCCGGGTGTTGCGCGCGCTGCTCCTTTGGTCAAAGGCCAGGTTCTAATCACCAATCGCGACCGCAGCAGCGGCGTCGAGGTTTTTGGCATCCGTCCGGATGACCTGCGGGATCTGCCGGGCGTCGCGCAAAGCGAGCAATCCGCTGGCGATTTGTCCCTGTTTCAAACGGGCGAAGATGTGATCGCCATCGGCTCGGGCGTGGCGCGCAGTATCGGTGCGACTGTCGGGGATACGGTCAAGCTGACCTCGCCCAATGGCGTGAAGACCGCTTTTGGCACTTCTCCCCGCGTCAATGCCTACCGCGTGGTTTATGTGTTTTCCGCCGGGCGCTACGACATCGATCGCACTCGCGTCTACATGCCGTTTTCACAAGCGCAGGGCTTTTTCAATCGTGACGGTGTTGCCGATGAAATTGAGGTGATGGTCGACAAACCTGAAGATCTGGGGCCCATCCTGATCCCTATCCTGGAAGCCGCTGGCGAGCGCAGCCAGATCTGGACATGGCAGGACGCCTCGGGAGGGTTCCTGCGCGCGCTTGAGGTCGAAGACAACGTGATGTTCATCATTCTCTCGATCCTCGTGCTGATCGCCGCGATGAACATCGTTTCGGGTCTGATCATGTTGGTTAAGAACAAAGGCCGCGACATCGGTATCCTGCGCACCATCGGACTGAGTGAAGGCTCGATCCTGCGCGTCTTTTTCATCTGTGGCGCCTTTACCGGGATCATCGGAACCGCGATGGGCGTGGTTCTGGGGTGCCTTTTTGCGATCTATATCGACCCGATCTTTTCCTTCGTGAATGCAGTCATGGGTGGTGGGGTTTGGGATCCGTCCATTCGGGGCATCTATGCGTTACCGGCCGAGCTGCACCTGAACGATGTGCTAAAGGCCGTGGGGCTATCGCTTGGCCTGTCCTTCATCGTCACCTATTTTCCCGCCCGTCGCGCAGCGCGGCTGAACCCGGTTGAGGCACTGCGCTATGAATGATCTGACGATGCGGTTGAGTGGTCTGACCAAGACCTATCTGAAAGGAACCCCTGGCGAGGTTCAGGTGTTGCGCGGGGTCGATCTGGACCTGCGAACGGGCGAGGCTGTGGCAATGGTCGCACCATCGGGTGCAGGCAAGTCAACGCTGCTTCATATTGCCGGGCTTCTGGACAAACCTGACGATGGGACCGTCGAAATCGGCGGGCAGAACGTGTCGGGTAAAGGGGATCGGACCCGTACATCGCTACGGCGGCAAGACGTCGGGTTTGTGTATCAGTTCCATCATCTGTTGCCCGAATTCACGGCGCTGGAAAACATCACCCTGCCGCAGCTTGCCAACGGGCAGTCCGAAAAGACCGCGCAGGACAGGGCCATGAGTTTGTTGGAACGCGTGGGTGTCGCCGAGCGAGCGGATCACCGTCCGGCGGCTTTGTCTGGCGGCGAACAACAGCGCGTGGCCTTCTGTCGGGCCTTGGCCAACAAACCACGCGTGATGCTTGCGGACGAACCGACGGGCAACCTGGATCCAGACACAGCTGATCAGGTGTTTGATGCGCTGATGTCGCTTGTGCGCGATGAAGGTCTGTCGGCCCTTATCGCCACACATAATCTTGAGCTTGCTGCACGCATGGACCGGATGGTCCGTCTGGACGGTGGGGTGCTCAGGCCAGTTGAGTGATGGCCACACCCACCACCATGACAGTGATACCACCCGCACGAATCCACGTCAGCGGCGTGACCTGAGCGCCAAACAGGCCGAAATGGTCAATCGCAGCGGTGCTGATCAGCTGTCCAACAAGCACAAAGAAAACGGCATTCCCGACGCCGAAATGCGGCGCCACATGGGTGATCGACAGGACATAGAATGCGATCAGAACACCGCCCAGCAACAGATGTTTGGGCGCCTGAGTAACCTTTGACAGGGCGTCAAATCCGGGAAACAACACCATCAACAAAGCGGATGCCAAAAACGCGATAGCAAACAAGATGACCGCCGCAGTTGTTGGCGATCCAATCAGTTTACCCAGCGCGGCGTTCAGCGCTGCAAGGATCGGAACTCCGATTCCAGCGGCCAGCATGATGGTGGCGTATTGTGTCATGGCCCGGACCCTTTGCGACGGTTTCGTTGATCTGGATCATTGCGCCAAGACGCCCGACGGGCAAGCCTGCAAATGTCAATCTTGACAGGAGGATGCGATGATCAAGGCAAGAATTGGGGCTGGGGTATTTGGGCTTGTTGCGTTGGCGTCCCAAGTCGGGTGGGCGCAGGATGTTGAAACAGGCGAAGACCTGTATATGCATTATTGCGCGACCTGCCATGGGATCGACGCCACCGGACAAGGACCGATGGCCGGAGTGCTGCTGATCCAGCCAACAGATCTGAAGTCTCTGGTCAGTGGGGATGGCGTTTTTCCTACAGCGCGCGTTGTCGCCAGGATTGATGGGCGCGACCCTTTGGTCAGCCACGGCAGCCCAATGCCGGTCTACGGACCTTACTTCGAAGGGCAGGACACAGCCATCAAAACCCATGAAGGTCAACCGATCCTGACCAGCCAACCGATTGTCGACCTGGTCGCGTATCTGAAAACTCTCCAAAAGGATTAAGTTCTCAGCGGCAAATCCCTTGAACTTTAGCCTCGCTCCAGGGGATAACCACGTCGCGCTCTCGCTCTTTCTGGGGCAGGGCTGACAGGTCAAAATGCTCGCCCAGCATGTTGTGCAGTCTTTGGGTGCGTTCCGCTTGGGGATCAAGCGCGCGGCAGCAGACGTATTCCTCCACAATAGCGCCTTGCTGTTCATACCCGTATGAGAGGAAGTCCGGCGACGTATCGAGGTCGAAAAGATAGGGATCTTTCCGTCCGCCATGCTCGGCCGCTGCGCGCAATGGATGGTATCCGGTTGTTTTGCGGTTCTGCCATTGCCAAACATGGGTCAATTCATGGGCCAGCAGCATTGCCGCGATCAAATTCATCTCGTCCGGGTATTCGGACATATAGTCTTCAAGAAACCAATCCCGCGCAAAATATACCCTGTTGAACAGGGCAATGGCTGCAGGCTTGCCAGAGACGGTGCCCTCTTCGATCGGCGGCAGAATGCGTTCGCGGCAGGCCAAACGCGGGCGCGCTTCGCGAAAATAGGTGATCTGCGTAACTGGCGCACCATCGACAAGGCGCACTCGGTCCAGATCAAGTGTTTCGCCTTGAACTGTGCTGGCAAATTCGCGCTCCAGATCTGTCAGGGGACGACCGCAAGACGCAAGACACAAAAGGGCAAAAAACAAACCGCGCAGAACCATGAAGTTAAGCCTAATATGCTGCACCCTTTCCGCAAGCCGTTTTCACACGCTAGTCGCAAAGAAAAGTAGCGGGGTGCCGGTCGGCGTGCTATCTGAGTCAGCAGCCTTGAAGGAACGGGGGTTTCTGAATGTATCTGGCTTATGTCACAACGACGGATCGCGGCGCGACGGATCGCCTGCTAAGTGCAGTGGCCGAACACTTGTTGGCTGGCGGTGCGCATCTTGCGGGGGTGGTTCAAACCAATACCGAATGCGCCGACGACAGCAAATGCGATATGGATGTGCGCGTTCTGCCGGATGGTGAGACCATTCGAATTTCGCAAACTTTGGGAACTCAATCCCGTGGATGCCGTCTGGACCCGGCTGCTTTGGAACAAGCCGTTGGATACGTGACCGCATCCCTGAAAGATGCGCCGCAGTTGCTGATCATAAATAAATTTGGCAAGCACGAGGCTGACGGACGCGGATTCCGTCCCGTGATTGCCGAGGCCCTGGCGCAGGACATTCCTGTTCTGGTTGGCGTGAACGGATTGAATACCGAAAAGTTTAACGAATTCACCGGCGGTGAGGCCGAACAGCTTGTCCCAGATGTGCAAGCCATCGCAGATTGGTTAGACCGTGTCACCGCGCGGCGAGAGGCTGCTGCCTAGGTGACGATCACCTCGCGTAACGTCCTGATATACTGACTTGTTCCGCGCCGCCCGGGCTGCGATCTTCGACGGTGGGAGGAACAGTTACATGTGGACCAATTGGGCGGGCAATCAAAGCGCCAGCACAAAACTGACGCGGCCCGCAACACTGACGGCGTTGCAAAGCGCTGTTTCTGAGTCGCAAAATTTGCGAGTTGTCGGGGCAGGGCATTCCTTTACACCCATCGTGGCAGGCGCGGATCGCATTCTGGATCTGTCGAATCTGCAAATGCCCACAGTCGGGCGTATAGAGGGCGGGCAGGTTTGGGTGAACGCCAATGCGCGTCTGCGAGATCTCTCGCTAGCGCTCGCGCAACATGGCTTTGCATTTCGCAATCTGGGCGACATCAACGCCCAGTCGCTGGCCGGTGCCGTCTCCACCGCAACCCATGGAACTGGACAAGAACTGCCAAGCATCGCCGCTGAGCTTACCGCTGCAAAGCTGGTCGGAGCCGCAGGGAACGTCCTTACCATATCAGATGTCCCGCTGGACATGGCACAGGTCACGCTCGGGTTGCTTGGGGTTCTGACCGAGGCGCGCATCAAAGTTGTGCCTAAATACAACCTGCGCCGTCAGGTGCGATTGGCCGCGCTGCAAGACAGTCTGGACATGATGCATCAAAACTGGGCCGAAAACCGGAACTTTGAGTTTTTTTACGTTCCCTTCACCGGCGCGACCGTCGAAATCCGTCATGCGTTAAGCGATGCGCCGGAAACCAATGCACCACGCGATCTGGACATGATTGCAATAAAGGTGCTGAGACTTGCGCGAAATGCCGGGCGCCTCAGCCCACGTCTGCGCGCCATGCTTTTGAAATTGCTGATACTTGCCCAATCCGAAGAGGACTATGTCGGTGAAAGTTGGCGTGTTCTGTGCAGTGACCGGCATGTGCGTTTCAAAGAGATGGAGTATCACTTGCCACCTGACGCGACAGGCGATGTGTTGGCTGAGGTGTTTCGGCTGCTGGAGAGGGATCACAAGGATATCTATTTCCCCGTCGAGGTTCGGCAGACTGCTGGCGATACAGCCTGCTTGTCACCGTTTCAGGGTGGGCCGCGTATTTCAGTGGCAATTCACACTGATGCGCATGAAGATCACCGCAAGTACTTTAACTCGATGGAACCGCTATTTGTCGAAGCAGGCGGAAGACCACATTGGGGAAAGATGCACAGCTTGACATACTCTGACTTGTCCAGACTTTACCCAGATTTCGACCGGTTCTGTGCGGCGAGAGAGCGATTGGACCCAACCGGGAAATTCCTGACGCCTGCTTTGTCCCGGCTGTTTCAACCATGAGCGATCCGTATCTGGCCCAGCTGCCTGACACGCTGCGCAACTACGGCGTCGATCAACCGGTGACGGTTGTCGATCTTGACCGTCTGGAGGCCAATTGTACCATCGCATTGGCGGCCGCAGATCCTGGAGTAAACCGGCGTCTGGTCGCCAAGTCGTTGCCTTGTCTGCCGTTGTTGGACCATATCAGACATCTGATCCCGACCTCAGGCCTGATGACCTTTTCCGAGACCATGCTGACAGCCTTGCTCAGGGCGGAAACCGGCACTGACCATTTGCTTGGCAAACCGCTTCCAGTCAGTTCGGCCGCGCGTTTACTGGCGGCGTGTTCCGATGCAGTCGATCGGGTGCAATGGTTGATCGATACCCCGGATCGCTTGCAGGAGTATCTGAAACTTGCGGAGGGCAGCAAATCTCGGTTGCGAATTTCGTTGGAAGTGGATATCGGCCTGCACCGCGGAGGGATGACATCTCATCAGGTGGCCGAGGCCGCGCGAGCCGTAGCCGCCCATCCAAATGCCCAGCTCAGTGGGTTAATGGGGTACGAGGCCCATTTGGCCAAGCTGCCCGCATTTCTCAGATCCCGCGCCGGTCGATCCTGCGCCGAAGCCTATCGCCGTGCCATTGATGCCCTTCCGGCGACCAATTCTCGGCTTTGCTTGAATACTGGTGGCAGCCTGACCTTTCAGTCCTACAAGGCGGCAGGGTTCGCCAACGAGATCGCTTTTGGCTCGGTTCTGGTGAAGCCATCAGACTTCGACCATGCCTCGACGAGGGACTTCACACCTGCGACCTATCTGGCGACGCCAATCCTCAAGGTCATGCCCGGTAACACATTGCCAGGTTTGGGTTTTCTGCCGCGTCGGAAAACTGATATCGCCGTCTTTGGCGGGTACTACATGGCCGATCCGCTTTATCCCAACGGGTTCGCCTATTCTTCTGTCTTTGGACGCTCAACCAATCAAGAGGTCTGGACCGGTCCAATGGCGGCATCCGTTCAACCCGGTGACATCGCCCTGCTTCGGCCCACCCAAAGCGAGGCGGTCTTGAATCAGTTCGGCAGATTGCTTGCGGTCCGGGATAACCAGGTTGTCCACGAATGGCCTTGCCTGCCAAATTAAAGGCTGGTTGCTAAAATCACTCATCTTTGGAAGATGGTGGGCGACCCTGGAATCGAACCAGGCGTGCGTCTCCGCGAGGGAGTTACAGTCCCCTGCCACACCTTGCGGCCTGTCGCCCACTGTCAGGCGTTGCACCTGACGTGGAGGCGTGATTACTAGCGCGCTAAAGAAGCGTCAACAGGAAAATACCGCATTGGCGCAGGAAACCTTTCGCCCGGCTTGGAGGCCCAAGAAATGAAAAAACCCAAGTGGGTCGTCGAAAAGGAACAGGCGCGCAAAGCGGCCGCATCCGAGACTGTCTGGCTGTTTGGTTTGCATGCCGTACGGGATGCTTTGATGAACCCGAAACGCCAAAAACTGCACCTTGTTGTGACCCGAAATGCGCGGGACAAACTGGCCGAAGCCATTGAGTTTGCCGGTATTGAGGCCGAGATGGCTGATCCGCGCAAATTCAGCGCTCCGATCGATCCGGGATCTGTCCATCAGGGCGCCGCGCTGGAGGTCAAACCGCTGGATTGGGGTGGTCTTGCTGAGAACTGCATTGGTCGCGAACACCCGCGGGTAATATTGCTTGATCGGGTGACCGATCCGCATAACGTGGGCGCAATTCTGCGTTCGGCCGAGGTGCTGGGGGCCAGTGCGGTGATTGGTACGCGCCATCATTCTGCGCCAGAAACCGGGGCGCTGGCCAAAACAGCCAGTGGTGCGCTGGAACGCCAGCCCTATCTACGAGTACGAAACCTGGCCGACGCGATTGTTGAGCTTCAAAATATGGGATTTCTGGTGCTTGGACTGGACGGTGATGCCGAAAATACGATTGAGGCCGCGCTGGGTGATGGACAGGATCGTCCAGTGGCATTGGTTCTTGGGGCAGAGGGGCCCGGCTTGAGGCAAAAGACCAAAGAAACCGTGGATCAACTGGTGAAAATTGACGCAGCTGGCGGGTTCGGCTCACTGAACGTATCAAACGCGGCGGCAATCGCCCTATATGCATCGCAGCACTGAAGTTAGGAAAGCGCCATTCCAGGACCGTCCAAAATCGCGACCTGCTGTTACTGCGGCACACGCGCCGCTCTGGTGCTCAAAGGGAAAGACCGGCACGAGCTCAGCTGCTCTAGCTGCGGTGCCCCATTGCATAACCTGAAGATGTTGCCCAAGCGAAAGACGTCAGATTCCAGGCCGACGCGCGATGTAGCGGCTTACCCGTCTTCTCGAAAATCCAAGCGCAAGAAAAAGAAGAAAACGATGTTTTCGCGCGTTCTGGATGAGGCATGGGATGTGATCGAAGATATCTTCGACTAAGCCACCCTGACAGCGATACAGGCGTTCACAACCGCGTCAACGGGGGTTTCACCGGGCGTCAAAAGTTGCAATTTATCACCCTCTGATCCTGATTCTGAAACCGTGATGCTGACCCGACGTTTCCTTCTTGGCGCGCTGACCGCCATCGTTTTTTCCCCTGCTGTGCAGGCACAAGACGTGCCCGTCTACTTCGAAGCAGACGGTGCCGCCATGGCGGGCTATGACCCCGTGTCTTACTTCGAAAACGAGGTACCAGTCCTTGGTGAGCCAGAGATTGCTGTTATGTGGAAAGGGGCGGAATGGCATTTTGCCTCTCCGGAACACCGGGAAATGTTCGAAAGCAATCCACGCGCTTTTGCGCCTCAGTTCGGTGGATATTGCTCGTACGCCGTGGCGCATGGTGTTCTGAAAAGCACTGACCCAAACGCGTGGCAGGTTGTTGACGGCAGATTGTACTTGACGCATTCACCTCAGGTCGAACAAATCTGGGATCAGGATCGAGGTGAATATATTCAAATGGCTGATGAGAACTGGCCAGCCATCCTGTATCAAGAATAGGGACAGGTGCGACATTTGTGAAAAGTCATCACAAAAATGAGCGCGACCTCTTTTTTTCAAACAGATCATGCCTAAATGTCACAGTGACCGCGGAACGGAACTGCCGCGGGTCATTTCACTGTCCCTCGTTCCATAACTTGCGCCCAAGGTTTCTTGGGCGCTTTTTTCTTTTCTGGACCCTGCTAAGTATAGGGTCATGACCGATTATTCTGACAAATACCTGAAATCCATTTTGCAACGGACCAAGACCGTGGCCGTTGTAGGGGTTTCGATGAACCCTGTCCGCCCCAGCTACTACGTAGCGCGGTATCTTTCCCTGAAAGGCTATACGGTCATTCCGGTCAATCCGGGGCATGCTGGCAAAGACCTGTTCGGTCAAACGGTACGCGGCAATCTTGCCGAAATAACTGATCAGGTTGATATGGTGGACATATTCCGCCGGTCCGAGGCGGTGCCACCGATTGTTGACGAAGCGCTGGAGGTGTTTCCCGACCTGCAGACGATCTGGATGCAGATCGGCGTGGAACATGCTGAGGCGGCTGCTAAAGCGCAGGCGCGGAACGTAGATGTGATCATGAACCGTTGTCCAAAGATCGAGTATCAGCGTCTGTTTGGCGAGCTTCGCATGGGCGGGTTCAGCACCGGGATCATTTCATCAAAACTGTAACTCTAACCGCCGGTGTAGGGCTTTAAACGGGCCACCTGCTCCTGCCGGCGTTTTTTCAGAACCACCTCGCGCGCAACCCAGTCGTATCGGGTATCTTCAGCCAACGGCGACCAGAACAGCACGCCACCATAGCGCCACGGGTCAAGTACGACCCCTTCATACATGGTTTCGCCACTGCTGCTGATGATGGCCGTACTGTGATCGATTCGGAACGGGTTGTCGGCGTTGGCAATGGCACGGTGCAGGGTAAGCGTGCGGAAGTTTTCCTGCTTCAATCGCCGTTCGATGTCCTCGGCCCAGTGCCAGCACAGCCCGCGCGGGCGCGTTCCTCGGTTCACCTTGGTGTTGTGGATCAGCGGCGGATCTGTGATCTGGTACTCCTGCGCCAACTGCGCGGTGTAGGCATAGGCAATACTGGCCGCGCGCTGTGCCTCTTGTGGGTCAACATCTGGCCCGAGACGTTGGATTTCGGTTGCCAGACGCTGAACATCGTCACTACTGGACGGGGGCGGCGCAGAACACGCTGTGAGCGTTAGCAGCGCAAGCAGGGCCAAAACATAGGCCATGGGTCTGATCATTCCTGCGTCCTTTGATCTGTCCTGCGCGAATGCGCGTCGAGCGGTCACTATAAAGGGGAAGTCAGGGTGGCGGAACCCGCAGGATCAACTGTCAGGCCGCGATGCCTTTTCCGCAATGCCACTTGTCCCCTGACGCCGCTCAAGCTCACTCAACACCGTGCTCAACGCCACATCGCGCGACGCCAGCATAACCAGGAGGTGGTACAGCACATCCGCCGCCTCTGCGGTCAGCTTCTCTTGGTCGCCCTTGATAGCTTCGATGATGGCCTCAATGGCCTCTTCGCCGAATTTTTCGGCACATTTCTCAGGCCCCTTCGCCAGTAGTTTAGCTGTCCAGCTGGAGTCTGGATCTGCGCCTTTGCGCGCTTCAATCGTTGCTGCCAGGTCGTTTAGAATGCTCATGCCATCCTCATGGGAATGCCGGCTGCGGCCATATGTTCCTTAGCTTCTCGGATTGTATATTCGCCGAAATGAAAGATCGAGGCTGCCAGTACCGCGCTTGCCCCGCCCTCGGTCACACCTTCGACCAGATGGTCTAGGGTGCCCACGCCGCCCGAGGCAATAACAGGTACATCCACCGCATCTGAAATCGCGCGGGTCAGGGGCAGGTTGAACCCGGCTTTGGTGCCGTCCCGATCCATCGATGTCAGCAGAATTTCGCCCGCGCCCTTGGCAACAACCGTTTTGGCAAATTCAACCGCATCTATGCCGGTTGGTTTGCGCCCGCCATGGGTGAAAATCTCCCACTTGCCGGGGCTGACGGTTTTGGCGTCGATGGCAACTACGATACACTGGCTGCCGAACTGGTCCGCCGCCTCGGCCACCACATCGGGGTTGGCCACCGCGGCCGAGTTGAAACTGACCTTGTCTGCCCCTGCCAACAGCAGCGCCCGCACATCCTCCTTGGTGCGTACTCCACCGCCGACGGTCAGGGGTACAAAGCATTGTTCAGCCGTGCGTTGTACCACGTCGAACATGGTGCCGCGGTTTTCATGCGTTGCATGGATATCCAGAAAACAGATCTCATCCGCCGCGGCTGCATCGTAGGCCTTGGCGGATTCAACTGGGTCACCCGCGTCCCGTAGACCAACAAAGTTGACGCCTTTGACCACACGGCCATCAGCGACATCCAGACAGGGAATGATGCGGGTTTTCAGCATGGAACATCCTTTGTTGCCGCACCTCTACCGGCAAAGCCCCGCCGATGCCAGACTTGTGATTGCCCGAACACGCAAAGCTGTGAAAACTAGGGTGAAATTCACAGAAGGAAGTCCGATATGCGCAAACTGATACTGGCAACTATTTTCACCTTCGGAGGGGCGCTGTCCGCAATGGCTGACGACATCATCAAAGTTCCAACAGACAAGTCTGTGGTAGAGGCGCTGGACGCGCTTGAAGCCGCAGTGGGCAACGCTGGCGCAACTGTCTTTGCCCGCGTCGATCACGCGGCAGGGGCCGAAAAGGTGGGAACGCCCATCCCGGCTAACCAAGTGCTGATTTTCGGCAACCCCAAGCTGGGGACCCCAGCCATGATGATCGATCCCGGTGCTGGCCTGTTTCTGCCGCTGAAGGTACAGGCATATGAGGACGCGGGTGGTCAGGTTTGGTTGGCCTATGAAGACCCCAAAGAAACAATGGACGAATTCGACGAGGTCGAAAAATCACCCGTCATCGAAAAGATGCGCGGCGCGTTGAAAAAACTGACAGCCGCGGCGGCCGGTTAAGCGCGATCAGATCAGGTGCTTGCGTGGCGTACCCGCGCAAGCGCATTCCGGGCGATCAGGATGTGAAACGGTAGGATCAAAGCCAGATACAGTCGCCCGCCCAGATTGTGCCGATGAACCCAAGTGGCCAATGAAACACGACCGTTTTCCGAATGTACGGAAACCCGGAAGTCAAGATGTCGGTCGTTGAAACCCGCGATCACCTCTGTTTCGTCATCATGCTCCACCGGGAAAATCCCCAACTTGTCGCTGGCATCGGGTCCGGTCTTACTTATCCCAAACGGCGCCACCAACAGGCCACGCAGGCGAACCAGCGCCGTTGCCCATGTCGGAAAAGCGGTGATGATTTCTGCCGCCCGACGCGGTGGCAGGTCCGAGGCCACGCTGAAACAATCCAGAAAATCGCCGCTTTGTAGTCGCTTGTGCAACAGACTACTGGCGGGTAAATCAGTCCGTTTGACACGCGTTTCGAACATCAGACTATTCTCTGAGCGCTGCCAGAGCCTCTTTCAGATCTATCGCCCCATCATACAGCGCGCGGCCCGAAATCGCACCGTTCAAATCTGCGCCACAATCGCGCAGGGCGATCAAATCGGTGATCGAAGACACACCGCCTGATGCAATGACGGGGATCGAAACCGCCTGCGCCAATGCGGCGGTGGCGTCGACATTCGGGCCTTGCATCGCGCCGTCGCGGTTGATGTCGGTGTAGATGATCGCAGCAACGCCCGCGTCCTCAAAACTGCGGGCCAGATCGGTGACCTGAACATTGGTTTCTTCGGCCCAGCCTTTGGTCGCGACCAGCCCGTTGCGCGCATCAATCCCCACAGCGACCTGACCGGGGAAAGCGCGCGCTGCTTCGCGAACGAGATCTGGGTTCTCGACCGCGATCGTGCCCAGAATGACGCGGGCCAAGCCCTTGTCCAACCACGTCTCGATTGTGGCCATGTCGCGAATGCCACCCCCAAGCTGGGCGGGAACGTCACAATCTTTCAGGATCGCTTCGACCGGGCCAGCGTTCACCGGCGTGCCCGCGAAAGCGCCGTTCAAATCAACAAGGTGCAGCCAGTCACATCCTGCGTCGACAAAAGCACGGGCCTGAGCGGCCGGGTCTTCGTTGAATACGGTGGCCTTGTCCATTTCACCGCGCAGCAGGCGTACGGCCTGGCCGTCTTTGAGGTCGATGGCGGGATAGAGGATCATGTCGGGCGGCCCTATGTCATAGTTATTCGGGCGGGATATCGCACAAGCGGGGCAGGGGATGCAACGCGACGCAAAGTCATTCTTGCCCGAAATCCCCGACCGGGCCAGACTGCATGCAAAATAGGGAGAATATTATGAAGAAGCTTACACTCGCAGCGGTCTTCGCCGCCATGGCAACCAGCGCCTTTGCAGATCAGGTTGACGGCCTTTGGAAAACGCAACCCGGCGACACGGGCGGCTATCTTCACGTGTCCATCGGGTCCTGCGGCAGTGCCATTTGCGGTACGATTGACACCGCTTTTGACAAAGATGGCAATGAGCAACTGGAATACGAAAACCTGGGCAAGCAGATCATCTGGGATATGATTCCCGAAGGTGGCGGTAAATATGATGACGGTAAGATCTGGGCGCCAGACCGGAACAAGACCTACAGTTCGAAGATGTCGTTGGACGGCCAGAATACCTTGACCGTCAAAGGGTGCGTCGCGGGTGGTCTGGTCTGCCGTGGCCAGACATGGACACGCGTTCAATAACCCATCATGGGGTCCAGGTCAGGAAATTCCCGATCATGCGCAGGCCGACGTCCTGGCTTTTTTCCGGGTGGAACTGCATCCCAATCATTGTGTCACGGCCAATCACGGCCGTGACCTCCTGCCCGTATTCCACATAGGCCAGACGCTGCGCTGGGTCAGTGACCCGAAAGTGGTAGGAATGCACGAAATAGGTGTGATCACCTGATTTGACCCCGGCAAACACCGGATGATCACTTTCAAGAACCAGATCGTTCCAGCCCATGTGGGGTACCTTCAGCGCGCTGTCTGACGGTTCAATTCGAACCACATCGCCCGCGACCCAATCCAATCCATCCGTTTCTGTGTACTCTAAGCCTTTCGAGGCCATCAACTGCATCCCAACGCAGATGCCCAGAAACGGCCGGGCTTTCTGTTCGACCGCTTCGACCATCGCATCATAGATGCCTTTGTGCCCGCGCAGTTCGGCCGCGCAGGCCGGAAAGGCCCCGTCGCCGGGCAGAACCAGCCGGTCGGCCCGTGCGACAACATCAGCTTCCGAGGTCACCACAACTTCGCCCGCATCCATCTCACGCGCCATACGCTGAAATGCTTTTTCGGCGGAATGCAGGTTGCCGCTTTCATAGTCAATAATCGCAGTGAGCATCTGAGTCCTTTCTGCGCGCAACTTGTCCGAAAACCGGGCCGATTTTTTGAGTTGCGCTTACAGCGCGCCTTTAGTCGACGGGATCGCATCCGTCTTGCGCGGATCGGTCTCGACCGCCAGCCGCAATGCGCGGGCAACGGCCTTGAACGCCGCCTCGGCAATGTGGTGGCTGTTGAAACCGTGCAATTGGTCAATGTGCAGCGTGATGCCGCCATGGGTGCTGAGCGCCTGAAAGAACTCGCGTACCAATTCGGTATCGAACGCCCCGATCTTGGGTGTCGGCAGGTCCACGTTCCAGATCAGAAACGGACGGCCCGACAGATCAAGCGCACAGCGCACCTGAGCGTCATCCATGGGCAGGTGGCATTCGCCATAACGGCGGATGCCCTTCTTGTCGCCCAACGCCTGAGTCAGTGCCTGACCCAGCGCGATGCCGGTGTCTTCGACCGTGTGGTGATCGTCGATGTGGTAATCGCCCTTGGCGCTTATCGTCATGTCGATCAACGAGTGGCGCGCCAGTTGGTCCAGCATATGATCGAAGAACCCGACACCGGTCTTGTTGTCATACTGGCCTGTGCCGTCCAGGTTGACCTCAACCGAGATGTCCGTCTCGGCGGTCTTACGGCTGATCAAAGCGGTGCGCATGGGCGAATTCCTTTTGCTACAGGCGCGCTTATAGACGGGGCAGGGTGGATTGATCCAGACCAAGCGTGGCAATCGCTGCAAACTGTTGCAGGGGATTGCGCCTGCACGCCCGGCATGCCAGCCTGCCCGCAACTCAACCAACAGGGTCAAGCCATGTCCACCTGCGTTTTCATCCAGATCCGCTGCAAACCCGGCACCACCTACAAAGTCGCCGAAGAGATCGCGCTGCGCGAAATTCACTCCGAGCTTTACTCGACCAGCGGCGAGTATGACCTGCTGTTGAAGCTCTACATCCCCGAATCCGAGGATGTGGGGCATTTCATCAACGAACACCTTCTGGTGATTCCGGGCATCGAACGATCCTTGACCACGATGACGTTCAAGGCATTCTGACGCTCGCAAGAGGCTCTGCCAATTGTGATCAATTTTTCCGTTCAGAGAGGCTTGTATCTGGAGCGGGCGAGGCGATTCGAACGCCCGACCCTAACCTTGGCAAGGTTATGCTCTACCCCTGAGCTACGCCCGCATCAGATACTTATGGCGACCTTTCGGTCTCTCAATGGAGCGGGCGAGGCGATTCGAACGCCCGACCCTAACCTTGGCAAGGTTATGCTCTACCCCTGAGCTACGCCCGCGCCGTTGAGTGAGGCGTGAAGTATTAATTCTGGCGCAAAGCTGCAAGAGGAAAAACGCCTCATCGCTAAAAAATCTTTCGTGCGACGGAATTCATGCGCTGATCCGTTCAAAGGTCAGAAAGCAAAAACAAGCGTGTAGCAGAGGTGACAGATGACGCGGAAAGAGACTCTGAAAATGGCAATGCTGGCGGCGTTGATCGTTGTTGGTACGCTGGCCCAAACAGACAGGTATGGCGCCCAGGCGGCCGAGCCTGTCCAAGCGCCGGAATTCTGTGAAACCGACCAGTTGCAGCCCTGACGCCCTTACCCTGTTGCACTGCTGACAAGGGTTTCCTTGTCAGAGCGCCAGTACAAGGTTTGCAAATGCAGCAACCAATATAGCGGCAAAGGTCAATAGCATGCCGATCTGGCGCAGAATGATGACCTGAGGTGTGCGCCCGAATCCGTAGGCATGCAAAACGCGACCGCCCAACAGTGACAGCCCCAACAGGTTCAACAAGAGCGCACCGGCACCTTGCAGCTCGACCATGGCGATCAACAGCAGCGCAAACGGAGCGTATTCGGCACAGTTTGAATGCGTGCGCATGGCCTTAATCATGTCTTTGCTACCTCCGTCACCAACCGAAATCCGGCCGCTTCGGCGTTGCGAGATGACATTGGCGCTGAGCGCGACGAACAATAGCGCGATTAGTGCCGCGTAGATCGGAGTGATGGCAAGCATGGGGGCCTCCGTTAGAGCATCAAAAAAAGGCCACGCAGTACATTGCGCGGCCTTTGGTAGGTTAATGCTTTTTTTCTTTTATTCCAGTTCGATCAGCAGATCCTTGGCGTCAATCTGGCCGCCCGGCTGGACATGGACAGTCTTGACCGTCGCGTCGCGCTCGGCGTGGATACCGGTTTCCATCTTCATCGCTTCGATGGTCAACAGCATGTCGCCTTCCTTAACCTCCTGTCCGGCTGCGACGGCAACGGTAGCCACCACACCTGGCATCGGCGCTCCGACATGGTTGGGGTTGCCAACTTCGGCTTTTGGACGCGCCTGCGTGGCAGAGGTCACCAACCGGTTTGGCACCCGGATTACGCGCGGTTGACCATTGAGCTCAAAGAACACTTTCACCTCGCCCTTTTCATCGGTTTCGCCGATGGCTTGGCAGCGGATCTCAAGCGTTTTGCCGGGGTCGATCTCGGCGGCAATCTCTTCACCTGGTTCCATGCCATAAAAGAAGGTGCGGGTGGGGAGGGTGCGGACCGGACCGTAGACCCGATGGCGGCCCATGTAGTCCAGAAACACCTTAGGATACATCAGATAGCCGTTCAGATCCTCGTCATCGACCTCTTTGCCATCCAGTTGCTTGGATAGATCGGCGCGAGTGACCTCCAGATCGACAGGGTCGACACCTTTACCGGGACGTTCGGTTTTAGGCACCTCATCCTTCAGAACTTTTTGGATGATGACGTCAGGGAACCCGCCCGGAGGCTGGCCCAGATTTCCGCGCATCATATCCAAAACCGAATCCGGAAAGGCCACATCGGTATCGGGGCTTTCCACCTCGGCGCGAGTCAGGCCCTGGCTGACCATCATCAGTGCCATATCGCCAACCACTTTGGACGACGGCGTTACCTTGACGATATCGCCGAACATCTGGTTCACATCGGCATACATCTGCGCCACTTCGTGCCAACGCTCCTCCAGCCCCAAGCTGCGCGCCTGCGCCCTGAGGTTGGTGAACTGGCCACCAGGCATTTCGTGGAGATACACCTCAGAGGCTGGGGCCTGTAAGCTGGATTCAAACGCCGCGTATTGACCGCGCACAGCCTCGAAGTAATCGCTGATTTCGCGGATCGCTTTGATGTCCAGCCCGGTATCCCGCTCGGTATGACGCAGTGCTTCGACCACGGTGCCAAGCGTCGCCTGCGAGGTGTTGCCCGAGAAACTGTCCATCGCACAATCGACCGCGTCCACGCCTGCCTCGGATGCGGCTAGAATGGTCGCGCTGGCGATGCCGGCGGTATCGTGAGTGTGGAAGTGGATTGGCAGCCCAACCTCTTCCTTCAATGCCCGGATCAGGATCCTGGCCGACGCTGGTTTGAGCAGGCCCGCCATGTCTTTCAGACCCAGCACGTGCGCGCCCGCATCGCGCAGCTCTTTCGCCATGCCGACATAGTATTTCAAGTCATACTTTGCACGATCCGGGTCCAGAATGTCACCGGTGTAGCAGACGGTGCCTTCACAGATTTTGCCGTTTTCTACGACTGCATCCATCGCGACACGCATGTTCTCAACCCAGTTCAGTGAGTCGAACACCCGGAACACATCGATGTTCTGCGACGCCTGACGCACGAATTCCTGCACCACATTGTCGGGGTAGTTGGTGTAGCCAACCCCGTTTGCACCGCGCAGCAGCATCTGAGTCATCAAATTCGGCATCGCTTCGCGCAGATCACGCAGACGCTGCCAGGGGCATTCCTGCAAGAACCGATAGGCCACATCAAAGGTCGCACCGCCCCAGCATTCAACGCTGAACAGCTGCGGCAGGTTGGCCGCATAAGTGGGCGCCACCTTGATCATATCGATCGAGCGCATCCGGGTCGCCAGCAGCGACTGGTGCCCGTCGCGCATCGTGGTGTCGGTGATCAGCAACTGCCGCTGTGCTTTCATCCAGTCGGCAACGGCCTGTGGACCTTTCTGCTCTAGCAGATTGCGGGCACCCATCTGTGGTTCGGCCTTCGGCGCGGGGGCTTTGGCCTCTTTCAAATCGGCGCGGGGTTCCGGGCGGTCTTTCGTTTCGGGGTGCCCATTCACGGTGATGTCCGCGATGTAGGTCAAAACCTTGGTGCCCCGATCGCGTCGCCGCTTGAAGGTGAACAGGTCCGGCGTCGTGTCGATGAACTTGGTGGTGTATTCATTGGACAAAAAGGTCGGGTGCTTCAGCAGGTTGATGACAAAGTCAATATTGGTGCTGACGCCGCGAATACGGAATTCACGTAGTGCCCGGTCCATCCTGCTAATCGCCTTGTCAGGCGTTGGCGCCCAAGCGGTCACTTTGGTTAACAGCGAGTCGTAATACCGTGTGATCACCCCGCCGGCATATGCCGTGCCGCCATCCAGCCGGATCCCCATTCCTGTGGCGGAGCGGTAGGCCGTGATGCGGCCGTAGTCCGGGATAAAGTTGTTCTGCGGATCTTCGGTGGTTATCCGGGTCTGCAGTGCGTGACCGTTCAGCTTTACCTCGGCCTGGTTTGCTGCGCCGGTCGCTTCGGCCAACGACTTTCCTTCGGCGATCAGGATCTGTGCCTGGACAATATCGATACCGGTGACTTCCTCGGTTACCGTGTGCTCGACCTGCACGCGCGGGTTCACCTCGATGAAGTAGAACTTGCCCGTTTCCATATCCATCAGGAACTCAACGGTGCCCGCGCATTCATAATTCACATGCGCGCAGATCTTGCGGCCAAGTTCGCAGATATTGGTACGCTGTTCTTCGCTGAGATAGGGGGCAGGCGCGCGCTCTACGACTTTCTGGTTCCGGCGCTGAACCGAACAGTCGCGCTCATACAAGTGGTAAATCTCACCATGCTTGTCGCCCAGAATCTGCACTTCGACATGGCGGGCGCGGGTGATCATCTTTTCCAGATACCCCTCGCCATTGCCAAAGGCGGCTTCGGCTTCGCGGCGGCCTTCCAGAACCTTTTCTTCCAGTTCATCCTCGGACTCGATCGGGCGCATGCCACGTCCACCGCCGCCCCAGGACGCCTTGAGCATCAAAGGATAGCCAACTTCAGCAGCTTCCTTGCGGATTGCATCCATGTCATCGCCCAGCACTTCGGTGGCGGGTATCACCGGCACTCCGGCCTCGATCGCAACCCGCCGTGCGCTCGCCTTGTCGCCCAGGGCGCGCATGGTTTCGGCTTTCGGTCCGATAAAGGTGATGCCGTTTTGCACACAGGCATCCACGAAATCCGGGTTCTCCGACAACAGACCATAGCCCGGGTGGATCGCATCCGCGCCGCAGTCCTTGGCAACACGGATTATTTCGTCGATCGAGAGATATGCCGCGACCGGCCCCATCCCTTCGCCAATGCGATATGCTTCATCCGCTTTGAAACGGTGCAGGCCCAGCTTGTCTTCTTCGGCAAAGACGGCAACGGTGCGTTTGCCCATCTCGTTGGCTGCGCGCAACACGCGAATGGCAATCTCGCCGCGATTGGCGATCAGGATCTTGTTGAAGTCTGTCATTTTAGGTCCCGGTCTTTTTTGTATGGCCGTGTTAATAGGCGGACATTACGGCCGCGTACATCTGTAGTTCTGGGTAGAACCGGCATGTTATCGCTCGCAAACGCCGCCCTAAGGCGCTTTCCTTTTACATACGCCGCGCTGCAGCATCAATTGTTTGATTGACCCGAGGGAAATTGGGCAAGTGTTGCGATCCCCATTTGCCCCATATTGGCCAGCATGTCCTGTCTCAGTATGTCAATGACATGCGCAGGGCCGCGTGCACCAAGCGCCGCAATTCCATAGAGAAATGCCCGGCCCAGCATGACAAAATCGGCACCCTTACTTAGTGCGCGTAGAACATCCAACCCGCTTGCAACCCCGCTGTCGAAGATCAGCGGCAGATTGGTGACGGCGCGGATGGCGGGCAACGCTTCGATGCTGGCGGGTGCGGCATCGAACTGACGACCGCCGTGATTCGAGACCCAAAGCGCATCGATACCAGCTTGTTCTAAGCGGTCCGCATCCTCGGGTCGTAAGATGCCCTTGACTACAAAAGGCCCATTCCAGTGATCACGCAGCCATTTCACATAGTCCATGTCCGGAGAGGTGCGCAGCAGATATCCGATATGCGCCGTCGGAGGCAGGTTCTGGCTGTCATCGATGTATTTATCGAGCGTCCGCATATGCGGAACCCCGTACCGCAACATACCCAAAGCCCAAGCGGGTCTTAGCGCGATTTGCGCCATCAGTCGCGGTGTCATCTGCGGCGGGTGCGTCAGCCCGGACCGTGTCTGCCGTTCCCTACGGGATGCTACCGGTACATCGGCGGTCAAAACCAGGGTTCGGAAACCCGATTGCCACGCCCGGTTCAGCAGATCTGATCGAATTTCCGGGTCTTTCGGTGGGTACAGCTGAAACCAGGCATTGTCCCCAAGGTGGGGCGCCAGATCTTCGGGGCATTGGCCGGCAACTGTTGATAATGTGTATGGTATGCCAGAATCGGCTGCGGCCCTTGCCAATATGCCTTCCGCGTCAGGCCAGACTAACCCTGACATCCCGATGGGTGCGATACCAAATGGCAATGGATAGTCATGTCCCAAGACCCGAGCGCTGGTGTCAAACTCCAGCGCGCCATGCAGGATCGAGGGGGGGAAACGGATCTGATCCAGCGCATCTCTGTTGCGGTGTATGGTCGTTTCCGCGCCGGTCCCGCTGTCGATGTACTCCCAGACGAAATGCGGCAGTCGTCGTTTAGCGCGCTGTTTCAGATCCGATATGCCGGGATAAGTGCTGTGCAGGTCCATGCAGCTTGATCGGGCTTACAGCGCGATTCGGCAAGGATGTCAGGCCGCGTTTGCAGGGGGGATCGCTGCTCCAAGCTCGTTACGTGCCTGTTGATCAGCATGTTCGTGGCGGGAAATCCCGCGCGCCACCTGCATCTGATTGCGCCCTTTGTCCTTGGCAGCATAGAGCGCGTCATCTGCCGAGCGCATCAGGTCCTGCGGCATATGTCCATGGGTCGGATAATGCGCCACCCCGATGGATATCGTGATGCGTGGCAGGGATTTTTCGCCATACCGGACCGAGACAGATTCGACCGCCTGCCGCAATTTTTCCGCTCGCGTCACGGCGTCTTCGGGCGTGTTGTCCGGTAGGATTAGCATGAATTCCTCACCCCCAATGCGGCAGGCCACCTCGTCTCGGTCACAGCCTTGTTCCAGCGCCGCACCAACCGCCCGCAAGACCATGTCACCGGCATCATGACCATGGGTGTCGTTGAATTTTTTGAAATGATCCACATCCACCGCAATCAGGCTCAGCGGAGCGCCGGTCTGTTGGCTGCGGCTGATCGACTTGCGCAGGTTTTCGGTCATATGGCGGCGGTTGAACAATCCGGTCAACGGGTCGCGAACCGATTGGTCATGCAACTGATCGCGCATCCGGACATTGGCAATTGCCATGCTGATCTGCTCGGCGCACATCTGAGCGAGTTTTTTGCTGGCGTGAAACGCTTCCGCTTCCGAAGATTGTGCCCGGAGATGCAGTAGCCCAACCGTTTCACCATGCGCCAGAATTGGAAAGCAAAAGTAGGGCCTGCCATCATGCGGTTCGGCATGTTCGCAGACGAAATCAATTTCGGACGCGCCGAACTCATAGGTGCGGCCACGACGCAGGCCCCAGCATCCTTCGGGGTGAATATGCGCTTTGTGACTGCCACCATTCCAGCTCGCGCAGCCATCCAGCACATCGCGTGAATTCGAATAGACATAAACGCTGCCTTCAGCGTCGGGCAGAATATGTGTCATGAAGCGCGCGACCATATCAAACAGCTCTTCCAAAGAGCGGCTTGATTGTAACCATTCGTTAAGTTCGCCCAACAGGCGCACTTCGCGCGCCAACCGCAACTGGTCGTTCAGCAGATCCCGTTCCTTGGTGTTCCGGCTGCGCAACGACGACATCCGCGATCGGTTCGTTTGGTAGATCACCAAAGAAACCGCAGCCATCGCACATAAAGCCACAGCCGATAAGACAATCAGAGACAGCCGCACCCGTTTGACAAAGGTCGCGCGAAGGTCGGTGAAATCGGTAAAGAATTCGATTGCGCCGACAAAACGCCCGTTGACCATCACAGGCACAAAAACTTCGGCGACGTGGCGCATTTCGATGCTGTTGGCGTGTTCGACATGTAGATCCAGCCCATCGATTTCGGACAATGGCAAGGTTTCGTGAATAAAGTGGATCATGCCCTGTGCGACATCGTTGCGAAAGAACGAGGCGCTTTCAAGCTGCCCGATCTCGTGGCCACGCGTCGACCAGATGACCCGGCCGGTGGTGTCGAACAGTTTGAAGCGATAGACATCCGACGCTTCCGGCAGTGCTTCAAGAAACTCCTGATCATGGGGGTCCAGGTGCCCGGTTCGAAAGCCATCTTCAACGTTGCCCATGTGAAAGACCACGCGTCGTTTCCACAACTCGGCGGAATGAAGAATATCGGTCTGCAGCATCCGATCCACCAAAGGGCCCGGAATACGATAGATGCCCGAACCGGCTGCGATGGTCATGAGAACCAGCATCGCACTGATTCCGGCCCATTTCAGTCTATGTCGCGTTGTTTCTGATAGTTTTCTATTCATGATCTGACACTTCCCAACTCCAACGCAACAATGTCGGGCAGTGCTTGACAGAGGGTTAACGTCAGGCGTTTTAGACGCGGACAGTTTCAATCGAATTGGCTGAATGGTTTGGCATATTGGTGAATTTCAGGTGAACAAGTCATGAACAAACTCTTTCCCTCGTCACCAAACCGGCGTAGCTTGCAGCCATGAGCAGTTTTGACGAAATGGACGCCTTCGAGGGCGCATCGCTGTCGGCGCGGGCAATGGCGGTGCCGTCGTTCGGGGACTATTTGAAGGTTCTGAACTCTAGCCAACTAGAGGCGGTAGAGCAATTGGACGGACCTGTGCTCATGTTGGCTGGTGCGGGAACCGGCAAAACTAGAGCGCTGATGTCGCGCTTAACCCATCTGGTAGCGAAGCGAAAAACCGCGGCTGATCAAATACTTGCAGTCACTTTCACAAACAAGGCGGCTCGCGAGATGCAGGATCGTTTGCGTGACGATCCCTATCTATTGAAAGAGCCGGTAAGGTGGATGGGAACCTTTCACTCAATCAGCGCCAAACTGCTGCGCCGCCATGCGGAACTGGTCGATCTGAAATCGAACTTCACGATTCTGGATACCGACGACCAGCTGCGCCTGCTCAAGCAATTGGTGCAGGCTGCCAATATCGACGACAAGCGCTGGCCCGCGCGGACGCTGGCCGGCATCATCGACGACTGGAAGAACCGCGCACTGACACCGGACAAGGTGCCCACTGCGGATGCGGGGGCTTATAACCACAAAGGCATTGAACTCTACGCCCAATACCAGACTCGCCTGCGCGAGTTGAATGCCGTCGATTTCGGCGACCTGTTGCTGCATATGGTGACAGTCTTCCAGACGCATGGGGATGTGCTGGAACAATACCAGCGTTGGTTCCGCTACATCCTCGTGGACGAATATCAGGATACCAACGTCGCTCAGTACCTCTGGTTGCGATTGCTGGCCGGCGGGCACAAGAATATCTGCTGCGTGGGCGATGACGATCAGTCGATCTATGGCTGGCGCGGGGCCGAGGTGGGCAACATCCTGCGGTTCGAAAAGGATTTTCCCGGCGCTTTTGTGGTGCGGTTGGAACAAAACTACCGCTCGACCCCACATATTCTCGCGGCTGCTTCGAATGTCATCCGAGGCAATGAAAGCCGTTTGGGCAAGGAGCTTTGGACCGCCGAGGAGAATGGCGAGAAGGTGCGCCTGATCGGTCACTGGGACGGGGAGGAAGAAGCGCGCTGGATCGGCGAGGAAATCGACGCGATGCAGGGTGGTACCCGAGGCGTGCGTCCGATGAATCTCGACGAGATGGCTATCCTTGTCCGCGCATCCCACCAGATGCGCGCATTTGAAGACCGGTTTCTGACCATCGGTCTGCCCTACAGGGTAATCGGCGGGCCACGCTTTTATGAGCGGATGGAGATCCGTGATGCCATGGCCTATTTCCGGCTGGTGGTCAGCCCCGAGGATGATCTAGCCTTCGAACGGATTGTGAATACGCCCAAGCGCGGTCTGGGCGACAAGGCACAACAGACGATCCAGATGACGGCACGGGAAAACGGTGTGTCCTTGGTCGACGGTGCTCGGATCGCGATCGACAATGGGTTGATCAAGGGGAAAGGCAGTAAAGCGCTGAGCGAGTTGATCGACGGGCTGGCCCGTTGGAACGCAATGACTCGGGGCCCCCGGATCGAACTTGACGACGAGACGGTGATCGACGATGGCACCGCGCCGATGCGGTTTGGCGCGCCCGAGCATACACATATCGAACTTGCCCAAATCGTATTGGACGAATCCGGCTATACTGGACACTGGCAAAACGACAAAACGCCCGAGGCACCGGGGCGGCTGGAAAACCTTAAGGAGCTGGTCAACCAGTTGGATAACTTCGAGAACCTTCAAGGGTTCCTCGAACATGTCAGTCTCGTCATGGATAACGAGCAGGACTCGGATGGGGCCAAGGTCTCGATCATGACCCTGCACGCGGCCAAGGGGTTGGAATTCCCTGCCGTGTTCTTGCCGGGGTGGGAGGATGGGTTGTTCCCGTCCCAACGCTCGATGGATGAGACGGGCATCAAGGGCCTCGAGGAAGAGCGGCGGCTGGCCTATGTCGGCATCACTCGCGCCGAAGAGGTCTGTACCATTTCTTTTGCCGCCAACCGGCGTGTTTTCGGCCAATGGCAGAACTCGATGCCATCGCGGTTCATTGATGAACTGCCCGAGGACCATGTAGAGGTGCTGACGCCTCCGGGTCTTTATGGCGGGGGGCAGACGACAGCCGGAATCGAAACCCGCGCGGCCGAGGCGAATGTCTATAACTCTCCTGGCTGGCGGCGAATGCAGGCCCGGCAAGGGCAGTATGGTATGTCGCAACCAAAAGAGAGCCGCAATACGGTGATCGATGCCACTGCCGTGGCCAGTTTCACACTGGGCGAGCGGGTGTTTCACCAAAAGTTTGGCTATGGCGGTGTGATCGGGATCGAGGGCGACAAGGTCGAAGTGGATTTCGACAAGGCCGGCACCAAGAAAGTTGTCTCTCGGTTTTTGTCCGCCAAGGACGATGTTCCGTTTTAATCATATGGAATGTGCCTGACGGCACATGCTCTTTTTTACAAAAGGCGCCCAGCTCTGGCTGTGGCGCTTTTTTCGTGTTGGGGAAATCAAAAACGGCGGTTTCCAGGGAGGAGGAGAGGAAACCGCCGTTCTTATTAACATCGAAGCAGGGAGGAGGAGAGCCCCGATGTATACGAACCCGGGTTTGATCCCGGTATGGGAAGACGCGGCGACATCAGGGAGGAGGAGACGTCGCCGCGCGCTTTCAACATCAGGGCAGGGAGGAGGAGAGCCCCGATGTATCAAGTTCCGGCAATCAGGGCCGGTATTAGATGCGGCAGCATCAGGGAGGAGGAGAGATGCCGCCGCTGATTACAGACCCAAAGGGAGGAGGAGGGCCTGATCTCGGTTGTTCTTCAGGTGCTTAACGCGCCGCGTTTTCTTCGGCCGCTTGCATTGCAATGCGGCGGATCATCGAACGGTGCAGGCCCAGATCGGCCAGTTCGCGATCCGACAAAGATGCCAGTTCGCTGACCGTTTGGCGGTACATGCGATAGCGATCAAAACGCGTTTTTGCTGCTTCGATCAGAGCGCTCAGCCCACCTGTGGATGCGCCTTTCAGCGCGGAAGTATTGGTTGCCACTGTCATGTGCGTAACCCGATGTCTCATGTTGTTGCCGGTGTGTTCCGGCGTTTGCTTGAGACTGAAAATAGGTGAATGCTGCAATTGCACAATAGCTGGCGTCGTCAATGCTGCTATGCAGCAAACGCATAGATATCAATTCGTTGGGTGTTGATTTGGAAATTCGCCCTAAAAATATGGGTTTGGCGCGCGTCTGGTTTGCGTCAGGAATTTGCAAAAAAATGTTAGCGCAAGTGGATGCTTCATGTTTGTGCGCCCAACTCTAAAATTTGTGCGGTGGGAAACCATCGTTTGCCTGCTGTGTGAGTTTGGTGCGCGTGCGGCGATGACATGGGAAACCATGGGAGGGTCGGTTGAGCTTTGTGAAAGGCATGTGACCTGTCTTACAGGGTGTGCGTGATTCGTAGCGAAATACTGAAACTCACCGCAGGTTTGAAAGGTATTTGCACTAAAGTCTGATCTCTGCGGGAAATCATGGGAAATTTTGATAGCCACCTATCTGCGCATATGTTGTGTCTATCTAGATCGATATGTCGACATAGTGTGTACATGGTGCGTTTTTCACGATAAGAATGTCAGTATTACGCTGCTTGAGTCGTTCCTAGTTTAAAAATACTAGTTGATTTCCATGAATTCCCATGGCATCCCTTATTCATCCGATGAGGACGAGGCAGCAGGGGCGCCAAACGACCCCGAACCAAAAATAATCAGGTTTCATACAGGCATCTCGCTTTCATCAATCAAGAGATCCGGCGCGCGGGCGAGCAGACATCCCCCCAGGTGGCGCGTGCAGCTGGACATCCCGCACAGCGGGTCAATGCGGCGGGTTGATCAGTGGCAGCAGATCAACCCGCCGTTTTTACTTCCGGGGGAACGTAGTTTTCTGGTGGGGCGCAAGCGAAAGGGACAGTCGTCTTGGCGCGCAGGTTTAGAGGTGAAAGCCACCATAAGGTGGACACAAAAGGCAGGGTCTCGATCCCTGCCTCGTTTCGCCGTGTGCTTGAAGCGTCCGATCCCAATTGGCAGCCCGGAGACAGTCCTGAACTGGTGATTGTCTACGGTGACCACCGCCGCAAATATCTTGAGTGTTATACGATGCAGGCCATCGATGAGGTTGACGCCAAGATCGATGCCTTGCCGCGCGGCTCGATGCAGCGCCGGATGTTGCAACGCATGTTCCACGGTCAGTCGTTCCCGACCAATGTGGATGAGACCGGGCGCTTGGTGCTGCCCGCCAAGTTGCGCAGCAAGATCGATCTTGAGAATGAGGCGTTCTTCATAGCTGCCGGTGATACATTCCAGATCTGGAAGCCTGAAACCTACGAGGCCGAGGAACTGGCCGCAGCCGAAGATTGGCTGGACGATCTGCCCGAAGATTTCGATCCGCTGCAGTTCCTTGATGGCACCGGGGATGCGTAGCGGCATGGCCGGCGCGACCCCCTCCTCGGATAAACCACATATCCCAGTTTTGCTGCGCCCCTTGCTGGCTGCGGTGGCCCCTGTTTCAGGCATCTGGTTGGATGGTACTTTTGGTGCTGGGGGCTACACCCGCGGATTGCTTGAAGCTGGCGCGGATAAGGTCATTGGTGTGGATCGCGATCCGCTGGCTTTTGAAATGGTTGCCGATTGGGCCGGGGACTATGGCGACCGTCTGGTGATGCAGCAAGGTGTGTTTTCGCGCATGGATGAATATGCCCATGATCTGGACGGCATCGTTCTGGATCTTGGGGTCTCTTCCATGCAGCTGGATCAGGCCGAGCGCGGGTTCTCCTTCATGAAAGACGGTCCGCTGGATATGCGCATGAGCCAGGATGGAGACAGCGCTACCGATCTGGTCAATACTGCGACCGAGGCGCAGCTGGCCGACATTCTGTTTCACTATGGCGAAGAACGCGCCAGCCGTCGCATCGCCAGAGCCATCGTAAAAGCGCGTGCTGAGGAGCCGATCACAACAACCTTGCGATTGGTCGGGATCATCGAGTCCTGCCTGCCGCGCCCAAAACCCGGGCAATCACACCCAGCAACACGCAGCTTCCAAGGCCTGCGCATCGCAGTAAACGCAGAATATGAAGAGCTGTTTCAAGGCCTAATGGCGGCTGAACGGGCGTTGAAACTCGGCGGGCAACTGGCCGTTGTCACCTTCCATTCCATCGAGGATCGGATGGTGAAACGGTTCTTTCAGTCGCGCGCGGGCAAAACAGGCCGGGCCAATCGTTATGCGCCTGAAATGAAAGAAGAACAGCCGCAGTTTCACCTGAAAACCCGTAAGGCCGTTGGTCCGGATGATCAGGAATTGCAGGACAATCCACGCGCGCGTTCGGCCAAGCTGCGCGTTGCAGTGCGCACGGATGCCCCTGCGGGGGAAATCGATGCCCGCGCTATCGGCATGCCGCAACTTGGGGGAAGGGCAAGATGAAGGGTTTTTTGTATGTGTTGACTGCTCTGGCGGTGTTCGGATTGGCATTATGGGCCTATCAGGAAAACTACCGTACCCAGCAGGTGTTGAAAGAAACCCAAGGGTTGCAGCGACAAATCGGCACCGCACAGGTGCGGCTAGCCGTGCTGAACGCAGAATGGGCCTACCTGAACCGCCCTGATCGGCTGCGAGAACTGGCGGATCTGAATTTCGAACGCCTTGGTCTGCTGCCGCTGCGTTCTGAACAGTTCGGGCGGGCCGATCAGATCACCTATGCCGAAGACCCGGATCTGCCGATTGTTGATCCGATCGAGCTGCAGGCAATCACCGACATTCAGGCCCTTGGCGAGGTGCAGTTCCCATGACCCGCACGCCACTCCGCCCGTTGGCCCGCGTTCTGGATGCCCGCGCCCGTGGCGAAAACCCCAAGGCGATTGAACGGGAAAACATCCGCCAGCGCCACGAAGATATGAAGGACCGGGCACGCGCCCGGGCCGAAGGGCGCCTGCTTGTACTTGGGCTGTTCTTTTTCTGCGCCTTTTCCGTTGTGGGCGTGCGCATGGGCATGCTTGCCACATCCGAGGCCCAGGAACCGCTGGCCAGTGCGCCCGGTGCCGCAATTGCCATGCAGCGGGCCAATATTGTCGACCGTGAAGGGCGCATCCTGGCGACCAATCTCGACACCTACTCGGTTTATGCTCAACCGCCTTTGATGATCGATCCGAACGCGGCAGCCGACCAGCTTGTCGCGATCTTCCCAGATCTGGAGAAAGAGCGCCTGATCAAGGACTTCACTGGCAACCGCAAGTTCATCTGGATCAAAAAGCGGATCTCGCCCGAACAGAAGCAGGCGGTACATGACATCGGCGATCCGGGCATCTTGTTCGGCCCGCGCGAGATGCGCCTGTATCCCAATGGCCGTCTTGCGGCACATATACTAGGTGGTTCCGGGTTTGGGCGCGAAGGCGTCAGCGCGGCCGAAGTCATCGGCGTGGCCGGGGTCGAGAAAAAGTTCGACGACTATTTGCGTGACCCGGCCAACGGCAACAAACCCCTGCAACTGTCGCTGGACCTGACCATTCAGGCCGCGGTCGAACAAGTGCTGTATGGTGGCATGAAGATCATGAACGCCAAAGGGGCCTCGGCTGTTTTGATGAATGCGCATACGGGCGAGGTCGTTTCGGCTGCGTCGTTGCCCTCCTTTGATCCCAACGACCGTCCGCGCCCGCCAACCTCGGGCTTTGATCCGTCGGACAGCCCCTTGTTCAACCGCTATGTGCAGGGTGTTTACGAGCTTGGGTCAGTCTTCAAAATCTTCACAGCAGCGCAGGCGGTGCAACTGGGCCTGGTGAATTCGAACACGATCATCGACACTTCGGGCCCGATGAAAATTGGCCGGTTTCCGATTGGTGAGTTTAACGGCAAGAACTACGGCAAAATCAGCGTGGCTGATGTGATCGTGCACAGCTCTAACCGGGGCACTGGTCGCCTAGCCTTGCAGATCGGCGCGCAGCGGCAGCAGGCCTTCCTGGAAACGCTTGGTATGTTCGAACCTACGCCGTTCGAAATTGTCGAAGCCGCAGGTGGCGAACCCCTTAAGCCCAAGAAATGGGGCGAACTGAGCACCGTGACCATCTCCTACGGCCATGGGTTGTCGACCAGCCCAATGCATTTGGCAGCAGGATATGCGGCCATCGCCAATGGCGGCCACTATGTAAGCCCGACAATTTTGCGCAAAAATGGCCCGCAATATGGGCCGCGAGTGATGTCGCAGGACACGGCCCGTCAGGCGCAGAAGATGCTTCGCAAGGTCGTCACGGAAGGGACAGCAAGTTTTGGCGATGTGTCGGGGTATTACGTTGCAGGCAAAACCGGCACTGCCGACAAACCGAAACCCCGCGGTGGGTATTATGACGATAAGGTCATTGCCACCTTTGCCACGATGTTCCCGTCTTACGATCCGAAATACGTTCTGATCGTCACACTGGACGAACCGTCCATCGTGGCCTACGGCGAAAAGCGCCGAACGGCAGGCTGGACTGCAGTTCCTGTCGCCGCCGAATTGATCGGTCGGATCGCACCGCTTTTGGGCTTGCGTCCCCGGCTTGAGCCTGAAGCCGGCGCTGCTATAACCCTGACCTCGAACTAGGTTGTTGGACAGAAGGTGGGTTATGGGCGATCAGTCAAAGAAACTTAGCCAGCTGGCCCTGACTGCGCGGGGGGGTGCGAACCCGTCGATCACCGGGCTGGCCGTCGATAGCCGCGAGGTCAAGGATGGTTACCTGTTCGCGGCCCTTCCGGGCACACGGGTTCATGGCGGAGAGTTCATTCAATATGCGTTGCGTATGGGCGCAGCTGCGATCTTGACCGATGCCGAGGGCGCCGAAATCGCCGCGACTGATCTGTCGGCCTCGGATGTGGCCCTGATCGTGACCGAAGACCCCCGGCAGGCCTTGGCCGGATGTGCCGCGCTGTGGTACGGGGCGCAACCGCAGACCATTGTGGCCGTCACCGGCACCAACGGTAAGACATCCGTCGCAACATTCGTGCGTCAAATTTGGACCGAGCTGGGCCATGCTGCCGTCAATCTTGGCACAACCGGGGTGGAAGGAGCTTGGACCGCACCGCTGGCCCACACAACGCCCGAGCCGATCACTCTGCATCGATGTTTGGCTGAAGCGACCCATAATGGTGTAACCCACGCCGCGATGGAAGCGTCTTCCCACGGTCTTGAACAACGCCGCCTTGACGGCGTGCAGTTGGCCGCAGCCGGGTTTTCGAATTTCACGCAGGACCATCTGGACTATCACGAAACGTTCGAGGCGTATTTCGACGCCAAGGCGGGTTTGTTTGATCGGGTTCTGCCACAGGACGGTGTCGCAGTTATCAATCTGAGTGACCCGAAAGGCGGGCAGGTGCGGCGGATCGCCGAAGCGCGCGGCCAATCGGTGCTGTCGGTTGGGCTTGGACAGGCAGACCTGTGTCTGATGAACCAGCGTTTTGACGCGACAGGACAAGATCTGCGGTTTTCCTGGCAAGGCAAAACCTTCCTGACTCGTCTGAACCTGATCGGTGGGTTTCAGGCTGAAAACATACTGCTCGCTTGCGGGTTGGTGATTGCAGCCGGGGATGACCCGGAGCGCGTGTTCGAAACGTTACCGCATCTGACAACTGTGCGAGGCCGCATGCAACTGGCCGCAACCCGCGAAAATGGCGCGGCCATCTTTGTTGACTATGCCCACACACCGGACGCGGTTGCGACGGCACTGAAAGCCTTGCGTCCGCATGTGATAGGGCGTCTGATCGCCATTGTTGGCGCGGGGGGGGACCGTGATGCAACCAAACGCCCCTTGATGGGCAGTGCTGCGACAAATCACGCCGACATCGTCTTTGTCACCGATGACAACCCGCGCAGCGAAGATCCGGCCACAATTCGCGCTGCGGTGATGGACGGAGCCCCAGGAGCCACTGAAGTGGCTGATCGGGCCGAAGCCATCCTGCGTGGCATTGACGCCCTGCAACCGGGCGACGCGTTGTTGATTGCGGGTAAAGGGCATGAAACGGGCCAGATTGTCGGCGATCAGGTTCTGCCGTTCGATGATGTCGAACAGGCCAGTATCTCGGTCGCAGCATTGGATGGGAGGGTCGCATGACCCTTTGGACTGCAGGCGAGGCCGCCGGCGCAACCGCAGGGCGCGCCACCACCGATTGGGTGGCAAACGGTGTGTCCATCGATACGCGCACGCTGCGGCCTGGTGATCTTTTCGTGGCCCTCAAGGCGGCACGTGACGGGCATGATTTTGTTGCACAGGCGCTTGAAAAAGGCGCAGGCGCTGCGCTGGTCTCGCGTATTCCAGAAGGTGTCTCTGAAGATGCGTCCTTGTTGATCGTGAAAGACGTGCAGGCCGGGCTAGAGGCATTGGGACAGGCTGCCCGGGCCAGAACAGCGGCAAAAGTTATCGGGGTAACCGGCAGTGTCGGCAAAACCTCGACCAAGGAAATGTTGGCTGCGATTCTATCGACACAAGGCCGCACGCATGCCAGCGTTGCCAGCTACAACAACCACTGGGGTGTTCCTCTGACACTGGCCCGGATGCCCCGGCAGACCGAGTATGCCGTGATCGAAATCGGCATGAACCATCCGGGTGAAATCTCGCCTCTGGCGCGACAAGCCCGCCCTCATGTCGCGCTGGTCACAACGGTTGCCGCCGTGCATCTGGAGGCGTTTGACTCGGTTGCTGGTATTGCTCATGAAAAAGCAGCGATCTTCGACGGATTGACCGCAGGCGGCACCGCTGTCGTCAATGCAGATATCGAACATGCTGATATTCTGCGCCAACACGCGCAGGCGCTGGGTGCGAAAACAGTCGATTTCGGCCGTGCAGCCCGAGATTTTGTTTTGACGGATGTCGAGCAATTATCAGACTCGATTCACGCTGTGGCGACACTAGGCGGAAAAACTTTTGCCTATGACGTGGCGTCGGCGGGCACGCATTTTGCGATGAATGCCCTCGGCGCTTTGGCTGCTTGCCGTGAATTGGGTGTCGGTATTGATCGGGCCATCGCTGGTCTGAAACTCTGGTCACCGGTGCAAGGGCGCGGGGTGCGCGAGATCATCGCACTGCCTAAAGGCGGGCAAATCGAAGTGCTGGATGATAGCTATAACGCCAACCCCACATCGCTGGTAGCGGCCCTTGATGTTCTTGCCGCGGTTCAAGGCACACGACGGATCGCTTTTCTGGGCGATATGAAAGAGTTGGGCCCAGAAGAACAGGCGATGCATGCCGACGTGGCAGGCGTGGGCGCCATGGCGCATATTGATCAGGTACATTGCATCGGCCCGTTGATGCAGGCCCTGTATCAGGCGTTGCCGGAAGGTCGGCGCGGGCTGTGGTTTGAAACCAGCGATGAGATGGCGGCGCATCTGCCGGACGTGATCCGGCCCGGCGATGCGGTTCTGGCCAAAGGGTCTCTCAGCATGGCATTGGCACGGATTGTTGACGGTTTGCGGAAAATGGGGCAAGGGGGCGCGCCTGATGTGTAACCCACCCGTGAAACGCGTTTGAGAAAGGTCTTATAATGCTCTATTGGCTGACCGCCCTGTCGGACGGGGGAGATTTTTTTAACCTCTTCCGCTACATCACATTCCGCGCAGGCGGCGCTTTCCTGACTGCACTGATATTCGGGTTTCTGTTTGGCAAACCACTGATTAACGTGCTGCGCAAGAAGCAGGGCAAAGGTCAGCCAATCCGTGACGACGGGCCCGAGGGCCATTTGTCCAAAGCTGGAACGCCGACCATGGGTGGATTGCTGATCGTGGGCGCGCTTTTGACATCCACCCTGATCTGGGCCCGGTGGGACAACCCTTATGTCTGGATGGTGCTGTTTGTAACGCTGGCGTATGCGGCAATTGGCTTTGCTGATGACTATGCAAAAGTGTCCAAGCAGAATTCCAAAGGTGTTTCTGGCAAAATGAGGCTTGCTTTGGGGGTCATCATCGCGGTGCTGGCCGCAGGGTGGGCATCCCTGAACCATCCCGATGCGTTGCAAAACCAGCTGGCCCTGCCGGTGTTCAAAGATACACTGATCAACCTTGGTGTCCTTTACATTCCGTTCGCAATCATCGTGATCGTTGGCGCTGCGAATGCGGTGAATTTGACAGACGGTTTAGACGGGCTGGCCATCATGCCGGTGATGATTGCGGCCTCGACCCTTGGGATCATCGCCTATGCCGTTGGACGGGTGGACTTCACTGAATACCTGGATGTGCACTATGTGCCAGGCACGGGCGAGATCCTTATCTTTACCTCGGCCCTGTTTGGTGCGGGTCTTGGCTTCCTTTGGTATAACGCTCCTCCAGCAGCTGTCTTCATGGGCGACACCGGGTCTTTGGCTTTGGGCGGTGCGCTGGGTGCCATTGCCGTCGCGACCAAACACGAGCTGGTTCTTGCGGTAGTTGGCGGCCTGTTTGTGGTCGAAGCGCTGAGTGTGATCATCCAGGTGCTTTACTTCAAGCGTACTGGCAAACGGGTTTTTCTGATGGCGCCAATCCACCACCACTATGAGAAAAAGGGCTGGGCGGAACCTACGATTGTCATCCGTTTCTGGATCATCTCACTTATCCTGGCGATGATTGGTCTGGCGACCCTCAAAGTCAGGTAATGCTCCCGCCGGGTTCGACGGGCCTGCGGCCTGCCTTGCACATGTTGGGCCCGGCTCGCGCTGCCGCACGAGCCTGATGCCGCCCTTGCCAATGGCAATTTCTTCGGTGCAGTGTGGCGGCCAATTCAAGATTGAAGTGAAGGTAGGGCAGTATGATCCCGGTCAAAGGGTTTTCAGGACAAAAGGTGGCTGTTCTGGGGCTGGGCCGTTCGGGTCTGGCGGCGGCACGCGCCCTTCTTGCAGGTGGAGCCACGCCCATCTGCTGGGACGATAATCCGACCACGCTTGATATGGCCGAGCAGGAAGGATTTACCTGCGCCGATCTGTTGCGCCATGGCGCCTTCGACGATGTTGCTACGCTGGTGGTCTCGCCAGGTATTCCGCATCTTTACCCAAAGCCAAACCCGGTTGTAGCCGCAGCGCTTGAAGCCGGTGTTCCGGTGGACAACGACATCGGCCTGTTCTTCCGGTCTTTCGCGGATCAGGATTGGGGCAAGTTCGAAACTCCACCACGGGTGATTGCGGTTACTGGGTCAAACGGCAAGTCCACGACGGCCGCACTGATCCACCATATCCTGACCGAGGCCGGACGAGATGCGCAATTGGCCGGTAATATCGGGCGTGGGGTGCTTGATATCGAACCAGGTGGTGATGGCTCGGTCGTTGTGCTGGAACTCAGCAGCTATCAGACTGAGCTGGCCCGCGCGCTGACGCCGGATGTGGCGGTGTTTACCAACCTCTCACCAGATCATCTGGACAGGCATGGCGGCATCGGCGGGTACTTTGCAGCCAAGCGGCGCCTGTTCGCGGAAGGTGGCCCGGATCGCGCCGTCATTGGCGTGGACGAGGCCGAAGGCGCATTTCTGGCAGGCCAGTTGGCCGAAGGCCCGACCGATGACCGGGTGATCCGCGTTTCGGTTGCGCGCAAGCTTACAGGGCCGGGATGGCAGGTTTTTGCTCGTAAAGGTTTCCTGTCGGAATACCGTAAGGGGCGTCAGGCCGGTTCGATCGATTTGCGCGCCATCAAGGGCCTGCCCGGTGCGCATAACCACCAGAACGCCTGTGCAGCCTATGCTGCCTGCAGGTCGCTGGGTCTGGCACCACGGGTGATCGAAGATGCGTTGCACAGCTATCCGGGTCTGCCGCATCGCAGCCAGATCATCGCCGAAGCCGATGGTGTGACCTATGTCAACGACTCCAAGGCGACCAATGTGGACAGCGCTATCAAAGCGCTAAGTGCCTTCAAAAAGATTCGCTGGATTTGCGGCGGGTTAGAGAAAGAGGGCGGTATCGTGGCCCTGAACGGGGCCACTAAAGACGTTCTCAGGGCCTATGTCATCGGGCGTGAGGCGGCAAATTTTGCCATGCAGTTGGACATTGACGCACAGGTCTGCACGACCATGGAGGCGGCCGTTGCGCAAGCAGTGGCAGACAGCCATCCGGGGGAGACTATATTGCTCGCCCCGGCCGCTGCCAGTTTTGACCAGTATGACAATTTCGAACAGCGCGGAGACGATTTCGCGGAACAGGTCAAAAGCCAACTGGAAGACTAGCTCATTTGCAATTGACCGCCGTTTCGGACAGAGTCCGAGGTGATTGGCTTGACGCCATTTAAGAATTTGTTTTGTTTCTCGATAGCTCAACACGAGGTCATGAATATGCCAAACCGTAAATCTCTTATGATTGTTCCCGCTTTGATGCTGGCTGGTGCCTGCGCGAATACCGGGGCTAGCTATCAGCCGGTTATCGATGGGCCGATTGGGCCGAACTACAGCAACGATCTGGCGCAATGCCAGCAATTGGCTGCATCGCAGGCAACTATTGACGGTAGCACTGCCGGGAACGCAGCTATCGGTGCGGCAGGTGCGGCCGCAGTCACAGGGATTGTTCAGGACAGCAGCGACAATCTGGGTCGTGCTGCTGTTGCAGGTGCTTTGTTGGGGGCGAGTGCTGATGCCATCGGCAAGAACCAGAACAAGGAAGTCATTGTGCGGAATTGCATGCGTGGTCGTGGCTACAACGTAGTCGGTTAATCACCAGCAATCGCGGTTCCGGCGGCGTGGCCCGAGGACCACGCCCACTGGAAATTGTAGCCGCCCAACCATCCGGTGACATCCACCGCTTCGCCAATTGCATAGAGGCCGGGGATTTCCTTGGCCTCCATCGTTTTTGACGACAAATCATCCGTATCTATCCCGCCCAAGGTCACCTCGGCAGTGCGATACCCTTCGGTGCCCGAGGGCACGAGGTGCCAATCGGAAAGCGCTTTCGTCAGTTCAGCCAGTTTCGTGTCTGACTGATCGGCTAGCTTGCCGGACACCAGAAGCTGTTGGCCAAGGTAGTCCACAAGTCGCCCTGGCAGATGCCGCGCCAACTCGGTGCTCAGGTCCTTGCGCCCGGACGCCTGTCTTTGGTCGCGCAGAAGGTCGTACAAAGGCAGATCGGGGATCAGGTTGACCCGGATCGCCTCGCCTTCGCGCCAATAGGATGACAATTGCAGCACCGAAGGGCCGCTGAGGCCACGATGAGTGAACAGCAGGGCCTCGTCAAAGCTTGTCCGGTCATTGGACAGTCGAGCTGGCAGGGACACCCCCGACAAATCCTTGAATTTACCGTCCGAGAATGTGAACGGCACCAAACCCGCGCGGGTGTTGGTCAGACGCAACCCAAACTGCTGCGCTATGTCATAGGCCAGTCCCGTGGCACCCATCTTGGGGATCGACTTGCCGCCCGTCGCCAGCACCAGATTGTTACAGGTTAGGCTGTGCCTTTGCCCTTCGCGTTCGACCTCCAAGGCAAACCCGGCGTCGGACTTGCGGAGGAAACGCAGTGAAGTCTGCACCCAAAGCTCGGCACCCGCGCGCTCCATCTCAGTCAGCAGCATCGCGATGATCTGCTTGGAGGAGCCGTCGCAGAACAACTGGCCCAACGTCTTTTCATGCCATGCTACGTCGTGCCGGTTTACCAGATCGATGAAATCCCACTGGGTATATCGCGCCAGCGCCGATTTGCAGAAATGGGGGTTCTGCGACAGAAAGTTATCGGGGGCCGCATACATGTTGGTAAAGTTGCAGCGCCCACCGCCCGAGATGCGAATTTTCTCACCCGGGGCCTTCGCGTGATCGATCACCAGAACGCGCCCTCCGCAATGGGCCGCGCACATCATACCGGCTGCACCGGCCCCAAGGATGATCGTGTCATAGGTCATATCCAGCGCATGGCGTGGATCGTTGAGGAAGGCAAGAGGTTGCCTGTCGGGATTGCGTTTGCCGGGCTGCCTGCACTCAGGTAGATTCAAGCAAATTGTTCAAGCTCCGATACGAACCCCGAAACATAGGAACATCGCCCATGTCACAGACCATCACGAAGGGGATCAAAGCCCTGCTTGCCGAGGCAAATGCCGTCGTTACGACTATCTCGATCGAGCAAGCCAAAGGTTTGATTGACAGCGAAGAGCATGTTCTGGTCGATTTGCGCGATATTCGCGAGTTGAAACGCGCGGGTAAGATACCCGGCGCTTTTTCATGTCCACGTGGCATGCTGGAATTCTGGATCGACCCGGAAAGTCCTTATCATAGAGACATCTTCGATCAGGACAAAACATATGTCTTCTATTGTGCCAGCGCGTGGCGGTCGGCGCTCAGCGCCAAGACGGCAATGGAAATGGGTCTGGCCCCGGTCGCACATATCGCAGGTGGGTTCAGCGCCTGGGTTAAGGCAGATGGCCCTGTCGAGGATGTCGACTAGCGCAATTCGACAAAGCGTCTGGCGGCACAAAACCCGCCCCGGCAAGGTTCCGCACGCCGCCAATTGTTTTCCGCCGCGACCCGTCATTCCACTGGCCCAAACGCGAATTTCCCTGTAGACTCTCAATCAGATCCCGAAAAACGGGACGTTGTTGAGGCAGATAGTGGCGGTATCTCATGACTGAGATGGTGTATGGCGCGGTCCAGGACCAGCGCGGCGAACCGATTCTACCAAAGTGGTGGCGGACGATTGATCGTTGGACGATGTCCTGCGTACTGATCCTGTTTGTGATCGGGCTGTTGTTGGGGCTGGCCTCATCGCCACCGCTGGCAGGTCGCAACGGGTTTGATCCCTTTCACTATGTAGAGCGACAGGCATTGTTCGGCGGGTTGGCCTTGGTTTCTATGTTGTTGACCTCGATGATGTCGCCGACGCTTGTACGACGTCTGGCGGTACTGGGCTTTCTGGCTTCATTCGTGGCGCTGGCCTTCCTGCCCATCTTCGGCACTGATTTCGGCAAAGGTGCCGTGCGTTGGTATTCGCTGGGCTTTGCCTCGCTACAACCCTCGGAATTCCTGAAACCCGGTTTCGTCGTTGTGGCCGCATGGTTGTTGGCAGCGTCCCAGCAAATCAATGGCCCACCGGGGCGGATCTGGTCGTTCGCCTTGTGCATGGCCATTGTTGGCATGCTGGTGATGCAGCCTGACTTCGGTCAGGCCTGTCTAATCCTATTCGGCTGGGGTGTGATGTACTTCGTCGCCGGTGCGCCGATGCTGCTGCTGGTCGGCATGGCCGGGGTCGTTGTTCTGGGCGGCATGTTTGCCTATTCCAATTCCGACCACTTCGCCCGCCGCATTGATGGCTTTCTGAATCAAGAGGTCGACCCGACCACCCAGCTTGGCTATGCCACCAACGCCATCCGCGAAGGCGGGCTATTTGGCGTTGGCGTTGGCGAAGGACAGGTGAAATGGTCGCTGCCCGATGCCCACACAGACTTCATCATTGCTGTCGCGGCCGAGGAATACGGCCTGATCCTTGTGCTGATCATCATCGCTCTGTATTCGATCATCGTGGTGCGTTCGCTTTTGCGCCTGATGCGTGAGCGTGACATGTTCATCCGCCTGGCGGGCACTGGTCTAGCCTGTATGTTCGGCGTTCAGGCGATGATCAACATGGGCGTTGCCGTGCGCCTGCTGCCCGCAAAGGGCATGACCTTGCCGTTTGTCAGCTATGGTGGCTCGTCGCTGATTGCCGGCGGCATCGCAGTTGGCATGTTGCTGGCCTTCACCCGAACCCGCCCACAGGGCGAACTTGGCGATATTCTGCGCGGACGAGGCTGATGGGCAAACCCTACCTATTGATTGCGGCTGGCGGCACCGGGGGCCACATGTTCCCTGCGCAGGCACTGGCCGAGGCAATGTTGTATAAAGGCTGGCGCGTGCGTCTCTCCACCGACGCGCGCGGCGCGCGATATACCAGTGGTTTCCCGCATTCGACCGAAATTGTCGAAGCATCCTCCGCCACGTTCGCGCGCGGCGGGTTGGCTGCCAAGGTGCTGGCCGGGCCCAAGATTGCAGGCGGTGTTACCTCCATGGCATTTGGCATGATGCGCGATAAGCCGGATGTGGTCGTGGGCTTTGGAGGATACCCGTCGATCCCGGCACTCAGCGCCGCAACCCTGCTGAAAATTCCCCGCATGATCCACGAACAGAACGGTGTTCTGGGGCGCGTGAACCAGCTGTTCGCAACCCGGGTTGCGCATGTAGCCTGTGGTGTGTGGCCCACGGATCTGCCCGAAGACTCGAACGGTATTCACACCGGAAATCCTGTCCGCGCCGCTGTGCTGGACCGCGCGGCCGCGCCCTACATTCCACCGGGGGACTACCCGATGTCGGTCTTGGTGATGGGCGGCTCTCAGGGGGCTCGTATCCTCAGCGATGTTGTGCCGGGGGCGATTGCAGCTTTGCCCGAAGATCTGCGCCGCTATGTTCGGGTTGCCCATCAGGCCCGCGACGAGGATGGAGAGCGTGTCACTGCATTCTACGCCGATCACGGCATCCTGGCCGATGTGCAACCGTTCTTTCAGGATGTCCCCCGCCGGATGTCCGAAGCGCAGCTGGTCGTCTCCCGCTCGGGCGCATCCAGCGTCGCTGATATCTCGGTCATCGGACGCCCGTCGATACTGATCCCCTTTGCCGCGGCGGCAGGCGACCACCAGACAGCCAATGCACGCGGACTGGTTCAGGCGGGCGGGGCGATCATGATCCCCGAAAACATGCTTGACGTTTCTTCGCTAACCGAACAAATGACCACGGTTTTGACCAACCCCGAAGCCGCACAGAAAATGGCCCATGCCGCCTTGTCAGTCGGGGCACCGGACGCAACCGAGCGTCTGGTGGCCCTTGTCGAACAACTGGCGCAGAAGGAGACCACATGAACCCAGCAACCAAACTGCCGCAGGATGTAGGTCCGATCCACTTTGTCGGGATCGGTGGGATCGGGATGTCAGGCATTGCCGAGGTACTGTTGAACCTGGGTTATCGGGTGCAGGGGTCCGATCTGAAGGCCTCTAAAATCACTGATCGTCTGGCTGGTCTGGGTGCTGAGATCTTTGTCGGTCAAAAAGCCGAAAACCTTGAAGGCGCTGCGGTCATCGTTACTTCCACCGCGATCAAACCCGGCAACCCGGAACTTGACGAGGCGCGGGCTCAAGGCTTGCCGGTCGTGCGCCGCGCAGACATGCTTGCCGAGCTCATGCGCCTGCGCTCCAACATCGCCATTGCCGGGACCCATGGCAAAACCACCACAACAACGATGATGGCCGAGCTGATGGTTGCAGGTGATTTCGACCCGACCGTGATCAATGGCGGTATCATCCACGCCTATGGCTCTAACGCACGGATGGGGCAGGGCGAGTGGATGGTGGTCGAGGCGGACGAAAGCGACGGTTCCTTCAACCGCTTGCCCGCGACCATCGCAATCGTCACCAATATCGACCCCGAACATATGGAGCATTGGGGCGATTTCGATCAATTGCGCGATGGTTTTTACGAGTTCGTCTCAAACCTGCCCTTCTATGGCCTTGCAGTTTGCTGCACCGATCATACCGAAGTTCAGGCGCTGGTTGGCCGTATCACCGACCGTCGGGTGCGCACCTATGGCTTCAACGCGCAGGCTGATGTGCGCGCCGAGAACCTGACTTACAAGGGCGGCGTCGCGCATTTCGACATCCACCTGCAATACGAAGACAAGGTTATCGAAGGCTGCACTCTACCGATGCCCGGCGATCACAACGTCTCGAATGCGTTGTCCGCCGTGGCTGTCGCCCGCCATCTGGGTATGAAGGCGGTAGAAATCCGTGATGCGCTTGCTAATTTCGGCGGCGTCAATCGCCGCTTCACCAAGGTGGGTGAGGTCGAAGGCGTCACCATCATCGACGATTACGGCCACCACCCGGTTGAAATTGCCGCCGTTTTGAAAGCCGCCCGCCAGGCTACCGAAGGCCGTGTCGTTGCGGTTCATCAGCCGCACCGCTATTCCCGCCTGTCCAACCTGTTCGACGATTTCTGCACTTGCTTCAATGACGCTGACGTCGTCGCCATCGCCGAGGTTTTCGCCGCTGGCGAAGACCCGATTGAAGGGGCCAGCCGCGACGATCTGGTCGAAGGGTTGATCCGCCACGGTCACCGTCATGCCCGTGCGATCCTGAATGAAGAAGACCTTGAACGCCTCGTGCGCGAACAGACCCGTCCCGGTGATATGGTTGTTTGCCTGGGCGCAGGGACGATCAGCGCCTGGGCTAACGGTTTGCCCGAGAGATTGCAAAGAAAACAAGCTGTTTGACGTCCATGTTGATTTGGCGCACAACCATAAAGTGTGATACGATGCTCGCTGATACCGCGCGTCCTTGGAGGGGCGAATGGACTATTCGATGATCTTTGCCGCCCTCTGGGTGATCTGCGCCACAATCGTGGCGCTGTTGCCGATGCGGCTGCAATTTCCGCCGGGCATCATCCTGTTGATCTGCGCGCCAGCGCTTATCATCTGGCTAGGCTATGACCACGGCTGGTTCTGGTCGGTTCTCGCCTCCGGCGGGTTCATCTCGATGTTCCGCAATCCCATCCGATTTTACTGGTGCAAATGGACAGGCCGAGAGGTGACAGAATGATCTGGTCTCTCGCCCTTGCCGCGCTCTGGGGGCTTGCGGCCAATATTCTGGCGATGATCCCTAGCAAAGACAATCACTGGGCTCGTGCCTATTTCCTAATCGCGGTAGGCATTCCGATTGTAGGTTACGTGACTTACGAGAACGGCCCGTGGATTGGGCTGCTGGTCCTCGCCGCAGGAATGTCGGTGTTGCGCTGGCCTGTGATCTATCTTGGGCGGTGGTTGCGCGGTCTGATGTAAGGGCGTTCCTCTTTGTTTGATTCGATCTTCGTAATCATGGCCCCAATTTTCTTTGGCTTTATTGGCTGGTTTTTGACCTTTGCCTACGCGGCTCTCCACAGAAAGCTTCGACTGGCATATACCGCTTCCATCTTGTGGTTTGTTCTTTTGGGTCTAGCGCTGTATTGGCGCTCGATTGAGACCTACGACATTACCCTCGCAGTGATAGCGTACGTTATCTGGATACATTTGTGGTACGGAGTGGTCGCGATAAAGGATGGAGTATTGGGGCATGGTGGCGGAAACGCTCACGGAGCTGAACCTTAAAAGCCTACGTGGCAAACTCGCAAATGGTCGCCTGTTGTCCGACCTCACATGGCTCCGCGTTGGCGGTCCAGCGGACTATTTGTTCCAGCCGGCGGATATCGAAGATCTGCAAACCTTTCTGGGCGATCTGCCAGCAGATGTCGCGATCTTCCCTATGGGCGTCGGATCGAACCTGATCGTCCGAGACGGTGGGCTCCGTGCCGTGGTAATTCGGCTCGGGCGCGGGTTCAACGGGATCTCGGTCGAAGGCAACACCGTCACTGCGGGCGCAGCAGCGTTGGATGCTCACGTGGCGCGCAAGGCGGCGGATGCGGGCGTTGACTTGACCTTTCTGCGCACCATCCCCGGTTCAATCGGCGGCGCGGTACGGATGAATGCCGGGTGCTATGGCAGCTATACGGCAGATGTGTTGCGCAAAGCCACGATCGTGACCCGGCAGGGCGAGATTTTGGATCTCACGCCTGAAGAGCTAAATTTTCGATATCGCCAGTCTGATTTACCGGACGGTGCGGTGTTGGTTTCGGCCCAATTCGAGGGCCCTACAGGCACTCCCGCTGATCTGCATGCGCGTATGGACGCCCAACTGAAGAAGCGTGACGAGACGCAACCCACCAAGGATCGCAGCGCCGGATCGACCTTCCGAAACCCTGCGGGCTTCTCGTCCACTGGCCGCACTGATGATGTGCATGACCTCAAGGCGTGGAAAGTGATTGATGACGCAGGCATGCGCGGCGCCACGAGGGGCGGCGCACAGATGAGTGAGAAGCATTCGAATTTCCTGATCAACACCGGAGACGCCACCGCCGCAGACCTCGAAGGGCTGGGCGAAGAGGTGCGAAAAAAGGTTTACGAAACAAGCGGTATCACGCTAGAGTGGGAAATCATGCGGGTCGGTGATCCGCTGACAGAATAAAGCCCAAACCGTCAGACCAATAACAGGCAATTTAAGGCGACGGATCAAAGGCATAAACGCAGTACGGACCACCAGATAAGGTCCGGGGACATTGAGGCGCACGAACGTGGGTATGTCGAGCAGGACAAGCCCCAAAGTGGCGGTATTGATGGGCGGCCCCTCGGCTGAACGCGAGGTGTCTCTCAGCAGCGGGCGCGAATGCGCAACCGCCCTCAGGGGAGAAGGTATTGAAGTGGTCGAGCTGGACGCAGGTCCCGACCTCTATGCGCGCCTTTTGGACATCAAGCCGGATGTTGTTTTCAACGCCCTGCATGGCCGTTGGGGCGAAGACGGCTGTGTGCAGGGCCTGCTGGAATGGATGCGCATCCCTTACACGCACTCTGGTGTTTTGGCTTCAGCTTTGGCGATGGACAAGCAGCGCAGCAAAGAGGCGTTTCGCATCGCGGGGCTGCCCATTGCCGACAGTGTGATCCTGCCCAAGACCGAGGTGGTGGCCAAGCACACAATGCCAGCACCTTATGTGGTCAAGCCCAACAACGAGGGGTCCAGCGTCGGCATCTATCTGGTGTTTGAGGGCGCAAATGGCCCTCCGAAACTGTCAGATGACATGCCCGATCAGGTGATGGTCGAACAATACATCGCAGGCCGCGAGTTGACCGTGACCGTGATGGGCGACCGCGCCCTGACGGTGACCGAGATCATGACCGACGGCTGGTACGACTATGACGCCAAGTACAAACCCGGCGGATCATGGCATGTTCTGCCCGCCGAAGTTCCATCCGAGATTTTTGACATGTGCATGGAGTACGCTTTGCGCGCCCACACTCTGTTGGGATGCCGGGGTGTTAGCCGTACCGATTTTCGTTGGGATGACAGTCAGGGTACGGACGGGTTGTTCTTGTTGGAAACCAACACCCAGCCCGGGATGACGCCAACCTCGCTGGTGCCGGAACAGGGCGCGCATTGTGGCCTAACGTTCGGCCAGCTCTGCGCCTGGATGGTGGAGGACGCCTCATGCGACCGCTGATCGCCACCCGCGCACCCGTGATCCACCGCGCCAAACCATTGGCCGGGCCGGATGCAGATTTTGAGTCCGCTGGATCAGAGGACAGCGATGTTCAACCTGTCCTGCGGCTTCGCGGGGCCAAGGTCTTTGCGCGAACCGCACGACGCAGTGACCCTGCGCCGTCGCGGCTCAGCTATCGGTTCCAGCGCTGGATGCTGACGCCGGGTATTCGCCTTGGCGTCAAGCTGGGCGTTCCGATCTGCGCCATTGCCGCAGCAGCTGGTCTGTATTTTGCCTCTGAAGATCGGCGCGAAGCCGTTAGCGCTTATATCGCCGACATTCGCACCTCGATTCAGGAGAGACCGGAATTCATGGTCAATCTCATGGCGATTGATGGCGCCGGAACCGGGTTGGCCGACGATATTCGCGAGATCGTTCCGTTGGATTTCCCGATTAGCTCCTGGGATCTGGATGTCGAGCAGATGCGTGACACCATCACTGGTCTGGACCCGGTGAAATCCGCGACGGTGCGCATTCGCCCCGGCGGTATTCTGCAGGTTGATGTCATTGAACGGCAGCCCGTTATCGTCTGGCGCACCCGGGACGGTGTCGAGTTGCTGGACGAAACCGGCGTGCACGTGGATCAGGCCGTTTCGCGGAAGGATCACGTGGATCTGCCGTTGGTTGCTGGAACTGGTGCAGATCAGCACGTGTCCGAGGCGCTGCAGATTTTTACCACCGCCCGCAGCCTCGGCGATCGGGTTCGCGGATTGGTTCGCGTCGGTGAGCGGCGTTGGGATTTGGTGCTCGACCGCGGGCAGCGCATCATGCTGCCCGTCGAGCGCCCGGTGCGTGCGTTGGAGCGCGTGCTGGCGGTGAACGAAGTGCAGGATCTTCTGGAGCGAGACGTGGCCGTGGTGGACATGCGCCTTGGGCAGCGTCCGACAATCAGAATGACAAAAGCTGCCAGCGAAGACTGGTGGAATACAAAAGTGACAGTGGGTAACGGGCAGTAACGACCATGATGACCGATCTATATCAGTCTCAACGCGCCATGCGGCAGATGCGTAGACAAGCCATGCAAAGGGGCGTCGTCGCCATTCTGGATGTCGGAAGTTCCAAGATTAGCTGCCTTGTGCTGCGGTTCGACGGATCCGGGCGTCTCAGCGAGGATAACACCATCGGGTCCATGGCGGGTCAGACCGGGTTCCGCGTTGTCGGGGCAGCCACAACACGCTCACGCGGCGTGCAATTTGGCGAAGTCACGGCCATGCAGGAAACCGAGCGGGCCATTCGCACGGCGCTGCAGGCAGCACAGAAAATGGCCGATATCCGCGTTGATCATGTGATCGCCTGTTTCTCGGGCGCCAACCCTAGGTCTTATGGGCTGGATGCACAGGTCGATCTGGAAGGCCAGCTTGTGACCGAGGCCGAAGTAGGCCGCGTTCTGAACGCCTGCGATGTGCCCGACTACGGAGCAGGGCGCGAAGTGTTGCATGCCCAGCCGGTGAACTTTGCGCTCGACAACCGCTCGGGCCTGATTGATCCGCGCGGTCAGCTCGGGCAATCGCTGGCCGTCGATATGCACATGCTGACCGTTGATGCTGTGGCAATTCAGAACATCGTGCGCTGTATCAAACGCTGCGATCTAGAGCTCGCTGGTATTGCAAATTCGGCTTATGTGTCGGGCATCTCTTCGCTTGTTGAAGATGAACAGGAACTGGGCGCGGCTTGTATCGATATGGGTGGTGGCACGACCAGCGTATCGATCTTCATGAAAAAGCACATGATCTATGCCGATTGCGTGCGCATGGGCGGAGATCACGTGACGTCGGATATTTCCATGGGGCTGGGCGTGCCCGCGTCTGTGGCCGAACGGATCAAGACATTTAATGGTGGCGTCCATGCGACCGGCGCGGATGATCGCGATATGATCGATATCGGTGGCGACACTGGAGACTGGGAACATGATCGCCGCACCGTCAGCCGCGCTGAACTGATCGGGATTATGCGCCCTAGGGTCGAAGAAATCCTTGAAGAGGTACGTGTACGTCTGGACGCGGCCGGGTTCGAACATATGCCAAGCCAGCAGATTGTGCTGACCGGCGGTGGCAGTCAGATCATGGGGCTGGACGGCCTTGCGACGCGGATCCTGGGCCAGCGTGTGCGCCTGGGCCGTCCGCTGCGCGTCCACGGGCTGCCGCAATCGGCTACCGGGCCGGGTTTTTCCTCGGCGGTCGGACTCAGCCTGTTTGCTGCGCATCCGCAGGACGAATGGTGGGACTTCGAAATTCCGGTCGACACGGACGCGGCACGCCCCTTCAAACGGGCCGTCCGGTGGTTTCGTGACAATTGGTAAAACACTGCGCTGGTTCGGTCTTGGGGCAGTGCTGCTGCCCGGCTGGGCTGCGGCCCAAACCATCATCACGCCCGAGGCATTTCTGGATGCCGCAATTGGGAAAACGTTAAAATTCTATGAAATCCGAAGCGGCGACCTGGTAGGAACCGAACAGTTTCTAAGCCGCACAACATCGGTCTGGCGGCAAGAGGGCGAGGGGTGCGTTTATGGTCAGATCACCACGCCCAACGGTCAGATCTGCTTTCTGTACGACAATGATCCGGATGGTCTGCCTGTATGTTGGTGGCCGTTTATGCATAAAGACCGCCTGTTGGTGCGGCTTGCTTCATTCTCGGACGGTGAAATTCAGGAAGTGCGCAGCATCACCACGAACAGTTTGAACTGTCCAGGTGCTCCGATCAGCTAAAGAAACGGGTTGCAGCGACCGGATTTATCCCTAAAGATATCCACAAGGCCCGCAAGAGGCCCCGCGGCAGGACCATGAGCAGTTTTCCGCATGTACCGATACGATCCACTAACCCGTGACGCACCTTAAATGCGGCGCGAATGACGCTTGTCTTGTTGTGATTTGCCTGTGGTCCCCAATATCTGGCGTTGGATGCGAAATACCGCCGTTCAGCGCCTTATTTCCTCCATATTTTGTGGAATCACGCAATTTTTGACGTGACCTTTTCGTATTGGAGCGATAGAATCATGGGCAGATAGGCAAGAAAAACACCGCTTTGGCGGAACATAAAAACAGGCGGACAGAGCATGACATTGAATCTTTCGATGCCCGGGCACGATGAACTGAAGCCTCGGATCACAGTATTTGGCGTTGGCGGCGCCGGCGGCAATGCCGTTAACAACATGATTGAAAAGCAACTAGATGGGGTCGACTTTGTTGTCGCTAACACCGACGCTCAGGCGTTGCAGCAAAGCCATTCATCGGCGCGCGTGCAACTGGGCGTAAAGGTCACCGAAGGTTTGGGTGCTGGGGCACGGCCGACCGTAGGGGCTGCTGCCGCCGAAGAAAGCATCGAACAGATCGTTGATCACCTGGCGGGTGCGCATATGTGCTTTATCACCGCCGGCATGGGTGGCGGTACCGGAACCGGGGCCGCTCCGATTATTGCGCAGGCCGCACGCGAGCTTGGTGTACTGACTGTTGGTGTCGTGACCAAACCCTTCCAGTTCGAAGGGGCCAAGCGTATGCGACAGGCCGAAGACGGCGTTGAATCGCTGCAACGGGTTGTTGACACGCTGATCATCATTCCAAACCAGAACCTGTTCCGCCTGGCTAATGAAAAGACCACGTTCACCGAGGCGTTCTCGATGGCCGACGACGTTCTGTATCAGGGTGTCAAAGGCGTCACCGACCTGATGGTGCGTCCGGGCCTGATCAACCTCGACTTTGCCGACGTCCGTGCGGTGATGGACGAGATGGGCAAAGCCATGATGGGCACCGGCGAAGCAACCGGCGAAGATCGCGCGGTTCAGGCGGCTGAGAAGGCCATTGCCAACCCGCTGCTCGATGAAATCAGCCTCAAAGGCGCCAAGGGCGTGCTGATCAACATCACCGGCTCGCACGATCTGACGTTGTTCGAACTGGACGAAGCGGCCAACCGCATCCGCGAAGAAGTTGACCCCGAGGCGAACATCATCGTCGGCTCGACGCTGGACACCGCAATGGAAGGTGGCATGCGCGTATCGGTTGTTGCCACTGGCATCGACGCCACTGAAAAGCAGGAAGATATCCCGGTTGCACGCCGCTCGATGTCCGCACCACTGACCCGTACGGTTTCAGCGGAAGAGCACATGCCCGAGGAAACGCCTGTTGCAGCCGAAGTGGCCGAGCCAGCTCCGCAGCCAGAAGAAATCCGCGAGCCTTCTCTGTTTGAAGCAGCCGAAGAGCCTGCCCCGACGCAGTTTCATGCACGGGACGAGCGGGATGATGACGGTCTGCCGCCTCCGGCCTACCAGCCGCGTGTGGCCGAATTTGAACCGCAGCCCGATCCCGTTGAGCAGGCACCAGAAACCTTTGTTGCTCCGCGTGGACAAGCCGCTGGCACCCCCTCACCCGAAGCACTTCAGCGCCTGCAGGCGGCCGTTCAAAACGTGCCGTCAGCCAAGCAGCGCATGACCGCTTCGCGGCCTCAGGAGGCGGCGCAGCAACCGCAGCCCGAGACCGAAGAACGCCCCCGCTTTGGCTTCAATCGGTTGATTGACCGGATGACCGGCCATGCGGCAGATACTCCGGCACAGGCCCCGCAGCCGGTGCGTCAACAGCCTGCAATGCGTCAGGCTGACGCTACGGCACCTATCCATGATGAGGCCGACCCGGAACAGGAACGGATCGAAATTCCGGCCTTCCTGCGCCGCCAAGCCAACTGATGGCGGTAACAAATTGAGTGTAAAGGGTCGCCTACTGGCGGCCCTTTTTACTTTATTACCAAAGTATTATAGGTGGGTAAGCAGGGTTTTGCCGATCTGTTACATACATGTTTCATTCGGTTACAAAGAGTGAGTTGAGCCTTGACGCGTGCTTCCTTAACTGGGGATGCAACACAGCCCTAGCAGGCTGGACACCACTCTTTGAGGCACCATTTGCAACATACGCTCAAATCTCCGGTCACGTTCCAAGGCGTCGGACTGCATGGCGGTCAGCCTGCCAAGATGGTCCTGAAACCGGCAGCTGCCGGTCACGGCATTTGGTTCAAGCGGACGGATATCGAGCTGGGCAATGCCCTCATCCCTGCGATCTATGACGTGGTCGAGCGGACGCCACTTTGCACCCGCCTGGTGAATGACGCTGGTGTGTCGGTGTCTACCGTTGAACATATCATGGCGGCTCTGGCCGGATGTGGCGTGCACAATGCACTGATCGAGATCGATGGGCCCGAGGTTCCGATTATGGACGGGTCGTCCATCGATTTCGTGCGCGGCATTGTGGCAAAGGGTGTGCGCCGTCAAGCCAGCCCGGTTCTGGCCTACGAAGTTGTAAAACCAGTGACTGCTTCGCGTGAAGGCGCCAGCGCCACGATTGTGCCCGCAGACGGGCTGATCATCGACTTCCACATCGATTTCGAAGACGACGCCATCGGCAGCCAGACCAAAACTCTGGACATGCGCAACGGGTCGTTTGCCCGCGAGCTTAGTGACTGTCGGACGTTCTGCCGTCGTACAGATGTCGAAGCCATGCGTGAAAACGGTCTCGCACTTGGCGGTACGTTGGAAAACGCGGTTGTTGTGCAAGGTAACGAAGTTCTGACCCCGGGCGGCTTTCGCCGCGCAGATGAGGCCGTGCGCCACAAGATGCTGGACGCTCTGGGCGATCTCTATCTTGCGGGTGGTCCGATTCTTGGTCACTTCACCGGTGACAAGTCAGGTCATTCGATGACCAATACTTTGCTGCGCAAACTGTTCGAAACGCCCGGTGCGGTGCGTCCAGTCCTGTGTACCCCCGAACAAGCTGCGCGCTTGCCAGGGCAGGGCCTCGTTCTGAACGAAGTTCCCGAAGTCGCCTGATCTGATCAACTCTGACGACAATTGCGCCAGAGCGTGGATAAGGCGTTTTGCACCGGAATTTTCTGTGCTAGACCATGGCTCAATCCGGGGCGAACCCCGTTAAGTTAAGACGACAAGGATGGGCGGTATGGTTGGCAGCAAAGCGGCAGTCAGGTTCGCAAGCGCGATTCTTCTGGCAGCAACTTTGACGGCATGCGGCAACGCGGGGGGCCTGTTCGGCAACAAAGGCGCGGATCGCAGTCAAAACCTGGAAGGCTATACGCCGGAGCAGATTTACACCCGTGGTGAATACGAACTATCGCAGAGTCGTTCGGACGATGCGGCTTGGTATTTCTCGGAAGTCGAGCGTCTGTATCCTTATTCCGACTGGGCCAAACGTGCGCTGATCATGCAGGCGTTTTCGTTCCACTCGGACAAGAACTATGAAGAAAGCCGTGCGGCCGCGCAGCGTTACATCGACTTCTATCCAACGGATGAAGACGCGGCCTATGCGCAGTATCTTTTGGCGCTCAGCTATTACGACCAGATTGACGAAGTTGGTCGCGATCAGGGTCTGACCTTTCAGGCGTTGCAATCCCTGCGGACAGTGATCGAGGTTTATCCAGACAGCGAATACGCCACGTCGGCCGTGCTGAAATTCGATCTGGCCTTTGACCATCTGGCGGGAAAAGAAATGGAAATCGGGCGCTATTATCTGCGTCAGGATCACTACATCGCGGCCATCAACCGGTTCCGTGTGGTGGTAGAGGATTTTCAGACCACATCGCATACCGCCGAAGCGCTATATCGTCTGGTCGAAGCCTACTTGTCACTTGGTCTGGTGGATGAGGCCCAAACGGCCGGTGCGATCCTCGGCTACAACTACCAGTCTTCGGAGTGGTATGATGACGCCTACAAGCTGCTGACTTCGCGTGGGCTGGATCTCAAGAGCCGTGGCAACAATTGGCTCAGCACGATCTATCGTCAAACCATCAAGGGTGAGTGGTTGTAGTCGTCATGGCTTTTGGCTTGGGACGGTAAAGACCCGATGCTGCGCGCCCTCGATATCCGCGACATGCTGATCATTGACCGGTTGGAGCTATCGTTCCAGCCGGGGCTGAACGCATTGACCGGTGAGACGGGTGCGGGCAAATCGATCTTGTTGGATTCACTGGGTTTTGTGCTTGGTTGGCGCGGCCGAGCTGAACTTGTCCGCCAAGGGGCCGCGCAGGGCGAGGTAGTAGCAGAATTCGAACTGCCAGACGATCACCCTGCCCACGAAATACTATCCGAGGCCGGTTTGCCCGGCGGAGAAGAGTTGATCCTGCGCCGCGTCAATACAGCCGAAGGGCGCAAGACCGCCTGGGTTAATGACCGCCGCTGTTCTGGTGAGGTGTTGCGGGCCCTGTCTGAAACCCTGATTGAACTGCATGGTCAGCATGATGATCGTGGTTTGCTGAATCCGCGCGGCCACCGGGCAATGTTGGATAGCTATGCCCAGCTTTCGGGTCATCTGCATGCCGTACGCACCGCGTGGACTGAACTGTCCCGCACACGTAAAGCGCTGGCCGAGACCGAAGCCGCATTGGCAACCATGCGCGCCGAAGAGGAATTTCTGCGCCACGCCGTGGCGGAACTGGATCAACTTGACCCTCAGCCGGGTGAAGATGCCGAACTCGACGCGCGCCGCCGCATGATGCAGGGGGCTGAACGCATCCGTGACGACGTCGCCCGCGCTTTTGATTTGTTGGGCGGGGACGGCGCAGAAGGGGCCATGGCTGATGCCGTGCGCTGGCTCGAAGGCGTATCCGATCACGCAGGCGGGCAACTGGAAGGCCCTATCGCCGCGCTGGGGCGCGCCATGATCGAACTGGGTGAGGCACAGGACGGCGTCAACGCCTGCCTGCAGGCGCTGGATTTCAACCCGGCTGACCTTGAAGCCGCCGAAGAACGTCTGTTCGCGATCCGTGCATTGGCTCGCAAGCATGATGTTGCGCCAGATGAACTAGGTGGCTTTGCCGAAACGCTGCGGGATCGTCTCAGCCGGCTTGATGCAGGGGACGCGGATCTTGCTGATCACCGCGCCGCTATGGATGTGGCACAAGCTGCTTATGATACGGCGGCCAATGCGCTGAGTACCAAGCGAAAGTCGGCAGCCGGGCAACTGGATGCAGCCGTCATGGATGAATTGGCGCCGCTAAAAATGGAGCGCGCGGTGTTTCAGACCGAAATCACCGCCGCTGATTCCGGCCCTGAAGGAACTGACGCGGTTGCATTCACAGTCGCCACCAACCCCGGTGCACCGTCGGGGCCGCTGAACAAGATCGCCTCGGGCGGGGAACTTAGTCGCTTTCTACTGGCGCTCAAAGTGTGCCTGTCCGGTGATGACAGCACCCTTACAATGATCTTTGACGAGATTGATCGCGGTGTCGGAGGCGCTACCGCCGATGCCGTTGGGCGACGTCTTGCGTCGCTGGCAGAAGGTGGGCAGGTGCTGGTTGTCACCCACTCGCCGCAGGTTGCCGCCCGTGCCGCGCATCACTGGCGCGTTCAGAAACATGTCGCCAACGGGCAGACCCTGTCTACTGTCACCCCTTTGGCCGATCCCGAAAGGGTGGATGAGATCGCGCGCATGGTTGCAGGCGATACGATAACGGACGAGGCCCGCGCCGCGGCACGCGCTTTGCTGCAAGCCTGAAACAACTCGCTACTACGCGGGGTCGCTATCCTACTTTTATATGAGCGCCCCGTGGCTTACTAAGGGATATGAGATGATCCCCGAGGGCCAATGACCCAATCTACCCGCACCGTTCTGCGCAACCAGCTTAGTCAGGCTCTGGCCGCGATCAAGGACGCCTGGCGGGTGATGCTGCGCCGGGGTCCCAGCCAGATCCAGTTCTGGTTCATTGCACTGGTCATCGGAATAGCTGCGGGCTTCATGGCGCTTGGATTTCGTAAGGCGATCCGGGCGTTGCAGGCCTATGTTTACGAAACGGAAGACATTCTGCTGCTGCATAGCCACGTCGAAAAACTCCCGTGGTTTCTGATCCTGATCACCCCCATTTTCGGTGGTTTGATCGTCGGGGTCATACTGAATAAATTCACTGATGACGGGCGTGTTCGATCCGTGGCAGATGTAATCGAAGGTTCTGCCGTGACTAATGGGCGGGTCGAAACCAAAGCGGGTATCGCGTCGTTTTTTGCTTCGCTCATCACCCTCAGTACAGGCGGGTCCACCGGGCGGGAAGGGCCGGTGGTCCATATGGCGGGTGTGATTTCCACTTGGGTTAGCAATCGCATTCACGCAGATGGCATTACCGGGCGTGATCTGCTGGGTTGCGCTGTTGCCGCCGCCGTCTCGGCCAGTTTTAACGCGCCCATCGCCGGAGCCTTATTCGCGCTCGAGGTCGTGCTGCGCCATTTCGCCGTGCACGCATTTGCACCCATCGTCATTGCCTCGGTCGCGGGGACTGTGATCAACCGCTTGGAATATGGTGACGTCACAGAGTTTGCGCTGGAAACGCCCGGGTCTCTGCAATTCTATGTCGAATTGCCGGCCTTTCTGATCCTTGGGCTGATCTGCGGCTTCGTGGCAGTGCTGCTGATGCGTTCGATCTTCTTTGCCGAGGATATCGGCAGCCATGTTCAAAACCGCCTATCCATGCCGCGGTGGTTGCGACCAGGGGTATCCGGCGCGATGCTGGGTCTTTTGGCAATCTGGTTCCCGCATATCATCGGGGTCGGATACGAAACCACGATCCGTGCGTTGACCGGTGATCTTGTGCTGCCAACCGCGATCCTGTTTGCCGTGATCAAGACCATAGCGGTAGCGATCACCATGGGCGGGCGTATGGGCGGCGGCGTGTTTTCCCCATCGTTGATGATTGGAGCGCTGACCGGGTTGGCCTTTGGTCTTATTGCCACCGGATTGCTGCCGGAAGTGTCGGGTACCCATACGCTGTATGCCTTCGCGGGCATGGGCGCCGTGGCCGCCGCCGTTCTGGGCGCGCCGATCTCTACCACTTTGATCGTGTTCGAACTGACCGGAGATTGGCAGATTGGCCTGGCTGTGATGGTGTCGGTTTCGATGTCCACCGCGTTGGCATCTCGCCTGGTCGACCGCTCGTTCTTCCTGACCCAGCTAGAACGTCGCAACGTGCATCTGGCCGCCGGGCCCCAGGCGTATCTGCTGGCCATGCTCAGGGCAGGGGCTGTAATGCGGCCTATCGGAGACCCGCGTTCGATTTCAAAGGATGAAGCGCAGATCCTGATCGATAAGGGGTTCTGCGTCAAAGCCAGCGCAACGCTCGAAGCCGCGATGCCCTATTTCGACCGCGACGATATCCCGTGTATTCCGGTGGTCATTGTCGATGAAGTTGGACGAGAAACGCCCGTTGGCGCGCTCTATCACGTAGATGCGCTCAAAGCCTATAACCGAGCTTTGGCGGCAACAGCGGCCGAGGAACATTCCTGACCGTCAGCCGTCATACACGCTTGCGGCGTCACCCATATAGTTGTCCCACGCAAACCAGTAGGAGATATGACCAGCCACCCGCGGCAGCCGTGTGCCATCCGCGCCGACAATCGCCTCTTCCGTGACGGTCCAGTCAGCGCCCTTGGCATCCCGCAACCCACGACCCGACGCGCTGAATTTGTGGGACTTGCGTTCGTAGGCCCGTACACTGCGCTCGGCCGGATCACCAATCAATACCAACGGGCGGCCCGCGATGGCGTCATTGATCACCGGAGTTCGCTTGAACGCATCCAGCGGCCAAGCCCGCGCCGCCCCAAATTGGCGTACCGCAAACACGTAGTCCTTTTGCCGATGCTTAGACTGATCCACGAGCGCCGGGAACATCAACTCGCTCGACGCAAAATAGTCCCGGTAGACGACACCCGAACCATAGTTACGCCGATGCCCTGTGTTCAGCGACAGCACCCGCGTGCCCGGATGTGATGTCTTCCAGCTGTCCCAGGTCGTGATCACAACAGGGCGTTGCTTCAGGGTAAGTCCGCTATCCACCAACGGCCCCACCACCGGTTTTCCGGTGTATTGGTTCCACAGCGAATGTGTCGCGCGGTCAAACATCAGCTTGTTGGACCGATACAGGAACCCGGATGAGCCAAACACCAGTGGTTTTTGCCGTCCCTGAACCTGCGTTTCAAAGAGAATGCCCGAACCGCATAGGGTGCAGTAAGCCAAAGCAACCGGCACGCCGCCAATCACATCGTTGAACATCTCGTGCCATCCCATGATCCGCAGCGGGTAGGCTCTCTCATCCCCGTTGATCGCCACGCCAAACACCAGATCGTCGCCCTTCATGTAGTCGGCGTTTGCAGCCGAAATGAGTGTAGGGTTGTCCAACGACGGAATGCCGTCTTTGCGCACGCCACCCCAGGCGATCTCTTCCAGCCGGATCTTCATCTTGTCGCGTTGCAGATACTCTGGCTGCAGGAATACGTCGAAATTGGAATCGACACCCAATAGAACTTCGCGTTTGAACGGGATCAGCGATGGGTGGGGCACCACCTGCGGGTTGCGTTCCTGCCATAGCATCCATTCGAACCAGTTGGTGCCCAATTGCTTACCCGTCAGAGCCTCCATCACTTCGACGATGTCGTCTCTTCGCCGGTCGGAAAACCGCATTCCTGTCAGCAGGGCCGGAACAACGTCAGGGTTGCCGCGATCCTTAAGAAACGCCATGTGTGCCTCAAACTCAGTCCTGCGGCCGAAAAGCGTGCTGCGAACTGCCTCAAGCACCGGGTCCTGTTGGGCCCAGAGCGCAACTGGCGCGAATGCGCCTGCCCCGGCTAGTCCAACAAAGCTGCGACGAGATATCGACATGGCCCGCTCCCTTTCTGTTCACGCCCAATATGCACGCTGGGATGATCAATTGCATGCCACAGCCGCGTGAGCAGCGTGTGATCGGATTTCAGGCTTTCGCGAAACGGAGAGCATATGCACCGATCAAAATGTAGTAGGCACGCGCGTTGAAATCTGCGTGCCTGCGGTCACATCGACTTGGGGCATTGGATGGCTAGTTCGTCAATAACCCGTATTTTTTGATTTCGCTGCTAGTCATGAAGTGCATGCCATCAGCCGGTGCGGCATAAATCGTAAACCAGTAGAATGACTCATCGCCCAGCACGTGCTCGATGTACAATCGGTTCTGTTCGTGTTCAGGGGCATCGCGCGGGTAGTCTTTCGCGTCCCGCGATCCGTCTGACCAAGAATGCACACCAATCTGTGCGCCCGGCTCCATGGTGCGACGGACGCCTGCCAGAAACAAGTCCACCCCGCCTGACTGGATCAGGCTGGAGGCTTCCAGATGGGTGTTAAGTCCCAGCTCTCGTACTCGGTAGGCCAGCGCAATCATGGTGTCATCATCAAGCGATCCGGGCACATCCAGTTCGACCAAAGTCTTGATGTCAGGGTGCTTGGCATAAACGTCTTCAAACTGTTTCAGCGTCTGAGAGTTGATAGCCCCTTGCATATACAGCCGTGTGCCATCGACGCGGAACTCGGTCATCGGGACCTGGTTCCACGCCAAGATGGACATCTGAGTACACCCGCCCATTAAAACCGCGACCATTGCCGCCAGCACGGCGGCATAGCGGCTCAGGCGGCGGCCACGCGGCGAAAGATGTCTTCTAACCAACGACATTGTGGCCTCGACCCCGCATACAGCTAAAAACGATACGTTTTCTGGCGTCGTCTGCCTCAGATGAATCCTCGGCTGTTCCTATGAGGCCGCCAACGGCTGCACCAATACCGAGCCCGGCCAGTGCGTCGCCGCTGTCTGCTTCGGCTGCGCCGACCAGCCCGCCGATTACGGCACCGGTAACCGCCCCGTCATTGGTTTTTTCGCGCTGCATCGACACCTGCTGGCAGGCGGTCAGGTCGGATTGGAAATTCGCTTTTTTCTGGCCGTCAACAATCAAAGTGTCTGCACTGTCAGAGCACGCCGCGACCGTCAATCCAAGTATCAGTATGCCGCAAGAATTGGTCAGTTTCATCGTTTTGTCCTTTTTTTAATTGCGATCGAATTACTCGGCAGCGGACCTAATCGAAGGTTCAATGCTTTTCAACAATATTTTTATGTTTTATTTAAATTACGTAAAGTAAGGGTTTGTGTACTTGACGAATTGCGATAAGCACGATCGGCAACACAGGAGGTATGATGAGTTTTCTTGCAAAGGCCGCGATGGTATTGAGCATGACCTACTATCTTTTTATCTTTGGCTTCCTCTGGATTGGCCAAATGTTGGGTCTTCACAACGAGATATGGGACATTTTTGAGTTTCCTATACAACCTTCGTCCCCACCCGTTTGGACATTGATGATCGGATTGATCCTGACCCTACTTGCCCTTTTGTCTCTGGCCGGTGCGTTTCGGGGTGCTTGGTTAATCTTAAACGGCGGGCAGGGGCAGGATTTTCGCGATCTGGCACGCAATCTGCGTCGCATGGCCTGGGGGCTGATCGGCTTTTGGATCGGCTACAATATCATTTCAGCCGTGATGCCGTATTTGATCGTGGTTGGTTTGGACTCGACCGAAGGGTTCGAATTCGGCTGGGACCCACTGGATTTGGACATTATCTTTGCCATAACGGGTGTTGTGTTGCTGGCGATCTCGCAAACGCTAGGGCGTGCCTGGCAGGCCGAAGATGAAAACAAACACTTTCTATAGGGGGACTGTATGACAATTCAGGTGAATCTCGACCTGATGCTAGTAAAGCGCAAAGTCTCCTCGCGGGAATTAGCGGCGGCAATCGGGTTGTCCGAGACCAACCTGTCGCTGATCAAATCAGGCAAAATAAAAGGCGTCCGGTTTTCGACACTGGACGCGATCTGCAAATATCTTGAGTGTCAGCCAGGCGATATCCTGAGTTTTGAGCCTGACTGAAAAGGAACGCCTGGCCTGACCGGGTCTGGCGCCTCGGATCGTGCGAAGCCTAGATTTGTTCGACCTTCACCGACTCCTGCGGATAAAACGCCAGATACCCTTTGATCTCGGCCACAGCCTGAATCGGGTCTTCATAGCTCCAGGCTGCATTTTCCGTGACCGAGGATTTGTTGACGATGGAAAAATGCGTCGCATCACCCTTATGGGGGCAATGGGTTACCTTGTCGGTCTGATCCAGAAAGGCCATGGCGATGTCCGAACGCGGAAAGTAGATCACAGGATCCAGATCGCCTTCGTTCAATTCCAGCGCGTTGCTTGTCTCGCCCAGAATCGCTCCGCCCGAGCGGACGGTCCATTTCCCCGGCGCTTTTTGGATCGTGATCTCAGTCATTTCTGCTCCTACTCTCGTCGTATCAGGGCCTTTCCTCTGCCCGGTCTGGGTAACAGTCCGGTGTCAGATCGGCGCAGCTGCGGCATCCAACCACAGTTGCGCGTCCGGGCCCAGCCTTGGTCGGATCTTTTCTGCAACGTCGCGATGATAGGCGTTCAGCCAGATGCGCTCATCCGCGGCCAGCATCTCGGTGACGATAAGTCGGCGGTCGATCGGCACATATGTCAGAGTGCGCCAACACAACATTGCCCGTTCGGCATCGCCACCGGGCAGGGTGTCGGCATCTTCCACCACCACCAGATTTTCGATCCGGATGCCAAACGCGCCTTCGCGGTAGTACCCCGGTTCATTCGACAGGATCATGCCGGGCTCAAGCGGGACATGACTGACCTTGGACAGACGTTGCGGTCCTTCGTGAACGCTGAGATAGGCACCAACACCATGCCCAACCCCGTGGTTGAAATCCTGACCGGCCAACCACAGCGGCGTACGGGCGATGCATTCGATATCGCGGCCGGCCAACCCAACCGGCCAACGCAACATCGACAGGTTGATCATGCCCTTCAACACGCGGGTGAAACAGGCTTTTTCCTCGTGGTCGACTTCGCCAATCGCTATGGTACGGGTGATATCGGTTGTGCCATCCAGATACTGCCCGCCGCTGTCCAGAACCAACAGATGACCGTCCTCAAGCTTGCTATCCGTCTCTTCGGTCACGCGGTAATGCATGATGGCGCCGTTCGGACCGGTACCCGCGATTGTATCGAACGAGATGTCCTGCAGTGCATTGTCTTTGCGGCGATTTTCCTCAAGCCGCGTCACAACCTGAGACTCCGTCAGACTGCCAGGGGAATGCGTATCCAGCCAGCACAGCGTTTCAGCTACAGCGACCGCGTCGCGCAGATGCGCCTCGGCGCTACCTGCGATTTCAGCGGCGTTCTTGCAGGCCTTGGGCAGGGCGCAAGGATCGCCACCTTCGACCAGCCGATCCCCCAGAGCATCCGCAACGATCTGGGGCACGGTGTTGGGGTCAACCTGAATGCGCCCTTCCAACTTGCCTACAGCATCCAGGAAATCAGATGGGTCATGCACCAGGACATGTGGGCTTAGATGACCTTCCACACCCACCAACTTTTCAGCGGCCATAAACAGATCTACCCGGGCGTCGGCGTGCAGAATGGCGAACCCGTGGGCCACCGGATTATAGGGAATGTCTGATCCCCGAATGTTCAGCAACCACATGATCGAATCCGGCAGGGTGATCACCGCTGCCGCGTATCCGTCCTTTTGCAAACCATCGGCCAATCGACCAATCTTGCTGTCTGCGGTTTCGCCGGCAAGTTCAATCGGGTGCGCCTTGACTGGGTTCATCGGTGGCGCGGGTTGATTGTCCCAAATCCGGTCCACCAGATTGTCGCATTGCGCCAGCGTGATGCCACTGCCATCCAACTCGGTCCGCGTCTTGGAAATTTGCCCAGCCGGGTGTAACCACGGGTCAAACCCAATCTTGCCGCCATTTGGCAGCTGTTCCTTCAGCCAGGCACTTAAGCCGACTTCAGGCCATGGAACCGGCGTGTAATCCCGCGCCACCTCTGCCTTGACCTGCGTCCTATAGCGCCCGTCGATAAAAACCCCGGCCACATCGACGAGAGCCGCGCAAAACCCGGCTGATCCGGTGAAACCGGTCAACCATGCCAGCCTCTCATCCCGGGGTGCCACATACTCACCCTGATGGGCATCCGCTCGCGGAACCAGAAACCCGTCCAACCCGTCGCCTGCCATCTCGCCCCGCAGTGCCGCCAACCGAGGGGGGCCTTGTTCAGGGCGCGCGGTGGCTGTGAAAGACTGGAACATGGGGGCCTCATTTTTGCATGGTCGATGTGAAACCTGAGCGCTGCGCCGAGAAATGTCCAGCGCCCGATCCGACCTTAGTCGGGTGCTTCAAGAAACGCGGTTAGGCTTTGCAAATAGGTGTCATATGCGGCGTTTCCGGGCAGGGGTATCTGATTGCCCGTTTCGAGGACCACCAATGAGGCGTTGGGTATTCCAGCCGCCAGTTTCCGCGCCTCTGACAACGGGTGAACTGCAGCGTGACGCCCGTGCAGAACTAGGGTGGGACACTCGATTTTTGGCAGTATGTGCAAGGCGGATGTGCTGTTGCCTATGTCGCGGTAGTGCAGCTTTTGCTCTCGGGAATACAACGACTGCATCTCGTCGACCATCTGCCGGACGTCATCAAGCGGGCCATCCGGAAAATAGCTGAGCGTAGAGCCCAGTGCGTACCCGCCCCTCGGAGTTTGCCAGCCCTCGGCAATCAACGTTCGGATCGAGTCCGGCTGTTGCGCGTCCGCGCGATGATCTCGCCCTTCGGCCCAACCACCTGCAATCACCAGCTTGTTCACCCGCTCGGGGTGCTGCGCTGCAAAGTGCAATGCCGGGAATGTTCCGCCGAACTCACCGACGATAGAGAAACGCTCAAATCCTGCGGCCTCAGTCACGGTCAGGATTTCGTCGATCCTGTGATTATACACAGCTTCGTGGTTTGAATTCGAACTCGCATTGTGGTCCTTGTTGTACCGCAACAGACGAAACCGATCAGCCATATCTGCCAACCGCTTGTGCTCTGATGACAAGCGCCATTCTGCTTCCAGATCATGAACAACGGACCCTAAGCGAAGAACCGGCAGGCCCTCGCCGCACAGGGTAAACGGGATTGCCTGGCCATTTCGACCACGTGCATATCTCAATTGTTGAGTATGCTCGCCCATTCCCGAGCCCGCGTCGTCATCGCTGCTTACCTCCGCTGCCAATTGCAATCCACGCCGCACGATCGTTCTAATGACCCGCTGCGTCTTGCCATCGTCCCCGACGGCTTTCCGGGCCGCAGCTATGCGCGCGCTGATCGTTGAATCCGAGACGAAGCGCCCCTGCCAGACCCGTTCGATAATCTCTTCACGCGGGACCAGCTTGCCGGGGCTTTGCGCCAGCAATTCCAACAGATCAAAAACTTGCGGCTCGACAGATACGGTTTCGCCACCGCGCAACAGCACGTGACGATCTATATCCAGAACACAATCAGCAAACTCATATCGCATGGGGCGAATACACCCGGTTTTACCCGGCCTCACAAGGTTCAACGGCAATCCCAAAGGTTTCTTAGGGAAATCTCAAGAGTATCTTCAAGCAGGCGCACTAACTGGTTGGCAAATATAAGATCTGAAACAGGAGATCACACCATGATGCCCCCATTCGACACCGCCCTCTTACAACACCAGGCTGCGCGTCATACGCTGCCAGACCCGCGACACATCACGAGCCCGCCTGAAGAACCGGCACCGAAACACTTTCTTAGCGTTTTGGCTGGTATGCTATTTCACCGACCGCAACAGGCCTAACTGGCCCGTTTCATCCCCATCACTCGCGCCCGCGCGCGGGGATCGCTGTCAAACAGCGCTGCCAGTTGTTCGGTCATCGCACCGGCAAGTTGTTCGACATCGGTGATCGTCACCGCCCGGTCATAGTACCGGGTCACGTCATGGCCGATGCCGATGGCCAGCAGTTCCACCATCTTGCGCTTTTCCACCATGGCGATCACGTCGCGCAGGTGTTTTTCCAGATAGTTGGCCGGGTTCACACTCAGCGTTGAATCATCGACGGGCGCACCATCGGAAATCACCATCAGGATCTTGCGCTGTTCACGCCGCGCCAGCATCCGGCGATGCGCCCATTCCAGCGCTTCGCCGTCGATGTTTTCCTTCAGCAGGCCTTCTTTCATCATCAGCCCTAGATTGGGCCGTGCCCGTCGCCACGGTGCATCCGCACCCTTGTAGACGATGTGGCGCAGATCGTTCAGACGCCCCGGCTGCTGTGGGCGGCCATCGTTCAACCATGCCTCGCGCGCCTGACCACCCTTCCACGCCCGGGTGGTAAAGCCCAGAATCTCAACCTTCACGTTGCAACGTTCCAGCGTCCGCGCCAAAACGTCGGCACAGATCGCCGCAATCGAAATCGGGCGTCCGCGCATCGAGCCTGAATTGTCCAGCAGCAACGTCACAACGGTATCTCTAAACTCGGTATCCTTTTCGACCTTAAAGCTCAGCGGTGTGGTCGGATTCGCAACCACCCGCGCCAGACGGCCAGCGTCAAGAATACCTTCTTCGCGATCGAACTCCCAAGACCGGTTCTGCTGCGCCTGCAAGCGACGCTGCAACTTGTTGGCCAAACGGCTGACAGCACCTTTCAAAGGCTCCAGCTGCTGATCGAGATAGGCGCGCAAACGCTCCAATTCAGCCGGTTCCGCCAAATCCTCGGCCAAAATCTCTTCGTCATGGGTGTTCAGATATACCTTGTAGTCCGGGTCAGCCTCGGACGCTGGCGGTGGGGCAGGTGGCTCCATCGGGGCCTCGCCCTCGGGCATTTCGGCCTCATCGCCCATCTCATCCTCGGCCATCTCATCCATCGAGACCTGCGCCTGAGATTGATCCTGCTGCTCTTCCTGCGTTTGCTCGGGCGTCGCGTCGGCGTCCTGTTCGTCCTGATCATCCTGGCCGGTACTGTCTGGATCAGGCTGTTCTTCCGCGTCGTCCTCGGCCTGATCTTCCTGATCTTCATCCAGCTCATCCGGGTCATCGCCCAGCTGGTCGCCATACCCCAGATCCTTGATCATCTGGCGCGCGAACTTGGCGAATTCGGCCTGATCCGAGAGCACCTCATCAAGGTTTTCAAGCACGCCGCCAGCCTGTTCTTCGATAAACCCACGCCACAGGTTCATGACGTTTTCAGCGGCAGGCGGCAGATCGCGCCCGGTCGCCAGATGGCGGATCAGATAGCCTGCTGCCACGGACAAAGGTGCCTCGGCCGGTTGCTTGCACTGATCATAGCCACGCCGGATCGCCTCATGCCCGATCTTCACGTCGATATTGCTAGCGGTGCCGGGCATATCCCGGGCCCCCATCGCCTCGCAGCGTGCGACCTCCATCGCTTCATAAAGATCACGCGCCATATCACCTGGAGGCGCATAGCGGTTGTGGGTCGCGTCGTCATGATACCGGCGCTGCAACGCCAAGGCGTCCGCAGTGCCCCGTGCCAGCAAAACCTCCTCGCGCGTCATCCGGCGGGAGACCTGCGGCAAACGCATCGACTCACCCGTCATCCCTGACGGATCAACCGTGTATGAGACGTTCAACTCAGGATCGTCCGCCATCACTTTGGTGGCTTCGGCCAGAGCTTTCTTGAACGGATCGGCAGGGTTGTCGTTTTGTTTACTCATTAATCTGCCCCTGCTTCTTCAAGCGTCAATTCTTTGCCTGCCAGACGAGCGAGCAACTCCACATGCACGTCCAACGCATCTACTACTGTATAGCCGGGATCCTGCCCGTCAAAAGCAAGGTTTAGATCGGTTCCCGCCAAAACGATGGCGTCAGCATTCAAGTCATTCACCATACGGTGGCCTGCGTCCAGAAACAGCGCGCGATCCTGTTCGGAACAGATTCCGGCGACTGCCATATCCTGATAGGTCTGCCCCAGCGTGTCGATCTCGTCTTCCAGCGCGACTGCCCGAGTTTGCACAAGCTGACCATAGAGTTTTGTCTGCATCACAACCCGCGTACCCAGCAATCCAACTGTCCCAAACCCCTGAGAGGCGAAATAGGCATCCAAAGGCTTTACGGCCGAAACCAACGGGATAGGAGATAGCGGGACTGTCTCATCATAGCAGAAATGCCCGCCCAGTGAGGTGATGGCCGCACAATCTGCACCTGCCGCCTGTAAACGGTTCAGCAACCCAGCATAGACCCGCGCCTGCGCGTCTCGCTCATCAGCCAGATTGTTACGGATCAACTCCTGCACATCCGCGTTTACGATGGTCAACTCAAGCGGCTTTTCACGTGCCGCAATGGCCGCACTCAGCCGCTGATAATACACCACTGTTGCAGCAACACCGATCCCGCCAATCAATCCGATATGCATGGCGGACCTCCAGTCACCCCAGGCTGACGCTAGCCGCGCTTTCTGGTAGTTCTTCGTCAAAGCAGCGCTGATAGAATTCAGCCACGGTCTGGCGCTCCAGCTCATCACATTTGTTCAGGAAAGACAGGCGGAAGGCATATCCCACATCGCGGAAGATATCGGCGTTCTGGGCCCAGTTAATCACGGTACGCGGGCTCATCACTGTGGACAGATCGCCATTCATGAAGGCGGTCCGGGTCAGGTCGGCAACAGTGACCATCTGGCTGACGGTCTTGCGGCCCTCGGCGGTGTTGTACAAAGGAGCCTTGGACAGGACGATCATCGTTTCGGCATCATGGCTCAGATAGTTCAGCGTCGAGACCAGCGACCAACGGTCCATCTGCGCCTGGTTGATCTGTTGGGTGCCGTGATAGAGGCCCGTGGTGTCACCCAAGCCAACGGTGTTGGCGGTGGCGAACAGGCGGAAGTTCGGGTTGGGTGTGATAATTTCGTTCTGGTCCAGCAAAGTCAGCTTGCCGTCATGCTCCAGCACGCGCTGGATTACGAACATGACATCCGCACGACCCGCATCATATTCGTCGAACACGATGGCTACAGGGTTGCGCAAGGCCCAGGGCAGGATGCCTTCGTGGAATTCTGTCACCTGCTTGCCGTCGCGCAGTTTGATGGCGTCCTTACCAATCAAGTCGATCCGGCTGATATGGCTGTCCAAGTTTACACGCACGGCGGGCCAGTTCAGGCGGGCTGCGACCTGCTCGATATGGGTCGATTTGCCTGTGCCGTGGTAGCCCTGGATCATGACGCGGCGGTTGTGCGAGAACCCCGCCAGAATCGCCAGCGTCGTCTCGGGATCGAACTTGTAGGTCGAGTCGATGGCAGGCACGCGATCACTGCGGTCGGCAAAGCCTTTGACCGCCATGTCGCTATCAATTCCAAACACTTCACGGACCGAGATCTCTTCGGTGGGTTTCGCGTTGATATCGATCGATCCGTCAGCCATGCGTCTTGTCCTTATCCTTTGCCCCGTTTCCCGGGTTTGAACCCGTGTGTGGTGCAACATATTGCGGGCAAGGGCAAGGGAAAGCCGCGCGTGTCAAAAGCTAGGCGGATGTTTCTTTGAAACTGGCCTTATCGATGTGCGGGACCGTCTGATCGGGAATGTCCCACATACGCATCGGACCTTGCCTACCCAATAGTCGCAGGACTAGGCACATTGCCCGGGTCACCAAGGTTGCCGCGCCTGGGCGGTTTCCATATGTCGAGCTTTAGAAGTGCTTCTTCACAATTCCAGAGCGCCAAAAACCGATCGCGGACACACTATTCGCTCGAATTCAAAGTTTTAGGGCGCTAGGATTTGCACGCAAAAAGGGATTGAATAAGGCTCAAGCCAAGTGGAACAACCTGTAACTGACAGTGAGCGGCTCGAAACTCTAAATCATTTGGCGGCGCAAGTTGATAGGCGAGCAGCGGTTGATCGTGACTTTGTCCGGGCCATCGGAACGTTGCCGGAAGATTTGACCTACGTAACCAATGCCCTCACCTCTGATCCCCAACTCTGGCGTCAGAACAGGGCGTTTCATGTCGTGCACGTGCCCAGTTTTATTGCGATTTTTGCAATGCTCGAAGACATGGACCAAATGACATCGATCTCGGAAGATGAAAGACACCAGGTCTATGCGTCCATAAATCGCGCGGCGACACTGGCCAAAGAGGCTCGGCAGCGGATCGAAGGTTCGAGCTTTGCCGAAGCGCGTGTGAACCTCGAGGTGTTGGCAGAATATGCTCCCTCTCCGGTTGAACCTTACAAAAAGGCTTCAAGATTCACCCGCGCGTTGGACGGTTTGAGCTCGGCGTCGGAAACTGTTTGGAGTGGTGCAAAATCTCACGCGTCTTCGGTGCCTGGGTTGATGGGCAGTCTGCAAGACGGTGTTTCAGATACCATGTCACGTGCAAGCTCTGTACCTGAACTGGCCGCAAACCTTCACAAGACCGTGTCGGCTGCGCTGTCGGACAATGTTACTTCTCCAATCTCCATCCGCCTCGACGCTAGTGGGCGCGCGCTTAGAAACGGGGTCGGCACGGGTGTTGGTTTGGGCGTCGTTGTCGGAGTTCTGTGCCCACCGTTATTGCCGCTGACGGCCGGCGGCGCCGTATTGGCGGCCATGCACACTTGGCGCAAGGAAATGGACAGGGCCCGCGTGCTAAGTGAAGAGGAACGGACCGTGCGCGTCGCCGAGCTGAAGGCCGAGCGCGAAGCCTCGCTGCGCAAGTTGACGCAGGGTGCGCAAGCCCTGCAAATGGAAACGGATGACATCAGCATGACACTGGATGTCGAATCCGGCGAAGCGGATGCCGTCGTCCTCACGGGCGATTATGCTGGCCGCATGTGGTCCAGCATGTCCACCGCCGAGAAAGCCGAAACCGGCCTTCTGCTTGCCGAGGGGGCAAACAATCTGCTCAGCATTCTTGAAATCGCAATCAGGGACTAAGTGATCGCTGCTTGGCCAGCCCTATTTAAAACTCCGGCTGTCCTTGATCTGATCCCAGGCCCAGACGACCTCTTGCAACTGTTCTTCCTGCGATCGATCGCCGCCGTTCATGTCCGGGTGCAACACTTTGATCAGTTTTTTATAGGCTTTGCGTATCTCGGCCTTGGACCAGCTGTCCTGCGCTTCCAGAATTTCGACGGCGCGGCGTTCGGTCGGGGGCAATCGGCGGCCGCCGGAATTTGCCCGGCCCGGGTTCTTGGTTGCGTTCTCGCCCAACACCTGATGCGGGTCTTCGATGCCGAGACGGGCCCAAGCGCGGGCCTCGGGGTCGCCCATCGGTTTGGTCTCACGCTCCCATACTTTGTCCTTGGATCGCTGTGCGTTCAACTCGGCCTCGGTGGTGCCGTCGAAGAAGTTCCACTTCTGATTATATTCGCGCACATGCTGCTGGCAGAACCAGAAAAAGTCGTCCAGTACATCTGGTGCTTTGGGTGCGCGGAATTTGCCCGCCTCTTCACAGCCTTCGTGGTCACAGACCCGAACCGAAGTTTCTGACGCACCCGACATGCCCCGACGCCCGCGCGGGTTCTTTTTCTTTGACGTGGAAACGGACATATCGAATCCGAAGGGGTCTGACTTTGCCATGCTCTGATCCTCACGAACGTATCTTTTCGACTCGGAGGCAGCAGTTTAGTCTAAGCAGCCGAAAGTAGAAGAGGGGGACGGCAATTAATTTGCCGTTGAGCAAAAAATGAGCATCACCGAAGAAATTGAAGATCGCCTGCAGGCCGCATTTGAGCCGCATGAGCTTGAAGTTGTGGACGATAGCGAAAGTCACCGTGGCCATGCAGGTTTTCAAGAGGGTGGCGAAAGCCATTTCAACGTTCGAATCCGCGCGTCTGCGTTCGAGGGCCAATCCCGCGTCGCCCGGCATCGCGCGGTTCACAAGGCACTGGGCGACATAGTGCCGCGCATCCATGCGCTGGCGTTGGATATTGGGGTTTGAACATGAAACCTGCCGTAGTTCTGCCTTAGATTGTATCTATTCGAACTTTGAAATGATCCTTGCATCAAAAGCTCTCTTAGTCGTTGTGCTGGTCGCCTTAATCTCAGCATGGTCGGGCGTTCAGGCGCAGGCGCAAAATGCGCACCTAGAATTGAATGCTCGTCGTACTTCTGTAGAGCTTGAAATAGTGGCACCCGAGTCCGCTATTTCCTGCAAGGTTCCGATGCGCCCTGCAAAGATTGACATCGTCAATGCATTGAACCCACAGACTCATGACTTGTCATCTTTTGTCGAAACCGCGCTACGTAAAAAGCCAGTTGTCGTGCGGCGCGGTGGGCAGACCGATACGGAAGGACCAGAGAGTCAGGCGCGGTTTGCAAGCAAGTCTTTTTCAAAAGTGCAGGCTGCAGATGTGGAGTTGCGCACAGTGCTCTATTTTTGCGAATACCTTGGTTTTCCTGAGTTTGTGGGCCTTGTTTACACGGCTTCGGGCGAAGTTGGGAATTTCACAGTTCATAAAAGAGATGCTGTAACGTCAGATCAGGGCGAAACTTTTTCGCTAACATTCGAGCGGGGGTTTAAGTGGTATCGAGATTCCAACTTTGGAAAGTCTGATACACCAGACACAACTGGTCGCCTCCATCTTTCGTTGGAATTGAAAGATATACCTTTTCAGACGCAGGAAGGGGACGGCGAGATGCTGGTAGATTTGACCCTAAGCAGCTTTGTAGAGTTTCCGATGCCCGAGAGCAGTCAATAATGTGCCACGCGTTTTTTCGTAAAAGTGTACGGATTTTTCTCTGGGCGTCCCTGACCTGCTCGGTTTTTAGCAACCCGGTCGCTGCCCGAACTTGGGAAATTACATTTTTGCCCAATGAATTCGTGATTGCCAAGTTGATGAACCTGGAGCCGGGTGAACCGAGACCCGTTTGCCCGGCTGGCTTCCGGCCAATGCGCGTTGCGAGTCAAATCGATCTGCGTGACAATGGGCAACTAACCGTCGGTACGTCTTCCCCCGAGCACTACAAATCCACGAAAACTGGCGTAGAACGTATTCGTGATAACTTAAACCCGAAGCTTGAATTCGACCTTATAGGTTGCGCGTTTATGAAACATTTCTTGCCGCAAAGTGGCCACATCGATTTGTCTGGCACGTTCGGGACTGGAGAAATCAAACCAACTCGGTTTCATTTTCAGGCGTCCGGCGGCGAAAAAGACGCAGGATTTTGGTATAGGACACAATTGGCTGGATCTCTACAATCAACGAGGTTGGCATGGAACAAAACAATCGAAGCTCCGGCGCACCTTTCAGTTGAAAAAATACTTGGGACTTTGTGGGTTTACGTTTCTCACGAACCGTTTGCCATTCTATCGGGTGAATATGCAAATGACTTTGTGGAATTCGATTTGGATGGTCCCAGGATCATCGTTGTTTCAGCTGATTGGACCATTGCGCGTTTTTCTTCGGCCGAAAGGCGGTCTGGAAAAGTATTTTTGGTTTTCAGGTCAAAAGCTTTTGCTGCGGTAATTTGAACAATTGGCACTCCCCTGGTTGCCAAACCCGCGGAGTCTGCGCCGCTACCAAAACAATGAGCATCGTCTGCTTATACAGGCAAATTTCACTTGGGTTGTGAAGCTGAACTTTTAGTCCGGTTCAGCCCAGCAATCTAGCCTGTGCGAAGGACAGCAGCTTTTTGCTCTGCTCATCCCACAGATGCAGGCGCGCGTTGGACAGGCTTTCACGGATGGTCATCCGGTTGCTATGCGCAAGAACGGCGTGATCGCGCAGGACCTCGGGCAGCCGATAAAACGGGATGCGAGAGTACAGGTGGTGCACGTGATGAATGCCTATATTCGCGCTCATCCATTGCAGCATTTTGGGCAACACATAGTGCGAGCTGCCATGCAGGGCCGCGTCATGCAGATCCCAATCCGTATCTTCAGACCAATGGGTGTTTTCGAACTGGTGCTGCACATAAAACAGCCAGACCCCGGCTGTTGCGGCCAGCAGAGTCGTTGGCACGAAAATCAGAAGGATTGGCATCAGCCCACCGAAGTAGTAGATCAGCGACAACGCAATCAGGATCCCTGCATTCGTCCCCATGGCGCTGACCCAGTAGCGTGCCTGGTTGGTGAACCCCAAAGGCAGCCTGTTCTGGAAGAAGAACAGATAACCGGGCCCAAGACCGAACAGCACGATTGGATGGCGATAAAGCCTGTAAGACCAACGCCCCAGCGGCGAAAGCTCTTTGTATTCTGCAACAGTCAGCGTGTGAATGTCACCCATGCCCCGCCGCCCCAGATTGCCGGCAGAGCTGTGATGCATCGCATGCGATCGGCGCCACACGTCATAGGGGGTCAGTGTCAGCACACCGATGACTCGACCCAACCAGTCGCTGGCCGTACGGTTGTTGAAAAAGGCGCTATGCCCACAATCATGTTGGATCGCAAACAGGCGCAGCAGGAATCCCGCGTTGAGCAGGGCAATTACAAACGCCAACCAGCCACTGAAAGACAGGGCAAACCAGGCAAAAGCCCACAAAGCTATGAACGGGCCAAGCGTAACGGCAAGCTCGAAGGCACTTCGGGACCCGCTGGGTTCGCGATAAGATGAGAGAACTTTTACCCAATCCCGCGCGTGCGTCTGATCGGTGTCCTTTTGAAAGGAGTCGGGATTGTGTTGCATTTGCCTGCTTTTATCGGTGTCACCGGCCTTGATAGACGAAAGCGCCAAGTAAACAACGCATAAAACTCATCATTGGCCTACCGTGGGTAAACAAAACTTGAGGCGTGATCCAAAAACACCCGTTGCTAGGACTGAATCCACACGCGGTGTTCGCAGTATCCGTGGGAATTGCCTGCTTCAGGCTTTGTCAGCAGCCTCTGTTGAGGTCTTCTGGTCGGCCTCTTCAGTCTTTGGGTTCTCGGACCCTTTCAGTGACAAAGGCGGCTCGTCTGCCGTCTCTGAAATGGGTGCGGGTGCTGCCACGGTGTCGGGTCCCGAAATCGGTTGTGCCAGCGGAACACCCTCGGATGTTTCTGTCGGACTGGGGGCAGGGATGACGACGGCATTCCCCTCGACCGCGCGCCGAAATACCAGAACATTGCGCCAGTTCACTGTTGATCCCGTCAGGCCGGTTCTCTCTTCGCTGGGCAGCAATTCAGCGCGCTGGTACTCCCAGCCGTCCTGACCCATCTGGTTCAACAGTTGTTCGACCGAAACTGCAAAACGTCCTTCTGCCGTTTTGACACCCTTGGCTTTGGCGCCCTTTTGCGGGGCGGGGACAACCTTGTATTCGTAACGCTGCATCAACTGTTCCTAAATGCCTGTTGCGCCCAATCTAACACGTTGATCCCCGGACGAAAGAGATGTTGCCCAACCAGCGGATTTCAGCCCTGACTGTTGCGCGTATTCAGCGCGGCTTTTTGCACAACAGACAAGCATAGTTCCGTAGCCAGGGCCATATCCTGAACTGAGATCCATTCCAACGGGCCGTGGACACATTGCATGCCGGTAAACAGGTTGGGGCAGGGCGTGCCAAACTCGGTCAGGCGAGAGCCGTCCGTTCCGCCCCGGATCGGGACCGAGCCTGGCTCGATCCCCAAGCCGCGGCAGGCATCTAAGGCCAATTCTACTGGCGTCATGTCCTTTTCCAGCCAGTAGCGCATATTGCGGTACTGGTGGGATATGTCGCAAGAGATCACTGCCCGTGGTTCGGTGGCCTGTACGGCGGCACAGACCTGCCGCACCAGATCACCCTGCGCCTCTAACGCATCCAGTTCGAAGTCACGCAGGATCAGCCTGATCTCCATCTCGGATGACCCGCCTTTCATGTCAGTGACATGGATGAAACCTTCGCGCCCATCAGTGACCTCGGGCGTCATCGTGGCCTGCGGCAGGGTCTGCACGATTTTGGCGGCCAGATTGGCGGCGTTAACCATCCTGCCCTTAGCCAGCCCCGGATGGATCGAAACGCCTTCGATCTTGATGATGGCCCGATCAGCTGAAAAGCTCTCATACTCGATGTTGCCGATGTCCTGACCATCCAGAGTATAGGCAAAGTCAGCTTTCAGATCCTTGGACAGGTTCTCTGTGACACCGCGCCCGATCTCTTCATCTGGTGTAAAGGCAATGCGGATTGGGCCATGCGGGATGTCTGTGTTTTCAAGCAGATACCGCGCCATGGTCATCAGAATCGACACACCAGCCTTGTCATCACCGCCCAACAGGGTCGTACCCGAGGCGGTGATCACATCATGTCCGATTTTTTTCGCCAGATAGGGATGTTCTTCGGGCGACAGAACCAACTCCGGATCATCGGGAAAGGTAATCTCACCGCCATTGTACCCTTTGATCACCCTCGGTTTGACGCCTGTTGCATTGAATTGCGGCGCCGTATCGACATGAGCCAAAAAGCCTATGGTCGGGCCTGGTGCTGTGCCCGGAATGGTGGCCACCACCACGCTGTCCGCCGTCAGCTCGATATCCTGCGCGCCTATATCGCTCAATTCCTGCTGCAACAGGTTTAGCATGTCGAATTGGATATCCGTGCTGGGAGTTGACGGTGATATCTCGTCGCTCTGACTGTCTATCGCTGCGTAGCGGACCAGCCGGTCTTCCAGTTCCTGATCAAATCGTTTCTGCATGACACCTCATCTCTCTGATGCAGAAGAAAGGGTGCCGACGGGGGGAAGTCAACCGGGTGGTCTGACCCCCAAACCTTCACAAAGCGTGAAATTCTGTTTTGTACAAGTCAGACAATCTCTGCTGCCCGACTTATACAAGACGAAAGATCTACGATCCCAGCTTCTGGCTGACCAATTCGTTAACAGCTTTGGGATTTGCCTTGCCGCCAGTTGCCTTCATCACCTGACCAACAAACCAGCCAGCCAGTTTCGGATTTACCTTGGCCTTCTCAACCTGTGCCAGATTGGCGGCTATAATCTCATCCAGCGCAGCCTCGATCGCGCCGGTATCGGTGACCTGTTTCATGCCGCGATCTTCGACGATCTTGGCCGGATCACCGCCTTCAGTATAGACGATTTCGAACAGGTCCTTGGCGATTTTGCCTGAGATCGCATCCGATGAAATCAGGTCAATGATGCCGCCCAGCTGTGCGGGAGAAACCGGCGACTCGGTGATGTCATGATCTTCTTTTTTCAGCCGGCCAAACAGTTCGTTTATGACCCAGTTTGCGGCCAGCTTGCCATTGCGACCGTTGGCAACATCTTCAAAATATGCCGCAGATTCCACATCAGCGGTCAACACCGATGCGTCATAGTCGGACAGGCCGAAGGCACTGATAAAACGCGCTTTCTTCTCATCTGGCAGTTCCGGCAATTTGGCGGCGATATCGTCGACCCAGGCCTGCTCGATCTCCAACGGCAGCAAATCCGGGTCAGGGAAATAGCGATAATCATGCGCTTCTTCCTTCGACCGCATCGATCGTGTTTCGCCCTTGTCGGGATCATACAGGCGTGTTTCCTGATCGATCTCACCACCGCCTTCGACGATTGCGATTTGGCGGCGGGCCTCAACCTCGATGGCTTGCTGAATGAATCGCATGGAGTTCATGTTCTTGATCTCGCAGCGGGTGCCCAGATGTGAAAAGTCTTGTGTTTCCTGATACTTCTCGTATGCACCCGGCAAGCAGATCGAGACGTTCACATCTGCCCGAAGGTTGCCATTCTGCATGTTGCCATCGCATGTGCCCAGATACCGCATGATCTGACGGATCTTAGCGATATAGGCGGCCGCTTCTTCGGGTCCGCGAATGTCAGGGCGCGAGACGATTTCCATCAGGCACACGCCGGTTCTGTTCAGGTCCACGAAAGACATATGAGGATCCATGTCATGGATCGATTTGCCGGCATCCTGCTCCATATGAATACGTTCGATCCGTACCATACGCGCAGTGCCATCCCCCATCTCGACCAAAACTTCACCTTCGCCGACAATAGGCTGATAAAGCTGGGAAATCTGGTACCCCTGCGGCAAATCGGGATAGAAATAGTTCTTGCGGTCAAAGGCAGATTTCAGGTTGATTTCCGCCTTTAGGCCCAACCCGGTTCGCACCGCCTGTTCCACGCAATACTCATTGATTACCGGCAACATACCGGGCATCGCCGCGTCAACAAAGGCGACGTTCGAATTCGGCTCGGCCCCGAATTGGGTTGAGGCGCCCGAGAACAATTTGGCGTTGGATGAGACCTGCGCATGCACTTCCATCCCGATCACCAGCTCCCAATCGTGCTTGGCACCGGCGATTGTTTTGGGTTTGGGCATTTCGTATGTCAGATCGAGCATGGCGCGCCTCTTTTCCGCAGAAGTCTAAGCCTGCGTATTAGGCTCGGCGCGCCAAAGGGGCAAGGGGGAATCCTGCGTGGATCAGTTCTCAGAGAAGCGCAGGCCCGACGGCGTGAAGGTTACATCCATCCCGCTGCCCAACTCATCCCGGAACAAATCACCAATCGCCCGCAATGCGTCCCGGTGACCACGTGCCGCGAACCGCTCGGGCGAATTGATGCGAACGCTGTTGTTGAACCCGTTGGCGGCATGCGCCCAGATCAGCGGGTGCAGTTCGGTCAGATGATCACGGATCAGCCAGTTGGCAGTTTCCCGCATCTGCGTCCGAACCAGATCGGCCTTTTCGTTCAAACCCAGACCGTTTTGAAGCGTAATTGCGCAATAGGCCGATAGCATGTTGATCATTTGCTGATCTGGGCGTTGTCGCACAATGTCTCGCAACCCTTCTTGGAAGTAATCTAGATCCACACGCGCGCAGGCTTCGTCGTCCAGAGCTATGGCATCAAACTGCACCCAGGTATAGCCGCCTGCGCCCCAACTACTTTGCGTCCGGGCGGCGTTGCGCAGGGCCTGAACCTCAAGCTCTTCATAGCTGCCGAACCAGCGTGGCAGCAGATGGCTGCCCATCGCGCGCATATGGCGCTGGTTTTGCGGGTCCAGAGTTATCAGACGCTCGTACTCGTCAGCGACACGTGCCGTCGTTTTGCGTTGTCCAGCCAACAAGGCGCATCCCGCAGCGGCGATCAGTGGGCTGTTAGGGGCCGCCGTGCGACACATGGGAAGGATCGCGGCGGCCCTATCAAAATGCGCAGCGCAGCGTGACCGGTGCAAAGGGGGCAGGGTGGCGTCGAGGGCCGTTCCGCGCCAGGCCCAGGCAATGTCGATATGTGCCAGTGCCACAACCAGGGCAAGCATCGCGTCATCAGGCGCTTCGCGCATCTCTCCTTCAAGTTCAGAGATGCCTGTTAGCAAGTCATAATCGGATATTGCTTTGCCATCGGACAACGCATGTTCAACGGCCAGAACCACGTCAGAGCGCGCGCCGAACGCCAACAAGTCGGCGGTTGGCATTCCGTCCGGGGCCGTCTCCCGGGTTTCGTCAGCGGCTTGCATTTCCGCTGACAACTCACTCCAGCGATCCTGCCGAGCAAGAAACCGGCCATGTTCGATGGTTGCGCGGCCAATCATATCTTCCGAACCAAGCTGGGCGACCGGAATGTTAAGTTGCCCTTGTTCCGGAAGCGCAGCCGCCAAGGCCGATTTTGTCGCGCACAATTCGGGCGCGTTACCTGGTGGGGAACCTTCTGATCGGGCCGAAAACGCCCTGAACAACCGAAACATGGTAAAACTCGAAACTATTAACAACGCATAACTGAGGTAGCAGTCTGGGCGCTAATGGCATTCAGTTCAAGTTAATTGCTGGTCGTTTTGTAGTTTTTCTGGTCAATCGCGCCCTGATGCCACGATCGTTTCAAAAAACAGTAAAATGATGGCGCTCGACGCGATATCCCGCTTGACTTAATAGGCCCTCGAATTCTCGATGCGGCGGCAGAGACTCATCTGGAAGGCGTATCCGTTTACCGGAATGCAGGACCAGAGAGATCCTTACAGAAAAGTCCCAGCGCGTGTCGAATCGGAAGAAATCGATGTCGTTCAGTTCGGTCTCGCCTTGGCGTTGGCCTGAATACCAGCGCAACTGTTCTGGCCCCAGGCACAGGCCGGCTTGGGTGTCTTGAAAGACATCCCAAACCGCCGGCAGTGTCGCCAGCGCCAACAGGGCCATCAGCCACCAAGCGGCGTTGAATAGGATCACCAAGGCCAGCAAAGCGGCATAAACGCCGATCAAAATGATAACGGTGCGAGAGGTCCTGTTCCGGCGCGTGAAGGTGTACGGGCTCATGCGCCGAGGATTCGGGACACCATTTCGGTCGTGTCGCGCGATAGGTTGGGTGTTTCTGAAATCCGCGTGAGTTGAGCGCGCATCATGTCCTGACGGTCCGCGTCATAGCGTTTCCAGGTCTGGAAGGCTGAACACATACGAGCTGTGGTCTGCGGGTTAACCGGATCCAGGCGGATCAGCCACCCGGCCAACAGCTCGTATCCTGCCCCATCCGGTTGGTGGAACCCGGCGTGGTTCATGGCCAACGCCCCCATCACGGCGCGGAAACGGTTGGGATTCTTCCAATTGAATTCTGGGTGCTCGGTCAGTGCGCGGGTGGTTTTGGACGTCGCCTCAGGGGACGCCATTGCCACTTGCAGGCCGAACCATTTGTCCATCACCAGCCGGTCGTGCCGCCATTGGTCGTAGAAGGCAGCCAGCTCTGCGTCGCCTTTTGCAGCCCGCAAGAGGCAGGACAGGGCGGTCAGTTGCAGGGTCATGTTATCCGCCTTGGCGTAAACCTCAGCGGCCATGGCCCCGCCGTCCAGGCGAGAGGTCAGCGCCAGCGCCGCGCCGCCCAGCGCGCGTTTGCCGGATTGCTTGGCATCAGGGGAATAGGGCGCATCGACCAAAGCTTCACTGTGTAACCTTGGCAGCAGGTCCTGCATGTGCTGCGCGGTGGCCTGCCGCAGTGTTTCCACCGCTGTCCAGATCGCCATCGGATCGGGCGTTTCGCCTTTCTCATGCAGCGCAGCAGCCAGTTCCGATTGCGTCGGTAAACCAAGCATCAGCGCGCGATAGGCCGGGTCCAGTTCGCCATCCCGCAGCACGGCCAACAACCCTTCGAGATAGTCCGCGTCCGGTGTTGCCTCGTCCGAGATCATCCGCAGCAGGGTATCCTGCGCCAGTGACCGGCCGGCCTGCCAGCGGTTAAACGGGTCGGTGTCATGCGCCAGCAAAAAGGCGCGTTCAGCATTGGATTGATCCTGCTCCAGGATAATTGGTGCCGAGAAATCGCGCAGGATCGATGGCGTGGGTTTGGCGGTCAACCCGGTGAACGAAAAGCTCTGTTCGGGTTCTGTCAGCTCAAGCACTTCGGTCCCACGAACCTCGTCCCCATTTGGCCCCAGCAGGCCAACTGCGACGGGGATTACCTGCGGGTGCTTTTCATCTTGTCCCGATGTGGGTTGGGTCTTTTGTTTCAAGGTCAGGGTATAGGTGCCGTCCGACCAGCTATCTGATACGGCGACACGCGGTGTCCCGGATTGGCTGTACCAACGTTTGAATTGGGTCAGATCGCGATCCGTCGTGTCCTCGAACACTTTTAGCCAATCCTCGATCGTGCAGGCCTGCCCATCATGGCGCTCGAAGTACAGGTTGAGCGCTTTGGTATAGGCCTCATCCCCAACCAGCCGTTTGAGCATCCCGATCACTTCGGCACCTTTCTCATAGACGGTCGAAGTGTAGAAGTTGTTGATTTCCTGAAAGCTCTCAGGCCGAACCGGGTGCGACAATGGCCCGTTGTCCTCGGGAAACTGCCGCGCGCGGAGGTCAATCGCATCGTGGATGCGTTTCACGGGGGCCGAGCGCATGTCCGAGGTGAACTGCGCGTCGCGGAAGACGGTCAGACCTTCCTTGAGGCACAGCTGGAACCAGTCACGACAGGTGATGCGGTTGCCGGTCCAGTTGTGGAAATACTCATGCGCGATAATCGCCTCGATTCGTTCGAAATTGGTATCGGTCGAGGTCTCCGGACTGGCCAAAACAGCTGACGAGTTGAAGATGTTCAGCCCCTTGTTCTCCATGGCGCCCATGTTGAAATCGTCCACGGCGACAATGTTGAAGACATCTAGATCGTATTCGCGGCCATACACGTCCTCGTCCCATTTCATCGACTTTTTCAAGGCTTTCATGCCAAAGGCACATTTGCCTTCATCGCCCGGACGCACCCAGAGGTTTAGCTCGACATCGCGACCCGATTTGGTGGTGAACTGTCCCGGATGGGCAATCAGATCGCCGGCGACCAGCGCAAACAGATATGCCGGTTTCGGCCATGGATCAGTCCATTCGGCCCAACCTTCGCCTTTGCCTGACAAGTTTCCGTTGGACAGCAGTACCGGTAAATCGCCATTGATGCGCACGGTGAAGGTGGACATCACATCGGGGCGGTCGGGGTAGTAGGTGATCTTGCGGAACCCTTCGGCCTCGCACTGAGTACAGTACATGCCGTTCGACATATACAGCCCTTCGAGCGCGGTGTTGTTGCCGGGATCAATCTCAACCTCAGCCTCCCAGATGAAAGGCGCGTCTGGTACGTCTGCACTTAGGCCTTGGTCTGTGATTTCAGGGGAGATGTCAGTTCCATTGATGGCGGCGGTGATCAATGTAAGACCCTCGCCGTGCAGGAAAAACGTTTGATCCGTTGCTTGGGGATTGGGGCGGAACGCGATCCGTGAGGTGACCCGTGTGGCATGGGCTGCAAGGTCAAAGGTCAGATGCACGCTATCCACCAGATAGCCGAACGGCGTGTAGTCTTTGAGGTAAATCGTTGTGGGGGCGGCGTCACGCATCGGGGCCTCGCTTCGGTACAAATTTGACGCGAAACTATGGGGAACGTCTGCAGGCTGCAAGCAAATGGCAGAGGCGAGAGTCGGCGAACTTCTAGTTGGTAATATTATTTTACCAAATCGACATTTGGGTTGTTGCCTATCGGAAACTTTGCCCCTAATTGATGGAAGAATACTATCGCATCCAGCGCGGGAGAATAGGGATATGAGCGGCAGACAGATCCGAAACGGATTGCAGATTGCGGATGAATTGGTTGATTTCATCGACAATCAGGCACTTCCGGGGACGGGTGTTGCACCCGACACATTCTGGAAAGGTCTGGCCCGCATCGTGGACGAGCTTGGTCCGAAAAACCGCGAACTGCTTGCCAAACGTGCTGACATTCAAGGGCGCATCGACGGGTGGCACGCTGAGCGCAAAGGTCAAGCTCATGACGCCACCACCTACGAAGCGTTTCTACGCGAAATTGGATATCTGGTCGAAGACGGCCCGGATTTTGAGATTGAAACGGCCAATGTCGATCCCGAAATTGCCCTAACGCCGGGTCCTCAACTGGTTGTGCCGATCACGAACGCCCGTTTTGCGCTGAACGCGGCCAATGCACGCTGGGGCAGCTTGTATGATGCGCTTTATGGCACGGATGCGATGGGCGACTTGCCTAGCGGCAGAGGGTATGATGAAGCGCGTGGAAACCGGGTGATCGACTGGGCCAAGTCGTTTCTGGATGATGCGGTTGCGTTGGCAGATGGTTCGTGGGCTGCGGTCGATAGCCTTCGCGTGGAAAGTGGGGCCCTTGTACCAGCCTTGTCCGATCCGGGCGCGTTTGTCGGCTTTGGCGGAACTGCTGAGAAGCCCGATTTTGTCTTGCTAAAGAGCAACGGTCTGCACATTCAGATCATGATTGATCCGACAAGCGACATCGGCGCTTCCGATCCGGCTGGCATTTCCGATGTGCGTCTGGAATCCGCTTTGTCCACGATTATGGATTGTGAAGACTCTGTCGCGTGTGTCGATGCTGAGGATAAGGTTGGCGCCTACAGCAACTGGCTTGGCCTGATGAAAGGCGACCTGACTGAAGAGGTTACCAAAGGCGGAAAGACGTTTACCCGCAAGCTGTTAGGGGATGTTGAATTCACGACTGCACGCGGTGAACAAGCCGCGCTCAAGGGGCGGGCGTTGATGCTGATCCGCAATGTCGGCCACCTGATGACCAACCCCGCCGTGCTGGACGTCGAAGGCCGCGAGATTGGCGAAGGGTTGATGGATGCGTTGTGCACCACGCTGATTGCGATGCATGACCTGAAGCGGGACGGAGGCAACTCGGTCGAAGGGTCTGTCTATGTCGTAAAGCCCAAGATGCACGGGCCGGAGGAAGTCGGTTTTGCCATGGAAATCTTCGATATGGTCGAAGAAGTTTTGGGCCTGCCACGCAACACCGTGAAACTCGGGATCATGGATGAGGAACGCAGAACTTCTGCGAACCTCAAAGAGTGTATCCGCGTCGCGAAATCGCGCGTGGCTTTCATCAACACGGGCTTTCTGGATCGAACCGGAGATGAGATCCATACCTCGATGGAGGCCGGGCCGATGCTGCCCAAGGGGGATATCAAGAACACGCCCTGGATTTCATCCTACGAGGACCGGAATGTCGATATTGGTTTGGCCTGCGGTTTGAAAGGCAAAGCGCAGATCGGTAAAGGCATGTGGGCGATACCCGATCGGATGGGCGAAATGCTCGAAGCCAAGATCGGGCACCCGCAATCTGGAGCAACCTGCGCATGGGTGCCATCGCCAACCGCGGCAACACTGCACGCCACGCATTATCACAAGGTCAAGGTGTTGGCGCGTCAGGATGAAATCGCCGCTGGCGGAGCCCGCAGCACATTGGGCGATCTTCTGACTATCCCATTGCTGGGCGGTCGCAATCTGAGCGACGACGAGATCACGCGCGAGATCGAGAACAACGCGCAGGGAATACTGGGCTATGTGGTGCGCTGGGTCGATCAAGGTGTCGGTTGCTCCAAGGTGCCAGATATCAATGATGTCGGTCTGATGGAGGATCGTGCAACCTGCCGGATTTCGTCTCAGGCGCTGGCCAACTGGTTGCATCATGGCGTGGTGGACGAGGCGCAGCTGATGGCGGCAATGCAGAAAATGGCAGCCGTGGTTGATCGTCAGAACGAGGGGGACCCGGGCTACTCGCCAATGGCGCCCGGGTTCGACGGCATCGCCTTTCAGGCTGCTTGTGATCTGGTGTTCAAAGGGCGGGTTCAGCCCTCGGGCTATACCGAGCCGGTTCTGCATGCGCGACGCCTGGAATTGAAGGCCAGCCAAGAATAAGCGGCGAACTAAGCCGGGGGCGTTGGTCCTCTGGCTCCGCATAAAACCCGATCTGACAGGAGGACGCATACATGTCGGTTTCACTGCGCAAAGCGCGTACGATTATCCGCAAAACGCTGGAAAAAGGACGCGAAATGGAACTTAAGCCGTTGTCGGTGATTGTTCTGGATGCAGGTGGGCACGTCATTGCCTTTGAGCGCGAAGACGACGCAGCCCCCGGTCGCTTTTCCATTGCGCATGGGAAAGCCTATGGCTCGGTAATGCTGGGCATGGCGGGGACCGCGCAGATGCAGCGGGCCGAGGCACAGGCCTATTTTATGGCAGCAGTGAACGGTGTTTACGGCGGGCAGGTTGTACCAGTCCCGGGTGGGGTTCTGTTGCGGGACCGCAAAGGCGCTGTAATCGGCGCTGTTGGTGTCACCGGTGATACGTCGGACAACGATGCGGCGGCCGGTATGGCGGGTATTGAAGCCTCTGGTCTGACAGGAGAAATTTGACCACAGCAGGCTGTTTGCCAGCATTTGGAGGTGTTGCAAAACGCCTGTTTCTTAGGCTTTCAGCAATAACGCATGAGATGTGCGCTGTTGAACACGGTCTTGCGCTGTCATGCAGGTCGTGTGTTGTTGCACGTTTATCCCGCTGCAGATAGCCTCGCGGTGAACTACTGTCACAGCAAGGTATGCGGAATGTCTCGACCCGTCGTTGGTATTATCGGCAATTCTTATCTTATGAACGATCAATACCCGACACATGCCGGTGGGACGATGAATTCGGATGCCGTGGCCAACGTCTCGGAATGCTTGCCGCTGCTGATCCCGGCTGATCCACGTTATGTTTCAGTGGAGGAACTGCTGGAGGTGTGCGATGGGTTTCTGCTGACCGGCGGTCGACCCAACGTGCATCCTGAGGAATATGGTGAGTCCGCAACCGACGCGCATGGCGATTTCGACCGGGCGCGTGACGCGATCACCTTGCCCCTTGTGCGCGCCTGCGTGGATCGCGGCCAGCCGTTCCTTGGCATCTGCCGTGGATTTCAGGAAGTGAATGTCGCCATGGGTGGCACGCTTTACCCCGAGATCCGAGATTTGCCCGGGCGTATGAACCACCGCATGCCACCAGACGGCACCCTGGAAGAAAAATTTGCGCTGCGTCATGTTGTAAAGCTAAGCGAAAATGGCGTGTTTCACGATCTGTTTGGTGCGTCTGAAGTGATGACAAACACGCTGCACGGGCAGGGGATCAAGACGGTCGGGCAGCGTGTCCTGGTCGATGGGCATGCACCGGATGGAACGCCCGAAGCGATGTACATCAAAGACGCACCTGGCTTTACACTGTCGGTGCAATGGCATCCCGAATGGGACGCGATCAATGATCCAGTGTCCCGCCCGCTATTCGAGGCTTTTGGGGCCGCCGTTCGTGCATGGGCGACGGGGTCGGACACGCAATTGATCCAACAATCTGCTTAAGATGAAGCTAGCCCGGCATTTGCGCTACCGGACCAGTGTTCTGTGGTCAGATCAGCAAGTCGAACTGAGTGTTCAGCGGCAGGGTTCGGGCCCGTTTTCCGGTCAGGTCAAACAGCGCATTTCCAAGCGCCGGCATTGATGGGGGCGTGCCGGGCTCTCCCGCGCCACCCATGTGACGGTTGGTTTCCAGCACGCGCACTTCGACCTGCGGCGCGGTGTGCATGCGGATCGCGTCATAGTCCGGGAAGTTGTACTGCTCGACCTCTCCTTCGGAGAAGGTAATCTCTCCGTAGCAGGCGGCCGACAGGCCATACATCATGCCACCGAACATCTGCGCTTTGACATTTTCGGGATCCAGTGCAAGTCCCATATCGCACGCGATCCAGGCCTTGTTGATGCGGATGGTGCCGTCTTCGTCCACCACTTCGATGACCTGAGCGACGGGGGTGCCAAAGCTGTAGGTAAACGCCACGCCGCGACCAACACCATCCGGTTTGTTACCGATCCAGCCTGACATCTCTCGCACGGCCTCTAGGCAACCGGCCGATGGGGCGTGTTCGTTCTTCATCAACTCCAGCCGAAACTCTAAGGGATCGCGACCCGCGGCATGTGCCATCTCATCCACGAAGGTTTCATGGAAAAAACCGTTGTGGCTGTTACCTACGGACCGCCAAAAGCCGACCGGGATTGCCAAATCGGCGATATGGCCGCTCATCCTGTAGTTTGGAACCGCGTAGGGTTGGTTGAAGAACCCCTCGACCAGCACCTTGTCGGGGCCAGCGCCCGGCATGCCCGTGTAACGTTCAACAGCCTGCTGCGTGCAGGATTGCGATGCGAGTTTGCCATCGATCAAAACTGCGGTTCCGTCCTGAACTGCACCGCGCATACGTGCAATTGCGCCTGGGCGGAAATAATCGTGACGCATATCCTCTTCGCGGCTCCAGGTTGTTTGAACCGGGGTGCCGGGCATGGCCATGGCGACTTTGGTGGCAATCTCGCCAAAATCCAATTCGCCCCGGCGACCGAACCCACCACCCAGATAGGTGGTGTGGATCTGCACCGCCTCGGTTTCCAGATTGGCCGTGTTGGCAGCACGGAACTGGATCAATGTCGGGGCCTGGTTGCCGCACCACAGTTCCAATGCATCTCCGGAATAAAGTGCAGTGGCGTTCATCGGCTCCATCGTGGCATGGGCCAGATAGGGCACTTGATACTCTGCCGTGACCTCTGTTGCGCCTGCGGGCAGGGTGCCGACATCCCCATCGTCGCGCATTGTAGAGTTCGGCGAGCCGTCAAACGCCTCAGCAATCTTGGCAAAGATACCGTCTGTTTCTGGCGGGTAGGGGGCATCGCCCCAATCGACATCGATGGCCTCAACAGCCTGAATGGCCAACCAGGTATTGTTGGCGATAACCGCAACGCCAGTGCCCAGATCGACGATTTTTTCAACACCGGGCAGTGAGGTCGCGGCGCTGTCGTCATATCCGTTCATCGCCCCACCCAGTTTGGGGTTCATCCGAACGCTGGCATACTTCATGCCGGGCAGGCGCACATCGACGCCGAATTCGGCCGTTCCGGTGGCCTTTTCGACCATATCCAGCCGCGGTTGGGTCTGGCCCAGATAGCGCCATTCGGATGGGTCGCGCAGGGGCACATCGACGGGTTCCAAACCCGCCGCATCGACGGCCAGTTCTGTATAAGCAATCTGACTACCGTTCGGTGCGATCACATGACCCGATGCTGTCTGTAGCTCAGATGGGTCTACCCCAAGCCGGTTGGCAGCGGCGCGCTTTAGGGTTTCGCGTGCCGAGGCACCTGCCTGACGCATGCGTTCAAACCCATCCTTCATCGAGGTCGAGCCGCCAGTGACTTGAAGGCTGAGCACTTTGCCCAACACGCCCAGGGCCTCGCCCAGATTGTGTTGGAAATTCGTGATGTCATAGCCCTTGTTGGGAAGGCCTTCACCGACCAGCGCCGAGTTGTAATACGCTGCTGCTGCCGGGCCGTGCAGAACCGTGATCTTATCCAGATCTACGTCCAGTTCTTCTGCGATCAGTGCTGCCCAGGTGGTCTGGACGCCCTGTCCCATCTCGGCGCGCGGTGCAAACAGGGTGACGCCTTTCTGGTCAATCAGGATGAAGGGGTTCAGCGCCGCTTCGCCTTCTTTCGGTTTCAACGGATTGGCCGCCGGACGGCTGACGTAATACGCGCCGAACGCCACACCGCCAACAATCGCGGCAGAGCCAATCAGAAAAGTACGGCGGAGGATTTTTCCAATGCGAGCCATTGCTTATGCCTCCTTCAATTTGGCAGCTGCGTCATGAATAGCAGCGCGAATGCGCGGATAGGTGCCGCAGCGGCACAAGTTGCCCTGCATGGCATCGTCGATATCGGCGTCTGTGGGGGTCGGGTTTTCAGCCAGCAAAGTGGCAGCCTGCATGATTTGGCCTGACTGGCAGTAGCCGCATTGCGCTACTTGATGGTCAACCCATGCTTGCTGGATTGTGGTCATCGCATCCGGGGTTCCTACACCTTCGATTGTAGTCACATCGCCCCAGACGTCGGACAGCGCGACTTGGCATGAGCGCACAGCTTCACCATCGATGTGGACGGTGCATGCCCCACACGAGGCAACGCCGCAGCCAAACTTGGTTCCGGTCAGACCGACCTCATCCCGCAGGACCCACAACAGGGGCACATCATCCGGCAGGTCCACTTGATGAGACGTTCCGTTGATCTTAAGGGTGGTCGCCATGGCTCACCTCGCTTGGCTGTGGCTGTTTCTGACATAATTGGTGAAAAGTGTCAGTATGTCAATTGACAAAATATACAAAAAATGTCAGGTCTGCGAGTATGAACGACACCGGTGACGATACACGGCAAAAGGCGATCCTGACCTCGGCGTTTCAGGCTTTTTCGTCCTATGGGTTTCGTAAGACCTCGATGGATGACATAGCGCGCGGGGCGGGGATGTCCCGTCCTGCGGTTTATCTGCACTACAAGAATAAAGAGGCGATTGTTCGGAAGCTGACCGAATTGCACTATGCCGAAAAGATCGTCGCTGTGACCGAAGCCCTAAACGGGTCCGGAGCAGTTTCTGACCTCGTGACACGGGCAATCCTGGCGCAGGCAGACGGGATGGCTGCCATTCTTGCCTCACCACATGGGTTAGAGATGTTGGATACGACCAAATCGATGTCCATCGACATTGTTGAAGAAGGCGAGGCCGAGCTAACGGGTCTTTATGCGGCGTGGCTGACCCGCGAAGACGTCGCTGGTCGGGTCCGGTTGTTTGAAACCCCTGATGAAACTGCAAAGACCATCACAGTCGCGCTCAAGGGAGTCAAAATGACGGCGTCCGGCGCGGAAGAATTTGAAAGGCGGACCGTGCAACTGGCCGCCCTGATCGGCGCCGGGCTTGAGGTCAGGTAACGCGCTGGCGCGTTTTGTACTCGGGCGTATCCCACAGTTTGTTGGTCATGATATCGGCCAGGATATCCGCCGCCTGAGCGACATCGTTTTCGTCAACATATAAAGGTGTGAAGCCGAACCGCATGATGTTGGGTGCACGGAAATCACCGATTACCCCACGCGCAATCAGCGCCTGCATCGCGGCATAGCCTTCTTGGAACCTGAAGGAAATCTGACTGCCACGTTGTTCCGGATCACGCGGACTTGCCAACTCAAGATCGGCGCAGGTCGCTTCGACCCGGTCTACGAACATCTCGGTCAGTTCAATGGATTTGGTGCGGACGTCCGCGATATCGGCCATATCCCAAACATCCATCGCGGTGGACAAAGCCGTCATCTGAATGACGGGCGGCGTGCCGACGCGCATCCGCTCGATCCCTGCTCCGGGTCGGTAGTCCAGATCGAAGTTGAACGGAGCTTCGTGCCCCAGCCAGCCTGACAAAGCAGGGCGCACGTTGGGTGCCAGTCGGGGTGCCACGTACACAAAGGCAGGCGCGCCCGGTCCGCCATTCAGGTACTTATACGTGCAGCCCACCGCAAAATCGGCATTGCATCCGGCAAGATCAACCGGGATCGCCCCGGCCGAGTGCGCCAGATCCCACACCGTTACCACGCCGTTTGCATGGGCCAGCTCGGTCAGGGCCCTCATGTCGTGTTTGCGACCTGTACGATAGTCGACCTCGGTCAGCATCAAGACCGCGATTTCTTCTGTCAGCGCGTCAGCGACATTCTCAGGGTCAACGACGCGCAATTCGTATTCTGCCCCAAGGGAGCGCAACAGACCGTCTGCCATGTATAGGTCTGAGGGGAAATTACCATTGTCGGACAGAACCACCTTGCGCTTTGGATTAAGCTCTAGCGCAGATGCAACGGCCTGATAGACCTTGATCGACAAGGTGTCGCCGACGACGACGCTGCCAGCCTCGGCTCCGATCAACCGACCAATACGGTCTCCAAGGCCCGTGGGCAGCCCCATCCAGCCGGCTTTGTTCCAGCAGGTGATCAACATCTGGCCCCATTCGTCGCTCATCATGCGCTGGACCCCGGTTGCAGCCGCTTTTGGCAATGGTCCCAGAGAGTTACCGTCGAGATACAGAACCCCTTCGGGCAGATGGAACATGGCCTTGGTTGCGGCAAAATCGGTCATGGCGGCTCACAATTCTTTCTTACACATCGCAGGGTGCTTTTGGCCTATCCGATCCTCTTGTATCTGTCCATTCATGCGACATACTGAGGTTTTGCTATTCCGGTCTGAAAGCGATAGGACATCGCGCAGAAGCGACATGTGCCACTGCGTGTCGCCATCCACGGGGACGATGCATGCGTCGGATCGACATTCCGCCTGTTTGGCTATTGGGGTTTGTTTTTCTGGCGTGGCTGCAGGCGCGCTTTTTGGGTTTTGGATTGTCGCTGGAAGGCGGAGTGACCGATCTCATCAGTGGTGTTTTGATTGGCGGCGGTATTTTGATCGTGGTTATGGCGATCGTCGAGTTTCGTAGGCAAAAGACCACAGTCATCCCGCATGAAACGCCGACGGCGCTGGTGCAATCGGGTATCTACAAATACAGTCGCAACCCGATCTATCTGGCCGATATCCTGATTTTGGCCGGGCTTGTACTGCGTCTGGATGCCGTGCTGTCATTGGTCTTGGTGCCGATCCTTGTCTCGCTGCTTGAACGTCGCTTTATAATACCTGAAGAAGACCGTCTGCGCCGTACTTTTCGTGCGGATTTCGCCCGATATGAACGCAAAACACGTCGTTGGATATAGGGTGTTTCGTGCTGTGACATCACGTAACGATTGCTGCGCTTGCGAAATAATCTTGCGCAAGATACATCTTTGCTTAACTAACAATACCGATCACCCGCTCTGCCAGAGTGATAATTAGGGGGACTGCCAGTGAAAATAGGCACGCCAAAGGAAATACTGGACGGTGAAAACAGGGTCGCGATGACCCCGGACTCCGCCGTGCAACTGCAGAAACTGGGCTATGATTGCGCCATTGAAAAGGGGGCCGGGCAAGCGGCGGGCTTTTCAGACGCGGCGTATAAGGCGGTCGGCGTCGAGATCGTCAAGACCGCAGCCTCGTTGTGGAAATCGGCTGACATTGTAGCCAAGGTTCGGATCCCGACCGAGGCCGAGCTAAAGCGTCTGACCAAGGGTAAGACGCTGATTTCCTTCTTCAACCCGGCCGGGAACGAAGAAGGAATGGAGTTGGCCAAGTCCAAAGGTGCCAACGTGATCGCCATGGAGATGGTGCCGCGGATTTCCCGTGCGCAGAAGATGGATGCGCTGTCTTCGATGGCCAACATCGCAGGCTATCGCGCGGTGATCGAAGCTGGCAACAACTTTGGCCGTTTCTTCACTGGCCAGGTGACGGCGGCTGGTAAAGTGCCGCCCGCGAAGGTTCTGATCGTGGGTGCTGGCGTGGCTGGTCTGGCGGCGATCGGTACGTCGACCTCGCTGGGTGCGATTACCTATGCGTTCGACGTCCGCCCCGAAGTGGCCGAGCAGGTCGAGTCGATGGGCGCGGAATTTGTCTATCTGGACTTCGAAGAAGAACAGCAGGACGGCGCGGCCACGGGCGGTTATGCATCCGTCCAGTCCGACGAGTTCCGCGAAGCCCAACTGGCCAAGTTCCGTGAACTGGCACCAGAAGTGGACATCGTCATCACCACCGCACTGATCCCGAACCGCCCGGCGCCAAAGCTGTGGCTCGAGGATATGGTCAAGGCCATGAAACCGGGTTCGGTGATCGTTGACCTTGCGGCCGAACGGGGCGGCAACGTTGAGGGTACGATCGCGGATGAGAAGGTCGTGACCGATAATGGCGTGACCATCATCGGCTATACCGACTTCCCAAGCCGTATGGCCTCACAATCCTCGTCGCTCTACGCCACCAACATCCGTCACATGATGACTGATCTGACGCCCGAAAAGGACGGTCAGATCAATCATGACATGGAAGATGACGTGATCCGCGGTTCGACCGTGACACATGAGGGTGAGATCACCTTCCCGCCACCACCGCCCAAAGTGCAGGCAATCGCGGCTCAGCCCAAGGCTGAGGTGAAAGAGCTGACGCCGGAAGAAAAGAGGGCGCAGGAAATTGCGGCCTTCCAGGCGCAGACCAAGCAGCAGTTTACGCTGCTGGGGGTCGGCGGCGTGCTGATGCTGCTGGTGGGGCTGATTGCTCCGGCCAGCTTTATGCAACATTTCATCGTCTTCGTGCTGGCCATCTTTGTGGGCTTCCAGGTGATCTGGAACGTCTCGCACAGCTTGCACACTCCGTTGATGGCGATCACCAACGCGATCTCGTCGATCATTATCGTTGGCGCGCTGATGCAGATTGGATCGGGATCCTTCCTGGTCATTCTGCTGGCGGCACTGTCTGTCTTCATGGCCGGGATCAACATCTTCGGCGGCTTCCTCGTAACCCGGCGCATGCTTGCCATGTTCCAGAAATCTTAAGGAGGCCGGGCACATGGATTATGGCTTCACTACCGCCGCTTACGTTGTTGCGGCTGTCCTTTTTATCCTGTCCCTAGGCGGACTGTCGAACCAGGAAAGCGCCAAGCGCGCGGTCTGGTATGGCATCGTCGGTATGGGGCTTGCGGTCTTTGCTACGCTGGTCGGTCCCGGGTCTGGCTTGTGGCTGTTGTCGCTACTATTGATCGCTGGCGGTGGCTTTATCGGCCAGTACGTCGCGCAGCGCGTACAGATGACCGAGATGCCACAGCTTGTGGCCGCGATGCACTCGCTGGTGGGTCTGGCGGCTGTTTTCGTTGGCTACAATGCGCATTTCGAGATTGGCAATGTAGCGCAGGTCATAGCTATAGTGGATTCGGCCAATCAGGCGGACCTGTCTGATCTGGGGGCTTTCGCCAAGCTGATTGCAAAGAAAACCCCGGCAGAGCTGGGCATCCTGCATGTGGAACTGTTCCTGGGTATCTTCATTGGCGCGATCACCTTTACCGGTTCGGTCGTGGCCTATGGCAAGTTGGCGGGCAAGGTGACATCTGCGGCGACCAAGCTGCCGGGTGGCCATGCGCTGAACGCGGCGGCCGCAATCATCTCGTTGATCTGCCTGATCTGGTACACCGCGTCGGGTGGGTTCTTCCCGCTGTTCCTGATGACGCTGGCCGCGTTGTTCATCGGTTATCACCTGATCATGGGCATCGGCGGTGCCGACATGCCGGTAGTTGTGTCGATGCTGAACAGCTATTCCGGCTGGGCGGCTGCGGCGATTGGCTTCTCGCTGGGCAACGACCTGCTGATCGTGGTTGGTGCGCTCGTGGGCTCGTCAGGTGCGATCTTGTCCTACATCATGTGTAAAGCGATGAACCGTCATTTTGTCAGTGTGATCCTGGGCGGCTTTGGCGGCCCGCAGGGCGAACAGATGGCTGTTGAGGGCGAGCAGATTGCCATCGAGGCCGACGGTGTGGCTGCGGCCTTAAACGATGCCGACAGCGTGGTGATCATCCCCGGTTACGGCATGGCCGTGGCACAGGCGCAGCAGTCGGTTTCCGAACTGGTGCGCAAGCTGCGGGCGCAAGGCAAGAACGTACGCTTTGCCATCCACCCCGTTGCGGGCCGCTTGCCGGGCCACATGAACGTTCTGCTGGCCGAGGCAAAGGTGCCATATGACATCGTTCTGGAAATGGACGAGATCAATGATGACTTCCCGGACACGGATGTGGCCATTGTCATCGGCTCGAACGACATCGTGAACCCCGCTGCACAGGAAGATCCCAACAGCCCCATCGCCGGGATGCCGGTTCTGGAATGCTGGAAGGCCAAGCAGGTATTCGTATCAAAGCGCGGCCAGGGCACCGGGTACTCGGGTATCGAAAACCCGCTGTTCTTCAAAGAAAACACCCGCATGTTCTATGGCGACGCCAAGGCTTCGTTGGACAAGTTGTTGCCGATGATCGACTGATCTGGGTCCGATACCCTTTGGAAAGGCGCCCCAATGGGCGCCTTTTCTGTTTTTGCCAGCATTGAGGTACCATGCGGTCATAGGAGGTGTCCGATGGAAAAAGTGAATGGCATAGGTGGCGTGTTCTTTCGCGCTCGTGATCCGCAGGCGCTGACACAATGGTACGAGACGCATCTGGGCGTTCATCACTATGATCCGGTTCCGTGGAAACAGCGCGAGGGCTATACGGTGTTTACCCCCTTCGCGCAGGACACGGGCTATTTTGGTCGAGACGAACAACAATGGATGATCAACTTCCGTGTTGATGATCTGGAGGCCATGACCAAACAATTGCAAGCGGCCGGGATCACCGTAGAAACCAACCCAGAGTGGGACAGCGAGGTCGGGAAGTTTGCCCGCATCCACGACCCTGAGGGCAATCCGATTGAGCTCTGGCAACCAAATCAATGAGATAGCGTGTCTTGTATACCGTTGTATCCATGTAAGTTACTGAAATAAAAAGAGAATTGATGTCTGTCGTGCATGCCGTATAGTCCGGGGAATTGAACGGAGCGACCAATGACACCGATCCAGGACCATCCGCTGCGCTATGCGCTGGCCAATGAATTGCATGCGCGCCCTTTTCCGGTAGCTCAGATGCCCTGCACGGTTGTGTTTTTAGCAATCAAAAAGCCCGAGCAAGCAGTGGGTCGGGACAGAAGTGAAGATATCGCCCATCTGACAGACCTCTTGGACCGCCACGGCGCACCGCATCCGCAACCCGGTGCGACGCATTACGCGGGGCAAATCGGACGCCACTGGCTCAAATGGGAACAGCATACGGAGTTTGTAACGTTCACCGCGATCACAAACAACGTCAGCGAGCGTGCGTTCAATCCTGCTGATTTTGAGGTTTTTCCACCGGACTGGCTGATGTCCAGCCCGGGACAACGGGTAACCTCGGTTCTGATGCGTGTAGTACCATGCCCCGATGACGATCAAATCAGCGCGTCGCTGACCGATTGGTTCGAGCCGGAAAGTCTGGCCGTTTCCCGAGTGTTGGATAATGCTGCCACTTGCGCCAGCGATTTTCGCATCGACCCGGCCGGGCACATGCGGTTTGCAATGTTCGTCTCGGAAGGGACCGGCGAACGACGAATTGGCCGCATCATCCAACGATTGTGTGAGGTCGAGACCTATAAGGCAATGTCCATGCTTGGGTTCGCGCGCGTCAAAAGTCTGACAGAACGCATCAGTGAATTGGATCAAAAACTGACCGAGCTGATGATTGAAATGACCGACGATGCCAACCGGCCCGATGATCAGTTGCCGCAACTGCTCGCAATCTCGACCGAGTTGGAAACACTGTCTGCCCGCAATGCATTTCGGTTTGGTGCAACCGGAGCTTACGAGGCCATCGTGAATCAGCGGATCGAAGTGTTGCGAGAGGAGCGCTTTCTTGGCAGGCAGAGCTTTGCCGACTTCATGATGCGCCGATATGACCCCGCCATTCGCACCGTGAAGTCCACGGAACGGCGCTTACAGACCTTGTCGGATAGGGCAATCCGTGCAGGTGATCTGCTGCGCACGCGGGTGGACGTCGAACGCAGCGCCCAGAACCAGGCATTGCTGGAAAGCATGGACCGCAGGGCCGATCTTGCGCTGCGTCTTCAACACACGGTCGAAGGGTTGTCTGTTGTGGCGATCAGCTATTACGCGGTTTCGCTGGCCAGCTATTTGCTTTATCCGTTGACGGCCGCCGGGATCAGCAAAGGCATGCTAACGGCGGCTGTCACGCTTCCGGTTGTGTTGTTGGTTTGGGGCGCAATCCGAAAAATACGCAGCCGTTTAGAGTAAGAGCGGCTTGCCACCGACTTCGGCCTTTGTAGAAGTGGTCGCGAGTGTCGGTGAAAGGGCAGAGGTTTCCAGTGATCAGTGTTGCATCTGCGTGGCGGGCCGTGGCCGCCATGTTTATTCTGAACGGTGCTTTGTTCGGCATTTGGGCGTCTCGTATTCCTGCCGTTCGCGACCACCTGCAACTAAGCCACGAAGACCTGGGCTATGGACTGTTGTTCATGGCGGCCGGGGCTGTCTGTTCCTTCCCAGTGACTGGGCGTCTGACAGACCGGTTTGGCGCTGTCGCCATCACCCGGATCATTGCGGTCCTATACACATTTTCTCTAGTCCTGTTGGGTCTTGCAGACAGTTTTGCGGCGCTGGCGGCTTTTCTGTTCGTTTTCGGTGCGTTTCATGGGTCGATGGATGTGTCCATGAACGCCTGGGGGGCAGAGGTCGAGCAAACCTACGATAAGCAGTTGATGTCCTCGTTCCACGCGATGTGGAGCTTGGGTGCCGGTCTGGGCGCGGTCAGCGGTTTCATAGCGGTGCAGTTTAATCTGACGACACTTCAGCATTTTTTGGTGGCTGGTTGCATGGTCGTTCTTCTGGCTTTGGCGATGTCGTGGGTGCCTTGGGTATCGCGCCGGTCAGCCTTGTCGCAAGGATCGGTTTTTGCCTTGCCTTCGGGCGCATTGATCCTTGTCGGGTTCACAGCACTGTGCGCTGCGCTGGGCGAGGGCGCTGTTGCCGATTGGAGTGCCTTGTTCATGCGCGACGTGACAGGATCTACCGAAAGTGTGGCGACCTTGGGCTATGCAGTGTTTTCGGTTGCGATGGTGGTTTGCAGGCTTGCCGGAGGCGTGGCCATCGCTCGGTTTGGACCCGTCGCGTCGGCGCGTTTTGGTGGTCTCTGTTCGGCCTTGGGGGTGTTCTTAGTTGTTTCTTCCGGCAATGTGCCCCTCGCTTTGGTCGGGTTTACCCTGATGGGGGTTGGCTATGCCGTGATCATGCCATTGGCGTTTAGCCGGGCGGCAAATGACCCGAATGTTCCGCCCGGTCAGGCGATCGCCAGTGTCGCAACACTTGGATATGGCGGGTTGTTGATTGGGCCACCGCTAATCGGGTTTCTGGCCGAGCTTTTGACGCTGCGGATGGCCTTCGCGGTTTTGCTACCGTTGGCCGTTATGATTGTAGTATGCGCCGGCGCGCTAAGGCGCGCCGGCTGAGTTTTTGTTTACCGTCCGCGAATACGCGGATCGAGCGCGTCGCGCAGGCCGTCGCCCAAATAGTTGACGCTCAGCACTGTCAGCGAGATTGCCAGGCCGGGCCAGAATACGCGCTCCGGGTATTGCTGCAGGTAGTCGACACCATCAAACAGTAGCCTTCCCCAGGTTGGGAAATCAGGCGGAAAGCCCAATCCAAGGAAAGACAGGGCGCTTTCCGTGATGATCGCCGTAGCAATCCCCAGCGTTGCCGATACCATGATCGGCGACAGCACGTTGGGCAGGATGTGCCGCGTGATGATCTGGCTGTTGCTGGTGCCGATGGACCGGGCGGCCAGCACGAACTCTCGTTCCTTGATGGCCAGCACATCACCCCGCACGATCCGCGCTGTCGGCATCCATGATGTGATCCCGATGGCGCAGACGATCAGGATGAAAATCCCACGCTCCAGCCCGAAGGCTGCGGACAAAGGCTCGCGGAACAACAGCATCATCACCAGCAGCAAAGGCAGCAGTGGTAAAGCCAGGAACAGGTCCGTCAGGCGCATCAGCGGACCGTCCAACCGTCTGAAGAATCCGGCAACAACGCCGATGAACGAGCCCAAGAACAGGGCCAGAAGCATTGCCGTGATGCCCACTGAAACCGATGTTTGACCACCTGACATCATGCGAGCCATGATATCGCGCCCCAACTGGTCAGTGCCAAAGGGATGAGCGAAGCTGGGCCCCTGATTCCGAGACCGGATGTCGATCTGCGTCGGATCAATCGTCCAAAGAAACGGGCCGAGATAGACGGCAGCCACGATAAAGATGAATAGAACCGCCCCCAGCATGGCGCCCTTGTGGGTTTTGAACTGATCCCACACATCGCGCCATTGGCTGCGGGGTGGGGTTGCCAGCTCTTCCAGCACGTCGGCCGTTGGCAGGGCTGTTGATGCCGGGGCAAGTCCTTCATCGGGGATCAGCGTGTCTGAATGATTGTGATCAGTCATAGCGAATCCTCGGGTCCAGAATGCCATACAGAACGTCTGCGATCAGATTGAAAAGAACGATCAGCACAGCAAAGATGAAGGTCAGGGTTTGCACCATCGGCAGGTCGTTGGCCTGAATGGCACCAATCAGCAGTTGGCCGATACCGTTCACCTTGAACACCTGTTCGGTGATGATTGCGCCGCCAAAGATGGCGGGAATTCCCAACGCGATCACGGTGACGACAGGGATCATCGAATTGCGCAGGACGTGAACCATAACCACGACATACTCGCTCAGGCCTTTGGCGCGGGCAGTGCGGACGTAGTCTTGATTAAGGTTGTCCAGCATCGAGGCGCGCATGAACCGGCTGAGTTGCGCTGTGATCTGTAGTGCCAGAACCATGACCGGCATGATCATCTGTTTCAGCTGCAATACAAAGCTGTCCCAACTGTTCACAACAAGTGTGGTGTCATAGATCGACGGAAACCAGCCCAGTTGCACCGAGAAGATCACGATCACCAGAACACCCGAAAAGAACGGCGGAACCGAGAAGCCGATCATCGACACAAATGTCCCCATCTGGTCGAACCAGGAGTACTGGCGATATGCAGAGTAGATGCCGATGGGCAGGGCAATCAGGATGGCAACCACATAGGCGGTGCCAACAACCCACAGGGTCTGCGGGATACGCTGAACAACGATGTCCATAACCGGCGAGCGGGTCTGCCAAGAAATCACGCGCAGATCACCTTCTGAGAAGGTTGTGCCGAACATTGCGTCGATCAGCACCTGTGGTTCGATCCAGAAGAATTGCACGATCCATTTCCAGAATCGGATATGCATCGGCTGGCCGAGGCCTAGTGCCTCGCGCATCTTCTCTTTGACTTCGGGCGGAACAGTGAGCGGAACCTGCGCCATCGGATCGCCAGGTGCGAGCTCGAGCAGCAGGAAAATGACGAGGCTGATGAACAAAAGCGTCGGAACGGCCAGTATCAGCCGTCTGATTGTGAAGTTAAGCATTAAGAGGCGCCTTTATATGCGTCTTCTTGTTGGTGGATTATGCGAAAGACCGCGCCCCGATAAAGATCGGGGCGCGGCTTTGCAAGGCTAACGCTTAGGAACCGGTCTTGCGGTACCAGTCAGCGATATTCCACAGTTCGCTGTCCCAAACGTTCAGGACAACGCCACCCAGCGTATTCGCGTGCGCCGACAGACGGCCACGGTGCACCAGCGGGATCATACCACCGTTCTGAACGATGATATCGTTCAACTGTGTGGCGATAGCAGCCCGCTGCTCCAGACCTGCGGTTTCGGCCAGTTGTGCGTGCAGCTTGTCGAACTCTTCGTTGCAGAAGCGGCTGATGTTCTCACCCTGCCACTGCGAGTCGGGGCGAGGTGCCTTGTCGCACAGACCATTGCCCAGATAGGACTGCGGGTCGGTGCCGTTGAAGGTGTTGGCATACATTTCAACGTCGGCATAGAACTTCTGGAAGGTATCAGGCGAACCCGGGTCACCCCCGAAAAAGACTGACGCGTTGATGTTACGCAGCTCGGATTCGATACCGATCTGACTCCACCATTCCTTGATCAGCGCCTGGAAGTCCTGACGGACGGCGTTGGTCGAGGTCTGGTAGACAACTTTCAGCGGAACACCGTCTTTTTCGCGCACGCCGTCGCCATCTGTATCGACAATACCTGCGTCATCCAGCATCTTCTTCGCGCCTTCGATATCCTGCGTGTCGCAGGTCATCGAGGTCGAGTTGAACGCGGCCGGCGCCGGAACCCAGTTGCAGGTCACTTTACCTGCCTGACCATAGCCGATTTCCACCAGTAGCGGACGGTCGATGGCCATTGACATGGCTTTGTAAACGGCCGGGTCCTGAAGGAACGGATGCGGATGGGCAGCTGTCGAACGCTCACCTTCCGGTAGGTCGGGCGATGGGTTTGTCTGGTTCAACATGATCCGCTCGACCAGTGGACCAAAGCCCGCGACGGGCGTACCCTTGCCACCTTCCTGCATCTGGGCGATCACTTCGGGCGCCAACTGCAGGTTCCAGGCATAGTCAAACTCGCCCGTTTCCATAACGGCGCGGCCTGCCGCGGTCGCGTCGCCGCCGCCTTTGAACGTCACAGAAGCAAATGCGGGTTTGGCCGGGTCGCGGTAATTGTCGTTGGCCTGGAATGTGATCACGTCATTCGGCTTGAACTCGGTGACGACAAACGGGCCCGTGCCGATTGGGTTGAAGTTCTGGTCCGTGCATTCCGGCGCTTTCGCGCCTGTGCAATCTGCAAATTGCGCAGCCTGAATGATCGGGCTTTCGCCGCCAACGAACGGGCCGTAGGGGAATGGGGTTGGTTTGTCGAATGTGACTTTGACGGTCAGGTCATCGACTGCTTCGACAGCGGTTACGCCTTCGAATTTGGTCACCTGCGCGCAGCCACCATCGGGGTCCATGCAGTAGTCGGCGGTGAATTTCACATCTGCGGATGTGAAGGGCGTTCCGTCGGACCAAGTGATTCCCGGTGCGATTTTCCAGGTGATCGAGGTCAGATCTTCGCTAACGCCGCCATTTTCAACGGTTGGAATTTCAGAGGCAAGGAAGGGCACCATATTGCCGTCTTGGTCATAGCGGGCCAAAGGTTCAATCACGAGCGAAGATGCTTCGACGTCCTTGGTGCCGCCTGACAGGAAAGGGTTCAGGATTGACGGAGCCTGCCAATAAATAATGCTGACATTGCCGTCCGATCCGCGCTCTGCCATGGCCATCGGGGCCATAGCCGTGCTTGCGATCGCGCCAAGCAAAAGGGTTTTGATTTTCATCATACACTCCATGTTGGACACTTGCGTGTCTCGATTTCTTCCGCAATGCCTGCGGATTTGGCGTTGCCGAAAGGGGAGTAAGATCCTGATTTCGAATCGCAAATTCAGGCAGCATTCTGATGATGCCGTATTCTCCCCAATACGGTTACGCCTGGTATCGAAACAGAACTTTGGAAAATTGCAAGAGTTGCTGTGGCGAAAAGGTGCAACCGGTTTGACTTTCCCCTTATTGCCGCCTTAGCGTCGGGCAATAGAACAAAAAAAGCTGCCAAGGGGAGCGTGTGCGTGCTGGACCAACCGATTGCACAGATAAAAAAACTTCGCGTCGAGTTTCAAACCAAGGACGGCCCAGTGGTTGGGGTCGAGGATGTCTCGTTCGAGGTGAATCCCGGCGAAACCGTTTGTATCGTTGGTGAATCCGGGTCTGGAAAGTCGGTCTCGTCGTTGTCACTGATGCGGTTGGTCGAGTTCGGAGGCGGCGAAATCGCGGGCGGAGAATTGTTGTTCGACCGGCGCGATGGCGAAGAGATGGACCTGTCCAGGGCCGATCAGGACCTGATGAAACAGATTCGCGGCAATGAAATTGGGATGATTTTTCAGGAGCCGATGACTGCCCTGAACCCGGTTTTCACAGTAGGTCGGCAACTGACCGAAGGCCTGCGCATCCACAAAGATATGACCAAACCCGAGGCTGAAGCGCGGGCGCTGGAACTTCTGCGCCAGGTACGCATCCCCGAGCCGGAACGACGCCTGAAGCAATATCCACATGAATTGTCCGGTGGGATGAGGCAACGGGTTGTTATCGCCATGGCAATGGCGTGCGAACCGCGCCTGCTGATTGCGGATGAACCGACCACGGCGCTGGATGTGACCATTCAGGCCGAAATTCTGGCTCTGATGGACCGGCTGAAACGGGAAACGGGCACCGCTGTTATGTTCATTACGCATGACATGGCAGTGGTTGCGCAGATGGCCGACCGTGTCGTGGTCATGTTCCGCGGCAACAAGGTTGAAGAAGGTTCAGTCAAAGAGATCTTCGAGAACCCGCAGCACGATTACACCAAGGCCTTGCTGGCGGCAGTGCCGAAGCTGGGTGAAATGCAGGGCAAAGCCGCGCCCGAACCGATGAAGCTGTTGGGCGTGGAAGGGCAGAATATCGCGCCGATCCCGGGCACCGAGGAGGTTCTGTTAACGGTTAAGAACCTGACAACTCGCTTTCCGGTCAAAGGCGGATTGTTACGCCGGACCATCTCGAACGTCCATGCGGTCGAGGATGTGTCGTTCAAATTGAACAAAGGGCAGACCCTAAGTCTTGTTGGCGAATCCGGATGCGGAAAATCCACGGCCGGTCGATCTATCCTGCGTTTGGTCGAGCCTTTGTCTGGCGAGGTCGATCTGGATGGCTTGGACATCATAAAGCTGGATCAGAGCGGTCTGCGCAAGGCGCGGCTGGACATGCAGATGATCTTTCAGGATCCCTTCGCCTCGCTGAACCCGCAGATGCAATTGCTGGACCAAGTGGCGGAACCGATGCGGAACTATGGCGTGGCGACCGGGTCAGAGTTGCAGGACCGCGTGGCACAATTGTTCGACAAAGTGCAACTGCCGCGCAGTTTCATGCGCCGGTTCCCACATGAAATGTCAGGCGGTCAGCGACAGCGAATCGCGATTGCCCGCGCGTTGGCCTTGAACCCAAAGCTGATCATCGCAGATGAGGCCGTTTCGGCTCTGGACGTCTCGGTACAGGCGCAGGTTCTGAACCTGATGATGGAGCTACAGTCCGAGTTGGGATTGTCCTATCTGTTCATCAGCCATGATATGGCCGTTGTGGAACGGGTCAGCCACCATGTCGGTGTCATGTATCTGGGCCGGATCGTGGAACTGGGACCACGTGCGCGCGTGTTCGAAAACCCGCAGCACGCCTATACACAGGCCCTGATGAAAGCAGTGCCAATCGCTGATCCGAACAAACGGAAGTCGGAAAAGGATTTAAATTTCAAACCGATCCCATCTCCGATCCACCCGATTGGGTACACACCAGAGCCGTCGGAGTACCGCGAGGTCGAACCGGGGCATTTCATTCTCACCACTGACAGCGGGTACTAGACCCCATGGCACTGCGCCTGACGCCGCTTGAGATCATGACCAAGCTGATCTCATTCCCGACGGTGAGCCGCGACAGCAACCTGCCTTTGGTGGATTGGGTCGAAGGGTATTTGCGGGACCACGGGATCACGTCATATCGCTGGCCGGACCCGGAGCAGCCGCACAAGGCGGCGCTGTATGCTCATGTCGGCCCCTGGGAAGAGGGCGCAATTGTTCTGTCCGGTCACACGGATGTGGTGCCGGTGGACGGGCAGCCATGGGATACCGATCCGTTCTTGGTGACAGAGAAGGACGGCAAGTATTTCGGGCGCGGCACCTGTGACATGAAGGGCTTTGATGCCCTGGCCATCTGGGCCTTGGTTGAGGCGCACTACGCCGATGTCAAACGCCCGCTACAGCTGGCGCTCAGCTTTGATGAAGAGGTCGGATGCACCGGTGCGCCGCCGATGATCAAGGCGATGCAGGGCGTGCTGCCAAAAGGCTCTGCTGTGATTGTGGGTGAGCCGTCGATGATGCAAGCTGTGACCGGCCATAAGGGGGGCTTTGGCTATGACACCCATATGGTCGGGTTTGAGGTTCACAGCTCGATCATGCACACAGGTGTCAACGCCATTATGGAAGCAGCCCCGTTGATCGACTGGGCCAACAGGCGAAACGCCGAAAACCGGCTGGCCAGGCCGAGTGACATAGCGGCGGTCTTTGATCCGCCATGGACCACCTGCCATGTGGGGATGATTCAGGGCGGAACGGCGCATAATATCACCGCCAAAGATTGCCGGTTCATGATGGACTTTCGGGTTGTGCCGGGTGAAGAGGCTCGCACTTGGCGAGATGCCTATCTACGGCAGGTCCGCGAGGCCGAGACACAGATGCAAAAGGTCCATCCGGAAGCCCGCATCGAGGTTTCCGAGAGTTTTGCAGTACCTGCCTTGGTGCCGGAAAAAGAAGGTGAGGCCGAGGCTTTGGTGCGCACCCTGACAGGTGACAATGCCAGTCATGTCGTCAGCTATGGCACAGAAGCCGGACAGTTTCAGGAGGCGGGTTATTCTGCCGTGATCTGCGGACCGGGCGATATCGCGCAGGCGCATCAGCCAAACGAGTTCATTTCGATCTCGCAGTTTGACTCGGGCCAGACCTTCATGAAACGCCTTGTATCAAGGTTGGCGGCATAATCTGTTTTATTTGTTTATCAAATAGCTACGTGGAGAACTTAAATTGCCGGTCAAAAACAGACTTGCTGAAATGCATGACGAGATCACCAAGTGGCGCCGTCATCTGCATGCTCATCCAGAGCTAATGTATGATGTCCACGAAACTGCGGCATTTGTTGCTGAGCGTCTGAAAGAATTTGGTGTAGACGAGATAACCCCGGGCATTGGGAAAACCGGTGTTGTGGCCGTGATCCGCGGACGTCAGGATACGCACGGCCGCGTGATCGGTTTGCGTGCGGACATGGATGCGCTACCGATCGAAGAAGCGACGGGGCTGGACTATGCTTCGACCGTGTCCGGCAAGATGCATGCTTGCGGCCATGACGGGCACACCTCGATGCTGCTGGGCGCGGCACAATATCTGGCAGAGACGCGGAATTTCGATGGTACGGCCGTGCTGATCTTTCAACCCGCCGAAGAAGGCGGCGCGGGCGGTCTGGCCATGTGCCAAGACGGAATGATGGACCGGTGGGGTATTCAGGAAGTCTACGGCATGCACAATATGCCGGGTCTGCCTGTCGGAGAGTTTGCGATCCGGCCCGGGGCACTGCTGGCCTCCTCTGACGAGTTTGAGATCGTTGTCACCGGCAAAGGGGGGCATGCCGCCGCGCCCCATGATGCGGTCGACACAACGCTGGTGGCTTCTCATATCGTCGTGGCTCTTCAATCCGTTGTGGCGCGTTCGGTCGATCCGATTAAGCGCGTTGTTCTGACGGTGGGCACGTTTGAAACCGACAGCTCGGCCTCGAATGTCATTGCGCACACGGTGCGCCTTTTGGGTACTGTCAGAACCCTTGACCCCGAATACCGCACCATCGCGGAAGAGAGGGTTCGCAGGATCGCAGAAGACACGGCCTCGGCCTTTGGGGCGACTGCAACGATGACGTGGACGCCCGGCTACCCGGTGACGGTAAATTCCGAGGCGGAAACGGGGTATGCGGCCGAGGCCGCCGCCGCCGTAGCAGGCAAGGTGACCGAGAACACCGATCCCATAATGCCGTCCGAAGATTTTGCCTATATGCTTGAAGAACGGCCCGGAGCCTACATCTTTGTAGGCAATGGGGACACCGCGATGTGCCACCACCCGGAATACAATTTCGACGACGACGCGATACCCGCCGGCTGCAGTTGGTATGCCGAGCTTGTGGAACGACGATTGCCCGTCGCATAAAAACAGGGAGCATGACATGCCGATCAAGAACCGCCTTGCAGAAATGCACGAAGAAATCACCGGCTGGCGGCGTGACATTCATCAGCACCCAGAAATCCTGTATGACACGCACCGCACCAGCGCTTTGGTTGCCGAAAAACTGAAAGAATTCGGCTGTGATGAGGTGGTGAACGGAATAGGTCGCACCGGCGTGGTAGGGGTGATCCGGGGCAAGTCGGATACCCGAGGACGTGCCATCGGATTGCGTGCCGATATGGACGCGCTGCCGATGCAAGAACAGACCGGGTTGGAATACGCCTCGCAGACTCCAAACGCCATGCATGCTTGCGGCCATGACGGCCATACAGCAATGGTCCTGGGGACGGCCAAGTATCTGGCTGAGACGCGGAATTTCGACGGCACGGCGGTTGTGATCTTCCAGCCCGCCGAAGAAGGCGGCAACGGGGCCGAGGCCATGTGCAAAGATGGTCTGATGGATCGGTTTGGCATTCAGGAAGTCTATGCCATGCACAACGTGCCCGGCGTTCCCACGGGTCAGTTTGCCATCCGCTCGGGGCCCTTGCTGGCGGCGGCGGATGAGTTTGAAATTCATCTGGAAGGGCGGGGTGGCCATGCGGCGAAACCCCATGACACCGTGGATACAACCGTGATGTTGTCTCAGTTGATTGTTGCGTTGCAAACCGTGGTGTCGCGCAATGCGGATCCGATCCAGCAGGGCGTTTTGTCGGTGACATCTGTCGAAACATCCTCAAAGGCCTTCAACGTGATCCCGCAATCGGCCAGCGTGAACGGAACGGTGCGAACCCATTCCAACGAGATGCGCGACCTGATCGAAAAGCGCCTGACAGAAATTGCGGAAGGGATTGCTGCCACCATGGGCGGGACCGCGACTGTCGCCTATAAGCGCGGCGTTCCAGTGACAATCAATGCTGAGGAACAGACAGGTTACGCCGAAGAGATCGCGATCTCGGTTGGTGGCAGCTGCGACGAAGCACCGATGGTGATGGGGGGCGAGGATTTTTCCTTTATGCTCGAAGAGCGCCCTGGCGCGTTCATTATTTTGGGTAATGGCGACACAGCAGGGCTGCATCACCCGGAATACAATTTCAACGACGAGATCATACCGATCGGATGCTCGTGGTTTGCCGAAATGGTCGAGCGCCGGATGCCGGTAGCTTGAAGTGAATTAGGAGAGAGACAGTATGCCCGTTAAAAACCGCTTTGCCGAGCTGCAGGATGAAATCACAACTTGGCGACGTGACATGCACGAAAACCCGGAAATCCTGTTCGACACTCACCGCACAAGTGCTCTGGTTGCCGAAAAGCTGAAAGAATTCGGTTGTGATGAGGTCGTCACGGGGATTGGTCGAACCGGTGTGGTCGGCGTGATCAAAGGCAAGGTTGATTCTTCTGGGAAAGTCATCGGGTTGCGCGCCGATATGGATGCTTTGCCAATCCATGAGGCCACGGGATTGGATTATGCTTCAAAAACGCCCGGAGCCATGCATGCATGTGGTCATGACGGGCATACCGCGATGTTGTTGGGGGCCGCCAAGTACCTTTCCGAAACCCGCAATTTCGATGGCACTGTTGTGGTGATCTTCCAACCTGCCGAAGAAGGCGGCGGCGGCGGCCGCGAGATGTGCGAAGACGGCATGATGAACCGCTGGAACATCCAGGAAGTTTATGGAATGCACAATTGGCCAGGCAAACCGGTCGGAAGCTTCTCGATCCGCCCCGGCGCTTTCTTTGCGGCGACGGATCAGTTCGACATCACATTCGAAGGGCGCGGAGGTCACGCAGCCAAACCGCATGATACTGTGGACACCACAATCATCGCGGCCAAAGCGGTTCTGGCGCTGCAAACGATTGCGTCGCGCAACGCTGATCCGATTGATCAGGTGGTCGTTTCGGTTACCTCTTTCGAAACTTCGTCGAAAGCGTTCAACGTCATCCCGCAGACCGTACAGATCAAAGGCACCGTGCGTACGATGAGCAAAGACATGCGCGATCTGGCCGAAAAGCGCATCAATGAGATCTGCAATGGTGTCGCAGCCACGTTTGGCGGCACGGCAGATGTCACTTACATCCGTGGCTATCCGGTCATGGTCAACAGTGACGAACAGACCGATTTTGCTGCCGATGTCGCACGCTCGATCTCGGGCAATTGCGAAGAAGCGCCGTTGGTGATGGGTGGCGAGGACTTTGCCTTCATGCTCGAAGAGCGCCCCGGCGCCTATATTCTGGTTGGCAATGGTGACACCGCGATGGTGCATCATCCTGAGTATAACTTTAATGATGAGGCCATTCCAGCCGGGTGCAGCTGGTGGGCGGAAATTGTCGAACAGCGGATGCCTGCTGTCTAGGGATGACTTGGGCAAGCGAGGGGCCAGCCCCTCGCGCTCCCCGGGATATTTTTAGCCAGATGAAGGAGCGAGTCGTGTGCGTCAGGTGAGATCAAGGCGCTTGCACAGCGTGTCCAAGACCGAGTCCAGAGCATTTTCCTGCGTCTTCACACAGGCGCTTGCGGCGGCTTGAGCTTCGCGCAGCGCGCTTTCAACTGTAAGCCATCGTTCAACTGTTTCGCTGAGGTCTTGTGCCGATTGAACTTTGATGGCACCGCCGCTTTTCACCAAAGGTGCAAAGGTTTCTGCGAAGTTGAAATATCCCGGACCTGTGATCACGGCGGCGCCGGCTTGCGCTGGCTCAAAAGGATTATGGCCGCCGATTTCCTTCAGCGATCCACCAAGAAACACGATTGGGCAAAGCGCGTACCAGGTGCCGGTTTCGCCTAGCGTGTCAGCCACATAGACTTGAATTGTCTCAGTTATCGGCTCGGCGGCCATGCGGAAAGAAGCTTTCAGCCCGGCCTCTTTCAGTATCGCGGCCACGTCGTCACGACGGTCCGGGTGGCGCGGGATCAATAAAAGCAGGAGGTTGGGCCAACGTTTCAAAAGACGCGTGTGTGCAGCCAGAACCGTCTCTTCCTCGCCATCATGGGTGGAGCTGGCAATCCAGACCGGCCGCCCAGAGATTTCTTTGCGAATGCCATCCAGAACATCTTGGTCCACGGGTAACGGATCGGACATGGCTTTAAGGTTGGTGCCGCGCTGGACATGATCGGGATTTGCCCCTAAGCCGATCAGGTTTCCGGCGGTCCTGTCGTTTTGGGTCAGAAACAGGCGGAAACTGTCCAGAATAAAGCGCGCGGTTTGGGGGCGTTGCGACCAACCTTTCACGGACTTCTCGGACAAACGTGCATTGAGCAAGGCCAATGGCACGCCGCGCCGGGCGCTTTCGACGATCAGGCGCGGCCAAATCTCGCTTTCGACAAAGATACCGGCGTTAGGTTGCCAATGATTCAGAAAACGTTTTACGGGGCCGCCGGTATCCAGCGGTGGGTATTGATGCCGTGCGCGCGTGGGCAGGCGCTTTTCGATCAAGGCTGCAGAGGTCGGCGTGCCCGAGGTGATAAGGAAATGCGCTTCAGGCAACCTGTCCCCCAAGCGCTTGATCAGGCTAAGCACCGACAGGCTTTCGCCGACACTGGCGGCGTGAAACCATATCAGCTGACCATCGGGGCGGGGCGCGGACGCATGACCCAAGCGTTCGCGTTGACGTGCGACGGACACGTCTGCCGCTTGTAGTTTCTTTTGAATTGTGCGCCATGCGAGTGGTTCAACAAGCGAGGTCAGGCCGCAATACAGCCGATACAGCAGCGTCGGACGTTCAGGCATCTCAGCCGCCTGTATGGCTCATGTGGCGGCTCATCTGACCATCGATCGTTTGGCGCGAATAGTCGAAATCATGGCCTTTCGGCTTGAGATTGATCGCAGCGCGAATTGCGTTTTCAAGTGGTTCTTCCGAATCGAGCTGATCACGCAATGGCGCGCGCAGGTCAGCCATGTCTTCCTGGCCCAGGCACATATACAGCTCGCCGGTGCAGGTCAGGCGCACCCGATTGCAGCTTTCGCAGAAATTGTGGGACAGCGGAGTGATAAAGCCGATTTTCTGACCGGTTTCTTCAAGGCGTACATACCGCGCAGGGCCACCGGAGCGTTCAGCCAGATCGCTGACCGTATAGTGGTTTTCGTACTCAGCCCGCACATCTTTGAGGGACCAGTATTGGTCCAGACGATCTTCGTTGCCGATATCGCCCATGGGCATGACCTCGATCCATGTCAGATCCATATCACGTTCGGCGCACCATTCGGTGATCTTTGGCAGCTCGGGTTCGTTGAACCCTTTTAGGGCCACGGCGTTGATTTTGACGCGCAATCCCGCTTTTTGTGCCGCGTCGATACCATTTAAGACCTGTTTCAGACGACCCCAGCGCGTTACGCGGCCAAACTTGTCTTCATCGAGCGTATCCAGCGAGACATTCACCCGTCGCACGCCTGCCGCATAGAGATCATCGGCAAAGCGATGCAATTGCGATCCGTTGGTGGTCAGCGTCAGTTCTCTCAATGCGCCGCTGTCCAGATGGCGTGTCATGGCGTTAAAAAACGTCATGATACTGCGGCGCACCAATGGCTCACCACCGGTAATGCGCAGCTTCTCGATGCCCATTTTGACAAAGGTTGAACACATCCGGTCGAGCTCTTCCAGCGTCAACAGTTCTTTCTTGGGCAGAAAGGTCATGTTTTCGGACATGCAATAGACGCAGCGAAAATCGCAGCGGTCCGTGACGGAGACGCGGAGATATGTGATGGCGCGTGCGAACGGGTCAATAAGCGGAACTGTCATTCGGTATAGGTAAAGCTGGAACCTGTCCGCGACAAGGGTGAACTGTGCTTTGCGCTGGTACAGATGCGCACAGGGCTGTAGGTTTCAGACATGAGATACGTGCTTTTGATATCATGTGTTGTGCTTGGTGGATGCGACGCAATTCGGTCCACGACAGACCGCGTTTTCGGAAAAGATGAGGCACCTGCCGAAACAACGCCCGCGGCGGTTGAGGCTGACACTGAAACGCCAGACCCTGCGCCGGTTTCGGCGTCTGCGGGCTGGGTCGGCGCCAGGACGACTATTGCTGGTCTGGGCGATCCGTCCACCCCCGGTCGCTGGATGCAGACGCCACTTGTTGATGCGGAAGTTACTGCGCGCGTTGTTGTCCCAAAAACCGGTGCACAGGCTTATATCACTCTGGTTCCCGCACCGGGACCAGCCGGCAGCGGAAGCCGATTGTCGGTGGATGCAATGCGGGCGCTATTGGTGCCATTTGACGAATTGGTTGAAGTTCAGGTCTTCGTCGATTGATCCTTCAGGTACTTGCCCGCTTCGCGGCGGGCAAAGGGCTTCATGGCGTCACCCTGGTTTTCTAGAAATGCAATCACACGGTCCGGGTCGTGTTTGGACAATTCGCGCAACCACCAAGCAATCGCTTTCTGAATGAACCAATCACGATCCTGCACATAGCTTGCAGCCCAGCCGAGCACCCGATCTCGATGTAGGAGGTCATCAGGTTTTGGATGGTTCTGTTTGGTCCAGGGCAGGGTGGCCACCAGCGCCGCCCGGCGCGTCCACATATGATCTGACGTCGTCCAAAGCTCGACCTGATCCAAGCGCTCCGGGTCGGCCGACAGACGTTTCTGCATCGCCATGCAGGCGTGGTCTGCGACCGCCCATGCGTCGAAGTCCGGTAACCAGCTTTGCAACAGGCTCCAAACCTCGGCATCGGGGCGGATGCGCGCTTGGGTCAGCAGTTTTGCTGCAGCAAGACGCGCCTCGTGGATGTTGGTTTTCCAAAGCGCACCCGCGAGTTCCACACGTGCTGGCACGTCCAATTCTTGCCGCCACATCTTGGTCAAGTCGTTCAGAACCGGGTTTGCGACGCCCAAATGGGGTCGATCTGCCTTGTGATACGCCGCCATCTGTTTTGCGCGTTCAGGGTCGGCGTGGGCTTTGATCTGGTTCAGATACGCGTCCATCATGGTTGGTTAGCCCAGAATTCCAGTGGGTTTGCCGTCGATTGTATGTTGGTTTTTCTCAACCCAATAGGCGCGAATATCGTCGTCCGATTTGCCATCAACCCATTTTTGCATCGTGTCCCGTTCGGACTGATACTCCATGAAAGGGACGGCATAACCACAAGAGGTTTGGACCAGATCGACAGTCAGGTCGTAGATCTGCCGCGCGCTGCGATGATCGGGAAACTGCTGGGCCATTTCAGCCCAATCTTCGTCCCCGGTCTGGACCATGCGGGCGGTGCCATAGGTGCGCAAGATCAGTGGGCGGGTGGTGAACGAGCACCACATCAGTGTCATGCGATTTACGTCCAGCAGATGCCCGGCAGTTTCATTTCCGCTGCCGGTCAGGTTCATCCAGACAATCCGATTGGGCCCCAGAACCCGCAATGAATCCATACCCTTGGGTGAGATGTTTACACGCCCCTCGGTGCCCGCAGAGCCAACAAAGAACATGTGCTGGTCTTCAATGAATTTTTGGTGCGCGACATCGATTTGTGGGAATTGCTTGGCCATTGGGCTCTCCACCGTGACTGTCAATTTCGGAGCGGCTGCGCCTCAGATCTTGCGACCCCTGTCCTTTTGGTACTGTGCCAGAAGCGCGTCCAGATGCTTTGGATACGTCTTGTAGCCTGTAAAGACAAACGGATCATCATCATTGGGGCCCAGAGTGGCCTGTTCGCGATCCCAGCATTGTGCCCAGTCTTCCAAATGTTCTTTCAGGTCCTGAAGGCCCGCACCCAACGTGTCGTCTGGTCCAAAACCTTCGGCCGCGATTAAGTCGAGGATGGCTTGATTGTTTTCTCTCAGCTTTCTGGCATGAAGGAACGTTCGCCCATTGCTCAGGTACAGCTCGTATTCCTGTTTCGAGCTGCGCATCAGACGCAAAAGGGTCCGGATGTCAGTGTCGTTCAAGTTGCTGGTCCCAAAGTGATCATTCCACAGTGACAGATTTCGCGAGGTTGCGCGGCTGATCGACATCTGTGCCCTTGGCGACGGCTGTGTGATAGGCCAGCAGTTGTGCCGGAACCGAATACAGGATCGGCGCCAGGTTAGGGTGGATATGAGGCATGCGGATCGTGCTCCAGACGCCATCCTCAGCCTCGGCGATGCCGTCATCATCAGATACAAGGATGACCTTGCCTTTACGTGCCATCACTTCTTGCATGTTGGACACGGTCTTGTCGAAAACAGCGTCGCGCGGTGCCATGACAACCACTGGCATATGCTTGTCTATCAGGGCGATGGGGCCGTGTTTCAGCTCGCCCGATGCATATCCTTCGGCGTGGATATAGCTGATTTCCTTGAGCTTCAGCGCACCTTCCATCGCAAGCGGATACATCAGGCCACGGCCCAAAAACAGAACGTCGCGTGCTTCGGACAAGCGCTGGGCGGATTTGCGGATGGCCCGGTTCTGGTCCAATGCCGTATTGAGCACCGAAGGCAATCCGCGCAGGGCGGCCGCGTGATCGGCGATTTCCTCATCGGTCAACGTGCCCCGGTCCGCCGCAGCCTTCAGTGCCAGCATCAGCAGAACGCTCAGTTGGCACGTGAAGGCCTTGGTCGAGGCAACGCCAATCTCGACACCCGCGTGAATTGGCAAAGCCACATCGCTTTCCCGCGCAATCGAGCTTTCAGGGACGTTCACAACCGAGACGATCTTGTCAGCTCTGCCATCGCAATAGCGTAGTGCCGCCAGCGTGTCGGCAGTCTCACCCGATTGGCTGACGAACAGGGCTAAGGTGCGGTCAGTGATCGGTGGTTCGCGATACCGAAACTCGCTGGCGATATCGACCTCGACTGGCATTTTGGCCAGCTGCTCGAACCAGTATTTCGCCGTGAGGCAGGCATAAAACGCTGTGCCACAGGCGACCATGGTCAGGCGGTCTAGCTTGGTGAAATCGAGATCTGTATCGGGGAGAATCACCTTATCGCCGCCGGTGGGCATATAGGATCTGATCGCCTCCGCCACTACAACGGGTTGTTCGGCGATTTCCTTGGCCATGAAATGCTTGTGCTCGCCCTTGTCGGCCCGCGCATGATCCAGTTTGATTTTGCGCATTTCGCGGTTGGCCAACTCACCAACCTCGTTGCGGATTTCCAGCGAAGTGCGGGTCAGAACGGCGCGGTCGCCTTCTTCCAGATAGGTGATCTTGTTTGTCAGAGGGGCCAGAGCAATGGCATCGGATCCCACATACATTTCACCATCTCCGTGACCGATGGCCAAGGGTGAGCCTTTGCGCGCGGCCACGATCAAATCGCCCTGACCGTCGAACAAAAAGGCCAGCGCGAAAGCACCCTGCAGCCGGTCGATGGTTTTGAACGCAGCCTCAACGGGCGACATACCGGATTTGAGGAAATGTTCCGCCATCAGGGCGACGGTTTCAGTATCGGTTTCGGTTTCGAAGCCGATGCCATGCTCTGCAAGTTCTGAACGCAGTTCCCGGTAGTTCTCGACGATCCCGTTGTGCACGACAGCCACCGGACCAGCCTTGTGCGGGTGGGCATTGTTGACCGAAGGTGCCCCGTGTGTGGCCCAGCGGGTATGGCCGATCCCGGATTTGCCGGGCAGGGGATCATGTACCAGCAAGTCGCTCAAGTTGACCAGTTTTCCAACAGCGCGCCTGCGCCCCAACGCACCGTCGTTGACGGTCGCAATCCCCGCGCTGTCATAGCCGCGATATTCGAGCCGTTTGAGCGCCTCGACCAGTATGGGTGCAGCTTCATGCTGTCCCAGAACGCCTACAATGCCACACATAGGTCTCAGGCTCCTTTGCTTAGGCGAGCCTTCTTCGCCTTTAACATGTCAAACAATTTACGCGCATACCCCAGTTTGTTGTCCTGCCGGGCGCGGGCCACGGCCAGGGCATCTGGCTCTACGTCCCGGGTCACAACGGTTCCCGTCGCAGTCATCGCACCATCGCCCAGCGTCACCGGGGCCACCAGCATGGTGTTCGAGCCGATAAAGACGTTTTCACCAATCGTGGTTTGGTGCTTCATCACGCCATCATAGTTGCAGGTGATGGTCCCGGCGCCGATATTCGTCGCAGCGCCAACAGTGGCATCGCCGATATAGCTCAGGTGATTGACCTTGGCCCCTTCGGCGATCTCGGCATTTTTTATTTCGACAAAGTTGCCGATCCGCGCGTTTTCGGCCAATTCGGCACCGGGTCGCAATCGGGCATAGGGGCCAACGATAGCCCCGCGGCTGACATGACAGCCTTCAAGATGCGAGAACGCCCGGATCGTTGCGCCGCTTTCGACAGTCACACCGGGGCCAAAGACCACGTTGGGTTCAATCACGCAATCGCGTCCAATGACGGTGTCAGCCGCCAGATAAACAGATTCCGGGGCCATCAGCGTCACGCCCAGATCCAACAGTTCGACGCGCGCGCGCGCTTGAAACACGGCATCCGCTGCCGCCAGATCAGCGCGGGAATTGACGCCCAATGTTTGTCCTTCGTCGCAAGCAACTGCCGTCACGGTCAGGCCCTTGCCCCGGGCGATTTCCACCACATCGGTCAGGTAGTATTCACCTGATGCGTTGTCGTTTCCAACCGCGGCAAGCAGGTCAAACAATGTCTTTGCGTTGCATGCTAAAAGACCTGAATTGCAAAAGGTTATGGATCGTTCTTGTTCCGTGGCGTCTTTGAATTCCACGATCCGTTCCAAAGTGTCGCCCTGCATTACAAGACGTCCGTACCGTCCGGGGTCGGCGGCTTCGAACCCAAGGATGACCAGATCATTCTGGGCCCGGGCTTCGATCATCCGCTCTAACGTGTCGGGCTGCAAAAATGGCGTGTCACCATAAAGGACAACAACGTCACCATCGAACCCATCCAGCGCCGCGCGGGCCTGAGCGACCGCATGCGCTGTGCCAAGCTGTTCCTCCTGCACGGCGACCTGTGCCGTTTCATCCTCGGCCTGGGCGACTTTGGCCACAGCTTCTGACCCATGGCCCGTGACGATAACGGTGCGTTCCGGCGACAGCACTGCACCCGCCCGCATCGCGTGAAGCAGCATGGGTGCCTGGGCGATAGGATGCAGAACTTTTGGAACATCCGAATTCATCCTGGTGCCTTTCCCGGCGGCAAGGATGACAAGGGCAATGGTCATGAGATCAATTTCTCTTTTGTTTTGTCGCAGTCCGTTTTATCCGCTGAGGGCAAAGGCGCAAGCGGTTCGGCCATCAAACAAGGTTGCCGTTTTGAAATACGACATGGCGAAAACCCGCCGAGGCAGGAGAAAAAATGCGAACAGTCATCTTCGATCTGGACGGCACATTGGCGGATACGTCAGGCGATTTGCTGGCGGCGGCGAACCATTGTTTTCGTCACATGGGGCATGGTGATGTGTTGGTTCACGGGCAGGATGCAGGTGTTGCGCTGCGCGGTGGCCGGATGATGTTGACCCATGGCCTAAAGCGGGTCGGGGCTTTTCAAGAGCGGACTGTTCTCGACTACTACCCGATGCTGCTGAAGGCTTATTCCGAAGCTATCGATACACATACAACCTTCTACCCCGGCGCATTGCAGGCGGTCGATCTGCTGAAAGGCGCTGGTTACGGTGTTGGCATCTGTACCAACAAGCCCGAGGCGCTGGCCGAGCTATTGCTAACCCGCATGGGCGTTCGCGACCGGTTCGCGTCGCTGGTCGGGGCAGATACGCTGACCGTGCGCAAGCCAGACCCTGAACCACTGCGTGAGGCGGCTCGCCGCGCTGGCGGAGATCCGGAGTTATGCGTCTTGATCGGGGATTCGGATACCGACCGAAACACCGCGCGGGCCGCAGGGGTTCCCTCGGTTCTGGTCACATTTGGCCCGTCCGGTGATGACATGGCGGCTCTGGAGCCAGAGGCTTTGCTGCATCATTTCGATGATTTACCCGGAATGGTTCCGGGATTGATCGGTGCGGCTGCTTGATCCCTTGACCCAGGCCCTGTGCGGCCCCACAACAATGCCATGACTGAGACATTTACCGGCAGTTTCACCCAACAGGAACCTATCCCCGACGACGCGATCGAGGCCGCATTGGCGGTGCTGCGTCACGGGCGCCTGCATCGTTACAACATTGCCCCAGGAGAGCTGGGGGAGACCGCCTTGCTAGAACAGGAGTTCGCGGCCCAAATGGGGGCGAAATACTGCCTTGCAGTGTCGTCCGGTGGGTATGCGATGGCGACTGCGCTGCGGGCGGTGGGAGTGCAGCCGGGCGATCGGGTTTTGACCAATGCGTTTACTCTGGCGCCGGTGCCAGGGGCGATCGCGTCGGTTGGGGCCAAGCCGGTTTTTGTTGGCGTGACCGAAGGCCTGACCATCGATCTGGATGATCTGGAAAGTAAGCTCGGACAGGCGCGGGTCCTCATGCTCAGCCATATGCGTGGGCATTTGTGCGACATGGACCGGCTGATGGAGCTGTGCGACACGGCGGGTGTCACCGTGATCGAAGACTGTGCACATACCATGGGGGCGGCTTGGCGCGGGCAATTGTCCGGGCGTCAGGGCGCTATCGGGTGCTATTCCTGTCAGACATATAAACACGTCAATTCAGGCGAAGGTGGTCTGCTGATCACAGATGATGAGGAATTGGCGGCCAAAGCAACAATGCTATCTGGGTCCTACATGCTGTACGAACGCCATTTGGCGGCACCAGGCCCAGAGGTGTTTGACCGGATCAAGTACACCACACCCAATGTCTCGGGCCGAATGGACAATTTGCGCGCTGCGATCCTTCGCCCACAATTGCGTGATCTGGATCGACAGGTGAATCGATGGAACGAACGTTACCGCGAGATCGAAGCAGGTTTGCGGGGAACACCGGGCCTGCTGGTGGTGGAGCGCCCCGAGGATGAGACCTATGTTGGGTCTTCAATCCAGTTTCTGTTGCTGGACTGGTCAGCGGACCGCATAGCTGACGTCATCAGCCGCTGTGCCAACCGCGGTGTCGAGTTGAAATGGTTTGGTGGGGCAGAGCCGACCGGGTTCACGTCGCGCTATGACAGTTGGCGTTATGCTGACAGCGCGCCCATGCCGACCAGCGACAGGGTGCTTGCTGGGATCATCGACATGCGCGTCCCATTGACGTTTTCATTGGAAGATTGTCGCCTGATCGCTCGGATCATTCGGGATGAAGTGACGCGCATCCACAACCAGGTGGCGTTCTGAAGTCGCTAATCGGTTTGTCTGGACACGAATTTCCTCGTGTCTGGACGGTATCCTGCTAGCATTCTGAGGTGCCCCAGCGTTCTTGGCCGGGCACGCTATCAACATCATTGCGAAACAATGCGTAAAGAGAAGAAATCAGAATCCCTCGAAGTCAGGCTCAGCCTGTCAGAGAAAAATGCGTTTGCATCGCGGGTTGAATCCCGTGGTGAAACCATGAGCGCCGCGTTGCGCCGATTGATTGCCGAAGATGGCGTGCCTCATTCAAAAACGAAGGAGGCCTCGACCTTGAAAAAGATTACTATCGCCGCGTCACCGGTGGTCCTGACGGTCGCTATTCTTGCCGCAGTGTCACTGGCCGGAGCGTCAGCAAAAACCGACTTCGCGGGCAATTTCCGTGCGAAAGACACGAACGGCGACGGTTTTGTTGACCGCATGGAAATGCTGCAGCACATGACACAGCAAGCAGCCGAAGTGAATTTGCCCAGCGATTGCGATGGAACCGAATTGGCTAAGGTTTGGTCGATGTCACCACAAGAATTGGCGGAGGATGCGATCACTTTTTCGGATGCCGACAAGGATGGACGCATTACCCTGTCCGAAGTTGTAGCTGCGAACGAGCGTTTCAGGGCAGACGATTTTACGTCGGCGGACACAAACGAAGATGGTTTTGTGAGCCTGGCTGAGTTGGAATTCGGTTTTCGAGAAGATGAAGCGAAAGTCAGCGCCGAATGCAGAGCGGCCATTGGCATGCATAGCGCGGCCCGCGCCCCTGAGATTTTAAAGCAACTCGATACGGATGGCGACGGCCGGATCAGCCTGGGGGAGTTCGTCAACCACTGACGCAGTATTCTGACTGGACAGCAATCTCTTGCGTCGCTATTAATGAACGGGTGTTCAATTATTTTGGCGACGTACGGGAAAGCGATATGTTCCAGGCAACGATGCAATTTGATCTGGGTGAAGATGTAAACGCGCTGCGCGAATTGGTGCATCGCTGGGCGCAAGAACGGGTTAAGCCGATGGCGGCAGAGGTCGATGCCTCTAACGCCTTTCCCAATGAATTGTGGAAAGAGATGGGGGAGCTTGGCCTGTTGGGCGTGACCGTGCCTGAAGAATATGGCGGTGCGGGAATGTCCTATCTTGCACATACGATTGCTGTGGAAGAGGTCGCGCGCGCATCTGCCTCGGTGTCATTGTCTTACGGAGCGCACTCAAACCTGTGTGTGAACCAGATCAAGCTGAACGGGACTGAGGAGCAAAAGCAGAAGTATCTGCCGCGTCTGATCTCAGGCGACCATGTCGGTGCTTTGGCCATGTCCGAAGCCTCGGCCGGGTCTGATGTTGTGTCGATGAAGCTGCGCGCGGAAAAGCGTAACGATCATTATCGTCTGAACGGGAACAAATACTGGATCACCAACGGGCCGGATGCGGATACGCTGGTCGTCTATGCCAAAACTGATCCGGATGCAGGATCCAAGGGAATCACCGCCTTCCTGATCGAGAAGGAGATGAAGGGATTTTCCACGTCTCCCCATTTCGACAAGCTTGGCATGCGCGGGTCAAACACGGCCGAGCTGATCTTTGAAGATGTCGAAGTCCCATTCGAAAATGTTCTGGGCGAAGAGGGTAAGGGCGTTGCCGTTCTTATGTCGGGCCTGGACTATGAACGCGTGGTTCTGGCTGGCATCGGCACTGGGATCATGGCCGCCTGCCTGGATGAGATTATGCCGTACCTGGCTGAACGCAAGCAGTTTGGCAAACCCATCGGCAGCTTCCAACTGATGCAGGGCAAGATTGCCGATATGTATACAGCGATGAACTCAGCACGCGCCTACATCTATGAGGTCGCGAAAGCTTGCGATCGTGGAGATGTCACGCGTCAGGACGCGGCGGCCTGCTGCCTCTACGCCTCGGAACAGGCGATGGTTCAGGCGCATCAGGCCGTTCAGGCGATGGGCGGAGCCGGGTTCCTTGCGGACTCGGCGGTCAGCCGAATTTTCCGGGATGCCAAGCTAATGGAAATTGGGGCGGGAACCAGCGAAATCCGCCGGATGCTGATCGGGCGCGAGTTGATGAACGAAGTTCTCTGAGAAAAAACGCCCCGCAGACGAGGTCACTGCGGGGCGATCCGATCAAAGGATCAGAAGCGATGAACGTAAGACAGGCCGATCAGCCAGGGATCGATTTCTGCCGTGCCAATATTGGCGCCGTCCAACGTGACATCCGAGTCGATATCGAACCAGCGCACGTTCAGACGCACAGCGCCCTTGTCGGTGATCGCGTAGTCCAGACCGGCCTGCAACGAGACGCCGAAGGAGTTGTCCACCTTCAGATCGCCCAGCGAGGACTGCTCGTCAAAGAAAATGGTATAGTTCAGACCCGCGCCAACATACGGCTTCCAGGCCGTGTTGGTCGGGATGTGGTAGTTCAGCGACAAGGTCGGCGGCAGGTGCTTGACACTGCCAGCATCGGTGCTTCCACCAAGGGTGATATCGTGGCTGAACGGGGTAGCAGCCAGCAGCTCGATGCCCAGGTTGTCACGGATGAAGTATTCGGCCGTAAAGATCGGGCGCGTGTCTGCATCGATCTCGGCGTTCAGGCCCGCAAGGGTACCGTTGTCCGATTTCGGGTCCAGATAGCCGACACCAATACCAAGCGTCCAGTCACCCTGCGATTGGGCAAATGCGGGAACGGCCAAAGCCACCAGCGCGGTGGACAGGGTCAAAGCGGCGAGTTTCTTTGTCATTGTCTTGCCTTTGGTTGTGTTGATGTCCTTGGCTTCGCAGCAAAGCGTTCGGCAAACTCTGATCTGCATCAAATCTGTGTGAAGTTCTCGGGTGCGCCTGTGTTGCGAACTGCCCGCAAAACAAAGGAAATGCGCTGTGGTAGACGCTAGGCGCATACCGGGTTTGCGCCCCGAGGGTAGCTGGGATCTCCCGGATCAACTGAACATGGCGCGTCAGTGCCTAAATCACCCGGCCGATCAGGTGGCCCTGATCGATTTGACCGGGTCGTCTCGCGACGACATCACGTACGGCCAGCTGTCGCAAATGACCGACGGTATTGCGCGCGCGTTGTTGTCAAAGGTGCAGCCGGGGGATCGTGTTGGTGTGTTGCTCAGTCAATCGCCGTGGTGTGCGGCGGCACATCTGGCGATCTGGAAAATCGGTGCGATATCTGTGCCCTTGTTCAAGCTGTTCAAACAGGATGCTTTGCGGTCGCGTATCAGCGATGCCGGGGTGCGAATTGTTCTGACGGATGATCAGGGCGCAGACTTAGTTGGCGATCTAGCCGAACCTCTCATTGCCGCAAACACTGCCGAGCACGGCCCGAACCTTCCATTTGCCGCTACTGGGCCTAATGACCCAGCCGTGTTGATCTATACATCGGGAACAACCGGCAGCCCCAAAGGCGCGCTCCATGGGCATCGGGTGCTGACCGGGCATCTTCCGGGCGTGTCGATCAGCCACAATCACCTGCAAGGCGGAGACTGCCTGTGGACGCCAGCGGATTGGGCCTGGATCGGTGGATTGTTCGACGTGCTGATGCCCGGGCTGGCGCTGGGTATTCCGGTCGTCGCGGCGCGGTTGGAGAAATTCACGCCTGAGGCCTGCGCCGACGTGATTGAGCGTGGTGGTGTGCGGAATGTGTTCTTTCCTCCGACAGCGTTGCGGATGCTCAAAGCGGCGGATCAGGCGATCCCCGGTTTGCGTTCGGTTGCGTCAGGGGGTGAGCCGCTGGGGGCCGAGATGCTGGCCTGGGGACAGCAGGCGTTTGGCCTGACGATCAACGAATTTTACGGGCAGACCGAATGCAATATGGTCGTATCCTCCTGCGCCGAGGATTTCCCTGTTCAACCCGGCTGCATCGGCAAGCCGGTGCCGGGGCATGAGGTGGCAGTTGTCGACAAGGATGGCAATCCGACCGAGGAAGAGGGGGACGTGGCCATCCAGCGCGGCACGGCCTCGATGATGTTGGAATACTGGAATCGGCCTGAGGCGACGGTAGAGAAGTACCGCGGCGATTGGCTGATCACTGGAGATCGCGGCGTGTGGCAGGGCGAGTATCTGCGCTTTGTCGGTCGTGAGGATGATGTGATCACCTCCGCCGGCTACCGCATCGGCCCGGCCGAGATCGAAGACTGCCTGCTGACCCACCCTGCGGTGGCGACGGTCGGAGTGGTCGGCAAGCCCGATCCGCTGCGGACCGAGATCGTCAAGGCTTATGTCGTTTTAAAGCCGGAGGTCGAAGCCTCGGCCTCGGAGTTGCAGGACTGGGTCAAGGACCGTCTCGCGCAGTATTCCTACCCGCGCGAGGTGGCGTTTCTGGAAGAACTGCCGATGACGGTGACGGGTAAGGTGATCCGCAAGGAATTGAAGGCGCGGGCGGCGGGGGAATTGAAATGAAACTGAAAGGCCAATTGGGACTGATCAGCCCAATAATTGTCGCGATATCTGCAGTAGGTTTCTCGGTTCATTCATCTCATGCGTATGAAATCGCTTCGGAGCAAAACGACAGATATTCTATTGAAACTGAATTAATCGAGGAATGCCTAGTAGAGGCGCGACAGACTCTCAAAAAGAAGAAGCCTCAGCGAGCAATTCCAGATGCAGTTTACGATTGCATTGGCGTTGCCGCTGGAGACTGCATGGATCGAACCAACTACTCGACCTATGGAATGATCATGTGCCTCGAAGCAGAGTCCATTTATTGGAAGTTAAAGTTGGAACAAAACTACACTGTTGTGGCTGAATGGGCCGGGAACCTGCATGGGGATGTTTCACCGGATGATCATGCACTCAAATGGACTGCACCTCAGACATTCGAGAAAATGAAAGCAGAGTGGGAAGAATATACCAAAGCTTATTGTCATTTCCGGGCTAGTAAATACTGGCGGGGGACTGCTTCAGGTCCCACGAGAGGGTCTTGTTGGATGTATAGAACCGCAGAGCAAGCTCTGATGATGGACAGAGAGATCGTAGGAATCTGCAGTTGGTATCAAGGTGACTACATACGAGAAACCTGTAACGCACGTGAGGCGGTCAAACCATGAAACTCACATCCAAAGCCATGCCCGCCTCCGAGGGCTTCAAAGCAAACCGCGCGGCTCATCTGGATGCGCTGACCCAAATCTCTGTTGCTGCCGACGCGGCTCGGATGGGTGGTGGTGAGAAATCCCGCGCGCGGCATGAATCCCGCGGCAAGATGCTCCCCCGGCGTCGGGTGGCGAACCTATTGGACCCGGGATCTCCGTTTCTGGAAATCGGGGCAACGGCGGCGCATGGGATGTATGGTGACGCCGCGCCTTGCGCCGGGGTGATTGCAGGCATTGGCCTGGTGCAGGGGTGCGAGGTCATGGTGGTCTGCAACGACGCCACCGTGAAGGGCGGCACCTATTACCCGATGTCGGTTAAGAAACATCTGCGCGCGCAGGAGATCGCAGAGGAAAACAATCTGCCCTGCATCTATCTGGTCGACAGTGGCGGCGCGAACCTGCCCAATCAGGATGAAGTTTTCCCCGACCGCGACCACTTTGGCCGCATCTTCTACAATCAGGCGCGGATGAGCGCGAAGGGTATCCCTCAGATCGCTGTCGTCATGGGATCATGTACGGCCGGCGGAGCTTATGTGCCTGCGATGTCGGATGTAACGATCATCGTGAAAGAGCAGGGGACGATCTTTCTGGCCGGGCCACCTCTGGTGAAAGCTGCGACAGGAGAGGTGGTCAGTGCCGAAGATCTGGGCGGTGGCGATGTGCATACGCGCCTGTCCGGTGTGGCGGATTACCTTGCCGAAGACGATGCCCATGCGCTCGCCCTGGCGCGGCGGGCGGTTCTCTCTTTGAACCTGAGCAAACCGCAGACGGTAGATTGGGCCAACCCGGAAGATCCAGCCTATGATCCTGAGGAGATCCTTGGCGTGGTTCCTGCCGATCTCCGCACGCCTTACGACATCCGAGAGGTGATTGCTCGTCTTGTCGATGGCTCTCGGTTCGACGAATTCAAACCGCGCTTTGGCGAAACGCTGGTTACCGGGTTCGCCCATGTCAAAGGATGCCCCGTCGGGATCATCGCCAACAACGGCGTGTTGTTTTCTGAGGCCGCGCAAAAGGGTGCGCATTTCGTGGAGCTGTGCTCGCAGCGTAAAATCCCGTTGGTGTTTTTGCAGAACATCACCGGCTTCATGGTTGGTCGTAAATACGAAAACGAAGGTATTGCGCGCCACGGTGCCAAGATGGTGACGGCTGTTGCCACGACATCAGTACCCAAGATCACCATGCTGGTGGGTGGGTCTTTCGGGGCGGGAAATTACGGCATGGCGGGGCGCGCCTATCAGCCGCGATTCCTGTGGACCTGGCCCAACTCTCGCATCTCGGTCATGGGCGGTGAGCAGGCGGCAGGCGTTCTGGCCACCGTCAAACGCGACGGGATTGAGCGGCAGGGAGGCACATGGTCCGCCGAGGAAGAGGCTGAGTTCAAACGCCCGACCTTGGACATGTTCGAAGAACAATCCCACCCGCTCTATGCCTCGGCCCGTCTGTGGGACGATGGCATTATCGACCCGCGCAAAAGTCGGGATGTACTGGCTCTGTCGCTGAGCGCTGCACTGAACGCCCCGATCGAGGAGACACGTTTCGGCGTGTTCAGGATGTAAGATGAGCGTAAGTTTGAAAGACATTTTGGCCCGCTACCCCGGTGCACAGACATTCAAATTCGGTGACAACGCGGTGCTAAGCGCAGAGCTCCTGGCTTTGGTTCGTTCCGGCCGCAAAACGGCGACCTGCGATGCGCTCAGTAATTATCCTGATGGTAGCCTTGATATGCCGAAACCCGGCCGCCGTGATATTGCTCTGAACTGGGATGACACACCGGCTCTGGTCATTGAAACCGTAGATGTTTCGGTCCGGCGGTACTGCGATGTGACCGAGGATTTCGCTTTAGCGGAAGGTGAGAATGAAACGCTTGAAGGATGGCAGGAAGATCATCGCCGCTATTTCCAACGAAACGGTGGTTTTGATCCCGAGATGAAACTCGTGTGCGAACGGTTTCGGCTTGTGGAAGATCTGGCATTGGAAGGGTGAAACCATGTTCAACAAAATTCTGATTGCCAATCGGGGTGAGATCGCCTGCCGGGTCATGGAGACGGCTCAGAGCATGGGCGTGTCTTGCGTCGCTGTTCATTCCGATGCGGACGCATCAGCAAAGCATGTGCAGATGGCGGATGAGGTCGTTCATATTGGCGGTCCCGCCCCAGCGGATAGCTACCTCAAGGCCGATGTGATTATTCAGGCGGCTTTGGACACAGGTGCGCGGGCAATCCATCCGGGATATGGGTTTCTGTCCGAAAATCCCGGTTTTGTGGACGCAGTCGAAGCCGCAGGTCTGACATTCATTGGTCCCTCGGCGGATGCGATCCGTAAGATGGGGCTCAAGGACGCGGCCAAAGTTCTGATGGAACAAGCGGGTGTACCCGTTGTGCCTGGGTATCACGGCGACAACCAAGACCCGGAACATCTGGCCGCGGCTGCCGACACGATCGGATATCCGGTTCTGATCAAAGCAGTCGCTGGCGGTGGTGGCAAAGGCATGCGACTGGTCGAAAATCCCGAAGACTTCGCAGCCGCATTGGACAGTGCAATGGGAGAGGCGCAGACCGCCTTTGGCAATGACGCTGTTCTGGTTGAGAAATTCGTCGCCAAGCCACGCCATATCGAAGTGCAGGTGTTCGGCGATGGCACCCATGCGGTGCATTTGTTCGAACGCGATTGCTCGTTGCAGCGTCGGCATCAGAAAGTGATCGAAGAGGCTCCGGCGCCGGGCATGACGTCCGAGATGCGCGAAGCGATGGGGCGGGCAGGTGTGCGCGCCGCTGAGGCGATTGGCTACAAAGGGGCCGGGACGGTCGAATTCATCGTTGACGCTTCGGACGGTCTGCGCCCGGATCGGTTCTGGTTCATGGAGATGAACACGCGCCTGCAGGTCGAACACCCGGTGACCGAAGCGATCACAGGTGTCGATCTGGTCGAATGGCAATTGCGGGTTGCGTCAGGTGAGAGCTTGCCGATGCAGCAAGAGGATCTGTCGATCAACGGGCATGCGTTCGAGGCGCGGCTCTATGCCGAGGATGTTCCGAAGGGCTTCTTGCCAGCGACAGGGCTGTTGACGCATCTGCGGTTCCCGGACGGGTGCCGCGCCGATAGCGGCGTGCGCGCCGGCGATACGATTAGCCCTTGGTACGACCCGATGATTTCGAAAGTTGTCGTCCATGGGCCAACACGTGCCGTCGCTCTTGAAACTTTGCATCGTGCCTTGCGCGGGACCGAGGTTGGCGGGACGGTCACCAATCTCGCGTTCTTGGGCGCTTTGACACGACATTCGGGCTTTGCGTCGGGCGACGTCGACACGGGGCTGATCGGTCGGGATATTGACGCGCTGGTTCAACAGGCCGAAGTCACTTCGTCAGCTTTTGTTGCGGCAGCGATGCACGCGCTTGATCTGGTCGAGCCCAATGATGAAACCGGGTTCACCTTGTGGTCTCCGCTGCACCGGGCCGTGCAGTTGGTGCAGGACGGGGAAGTTGTGGATCTGGACGTTCAGGTCGAAGGGCCCGGCCAGCAAGTTTGGCAGGTTGGTGAGGCCCAGGTGATCGCTGAACGTCATGACGGGCGGTGGAATGTCGGCGGAAGGCCAATGCCGAACGTTGCAATCTCAGGCGGCGAGATCACCGTTTTTGAGGACTATGGGCAGGTCTTTGAGAATGTTGACCCGTTGGATCGCGACGTCAGCGCAGCAGGTGATACCAACGTAATCGAAGCGCCAATGCCCGGTTTGGTCAAAGCTGTGTTCGCGACTGCGGGCCAGACCGTTTCGGAAGGTGACCGGCTGGCCATTCTTGAGGCAATGAAGATGGAGCATTCGCTGTTGGCGGCACGTGATGGCGAGGTCGCCGAAGTGCTTGTCGATGCCGGGGCACAAGTCGAGGCTGGCGCCGCGTTGGTGCGGTTGGAGGACAATGATTGAAAGCGCTGCGAGTCATAGGTTACAGCCACAGCGTCTTTTCCCGATCAGTTCGCATCGCGCTGGCTGAATTATCTCATCCCTACAGTTGGGAAGAGGTCGACCCGTTCGGTGAAGCATCCGACGATCATCCGTTCGGGCGGGTGCCGGTTTTGTTTGATGGTCAGACACGTGTGTACGAAAGCTGGGCGATCCTTAGTTACCTCTATCGGATCAGCGACCGCAACCGCATCCGCGCCCCGCTTGTCGAAGCGCGCGCGGCACAGATTGCCGGAATCGTGACCTCTTACGCCTATTGGCCTTTGGTCCGGCAGGTTTACTCCCATGGCGTTTTCAGGCCGGCTTTTGACCTTGAATACGATATGTCGAAAATACAGGACGGCCTTGAACAAGCGGGTTCCGTTCTGAGCGCATTGGAGGACATAGCCGCTGAGAACCTCGTGCTTGGTTCAGGGTGTGAGCCCGAGGATTGTATCCTGTTTCCGATGATCGATGCGTTCCGGAGATATCCGGCAGCTGCGGAATTGCTTGCCCATTACCCCGCATTGAACTCATGGTGGGCACGGATGAACAATCGGGACAAAGTTGCCGAAACCTTCTGCAGGTTGGGACCCGAGGCGTGAGAACACAGTGGCGCGTCGGCAAACGATGCGCCGTCAATGGAGGTTAGGATGGGTGAGCGGATAGAAATCTTTGAAGTAGGTCCACGGGACGGGCTTCAGAACGAGAAACGCGAGATCCCGGTGGCCGAGAAAGTGGCGCTGGTTGACTGCTTGTCGCGCGCCGGGTTCAGCCGGATCGAAATGGCAAGCTTTGTCTCTCCGAAATGGGTGCCGCAAATGGCTGGCAGCGCCGATGTTCTTGCCGGTATCACTAGGGCCAAAGGGGTTCGATACGCAGCGCTGACCCCGAATTTGCGCGGATACGAAGATGCGATGGCCGCCGGTGCGGATGAGATTGCAATCTTTGCCTCGGCCTCCGAAGGTTTTTCTAAGGCGAATATCAACGCATCAATCGCCGAATCCATCGAACGTTTTGTTCCGATTTTGGAAGCCGCCCGCCACATCGACTTGCCGGTCAGGGGTTATGTGTCTTGCGTGACGGATTGCCCCTATGACGGGCCGACCCCGCCTGAAAAAGTGGCGGAAGTTGCTGATATTCTGTTCTCGCACGGCTGCTATGAAGTGTCGTTAGGCGATACGATTGGGCAGGGCACACCGGACAAGATTGCCCATATGTTGCTGGCTGTGCGTGAAAGGGTCCCGGTCACCCGATTGGCTGGGCATTTCCATGACACGAACGGTCGTGCGATGGACAATATTGATGCTTCAATTGCGCTTGGGGTTCGGGTCTTCGATGCGGCGATTGGTGGATTGGGTGGATGCCCCTATGCGCCTGGGGCGGCCGGGAACGTCGCAACCGAAGCCGTTGCCGCACATCTAGAACGGCTGGGATATGAAACCGGTCTGGACGCTGCGGTGCTGGAAGAGGCCGCTCAGATGGCTCAGGCGATGAGAGGCTGACATGTACGAAGCGATCACGCTCACCTCAGATGACCGGGGCGTCGCAACGCTGACCCTGAACCGTGCCGAAAAGCACAATGCAATGTCGGCCATTATGATCGCGGAACTGACGCATGCGGCGGCTGATCTGGGGAACGATCAAGATGTGCGTGTGGTCGTTTTGACCGGCGCAGGCAAAACCTTTTGCGCCGGCGGTGATCTGGGCTGGATGAAAGAACAGATGGTGGCAGATTCGGCGACACGTTTTGTCGAAGCACGCAAACTTGCGGAAATGCTGCAGGCTTTGAACATGCTAAACAAACCGTTGATTGGCGCGTTGCAGGGCAATGCCTTTGGCGGCGGCGTCGGTTTAGCCTCAGTCTGTGATGTAGCCATTGGCGTCGACAGCCTGAAGATGGGGCTGACCGAAACCCGGTTGGGGCTGATCCCGGCCACCATCGGACCTTATGTGATTGCCCGGATGGGTGAGGCGAAAGCCCGGAGGGTGTTCATGTCTGCGCGGTTGTTCGATGCGTACGAAGCCGTGGATCTGGGGTTATTGGCCAAGGTGGCGCCCGCCGATGAGCTCGACGCGGCGATCGAGGCAGAGGTTCAACCTTACCTGAGCTGCGCCCCCGGTGCGGTTGCCTCCGCAAAGGAACTTGTCCGGGAACTGGGTCCTCGTATCGATGACAGCGTGATTGATCACACCATCCAAAAACTGGTCTCCCGCTGGGAGACATCTGAAGCCCAAGAGGGGATTGGTGCGTTTTTTGACAAGCGTAACCCCGCGTGGAACAACAAAGTTTAACGCTTACCGTACAAGGCAACCTGGGGTTCACCGGTTGCGATTCTTCCTGACGTTGTCAAGCGCAGGATTGATGCGGTGTGCGCTTGTGTTCGGTTGACCCTCTGACCCCGCAGGGATAGAGAATGTCCAGTCAACACGCCAATTGACGGCGCATTCCAATAGAGGATGCGCAGGAAAGGAGCTACTAGTGGAAGACCTGCTGCGGGAATACCTCCCGATCCTGGTGTTTCTGGCCGTGGCGGTCGGTCTTGGAATCGTTTTGATTCTTGCCGCCGTCGTGCTGGCCGTCCGCAATCCTGACCCGGAAAAAGTCAGCGCCTATGAATGCGGTTTCAATGCTTTTGATGATGCGCGGATGAAATTCGATGTGCGGTTCTATCTGGTTGCGATTCTCTTCATCATCTTTGATCTGGAGATTGCGTTCCTGTTCCCTTGGGCCGTTGGGTTCAAAGACATCAGCGATGTAGGCTTCTGGTCGATGATGGTGTTCCTAGGCGTTCTGACCATCGGCTTTGCCTATGAGTGGAAGAAGGGAGCCTTGGAATGGGAGTGATGACGGGCGCAAACACCGCGGGCGTCGACAAAGAAGTCGCCACCCAGGCCCTGAACGCCGAGCTGCAGGACAAAGGATTTCTGCTGACCTCGACCGAGGACATCATCAATTGGGCCCGTACTGGCTCGCTGCACTGGATGACCTTTGGTCTGGCCTGCTGCGCGGTTGAGATGATGCACACCTCGATGCCGCGGTATGATGCGGAACGGTTTGGCATTGCGCCCCGCGCGTCTCCGCGTCAGTCGGATGTGATGATCGTGGCCGGAACGCTGACCAACAAGATGGCCCCTGCGCTGCGCAAGGTTTATGACCAGATGCCCGAGCCGCGCTATGTGATCTCTATGGGATCCTGCGCCAATGGTGGCGGATATTATCACTATTCATATTCGGTTGTGCGTGGTTGTGATCGTATCGTTCCGGTGGATATTTACGTCCCTGGCTGCCCTCCAACAGCCGAAGCGTTGCTATACGGATTGATGCAATTGCAACGCAAAATCCGCCGTACTGGGACGATTGTTCGATGAAATCAGAGACGTACACAGAACCATCTGAGGCGCTGATCGCGGAGAATGCCATTATTTTTCAGCGCTTCGAAGAAAACGGTGTTGATCTGCGTCAAAAGCTATCTTTTGAGTTCACAATCGAATTCCCAAGCAAGCAAGACGCTGAAGCCTTTGTTGATCAAGCACGTGCTTTGATGCGGTCGATTGAGGCTGACCATCGGCTAGGAAAATCAGATGCCACCTTGTTTTGCGATGAGGATGAGGAATCGGTCGATGTGACTTATTCTGTCTCTGCGAAGGCAGAGGTGCGCTTGATTTCTATGATTGAACAGACACTGGGAAATCTGGCAGCAGATCATGGTGGAAGTGAGTGTTTCTGGGAGTTTCCTGACCCGGCGAATGCCGAACTTTCCGTCAATTCTGTTGAGGAGTTGAAGCGGTGAGCGAAGCACTCAAAGAACTCGGCGCCCAGCTGGAACTCAAGCGAACCGATTGCGTTCTGTCCTGGGACGTTACCCACGGTGAGCTGAACGTCGATGTGGCCCCGTCTAACCTGGTTGAGTTTATCGAATTTCTGAAATCTGATCAGAACTGCAAGTTCTCGACTTTGGTGGATATCACTGCTGTGGACTACCCCGAGCGGGCCAAGCGGTTCGACGTGGTCTACCACTTCCTGTCGATGTATCAGAACCAGCGCATCCGCCTGCGGGTCTCGATCCGAGAGGAAGACATGGTGCCCTCGATCGTCGATGTACACCCCTCGGCCAACTGGTTCGAGCGGGAGGTGTTCGATATGTTCGGCATCTTGTTCTCGGGTCATCCGGACCTGCGGCGCATCCTGACCGACTATGGGTTCCGTGGCCATCCATTGCGCAAGGATTTCCCGACCACCGGCTATACCGAAGTTCGGTATGACGAGGCGCAAAAGCGTGTCGTGTACGAGCCGGTCTCGCTGGTGCAAGAGTACCGTCAGTTTGACTTCATGTCCCCGTGGGAAGGTGCGGAGTACATTCTGCCTGGCGATGAAAAGCAGGAGGCCGAATAATGGGTGGTATCTGGTGGCTGATCCTTTCTGCGCTGACCATCATCCCGATGGTGAAAATTCTGCCGTTTTTCGGGATCAACAAATACTGGTGTCTGCTGTGCTTGGTCCCATTTGGCACTATCGCGCTGCTGTGGTGGGTCGGTTTGAAACTTCAGGAATTGGAGCGCCGCTGAGATGCTGATGCTGCTGGGGGAACTGATCGCTTTGGGCGCGCTGGGCATCCTGCTTGCGGGCGCTGCAGCCAAAGCGGCCGAGGCCGAAAAGGTTCGAGTGCGGGCCGCGGCAAAGAAGAATAAGAGGGGACGGCGTTGATGGACGGCTCCAGATATGATGACGGCAGTTCGGACGCGCTGAGCGGCGAGCAGAAGATCCGCAACTTTAACATTAACTTTGGCCCGCAGCACCCTGCCGCGCATGGGGTTTTGCGTCTAGTGCTTGAGCTGGACGGCGAAATCGTCGAGCGCTGTGACCCGCATATCGGCCTGCTGCACCGTGGCACCGAAAAGCTGATGGAAAGCCGAACCTATCTGCAAAACCTGCCGTATTTCGATCGTCTCGACTATGTGGCGCCGATGAATCAGGAACACGCTTGGTGTCTGGCTATTGAAAAGCTGACCGGCGTTGAAGTGCCCCGCCGGGCCTCTCTGATCCGGGTCCTGTATTCTGAGATTGGGCGCATCCTGAACCATCTGCTGAACGTGACCACCCAGGCGATGGACGTCGGCGCGCTGACCCCGCCGCTCTGGGGCTTTGAAGAACGCGAAAAGCTGATGGTGTTTTATGAGCGTGCCTGCGGTGCCCGCCTGCACGCGGCCTATTTCCGACCCGGCGGTGTGCATCAGGACCTGCCGCCGGAACTGTTGGACGATATCGAGGCATGGAGCCATGAATTCCCTGCGGTTATGGACGATATCGACGGTCTGCTGACCGAAAACCGCATCTTCAAGCAACGTAACGCCGATATCGGCGTCGTGACCGAGGATGACATCCAGAAATACGGTTTCTCGGGCGTCATGGTGCGCGGGTCTGGCCTAGCCTGGGATCTGCGCCGTGCACAGCCCTATGAATGCTACGACGAGTTCGAATTTCAGATCCCTGTAGGCAAGAACGGCGACTGCTATGACCGCTATCTGGTGCGCATGGAAGAGATGCGCCAGTCGCTGCTGATCATCCGTCAGGCTATCGCCAAAATCCGCGAGTGTCCGGGGGATATTCTAGCGCGCGGCAAGATCACTCCGCCAAGCCGGTCGGACATGAAGACCTCGATGGAAAGCCTGATCCATCACTTCAAGCTGTACACCGAAGGCTTCCACGTTCCGGTGGGCGAGGTTTATGCCGCCGTCGAGGCCCCCAAGGGCGAATTCGGCGTCTACCTGGTCGCCGATGGTACCAACAAACCCTACCGCGCCAAACTGCGCGCGCCGGGCTTCCTGCACCTGCAAGCCATGGACTACATCGCCGGGGGTCACCAACTGGCCGACGTTGCCGCCATCATCGGCACCATGGACGTGGTGTTTGGGGAGATTGATCGGTAATGATTTGCGCTCGTTCAATTACATTAGGCGCGGTTTTTTTCGCGACTAGCCTTGCCGCTGAGACGAGTGTTTCTACCTCAGATAGTATCGAGCGCCGTGCCGATGCATTGTACGACTTCGTTCTTAGGAACGGTTGCCGGATCGAGATAGAGGACGTTGCGAACAAACTGATACCTGCAGGTTTCGCCGTAGCAGAGATACCTGATCTGATTGACGTTCTGATAACCGACAGGCGAGCCCGTCAAAGTGACGGATACTTGATGGTGATCTATCTATGCTGACGCTTTGCCCTCCCAATCACTCAATTTTTCTGCGGGAGAACCGCTGATGCTCCGCCGTCTTCATCCCGAACAACCCGACAGCTTCGCCTTCACCGCTGCCAATCAGCAATGGGCCGAAGCGCAGATCACCAAATACCCCGAGGGCCGTCAGGCCAGCGCGGTCATCCCGCTTTTGTGGCGCGCGCAGGAGCAGGAGGGCTGGCTGAGCCGTCCGGCGATTGAATCCGTCGCCGACATGCTGGGCATGGCTTATATCCGGGTTCTTGAAGTCGCCTCTTTCTACTTTATGTTTCAATTGCAGCCGGTTGGGTCGGTTGCGCATATTCAGGTTTGTGGCACGACTTCCTGCATGATCTGCGGGGCCGAAGACCTGATCGCGGTCTGCAAGGACAAGATCGCCGAGAAACCGCATGCTTTGTCCGCCGATGGTAAGCTGAGTTGGGAAGAGGTCGAATGTCTGGGCTCCTGCACCAATGCGCCGATGGCGCAGATCGGCAAGGATTACTACGAAGATCTGACGGCCGAGAGTTTTGGTAAGATCATCGACGATCTGGCAGCGGGCAAAGTGCCGCTGCCGGGCCCGCAAAACGGGCGCTATGCCGCAGAACCTCTGAGTGGTCTGTCCAGCCTGACCGAATATGACGCAGGCAAGCCGCAATACAATGCCAGTGTCGCCTTGGCCAGTGATCTGGGCGACACCGTAAGACGGATCGACGGAACCGAGGTTCCGATCCTGACGCCATGGTTGGGCAAGGATGGCAAAGCCGCTGCGACGAAGTCGGCTCCGAAGCCACCCAAGGCACCTGCAACTGGCAAACCTGCGGCAAAGCAGGCGGCAGAGGCTAAATCCAAACCTGCCAAGGCCAAGAAAGCCGAAGCAAAACCGGCCGAGCTCAAAGAAGAGCAGCCCGAAACGCTGACTGGCGCTCGGGGTGGTGCGCCAGATGACCTGAAGCTGTTGAAAGGCGTGGGACCGAAGCTGGAGCAGACGCTCAACGAGTTGGGCTTCTATCACTTTGACCAGATCGCAGCCTGGACAGATGGGCATGTGGCGTGGGTTGATGCGCGATTGAAGTTCAAAGGTCGGATTGAACGGGATGGCTGGATCGAACAAGCGTCGAAACTGGCAGCGGGTGAAGAGACGGAATTCGCCAAACGCGCAAAAAAAGACGGGCTTTACGAAGACTGACACAGGGATGAGCGGCGCCACCAATTGGGTGCCGGGATAAGATGGACGATAAGGAACAAGCAATAGCCCGCAAGGGCCGGCATATCGGGGTGGTCATTGCTGTGACCATGCTGTTGTGGCTTGCTGTGTCGCTGTTCATCGGCCCGGCTTTGGAAATGCCCGGGCGCTATGCGCTGCTGTTTGATTTCGCCGCATTGGGCGGATTCATCTACGCGGTGATCAACATATTTCAACTCTGGCGCATGCGTCAGGACAACCAAAGGTAAGCGAGCGATGCTGAAGGATCAGGACCGGATCTTTACCAACATCTACGGGATGCACGATCGGACGCTGAAAGGCGCGCAAGCTCGGGGGCATTGGGACGGAACCGCTGGCCTGATTGGCAATGGGCGCGACTGGATTATTCAAACGATGAAAGATTCAGGCTTGCGCGGTCGGGGCGGTGCGGGTTTTCCAACGGGTCTGAAATGGTCGTTCATGCCCAAGGAAAGCGATGGTCGCCCGGCCTATCTGGTGGTGAATGCCGACGAATCCGAACCCGGCACCTGCAAAGACCGCGAGATTATGCGCCATGATCCGCATACCTTGATCGAAGGCTGCCTGATCGCGTCCTTCGCGATGAACGCAAACACTTGTTATATCTACCTGCGCGGCGAATATATTCGCGAACGCGAGGCGCTGCAGGCCGCGATTGATGAGGCTTATGATGCCGGTCTGCTGGGTAAAAACGCCGCCGGATCGGGATGGGATTTCGATCTGTTCCTGCATCACGGGGCCGGGGCTTATATTTGCGGTGAAGAAACCGCGCTGATTGAAAGCCTTGAAGGCAAAAAGGGCATGCCGCGGATGAAACCTCCGTTCCCAGCGGGCGCGGGTCTTTATGGTTGCCCGACCACAGTGAACAACGTGGAATCCATCGCTGTTGTGCCAACCATTCTGCGGCGCGGAGCTGACTGGTTTGCTGGCTTTGGCCGTCAGAACAACGCAGGCACCAAACTGTTTGCGATCTCTGGTCACGTCAACAATCCTTGTGTTGTCGAAGAGGCGATGTCGATCCCGTTTGAACAGCTGATCGAAACCCATTGCGGCGGCATTCGCGGTGGTTGGGACAACCTGTTGGCAGTAATCCCGGGTGGGTCCTCGGTGCCATGTGTTCGCGGCGAGAACATGCGCGATGCGATCATGGATTTTGACCATCTGCGTAACGATCTGGGCTCGGGCCTCGGGACCGCTGCCGTGATCGTGATGGACAAGTCCACGGACATCATTAAAGCGATCTGGCGTCTGTCAAAATTCTACAAGCACGAAAGCTGCGGCCAGTGCACGCCCTGCCGAGAAGGCACGGGTTGGATGATGCGTGTTATGGACCGTCTGGTGCGCGGTGAAGCGGAGCTGGAAGAGATCGACATGTTGTTCGATGTGACCAAACAGGTCGAAGGCCACACGATCTGCGCCCTTGGGGATGCGGCTGCTTGGCCGATCCAGGGCCTTATCCGCAACTTCCGCGAAGAAATCGAAGACCGTATCAGAGCCCAGAAATCGGGTCGCATGCGCGCGATGGCGGCCGAGTGAAAATGCAGCCATCGGGTCATCATATCGCCGAGTTCAATATCGGCACGTTGCGCTACGACTGGGAAGATCCGCGCGTCAAAGACTTTGCGGATAACCTCGACCGGGTATACGCGGTTGCTATGCGTGCCCCCGGTTTTGTATGGCGCATGTCGGATGATGCGATGGAAGACGCGCAATGCGATCTGACAGGCCCGTTGGGGGGCAATCCGCGAACGGCTTCGACATTGTCGGTATGGGAAGATATTACCAGTTTGGAGAATTTCGTCTGGAACACCGTTCACAAACAGTTCTATGACCGAAAACACGAATGGTATGCGCCCAGTGACGCCTTGCGGTTGGTTTTATGGTGGGTTCCGGCTGGGCATCGACCGACCATTGCGGAGGCGGCCGAACGGTATCGTCATCTTGAAGAACACGGGGAGACCGAGTTTTCCTTTGGGTGGGCTGGTGCCAAAGAAGCGGCGCTTTGGAAAGCCGCTCAATGCGAACAGGTCGGGTGAAGGAGAGACGGTATGTTGGATGTATTCGCTGAGTATTCACACGCAATTGCCTCGCTGGTGATCTTTACCTTGATCGTCCTGTTCATGTCACCGTTTACTGCTCTGGCAAAACAGGGCAAGGGACTGGCCCCGGGCGCAACGCCAGAGCAGGACTATTCCGATAACGCTTATCGCCTGAATCGCGCTTACCTGAACGGAACCGAGACACTGCCAGCGTATCTTGCCGTGACCATTGCGGCGATCCTTTTGGGGGCAAGCCCGTTTTGGGTGAACCTGTTGGCGTCGGTTGCGTTGGTGGCGCGGATCGTCATGCTGGTGATCCATTTGCGCGGAATTGGGAAGCAAAACAGCGGGTTGCGGTCGATTTCTTATGTCGTCGGATGGGCCTGTATGGTCATTCTGGGCGTTCTGGCATTGGGGGCGGCGTTTTGATCCAACCTGACGGACATCACCTGGCGGAATTAAACATCGGGCGTTTGCTGACCCCGACTGATGATCCGCGAGTGGCGGAATTCATGAACAATCTCGACCGTATCAACGGGCTTGGCAAGCGCATGCCGGGCTTTGTCTGGATGATGGAGGGATCAGGCGAGCCGGGAACCGGCAATACCGAAAACAACATCGACGGTGATCCACAATTCGTTGCTAACATGACTGTTTGGAAAAATGTCGAAAGTCTTGAGCGTTTTGTTTGGGGCACGATCCACAAACAGTTCTACGAGCGCCGGCATGACTGGTTTGAAGTGCTGGGCGAGCCGCACTTTGTGATGTGGTGGGTGCCTGAAGGGCACAAACCGACCCTTGAAGAAGGGTTGGAGAGGTTGGACCACCTGCGGACAAATGGTCCCGACACCCAGGCCTTTGGCTGGGATGAATTGAAACAGGCAAGCAAGTGGCGCGACAATCGGTGCGCCCAGGTTGCAGCGGAGTGATTGCGATGCAGACACAGTTAACGGTCTCGGTCGTTGTCGACATGCCGCTCAGGCCGGCCGCTAAACGGGGGTGGTTACCTTGGTAAAAGTCGTTCTTAAGCGCGCTACACTTGTTTCTGCGTGTCTTCTTGTATCAGCTTGTGGATTGCTCAGGCCATCGGATGATCGGATTCTGTTCGATGGTCAGGCTTTTCGGGCCAAGGCTAAAGTGGTGGACAAAAAAGTCTCGCCAGCCGATTTCTCGGTGGTCGTAAATGGCGTATCCGCATCGTTGGATGGCGCCCGCGAGGCAGGGCGTTATGAGGGTACAAAGTTCTGCATAGAAAATTTTGGCTCGTCGCGGATCGAGTGGAAGGTTGGCCCGGATACCGAGCCACAGCAATTGCAGATCAGTGACGACAAGCTGACATTTGCGGGGACGTGCCAAAGACCATGAGCCGTGTTTTTGCATATCACAACACGATCCCTGGGCCGTTATTGCATAGCAACCGGGTCGCACGTCGTCTTGGGGAACCCAAGACGAAAGGAAAAACCATGTCTTTTGCAAAAACAATCGCTTTGGCGGCCCTCATGACAATCCCGGCGGCAGCAGACGCAAAACCGCCCTTGAGAGATGTCAAAGAGATCGACAATGAACTCTACTACATCGCCATTGCAAACGAAATTTCGGACTATTGCCCGTCGATAAGCGGGCGCCGGATGAAGGCGATCGGGGTGATATGGGGGTTGCGGTCCAAGGCGAACAAACTGGGGTATTCAGACAAGGAAATCCGCGCCTACGTGGACTCTGATTCCGAAAAAGACCGGATGCGATCCAAAGGTGAGGCCTATTTGGCCCAGCATGGCGTCTCTTACGACAATCCGAATTCCTTCTGTACGTTGGGTCGTACGGAAATCGAAAGAAACAGCGCCATCGGCGTTTATTTGAGGGCGAACTAGACCATGTCTGACCTCCGCAAAGTCAATATCGACGGGCAGGAAATCGAAGTCGATGGTGCGATGACCCTAATCCAGGCCTGCGAACAGGCTGGGGTCGAAGTGCCGCGCTTTTGTTACCACGAGCGCTTGTCGATTGCCGGGAACTGCCGGATGTGCCTGGTCGAAGTTGTTGGCGGCCCGCCGAAACCGGCGGCCTCCTGTGCGATGCAGGTGCGCGATCTGCGCCCCGGTCCGGAAGGGCAGGCGCCGGTGGTCAAGACGAACTCGCCTATGGTCAAGAAGGCCCGCGAAGGGGTGATGGAATTCCTGCTGATCAATCACCCGCTGGACTGTCCGATCTGTGATCAGGGCGGCGAGTGTGACCTCCAGGATCAGGCAATGGCCTACGGTATGGCTGGGTCACGGTTTAAAGAGGCCAAACGCGCGGTCGACGATCTGAACCTCGGACCACTTGTCGGCACCGCGATGACCCGATGCATCAGCTGCACGCGCTGCGTTCGGTTCACCACCGAGGTGGCCGGGATCACCCAGATGGGCCAAACCGGCCGCGGAGAGGATGCCGAAATCACGGCGTATCTAAACGAAACGCTCGACTCCAATTTGCAAGGCAATATCATTGATCTCTGCCCGGTTGGAGCGCTGACGTCAAAGCCTTACGCATTTACCGCGCGGCCTTGGGAGCTGACCAAGACGGAATCTGTTGATGTGATGGATGCTTTGGGTTCGAACATTCGCGTCGACACCAAAGGCCGCGAAGTGATGCGGTTCCTGCCGCGCAATCATGACGGCGTAAATGAGGAATGGATCAGCGACAAGACCCGCTTTGTCTGGGACGGTTTGCGTCGTCAGCGGTTGGACCGGCCTTACGTGCGTGAAAACGGCAAACTGCGTGCTGCGACATGGCCAGAGGCACTTGCCAAAGTGGCCGAAGCGTTCAAAGGAGCCAAAAAACCAGCTGGAATCGTGGGTGATTTGGTGCCGGTCGAGGCAGCCTTTGCGCTAAAACAGGTGATTGACGGGCAGGGTGGCGTTGTTGAATGCCGCACCGATGGGGCCAAGCTGCCTGCGGGCAATCGAGGTGCTTATGCTGGAACGGCTGCGATTGAAGACATCGATACTGCCGAGCGCATTCTGCTGATTGGAACAAATCCGCGCGACGAAGCACCGGTTCTGAACGCGCGTATCCGCAAGGCTTGGATACACGGGGCCGAGGTGGCGTTGGTCGGGCAGGCGGTGGATCTGACCTACGGCTATCACCATATGGGGGATGACCGGGCGGCGCTGCAAAAGGTCGTCGACATGAGTGGCGACGACGAAATCAAGGATAAACGTTCACTGGTTATTGTTGGGCAGGGCGCGTTGCAAGAAGCGGACGGTGCTGCCGTTCTGGCCGCTGCGCAAAGCGTTGCGACAGATACCGAAAGCGGTCTGCTCATCCTGCATACCGCAGCTTCGCGTGTTGGTGCGATGGATGTGGATGCGACCAACGAAGGCGGTATGGATGCCGTCGGCGCTGCCGATGTGATCTATAACCTCGGGGCGGACGAGGTCGAGATCAGCGACGGCGCTTTTGTGATCTATCAGGGCAGCCATGGCGATCGCGGTGCCCACCGCGCTGACGTAATCTTGCCGGGTGCCGCCTATACCGAAGAAAACGGTCTGTTCGTGAACACAGAAGGTCGCCCTCAGCTGGCGATGCGCGCAGGCTTTGCGCCGGGTGAAGCTAAGGAAAACTGGGCTATCTTGCGGGCTTTGTCGGCGGAATTGGGTGCCACGTTGCCCTTTGACTCGCTGGCCCAGCTGCGCAGCACGTTGATCGAAGCAGTGCCGCATCTGGCGCGCCTCGACGAAGTGATTGAGAACGAAGTTCAGGCATTGGACCCGGCCGCTCTGGGCAAGGCAACTTTCCGCAATGCAATCAAAGACTTCTATCTGACCAACCCGATCGCGCGCGCCTCAGAGTTGATGGCAGAACTGTCGGCGCAGGCACAGGCCCGCAAATCCGAGCAGATTGCCGCGGAATGAAGCAGACTTTCGTCATATCGCGTTCAAGCGCGCCTGCACGTGACACAAGGTGGCGGGCGGCCGCGTGCGATTTGGATATGACGCTGAACAAAAAGGGTGGCGCAATAGCGGCAGATGCTGTTTACACCAACACGCCGACCCAGCCGCAATATGCGCAGGCACATGGCCTTTGCATCGCACGCGGAAAACGGAATACCCACGGTGTGAGGACCAATGGCTGAATTCTTTAACACCCCAGGCGGAATAGCCATCATCATTCTGGCGCAAGTGCTTGCGGTTGTTGCCTTTGTGATGATCTCACTGTTGTTCCTTGTCTATGGCGACCGCAAGATTTGGGCGGCTGTTCAGATGCGCCGGGGGCCCAACGTGGTTGGCGTCTACGGCTTGCTGCAAACCGTAGCAGACGCTCTGAAATATGTGGTCAAAGAGGTGGTCATACCCGCCGGGGCCGACCGCACAGTATTTATCCTCGCCCCTTTGACATCCTTTGTCTTGGCGATGATCGCCTGGGCGGTGATCCCGTTCAACGACGGCTGGGTCCTGTCCGATATCAACGTGGCCATTCTGTACGTCTTTGCTGTGTCTTCGTTGGAAGTTTATGGCGTGATTATGGGCGGTTGGGCATCAAACTCAAAGTACCCGTTCCTGGGTTCGCTGCGCTCGGCAGCGCAGATGATCTCTTATGAGGTCTCCATCGGCCTGATCATCATCGGCGTGATAATCTCGACCGGATCGATGAATTTCGGGGCCATCGTACAGGCACAGGACGGCAATCTAGGCCTGTTCAACTGGTACTGGCTACCGCATTTCCCGATGGTGTTCCTGTTCTTCATCTCGGCGCTTGCCGAAACCAATCGCCCCCCGTTTGATCTGCCCGAGGCGGAATCCGAACTGGTCGCAGGCTATCAGGTCGAATACTCGGCCACGCCTTTCCTGCTGTTCATGGCCGGTGAATACATCGCCATCTTCCTGATGTGCGCGCTGACCACGCTGCTGTTCTTCGGCGGCTGGCTGTCACCGATCCCTGGCTTGCCGGATGGCGTATTGTGGATGATCGCCAAGATGGCTTTCTTCTTCTTCCTGTTTGCAATGGTCAAGGCAATCACGCCCCGCTACCGCTATGACCAACTGATGCGGCTGGGCTGGAAAGTCTTCCTGCCGTTCTCATTGGCATGGGTGGTCTTTGTGGCCTTTGCAGCGAAATTCGACTGGTTCTGGGGCGCGTTCGCCCGCTGGAGCGTAGGAGGCTGATATGACTCAAATCGACTACACCCGCGCCGCCAAGTACTTTTTGCTGCAAGACTTCTGGGTCGGCATGAAGCTGGGGCTGAAGTACTTCTTTGCCCCCAAGGCCACCATCAACTACCCGCACGAAAAGGGGCCCCTGTCGCCACGGTTCCGGGGTGAGCACGCTCTGCGCCGGTATCCGAATGGTGAAGAACGCTGCATCGCCTGCAAGCTGTGCGAAGCGATCTGTCCGGCGCAGGCCATCACCATCGACGCCGAACCGCGCGAAGATGGCAGCCGCCGCACCACGCGGTACGACATCGACATGACCAAGTGCATCTATTGCGGTTTCTGTCAGGAGGCCTGCCCGGTCGATGCCATCGTCGAAGGTCCGAACTTCGAATTCGCTACCGAAACCCGCGAAGAGCTGTTCTACGACAAGGAAAAACTGCTCGACAACGGCGAACGCTGGGAAGCCGAGATTGCCCGCAATCTGGAAATGGACGCGCCGTACAGATGAGTGACACGCCGACAAATCCGTTCGAGCTGATGATGAAGCAGGCTCAGGACATGGCCAAGGCGATGAACCCGGCGATGGAGAGCTTTTCGCCTAAAGGGTTCGAGGCGCTGTGGCCGACCATGCCCAAAGAGGTCATGGAGATGATGTTCGGCAATACCGTCAACACCGACGGGTTGGACGCCAAAACCCGCCTGCTGCTGACGTTGGCAGGGCTGACCTGTCAGGGGGCGCAGGCCGATGCAGCGGTGCGTCAAACCGTGCGCCATGCGCTGGAGGCCGGTGCCAGGAAACAAGAGATCGTGGAAACGATCGGTCAGATGTCGGTGTTTGCCGGCATCCCGGCCATGACCCGCGCGCTGGAACTGGCGCAAGAGGTCATGGGCGACAAAAAGGATGAGGATCAATGACCGTCTTTGCCTTCTACCTGTTTGCCATCAGTGCCATCACCGGCGGGCTGTTCACGGTGATCAGCCGCCAGCCGGTGCACTCGGTGCTGTGGCTGATCCTGTCTTTCCTGTCGTCGGCGGGACTGTTCGTGCTGCTGGGGGCCGAGTTTGTGGCAATGCTGCTGATCATCGTCTATGTCGGCGCGGTCGCGGTGCTGTTCCTCTTTGTGGTGATGATGCTGGACGTGGACTTTGCCGAGCTGAAGGCCGAGATGGCGCGCTATATGCCGCTGGCCCTGCTGATTGGTCTGGTCATCCTGATGCAGTTCGTAATGGCCTTTGGGGCCTGGGATAGCGCGCAGGGTGCTGCCGCCAATCTGGCGCAACCGATCCCCGTGGACCGCCACAACACCGAAGCGCTGGGTGTCATCCTTTACGATCAATATTTCCTTTTGTTCCAACTGGCGGGCCTGATCCTGCTGGTGGCCATGATCGGCGCCATCGTGCTGACCCTGCGCCACCGTCAAGACATCAAACGTCAGGACATCATCGGCCAGATGATGCGCGACCCGGCCAAGGCGATGGAATTGAAGGACGTGAAACCGGGGCAGGGGTTGTGATGCGACGCTTAACTCTTGCCATAATGCTGGCTGCATTTTCGAGCGCCGCTCTTGCGACCACGGACGTTGATGGTTTGCCGCAGTGGCCCGGAGAGATGCAAGGCCCAGATATTCCGGGCCTCCATCCGCACGTTTATGGCATTTGGCGTTCCAACAGAAACGGAACGGATGTTTGCTTCAATAGCATGAAGTTCTTACAGCCGGTTTGTATTGCGATGTGGGCGCGCGACTACTTTGGGAACGGGGACCAATGATCGGACTTGAACACTATCTTACGGTCGCGGCGACGCTGTTCGTCATCGGCATCTTCGGTCTCTTCCTGAACCGCAAGAACGTCATTATTCTGCTTATGAGCATCGAACTGATGCTACTGGCGGTGAATATCAACCTCGTGGCGTTCTCAAGCTTCCTTGGCGATCTGGTCGGACAGGTGTTTACGCTGTTCGTACTGACAGTGGCGGCGGCCGAGGCGGCGATTGGTCTGGCCATTCTGGTCTGCTTCTTCCGCAACCGTGGCACCATCGCGGTTGAAGACGTCAATATGATGAAGGGCTAAGAGAACTATGGAAACCACCATCCTCTTTGCCCCTCTCGTGGGCGCGCTGCTTTGCGGCTTCGGCTGGCGCTTCATCGGCGAGAAAGCCGCCATGTGGACAGCCACAGGCCTGCTGTTTCTGGCCTGTTTGCTGTCCTGGATCGTTTTCCTGACCTTCGACGGTGTCACCCAACAGATCGAGATCATGCGCTGGATCGAGAGCGGCTCGCTGTCGACAAGCTGGGCGGTGCGTCTGGACCGGCTGACCGCAATCATGCTGATCGTGGTGACGACCGTCTCGGCGCTCGTGCATCTGTACTCCTTTGGCTACATGGACAACGACCCGCAATGGCGCGAGGGCGAAAGCTATAAGCCACGGTTCTTTGCCTATCTGTCGTTCTTTACCTTCGCCATGCTGATGCTGGTGACATCGGACAATCTGGTTCAGATGTTCTTTGGCTGGGAAGGTGTGGGTGTCGCGTCTTACCTGCTGATCGGGTTCTACTATCGCAAGCCGACGGCGAACGCTGCCGCGATTAAAGCGTTCGTCGTTAACCGAGTGGGTGACTTTGGATTTGCGCTAGGAATTTTTGCACTGTTCTTCCTGACCGACAGCATCAACCTCTCCGACGTTTTCGCGTCGGCCCCGAAACTGGCTGAAACGCAGTTGCATTTCCTGTGGGGCGAATGGAGCGCAATTGAAGTGATTTGTGTTCTGTTGTTCATCGGCGCGATGGGCAAATCGGCACAGTTGATCCTGCACACATGGTTGCCGGACGCGATGGAAGGCCCGACACCTGTGTCCGCGCTGATCCACGCGGCCACCATGGTGACGGCTGGTGTCTTTCTTGTCTGCCGTATGTCACCGCTGATGGAGTTCGCGCCGGGTGCAACCGGGTTCATCACCTTCCTTGGCGCGTCCACCGCGTTCTTTGCCGCGACCGTGGGTCTGGTTCAGACCGACATCAAGCGCGTCATTGCCTATTCGACCTGTTCTCAGCTGGGTTATATGTTCGTGGCGGCTGGCGTCGGGATGTACTCGGCTGCGATGTTCCACCTGCTGACGCACGCGTTCTTCAAGGCGCTGTTGTTCCTTGGGGCGGGTTCGGTCATTCACGCGATGCATCACGAGCAGGAAATGACGGAATACGGCGGGTTGCGTAAGAGAATCCCCTACACCTTCTGGGCGATGATGATGGGAACGCTTGCCATCACCGGCGTTGGCATTCCACTGACCCATATCGGATTTGCTGGATTTCTGTCCAAGGATGCCATCATCGAAAGCGCCTTTGCCGGCGGCACTGGTTACGCGTTCTGGATGCTGGTGATCGCGGCTGCGTTCACGTCGTTCTATAGCTGGCGCCTGATCTTCCTGACATTCTACGGGGAGCAACGCGGCGACAAGCATACGCATGAGCACGCGCATGAAAGTCCGATGACCATGCTGATACCGCTGGGCGTTCTGTCGCTGGGCGCGGTGTTTGCCGGGATGATCTGGTACGGAAACTTCTTTGGCCACGCGGACAAGGTCGGCAAGTTCTATGGCATTCCGGTGGCTGAGGCATCAGAACATGCCGCGGCCGGCGACCACGGCACTGCTGATGAGACCCATGGTGACGACACACATGCCGATGAGGCGCAAGCGGACGAAAGCCATGGCGACCAAGCTGCGCATGATGACAAAGCGGCCATTGGCGGCGATCACCACTATGTATTTGCGGGTGAGCCGGGCGAGGGCGCCTTGTACATTGCGCCGGACAATCATGTGCTGGACGATGCGCATGCGGCTCCGAAATGGGTCAAGGTCTCACCTTTTGTGGCCATGGCACTTGGGTTTATAGTTGCCTATTGGTTCTACATAGTGAACACGTCGCTGCCCGCACGTCTGGCCGCGAACCAGCGTCCGCTGTATTTGTTCCTGCTGAACAAATGGTACTTTGATGAAATCTACGATGCGGTCTTCGTCAAACCGACTTTGGCAATTGGCCGGTTCCTGTGGAAACGCGGGGACGGCAATACAATCGACGGTTTCCTGAACGGAGTGGCCATGGGCGTGGTACCCTTCTTCACGCGTCTCGCGGGTAAGGCGCAGACCGGGTATATCTTTACCTATGCGTTCTGGATGGTACTGGGCATCGCAGCCCTTGTCACCTGGATGTCGATCGGCGGAGGGGCGCAATAATGGACAACATCCTCTCGATCGTCACCTTCATCCCCGCCATTGCGGCAGGCATCTTGGCCCTGTTCTTGCACGGGGACGACGCGGCAGCACAGCGCAATGCAAAGTGGATCGCGCTGTTGGCAACCACGGTCACTTTCCTGGTTTCGATTGGCATCTATACAGGCTTTGATCCATCCAACACCGGCTTCCAGATGGTGGAAGAGGGTGAATGGCTGATGGGCCTAAAATACAAGATGGGCGTTGATGGGATCAGCGTGCTGTTTGTACTGCTGACCACCTTCATTATGCCCCTGACCATTCTGGCCAGCTGGAACGTGACGACCCGTGTCAAGGAATACATGGTCGCCTTCTTGCTGCTTGAAACCCTGATGCTGGGCGTCTTCATGGCGCTCGATCTGGTGTTGTTCTACCTGTTCTTTGAGGCAGGCCTGATCCCGATGTTCCTGATCATCGGGATTTGGGGCGGGGCGAACCGGATATACGCCAGCTTCAAGTTCTTCCTGTATACCTTCCTCGGCTCAGTTCTGATGCTGGTGGCAATGGTTGCGATGTATGCGGATGCGGGCACCACGGATATCGAGGCGCTGATGACACATCAGTTCTCGTCCGAAGGGTTCAGTGTTCTGGGCGTATATGTCGTGGGTGGATTGCAAACGCTGATGTTCCTGGCCTTCTTCGCCAGCTTTGCGGTGAAGATGCCGATGTGGCCCGTTCACACCTGGCTGCCGGATGCGCACGTTCAGGCCCCGACGGCGGGGTCGGTCGTGCTGGCGGCGATCTTGTTGAAGATGGGCGGCTATGGCTTCTTACGGTTCAGCTTGCCTATGTTCCCAGTGGGCTCTGCGGTGATGACCGATGTTGTGCTGTGGATGTCTGCGATTGCGGTTGTTTACACATCACTGGTGGCGCTGGTGCAGGAGGACATGAAAAAGCTGATCGCTTATTCTTCGGTTGCACATATGGGCTTTGTGACCATGGGAATTTTTGCAGCGAACCAGCAGGGCATCGACGGAGCTATCTTCCAGATGCTCAGCCACGGGTTCATCTCAGCAGCGTTATTCCTGTGCGTCGGCGTGATCTATGACCGGATGCACACGCGCGAGATCGATGCGTATGGCGGTCTGGTCATTCGCATGCCTGCCTATGCATTGGTCTTCATGCTGTTCACGATGGCGAATGTTGGCCTGCCGGGCACAAGTGGCTTCATCGGCGAATTCCTGACAATGATGGGCGCATTCCAAGTCAATACCTGGGTGACGGCTGTGGCGGCAACGGGTGTGATCTTTTCTGCTGGATATGCGCTGTGGCTTTATCGTCGGGTGGTCTTTGGCGACCTGATCAAGGAAAGCCTGAAGGCCATGACAGACATGACTTCGCGAGAGCGTCTGATCTTTGCACCACTGATCATCATGACGATCCTGCTGGGGGTCTATCCGTCGCTGGTGACCGATGTGATCGGCAACTCGACCGCTGCGCTGATCTCGAACTATGACACGGCTCTGGCCGCGGCAGAGGCCGTGACCCAGACGGCCGCATCGCATTAAGGGAGCTTTGGAAACATGATCCAGGCTGATCTGACAATTATCCTGCCGGAAATCATTCTTGCGATCTATGCGATGGCGGCGCTGATCGGGGCTGTCTATACCACAAAGGATGCGCTGGCTCCGGTCCTGATCTGGGCGACAGCGGGTCTGATGGCGCTGTTGGCGTTTTGGATTGCCACCAATGGCGACGGCACGAATGTGGCCTTCAACGGCATGTTCGTCGATGACGGATTTTCACGCTTTGCCAAGGTTGCGATCCTGTTGTCGGCTGCCTCTGTTTTGGTGATGAGTCAAGACTACATGGCGCGCCGGGATCTGTTGCGCTTCGAATACCCCCTGTTGGTGGCGCTCGCAGCCGTAGGCATGATGATGATGGTCAGTGCCGGCGATCTGATGTCGCTTTATATGGGTCTGGAACTGCAGTCATTGGCGCTCTATGTCGTGGCAGCGTTGCGCCGGGACAGCGCAAAATCGACCGAAGCCGGTCTGAAGTACTTCGTTCTAGGCGCGCTCAGCTCGGGCCTACTGCTTTACGGTGCATCGTTGGTATATGGCTTCACCGGAACAACACTATTCTCGGGCATCATACAGACCGTGCATCACGGAGATGTTTCGGTTGGTTTGTTATTCGGCCTTATCTTCCTGATTTCGGGCCTGGCCTTCAAGGTTTCGGCCGTGCCCTTCCATATGTGGACCCCGGATGTTTACGAGGGTTCTCCAACACCTATTACAGCCTTCTTTGCAACCGCACCCAAAGTGGCCGCGATGGCGTTATTTGCCCGAGTGCTACACGATGCGTTCGGTGGTGTGGTGAAAGACTGGCAGCAGGTCATCGTCCTATTGTCCGTCTTGTCGATGCTGTTGGGTGCTGTGGCTGCAATCGGGCAACGCAACATCAAACGCCTGATGGCGTTTTCGTCGATCGCTCATATGGGCTATGCCCTGATCGGCCTCGCTGCAGGTACCGAGTTGGGTATCAAGGCCATGCTGATGTATCTGGCGATCTATGTGACGATGAATATCGGCACGTTCGCGTTCATTTTGATGATGGAACGTGATGGCAAACCCGTCACTGATATTGACGCGCTGCGCCAGTATTCGAAACGTGACCCGGGTAAGGCACTGGCCGTTCTGATCCTGATGTTCAGCCTTGCGGGCGTTCCACCAATGTTGGGCTTTTTTGCCAAGTTCGGTGTTTGGCAGGCCGGTGTCAGCGCCGGGCTGACCGGGCTGGTCGTCGTCTCGGCGATCGCTTCGGTGATTGGCGCGTTCTATTATCTCCGGATCGTGTTCTACATGTATTTTGGGGATGAAAACGAGGAACCGATCGAAACCCGATCGACGCCCGTTTTGTGGGTGGCCTTGATGGGATCTGCGGCTTTGATGTTGATCGGCGTGTTCTATCAGTTCGGTATCGAGGGCGCAGCGGCTGCTGCGGCGGCAACACTTGTCAACTGATCTTCGAATGCTTCCTACACAAGGGGCTCGGTCTGTGGATCGAGCCTTTTTGACATGAGCGACTGGCCGCAGGGATACGGGCTTCACGTGCTGCAGGAGGTCGACAGCACATTGAACGAGGCTGCGCGCATTGCCCCAACAGCTCAGGGGCCTGTTTGGATCATGGCACATCATCAAACCGTTGCACGCGGTCGGCGTGGCCGGGCCTGGACCAATCCGAAAGGTAATCTGGCGGCTACGTTGTTGCTGCACCCGCAAGGGACGCCAGATCAGATTGCGCTGCGCAGCTTTGTGGCGGCTTTGGCGCTGTTCGATGCCTGTGTCGCCGTGACGGGACGCGCCGCGGGGTTATCCTTGAAATGGCCGAACGACGTTCTTTTGAACGGGGGCAAACTGGCGGGCATTCTGCTTGAGAGCATGGGGCAGGGGCGCGGCGTCTCACATCTGGCCATCGGCATTGGTGTGAATTTGGCCGAAGCCCCCGGTGTTGAAATGGTGGAACCCCAAGCTTTGCGCCCGGTCTCATTGCTATCGGAAACCGGGGCGCTTGTCTCGCCCGATGATTTCCTGACCGAACTGGCGGCTGCTTACGCGCGGTACGAAACGCAGTTTGTCACATATGGGTTTGATCCGATCCGCATAGCGTGGTTGTCCAGTGCCGCGCGGTTGGGCGAAGTCATCACCGCACGTACCGCAACGTCCGAGACCGTAGGAACCTTTGAAACGGTGGACGCGGGGGGTAACCTTGTCCTAAACACCGCAAAAGGCCGTGTCAGCATTCCGGCGGCGGATGTGTTTTTCTGAAAGGGGCTCAGATGCTTCTGGCCATTGATTGCGGCAACACCAATACCGTCTTCTCGATTTGGGATGGTGAGAAGTTCCTATGCACCTTGCGTACTTCGACCCACCACGCACGAACGGCGGATGCCTATTTCACGTGGTACTCGACGCTGGTGAAACACTACGGGATCGAGGCGGACATTAGTGACGTGATAATCGCATCAACCGTCCCGCGTGTCGTGTTCAACCTGCGTGTTTTTGCAGACCGTTTTTTTGGCTGCCGACCCTTGGTGGTCGGTAAACCCGAATGCCTGCTGCCTGTGAACCCTCGTATCGACGAAGGAACTGTTCCGGGCCCGGACCGACTGGCCAATGCGGCCGCGGCTTTTGACCGCCATGGCGGCAATATCGTTGTTGTTGACTTTGGCACAGCGACCAATTTCGATGTGGTGGCGGCGGATGGTGCATATGTCGGTGGGATCATTGCACCCGGTGTCAACCTCAGCCTTGAGGCCTTGCATCAGGGGGCCGCAGCGTTGCCGCATATCGACATTACCCGCCCAGAAAAAGTTATCGGCACGAATACGGTTGGCTGCATCCAGTCTGGCGTGTATTGGGGCTATTCCGGGCTGATCGAGGGGCTTATTGCCCGCATAAAGACGGAATACGGAATGCCGATGAAAGTCGTTGGAACCGGTGGTCTCGCGCCCTTGTTCGATCAGGCCGACGTAGGGTTCGACGCAATCGAAGATGATTTGACGATGCACGGCCTGACCGTGATCCATCGCTATAACAAGGAAAACGGGTCGACATGAGCAGCGAAAGACTGATCTACCTGCCGCTGGGCGGCGCAGGTGAAATTGGCATGAACGCTTACGTTTATGGTTATGGAAAACCCGGTCAGGAGCGTCTGATCCTTGTGGATTTGGGCGTGACATTCCCGGATATGGACACAACGCCCGGGGTGAATCTGATTCATGCCGATATCTCGTGGCTGCGGGAACGAGCGGACCAGTTGGAAGCTGTATTTGTTACGCATGCGCATGAAGACCACGTGGGCGCTGTTGCGCATTGCTATGATGCTTTGAAGGCGCCGGTTTATGCACGAGCGTTTACGGCCAACATCGCGCGTCGCAAGATGGAAGAACATGGCCATCCGGAAGACGCAGTTCATACGGCGTCTGCATGGCCGGAACAAATCTCGGTTGGTCCCTTCAAAGTGGGTTTTTTGCCGGTTTCGCACTCGATCCCGGAAAGCGCTGCGCTGGTGATCGATACGCCCGCTGGCCGGATCGTGCATACCGGTGATTTCAAACTGGATGCGAACCCCGTTGTGGGCGAGCCCTTTGACCAAAACCTGTGGGGCGAAGTGGCCAGGCCAGGTGTCAAGGCGTTGGTTTGTGACAGTACCAATGTGTTTTCAACTCATGCCGGTCGTTCGGAGTCGGAGGTCGGCCCTGAGATCACCAAACTGGTCGAAAACGCGGAAAGCATGGTGGTTGCAACCACGTTTGCATCCAACGTTGCGCGGGTCAAAACGCTGGCCGAGGCAGGCGAAAGAGCCGGGCGTTCGGTTGTGTTGCTGGGTCGCGCCATGCGCAGAATGATCGAGGCTGCGACCGAAACCGGCATCTTGTCCGATTTCCCACGCGTGATAAGCGCCGAAGAAGCCCTGGACCTGCCGCGCCAGAACCTGATGCTGATCGTCACAGGCAGCCAGGGCGAGCGCCGGGCTGCCAGCGCACAGCTGGCGCGTGGCAAGTATCGTGGGTTGGAGCTGAAAGAGGGCGACCTGTTCTTGTTCTCGTCCAAAACCATTCCTGGGAACGAGCGTGGTGTGATTTTCATCATGAACCAGCTCAGCGAAAAGGGTGTGGATGTGGTGGATGACGGCGCGGGCTTGTATCACGTCTCGGGCCATGCCAACCGCCCCGATCTGGAACAGGTTCATGGTTTGGTCGATCCACAGATGGTCATTCCGATGCATGGTGAACACAGGCATCTGCGTGAACATGCCAAACTGGCAGAAGCGGGTGGCCGCACCGGGGTGCTGGCGGTGAACGGAACCATGCTGGATTTGACCGGAAATGCGCCCAAGGTCGTGGATTTCGTCGAGACCGGTCGGACCTATCTGGATGGGTCCGTCAAGGTCGGCGCACTGGACGGGGTTGTGCGGGATCGTATTCGCATGGCACTGAACGGGCACATCACGGTCACGGTTATTCTGGATGAAGAGGATGAACCGTTGGGTGAGCCATGGTGCGATACGATGGGCCTGCCTGAGATTGGGACATCGCGTGCGGCACTGGTTGAAGTTCTGGAGGAAGACCTTAACCAGTTTCTGATGCGCGCCGAAGCCAAGACGTTGCGAGATGACGACAGGCTGGAAGAAGAAATGCGCCGGATCGCGCGCCAAACTGCGAAATCCGAAATCGGCAAAAAGCCCGAAGTGACTGTAGTTGTAAGCCGGATGAAGTAATCCGACGGCCTCAGTCAATCTCGGGCATGGGGTATCCTCTGAGCCGCAGAAACAGGCTTTGTTCTTCTTTGTTTAGGTAAAACGGGACGGATTCGGGTGGTTCCGGGTCCGAAATGCGACCCGCAATCTCGGCCAGAACAACCTCGGTAATGAATGGCAGGTCCAGATCCCGTGCCCGATCCAGCTCGACCCATTGCAAATGAGAAAGCTCGTCCGAGGCGTGACTGAAATCGTCCAGGTCGCCTTGTATTGCAGCAGCGTCGACAAGAAAAAAACGGGCGTCGAACCGGCGTGGGCGACCCGGCGGCGTGACCGCGCGAAACACGAACTGCAACGCAGCTGCGGATGGCATGAACCCTTTTTGGGCAAAGCTCTGCCAATCGGCTGGAGCATTCTGAGGCCATACACCCGGCTGCCCCAGGATCAGACCTGTTTCTTCCCATAGCTCCCGAATAGCAGCGGCAGCTAATGCCGCTTGCATGCCGTTTTCGGACTTTTCCGACAGGCGTTCATGACACAGATCGGGAAGCGCTGTGGCCAAGGGCACGTCTGCATCCGCAGGATCGACGGCTCCACCTGGGAAGACAAATTTGTTTGGCATAAAGGCCGCTTTTGCACCGCGCTGACCCATCAGGATCGAAGGGTTAGTCATGCGGTCCCGCAGCACAATGACAGTGGCTGCGTTTCGGATTGCGGTTTTATCGGTGGTCATGCCCTGTCTAACCTGCCTGCCTGGGTCACGAGGGTTTTTCAAACCCGTTCATGCGTCGCGCCCATTGATAGGCAACGACAGCCCCCTTCAGTCGCGGAAGAAGGAAGAGGGACAGCGCAACACACGCGATCGACAGGCTTATGGCCATGGTCCATGGATCCGGGCGCCAATGCACATATGACACGTGTAAGGCAGGTGCCAGCAGGTGCCCGACCAGAAGGATCGTCAGATAGGCCGGTCCGTCATCCGCACGATGATGGAACAGCTCTTCTCCACAGATCGCGCAGGTGTCGTTGACTTTCAGGTAGCTGTGCAAAATCTTGCCTTCGCCACAGTTTGGGCATTTGCACCGAAACCCTTTGACCAGAGCGGGCCATGTCGGACGCTCATTCTCTGTCGTCGTGTCGATCGTTTGATCCATCTTAGTAAAACTCGCGCATTCATATTTGACAGATAGTGCGCCTGTTTGAGTCCACAATAAAGGGGGGTGCGTCGCTTTGTGCCGCCTGGTTGAGGGAAAGTAGTCAGGGTGTGTTTCCGGGCAGCCGAAAAGATTTTCTTTTTTTGGCGACGGAAACCCAACGGTGCTGCGTTTGAATAGATATGAGCAGCGGCAATAAGGTCGCGCCAGCAAGGGAAAACCGATATGAAAAACGCAAAATTCATCCCGGCCATAGTTCTTTCGGCGGTCGCAATCACAGGCACATCCGTTTTGGCGGCCGGTCCAAAAGACCGCGAACCCGTGTCTTTCGAAGAACTTGACGCCAATGGTGATGGCCAAGTGACACAAGAAGAGATGCAGGCCCAGCGCAGCCAGCGTTTCACAAATGCCGACACTGACGGCGACGGACAGTTAAGCGTTGAGGAAGTGCAGGCTGCCAGACAGCAGCGCACCAACGATCGCGTCGCGAAGATGTTCGAAAAGCATGACGCCAACAACGACGGATATCTGAGCGAAGACGAGTTGCCGAAACAGCGCCGGGCTGACAAGATGTTTGACCGGATCGATGCGGATAACAGCGGTGGGATCTCGGAACAGGAATTTGCCGATGCCAAGGACAAGATGGGCCGTCACAAAAAGAAACGTGATGCGGCTGACTCTGACAATAACTGATGCAGGATGGAGGACCTGACCTCCCATCCGCAAGATGTTCGCGGCGTTGATTTCGCCGCGAACGACCTCAGCGACGATGCGTTGCTGAGGCGCTTTGCCGATGGTGACGCCGGGGCGGCGCGTGTTTTGACAGATCGTTTGGGACCACGCAGTTTTTCGGTTGCTTTGCGTATGCTAGGGAACCGTGCCGAGGCCGAAGATGTGACACAGGACGCGATGATGCGGCTTTGGCAGATGGCGCCAGATTGGGTGCCAGGAACCGCCAAAGTGTCAACATGGCTGTATCGGGTGACGTTGAATCTGTGCGTGGACATCAGGCGCAAAAAAAGGCCTGACAGATTGTCCGACGTGCCCGAGCCCGAAGACGGCAAGGCCAGCGTGGTTGACCGATTGCAGGACGAGGCCCGCAAAGATGCGCTACAGCTTGCTTTATCGGAATTGCCGGAACGGCAGCGGCAGGCGGTGGTCTTGCGCCATATCGAAGAGCTGCCCAACCCCGAGATCGCAGGGGTCATGGGTATTTCAGTAGAAGCAGTTGAAAGCCTGACGGCGCGTGGAAAACGATCTTTGGCTGCTATACTGGCCGACCGACGAGATGAATTGGGGTATGACAATGGCTGATGAAGACCTGAAACTGGATCATCTGTTCGCCGACGCAAGGCGAGATCGGCTAACGTTGGCTGATGATCTGGTTGTGCGCATCCAAACGGACGCCGAAGCGATTCGGTTGGAGCGTTTGGCGCCCACGGCCCGCCCGAAACGCGGGGCCTGGACGCGGCTTTTTGAAACTATTGGCGGTTGGCAAGGCTTTGGCGGTTTGGTTGCAGCCAGCGCAGCTGGCGTCTGGATCGGCTTTGCGGCCCCGACATTCTTACCCGATCCGGCCAACCTGCTGACGGCGCAGGATACAAGCTATCTGGTGGCCGACCTCGGATTTGATACGAGTTTTCTGGAGAATACGGAATGAACGCTGAACCCAAAACAAAGCGGCGATGGATGTCAGTGGTACTGATCGTGTCGCTGGCCCTGAATTTGTTGATAGTCGGTGTTGCCGTCGGAACGGTGCTGCGTGTGAAGGGCAGCGATCATGCCAAGGCGCCGCCGGGGTTTGGACCGGCACTTTATCGTGCGTTGCCGAAAGAAGATCGCAAAGCAATGCGGGGTGAATTGTCCGGACTGCACAAAGAAGGGTCAAACGCGCGAACTCAGGGGTTTGAAGCCATCAGTGCGGCTCTGCGCGCTGTTCCGTTCGATCCGGTTGCGGTTGAAGGATTGCTGCAGCAACAGGCTCAGGCAACGGCAGATCTGCAATCTGAGTTGCAGGCGCAATGGATGGCTCGGGTCACTGCCATGAGCGATGAAGAGCGTCAGACCTATGCCGAACGCCTGCAAGAGGTGATCCAGAAAGGTCCGCATTCACGCAAGAAAAAAGACTAGTTGGATAATGCCGCGCTTGGCCTGACCCATACCCGATTGCGTCCGGCTCGTTTAGCGGCATAGAGCGCTTTGTCCGCGCATCTTATTACTTTTTCGAAAGACTGGGGATCTTCTGTTGGTTTCGACGGGTTCGACAGTTTCAGGCCAACACTGATCGTGACAGAGATCGGTTCTTGTTGATCGGGCAGATGAAAGGGTTCATCGCATATGCAGTTGCAAAGCGATTCTGCAAGCCTCAATGCCGCATCTCGGGACAGATCTGACGTGCCGATCATGAATTCTTCCCCGCCGATCCGGGCGATAAAACCATTTGATCCCAGGATACTCTGCATACGCTCGGCAGCCTGAGACAGAACGAAATCGCCGTTTGCATGCCCATAACGGTCGTTGATTGTTTTGAAATGATCGAGATCCGCGAGCATGACGGCGAAGCCTTGGTTGGATTGCATCGACTGCCGAGTAATCTGGTCCATAGCACGCATCGCGTAGCGACGATTGTGCAGGCCGGTCAGCGGATCAATCCAGGATTCTGCAATACCCTGTCGCAACGATGCACGCATCTGGTCTATCCGCGCTTTGCGGGCTATCTGATTTTTCAGGCGTAGCTCAATTTCTTCTGCACAAAACCCGCCCAAACATACGGCGTCGGCGCCGCGGTCCAGAATTTCGGAGGCCATGGAGGCATTGTTGTCCTTCAGCACACCAATCAAAACAGTGTGCCGCGTGGCGCTGCGCGATCTGAGATCGGCCAGGACGTTCAACCCGTAGGGGCTTGCATCCAATTCAACCACTATTGCGTCCGGAATTGATCCGGACAACACACCGTTGAAGTTTGACCGAGTGTGCCAGGAAATCTGATGTCGACTTTGATCGGATAACGCCTTTTGCCAGGCTGAGCCCGTTCGCGCTGTCTGTGCCAGAATGTCTACACGGGCCGTTTGGGGGGGTGTGATCAAAGCGGTGGCTGATTCCGCAAACCCGATTGATTGGCCCCCGTTGTCGACCTGTAACTCCTGTGTGTCTGCATGCACGCGCAGTAAGCTTCGGATACGGGCCAACAGCAGCGCGTCTTTGTAAGGATGCGTCAGGACATCATCCAGCCCATCCGCCAATGCACGCAGACGCGCCTCATTATCGTTCTGTGGTGCAATCGCGACAACGGGAACGTCGACGAGATCTGGTTGTGTTGTGATCAGCTTTTTTACGTCTGCCGCAGTACCATCGGGCAATGTCTGCGCTGTCAGCACCAAGTCTGGCCGGGTTCGGCGCACCAGCGACGTCAACCCTTTGAGTTTTTCACCCTGAACCACGTGGTACCATGCCGCGGTCAGCTGAACCTTCAGCATAATGCGGTTGGTTGATACCCCGTCGAGGACAAGGATGGTTCCCTGCACGGACATAGTTGCTCACCATTGATTGCATGCGTGAACAAAGTGTTTATGAGTCTGGTTAATAAACCCTTTCCAAAACCGATCCTGAGGCTCGTTTATGCCGATCTCTACCGATTCCGCCGAAACACTGGCGCTGAGGGCCCTTGCGTGGCTTGTCGGCAATGACGAGTTGCTGCCCGTTTTCCTGGGATCTACAGGCGCTGCAACAGAAGACCTGCGTGACAGAGCGGGGGATCCGGATTTTGCGGTGTCTGTTCTGGATTTTCTGATGCTTGACGATTCCTGGGTCATGGCGTTTTGTGACACCAATTCGATCCCCTACGACCGCCCCGCTCAGGCGCGCGCGGCATTGTCAGGCAATGCTGACACGCACTGGACCTGAACGATAGACTTTGCAGGAGCACTCACTCAATGCCAATTGACGCCATCGTCTTCGACAAGGACGGTACTTTGTTCGACTTTGCTAACACATGGGGGGTGTTCGGACGCTCCATGCTGCTGCGTTTGAGCAACCAAGATGAAACGCGCGCGACGGAACTTGGGCAAATCATCGGGTTCGATTTTCAGCAGCAGCGTTATGCCGAAGACAGTATCGTGATTGCCGCAACCGTGGACGAAATCGCCGAGGTTCTGGTTCCACACGTCGAAGACATGTCATTCGGTGAACTGGTTGAACTGATGAATGCCGAAGCAGCGGCGGTTCCACAGGCACCGGCTACCCCTTTGGCTCCATTGCTGGAGCGGCTTCAGAACTCGGGAATCAAGTTGGGGATCGCGACAAACGACAGTGAACACCCCGCGCTTGAACACTTGGTATCTGCCGGGGTCAGACAGCATTTCGACTTTGTCGCGGGCTATGACAGCGGTCATGGTTTCAAACCTGGCCCTGGCCAATTGCTGGCATTTGCGGCGCATGTCGGTGTTGAGCCGGCGCGTATCGCGATGGTGGGCGACAGCTTGCACGATTTGCAGGCCGGGCGTGCTGCAGGCATGACAACAATCGGTGTTTTGACTGGGTTGGCCTCGGCCGAAGCATTGGCGCCGATGGCGGATGTTGTCCTGCCGGACATCGGACACATTCCCGGCTGGCTGCTGGAAAACCAACACGCCAAACTTTGAATTCAGCAATCGGATCGTAAAAACCGACACACTCTGTCGCAGACAGAGCGGCTTGATGCCCGTCTTCGGGGCTTGCTTGGACAAAAGCAAACGCAGGAGGCGACGATGGCCGACACGAAAACACGCAAACGTCGGGGCGGTGGACGCGCAGGGGCGGCTGCTCGCCGAGGCAGCGCGGCCATTGATCAAATGCCATGGAACCCACCGATCAACACGGATCAACCGACCGAGCCTTTGGATCAGGACGGGATTGAGGCGATCCATGACGGGGCGATGCGTATCCTCGAAGAAATCGGCATCGAGTTCTACAATGAAGAGGCCATCGGTATCCTGCGAGAAGCGGGCTGTACCATAGAAGGCGATAACGTCCGCATGGGGCGTGATTTTGTGATGGAAATGGTGGCGAAGGCGCCAAGCCAGTTTTCGATCACGCCAAGAAATCCGAGTCGAAAGATCGAGATTGGCGGTAAAAACCTGCTGTTTGGAAATGTTTCGTCGCCGCCGAACTATTGGGACATGGAAATTGGAACCAAGGTTCCCGGCAATCGTGAGATGTGCCGGAATCTGTTGAAACTGACGCAGTATTTTAACTGTATCCATTTTGCGGGTGGGTATCCGGTCGAACCGGTGGATATACATGCAAGTGTTCGCCACCTTGATGTGCTGTATGACAAGCTGACCCTGACGGACAAAGCGATGCATGCATACTCGCTAGGGAAAGAACGCGTTGAAGATGTCATGGAGATGGTGCGCATCGCAGGCGGTCACAGCCATGAAGAGTTTGAGGCGACACCTCGGATGTACACCAACATCAACTCGACCTCACCGCTGAAACACGACCATCCGATGATTGACGGCTGCCTGCGTTTGGCGCGCCGTGGGCAGGCCATAGTCGTGACTCCGTTTACATTGGCCGGTGCTATGGCGCCGGTTACAATGGCGGGTGCGGTTGCTCAATCTTTGGCCGAAGCGTTATGCGCGATTGCGTTGTTCCAATATGTACGCCCCGGCATTCCTTGCGTGATTGGGACCTTTACGTCGAATGTGGATATGAAATCCGGCGCACCCGCTTTTGGCACACCCGAATACATGCGCTCTACCCAGATGACGGGGCAGATGGCGCGGTATTATGGGTTGCCTATGCGATCCTCTGGTGTTTGCGCGGCGAATGTACCGGATGGGCAGTCAGTGTGGGAAACTTCAAATTCGCTTTGGGCTGCGGTGCAGTCGGGCACGAATATGGTTTATCACGCCGCAGGCTGGCTCGAAGGCGGGCTGATAGCAAGCCCGGAAAAGTTTATCATGGATTGCGAAATCCTTCAGCAAATTCAGCGCTATATGGATCCCGCACTGACGGCAACGGGGCCAGATGAAATTGCGTTGGATGCTATTCGTTCGGTCGGAAACGATGGCCATTTCTTTGGAATTCAGCACACACAGGACCGCTACACCACAGCCTTTTACCAACCCTTCCTTAGCGATTGGAAAAACTACGAAGGATGGGACGTTGCCGGTGGTATCTGGACCGCCGAACGCGCGCATCACATGTTCAAAGAGATTATCTCAAGCTTTGAACCGCCTGCCATTGATGATGGGATACGAGACGAGCTTGCCGATTTCGTCGCGCGCCGAAAAGCAGAAGGCGGTGCGCCTACGGATTTCTAGTGACTACTGGACTGGTGTCGCTCTGATACTCGGTTGCATTCGCGGTATCTTGGAGGTGATTTTGGCTGTTTGTTAAGGTTTGTCGGACCAAAATTGAGAAGCAATTAATCTGAGGCATCTCATGCATGGTCTGATCAATCGGGCGATTCAGTCTTTTGTACGCGCAACCTATGGTCGGTCGTGCTGGCTGCGCGTTACCGAGGCTGCGGAGCTGGGTTTTGTCGAGTTCGAGGCAATGCTCATCTACGATGATGATGTCTCCATTCGTGTTATGGACGTGTTGAGCGCAGAAATTGGCCGCCCGAAAGCGGAAATCCTGGAGGATGTCGGCACCTATCTTGTGTCTCACCCAAACATGGAGGGGCTGCGCCGTTTGCTGCGGTTTGGCGGCGGAACCTATGTGGAGTTTCTGCATTCCCTCGACGATTTGTCTGATCGTGTCAGATTGGCTGTCTCCGACCTCGCCCTGCCAGCGCTCGAACTGAGAGAACTATCCATGACAGGGTACCAACTGCTCTGCGATCCGGGTTTGCCAGGTTACTCGAGCGTCATGGTTGGCGTGTTGCGCGCAATGGCTGACGACTATGGTGCGCTGGTTATACTGTCGCATGACGGGCAGCACGAAACCGCTGAGGTGATCACAGTAACGCTGGTAGAGAGTGCTTTTTCCGAAGGTCGCCACTTTGATTTGGGGGCGCGTGCGGAGTAATGAACACCCAAGACCTGGCGAGCCTTCTCGAAACCTTGTGCCCGATGTTCCTGCTGATAGACGAGAAGGGGGACATTCGGCAGGCAGGACCAACCCTACAAAAACTGCGCCCCAATATCCCGTTAGTGGGTTCCAGCTTTCTGGATATCTTCGAGCTGATCCGTCCCCGAACGGTCACAACGATTCCTGCGCTCATGTCGATGGCTGGTGCAAAGCTGCACCTTAAGTTCCATGATGAACCGCGCACTGCCCTAAAAGGATTGGTCGCCCCTTTGCAGCATGGCGAAGGGGCTGTCATCAACCTGTCCTTTGGTATCTCGATCTTGGATGCCGTACGCGACTATGCTCTGACAAGCGCGGACTTCTCGGGCACTGATTTGGCAATCGAACTTCTGTATCTTGTCGAGGCCAAGTCTGCAGCGATGGAGGCCTCACGGTCTCTGAACCTCAGGCTTCAGGGGGCCATGCTCGCCGCCGAGGAAAAGGCCTATACGGACACGTTGACAGGATTGAAAAACCGGCGGGCAATGGACCATATGCTTGACCACCTGACTTTTTCCAATTCCAGTTTTGCCCTGATGCATCTGGATCTTGATTTCTTCAAATCCGTGAATGACAGGTTGGGCCATGCGGCAGGCGATTTTGTCCTGCAGCAAGCGGCGCGTATCATGGTCGAAGAAACGCGTGGCGATGACACAGTGGCGAGGGTCGGAGGCGATGAGTTTGTCATTATTTTTAAAGGCCTGACACGTGAAGAAACGCTCGCGTCGATTGCTGAACGACTTATCCTCAGGTTGAATGAACCGATGACGTTCCAGCAGCAGACTTGCCACGTATCTGCAAGCATTGGGACCGCCTTATCAACACAGTTTAGGGCACCAGAAGCGGAAGAACTTCTTCATGCTGCCGACCTTGCCCTTTATCAGGCTAAACGAGACGGGCGATCCTGCCATCGCCTTTATTCGACCTTGTCAAAGGCCCAGCAGTAGCTTTGCTTGATGCATCAACAGAAGGGCGTTTGCGCCGCAAGGTCTAAGCTGATTGATGCGCAAGACTTAATTTCTTTGCGATTTGCAGCTGGATTGGCGGTAGTTCTCCGACCACTGGCAAAACGACCCCCTTAAACTCCGCCCGGCCCAGCTCTTCCGGAACGTCCTCCAAAACATGCCCGCCGGTGCAGGCAAAGAATGGAAGACACAGGGCCTGCACGCCTAATCCGCTAGCAGCTGTGGCGATGGGTGGGGCTTCTTCAACAAACCCAACTCGGATTGAGTTGAAAGAAACCAATTGTCCTAGTTTCGATGCGAATTCCGCCGCAACGGCGGACGGGTTGCGGCTGCGACCGGAGCCATGCGCAGCGACGACCAGATCGGTTGAGGCGGCCTCCCATCGCTTGTCAGATAGTGTGGTGTGCAGCGCGCGCGCAGTAAGTTTGGGTAGTTCAGGATCGATGCCCAGCGGATCTAGAATGCGCAAGTTCCGGTCTCCTACGCGTTTCGGCAATGCGCTGGTCACGAACCAGCCTTTCGCCATGAAAAGCGGATAGATCACGGTATCTTCGGGTAGGCCGTCCATCCGACCCTCGAACGTGCCTGGCGCAGCTAAGGTAGCGGAATGAACGGATACATCTGTTGTCAAAGCGTCAACCTTGGCAGCAAAATCTGCAAGCGCCGCCTCGGCGGGCTCGGGGTCAGAGGGCTGACCATGGGCGACGATGATGGCATGCGGCATGCGAAGGCTCCTGTCCAATTGTGCGATAGATGTACCGCCGCCACAAATTGTCAATCCGTGCGTCGCGTGGGCTTAGCCCAAGAGGGTCAACCAAAGCCAGACGCTTAGAATTGATGCAGCCGTCCCAATCAGTACGGACGAGGCCGCGACACGTTTGGCGCGGCCATACATATTGGCAAAGATGTACGCGTTGAACCCTGGCGCCATTGCTGCGTTCAAGACACCTGATCGAAACAAATCCTGCGGCAGCCCAGTGGATTTTCCGAACATCCAAACCAGGCTAGGATGCAACATCAAAGAGATTGCACACACATAGGCAATGGTACGCAGATCACCTTCGGGTTTGTATTTGACCAGCACGCCCCCCAGCGCAAACAAAGCGCCGGGCAGGGCGGCGCGGGTTACCAAGCCAAGGGCCTCGTCAACAACGGCCGGAATGGCAAAACCTGACAGATTGACTAGAAACCCCAACGCGATCCCAAGGATCAGTGCATTTTTAAACATCGCGGACAATACGGACCGTGCCATACGCACCCCGCCATGTCCCCGGTTGCGCACCACTTCCATGACGGTGATTCCAACGCAGTAGCAAAACGGGGAATGGAACGCGATGATCGCATAGTTGCCTGTGAGGTTCTCGGGGCCATACGCACGTTCGGTGATTGGTAGACCTAACAAGACTGAGTTTGAGAACAAGCAGCAGAACCCAATGGCAACGCAGTCTTCCCAGTCACGACCAAAGATGATGCGTGCGCCAAACAGGCCAGTCATAAAACAAAGCGCGGCAGCGGAATAGAAGCTGGCCAGTAGCCGTGGATCGAAACTGGCGCTCAGGTCGAGATGCGCGATTGCCAAAAACAGCAGGCAAGGGATGGCGAAGCCCTGGGTGAATTTCATCAACCCATCGACGTGAACTTCGTTGAAGTACCCCGAGCGGGTTGCCGCATAACCAGCACCGATAACCAGAAACACCGGAAGGATGACGTCGATCAGACTCTGGAGCATTTCACCTCCATTGGCTGTGCCACAGACGGTGATATCCGCGGTGTTCCGGGCAGAGCCTTACAGCGCCTGATGGATCACCATACCGTCATAGGCGGGGGTGATATGATCGGGAGTTTCCGCCTCGACGGTCGCGAAATCGAGATCGATATGCATATTGGTTAGAACCGCCTGTTTGGGCTCCAGTTTTGCAATCCAACCAAGCGTCTTTTCCAGATGTGTGTGGGTCGGGTGTGGTGAGCGGCGGAGGGCGTCGATGACAAGGCAGTCCAAGCCCTCAAGCTCCGGCCATGCATCGTCATAGATTTCCGCCACATCAGGCAGGTACACAAGTTTCCCCATCCGAAATCCTAACGAGTCGATCGAGCCGTGGTTTACTTTGAATGGGCGAAACGGGATGGGTCCGCCAGGACCATCAATTTCAAAAGGGCCATCAATGGTTTTTAGGTCCAGAATAGGCGGGTAGGGCGAGCCTTCGGGCTGAATAAACGCGTATCCGAAGCGTCCCAACAAGGCATTTTGTGTATCCCCATCGGCCCAGACTGGGACGCGGGATTTCATGTTGAACACGATCATCCGCAAATCATCGATTCCATGGACGTGATCGGCGTGCGAATGCGTATAGACCACACCGTCCAATCGACCGGTCCCCGAATCCAAAAGTTGACCGCGCATATCCGGTGTGGTGTCGATCAGGACAGAGGTTGTCCCCTCTGGACCGTCACGTTCAACCAGCATTGAGCATCGCCGGCGAATGTTCCTGGGGTTTGCAGGATCACAATCACCCCAGTGTCCACCCAAACGGGGGACGCCGCCGGATGACCCGCAGCCCAGAATGGTGCATCTTAGCTGGGTCATGCAGCCGCCTTGAACGCGGCGACCTTAGTAAAAAGCCGATCGAAATTCGCCTGTGTCTGGGCCGCAAAGGCAGCGTAATCCATTTCGAAAATCTCTGCCCCTTTTTGCGCCGTATGCGCAGTATAGGCTGGTTCATTGCGTTTCCCGCGATAGGGCGGCGGGGCCAGATAAGGCGCGTCAGTTTCGACCAGAATCCGATCTACAGGCGCGCTTGAAAAAATATCGCGCAATTCCTGGCTTTTGGGGAAAGCCGCGATACCCGACATGGACAGATAAAAACCCAAATCCAGCGCTGCCTTGGCAAGCTCTGCAGAAGAGGAAAAGCAGTGCATCACGCAGCCGTAGGGCGCATTGCGGAACTCTTCGGACAAAATGCGGGCCATATCGTCATCTGCTGCGCGGGCGTGGATAATCAGAGGCAGGCCCGTGCGTTGCGCTGCCTCGATGTGAACGCGCAATGATTGCTTTTGCAGTGCGGCGCTGTCCGCTGTGTAGTGATAATCTAACCCGCTTTCGCCGATGCCAACGAATTTCGGATGCTGTGCCAGCGCCACCAATTCATCGGCGGTCGCCAGTGGTTCCTCGGCGGCGCTCATCGGGTGGGTGCCGGCAGCGTAAAACACCGGCGCGTAGGTTTCAGCAATGGCACGAACGGTTGGTTCGTTTCGAAGCCGCGTGCAGATTGTCACCATACGGGTCACACCAGCCTGCGCGGCGTGGGTGACAATCTCATCCAGTTGCCCGTCGAAATCCGGGAAATCCAGATGGCAATGGCTGTCCGTGATTTGGGGGGTAACGCTCATCTGTTCTGACCGGCGGCTTCCTGTATGTTGAACACCGTATCTAGGACCAAAGCCGCAGGGTCAAGGTTCACCGCCTGACCGTGTCGACCGCGCGCTGTCACAACGGCGGCAACCTCGGCCCAACGGCGCGCTTGATGCGGTGAAGCAGACAAGCGCGTCAGAATTTCAGCCTCGTTCGGTGCAGCTTCGGGTGAGGGCGGCGCGCCGGTTGCCCCTGTCAAAGCCAATCGCGCCAAAGCGACGTCAATCAACGTCAACAAAAGCTCAAACCGTTCTGCCGCCCCACGCTGGGCTGCAGCCATGGCCAACGCCAGCGCGCGCTGTCTGTCCATGCGGGGCAGGGTGCCCAGAATGGCGATCAATTCGGCATAAGTCTCGAGCCCGCCAAGATTGATCAGGCGTACGGCGTCCCCGACTGATCCTGCCGCCAAGGCCGCCAGATGATCTGGTTGCGCGGGGACATCTGCCCCTGTTTGCGCAAGGGCGGCTTGCATGTCCTCTGGCCCAAGCGGGGACAGGCGTAGAGTGCGGCACCGCGACCGGATAGTTGGCAGCAGGCGCGAGGGTTGATGAGATACCAGCAACAGTGTCGTGCGCGCCGGCGGTTCTTCGAGCATCTTCAAAAGCGCATTGGCCGCACTGACGTTCATTTCATCGGCCGCATCGACGATCACAACCCGGCGCCCGCCATCGGCGGATGACAAGCCAAAAAACCGCCCGAGCTTGCGGACGTCATCCACAACAATTTCAGCTCTCCGGCGGCCCTGATCGTTCAACGAACGGGTAATCGCCGCCAGTCCGGGCTCTGCGCCCGCCAACATGCGATGGCAAACCGGATGATCGGGGTCGATATCCAGCGTCTCAGGCGGTGGCGGCGCGCCAAACAACCCGCCGTCATCCGTCGGAGCTGTGGCGAGAAGAAACCTCGCGATGCGCCACGCAAGTGTTGCCTTGCCCACGCCGCGCGGACCGGTCAGTAGCCAGCCGTGGTGCAGCCGATCCGAATTGTAGGCGGCCAAAAAGGCTTGCTCGGCCGCGTCCTGTCCGAAGATGCGGGGTGTTTCGCGCGGGTGTGGGGCGCCGGGCGCCTGATCTGGGGTTGGGGTGTCGTCGCTCATCTTCTATCGCAAAGCTGCTGTAACGATCTTTGTCACATCGCGGGCGACGCTGTCCATGTCCCGATTCCCATCCACGATACGGAATCTGTCAGAAAACTCTTCTGCCAGCGCCAGAAAACCAGCGCGCATCTTACGTTGTAAAGCGGGGCCAAAATCTTCGAACCGTTCTTCGGCGCCTTGCCGACCTTTGGCGCGGGACAGGCCAGTGTCAGGGTCCATGTCTATCAAAACCGTCATGTCTGGCTCGCGCTTGATCATCAGGCTGTGTAACTGGTCCACCAAGCCGCGCAAGTCGCCACGAGACAGGCCCTGATACATGCGAGTACTGTCTGCAAAGCGGTCACAGATCACGACTTTGCCTGCAGTCAATGCAGGCTCGATCGTGCGTTCAAGATGGTCACGACGGGCGGCGGTGAACAGCAGGATTTCCGTTTCTGCTGACCATCTGTCGGGATCACCCTCCAGCACGAGGCTGCGAATTTCTTCGGCTCCGGCAGATCCGCCGGGCTCGCGGGTCAATATCACGTCGCGGCCAGTTTCGCGCAGATGCTCGGCAAGCATCCTTGCCTGCGTTGACTTTCCTGATCCATCAATGCCTTCAAAGGTCAGAAACAACCCGCGCTGTGTCACATCGACTCCAGCGGTTTGTTGATAACATCCTTCAGAACAATGCCCCCAACGGTCAGCATGCGCACAAGGAAACCACCGATTGCCACGTCCTCGGCCGCGACAAGGGGGCGGCGGATTTCGGGCAAGCCTTCGGGTTTGATCACAAGCTCAGCCAGTTGCTGACCTTTTGAAACTGGGGCGTTGATGGGCCCCTCATAGACCACCTCGGCTTCGACGTCTTGCGTGCCCAGAACCGGGAACAGAACCGTCAAGTCGCCTTCGGGCACCAGGCTAACTGTCTTCTTTTCGCCCATCCACAGCCTTGCTTCCGCTATTGGCGCTTCCGCGTCGGCAACTGTCCTCTCGACAAAATTTCGAAACGACCAGTTAACCACGGCCTCAGCCTCCTCTGCGCGCTGGCCGGTGCTGTCGATGCCGGTCAGTACGAAGATCACGCGACGGTCGCCTTGTTTAGCCGAGCCGACGAGGCCGTACCCCGCTTCTTGCGTATGTCCGGTCTTTAAGCCGTCTGCGCCGATATCGAGACGCAGCAAGGGATTGCGGTTTCGTGCGTTGGACGGGGCCCTTCCATCGAACTCAAAGACCTCTTCGGCAAACAACGGGTAGTATTCCGGAAAATCGGTGATCAAAGCATTGGCCAAGACGGCAAGATCGTGCACGGACATCATATGCCCTGCCGCGGGCCAGCCGTTTGAATTGGCAAAATTCGAATTGTTCATACCCATTTGCTTGGCACGCTGGGTCATGTAGCGCGCAAAACCAGCCTCAGTCCCGTCAGGGCTGAGCGCTTCTGCGATAACGACGCAGGCATCATTGCCTGACAAGACGATGATCCCGCGCAGCAGATCTTCGACACTGACCCTGTCTTGAGTGTTCAAAAACATCGTTGAGCCGCCATAGCTCATTGCGTGTTCAGACACTGGCAGCGTCTCGCTCAACGTCAGACGCCCATCCCGCAACGCCTCGAACGCAACGTAGAGCGTCATGAGCTTGGACATTGATGCAGGCGGCAAAGGCTGATCGGCCTCTTTCGACAGCAGAACCGTGCCTGTTGTCTGGTCAATCACATAGGCCGCACGGGCCGAGGTATCGAACGCATGTGCGGGCAAGGCCAAAATGGCCAACCCGAGCGTCAAAACGGATGTTCGCAATGAGGATAGCACGCTAAGCCTCCTGTTTCAGTTGGACACGGTGAAAGCGTCGTTAAAGCCAAGAGACTTAACACTGCTCTGAATGGCTTTGCGCTCTGTACGGGTGGTGGCAGGTCCGACCAGAACCCGCCAGACCGTCTTGTCTTCAGTCTTTAGCTCGCGCACCTCAGCAGACAAACCGCCTTTGCGGATCTTTTCAGCTGCGCTGTTTGCATTGGTCTCTACGCCAAAAGTACCAACCTGCACATATGGTTTCGTAAGCGTTGATCCGGTTGCTGTAGCGGCTGCCGCCGGGGTCGGTTCGGCGGCATCGATTGCAGCCGCCGCACCCTCGATCGGATCAAGGGGCGTTTCAGTGATTTCGTTTGGTTGCTTCTTTTGCCACCACTTCCGCTTGGCAGGTTGTTCGGCTGGTGCTGCGACCGGTGCATCCGACAGCCCTGGCGATGTCGCGGCCTCGGTGGCCGCTTCAGTTGCCGCCTCGGTGGTCTCATCCGTTGCTGCAACGACTGCACCGGCAGACGCGGCAACCGCAGGCTCTTTCTTTTGCCACCACTTCCGCTTGGCAGGCTTTTCCGGCGTCGCGTCCTGACCTGTGTCCTCTGCTGACACGGTTTCCGCCGATGCCTCAGGTTCTTCGGTGGCATTGTCGGCTTCCGGCGCTTTTTCGGCCGGGGGCGGGGTTTCTTCAACGGCCTCACGACGCAAAGCAACAACGTTCACTTTGGTTGGAGCGCCAGCCAGCATTCCCAGCTTTTCAGCTGCGGCAGATGATACTTGAAGTGCAGGGCCGGGCAAGTTGCGCTCGCGCCGGAACAAAGCGCCTGTTGTTGTCTTGTTGTTGGACGTGTTCTTGATAACAACGCGTTCGGGCTGGGTGACATCGGGATGTGCAACCCAGATTCCCCCCAGGGACGGTCTGCCATCCCACAGTCCGGCTTCGGTTACCTCAAAGACATCAGGGGCTTCAACATCACGCTGGGAACCGCTTGATACCTCCGGCAAAAGCTCAATCTTTCCTGTGTTTTCTTCTGGTTTCTCTGCTGATCCCAGAGTTTCCTCACATCCAGATAGCACTGCAAAAGTCAAAGCCAGATACGCCAGCCTCTTCGGCCCTGCGCGTGTCTCGGTCGCTCGCTTCATCTTTTCATCCCTTGCCTGATGGGACCTCGTTTTCCGAGCCCCGCCGCCGGTCGGCTGGTTCTGCGTGCCAGCCTGCTACGGTCTTTCGCCCGGATCATAACGCGGGTGATGTGTCATGGAAAGACTGCTGCACTTGCTTCGGCAAGATTTCCCGATTTCGACTTGCCTCTGAATTAAGTTCGCCTTAGACCCTGCCTCACGCGGGGAGGTGGCAGAGTGGTCGAATGCGGCGGTCTTGAAAACCGTTGAACGTGAGAGCGTTCCCAGGGTTCGAATCCCTGTCTCCCCGCCACCAAAGCCCGTCTTACTTCAATTGTGGTTTCTGCCTCGGACTTGCGCCGCAATTCCCGCTGGTTGCTTTGCCTGTTCCAGGGCAAAAACCGTTCGCGTCACACTCCACAAGTGTAATTCGAGCCAAAGTCTCGGTGCCTTGTTTTAGCGGGTTTGCTTCGAGGAGTTTTCCCTGATATCCGGCAATTCACAGGGAAAGATCGGAAATAGCTCAAAGTTGTTGAGTATGGAGCGTGAGTAGTTGATGATTTTCAACCACTTGGACGCGGCCTATCTCGAAGCCTAAGTCTACGATTGTTACTTGACTGTTACGGCTTGCAATACTTGTTCGCGCATTAGATCCCCTTTTGCTCCTTTGATCATGACTTCTCCGCGTCGCAGCACGACAAGCCTGTCAGCAAGGTCATAGGCAAAATCGAAGTACTGCTCCACCAAGACAATTGCCATCCCCCTGGTAGTTCTGAGGTGCCGAATGGCTTCACCAATTTGCTGGATTATGTTCGGTTGAATACCTTCAGTAGGCTCGTCCAGAAGCAATAGCCTAGGTTTTGTTATCAAAGCGCGCGCAATCGCCAATTGTTGTTGCTGACCACCTGAAAGGTCGCCTCCGCGCCGGCTCTGCATTTGTTTGAGCACCGGGAACAGATCGAAAATCTCGTCCGGAATGAAATGTTCGCTGCTGGGAAGGCAAGAGAACCCCGCTTCAAGGTTTTCACGAACGGTGAGCAATTGGAAAATCTCGCGACCCTGGGGGACATAGGCCACACCTTTCCAAGCCATACGATGGGCGGGCAAGATCGGCAGTTGATCTCCGTCTAGCTCCACTTCACCACCCGAGCGCGGATGCGTACCCGAGATTGCCTTAAGCAGGCTGGTTTTCCCAACGCCATTGGCCCCCATCACGCAGGTCACTTCGCCTTGCATGGCCTCCATTGAGATGCCGTTAAGGATTCGGGAGTGCCCGTAGTGCAAAGTCAGATCTGTTAGTTTCAGCATCGTCTAGCGCCCCAAATAGACATCAATAACGTCCTGATTCGATGTCACGTGATCAAGGCTGCCTTCTGCCAGAACCGACCCCTCGTGCAGCACAGTGACCTTGCAGTTCAGGCGGCGGACGAACTCCATGTCATGTTCAACAACGACCACCGCACGGGTCTTGGCGGCCTGCACCAGGAGCTCGGTCGTGTGTTCTCGTTCGTGCGGGGTCATCCCAGCGGCGGGTTCGTCCACGAGCAACAGGCGCGGTTCCTGTGCCAGTAGCATCCCGATTTCCAGCCATTGCTTTTGTCCGTGGCTCAGCTCGCCTGACTTGCGGGGCAGTTCGTCTTTTAGGCCGATCTCAAAAGCCAGCTGCTCGACCCCGTCTAAATCCGTAGGCGAGGGGCGATAAAACAAAACGCCAAACCACCCGCGCTTGTTCTTCAAGGCCATCAGCAGGTTTTCCTGAACGGTCTGATCCTCGAACACCGTGGGTTTCTGGAACTTCCGCCCGATCCCCATCTGCGCGATCTTGGCCTCGCTCTTACGCAGCAGGGATACGGATTTTTCGCCCCAGATGACCCGGCCTTCATTGGGTCGGGTTTTGCCAGTGACAATATCCATGAACGTTGTTTTGCCTGCACCGTTTGGTCCGATCACGGCGCGCAGTTCGGCATTGCCGATCTGGAACGACAGGTTGTTGATGGCGCGAAACCCGTCAAAGGTAACCGAGACGCCGCTGACTTCTAACAAAGTGCTCACTCGGTGGCCTCCTTTTCGCGAAGAGCCCCGTCATCCGGGCCAAGATTAGCGCCATGACGATCCAACGGGCGACGATTGGCCAGCAGATCGAACAGCCCACCGATACCTTGCGGGGCGAACAGCGTGACCAGAACGAAGGACACGCCCAGCAGAACCTGCCACCAATCGACCCATTTGATCGTGTAAACGCCCAAAGGGATATCCGGAGCCTGTCCACCGGTGAACCACGTGCTAAGAAGGCTGACAAACGCCGCGCCGATGACCGCGCCATACAGACGGCCGCGTCCGCCAATGGCAACCCAAACAGCCAAATAGATCGAGGCGATCGGGGCCATTTCTTCGGGGTTGATGATGCCTGCCTGCGGGTAATATAGCGCACCCGCGATGGCTGCGATGCAGGCGGTTAGGGCAAAGACGGCGAGTTTATAGGCTTCGACTGAATAGCCAAGGAAGCGCACACGGGCTTCGTTGTCGCGGATACCGCGTATAACTGAACCGAACTTGCCAGAGACAACCCATGCGGCCAGCATGTATCCAAGACCGAGCGCCAGCGCAGACGCCCAGAGGAACCAGATCGACACCACGTCCTGCGAAGCGGTGACGCCGGGCAAGTTCTGCAAGCCCGACAGCCCGTTGTTTCCGCGCAATCCGCTGTCATTCTGGAACAGATATAACGCCAGAGCCAGCGTCATCGCTTGGGTTAGGATCGACAGGTATACGCCGGTGACCCGGCTACGGAACGCCAACCAACCAAAAACCAGCGCCAACAGACCTGGAATCAGCACCACCAGAGCCAGTTGCAAAAACAGGCTGTCTGAGAACGCCCAGATCAGCGGGAATTCAGATGATCCAACGACACCGAAAATCTGGTTGCCGATGGCATCTGCGATCTCGGATGGGGTGGGCGGGATTTCGGTTTGCGATAGGGACTCGACGACGATGAGGCGTGTGCGCTCATACATCAGCCACAGACCTATCATATAGCCGCCTAACCCGAAGAACGCGAAGTGGCCCAGTGAGAGGATGCCGGTGAAACCCCAGACCAAATCCATCGCCACTGCGATCAGACACAGGCACAGGGTCTTGCCCAGCGTCTTGACGAAACTGGTCGAGATCACGCCGATCCCGAACCCTTCCGACAGGACGGTCACACTCAAAGTGAACAGCGACAGGATGGCCAGAAAGACCAGCACCGATGGGTTCTTGGCAACAAAACTACGTTCCATGGCTCAATCCCCCGCTGCGCGGCCTTTTAGGGCGACGATGCCCCTCGGCCGGAACTGGATGAAAATGATGATGAAAACGATCATGTAGGTTTGCGCCGCGAGGGTGTTCGACGGGTTCATCCACTCGATCCCTTTCTGCAGGAAGCCGATCATCCCGGCGCCTGCCAGTGCCCCCCAGATGTTGCCGACACCGCCAACGACCACGGTCATGAAGCTTTGGACGATGTAATCGCTGCCCAGATCCGAGGTCACTTTAGCGAACAGGCCAATCGCAACGCCGGCAATCCCGGCGATGCCCGAGCCCAGCCCGAAAGTCAGCATGTTCACCCGGCCCGGATTGATCCCGATCGACCCAGCCATGCGCGGGTTTTGCGTCACGGCGCGCATCTCAAGCCCAAGCCGCGTGCGTTTCATAATGTAGAGGAACAAACCCAGAAAGATCAGCGCCAGAACGAAGATCGCGATGCGGATATAGCTGATCGAGACTACATCATTCAACACCCATGCCCCGTCCAGCCAACCGGGTGCAGTAAGTGGTCGAGCCTGCGTGCCAAAGATATTCTTGGCCAGCTGTTGGAGGGCAATCGAGATGCCGAACGTCGCCAGCAGCGTCTCCAACGGGCGCGAATAGAGCCAGCGGATCACCAGCCGCTCCATCGCGACGCCCATGGCAAATGTCACGGCAAAGGCCATCGGGATGGCGACAATGATAGAGAGCGTATGATCGGGGATGAATTGCTGAACGACGTAGCCAGTGTAGGCACCCATCATGATGAATTCGCCATGGGCCATGTTGATCACACCCATCACGCCGAAAGTGATAGCCAAGCCAATGGCGGCCAGGAAGTAGATCGACGCCAGCGAGATCGCATCCAGCATCAGGTCGAGCGACTGGTTCAGGCCAACCTTAAGTTCGATCTGTTCCAGCGCCTTTTCGGCGGCGGCGGTCACTTCCGGAGAGGCTTCGGCATAGGTTTCAAAGAACGTATGCGCACCCAGTGCCGTGTCGATATCGGCCTCGGTTACCAAAGCGGGGACTATTCCGGCTTCGGCCAGAGTGGCGTACGCGCGCGCGCGCGCGGTGGTGGTGTTCAGTTGCGCGACCGGGACGCCACCCACGCGGCCACCGTCGATATTCCCAGCCAGAGCTGTGCGGATGTTGTCCGGAGACACAGGCGGCGCTGCCAGATCGCTGGCGACCAACAGGTCATACGCTTCGTCCCGCGACAATGAGTCTGATCCGGGTTCCAGAATGACGGCGACATTAACATTCAACGGAAGGTCCGCAGCAGCCTTTCGTGAGGTAACGACCAACGGGTTCAACGCTGCGCGAACGTCGACGCTCAAATCGTCCGACATGTCTTCAATTGCAGCCACGCGGGCCGCCGTGTCTGTGTCATACCCAATAGTCAGCAGCCGTTCGAGCCGCTGCTTCCGCGCCCTCAAATCCGCATCGGCTTCGTCCTCGATCGAGGCGCGCAGAGGTTCGAGCAGAGCGCCTTCGGGGTCACGTTGAATGGATTGCAGAGCGGCCAGGCGCTTCTTTCGGTCCGGGTCGGTCAGTTGGAACTGTACCAGAGCAGTCCCGATCATAGCACGTACGCCGCTGTTGGGTTTCAATTGTTTTAAATCGGATTTCTTAATGGTACCGACGACCTTGCCCGTGTCGAAATCAGTTAGCACATAGGACTGCCCCTCGGCCTGTTCAGCAGAAAAGAACAGCCCGTCGGACTTACGCATCCACATATCCTTGGCACCCCAAGTCTCGAGCATCACTTGTGCCTGCGGCAACCCGCTGGCCGCGATTGCGTCAATGGCGGGCTTGATGGTCTTGCGTGAGCTTTTGGCGATGGTTTCCTGATGCTCTTGCAGGATCGGCTGCAGACCAACCTCTTGAGCGTTGGCGGTCAGGCAGGCGCACAGGATTGCGAGGCCCGCAAGGAAAAGTCGTAACATGTGGTGAAACCCGAATATCTTGAGGCAAGGCGGGCGATCGCGCCCGCCTTGCAGGATCGTTTAGTAGTTCGACAGGGTCTGAACGCAGGTCTCGGTCTCGGTGTTATACATCCCACAGCCCAGATCTTTCCAATCCGATACCAGAACCGCCGATTCCGGCAGGAAGTCGGTCCAGGCGTCGCCTGGAACAACGTCCGTTTCGCTGATGATGTCGAACTGGCCGTCTTCCTGAATCTCACCGATCAATACCGGCTTGGCCAGGTGGTGGTTCGGCAGCATCACTGCAGTACCACCGGTCAGGTTCGGGAATTCCTGCCCGTACATGGCGGTGCGTACTGCGTCGACATCGGTCGAACCGGCCGTGGTCGCGGCGTTCACCCACATGTTGAAGCCAATATAGTGTGCTTCCATCGGGTCATTGGTCACGCGCTCATCGCCCATGGCGGTTTTCCATGTTTCGATGAATTCAGCATTGGCATCGGTGTCTGCCGACTGGAAGTAGTTCCAGGCCGCCAGATGGCCGACAAGGTTCGTGGTGTCGAGGCCTGACAGCTCTTCTTCACCGACCGAGAAAGCCACGACAGGGATGTCATCCGCCGACACACCGGCCGCTGCCAGTTCTTTGTAGAAGCCGATATTTGCATCGCCGTTGATGGTCGAGATCACGCCAACCTTCTTGCCGTCGGCGCCGAGTGCGACGACGTCAGACACGATCTTGGACCAATCGGAATGGCCGAAGGGCGTGTAATTGACGAATATGTCCTCATCCGAAATACCCTTTTGCTTCAGATAGCTTTCAAGGATGTTGTTGGTTGTGCGGGGATAGACGTAGTCGGTTCCCAGCAGTGCGAATTTCTCTACTCCCAGTTCGTCCAGAAAATAGTCGGTGGCCGGGATGGCTTGCTGGTTCGGTGCGGCCCCAGTGTAGAAAACGTTTTTCGAAGACTCTTCGCCCTCGTACTGAACCGGATAGAACAGTAGGCCGTTCAGTTCTTCGATCACCGGCAGAACCGATTTGCGGCTCACCGAGGTCCAATTGCCGAAGATCACATCCACCTCATGTACGGTCAGCAGCTCACGCGCTTTCTCTGCAAAGAGGGGCCAGTCCGAGGCAGGATCGACCACAACGGCCTCAAGCTGCTTGCCCAACAGGCCACCCTTGGCGTTTTGCTGGTCGATCAGCATCAGCATGGTGTCTTTCAGCGTGGTTTCCGAGATTGCCATCGTGCCTGACAGCGAATGCAGCACTCCAACCTTGATCGTGTCTTCGGCCGATAGCGCGATGGTGGCCATGGTCGCAAATACAACCGATCCGGCGAGCGTGGATTTGAGAGATTTCATGTAATCCTCCTGGCGGGTTCACAGCAAGAGGACTTGCACAACAGTGCTGTCTTCTTCTACCTGATCCCCGCAACTGTTGTTGCGTTCCGTGTGGCGGTTGTGTCCGATGTCCAATTCGCGCAGCCGTCACACACCCCGGGAGTTTTCCCCACTGTGGGCACCCATACGGTTTCTGCATCGCAGCAAAGTAAGCAACCAGCCTGAGCTGCATTTCGGGAAAACGGCAGTATCTGCTTAATTTTTAATCTACCGCGCAGGCTCGTGGTTAAAAATTGATCGCACGAGTTGGTTTTTGCCTACATTATGTCCCGCGCAATAGCGTTCCGAGGCGCCAGCGGAGAAACAAGTGGCACGAATTAGGTTCCGCGGGTGCCCCATTACTCAATTTGCCTCCATATTGCCTCAGCAAGGTGCGAACCCGCCGCGTGCGAAGGGTGTCGTCAACCTGAGCACAAAAAAACTGGGCGAAAACTCGGTTTTGGACACGCTTCTCCAGTCGGGGTCTTCTAAGTGCCTGTTTCCCCGCGCATCGGCACAGGGGCTTGATGCAGTTCTGCTTAACACAGCCGGAGGCGTAACTGGCGGTGACTCATTCCGCTTCACCGCCAACGCTGCTGAGGGCACCACGCTGACCCTGACAACGCAGGCTTGCGAGCGCGCCTACAAAGCGCAGCCGGGGCCATACGCACAGATATCCAACCACCTGACTGTCAGCTCGGGTGCGCGATTGAACTGGCTGCCTCAAGAGACCATTCTGTTCAACGGCAGCGCGTTGGACCGTCGACTGCAGATCGAGATGGAACCGGATGCGACCATGTTATTGGTCGAGCCATTGGTTTTTGGCCGCGCGGCCATGGGAGAGACATTGACCGACATCCGTCTTCGTGACCGGATCGAGATATTGCGTGATGGGGCGCCTGCTTTCCTGGACGCTATGCGGTTCTCCGGTGATCTGCAGGCGCATCTTTGCAGACCGCATATTGCCAACGGTGCCGGCGCGATGGCGCTGGTAGTCTTTGCCTCGGCTACGGCCGAGGGCCAGTTGGACCCCGTTCGACATCTGCTGCCAGACACTGCTGGGGCGAGCCTCATCCAAAACGATATGCTGGTAATCCGAATGCTGGCGAAAACCAGCTTCGCGCTTCGCCGTGCGCTGATGCCGGTTCTGCGAAGACTGAACAACGACACCCTCCCACGATGCTGGATGCTCTGACATGAACCTGACACCCCGAGAAAAAGACAAACTGATGGTGGCGATGGCCGCCGAAGTCGCCCGAAAGCGTTTGGTGCGCGGCGTCAAGCTGAACCACCCCGAGGCGATAGCGCTGATAACTGACGCGGTGGTCGAAGGTGCGCGTGACGGGCGTTCGGTTGCTGACCTGATGCAGGCCGGGGCCCAGGTCATCACCCGTAGCCACTGCATGGAAGGCGTGCCCGAGATGATTCACGAGGTTCAGGTCGAAGCCACTTTTCGGGATGGGACCAAGCTGGTCACCGTCCACAACCCCATTCGCTAAATATAGAGGAAAATCCCATGCACCGCATGCTGTTCCCCGCTCTTGTTTTGTCCGGTCCGGCCATGGCCCATACGGATACTCATCTTCACGCCCATGGCGCAGACTATGCCACGTTGGGCGTCGGTCTGGCCTTGATTGCCGTTGTTGCGATCACGCTGTTATGGATGCTGCCGAAATGATCCCCGGCGAGCTTTTCCCGGCCGAAGGTGAAATCACACTGAATTCCGGTTTGACGGCGATTACATTGATGGTCGCAAACACCGGAGATCGCCCCGTACAGGTTGGCTCGCACTATCATTTTGCCGAGACCAATCCTGCGCTCGATTTTGATCGTAAAGAAGCCCATGGCCTGCGGTTAGACATCGCGCCTGGCACTGCGGTTCGGTTCGAACCTGGGCAAGCCCGCGAAGTTTCACTGATCCCCATCGGCGGGGCACGAAAAGTCTATGGGTTCAATCAAAAGGTCATGGGGTCGCTCTGATGCCGACGCAAATCAAACGCGCGGATTATGCCGCCATGTTCGGCCCCACCATCGGAGACAAGCTGCGACTCGCGGATACTGATCTGGTGATCGAAGTTGAACGTGACCTGACGGCCGAGCGTGCGGGGGGCGCCGCAACCGGTGGAACCGGCGATAATGCATTGCTCTATGGCGAAGAGGTCAAGTTCGGCGGCGGAAAGGTGATCCGCGACGGAATGGGTCAGTCTCAGGTCACACGCGCCGACGGGGCAGTGGATACGGTCATCACCAACGCGGTAATTGTAGATCACTCAGGTATCTACAAGGCGGACGTGGGTCTGAAAGACGGACGCATCGCTAAAATCGGTAAGGCCGGAAATCCCGATACGCAGCCGGGTGTAGACATCATCATTGGGCCAGGCACCGAAATCATCGCGGGCGAAGGGCGCATCCTGACCGCCGGTGGCTTCGACAGTCATATTCACTTCATCTGCCCTCAACAGATTGAGGACGCGCTGCATTCCGGCCTAACCACCATGCTGGGCGGTGGCACCGGCCCGGCCCATGGAACATTGGCGACAACCTGCACCCCCGGCCCTTGGCATATCGGGCGAATGTTGCAGGCGGCTGATGCCTTTCCGATGAACCTGGCTTTTGCAGGCAAAGGCAATGCTTCCCTGCCTGCTGCGTTAGAAGAACAGGTCAAAGCTGGGGCCTGCGCCCTGAAACTGCACGAAGACTGGGGAACGACACCCGCTGCCATCGATTGCTGCCTGTCCGTGGCGGATGCGATGGACGTGCAGGTGATGATTCACACTGACACTTTGAACGAGTCCGGGTTCGTGGAAAACACCGTTGCCGCCATGAAGGGCCGTACGATCCACGCCTTCCACACCGAAGGTGCGGGCGGAGGACACGCCCCTGACATCATCAAGATCTGCGGCGAAAACCACGTTCTACCCTCGTCCACCAACCCGACACGGCCTTTCACAGTGAACACGTTGGAAGAGCATCTGGATATGCTGATGGTCTGCCATCACCTCGACAAATCCATCCCCGAAGACGTGGCCTTTGCTGAAAGCCGCATTCGGCGCGAGACCATCGCGGCCGAAGACATCCTGCATGACATGGGTGCGTTCAGCATCATCGCCTCGGACAGTCAGGCGATGGGTCGCGTCGGGGAGGTCCTGATCCGGACGTGGCAAACCGCCGACAAGATGAAGAAACAGCGGGGCCGCCTAGCTGAGGAAACCGGCCAGAACGACAACCTACGCGTCCGGCGCTATATCGCCAAATGCACGATCAACCCGGCCATCGCACATGGTCTCAGCCATCAAATCGGCAGCATAGAAGAAGGCAAACGTGCCGATTTGGTCCTTTGGAACCCTGCTTTCTTTGGTGTGAAGCCCGAGATGGTTCTGCTGGGCGGCACCATTGCCTGCGCGCAGATGGGGGACCCCAATGCCTCAATCCCCACACCACAGCCAGTTTATAGCCGACCGATGTTTGGCGCCTACGGCCGCTCGGTCGAAAATTCGGCGATCACATTCGTCTCTGCGGCCGCCCAAGCAGAGGGGATCGGAGATACACTAGGGCTAGCTAAGCAAACTGTGGCCGTGCAGAACACCCGCAACATCGGCAAGCGTGACCTGCTGCTGAACGATGCAACGCCCAATATCGAGGTTGACCCAGAAACCTACGAGGTCCGCGCAGATGGTGAATTGCTGACCTGCCAACCGGCCGAGGTTCTGCCGATGGCGCAGCGATACTTTATGTTTTGACCAAGATTTTGCTGCGTTGCTGCGTAAGCAACCGAAGCATTAGCAAACACGCACTACTCAGCGAGGCAGAAATGACAAAAATTAGAGCCCATGGGAGGATCAACGTTTACAAAGGTCCAACTGGCACATTCTACAACACGCACACGCTTTTCGCTGCCCAGTCTGATTACGTCAATCTACTCAGCTCTGAGCAGCGTGACCGAAGCTCAATCGCGTGTTCTGCGAGCCGACTTCCTGTAATCGCTCAGCGACGAAGAGCTGAAAAAAAGGGATCTGAGGCGCGATCGAATCGTTCATCGCGTGCTTGCCGACTTAATCTGGCGCTAACCAATCCTGTTACAGTGAGGGCGATCGCATGACCGTCATTCTCTGTACCGCGCGCCAGTACTTGGAACATACGCACAGCAAGCCAGCAGATTGCCTGTCGCTGACCTATGATGACCGTTTTTTGCGCCGCAAGGTTCTGACCTGCGAGAGCGGTGAACAAATACTTATCGACCTGGCGCAAACGACCTCTTTGAACCACGGCGGCGTTTTGGTTCTTGATGACGGTCGCGAGGTGGAAATACAGGCTGCACCCGAAGCGCTTCTGCAGGTAACAGCCCCTGACCTGACGCGCATCGCGTGGCATATTGGCAATCGCCACACGCCTTGCCAGATCGAGAAGGATCGGCTGTTGATCCAAGTCGATCACGTTATCAGAGACATGCTTCTGAAAATTGGTGCCTCAATTCGAGAAGTACACGAACCGTTCACCCCCGAAGGCGGGGCCTATGGGCACGGCAGGACGCATGGGCATGCACACTGATGCCGATATCCTGACGCTGTGCCAATGGTTATCTCCGTCCTATCCCGTGGGGGCGTTTGCGTATTCGCATGGGCTGGCGGCAGCGATAGAAGAGGGAACGGTCACAGGTCCGCAGGACACCGAGGCCTGGATTTCGGATGTGCTGGAACACGGCTCAGGGCTGAATGACGCTTTGTTCGCTGTGGCGGCCTACAACGCGCAGGATATCGATGAATTGGTCGGCATCGATGCAACCTCACGCGCCTTTTGCGCGTCATCGGAAAGGTTGAAGGAAACGCAATTGCTCGGACAGGCGTTCGCGACTGTCACAGGAAACACTTGGGAGTTGGACCTTAAGCAGTTCACTTACCCGGTCTCTGTCGGCCATGCTGCACGATTGCAGAACCTTCCCGTTTTGTTGATGACAAAGATGTTTCTGCAAGCATTCGCAAGCAACCTTGTCGCATGTGCAACGCGCCTTGTGCCTTTGGGTCAGACTGATGCCCAAAGATTGATCCGAAATCTGACGCCGCTGTGTGCTCACATCGCCGACGGGGCGCAACAGGGTGGCTTGGATGACGTTAGCTCAACGGCGTTCTTGGCAGACGTCGCGTCCATGAAACACGAAACACAATACTCAAGGATATTCCGAACATGAGCAATATGAACGGTCCCCTTCGCGTGGGCATCGGTGGCCCGGTTGGAGCAGGAAAAACCACTCTGACCGCGGCCATGTCCGAAGTCCTGCGCGATGCGTGTTCGGTCGGTGTCATCACCAACGACATCTATACCCAAGAAGACGCCGAAGCGTTGATGCGGATGCAGATCCTGCCTCAGGACCGGATTATCGGTGTTGAAACTGGAGGCTGCCCGCACACCGCGATCCGCGAGGATGCGTCGATCAATTTGGCAGCCGTGGCCGAGATGCAAGCGCGCCATCCTGATCTGGATGTTGTTTTGATCGAAAGCGGTGGTGACAACCTATCGGCCACTTTCAGCCCTGAATTGGCAGATGTGACGCTGTATGTGATTGATGTTGCAGCAGGTGAGGAGATCCCCCGCAAGGGTGGCCCGGCTATTACCAAATCAGATATTCTGGTTATCAACAAAACCGACCTGGCACCACATGTTGGCGCTTCGTTAGAAGTTATGGACCGAGACGCACTAAGAATGCGCAACGGACGACCCCATCTATTCACGTCGCTTCGCTATAGGAAAGGGATCGACGCGGTAGTGGATCTTCTGCTGCAAGTGGGAGGTTTAAGGATCCCGGAAGAGAAAGCCTCTGCGCGGCACATCCCCTCTAGGCGGCAAGTAAAACTATAGGCATCAAGGAATGAATTCGAGGGTTAGTTAGAGCAACCGCCAGTATCTTGGTTCGCACCGACCTGCAGAATCTTCGTTTTTAGATGATGAACTGGTTTTGCCGGAAAAACTTGGCTTGAGGCCCGCAGGTGGCTTTCGTAGCCTTGGTTCATGAATAGTCGGTCGCCATTCAGGGACTTCAAAAGCAGCCCAGAGATCGTTCGTTTGTAGGACGGTACGTCTCGCAAGATGAACAGATCTGTGAGGGCATTGATGACCTCGGTTGACTTCAGCTTCCGCTTCACCCGGATCGCAAGGCATCCCCGGCTGTGTTCATTCAGTATGTTTAATGTCCGGAACGCTCTGCCATCGTTTGTGCGAAGATGGACGAAGCCATGAGACCTGACGTCGTCGCGGGACCCTGGCAGCAGCTGCACACATGACCCGTCGTTTTGCCAGAGCCTCCTGCTCTTGGGTTACTTCATTGACACTTTGAGTCCCGCTCTTTTTCCGATGCCGAGTTATGCTGGCGAACCGAAACCAATGTATCCTGACCCCAACCCATTTCACGGGTATTTAGGTCAGAGTGGTTCGGGGGGTTGATCAAAGTGGGCTGCCCGGTCGAAGACATCGACTTACGCGCCCCCTCATTCCAGGACTCGGGGTCTTTGCGATCAAGCCAGCAAGTGACCTGATTGTCCCAAACGCAATTCACCGGGTTTAACCACCTCAACGTAAACGCCCATATCTGTGTGACCCAAGTGCTTCCGCAATAGGTAAGGGAGTTTGAGGTCGCGCTCGGCCGTTTCCGGGTTAACTTCGGTCGCGGCGCATCTTTTGGTGCGCTGCAGAAGTCGTAGCTCAACGTCCCCAAATACCAATGTGGATCCGATGGCATCCAACTCAGCGAAAGGTGGCAGGCCATCTATTTCGATATTGGCGCGAAACCTAGCGGGGTGGACATTTTCACCCAGATGGCGGCTCAGCGCCTTAACCGAAGCGAGGTTCAGCACGGATATTGCATTCATCATGACAGGGGAGACGACAGAAACATCGGTGAACCGGTGCGGTTCGGACGACACAAATACAGGCGGTTCAGGATCAGCCAAGGCGAGCTCCCTATGCAGGAAAGCGGCCGCGTCCTTGCGCCCTTGTGATGTCCGCATATTGAACCTGAAAAACTCACTGTTGCGCGAGACTTCAAGGATTTGGTTGTCAGCGGAGAACTCTGTCTGCAGACTTGCCAACTCGGCCTCTTTCAACAGAACCACAAACCGGTCCTTGGGCAAGGGTTGTGGGTCGCTTGGATCGAAGCCCGAATTATACCGTGCAAAGCCGAAAAGGCGGTCGCCGGGGATACCCTCGGCTGGGCGCAGGGCGACTGAAGTTATTGGCTCTGCGCTCAGTCCTTTGACTGGAAATCTGTTCAACCGGGAGATCGAAAGAGTGGTCATGAAATCGCGCCTTACGCAATAGTTCAAATGCCGTTTGCTCAGAATGGTGCGGCGTTCGCTTGAGCAATACCAGAGTTAATTTGGATGTCGTTGGCGGTTACCGCCAACGCGAGGAACATAGTTGGGCTTTGTTCGGGATTTCAAATCACAGATATTGTTATGGGCCGGCGTGCAGATTCTGGTTCTTTTAGAAAGCAAATAAAAACAAATAATTAGCAATACATCAGACGGTCGATGGCGGCGCGATGAGGTACGAACCTCAAAAATATCTGGACTTGAGGTGCGTACCTCAAATAGCCTTGGAAACATGCCGCGATTCGCACATCCTCGATTGACGGCGCAAAAAAGGGAGGAATGGATGACTTACTCAAAACTGGCCTCGGCCAGCGCAATAGTCCTTGCCGCTACTACTCTTTCTACCAAGGCAAATGCTGAAGATTTGACGTTATGCTGGGCAGCCTGGGATCCGGCCAACGCGCTTGTCGAACTGTCCAAGGAATTCGAAGCCGAATCCGGCCATACGATGAATTTTGAGTTCGTGCCTTGGCCGAACTTTGCGGACCGGATGCTGAACGAATTGAACTCGGGCGGTAAGCTTTGTGATCTGCTGATTGGCGACAGCCAGTGGATCGGGGGTGGCGCGGAAAACGGCCATTATGTCCAGCTGAACGAGTTTTTTGATGCTGAAAGCATCAGTATGGATGATTTTGCCCCAGCCACCGTCTACGCCTATTCGACTTGGCCCAAAGGCACGCCGAACTATTATGCGCTGCCAGCGATGGGCGATGCCAACGGATGGTTTTATCGCAAAGACTGGTTTGAAGATCCTGAGATTCAGGCTGCTTACAAAGAAGCCACCGGGCAAGATCTGCGCGAACCGGAATCCCAGAAAGAACTGCTGCAGATCGCACAGTTTTTCCAGGGACGCGAGATTGAGGGCAAGACCGTTTACGGTGCTGCGATCTTCACCGAGCGTGGCTCGGAAGGCATCACAATGGGTGTGACCGGTGCGCTTTACCCATGGGGGTTCAAATATGAAAACACTCCGGGGTCCTATGATATGGAGGGGGCCGTAAATTCGCCCGAGGCCGTCGAAGCACTGGAATTCTACAAAGAGTTCTACAAGACCGCGACACCTCCGGGATACACCAATTCATACATGGGTGAGAGCCTGGACGCCTTTAAGTCTGGTCAGGTCGCCATGGCGATGAACTGGTTTGCGTTCTTCCCAGGTCTTTACGCAGATCCAAGTACGGGCGGTGATAAGATCGACTTCTTTGTGAATCCACCGCAAAATCAGGCTGGTTCGACATTGGGTGGGCAGGGTATTTCCGTTGTCAGCTATTCTGACAAGCAGGATGCGGCCCTGGAATACATCAAATGGTTCGCGCAGCCTGCGGTTCAGGCCAAGTGGTGGGAACTGGGTGGATATTCCGCACACAACTCGGTGCTGCAGGACCCCGGGTTTGTCGACAGTGCCCCGTTTGCCGGCGATTTCCTTTTGGCCATGAATGATGTTCAGGATTTCTGGCAAGAGCCGGCCTATGCCGAGCTGCTGCTGGCGATGCAAAAGCGCATTCATGATTACGTTGTTGCCGATCAGGGCACGGCACAGGAAGCGCTGGATCTTTTGATCGAGGATTGGACCGAGACCTTCGAAGACGAAGGCAAGTTGTAATCCGGAAACCGGACAGGAGCGGGATCAGACCCGCTCCTGCATTTCTCTCAGAGTCCGAAACCGACAAGAACTGGCAAAGAGATGTCTGACAGGACCGTAGATCGCGTTGCGAAGGCAACGCCCGTTCGAGTTGCGCGAAAAATTCGGGGATTGTCAGATCGGGCGATCGCTTGGATCTTTATCTCCCCCACGATCTTTTTGCTGCTGGCGATCAATATCTTTCCACTGATCTGGACCATCCAACTGAGCTTTACCAATTTCAAAGCCAACCGGATCGGGCGTGAGGTCAAAGATGTCGGGTTCCGGAATTATGAACGCATTCTGACGGATTCCGACACCTGGCTGAACATGCAGGCGACGGCACATTTTCTGTTCTGGACGATCTTCTTTCAGGTGCTGATCGGATTCACGCTGGCCTGGCTGCTGAACAAGAAATTCAAGGGTAATGACCTTTGGACGACGATCATCGTGTTGCCGATGATGCTGTCTCCTGCGGTGGTCGGGAATTTCTGGAAGTTTCTGTATCAGCCACAGATAGGTCTGTTCAACTACATCGTGTCCTGGTTCTCCGGCAAGGATCCATCCAGCTTTGAGATGCTGGGATCGGTTCAGTTGGCACCTTGGGCGATTGTCATCGTGGACACCTGGATGTGGACGCCGTTTGTGATGCTGATCTGTCTGGCCGGGCTGCGCAGTATTCCCGATTACATCTATGAGGCCGCAGAGGTCGACCGGGCCAGCAAGCTGCGGCAGTTCTTTACGATAACCATCCCGATGGTGCTGCCGTTCCTGATGCTAGCGGTCCTATTCCGCGGGATCGAGAACTTCAAGATGTTCGATCTTGTGGTCCAGCTGACAGGTGGCGGGCCAGGTTCAACGACCGAGCTGACGTCAATCAATCTGAAGCGCGAAGCGTTTGAGAAATGGCGCACTGGCTATGCCTCGGCCTACGCAATCATCCTGTTTGTAACGGTGTTTGGCCTGGCGTCCATATACGTGAAAGCCTTGAACAAGGTGAAACAACGATGAGCAGCTTTTCGGTTACCGAACCTTCAAAACGGTCCAAGTGGGTCGCAGGGACTTTGGTCATCACCTATGCGCTGATAACCATGATTCCGTTGGTCTGGATCTTGCTGACCGGGTTCAAATCCCCGGCCGATGCCATCAGTTATCCCCCCAAAGTCGTGTTCGACCCGACGCTGGAGGGATACGTAAACCTATTCACCACCCGAACCCGGCAAACGCAGGAGTTTCTAGACGCGAACCCACCACAGAACTGGGCGGATGACATCGTCAGGCAATATGACATGGTGATCGTCGGGCCGTCCAAGTTTGGCGAGCGCTTTATGAACTCCGTAATCATTGGGTTTGGATCAACCTTCCTGAGCATCTTCCTGGGCACACTGGCGGCTTATGCATTCAGCCGGTTCAAGGTTCCGCTTAAGGATGATCTGCTGTTCTTTATCCTCAGCACGCGGATGATGCCGCCGGTGGCCGTGGCCATTCCCATATTCCTGATGTTCAGGAACCTGGGGCTTAGCGATACGCATCTGGGGATGATCCTACTGTACACGGGCGTGAATATCTCACTCGCGGTCTGGCTGCTGAAAGGCTTCATCGATGAAATCCCGCGCGAATACGAAGAGGCGGCGCTGATCGACGGCTACACAAGGTTTCAGGCTTTCTACAAAGTGGTCTTGCCACAGGCCGCGACGGGCATCGCATCGACGGCGATCTTTTGCCTTATCTTCGCATGGAATGAATACGCGTTTGCTGTGCTGCTGACTTCGGCTACCGCTCAGACCGCACCGCCTTTCATCCCCACCATCATCGGAGTTGGCGGGTTGGATTGGCCCGCAGTTGCGGCCGGGGCGACGATCTTCCTGATCCCCGTAATGGTTTTCACTATCCTGATGCGCAAGCACCTGCTGCGCGGGATTACCTTTGGAGCGGTACGCAAATGAGTGATTTTCTGTCAGGTCTGATGCGATTCCGCCGTGGCCCATGGGAGATGGTCGCAACCATCCTGATCGCGCTTGGGGTCTTCATGTTGATGCAACCCTTTGTTCTTTGGGCCTTCACATACTCATTCATCGTCACGCTGATCGGAACGGTTATGTTCATCGTCGTCAGCCATTTTCCGGAGTAGAAATGGCCCAGATCGTAGTCAAAAACGTCAAGAAGATGTTCGGCGATTTCACGGCAGTCCGCGAAAGCTCGTTCACGATCGAAGATGGTGAGTTCTTCATGCTCCTGGGGCCTTCGGGATGTGGGAAAACCACGACCTTGCGGATGATCGCAGGGCTTGAGCTTCCGACCTCGGGCGAGATTTATCTAGACGGAGAAGAGATCAGCCAAAGACCCCCGTCCGAGCGTGATATTGCCTTTGTCTTTCAAATGTTTGCGCTTTATCCGCATATGAACGTGCGCAAGAACATTAGCTATCCGCTGATCTCTCAGGGCATGCCGCGTGCGGAGGTAAAAGCCAAGGTGAACGAGGTCGCCGGAATTCTGGGTATCCACGATATTCTAGACAGCCCGGTGGGTGGTCTGTCAGGCGGTGATCGGCAGCGTGTAGCATTGGGACGGGCCATCGTGCGTGAACCCAAGGCTTTCATGATGGATGAACCGCTGGGTGCGTTAGATGCCGAGTTTCGCGAACACATGGCTGAAGAACTGCGCGGGCTGCATGACCGTATGGGGGCCACGACAGTTTACGTCACGCATGATCAGTTGGAAGCCATGCAAATGGGTGACAAGATCGTCGTGATGAACAATGCGGTGATCGAACAATTCGGAACCCCGCAGGAAATCTATGACAAGCCCGCGACCATGTTTGTTGCGGATTTCATCGGGTCGCCGTCAATGAACTTTTTGTCGTTTCAAGGCAATGTCGAACCCGGATCGGACATGGTGCGTTTGAACGGTCATGATGAGGCAGTGCCGCAGTCGCTTGAGGCCGCCGAGGGCGAGCTGGTGTTCGGTGTCCGCCCCGAGCATGTGTTTCTGTCCGACAACAGCAGCTACCGCGCCAAGGTACTGGCCGCAGAATATCTGGGAACCACCCAGATCGTGACGCTTCAAAGCCCAAACGGAGAGCTGAAGGCTCGTATTGACGCTCGCGATACCGTCAGCCCCGGCGAAACAGTCGGGTTGGAGTTCCGGTCCGCGATGGTGACATTGTTCGAACAGTCCACGGGCCGGGCATTGCGATCTGTCCTGAACAATGAGGTGCTGACCAATGGCTGAAGTCGTATTGGACCAAATCTCAAAATCCTTTGGCAGTCTGAAGGCGGTCGACAATATCTCGATGACCATCCCTGACGGGGCCTTTGTGGTGTTGCTGGGGCCAACTGGGGCGGGGAAAACAACAACGTTGCGGTTGATCTCGGGGCTGGAGAAGCTGGATTCGGGATCGGTTCGTATTGACGGTCGCGATGTCGGGTTTGAAACGCCGGCCCAACGTGATGTGGCCATGGTGTTTCAGCAATACTCGCTTTACCCACATATGACGGTGCGCGAAAACCTGTCCTTCCCGCTGCGATCCCCGATCCTAAAAACGCCTGAAGACGAGATCACACGCAAAGTGGATGAGGTCGCTGAAATCCTTCAGATCCCGCACAAGCTGGACAACAAGGCAACCGAACTGTCGGGCGGCGAGATGCAACGTGTTTCAATCGGGCGGGCGCTGGTTCGGGATCCTCAGATTTTCCTTATGGACGAACCGCTCAGCTCTTTGGACGCAAAGCTGCGGGCGGATTTGCGGGTTGAATTGAAGAGAATTCAGGCGGATTTGGGTTCCACGCTTTTATACGTGACGCATGATCAGGTCGAGGCGATGACCATGGCGACGCATATTGGTGTTTTGGAAGACGGTAAGCTTGTCCAATATGGCACTCCCCGCGACATCTACGAAAATCCAGACAGTGTATATGTCGCCAGCCGTCTCGGCCTGCCGCGGATCAACATCCTGCCGTCCGAGCTGTTTGGCGGCGATCACAAGGCTCCGCAGATCGGTCTGCGCCCCGAGAACATCGTTGAAGGCGAAGGCATCGAGGCCCGCGTGATCCGCGCCGAACATCTGGGCGACCAGACAAGGCTGCATCTTGATCTGCACGGGCACCCGATCGTGACTCTAATTGATGTTCATCAGGATTACCCCGCCGGAAAGACAATAAAAATCAGACCCAACAACCCGCTGTATTTTGACGCGTCCGGCGCGCGTGTGACTTAAGGAGCAAAAGCATGGCCCAGTTCCTCAACACCAAAGAAACCCTTGTGACAGATGCGATTGACGGCCTTTTGTCCTCCTCGGGTGGCACACTGACACGGTTGGACGGGTATCCTCATATCAAGGTGGTCTACCGATCGGATTGGGACAAGTCCAAGGTCGCATTGGTGTCCGGGGGTGGATCCGGCCACGAACCTGCGCATGCGGGGTTTGTCGGCGCTGGAATGCTGACCGCCGCGGTGTGCGGCGAGGTCTTTGCCTCTCCTTCGGTCGAGGCCGTGTTGGCCGGAATTCTGGCGGTGACGGGTGAAGCGGGCTGTTTGCTGATCGTCAAGAATTATACCGGGGACCGGCTGAACTTTGGGCTCGCCGCTGAACGCGCCCGCGCGCTGGGTCGGCAGGTGGAAATGGTTGTGGTCGATGACGACATTGCCCTGCCTGACCTTCCGCAACCCCGTGGCGTGGCGGGCACGTTGTTTGTTCACAAGATTGCAGGTGCGTTGGCCGAGGGTGGGGCGAATCTTGGCATTGTGACCAATGCGGCCAAGACGGTCATCGAAAAAGTCGTCAGCATTGGCATGAGCTTGGATACGTGCACCGTTCCGGGATCACCGAAAGAAGACAGGATAGCTCCGGGAAAAGCGGAACTGGGATTGGGCATCCACGGCGAGCCCGGTGTGCAGCAAGTGGATTTTTCAGATGCGGTTACGGCCATGTCTACGGTCGTTGAAAAACTTAAACAGCGGGTAGGGGCGGGCGATTGCGTGGCGCTGGTGAATAACCTCGGCTCGACAACGCCACTGGAAATGGCGGTTCTGACGCATGCGCTTTCTGAAACCGGTATTGCGCGCCATATCATCGGGCCCGCGCCGATGATGACCTCGCTGGACATGCATGGGTTTTCCGTGTCGGTCTTGCCCGTAGGTTCTGATGAGTTGGCGGCCCTTAAAGGCCCGGTCGATATTGTCGCGTGGCCGGGCGTCAATTCCATTGCTCCGGTAAAGATCGCGCCTTTGCCGGATGGTTTGACGCCGATCGATCCGATCCCGTCGAATAACCCAGCCACCAGGGACACGATCACCCGATTGTCCGCGCTGTTGATTGGCGCAGAACAAGACCTGAATGCGCTGGATGCCAAATCGGGGGACGGTGATACGGGCAGTACGTTGGCTACCGCGGCCCGGGCTTTGCAGGCCAGTCTGGACCGGATGCCTCTTGCCGATCTGACGCAGCTATTTCCCGCCCTGGGCAATGAGTTGAGCCAGACCATGGGCGGCTCGTCTGGTGTGATCCTGGCGATCTTCTTCAACGCGGCGGGGGATGCCTGCGCAAGCGGCGCGTCGGTGGCTAAATCCTTGGTCGAAGGCTTGAACAGGGTCCGTCAGGTGGGCGGTGCAAAACTGGGCGATCGGACCATGATCGACGCACTTGAACCCGCGCTAGACGCGCTACCGGCAGGCTTACCCCAAGCTGCGAAAGCCGCACGGCAAGGCGCTGACCGAACAGCTAATATTCATCGTGCGAAGGCAGGTCGCGCAGCTTATGTTCCCGAGGAAAACCTGATTGGGCACAATGATCCCGGCGCCGAAGCCGTCGCATTGCTATTCGAAGGGTTGGCGCAGGAGATTGAGGAATAGCAGAACAGTGGAAGACCAAAAACAAAAGCTAGAATTGGTGAAGAAACCAACGGTGAACGACATCGCGCGGGTAGCCGGCGTAAGCTTGGCTACGGTTGATCGTGTGTTGAACAGACGACCTGGTGTTAGGGCGGTGACGGTCCAGAAAGTGCACAAGGCCATCGATGAGTTGGGCTATGTCCGCGACACCGCCGCCGCGAACCTAGCGCGCAATCGGGTCTATAACTTCCTCTTCGTTTTACCGGACGCGGATAACGAATTTGTTGAGGCGCTCAGCACTCAGATCGGCGAGCAATCGCGGGACCAGTTCATTGAGCGGACGCGGATGACGATCAAAAGGGTCGCTCCGTTTGACCCGCAAGATATTGTTGAAATCCTGGATGGGGTCGATGGGCGAGATGTCGATGGCGTGGCCGTTTTTGGCCCGGAAACACCATCAGTTAGGGACGCGGTAAAACGGGTTAGGGACAAGGGTGTGCCGGTTGTGGCGCTGGTCTCTGACCTTCCCAGCTCGGACCGGGATCATTTCGTTGGAATTGACAACGTATCTGCCGGGCGTACTGCGGCTCAGTTGATGGGGCGGTTTGTGCATCGGCCTGGGAAGGTTCTGGTTCTGACCGGTTCACGCTTGGCGCGTGACCATTTGGAGCGGCGTCAGGGCTTTGATCTGGTGGTTGCTGAAGATTTTCCGCATCTCGAAGTCGTTGCATCCGTGGAAGGTCGGGATGACCCGGATCTGATTTACAAGATGATGCCCGAGATTTTTGAGACCTATCCTGATCTGGTTGGAATCTATTCTTCAGCCGCAGGCAACGCGGGGCTGGTCCAGTTCCTGTCGGAAAGCAAGGTCGGAAAGGATATGGCGATCATCGCCCACGAGCTGACACCGCTGAGCCGCGAGGCGCTCTGCCGTGGCACGTTCGACGCGCTGATTTCACAGGATTCCGGGCATATCGTCCGCTCTGCCGTGCGTCTGCTGCGCGCGACAACCGACAAGGTTCCGTTCAACAGGGCGCAGGAGCGCATTCGCATCGACATCTACCTTAAGGAAAATTTGCCGCCATAGCGGCTTAGGTTATGGGGAGGAAACATTATGAAGATGATCAAGGGCCCAGCATTGTTTTTGGCGCAGTTCGCCGGGGACGACGCTCCGTTCAACTCGTGGGATGCCATCACGCGATGGGCTGCCGATTGCGGATACAAGGGCGTTCAGGTGCCCAGCTGGGATGACAGGCTATTCGATCTTGAAACCGCTGCATCCAGTGTCGACTACTGCGATGAATTCAAAGGCAAAGCCATGGAAAATGGTGTTGAGGTAACCGAGCTGTCGACCCACCTGCAGGGGCAGTTGGTAGCCGTACATCCGGCCTATGACACGGCGTTCGACGGGTTTGCAGCCGAAAGCGTGCGGGGGAACCCCAAGGCCCGGCAGGAATGGGCTGTCGATCAGGTCAAAAAAGCCCTGTCGGCGTCACGGAATATGGGGATTTCGGCGCATGCGACCTTCTCAGGGGCGCTGGCCTGGCCATATGTTTACCCATGGCCGCAACGCCCCGCTGGTCTGATCGAAACGGCGTTTGATGAGCTTGCGCGTCGCTGGAGACCCATTCTGGATCACGCGGAAGATTGCGGTGTGGATGTCTGTTACGAGATCCATCCGGGCGAGGATCTGCATGATGGTGTGACCTATGAGATGTTCCTTGCACGGACCGGTAACCACGCGCGTGCCTGCATGCTATACGATCCGTCACACTACGTGCTGCAATGCCTCGATTATCTGGACAATATCGACATCTACAAGGATCGGATTCGAATGTTCCATGTTAAAGATGCCGAGTTCAATCCAACCGGTCGACAGGGCGTGTACTCCGGATACCAAAGCTGGGTGGATCGGGCTGGGCGGTTCCGGTCACTTGGGGATGGTCAGGTGGATTTCGGGGCAGTCTTCTCGAAAATGGCGGCCAACAATTTCGACGGCTGGGCTGTGGTTGAGTGGGAATGCTGTCTGAAGCATCCAGAGGATGGCGCGCGCGAGGGCGCTCAATTCGTGTCGGACCACATCATTCGCGTGACGGAAAGGGCCTTTGATGACTTTGCGGACGGTGGCACCGACGAAGCAGCCAACCGAAAAATGCTGGGGATTGACTGATGGTTACGGGACGCAGTGAAGATAGTTCGGGACGTATTCGCCTAGGTATGGTCGGCGGTGGAAATGACGCCTTCATCGGGGGCGTGCATCGCATCGCGGCGCGGCTGGACGACAAGTTTGAACTGGTCGCTGGGGCCTTGTCCTCGACACCTGAAAAGTCCCGCGAAAGCGGAGAGGCACTGGGGATTGCGCGGGTCTATGACGACTTCAAGCAGATGGCGATACGCGAGGCGCGGCTAAAATCCGGAATCGAGGCGGTCTCAATCGTTACCCCCAATCACGTGCATTACACTGCAGCGCGCGAATTTCTGAAACGCGGTATCCATGTCATTTGCGACAAGCCGCTGACATCGACGCTGAGCGATGCAAAGAAACTGGTCAAAGCGGCCGAAAGCGCGGACGCCTTGTTCATCCTGACCCATAACTACACGGGTTATCCGATGGTTCGGCAAGCGCGCGAGATGATAGCCAATGGTGAGATCGGGAAAACCCGCGTGGTTCAGGTTGAGTATCCGCAGGATTGGCTGACAGAACAGCAGGATTTCAAGCAGGCAGAGTGGCGAACCGACCCCGAACGCTCGGGTGCGGGTGGCTCGACCGGAGATATCGGAACTCATGCCTACAACCTTGCCTGTTTCGTCACCGGGCTGCAGGCCGAAAGCCTCGCCGCCGATTTGCAAGCCTTCGTTCCTGGTCGCAAAGTTGATGACAACGCCCATGTCTTGCTGCGGTTCGATGGCGGCGCGCGCGGTATGCTATGGTCCTCGCAGGTCGCACCGGGAAATGAAAACGCCCTGCGTCTGCGTGTTTATGGGGAAAAGGGTGGCTTGGAATGGGCGCAGGAAGATCCGAACTATTTGTGGTTTTCGCCCTACGGTGAATCCAAGCGCCTGATCACCCGCAATGGGCCCGGTGCAGGTGAAGCTGCCAACCGACTAAGCCGCGTGCCGCCCGGCCATCCGGAGGGGTATCTGGAAGGGTTTGCGAATATCTACAGCGAAGCTGCAGAAGCGATTCAGGCCTTCAGAACAGGGAAATCATCCGATACTGCGGTTATGTATCCAACTGTTCAGGATGGCTTAAATGGCGTGAAATTTGTCACGGCTTGTGTACAAAGCTCGGCACGAAACGCGGCGTGGGTAAAGCTCGGCTAGGGTAACCAGTTGGCCCGTCAGCGCTGGGTGCGGTGGGCCAAAACAACAGGGTCGCGCGCGGCCTGAAATGCGCGGTGAAAGAAGGAGTTTCGAGTGTATCTAGGTCTGGATTTGGGGACATCAGGTCTTCGCGGAATTCTGGTGAACGACGAGTGGAAAGTTGTTGCTGAGGCTGAAGCAGGTATCGAGACCTCAACGCCAAAACCCGGCTGGTCCGAACAAGCGCCCGAGGATTGGATTGAAGCCTGCAAACAGGTGATCGCGTCATTGCGTGCTGTGGATGCCAGCGCTTTGTCCGCGGTTCGAGGCATCGGCCTAAGCGGTCATATGCACGGTGCAACACTGCTGGACGCCGAAGGCAAAGTGCTGCGGCCATGTATCCTGTGGAACGACACCAGATCCGCCCAAGAAGCGGCCGCGCTGGACCAAGAGCCCGAGATGCGCACCATTACCGGCAACATCGTTTTTCCCGGGTTCACCGCCCCCAAACTTGACTGGGTGCGGAACCACGAACCTGATGTGTTCGCCAAGACCGCAAAAGTGTTGCTGCCGAAAGATTATCTGCGTTTCTGGCTAACCGGAGACTACATCAGCGAGATGTCCGACAGTGCCGGGACCTCTTGGCTGGATGTCGGACAACGGGTGTGGTCGGAAACCGCCCTTGATCTAAGCCACATGAGCGTCGATCAGATGCCCCGGTTGGTGGAAGGCAGCGCACACGGGGGAGAGCTTAGAACCGGGTTGCTGCAGGAATGGGGCCTGTCCGGGCCAGTTGTAGTCGCAGGGGGCGCTGGTGATAACGCCGCTGCGGCCTGCGGAATTGGCAGTATTGATGAGGGGTCGGGATTTGTCTCGCTGGGCACATCCGGTGTTCTGCTTGTTGCAAAAAACTCGTACGCGCCGGACCCTGAAACCGCTGTTCATTGCTTTTGTCACGCGGTTCCCGAGCGGTGGATCCAAATGGGAGTCATATTGTCGGCCACAAACAGCATGAACTGGTTGTCACGAAATCTTGGTCAATCGGTTGGATCACTGGCGGCGGCGTTACCGGAAACACTGACCGGACCCTCAGCCATTACCTTTCTGCCCTACCTGTCCGGAGAGAGGACGCCCCACAACAACAGCGATATCCGGGGTGCATTTCTGGGTATTGATGTGTCGGCAGGGCCTGTCGATCTGACGCAATCTGTCATGGACGGAGTTGCCTTTGCGATGCGAGACTGTCTGGAGGCGTTGAAAAGCACCGGTACGGAACCCGACTGCTTGCTGGCTGTGGGCGGCGGCGTGCGCTCTCGGTTCTGGCTGGAAACGCTTGCAACCGTATTGAAGGTGCCGCTTGCGCTGCCCGATGGCAGCGAGTTCGGGGCCGCCATTGGTGCCGCCCGTCTGGCTGCCTGCGCGGTCAGCGGTGCTAACCCCGGCGATGTCATGGTGCCCCCTCAAACCTCAGTCGTTGTTGACCCGCGTGCGGACCTGTTTGACGCTTACGAAAGCAAGTATCAGCTCTACAGCCAATCCTACAAAGCGCTCGCGCCGCTCGCGGCGCGATGAAGGCAGATCAGGGAACACCAGTGCATATTGATCGTGTATTGCTGAATGACCACACGATGTCCGTGTCTCTGCTGAGTTACGGGGCGATTACTCAGGGGTGGTGGATCAACGACACGCCTTTGATCCTGGGCTATGAAGACCCGCGGGATTATCTGACGGATCCCTATTATCTGGGTGCGATTGTCGGGCGGGTTGCCAATCGGATAGGTGGTGCAGACATGCAGCTCGACGGAATCCGGTATCCGTTAAGCGCGAACGAAGGGGCGAATACGCTGCATGGAGGGACAACAGGTCTGTCTCGACAAAATTGGACACTTAGTCAAGCCGCAGAAAACGAGGCTGTGCTGGGCTTCGTATCGCCAGACGGTGACAATGGGTTCCCGGGTGAAGTGCAGTTCGAAGTCAGAGTGTCCCTGAACTACCCTCGCCTCACTTATGCGATTTCCGCGAGACCAGATCGACCGACGCCTATTAGCGTTGCGCAGCACAACTACTACACACTGGGCAGCGCTAGTGGCATCGTTGATACCTGTCTGCAGTTGGCGTCAGATCGATTGCTCGACACCGATGAGCACGGGGTACCTACGGGACAGCTTCGACAAGTGCATGATGTTGGATTGGATTTCACCCTTTCGAAACCGATCGGCAGCGCCTTACGGGCCATAGATCATTTCTTTGTTTTTGATCCCCAAAGGTCACCGCAGAACCCAATTGCCGAGGTCGAGGCAGGCAGTGGCCTCAAGCTCAGCGTGTATTCTGACCAGCCCGGCGCGCAGGTGTATTCTGTGGCGCATCTGTCTGCACCTTTCAATCGGGAGGGCGGGGTCTGTATCGAACCCTCAGGCTATCCCAACGCGATCAACGTTGCTTCGTTTCCGCCAATCATCTACTCGCCAGATAACCCCTATCGCCAGACACTAGACTTAGAAATTTCAGGGATGCGAGCATGAAGCATTGTGTAGTTGCTATGGCGCTGGGCGCTTGCCTGATCTCCACAGGCGCCAACGCGCAAGACCTCGGACCCAGACCAGAGTTTGCCGAGCCCGACTTTGCAAATGTCCAGCTTGGTCAACTATTGTTCTATGACCCGATCCTGTCGGGCAACAAAAACATCAGCTGTGCAACCTGCCATCATCCCGATCTCGGCACCTCGGATGGCCTTTCGCTTGGCATTGGCGAAGGTGGTGTGGGGCTTGGGCCTGATCGCAAGATCGACCCGAACAATCCGCCTGAACAGCGCATTCCCCGTAACTCGCCCGGGCTGTGGAATCTTGGTGCCGCTGAATTCACGACCTTTTTCCATGATGGGCGTCTGGAAGCTGATCCACATCAGCCCAACGGCATCCGTACGCCTTTGGGCACGCATATGAGACCGGGGTTCCAATCTGCCTTGGCCGCGCAGGCGATGTTCCCGGTCTTATCGCCTGATGAGATGGCCGGTCATTACTCGGAAAACGAGGTCAGCAAAGCCGTACGTCTTGGGCTTCTGACTCAGGACGGTGGCGCGTGGGATTTGATAGCCGCACGCGTGGCGGCGATTCCGGAATACAAGCGGCTTTTCGAAGAAGTTATGCCGGGGGAGGAGGTCACCTTCACGGCCATCGCAAACGTTGTTGCCGACTTTATCGCCTTTGAGTGGCGCGCGGACAACAGCCCGTTCGACCGTGCGATGCGCGGGGAAGACACGTTATCAGAACAGGCGCAGGCAGGGATGCAGCTTTTTTACGGCGAGGCGGGCTGCAGCACCTGCCACTCTGGCTGGTTTCAAACCGATCATGCATTCCACGCCATTGCGATGCCGCAGATCGGCCCTGGAAAAGCGGCGAGGTTTGAGAATCATACACGCGACGAAGGGCGAATGCGTGTAACGGGTGACCAGAGGGATGCCTATGCTTTCCGTACGCCGTCATTGAGAAATGTGACACTGACCGCGCCCTACGGCCACTCTGGGGCCTATGCCGCGCTCGAGGACGTGCTGCGGCACCACTTAAACCCGGCGGCGTCCTTGCAGACTTACTTGGTGGACAAAGCCATGTTGCCCGAATTCCCCGGAGCGGAAGATCAAAGCGCAATGCTTGATATGAATAGTGTTGAGGCAATAGGCGATGCCAATGGATTGGCTCCATCAAGCCTAACAGATGCTGAAATCAACGCGATACTGAGCTTTCTCGCCAGCCTCGAAGATCCGGCATTGCGTCTGGGTGTTCCCGAAAGCGTCCCGAGCGGGCTACCGATCGAGAATTGATCAGCGCGTCAATCTGGCCGTCTGGCCGGAGCTGGCGCGTTGCCAATCGCTCGTCTCGCCGTCGGGCCAGATCACTCGGATGTCGATCTGGTTCGCATCGTCGAGGCCAAAGTGATGCAGACCGATACTCCCGCCCGCATGTCCTCCGCCAAGTATGATTTCACGCGTTTGCGACCCAAGGTTGGTTTTCACCTCGATAAAGCCGCCGATGGCCCAGCGGTTGGTGCGGTTCTGGCTTACATCCACCAATAGCCATTTTCCGGGTGCGGACTGGTTCTGGTAGACTTCCATTTCAGCACCGCGGTTCACCACCACCAGATCCAACAGGCCGTCGTTGTTCAGGTCAGTCAATGCCGCCCCGCGGGACTTGGCCATCGACGCAGTGCCGGATTGGGTCGAGGATTCAGTAAACTGGCCATCTGCGCGTTGCAAAAGCATATTGTTGGGGTCGTCCAGCGCGGCATCGGGCATTTGCTCGACGTTTCCTTTGGCGACAAAAATGTCGTCCAGACCATCGTTATTCACATCCCCAAACTGTGCATGCCAACCTGTCGATGGGCGGCCATCGCCCCCCACATGCGGCCTGTGCGCAGTCGTTCCTTTTTCATAGGTGGCATCGCGCCAGGTCGGGCCGGAGGCCTCGCGATCAAAAACTTGAAGCTTCTGATCTCCCATCGATGTCAGGTAGACTTCGGGAAATCCGTCGCCGGTCAGATCCCGAGATGCGATCCCCATTCCCCAGATCGAATAGGGCAGCCAGCCATCATCACTTGAGTACAAACGCGGCTGAGTCTCCATGGCCCAAAGCTGCTCTTGACCGCCGCGCACATAGTAGTGCCGGTCGTTGCTGACACGTAGGTCTGCGCGCCCTGTACGAGCCCAGTCTGAAAACAGAATGGAAAGCGAACAGTAACCGGGTTCTAGGTGCTGCGGCTGTCCGTAATTGTCTTTACTCGGCCGATACAGCAGCGTTGGTCCACAGGTTTCAAATGGGCCATCAGGATCGTGCCGATCCACATAAGTTCCAAAGGCGAGGGTCGGGAGATTCTGACCTTGTTCCCAGGTCGCGGAAAAACCCGTGCTCCAATAGTCGTCGGATTGAAAACCTAGCGCGTCAAAAGGAGCAAACTCGCAATTCGGCGCGCCTCGTAGCAGAACGTCATCACCCACGCGCAAGACAATCAGGTCCATGAATCCATCACTATCAACGTCCAAGGGGTAGGCACCTGTCACGCCGGTCAGGGACAGTTCATCAGGAGTTTCGGCGCGAAAAGAGAGCTTCTCTTGCGAAGTGTTTTTGAACAATTGTGATTGATTTGATCCGCCCGCGACAAACAGTTCGGGTAAAGTGTCTCCGTCACAATCAAAAACAGCCACGCCGCCACCAACGAAATGCTCCCAACCGCCATCGTAGATATGTGCCGGAACATCAACGCGTTCGAACCGGGGGATTTCGGTCTCTGCGTTGGCGACTGTCGCGAGGGTTAGAAAGACAGCAAACTTAGGACGCATTCGCCGCAAGCTCCTTGACCTTGAGAATTGAGACCTGTTCAATCCCATACGCCGCCGCGCCTTTGGACCACATCAGATCGCCCCAGTGATGAATCTTAATCTCAGGCAAGGGGGTATCAACATTTACGACACCATTTTTGATGCGGTTCATGACGTCGTCGGAACAAAGGTGTTCCATGCTCATCTGAGCGCCGGATAAAATGATGCATTCGGGGTCAAATAGATTGATCAGGTTGGACACTCCCAGACCGAACATCTGACCTGCGCGTGCCAGAACCGAGGTCGCGCGCTGATCGCCTGCATTGGCCTGAACATGAATGTCTGAGACGTTAGCCATCTCTGAGCTGTGGCCCGTGACCGTCATTTCGCGCAGCAAGGCGTAGTCCCCGACATAGGCCTCAAGACAGCCACGTTGGCCGCACTGGCACAAGGCGCCATCAAGCTGAACCTTGGCATGCCCAAACTCAGCGCCGCAGCCGCGCTCTCCACGATAGAGCTTGCCATCCAGCACAATACCAAGCCCAACGCCGTGTTCGATCGTTACCACCAGAAAGTTCTTCAGGCCTTTGCCTTGCCCAAACAACTGCTCGGCCTTTGCGACAAGATTGGCGTCGTTTTCAACAAAAGTAGGGCAGGGCAGGCCTTCTGCAAACAGACGGTTGAAATCGACGTTTCGCTCGGTGATCGAGGATGACCAATGCACGAAGTTCCGGTTGGCATCGACCAGCCCTGCAATTCCGATTGAGACGCCTGCCAATTTTTCGATCGACCCGTCGATCTTCCTGCAGGCCTCCTCCAGAGCCAGTCGAACGGTTGCCACAAATCCAACCGGTGTCATCTGGACCTCATGCAGCTTGTGTATATGTGACGTGACCTCATTGCCTTCGAAATCGACTAGCAGGACCGAGATGACATGACGCGCCACTTTCAGGCCCGCCACCAGATGGGATCGCCCATCCAACTGCAGCAGGACCCTCGGTCTGCCGCGTTTCGCGGATTTGGAGGACGTTTCGCCTTCAATCTCTTTGATCAGGCCGGCAGCAATCAGATCGGCGGTTGCTGCGGTGACTGTTGCCGGGCTGGTCTCCAACGCCGAAGCGATATCAGTTCGCGAGATCGATCCGCGCGTTCTGATATGCTCAAGGACCCGAAGGCGGGTCGCGTTTCTTTGATCCAGAGAATTGGGAGAATCTTTGCTTTTCAGCATCTTGTCCTCACGAATCTTGTCATGGCTTCAATCTATTTGGATTTCTGCATTTCGAATAGAGTAAATATTTTACCGACTGAAATAAATATGCTACTCAATACAGGTGAGGGCCACGAATCGAGATGCGATGGCTCAGCAAATGGGAGGAAATCATGAAACGAATTCTCAGCTTCTCGGCTGCGTTTACATTGCTGGCATCTGCGGCGTTTGCAGAACCAGTGGTTGGCGTAAGCTGGTCAAACTTTCAGGAAGAACGCTGGAAAACGGACGAAGCGGCCATCAAGTCTGCGCTTGAAGCCGGTGGCGCCGAATACCTTTCAGCGGACGCACAATCGTCTTCGGCAAAACAGCTTTCCGACATTGAAAGTCTGATCGCGCAAGGCGTGGACGCACTGATTATTCTTGCGCAAGATGCGCAAGCGATCGGTCCGGCCGTGCAGGCGGCCGCCGACGAAGGCATTCCGGTCATCGCCTATGACCGTCTTATCGAAGATGAACGCGCTTTTTATCTGACTTTCGACAACGTTGAAGTCGGACGGATGCAGGCGCGGGCGGTTTTTGGCGCGATGCCCAAGGGTAACTACGTGATGATCAAGGGGTCTCCGACTGACCCGAACGCCGACTTTCTGCGCGGTGGTCAGCAAGAGATTATTGGCGCCGCAGTAGACAGTGGTGACATAGTGATTGTGGGCGAGGCATATACCGACGGCTGGCTCCCGGCGAATGCGCAACGGAACATGGAGCAGATCCTGACCGCGAATGAAAACAACGTGGACGCGGTAGTTGCTTCGAATGACGGAACTGCCGGTGGTGTCGTCGCAGCTCTGACTGCGCAGGGTATGGAGGGTATCCCCGTTTCTGGTCAGGATGGGGACCATGCGGCCCTGAACAGAGTGGCGCTGGGTACGCAAACCGTTTCGGTTTGGAAAGATGCGCGCGAGCTCGGCAAAGCGGCCGGTGAAATCGCGGTCGCTCTCAGCGGTGGAACAAGCCCTGCTGAGGTCGAAGAGGCGGTACGCTGGACATCACCAGGTGGTACCGAGATGAACTCGGTCTTCTTGGCGCCGGTTCCGATCACCAAGGACAACCTGTCCGTTGTTGTCGATGCCGGTTGGATCCCGCTAGAGGACCTATGCCAGGGCGTAGAAAACGGCCCGGCCCCGTGTAGCTAAACTTGTCAGTCCCTGGCCCGCATTCAGGGCCAGGGACCATTGCTGAATATGAAAGATCGGAAATGACCGAAACTTCGTCTCAGCCGATACCTGAAAAAGCAAAGCCAAACCTGTTCCAACAACTGGAACTGGACATGCGGCTTTTGGGAATGATCGGCGCGTTTGTCATCTTGTGCATAGGGTTCAATATCGTTACGGACGGGCGCTTTCTGACCCCTCGCAACCTGTTTAACCTTTCGATCCAGACGGTTTCAGTAGCCATCATGGCCTGCGGAATGGTCTTTATCATCGTCACGCGCCACATCGACCTGTCGGTTGGTGCGTTGCTGGCGACCACATCAGCCGTGATGGCAATGACACAAACCGAGCTGCTACCTAGTATGCTGGGAATGGGGCTTAACAATCCCGCGACATGGGCCATCACGATCGTGGTCGGGTTGTTCGTCGGCACCTTGATCGGGGCTTTTCACGGATGGATGGTAGGCTATCTAACTATACCCGCTTTCATTGTGACCCTAGGCGGATTTCTGGTCTGGCGGAACGTGGCCTGGTATTTGACCAGCGGGCAGACAATTGGCCCATTGGATAGCACGTTCCTGATGTTCGGAGGAACCAACGGAACTTTGGGTTCAACGACAAGCTGGATGTTCGGTCTGTTTGCAGCCGCAATCGCAATCTGGGTTTTGTGGAGCGGGAGGCGCGCCAAGGCTGCGCATGGCTTCCCTGTGAAACCTGTTTGGGCCGAAACCACTCTGGCCGGGATCATTGCGATTGCGATCCTTGGGTATGTCTACATCGTAAACAGCTACGCCATTCCGACACGTAGGCTGCAACGTATGTTTGAGGCCCGTGGAGAAACGATGCCAGAGGGGCTGGTTGTAGGATATGGCATACCGATTTCCGTTCTCATACTAATTATCGTTGCGGTCACTCTGACCATAGTGGCTCGCAAAACCCGTTTCGGTCGCTATATCTTTGCGACCGGCGGCAACCCGGACGCGGCTGAGCTTTCGGGAATCAATACGCGAATGCTAACGGTCAAGATATTTGCGTTGATGGGATTCCTCTGTGCTGTTTCGGCTGTGGTTGCATCGGCTCGGCTGGCCAACCATTCCAATGACATAGGCACTCTGGACGAGTTGAGGGTGATTGCCGCAGCCGTCATAGGCGGTACTGCACTGTCTGGCGGCATCGGGACCATTTATGGCGCGATCCTTGGCGCCTTAATCATGCAAGCACTTCAGTCCGGGATGGCGATGGTTGGCGTTGATGCACCGTTTCAGAACATCGTCGTTGGCAGCGTTCTGGTGCTCGCTGTCTATATAGATATCGTCTACCGCAAACGATTGGGGGCAAAGTGATGCAAGCTCAGGAAACGCAGCAAACGCCTTCGGCATCTGGTCGCGGCTCAGGCGCACCGCCACTGGTCGAAATGCGCGATATCTCGGTGTCTTTCGGTGGAATCAAAGCGGTGGACGGCGTATCGGTCGACCTCTACCCAGGTGAGGTCGTAGGCTTGCTCGGGCATAACGGAGCCGGGAAATCCACTTTGATCAAGGCCTTGTCCGGGGCCTATCAGATGGATCACGGAGAGACCCTGATCGATGGCAAACCGGTTGAGATCAACAACCCCCGCGATGCACGGGCCAACAACATCGAAACGATCTACCAGACTCTCGCCCTTGCAGACAATCTGGATGCAACGTCGAACCTTTTCCTGGGGCGCGAAATGACCACGCCGTTCGGACTGGTCAATGACGCAGCGATGGAGTCCGAGTGCCGCAAGATCATGGCGCAATTGAACCCGAACTTTCAAAAGTTCAACGATCCGGTTTCCGCGTTGTCTGGTGGGCAACGCCAATCCGTCGCGATCGCGCGTGCCGTGTACTTCAACGCCCGTATTTTGATTATGGACGAACCCACCGCGGCTTTGGGTCCGCATGAGACGCAGATGGTGGCAGACCTGATCCACCAACTAAAGGCTCAAGGAATAGGGATATTCCTGATTGATCATGACGTTCACGCGGTGATGGAACTGTGTGATCGCGCATCGGTCATGAAGAACGGAAAACTGGTCGGAACAGTGAACATTGCCGACGTAACCGACGACGACCTGTTGTCGATGATCATTCTTGGCAAACAGCCAGGACAAACAGCTGAATAGGGGGCAGGTGTGACAAGCCGTTTCTTTGAAGGGATCGAAAAGATCCGGTATGAAGGCGTTGACAGCAGCAATCCTATGGCCTTCCGCCATTACAACCCGGACGAGGTTGTCATGGGCAAACGTATGGAAGATCACCTGCGGTTTGCTGTGGCCTGGTGGCACTCCTTTGCGTGGGAAGGCGGCGATCCATTTGGTGGCCCGACTCTTGAACGTCCATGGCATCCGCAGGATGATATGGGTCGCGCCCGTATGAAGGCAGACATTGCCTTTGAGATGTTCGACATTCTGGGGCAGCCATATTTTTGCTGGCACGACGCAGACATCCGGCCCGAACAAGGGAACTTTGCGGACAACCTGAGAACCCTCGAGGAAATCACCGACTATATCGGCGAAAAGATGCGGGCGGTTGGAACCAAACTCCTCTGGGGTACCGCCAATATGTTCAGCCATCGCCGCTGGATGTCAGGTGCCAGCACCAACCCAGACCCCGACGTTTTCGCATTTGCCGCCGCCACTGTGAAATCCTGTATTGACGCTACGCATAAGCTTGGCGGTGAAAACTATGTTCTGTGGGGGGGGCGTGAAGGATACGAGACTTTGCTGAACACCGATTTGAAAGCCGAACTGGATCACATGGGCCGCTTTCTGAATATGGTAGTGGATTACAAGCACAAGATTGGATTCAAAGGCGCCATTCTGGTCGAACCCAAACCGCAGGAACCGTCAAAGCATCAGTATGACTATGATGCGGCGACGTGTATCGGGTTCCTAAGAAAATACGGGCTCGAGGATGAGGTGAAGCTGAACCTCGAGCAGGGGCACGCAATTCTTGCGGGCCACAGTTTTGAACACGAAATCGCCGTAGCCGCAGCAGAGGGAATGCTGGGCTCTATCGATATGAACCGAAACGACTACCAGTCGGGCTGGGACACGGATCAATTCCCGAACAACACCCCCGAAGTCGCTTTGGCCTATTACTACATCCTGAAAGCTGGTGGGTTTTCGACGGGCGGTACAAACTTTGATGCGAAAATCCGTCGGCAATCGATAGATGCTGAAGATCTTGTTGCGGCGCATGTCGGTGGAATGGATGTTTGCGCCAGAGGCCTGAAGGCCGCCGCCGCAATGATTGAGGACGGTGGCCTCGATTCAGCGCTGGCGAATAGATACTCAGGTTGGCAAAGTCCCGAAGCTCAGGTCATGCTGGGGTCCAGCCTAGAAGAAGTTGCTTCTCGTGTTCTGATTGAAGCGATCAAGCCCGAGCCTCGTTCGGGACGGCAAGAATACTTGGAAAACTACGTAAACAGGTTCGTCTGACCAAAACGTACTAAGTTCATGTCCAAACGTCGTCGGTAGAAGCCGACTTGCGCGGAGTTGGAAAGAGTCGTTGTGCGGTGGGCACTATATTGCGTTCACGATCAAGGGATGCGTTAAGGGATTTTGTCAGAAGCACTTTGCTAGAGGCCGCCCGGACTTTCTAAACCTCCGTCCATGAACAAACGACCGCTTCTCAGGTACTTCACAACCAGCCCCACCTTCAAGCTGACATGTTCTGCATTGGTCAGGTTTTGCGGCCTTTAGGCGACAATCGTGCAGCCCCACTGGCCTGGCTGAAACTGGTTCGAATTGCCTGACAGTGCTGCCACTTATGCACGTCTCACTTAAGCTGTGTTTTCTAACCAGGAATAGTGTCGCAATTCACTTTTGTTGGTGTGACCGTCGCAAACATGGGCCGTTCAAGTCGGACACCTTAAGCCAAGATCGATCGGAAAGTCTAAGTGTCGAGATTCGGTGAGATCGTTTTGGGGACTGGCAACCGGCAATCTGCGGGTAAATTCGGAAAGCAGGTCTGATATCCGGGGCTCCACATGCGAGAGTACTAATTTTTAATAATTCCAGAATGTTAAAGAGACCTAAATCACGATGCGGAGGCTCAATTACGCTGTCATTCCGCCATAGCCGTGGTTGGTCACACGTTGACCAGAGCTTCGCCTTCTATCGAGCGAGAGGAATTTCAGCTACAATGAGGTCAATGTGTTCTTTTAATACCTGCAATTTTCTGGAGAACCATATTGTCAAAAAATCCTGATGTCGAAAATCCCGCTTGGCCACCTGGCCCTTACAACAAATATCCCGAAGGCCAATACAAGCGCTGGCTCACGTTTGAAAAACAGTTTCCGCAAACTGGCCGCCCATCGCGACGTGCTTCGCATATCGGTGTTCCATATTCGGCAGTTATTGAAGGAGCGTCCGAGGTTACGGCGGAACTCCTTGGCGAAGTGGCGGCCAACTATTTGCGCCATCTGCAAAAATTTTTGGAAGATTATAATCACGTCGACAAGGGGTTGGATCTTCCAGAGTCGTGGGAACGCGCGCTGTTCCCGTCACGCCCTTCGTTATTTCTGGAAAACTACATTCAATGGCTGCCTGTTTGGCCAGCGGTTGGAAAAAACTATGGGCAAAAGCCAGAGTTCATTGGGTCATGGAACTTATCTCGCGACACCAAAACGCACGAACTCCCCGCTACGATTATTCTCACTGCCGCCGAAGGACAGCAGAACGAAAACAGGCTCGACGTTTTTTCCTACAATGTGGGTCTTCGTATACCGATGGCGGTTGAGCGCTCCCCTGACGGTCTGAAAGTAACCATACGTACAATGACGGCAGAACTGCCACTGCCGGGATACACAAGCTTTTCGGAACAGTTCTTTTTGTTGAAAGAGGACAATCGCGAAATCTATTCGAGAGTAGTCCATGGTTTCACCAGCGCCGCAAAGCTGGGGCGGTTCGACGCGGACATTGCATCCTCGTCAGGGACAAGCGCGGAGACTGTTGTTGTCGAAGAAATCTGGCCCCGCATCGTGTCAGAGGAATCCTTGATCCGGGAGGGTCCTTTGTTTTCATTGCGATCAAAGGCTCGGGCAAGCAAACCCAGGGCAGGCACCTCTTTGGGTTTTCAGGTGCAATCAGAAATCTCTGGCGTCGACACAACGGGTCCCGATCTCAAGTTGATCATTAGCGGCACAACAAAACACGAGTTGGTAACGCATGCCGTGCACAATGCCAGTGTTTTTGTACAAACACCGTCGGGTTGGTATGACGCAAGTGATCCGCCGGCGCAGTACGACTGGACACTGCGACGCCCGCCGCGTGATGACGCAATGCTGGTAGAGTATTTCGTTGATCGCCCAGTGCCTGCTAAACTGGAAGGTGATGGGTTTGAAATTCGCCTATGTCCGAAACTTGTCCCCGAGGACAGGCCCGCAGCTTCAAACGGAGAAACCGTCAAAACGATACCGTCAGCCAAATTGGGTGACATCCCACCTCGCAGTAACGAATTTGCGGCACTCAACGCCTACTGCAACGCCGCTGATTTCTTTCGCATGTTGTCTGCCTTTGGCATTGTTCCAGACAGTTTCGTTATTCATGCACAAAAGGATATCGGGATATTCTATCGAGCAGGCATTACGCCCGGACCAGGAGGCGGCGGTCGTACGATAAACGCTCAAGTCAAATATGATCCGCCGCAACAGCCTGAAATTGGGGCAGAGAAACCAGCAATCGAGATGAATCTGGCGTTGGCCAACCTGAACCGTTGGGACAGGCCGGTACAGCCTGATGGCCGCCGAAAATGGGCAGAACCACTTGGTATAGCGTCAAGCGGACGTTGGATGCTCCACGAGTTTTCACATTACCTGTTGGCCGCTCGAATAGGGCAACTGGAATTTGATTTTTGCCACAGCCCAGGCGATGGCATGGCTGCGGTCGCTTTCGATCCTATCTCTCGCCTTGCCGATACACGCGACGGCGTTGCAAGTTCGTTTCGTGGCGTGACTTATCCCTTTGTGTTTTCGACACGCCGCCATGATCGAACACCGCTGTTGGGGTGGGCATGGTATGGGACCTTAAATCGTTCCGTGCTAGAGACGGAGCCTTCAGTAGGATTTCGGTTTAAGTCTTATTTGACAGAGCAAATCTTGTCATCGACGCTGTTTCGCCTGTATCGCGCCTTGGGCGGCGACACCTATGTAATGGGGAACCCAGAGCAGGGGACGGACCAGAAGGTGCGTGAACGCGCCTCGTTCGTAACGTTGTACCTGCTGGTTCGGGCGATTGATGGATTTGCTCAATCGCCGTCGATGGCGGAATTCCTCCAAACAGGTATGCAAGAATCTGATGTGGGAACGCTGTCACCGTTGCCAATCGTCGACTACCGCTTTGGCGGCATTCAGCCTGTGGAATGGCACGGCGGGTTGGCAAATAAGGTTGTGCGCTGGTCGTTTGAAGCACAAGGCATGTTTCCGCCCGATCCTGCCAAACCACATAATGGTATAGGCGTGCCACCCGAGGTGGACATCTATGTCGCCGATAGGCGTCCCGAAACGGAAGACACCTCTGTTGGACCGGTTGAATACGGGCCAGGCAGCTATCGTCCGGTTTCGTTGGATTGGGGCGTCGATCCGTTGTGGTTGATGACCAATGCTGTGGTTTTTGGCAATCGCGGCAGTGTGGCTGCCGAAAACGTCGAGCTGAGGATTTGGATTGGCAAGCTGAGCGGCGATCCGTCAACACCAGGTTGGGATGAGGATCCGAGTAGCTTGAAATGGGAAGATCGGGTGTTTTCGCTGCCACTGGGAGACATCGCTTCCGGAGTATCAACTCAAACGGACGCTGGCGACTTGGACCAAGAAGTGCAAGATGCGATGGCCACAAACAACGCGGTATTGTTGTTCGAAATCAGCTGCGCAGATGATCATGCCAACACCGACCCTGCGAAAGCACTTCCGGTCGCGCTTGAGGTGGAGGCGGGTGACGTCACACCCAACTTGCCAGGGACGCCCCGAGCGCTGACCGATCTGGTGGCCACGGACAACAATCTAGGTCTGTGGCGCGGCTAGGGCCCGGGCGCTGGAACGACCTGAACATCGGCATCGGCCCAACCAGCTGGCCACTCGCTTTTTGCGTGCGACAGGATCGTGTGAACCGTCGGACAGATGATGTCATTCGCCATGATGTCCGACCAGATATTAGACGCAAGGTGGCGCGAGGCAGACGAGTCAGTGGGATAGTGCACGCCGATGCGTTCGCGGTTGACCGCAATTCTGTTCGCAATTTGAAGCAACGGAGAGTGAATGTCATTTACCGCTTGCATCATGTAGCTAAGATCTGGCTTGCCAAGCAGATCTCCATTGCCCGGATTAGGGCCGACCTGCACACCGTAGCGGAATGCAATTCCCGGGATCTCAAGCAAAAGTAATGAGATGAAGTATGCCAGGAAAGAGTGTCCGCTGGGGAATGCCGGATGCGCTGGCGGCCCAAACGGAACTGTCAGGCCAGGCATCAATATAGATGGGCGCACACGTTTATAGTAAGCTTTGTAGGACATATAGGCGACGTTCCCGACCGCCAGTCCAAGATCGATCAGTTTGAGGGTATAGGGGTGATCGAAAGAGTTCGCGCCAAGGAAATGTATCAGATAGGCGGGCAGACCATCAGCCTGCACATCGCATTCCACGAGGTAGCTCGCGCGATCATCCTCCATGTAGTATTTAAGCGTTTCAAGTTCGACTTGAATGGCTGCAAAAGCGGCTTCGGACTTTGCTTTTTTCTCTGCATTCGTATCGCCGCTATTCAAGACGTAACGCCAGGCCAGATCAGCGCTTGTTACCCATGTCTCAGCGCCAGGGCCTTCTCCGCCTCCAGCCTGATCATTGAAGAAGTCAGGATGCCATTTTTCCCATTGCCCGGCGAATTCAAGCGCTGCAAGTGTGGCTGGTTCAGACCGGTCCGCCGCGCGAAGCCATTCATTCAGGTGGTCATCAAAGGGTAGCGTCCAGAACCGTAGCGCAGGATCCCAGTCCTCGGTGGTCCAGGCCAGAACGGGTGCCTTGCCCTCGTCCTGATAGGGGCTAATCATGAAATCCAGCGGGAAGGGCGGGACGCCCGCGTTATCGGGCGTGAAGTTCAGCGACCAGGGCAGCAATGCCAGCTCAATTGGCGTGGCGTAGTAGCTTCTTACAAAGCCTATGCCGCCATCTGCTCCGACGGGTATTGCCCCTTCGCCATTCCCCAGTCCCAAGCCAAGCCCATTACCCAAGCCAAGCCCATTACCCAAGCCAAGCCCGAGCCCGTTACCTAAACCAAGCCCGTTGCCCAATCCCAAACCATTGCCGAGACCAAGCCCATTGCCCAGTCCTAGACCATTGCCGAGACCCAGTCCGTTACCAAGTCCAAGGCCAAGCCCAAGTCCCAGACCTTGAGACGAGCCCAAACCCAGGCCCAGCCCTTGGCTGGCCCCAAGGCCGTTTGCAGCACCTGAACGCGAACCACTAGATGTCATGATCAGTAACCCCCTCTGTCGGCTTTTCGGCATGTCAGCCGATAAATTGTTAAATCAAACCCCTTCTTAGAAACGATAGCTTGTATTGAGTCGCACCAATTAGCAGCCTTCTCGAACATGGGCCGGTGGTAATCCGGCTGCTATCAAACCGTGTTCCAATTGCTCCAATGCGGCCGGTGCTTGTATGGGATACCATGCCACAAAATCCCGAACCGAGAAACCAGGATCCTGTTCTATAAGTTTCTGAGCGACCTCTCGCGCTTCGACCAGGTTCCCGTTGTTTCCCAACGAGGCGGCGAGTAAGCGCAATCCAGCCACAAAATTTGGTTTTCTTCTATTGGCCCGCTTGAGCTGCGTAATCGCCTGTTCGTAGTCTCCGGCAACAAACTCAATTAGGCCTGCTGCCGTCTGATAGAAAAAGTTCAGGGGATCGTAGGGTGTCAGCCGCCAGACATTCAACAATCGATCCCGCGCTTCTTCGCAATTTCCCAAATACGCAAGATTTGTAGCGCTGAGACCCCAGGCAACAGGCAAGTTCTCGTTCAACTGCAACGCCTCATCCAGCAATTCCACGGCGTCTTTTGGGGATTGTTCATGGAGGCCAAGTATGTGTGCACGAACCGCAAGATTAAGCGCATCCTCCGGATCAAGGTTGAGCGCCTGGCGGGCGCATTGGATGGCTAGGTTCCGATCGTCGGCAATGTTCTTGGACGCACCTTCTGCCATGATAAAGTTAAGGCACCAGGCTAGATAAGCATGCGCCTGGGCATATCCGGGATCAAGCTGCACTGCCTGCGATAGATAATCTCGGGCACGCAAATAGCTTTCGCCGTTCGCCAGATAGAGCTCTGACAATGCACGAAGTACACAGTCATACGCATCGAGGTTTTCTGTAGCGCGCGTGCCCAGATTAGACGTTTCTGCGTTGAGCACCTTGGGTTCCAGCGTCGCGACAATGCTGGACACGATTTGATCCTGGAACGAAAAAATATCTTCGGAAACGCCGTCAAATCGTTCGCGCCAAATGGCGCGGTCGCGGTCAACGTCAACCAGTTCGGTGTTGATGCGCAATACCGCGCCCTGTCGACGAATTGAGCCGTTGAGTAGATATTTCACTCCGAGTGCCGATGCGATTTCTTTGGAGTTTTTATCACCTTTGGAAAACTGTAGGGTAGAATTGCGAGCGACAACAAACATGGCACGGCTGCGTGACACACCGGTGATTATATCCTCGGTAATGCCTTCGCCAAAATAACGTTGGTTATCATCGCCGGACACTTCAAACGGGAGAACAGCCAGAGTAGGCCTAGTTGACCAATTCGCATGCGGGCGCACCAAGCCGCGTTTGTCGGCCTGTTCTTCCACCGCGTAGACACGAATAGGAAAGTCGATGTTCTTCAGTTGAGGCGCGCCGAGCCCACGGAAAGTCAGGCCGGGTTGGGTTCGGATAATATCGCGCACCGATTGCGTAACCACAACCGAACCCGGTGCCGCCAATTGGTGAATTCGTGACGTGACAACAACCCCGTCTGACTGGATTGTTTCACCGTCATCCAATACATCGTCGACATTGATGCTTATACGCAACCGCATACCAGCGTGGGATTTGCGTTTGCCCCGCATTGAGCGTTGAACATCAAGCGCCCAGTTGATTGCGGTGCGCACACTTGGGAATTCAATCAGCGCCGCGTCTCCAGCTTCGTTGATAACGCGGCCGGAGGCGGTTGCCACGGTAGGGTAAATGACTTGTTGGCGAAGCGTCGTCCACGCGTGCACAGTCCCCTCCAAATCTTCGCGAATGCGACGCGAGTAGTTGGCCACATCGGCAAAGGCAATAACGGCAATTCGCAATCTGAGTTCGTTGTCTTTAGACCCTACCATTCAAAAAATAACCTTTTGAGACTTCCGGTTTACCATAACTGCGCGCTCAGACTAGCATAGTGGCTGAGTCCCAACCATGTTGGGGTTTTTGCCCGTGCTGGAGGCGTGAACGATAAGGCGGCATTGAAGTTAATAAATAAATATAAAATTAAGGCTGTACCAAAGCAGCCTTGATTGACAGAATCAAGTCGTCCGCCACTTTTCAATGAGAAATCTGAGCTGCGGTTCTGCTCAGAAACAGTCCCAGAGCGCGCCAAACTCCGAGTATTTCTGAACAGATGAGGGTGTTCCCGTCGGAAAACAGTGGGCTTCTAGAAGCAACTCATGACCATTCAAAACGGGCACGAAATCGTATTTTGAAACTCAATTCACCCAACTTCTTGGAATACATTGCTTAGTATCGGCAAGGGCGAAGAGATTCAGTACTTGATCGGAACAAGCCCGGCCTGAAACCAGGTTACGAATGTCACAATGGAAAACACCGGCAACCCCGTTGCGTGTTGAATATCTGCAGCATAGGGGCACATATTTGTGCATTCCAAAACTATCGCGCCAAGGTCTGGATTGTCTGATTTCAGGGCCAGCGCAGCGTCGACATTGTCAGCGCGCGCCTTGTCCACGTCTAGTGCGAATTCGTTGCCTAGGATCGCACGGGTGAATTCGTATCCGCCTTCGGTTGACCCAATTGGTGTGTTGTCGGGGACCCGAGCGATTTGGAGATGATCCTTGGTCAGCGCACTGGCTGAAATGGTAAGAATTCCGGCGCGTTTTCCGGCTGGAAGGACGCGGTTCACCGTTTCAACCTGCATAAGCGATGACGTGGCAACAGGCACAGGCACTGCCTCGGCCAGCTCGTTCTGGAACAGAGACAGGAAGCCGCAATTGGTGGTGATACCGTCCACGCCATCCTTGACCAGATCCTGAGCCGCTTCGATGAAAGCGTCCAGCATGCCTTCGGCCCGGTGACGGACCACCAAATCGGGCGAGGCATCTCGAACGATACGATACAGCACCGGAAACGGCCATGTCAGCGCATTGCCCATGTCCCCGGGAATGCGTGGAAACTGGGCGTCGAGCATAAGAATGCCAACAGACGCTCCATAGATCGATTTGCCACCTTTTGCGATCATATCCTATGCTTCCTCGATGATACGGCCCGAGATGTCGTCGGACCCTTCCATGTAGATGCTAGAGATACCGTACCGCACGGCCTCCTGTACTTGATCCATTCGCTTGGTGATATGCGCCCCCAAGACGTGTGCGGCTTCTTCAGCATTGCGGTCCAGAAGGGCCTGCATCACCCGCTTATGTTCGTCCTTCGAACGCTGGACCCTATCAAGGCTCATCGAGATCCAGCGGATATAGCGGATGCGTTCGTTGATCCGCGTCAGGGTCTGCAATAGCTCGGCATTGCCAGACAACCGGGCGATCCCAAGGTGAAATGCTTCGTCCCGGCTGACGGCCTCTTGAACCGTCAGGCCTGTGATGTCGATACCGGTCGCATAAAGCTCATCTCTCAGGTCCGTCAGTTGATCATCGGTGGCTTTCAAGCAGGCTGCGCGAACAGCGGCCGTTTCGATGATTTCGCGCAGCTCGAATAGATCGAAAACGGTTTGGGCATTCAACGGGCGGCAGAAAAAACCCTGTCCGGGGCGAAAGTCGAACAGTCGCTCCGCAACCAATCGGTTCAGCGCTTCACGCAGCGGCGTTCTGCTAACGCCCAGTTCTTTTGATAAGGCAACTTCGTTTAGGCGATCACCTGGTCGCAGACGAAATGAAACCGCCATCGCCTTTACCTGATCATAGATATCATCAACTCGTGGACCTGCCATAGAACCCGCCTGTTTCAGTCAAAGTACAGGTGCCACAGCTCAAGCTTGAAATCAATATACAAAACTGTATACAGATCTGCGTGCAATTATTGCAAAGGGAATCGCAGGCTATGACGGGGACCAACTATCTGACGGGTGCTGAGGCTTTGGTGCGCATGCTGGAAGCGCACGGCGTGGAACATATGTTTGGTCTTTGCGGTGATACGACATTGCCGTTCTATGATGCGCTGGCACAGATTGATCATGGAATTCAACACATTCTGACCCGGGATGAACGCCATGCTGCCTATATGGCAGATGGATATGCCCGCGTTACCGGCAAGCCAGGCGTTTGCGAAGGGCCGTCAGGAGGTGGGGCGACTTATATCCTTCCGGGGGTTATCGAAGCCAATGAAAGCTCGGTGCCAATTCTTGCGATTACCTCTGATGTGGCGACAACCAGCCGCGGGAAATACCCTTTGACCGAACTTGACCAGGCCGCGCTATTCAAGCCGCTGGCAAAGTGGAATGCGTCATTGGACGATGCCGCGCGTCTGCCTGCGATGGTGCGGACTGCATTTCGGGCGATGACAACCGGAACACCTGGCGCGACACATTTGGCTTTGCCGTTTGACACACAGAAAGCCCCAGTGGACGAGGCCGATATCTGGGCAGATGCGCGCCATCGCAGCTACCCAGCCGAGCGTGCGGGGCCTGACCCAGACGCTGTTGAGGCGGCAGCTGATATCCTGGCGCGGGCCAAATCTGCGGTCGCGATATGCGGCGGCGGGCCGGTTCTGTCCGGTGCGGAGGACGCACTGCGCCGTGTTGCGAGCCTGTTAGACATGCCTGTTGCCACGACGGTGTCGGGGCAGGGGTCAATTGCCGAAACCGATCCACTGGCCTTGGGCGTCGTTGGATCAAACGGTGGCGTGGCCGCAACCCGCGAAGTTGTTGATCAAGCCGATGTCGTGTTGTTCATCGGCTGCCGCGCCGGATCTGTCACCACCGAGCGTTGGAGAAGCCCGGGGCGGGGCGCCACAATCATTCATATAGATAGCGATCCGATGGTGATCGGGGCGAATTATCAGACCGAGGTTGCGATCTGCGCCGACGCACGACTGGCGTTGGAGGCTTTGGCACGCGCTTTGGAAGTGCGCAAGGATCTGTCCGGTTTGGGCGGAGCAGCCAAAGCCTCTGCTGCGTGGAAGGCCAAGATGGCGGCTTTTGCCCCACTCGCAGCCAGTCGGGATACACCCATCCGGCCCGAACGCGTAATGGCGGATCTAATGGAAGTATTGGATGATGATGCGATTGTCGTCGCCGATCCCGGAACACCGTGCCCTTACTTCAGTGCGCATTATCGCTGGCAGAGGCCGGGGAGGCATTTCATCACCAATCGCGCGCATGGCGCGCTAGGCTATTCGTTGGGGGCTGCGATGGGCGCGCATGTCGGACGGCCTTCGGTCAAAACGTTGGCGGTGATGGGTGATGGATCCTTTGGCTTCGCCTGCGGTGAGTTTGAAACGATGGTGCGGCACAACATGCCAATCACCTCGATCGTCTTCTCAAACTCGGTGTTTGGCTGGATCAAGGCCGGTCAGAATGCCGGCTTTGGTCAGCGCTATTACAACGTTGATTTCAATCGAACCGATCATGCGGCAGTTGCATCGGCCTTTGGTGTCAAATCCTGGACGGTGAAAGACCCCGAAGACTTACGCGGTGTTCTGAAGCAGGCGCTGGAACATGACGGGCCGACACTGGTCGACATCCATTCTCAACCGCTTCACGAAGCGGCGGCGCCGGTTTCGGAATGGGTAGCATAAGACTCGATTGACGGGACCAACTGTGCCAGAAATTCCTGAGCGATGGCGGACAACGGGCGTCCTTTTGCCGTGATTATCGCCAGATCCAGCATCACGGCCGGTCGGAACGGTCGGGTTTGATACCCGCTTTCGCCGTCGAACGCGACGGTAAATGGATCAATCATCGCGACACCCATGCCTTGCTTGACAAAGCTCAGGAGGTTTTCGGACAGATGCGTGTGTATCTGTGTCCGCCACGTGCGCCCTGCCGTCGTAAAGATGTCGCGTGTTTTGAGGTGGGTCTGATGTTCGGGACCCATGACGATAAAGGGCTCGTCCTCGAGTGTTTCAGGGGTCAGGATATCATAGGCGGCCAAGGGACTGTCTTCCGGAAAGGTCGCAAGGGTTTCGAATTGAAAAACCTGATAGTTCAGGGTGTCGTGAAGAACAGGCATTTCGATTATGCCGATCTCGAACAGACCAGAGGTCACCCATTCCTGAATTTTCGAGGAATACTGAGATTGGAAACTGACGGACAGGTTCGGCCGTGATTTGGCAAAGCGGGCAATCTCTCGCGGCATGAAACCGAAGGACAGAAGATGTGGTGAGGCGACCTGCAACTGTCCGGGGTGTTTGTTCTGCAAGTCTGACACGGCTTGTGCCACATGATCGAGACCCCGAACGACCGTATCTACTTCCCGGTATAATAGTTCTGCCTCGGGGGTCGGCAATAGACGCCCCTTGTTCCGCTCAAACAAGGGCAGGCGGGCTTCGCGTTCCAGCTGTGCAAGCAGGTTGCTGATGCCCGGCTGCGAGATGCCCAGCACAGACGCCGCACCGGTCACGGTTCCGGTTTCCATGATCGCGTGAAAAGCCTGCAGCTGCCGAAACCTTAGAGACACTGTTTATCCCATCACTTTTTCTGATGAAGTATCAAAAATATAGTATTTGAAATGATATGGACGTCAAGGCAGGCTGCTTTCTACCGCTGGGAGGAAGAATGGGCGATCTGACGCAAACAATAACCGGATACGACCTGTGGCATCTGGAACTTCCAGTAACGTCCCGCCGAGATCACGGTATCGGGTCTGTCGAAGGTGTTTGTGAGGTCGTGATCCTGCGCCTGAGGTCGGAAGATGGCAGTGAAGGATTTGGCGAGGCCTCGCCCTGGTCGGTGTTCACAGGCACGCCAGAAGCAACTTATGCCGCACTCGACCGGTATCTGCGGCCTTTTGTCGTCGGTGCGAAAGTCGGGGATCGGGCGGCGATCATGGCGCGTGCCGCCTATGTGGTCGCCCATTGCACCGAGGCCAAAGCCGCTTTGGAAACTGCTTTGCTGGATTTAGCTGGTAGGATCAGCGCGGTGCCGGTCTGGTCGCTTCTGGGTGGCAAGTACCGTGGAACCATCCCGCTAAGCTGTTCGATCGCCAATCCTGACTTTACTCAGGACATCGAACTGTTGGCACGGTTGCGGGACGATGGCGTCCGGATCGTCAAGCTAAAGACCGGGTTCAAAGATCATGCCTTTGACATCATGCGCCTAGAAAACCTGGCCCGAAACTATCCTGATTTTTCTGTCCGCGTGGACTATAACCAAGGGCTTGCCATTGAAGACGCACCAGCACAAGTGCGGGACGTTGCGCAGTTCCATCCCGATTTCATCGAGCAACCTGTACGGGCTCATCACTATGACCTGATGGCAAAGCTACGTCAGATGATCGACGTGCCTCTGTTGGCTGACGAAAGCGTCTTTGGTCCTGAAGACATGGAACGTGCATCCCGAGACGGCATTTGTGACGGTGTCTCTGTCAAGATAATGAAATCCGCAGGTCTGACACGTGGTCAAACAGTTGCCCGCATCGCCGCGGCGCATGGTCTTAGCGCCTATGGTGGCGATATGTTCGAGGCTGGATTGGCGCATTTGGCCGGCACTCACATGATCGCCGCAACGCCTGAAATCACACTGGGCTGTGAGTTCTATCAGGCTTCGTACTTTCTGAGAGAGGATATTCTGGAGGAACCATTCGATGTAAGAAATGGTCATGTCGTTGTCCCTGATGGGCCAGGGCTGGGGGGCAAGCCAGACGTCACAAAGCTTGACCACTATGCCGTGGCCAAGGCGGTGGCGGCATGAGTGAATCCAAAACAATCGCTATCATCGGCGCAGGAATTGTCGGTGTTTCTGCTGCCGTTTGGCTGCAACGGGATGGCCATGATGTAGTCCTGATCGACAAGGAAGGCCCGGGCGAGGGTACCTCGCACGGGAATGGCGGGGTGTTGGCGTCGTGTTCGATCGTGCCGGTGACTGTTCCGGGTCTTTTGAAGAAAGCCCCGAAAATGCTCCTCAGCCCGTCGCAGCCATTGTTTCTGAAATGGGGGTATTTGCCGAAGCTGGTCCCTTGGTTAATGCGCTACCTGCGCCATGCCAACGCTTCAGACGTTGACCGCATCGCATCCGCCCTGACGCCCATCATCGGAGACAGCCTGAACGACCACAAAGCGCTGGCCGAAGGCACGATCGCCGAAAGGTGGATCGTTCCGTCGGACTATCTGTTCTTGTATGAAAACCGGGCCCATTTCGAAGGCGATGCCTTTGGATGGGAAATCCGGCGCAAGCATGGCTTCCACTGGGAAGAGCTGGAGGGCAAGGCCTTTCAAGCCTACGATCCTGTCTTTAGCGAAGATATCGGTTTCGCCGCAAAGCTGGCGGATCACGGACACATCACCGATCCGGGGCGCTACGTTAAAGATCTCGCCGCGCATGTGGAAGCAAACGGTGGCAAGATCATGCGGGCCAATGTCGAAGACGTCGTTCGTGAAAACGGACAAGTCGCTGGCGTGCGAGCCGGTGGGGAAACGATCGCGTGTGACACGGCCATCGTGACGGCGGGGGTCTGGTCTGGCCCACTGGCCAAGCGACTAGGAGTTTCAGTTCCTCTGGAAAGCGAACGCGGTTATCATATTGAATTGGTAGAGCCTTCTGCCATGCCGCGTAGTCCGGTTATGGTGGCCGCGGGCAAGTTTGTGGCGACGCCAATGGACGGACGCATTCGGCTGGCAGGAATCGTTGAATTCGGCGGTCTAGATGCGGCGCCATCACGCGCACCGTTTGACCTGATGCGAAAAAATGCCCGGGCCGCGTTTCCCGGCGTGACATGGAAGGAGGAAGTGGAATGGATGGGGCACAGACCCGCTCCGGCTGACTCGATCCCGATCATTGGCGACGTACCGGGTATCAAAGGGGCCTATATGGGCTTTGGACATCATCATGTTGGCCTGACGGGCGGGCCAAAGACTGGACGCCTGTTGGCGCAAATGATTGCGGGCAGAACCCCGAACACGGATATGAGCGTCTATGCGCCTTCGCGTTTCACAACATAAGACAGACCGGTGAAAAACACCGACACTTTAGTACTCAATAGGGAGAAAACGATGAAAAATCTAACCAACCTACTGGCAGCGACTGCTTTGACCGCCGCCACCGTGGCACCAGCACTGGCCGAGAAATGGGACATGCCGATGGCTTATTCGGCATCGAATTTCCATTCGGCAACAGGTGCGGAATTCGCCAAATGCGTCACTACCGGGACAGGCGGTGAGATCGAAATCGTCACCCACCCCTCGGGATCGCTGTTCAAAGGTGGTGACATCAAGCGCGCAATCCAAACCGGGCAGGCGCCAATCGGCGAACGTCTTCTTTCCGGCCACCAAAATGAAAATGCGCTGTTTGGGTTCGATTCTATTCCGTTCCTCGCCACTTCGTTTGACGACAGCGCGAAACTCTGGGACGCTGCCAAGCCGTCTATCGAAAAGCTTTTGGCCGAGCAGAACCTGACACTGCTTTACGCCGTGCCGTGGCCACCACAGGGTCTGTATTTCAAGAACGAGGTAAACTCGGTCGCGGATATGGCAGGCATCAAATTCCGCTCGTACAACAACGCCACATCCCGACTGGCCGAACTGACGGGAATGCTGCCGGTTACCATCGAAGCTGCCGAAATCAGTCAGGCTTTTGCGACTGGCGTTGCTGAGTCCATGGTGTCATCCGGATCGACCGGTTATGACCGTAAGGTTTGGGAGAGCCTGAGTTATTTTTATGAAGTAGACGCGTGGTTGCCGCGAAACTACGTCATGGTTAACTCGGAAGTTTGGGCCGGCGTGTCTGACGCCAATAAAAACGTCATTCAGGCTTGTGCGTCGCTGGCTGAATACGCCGGTAACTGGCGTGCCAAAGAATACACAGGGTTTACTCTGCAAGGTCTACGCGATGGCGGAATGACCGTTGGTCCGGCTTCTGACCAGATGGTGGGAGAGCTGAAAGAAATCGGCGTGACGATGACAAACGAATGGCTTGAAGCGGCAGGGGACGAGGGCAAAGCCATCGTCGATGCATTCAGCTCGTCGCAGTAATCATCATAAGGCGGGCGGGGGCCAACCCTCTGCCCGCTGTCACTCAAAACGAACCACAGCGGGGACGGTATGGCGGTATTGCGAGGGCTTCGGTCCGTACTGGATTTCATCTATTTGGCGGCGGGTGTGCTGGCAGCGCTCAGCCTGATTGCCATATTGTTGCTCATCGTCGTTCAGATGTTAGCCCGCTGGACCGGGGAAGTATTTCCAGGCGCTCCGGATTATGCCGGATATGCGATGGCGGCGGCGTCGTTCCTTGCCTTCGCCAATGCGTTGAATCGCGGCAGCCATATTCGGGTGTCAATCCTGTTGAACTCTGTCCCGGACGGGGTGCGCCGTCTCCTTGAAATCTGGTGCTTTACCATCGGCGCAGCAGTGATGTGGTACTTTTGCTGGTACGCCTATCGCTTTGTCTACTGGAGCTGGAAGTTCAACGATATCAGTCAGGGTCAGGACAAAACTGCGCTGTGGATACCGCAGTCAACCATGCTGATCGGGGCGATCATCCTCGCCATCGCCCTGACAGATCATCTGATCCATGTGCTGTTCCGGGGCGATCACCGCATCGTCCGTGATCTGGCCGATCAAAGCCACGGAGAATAGGGATATGGAGAACGTATCTGTCATCATCCTGTTTCTTTTTGTCCTTTTTACGCTGCTTGGGTCCGGCGTATGGGTTGGACTTGCTCTGATGGGCGTCGCGTGGGTCGGAATGGAGCTGTTCACTACCCGACCGGTTGGTGACGTGATGATCACCACCATTTGGTCCGCCTCGTCCTCGTGGACGCTGACAGCGCTGCCAATGTTCATCTGGATGGGCGAGATCCTGTACCGAACACGATTATCCGAAGATATGTTCAAAGGGCTGTCCCCTTGGATGGCCCCTATGCCCGGTGGGTTGGTGCACACCAATATCGTGGGCTGTACGGTCTTTGCCGCTGTTTCGGGGTCCTCTGCTGCCACTTTGACCACAGTTGGGAAAATGTCGATCCCAGAGCTGAGAAAGCGCAATTACCCCGAGAAGATGATCATCGGGACGCTGACTGGGGCGGCGACTTTGGGGCTTATGATCCCGCCTTCGCTGACGCTGATCGTTTATGGTGTGACGATCAATGAATCGATCACCAAACTGTTCTTTGCAGGCATTCTGCCGGGGCTTGTGCTGGCAACCATGTTCATGGGCTATGTCGCGATCTATTCGAAGGTGGGTAAAGACTGGAACCCGAACGATGAAAGCAAACTAAGTTTTTCAGAAAAGGTCAGGAATTCCCGTTTTCTGTTGCCTGTGATTTTGCTGATCACAGTGGTTATTGGATCGATGTACCTGGGCTATGCCACCGCAACCGAAGCGGCTGCTTTTGGTGTGATCGGGGGGTTGTTACTGGCGACAGGTCAAGGATCGTTGAACTGGAAAACGTTCACCGAAAGCCTGATGGGAGCGACACGCACCAGCGCCATGATTGCATTGATCTTGGCCGGGGCCGCGTTCTTGTCGTTGTCCATGGGATTTACCGGTCTGCCACGCGGGCTGGCGGATCTGATCGCTGGCTGGGAGTTGACCCGGTTCGAACTGTTGATGGTGCTTCTGGTCTTCTACATCATTCTGGGCTGTTTTCTTGACGGGATATCCTCGGTTGTGCTGACCATGGCAGTTGTCGAGCCGATGATCCGTGACGCCGGGATTGACCTGATATGGTTTGGCATCTTCATCGTGGTTGTCGTCGAGATGGCGCAGATCACGCCGCCGATCGGGTTCAACCTGTTCGTGATGCAAGGTATGACGAACCACGAAATGAGTTACATCGCGCGCGCTGCCATCCCGATGTTCCTGATCATGGTTTTGATGGTATTCGTGCTGATCTGGTTCCCGGAACTGGCCACGTGGTTGCCTGACAACTTACGTCAGGGGCCCGGAGGTTGACGTCACACGCCTGGCACTTGTTCCGCAAACAGACAAAGAGCGCATTGAACTAGGGTAAAAAGTTCTGCTGCTGTTGTTTTAGAGCGAACAGATGTCAACGCGAACTCGTTGCTTTCCGACATTTGCTGCGCGTTGGAGTATCTGGGCGTGACATATCTGTAAAAGCCGAAAGAGCATAAATCGGAGTTCAAATTCGGCGCAAATAGAACCCAACGAATGGCAAGGAGTGGCGTACGAACTAGTTCTCACGAAAACATACGAAAAAAAACATCAGATGCCGGTGTTCTTGTCGTTGGGACGGATGTGTCAGGGCTAAAGGTCGTCATACGGGGTGGGCGTAGCGCCCAAGCAGAAATGCAGACGCCGCGAGCTTTCGCTCATTTCAGACTCACCGAACAAGATTTGTGATAAGATATGACCAAGAAAGAGTTTTGCGGGGGGACGTCGTGAACCCGATCCAGAACTATCTTTATAACCAGCAGCGCCGCTCTGGACCTCGGCCTCTGCTGTGTTACAGCCCGTCAACAAGCCTGTATTTCGGCACTGACGGCAACGTATCAAGCTGCTGCTACAATCGCGAATCTCTAGGGTATTACCCGACCCAATCAATCCGCGAGATTTGGGAGGGCCGTGCGCGCCAAACCCTGTGCAAACGCATCGCGGCGGACGATCTTGGCGGCGCGTGCAACGGGTGCGGGTCGCAAATCGAAACCGGAAATTTCGGAGCCGTTGTCGCACAGCATTTCGACCGCTGGACGCCAAATCCGGATCATCCAACTTCGCTGTCTTTCGAGTTGCATAATGCCTGCAATCTGGAATGCATCATGTGCAACGGAGAGCTTTCTTCGCGGATCCGCCGGTTCCGCGAAAGACGCCCCGCCTTGCCGCAAGCTTATGGCCAGTCTTTTGTCGACGAACTGGAAGAGTTCATCCCCCATCTTGAGGGCACGACATTTTATGGCGGCGAACCTTTCGTCATGCGGCTGTATTACCTGATCTGGGAACGGCTCATCGCCCTGAACCCGGATTGCGAAATCACTATACAGACCAATGCGTCAATCCTTCCGGATCAAGCCCGTTCAGTTTTGGAACGCGGCAACGTGCATATCGGCATCTCGCTCGACAGTGTTCGGCGCGACACTTATTGCTCGATCCGTCGCAATGCCGACTTTGACACTGTGATGGCAAACACACGCTGGCTAGCCGACTATTCGCACCAAAACAACCGACCAATCGGGATTTCGGCCTGCATTATGACCGTCAACTGGCAGGAGCTGGTTGATCTGTTGGAGTTTGCCGATGAACTTGGCGCGGTCCTATACTTCAATACGGTCTGGGAGCCGGAGCATCTGTCGCTTGCTTATGCCGCGCCAACATTGATCCAGAGAGTGATTGAGCTTTATGGCACGCTTGCGGTTGAACGTGGCCTCCGTGGCCCAACGCACGCTGCAGCAACGCTGACCTCGACCAATTTGGCGGGCTACGTCGCGCTTTTGAGCACATGGTATCAGGCTGCAATTCGGCGCGAGACCGAGGGCAAATTGGCGCAAAACGCTGCTTTGGTGTAAGTTGGGCGGGTCAGCACGGCTACGATAGGGGCTGAAATGGCCAAAACTACCAGAAAACAACCAGCAAAAAAACCAACGAGGAAGGCAAAGCGGAGCGCGCCCAAACCTAAGCCCGCGCCAACGGAGTCTTCTAAGAAACCAACGGAAATTGAGAATGACAATCCGAGCCTGCAGCCGGCCCGCTCGCGGAAAGATGGGCAAGCCGACCTGCAGGCCGCGATGGAGGAAAGCTACCGTCAGCTACAGTCGATCTATACGGCCTTCACCCAGCAATACACCGACGCTGGGACACAGTATCAAAAGCTGTCGGAACAAGGATATGCGCCTGAGTTGGCTGACCTTTACAAAGAATTCACCGAAACGCGCGGTGCTGAGATCGCGCAGGAGGGTCTTCAGCTTGCCATTCGATATGCTGCATCGGCGCAAGTTTTGTCCAAACGATATACTGATGAACTTTTTCATTTCCTGAATACACGCGGAATGAACGGCTATTTGACCGACCCGGCACCAGACCCTCAGGCGGCATCGATTTCGCTGTCTGGTGCTGCGGGCACAACCCTGTCCGCTAGTTTTGATGTTGAGAATAGCACAGCCACCAGTGTCAGCCCCCGTGTTTCAACGACGCCGGTTCTGGATGACTCTGGTACGGCTCTTGAAGGTGCGATGATCGATGTCGTCCCAGAGCTTATCAACCTCGCGCCCGGTCAAAAGCAAACGGTAAAGGTTATGATACCGCTTGATGCTGACCTCTACCGCGAAGGGGTATGCTATTCGACTGCCCTTGTGATTGTTGGATTAGGTCAGGCGCGCAACCAATTGATTTCTTGTCAGATAGACGTCACGTAATTGGCCGCATCAATCGCCAGATACGGTAACTCCACTCACCCGACTTCATCGATTCATAGACAGCCGATCCAGGGGCGGCCAGAAAGTTGCTCATGTCCTGATCGCCTCCAAAGGCACCAAGGCGCGACGCCGCGATTTCGTCACATGACAGCAGCACATTAGGTGTGATGTCTCGTTCATCTTCAATCACAAAGCCCAGATCTTTCAGTAGTTCGAGGCATTGATGCAGTTTTCCGACCGGCAAGAGATCGGTGTACAGAAACGCACCACCCGGTCTCAGAACCCGCATGACCGATGCGTAGAAGCGCTGTATGGCAGGGTAGGTATGAGAGCTTTCGATGTTGGTCACAGCGTCGAACTGCGCATCCTTGAAAGGCAAGTCCTCGGCGTCGCCCTGCAGAAATGTCAGCCTGCCGTCAGTGTGTGTCTTTCGGCAAAAATCGATCGCCGCGCCTGAGAGATCCACGCCGGTGACCGCGGCAGGTTCGAAGAACTCAACCAAGGTTCTGGCTGTTCCACCCCGTCCGCATCCCACATCCAATAGGGTTTTGCCATCAACAGGGTAGGTTCCGATCACTTCCAGCGCCAGTTTGACCGAGTTTCGGTTCATCATCTTGGCGCCAAGTTCTGCTTTTGATGCCTCTGTCGCACCGTTTGATACGTAGCCATAGTTCAGAAAATGTGCGAAGGAACCGAAAGCGGACCCATCCAGTTGTTTGGTCACACCGTCATACATGTCCTGAAAGCTTTTCTTAGCACCCTCCAAGCTTAGGTCCGGATCGGTTGTCGCAGAAGTGTGATTGGCCTCGGCTGGTTGGGGCGGCTCCCGTTCCTTCCCTATGTTTTGCTCAATTAACGGGGCTAGCCCTGCAATCGTTGGCGCGTCAAAAATCTGACCGACCTCTGGGGTGTAACCAAACCGCTCTTCGATCCGCATTGTCATCTCAATGGCAAGCAGCGAATGGCCGCCCAATTCAAAGAACTTATCGTGGATACCGACGGGGCTTAACCCGAGAAGTTCTTCCCAAATCCCCGCGAGGATAGTCTCCATGTCGGTCTTTGGTGCCTCAAAGGGATTGGTCAGGTTCGGACGGTTATGGCCACCTGTTGAAGCTTCCGCCGTGTGTGGCGCGGCGGTGAAGTCGACCCATTCGGCTAGTCTCGTCTTCAATGGTGTAGTGGAAATGGCAATCTGGTTGGCATCAAGCGCTGCCAGCCGCAAAAGCGCCTCGGCCCCATCTTCGGGCGAAATGGCATCTTCTCCGTGGATCTGATCTGCAAAAGCCCATTGATCCCAATTGACCGAAATCCACCGGGCGTCCGTGGGCCGGGACGCGGCAAAGCTGTCGAGCATCTGATTGGCAGCCGCATAATACCCCAGATTAACTCCGCCAAGAACCGCAGAAAGCGACGATCCAAGAATAACAAAATCCGGGGTATGACCTTGTAGTGCCTTGGCCAGCGTTTGTGCACCGCCGATCTTCGGATTAAGCTGGCGCGCCAGATCGTAGGATTTCAGCTTCTTCAGCTTTCCGAACCCGTCTTTCACGTTTCCCGCCATATGAAAAACACCATCAATTTCGCCAAACAGTTCTCGGCCATCGGACAGGGCTTGTTCAAGCGCCTTTTGGTCTGTCGCATCAGCCTTCAGAGCAAGTACATGGCCCTTGCGGTCCAAATTCATCAGCGTGCGTGCAAGGGTCGCGGTCTTGTCAAATTCGTCCGACCCGGCGGTCAAGGCCTTCCAATTGGCCTTGGGTGGTGCGCCGTTTCGAGAAATGAGAACCAGTTTCGCCTGATATTTTTCGGCTAGCATCCGTGCGATCGACAATCCGATATTTCCGAGACCTCCAGTAATCACATAGACGCCGTTTGTTTTGAAAAGCGGCGAGGGATCAATGGGCTCCAACGGCTGCGCAGTGCAGCTCAGAACGTGTCTTTTGCCGCCAATATACGCGACGCTGGGCGTGAATTCAGACGCCTGTAGTTCGTCCAGCACCCAGCGCGCAAGCTGGTCCGCGGCGGCCGTAGATTGATCGTCTTTAGCGACATCCACAGTTGTGATCTGCAGTGATGAAACTTCCTGCCCCAATGTCTTCGCCAAGGCGAGGGTGGCTGACGCTGCAATGGAACATGTTCCATCGGGCCGGGCTGATTGTGCCTGCGCTGTCAGCGAAATCATCTGAAACTTCGCCATCCCATTCGTTTTGGCAAGTTCGATGGCCGCATTTTGCATTGTGCTTATGCAGGTTTCAGCATCTTTAAGCATCAGAGGCCAAAAGGAAACGACATGGGTGATCGGGCTGGCCTCAAGATTGAGTTTGGCGGCCAGTTGTCTCATGTGTTCCGGGTCATGGGGATTCACAACAAAAGATCCGTCTTTTCGCTGCATGAACCGTTTCCCCGCCCTGGCCTTGATGGTTGTTACGCCTTGCTCTTGTAGTGAGTTCTGTAAGCTGTTCGCAGCGCTGCGTTTGTCGCTGAAGATCAGCACGCGTGCTTCATCGGGAAAGGTGGATAAGTTCTCGATTGATGTTTCAATCCAGTCAGGCACATAGGCCCAATCAACCATGGCCTTGCGTGAGGCGGCAGCCTGCATGCTTGGGTCTTCGCCGCCACCGACCCAGTAACTGTCGCGTTCGAACGGGTAGGGTGGCAGCGCCACCTTTCGCCGAACTTCGCCCCTGTAATATGTATGCCAGTCAATATCCGCACCTTGCGCCCACAACTGACCGAGCGCGTCCGTCACAAGATCGACCTCTTCCGAAGGCCCCGCCTTGCTGTCCATCGACGACAGTGCAACAGAGTTGTTGCCCACAAGCTGAAGTCCGGCAAGGTTGGTCAGCGAGCGGCCCGGTCCGATCTCAAGGAAGATCGCATCTTGCAACGCCAGACCACCTTGCACACAGTTGGCAAAACGAACCGTGCTTCTGATATGCATGGCCCAATAGGCGGGGTCAGTTGCGGCCGTTGCCGTCAGCACGTTGCCAGTGAGGTTCGAGTAGGTGTCGACACTTGGCGGCCGCAAACGTACATCCTTGAACGCCTCAATGAATGCATCGAGGATCGGATCCATCATGGCGGAATGGAACGCATGAGACGTTCGCAGCAACGTCGGAGTGATCTTCTGGTTTTCAAGCCGTTTGGCCAGTCGTTTTATAGCTGGTGTCGGACCCGCCACCACTGTCATGCTAGGCGCATTGACGGTCGCCACCGCAATATCGTCCGGTAACATAGGCCGTACGTAACTCTCGTCTTTCGGGATCGACAGCATTGCGCCGGGTTTGCAGGACGCCATCAAAGCACCGCGCCGCGCCACAAGCTTCGCCGCATCCCTCAAGGTCATGACCCCTGCGAGTGTCGCCGCCACGTATTCGCCAATGCTGTGACCAATCATGGCGCGTGGGCGAACGCCCCACGACATCCAAAGCTGGGCGAGCGCATATTCGACCGCAAACAAAGCGGGTTGTGTGAACTGGGTCTGCTTCAACTTATCAGCTGCGCGTTTTCGATCCTCTTTCTTTGGAAACACAATAGGTTTCAGATCCAGATCGGTTGCTGCCCGGAACGCGCGGCAACACCGGTCGAATGCGCGGCGAAAAACGGGTTCGGCCCGGTGCAGACCTCTGCCCATATCCGGATATTGTGAGCCTTGGCCGGAAAACATGAACACGACGGGGCGGTCTTCGCCGTTGGACTGAAACGTGCGCACTTTTTCGGTATTGTGAGACAGAAGCGCGAGCGCGCTGCCGGCCGGATTGTCGGAGTCAACACGCACATAGCGCCGATGCACGAAACGGGTCCGGCCGGTTTTTGCGGTATAGGCAATGTCGGCGAGTTCAGATGAAGTTGCCGTCATGATTTGGCGGGCCTGTGCCAAAGCCAGCCGATTCAGCGCTGTCTCACTTCGGGCGGACATGACCACCAACTGCCGCTTGCGTCCTGGTCCTGAGCTGGTCTGCTTTGGCGGTTCTTCCAGAAGGACATGCGCATTTGTTCCGCCCACCCCAAATGAACTGACACCCGCGCGCCGAGGCCCGTCTTTTGCCTGTATCGTGGCAGCGTCGCGATTCACGTAGAACGGGCTTGTCGGAAAATCGATCCCCGGGGCGGGAACACTGAAATGGGGGTTGGGTGGCACTTTGCCGGTTTCGGTCACCAGTGCAGCCTTGATCAGACCGGTGACCCCAGCGGCGCAGCTGAGATGTCCCAGATTGGCTTTGACCGAACCAATTGAACAGAACTGCGTGTCATCCGTTGATTTGCGAAAGACACGCGTCAGGGCCGAAACCTCGATGGGGTCGCCGAGCATCGTCGCTGTTCCATGGGCCTCGATGTATCCGACAGAACGCGGTGCAATGCCTGCCATCTCAAAGGCAGTCTCAATCGCGCGCGCCTGTCCTTCTGCACTTGGCGCGGCATAGCTGACCTTGTTTGCTCCATCGTTGTTATGCCCGAAACCTCTGATCACGGCCCGTATGCGGTCTCCGTCGCGGATCGCCTTGTCCAGGCGCTTTAAAACAACAAGCCCGACGCCGCTGCCGACGATAGTGCCCTGAGCGGCGGCATCGAACGGGCGGCATTGCCCGTCGGGTGACAAGATTCCACCCGCTGCAAACAGATAACCGCGCCGCTGGGGAACTTTCACCGTCACTCCGCCGGCCAAGGCAATATCGCAGCTCTCTTCCAGTAGGCTTTGGCAGGCAAGACACGTAGCAACCAGCGATGTCGAACACGACGTCTGAACGGTGATAGCTGGACCGGTCAGGTTCAGCTTATAAGCCACCTGAGTGGCCATGTAGTCTTTATCGTTTGTTATCATCAATTGCATGCCGTCCAAAAATCCCAGACGATCAAGATTGCGATTGATCAGATAGAGGTATCCGGACAATTCGCACCCGCCAAACACGCCGATATCACCCTTGTAGCGGTTGGGGACGTACCCGGCATCTTCCAGACTGTGCCAGGCGCATTCCAGAAACAGGCGGTGTTGAGGATCGGTCAGTTCGGCGTCACGGGGGCTGAACCCAAAGAACTCGGCGTCGAACTTGTCGACATCCTCGAGTAGGGTGGCTTTGTTGACGTAGTTGGGCAGTTCATGGATGTCTTTGGGAACACTTGCTCCTTCCATTTGTTCGGTTGTCAGCGTTGTTACAGCTTCGCGCCCGGCCATAAGGTTTTGCCACAGCTCGTCGACAGTCGCAGCGCCGGGAAAGCGGCCCTGCATTCCGATGATCGCGATGGAGTTTTCATCCGGCGCGATGGAAGTCCTTTGAGTGTTCATTCAGAGAGCCATCAACATAGTCAAACAATGAGTCGGCGAAATCCGGGTTAGAAAAGGGAAAGAAGTGATCGCCCGCAAAAAGACGACACTCGAACCGAAGGCGCGTCCGATGGCGCCAGCCGAGAACGGCATCAAATGGAACCCGCGGGTCGTTATCAGAGCCTACGGCGAGGATCGGGCAATCAAGCGGCGGATGGTTTTCTGCGTCATCCGCGTCGTAACGTTCCAGCAAGGTGAAATCGGCGCGCACAGCAGGCAACACCCGGTCCATCAAGTTAGCGTTGGCGAGAACGTCCGCCGGCGTCCCATCAATCGCTTCCAGCTCTTTCAGAAACGCGATGCGCGGCAAGCCGGATATCGCGACCTCATGGGTGGCCATTTGTGGCGCGCGCCCCGCGACGACGAGCAAATTGGGCACGCGACCCTTTGCCCCCAATGCTCGGGCTGTTTCATAGGCCAAAAGTGCCCCGAAACTGTGCCCAAACAGGGCGTAGGGCCGATCCGTGAGCGGCAGTATTTTTGTGACGACGGCAGCGAGGAGGGACGGCCACGATTCAACAGGGTTGTGGTTCAATAGCGCTCCTCGACCTGGCAATGTTATGGATCTGACGTCCAAAACCGGCGCAAAACCGCTTATCCAATCTTGAAAGCGCTCTCCCGCGCCGCCTGCATGCGGAAAACAGAGCAGGCGACCGGACAGACCTGCACAGGTAGCGTCATGCGGATTCAATGCGATTTCAACACTCACAGCGTCTGTCACCTCTGGCGATGATTATCGGCACGCGCTGCGCACCCAACCACTGATCTGCCTGTACCATAACACAAATTGGTCCTTTTGGCGCGCCAGCTCGTGTGCGGCTGATCATCAAACGTGATCAAAGACGCCAAATATGCTACTCTTAGCTCACCATTTGCATGTTTTACGTGCCAAACACTTATTCATATTGAGGTGCATGTCATAGGCACTGCACCGATTGCATTCGGAGGTGACGATGCCAGGCGGCGGCAAAGGCGGAGGTGGCAGAAGCACCGTAAACGTCAACAACGGACCTATTTCAATCGATTCAGATACCGATGCGGATGTCACGGTAAACGGTCTCGATGATATAGGTGTTACGCTCAATGGTGGAGCGAACCCGGTCAAGTCTGAGACCAAGCTTGAGGGCGGGGATCCGATCAAAACGGAAAGCCTTCAGGACATCAAGATTTCTGAGCCGATAGTCACCGAAAGCTCAAGCGATCTGACGCTCGAGATTAAGCCGCTGTCGATCGATGTGAAACCGGTGGCATTGGATTTCTGCACCACGGTTAACTACGGCAAGCTGCCCACCGGCATCATCTGCCAACCGTACCACCACCATATCGGCGTGACCTATATGGGTGTCGAGTATTACGGCGTGACCTATAGCGGTGAAAGCAAGCAGATCTACGAAGAGTTGCCTTTCCGTCCTTCGGTCCAGTTACCGGCGCAAAGTTCGGCACCGTCGTCGGGGCATGCTACTGCCGGTAAGCAACCCAGTTCTGGTGGTGTGAAAATCCATATCAAGTAGGCGCGACATGGCAACGGCATCAAAGAAAACAACCTCAGACGTCAAACTTGCTGAGCCGCTTGTTTTGATTGGCGAACCGGGTGCGTTGTGCGGCACTCTGAGCCTTGAGAACGCGGGTGCTGAACGAAAGGCACTGCGCGATCTTAAGTTGACCCAAGTGCCAGCAAAGGGGGGAAGGGGTACAAAAGCCAAGGTATCTGAACCGGCCTTGGCCGTTGATTTGCCACGCGTCAAAATTCGAGCCGGCACCAGAAAAGCTGTCCCTTTGACGGTTGCCCTGAAACCGTCGACGCCACCCGGCATATACACGATGTCATTTCCCTTAGACGGCGCGGACCATCAGGCCCAAGTCATCGTAACCGAGGTCGTCGATTTTGAGGTTTCACCCCCCGAAGTGTTTGTGGTGGGAAAGAAAGGTGCAAAGGTCGAAAAGCTGATGGCCTTTCAAAACCATGGCAACGTTCCTGTCACCATTCCGGCAATCGGAGCCGTGCAACTTGATCTTGACGAGATACACTGCCGGGCACAGCGGGCAACGCTAAAAAAGCTCGAAGATACGGAACGTACGCTGGACGATGTGATGCGCGCCATGTCGCTCAGTTATGAGGCTGAGCTGGCGAGTTTCGCGCCGCTTAAGGTCACCAACGAAGCCATTACACTGGAAGCGGGTCAGGCAGCATCACAAATCTGGACCTTTCAGATCCCGAGCAAGATTCCAGTCCGCGTCGAGACCACTGCATTCATACGGATTCTTTCGGAAACTGTGACGGCACGCATTTTGGCTGTCTGAAGGTTCCTCTATCCGCGCTTAGGAGGCAAGAACATGCAAAAAACGATGACACCCCCCGGTGGCAGCTATGCCCGAAAACCCGAGGTGTTCTATGCATATTGCTATCGCACGCAGAGCATGCGGATGATGGATATTGACGACTACCTCTGCAGTCTCCGGGAAGGGTACACGCAGCTGCAGGCCTACTACTCCACCGCACTTTATGGGGTGCCGGGCGTGCAGTATTCTCCAAAACAGTGTGGATGCGACTACGGGTGTGATTGCTGTGACAGCCCGAGCGTTTACGACAGCTGCTGCGAGTGCTGTATTTGTGATGGAGACGTATTGATCGAGGCTAGGTGTTCTGAACGGCGCGTCATCTCGATTACGTTTTCCAACGACGGCCGGCGAACACGCGACGTGACACTTTCACTAAGCAGTTTCACAACGGCAAGCGGGCGCGATCTTGGGTGGAATGCTTCTTTGTCTGAAACCAAATTCACATTGGGGCCTTGCGAGGAAAAAGTTATTTCGCTCGCTGTCAATATCGATTGTTCTGTGTTCCACAAAGACCATGGCACGGGCAAATCCTCGAAAGATCGCGAAGAGAAAGACGATCAACGTCGTCACGATGTGGACCGCTGTGAAGTCGCTTATGCGCGCATTAACGCGGATGGGTGCATCAACCGGCCCGTTCTTGTCGCAGTCGCCGTTCTGCCAAATCAGTGCGACAGCCATATTTCCACCTGTAAGTGCGATTGCTGCTGACCTGAGACCAAGCTAACAGATCGGAGCCCGTATTTGCGCCCCATTTTCGATAGGCGGTATCCTACTAGAAACGTGTGTCACCCCGCGTGATATTGTTGCTGGTGCGAGCAAGGTCCAGGTGGCCAGGAAGGTGCGTGCGAACCAAGGCCGTCGTTGGCTATTGGGAGAATCCCGGCCAATAATCGCCCAGGCTTTTGCCCAAAAGATCTGAAAGCCCGGCATTTCGGTCCGATAGATGCTGGCGCAGGTAGTCGCACGTTTTGGGCCGCATGTCCGACGGCGGTCGATCCTGCGTTAGAACCCGCTTTTCGACGAAATGATACCAACGACGGTACGCTTTGTGACCGATGGCAGACATGGCGCCACCGAAGCCATCGAAATGGCGGGCGTAGCGATAGCGCACCAAAATCTTGCCCACGCGATTCAGGCGAAGCAGCGTACTTGTTCGGGTCGGATACTTTGTTCGATTGTGCCAGGTTTCCACCTTTGCGACCGGCATCGGTGAAAGCCCGAGAAATGTGGTAACAGCATCCATCGCGGCCTGCTGATCGTCCTTGAATTCCTCGAACAAGACAACATGCACCCCGTCCTTCCCAAGCGCCGCATGGAATTGCCGTAGGGAGGGGGCATAGGTTGAACCCAACACGATTGAAGGTTCGCTGCTGAGCGCTTTTTCAAAAGACACACAGGTGCGTCCGCTGCGCAGAAGATGCCAGTATTGCGAAAAAGCGCGCCGGACCGGATCTCGCAGCATGAAAACTACTTTTGCACCCGGGTTCATTGCTTTGATGCGAAACGCTGCGACATCGGACATCAGGTAGGTTGTTGAATCCTCGCCCGTAAGGCATCCATCGGGCGCATCAGAAAAGCGGTTTTGATACCAGTCCTTCAGCGCCGGGTCGTCGGGAGAACGTGCAACCAGATCGTCACCCTCGATCCCCAGGAAATCACCGTGTGCAATGGGATCGTCGGCATCAAAGAAGTACAACTCGTTTTTGGCCATCCAGACGTCGGGGTGTTGATCCAAAACTTGATGCAGTGAGGTTGTGCCGCATTTCGGAGCTCCTCCGATGATGAAGTCCGGTATTGCCAAGGTCATTGCCTCCTATTCGATCATCGGGCGGAAGAGGGTTGAAAGCTAAAACGCAGCAATCTGGCTTACCAATTCGGTTCGGGGCGCTGATTGCAGGGCTCGACACCGCTCCAGAAACTCGGCGTTTTGCAAATCTTCGTTGTAGTCATGCTCGACTTTCTTGCGGGCGGCCGTGGCCAAAGCCCCTACGTTTTGGGGGTTTTGCGCAAGGAACAGGATATTCTGACACAGCTCTTCTGCGTTGTGTTCATCAGACAGTAGCCCGGTCTCATGATGGGTGACCAGTTCGGGTATGCCGGAATGGCGCGTTGTGCATACCGGGGTTCCAAGCGCCATCGCCTCCATCAAGGTAACTGGTATGCCTTCCTGGTCACCATCCTTTGCCGTGCAGCTTGGGGCGAGCAAGACATCCGCATTAGTAATCCGTTTCAGGGCATCTTGATGAGGCAGGGCACCGAGAAAACGAACGCGATCTTGCAATCCGTTACGCGTCACCTGATCTTGCAGTTCCGATGTCAGCGGGCCGTCGCCGCCAATGTCGTAACGCCAGCCGATCTCGGGGTGGTGCTGGTGCAGCAACACCAATGCGTCAATTGCGGTCTTCAACCCCTTTTTCTCCACCAACCGGCACAGGCTAAACAGGCGCAAAGTCGTGTCGACTTTGGGTGCCGAATAAGCGTATCGAGCCACTGGAATGCCAAGGTGCCGGGTTTCGACGCGCGCGTCGGGGGCGCCACACTCAACGAGACGCTTTGCGAATTGTTCGTTGACGGTGACATGGAGATCGCCCTGCGTGAAGAGATCCCGGTATCGCGCCAACCTATCGCGCTGATGCTCGACACTCACATCCCGACCGTGAAAAACCGTCACCAAGGGTGGGCGATGTTTCCAGCCCTTTTGCGCGCGTGCCACCGCAGCGCCGCGATACCCGAAATGTGCAATGACAACTTCTGCATCAATCTGTCGCCGCCATGCAGATCGATCCAACCGCGCGGCCATTCGGTCCGCCAAATGTCTTGGGATGGCCTGCAACAGGCTTGGTCTTGTCGGGGGCCAAACAACAATTCGAACATCGGTCAGCAACGCCTTTTCTTCATCCGAAAGTGGTGTCTCGGCTTCGAACGTTTTGCAGGCCACCGTCACTTGATGTCCCCGTGCCACGGCATACATCACCTGTGAGGTGACAAACGTCTGTGACACCGTTGGAAAGCTCGAGACACAAAAGCAGATGTTCACGGGTCGGCTCCGATTTCGTTGGATTTGCCAATTCAGGCTGAGCAGCGGACACTTTGTTGCGAAACAGCCCTGTTAAGTACCGACAGGAACGCCTCATGCTGGCGTTTGAAATCGAGTTCGGGGCGTTTGGCGTAGTCCAATGCTGTTTTTGACAGATCGTTGTAGGCATCTTCGTTCGACCACAGCTTGCGCAGCGCATCGACCCACTCCTCGGTCGGTGCATCATGGGGCAGAACGATGCCGCCGGGTCCGATGGCCTGACTCAGCCCCCCTCGGTTCGAACCGATCACGGGGATACCACTGCAATGGGCCTCGGACGCAACGCGGCCCCAGGCTTCTTCCCACTGGCTTGGCGCCAGCAGTACCTTTGTACGCCCATAGACCTTCGACATATCTGACGTTCGGCTCATGAACGTGACGTTGGGCAGCTCGGCAATTTCGGCCATGATTTGTTTGAAAAGACCGTCCCAAAGTGTCCAGGCCTCGACAAACAGGAACGGAATATCCGGGCAGGCACGCGCCATTTCGCGCGCAACCTCATACCCTTTTTTTGGATGTATGTTGATAAGCGTCGCGAATTCTCTGGTGGTGTCGCATCTATATTCTTCAAAATTGATGGTTGGCGTAATCACCGCGCAATCGATCCTGTAGGCGTCGTGGTAGGCCCCCGCTGTAAAGTTTGAATTGGCGATGAAACTTGCGCCAGGGATCATACTTACATCCCCTTCGTTTTCGTCAAACTCAACGTTGCGCAGATATAGAACAACAGGCAGGCCGAATTCTGCAAACTCCATACCCAAGCGGGCTGAATGTCGAGTTTGGATGACCACGACATCGGGTCGGAAACGATCGACGGCTGCGGAAATTCGGGCCGGGTCCACGGGTTCCCAGGTGCGCATGACCTCGTAACCCTGACTGTGGTCGATACTGAACGGGCGACCGGTGATCTTGCGCTGGGCTCTCATCCGAAACCCAAAGAACCCACGACCAGAAAAGCCGCAATACACGGCGCATTCATGACCTTGGGCAATGCTCTCGCGGATCAAATGATCGGTGCTGTTCTGGGTGCCGCCGCTGGCTTCGGGCAACCAGCCATTTCCACCCGCAAATAGAATTCGCATTTTCATACCCTTGCAAATGGGCGCAGGCATACTGCGCGCTTTGAATTGTGGTGACGGGCGAGGCCGGTATGCTGATTCATCAATGATCTGCCCCGTCTGTTGGCCGGGTTACGAGAGGCTGGATTGGCAAGGTTGCGCACCAAGTTTTGCAAGCATCCGAATGTAGTTCGACATCCGACGCGTAAAGATGTTGGATCTTGTCGACACCAGATTGTGACAGGTCGGACTTTTGCGTTCGTGATCCGGTGGTCTTGTTCGCATGCAATAGCAGCCCCGAGGGCACGCCAGTCAACTTAGTCAGCCCCTCGGCCATCTTGTGAAATGGGATCAACGCATCGACCATCACGGTATCACCGTCACAGATGTAGTCCGATTGAGGTCGAAAATGGAAAAACCTCATGGTCGTTTTGCGAAAGGCTTTTTGTGTCCAAAGCCGGTTCAGGAAGTCATCGACCGGTTGCGTCCCGATCATTCTGGATCCGAACTGTCGGTCTTGTGCGTTGCGTCCACCGGATTTCAGATAGTCATAGGCAGACAAAAACCGGTCCACAGGGTCCCTAAGGATCGCGATCTTGGGTAGCTGTTGCCATGCCCTTGGACATTCCGACTTTACATCGTTCCACGTCCTGTGCCGCACGCGGTACCCAAACAAAGCGTCTTCGACAGACGTACCGGCATTCTTAGGTATGTGTATTAGGATAAGGCCGCGCCTCAGATAGACATCTTCAAGCTGCGGGTCGGGCTTGGGCTGTAAGCGATCAATCATTCGGCTGGGCATCATACGCCAACCTATCTCGGTGCTAATCCGCGTCAGCGTCTGCATCGCGTAGCCTCCGGCATCCGGGCTGCGCAACCGGCACAAAAGCGTGGTGCAGTGGGTTTCATAGAATACATCATGCGGGCCTCTTGTCCCCGCGTTTTTTCATTTGCTGCAAGGCTTTAACTGCCAACCCTTTCACCTCGCCCAGGGTGTCGCGGCCATAGGCACTGAAGGTCAAAAAGACTGCAAACGCGGCATAGCTTATCGTGGTTCCGGCAAGGAGCTTTGCAAACGCGTGATTGGGCAATGAGGCTTGCGTAACCAAAATGATCACGTAACAAACGAGGCCGGCACAGAATACCGGCAGAATTCGCCGCAGGATGCTATCCCGGCCAACTGGTCCTTTGCGGGTTACAAGCAGCCAAAGGGGAAACAGTTTCAGCATCGTGACTGCGGCATAAGCCATCGCAAACTCACGGACGCCGAATTGCACCCCCCAGACGAATGCTGCACAGGTGACAGTCGCAGACGCAAAGCCCCACCATGCCATTTCGGTGGTGCGCCCCTGACTGACAAATAGCCACCCGGTTGGGTTTGCCAACGGTTGCGCCAAGGCGGCAATGCCCAAAGCTGCGAAGATCGGGGCGCTTTCCGTCCATTGCGCGCCGAGCAAAAACGGAACGGCTGTGTCCGCCATTCCCGTCAACGCGGCGACGCCGGGCAGGATGGCAAGCTGCATCAGCCCGAAGACGCGAAAAAACGCGTGGGTGTAACGGTGCGGTTCGTCCTGCATCCGTGACAGAACGGGTACCATAACCTGCGACAATGGCTGAGCCACACGGTTCAACGGAAACAGGATCAGTTTGTACGCCCGATCATAGAACCCAAGCGCCGAACCACCCCAGACGCGCCCAATCAAGATGCTGTCGAGGTTGCGTGACAGGAAATTCGCCAGCTTGAACCCCGTCACTCCGGCGCCAAAGCCCAAAAGATCGGCAGTCCCAGCGGCGATGCTAGGGCGCGATGGGTGCCAAGGGACCCAAGCCCACACCAACAGAGCGCCGAGAACGCCGCCGGCCAGCGTGCCGGCAACAAGCGCCCAGGGTGTTGGTGAGACCAACGCCCAAAGGATCGAAACAACCAAAGAAAACACGGCGATAATGCTCGCGTTGATCGCAATTCGACCAAAGCCCATATTGCGATTGAGCAGGGCAAAGTGCTGCGCCCCAAGCGCTGTGACGACCATGTTCAGGGCCATGATTCTGACCAGCCATGTCAATTCGGGTTCTTTGTAGAAATCAGCAATCAGCGGTGCCAGAAGAATCAGCAAGATTGTTAGTGTCAGGCTGACGCCCAAATTGATCCAAAACAACGAGTTAAGCTGTCCATATGTCAGAGTCCGTTTCTGGATGACCGCCTGTAGCAGACCCATTTCCTTGAACAGCGTCAGAAATGCAATGACCGGGCCGATCATAGCAATCAGGCCGAAATCAGCGGGCTTGAGCAGTCGCGACAGGATGAGAACCGACCCGAACTGACACCCGACCATCACCAGTTGGCTCAGTGCGGCGTAGACGCCACCTTGAACGACGGTTCCGCCGTAGGTGTCATGGGCGACGGTTTCCACCACCTCATGAGGATCACGTTGAGCCATGCTTTAGGACTTTCTGCCAATTTGACGTCGCAAGAATTGCATGGAGCGGGGAGGTGTGCCCGCCATTTGCACGCGCAGCATCTTTTTCAGCAACTTCCCGCCAAACGGGTGCCCTCAATGGCGGAAAACGTTCTATACGTAACAAACATGATGCAAGACTTGGGCATCCAAAACTGATGCGTATTTGATTTGTGACTTGCTGACTGATTCATCTTATGGACGATTTTTCGCTCATTCTAAAGCGGGTGACGGCTCGGTTTTGCCGGTTCGGGAGCGCGTTTTAGACAAGCCTCGCAACGTCAACCCAGCTGCGGCACAAAAGCGTAAGCATATCTGCGATGAGATGTTCGATCGATGCCCACGGACAATACAAGCGGGACTGAAGTAACCTTTGAGCAAGGCAACTGCTCTGGTGTGAAACGGCACGTTTTGTATCTGGCGCATGATCTGGATGACGCCGCCATTTGGCGCCGGGTCGATATGCTTAGAACAGGCGGTGCCGACGTCAGTGTTGTCGGATTCCGACGACGCTCGGGGCCCTTGTCCGAAGATGCTTTGGTGCTGGGCCAGACCCATAATGGCAAGATGTTGCAACGCGTCTTTTTGGTTCTGAAACTTCGTCTTCGGCTGCACGCGATTGTCAGAAACGTACCACCTGTGGATGCGATCCTCTGCAGGAACCTTGAGATGTTGGCGCTTGCAGTACCGTTGCTTCGGGTTTTGCGATCAACTCGGCCGGTCTCATTGGTCTACGAGGTCCTCGATATTCATCGCCTTATGGTTGGCCAATCAATCAAGGCGCGGGTAATGCGCTGGATTGAACGCCGACTGTGCCAGAAGGTGGATCAAATTGTCGTTTCTTCTCCGGCCTTTCAGCGAGAGTACTTTGTTCCAGTCCAGCACAGCACGGCTCCGATCCTCTTGGTTGAAAATAAGGTGGTTGCGCAGAGCGACGGCCCATCTGAAACCAGCGGTCGATCAACGGGAGCAGTTCAAGCTGTGCTTCGCATCGGTTGGTTCGGAATTCTAAGGTGTCGCTTTTCTCTGCGATGCCTGGATACCCTCACAAGAGCCAATCCGGGACGCTATAAGATTGTGTTGCGCGGACGTCCCGCGCTTGATGAATTGCCCGACTTCCATGATGTTGTTGAGGGTAACCCGGATTTGGTGTTCGAAGGTCCATACTCCTACCCGAATGATCTTGCTGCGATCTATCGGGACGTGGATCTTGCCTGGATGATTGACCGCTACGATTCCGGCGGCAATTCGGATTGGCTTTTGCCAAACCGCCTATATGAAAGTGGACTGAACGGCGTGCCGCCCGTCGCACTTGCCGGAACAGAAACAGCGCGCCTTTTAGGCGAACTTGGCATTGGTCTGATACTGGAAAAAGCAGATGACGCGTCGGTCATCTCGGCAATGGAGCAAGTGTCACCTGAGATCGTGGATCATTTGCACCAAATGCAACACGCTGTACCACCAGACGTTTGGCAGGTCACCCGGCAGGATGCGTGCGACCTTGTTGCGGCAATCACTGAAAAGCAGCCATTCAAAGCGTCAGAAAGCATCAATACAGCGCAAGATGCGGTGCTGATTGTCATTCCGACCTTTAACGAAGCTGAGCATATCGCGGGTGTTGTAGATGGGCTGACAGTCTTTCTTAAACGCAGACGCGAACAGGCAGCGCATACGCGTTTGGTGATCGCTGATGGCGGCTCAACGGACGGGACGCAAGACATTGTCAGGGACAAAATCGCAGCCTTGCCACACTATGACATACGGCTGCTGGACAACCCCGCCCGATATCAGAGTGCCGGAGTGAACGCGGCCTGTGCCCGGTATGGTGAGGGTATGGACTGGTTGGTCCGCCTAGACGCGCACTCCGACTACCCGGTCGACTACATTGATATCTTGCTGGCTGAGGCGGGCCGGACCAAGGCGGCCAGCGTCGTCGTCCCAATGCACGCAGTTGGTGCGACCCTGATACAGCACGCCATCGCCGTGACGCAGAACGCTCGTCTTGGAAACGGCGGGTCGGCGCATCGAACCGGCGGCTTCGGGCGGTTCGTCGATCATGGGCATCACGCGCTTATGCGTCTTGATGCTTTCAGGTCAGTCGGCGGGTATGATCCGCGGTTTTCGCACAATGAGGATGCCGAACTGGATAGGCGCCTGACGCAGTCGGGGCATCGGATTTGGCTGACGTCAAACACGCGGCTTGAATACTTTCCACGGAGCACCATCACCGCATTGTTCCGTCAATACTTCAATTTTGGCGGGGGCAGGGCGCGGACGATGTTGAAGCACCGTCAGATGCCGCGGCTGAGGCAGGCTGCGATGATCGGTATCGCTCCACTGTTAGGGCTGGCAGCTCTGGCCCCAATCGCCCCAATCTTTGCATTGCCTGCAGTGATTTGGATCTCAGCCTGTCTGATCTCGGGCGCGACATTTGCCGCTACAAAGCTTGAGGGTTCAGCGCTGGGTGCTGGTCCGATTGCGATTGTTATGCATCTGGGTTGGTCGGCTGGCTTCTGGAAGCAGCTGTTATTGCGCCCATCGGATGTTCAGTTCGGCGATGTTCCAATTTCCAACACTCAGAAACCCGCGATCCCTTTGGAGCATATTGCTGTTGGCGTTTGTACGTATCAACGTACTAGCCTGATGGATACGTTAACAACGCTTGAACATCAGAACCTTCCAAATGGCACGAAACTATCGATCATTGTTGTTGATAATGATGCGTCACCCAGCGCACGCAGCATTGTCGATGAATTCGCTGCGGCCTCACGTCACCAAGTGATCTACCGATTTGCGCCTGCCGGAAATATCGCGATTGCACGCAATGCTGCACTGGAGGAGGCTGAACTCCAAGGTTTGCGTGCCTTTGCGTTCATCGATGACGATGAGCTGGCTCCGCCGAACTGGCTCAGTGATCTTGTTGTGCGCCTAGCAGATGCCGATGCAGACGTTGTGGTCGGGCCAGTTCGCGCAGGGTATGGACCAGAGGCACCACGTTGGATGCGCGCGCTGCGCATTCACGACACAACACCAGAACTCGGGGCTGATGGCCGACCAATTGCGGGTCATAGCTGCAACGTCATTATGGATCTCGGTAGCGATGCTCTGGCGGGCCGACGTTTCGATTTGGATCGGGGCGTATCAGGGGGCGAAGATACTGCGTTCTTCAAAGAAGCTGTTGAACATGGCGCCCGAATTGCATTCGCCCCGCATGCTCAGCTTGAAGAGCCGGTAACGCCGTCGCGAGCAACCATGTCGTGGCTGATGCGGCGACGGTTCCGAATGGGGCAGACACATGGAAGTCTGTTGCGCCAGCACGGCCGAGGTAGCGTGCGCCTGAGGGCTCTGCCACTCGCGGTTGCCAAGGTGATTTACTGTGTTTTTTTCGCGCTGATAACTGCGCCAAGTGCCGCGCGGCGCAATGCAAACCTGCTGCGTGGCGCGCTACATTGCGGAACTATCGCGTCTTTGATTGGGGTTCAAGATATCACGGTCTATGGCGAGGCCAGCGAAAAGGCTTAGGTGGCTTCGACCTGAACGGGACTGGTTGTCCACGCTATGACGGCAGCGTTAGCGCAACTGTTTCGCAACCCCCGCTTGATTGTTTACATTTTTGCCACAACAGGGCCTAGAATTGAGTGGTCGTCCGGGGTGTTTTTGCTGTACTCTGCATCAAATGGTGGGGGAATGGGGCGTTAAATTGAGCCTCCGCCAATAGGGGAAACGATGCAGTTACCGATTTTTGTTGCAGGACTTTTTCTGTCTGTTCTTGTGTCAGCAGTGATTGGATATGCGGCTGGATTCAGCTCGGCTCAGCTGGTTCTGTTTGTCATCGCGGTCACTGTGTTGCTGCAACTGGTCTACGTCCTTGTTGTTGCGCTGTTGGCGGTTGACAGAAAGCGCAAAACCCAAGCGGCAGATGATCGCGCACCAACCGTGCCGCCCGCGCAAGTGTCCCCAAAGTCGGATGCATAATTCTGGCCACGGTTTCTTAGGGCACACTGATGAAAAACGGCTCAATTCCGTAGCATCGCAGGCGATGGCACGCTGAAGTGATGTCACCGGTTTGGTTTCACTTGGATGAAGGCACCTTGTGCTTTACGCCGTTTGGGGACAGCCCATCGAAGTCACGTAAGCTTAGCCAGGTCTGATGTCTGCCAGCGTCACCGTCATTATCGCCGCATTTAATGCTCAGGATACGGTATCCCGTGCGATCCGTTCGGCTTTGGCCCAGCCGGAAACGGCTGAGGTTATTGTTGTCGACGATGCGTCGCGGGACGCCACATGTGGCGTCGTTGCAGACGAAGCCAAGCGCGACCCGCGTGTTCACCTTATCCAACAAGAGACCAACCACGGGCCCGCCGCAGCGCGTAATAGAGCGCTAGATGTTGCAACCTCAGACTATGTGGCTGTGCTGGATTCTGATGATGTATTTCTGCCCCGGCGGCTTGCGCACCTGTTGTCTGTCAAGAACTGCGAAATGGTCGCGGACAATATCGCATTCGTGACACCGGAAAACTTGTCGGAGGCGACAGAACAGGATTGGTCAGTTATCGACCCAAAATTTGCACCGCTTGGCGCAGCAGAGTTTGTACGGGGCAACCTTCGCAATCACGGGATGTCACGCGGTGAGTTAGGGTTTCTGAAACCCGTTCTTTCCCGAGATTTTTTAGAACAGAACAAATTGCGGTATGATCCTTCTTTGCGGCTTGGCGAAGATTACGATCTTTACGTGCGGATGCTGCTGGCAGGAGCGCGGATGCAATTGACACGCCGACCGGGATACGCGGCGGTTGTGCGTTCGAATTCTCTCAGCGCACGTCATGGCGCGTCCGAATTAGCGCAGCTGCATATCGCGCTTCATGCGCATCTGGACAGCAGGCCGCAGTCTTTAGATCTGACTCGCGCCATGCAGCAACATCTGCGGGACACTCGGCGGAAACGGGATCACCGGATATCTCTTGATCTGCGGCGTGAGAAGGGGGTGTGGGCCGCGGTACGCTATCTGATCAGCGCGCGCGATCGCGCTTGGCCTGTAGCACTGCAGATCCTGCGCGATAAGCTGAAGCTTAGTAAAACGGCGGAGGAAGCAGCACCTGAGAAGGGATCACGGCTGCTGCTATCGGTCGAATAGTCGAGATGCAGATAAGTCTAGGTGACGTCCAAAACCACATGCCTAGGAACCTTGGCCGTGCCTACATCTTTCTTGCTAAGCGCAAGGCGCGTGGAGCGCCAGTTTGGTAGGTAACCCAAACCATCCAGCCCCGCGGGGCCGTCAGCAATAACATCGACGGGTCCAGTACTGGCCAGTTTCGCGAGTTTGCTAGCCATGATGCGGCGTGCCACCCAGCCTGATGGATTGACCGGGACGCGTACTACAGTTGGAGGTGCGTCGATCAGATCAATCTGATCCGGAGAGGCCAGCACAATGGTTTTGGGGCTTCCGGTCGATCGGTTGTGCCTGACAAATCCAGCAGGGCGCCAACGGTCGATAAGGCTGTTTGTCAGATCAAACAACAGCGCCGGGCGACGCCCAAGCCGTCGAATAACATGCCACACCTTTGCAGACTTAGTATCGCTCACAAGGCTCTGATACATCATTGCTCTTTCAAGCCGCGCCCTGCGCTGGTTGAGCAAGACAATAAGCTCAGCGTCTTTAGGAGCCATATTGGCGGCCAGTTTGGCTATTTTTGTGTGCGCGTGTAAAAGGCGTTGCAAGGATGACACCGCAAGGCGGTGGGACACGGAGCCCGAATGGCGCCGGTAAAGGTAGGTCGGGTCCGGCAGTAAAACGAAATTTGCACCCGCGATTAACAGTCGGAAATACAGGTCGAAATCTTCGCCCAAACGAAGATCTTCGTCGTATCTGAGGAAACGCATTTTTCCCTTACGGATCAATGGCTTCAAATATCCAAATGAAGTAAAGCCAGCGATAGCCGAGTCACTGCTGACTAAGTCAGCCACCGCTATAGGTTGCGGCTGTTCGATGTGGCTGGCCTCCAGCAAGGTCTTACCCGCCGTACGTGGGGATCCGAAACATAGCAAATCATCTGCTACTGCATCCGCCCCCATGCCTTGGGCTGCAGCCAGCATGCGCTCGATCCGCTGCGGGTGGATCAGATCGTCGGCATCGACAATTGCTATCCATTGCCCCTTGGCGGCTTCCAGCCCGGCGTTTCTCGCCCCGGCGGGGCCTCGATTTGTGTCTAAGGCGATTGATCTGAGGCGGGGGTCTGATGCGGCAAGTCGCTGGATGATCTCCAAACTGCTGTCTTCTGATGCGTCATCAACCACAATCAGTTCCAGCTCTGAATGAGATTGATTCAGAACCGAGATTATCGCTGCTTCAAGGTGGGCGGACCCATTGAAGTTTGACATCACGACAGATACCAGGGAGCCGGGCCTGGTTTGCGCTGAGTGCGGTACCGACGTTGCGATGTTTGCCATGATCCTATCGCTCACCTACAAGCCCGTCTGTGATTGAGTTGGGCACGTTTACCGACTGTGGCAAGGCTTTTGCACGTTGTTACGATGTCTCGTCAGAACGCATCGCGGCTGGTAAAGTCTGGGCAAGAATAGCGATGTCTGTAACAGTGCTGACCTTGGTCACATAGGCGCGATCATAGGCCACCCGGCGCTTGTAGGATGTGGTGTTCCGACCATTTACTTGCCACAGACCAGTAATGCCTGGGCGTGCGCGCAGGTAGTAGCGGCTGGATGGCCCGTAGCGGCGCAACTCCTCACTCAGAACGGGGCGGGGGCCAACAAGGCTCATGTCCCCGCGCAGGACGTTGTAAAGCTGCGGCAATTCATCAAGGCTGAGTTTTCGCAGGACGTGCCCTACTGGCGTGACGCGTGGGTCATCGCGCAGTTTCTGGTTTTTGTCCCACTCAGTGCGGGCAATTGGATCGCTTTGAAGATGCCTTTGCAGAAGGTCATCACCATCCACCGCCATAGTTCTGAACTTGAGACAGGAAAAGGGCTGGCTTCGGTACCCAACCCGGCGGTGCCGATACAGAACTGGCCCCGGGGACGTTATACAAACCAAAAGTGCTAGCCCCGCCATGAGCGGTGACAGTATTACAAGCATGGTAACGGCGATCGCGATGTCGAGCGTTCGTTTTGTCCATCCACCCGCGGGCTCTTCCTGCGGGGCCTGATGGGTCCATACAACATGACGCGGTCGCGACACGGGCGACATAATGCCTTCGGCGGATGCCATTTCTGTCTCGATCGGTTTCATCCCACTTCATCCCTATGTCTTAAGAACCGGCACCTTGTATAAGCACCGCTGCCACCTAAAGTTGCAAAGACAATCGCCGTAAAACACCAACCGGTGCCGGCGAAAGTGATCCGTGTACAATTTACGCCACTCGTTACTGTATTCTGACACACTGTGGTTAGATGGATATGACAAATGCTGCGATTGCAAACGCCGGTGGCGATTCAAGCAAAGCACCGCCTATGGTTGCTTGGACTTTCGCCGGATTTCCGCACAACCACACATTTTCATCGCTTAACTTTTGACGGATGATGCCACACATGCCCGAATCGAAGGCAATAGATAAACACCTCCCCAACAATCTCCGGTACGCAATTCAAAGACTGACTCGCTGACTGAAGATTCACGTTAAACACGAAACGGTGCTGCCGACCAATGGCGATAGGATCATTTGAAAACCAACCTAGCCCGTTGACCCCAGCGGTTGGTGATTTAGACACGGCCCTGTTTGGCTCTAGCATACGCAGGGCGCAGGTTGCCTGGGCGGTCGCAACGTACTGTAAGTACGCGCGACACGAAAACTCGGCCGGTTTCAATTCCAAATTGTCGAATTCGAGGTGATCCCGACATGCGCATACTGTTTGGAAGTGCTCATCCCTACTTACCTCAAATGTATGGCGGCGCTCAGGCCAGTACACATGAGTTGGTACAGCGCCTAAGCGCGCGCGGTCACACTGTTGGCGTGTTGAGTGGTCTGACAGGAGAGGGGTGGTTAGGTCTGCGCAGCAGGCTGTTGTTGAAATTAGCAAGGCGCGGCTATGTCAGCGATGAAAGTCTTGGGTATCTCGTGTTTCGGGCCTGGTTTGCACAGGATGTCGTGCACCGTGTTGTGACCGATTTCAAAGCTGATGTTGCGATTTTTCAATCGAGGCTCCCGGTGCCATTGGCACAGTCAATTGACCGAAATGCAACGCGTACCTTCATCTATCTGCGCAACGTCGAAACCGAGGATCTGGGAGGGTCGCTGGAGCAAGTGCCCAACACGGGCTTCATTGCCAATTCGCATTTTACGGCGCAACGGTTTGCAGAGACACAAGGTATATCCGCCGATGTCATTCATCCAATGATCGAAGCCGAGAAGTACCGAGTTAGCTCGACCGGTGAGAACGTGACCTTTATAAACCCACATCCGAACAAGGGTGTCGATATCGCGCTGAAAGTGGCCGAGGCTTGCCCTGAAATCCCCTTTGTCTTTGTGCGCGGTTGGGGCCTGAGCCCCGAGCAGGAAGCCGATCTTCAGAACAACCTGTCGAGGCTTTCGAATGTCACCTTGCGCGCCTCGACCGATGATATGCGGTCTGTTTACAAAAATGCCCGTATCGTTCTTGCACCCAGCCAATGGGAAGAAGCGTTTGGTCGCATAGCGGCCGAGGCGCAGGTTAGTGGCATCCCGGTTGTGGCATCGAAAATTGGTGGGTTGCCTGAAGCCGTTGGTCCTGGTGGTATTTTGTTGGAACCGGACGCACCAGTTGGAGATTGGGTAGCGGCAGTGCGCGGCCTGTGGTGTGACGAACAGATCTATTCCAAACTGTCCAAACTTGCCCTTGAATACTCCAAACGTCCCGAGATGAACCCCGAACGTCAAATTGACAGGCTGGTTGAAGTATTGGACCGCCCCGTTTCGTAAGACCGCCCCCTCAAGACGGAGGCGGGTAAAGCTTTGGTTCGGCTGAGGCGGGCACAGCGGTCTAGTTCGACTGTGGATTTTCAGATTCTTCAGTTGTCAGTCGACGCACCGGGATCGCATCATTGGCAGTCGGAGAGGACAGGATAACCTCTAAGACATCTCCGCCCTGAATCTGATCGTTGCGCTCGACCAAAAACGTAGTGGGCCCCTCGGTGCTGGTTCGGGTGACCTGCATGGTCAACGATGCGAGCATCGAAAGCTCGACCAGACCGTTACCCGTGCGCTCGGCTTCGGCAAAAAGCGCCGCTTCGGTCTCCATTTTCACGCGAAGTTCGGAGGTGGCCGCACGCTGCTCTTGAATACCCTGGACCCTTTCTCGGTCACGCTGGTTGGTCAAGTCCAACCGGTCGCGGCGCGTTTCGCTGAGCCTTTGCTCAGCGCTCAGTTGGGCCGTTTCAACTTCGAGCAACCGCACTTGCTGATCCGTCACCGCGCGCTGCAGATTGCTTTCCCGCGTAACCGTAGACAGACCGCGCTCCACAAGGCTGGAGGCGTTATCCAGTTCTTCACTTAGTAAACTCAGCTGTCTTTGCCGCACTTCGATTTGTTGTTGAAGCCGTGTGATCCGCTCCAGAAGCAAGGCTTCCAATTCTTCGATTTGTGCAAGGTTGGATGCGAAGGCGGATTGTTCGGACGCCATGATCTTGCGCTCTTGCTCGATCAGTTCGGCACCCAAAGGGGACGACGTTAGCTCTTGTGGCGCTACGAACTCTGTTCCGGCTTCCTCAGCTTCCAATCGCGCGAGCCTCGCCAGACGGCGCATAAGCTCAAGCTCCATCACCCTGTAGCTGCCGAGGGCGCTCAGCGCGTTGCGTTCGCCCCTCACTAATGCTGACGACGCATCGTCTATACCGCCCGAAAGGCTGAGAGCCTGAAGCACCGTCATACCGGGTACATGCGAATACGCGCCCGGGGATTTGACGTCGCCGAGTATGTAAATCGGTGCATATTCGGCAATTGTTACGATGACCTGTAAGTCGCTGCGCAAACCCATACGGTCCTGAATGCGCCCGGCCAAGTCAGCGCCAAGTTCATCAGGTGTCATTCCGGCGGCCTGCACGCTGCCGACAAGAGGCAACGCGACCGCGCCAGATGCACTAATCAGGTAGGTTCCGGCCACTGCGTCCCAAGGCAAGAATACTTCGTCGACCGGATCCCACTTGCCGATGCGGATTTCCAGCGTTTGTTGCGGTCCAAGAGTTTCAGCGCTTATCGCCCCGGTATCAGATGTTGATTGGGCGGCTGCGTTGCCTGACAATAGAACGACAACGGCAAGGGAAACAGAAAAGCTGCTTCTGATGCGATGCAGAGTTTGAGGTAGAACGTCTCTAAGCATTGATCTTGACCTCCTCATAGCTGCCGGGGCTCATGTATCGCCGTGCCTTTGTCAGGTTTGCGTCTTCTAGAATTGTTGTCGCCAAAGCATCGCTGAACTTGGGATGATCAAGCAGCGCGTCCGAGACAAAGCTTGGCAGGATTTTGCCCCATGGGATGCGCAGGACGGTCATGTCGTATGCCCAGGCGTGGGGATCAGATTGCTCCGCATGGCTCAGCGGGTTCAACGCCACCAACACATAACTGAACTGTGCGCGCAGATCGCTTGTGAGAATGTCTTGTGCGGTGTCATCAGAACCGCTTGCCGCATTTTCGCGCATGTGGTCCATGATGCTTTGCATGCTGGCGGTTTCCACACCATTTGGTGTGGCCGCAGGCAACAAGCCCTGTGATACGCCTTCGTAAACAACCAAAACTTTGTGGGTGCCCGCGCGAGACAGTCGATTGGCCAGTTCCAACGGCAAGTCCTGTGTTTTCTGTAGATCAGGCGTCAAAGGAGCCATACCGATCAGCAAGCCAGAGCCTGACTGACTGTTGGCTTCGCAAACCTGCGCCAGCCTCTCAACTGTACGGGCATGTGCGTTAGCCGCCGCAGCGTCTCCCAAGGTCTTGGGGTCCGGCAGCATACCAAGGCAGGTCACTCCGGCCCCTTGCCTCAGTTCAGAGACGGTCCGAGCAGGTTTTGGGGTCAACTCCCGCGCAGCACCGGCCAATGCGCCCAACAATCCGCCCAGCAAGGCTCCGGTGAACAACATCGCCTTTTTCCGAGGGCTGGATGGATCCTTGGGCAATTCCGCAGGAGAGATGATTTTGATCGATGCAATTGGGAAATTCTGCTGCTGCATCGTGACTTCCAGCCGGGCAAGATAGTCGCGATAGACCTGTGCATAGGTTTCCGAGATAGCTTCTAGTTGCTGTAACCTGCCGCGAAGGGCCACGTTCACATCGGATGTGCCCGTCAACGCAGCAAGATCCGACCGCAGCGATTGCTCGCGACCCAAAGCCATATTGTGAGCCACACGGGCGGTTTGTGTCGCCTGTTCCAGCTCTGCCTTCAGGGTATCGGCCAGAATTTGAATGCGGGTGTTCAGTTGTTGCGCCTGAGGGTGCTCCTCTCCGAATTGGTCGACAATCTGACGATAGCTTTGACTGGCATCCAGATACTCCCGTCGAACTGTTTCACTTGCGCCGTCAACAAGGCCTTCGACAAATGGAACCGCGATGAAATCGGCATCATTCGCTGCGCGTTCCGACAAGGAGACCAGGCTTTCCAGATACGCTTCCGCCTCGGCTGCAGCGGCGGATGCGTTGACAAGTTCACTGGCCAGTTCCGATTGCTGCTGTTCCGTCAGAAGATCACCGCGCACTTGCACCAGATCGTTTTCAGCGCGGAATGCCTGCAGGGCCGAGGCCGCATCAATCGCCTTCTGTTCCAAAACCTCAAGGCGTTCGCGCAGCCAGGCTTCGGCCTTGGCCGCAACTTCGTTTGTCGTCACTAGTTGAAAGCCTTCATAAGCTAGGCCGTAACCACGCGCGATTGAGGCCGCGCGCGCGGGATCAAAGTCTGAGAACCCGATTTCGATCACAAGGCTCCGGCCAGACCGTGAGACAGACAAGCGGTCGCGCAATATCCGAACGGCGCGGTCGCGGTCTGTCACCTCGAAGTTGAAATTAGGAATAGGGGTGTCTTCTGTATTGGTGTTCCCCTCGCTGTCCCCTTCGTTCTCCGGGTTTGCAGGAGGGTCCGGCGTCAAGAGGCGCGCCAAAGGACGGGTCACCGACGAGATCAACCGGTTGGCTTTCTCTGTCAGTCCAAGCGGCGGAGACAGGAAATCGGCGTCCTGATCAAGCTGCAACAGATCGACGACCTGAAAGGCAAGCGCGCGGGATTTGATGATTTCGATTTCGCTCTGCACAGCGGTGTCCGAACGGACAGCATTTGGCAGCGGAGAAACCTCATTGAGCAATTCGCCGCGCTCTTCATCCAGCAAAATGGTTTCGACAGCTGTATAGCGAGGTACAGATCCAAGGATCATGAGCACAGCGATTGTGATGCCGACAAAGGCACATGCCAACGCTAAAGGGATTTGGCGTCTTACGGCCCTCATCATGGCGCCCATATCAACGCGCGGCTCGTCCCGGTATCCGGCAAGCAGATGCGCATTGTCTTTGGTCCAGGTAATGCGCCTTTCTTTCACAGGTTCATTCATATCCGGAACTCCGTGATGGCGTGAGGCAAATGGATGCTGATAGGGCGTTGACGTGACCGGGCCATCATTCGAAGACACCCGTTGCAGCGCTTAACGACGGACGCTGTGCTGACGGCGTTGGCCTGGAAAGGAATGCCGCGTGCCGCACGTTTCGGTTGTGATCAAACAAACGCAACAGAATGAAGGCGACCAGAAAAGATCCGACTGTATGTGGTGTCACAAAATCAACCTCAGCCACCGACCGAACCAGGAACAAGACGGCGAGGCCTGAGAAAAACATCAGCGATCCGACATTGCCCCGGCCGAACACAGCGCTGAGCGGCATGACGACCAACAGCACACAGATTGTTGTTACAAACCCAAGCCCAACCAAACCGGTTCCCACATATGTTTCAATCAGCGCGTTGTGGAAATGAAATCCGGACCGCGCGGTAATATAAAAAGTATCCCACAGCGCCTCGGCCTCGGGGCGTCCGGGAACCCAGAACGCGTTGTACCCCAGCCCCAGTACTCGTTGATTCGCGCCGATTTCGAACGCTTGGTTCCAAAGATAGGTGCGGCCCGTCAGGGTCGTGTCCTTACCAAATGCCGCAAGAACAGCATCGAATGCACCCAGATGTTGCGCGGCCAATACCAGTGCGGCAATACCGGCCAGCGCCAAAACGACCGTGGCCCGCCGTAGCCAAGGGGCGAGAAGCATGACGAGGCCGACAAAAAACACGGCAGAAAATGCCACCAGAGCCGACAACAGCGAGGTGGCGGAATCCGACATCCAAAGCATGCCGAATCCAGTTGCCGCCGTGACCGCGATCATCGGCAACAGCATCCGAGGCGCTCTGAAGACCCCGACAAGAGACAAAGAGAAGATGATCGCAAGGGTCGCAAAGTATCCCAACTGGTTCTTCGAGGAAAACGCGCCGTTAAATGCAAAATCACCGTCAATGTAGTCGTAGGAATACCCCCAGTTCACAGCGGAGTAGAGCAGGACAAGCAGACATCCGATTGTCCCCCCCAGCGCCAGGTTGCCCGGCGACGTTATCCTCGCGGCGACCAAACCGGCGAAGAAGGTGATCCCGTATTGAATGGATGCGCGCAATGTGGCGGACGGCACATCGCTCCATAACGTGGAAAGAAGAAAGAAAAACGGTAATAGCAAAAGCAGAACAACCGCGCCGGGACGCCCCAACAAAACGCGCGGTGCGAGCGCAAAGGGAAGAAGCCAGACTCCATAAAAGGCGAGGATTGAAAGAGGTCCGAAATTTACCGAATAGGCGAAAACGATCATCGACAGCGCAACAGCGGGCACAACATATGCCGTGTTTTGTGCGGGATCGATGATCGAAGCCAGCTTCACGTTCATTCGAATAGAGCCCTTCGGTTGTCCTTTTCGAGGGGTCCGACGATCAGACATACAAGCGCACCGCATGTCGTGTCTGCGATACGACAGTCTTTCGCGGGGCGAGACTTTGGGCACCAAAAGGCGCTGTCTTGCCTCCCAGAATGCCGCATGTAGCCTCTCGAAAACAAGTGATACGGACCCAAGCTAAGGTGCTCATACGGGAAACGATCAAGATTTGCGCAAGCGCAATGACCTAGTTTGGCTTGGTTTTCCGGTTCTGAACCTACACAAGCGGCCCCATATTTGGTGGCATTTAACGGATGACACGCGCTTTTCCAGCGCGCCTCCGACTGCCTGTATTGTGCACGATTGGTGATCAAGGCACATCGATCCCGTCTTCGCAAAGCACAGATTGTTCAAACGCGCACCTTTCGCCCAGTTTGGTGTACGCCGCCCAGTCGACTTCCAGAACCTGCGGTGCGGAATTCGCTGAAAATTCGCCCATCCAGCTGACCAGTGTATCGGTCGACCATATGCTAATGTACATTTTTTGAGGCTCGTTCGGCAACGCGTCACCGCTTAGATCTCGCTGCAGTTTACCGTCAATGTACCAGCGTATCCGGCCAGGTTCCCAAATGAAGGAATAAGTTCGAAATACCTCGTCGTCTGGCATGGATTGCAGTTTGGCATTGTCACTATCGCCTTTGAAATGGAAGTTTGTCTGGAGCGTTGGCTCGTTTCGGGCAATGAACTCAAAATCGATTTCGTTATGTGGCCGGTCCTGCGGGGCCCCTATGAACGTGAACATATTGGCGTTCATACCGCGCGCGTAGGGAACCTTCATCCGCGCCTCAAACGTGCCGTATCCCAGCCGGTCCTGTGTTTGTATCTCGCCGCAACTGAAATCGCGATCCTGTTTGGAATGACCCGTCAGGGACAACAAAAGCTTGCCGTCCTCAACTTCAACCCGGTTTCTATGCCACAGGCAGCTTTGGTGATCTCCATTGGCCCAACCGTTGGAGACAAACCATCGGTTCTGAGACAGGGTGTCAAATGGCTCGAAAAACGAGCCTCCATTCTGCGACAGGGCACCGCTGGGAAACACAGCAGATGCCATCAGGGTTAATGCAGAAAGCCACCGATTTGCGCGGCACTTCATCATGAATGGTCCTTTTCCTATCGAGGAAATGAGTCTTCGCCGGTAAGGCTAGTTCCTTGCGGGAAAACAGACCAACAGCATTCAACCGATACGCGACGATCCGCCGAGAATGCCTTTGCTTGCCATGGCGTGAACGCCGTCGGGCCAAAGCTAGGGGGAGCCTATCGTCGCGGTGTCAAAAAAAGGGGGAGGCCCGTGCCTCTCGCTGTTCGCATACCAAAGGGTTGCTTTTTAGCGTCCCAAAGTCGGCACCTTACTCGTCAGGTCTTCGATTCAATTTGCTCGATCAAGCGACTGTCGGCTCACGATTTCGGTTGGCAGTTCGAGGGACTGCCCCGCCGACCCTGTCTCGATCATTTCGATCAACGCCTGTGCCGCCTTTCGACCCATTTCGCGATGCGGAACATGCACGGTGGTCAATGGCGGATTGATGATCCGGGCAAGTTCGATATCGTCGAACCCGGTTACAGAGACGTCATCTGGCACCCGAATTCCCATGTCCTGCGCTTGCCGGACCGCGCCGACTGCTAGAACGTCGTTGCCGCACAAGACCGCCGTGGGTCGTTCTGTTTGGGACATAAGGTTGGCAAATGCCTCGGCGCCGTTTTCGATTTCATACGATGTCTCGATGATCGGCAGACTATCGGGCGGCAGATTATTCATTTCCATGGCGTCCTTTATACCTTCAATTCTAAGCCGGGCCCGATCATTTCCCTGTCTGATGCCTGAAATTGCCGCCAACCGGGTATGCCCAAGCTTTATCACTTTGGCCGCCAAAGCTTTCATTGCCTGTCTGTTGTTGAATCCGATCGAAGGCGTGTCCTTCTCAGGGATGAATGACCACGCCACAACGGTGGGCATTTTGCGCTGTTCAAGGAAATCGAAAATACGCGGGGCACGATCGTGGCCGATCAACAAAAGCCCATCAGCACCGCGTGCCACAAGGGTGCGAATTTGTTCTTCTTCGTCTTCGGGCCGGTAGGCCGAACTCGAGACAAGCAGAGTGTAACCTTGCCGGTGAATTTCCTCCTGAAAGGCTTGTAAACCTCTGGCGAAAATCGCGTTTTCCATGGTTGGGATGATGGCGCCTATTGTGAAGGAACGTTTCGCAGCCATCACGCGCGCGGCAAAATTCGGTGTATACCCTAAGGTGGTTACGGCAGACATCACACGTTCGCGCGTTGCAGTGACTACGCGCTCGGGGTCGTTGAGGCACCTCGACACCGTCGCCGTCGAAACGCCGGCCTTTCTGGCTACATCGTCCAAGGTCGGAGCCGACCGAAGTTTTGACATTACCGAACTCACAATTCGCTTTCACTTAAGTCTAACTGTTTCATAGGGCATATGAAAGTAGCAATGTAAGCGCTTGCAATTAGAATGTAAGCGCTTACAAATAGGGTAGAGCCGATTCTACTGGGAGATCAGAACGTGTTCCTTGCTGCATCCATAATCGTATTTGTCATTTATTTTGCGAATGTGGCTCTGGGTGCCTTTGCAAGCAGCGCGTTTCTTGGAGACGTAGGGGAAATGTTGGTTCTGTTCGCGGCCTCGATCTTGTTCGTTGTCGCAATTCTGAAAAAGGAGGCGGATCGCAAAGCCGCAGAAGGCGGTTCAGACGAACGCTGAATTTTCCTAAGGGAGGGCAATACATGAACAATGACAGAAAAGAGCTTGCGTCCACAGAGCGCCGCAATTTCCTAAAACTCAGTGCCGGCGGGGCATTCACCGCAGCGCTTGTCGCTGGGGCCGGAGGCGTTTTGTGGTCATCAGAAGCGGCAGCGCAAACCGCCAAGGAAGAGAGCGAGAGAGAGAAGGCCGCTGATCACGTTATGACCATTGCGACGGCCTACGTGCTAGGTGCATCGCGCAGTTATCCGATCATGCAACTGGATCTGAAAGAAAACATCCAGAACGCAACGAATGGCAAGGTCTACGTCAAGCTGGCCCCAGGTGGTCAGTTGGGTGCGGGCGGATCGCTGGTGCAAAAAGTGCAGGGTGGCACAATTCAGGCAGCGCAGCATTCGCTGTCGAACTTTGCCCCTTTTGCGTCGACGGTCGACCTGATCAACATGCCGTACCTGTGTGGATCGAACCAGCGATTCACCAACCTGGTTCATTCAGACACCTGGAAAAACGAAGTTCACCCGAAGGTCGAAGCAGCTGGGTTCAAGGCGTTGTTCTACGTGGTGATCGACCCCCGTGTTGTCGCGGTTCGTCAGGGCGGCAACGCTATCATCACCCCCTCAGACATGAGCGGTGTGAAATTCCGTGTGCCGGGTTCCAAGATGTTGCAGCAGTATTACCGGATGGCTGGCGCAAATCCGACTCCGGTCGCCTGGGGCGAGACGCCTTCTGCGATCAAGCAGGGTGTTGCTGACGCGCTCGATCCGTCAGTGGGTGCGCTCTATGTGTTCGGCTTCAAGGACATACTTAGCCACGTGACCTTCACGCAGGCGGTGCCTGACAGTCAGGTTTATTCCTGTAACCTTGAATGGTTCAACTCGATGCCTGCTGATGTTCAGGAAGGCATCATGTGGGGCGCGGAAATGACCAGCCACCAGAACCTGTCCAAAGTTCCATCGGCGCGGGCTTATGCCATGGCCGAATTGAACAAGGCTGGGGTCGAATTCCACTCACTCAGCAGCGATCAGCTGGCCGAATGGCAGGATGCCGGTGGGTACCAGAATTCTGAATGGGACCCGTTCAAAATGGAACTGGCTGGGTCGATGGACAACTTTGAGAAACTGGTCGAAGCGGCCGGAACTCAGGGCAAGTACTACGTCCACGACGCCTAACGCCTCACTGGCGGACGCCTTAGTAGGGCGTCCGCATTTTCCACAGTTAGCCAGGCCGCAAAGGCCCGTAAACAGAAGGTTTCGGCCTGGCTGCTCTATCACCGAGGGATAAGATGACCATTCTTCAAAACGTAGATCGCAATGCCGAACGCTGGCTGCTGCTGGTGTTTTACGTGATGCTCGTCATCACGATGGCCATCGAGGTCCTGAGACGAGAGATATTTGCGTTTTCGTCGATCTGGGGTGAGGAAATAGTCCGCTATTCCTTTATCTACCTTGCGTGGATCGGTGCGGCAGCAGCCGTCAAAGAACGCGCCCACATCCGTATTGACGTGATCATGCACTACCTCGGACCCCGCCCCAAGGCGCTGTTATACATCTTCGGTGATCTGGTGATGTTCATAGTGGCCGTCATCGCGCTTTATTGGTCCTACGAAGCTGTACATGTCTCGGCCAAGTTCGGATCGGTGACGGATGGTCTGCGTGTGTCCAAGGTCTGGTTCCTGATGGCAGTGCCCACCGGTTTTGCGCTGATGATCTGGCGACTGATCCAATCCTTCCTACGCGACTTGAAATCCCTTCGTGACGGCACCCCCGTTTTCGAAGGCGACAAGCTGTTTGACTGAGGAGAAACAGAATGCTCTGGGGTTCCCTCAATCAATCCGTCGAACTGGGCTGGGATTTTTACCTGCCTGTCATTCTCTTTGTTGGTCTGATCGCGATGGCAGTTCCGGTTTGGGCTGCAATTGGTACTGCCGCGATCGTCATGCTGGTCATGTCGGGCGATCTGCCACTAAGCCTGGTTGGCGAAAGCCTGTTTACCGGCATCGACGCCTTTGCCCTAACAGCCGTCCCGCTGTTCATCCTGACCGGCGACGTGCTGGTCCGAACGGGCTTATCGCGAAAATTCCTTGATGTGGCCGAGGCGCTGACTTGCTTCACCAAGGGTGGCTTTGGCTCTGCAACTGTTCTGGTTTGCGGCATGTTCGCGGCGATTTCTGGCTCGGACGCTGCTGGTGCTGCAGCTGTGGGTCGCATGACCATAAATCGGCTGGTCGAAAGCGGCTATCCGCGCCCGTATGCCTGTGCTTTGGTGGCGGCGGGGGCCTGTACCGGCATTCTTATTCCGCCATCCATCGCCTACATCATCATTGGTCTGGTTCTGGGTATATCCGCTTCGACATTATTCCTGGCGGCCCTCATTCCCGGCTTGGCCATTCTAATATCGATCCTGATAACCAACCTGATCGTGAACCGCATTTACCTGTACGAAGGCGGTGGTGTGATGACCTTTGGTGAGTGGTTGGTCAATCTAGGCAAAGCGCTCAAATCCGGCTGGTATGCCTTTATCGTTCCTGGCATCATCTTCTATGGCATCTTTTCGGGTCGCCTGACCCCGACCGAGGCGGGTGCAACCGCCGTGGTCGTTACGATTATCATGGGTTTCATCCTGCGCACGCTAACCCTGGCCGACTTCCCCTCGATGTTGGTCAGCTCGGCCAAGGTGAACGGTGTGATCCTGCCGATTATTGCCTTCTCAGCCCCCTTGGCCGAGGCGCTGGCGATCATGGGTGTGCCCCAAGGGTTCGTCGCTTCGATCACGGCGCTGACGGATGATCCCTATGTCTTGATCCTGCTGATGATCGGTATCCTGATTGCCGCTGGCTGTGTGATGGAGACGACACCAAACATCGTGATCCTTGCGCCGATCCTGAAGCCTTTGGCGGACAATATCGGAATGAACGAAATACAGTTCTGCATCATGATGATTACCGCTTTGGGTGTTGGGTTTATCACGCCTCCGCTGGGATTGAACCTTTTCGTGGTGTCCGGGATCACTGGCGAATCCATCTTGAAGATCGCCGCCCGTGCCGTACCCTTTGTTTTGACCATGCTGTTCGTTGTCCTATTGATCGCGTATGTTCCCGCGGTTTCGACAACGTTGCTTCCTGAAATCTATCAATAGGACTTGCTGAATATGCCGCGTGACTACCTTAAAAAGGCAACTCTTACCCCGCAAACCCATGCTTCCGAGGTGCATGAGACGGTCAAGACCATCCTGGCTGACATCGAAGGGGGGGGGGATGCCAAAGCCCTTGAATATGCGGTGAAGTTCGACAAATTCGACGGCAATGTTCTGATGACCGCCGAAGAAATCGAAGCCGCCTGCGCGTTGGTTCCGGAAAAGCTGAAAGCTGATATCCGCTTTGCCCACGACAATGTGCGCCGGTTTGCAGAGACGCAGAAGGCGACTGTGTCCGATGTTGAGATGGAAATCGTTCCGGGCTTTGTGGCTGGTCAAAAAGCCATCCCGGTCGACGCGGCAGGGTGCTATGTTCCGGGTGGTCGCTATAGCCACATCGCAAGTGCGATCATGACGGTGACAACGGCCAAGGTGGCCGGATGTCGCCACATCACGGCTTGTTCTCCGCCACGTCCCGGTGAAGGCGTCGCGCCTGCGATTGTCTATGCCGCGCATATTTGCGGGGCTGACAGCATTCTGGCTATGGGCGGTGTACAGGGTGTTGCCGCGATGACCTATGGTCTCTTTGGTCTGCCGCGCGCAAATATCCTTGTCGGACCGGGCAACCAATTCGTGGCCGAGGCCAAGCGCATCCTCTATGGCACGGTCGGGATCGATATGATTGCGGGTCCGACCGACAGTTTGATCCTCGCGGATTCCTCGTCAGATGCGCACGTGGTGGCCACGGATCTGGTCAGTCAGGCCGAACATGGATACAACTCGCCAGTCTGGCTGGTGACGGATGATCGGGGATTGGCTGAAAAAGTCATGTCCTTGGTTCCGACCCTGATCGACGATTTGCCCGAACTGAACCGCGAAAACGCCTTTGCGGCGTGGCGCGACTATGCCGAGGTCATTGTCTGTTCGGATCGCGAAGAAATGGCGGCGTGTTCGGATGAGTACGCGCCCGAACACCTGACGGTTCAGGCCGAGGATCTGGATTGGTGGCTTGGGCGACTTACTTGCTATGGATCGCTGTTTCTGGGTGAGGAAACCACCGTTTCTTACGGCGACAAGGCCACAGGCACCAACCATGTACTGCCGACATCAGGTGCGGCCAGCTACACAGGTGGACTGAGCGTTCACAAATACATGAAAATCGTCACCTGGCAGCGCGCAACGCGCGAAGGATCGAAATCTATTGCTGTGGCGACGGCGCGCATCTCGCGCCTTGAAGGGATGGAGGGTCACGCTAGGGCAGCTGATGTGCGTCTTGCCAAGTACTTCCCGGACGAACAGTTTGACCTGACAGCCGATGGATGACCCACGTACGTTATTTGATCTAACGGGCCGGGTCGCTTGCGTAACTGGTGCAAGCTCGGGTTTGGGGCGGCGCGTGGCGAAGGTTTTGGCGGCGGCTGGGGCGCAAGTTGTTGGTGTGGCGCGTCGGGTTGATGCGCTTGAACAGCTGTGCGCCGAAATTGGCGGTAACGCTTCTTCCGTCACGGGAGATGTTGCTGATCGGTCAAATACGGATGCACTCGTTGCTGAGGTTTCAGCCAAATTCGGACCACCGGACATTATCGTCCACGCGGCGGGGGTGAATACCCGGGAAGCGGCAGACGATGTAACGGATGAGGGATGGGATGCCACGATGGGGCTTAACCTCAGCGCTCCGTTCTTTCTAAGCCGGGCTATGGTGCCCGCGATGAAAACCCGAGGGTGGGGGCGGATTGTCAACTTTGCTTCATTGCAGACAACGCGCGCCTTTCCCAACGGAATTGCCTATGGCGCGACAAAGGCTGGCATTGGGCAATTGACCCGGGCAATGGCCGAAGCATGGTCGCCGCATGGGATCACCGCCAACGCGATTGGGCCGGGGTTCTTTCCAACCGAGTTGACGCAGGCCGTGTTCGATGACCCCGAACGCGCCACCCGTAACGCAAAACAGACGTGCATCCAGCGAAACGGGCGCATGGAAGATATCGACGGCCCGATCTTGTTTTTGTGTTCAATAGCATCGGATTATGTGACGGGTCAGGTTCTAATGGTCGACGGAGGGTTCACCGCGAAATGAAAGCGCTGGTCTACAACGGTGTCGAACATTTGTCGTTTGCGGATGTCCCTGATGCTGTCCCCGGTATCGGAGAATGCCTGGTACGCGTCGAGGCATCCGGTATCTGTGGATCGGACATGCACGCCTATCTTGGGCATGATGAACGGCGACCCGCGCCGCTGATCCTGGGCCACGAAGCAGCCGGTATTGTTTCCAGTGGCCCTCGGGATGGTACGCGCGTAACGATCAACCCGTTGGTAACCTGTGGCACATGCCCTGCATGCGTATCAAAACGCGAAAACCTCTGTTCCAATCGTCAGATTATCTCGATGCCACCCAGAGAAGGCGCTTTTGCGCAGTTCGTTTCAATACCAGACAGCAATCTGGTCGAGGTACCCGAAGATGTCCCGCTGGCCAAAGCCGCACTGGCCGAGCCATTGGCCGTCAGTTGGCATGCCGTGCGTTTGGCGATCGAAGCCCTGCACCCCGCCACCAATCGACGCGCGCTGGTGATCGGCGGCGGCGCGATAGGGCTGGCCGCCGCGCTGGCCCTTGGGGCAATGGATGTCGATGACGTGACCGTTGCTGAGCCGAATGCGCTGCGCAGCGACTATCTGCGCGCACTGGGTTCGTTCAATGTGGTGGAAATCCCGACCGGAGAGTTTTCACTGGTGATTGACGCGGTGGGATATGCCGCGACCCGCGCAGTGGCTTCGGCCCACACCAAACCCGGCGGCGTCATGGCACATGTCGGTCTGGGCGAAGACACTGGCGGGTTGGACGTTCGGCGAATGACCCTGCAAGAGATTACGTTTATTGGTACCTATACCTATACGTCCCAAGACTTCCGCGACACCGCACAGGCCATCTTTGACGGTCGACTTGGGGCGCTGAATTGGACTGAAATGCGTGGGTTGTCAGAAGGTGCGCAAGCTTTTCGCGATCTGCGAATAGGTGCTGTTGCCGCACCGAAAGTAATCCTAAACCCCTGGGAGTAATCCCTGCAGAATTGGAGGCAGTCATGTACAAAAAAGTTCTTGTTCCGATGGCGCTGGACCATGGTATTTCTCAGCACACCCTGGAAGTTGCCCGTGCCCTGTCTGAAGACGGGGCCCAGATAATGGCCTTGCATGTTTACGAGATGCCACAGGGATCGGTCAGCGCCTATCTTGATAAGTCTGCCGTCGCCGAAGGTTTTGAACGCGCACGCCGGCAACTGCTGGCTAAGGTCGAGGGTCTCGAAGGTGTGAATTCGGAAATTGTGAAAGGTCACACCGCGCGTACGATCATCGATTATGCAGATACCAATGGTGTTGATTGCATTGTCATCGGCTCGCATAAGCCGGGTCTCAGCGACTATTTTCTGGGCTCGACCGCGTCGCGGGTCGTCCGCCACGCAACCTGCGCCGTGCATGTGCATCGCAGGATCTGAACTCTCAATCGCGCCCCAGGCGCCCCAAACAGGACTGACTGATCGGAAATGAACATAGACAAAAAGATCACCGACGATCTGGTTGCGAATGATATCTCGTTCGTCACCACCGTACCGTGCAAACAGCTGGCTGGCGTGATCGAAGAAATCGATGCGCATGATGATATTTTTCACATCCCGTCCAACAAGGAAGACGAGGGGATGGGCTTGTGCGCCGGTGCATGGATGGGCGGCAAGCGCCCGGCCATCATCATGCAAAACACTGCCATCGGCGTGACCATCAACACGCTGGCAACATTGATCCAGTACTACCGTATGCCGCTGCCCATGCTGATCTCTTATCGCGGTGAACTGCGGGAACCAGTGGCCTGTCAGGTCGAGATGGCGGTGCACACCAAGGCACTGTTGGCGCAAATGAATATCCCGACCTACCACTTCCACCATAAGGCGGATGTCGAGGAGTTGGACGCGATCCTGAAATATACGTTCATGTGCAACAAACCGGTCGCAATTCTGACCGATGCCAATTTCTGGGGAGGCTACGGCGACCAATGATCCGATCTGAAATTCTGAAGGAAATCGCCCCGATCCTGCGTGATCAACTGGTTGTCTGTAACATCGGCATCCCCAGCCAGGAATTGCACGCGATCGACGATCAACCCACCAACTTCTACATGTTGGGCACCATGGGATTGGCGTCGAGCATCGGTCTGGGTCTTGCCCTGTCACAACCGAAACCGGTTATTGTCATCGACGGCGATGGCTCGATCCTGACCAACCTCGGCACGCTGCCTACCATCGCCAACAACGTGGCTGACAACTACATTCTGTTGATCATCGACAATGGCTCTTACGGTTCGACTGGCGACCAGCCGACCTATGCCGGACAGAAAACCTCGCTGACCAAAATGGCCGAGGCCGCCGGGTGCGAGCGTGTAATCGAATGCGCAGCCGAAGATACGGGTCGCGTGCTGCAAGACGCGCTGGACGCCAAGCAGATGACCATCATCGTCAGCAAATGCGAAAGCGGTAATGCCAAGATGCCCGTCATCACTATGGATCCGGTGGTCATCCGTGACCGGTTCATGAAGGCCGTTCAGGCGTAATGGCATCAAGCGCTATCCACTGCGCAGAAGACGCTCGCCGCCTGGCGCGGCGGCGTTTGCCGTGGATGGTGTTCGATTATATCGATGGCTCAGCCGGGGCAGAAATGGGCGCGGCGCGTAATCGCGCTGCGCTGGACGCCATAACTCTACGCCCACGCATCCTTCGGGATGTCAGCAAAAGGTCACTGGTCAGCACAGTATTTGGGAAAGCCACCAAGCTTCCTTTTGGCATTGCTCCTATGGGTATGTGCAATCTCTCGGCACCAGGGGCAGATCTGATGCTGGCGCGCCTTGCCGCGCGGTATTCTGTGCCGCTGGGCGTGTCGACCGTTGCCTCAACCCCCATGGAAGAGATGATCGAAACGGCGCAGGGCAACGCGTGGTTCCAGCTGTATTTCAGCGGCGATGGCGCGGGTACATTCAAGCTTGTAGATCGTGCCAAGGCTGCCGGGTATGAGACGCTTGTACTCACGGTGGATGTCCCCGAAGTTGGACGCCGCCCGCGCGAACTACGCCACGGATTTCGAATGCCTTTCCGGTTGGGCCCAAAGCAGTTCCTGGATTTCGCGTTGCACCCCCGCTGGTCTCTGAGCACGTTGCTTCATGGTAAGCCGCAAATGGCCAATTTTCTAATGAACGGCTACGCGTTCGACCGAACCGAAAGTCGCGCTAAGGCCGATTGGGAAACATTGGCGCGGCTGCGAGATAAGTGGTCGGGAAATCTTGTAGTGAAAGGTGTTCTTGATGCCGAAGACGCCGTTGCCCTGAAAACCGCAGGCGTGGATGCAATCCAGGTCTCCAGCCACGGCTCGCGACAGCTGGATAGCGCACCGGCACCGTTTTCGGCCCTGTCTGATATCCGAAAATCCGTGGGCGATGACTTTCCAGTTTTTTACGACAGCGGTCTGCGATCTGGTGAAGATGTGCTGAAGTCAATTGCCCAAGGCGCAGATTTTGTGTTCTTTGGTCGTATTATGCAATTCGCGATAGCGGCAGAAGGCGAAGCGGGGCTTCAGCAGCTTTGGGACGTTCTTAGCGACGAGATCAGCATCGCAATGGCGCAGATCGGCGTAACATCCGTTGCTGCTGTTTGATCGAACAGCAATAAACGCTTCAAAACCCGTAAAAAACCAATCGCAGAGTGCTTCGGATACTGCGATGGTTGTCGGTGACAGATGCAGCGCGCGCGCGAAGGAGCGGCCCAGGCCATGGCAGACGAGTCAAAACATGAGGCCGTGTTTCTAAGTGGGAGCCTGATGCGCCACGTGACGCGCATGTCGCTGACCACCAGTATTGGCCTGATGGCTATCTTCGCCGTCGACTTCGTGGATATGGTCTTTATCTCGATGTTGGGGAACGACGCGCTGGCGGCGGCTGTAGGTTACGCCGGAACGCTGTTATTCTTTACCAACGCCATCAACATTGGCCTGTCCATTTCAGCTGGGGCGCTTGTCGCGCGCGAGCTTGGGGCTGGCAGGTCAAGGCAGGCGGGTCACTATGCCTCGAGCGTCGCTATTTTGGGGCTGATTGTCGGGGTGATCACGTCGGCTCTGGTCTTGATGAACATCAGTTTCCTATTGTCCCTTCTGGGCGCTGAAGGCGAGGTGCTTAGACTGGGCACGCGGTATGTATCGATCATCTTACCAACCATGTGGGTGATGTCGCTTGCGATGGTGTCCATGGCTGTATTGCGGGCGCATGGTGACGCGCGCCGATCTATGATGGCGACCATCTACGGTGGCGTGGTGAACGCTGTGCTGGACCCTATTTTGATCTTTGCTGTTGGACTAGGCCTGGATGGTGCCGCCATCGCGTCGGTTCTTGCGCGGATTTGTATGTTGGCGGCGGCGTTATGGCCTGCATTGCGGGTCCACCGCGGGTTCGCTCGTCCGTCCCTCAAGCAGGTCGCAACAGACCTGCGACCTGTCCGGGCGATTGCGATACCGGCCGTCCTGACCAACGTGGCCACGCCCATCGGAAACGCCATCGTGGTACGCGAGATCGCTCACTATGGCACGGATGCGGTGGCTGGAATGGCCGTCATCGGACGCCTGCTGCCCGTGGCGTTTTCCGTCATTTTTGCCCTGTCGGGCGCGATAGGGCCAATCATCGGGCAAAATTTCGGGGCCGAAAAATTCGACCGGGTCCGCGAGGCTTTCTTTGCTGGGATCAAGTTTACAGCCATCTATGTGCTTGGGATGGCCGCGATCTTGTTCCTGTTGCGCGGCCCAATCGCGGATCTGTTCGCAGCGCAGGGTGAAACCCGGATTCTGATCTATCTGTTCTGTGGCCCTTTGGCGCTTGCCGCCTTTTTCAACGGCGTCATTTTTGTCACGAATGCCAGCTTTAACAATCTTGGGTATCCCGTTTATTCCACGTGGATAAATTGGGGGCGTCACACGATTGGAACCTGGGTGTTCGCGACCATCGGATCTTATCTGGCAGGGGCGTCCGGTGTCCTTCTTGGGCAGGCTTTCGGAGGCGTCATATTCGCCGCCATAAGCTGGGTTTTGGTCGCGCGTGTCGTGTCACGATTGGAGCGGCCTACGGAAATCGAACCGTTTGCCGACCAAAAGCGAATTCTGTCTCTGTTTGGTCGTCGTGGCTGGTGACCACATGTCAATTGCCCTGATTACGGGCCTCCAACCGTTCAAGATTCACAACTGTCGACAACATCAGGCGATCATGGCTCCAATCCTCTGCCTGTTGCAGCGACGCGGCACTCAGCGCAAGAAGCGTGGCGAACGTCAACGTCAGCCCCAGGAACAAGGCCGGTAAAGGGGCCGAGACAGGTGGGGCGTCCGTCAAGGCAATAACACGCTGCTGTAGGACGCGCTTGGCTTTGCCCCCGGTGACCAAAGCCACATTCAAAACGCGCGGGCGACCCATCGTGACAGTGCGGGCACAATAATCCAGCAGGCAGGTCGTATATTCGCGGGCGTCAATGCGTTTGCGGGCGACCACTGACTGGTCGCAGGCCAATTCGCGCAACCGACCGAACTGATATTTGAGCATCATGTACGCCGGATTCCAGAACAGCAGCGGGCGCAGGATTTCGAAACCTAGCTCCCACTCAACGTCACCGGCGCGGATATGTTGAAACTCATGCGCCAAGGCGAACCGCAACTCGCGCGGGGTGTCCAGAAGGTGGCTGGGCAGTACCACATGGCGACGGCGCAATCCGCGCACCGCAAAGGGAATGGTGATGCGATCTGACAGGCGAATGTCCACCTTGGCGGACCGACGCCAAAGAAAACTGTTGGCGACGGCATTTCGGATCGCCAGCGCGTCGCGGATCGCGCGGGCAGCAAACAGGCTGGCGACAGCGGCCAGAAGTGCCAGCGTGACAGTCACAGCTGTATTATGTCCGGACAGGACGAGATCGACCCATCGTTCGCGGGTGTTGAGCAGTGCCTCGAACTGAGTTGCGGGCATTGCGATTTCGCCCCGCAAATATGCTGACACCGCGATATCGCCCAAACCAACTGCGTGGCCGGGCCATGCAAACGCGGCAAGCGCGGAAACAGCAAGGGCCAATAGCGGGCTGATCAACACGCAGATACACAAGGCTTTAAGCGTGCGAAGCTGCGCCACAAATCCGTATCGCAGGGATGTGCGGGCCAGAAGGGCGCGCGCCGCCAGCCAGATCACGGCCGAAAGCCCCAGCACGATGTTCAATTCAAGATACGCGTCGAGAACCGGTTTAACCGCTGTCATTTTGCAGTCTCCTCTCTACCAGTGCTCGAATTTCCTCAAGATCATCTTCACTCAGCCCCGCGTCATCCACCAGTCGCGCCACGAGCGTGGCGGGCGTGTCATCGAACAATGTACGGGACAGGTTTTGAAGCGATCGTGCCTGATACCTGTCTTTTTCCAGAAGGGGCCTGTAGATCAGCGTTTTGCCGTGCTTGCGACTTTCGACAAAGCCTTTTTCGTCGAGAATGCGCAGGATTGTGGCACCTGACGTATAGGCCAGATTGCGCTCTGGCGGCAGGCGGTCAAGGACATCACGAACCGAGCCTTGTCCGAGGGCCCAGAGTTCGTTCATGAACTCAAGTTCAACCTCGGTCAGCAGATTTGTCGTCTTTTTCTTACGCATCGGTTTCGGTGTCACCATTTTACTTAGTATGCCCGCTAAACAAGCATCCTTTCGCGGTTACGCAAAGCCTAAACTTTCCGGAAAACAAAAACGCCCCAACCGATTGACAGGAAAAGCGGTATCCAAACCGGCTGTCCCACAAACCCAAGCCAAGCCAGGAAGATGTAGACCGAGCCCAGCAGAGTAATGAATAACCTGTCTCCTAAGGTGGTTGTCAGGCCAAGGATTCCGCGGCGTTCGATCCCGTCCCGAAATCGGGTGACCTCTAGAATGCCAATCACGGCGATGGCGGAGAAGATGCCAACAAACACAGCCAGTGTCGCAGGTGTCCATGCCATCCAGAAATCAGGCCACAGCGGGGCCGTCCAGGAAAATCCCTTTTCTTCTTGCTGGCCAACACTGCCCCATCCGGCTGCGGCCTGCGCCACAGCAGAGGAGGGTAGGAGTAGTGGTAGGGTAAATAAAAGTTTGCGCATATTGAACCTCACACGCGTCCCATCGCGAAACCACGCGCGATGTAGTTGCGGACAAACCAAATGACGATGGCGCCGGGGATAATGGTTAGCGTGCCAGCGGCGGCCAGCAAGCCCAACTCATACCCAGCGCTGGAGGCGGTGCGGGTCATCACAGCAGCAATGGGTTTGGCCTCGACCGCCGTCAGGGTTTTCGCCAGCAGCATTTCCACCCATGAGAACATGAAGCAGAAAAAGGCCGCCACGCCGACCCCGGCCTTGATGTTGGGCAGGAAGATCGTCACGAAAAACCGCGGGAAAGAGTAGCCGTCGACATAGGCGGTTTCATCCAGTTCCTTTGGAATGCCGCGCATGAAGCCCTCCAAGATCCAAACGGCAAGCGGCACGTTGAACAATGTGTGCGCCAGAGCCACGGCCAGATAGGTGTCGAACAGACCGATCGAGGAATAGAGCTGAAAGAACGGCAGGGCAAATACCGCCGCTGGGGCCATCCGGTTGGTCAGCAGCCAGAAGAACAGCTGCTTGTCGCCCAGGAACCGATAGCGCGAGAACGCATAGGCCGCGGGAAGGGCGACACAGACCGAAAGCACCGTGTTCAGCGTCACATAGGTGATTGAGTTGATGTAGCCCCAATACCAGGTCGGATCGGTGAAGATTGTGATGTAATTCTCCAGCGTAAAGGTCTGAGGAAACAGGGAAAAGCCCGACAGAATCTCGTTCGTGGTCTTGAAGGACATCGCCACCAGCCAATAGATCGGCAGCATCAGGAACGCGATGTACAGGATCGGGATGAGGGAACGCTTTTTCATTCTGCGTCATCCTTTGTCATCAGAGTGTAGAAGAGCCACGACACAAGTAATGTGATGGCGAAATAGATCAGACTCATCGCCGCCGCAGGGCCAAGGTCGAACTGTCCCAACGCGATCTTCACCAGGTCGATCGACAACAAGGTGGTCGAGTTGCCAGGGCCACCGCCGGTCAGAACAAACGGCTCGGTATAGATGTTGAAGCTGTCCATGAACCGCAAAAGGATTGCGATGGTCAGAACTGTCTTCATCTTGGGCAGTTGGATATAGCGGAACACCGACCAAGGGCTGGCACCGTCGATCTTGGCCGCCTGGTAATAGGCGTCCGGGATCGACACGAGGCCCGCATAGCACAGCAGCACCACCAGCGACGTCCAGTGCCAGACATCCATCACAATGACGGTGATCCAGGCCGACAGAGGCTGTTGGGTCATGTCATAATTGATGCCCAGAACGTCATTTAGGAAGTATCCAAGCAGGCCGATCTTGGGCAGGGTAAATATGTTCCACATCGACCCCACCACGTTCCACGGGATCAGCATCGGCAGGGCCATCAGAACCAGACAGACCGGCACCCAAAAGCCTTTGCGCGGCATGGAAAGGGCGACGATGATGCCCAAAGGGACCTCGATGATCAGGATCATGAAGGTAAACAGGAACTGCCGTCCCAAAGCGGCTTGGAAGCGATCAGAGCGCAGGATTTGTTCAAACCAACCAAGCCCTTCCCAGAAGAACTGGTTGTTGCCAAAGGTTTCCTGCACCGAATAGTTGACCACCGTCATCATCGGCACCAGTGCGTTGAACGCGACCAGCGCCAAAACTGGCAGGACAAAGAACCAGGCTCGTTGATTTTCCGTTCTCATTGGGCTCGCTCCTCGGTCGCGATCCAGCCGTCGCGGTACACGCGCGATTGTTCGGGTTTGAATTGCAGGAACACTTGTGATCCAGGCTCGGGGACGCTGTGTTCGGTTACCGCCTTCAGGGCAATATTGCCGACCATGGCGCTGACCACATAGTGGCGGCCAATATCAGAGACCTTGGTGACGTGCGCCGGAATGCCGGTATCACCAAAGCCCACATATTCAGGGCGGATACCCAGATCTGTGCGACCTCCATCGCCTTTAGTGGGTCCCTCTAGCGCTACCTCATGCCCCTCGAAAACCGCGCGATCACCTATGGCTTCGCAGGGTAGGACGTTCATACCAGGAGAGCCGATGAAATGGCCGACAAATGTGTGCTGCGGCCGTTCGAACAGTTCGACGGGCGTGCCGATCTGCACAACTTCACCGTCCTGCATCACGACCACTTCATCTGCGAAGGTTAGCGCCTCGGTCTGGTCGTGGGTCACGTAGATCATCGTGGCTTTGACACGCTGGTGCAACTCTTTCAGCTTGGACCGCAGTTTCCATTTCAGATGCGGGTCGATCACGGTCAGAGGCTCGTCGAACATCACTGCGTTTACGTCATCTCGAACCAGACCGCGACCCATCGAGATTTTCTGTTTGTTGTCTGGGCTCAGACCCGAGGCCTTAGTGCCCAGCATATCCGTCACATCCAGCATCTCGGCGATCTCATCAACACGGCGTTTGATCGTGCTCGCATTCACGCCCCTGTTTTTTAGAGGAAATGCAAGGTTTTCGCCCACGGTCATCGTGTCGTAGATCACAGGGAATTGAAAAACCTGCGCGATGTTGCGCTGATCGGGGGGCAGGGTGGTCACATCGCGATCATCGAACAGAATCTGCCCCTCGGACGGCGTTAGCAGACCCGAGATGATGTTGAGCAGCGTGGATTTTCCACAGCCCGAGGGGCCCAGCAACGCATACGCACCGCCATCACGCCAAGTCACGTCGATTTCCTTTAGCGCATAATCCTCGCGACCTTTCGGTGAAGGCATATAGCTGTGGCGAAGGTTTGAAAGCTTGATCTGAGCCATGTCAGGCCACCCTTTGGCCGTCTTGGCCGAAATACCGGCAATGTGCCGGGTTCATGTAGAAACTGTGATCTTCGCCCACCTCATAAGGGTGCACACCAGCGGCCAAAGAAACCCATGCGTCATTGCCATGCTGGAAATGCGCGCTGGAATCCGAGCCCGACAGCTCGGTCACGATTACGCGGCCTGTCAGTTCCACATCTGCATCCGAGGTGCGGAACGGTGTCACCCGATGCGGGCGGACAGCGACCATGTAATCGCCGTCGGCGATATCGCTGACAGACCAACCGCCGCCGCCGGCCAGTTGCGCCTGTTCACCAGAGACAGTGATCTGCGCCACGTTGATTGGCGGGTCCGAGAACACCCGTGCAGCAGCGATGTTTTCTGGGTTGCGGTAGATATCAGCCGTCGGGCCAAACTGGGTTACGTTGCCGTCCTCCATCAGGGCGGTATGGCCTCCCAACAGCAGCGCCTCCTCGGGTTCTGAGGTAGCGTAGACTACCACAGCGCCGCGCCCGGCAAACAGATCCGGCAATTGCTCACGCAGTTCCTCGCGCAGTTTGTAGTCCAGGTTCGCGAGCGGTTCGTCCAGGAACACTGCGCGGCTTTCCTTGGCAATCGCACGCGCCAGCGCGGTGCGTTGTTGTTGGCCACCCGACAGTTCATGCGGGCGGCGGAGCAACATCGGGCGCAGTTGCAGCAGGTCGGCGGCCTCTTCGACTCGACCTTCAACTTCGCTTTGCGCCATGCCTGCCACGCGAAGCGGCGAGGCGATGTTGTCGAAAACACTCATATGCGGGTAATTCACAAAGAACTGGTGCACGAGGCTGATTTTGCGTTTCTGTGTGTTCAGCCTCGTTACGTCCTGTCCATCCATCAGGACCTTACCCGAGGCGATCGGGTCAAGCCCGGCCATCATTTTGATCAAAGAGGTCTTGCCTGAGCCGGTGGCCCCCAGCAGCACGTTGAAGTGACCGGTGTGCAAAGTCAGGGACGTGGGTTTGATATGGATGACGTTGCCGACCCGTTTGGTCGCGTCTTGTAATTCGATCATGTCTGTGGGTTCCGATCCCGCAGCGCCAAGCGCTGTTTTAGTCTTGGATGGGGATGCCTGAGACGGCATCCCCTGTTTTTGCGGCTTACTGGGACTGCCAGCGCTGCACCAGTTCGTCATAGTTGACGGTCTGGCCTTGCGGCTTTTCGTTCTCCAGCTTGGCCTTGGGCGAGCCTGCTTTTTCCAGCCAGAAGGACGCATCCTGCGGCTCGTTCAGGCGGGGGCCGCAGCCACCGTAGACACCGGCACTTTCATCCGCGGCTTGCATACGGGCCATGGTGATGTCCATCTCTTCAGCCAGACGGTCCATCGCCTCTTGCGGGGTGAACGCGCCCGAGTTCACGTCACCGATCTGCTGCCACCAGATCTGGGCCAGCTTCGGATAGTCCGGCACGTTGATGCCGGTCGGCGACCATGCCACACGATCAGGCGAGCGGTAGAACTCGACCAGACCACCCAGTTTGGGTGCGCGCTCGGTGAACGACTCGTGGTTGACCGAGCTGTCGCGGATGAAGGTCAGACCCACATGGGACTTCTTCACATCGACAGTTTTGGACGTCACGAACTGAGCGTAGAGCCAAGCCGCCTGCGCACGATCCGCAGGGGTCGATTTCAGGAAGGTCCAGGAACCCACGTCCTGATACCCAACCTTTTGGCCTTCTTCCCAATAAGGGCCGTGCGGGCTGGGCGCCATTCGCCACAGCGGCGTGCCTTCGTCATCCACGGTGTTGTTGCCTTCGGACTTCGGCTTCACCATGTCGGCGGTAAAGGCGGTGTACCAGAAGATCTGCTGGGCTACGTTGCCCTGGCTCAGCGCAGGCAGAGACTGGTAAAAGTCATAAGACGCCGCACCCGGAGGAGCGTAGTTCCGCAGCCATTCGTCCCACTTACGGATCGCATAGACCGCAGCCGGGCCGTTAGCGGCACCGCCGCGCGATACCGAAGCACCGACCGGGTTACAGGTGCCAGCTTCCATACGGATGCCCCATTCGTCGACCGGGATACCGTTGGGTTCGCCCACATCGCCAGCACCAGCCATCGACAGCCAGGCGTCGGTCATACGCCAGCCCAGGTCAGGCGCGCGCTTGCCGTAATCCATGTGGCCATAGATCGTGGTGCCGTCGACTTCTTTCACGTCGTTGGTGAAGAAATCGGCGATGTCTTCGTAAGCAGACCAGTTGACTGGAACACCCAGATCATAGCCGTACTTTTCCTTGAAGGCGGCTTTGTTGGCCTCATCATCGAACCAGTCCTTGCGGAACCAGTAGAGGTTGGCGAACTGCTGGTCGGGCAGTTGATACAGCTTGCCGTCCGGGCCGGTGGTGAACTGAATGCCCATGAAGTCATCCAGATCCAGCGTCGGCGAAGTCGACGCCGCCCAGTCACCACCCATCATGTCGGTCAGCGGATAGGCCAGTTGAAGACGCGAGTGCGTGCCGATCAAGTCGCTGTCATTGACATAGCCATCATACAGGTTCCGACCTGTCTGAAGCTGAGTCTGAACAGCCTGAACCACTTCGCCCTCACCGAGGATCTGGTGATTGACCTTGATACCCGTGATTTCCTCGAACGCTTTGGTCAGAACCTCGGATTCGTAGGAGTGGGTTGGAATGCCTTCGGACAGAACGTTGATTTCCATGCCATTGTAAGGCTGAGCAGCTTCGATGAACCATTGCATTTCCGCCATCTGTTCGTCTTTCGACAGTGTCGATGGCTGGAATTCGTCGTCGATCCAGCGCTGTGCTGCGGCTTCGTCGGCCCAAACAGGACCATGCCCCGCAATGACGGCAGCCGCCGCCACTGCGGAAAGTAGATGTCTCCGCATCTGTTTCCTCCCAAAAAATTATGGTTACCCGGCGCAGACCGGATGACGAACAACATCAGCGATTTTCTGCCTGCGTGTCAAACTAAAAATTTAGTAAATGAAATCTCACTGGTTTTCGCTAGCCAAATTCAGCGTCATTTCCCGTCAGGTTTGGGTGTCTGGGCATCCCTGAACAAGGCGCGTTACACGTTTGGTAAGCGGTTTGATTTAAAGAGTTCTTCGGATTTAGGGTGGAATGGTAGCCCGTAGGGGAATCGAACCCCTCTTTCCAGGTTGAAAACCTGGCGTCCTAACCGATAGACGAACGGGCCACATTGGCAAACCAGCAAGACGGTTGATCAACCATCAATAAGACGCTGGAAAATATATAAAAATACAAGCTGGTAGCCCGTAGGGGAATCGAACCCCTCTTTCCAGGTTGAAAACCTGGCGTCCTAACCGATAGACGAACGGGCCACGCTGGCTTGTGGTGGGCCTTTTACGGTTTCACTCGGACCCCCGCAAGCCGAAAAGTGCAGGGATGTGAAAGTTTTTTGGCATGCAGCACGAGGCCTGAAACAAGGGTTAACTGGCCTCTGCCGCGTCCTCGAGACGCAGCTGTACATTTTGCCGACCGCCCCATGAATTGATCTCGAGCCGACCCGCAAAATGGAACCGCGCACCGCCGTGATTTGACAGCCGTTGTCCGATCGGCCCATCAAACGCACCAAAGGCTATCGCATCAAGCCCACTGCTCATGCCGTCAGACAAGGACAGTTTCAAATGAGACTCGCCCACGCGCTTGGCAAATCGCACCTGAAGATCAGGCAGAACGTAGCGGGGCGCCGGGGCGCTGGCTCCGAAAGGGCCAGCCTTTTCAATCTGTTCGATCAAATCAACCGTCGCTGAATCGGGCATCAGGGTACCGTCCAGCTTCAAATCCGCTAGTCCCCCTTGTCCAGCGCCTTGCTTGGCCAACAGCACGCTCAGTCGTTCCATGGCCGGTTCCAACTGGTCACGCTTTACTGTCAGACCCGCCGCCATTTTGTGGCCACCGCCTTTCACCAGTAACCCTTCGGCGGCCAACCTTTGGATCGACGCGCCGAGATCGACACCCGAGACGGATCGACCCGAGCCTTTGCCCTCATCCCCATCAAGTCCGATGACGATGGCGGGGCGGTTTGCGGTTTCTTTCAGGCGTGAGGCAACGATCCCAACGACGCCGGGATGCCAGCCTTCACCGGCGGCCCAGACAAGCGGCGCATCCAGCCCACGATCTTCGGCTTGTTCCAGCGCGGCGGCTCGCACCGCGTTTTCGATATCCCGGCGTTCAGAGTTCAATTCGTCCAAACGCTCGGCCAGGGCTTCAGCCTCGCTCATGGACTCGGTGCTTAGCAGCCGTGCGCCAAGTTCGGCCTGACCAATTCGTCCGCCGGCGTTCACCCTCGGCCCCAGAAGAAAGCCTAAGTGATAACTGTTTGGGGCGGAATCCATTCTTGCCACATCTGACAGAGCCATCAGCCCCGGTCGTTTGCGCGCGGCCATCACCTTCAGCCCCTGCCGCACCAGTGCTCGATTGGCACCGATCAAAGGCGCGACATCCGCGACAGTCGCAAGCGCCACGAGATCAAGCAGAGAGATCAAATCAGGGCCTTTGGTCCCGGCCTCACGCATCTGACGGCCAGCTTCGACAAGCATTAAGAAGACCACGCCTGCCGCGCAAAGATATCCCAGATCGCCGCTTTCATCCTGACGGTTAGGGTTCACTACCGCCACGCAGTCGGGCAGGGTTTCTCCCCCAAGATGGTGATCCAGAACGATGACATCGGCTCCTTTGACCGCGGCGATCGGCTCGTGACTCAGCGTGCCGCAGTCCACGCAAATGATCAGGTCATGCGACTTTGCCAGCGCTTGCATAGCCGGTACATTCGGACCATAGCCTTCGTCGATCCGGTCGGGCACATAAAGGGTCGCCTGCATGCCCATCTGGCGCAACCAAACCAATAACAAGGCGGCGGAACTGCCACCGTCCACGTCGTAATCCGCAAAAACTGCGATGCTTTGCTTTTGGTGAGCAGCATGCAGAAACCGGGCTGCCGCAATCTCCATGTCTTTCAGATTGCGCGGGTCAGGCAGGAGTTCTTTCAGCTTGGGCTCCAGAAAGCTTTGTGCTTCCATTGGCGGCACCCCGCGCTGGGCAAGCACCTGACAGACCGCACGCGGCAGGTCGGCCTGTTGCGCCAGCATATCCGTCGCCCGCTCAACCTCGGGCGTGGGCCCAATCCAGCGCCGACCGGATAATGACTGTTCAACTCCAAGAAAGCCCATCGCTACCCCCTATACGATAAGGCCGGGACCTTACGGGCCCGGCCTTTTCATCTTTTTACAAATACTCTCGCCGAAGGCAGTGGCGCAAGCCACTATGCGTCAGTGTGTGACCACATTGGCGTGCGGTAAGACATGCGGCGCACCGATCCGGTCTTAGAACGCATAAGCAGCGTTGTGGTTTCAACCCAGCCGGGCTCGCGCTTGATACGTGGCAGCAGCGACCCACCGGTGACGCCGGTCGCGGCAAAGATCACGTCAGCGGTCACCATTTCATCCCGCGTATACACGCGGTTTAGATCGGTGATGCCAGCCTTGGCTGCACGGCCACGTTCGTCATCGTTGCGAAACAGCAGACGGCCAAAAATCTGCCCGCCCATACATTTCAGAGCCGCCGCGGCCAACACGCCTTCGGGCGCGCCACCCTGGCCCATATACATATCGATTCCGGTTTCTTCGCTTTCGGCGCAATGCATCACACCGGCAACGTCGCCGTCCGTGATCAACCGGATAGCAGCGCCTGTCTCGCGCACTTCGGCGATCATCGCTTCGTGGCGCGGGCGTTCCAGAATGCAGACCGTGATGTCTGCAGGCGCGCAGTTTTTGGCTTTGGCCAGCGCTTCGACCCGCTCGCGCGGGCTCATGTCCAGATTGACAACGCCGTCCGGATAGCCCGGACCGACGGCCAGTTTGTCCATGTAAACATCGGGCGCGTGCAGCATGGAACCGCGCGGCCCCATGGCAATCACGGTCAGCGCGTTGGGCATATCCTTTGCGGTGAGAGTGGTGCCTTCAAGCGGATCCAACGCGATATCGACGCCAGGACCGTTTCCGGTTCCAACCTCTTCGCCAATATACAGCATCGGCGCTTCGTCCCGTTCTCCTTCACCGATGACGACGACACCCGCAATATCCAGCAGGTTCAACTGCTCACGCATCGCGTTCACGGCGGCCTGATCCGCAGCTTTTTCGTCACCGCGCCCGACCAGAGAGGCTGAGGCAAGCGCAGCCTGCTCTGCGACCCGCGCAAGGCCCAGAGACAGCAAGCGGTCGTTGAAATCAATTTTGGCAGCGGTCATGCGATGTAATCCTTTGGTCAGCAAAGACGTTATGTCTGGCATAGCCTGCAGATGGCGCAGGCTGCAAGGGGTCAGACCTGTTCGATCCGAAGTGCAACGGGTTCGCCCGACACCACATCGGTCGCGTGCAGGCCTTCAAGCGCGTGATCCAGTGTGGTTCGGGTGGTTTTGTGTGTCACAATCAATACCGGGGCGGTATTTTCGGAATGTGCGTATTGGCGCATTCGGTCAATCGACACGCCCGCATCGCCCAGAATCGCGGCAACCTTGGCCAGCGCCCCGGGCTTGTCCAGCAACGCGAGGCGCAGGTAGTAAGGGGCCGGTAGGCCGGTACGCGCAGGCGTCGCCTCTTCCAGTGACGCAGCAGGGCGCCCGAATGTTGGAATCTGCAAGCCACGTGCCAGATCACACACATCACCCATCACAGCGCTTGCGGTCGGGCCTTCGCCAGCGCCAGGGCCGCGTAGAACCACCTGCTCGACCGCGTCGCCTTCGATCACGACCATGTTCGTACCGCCTTCAAGCTGCCCAAGGGGCGAGTCGCTGGGCACCAGACACGGTTGCATCCGTTGTTCCAGGCCACGCGCTGTGCGCTGCGCAACCCCCAACAGCTTGATCCGATAACCCATATCAGCCGCCTGATGGATGTCATCCAAGCTGATCTGCTGGATGCCTTCGATCTCAATCCCGTCAAAATTGGGTTTTGTGCCAAAGGCGATCGACGACAAAAGTGCCAGCTTATGCGCAGCGTCAATACCGCCCACATCAAGGTTGGGATCCGCTTCGAGATACCCCAGCTGCGCGCATTCGTCGAACAGCGCGTTATAGCCCAGTTCCTGCGCTTGCATCCGGGTCAGAATGTAATTGCACGTGCCGTTCATAACGCCCATGACGCGGGTGATGTCGTTTCCGGCCAACCCTTCGGTCAGCGCCTTGATTACGGGGATACCACCGGCCACCGCCGCTTCGAACCGGATAACGCGACCTGAAGCTTCGGCCTTTTCCGCCAGATCCTGACCGTGGATCGCCAGCAAAGCCTTGTTTGCGGTTACCACATCCTTGCCGCTTGACAACGCTGCTTCGACCGATGCTTTGGCGGGGCCGTTTTCGCCCCCCATCAATTCGACGAACACGTCGATATCATCGCGGTTTGCCAAAGCAACTGGGTCGGTTTCCCATGCATATTCGGACAAGCTGACACCGCGATCTTTGTTCGGGTCCCGCGCGGAAACGGCCACAATCTCAATCGGGCGGCCCGTGCGGGCGTGCAGCAGCGCTGCTTGGCGTCGGACGATCCTGACGACACCCACGCCGACCGTTCCCAAGCCCGCAATTCCTAGCCGCAGCGCCTGTGTCATTCCGTGGGTTCCTTTCCGCTCGAATTTCTCTGAATTCGGACGCGTTGTCCGTTCAGCGCTGCCTTAGCCGGTTCGGCGCAAGGGTTCAATCCGTCACCGGTCGGTTGAGGCTTCGAAACCCTGATCTTTAATTGGTTTGTGCATTTTGCAGCGCTTGGGCCTTTTTTGCCAACGCTTCGCTGCGGGCTGTCAAATCCTGTTCAACCTCAGCGGCTTCGCTGACCGGGTCAGCGGGGGTTTCAATAATCTCCTGCAACGGAATAAGGCGCGGATAGGCGGCAGATTTCAAAGATTTCGGTTCGCTGCCGTCAAGCTCGGGTATGTCGGCGCATCCGGCGCAGACCAGCAGTAAGGCCAGAAGAGGCAGGGATTTCATGGTGAACCCTTTCAAAGTCCATCGTCCAACTGTGATGCACGTTTTGTAGGGTTGGTTCAAGCGGGGTTCTATTTGAACATGTGTTCAGATACGGTCACCGAATGGCACGCACCCAAGGTTCACATTCCGACATAACAGGCCCGCGAATTCGCGAAGCCGCTATCAGGCTTTTTGCGCGTCACGGCTATGCTGCGGTCTCAATGCGCCAGATTGCGAAGGACGTAGGTGTGCAGGCAGGTGCCCTGTACAATTACACACCCGACAAACAGAGCCTGTTGTATCGGTTGATGCGCGATCACATGCGGGAATTGCTGGCGGCCTATGACGCATTGGGGCAGGGCGGTGATGCACAGGATGCGTTGCGCCGTTTTGTCGGGTTTCACATACGTTTTCATCTTGAACGCCCAGACGAAGTTTTTATCGCCTACATGGAGCTTCGCAATCTAACTCCGGACAATTTTGCCGAGATCGAGGATTTGCGCCGGAAGTACGAAAACGAGCTTGAAGGCATTCTGCACCAAGGGCAGCAATCCGGGCTGTTTTCGATTGCAGATACCAAGATCGCCACTTTGGCGGTGATCGCCATGCTGAACGGCGTGATGACCTGGTACCGATCCGGTGGACGATTGTCGCTGGACGAGGTCGAGCAAGCCTATTGGGATATGGTGCGACGGTCAGTGACGGCCTGATCCACTTTGGATCAAGCCGTTGTTTCGTCAGTGTGCTGGCCGAATAAAAGATCCATTGCGCAGTTCCCGAAACGCTTGTTCCAGTTCCGCTTGGGTATTCATGACGATTGGGCCGTGCCAGGCGACCGGCTCATCAATCGGAGCGCCAGAGATCAACAAAAAGCGCGTGCCCTCCGGGCCGGCCTGAACGGTAATCTCATCCCCGGTGCCAAAGCGGACTAGCGTTCTGTCTCCTGACATGTCGCGGATGTTGACCTCTTGCCCGGCAACCTCTTTTTCCAACAAAACCCCAGAGGGCTGAGAGGCATCGGCAAAGGCGGCCTGACCCTGGAACACATATGCGAAGGCGCGGCGATAGGTATCGATGCGAAAGGTTTTCTTGACGCCCGCCGGGATGTGAATGTCCAGGTATTGAGGATCCGCGGCGATACCATCGACCGGCCCGGTTTTCCCCCAGAACTCTCCCACTATCACCCGCACGGTTGTTCCATCGTCGTCCGTGATCTCGGGGATGTCCTTGCCTTGCACATCCTGATACCTTGGCGCCGTCATTTTCTGATCCGAGGGCAGGTTGCCCCATAGCTGAAATCCATGCATCTGGCCGGAGGTGTTTCCGTGGGGCATTTCCTGATGCAGAATGCCCGACCCGGCTGTCATCCATTGCACATCTCCAGCGCCCAGCGTGCCGCTGTTGCCCAGCGAATCTGAATGCTCGACCGTGCCGGACAATACATAGGTAATCGTCTCGATACCCCGGTGTGGATGCCAGGGAAAACCAGCTTGGTAGTCTTGTGGCCGTTCATTGCGGAAGTCATCAAATAGAAGAAATGGATCAAGTTCCGACGGATCCTGAAACCCAAATGCGCGATGTAGTTTTACGCCAGCTCCCTCCATCGTGGGTACGGCGCGTCGGGTTTCCAATGTGGGTCGTAAGGACATGTCGGCCTCCTATTTGTTTGACCTGCACTTATTCTCTTTGTCATCACGGTCAATTTGCGGAGACACACCATGCCTGTGCAAAATTGTCAGGGTTTATGGGGCCTGTTGTTCACGAAAAAAAGCAGTTAGGTGAAGGCCAGGCAAACAGGAGGCATCAATGCAAGACGAAGTGCTGGCGACGGTCCAGGCGTCATCGCCCAGACGATGGGCTGGGGTCGGAATGCTGACCACTGTTGGTGCCTTGGTGATTTACGTCGCACTTGCCTCACCGCCCGAACTGGTTTGGCAGGTCTTTCTTTTGGGCGTTGGTGCCGCCACGCTGTGGTTGGCGCTTCGTATGTGGCAGTCGACGCTTGATCGCATCGAACTGACGCGTTCGGAATTGCGCACCGCCACCGGGTGTGTAATTGCCGAGGTTGCCGATATTGAATCCGTTGATCGTGGTGTTTTTGCCTTCAAACCGTCAAACGGATTTCTGGTTCGCACTCGAACCAAGGGCCCAAACACGTGGGCTCCGGGCTTGTGGTGGCGGATGGGTCATCGCATTGGCGTGGGCGGTGTTACAGCCGCCTCAGAAGCCAAGTTCATGTCAGAAATGCTGACTGCGATGCTGGTCGAGCGGGCAGGGGGCTAGCAGCCCGCAGGTGCCTCAGCGATTTGGTGATATCCGCGCGGCTGGGTGAAGATGAATTTTTCAATCGAAAACTCGTTGTCGCCAAAACCAATCTTGAACGGACGCGTGTAGTGGTCTGTGGTTTCCACCAAGATCATTGTCGCGTTGTCAGCCATAACCGGAATACGATCTTTGTAGTCCAGAACGGTCGCATCGGTTAGTTCTTCGTAGTTTTCTCCGCGCTCACACGACCACAAGACATAGTGACGTTCATCGGGCTGATCCCACCTTACAAACGAAACGCGCATTGAAACCGCCGACCGATCTGCAATCATGAACTTTTGCAGATCATACATCGTGGTTATATACTGGGCATTCACTTCGTTTTTCTCGCGGGAAAGGATATCCGCGATGGCATAGGCCGCCTTCAGGTTTCGCGCACTCTGACGATAGCCGTCAAAATACGTGTACGACGTCCACATGGACCAGAAGAGCAACGGAAAAACCATAATGGCCTCAATGCTCACAACGCCGTCTTGCTTTCGGAAAAATCGACCGAAAAACCCTGAAGAAGATGTGAAAGGTATGCGCTTAAGCCGGTTCATGGACAAACACCGTTGTTGCATGCAGTTCATACTGGCCATCGGGATCCCGGGCCGCCAGTTTCCCAAGCGTAGTGCCATTGAAAAGCGGATAGATTTCGATGCAGGCTCGGATGATCATCAACTCATTAGAGCTTCCTGGAGTGAATATCTGATCGTCTTTGCCCCGCACGTCTTCCGGGGTATCGACACAAAATGGATTGGCGTTCAACACAGGATTGTTGGATCGGGGATCAATCGACTTCATCTCCAGAGCCAGATTGTCGTTGCAATCCGGAAGCGCCCCAGCTTTGTCGCAAATGATCTGCTTGAGAAGCGTGTGCGTCCAAATCGCGCCGTCACTCGCGTCATACTTCGCGATGTGGTTCATCCGAACATCCTGGATCGTTTCATCAAGCGCGCGCTCCAGGTTCGCATGGTTATAGGCGACAATGCCCAACTCGACGCCTGAGTAGGTGGTCATCATGAAAATCGGGAACCACATTATGAATTCAATGGTTGCCATGCCTTCTTCGTCGCGACGAAACAGGCGTAACTTTTTGGTCAAGCGTTTCATCATTGGGTCAGCCTCAGGTTGCGGATGCTTGAACCGATCGACGCAAAGACATCCGGAAGGTTGCCCACGGTCGCTTCATAGTAGGCGCCATCATCACTTTTGCACGTCTTAAGGATTGCCTTGCCAGCGCTCGGTGCTTCCAGAGCAATCGTAAAGATCACGACCTTCTTCACGTCCCTCGCGTAGGCGCACATGGCGGTAACGCGCGGGTCTTTGGTCGAGCGCCCGCTTGAGGATACGGCATCGTAGTACCAGTTGTATGCGAAGGTCGAACCATAATAATCGCGGAAATCTTCATAGATTTGGTATCGGGTGGTGCTTTCCCAAAGGCTCGGCCACGTGAGGTGCTCGGATGGCGTAACCGGTGGCGTCATGTCAGCATATTTAACAAGGCGGGACGTACTATAGTCGAATGCGCTGCAAATCCCGTCGGTAAATGAAAGGCAGCGGTACTGAATGAAACCTCGTTCGTAGCCGTCGGTTGACACTTCAGCATCTGCTTCTTCGATAACAGTCATAGTGCTCGGATCAACAAAAGTGCTGCCATACCCTGCGGGTTGAAGTTGATCGCGCGCCCAATAGAAGTTGAGATCACTATCCCACTCCCAAATATCAACATTGGGCCAGTAGTACCGGGCGTTATTTCCAGTGTAGATTTTACCATCTACAAGTTGGGCGTATGAAACATACTCGCCATCCACGCCTTCGTCGTCATTCCACCAGATACCGGACTTACCAGCACGGTGAGGATCATTTACCCAGTACTGCGAGGTGTTGGCGCCATCTGTCATAAGAACCATGACTTTCATGGTGTCGCCGCTTGCAACGTTAGAAGGGCGTGTCGCGAACTCGGCAGGTACATCGCCTTTTGCAGCGAGCGAGGCGACGACGGGTCTAAAGCTTTCGTCCAGCAGGGTAAGCCCCCACTTGACACCCAAGTCGATAGAAGTGTTTCCGCCAGCTTGGAAATCAGCAATCTTCTGCTTTAGAATGTTGGCGTCTTTTTGGTGAACCATAACCTCACGATTCGTATCACTCTCGCAAATTTCACTATAAACAAGAGTGTTGTCGGGACGCCGGTCATAGTCGCCCCAATGGGTGAAATGCAACGTCCGTTCGCGGATCAAGTTCCGATCAAAACTGCTTGTCGAAAACTCAGTGTCCTCGAAGTTTATGCAGTTTGCATGAGGGTTTGTGCCTGTCGTGGGCAATTCGGCCATCAGCGTGTCTGGCAAAGACACTTGCGTGGCGTAAGGGACGATCGAGATAGACAGCTTGCCGTCTTCGGTTTTGTCGACCATCTCTTGCACGAAATTCTGAGCTGCCAATTTGAGTGTGGTCAGGCGGTTGTTGCTGTTCATCGATCCGGACACGTCGAGAACCATTGAAATCTCAACGTTACCAATAGCTTCTTCCGCGACGCTGACCACCGAGGTTGCGATCGAGTCAACTTCCCACCACTGCATGAAGTGCATCTTCACGTCCATTTTGGCGCTTGCTTCAACACGACGGTAGCCTTGGACGGTGACGGCCTGCGAGCCGCAGAGGTCCGGAGTAACGATTGGTTCTCCGACCAGATAGTCAGCCAGCCCCTCCTTCTCGAGATAATCTCTTATCACAACCGCGGGGCAAAGATCCTGTTCGAGGTCGGCGGCTGCCAGAACGGCCCGGTCGAGAGAATACTGAAGTCTGGCGCGCTCATGATCGAAGCGCATGATATCGACGGCAAATCCGCCTACAGTGAAGATGATCATGATCAGAAAAAGAACCAGGATAGTCATAAGACCTTCTTCGGATTTCACGAAGGAGTCCGATATGGGCCGACAGCTGTCCGCTTGCTTAGTTTTTGTCAATTTTAACTTACAAACGAAATTTTTCATAACTTGTCCCTCTACCGGTCAGGCGCACTGATCCCAGTTCTTGGCAAGTTTAACTATTTAGACTTTGATCGTGGCAAGATTTGGGCAGTGTCGCCACTATGGTGCTATTATTGAATGAAAATTGGCCGTAGTTCTTGGTGGAGGATTGGGTTTGTTTCGCCTCCGGGAACAATGCCCGTCGGGCGAGTAAAAAACGACTCAGGGATGATTTTGGTAAGACCTCGTTCATAAAATGATTAAAAAATGTACATTTGAAGATTGCAGCATTTGTTCAGTGGTGCGACAAAACGTCATGACATTTGTCAGTTACCGGCACGGAGGATTTTATGACCGGCACTAAAGAACCTAGCTTTCGTGAAAGTGTTGATCTGATGTTCAACAGGGCGGCGTCCCTGATGGATTTGCCGCCTGGGCTGGAACAAAAAATCCGAGTCTGCAACGCCACTTACACTGTTCGTTTTGGTGTCCGCCTGCGCGGTGAGATCCACACGTTCACTGGTTATCGATCTGTCCACTCTGAACATATGGAGCCGGTCAAGGGCGGTATTCGCTATGCAATGGCCGTGAACCAGGACGAAGTTGAAGCGCTTGCTGCGTTGATGACTTATAAATGCGCTTTGGTTGAAACTCCGTTCGGGGGGTCGAAAGGTGGGCTCTGCATTGACCCCCGGCAATACGAAGAACACGAATTGGAGCAGATCACCCGGCGCTTTGCCTATGAACTCGCGAAGCGTGACCTGATCAACCCGTCGCAAAACGTCCCAGCTCCAGACATGGGTACGGGTGAGCGTGAAATGGCCTGGATGGCAGACCAATACGCACGGATGAACACGACCGATATCAATGCCCGTGCTTGCGTAACGGGCAAGCCATTGAATGCAGGTGGCATCGCAGGGCGGGTCGAGGCAACCGGGCGTGGAGTCCAATATGCGCTGCGCGAGTTCTTCCGTCACCCGGAAGATATCGCCAAGGCTGGCCTGTCCGGTAAGCTGGATGGCAAGCGCATTGTCGTTCAGGGTCTTGGCAACGTGGGGTATCACGCCGCCAAATTCCTGAGTGAAGAAGACGGCGCGATCATCGTTGGCATCATCGAATGGGATGGCGCGCTGTATAATCCCGAAGGCATTGATGTCGAAGCGGTGCGGCAGTGGATCGTCAAACATGGTGGCGTCAGTGACTACCCGGATGCGACGCATTCCGCCGAGGGAGCCGCAGTGTTGGAGGAAGAGTGCGACATCTTGATCCCAGCTGCTTTGGAGGGCGTGATCAACCTGGATAACGCGGATCGCATAAAGGCACCTCTGATCATTGAGGCAGCGAACGGCCCGGTGACGGCGGGTGCTGATGAAGTGCTTCGGAAAAAAGGCACGGTTATCATTCCGGATATGTATGCCAATGCCGGCGGTGTGACCGTGTCGTACTTTGAATGGGTCAAAAACCTTAGCCATATCCGGTTTGGCCGCATGCAGCGCCGTCAGGAAGAAGCTCGGCATGAACTGATCGTCAGTGAATTGGAGCGGTTGGACCGCTACCTTGGAGATGCCTGGACAATGTCACCAAACTTCAAGTCGAAGTACCTAAAAGGTGCTGATGAGCTTGAACTGGTCCGCTCTGGCCTGGATGACACCATGCGCATTGCATACCAGTCGATGCGCGAAGTTTGGCATAGCCGTGACGACGTTGAGGATCTGCGAACTGCAGCGTATATCGTGGCGATTGATCGGGTCTCAAGCAGCTACCGCGCCAAAGGGCTTTGAGCTTTTAAGTTGGGCATTCCCGCTATGCTGGATTGCCCAACCTTTGCCGTCTCGTAAAAAGGACGATGGAAGGCCACGCCTTGCCCGGGTAAGCTGTGCCAAGAAACGATTCCGGGAGATCCCAATGTTGCGTATTGCCATCGCTGCCGCCGTGCTGGCCACCCCTCTGGCTGCCGCCGAGACTAAGGAACAAAGCTGCCAGTATCAGGCTGACGTGGTCGCCGCAGTTCAGCAAGCACGGCTGGACAGAGTCAAAGAACGCGACGTGCCAAAGGCGGTTTCTGATACGGAGCCGACATGGCCCGAGAGCTACAATGCCGCTGTTCCGTTGATCACGCCCTGGGTCTACGAACAAAAGATGCGCGATGTGCGCAAAAAAGATCTGGGTGCGGCTTGGTTGGAGTTGTGTCTGCAGCAGTAATCCACAACGACGTCATTTCTTTGTGGACAACCGCGCGTCATCCCCTTGGCGCGCGTTTCCGTTTCTGTCAGGTTTGACCCATGTCACTGCCCCCTGGATTTCTGGATGAATTGCGCACCCGGCTCAGCCTGTCTCAGGTCGTTGGGCGCAAAGTCATGTGGGATGCGCGGAAATCGAACCAGGGCAAAGGTGACATGTGGGCGCCTTGCCCGTTTCACCAAGAAAAGACCGCGTCGTTCCATGTTGATGACCAAAAGGGCTTCTATTACTGCTTCGGATGCCACGCCAAAGGGGATGCGATCAGCTTTGTGAAAGAGACCGAGAATGTCTCGTTCATCGAAGCCGTAGAGATTTTGACGCGCGAGGCTGGCATGCCGATGCCTGCTCGTGACCCCAAAGCACAGGAAAAACAAGACCGCCGAACGCAGCTTGCCGAAGTGATGGAGCAGGCGGTGCAGTTTTTCCGGCTTCAACTGAAAACTGGAGCAGGGGCGGATGCGCGGGACTATCTGTCGCGCCGGGGTCTGGATGCGGAGGCGTTGGATCGCTGGGAAATCGGATTCGCGCCGGATGGCTGGCAAGGTCTGTGGGATCATCTGCGCGGCAAGAATGTCGACGAGGACCTGATCCTTGGGGCAGGGCTGGCCAAGCCTTCGAACAAGGGGAAGAAACCCTATGACACTTTCCGAAACCGTATCATGTACCCGATCCGCGATGCGCGTGGTCGGTGCATTGCCTTTGGCGGTCGGGCAATGGACCCAAATGACAATGCGAAATACCTGAACTCGCCTGAAACCGAATTGTTCGACAAGGGGCGTAGCCTATACAATCAGGGACCAGCCCGGCAGGCGGCAGGCAAAGGGCAGCCGCTGATTGTGGCCGAAGGGTATATGGACGTCATCGCGCTGGCCGAGGCTGGCTTTGGCGCGTCAGTCGCGCCTTTGGGAACCGCAATAACCGAGCATCAGCTACAATTGCTTTGGCGGATTTCAGACGAGCCGATTATTGCGCTGGATGGTGATACGGCGGGTCTGCGCGCCGCGATGCGCGCCGTCGATCTTGCTCTGCCTTTGATTGAGGCCGGGAAATCGCTGCGCTTTGCGCTAATGCCGGAAGGCAAGGATCCGGACGATCTGCTGCGCGCTGAGGGTTCGAAGGCCGTCCAAACAGTGCTGGACAGTGCCGTTCCAATGGTCAAGCTTTTGTGGCAGCGAGAGACTGAAGACAGGGTCTTTGACAGCCCTGAACGCAAGGCAGCTTTGGACAAGGCTCTGCGTGACAAAATCAAGCTGATCCGCGACCCATCAATCCGATCCCATTATGGGCAGGAAATTAAAGACCTGCGTTGGCAATTGTTCCGGCCCCAACGGCAGTCGCACAACAAACCGTGGCAGCCGCGCGGGAAGTGGACACCGCCGAAACAACCCGCCACGCCTGGGGCCCGTGCGTCTTTCCTGGCGTCTTCTGAGAATGCGGATATTCAGATGCGGGAGGCAGCCATTTTGGCAATCTCTATCCTGAACCCGCAGGTCGTGGTGCAATTTGAACATCAGCTTGAGGACATGGATTGCCATGATCCTGATCATGCGGCCCTGCGCCAGGCCATCTTGCGGCATGCGATCGATGACCCGAAAAACCTTGAGGACCAAATCGTCGAAACTTTGGGGGCCGAAGCCCTTGAAAACTTGCTGAGCCTTCGCCATGTGGCAGTCATCCCCTGTGTGTTCAAACCAGGCGACGTTGAAAAGGCCGAGATGACTCTGGCCGAAGAACTCGCGAAAATCAAAGCGCTCCGGGGGTTGGATGCCGAGATTGCCGAAGCCGAAGAGGAACTGTCCGATCTGGCAGACGAAGCGTTGACCTATCGGTTGGCTCAGGCCGCCGAAGAGCGCAACCGAGCAAGCCGTAGCCAGAACGAAGACAAGGCCGTTTTCGACATCGCGGATAACGGTGCGCGAATCAACCGCGACGAGAAAGACGCGTTCAAGGCGATCACATCAGGTATCAATTTCGAGCGGAAACGTCGTTAAAGTGATGTTTTCGTAAGGCACTGGAAAAGAAAAACAGGTAAACGGGTGGCCGAATCACTTCAACGCGCTAATGATTCGGCTCTAACGAATCACCCATCCCTGCAGGAGCATTGAATGGCCGCCAAGGATACGAACGAAGACCGCAAATCCGACGAGCAGGAACAGGAAATCTCGCTGGACATGAGCCAGGCCAACGTCAAGAAGATGATCGCCGAGGCCCGCGAGAAAGGTTACATAACCTACGACCAGCTCAATCAGGTTCTGCCGCCTGATCAGGTCAGCTCGGAACAGATAGAAGATGTAATGTCGATGCTGTCCGAAATGGGCATTAATATCATCGAAGACGAAGAGGCCGAAGAGGAAGAGCAGAAAGGCTCGACCGATCTGGTCACCACCGATACGAATCGCGAAGTAACCCTGGCTGGTTCGCAGACGGAAAAGCTCGACCGTACAGACGACCCCGTCCGCATGTATCTGCGTGAGATGGGCAGCGTCGAACTGCTGAGCCGCGAGGGCGAAATTGCCATCGCCAAGCGGATCGAAGCAGGTCGAAACACAATGATCCTGGGGCTGTGCGAAAGCCCGCTGACCTTCCAGGCGATTACGATCTGGCACGACGAATTGCTGTCCGAAGATATTCTGCTGCGTGACGTCATCGATCTGGAAACAACGTTTGGCAACCAGATGGACGAAGACGGCGACGTTGAAGAGCCGGTTGTCGACACATCGGCCGTTTCGGCGGCAAAGCCTGAAAAGGACACCGGGCCAGAGTTAGATGCGGATGGAAATCCGATTGCTCAGGACGACGATGATGACGAAGACGAACAGGCCAACATGTCGCTCGCTGCGATGGAAGCCGCGCTGAAGGATCAGGTTCTGACCACTTTGGAACGGATCTCGACCGATTTTGCGATGCTTTCTGAAATGCAGGACAGCCGGATTTCGGCCACTCTGAACGAAGACGACACGTTCAGCGCGAAAGACGAAGAGACCTATCAGAAACTGCGCGCTGAAATCGTTGAGTTGGTGAACGGACTTCATCTTCACAACAACCGGATCGAAGCGTTGATCGACCAGCTTTATGGTATCAACCGCCGCATCATGTCGTTGGACAGTTCGATGGTGAAATTGGCCGATCAGGCCCGTATTAACCGGCGTGAGTTCATCGATGCCTATCGTGGACGCGAATTGGACCCGAATTGGCTGGCTGAGATGGCTGAAAAGCCGGGACGCGGCTGGCAGATGTTCATCGAACGCTCGACCGATAAGGTTGAAGAACTGCGCAACGATATGGCTCAGGTTGGTCAGTATATCGGCCTGGACATCCCTGAATTCCGCCGCATCGTGCAGCAGGTTCAGAAGGGCGAAAAAGAGGCCCGTCAGGCCAAGAAAGAGATGGTCGAAGCTAACCTTCGTCTGGTGATCTCGATTGCCAAAAAGTACACGAACCGTGGCCTGCAATTCCTTGATCTTATTCAGGAAGGTAACATCGGATTGATGAAGGCGGTCGACAAGTTCGAATACCGTCGTGGGTACAAGTTCTCGACCTATGCGACTTGGTGGATCCGTCAGGCGATCACGCGGTCTATCGCGGATCAGGCCCGGACCATCCGTATTCCGGTCCATATGATCGAGACGATCAACAAGCTGGTCCGCACCGGTCGTCAGATGCTGCATGAGATTGGCCGTGAGCCGACGCCAGAAGAACTGGCTGAAAAGCTGCAGATGCCGCTTGAGAAGGTTCGCAAGGTGATGAAAATCGCTAAGGAACCGATCTCTCTGGAAACGCCCATCGGCGACGAGGAAGACAGCCAGCTTGGCGATTTCATCGAGGACAAGAATGCCGTGCTGCCGCTCGACAGCGCCATTCAGGAGAACCTCAAGGAAACCACGACTCGGGTTCTGGCCTCGCTCACCCCACGCGAGGAACGGGTTCTGCGGATGCGGTTCGGCATTGGTATGAACACCGACCACACACTGGAAGAGGTGGGCCAACAGTTCAGCGTGACCCGTGAACGGATCCGTCAGATCGAAGCGAAAGCGCTGCGAAAACTAAAACATCCCAGCAGATCGCGCAAACTGCGGTCGTTCCTGGATCAATAGAAAAAGGCGCCTCGGATTGAGGCGCCTTTTTTTTGTTTTAGGAAACAGCAATTTGGCGGCATTGCCAAAAACCTTGGCAGGAAATCAAAAGAACCTGAATTGCTCCGTTTCTATGTTCGGCTTGTCCACTTATGGGACGGGCCGGGGCGAGGTAGAAATTGCTAATGACCCTGGTTTCAGGCAGGGCGCTTCCTCTCTTCGACAACTCCTGTCGCGCCACAAGGGCCATTTCGACTGGACTAGGCCGACGTTGAAACTTCAACGCCTAACCAACGGCTTCTGACTGTATTCACACATTCCTTGTGGTTCTTTCTTGTCGCATTGCCGTTGTCAGTACCGCATGACATCCTGAAAAAAATTCTTCTCGGCAGGGATGTCAGGGATATGGAATGTGGTACGAGTCCAGAGATGTTCGATGGGAAAAACCTGATTGTTTTTGATGGCGAATGCGTTTTGTGTTCGAGGTTTTTTCAATTCATGCTCAAGCGGGATCGATCGCGGCGGTTTCAGTTTGCGACGGCGCAGTCACCGTTGGGTCAGTATCTGTTTCGGCAGCTTGGACTGCCGACGCGAGATTTTCAGACCAACCTGGTTTTTGTCGACGGTAAGGTCTACCAGCGCCTGGACGCATTCGCTGCAGCTATGCAGCAATTGCCGATGGCGTGGCCAGTGTTGTCACTTTGCCGGTTTCTTCCTGCCATGTTGAAAGATCCGTTCTATAACGCGATTGCCCGAAACAGATACGCGATTTTTGGGCGCGCTGAGCTCTGCTTTGTGCCGGATGCAGATATGCGATCGCGTTTTGCACCGCAGGGGTTTCAGAGTGAGTGATCCATTTCTAACTGCTCTGCCGGCTGCGACGGAATTGCCAACAGCAGTGTGTACCCTGCACAGTACTGGAGGGTGCTTCACCGGGCGTTGTCGGATTGAACGCGGTCAAGGAAGGCTGGTTGCCATGGCGTTGCGTCTGGGTCGATTTCCCCCGGCGGGCAGAAACACACCCGTTCAGGTCACGATCAGTGGGGACGGTCAGAGATGGTACTGGGTACGCGATTTCAATGGCCATAGGATGCAATCCAGCCTGACATATGATCACGACACAGGATGCGTCCGCGAAGATTTCGGCCCGATGTCGATATGGTTGCAACCGTCTTTCGACGGGCGGCGGCTTGGAATTTCGATTCACCGATTGACCATACTGGGACTTCCAGTCCCGAAGTTTCTTTTGCCTCGTTCCGATACAATTGAATGGCAGGACGATCGCGGGCGTTTTAGGTTTGATGTTGCGGCAGAGGCGCCCGGTCTGGGATTGTTGATCCGATATCAAGGCTGGCTCACGCCAGTTCACGGAGCATCGGGTCAAAGCTGAATTGATTGTGATCCCCACTATGCAGGGTTAATCCGTGATCTAACGTCTTAGGCACACGCAATTAGGGAAGATGATAGCTATGAAACAGATTATTGTAAGCGCCACTCTCGCTGCCTTTGCGTTCAGCATTCCTGCGACTGCTGATGCCGCACCAAACGGATATCGGACCGAGCCGATAAACAGCACAGAATTCGAAGTTATTCCTAGGGCGCGTCAAGATACAGATGGATATTGGTGCGCCGCGGCGGATTTTGCCCGACGCAAGTTGGGGGCAGGATGGCAGCAGCGCATCTATGTGTTGCGCGGATATGGACCTAGCGTGACGACTGGGCGCAGAACAGCGGTGCAGTTTTCACTTAAACCCCCGGCTGGGGGCGTTCCTCAGCAAAGCAGCTTCATCACGGTTGGCTTCCCGGTGGGCTACAGCATGTCGGTTCAAGGCGCCAATGGCCGCTGTAACATTCGTCCGTTTCTCCGCTAAGGAGCGCATGGGAGGTTCGCATTGCAGGCAGAATTCACAATTCAAACGCAGGGGCCGGGTCTGTATGAATTCACTGATGAGATAGTTCGGTGGTCAAATTTAGTGGCGACGGATGGCGTGTTGACCCTGTTCGTTCGCCACACGTCCTGTTCCTTGCTGATACAAGAGAATGCCGATCCGGAAGTGCAAACCGATCTGCGGGCGTTTTTCGATAGGCTTGTTCCCCCGTCTGACCACCCGTCCATGGCGTATCTGCGGCACACCTATGAAGGACCAGACGATATGCCGGCGCATATCAAAGCCGCTTTGATGCCCGTGTCACTGTCGATACCAGTGTCTCAAGGGCGCCCACTTCTTGGCACATGGCAGGGGATTTACCTGGCCGAACATCGCGCTTCACCCCATACACGCTTGGTTGCGGCCCATCTGGGCTGACACTTTATTTAGCGGTGCAAAATTCCGACTACCCAAATCCTAGCGGCTGCCCTATAGTTGTGGATAAGTAAGCCGTAGCGCTTACAAAAAGAGGCCGAACAAGGGACGAGGAGACGGCGGATGCGCTGCCCGTTTTGCGGAAACATCGATACTCAGGTCAAGGATTCACGCCCGGCAGAGGATCACGTCGCGATCCGTCGGCGCAGGTTCTGCCCGGCCTGTGGGGGCCGGTTCACGACATATGAGCGCGTTCAACTGCGCGACTTGGTCGTTATCAAAACCAACGGTAAACGGGAAGATTTTGATCGGGACAAGCTGGAACGCTCGATCCGCATCTCGATGCAAAAGCGTCCGGTGGATCCTGAACGGATCGATCAGATGATCTCGGGCATCGTGCGCCGATTGGAAAGCATGGGGGATACCGATATTCCCTCCAACAAGATCGGAGAAATCGTCATGGAAGCTCTGGCGCGGATCGATACCGTTGCCTATGTTCGCTTTGCGAGCGTATACAAGAATTTCCAGGCGGCCGATGATTTCGAGGAGTTTGTCCACGAACTGCGCCCGCCGCAGCCTTCGACGGACGAGTGAGCGACACAGATAAGCGATTTATGGCGTTGGCCTTGTCTTTGGGCCAGCGCGGCCAAGGCAGATGCTGGCCCAACCCCGCCGTCGGGTGTGTCATAGTGCAAGACGGGCGGATTGTTGGTCGTGGTTGGACACAACCCGGCGGACGCCCCCATGCCGAGACCGAAGCATTAACGCAGGCCGGTGCGGCAGCCCGTGGTGCGACAGCCTATGTTTCACTGGAACCCTGCGCCCATCATGGCAAAACACCACCCTGCGCCGAAGCATTGACTGCCGCTGGCATAGGTCGCGTCGTTGCCGCGCTTGAGGACAGCGATCCGCGTGTGGCGGGGCAGGGCTTTGCAATGCTGCGCGATGCGGGGATCAAAGTTGAAACTGGTGTTTTGGCAGATCAGGCGGCGCTGCACCTGGCTGGCTTCTTTCTGAAAACTGAACAAGGCCGCCCCTTTGTAACGCTGAAACTGGCCAGCAGCTTTGATGGGCGGATCGCGACCGCGACAGGCCAAAGCCAATGGATCACTTGCCCAACATCCCGACGCGCGGTCCACGCAATGCGGGCGCGTCATGATGCGGTGATGGTCGGGGCCGGGACGGCGCGCGCAGATGATCCGTCTTTGACTGTGCGAGATGTTGGCGCAACTCATCAGCCCGTGCGCGTTGTCGTGTCGCGGCATATGGATTTGCCGTTGATGGGCCAGTTGGCGCGTACGGCGTCCGAAATTCCGGTCTGGTTGTGCCATGGTCCACACCCGGATGCCGATCGGGCTCGGGCATGGGAGGGGTTAGACGCACGTTTGATACCCTGCGCCCTGAAAGATCACCATATTGATGCGGTCGATGTGCTGCAGCAACTGGGCCATGCAGGTTTGACTAGCGTCTTTTGTGAAGGCGGGGCCGCGCTGGCTGCTTCATTGCTGGCAGGGGATCTGGTTGACGAGCTGGTAGGGTTCACAGCAGGACTGACCATCGGGGCCGAAGGTCTTGCTGCGGTTGGAACGCTGGGGTTGGAGAAACTGGATGCTGCCCCCCGTTTCGAGCTCGTCGAAACGCGCGCACTAGGGGACGATGTATTCCACCGGTGGCGACGATCTACGCAATAGGCGAGATGCTCAACGCCACAGATGGGCATAGGTTGCGAAGATGCCTTGCAGTTTAGACAGAATACGGTTTAGCGGTCTGGGATGAGCGACGTAACCGCTCGACAGGCGTTCGACGACGATTTCAACGGGGCAGGGCTGTCCTGTGGCGGGGTCCATATAGCGCGGGTAGTCGATCAGCGTCGCATGAATCAAACCCATTAGAGAAGGTCGCGCGCCCCGACGTGCTGGGACTGTGCCAAGATCGGTGGTCAGCCCCCAGCCTGCATAAAAAGGTGCCCCCAGCGTCGTGACTTTAACCCCTCGCAAAAGCGCTTCGAACCCTGTCAGCGAGGTCATAGTCCAGACCTCGTCGACTTGCGCCAACAAAGCCGCTGGATCCGTGTTTTCGGCCACCACATCTGCCAGTTTGTGGGCGTCAATCTTTCCCTCCCGCAGACCAGCTTCGACGTCAGGATGAGGCTTGTAGATCAATACTGCGTCTGGATGCGCATCCCGCGCGGCACTTAGCAGGCCCATATTCGTGCGCACCTCACTGGTTCCCAACAAGATAGACGCATCATCTTCAACTTGCCCCGGAACCAAGACCCGATGACCTTCGGGAAGTGAAAGATTGGTGCCGCCGGTATTGTATTTGCTCAACCCTTTGGACAGCAGCTGTCCTGCCATGCGCTCGACCCGCTGTTCCTGATCGGGTCGCAGGGTCTCACGTTTTGCGATCAGTTCTTCCAACCGGCTGGGCCGTGTCGGATCGTAGTAAATCCCCAGATCATCCGTCACCAGCGAGACTGGGGGCACAAGTTCTGCTCCTAGCCCACGCGAACGCAGAAAGCCATCCTCGACCCGTGTGGCGTCTTCGATGCCTCTGGCCTGACTGGCCCAGACCATATGCGGACGTTTTGATACTGTAGGGGCTGCCGAGAAAAACCGAATCTTTTGGTGCCGCCCAAACATTTGCTGCAGGTGTCTGCGCTTCCACAGACGCATCCCCGAAGCGGTCCAGCCCAAATGATCCTGGCGCCACGCCCGGGTCTGCGCCTCTAACGTGTCCAATACGGCTTCAAGCTCACAAAGCTGGTCCCGATATGGGTCATACCATGTGGGGTAAAGCAGCATGGCTGCGGCAAACAATTGCGCCCGGGTCAGATTGCGTTGGCGGCGTGGGATTGGGTTTTCATCCTGTGTCAGGCCCCAACCAGCATAGAAAGGGTGTCCAAGAACGCGTGGTTTGTGGCCCGCCAGGATCGCCTCGAACCCCATTTGCGAAGACAAGGTGTAAACACCGACAGCCCCATCCAACAACGACCACGGGCTTATTGGCTTGCGCAGAACAGACACCCGATCCGACTGGTCCTGGTCCGAGAAATATCCCTCGCGGTGACCTGCAAGCGTTTCCGGGTGCGCCTTGATCAGAACGCGCATTCCGGGGTTTTCTTCCTGAGCAATCACCAGCATTTCTCGGAAACGGGCATGGTCGCCACCGCTGGCTGTCACAGCCGCATCGCCCTGTGTTTGATCAATGACAAGAACATAACCGGGTTCGGGTGGTTGAACGTCAAAGTCAAAAGCCGAGTATTTGCTGAGATGCAGTTCTTTCAACCGCTCAATCGCGCCACGTGCCCGGTTCAGCAAGGCGGTGTCGTCTAACGGGTGAGACAACAGAAGCGTTTCGAGATCCGACGGCGTTTCGGGGTCAAAATGCAGGCCGGTTTGATCCAATAACAGACCCAGCGGCGCTTCACCGCCCCGACCCGGGTGTAGTGACCTGAGGAAAGCATCCTCTACGCGCAGGATCGACGTGTTGTGTTTTTTCGCGATATGCATCCCGCGATAGGCGGTCGGACTGTTTCCCCAAACACCAACAGCATCGCTTTGCTGAGGTAGGCCAAGACGCATGTCATACCCGGCCAGCGACAGAATGCGCCTGATGCGCTTGTTTGTAAGAAAACCACCGTTGTAGACAAACAGCCGGGTGCGCTCAGCCCCGGCTGGGGTGCCCTGATCCAGGACCATTCATCAGTTACCCGACAGCGTGGCTATATTTGCAACCGGGGTCAGCCCGCCCGCAATCAGCGAGATTGATTTGCTCCACTGGGCGTAGGGGGCTTCGGTCACATAGATTGTGTCGTCGTCGCGAACAACAAAGTCCCGCGCAACGAAAAGGCCGTTTGGCGCCGTCAGGTTCAACAGATAGATCAACCGTTGCTCCCCCTGCAAGTCAGCGCGTCCCATCACGTTGCGGGCAACATCCTGCCGTTCTTTGCGTAGAATGAAGATCCCAGTGGGGTCCGATGACAAGGTCAGCAATCCGCCAACCTGTGCCAAAGCCTCAAGCGCGGAAAGGTCCTGACTTTCAAACGCGACCCGGGATTGTCCACCGGTGGCGCCCAGCGCGATGTAGGATCGGCTGTCTTCTTCCACCAGGATGCGATCCCCACCGCGCAACGCAACATCCAGCCTGGGATTGCGGAACAGATCCTCGTACCAGATGGTGCCTTTCTGATCGCCGCGGATCAGGGTCACAAGCGCAATATCCGAGGCGACAGAAACACCGCCAGCCTGAGACAACATACCCAGCAAAGATCGGGTAGGCCGTTCAATCGGGTAGATGCCAGGCGCCGCAACGGTGCCCGTCAGGGACACGGTCGATCCGTCACCTGCAACACGGCGTACTTCGACCTGAGGGTCAGGTGTTTGTTCTTGAAGCTTGTTTGTGATCAAAACGCGCAGTTGCTCTGGCGTGTTGCCTGCGGCGCGCATGCGACCGGCATAGGGGACAAAGATGAACCCTTCGCTATCGACCTGAACTTCGTCCAGCGCGGTGGCCGCACCGGTTTCACCGGACAAAAGGCCATCGTCGACGTTTTCCCAGATGGTCAAACCAAGGACATCACCCGGTCGCACCGTATCAGCCGTCAGAGTCTGTGCGGTGCTGAATGAGGAAGAAAACCCATATTGCGGGACAGCGGAGGTGGCTCTGGCCACGCGGTCATCCACCTCGACAACAAACGCATTGCCGCCGTTTTCGACAGAACCGGCCAGGATCTCGTTTTTGTTAGGCCCGGACTTGGGAAGCTGGCAGGCGGCCAGAAGGCCAAACGCCGCGACAAGGGAAATCCCCCGCATCCATCGGATTGGAAAGCTCTGCACTGCCGAATATCCTCAAGTTTCTTAGTTTTCGGCAGAATACCGCTTTGGAATCGCAACTTCCAGTCGCAGATGGTCAGAGCTACTCAACGATTCTCAACTGTGGCGTTATCGCCTCGTTGCTTTTCAGGACAGATTGGTAGGGATCATGGATCTGAAGCATCATGTCTACCATCCGCCGCAACAGCTGTCGGCGACCACGACGGGAGTAAAACCCGCCCGGTATCTGGCTGGTTTCCAAAAGGAATTGGCGGTAACTGCGGTATGCGTCGCCGTCAGGAGCGCTGGGATTGGCAAAAAACGCAGCTATGGATTGTTGTGAGACAAATTCAGGCTTGTCGTAAACTGATTTCCCAAAGATGCGCAGCGGGATATCGCGCCACAAAACCTGCTGACCCGCCGTCGAATTGATTGTCACGGCAGAGTTCGCCTCGTCCAGCAGTTTGGCGAGTTTGCCGCCGGGCACATAATGAACCCGGCCCTGAATTCCGTATTCCTTCGCCAATTGCCGCACGCGGCGGCGCAGCGGCTCACGGTGGTTTTCCAGAGGGTGTTCCTTAACGACCAACCGGTGATGCTTGGGTGCGCCTTGGGCGAAACCCTCGATCACCGTCTCCAGAAATTCGCTCATGCTGGAAAAGTCGGAATGAGCCTGCACCGAGCTGTCGTGACCCAATTGCAGCAATGCGAGGTGATAGGGAAATCCGCCCGAGCGCACGCGTGCGGTTGCCCAACTGCGTTGCACCCGATGGAACGGCATAAGGATAAGCCGTTTGAAATACAGCATGAATTCTCGTGAGACGGGCAATTCCCGGTGGCGCTTGAAGTTACGGTAGCGCCCGTTCAGGAATAGGACGAACCAATGATATAGCGCGCCGTAGAAAATGTGCTGCCGCATGTCTCCCCAGTGGGACGGCGGTGGCGGCGCTTTGGACGCGGACGCCTCCAGCGCATGTTGCATCTGATCGATGTCCAGTGACATCAGGCGTGAATTGCCGTTCGACCCGCCCCGTTCATAGGTCACCCACCATGGGCGAAGGTACCCTTCTTCGAACACATGGACCATCACGCCGCGGGATTTGGCGATTTCCGCCGCACGGGCGTGGACTGGGCGGGTATCGCCATATAGCACGATGTCCGTCACACCTTTGCCAACGATCAGGTCAATCAAGGCATCCGGCCATTGTTCAATCGTGTCTCGGAACGGAATGTAGCTTGCTTTTTCAGACCAGAATGCACGATCCCCGGCATTGAAGCCTACGCGCCACGTTTGCGCCCCTGACGCGCGCAGCATGCGTCCCAGAGCATTGAAAAACGGACCATGTGGCCCCTGCAAGAACAGGAAGACGCGACCTTTGGAACCTGAAAACGAGTGGTGCATGTAATCTGCTTTAGTCTTAGTTATTGTCAAAACTATGCCCGTTTCGCCCAATTCCAACAAGCCAGGGCTTGCCCGCCCGGGTTACTGAGCGTAACTCGACAGTGATAGTCAGGCACAGGTTATGAACTGAGGGTTAACGGAATGTTTACAGGGATCGTTACAGATGTTGGCACTGTCGCCGAGTTGGAGCAGCAAGGTGACCTGCGCGCGCGGATCAAGACGGCCTATGACACTGCGGGCATCGATATAGGTGCGTCCATCGCCAGCGACGGTGTTTGCCTGACTGTGATTGCACTGGGTGACGATTGGTACGACGTCCAAATCAGTGCCGAGACCGTGTCCAAGACCAATGTGGAAAGCTGGACGATTGGTAAACGGATCAATCTGGAGCGTGCTCTGAAGGTTGGTGATGAACTGGGCGGCCACATCGTCTCGGGGCATGTCGATGGCGTGGCAGAGGTGGTCGAAGTCGCCGACGAAGGCGACAGCACCCGTGTCACCTTGCGCGCGCCAAAGGATCTGGCGCGGTTTATCGCACCAAAGGGGTCGGTTGCCTTGAACGGCACGTCTTTGACGGTAAACGATGTTGAGGGCTGCGATTTCGGGATCAATTTCATTCCGCACACCAAGGATGTTACGACCTGGGGCGACGTATCAAAGGGCGACCGTGTCAACCTCGAGATCGACACACTTGCACGCTACGTCGCCCGTTTGGCCGAAATGACCTGACCTGATGGGGGCACACAACGTCGCGTCGCGGCCAGCCAGCGCCGTTTGCGGTCTGGCCTTTGGGCGCGTGGTGGTCTATCCCGCCCTGCAGATATGCTCTTGTGAAAGGCTGCCCCATGAGCTTTGAAACACCCGGACCGGTTGAGGCCGAGCTGCGCGACGCGATCAGCCCGATCGAAGAGATCATCGACGAGGCGCGCAAAGGCCGGATGTACATTCTGGTCGATCACGAAGATCGCGAAAACGAAGGCGATCTGGTGATCGCTGCCGAGTTTGCGGATGCCGAGGCGATCAACTTCATGGCAACCCATGGGCGAGGCCTGATCTGTCTGCCGATGACGGCGGAACGTATCGATTTGCTGGGTCTGCCAATGATGGCAGTGAATAATTCGTCTCGTCACGAAACAGCATTTACCGTTTCGATCGAGGCGCGCGAGGGCGTGTCGACCGGGATTTCTGCCGCTGATCGCGCGCTGACCGTCGCGACTGCGATCAACGAGCAAAACACCATGGCGCATATCGCGACACCCGGCCATGTTTTCCCGCTGCGGGCCAAGCGGGGTGGGGTGCTGGTGCGCGCGGGTCATACCGAGGCCGCGGTCGATATCTCGCGGCTGGCAGGGTTGAACCCTTCGGGCGTGATTTGTGAGATCATGAAGGCTGACGGCACCATGGCACGCCTGCCGGATCTGGTGGCTTTTGCCAAAGAGCATGACATGAAGATCGGCACCATCAGCGATCTGATCACGTATCGGTCTCGCAACGACAATCTGGTGGTCGAAACCTCGCGTGAAACGGTCACCTCGGAATATGGCGGCGATTGGGAGATGCGGATTTTCACCGATCAGACCCACGGCATCGAACATGTCGTCATGATCAAAGGCGATATCACGACACCCGAGCCCGTTCTGACACGCACCCATGCCCTGCACGAAGCGCCCGATATTCTGGGCCTGGGACCCAAACCTCCACAGGAACTGCCCCGCGCGATGGAAATCATCGCTGCCGAAGGACGAGGTGTGGTCTGCCTGTTCCGTCAGCCGCGCAATTCGCTTTACGCGGCCGAGGACGAAGGGCCGAGGACCATCAAGCAAACCGGCCTTGGGGCTCAGATCCTGTCCAAGATGGGCGTTCAGGAGCTGATCTTGCTGACCGACTCACCAGAAACCAAATATCTGGGTCTGGACGCCTTTGGTCTGTCCATCGTCGGAAACCGCTCCATTCTCAAGGAGGGATGATCATGGCTGAACAAGACAAACACGGCGTTCTGCCAACGCCAACATTCGACCGCCCGGTGAAATTGTTGATTGTCGTCGCGCCGTTCTACCGCGCCATCGCTGACAACCTGGTTGCCGGTGCCAAGGCCGAGATCGAAGGGGCAGGCGGCACCTGTGACGTGGTCGAAGTGCCCGGTGCGCTGGAAATCCCCACTGCAATCGCCATGGCTGACCGTCAGTGCAATTTCGACGGCTATGTTGCATTGGGCTGTGTCATTCGCGGAGAGACCACGCACTATGAGACGGTGTGCAATGACTCCAGCCGCGCCATCCAGTTGATGGGTCTGCAAGGTCTGTGCATCGGTAACGGCATTCTTACGGTCGAGAATGACGATCAGGCCGAGGTGCGCGCCAACCCTGAAAAGATGAACAAAGGCGGCGGGGCGGCCGCTGCGGCCTTGCATCTGATCGCACTCAGCCGTAAGTGGGGCGCTTCGAAAAAGGGCGTTGGCTTCAAGCCGCCGTCCGAGTCCATCCTTGTGGCGGGCGATAGCAACGGACCCACGACAGCATGACCCAGAAAGACGCGCCGAAACCGGCCAACCGGAAACGCCTGATGAAATCCGCCGCGCGGCTGTACGCCGTGCAGGCACTGTTCCAGATGGAGCAGTCGGGCCAGACGACCGAACAGGTTGTTGGTGAGTTTCTGGATCACCGGTTTGGCGCGGTCTATGAGGGTGACGAAATGCTGGATGGCGATATCTCGGTGTTTCGCGGGTTGGTGGATGATGCGGTGAATTACCAGGCGCCCATCGACCAGTTGACCGACCGTGCGCTGGTTGCGAAATGGCCGATTTCCCGGATTGACCCAACGCTGCGGGCATTGTTTCGCGCAGCAGGGGCTGAACTGACGCAAAGTGATACGCCGCCCAAAGTGGTAATCACCGAATTTGTCGATGTGGCGCGCGCTTTTTTCCCGGAAGGCAAAGAACCCAAATTCGTCAACGCCGTCCTGGATCATATGGCCCACGAAGCGAAGCCCGAGGCGTTCTGACACGTTTACCCGAACCTCACATGCACTAGACTCAAGGTCATAGTTCAAGGAGGTTCGTCATGCCCAAACTGATCCGCCTATATATCACTCAGGTTGCTTGGGGCTTTGCGATTTCGGCTGTGTTTGTCGGAGTGCTTTTGGCCTTGAACGTCGCCAACCTGCGTCACTTGATTACAAGCTCTGAGATTGGCCTGATTGCCCTTGTCATGATCTGGTTCATGAATGGGATCGTCTTTGCAGGCGTGCAGTTTGCCTACGCGATCATGAGCATGGCTGACAAACCGCAAGGCCCACGCCGCGGTACCCCCGTCGTGCACAGCTTCGAGCCCTCAGTTGCAAAGCAAGAAGCCAAGGCAGGGCGCTGATGTTAGTTTAAGAAGTGTGGCGGGACCACCAGTCAACCGTGTGGTTTGATTCCCGAGGACCTGTATGTACAGGTGGGCGCCAGGTAATCAGGCCAGAACCTGAACAGAGCCAGCCCCCTCGGAATTGCTTAAGGCCACCAGAATGCTACCTGTCACAAGAAGGGCAGAACCCGCCACGCGCCTAAGTAGGCTGTGCGGCGGGCTTGCACAAGGGGTCAGGCGTCAACTGTTTCGTGCAGCGCGGTGCGCATCTTGCCAAAATGTTCGTCCCATCCATTGTCCAGGGCCAAGATCAGGCCAAAGGCTTCTGCGCCCTGGGGCAAGCCTTCGTGCTGCAGGCCAAGGCGTGTGCCTCCTGCGACGGGGTCCAGGGTCCATTTGACAACACTCACGGCTTCCCCCATGGGTTTGACCGTGAACGTATACTCCAAGTATTTCGGCGGCTGCGCGACCCGCACCTCTCCCCAGATCAGCAGATCGCCGCTGGTTGTTCCAAACATCTCGAGCTTTTGCCCTTGGGCCAGCGGGTGTTCGGGTTTGTGAAACCATTCTGCCAACCTGTCAGGCTCGGTCAGATAGGCCCAAACAGTTTCAGGTTCAGCGCGTAGGAAGATCGTTTTTTGCAGAACGGCGTCAGTCATTTCTTTTTCCTTTCAATAGCTTCTTTGAGAGAGTTGAGGCGATCATCCCAGAACTGATCGAAGTAGCTGAGCCAGTCGAGCACTGGGGCCAGGCCCTGAGGTTCAAGTCGGTTAATACGTTCTCTTCCACGCGCCTCGACCGAAATCAGTCCGCCGTCCGAAAGAACGGTTAGGTGCTTTTTTACAGCGGCGCGGGTCATATCGAACCGGTCAGTAAGTTGCCCGATCGTCATCTCTTGGGCGGCAAGGATTTGTACGATGTCCCGACGGGTGGGATCAGCAAGGGCACGAAAGGCGTTTTGGGTTTGGATATGCATCAGTAACCTCAATTGGGATACCATTTGGTTCTATATAAGTATGATACTAAATGGTATCATGTCAAGACAGCTGTCTACTTTACTTTTGTTCGCTAATTGTTCACATTCCTGACATGACGTTGGATCTGCAGCCTGGACAGAAACTGGCACGGGGCGTGTCGCGCCACTTAAGCGCGCACGGCTTTGTGTCTGTTGAGGAATTCGTGCCGCAACGTGGATTGCGTGTGGATGTCATGGGGTTGGGCCCCAAGGGTGAACTATGGGTGATTGAGTGCAAGTCCAGCCGTGCCGATTTCCAGTCAGACTCCAAGTGGCAGGGCTATCTGGACTGGTGTGATCGGTTTTTCTGGGCGGTGGATACCGAGTTTCCAACCGATCTGTTGCCCAACGAAACGGGGCTGATCATTGCGGACGCCTACGATGCCGAAATCATTCGTATGGCCCCGGAAGACAGGGTGGCTCCGGCTCGCCGCAAAAAAATGATCCAAAAATTCGCCACAGATGCAGCGCGCCGCCTGCAGATGCTGCGTGATCCTAGGCTTTGACGGCTCGGGCAGCCTGCGCGGCAGCGCGGAGTTCGTCTGCGATTTCTTCGGCTTCCTCGGGTTCGAAATCCATTGGAACTTCGACCCCATCTGCCTCGATGAACAGCCGCACCATGCCGTGATCTGTCGGCCCGATCTGAAGGTTCGCCTGAATGTCGCGTTCGGTGTTAATGCCCATGTGTGCCTCCGGGACTGAGCGTTCGTGCTAGCGCGCGAAGGGTTGAGAATCAAGTCACCTTTGCTATCAGATGCGGTATGGAAGACGTTGTTCTCAGACCGTTTCGCCCCGATGACGCACCTTGGCTGATCGAACAGCACGGCACGCTGTATGCACAGGCTGAAGGGTTTGACGACAGCTTTGGCCAGCTCGTGGCGCAGATTTTGGATGACTTCATCGCCGAGCATGATCCTTCGCGGGAGCGGGGTTGGATTGCCGAAAAAGGCGGGCAGAGACTGGGTAGTATTTTCTGTGTCTCCCTGACCCAAGAAACAGCAAAGCTGCGCTTGTTTCTGTTGGTTCCACAGGCGCGCGGGTTGGGTTTGGGAAAGCGCCTTCTGGCCGCCTGTACAGGGTTTGCACGCAACGTTGGGTATCAGGAAATGGCCTTGTGGACACACGAAAGCCACAAGGCGGCCTGTGCGCTGTATCGGGCAAACGGCTGGCAGCTATTAGACAGTAAACCTGTGCAGTCTTTTGGCGTCGATCTTGTTGAACAAAGCTGGAGAATTCAGCTTTAATCCTCTTGCATTCCGGGGGCGCGTTCGGTAAATCGCCCCTCACGAGTGCCGCCTTAGCTCAGTTGGTTAGAGCGCTGGATTGTGGATCCAGAGGTCCCCTGTTCAAGCCAGGGAGGCGGTACCATCTCTCTAAAAAATCAGAACAATATGGCGTTGTGAGCGTTGATTCCGCGATGAGAGCTTCAGGTGCGCAGTTTGATCAGCGCGCCAGGTTCAGCCTGAATTTCATCTTGCCTTGTTTGGCGACGGGAAGATGCCGGTTCAGATGTGTGTTGATCAGGCCAAAGCCCCAGACGATCACCAGAGTCAGCACGATGAAATAAAACGCCAGGATCGGGTAGGGGACAAACGGGTTGAATGTCTTGTCGGCAAAGTAGCTGGCATAGTACAGCGCATCACCCCGTTGCTGCCACGCAGGAAAGGCAGAAAAATACACCAGCGTGGTTGCGTGGAACAGAAAGATTGCCTCGTTGGTATAAGCGGGCCAGGCCAACCGCAGCATCGTGGGCCAGACGATCCGGCGGAACCGGGACCAGCCGGACATCCCATAGGCATCTGCCGCCTCCAGATCGCCTTTGGGGATCGACCGCAGCGCGCCATAGAAAATCTCACCCGTGTAAGCTGCCGTGTTCAGGAACAGCACGATCAACGCCCCCAGCCAGGCCGAGGTGAAGGCGTCAAACATCGGGTAGGGTTTCTTCAATGACAGGAAGAAGAAATAGGCGAAGAAGAATTGGATAAATAGCGGTGAGCCTCGAAACAGGAAGATGAACCACTCGGACGGTTTTCGCAGCCACTTGTTCGCAGAGAATTTCCCAAGCGCCAGTGCAGTGGCCAGAAAGAACCCCGTCGCCAGAGCCATGATCCCGAAATAAACGTTCCAGATCATTCCTGAACCGATCAGGGTGAACTGTTCGCAGAGCGTAAAATCGTTCTTGGGCAGCAGACGCTCGCCAATGCCGATGGATCTCAGGCCGTAGTCCTGAATGGTTTGCAAGCAGCTCATGCTGTCGTCTCCTTGCGCAGCAACTCACCACCGGATGTGGCCTGGCCATGGGACAGCTTTTGCATCAGGCGTTCCAACCCGATTTCCGAAACGCGGGTCATGCCAAGATAGAAAACCAACAGGAACAGAAAGTACCACATGCGCCAGTCGCCATGCGGGTATTGTGTAAACTTTGACGTCTTTGTTCCGCCCAACTCGCGGGCCCAGTAGACGATGTCCTCGATTCCCAGCAGGAACAGCAGAGGGGTCGCTTTGATCAGCACCATCCACAGGTTGGACAGGCCCGGCAGGGCGTAGACCCACATTTGTGGAACCAGGATGCGCCAGAATGTCTGGCGACGGGTCATCCCATAGGCTTCGGCTGTTTCAAGCTGCGCGTGCGGTACAGCACGCATCCCCCCGAACAGCACATTGGCCGCGAAAGCGCCGAAAACAATTGAGAACGTAATGACCGCCAGCAGGAACCCATAGGTTTCGTGGACCCATTCCGGGGCGGTACCCAGCGGTAGTTTAGCGGCGCGGCAAACGATAAAGTCGTTGCCCTGCCGGATTGGATCCGTCCATTCGGGGCACATGACCTGATGGCGCGTCCATTCGAAGGCCTGATCCAGAGCGATCACGAAAAACAGGAAGAATGCGATGTCCGGCACGCCACGTACAATGGCGATGTATCCTTTGCCCAGCCAGCTGAGGGGCAGGAAATGCGACCGTGCTGCCATCGCGCCTGCAAACCCAAAGCCAAGCGCAACGGGCGCGGTGACGGCCAAAAGTGCCAGAACCTTGATGAAGGACAGGTAGAATGACCAGTGGACGCCATTGGTCAGATAGCACGAAAACCAGCGGAACGTGCCCAGCGTGTCAGGATCAGCGCAGTAGGAGAACATATGGCGTCTTTCGAACGTCGCGCCCGACCTGAAGTCGGGGTAGGTTCGGCGCTAATGCGCGCCGAACCGCAAGACAAATGGCTTAGTTGGTTACAACTGTACCGTCTGTGCCGTAAGTGGCGGTTTCTTCGCCAAACCACTTCTTCAGCATTTCGTTCAGTGTACCGTCCGCCTTCATCGAGGTGATGGCTGCATCAAATTTGCCGCGCAGCTCGCCGTCGCTTTCACGCAGGCCCATGCCGATACCACCACCCAATGGAACCGGATCGCCGATAAAGACCAGCTCGCCACTCGATTCCTCGACCAGCGGTGCCAGATAGTCACGGTCGGCCAGAACGGCGTCCGCTTCGCCGTTACGCACGGCTGCGATGGTTTCTTCCGGAGTTGCGAACTCGACCAGAGTTGCACCGGATTCTGCCACATGGCCTGCTTGAATGGTCGCGGTTTGGGCTGCAACAACACCGCCCGTTACGTCAGCCGCGTCAGACGTCGCAACATAGGCCGATGCGGTGGGTGGAAAATAGTCCTGAGTGAAGTCGATGACTTCGTCACGCTCGTCGGTGATCGACATGCCAGCCGCGATAGTGTCGTAGTTGCCAGAGACCAAGTTTGGAATGATCGAATCCCAGTCGTTCTTGACCCACTCGCAGTCCAGTTCGGCGCGTTTGCAAAGCTCATCGCCCAACTCACGCTCGAAACCGTCGATCTCGCCGGCGTCATTGATGAAGTTGTACGGAGGGTAAGCGCCCTCGGTACCCATGCGAACTGTGTCTGCCATTGCTATACCAGCAGTCAGTGCCAGCGCTGCGGTTGTCAGAATCAGGTTTTTCATTGGTTACTCCCCAGTTTGTTTCTTCCTGAAAGTTATGCCGCCTGAGTGGCGGATAGAAAGCCCCGAAGCCGTTCGGATTCGGGGGACGTAAAGATATCTTCGGCGGTGCCTTCTTCTTCGATCAAACCGTGATGAAGGAACACGACATGGCTTGAGATGTCAGCCGCCATCTTCATATCATGGGTTACGATGATCATGGTACGACCTTCGGCAGCCAGATCTTTGATCACCTTGATGACTTCCTGCTCAAGCTCTGGGTCGAGCGCCGATGTGGGCTCGTCAAACAACAGAGCTTCAGGTTCCATGCACAGACCACGGGCGATGGCCGCTCGTTGCTGCTGGCCACCAGACAATTGGGCCGGGTAAACATCGCACTTGTCGCCGATGCCAACTTTTTCCAGATATCTGCGAGCGCTATCTTCAACCTCAGCCTTATCACGGCCCAGAACCGTAATCGGCGCTTCCATCACGTTCTGCAGGATAGTCAAATGCGCCCAAAGATTGAATTGTTGAAACACCATGGACAGGTTTGTGCGGATCCTCAGAACTTGCTTGGAATCCGCTGGTCTGCGGCTATGGCCTTTCCCCGACCAAAGCACAGGTTCGCCCTTAAACAGGATCTCACCTTCCTGGCTGTCTTCCAACAGATTGCAGCAGCGCAGAAGCGTCGATTTACCAGAGCCGGACGACCCGATCAACGATACCACGTCGCCTCGATGGGCGGTAATGTCGACCCCTTTTAACACTTCGAGATTGCCGAAGCTTTTGTGAAGGTTGTTGATCTCGATAACGGGAGCGGGTTCTGTCACGGACGGTCCAGTAGCTTGTGGTGTTGGTGCGGTACTAGGGCTTAAAAATCAGAGCAATGCAATGCGCAAATCACCAAACCAAGCCCGGAATCCACCAAAGTGACCAGACGTTTTCACCAAAACGGTCAGCTATTGTGCCGCAGCGCCTGTGGCGTAGGCGGAGTTGGGACGGCAAGATATTGATCCGCGTCTATCGGGATCAGCCCCCGGATGTGGAGCGTCTGCCTGTCTTCTTGTGACAGTTCGACAATGGCTGACTGAACCGCGTCTGCAATCCGGCAAGCATCTCGCCCAAGGGCCGTAATAAAGGGCAGCGCGGGGGTCGGCGAAGTGGCAGCCACTTCACGCAATCTATCCCCCAAATCTGTATGTTCTTGTAGCAAAAGCCAGGTCAGCGCATCCAGCGAGGCAAAATCGGCCGTACCATCTGCGACGGCTTCGGCGGATAACGCATGCCCGCCCGTTTCCAGCAGCTTTGCCGGCACCAGACTCATCTGAGACAAATGAGTAGTTGGCGCGGCCCAGCCTGATTGGGAAAGAGCCTCGTTATAGGCAAAAACACCTTGCGCCAGTTCTTGCAGATCACGCTTATCTTCTGACCGGGCCACAATCACCGAGCGATAATAACCCGGCAGGCATCCGGGTATTCCGTAGTCCGGCGTACCGACCAATTGCACGTGACCATGTAGCTTGGTTCTGTAGGGCATCCCGCAGGTTTGGGCAAAGATCAGGTCCGGGCTCATCCAGACCTTCCACATGTCGCAATCACGGGTCAGTTGCGCTGGACCGTCGTTCAATTCAGCACGAATCAGACCCCAGAACCGATCATTTGCTGGCCGCATAGCAGGCATGTCATACATGCCCAGCATGGCTGTCACGATTTCGCCACGCTCTGCCGTGCCATTGCAGAGTCCACGTCGCTAACACCTAGTAAACTGACGACCAAACGCAGCAGAGAATCTTCTTCACCGGTGCGATGACCGTCAGCCAAGGCAACCGACCAAAGCGCCTGAACTACGGCCAGCCTATCCTCGTAGGCAACAGCCTCTTTGATCGCGCGGGTAAAGCGGACGGTATCCGGTGCCTCTGCCTCGAGGTCTTCGGCTTGCGCGCGCAGGCTCGCCGATTCGAAAGGCGAAAGGCCATACCGCTCGGCTGATATCCGGTCGATCCGGGCCATTTCAGAATCAGCATAGTCGTTGTCGGATCGTGCGATGCGCACCAATAGGGCCGTCAGGGCCAGGCGGGCATCGTCATCGACCATCGGATCGGGCTGAGGCTGGGTCAGCCGGGATAAAAAAACACTAAACATGAGACAGATATAGACTCAGCTTAGCCCGCATCCAAGCGGGATTGCACACGCTCGCGCGCAGCCTGACTGTCATTGAAGCTTAGACCCATCGCTATTCGAGCTTCTTCGACGATCTTCATTTCGCCTTCGTCCATGTTGCCATCCGCGACGACAACTTCCCAAAGCGCCTCTAGCGCAGCCAGACGTTCCTTCAAATCGGTGGTTTCGCGGATTAGCTTCCCGAAGGTGTCGGTTTCTGGGGCAGCAGCGTGCAGCTTTTCGCAGGTGGCGCGCACCTTGGCGGCCTCAATGGCGTTGTGTTGATACAGGCGCGCGAGAATGCGATCGATCAGGCTGATCTCTTCCAGTTTGTAGTCTCGATCCGCTTGGGCAACGCGCACCATCAAGGCCCCTAAAGCCAGTTCGGCATCCGGGTCAGGCAGGTGATCATGTTGCGGCGGTCGAAACGCCTGAAAGAACTTTTTCAGCATGGGAACAGGTTATTCCATATTTTGTGGTCCGCCAAGCGTGGACTACCCGTCATAGCCCTGAATGATCACAAGATCGCCGGTCGAGACCGGGTCGCGCAGGGCTTTGGCCTTTTGATAGGCATCGCTTTCATAACAGGCCTGCGCATCGGCGTAGCTGGGGAATTCGATTACAACCGTGCGGGATCGGGCCTGACCCTCGGGCTCGACCCGCTCGCCTCCGCGCACAAGGAACTTTGCGCCATATTTGGCAAACGCGGCACCGTTTGCGGCGATGTAGTTCTTGTATGTCTCCATGTCGTGCACATCGACATGGGCAACCCAATATCCTTTGGCCACGGCGCGTCCTCCTGTGGATTCCCACGCAAGGTGCGAAGGAAACGAAGAAAATGCAATCCCCTAAAGGTGGTCAGTTCGACGGGCCAATCGCCTTATGCGCATTGTCCTGCAGCCAGGCGAGCATTTGCCGATACGGCACCGGCCCGTAGCTGATCCGTGCCACGCCAAGCCCGGCCAGAGTAGGCGTGTCGGGCGTGCCGGGCAGGGCAATGATGTTGACGGGCAAATCGGTTGCGTCGCACAGCCGTTTGATCATGGCTTCGTCTTTCAGACCAGGGGCGAAGAAACCGCTGGCGCCGGCATCGGCATAGGATCTGGCACGGGAAATGGTTTCGTCTAGCATAGCGTCGTTGTGAGTGTCGGGCGCGGCTTTCAGAAAGACATCAGTGCGCGCGTTGATGAAGGCGGGGATGCCCGCTGCATCGCAGCCTTCACGCATTGCGGCGACCCGGGCCGATTGAGTTTCGATGTCATAAAGGTCTTTGGTGCCAATGATTTGGTCTTCAAAGTTAAAGCCGATGACCCCGGTTTCAAGGGCGTTCTGAACGTTGACTGCGATCTCAGCCGGGTCTTCGGCGTATGCCCCTTCAAGATCCATCGAGACCGGCAGATCTACCGCCGCGACGATCCGACGGGCGTTATCCAGCGCGTGATCGAAGGGTATGTTCTGACCATCTGCAAAACCCTGCGCCATGGCAACCGGAGCACTGCCCGTGGCCAGCGCCTTGGCCCCGGCATCACGTACGGCACCAGCGCTGCCTGCATCCCAGATATTGTAGAGGACAATTGGATCGCCCTTTTTGTGCAGGGCGGCAAAGAGTTCTGCGCGGGTGATTTGATCAGTCATGGCCGGTCTCCTGTCGCTGTGTTGACGACAGTTATCCGTGTGATCGACTATCACGTACAGAAAATTCTGCGTATTCCGTCACATTGCAGTGATTTCAAGCTTAGACCAAGCGTGACGTTTCCTTGGCTGCACGTACAAAATCGCGGAACAACGGGTGTGGATCAAAAGGTTTGGATTTCAGCTCGGGGTGATACTGCACACCGATAAACCAAGGGTGATCCGACCATTCAACGATCTCGGGCAGGCGACCATCCGGTGACATGCCTGAGAAGTTCAAGCCTGCCTTTTCCAGTTTGTCGCGGTATTTGATGTCGACTTCATACCGGTGACGGTGGCGTTCTTCGATATTTGTGCCGCCGTAAACCTCGTTCACTTTCGAGCCATCGGCCAGAACAGCATCGTAAGCACCCAGACGCATGGTGCCGCCCTTATCATCGCCTACTTTGCGTTCGACTTTGTGATTGCCCTGCACCCATTCCTTTAGGTGATAGACAACCGGCTCGAACCGTTTCTTTCCTGCTTCGTGGTCAAATTCTTCCGAACCGGCTTCTTTAATGCCGGCCACGTTGCGCGCCGCTTCGATGACGGCCATCTGCATGCCCAGACAAATGCCCAGATATGGCACTTTATGTTCGCGTGCATATTGCGCGGCTTTGATCTTACCTTCGGTGCCACGTTCGCCAAACCCGCCGGGGACAAGGATCGCATGGAACCCTTCCAGATGTGGCGCGGCGTCTTCGGTGTCGAACACTTCGGCATCGACCCACTCGACCTTCACGCGGACCCGGTTGGCCATTCCGCCATGGGTCAGGGCCTCGGCAATCGATTTATAAGCGTCTTCCAACTGCGTGTATTTGCCCACGATGGCCACCTTCACCTGACCTTCGGCATTGTGGATACGGTCGCTGACATCTTCCCATTTGGTCAGATCGGGTTTAGGCGCAGGGCTGATCTGGAACGCGTCCAGAACGGCTTGATCCAGACCTTCACGGTGATAGGCCAGCGGGGCATCGTAGATTGTGCTCAGGTCCTGAGCCGCGATCACACTGTCAGCGCGGACGTTGCAGAACAGGGCAAGCTTTTCGCGCTCTTTCGTCGGGATTGGACCTTCAGAACGGCAGACCAAAATATCGGGGGCCAGACCGATAGACCGCAGCTCTTTCACTGAGTGCTGGGTCGGTTTGGTTTTCAACTCGCCCGAGGCTTTGATGTAGGGCAGCAGCGTCAGGTGCATGAACAGGCATTGACCACGCGGCTTATCCTGGCTGAACTGGCGGATCGCTTCGAAAAAGGGCAGGCCCTCGATATCGCCCACGGTGCCGCCGATCTCACATAGCATGAAATCAACTTCATCCTCACCGATTGCGATGAAATCCTTAATTTCGTTGGTGACGTGCGGGATCACCTGAATGGTCTTGCCGAGATAATCACCGCGGCGTTCTTTTTCCAACACGTTGGAATAAATCCGGCCCGAACTGACCGAGTCGGTCTTGCGCGCCGCGACGCCGGTGAAACGCTCGTAATGACCAAGGTCCAGATCGGTCTCGGCCCCGTCATCTGTGACGAAAACCTCACCATGTTCAAACGGAGACATCGTGCCCGGATCGACGTTCAGATAAGGGTCCAGCTTGCGCAAGCGCACCGAGTACCCCCGGGCCTGCAACAAGGCGCCCAGAGCCGCCGAAGCCAGTCCTTTACCCAAGGACGAAACCACACCACCAGTGATGAAAATAAAACGCGCCATGTTTTTCGGCTGCTCCCGTGAGACGTCATTATCAGCTGCCCGGCGGCTTGAAAAAACCGCTGCACCACGGGACTTCACGTATAAAGGATTCGCGCACGCAGCGCAAGAGAACCGCAAGATGCTGTTGCAGCTCTCTGTCAGATTTCTAGGTTTTGTGGCTTAGTCGGCTTGCGGGATCAGCGGCGCATTGTCACCCTGCGTGGGTGGCAGCAGATCGTCCGCCGACGGAACCGCCGGAGTGCTTTCTTCGGTCGATGCCGGTGCCGGTACGCCCAAACGATCGATAACCGAGCTGCCCGAAGATTTTTGCGCAGCTAGAATCGTCAGGGTGATCGAGGTCACGATAAAGCACGCGGCCAACACCCAAGTGACTTTGCCCAATGCGGTCGCTGCTGACCGGCCCGCCATGGCACCACCGCCACCGCCGCCCATGCCAAGGCCACCGCCTTCGGACCGCTGCATCAGAACAACGGCAATCAGGCCCAGGGCCAGGAGGAGATGGATGATGAGAACGACGTTTTCCATGGTGTTCCTGTGCGGCGTAGCGTGTATCGCGTGGTACTTATGCAAGTTTGAAGCTGGGGGCAAGGGACGAGTTGGCATCACAAGACGTGATATCTGATATCACGGTAAAGGGACTGGACAGCCAAATGATCAGTGACGCAAGTTGTGCCCATGCCACATGATGATCACGACCACCCGCATGCCCTATTGCCGCCCGAACCTGCGCTTCGAGTCAAAGCGCTGGAAACGATTCTGACCCGCAAGGGATTGATCGATCCGGCGGCGCTGGATGAGATTATCGACACATATCAAAACAAGATCGGCCCGAAGAACGGGGCACGAGTCGTTGCCAAAGCTTGGGCTGACCCGGAGTTCAAGCAGGCTCTGCTGCAGGACGCGACCGCCGTTGTTGCGGATCTGGGGTATTACGGTCGGCAAGGCGAACACATGGTGGTGGTCGAGAATACGCCTGAACAGCACAACATGGTCGTCTGCACCTTGTGCAGTTGTTATCCTTGGCCGTTGCTGGGCATCCCTCCGGGGTGGTATAAATCTGACGCCTATCGCGCTCGTGCGGTGCGGGAACCTCGCAAGGTCTTGTCCGAATTCGGTGTCAGTTTGCCCAAAGACACTTCGGTGCGCGTATGGGATTCAACGGCCGAGATTAGATACCTCGTCTTGCCAATGCGCCCAGGTCGAACCGAAGGATTAAGCGAGGATGAACTGGCAGTTCTGGTAACCCGCGACAGTATGATAGGCACAGGATTACCCAGGGTGCGTTCATGACCCGGGTTCATGACATGGGTGGACGGTTCGGTGACTGGGCAATCCGCCCCGAATCTGAAGACGAACCGGTCTTTGCCGAAAACTGGCAAGCGCGGGCACTGGCCGTGACACTGGCCTCGGGATTCTTGGGGCAATGGAACATTGACGTGTCGCGCCATGCTCGGGAACGATTGTCACCCACGGACTACGCTCGGTTTTCTTACTATGAAAAATGGATATCAGGCCTGGCCGACCTGTTGGTCGAAAACGACGTTCTGACTCTGGATGATCTGCGAGATGCAAGTGAGGGTGACCACCCTTTGGCGGCGCGAATGTTGAGGGCCGAAGCTGTTGCAGGTGCTCTGGCCAAGGGCGGCCCGGCAGATCGCGCTTCGGACACTCCAATCAAATTCGAGATCGGTGACAGCGTCCGCACAGTGCGCCCAACCGCAAATCGTTTTGTTGATGGTGGCCACACCCGATTGCCGGGCTACGCCGCAGGCGCAAAGGGGCGTATTCTCAAGTTACATGGAACCCATGTTCTGCCGGATTCAAACGCGCACGGGTTGGGTGAAGCGCCCGAGCCGCTCTACGCTGTTGCGTTCCCTGCATCCGAACTCTGGGTAAACCCGGAACACCCGAAGGACGAAGTTGTGCTGGATCTATGGCAAAGCTACCTGGAACCACTATGACGGATTGCATTATTCATAGCGCCCCCGAACCAGTGTTTGCGGAACCCTGGCACGCACAGGTCTTTGCAGTGACGGTCGCGCTGAACGAAGTCGGGCGGTTCGCCTGGCCCGACTGGGCGGTACGATTCTCGGACACTCTAAAGCGTCATGGATTGAACAGGGATCTGGATGGTGGTGACGACTACTTCCACGCTTGGCTCGAAACGCTTGAAGATTTGTTGGCAGACCAAGGCGAAGCCGCGCCGGAAGATGTTACGCGCCTGCAAAGCGCATGGGAAAATGCCTACCTGACGACACCTCACGGTCAGCCCGTTCGAATATCCCCCACTTAGAAGTGGGCGCTGCCCCCGCCGGAGGCATCGCACGCAGAGCGATTGTCGGCTGCGTCGAATTACCGGTTTCCCTGCCGCTTGCGCCCCGCTATATGAGCCGAGTTTGATAACTCAGCGCAAAAGGACCAGATATGGCCAATGTGGTTGTTGTCGGCGCCCAGTGGGGTGACGAAGGAAAAGGCAAGATCGTCGACTGGCTCAGCGAGCGGGCAGACGTGATCGCGCGTTTTCAAGGCGGGCATAACGCCGGTCATACACTGGTCATCGATGGTGAAGTCTACAAGCTGAATGCTCTGCCTTCAGGTGTTGTGCGCGGCGGTAAGCTGAGCGTGATCGGCAACGGGGTTGTTCTGGACCCTTGGCATCTGGTGGGAGAGATTGCTTCGATCCGAAAGCAAGGCGTCGAGATTACGCCCGAAACGCTAATGATTGCCGAGAATACGCCATTGATTCTACCCATTCATGGTGAGTTGGATCGCGCGCGCGAGGAAGCGGCGAGCAAAGGGACGAAAATCGGCACCACAGGTCGCGGGATCGGACCTGCCTATGAAGACAAGGTTGGTCGTCGATCTGTGCGTGTTGCCGATCTTGCTGATGAGGCGACACTTGAGGCGCGTGTAGACCGGGCGCTGCAACACCATGATCCGCTCCGCAAAGGATTGGGTATTGAGGCCGTCGATAGGGATGCGCTGGTTGCTCAGCTGAAAGAAATTGCGCCGCAGATCCTTCCGTTTGCTGCACCCGTTTGGAAAGTTCTGAATGAAAAGCGCAAGGCTGGTAAGCGTATCTTGTTTGAGGGCGCTCAGGGCGCGTTGTTGGATATCGACTTTGGAACTTATCCGTTTGTGACGTCGTCGAATGTGATTGCGGGGCAGGCGGCGACCGGGGTTGGTATTGGTCCGGGTTCCGTGGATTTTGTTCTGGGTATTGTGAAAGCTTACACCACGCGCGTGGGTGAGGGGCCGTTTCCGACCGAGCTGGATGATGATGACGGCTTGCGCCTTGGAACCCGTGGGCATGAATTTGGCACGGTCACCGGCCGCAAGCGCCGGTGTGGTTGGTTTGACGCCTGCCTCGTGCGTCAGACCTGCGCCACCAGCGGTGTGAATGGTATTTCGCTTACCAAGTTGGATGTTCTGGATGGTTTCGAGACACTGAAGATCTGCACCGGTTATGAACTTGATGGTGAACGTCTGGGTTACCTGCCGACTGCCGCGGACCAACAGGCGCGTTGCAAACCCATCTACGAAGAAATGCCGGGTTGGAGCGAATCCACCGAGGGCGCACGCAGTTGGGCGGACCTGCCGGCAAATGCGATCAAATATGTGCGCCGGGTCGAGGAATTGATCGAGTGCCCGGTCGCACTTTTGTCAACCAGCCCGGAACGGGACGACACCATCCTGGTGACCGACCCATTTGCCGACTGATGAGTGGCGAGGACAAACCCGGCCTCAGCTATAAGGCGCGTCGCCGCTGGTCGCTGGTGGTTCTTTTGGTTGGGCTGCCGCTGTATATTGTGGCGGTGGTGACGGTATTGAACTGGCTGGATCGTCCACCGATCTGGTTGGAATTGCTGGTTTATATCGTTCTGGGCATATTGTGGGCGTTGCCATTCAAGTTCGTGTTTCGGGGCGTCGGCAAAGAAGATCCAGATCAGTCCTGAAGCGCTCTCAGACCGTTGCCTGGAAACAGTTTGCACGAGACCCTGCTTGAGCACCGATGCCTTGGCGACGATGTGAACATCGGGCCGTTTAATGACATTGCAAACTGGGTATTGGACGGCACAATGACCTCGTTGGTTTTGGGCTATTCGGTGTTTGACGATGGCCAATCCCGAGTCGAAGCATCCGGCGGGCTAAGGCATTGGGATCTGAACCTGTCGACGACTGTCGCAGGATTTACTGCCAGCACTGATGAGAGTTAGACCGACCCCTTGATCGGCGCTTGATATAGCAGGGCGATCAATTCGCATTGGGGTGTCTCGGCCATGGGTAATGTTGGGGGTTTTGATGTTGGGTCAGATTTTCAGTGGGAGGCGGTGGTTCAAGCCAGTTGGAAATGGACCGACCGTATCGACGTTGCAGGTGGGTATCGACATCTGAGTGTGGATTTCGAAGAGGGCAAAAACGTAATTGATCTGATTCTGACCGGCCCATATGTCGCGCTGGCATTTAATTTCCAAGCTTAATTGATTCTCTATTGTTTACTTGGCCAACTCAGAATCGCACGTGCAAAGGCGTGGTATTCACCAGTCAGTTCCTCGGCCATACTAAATGGAGTGGGCCACGGCGTGGTCAGCGTCGCCGCAACCTGGCCAGGCAAAAGAGTAAGGTCAGCTTGGTGACGTGATGCCAATCGCCTCATCTTTTGATTTGTCGCAAGGCAGAGCATGTGGACTTCCCGAATCCCTCTGTTTTGAGCTGCCGTTAGCAGCCGAGACAACAAGGCGTCACCGATGCCCTGGTCTTGCCAGGGGCTTTCCACCGAAAATGCGGCTTCGGCAATGTGACCATTGCCGTCAGGTTGTAGATACAATTCTGCCAATCCGCGCAGGCAAGTATCCGGGAAAGCGCCAAACACCAATGCTGCGGTGCCAAACATGTCTGATATGTAGGTTTGTAACCGTTGTGGGCGAACAGGTACGCCGAAACGAGATGTCAGGGCCTCGCTGTCCAGATTACTAAAATGTGTAGTCACCTGAGCCTTATCGTATTTACGCAAACGTCGGATTGCGATGTCGTGCATGGCGCGGCCTCTGTCTGAGCGGGATATCTTGGCAAAAAAGGAAGCTTGGTTCACTGTAACACAATTCTGCGCTGCAGCATAACGTGGCCAATTGATCGCATGAGTGGCAATTCGCGCATCTGTTGGTGTCGACAGAGCTATGCAAAAAGCAAAGGGCCGAGAGAAACTCCCGGCCCTTTTAGTTCAATTTCCATGAGTGTCAGCCCGCGGCGCGGGCATCGTCTGGGCGAAACCCAATCAGGTGCGACGCCGCAAAACGACCGCCACCCGCTTTTTGGATTTTACCGTCGCGCAACAATTGTCCAAAAGAACGTAAGCTTTCTTCACGATCAAATTCATCTTGCTTGAACGACCGTACTTTGTTCATCAGCTGCGGGCGCGAAAACTGCTCCTGACCTTCAATGAAGGACAAGTATGCTGCGGCCGCTTCAAGAAGATCGGGCAGGGATTGTGCCTCTTGTTCGCGGGCGAATTGGGCAAAACCACCCTCTTCGGGGACAGCGTCTTCCAACTGAGTACTTACGCGGCGCGGCGAAACCGGGCCAGCGTCTTCCGTCCCGTCATCGACACGCTGTTCTGCAACAAGTTTAAGAGGTGCAGCACTATCGTAGTCGGGTCGCGCGCTGGTCGTATTCGTGTCCGGACGGCGGGGGCTGACCACGGACGCCAGATCGCCGCGGTAGTCCTGATCCAGTGATTTCTGTCCAGCGTCACCTTCAACCTTGCGCGCGGCTTCGGTTGCGGCAACCGCTGTGCGTAGGTGCGAGTAGGTTTCGCGTTTGTTGTTATTGGCCGGGTCTTCCATCTGTGTTCCGGCTTCTTCCATCAGGCGAAAAACATCCTGGTCCGGATCGGTCTTCTCGGCCAGCTTGATGCCTGACGGATCCGAAAGCTTTGATTCGACTTCCGAAATCTCATCTAGCAGGTCAGCCTCATCTTCCGCGGTGATGACACCTTCGGCGGTTTGACCCGGCGCGTCCTCAATCGACGCGCCTTCCGGCTGGCTAGCAACTTCCTCATCGCTCAGGATGTTGAGCATGCCGTCATCTTCTAATTCGACCTCCGACGTTTCGTCGAGATCAGAAAAGAGAATTTCGTCAGTTTGAGGATCGTCTTTCTGCGCCGTCTCGGTCACTGGCTGGGGGTCATCCATTGAAAACGGGCTTTTAACGTTTGCCGGCTGTAAATCTTCTGAACTCAGCGCGCCCGCCTCGAACGCGGCGGTAAGTGCGTCTGCTGGGGCTTCTTTGCTTTTTAGCAACGAGGTGTCTTCGTCTTCGACATAGCCCTGTGGGTTTGCATCCGAATGTGAAACGACGGCGCGGATGCGTTGCAACTTGGATGCTATACTATCAGCAGGCGCAGCTGCTGCGCCAGCGGGCCTGTCTGTCTTGGCAACATTAGGCTCTGTCTGTGCTTCGGGGGCAGGCGTTTCAATCATGTTCAGCGAGGCGGCTTGCGAGGTCTGTTCTTCGGGTGCAGTTGCAGTTGAGGGCGCAGCAGCTTCTGTTGCGCGCAGCAACAGACCGGCTTCGTTGTGACTGGCCTCGATGTGTTGGGAGGGATTGCGCTGAGCGATGCGGTTTAGCATTTCTGCATCTGGCTGCGGCGGCTCAGATCCGAAATACCGGTCATCCGCAGCGAGTTCGCGGAAGTAGTCGGCAATGGCTTTCAGAGTTTCGAAGGAATTGTCAAATCCTTCTAATGTGCAGGAAAAGGTTCCATAAGAAACGGTCAACACTTTGTTATTCTGTACCATCAGACACATGTCCTCTACAAACTACGAGCCAACTTGCCCGGGTCCGGGCACACCTGTTGGCTTAAAACTTTTTGTATGAACCTATCATTTTGTGGTCTCAATGTGTCCAAATCCGGAAAAAATGGTCAATCTTAGAAAAAATGGGACAATTATACGGTCAAATGGCCCCATTGGGCTGTTTGGAGGCGGTCAGATTGGGCCAGATGACCTGAATTTGGTGCTGAATCGCGTCACCACCGTCGTCGCGGCGGATGGTGGAGCAGCGGTTTTGGTAGATTCGGGGCGATTGCCGGATGCTGTCATCGGCGATTTTGATTCGTTAGAGAGCACAATCAAAGACAGAATCCCTGACGACCGCTTGTTTCCCATACGGGAACAAGACAGCACGGATTTTGACAAGGCCTTGCGCAGTGTGCAGGCACCCTTGGTTCTGGGCGCTGGGTTTTTGGGCAGGCGTCTGGATCACCAGTTAGCGGTGCTCAATACTCTGGTCACCTATCAGGACCGAGCATGTGTTTTGTTTGGCGAACACGAAGTAGTCTTTCATGCGCCGCCTAAGATTTCGCTGGCAATAGCGCCCGGAGACATAGTGTCTCTGTTTCCACTTGCTCGGGTAACTGGCCGCAGCAATGGGTTGGAGTGGCCCATCGAGGATTTGATTCTTGAACCGAACGGGAAAGTGGGCACGTCCAATCGCGCCTTGTCAGAGGTCGAGCTGCACATTGATGGACCGGGCTTGCTGGTTATGGTCCCGCGCAACGCGCTGGATCAGGTCATGCAGGCGTTTCTGTCGGGGCAGACCGGGCTGTGGCCCGCTCGCGCAGGATGACGTAAAGCCCAGCAAGGATCGTGATGAAAATCCCAAGTGCGGCAAGACCGTCAGGCAGATCTTTGAAGATCATCCAACCAATCAGGGTCGCAACCGGGATTTCCAAATACTGCATCGGGGCCAAAGTGGCCGAGGGCGCGTAGCGCAGCGACCAGGTCATCAACAGATGCGCCACGGTGCCCAGGATACCGATGCCCAGCAATAGCCAATGGGAGTTGCCAGTCGGTACGATCACCGAGATCTCCCAGATGTCGGCACTCGTTCCGATCAAAAGCACTGGCAGTAATAGTATCGTCGCAAACACTCCAGACACGGCCTGCAACGAAACCGGATCGGTTTCTTTTGCGATCTGCCGTGTGACCAGCATGAAAAGCGCAAAAACCACGGCGACGATTAGGGGTAGCAAGGCAGGCGCGCCGACTTCTGCGAAGCTGGGTTGAATAACCAGCAATGTGCCTGCAAATCCAACGATACAGGCGATCAAACGTCGGGCGCCAACCTCTTCGCCCAGCACGTATTTCCCCAACAGCAGCATGACAAATGGCATCACAAATGCGATCGCGACGGCATCTGCAAGCGGCAGGAACTTCAAGGCACTGAACATTGCTGTAATCCCAACGATATGCAGCACAGTGCGGATCATTGTCAGTCGTAGAATGCGTCCGCGCATTCGCCAGGGGCGGCCGGTGGCGGCAATCAACGGAATCAGGATCAGCGCCTGAATCGCAAAACGCACTATCACTAACAGACCCAATGGCGTGGTTTCCCCCAACAGCTTCGCCGTCGCGTCGCCAAGCGGCGCGAGCACACAAAAACCAAGCATCAGAACGATGCCAAAGACGGGGCGATCCTGGGTCATGCCCGGCACGCTAGGTCAAGCTGTGCCGGGGGGGAAGGGCTAAACGCTCGTTCAGCAGTTGGGAATGTTCACCGCGAGACCACCGAGTGAAGTCTCTTTATACTTCTCATGCATATCCTGCCCGGTCTGGCGCATGGTTTCGATCACCGCATCCAAAGGCACGAAATGTTGACCATCGCCACGCAATGCTAGTGACGCCGCCGAGACGGCCTTGATCGCGCCAAGCCCGTTGCGTTCGATGCAAGGCACTTGAACAAGACCAGCTACTGGATCACATGTCATGCCAAGGTGATGTTCCAACGCGATCTCGGCAGCATTTTCCACTTGTTCCGGGGTTCCACCCATCACTGCGCACAGACCCGCAGCGGCCATGGCAGACGCGCTGCCAACTTCGGCCTGGCAACCAGCCTCGGCCCCCGAGATCGAGGCGTTGTATTTCACCAGCCCTCCGATGGCGGCTGCGGTCAGAAGGAAATCTTCGATATGGCTTTCTGATGCGCCCGGGACATGATCCAAGTAATAACGCAGAACAGCAGGCAACACGCCCGCCGCGCCATTAGTCGGGGCTGTCACGACCTGACCACCGGCTGCGTTTTCTTCATTCACGGCCATGGCATAAACACTCATCCAGTCGTTGATGGTGTGCGGCGCTGTCAGGTTCATACCGCGCTCGGCCATCAAGGCATCGTAGATACCCTTTGCGCGGCGGCGCACGCTCAGACCTCCGGGCAGAATACCATCCGTGGACAGCCCACGTTCGATGCAGTCATTCATCACTTGCCACAAGCGGGCCGACCCTTTGGCAAAACTGTTGGCGCACCCGCGCGCGATTTCATTTTCGCGCTTCATATGGGCGATGCTTTTGCCACTGGAATTGGACATCTCCAGCATCTCGGCGGCAGATTTGAAGGGAAACGGAACCGGTGCGCCTTCGTCGGTTGCTTTGCCTGCGGCTAGTTCTTCTTCGGTCATCACAAAGCCGCCACCGATCGAGTAATACACTTGGCGCAGGATGACGTCGCCTTGTGCGTCCGTCGCTATCAGGATCATGCCGTTGGCGTGACCCGGCAGGGTGTTTTCATAATCAAAGAGAAGATCGGCTTTGGGATCGAATTTGAGGGTTGGCAAACCGTCGGGCGTAACGGAGTGGGTCTCGGAGATCGCCGCCAATGCGGCCTCGGCTTTGGCGTTGTCGTAGGTGTCCGGAACAAACCCTGCCAGCCCCAGGATGGTCGCCCGATCTGTCGCATGGCCGACACCAGTAAAGGCCAGCGAGCCGTGTAGCGACCCGCGAAGTCCCGCAAATTCGAATGGTGAGGCGCGCATCATGTCAAGAAACCGGGCAGCGGCAACCATCGGTCCCATTGTGTGCGACGAGGATGGGCCAATGCCCACTTTGAACATATCAAAGACAGAGAGGAACATGTCAGATAGCTGAGCCTTCAGGAGGAGTGGCGTGAGTGGGAGATGTGAAAGGTGTGACCCCAAGGCCCTCGGCCGCAATGGCTGCACGTGTCGCAGGGCGGGTTTCAAGTTGCATCAGAATTTTCTGTAGATACGGCGTGTCGGGCAGCTGATACCAGCTGCGATCCATTCGGGCAGGATACAGCGCCATCCACCGCATCATACAGGCCAGATAATAGGTCAGGATCGATGGGTGATCGGCGTGCAGCCATTCGGGCGATTGTTTTGCCACCGTATCTAGTGCGTTCAGGTGTCGACGCAGGCGAGGGCACATTCCGGCGCGCAGTTCCGCTGCCTTCGCAGATTCAATGTACTGGTCCGCGTAAAACAGGATACGCAGATCTGAATGCAGCGTGTTTGACGCAAAGAACAGCCATTTCAAGAAATCACCGCGGTTAGGGCTGGCTGAGGAGGGCGCGAGCTCACCATGGGTGTCTGCCAGCCACAACAGAATCGCGGCTGTCTCAAATATCGGGCCTTGCGATGTCTCAAGAACAGGAATCAACCCGTTCGGGTTTAGCGCCCGGTAGGCCACGCTTTCTTGCTCGTTCCGGCTGCGATCGACCAGCACAGTTTCATAGGGCAGGTCCATTTCTTCCAACACCAGTCGGATCACCAGCGAGGCGTTGTCAGGAGCATAGTGGAGGCGATACAGCGTCGTCATTCTGTCTACTTATAGCGCTACGTGGAAACAGGAAGACTTGATTGCGACGTTTCCGATAGGAAACGCGTATTTTTGCGACATGATTGGTAAGCGCTTATGCGATTTCGGGCTCGCAGTCGTTTGACGCATTCCGTATAAGATCGACAGAAAAACAAAGGATAGCTGCCATGACCGGAGAACTGTCGCCCATCGATATGGCAAAATACGTTGCAGCGCGCCGTGCAGCCGACATGGTTGAAGACGGAATGCGTGTCGGTTTGGGCACCGGGTCCACCGCCGCCTGGCTAGTACGCCGTTTGGGCGAAAGGGTTCAGGGTGAAAACCTGCGGATCATGGGTGTTCCGACATCGACCCGGACCGCTCAGCTGGCCCGCGAGGTTGGTATCGAGGTGGTCTCGCTGGATCAGGCGGGGTGGCTGGATCTGACCATCGACGGAGCAGACGAGTTTGACGGCGATCTGAATCTGATCAAGGGCGGCGGCGGTGCGCATTTGCAGGAAAAGATCGTGGCCACTGCCAGTGACCAGATGATCGTGATTGCGGATGCGGGAAAAGAGGTCGAAACACTGGGTGCTTTCCCGCTTCCGGTCGAGGTGATCCCGTTTGGTTGGCAAACCACGCGAACGCTGATCGAAGAAGCGCTGGACACAATGGACGTGCTTGGCACCTCGGCCGCACTGCGCATGAATGGTGAGGCGCCGTTTGTGACGGATGAGGGAAACCATATTCTTGATCTGCATCTACAACGCATTGGCAACGCACGGCAAATGGCCTTGGTGCTGAATCAGGTGCCGGGCGTGGTCGAGAATGGCTTGTTCATCGACATTTGCGACAAGGTCGTCATCGGGCATGGGGATGGTCGGGTCGAATTACGCGACATCAACGAGGGCACAATCGAGCTGGACCAGTTGATCGAAGGGGCCGGCGAAAACTTGTTCTCCGATTTGTCGGATTGAGCCATTTGATGTGTCGCGGCGCAAATCTCGTAAGAAAAGCAGCTATTTCCTCTCCAAAGGGGTTGGCGGGCGTTTTTCTGTGCCCAGATATCCAGAGAATTCTTGCAAGTTGAACGAAGGAACCAGGCATGAGCTTTGACTATGATCTATTCGTCATCGGTGGTGGCTCGGGTGGGGTACGCGCGGCGCGGGTCGCGGCTGGCGAAACCGGCGCCAAAGTGGCGTTGGCTGAAGAGGATCGTTATGGCGGAACCTGTGTCATTCGGGGCTGTGTTCCGAAAAAGCTGATGGTTTTTGCCAGCGAATTTGCTGACACCGTGGGTGACGCACAAGCTTATGGTTGGGGCATTCAACCCGGTGCTTTCAATTGGGAAACGTTCCGCGGCAAGCTGCATGCAGAACTGGATCGGTTGGAAGGTATCTATCGCAGTATCCTGAAGAACAACGGCGTCGAAAGCTTTGATCAGCGTGCCCATTTGGTGGACGCACACACAGTCGAGCTGGCCGATGGTACGCGCAAGACCGCCAAGCACATTCTGGTGGCCACAGGCGGTCGCCCGGTTGTGCCCGCGTTTCCTGGATCAGAGCTGGCGATTACGTCAAATGAAATCTTCCATCTGGAAAAGCTGCCCGAGACAATGTTGATTGTCGGCGGCGGGTACATTGCTTGCGAATTTGCAGGGATCATGAACGGGCTTGGGGTCAAGACGACACAGTTTTATCGCGGCGCGCAAATTCTGCGCGGCTTCGATGACGAGGCGCGTGGGTTGATCAGCGAAGAAATGTGCCAGAACGGGATCGATGTTCACCTGGGCACAAACGTGCTTGAGATGAAGAAGCAGGGCGACAAGATCTGGGTCAAGGCGACCAACGGGTCTGAACAACTGTTTGACACGGTTATGTACGCGACGGGCCGCGCGCCGAATGCCGATGATCTGGGGCTTGAAGCTTTGGGTGTTGAGAGGGGGCGTAAAGGCGAGGTTGTCGTCGATGACTACAGCCAGACGGCCGTTCCCTCGATCTTCGCCATTGGCGATGTCACCGACAGGGTCAATCTGACGCCGGTTGCGATCCGCGAGGGGATGGCTTTTGTCGAAACCGTGTTTAAGGGCAACCCTACACCGGTCGATCACGAGCTTATCCCAACAGCGATCTTTACCCAGCCGGAAATGGGCACGGTTGGCCTGAGCGAGGAAGAGGCCGCCGAACAGGAACCGATCGAGGTGTATGCCACCTCGTTCAAACCGATGCAGAAAGCGTTTGCCGGTGGAACCCAGCGTGTTTTGATGAAACTGATTGTCAGCCAGGCGACACGAAAGGTGTTAGGCTGTCACATCGTCGCGCCGGGCGCAGGTGAGATGATTCAGTTGGCAGGTATTGCGGTAAAGATGGGCGCAACCAAGGAAGACTTTGACCGTACAGTCGCGGTTCACCCGGTGATGGCCGAGGAATTGGTGACAATGCGGCAACCTGTGCGCACTGCTTGATTTGCAAGTACGCGCACACAAGTTACAAGGGACCCCGTGATCACACGGGCCTAAGCGAAGGAATTGAAAAATATGGCGGGCAACAGCGGTGGCCCCTGGGGGGGCGGAGGCTCCTCGGGTGGCGGAGGAAATCGGGGTAACAACGGGGACGGGCGCAAGCCGCCCGAAAGCGACGGCCCGCAGATTCCCGAGATCGACGAGCTGATGAAGAAGGGCCAGGAGCAGTTGCGCGTCCTTATGGGCGGGCGCGGCGGCGGTGGCCGTGGTTCGAATGGCAAGGGTGGTGGTGGCGGTCCCATCTTCACCAAAGGCACTGTTGCCATTGGTCTGTTGGTCGCGGCTGGTCTTTGGGCGGCAGCAAGCTTTTATACGGTCAAGCCAGAAGAACAGTCTGTTGAGTTGTTTCTGGGCGAGTTCTCAGCCGTCGGTAACCCGGGTCTGAACTTTGCACCTTGGCCGCTTGTGACCGCCGAAGTCATTCCGGTGACCCGCGAACAGAACGAAGATATGGGCGGAGCGCGTGGCAGCGATGACGGTCTAATGCTGACCGGCGACGAAAACGTGGTCGACATCGACTATCAGGTTGTCTGGAACATCAACGACCCCGCCAAGTACCTGTTTAACTTGCGAGATCCTAAGCAAACCATTCAGGCAGTGTCGGAATCCGCCATGCGTGAGATCATTGCGCAATCAGAGCTGGCTCCGATCCTGAACCGGGATCGGGGTATTATTGCGGATCGCCTGCAGGAACTGATCCAGTCCACGATGGACAGCTATAACTCTGGTGTGAACATTGTGCGGGTGAACTTCGACAAGGCCGACCCACCGCAGGACGTGATTGCCGCGTTCCGCGACGTTCAGGCTGCCGCGCAGGAGCGGGACCGATTGCAGAATGTCGCTGACGCCTATGCCAACCGGGTTCTCGCCGAGGCGCGTGGTGAAGCCGCGCAAATCCTGGAAGAATCTGAAGGGTATCGTGCCCAGCAGATCAACAGCGCTCAGGGTGAGGCCAGCCGCTTTAGCGCGGTTCTTGAAGAATACTCCAAAGCGCCGGATGTCACCCGTAAGCGTCTTTATCTTGAGCGAATGGAACAGGTTCTGGGCGACGTAGATAAGATCATTCTGGACCAGAACTCAGGCGGGCAGGGGCAGGGTGTCGTACCCTATCTGCCGCTTAACGAGCTGCGTCGTAGCCCTGCCGCGGAGAGCAACTGATGCGTAAATCACCTATTATTCTGATCCTTGTTTTCATCCTGGCGGTTGTGGGTCTGTCCTCGATCTTTATCGTGGACGAGCGCGAACGCGCGTTGGTTCTGCAATTTGGTCGCGTTGTTGCGGTCAAGGAAGAGCCTGGTCTCGCCTTCAAAATCCCGGTTATTCAAGAAGTAGTCCGATACGACGACCGAATCTTGTCCATCGACGTTCAGCCGCTTGAGGTTACGCCTTTAGATGATCGCCGTCTGGTGGTTGACGCGTTTGCACGCTACCGGATTTCAGACCTTGAACAGTTCCGTCAGGCGGTTGGTGTCGGCGGTATTCCGGTTGCCGAAGACCGTCTGGACCGGATCCTGCGCGCCGAAACACGTGAGGTTCTGGGTTCGGTATCGTCTCGCGATATCCTCAGCTCGGATCGTGCCGCGTTGATGCTTCGTATCCGCAACAGCGCGATTGCCGAGGCGCAGGCGCTGGGCGTGAGCGTGATTGACGTTCGTTTGAAGGCCACTGACCTGCCGCAAGCCAACCTCGAAGCAACGTTTGATCGGATGAAAGCCGAACGGGAACGGGAAGCGACCGACGAGCGTGCCCGCGGTAACGAGGCAGCGCAGCGTGTGCGCGCTCAAGCCGACCGGACGGTTGTGGAGCTGGTATCTGACGCGCGTCGCGAGGCCGAGATCATCCGCGGTGAAGCTGACGCTGAACGCAACGCGATCTTTGCCGAAGCTTACGGCGCGGACCCTGAGTTTTTTGAATTCTACCGCTCTCTGACTGCATATGAGAATGCGCTGCAGGGCGGAAACAGCTCGTTGATAATGAGCCCGGATTCAGAGTTCTTCAACTACCTCAGCTCTCCCACCGGACGGCAAGCGCCGGCTGCGGTAGCCGAGTAATGGGCCTGATCCTTCTGGCCTTCGGGCTGGTATTGATAGTCGAGGGGCTGGCCTATGCGCTGGCCCCTTCGCTTATTGAGCGCATGTTAGAGGCGCTGCGGGCCCTGCCGGAACCAGCCCGGCGACTGATGGGTTTGCTGTGTGTGGTCAGCGGTTTTGTCCTTTTGTGGGGTGCATATCAGTTGGGATTTTGATCTGGTGATGTCACGTGCTGGTGATTTCCCCCTGTTCCCGAGTTGCGGGCAGACCCAAACTGACTACATTGGGTAGAAATACCGGCATAACCGTCGGGATAGTTAGTCGACAAGGAGATCCCAAGTGCAGGCAAAAGCGCGCAGTGTGTCCGTCCGTTGGGACGATGTTAGTGTTATGATGCGGCTGATGTGGCTGGCCTTTGCCAGCATGCTACTCGTTTTGGCACAGACGATGGCCGCGCATGCGCGGGGGGAAAGCCTGGCGCCGTTGGCGGAGCAAATCAGCCCTGCGGTCGTGAACATCACTACCTCCACCTTGATAGAAGGGCAGACCGGTCCGCAGGGTATCGTCCCTGAAGGGTCACCATTCGAAGACTTCTTTCGTGATTTTCAGGACCGCAACGGCGATGACGAAAATCGGCCGCGCCGTAGCAATGCGCTGGGGTCGGGTTTCGTGATTTCCGAAGACGGCTATATCGTCACCAACAATCACGTCATCGCCGAAGCAGATGAAATCCTTGTTGAATTCTTCCCGGGCGACGGTCAGCCCAAAAAGGAACTACCCGCCGAAGTTATCGGTACTGACGAGAAAACCGACATCGCGCTTCTTAAGGTCGAGGCATCGGGGCCGCTGAAATATGTGACCTTCGGCGACAGTGACAACGCTCGGGTCGGAGATTGGGTCATCGCAATGGGCAACCCGTTGGGGCAAGGCTTTTCCGTTTCAGCCGGGATTGTTTCGGCCCGTAATCGGGCGCTTAGCGGATCCTATGATGACTACATTCAGACTGACGCAGCGATCAACCGTGGCAACTCGGGCGGGCCGCTGTTTGACATGGACGGGCAGGTCATCGGTGTGAATACCGCGATCTTGTCGCCCAATGGCGGCTCTATCGGTATCGGATTTTCAATGGCCTCCAATGTGGTGATCAAAGTCGTAGATCAACTGCGTGAGTTCGGAGAAACGCGCCGCGGTTGGCTCGGCGTCCGCATTCAGGACGTCACGGAAGATATGGCAGAGGCAATGGGGCTGGAGAAGCCCGGCGGCGCATTGATCAGCGATGTACCCGAAGGACCGGCAAAAGAAGCCGGCCTTAAAGCGGGCGACGTGATCCTCAGCTTTGACGGTGTTGACGTCGAAGATACGCGCGGGTTGGTACGTCAGGTTGGCGAGACTACGGTGGGCAAATCCGTGCGGGTCGTTGTTCAGCGAGACGGCGGCACACAGACCATTCTGGTTACGCTGGGACGTCGTGAAGACGCTGAAAGCAGCGAAAGCGAAGAAGAAGAAACACCTGACGCTGAGGGTGGTGAAAACGCTGATATCCTGGGTCTGACCATTTCCCCGCTAACAGACAAATTCCGGGAAGATCTTGGTCTGGACGCTGATGCAGAAGGGCTGGTTGTCGCTGATGTGGATGAGGCATCCGAGGCTTATGCCAAAGGGCTACGTGCAGGCGACCTGATTACCGAAGCGGGTCAGCAAAAGGTCGAAACGATCGAAGATCTCGAAGGACGAATGGAGGAAGCGCGCGTAGCTGGGCGAAAATCCCTGTTGCTTTTGGTGCGCCGAGGCGGTGATCCGCGTTTTGTTGCGCTGAGCCTCGAGGAGTAAGCCAAGAAGCACTCGATGAGTTGAGCCAAGCTTACAGTTGGTCGCAAAGGTGAATTTCGAGGAGGCTCATTGTTGGGCCTCCTTTCGTGTTTACAGCGGGAGTCGATTGACCCGCGCCTAAGCGCCGTATGCTCTTATTTGGGCTGGCAGCCTTAACTTCAGAGAGCAAGAAGTTTGTTCCGATCATTCACGCGCTTTCGTTTTCCGGGATCAAATCAATGTAGGTTGAAACATCTTCTTCCGAAACGCAGCCCCTGGAAGTTAGTAATTCCAGACACTTCAAAGCCAAGTCATAAGACTGAACCACAGCATCTGCGGAAAGGCACAAGTGTTTTAGCTGACTATCACTGAACGTGCCCGGCGCCGACAGATCTTTGATATAGATAACATCTCCATCAATAGCCTGCGATCCTTGATACTTCTGACTTAACCTGCCAGCATAACGACTGTTTATGCGCATCGATTTGGTGAAAAGTGTCTTCAGATAGGAAAACCCCATGTTTCTTAGAAGACTATCAATTTCCCCAAACATTGGTTCTGCCTGATAGATGCGAAGGTATCTAACTTCTGGGATTATCATTATCGCGTTCTGCAAAACGCGCTTTCCACCCAGGATGATCTCTCGCTCAAAGCCTTGCACGTCGATTTTGAGGATATCGCCATCTCTTAGACCTTCGACTTCATCCATACGATGCAAGTCGACATCCACCTTGTTTATGATCCGCAATGCCCTCTTGAAGCGCCCCAGATACTGCAGGGATGGTTCATATGGTGAAAGTACCGAAGTAAAACCGCCAGAACGATAGATATTGAGGGTCCGCGCTGTTCCGTCACCCAATGCCATACAATAGTACTGCGCGTTTTCGAGTTCTATTTGTTCAAGTTTTTTGAAACTTTCAGGGTCGGGTTCAAAACCCGAAAGCTTGCAGAGCTGATTTTCGAGCAGGTTTTGATACAGCGGTCTCTCCAGGGGCCTGGCTCCAACATCGATCACATGTAGAGGTGCTTCGGTGTCAAAGCACCGGACAAGGTGCCTCCAACGAGCTAGGTTTTTCTCGTCCATTTACTGTAGGCCAATTCAGTTGATTTGCGTCGAAGCCAACTAGTAGGAATACGGGCGTGGGACGCAATAACTTTATTCTAGCTGATCGAGAAGGCGCAAAAGAAAATGAGCCATATGCCGTGCGGGCATATGGCTCAGATACAGGGAGAGGTCAGTGGACAGATATCGGGGATGATTCTCTGACCTCCTACGGTAACGAATCCAAGTTAGCTCAGGACTTGTTCTTGGTATGTGAAGCAGTTCACACGCGGTCAGATCAGGTCGGAATCTGCCAATTCGCGTAGGGCGTCGAAATCCTGTATCAGCAAGCCACCCCTAGAGGCTTCAACGACATTGTCACGTTTCCATGTGGCAATTGTCTTGGACACGGCCTCACGTGTTGCTCCAACGAATTCAGCCAACTCGCTTTGCGACAATGTGATACGTTCAGTTGGGTCGTCCTGCAGGCCGGACAAATGCAGGAGTTTCCGAGCCAGCCGTATTGGCATCGGCAGAAAGACCTGCTCGTTGAGTTGCGATCCCATCCACCGCATCCTTAAACCGGCGAGGCGGACCATATCTACAGCCAGATCAGGGTGTCGGCGGATTTGGTTCATGACGTCGCTGCGACGGACACGCAGAACGCGCGAGGGCTCTGCGGCCGCGACGGTGGCTGTGCGAGGACCGCTGTCGAACAAAGCAATCTCGCCAAACACTTCGCCGGGACGCATCAACGTCAGCGTCAGCTTTCTGCCGCTCATCGCGAGAAACGAAACTTCGAGCGTGCCGTCCAAAATGGCGTACAACGCGTCGCCTTCGTCGTCTTGTTCGAATAGAATTTCGCCCTGAGCCAAAGAAATTTCGGATGCTTGATCGGCAAGCATTTCTCTCAGCCCGTCGGATGCTTCGGACAGGAATCCGCTGGTTGGGAAGGCCGTCATTCGGGCGCTGTTCTCCGGAATTGGATGGTGAGTGGTGAGTCAAGGTTTCACAGCTTGAAGGCTAAGCCAAGGTTTTTTGTCTGATTTTTGTTAATCTGCGGCCAATTGCTGATGCAATCCGCCGTTCGGGTCAGTTTTGGCTATTGGTGGTCGGGATCGTCCATGAAGTTTTGCAGCAGATTGAACTGCAACATCAGGAAAATCATCAATGCGATGGGGAACCCAAAAGTTTCGATCTTGACCCACAGATCAGTGGACAATGTTCTCCAGACCAATTCGTTTGCCACCGCTAATACGACGAAACAGGCGCAGAGGCGCCGGGTCAGGATCATCCAGCCTTCGTGGCGCATGGGCAGCATCTCGTCCAGCACGTAGGCCAGATAGGATTTCTTCTGTAGCAGACCGATACCCAGGATCAGCGCGAAAAATCCATAAACCAGCGTCGTCTTCATCTTGAAGAATCGCTCGTCGTTGAACCAGGCTGTGAGGCCGCCAAAGAAGATCACCATGAAAGCTGTGAAGATCTGCATTCGACTAAGCTTGCCAGTCAGGAACCAAAGAACGCCCATCGCGCCCAACATCAGCGGAACAAAGATAATTGTCGCAACGATAAAGCCAGAATACTCGGTATTGCCGAATTGAAAGCTGTCATCACGCAAGCGCAGGTAGATGAAGAAAAACGCCAAGGGTGGACCCAATTCCAGGGCCTGCTTCAGAAACGGATTGATTTCTCTTTTGTCGGTCATGCTATCGCCCTGCTACTTACCCGCCCATTTCAACTATTACAGCGCCGAGTGCAATCAATGCCATCAGCGCAATACGCCTTGGACCGACGGTTTCTTTCAAAACGAGCCACCCGATCAAGGCTGCGAACACCGTTGACGTCTCGCGCAGCACAGCCGCTTCTCCGACCTTGTCCAGACGCGTGGCCAACATGATCGCCCCGAAAGACAGCGGAGCAATGATGCCCCCTGCGAGACCGCGCAACATCAGCGGTCCGATGGTAGGGCGATGGATCATGGCGCGCCACCTGAAGAACGCATAGATCGGCATAGCTGCCCCATCTATCATAAAAAACCAGGCCAGGAAGGTGAACGGATCAGCCGTGGCGCGGATGCCGTAAGCATCATAGGTGGTGTAAATCGCAACGAACAAACCCGTGGCCAGTGCTAATACCAGCGCGACACCCAGTGTGTCGCGGTCGGTTTCCAGGAAGCGAAGGTTATAGGCGGCCAAGCCAAATATGCCGGCCAACAAGACTGCAACGCCGAACCATTGCAGACCGGTGAAGACTTCTCCGAACAACAAATAGGCTCCGATTACCGTGAATAGCGGGCCGGTTCCGCGGACGACCGGATAGACGACGGTATAGGAGCCCTTGGTATAGGCCATGGCCTGAAGTGTTTTGTAGGCGATGTGGATCAGCCAAACCATTGCAAAGATCGGCCACATATAAGGTTCCGGCCATGGCACCACCAAGAAAGCAAAAGGCGCGGCCATCAGGCAATAGCAGGCGTCGATTGCACCGCGTGACAGCCATGGGTCGTGACGACCCTTTTGCAGCGCACCAAATACGGCATGCAGGAAGGCTGCCATCAGGGCGAGGCCGAGGGCAAGTTGGTGACCTGCCTCGGTACCCTCCAGAGAAATCAGCCAGTCGCTCAAGCCTCGGGGCTTTCGCTGGCGCAGAGGCTGGGGGGCTGTCTGCCCCCCAGACCCCCCGAGGATATTTGAAGCCAGATGAAGATGTGGATCAGCTCTGTTCCAGGCCCGTCAAGGCGGCGGCGAATTCCTCTGGGTCAAATGGGGCCAGGTCGTCGATCTGCTCGCCCACGCCGATGGCATGGATCGGCAGGCCGAACTTGTCAGCCAGCGCCACCAGCACGCCACCCTTGGCCGTGCCATCCAGCTTGGTCATCACAAGGCCCGAGACATCGGCCAGATTGCGGAAGGTTTCGACCTGGTTCAGCGCGTTCTGACCGGTGGTTGCGTCCAGTACAAGCAGGGTGTTGTGCGGGGCGGTATCGTCGACTTTACGAATGACGCGGACAATCTTGGCCAGTTCTTCCATCAGGTCGGCGCGGTTTTGTAAACGGCCGGCGGTGTCGATCATCAGCAGATCAGCGCCATCTTCCTGCGCTTTGCTCAGGGCATCAAAGGCAAGCGATGCCGGGTCAGAGCCTTCGGGCGCTGTCAGAACCGGAACGCCAGCGCGATCACCCCAAACTTGCAACTGTTCGACTGCCGCTGCGCGGAATGTGTCGCCAGCGGCAATGACCACCTTCTTGCCAGCCGATTTGAATTGGCTCGCCAGCTTACCAATCGTGGTGGTTTTGCCCGAGCCGTTAACGCCGACGACTAGAACCACTTGCGGGCGTTTGGAGTAAATCGGCAGAGGTTTCGCGACCGGTTCCATGACACGGGTGACTTCCTGCGCCAGCAACTGCTTGATTTCACGCGTTGAAAGTTTGCGGCCAAAGCGACCCTCGGCCATGTTGGCGGTGACACGCAGGGCGGTATCGACGCCCATGTCAGATGCGATCAGCAGCTCTTCGAGTTGCTCGAGCATGTCATCGTCCAGTGTGCGTCGAACTTCGGTGGGGGTGTCGCTGCGAGCAAACAGGCGACCCAGTACTCCCTTGGAACTCGGCACTTCGGGCGGTGGCGCTGCAGGTGTGGGGTCCGCTGGGATTGGAGAGGGCGTTTCAGCCGGCTGCGGGACCGGCGCGGGTTCAGGGATCTCGGGGACGGGGTGCGGTTCGGGTTCGGGTTCCGGGATAACCGGATCCGGGGTTGTGGTTTCCTCGCCGCCATCCTCGACAATCGCGTCGAGCCCTTCTTCAAGGCGCGATGAGGATTTGAACAGCTTGTCCTTCAGCTTTGAGAAAAACGCCATCTTTGGTCTCCGCAGGTGTTCCCCTCACCTAATGCGGATTGACGGCAGTTGCAAAGGGTCACGAAAAGGCGATCAGAAAGCCAGCTTGTGCGCCCCAGTAAAGCGGCCAGACCATATAGGGCGTAAGCTTAAGCGCCGGATGATCTTCGGGCAGAAGGAATTTCTCGGTCGCCAGGATCAAATCCGATGCAATGAAGGCTATGGCAGCAGGTAAGGCCCATCGTAGCGCGCCGGTTTCGGGCAGGGCCAGAACCGTTACACCCATCCCGAGGATGATCGGGATGTAGGCCAATACCGGTCCTTTGAGATCCCCCGCACGCGGTGTGAGCAGTGTCGCCATTACAATCCCAAGAGTGATGAGGGACCAGAAGACTGCGGGTGATGCCAGGATCAGTGAAGGATCGCTTGCAGGGTGCGTCAGGAACAAAGCGATATAGGCCAGATGCCCGGCGGCGAACGCTGCGATCCCGGCCATGAAGGTTGTCTCTGTCTCTCGCGATAGCAAGGCGTCGCCCACGGAACACAAAGCCAAAGCAAGGACCAGCATCCAAGGGGTGGACAGCATCAGCGCGACTAATGCCAGTATGGCAACCGACGACGTTTTCAAAACGGTGCGAATGGGGCTCGCGGCGCGTGCTGTAAGGGCCAGATAGGCCAAGGCGCATCCGAAGGCGGCCCAGAATAGGATTGTCGTCATGTCAGGTCCCGATCAAATACTGTTCTTAGCCATGTCACTTCGGTTCCAGATTGGGCGCAAGCAGTGACGTTGAGGCAGTCAGTTGTGCGCGCCACGATGTCAAAGCTTGTATGGCGCGGGCGCACCGCATCTGACAAAATGCAGGCATGTTGAGATGTCTGATGATTCCGTTGGTGTTTTTGGGCAATGCAGCCGCAGCGCAGCCCCCGTTGTCCGGCTCAGAATTTGATAACTATACGCGCGGTAAGACGCTGTACTATGGCAATGATGGCCAAGTTTATGGGGTTGAGCGGTATTTGCCCAATCAGCGCGTTATCTGGTCCTTCCTTGACGGCAAGTGCCGCGAAGGCATCTGGTATCAACAAGGTGAGCAAATCTGCTTTATTTATGAGGATCGTCTGGACCCTCAGTGTTGGGTGTTTACGCAGTCAGGCGGCGGCTTGATCGCCCAGTTTGAAGGCGACCCGGAGGCAACCGAACTGTACGAAGCGGATGACATAGGCGAAGAAATGATCTGTTACGGGCCTGAGGTTGGGGTCTGAAACCGGATCAAGTCACCTTCAGGTCGTCATAGCTGATCATGACATGTTCGTGGAATGCGCTTCGTTGGCTCAGTTCGTCGTAATAGCGGCGGATATTTTTCAGAGATGCTCTTGGAATTTCAATATCGTAGTAGCGGAAAAGTATGTGGCCAAGTTGAATGTCAGCCAGTGTCAGGTCGGGCCCGGAGATGAACTGGCTCTGCATCAGTTTCGAATCCGCGATTTTCAGTTTGCTTTCGAGCGCGTTGACAGCAGCTAAAATGGCACTTTCGTCCCGTGCCGAATGAGCCGTTCGAACGATGCGCCAGAACACTGGAACTGTGAACGCCATCGCGACATTGATCTTTGCCCATTCAGCCCATTTGTCCACCTCGGCCCGCTGAACAGGGTCCTTTGGCCAGAACGTATCGTCCCCGTATCGGGCGGCAAGGTAGCGCAGGATCGCACCGGTTTCCCAAATCGGTGGGGTGTCGCCGTCCTGCAAAACCGGAATGGTCTGGTTTGGGTTCAAGTGTTTGAACGGTTCGGTGTCCAAGCCACCAAAGTGATGTCCTAAATCATGGCGTCGATATTCAAGGCCAAGTTCACCAACACACCACATCAGGGCCTGAACATTCGATGATGTTTTGCGGCCCCAGATGGTCAGCATGGCTTAGAACAACGACCCTTGGTCAGGGGTGTCCTGTTTGGTTTTCCTGGCGGGCGTTTTGCCAGTCGCGCCGGTTTTCAAACGACCATCGGAGAATTCGATTTCCAGAACCGAATGCTCTGCGGCTTGTGACCTGGTTGTCATCACCTCGCCGTTGGCATGGACAACAGCGTAGCCGCGCTCCAGCGTTGCTTTGTAGCTGAGTGTTTCGCGCAGGCGGTCCGTTGCCTCAAGCTGCTGGCGCAATCGGTCCAGTCGCGTGGTTTGTGCGATGTTGAGCCGTTCGGTCAATCGGGACAAAGTCTCGCTACGGGCTTCGAGTTCACGTTGGATCGGGCGTAAAGACAGGCGTGACGACAAGTTGCGCCAGCGGTCGCGCCGTGTTTCCACCAGTCCGCGCAATGTCGAAGGGCGCAGGTGCGCGGACGCATCCAGCAGTTTGACTCGGCGGTTCTGTACACCACGGATGAGCGCATTGGGGAGCCGTTCTGACACCTGATCCAGCCGCTGACGCGGCGTGTCCAGCAGCGTCTCGGCCCGCGGGAGGGCGCGAGACAGATCGCGCAAACGCTGGGTCCGGCGTTGGACCGCATCGGTGGCTGCCCGCGACAGGCGAGCGCCTTGTTCGCCGGTCCAGGCTAGCAACTCAATGCGCACTGGCACCGCCAGTTCGGCCGCCGCCGTGGGCGTGGGTGCGCGACGGTCCGAAACAAAATCGATCAGCGTTGTATCCGTCTCATGTCCAACGGCCGAGATCAACGGGATGTCCGACGCTGCCGTAGCACGGGCCACCGCTTCTTCATTGAATCCCCAGAGATCTTCGATTGATCCGCCGCCACGTGCAACAATGATCAGGTCGGGACGTGGAAGCGCCCCGCCGGATGTAAACTGGTTGAACCCAGTTATTGCGTTCGCGACTTCGGGTGCACAGTTTGAACCCTGAACGGCCACTGGCCAGATCAACACCTTACGGGGAAAACGATCTCGTAGGCGGTGCAGGATATCCCGGATCACCGCGCCAGATGGCGAAGTCACAACGCCTATAACTTGCGGCAAATAGGGCAGGGGCTTTTTGCGTTCCTGCGCAAACAAACCTTCGGCCTCAAGCTGTTTTTTGCGCTTTTCCAACAAGGCCATCAACGCGCCTTGCCCGGCGACTGCAACTTCGTCGACATTCAGGTTGTATTTCGACTGCGCCCCAAATGCGGTCAGACGACCGGTTACTACAACTTCCAGCCCTTCTTCGGGAACAACAGACAGGCCGGAAACTTGCCCTTTCCAAGTGGTGCAGGCCAGAACGTTCCGATCATCTTTGACGTCGTAATACAGATGCCCGGACCGCGCTTTGAACACGCGCCCAACCTCGCCCCGCACGCGGATTCGCCCGAACGAGCCTTCGAGCGTACGTTTCACCTCGCCTGAGATTTCCGAGACGGTGTATTCGGGTGTGTTTTGGCCCGGAACCGGGTCGTCAAGCAGGTCGGACATTTCAGCGCCTTGTGTCAAATGCGTGCCCAGCTTAGAACGCCCGGAAGGCAAGGCCAAGCAGATCGGAGCGCATTCATGAATATCCTCATTCTCGGCAGTGGTGGGCGCGAGCACAGCCTGGCCTGGGCCGTGTTGCAAAACCCTAAATGTGACCGCCTCATCGTGGCGCCGGGCAATGCCGGGATCGCCCAGATTGCCGATTGCGCGGCGCTGGATATCGAAAACGGCGGTGCGGTGGTCAGCTTTGCGGAAGAAAACGCGATTGATTTTGTCATTGTAGGCCCCGAGGCGCCATTGGCTGCGGGTGTTGCAGATCGTCTGCGTGAAGCCGGGGTGTTGGTTTTCGGACCCTCGGCAGAAGCGGCGCAATTGGAGGCTTCAAAGAGCTTTACCAAGGAAGTCTGTGATGCGTCGGGGGCACCGACAGCGGCGTATGCGCGATTTACCGAAGCTGGGCCTGCTAAAGCCTATATTCGCGAACGGGGCGCGCCGATTGTCGTCAAAGCTGATGGTCTGGCTGCAGGCAAGGGCGTGATCGTGGCGATGGAGGAACAGGACGCTCTGGACGCGATAGACGACATGTTCGGAGGGGCTTTTGGCGGTGCCGGGGCTGAGATCGTGATCGAAGAGTTCATGGACGGCGAAGAGGCGTCGTTGTTTGTGCTCTGCGATGGCGAGGAGATTCTTTCGATCGGAACCGCTCAGGACCACAAACGCGTCGGTGAAGGTGACACCGGACTGAACACCGGCGGCATGGGCGCCTATTCCCCCGCGCCGGTATTGAGTGCTGATATCGAGGCGCGCGCGATGGAAGAAATCATCCGGCCCACCATGGAGGAAATGAAGCGCCGGGGTATGCCGTTTCAGGGTGTCCTGTACGCGGGATTGATGATCAGGGACGGCCAGCCCCGTTTGGTGGAGTACAACGTTCGTTTTGGTGACCCGGAGTGTCAGGTTTTGATGATGCGCTTGGGGGCGCAGGCGATGGATCTGATGCATGCGGCAGCTGAGGGACGGTTAGGCGAAACGCAGGTCAACTGGGCGGATGATTATGCAATGACGGTGGTCATGGCTGCCAACGGGTATCCGGGATCCTATGAAAAAGGGACTTTTATCAAAGGTCTGGATTGTGTTCCTGAAGACAGCAGAAACATGGTTTTCCATGCAGGGACCAAGTCTGTTGATGGTCAGATCACCGCCTCAGGCGGGCGCGTGTTGAACGTTACCGCACGTGGTGAGACCTTGAAGCAAGCACGCGACCGGGCTTACGCGATGGTTGACGGGATCGATTGGCCGGACGGGTTTTACCGACGCGACATCGGCTGGCGAGCGCTTTGATCAAAAAGCTCCCGTGCCCTTGCGCCGCATCTTAGATGCGTCTCAACAGGCCTTGGGCCGGGCAGCCCGCTGTCGCGGGCTGCGGCAGTACTATTGTGAACAGGCCATGTGCTGATCCATAGCTGCGGGCGAAAACGGGCCGAGTTGGTTTTTTACCCAACCGTTCGCGTAGCGCACACTGAAAATGTTGCGCCAATCTTCACTGGCCACAATGAGTTCCGGACCTGATCCGCATTCCCGGATGCCACCGCTTATGAAGTCCTCCCCGATCCGATGATTGGTGAGGCCGGGCAGGGTGGCGATTTCGGTCAATTGCTCGCTTTCAAAGCGCCAGATTCGCAAGGTCTTAGCCAGATGAGGGCGGTCGATATAGGCGACTTCAATATGACCATCACGGTCCAGATCCGCCGCGCCGATCGGGGCGAGCCAGCGAAAGCGTGTGCCAATATGCGGGGTGGCGGCAATCTTCTGCCCCGAGGCGTCATAAATCGCCAGCTGAGCGCCTTCTTGAGCTTGAGATTCCACGACGACTACTTCGAATTTGCCATCGGAATCTACGTCCGTGAGACGTGGAGAGAGATCTTCGAATACCCGATCTTCTGGAAGGCGGATAGTCAGGACCGAATGATCTTGGGCAGCATCAGTTGCCTGTGTCTGTTTTGACCGTTGGGTCTGGACCGTGATTTCCAGCGTGCCGTATTCGATATTATCACCCAACACACCATGTGCGTATCGGGTGGTCGGTTCTGTGAAGCGTGCGGATATGATCGTGTCAGCCGCTGACGTTGGCCCTATTGTTGACAACCAAACGCTTGATGCCAGCAGTGCGCCGCGAGCCCGGCCCAGCCACCGGCGAGCGCGCGTGTGCGGCGCTTCAAGATGCATCAGATCTGTTTTTCGGGCATCTGCACAACCAGACCGTCCAGCGCATCCGTGACCTTGATCTGGCAGGTCAGGCGCGACCGGGCCGGGTCCGGCTCATAAGCAAAGTCCAGCATGTCTTCTTCCATGTCATCTTTGTCGGGAATTTTCTCGACCCAGTCTGGGTGGATATAAACGTGGCAGGTCGAGCAGGCACAGGCGCCGCCGCAATCGGCTTCGATGCCGGGGATGTTGTTGTCACGGGCCCCTTCCATGACGGTCAGTCCGCTGGCGACTTCGACTGTGTGTTCGGTACCGCCATGCTCGACATAGGTGATCTTTGCCATTGCGTGCGTCTTCCTTCTGCGATGTTCGAACTCTTCCTTAGTCAAGGCATTTAGGTCTTTCCAGTCTCATTTGCGACTCATCTCGCCGGGTCTGGACTTTCCTTCTGTTTGTTCCATATTTGTTCTTTTCTCATCGTCCCATTTCGCGCGTTTCCCGAAATCGCGGCCTGCCTATTGGCTGGGCGCACGCCCAAAGGGGCGTTTGCAAATGCCGCAGTTTGGTGCGCGACCTACGAACCTTTCCCCTGCGCGCTATTGGCGCGCGTTTCGCAGATCGTGAATTTGCGCCAATGCTGCTTCGATCTTCAGCAGGATCAATGCCTCACCAATTTCCGACGAAGCAAGGTCAGGCCGGCCGTCAAATCCCGTATACCAACCCGGCGGAATTGGCAGAGGAGTACGGTTTGCTTCATCCGGTTTAACGAAAAGAATCTCAGACGTGTCGCGAAGCCCGGCATGGGTTCCGATCTGTTCCTTGTCGAATCCCAAGTTTTCGAGATACGCGATTTGACCGTTCCTGTCGTAATAGTCGGAGATGTGACGCACAACGACGCCAGCAGAAGCAAGTTCAAGGGTCATTGTGTCGGCAACACGGGATTGAGGGGCCTGATTTCCGCCGCTATCTCCGATGAGGAGAATTTCATTAAACCCGTGCACAGCAAAGCTCCGAACCGAGGCTTCAAGCAGTTGTTCAAAAACAGGTTCTGGCACAGAAATGGTTCCGGGCCATTTCATATGACCAGTCGGTTCTGCGCCGACATCACCTTGCGGCACATAGGGTATCACAGGCGCGATCAGTGTATTTCCTAACCTGTCGGCAATTTTCTTACTGGTATGCGCTACAACAAAGTTGTGCCTACCAAGAACGGTGTGAGGCCCATTCTGTTCTGTGCCGCCGGTCGGGATAATGACCGTTTTATACCCTGCTTCCAGCGCGGCGTGGACTTCTGGCCACGTCATTTCTTCCACGAACAAGCGATTGGATTGGAATGTCGAGGATGCAACCCGAAAGTAGTTCAAGCTTGCGAGGGCCAATGCCGCAAATACCAAAAGCGAGATGTTTCTGGTAGACAACGACCGACGCATGCAAAACCCTTCTGATCCTGTTCTGTGAAATAGCACTAGCCGGTCATCATTCTTTGTGCCAGTCATCATCAGCCGAGACCAGTTGCGCCCGTGTTGTCATACGGCAAAATACATGTCGGGTGAAACGTGCATGCGCGATGATCCAAGTGACGTTGGAAGAAACCGAGAATATTCGGCCCGATCCAGACGTTTTGTTCGGTGCAGAAAGGGATGCGAGGCTTGCTAGGCCGGTGGTCAATGTAGCTCTCGAAGAATTCTCTGATAGGTTTCAGCTGGTGATTCCACATGTTGGGGTGACGCTGTCCAGTGTCGATCGATTTCCAGTTTTCCCACTTTAAGAATCTGCTCTGCGACTTCGGGCGGGGTGGTGCGATCGATGGATCCAGACGCCCAATCGTGAAGGGCGGTTGAATATCGCACGACAGCGCCGCTGCTTGGCAGAACAACCGATCCGCCTTCAGCGAAGAACTTCAGGCCATCGCCCATCTCTTCCCCTACAAGAACGAGATTGCGTCCTAAGCGGTGCTTTAGAATAGCCGCAAAAACAATTGCGGCAGAAAATGTGAATTTGTCGACAAGGACTGCGCAACGGCGCTTGTTCGAGCTTTCTGCGATTGCATCAATTAAAGGCAGGGTTTTCAGGAAATCTCCCCCAGTGTTTCCCCTGACGTCGATTAGCAGAGGTACGGCTGCATAGCTTCGTAGTCGAGCTGCTGCTTTCGCGATTGATCTGGATAGTTGGTTGTCGTCTGTTTCCAGAAAACTGGGTAGGCACACAGAGAGCCCGATCCCGGGCCATACCGCGATATCGGCGAGGGTTTTGAAATCCCACACCGGATCCATCTGTCCATGCTCATTTCTCGGATACAATTGCGACGCAGGAACAATGTTCGAGTTGTCCACGACCATAGTATCGGCTTGCCCTTCCGCGTCTTGCATTAGGTAAATTGTTGTATCGCCGGCCGAAGCAGCCCCCAAATGAGTCAGGGCCAGTGGCCACGAAAGCAAGATAGGGCCAATTACGCGTTTCCTTTGCGGCGTCCCGGCAAGATAACTTTGCGCGGCCGCTTCAACCTGTTCGACCGGAATGCCATTGACGGCAATCAGCTTTCTGATTGGGCTGTTGCTGGGAACCGCCCCAGATTTCGTCAGGAATACAGATTTCCCGACGGTCACGAACCGAAGCGGCAGCACCGAGATAGCATCATTTGGGATAAGGCGCGTGTGTCCATTCGCCGGTAGTGCCAGCAGACGCATTGCTGAAAGCAAGAACTCGCCCTCTTTCTCGGCCAATGCGTCCAGTCGCACGTCCCGGATACAGGCTTCGACAATACTTGGTTCGACCGCTTGAAAGCTGGGGTCGATTCGGACGACCACGTCCAGAATTTGTTCAAGGTCTTCAACCAACGACACGGTTCAGACTTAAAGCAACGAAGAAACGGATGTCCATCATGATCTCAAATTGGACATCAGGCAAAACGCTCTAACGCCGAAACAAGATCCCTTGCGACTGCTTGTCCCTATGGTCCCCCCGCAGATCCGCATGCAGCGCGCGTCCTGCTTGGACCCCGGACCGAGAGCTGACGACCTCCAGCCAGCGCGCAAAGTGGGGTTTATCCTGCAGCACTTGCTGTTGGCCCTCCCATAAGCTGGCCCAACCCCAGACCGACATGTCTGCAATCGAATAGAAATCACCCGCGACGTATTCGTTTTCGGCCAGCCGCCGGTTCAGCACCCCGTATAGACGCGCGACCTCGGCTCGGTAGCGATCTTTTGCGTAGGGCAGGTCTTGCGGCGGATCCATCTGTGGGGCGTATTTCAGGAAGTGATGCGCCTGACCGGCCATCGGGCCCACGCCACCCATCTGCCACATCAACCATTCCTCAACCGCAATCCGGTCGCGTTCGGTATTACCGTAGAACTGACCTGTCTTGCGGGCCAGATACATCAGGATGGCACCGCTTTCAAAAACCGAGATCGGCGCGCCATCTGGACCTTTGGGATCAACGATGGCGGGCATCCGATTGTTGGGCGCGATCTTAAGAAAATTAGGTTCAAATTGATCGCCGTTGCCGATGTTGATCAGATGAGTGGTGTAGGGCAGCTCCATCTCTTCCAAAGCGATAGACACTTTCCAGCCGTTCGGCGTGGGCCAGAAATACAGGTCGATCGGGTGTGTCATGGGGCCTCCGCGTTTTGGCTTGATCATGCGGTTTTCGGTGGGATCGGCAAGGTTGGTTACGAAACCGTGACAAATTATCGTCGGACTTGACGACCAAACACAGGGGGCGTATTGGCCTTTCAGAAGCTACGTGGCGATTTGTTACCGGATTGCGGGCCACGATAAACAACACCGCTAAAAGGTCAGGATGAAAGACCCCTTTCGCTTGACCGCGTCTGGGGTTTTTTTGTTGGGCGCTCCGGGTTCGGAGCCGAAAGGAATGACATGAGCGAGAGCTGGAACAAGCGCACCCAAGCCGTCCATGGCGGCATCCGTCGCAGTCAGTACAACGAAGTAAGCGAAGCGATCTTCCTGACACAGGGCTTCGTCTACGATACCGCCGAACAGGCCGAAGCCCGGTTTCTGGAATGTGGTCCGGATGAGTTCATTTATGCCCGTTACGGCAACCCCACCGTGTCCATGTTCGAGCAGCGCATTGCCGCGCTGGAAGGTGGCGAAGATGCATTTGCCACGGCGTCTGGCATGGCGGCAGTCAATGGTGCATTGACGTCTATGTTGAAGGCTGGCGATCATGTTGTTTCGGCCAAGGCGCTGTTTGGCTCATGCTTGTACATCCTCGAGAACATCCTGACCGGCTATGGCGTCGATGTGACGTTTGTTGACGGAACGGATCTGGAGCAATGGCAGGCGGCAATCCGCCCCGAGACCAAAGCAGTGTTCTTTGAATCCATGTCGAATCCGACACTGGAAGTGATCGACATTGCCGCTGTGTCCAAGTTGGCGCATGCCGTCGGGGCCGTCGTAATTGTGGACAATGTGTTCTCGACCCCGGTGTTTTCGCGCGCGATCGAGCAGGGGGCAGATGTCGTCGTCTATTCGGCCACCAAACACATAGACGGGCAGGGGCGTGCCCTGGGTGGCGTTATCATTGGCACCAAAGAGTTCATTCGCGGAACGGTCGAACCTTACCTGAAACACACCGGTGGCGCGCTAAGCCCCTTTAATGCGTGGATCATGCTCAAAGGGTTGGAAACCATGGCTTTGCGGGTCAATGCACAGGCAGACACCGCTTTGAAAATCGCAGAAGCGCTGGAAGGGCATGTGGCGTTGGAGCGGACTCTTTATCCAGGTCTAAAAACTCACGCGCAGAATGAATTGGTCCAGGCACAACTTGGCGGCAAAGGTGGCACGGTTCTTTCATTGGATATCAAGGGCGGCAAGGATGCTGCATTTGCGTTCCTGAACGCGATGACCATTCCGGTGATTTCCAACAATCTCGGGGACGCGAAATCGATCGCAACCCATCCCGCGACAACAACCCATCAGCGTCTGAGTAATGATCAGAAAGAAGAGCTGGGGATCACGCCGGGGCTGATCCGCTTGTCGGTTGGGCTGGAAGATGTCGGCGATCTTTTGGCTGACATACGGCAGGCACTGGACGTCTCACAAAGCTAGTTTGCGGCGGCGACCCGGCCTTTTGCAGGGCTGTAGCTTGGTCATTTGCGATGGAACGCACATCCCTTTGGCGGCAATTTCGTTTGGCGTAGGCGCTTTAGGGCGCAAGGCGACCATTTTGCGCCGTTTTTTTCGATCCGGGCTGCAATATGACACGTATAGGGATAGACTGGAAAAAGACCGACAGTTGTATATATTCCTGCGACCAATCAAGGAACCCCATGCAATGAACGTTCATCCGCGCGACATTGACGAAACCCCTGATCGTGAACAGGCCGCTGAGGCCCTAAAGGTTCTGCGGGAATGGGCGCGATCAGCATCCGCAGCCGAGATCAGTCAGTTGGACCCAGCCGTCGCCCGTTTGATTCCTGGTCTAACGCCGGTAAGCTACCCGTCACTGACGCGGGAATACGCCGAAGATTTCACCGTTGATACAGCCTATCGTGCATCTTTGCCCGATTTGCAGAATGGTCCATCCAGTCTGATCCGTGGGGCCAAGCAGCAGATTCAGCATGTCGGCATCTCGAACTTCCGCCTGCCGATCCGGTTTCACCGCAAAGACGATGAAGATCTGACGCTGGAAACCTCGATCACTGGCACAGTCAGCCTTGAGGCCGAGAAAAAGGGCATCAACATGTCCCGGATCATGCGGTCTTTCTACAAGCACGCAGAACGCACCTTTAGTTTCGAGGTGATGGAAGCGGCTCTGAATGACTATATGACCGATCTGGAGAGCTTTGATGCACGTATCCAGATGCGCTTTTCCTATCCAGACAAGGTAACAAGCCTGCGATCTGGTCTGGAGGGGTATCAGTACTACGATATCGCGCTGGAATTGATCGAGCAAAATGGCGTGCGCCAAAAGATCATGCATCTCGACTATGTCTATTCGTCGACCTGTCCTTGTTCTCTGGAGTTGAGCGAACATGCGCGGTCGATGCGTGGTCAACTGGCGACCCCACATTCGCAACGGTCCGTGGCCCGGATTTCTGTAGTCGTGGATTGCGATGCCGATTGCCTCTGGTTCGAAGACCTGATCGCGCTGTGCCGTCGTGCGGTACCGACCGAAACTCAGGTGATGGTCAAGCGTGAAGATGAACAAGCGTTTGCAGAGTTGAACGCCGCCAATCCCATCTTCGTCGAAGATGCGGCGCGCTTGTTCTGTTCGGAGCTTCTTGCGGATCATCACGTTGGGGATTTCAGGGTAATCGCCAGCCATCAGGAAAGCCTGCACAGCCATGATGCGGTTTCGATTCTGACAGAAGGGCCCACGTTTGAGGCGTCTAGCCTTGATCCGAGGTTGTTCACGACGTTGTTTCACATCGGCTGATCAGCGTGTAAGTCTCTAGAATTTAAAAAGATATCCCTCGAGTCGATGTTTTTTGCCGCGCCGCAGCAAAAAATGCTGCAATTGCGTTATAATCTGCGATACAGTGTGGACGAATGCTGCTGCAGCACGCGTGCGCCCGGTATGGCGTGTTGCCCCGAAAGGAACCCGAGACGTGCGACGCCTTGGACTGCAACACCTTAATATGCGCCCGAGCAATTGGAGCGGGCAGGGCACTTCATCGTCAAGTTTCAAGCTGCGTCGCGATTACAGGAGAAATACGTTATGAATCCAATTACCCAACAGCTGGAGCTTCAGGCTGCTGCTGTTCGCGTCGCAGGATATGCGATGGTGAACCAACTGAAGATCATGCAGATCATGACCCGATCAGCGATCGAGCTGCCGATGGCGTCTATCAGCGCGCTGAAAACACCAACTTCTGCGGAACCTTCCGCACCCAAGAAGCCAGCTCCAAAGCGTTCAGCAACAGCGAAGCCAGTTACAAAACGCGTGAAACCCGGGGCTGTCAAAGCCTCGCCTGCCGCTAAAAAGCCTGCGCCAAAGCCAAAGCCGAAGTCGGAACCTGTTGTAGCGTTCTCTGCAAAGCCACGCGCCACCGCGGCTGCACCAAAGGCAAAGGCACAGCCCGCAGCGGTCGCAAAACCCGAAACGAAGCCTGCTGAGGCGTCGCCCAAACCTGTGGCTAAGTCGCCGAAATCAACCGCCCGGAAAGCCGCTGCGCCAAAGACGCAAGCGGCTAAACCCGCCGTACGCAAAGCAGCTGCAACAAAACCAACACCTGCAGCGGTGTCAAATGTGATGACGGAGCAGCCTAAACCTGCGCCCCAAGCACGCCAAAGCGCTTCGCCCAAAGCCACGCAAACGACCAAACAGATCACGTCTACAGAGAAGCCGAAACCACAACCCCGCCGGACGCGTGCACCTTCGAAACCACCTGTTTTGCCAGCAGTGACCGCGAAAACCGACAAGTAATCGCCGATCATCTGCTTGACACGGTCGGGCTGCCACGCCAACGCTGCGCGTCATGATGGATCTTCGCCCGGTCGGATATGTTATTGGCCTGCTGGTCGCCATTCTTGGGGCGACCATGCTGTTGCCTATGGTCGCCGACATGATCGAAGGCCGGGGTGAGTGGTATGTCTTTCTCGAAAGCGCCATCATCACGACGCTGGCTGGTGCCGTTCTGGCGATGAGCTGCGCAAATGGCGTCGGCGAAGGGCTAACGATCCGGCAGACCTTTTTACTGACCACAGGCGTTTGGGTGGCCTTGCCAGTCTTTGGTGCAATCCCGTTTCTGTTTGGGGAAACCGATCTGCGGTTTGTCGATGCCTATTTCGAGGCGATGTCGGGTCTGACAACAACCGGATCAACCGTGATTTCAGGGCTGGATGCATTGCCGCGCGGATTGTTGTTGTGGCGCGGCATCCTGCAATGGTTGGGTGGTATCGGCATCATTGTCGTCGCCATGGTTTTTTTGCCTGAACTGCGCGTTGGCGGGATGCAGATATTCCGATCAGAAGGGTTTGAAACCATGGGTAAAATCCTGCCACGCGCGCAGGAGATTGCTGGCCAGATTTCCCTGATCTACGTGTTTCTGACGGTTGTTTGCGTTCTGGTCTATACCGGGTTCGGGATGAGCTTTTTTGATGCCCTTGTGCATGCACTGACGACGATTTCAACGGGCGGGTTTTCGAACTACGACGCCTCGTTTGGAACATTCTCAGGGCCTGTTGAATACGCGGCTTCGGTCTTTATGATTTTGGCAGCGTTGCCCTTTGTCAGATACGTCCAATTGGCAAACGGACACACCAGCCCTTTGTGGAAAGACAGCCAGATCCGTGCGTTTCTGGCCACGATTTTTGTGCTGGTGGTCATCATGTCGGTCTTTTTGACCTCGGTCTTCCCGCATCATTGGGAACAGGCCTTTCGGGAATCTTTGTTCAACATCACGTCGATCATTTCTGGCACAGGATATGCCAGCGTCGATTACATGGGGTGGGGCAGCTTCCCGATCATGTTGTTCTTTCTGATTGGCCTAATCGGAGGATGCGCGGGATCCACTGCTTGTTCCATCAAAGTTTTCCGCTACCAGCTTCTGTTCGCGTCGATCAAAACTCAGATTCGGCGGATCCGCTCGCCGCATGGTGTGTTCATGCCGCTCTATGATGGGCGCCCGGTCGGGCGAGATGTTCTGACCTCGGTCATGAGCTTTTTTATGTTCTTCGTGGTGTCGATGGGCGTTTTATCCTGGGCACTGGCTTTGACCGGGCTGGACTTCATCACATCTGTGTCGGGGGCCGCGACGGCCTTGGCAAATGTCGGGCCCGGTTTGGGCGATCAGATCGGACCGGCTGGCAATTTTGCAGGTCTGAACGACACTGCAAAATGGCTGCTGACGATTGGCATGCTTGTTGGGCGTCTCGAGCTTTTGGCTGTCTACGCCATCTTTACCGTTCAATTCTGGAGAGGCTGATGAAACGACCCCTTGGTGCGCAAATTTCGCACATGCTCAGGGATCGCGGTGTTGACGTGATTTTTGGCATTCCCGGCGTGCATAATCAGGAAATGTATCGTGGCATTGAAGAGGCCGGGATTATCCATGTTCTGGCCCGTCACGAACAGGGTGCGGGGTTTATGGCTGACGGATACGCTCGCGCATCTGGTAAGCCCGGGGTTGCCTACGTGATTACGGGACCAGGCCTGTGCAACATCATGACCCCGATGGGGCAGGCCTACAGCGACTCGGTACCGATGCTGGTTCTGTCGTCTTGTCTGGACGAGGCACAGGCGCAAAGGGGCCAATTGCACCAGATGAAAGACCAGCGAGCTGCAGCGGACACAGTGGCGGACTGGTCTGCGCAGGCCAACACGGCCACGGCTGCGTACAGCCTGGTGGAACGCGCCTTCGAAGAATTCGAACTGTCACGTCCCCGCCCCAAGCACATACAGGTGCCGATTGCTCAACTTGAGGCTGGCGCGGACCCTGCGCCATTCCCCAATCAACCTGCCCTACGGACCCAAGCCCTACCGCCTGACGTTGCGCCGGTCGTTTCCTTGCTGAACATTGCGCGCAGGCCCTTGTTTATCCTTGGCGGCGGATGCAGGTCTAATCATTGGCGGCAGATTCTAACACAACTTGGCGCGGCGTGTTTTACGACTTATGCCGGGCGGGGAATGGTTGGGCTTGACTACGCGTTGGATTTTGGCGCGATGCTGCCGCGACCGGGCAGCGCCGAAGTGATTGCATCGGCAGATCTGGTGATTGCGGTCGGTGCAGAGTTGGGCGATGTCGATCTGTGGCGCAACGCCTTGGGCCATACGGCCAATCTGGTGCGCATCGATTTGGACCCCGAAGTGTTGTCGGACCATCACCGGGCAGCGGTGAAGATACAGGCCGACAGTGGGAGCTTTGCCCGTTCACTATGGGCCGCTACCGAAAGCGCGAAACCAGCCAGCGGCTGGACAGCAGAGGAGGTTGCCGAAGCGCGTGCACGCTGGCGGGCTGAGGTTGATGCAGAACGGCCCGGCATTGTTCCGGTGGCGGATGCTCTGCGCGCAGCGATGCCGGCTGATACCATGATCTATTCGGACATGACCCAGTTTGCCTATGTCGCGAAAGAAGTCTGGGACATGGCCTATCCCCATCACTGGCACCACCCAACCGGGTTTGGGACATTGGGGTACGCATTGCCTGCCGGGATCGGTGGAGCGGTTGCGCGACGCGGCAAACCAACAGCAGTGATCGCAGGCGATTACGGCTTTCACTATACAATGCAAGAGCTTGGGGTCGCGGTCGAGCTTGGCTTACCCCTTCCGATTATCCTTTGGGACAATGGCAAACTCAAAGAGATCGAAGACAGCATGGTGCGGGGGCAGATTGCGCCAAACGCGGTCGTGGCCCGCAACCCCGATTTTTGCAAACTTGCCGAAGCGTTCGGGGCACTATCTGCATCACCGACCAATTTGAGTGAGATGCAGAATGCGGTTCGCGCCGCATTCCAAGCGCCTGTACCCACCTTGATACACGTTACGCCGAACATTCTGTAGCTTTACGAAAAAAGCGCCGCAATTCTGCGGCGCTTTCACTACTTAGATTGGAACTTGTTTAGTCCCAGCAATTGACCAGAACAGTCATACCTGCGGCACGGCGGTTCAACTCATTAGGCGAGATCTGCGCGCTTGCTTGCCCCGACTGACCTGAGACACCAGCTTGGGTCAGGATATCCGTCAACCGCTCAACCGATGCAGACAAGCTGACGGAGTCGGGAAGGGTGCGGCCTTCGGATGGCGTTGGCAGCAGCATTCCAACAACGTTTCCACTGTCGTTGAAGACAGGGCCACCGGCATCGCCGGGTTGTGCGCTCAGTGCCAAACGTTTGACACCTTCCTCGCCGTCGAGACCTCGGATATCGGCGATTTGCCCATAGGTCAGTGTTGGCGCACCCAAAGCCCCTTGGTAGGAATATCCCGAGACGGCCACTTCAGACTGAATCCGGGGGCGATCTGCGCTGAACTCAGCCACACTCATCGGCGCTAGCGCCTGACTGGGTCGCAGAACCGAGACGCCCAGATCGGCATCGGTCCACGCCACCTCGACCTCCTGATCGCCATCCAGGGTGATACGTGTGCAACTGTCGGCGGCCTCGGATACGGTCAAAACCGTGCCGCTGGCATCGGCAAAGAAACCTGACCGCGACAAACGTGGTTTGCGCACTTGAAGGCCAGAAACCAAATCGATCCGCTGTTCGGCATCCGCTCCGGCGCTGGCATCCAATACAGCTTCAGAGGTTTCAAAGCTGGACGCCATTGCAGCCAAAACTCTGATCCGGCGGGCTTCGTCGTTTTCTGGCCAAACCAGCGTGAACCCTTTGATCTGCCCGTCTTGAAGCTTTGCCTGGGTGTAGGAGACGATGCCGTTTCCACGCCCTTCCAGAGTAAAACGATCCCCTTTCAATTCACGGGGGCCATTCAGCGGTACGATTTCCAGGGACTGCATCACGTCATAAAGCGCGCGCAAGGTGGATTTGGTGCCGTCCTGGCTGATCAGAAGCGCTTTGGCGCCCAGATCGGTTGAGCTTTGGAAATGGACGAACGGCGCCTTGTACTGATCAAACTCAATTGCGCCCAGTGGCATGTCCATCGCAATGCCTGCCTGATCGTCCGAATAGGGCGCCATTCCAACGCTGATCAAGGGGGCGTTGTACTCCTCCATCAAAGCTTGCCGCTGCAGGGTGGTCAGAACGCCAGTTGGTTCGTACCCGTTGAAACGCTGCCAGTCGCCCATGGATCGGCGTGTGCCTTGGCCGAACGCGCCATCGATGGTCGAGTTGTAGAACCCGGCTGCCTGCAACGCGGTCTGAAGGTCCTTACGTTCCTGCGCGGTCAGAAGGCGTTCGTTTTGCAGGGCTTCCGACCGGGTTTCGTCTGTGCTTTGCGGTTGAATTTCGGTCAGGTTTTGTTCTGGCTGCACTTCGGGCTCTACCGGGGGCGTAACGGCGCCACGATTCAGCACATTTGCTCCGATCGGCCAAAACTGTTGTCCCAAGGTATTGGAGAACGCAACGAAGCTATCCGATGGTATCTGACCTTCGGCGCGGTACACCCGCAGGACCTGTTCTGCATCGCTGCGCAAATAGGGGCCAACGACGATTGCGTACCAGCCGCTGTTCAGGCGAAACCCGTTCACGTCAGGCAATGTGTTGGCATAAGCCTGCGCCCGGTCCCGTGCTTCACGTAGTGACGGTTGGGCTTCGACTTGGACCCAAACGCCCGGATCCTGTTGGGCCGTTGCGGCACGCAGGCCAAACATAAGAAACAATAAAGTAGCTGATAAAATGCGTGTCATCTTCCGCCCGTCTTGTGCAGTGTTTGTTCTTTGGCGCAGAGTACGCGATTTCACCCGGCGAATACCATGCTGAGATGAACGGGTTTCTAGGGTGTGGCCGCGCAGTTACAGCAATAAGCCATTGGCCCGTTGACGCCCCTTGGCCCCTTGCATAGGAAGGGCAAAACCGACCGGAACCGGGCGCTGATGCGTCCAAAGGGAATGTCATGACCGAACCGTCCAGCGCACCTCGATCTTTTCAGGAGATTATCCTGCGACTTCAGTCCTATTGGGCGTCCAAGGGCTGTGCCATTCTACAACCCTATGACATGGAAGTTGGGGCAGGGACGTTCCATCCCGCGACGACGCTGCGCGCGCTGGGGTCGAAAGCCTGGGCCGCGGCTTACGTGCAGCCGTCACGCCGTCCCACCGACGGGCGATATGGTGAGAACCCGAACCGGTTGCAGCATTATTATCAGTATCAGGTTCTGATCAAACCCAGCCCATCAGATTTGCAAGAGCTTTATCTTGGTTCATTGCGGGCCATCGGCATTGATATGGATCTGCACGACATCCGCTTTGTCGAAGATGACTGGGAAAGCCCCACGCTGGGCGCTTGGGGTCTGGGCTGGGAGGTCTGGTGCGACGGTATGGAAGTCAGCCAGTTCACCTACTTCCAGCAGGTCGGTGGCCATGACTGCGCGCCTGTTTCGGGCGAGTTGACTTATGGCTTGGAGCGTCTGGCGATGTATGTGTTGGGCATCGACCATGTGATGGACATGCCCTTTAACGATCCGCAATCCCCCAGCCCGCTGACCTATGGCGATATCTTCAAGCAAACTGAAGAGGAATACGCCCGCTGGAACTTTGACGTGGCTAATACCGAAGTTCTATTGCGCCATTTCGAAGAGGCTGAAGCCGAATGTGCCAGCATTCTGGCGCAGGAACATGACGATCCTAAAACCGGCAAACGCATTGTCATGGCGCATCCGGCCTATGACCAGTGCATCAAGGCCAGCCATCTATTCAATCTGCTTGACGCGCGCGGCGTGATCTCGGTGACCGAACGCCAAGCTTATATCGGCCGGGTGCGCGCATTGGCCAAACAATGCGCCGACGCGTTTGTTCAGACCGAGGCCGCCGGGCATACGGCCTGATGGGCCGCTCAGGCCAATCCCGGCAACAAGACCTTAAGGCCATCTGCGATCATGCCAATCGCGATGGCCGACAGGATCATGCCCATGAACCGGCTCATGATCACGCGCGCGTTCTCGGACAAGCGCTTGGCCAACCACGCGGCATTCCAGAAGGTGATCAGCAGCAGCAGCACAACGCTCAGAAAAACACCTGCAAAGACAACGGCTTCGGTGAGCTTTGTCACATGATGGGCATAGAGTATCAGCGTGGTAATCGTTCCCGGCCCAACCAGAATGGGGAATGCCAGAGGGTAAAAAGCCACCGTGTCGGGCGACGGATAAGACCGTTTCTCACCTTCGGTCCCGTGATGCGAACTGCTTTCGCTGCCGTTCAACATGTTCATCCCGATCATCAGGACAACCAGACCTCCGGCCACGCGCAAATGATTGACCGTGATGCCGAACAAACCCAGGGTCTGACTGCCAACAGACGCAAAAGCGCCGCCAAGGATCAAACAATAGAGGCAGGTTTTCAAAGCGACTTTTCTTTGGTCAGCCGCAGGAAGATCTTGTGTGACACTCAGAAAAACCGGCAAGTTGCTGATCGGGTTCATGATCGCAAAAAGCGCGCCGAAAAATCCTACGGCAAGGGTCGTTTCCATAAAAGCAGCCTCAGCTTCGCCTGTTCCGCAATGGAACCTGTCCTATTTCTAAGCCACTTGAAAGAGCCTGCGTAAAGGGAAGAGCGAAAAAATGACTGGAAAGGTTCTGGCACTCATACTTTTGTTATCCGCCACGATTGCTGGCGCGGGCATGTATTACTTGCAGGTCTATGGCTACTATTACACTGTTCAGCACAATCCCGGCGCGGATGTGGTGTTACTGGCCGAAGGTGCGGATAGCCCGCAACCCATCCCCTATACCGGCTTTCAGGCGATTGATGCCGACAGCTCTCCGATCCGATATCGTGCATGCTTTGAAACTGAATTGACGCTGGATGAATTGCGCGCCACCTACATACCCGCCGAGGAGGCAACGCCGCTGACTGCGCCCGGTTGGTTTGACTGCTACGATGCCATCAAGCTAGCAGATGCCATGAAAACAGGTCAGGCAGAAGCGTTCATTGGCGTGAAGAACGTCCATTTCGGAGTGGACCGCATTGTGGCAGTAACGCAGGATGGCCGAGGTTTCATCTGGCACGTTCTGAACAATTGCGGCGAGAAAGCCTATGACGGTACTGTCGTCGGCGAAGAATGTCCGCCCAGACCGCAGAGTTGAGATGCAGATGGCCGAGCAAATCCTGGAAATTCCGGCTTTTATTACGGTAACACTCGGTTTCGCCGTCTATCTTCTTGGTGCTGAAATTAATGCGCGTGTCGCTGTTCTGCGGCAGTTCAACATCCCCGAACCGGTTACCGGTGGCCTCTTGGCGTCGCTAGTCGTTTTGGCACTGTACCTGCTGTTCGGCATGGAGATGAACTTCGATCTGACGGCCCGAGATTTCCTTTTGGTGGTTTTCTTTGCCGGAATTGGGTTGAATGCACGACTTGCTGATTTGATTGCAGGCGGCAAGCCACTGCTTTTGCTATTGGTTTTGACACTGGCGACGATTGTCTTTCAGAACGTCATTGGTGCGGCCGGTGCGGTTACCTTTGGATATCCGGCCCAGGCAGGAGTTCTGTTCGGGTCCGCGTCATTGATTGGGGGGCACGGAACAGCCATCGCATGGGCTCCGGAAGTGACCGCAGTGACCGGGCTGGACGGAGCGACGGAATTGGGCGTCGCTGTTGCCACGCTGGGTCTGGTCCTGGCAGCGTTGGTCGGCGGCCCAATTGCGCGGTTTCTGGTCGAAGGTCGAAACCTCAGCCCGTCGCGGCCTGAGGAAGAGCATACCATCGGTGTTCCGGACAACCAAAATGAAGCAGCTCCGCTGATCGATCACCTGACGATCATGCGCGTTTTGCTGTACCTGAACCTTGCGATCATCGCCGGATTTTTTCTAAGCGAAGCGATCACGGCAGCGGGCCTGAAGCTGCCTCTTTTTGTGCCTTGCCTGATCATGGGCATCGTGATTGCCAATATGCGCGCGCTGACGGCACCAAATGCCCCAGCCGTTTCGCGGACGCCATCGCTGGCGCTGATATCTGAATTCTCACTAGGCGCGTTTCTCGCAATGTCGCTTATGAGTCTGCAGCTTTGGACCATTGCCGAACTGGGACTGGCAATCGTGGTCATTATGACCGCGCAGACATTGTTTGCTGTTGGTTTCGTGATCTGGGTGCTGTTTCCCGTGATGGGCGGTAACTACCGTGCAGCTGTTTTGTCCGCCGGGTTCGGGGGCTTTGCGCTTGGTGCGACCCCAACGGCAATCGCCAATATGACAGCAGTCACCAAACGATATGGGCCGTCACCTATTGCCTTTATTGTGCTCCCCCTTGTATCCGCCTTCTTTGTGGACATCGCCAATGCCATCGTCATCCAGACGATCGTCAACTTCTAAGGACCAAAAATGCCCGACCTGCTGATCGAACTGTTTTCCGAGGAGATCCCCGCGCGCATGCAGACCCGCGCAGGTGAAGACCTGAAAAAGCGGATCACCGATGGTTTGGTTGAGGCTGGTCTGACCTATGCCGGGGCGGCAGCCCTGACGACTCCGCGCCGTCTGACACTGGCAGTCGAAGGCTTGTTGGCGGAAAGCCCAACTGTTCGCGAAGAACGCAAAGGACCAAAGGTTGGCGCACCGGATAAAGCCATCGAAGGGTTTCTGCGCGGGGCAGGGCTGACCCGTGATCAGTTGGAAGAACGTGAAACCCCCAAAGGTTCTGTGTATTTCGCCACCATTGAGAAACCCGGTCGCCCTGCTGCCGAGATCGTAGCCGAAGTTCTTGAGGCGACGATCAGCGATTTTCCGTGGCCCAAGTCGATGCGCTGGGGCAGCGGCGCGATGCGCTGGGTACGTCCGTTGCATTCGATCCTATGTATTCTGAGTGGTGAGACCGGCGCACATATCGTGCCGCTTGAGGTCGAGGGGATTACGTCCGGTGACACGACCGAAGGTCATCGTTTCATGGCCCCCAAGCGGTTTGCCGTTTCTTCGTTCGATGACTATGCGACCAAGCTGAAACGCGCCTTTGTGGTTCTGTCGCCGGATGAGCGCGCCGAGCATATCTGGAACGATGCCAGGAACATGGCTTTTGCGGCCGGATTGGAAGTGGTCGAGGACCGGGGCCTGTTGGCCGAAGTTGCCGGGTTGGTCGAATGGCCGGTTGTGCTGATGGGTCAGATTGATGAAGAATTCCTTGATCTGCCGCCCGAGGTTTTGCAGACCTCGATGAAGGAACACCAGAAGTTCTTCTCGGTCCGCAATCCGAAAACCGGGCGGATCGAGCGGTTCATCACCGTGGCCAACCGCGAGACAGTGGACAATGGCGCTACCATTCTGGCAGGGAACCAAAAGGTGCTGTCGGCACGTCTGGCAGATGCTAAATTCTTTTGGGAGAACGATCTGCGCATCGTCAAGTCCGACGGATTTGAGCCGTGGGTTAGTCGGCTCGAAAATGTTACTTTCCACGCCAAACTCGGATCTCAGGGTGAGCGGGTCAGCCGTATTGCTGCACTGGCCTATGAGTTGGCCCCAGCTGTGGGCGCGGACCGCGAACTGTCGATGATGGCAGCGCAGGGGAGCAAGGCCGATTTGTCGTCCGAAATGGTTTTCGAATTCCCGGAACTGCAAGGCCTTATGGGGCGCTACTATGCTGCGGCCGCAGACTTACCTGAAGCGGTAGGGCTGGCAAGTGAGGAGCATTATTCGCCCTTGGGTCCCTCAGACAGTGTTCCCAACGCACCAGTGTCGATCGCGGTCGCGCTTGCCGACAAGCTGGATACGTTGACCGGGTTTTGGGCAATCGATGAAAAGCCAACCGGCTCGAAGGATCCTTTTGCGCTGCGCCGTGCAGCCTTGGGCGTGACCCGCCTGATTCTGGAAAACGACCTGAGGCTTCGATTGGATCGCTTTTTTGACAGTCAGTTTGTGCGGATCGAAAGCGGGATCAACGGCAATTTCTCGGCTGAATCAGTCGAGGATTTGTTAGAGGAGATCGCTGAACATGGCGTGTTCGGTGCAGCGTTCCAAGCTGTGAAGGTAAGAATCGGGGATACTCCACCTGCGGGTTTTCTTGAACTTGAGCAAAAGGTTCCTGACGCATCTGACGATCTCCTCTCCTTCTTCCACGATCGTCTTAAAGTCTTTCTCCGCGACGAAGGAATCCGCCACGACGTCATCGACGCCTGCATCGCGATGGAGGGCAATGACGACCTCAACCTGCTGGTCAAACGTGCCAGTGCACTGAATGCGGTGATTGCGACCGAGGACGGGGAAAACCTCGTGCAGGGTTTCAAGCGGGCCAACAATATCCTGGCTCAGGCTGAGGAAAAGGACGGCGTCGAATACTCCTACGGGGCGGATGTGAAATTTGCCGAGACCGAGAGCGAAAAGGCGTTGTTCGCAGCATTGGACGCGGCACAGGCCAAGATCGATCCGGCCCTGAAGGCCGAAGATTTCCCGGCCGCCATGGCGGCGATGGCTGCGCTGCGCGGGCCGGTGGATGCGTTTTTCGAGGATGTTCAGGTGAACACCGACAATGCTATTCTACGTCGTAACCGATTGAACTTGCTTAGCCAGATCCGGCAGATCTGTTCCAGCATTGCGGATCTGACGAAAATCGAAGGATAAAGCCACAGGCGCGTGTCACAACGCGCCCAGATCACCCTTGCGCGAAGGGCGCAGGCGCTTATGCTGCGGGCAAATCAAAAGGTGCCGCAGTGCAGAATAATCCGCATACCACGCTTATCACATCCAAAGCGCCTGTCGCCGCAAGTACACATGGCGGTCGGGCAAAATGTCTGCAACGCCTTGTTCGGCTGGACCTGCCGGTTCCGCGCACGGTCGCATTGTCATTTGATGCAGTTCATCGCATTGCCGAGGGGCACGTTCCCGATCTGGCCGCGATCTTGGAACAGTTTGATCCGACAGCTCTGCTTTGTGTTCGACCCAGTTCTGAAGACCCTGATTGGGGTGGTCCGGGGGCGGTGCTGAACATTGGTATGAACGATGCACGCTATGTCGATCTGTCAGATAAGATGGGGGTCGAGGCGGCAGCAGCATTGTATCTGAGGTTCGTACAAAGCTATGCAATTCATGTGGCGCGGCTGGACGCTGATGTGTTTGACGACATTGAAGCGGATGGTCGGGAAGGCTTGCGCCTGTCATTGCGTGCTTATGAAGACGAGACGGATGAAGCCTTTCCGCAAGACAGGGGCGAACAGTTGGTCGCAGTTCTGCGATCAATGGCGCGAGCCTGGGATGGCACGTCAGCCAGATTGTTGCGGCAGGCAAAAGGTGCCCCAGCGGATGCCGGATTGGGGTTGGTCATACAAGAGATGATCCCAGGCGTCGGGCAGGGTGAGTGTGGATCTGGCGTTCTGCAACTCGTTGATTCCACAACCGGTATGCCGCAGATCACCGGTCGATACCTTAGCCAAAGTCAGGGCAGGGACGCATTGGGAGAGGGTGTCGCTGCCCTGTTCCTGGAGAGGGACTCGCGTGGTCCGTCGCTGGAAGAGGTTGCGCCCAAAGCCTTTGCAGAACTGAAGGCTCAGGCCGCTTTGATGCGCCAGAAGCTGCGCGAAGAAATGCAGGTCGAATTTGTGATCGAAAACGGCCATGTTCACATTCTTGATGGTGTGCGGGTGCAGCGCAGCGCCCGCGCCGCCATGCGGATTGCCGTGCGGTTAGCTGAGGATGGCATCCTGCCGCCACAAGAGGCGGTGATGCGCGTTGATCCTCATGCATTAAACGAACTTCTGCACCGGCAGGTACATCCCGAAGCACGGCGCGATGTTCTGACAACTGGCATTGCAGCAAGCCCCGGCGCGTCGACCGGGAAGATTGTCTTTACAGCGGCCGAGGCACAAGCCAGCGCAGCGCGTGGTGAAGCGTGTATTCTTGTCCGGCGCGAGACATCACCCGAAGATGTGCGGGGTATGCATGCCGCGGTCGCCGTTTTGACCGAGAAGGGCGGCATGACCAGCCACGCAGCCGTGATCGGCCGAGGTTTGGGATTGCCTTGTATTGTCGGCGCTTCGGATATGCGGTTTCAGACTAAGAAGAAATTGCTGACGGCCCCGGATGGTCGGGTTTTCAAAACCGGTGATGTTCTGACGATTGACGGCACTTCGGGTCAAGTGCTGGCAGGACAGCCTGCCATGCTCGAGGCGGTCTTTGATGACTGTTTCCAGACACTGATGGCCTGGGCCGACGCCGAGCGCGACATCGAAATCCGTGCCAACGCCGACACGCCTGCAGACGCGCAGACAGCCCGTAACTTCCAGGCCCAGGGTATCGGTTTGTGCCGGACCGAACATATGTTCTTTGATCCTGGCCGCCTGATCGTGATGCGCGAGATGATCTTTGCCCAAACCTCTTCTGGTCGTGCGGCGGTATTAGAACGCCTGCTTCCCATGCAGCGTGAAGACTTCATGCAACTCTTCCGGATCATGGAAGGTCAGCCAGTCTGTATACGGTTGTTCGATCCGCCGCTGCACGAATTCCTGCCAACCACCCGCAGCGGACAGCGTGAACTGGCCGAAGCACTAGATCTACCGATTTCGGACGTTGAACGCCGGGTCGATTCTATGACTGAATACAACCCGATGCTGGGGCTGCGCGGCGTTCGGCTGGGTGTCACTGTGCCAGAAATCTACGATATGCAGGCGCGGGCAATTTTTGAGGCCTCTTTGGAGGCCCGCAAGAACGGTGCGCCGGTGGTGCCCGAAGTCATGATCCCGTTGGTTTCTGCCAAACGCGAGGTTGAGCTGGTCAAATCCCGTATCGATTCAGTGGCAGCTGCGGTTGCCGCAGAGTTCGGGCAAGAGTTCGAATATCGCCTCGGCGTGATGGTGGAAACGCCACGGGCGTGTTTGCGCGCTGAAGAGATCGCACCCAACACATCCTTTTTGAGTTTTGGAACAAATGACCTAACCCAGATGACTTATGGTCTCTCGCGAGACGATGCCGGGCGGTTTATGTCTGCATATGTACGACAAGGCGTATTCACCGAAGATCCGTTTCATGTTCTTGATCCCGATGGGGTCGGAGAGTTGTTGAAGCTCGGGGCCGAGCGTGGGCGTGCTGCAAAGCCGGATGTTACTCTGTCGGTGTGCGGTGAGCATGGCGGCAATCCCGAATCAATCGCCATTTGCCGGGACCTTGGCTTTGACTACGTGTCATGTTCTCCGTTCCGGGTGCCGGTCGCTCGGCTGGCTGCCGCTCAACTGGCAATTTCATCCAGACTTGGGGGTTGACATAGCCTCAAAGCCCTAAGAATAGTGGTTTAAGCATGGGTCTGGGGTCAATTTTTTTGACCTAACGGGCGGTTTTCCACTTGCTTTTTCTTCTGATCTGGACGTTTGCCCAAGACTGGGGTAGATGCCTCGTCGCGCCCGCCGGGGGAGGGTTTGGCGCGTATAGTGCCTGTGCGAGGTTATCTGATGCTACGTTATATAATGGCTGTTGCCACATTGGCAGCAACCATGCTGCCAAGTGCGTCCTTCGCCGAGAGGGAAGCGACCGATTCTGCCAAGGAAGAAATTGTTGCCCGCAATGAATTGCCGGCACAAAGCTTTCGTGACTATCTGAAATTGTTCAAGCCCCGCAAAGCGGTTGAGCCGATCACAGTATCCTACTCCAAGGATTGGTTGGACCAACAACCCAACGCGGCCGGTGACGAGAACTGGAAGTGCCTGTCCGAGGCGTTGTATTTCGAAGCGCGTGGCGAAAGCGTGCGCGGTCAGTTTGCTGTGGCCGAGGTTATTTTGAACCGGGTCAAAAGTAGTCGTTTCCCAAACTCTCTTTGTGGGGTGATCCGTCAGGGCACTGGTAAGAAGTATCAGTGCCAGTTCACATACACCTGTGATGGCCAAAAAGAAGTGATACACGAAAAGAAGGCGTATGAGCGTGTGTCCAAAGTGGCTCGGGCCGCAATAGATGGGGTGGCTAAGGAGCTGACCGAAGGGGCAACCCACTATCACACCACCGCCGTACGTCCATCCTGGGCCAAGGTGTACAAGCAAACCGCACGGATCGGTGTGCATCTTTTCTATCGCCACAACTACCGCACCGCGAGCAACTGATTGACGCACCTGCGCTGGAAGCTTGATGCCAGCAGCGCGGGGTACTCTATATTGCAGGCCAGGAGGTCCGCAATGACCGTTAATCGTCGACAATTCATGCAATCTGCAGCAGCGGCTTTACTTGTGCCCTGCATGGCCCGTGCAGGTTTTCTGTCGCTTGAGGCGAGGGTAGCAGATCAGCTGATCGCCCCGGACGGGTATCCCGAGACCAAACTTTGGAGTTACGGCGGAAAGGTTCCCGGAATTCCACTGCGCTTGAAACAGGGTGACCGCGTCCAGCGCAGGCTTGTTAACAATCTGCCGCAGCCGACGTCGGTTCATTGGCATGGAATTCGTATCGCAAACGCAATGGATGGTGTGTCCGGGTTGACGCAAGACCCTGTAGTTCCAGGCGATACCTTCGATTACGATTTCGAGGTTCCGGATGCTGGAACCTATTGGTATCACGCACATAACCGGTCCATGGAACAGGTCGCGCGGGGCCTCTACGGGTCTTTGATCGTCGAAGAAGCGACGCCGCCAGACGTTGATCAGGATCTGATCTTGATGCTGGATGACTGGCGGCTCGACCCTGAAACCGCGCAAATCACGGATGACTTCGACAATGGCCGAGATCTGAGTCACGCCGGTCGTCTCGGCAATCTTGTGACGGTCAATGGTTCCTTTGATCCTGCATTCCCTGTCAAACGCGACGAACGCCTCAGGCTGCGTCTGATCAATGCGTCCAACGCGCGGATCTTTGATGTCGGGCTTGACGGTTTGTCTGGGTGGATCGTTGCTTTGGACGGTATGCCGCTGGAAGCACCTCTGGCAATTCCGCAATCCTTCCCACTTGCGCCTGCACAACGCGCGGATCTTGTTGTTGATGTGAGCACTGATGATGACGCGGCAAACCTTCTGAGTGTTGAACAGGACGGCGCGTATGGTTTGGTTCAGTTCAATGTAACCGGTGAGCTCGCAAAAACACGTCGAGACGGAGTGGATGCTTTGCCGCCCAATCCCTTGCCCGTTCTGCGAGATGTTGAAACGGCGCCGCTTCATCGAATGGTTTTGCAGGGCGGGGCGATGCGGTGGCTTGAAAACGCGCGGATCGGAGACACCGAGATGTCCGGGCGCGAGTTAGCGCAACTTGGGAGGTTTTGGGCTTTGAACGGCAATGCCGAACGCCCAACTGATCCGTTTTTGGACACTGGTCTTGGCAGCTTGCACAGGATCGAATTTGTCAATGAAACTGCTTTCCCGCATGCGATGCACCTGCACGGCCATCACTTTCGGTTGATCCTTGAAGATGGCTCATTTGGGCCCTGGCGAGACACCGTACTCGTCGACCGAGGGCAGACCCGCCAGATCGCGTTGTTGACCGATAATCCGGGGGACTGGCTGCTGCATTGCCACATGCTTGGCCATGCTGCTTCGGGTATGATGAGTTGGATTCGCGTAACCTGACGCCGCATTCGGCGGTTGGAATGGCGCTTGCTTGAATGTTATAGGCTCTCGCAAAGCCTAATATAGGCAAACTTCCAATGAGCCCGAGAAGGCCTGTCCCATGAGTTCTGAAATCCGCCTGGCATTTGCGCACCCCTCTGAGCGGTCCGAGGCGACCTCGTCCAAAGGGTCGCTGGATCGCATTTCGTTGCGCGACCATATCGTGGAAGTTGAGATCGGCGCGTTTCAGGCCGAGCGTGGGACGACGCAGCGTGTCTGCTTCAATATAGTCGTTGAAGTGCGCCCGCTGACCGACCCGATCGATGACGATGTGGATCGCATTCTGTCTTATGATCGCGTGACCGAAGCAATTGCGTATGAGTTGTCGGCTGAGCGGTTGAATCTGTTAGAGACCTTGGCTGAACGTGTAGCCGAACGAATTTTACTTGAACCTCAGGCTGTAAGAGCTTTTGTTAGAATAGAAAAACTTGACCGAGGCCCTGGGGCGCTTGGTGTTGAAATCGTCCGTGGCAAAGATGCGCATCACCACGATATAGTCGAGGAAGAGCGCCCGCATCCACGGCTTGTTTTCCTGTCGAATGAAGCGATTGCCTCGGACAATCTGACGGGCTGGATCGATCAGCTAGAGAACCGTCAACGCCCGTTGATCCTGTGCGTCGGAGCCTCAGATCTGGACGCGCCGCAAACCGGACATGCGATGACCCAGCGCAGGATCGACCTGCTTGCTATCGAGCAGAACGCATGGGTGCTCGCCGCGCGCGATTTTCGCTGCGTTGTTGTCTCGACCCGGACCGAGTTGGATTGGGCCATGAAAAATGGACAAATTTGCGTTTGGGCTCCCTCCAAGATCGTCTTGGACGCTGTTGATGGCCCATCGGCAGCGCCGTCGGACGCGGTGGCTTTGGCGGCCTGGTTCGCAGCCACATTTGAAGCCAGTGAGATGATGGTGATCGGCGGAGATCTGCCAGAAACACCGAAAACGCCATTGCGGGCTGTGGATGTAGATCAGGCAGAGCTGTGAAAACCTATTTCCGACCCTTGGTCCAGCACGGTCCGGCACGTCCAAAAGGTGCCGTAGAGCTTGCTGGTCAGCCACTTTGGTTCACACATGCTGAGGTTTTGACACGAGAAAACCCCGCGCAGATTTTGCCAGTTGCTGAAATCCCGTCCGATGCGTTGGGCAGGTTGACCAATCCACGCGCAGACTTGTGCGGTTTGGATATGAAGTGTCCGCACATTATGGGCATCCTCAACGCAACGCCTGACAGTTTCTCGGATGGCGGCCTGCATAACTCGGTCGAAGGCGCGCGCAATGCAGCCGCCGAAATGGTCGCGCATGGTGCGACCATTCTGGATATCGGGGGCGAGTCGACCCGGCCTGGCGCAGATTTCGTTCCCGAGGACGAGGAAATCGCCCGAACCCGCCCTCTGATCGAGGCGATCCGAGCAGAAACAGATGTTCTGATATCGATCGATACCCGAAAGGCCCGCGTGGCCAGAGCGGCGAGTGCCGTCGGGGCCGGGCTGGTCAACGATGTCTCTGGGTTCACCTTTGACCCGGATTTGGCGCCATTATGCGCGCAATTGGGCACCCCGGTTTGTCTCATGCACATGCAGGGTGATCCAGCCACGATGCAGGATGATCCGCAATACAACAACGTACTGTTGGACGTTTATGACTTTCTTGAGGGTCAGATCACGCATCTGGAACGGCTAGGTCTGAACCGCGAAAACATCGTGGTGGATCCGGGTATCGGGTTCGGGAAGTCGCAAGACCACAATCTGGCTTTGCTACGCGGTCTAAGCCTATTCCACGGGCTTGGTTGTCCGATCCTTGTGGGCGTGTCCCGAAAGGGCTTCGTCGGGTCCATCGGGCAAGAGCCGCGCAAAGACGCGCGCGCACCGGGATCAATTGCATTGGCTTTGGCTGGATTGTCTCAGGGCGTGCAGATCATTCGGGTGCATGATGTCGCTGAAACAGCTCAGGCCTTGCGTCTATGGGCTGCCGTCCGGTAATCCGGTCGCAGGTTAGTTTTACGGAGTGACAGGTATGCGCAAGCTGTTCGGAACCGACGGGGTGCGGGGCACCGCCAACACCCACCCGATGACGGCAGAAATGGCCTTGCGCATCGGAGCCGCTGTGGGCCGCTATTTTCGCCGTGATGCGACGGGCGTGCACCGCGTGGTGATCGGTAAGGACACGCGCTTGTCGGGTTACATGCTGGAAAGCGCATTGACGGCTGGCTTGACCTCGACCGGTATGAACGTGCTGCTGTTGGGGCCGGTACCAACACCCGCGGTTGGTCTGATGACCCAGTCGATGCGGGCAGACCTTGGGGTGATGATTTCGGCCAGCCATAACCCGGCAGAAGATAACGGAATCAAGTTTTTTGGCCCTGATGGGTTCAAACTGTCCGACCAGGCCGAGATTGAAATCGAGACTCTGATCGAAGAAGGGGTCAAACCCGCGCAGGCCCAAAATATCGGGCGGGCTCGACGCGTCGATGATGCGCGGTTCCGTTATGGCGAACGCGTCAAGTCTTCGCTGCCGCGCAATGTGCGTCTGGACGGGTTGAAGGTGGTTATCGATTGCGCCAATGGCGCCGCACACCGCACCGCGCCAGAGGTTTTGTGGGAGTTGGGTGCCGAGGTTATCCCAGTGGGCATCGCCCCCAATGGCAAGAATATCAATCTGAATTGTGGTTCGACCAAGCCGCAACTGGCTGCTGAAACCGTGGTGACCCATGGTGCGCATGTGGGCATCTGCCTGGATGGGGACGCGGACAGGGTTGTTGTGATCGACGAGACCGGGCAGGTGGCAGACGGCGATCAACTGATGGCGCTGCTGGCCACAGCTTGGAAGAAATCCGAACAATTGAAGGGTGACGCCTTGGTGGCGACCGTCATGTCGAACCTGGGTTTGGAACGGCATCTTTCGGCTGAAGGTCTGCGCCTTGAACGAACGGCCGTTGGCGACCGTTATGTGGTTGAACGGATGCGCGAAGGTGGCTTCAACCTGGGCGGGGAACAATCCGGGCATATTGTGATGAGCGACTATGCCACCACCGGCGACGGCCTGATGGCCGGGTTGCATTTCCTGGCCGAGATGGTTCTATCCGGTCGCAAAGCGTCTGATCTATCCAAACAATTCGAGACGGTGCCGCAGCTTCTGAAGAATGTGCGCTACCAATCAGGCCAGGTTCCGCTGGACGCTCAGAACGTTCAGGCGGCAATTGCCGATGCCGAGGCGCGTCTGAACGGGCAGGGCCGTTTGCTGATACGTAAATCGGGCACAGAACCTTTGATCCGCGTCATGGCTGAATGTGAAGACGATGTTTTGCTGACACAGGTCGTTGACACTATTGTGGCCGAAGTCGAGGCTGTAGCGGGCTAACGCTCGGTTAGTAGTTTTTTCAGGCTGAACCATTGGCTGATGGCCAATCCGGTCAGGATCAACGACAATGCAATGTAGAACCGCAAGGGTAGGGCCTCGGACAGTATCCATGCGCCAAAGATCATCGACCAGATCGGCACCTGATAGTTCACTAGTGTCAGGAAAACGGACCCGGCACTGCGGATAATCGATACGCGCAGCAGCGTGGCAAAAGCTGTCGGAACAAGTCCCAGACCCACGATGGCAAGGCCGGGTCGCGTGCCTTCCCAGCGCGGTATGCCTTCGGATATGAGCATGATCGGCAGCAGGATTATCGCTCCGACCACCAATGTCAGTGCCGCCAGTGTCACCGGATCGATCGGCGGGCAGCGGCGGGTAAAGATAGACGCCACCGAATAGCAGAGCGCGGCGCCGATACAGGCCAGTTGGGCCAACGGCTCAGCCGCTTGACCGATTTGAGCCAACCCCGGACCGATCAAGACCAGTGCACCCGAGAACCCTAGGGTGACGCCAAGCAACCGACGTGCGTTCATCGGTTCGTCAGAGAAGAAATGGGCCAACGGCAAGACCATCAACGGGATTACTGCCATAGACAGACCGGCGAAGGCCGAAGCTACATATTGTTGTCCCCAGCTTAGCAATAGGAAAGGCAGGGCGGTGGAGAGTACACCAATGACAATTGTCGAACCCCAAAGCGCAGGGCTTGGGGCAGGAAATCGGCGCCCTGTTGCTGCCATCAGGATCAACAATGTCACTGCGCCCAACGTCGTGCGTGCCGTCGCAACTGTGACCGGCCCGTACCCGTCCAGCGCCATGGCAACAACCATGAACGTACCGCCCCAAATCAGGCCAAGGGATATGACGCCGCTCCAATCGCGGTAATCGGGTTGTTGAACCATTCCATCCCCTTAACCTGCGATTCAACAAGTGTCACGGGGCGGTCTTGATTTTGCGTAAGTAATCACTTACGGTAAGTAATGACTTACGGTGATGTTTTTTCAGCTCTGGGAGACTCGACCCGGCGACAGGTGTTTGAGGCGGTTGCCAGTCAGCCGCGCGCGGTGGGGGCTTTGGCCGCTGAATTGCCTGTCAGCCGCCCGGCAGTATCGCAGCATCTAAAAGTACTTTCGGATGCGGGGCTTGTCGTTTGCCGTGCCGAGGGAACTCGTCGGATATATGCGGCACGGCCCGAGGGGCTTGCCGAAATGCGCGACTGGCTAGAGCGATATTGGTCTGACGTTCTTGAAAATTTTGCAGCCGAAGTAAACCAAGGAGGGCGGGGCTCGTGACCGATCCTATTGTTAAGAGAGTGACTGTGAATGCGGCACCGGAAGAGGCATTTGATGTTTTCGTTAACCGGATCGCAAAATGGTGGCCGTTGGACGGCCATGCCGTGTCAGCCTCCAAAGGAAAACCGGCGCTTGCTGTCACGATTGAACCACACGTGGGCGGAGCAGTGTATGAGACGATGTTCGATGGAACACGGGCCGATTGGGGCGAGGTTCTTGTCTTTGAGGCCGGGCGTCGACTCGCGCTCAGTTGGCACCCCGGTACGAATAAAGATCGCCCGACACGGGTAGAGGTGACCTTTGAAAGCCATGGCTCAGCGCAGAGCAAGGTGACCCTGACGCATTCCGGCTGGGAGGTTTGGGCTGATGAAGCACCCGAAAAGCGCGGTGGTTACGATACGGGATGGGATCACGTGTTGGGTCATTGCTTTGTGAACGCAGTCAGTAAGTAAAAAAGCGGCCACTTGGGCCGCTTTTTCGCTGACATAGGCCAGGCTTAGTTCTTTTCTTTGTCGACCATTTTGCCGGCCGAGATCCAGGGCATCATGGCGCGCAGTTTAGCGCCAGTTTCCTCGATCATGTGCTCGTCATTGGCGCGACGCGACGCTTTGATGGTCGGCTGACCAACGGCGTTTTCCAGCATGAAGTCACGTACGAACTTGCCCTGCTGAATGTCGTTCAGAACGGCTTTCATGCGTGCTTTTGTCTCGTCGTATTGCAGGATGCGCGGGCCGGTGACGTACTGGCCGTATTCTGCGGTGTTCGAGATCGAGTAGTCCATGTTGGCAATACCGCCTTCATAGATCAGGTCGACAATCAGCTTCACTTCGTGCAGGCACTCGAAATAGGCCATCTCGGGCGCGTAGCCCGCTTCGACAAGTGTTTCGAAACCGCAGCGGATCAGTTCGACCAAGCCACCACACAAGACTGCCTGCTCACCAAACAGGTCAGTTTCGCATTCTTCGCGGAAATTTGTTTCGATGATGCCCGAACGACCGCCACCGATGGCCGAGCAATAGGACAGGCCGATTTCCAGCGCTTTTCCGGTTGCGTCGTTATCGACGGCAACCAGGCAGGGTACGCCGCCGCCTTTGACATATTCACCGCGTACAGTGTGGCCGGGCCCTTTGGGCGCCATCATGATGACGTCGACGCCTTCTTTCGGCTCGATCAGACCGAAATGCACGTTCAGGCCGTGGGCGAATGCGATCGCCGCACCCGGTTTGATGTTGTCATGCACGTATTTCTTGTAGGTTTCAGCCTGCAATTCGTCGGGCATGGTGAACATGATGACGTCACACCAGGCCGCCGCTTCGGCAATTCCCATGACCTGAAGACCCTCGGCTTCGGCTTTTTTGGCCGAGGCAGAGCCTTCGCGGAGAGCGACGACGAGGTTTTTGGCACCCGAGTCGCGCAGGTTGAGCGCGTGGGCATGGCCTTGGCTGCCATAACCCAGAATGGCCACTTTTTTGTCTTTGATCAGGTTGATGTCGCAATCGCGATCGTAATAGACGCGCATGTCGCTGGTCCTTTCAGTTTCGATTGCCGTGCTTTTATCCTGAGGTTTTGGTATTGGCGATAGGTTGTGAATCGAGTATTTGGAGAAAAGATGAAGATTAATTCTCTATTTATTCGATATGTGGAGAAATCATGCTTGATGACGTCGATCGTCGGATCCTGCGCCATTACCAATCTGAGCCTACCCTGACGACGGCAGAGCTCGCCGAGCGTTGCAGGATCAGTCAGGGTGTATGCTGGCGGCGCGTCGAAAAGATGCAGGCGGCGGGCATCATCCAAGGGCAAGAGGCTGTGATCGACTGGTCAGTGCTTGGTTATGCGGTCGAAGTGTCGTTGCGGGTGACGTTGGATAAGACACAGGCACGCGCGTTTGATGACTTTACCACGGCAGCCCGTGAGGTGGCCGAGGTGATCGAGATTCAGACTTTTCTGGGCCGCGTAGATGTGCGCCTTTCAGTACTTGCCCGGGATATGTCGCATTATCAGCAGGTTTATCGCGACCTTATTCTGACCCTGCCACATATCGCGGATATCGAGGCGCTGATGCACATCGCACGGGTGAAGCGCGATGAGGCACTGCCGATATGATTGACCTGGACGAGATCGACCGAAAGATCTTGCGCGCACTAGCGCAGGACGCGACCCAAAGTGCAGGTGCGTTGGGTCGCAAATTTGGGCTGTCGCAACCGGCAACCTGGCGGCGCATCCGGCGGTTGGAAGAGGCGGGCGTGATCAAAGGTCGGCGCCTGCGACTGAATGCCGAGGCGCTTGGGTTCGGCGTGACAGTCTTTCTGGGCGTCAAGCTCGCCCGTAAAGGGCAGGTCAGTCTGGAAGACTTTGAACGGGCTGTCAGCGCCATCCCCGAGGTACAGACGGTTGAGCATGTTCTGGGGCTATACGACTATCGCCTGCGTGTTGTGGCGAGAGACATTTCTGACTTCGAGCGGGTTTTGCGGCGCCGGATCATGACGCTGCCGGGTGCTGGCGACGTCGAGGCTAATGTTCTTCTCAGCGAAGAACGGCTACCGGGACCAATAGGATAATCGAGGTCAGTATTTGGTTCTGATGTAATAGCCCGGATGATGGGTCACGCGGGCAAAGGTTATTGGATTGTCGTCCTTGCGCGTGGTCCGTTCCATCTGGATCATCGATGTTCCGGCCGTCGTTCCCATGAATTCCGCCAACCTGATATCTGCAGACACCGCGCAAAAGGCGATCTCGGCCTCTGTAAAGGGGGCAGCATTCAGCAGCCATTCATGCGGTCCGTGTGCGCTGAGATCTGCATGTTCCACCTCGGGGACGGCATTGATGTTGATCCAGCGCTCCTCCAGCTGAAATGGACGATTGTCTGCGTAGTGCATGCAAATGACATGAAGAACACGGGCGTCCGGAGAAACGCAAAGCTGCGATGCCAGCCAGCCGGGGCTGAGCACCACATTCCGTTCGACCAGAGCATAGCGATAGCTTGCGTTCTGGTTCTCAATCACTTGCCGCGCCAATGACAATTCCAGCTTGACCTGCTTGCTGGGTTCCTTTTTGACACGGGTCCCGCTCTTACGCTTGCGTTCAACAAAGCCTTCATCAGCAAGTTCCCGAAGGGCGCGGTTTACGGTCGCGCGGGCGCAGTTAAACTCTTCGGCCAGATGTGCCTCAGTCGGCAAAAGCGCACCTTGCGGCCAGATTCGGCTTTCGATCCGGCGCTTTACTTCATCACGAACGACCTGGAAACTGACGCGCTTTTGTTCCGCCACGGGCAAAGATATCCCTTCAAGTATTAAGTGTGTTCATCTGGTCAGAAGCAAGTAAAAGTGTAAAGGGGAAGGTGACACTATTTGGCGTCATTTTGAGTGATATCAGCCCTGTATAAGGCACTTTTACTATGATTTCGTGGGTAACCTTGGGTCAACTTTCTGTCGGGTTTGGGCTTTACCATCAGGATCAAAGACGCCAAAACTCCCGTAACCCTGATGAAAGGATGTTTCATGCCCGCCTTGCTGAACACTGTTGATCCCGATGGTCTCGAGGAATTCTCCGTCGTTTTCACCGATCGCTCGCTGAATCATATGTCCGCGAAGTTTCAGACCGTCATGCGGGACATCTCGGACCTGTTGAAACAGGTCTACAATGCCGATGGGGTTGCCGTAATTCCCGGTGGCGGGACCTATGGAATGGAGGCGGTGGCCCGTCAATTTGCCCGCGGCGCTAATGTTTTGGTGGTTCGCAACGGTTGGTTTTCCTATCGCTGGAGCCAGATCATCGAGAGCGGTGAGCTGACCGCATCGGCCACCGTTCTGAAAGCGCGGGAGGTCGGCAATTCCAGCCCATCCGCGTTTGCGCCTGCACCCATCGACGAGGTGGTGGCAACGATACTCGACCAACGACCCGATGTCGTGTTTGCACCCCATGTTGAAACATCGGCCGGAGTGATCCTTCCGGACGACTACGTTACTGCCATGGCATCAGCTGCGCATGAGGTCGGGGCGCTGATGGTTCTGGATTGCATCGCATCGGGATGCGCTTGGATCGACATGAAGACAACCGGTGTGGATGTTTTGATCTCGGCACCACAAAAGGGGTGGAGCGCATCGCCCTGTGCTGGTCTGGTCATGTTGTCAGACCGGGCTGAGGCGCGGCTTGAACAAACCAGTTCCGATAGTTTTGCCATCGATTTGAAGAAGTGGCGTCAGATCATGCAGGCCTATGAGAATGGCGGGCATGCCTATCATGCCACGATGCCAACCGACGCGTTGACAGAGTTTCGGGATACCATGATTGAAACACGAGACTATGGGTTCGAAAAACTGCGCGAATCCCAGTGGGCCTTGGGCAATGGTGTAAGAGGGATGCTGAAGGACAAAGGCATCATGTCCGTGGCTGCCGATGGGTTCGGCGCGCCCGGCGTGGTTGTCAGCTATACGTCGGACCCCGAGGTTCAAAACGGCAAGAAATTTGCTGCATTGGGCATGCAGATTGCTGCAGGTGTGCCGCTGCAGTGTGACGAACCCGCAGGTTTCAGCACTTTCCGCTTGGGTCTGTTCGGCTTGGACAAGCTTTATGATGTGGATGGCACCATTGGCCGCTTGAAGCGGGTGCTGGATCAGGTGCTTTGAAACCAATTGGGGCTTAGCGGACGCCAAGCCCCATCTGCATCAGCGTCTTGCGTACCGGTGGCAGCGAATAAAGCGCGTTCAGCCCCATGGCGCGCGCATCGCGCAGCGGACGCGCCTCAATCATCGAGGCGCGGTTCAGCAAGTCGATACCTTTGACGCGCAGTTCAATCTCGGCGTGACGGGCTTTGTGGTAAGCCTCAAGCATATCCGTGTCCCCAAGCCCATCGGGGCGGGCCTGCGCCAATTCCAACAAGCAGCGCAGGTCGCCTAGGGACATGTTCAAACCCTGAGCGCCTATGGGTGGCACGACATGGGCAACCTCGGCCATCAGCGCAATGCGCTCGCCCGACAGGTATTCCGCAGACTGGCTGATGATCGGCCATATGGTACGACGCGAGGCCAGTTTCAAAGGCCCGAACAACCCGCATGATCGTTCGGTCATCGCGGTCTCGAAGGCGTCAGAGCCCAGGTTCAACAGCTCAAGTGCGCGCGGGCCGCGTTCCATCCAAACGATTGCTGAAGACGGCTGACCCCTCCAGTCGGGTAGTGGCACCAAGGTGAAAGGCCCGCCGGAACGGTGGATCTCGGTCGAGACGTTTTCGTGCGCAATTGGGTGCGTGACTGCAAAGGCCAGCGCTTTCTGACCATAACGTATGGTCTTGACCTGGATCCCGGCAGCCTCGCGCATTGGTGACGCGCGCCCGTCTGCAGCGATGACCAATTTGCAGCGGATGCGACTGCCATCGCTTAGACTCACACGTGCTTCAGCGATGCGGGTGAACAGGTTGACGGTGCCCGTGCCAGGGCGAAAGTCGACATTGGGCAACTCGGACAGGCGGGCCACCATTTCACGGCGCAACAGCCAGTTGGGCAGGTTCCAACCAAAGGGCTGATCGGACACGTCGGAGGCATTGAAATCGCGAACAACGCGCGGCTCGGGCACGTCCCCGCCCGCATCGACGATCCGCATGATCTGAAGCGGCGCAGCATCAGCTTCCAACCGACCCCACAATCCGCATTGTTCCAGCAAGCTATGTGCAGGTTGCAGGAATGCCGTGGTCCGCAGGTCGGACCCATCCGCATCCCGTTCCGTGACAGGCGGTGTCGGATCAACACAGATCACGTCGAACCCAGCCGATCCAAAGGCCGCGGCAGCAGTCAGGCCGGCAATACCACCGCCAGAAATCAGGATGTCACAGCTGTCGGTCATGGCGCCATTCTCCGTTATGGACAGACCCTAATGCGGTTCCGTCACATGCGCCAAGTGACATCCTGTCCCGTTTCTCAGCCCAGTGAAATCAGGATGAGGATCAGGAACATCACTGGCACCATTGCCACCGCTGGCAAGTACAGTCCAGGCAATCCAAACACCAGCGCGGAACAGCCCCACATGCTAATAATCGCGGCGGCCGTATATCCCAGATCTTCGGGTTCGCCATCGGCCACGTCACGGGCCATCCAGCCAAACAAGGGGATTGAATACAACATACGCTGCCACATCGGCAGGTGCCGAGGCATCTCGATCGCGCTCATGGGGGTCTCCGTTCTGTTCGTCGCTCTAGGGCATATAGGGATGCCAATGTAGCCGAAGAACGTGCAGATCGTCGCAGTGTGACAGCCTATCGCAGGCGGGCCAAGAACGCTGTCAGGTCATCCGTGTGATGATGAATGTGATCCGCTTCGTGCGGGTCTGGTGCGACGTGAACCGTGCGCATACCCATTTCGTGCGGAGCCGCCAGGTTCCGGGGGTCATCTTCGAACATCGCAGCTGTATCAGCTTTTATTCCATCTTTCGCGAAGATCGTCTCAAAGGCCGCTTTCTCGGGCTTTGGACGGTAGCCGGCATGCTCGACGCCATAGATCGCGTCAAACAAACCTGACAAGCCTCGCGCCTCTAATACCTTTTCTGCATATGGCGCACTGCCGTTGGTGTAGACGATGCACCTGCCGGGCAGTGAGCGGATATGGTCTGCCAGCGCAGTGTCCGGTGTCATATGGCTCATGTCGACCTGATGCACCGCATGCAGATAAGGGTCGGGGTCCAGATCATGCTCGGCCATCAGCCCAGCAAGCGTGGTGCCGTATTCACGCCAGTAGTGAGATCGCAACCGGTCCGCTTCTGCGCGATCCACGCCGATGGCCTGAACCACATAGTCGGTCATAAGCACCTCGATCTGATCGAACAGGCGCATGTGCGGCGGGTAAAGCGTGTTGTCGAGATCGAACACCCATTGGGTGACGTGAGTAAAGGCAGGTTTGACCATGAGTGGGGTTTAGGGCGCAGCGTCGCGGTTTTCAATGCTGCTCTTGATTGCGGGGCCATGTGACGGATAGACATGTCCGAACGAGGAGACGATGCACCCCATGAGCCAGACACGAACCTCTAACAAAGACGCCTATACCCTGATACTCGAAGCGATCGATGTGGGTGTCTATCGACCCGGTGACCGTCTGGTCGAAAGCGAGTTGGCAGAACGGTTCGGCGTATCCCGAACGCCTATCCGTGAGGCGTTGCAGCGGTTGGAAACTCAGTCGCTGCTAGAAAGGGACGGGCGGTCGCTGATTGTCGCCTCTCTTGATCACAACCAAATGGCCGAGTTGTACATCGTGCGCCGCGAGTTGGAGGGACTTGCTGCGCGTCTTGCGGCCAAGCACGCCACCGAAGAAGAGATCAAGGTGTTGCAGGATATGGTTGCGGCAGATGATGCGTTGGTGGATGATCCGTCGGCTTTGTCGCGCGCCAACCGCAGGTTCCACGAACAAATCCACCTGGCGTCACATAACCGCTATCTGGTTCAACAGCTGAATTTGGTGCATCGCACCATGGCCCTTATGGCAACCACGTCATTGGCGGTTCAGGGCCGCGGAGAAATTGCGCAGAGTGAACATAAGGGTATCGTCGAGGCTATTACCGCCCGAGACGAAGAGGCCGCAGATCGCGCTTTGAAAGAACACATTTCCATCGCGTTCATGACTCGCCTGAAGCAAGACGCCGTCCGGCGCGAAAGCTGATCCTCAGGCCAATGGCAGGTCTTCGTCGGCCTGACCATGTTGGGTCTTGTCCCAATAGAAGGGTTTGACTGCCAGCTCCCACAGGGCTTTGTAGGCTGCGATTATGCCCAGAGGGAAATACAGACACATCGTTGGAACAAACGGCAACAAAAACCGGCGCTCTGGGGCAGAAACGGCGAGGGCGCTGACGGCCATATTCAAACCTTCGGCTGCCAGGAACATCCAAACGAGTGATGTCAGCATCTCATGAGAGATCACCTGCACCATTGGGTTGTACAGCCCCAGCGCGGTTAGCCAAAACACCCACAGCACCGGAGCCAGAAGGAATTGACCGATAGTTCCCAGGAAAAAAGCCTGAATACCCATGAACTTGCGCAGCCCAAGATCTTTGTACAGTTGCAGCGGATCCCGCATATGCACGAGGTAGGTGACCATAAATCCCTTGAGCCAGCGAGAGCGTTGCTTCACCCATGGCCAGGCGCGAAAGTTTGCCTCTTCAAACGTCGTAGTATCGACCATTTCCGTTCGATAGCCCGCACGGCAAAGCCTTACGCCCAAATCTGCATCTTCGGTGACGTTGTGGGCGTCCCATCCGCCGAGCTCTAACAGCTTGTCACGACGGAAGAAAAATGTGGTTCCGCCCAACGGAACGACAAGTCCCAGGCGGGCAATTCCCGGCAGGACAACCCGGAACCAGCTGTTGTATTCGATTGAAAAGCAACGTGAACGCCAGTTGGTGCGTGGATTGTAATAGTCCAGACCACCCTGCAGGCACACAACGTCGGGGGCGGCTTGAGTGAAGTGATTGACCACCCGTTCGATTTGGTCTGGTTGGGGTGCATCCTCGGCGTCCCAGACGCCCAAAATGTCACCCCTGCAAAAGTCCAACGCATAGTTCATTGCACGGGGCTTTGTTGTCAGCCCGTTGAATTCGGGCACTTCTATCGTGCGGATCCAGCTGGGTAAGTCTGCCTTTGCCAGTGTCTCGCGCGTGACGTCATCCTTTTCCTCAAGAACCAGAATAACGTCCAGCAGAGCTTTGGGGTATGTCAGTCGTTGGAGCCTGCAGACCAGTGCGTCGACAATCTCTCGTTCCTTGTACAAAGGCACCATGATCGACACACAGGGATGGCGGAGAGGAACGGTGGCGATTTCTGACCGATCAGGTTTGCGAGCAAGCTGATGAAGAACATATGCTACTGCCCCCGAAATTCGCAGGGCGGAAAACAGGATCAGTGTGCTGATCGTCAAAAAGAGCAAAACCGCGAGGCTGACTTGAGGCACTGCGGTCAAAAAGGTCAAAGCAGCGACGATTGCTGCAGCAGGGCGCATGCGCGATCCGGCGGTCCAGGTGCGGCAGCTTTGCGCTTCGTCTACCCGCGTTTCCGCGGCCTGAGCGAGCGGTTTTGAAAACTGGCGTCCGATTGTATGATCAATCTGATCTGGGGCAGCCAGAACAGGGATGACGGCGTAACCGCAATCCTGCATTTCCTTTGAAACTGTAACGAAGCGGTCAGGCCGCGCTGTTGCGACCAAGAGCAGGGGACCGATGCGCATCCATGGGATTACGTTGTGCGCCAACCAGAAATTGACCGGCTTCAGGTGGCATAGTTCCGGCATTGGCGGAATTTCATCAAGATTTGCAATTTGCCAACCGGATTGTAACGCCAAGGCGTTCAACACGTCGTGTCGGGTGATCCAGCCCTCGCCCACCAGGATTTCACCCAATGGTGCTTTTTGCCGGTCTTGCAGACGAAGGGCGAGATCCAGCTGCGACAGGGTGATTGCACCTTGTTCCACCAAGCAAGACCCAAGCGGTTTGCGCAGGCCTTCTGCAGGGCCTGGTTCGGCAGCGGTGAAATTATGTAGATTTAGCTCGACCATCAAACAACCCTGACGCAGTTACCTGCGGCCAAGGTTGTGAAATCTAGGTTAACACCCAGTTAACACTGGATGAATTGGAAGCTAAGCCTTTTCTTTGCTGTCCGCCATTGCAGCTGCAAAGCGTTCGAACAGGTAGAAGCTATCTTGTGGTCCGGGTGAAGCCTCCGGATGATATTGCACCGAGTAAACCGGACGATCAGTCATGCGGATTCCGCAATTCGACCCGTCAAACAACGAGCGATGGGTTTCAACGACCCCAGAAGGTAGGGTCTGAGCGTCAACAGCGAAGCCATGGTTCATCGATGTGATCTCGACCTTGCCTGTGTCCAGATCTTTGACCGGGTGATTTGCGCCATGGTGACCGTGATTCATTTTGACGGTCTGACCGCCAAGCGCCAGTGCCAGCATTTGATGGCCAAGGCAGATTCCGAACACGGGCAGGTCAGTCGTATCCAGGATTTCTTTGATCATCGGTACAGCGTATTCACCGGTTGCGGCGGGGTCACCGGGACCGTTGGACAGAAACACGCCATCTGGCTCGTGCGCCAGAACCTCTGAAGCCGTTGCTGTCGCGGGCAAGACCGTGACATCGCAACCGGCAGAGGCCAAGCAGCGCAGGATGTTCCGTTTTGCACCGTAGTCGACCGCAACGACCTTGTGGACCGGGTTTTCCTGCTGCGGATACCCATCAGGCCATGCCCAACGCATTTCGTCCCAGCGATAGCTTTGCGCGCACGTGACGTCTTTGGCGAGATCCATGCCTTCCAGCCCGGCAAATCCGCGCGCAGCGGCGATCAGAGCTTCAATGTCGAAGTTGCCATTGGGGTCATGTGACAGTGCGACATGCGGCGCGCCTTGCTGACGGATCGCGCGGGTCAGGCGCCTTGTATCGATGCCACCGATGGCGATACGGCCACGACGGGCCAGCCACCCTTTTAACTCCTCCGCCGAACGCCAGTTCGACGGCTCGGTTGGGTCCCATTTGACCACCATGCCAGCTGCAACCGGATCGCCGGTTTCATCATCTTCCGGGTTCACGCCGACATTGCCGATATGTGGGAAGGTGAATGTCACGATCTGTCCCGCGTATGAGGGGTCTGTCATGATCTCCTGATACCCGGTCATCGCTGTATTAAAGCACAGCTCGGCCACAGTTTGGCCGGTTGACCCAAAGCCCATACCGTAAAACAGAGTTCCGTCGGCCAATGCCAGACATGCGGTGGGCTTGGACTGGACGTTCTGGGCCATGGCACGACTCTCCTGCAGGGTAAATCGGCGCATATCTAAGGGGGTTAGGCCGCTGGGTCAAGTCTGTTCAATTTTTCGGCTATTGTTTAAATTCAACAACTTAACTGTACCTGAAGGCTGTTGTATCGCTCTTTTTATTTCGATATGTTCGTGGTTCCGTTGCCATGGGGATGGACAAACCAGATGGATATGCGATCGAGGGTGAATATCGCCCTTAAGCAAGCAATGAAAGATAAAGCAGCTGAGCGTTTGTCGACGCTGAGGCTGATCAATGCGGCAATTAAAGACCGGGATATCGCCACGCGCGGATCCGGTAGTGAAGAGGCCAAAGGATGCGGCGACTCTGAGGTTCTTGAAATCCTTGGAAAAATGACCAAGCAACGCAAGGAAAGCGCGCGGGCCTACGAAGAAGGTGGGCGTTTGGACCTGGCCGAGCGTGAGCTGCGCGAAGTTGGCATTATCGAAGAATTTCTGCCCAAGCAGCTTGATGAAGATGAGGTCAGCGACGCCATTCAAACCGCCATCACTGCAACCGGTGCGGGTTCGATCCGCGACATGGGCAAGGTGATGGGCGAGCTCAAGACCCGCTACACTGGGCAAATGGATTTCGGCAAGGTCGGACCGATGGTCAAGGATCATCTTTGCGCTGCGTCGAACGGTGGCTGCTGAGCAAATTGCACACATGAAATGGGCTACTGCGCGGCTGGACTGCGCAGTTTCTCGACGAGGTCGTCATAGAGTGTGATGCGTTCATCTTCGGACAGGAATGCACCAATCTCGACCTCGCGACCATCTCCGATCAATGTGACATAGTGCGGGACCGGCCCGCCTTTTAGGTGCATCTGTGGGCGTGCCCAGTAGCGATTGCACGACCATTCCTGATCACCATGGCCCGGCGTGTGATGAACCAGCTTCGCCTGAGATCCGTTTAAGGTTAGCACCTCGAACGCACTGCGGGCACGATAGTTTGTCTGTATGGCCAGCCACAGTCCTAAAACGGTGAGCAGCAGAAACGGTAGTAATCCCCACAAGATGACCGAACCCAACATTGCCAACAGCGGAATAAGACCAAACAGAAATACCGACAAAATAACGATCATGGCCCCGCGCGGTGGCAGAGAGTTATGCGGCCAGAGGCGCAGTTCTTGTTCGGTTTCCGATGTTTGATTCCATCGATAAGGCATGGTGAAAAAATAACGCACTATGGTCGGGTGTCGACGGTTAATGATCAGATGACGTGACCAACGCGCACCCAGGACAGTGCATCATCCAACCGGTCATCGCCCCAGAACACCTCTCCGCGTACAACAAGGCTGGGTGCGCCAAACACCCCAAGCCGGGTGGCCTGATCTGTCTCGGCCTCAAGGGCGGAGACCGTATCAGGGCTGCGCGCGCGGGCAAGGGCAAGACGCGGATCCTGCTGACAGCGCAGTAGCGCCTCGGACAGGGCCGATTCACTGCCCGCCTCAATACCTTCCTCGAACCAGATGCGATACAGATTCTGAGTGAACAGCTTTCCCCACCCGTCTTTCATCCCCAACAAGGCCACTTGATTGGCCAGTGCTAAATCCGAGATTGGGTAGGGCGCTGGCAGATTGGCATGGATGCGGTACTTGGCTGCGCGCCGTTCGATGTCGCGCCACATATAGGCCGACTTAACCGGCTTTCCCGCAAAGGGAATGTTCTGTTGTTCCGACATGACGGTGCGCACGTTGAAGGGCCGCCAAACAACCGTCGCATCGTTTTCGGCGCACCAATCATCCAAGCGCATGACCGTCAGAAAGCTGTAGGTGCTGCCAATTGAAAACCAAAAGTCAATTTCGGGCATTGTACCGCTCCTGTTGCAGGGGCTCTGCGATCAGGATACATCAAACGGCCACATTTTTCGATCTTTGCGCGTCGTGGCGGGAAGACGATACGCCTCAGATAAGGGTTTTGTCAATTGGAGCCAAAGGGTTAGGTGCCGTTCCAACGCCGGTCATCTGACGTAAGTCGATCTCGATCATGCGGCTGATCGCCGAGATCGGGACATCGGTGGCATCACCTTCAAACGGGTCTTCCATCGACGCGCTGACCCGTTCCGTCACGAAGAATATCCAGCACACCAGCGCGCCGATCGGGGCGAAGATCATCCAGTCCAGAAACACCGATTGCAGCATCGGTATATCCAACCCAATAGTGATCGAACGTTCGTCGTTGAACGCCAGTGGCAGCAAGAAGATGAAGATATAGCTGAAGACTCGCCCGACCTCGGCAACCTGTCTGGGGAACGGGGTATTCTTGATACGCTCACTCTGACCCTGCGCATCTGTGAGCCGCGTTAGCCTGTTCATCAGCGCCACATGCCAATACGGATCGATACTGTGCGTTTGCGCCAGCGCCGAAAGCCGCTCACCCTGTAGAAACAGCAGGTATGCGGCGCGGTTGGACTTTCCTTTCAGCCTGGGCAAATCTTGCGCAAGCTGGCTTTTGCGCCAGCTTTCAGGATCCTGGTGCAGCGCAATCTTGTCCGAGGCTGGTTTGTGTCCAAACATCCATGGCCTGCGCGTTCGTCCGTTCAAAGAAGGCTGACGCAACTGATATGCCAGCATGTTCAACCATGCTATGTGACGCTCAAGCAACTCACGACGTACTTCCGGATCGATCGGGGTGCCGTCAAGCTGGACAAGGTTGGTAATCACATTGCCCCAATCCCGGCTGGTATTGACCAGATCGCCCCAAATCTTGCGCGCTTCGACCCAGCGGGCATAGGCTGAGGTATTCTTGAAGCCCAGAAAGAACGCCACCGCTAGCCCCAATATCGTGACCGGAGGGCTGGAGTTGGAGATCAAGTCTATCGGGGTGATCGCATCCACCAGCTCAAGCAGGAAGATCCAGGTCAGAACGATACAGATAAAGCCAAAGGACCCTTTGACCATTTGCCGGAGCGAGATGCCGTCGTGGAGAATCATGTGATGTGGATCTTTGCTTAGTGCTGGTCGGGGGAAAGGGCGTTTTGGGGATACTAGCGATTTGTTCTCTGACGAGTCCACGCGTGACGGTGAGCAAATTCGATACTGGGGAATTTAAAACACAAAGCCCCGCGAAACGCGGGGCTTTGTAGAATTCAGCTCAGAATGCAGGGATCAGTGCGCGTGGCCTTTGTCCCAGTCTTCCTGCTTGGGCAGCTGCTCGAACGTGTGTTCGGGCGGTGGGGTGGGCAGGGTCCATTCCAGCGTATCTGCGTATTCGTTCCACGGGTTCGGTCGTGTTTCTTTGGCGCCCCGGAACAGGGCGTAGAACACAATGCCGAAGAACAGCAGGAACGAGGCGAAGGACACGAACGCACCAATCGACGAGACAAAGTTCCACTGTGCGAAGGCCTCAGGGTAGTCGATATAACGGCGCGGCATGCCCTGACGGCCCAGGAAGTGCTGCGGGAAGAAGGTCAGGTTCGCGCCGATGAAGAACAGCCAGAAGTGAACCTTGCCCCAGAACTCCGAGTACTGACGACCCGTCATCTTCGAGAAATAGAAGTAGACGCCAGCGAAGATCGCGAAGACGGCACCCAAGCTCATCACATAGTGGAAGTGAGCAACCACGTAGTAGGTGTCGTGATACGCGCGGTCGATACCCGCCTGCGACAGAACCACACCGGTCACACCGCCGACGGTGAACAGGAACAGGAAGCCAAAGGCGAACAGCATCGGCGTCTTGAACTCGATTGAACCGCCCCACATGGTCGCAATCCATGAGAAGACCTTAACCCCTGTCGGCACGGCAATGACCATCGTGGCGAGCATAAAGTAAGCTTGCTGACGCAGCGACAAGCCAACGGTGTACATGTGGTGTGCCCACACGACGAAGCCCAGAACGCCGATCGCGATAATCGCCCACACCATAGGCAGGTACCCGAAGATCGGCTTGCGCGAGAAGGTCGCGATGACGTGGCTGATGATGCCGAAACCAGGCAGGATCACGATGTACACTTCCGGGTGGCCAAAGAACCACAGGATGTGCTGATACAGGATCGGATCGCCGCCACCAGCAGGATCAAAGAAGGTAAAGCCAAAATTGCGGTCCATCAGCAACATGGTAATCGCGCCCGCCAGAACCGGAAGGGACAGCAGAATCAGCCAAGAGGTGACGAAGATCGACCAGCTAAACAGCGGCACCTTGAACAGGGTCATGCCCGGGGCACGCATGTTCAGGAAGGTGGTAATCATGTTGATCGCGCCGAGGATCGAGGAGGCGCCCGATACGTGCACGGCGAAAATCGCAAGGTCCATGGACATGCCGCCTTCGGTCGTAGACAGCGGCGGGTAAAGAACCCAGCCAACGCCTGATCCGGCCTGATCATTGCCACCGGGCGCAAGAAGCGATGCGATACCCAGCGATGTACCGGCAACGTACAGCCAGAAGGACAGGTTGTTCATCCGCGGAAACGCCATATCTGGCGCGCCGATCTGTAACGGCATGAAATAGTTGCCAAATCCACCGAACAGGGCAGGGATTACTACGAAGAACATCATCAGAACACCGTGATAGGTGATCATTACGTTCCACAGGTGTCCGTTGGGGGTACACGGGTCGGCCATGAAGCCTTCCAAACACATGTACTGCACGCCCGGATGCATCAGTTCGAGCCGCATATAGATGGTCATCGCCACCGAGATAAACCCGGCAAGCGCCGAGAAGATCAGGTACAGAATCCCGATATCTTTGTGGTTGGTCGACATGAACCAGCGCGTAAAAAAGCTGCGGTTGTCTTCATGCTCGTGACCATGAATGGCTGCGTCTGCCATTAGGTGCCTCCTGTTGCAACTGCGCCGCGCAGACAGACCTCTCTGACACGCGGGTTTCCTGCTGGTTTTAGATTGCGAAGAGGGCACCTTCAATGGTCGAGTTTGATATAGATCAAGATAAATAGCCGCACCCTCTTGAAAAGGGTGCGCTATATGCCGCCTTACTCCAGGTCAGAAAGGGTGTTCCTCAGGTGATCCAGCGGTACCCAATTCTGTGTCGCGCAGATCGGCCCGGCGCATCCCTTAAGGCGTAACCGTCCGTCTGGAAGCTTGGTTGCAGAGCCGCGAAAAGACAGCCCGGTTTCAGGGTGCAACAACCGTCCTTGCCCCCAACCATTTGCGCCTGGGCGTAGGCCTGTGATCATGAACTCTCCTGGTCGCATGTGCCGCCAACTTGCGGTTTCCCAACCCCAAAGGACGCGACCGCATGTTGAGGCGGGATCGCCAGGGCAGGGTTCAAACCGAACGACAGCGCCAAGATAGGGGGCAGAGTAGAGGCCCGACAGTTCCGCACGTGCTTCCTTGCCGGCCAGAAACAGCAGGCCCGAAACCGTGACTATCCTTAGCCAACCGGCGGATTGAAAGCCGACCCGACGCGTGCGAATTCCTTGTGATAGTCTGGATGTTCGGTTCCCATGAGCCTGTCCCACCAAGTGAAGTACAGACCCATGTTATAGCGCCCGTGGCTATGGTGGAGGTCATGATGCGTGACACTCGTCATCCAATCGAGCAAGGGTTTTCCGTTTCGGTCAGCGGGAAAAACCTCGTACCCGCAATGGCCAAGCGCATTGCGCAACATCATGTGAAACAAGAAGACAAGCAGGGCGACTGTATTCATGGGCACCAAAGCGACAAAGATAGGTAGGAACAATGCGTTAAGGACAGCTTCTGTTATGTCGAACGAATAAGATGTGAACGGCGTTGGATTGTGCGACTGATGATGCGTGCGGTGGGCCAGTCTGAAAAGGCGCCTTGTATGCAGCAGACGATGGGTCCAGTAAAACCACCCATCATGGGCCACTATGATCAACGCAAGCGAAGCGATCAGGTAGGTCCAGCCAAAGTCTGAGACCTTGTCATAGATCGGGACAAGACCACTGGAATGGCCGAGACCGATCAGGATGCCGGTTGCGGCAAAAATCAAAACTGTCCGCGCGCTGGTCAGCACCTCTCGCTTGATTTGGGACCATCCCGGCGTTCGGTCACGTATCTTGCGATCTTGCAGGCGGCGGGCCAGCATCGTGTTTACGACCAAAAAGGTGCCGCCGGCCCCCAGCGCATACCGCAGTGTATCATGGGTCAGGGTACCGATGATTGCATCAATCAGGGAAAACTCACTCATATCCAAGCTCCGTCATGTGTTGAGATACGAATAGGATGTCTGGATGCGGTGGGCAGGTCTCGTCGATGCTGAAATCAACGCGAAATTTGCAGAATGAACCGGTATTTTCGGAATCGATCAGTCCCGATTGCGATAGTCGCGCGGGTTTGTTCCGGTCTGGGAACGGAACGCTTTGTTGAATGGTCCAAGGGACGCAAAACCAACCTCATGCGCGATCTCAAGTATAGTCGTTCGTTCGTGTTGCGGGTCATTCAAAAGGGTTTTGGCCGCTTTGATACGGGCGGTATTGATGAACGTCGAAAAGTTGCGGTGCCCCATTTGGCTGTTGATGGTGGCACGCAGTTGATGTTCGGGCACGCCAAGCTCTTCTGAGAAGGCGCCGATGGTCAGGCCTTCGCGCTGCCAGATGCCGCGACGCATGGATTGTTCAATTCGTTCAACAAGGTCCGGTCTTGGTTTAAGCCGGATGCGATCCGTGGGCGGAACCCAGGCAGGTTCCAGTGCCCAGATACTGAACAAAAGTACAAGCACCAGAATGGCGCTGGCCTGCAGGGGATACACCCAGATGGGTAAATTCGCATCCAGCCCGCTCACCTCGACAATGGAAACGATCAGACCCAACGCGCCCATTGCGGCCAGAAACCCGCGCCTGAACCTGCGACGCTGGTTGACCAGATCATCACTGTCCGTTGCCAGTGCCAAGACGATCAGCCCCAGGTACAGTGCGATTGCCAACCCGCCCCGGATCGGCGCGAACATCGGCAATACTGGTACAAGCATAGCTGCCACAACGGTAAGGGCGGCCAATATCAAAACAGGCCTGCGTTGTGATCGCTCATCGGTAAGTTGGATGGTCGCCATCCAAGCCAGGGCCATCGGCGTCAGTGTGGCCCCGATAACGAGTGCCCCCCGCAAAACACCCGGCAGCTCTGCCGGTGCCGAAACCAGCAAGTAGCAACCTGTGCACAAACCCAATGCGACAACAGACAGCGTCCCGTGTGGTCGCTGGTGCAGCATTAAGACGGCGATGGTGATTGCGATCACGCCAATTGCCATTCCGCGCAGGATCAGGTCTGCCATCATGTTCCATCCGGTTTCTATCCCGCTTCAGCTTGCCATCCAGAACCTTGCAAGTCTTGTCGATTCTGAATTTGGGTGTTGAGAAATCGAGGGATTTGTCTCGATCCCTTGACCTTTGCCATATGGGCCGCAAAAACGGGCGCGTGGACAACACGGAAGGTGCGACATGAGTTACGATCCAGAAAACATCTTTGCCAAAATCCTGCGCGAAGAAATCCCGTCGATGCGGGTGTATGAGGATGAGGATACTCTGGCATTCATGGATATCATGCCACGTACAGACGGGCATTTGTTGGTGATCCCCAAGACCGCGTGTCGCAACGTGCTGGATGCCACACCGGAACAACTCTCAACCGTCATTGCAACTGTCCAAAAGATGGCGCATGCCGTGAAGCAGGCCTTTGACGCGGATGGTGTCACAATTCAGCAGTTCAACGAAGCGGCCGGAGGGCAGGAGGTGTTTCACCTGCATTTCCACGTGCTTCCTCGCCACGAAGGCATTGCCATGCGCCCGCCGGGGAAGATGGGCGACTTCGATGTGATCGGCGCACATGCCGACAAGATCAAAGCCGTGCTGCCTTGATCAATCTGGGTCCGCGCCTGGGTTTGCACAGCGCGGACCACAATCCGTAAACGCTTGCAGCACCGCGCAAACGTGATCGTGATGCCCATCGCATGCTTTGGTAATGTGGGCCAATTCCAACTCGAGACCACGCAGGCGCGCGATCCGGTCCCGCACATCCGCCAACTGTCGCTTGGCGATTTCATGGGCCCGGTTCAGATCGGGCCCCTTGGCCCCTTCCAGTGACAGCAAGGCCTGCACATCGGCCAGAGGTAGTCCAAGATCTCGGCCATGACGAATGAAATGTAATCGCTTTAAGGCTGCCGCATCGTATCGGCGTTGATTGCCGGTCGTGCGACCCGGTTCCGGCAGTAGCCCTTTGCTTTCATAAAAGCGGATGGTGGGTACCTTCACACCGGTTAGTCGCGATAAGTCCCCGATTGAATGCATTTTTCCCAACCCCCTTGAACCTCTAGTGACTAGAGGTATTACATGCGGTGTGTAGCCGAAACAAGGGACACAAAACGATATGGCACATCAACATTCCCACCATGGGCATTCACATGGTCACGTGGACCCAAACGCGGGCGATGCGCGTGTGGCCTGGGCGATCGGGGTCAATATGCTGTTGACGGTTGCGCAAGTTGTCGGCGGCATTTTTTCGGGATCTCTCTCGCTTATTGCGGACGCCTTGCATAATTTTTCAGACGCCGTGGCGCTGATCATTGCGTTTTTCGCGCGCAAGATTGCCCGGCGACCGGCTGATGCCCGGATGAGCTTTGGCTATGGCCGGGCAGAGGTGGTCGCCGCGCTTGTGAACTACACCACCTTGGTCGTTTTGTCGGTTTACCTGTTCTATGAAGGCGTCATGCGGTTTTTTGAACCTGAAACCATCAATGGTTGGATGGTGGTTTGGGTCGCGACGCTGGCCCTTGTTGTCGACCTGATTACCGCGGCGCTGACGTATTCCATGGCTAAGGACAGCATGAATATCCGCGCGGCCTTTCTGCACAACCTCGCTGACGCACTGGGCTCGATTGCCGTTATTATCGCGGGGGCGGCGGTTATTCTGTTCAACTGGACCTGGGTGGATCCGGCAGTCACGATCATGATCTCGATCTACATCTTGTGGCACGTCAAATCCGAGATTGGAGAAACCATCCGTGTGTTAATGCTGGGCGCGCCCCCTGATTTGGACCCAGAAGAGGTCGCCGCGGCCATTGAAGCCACACAAGGTGTTCGCGAAGTGCACCATGTTCACCTGTGGAGCATGCAAGAGCGGCAACCCGCCTTGACCGCTCATCTGGTCATTGACGCAGGTGCTATGTCGAGAGCTGATGGCATACGCGCCGATGTACGGCAGAGCTTGATGGACCGTTTTGCCATAGGGCACGCAACGTTGGAAATCGAGCAATCTGAAAGCGCGTGCGTCGGTTTTTCTCGGTTTGGGCATCAGGAAGAATAAGGGGCTTTAAGCGAATTGCCGTTCCGATTTGGGGTCGGAACGGCAGACTCGTAACCAAACACTTATCGGATTTCGCAGGGCGCAAACCCCGGATCACCGGTTTAACATACCACTCACTCTAGACTGGTCGTTCCATGCTACTCGTTAACAAGGCATATGTATGTCAGTTAAATGGATTTTGGCTAAAGATTGCCCCAAATCGGGTCAACATTTAGTAAACAGAGTTGCCCTTAGGAAACAGACGAGGCCGCTTTTAACGATTGTTGTTCTCATCACGTCAAAAAGCGAATCGAAGCCCGTTGCCATACCCCGGCACTTTCACGCGTTGACCGATTCAAAGGCGTCATCAAATGTCTTCTGCAGCGCAGCGTCGAGATCTGCCATTGTGACCGGCAACCCGAGATCGACCAGTGAGGTCACGCCATGATCTGTGATGCCACAGGGGACGATGCCGGAAAAATGGTCAAGCTCTGGTTCTACATTGATCGAGATACCGTGAAAGCTGACCCACTTACGTAAACGCAGGCCAATCGCGGCAATCTTGTCCTCTGCAGGCTCGCCTGTAGCTGACAGCGGCTTGTCGTCCCGACGGACCCAGACACCGACACGACCGTTTCTTACTTCGCCGTGTACATTGAATTCTGCCAAGGACGAAATCACCCAGGTCTCAAGCTGTTTCACAAACTTGCGCACATCGCGGCCTCGTTTGTTCAGATCAAGCATCACATAGGCGACACGCTGTCCGGGGCCGTGATAGGTGTACTCACCGCCGCGCTTGCTTTGATAGACTGGAAAGCGTTCCGGATCCGTCAAATCGTCGATCTTGGCAGAAGTTCCGGCGGTGTAGAGCGGGGGATGCTCAAGCAACCAGACGCATTCATCGGCATCGCCCGCTGCAATCGCGGCGACACGCGCCTCCATAAAGGCGACCGCATCGTCATAGCTGATCAGGCCATCCGTGATTTTCCATTCCATGCGGGCCTCATATCGTGCGAGCGGGGCAGGGGAAAGGGGTCAAGCCGCCTCGGCCAAACAACGCTGCAGAACTTGAACATAAGTGTCTGTACCTTGCGCACCCGTCAGCAGGTACTTTCCGCCGAACACCATCGAAGGCACACCGGACACACCTCGGCTGGTCCAAACCTGCTGCTTCTTGCGAACGGATTCGGCATGTGAGCCCGTTTGCAACACGACACGTGCGTTTTTAGCATCTAGTCCAGCTGTTTCGACGGCTGCCAATAAGACGTCCAGATCGGATACATCTTGTTGGTGCGTGAAATATGCCTCAAACAGCGCAAGCTTGAGCGGATGTTGCCGACCTTGCGTTTCAGCCCAATCAAGTAATTGATGGGCAGAGAACGTATTGACGATCCGACTTTCATCGTTGAAATTGAAGGTAAATCCTAGGGCAGTCCCCAATTCCGTCAGTCGCGCACGCGCCTGTTGACTTTGCTCGGTCGTCGAGCCGTATTTTTCTGCGATGTGCTCGCGCAGATTTTGACCTTCCAGAGGCATATTCGGGTTCAGCTCGAACGGATGCCACCTGAGATGCGCCAGAATACCCAATTGCTGAAGCGCTAAATCAAGCTGCCGAAACCCGACAATGCACCACGGACAGACCACATCCGAAACGACGTCGACTTGAATAACTGGGCGTGGGTCGGGCGAGGTCATCAGCGGTTCCGATCAGGCGTTTACGACGGTGTTTGATCCCTAAGATAAGGCGGCCCCAAAGGATTTTAAACCATCGTGTTTTTGCCTCTTCACAACATGAGCGCCAACGTCTATACGCCCCCGTACCAAGTCACAGGCAGTGCGGTCGTGGCGGAATTGGTAGACGCGCAGCGTTGAGGTCGCTGTGGGGTAACACCCGTGGAAGTTCGAGTCTTCTCGACCGCACCAGAACTTACTTGATCAGTTGGTTTTCGGCCTTATAAACAAGGGCATTCAGCATTTTCCGAGTGTGTCGCATAACGCAGACAGCACACACGGACAGCACACAATGGCCCTTAGAATGAAGATCAAATACATCGACCCTATCAGCGATACTCAGTGGCGTTTCCGCAGAAGGTGGCCGAAACGGGTGCGTAAAATACGTGGTGAAGACGCCTACCAGAAGCACATAAAGGCGCGCGACGGGGCAGCTTTTCAGCGCGAGTATCAGTTTCACCTGAGGAACTTTGACGAGATTGTTGAGGATACCTACAGGCGGCACCCTGAGGTTGACACAAGGTCGGCCACTCAGAAGTTCATCGACGCCCAGCACCTTGCAGAGCACTACATGGCGGGTGTTCAAGGGTTGGACCCTGACGATAGCTGGACCCGTGGGGTGGTGGGGGAAAGCCTAGCTGCCCGTGGAGAGGACCCCGAAGTTGTAGCTGCTGTCCTGAATCCTGATCAGGAACCCCCGAAGCCGACGTTGGTCGACATGCGGAATGTTTACGCGAAAGACAACGGTCTTGCAGATGATCGGAAAGAGATGGTCAGAATTGACCGCACCTTTGGTCGACTAAGTGACGCCTTAGGGAAATCTCTGGACGAGATAACCATTGAGAGTATCGACCGGCTGACGACGCGCGCCTTCAAGGACCACCTATTAGGGCTTAAGAAGGCAAACGGGAAACCTCTGGCACTAAAGTCGTGTCAGCGTGAGATGATTATTGTAGCTGCTGCTTATCGCCATGCAGTCAGGGAGCTAGAGATACCAGCAGGGCGCGACCCATTCGAGCGTCTGGCATGGCCCAAGGAACAGGTTAGCTCGCTGGACAAGAACGTCCCGCTGCCTGACGGCGTTGTAGATGCCGTGCAAGAAACCCTTGAGGGTGGCCGTAGCAAAGACCTGCCAGATATGTGGCTGGTGCTGAAAGGGACGGGGATGCGACTGGGTGAAGCCTGTGGTCTGCGCGTAAGCGATGTGGACCTCTCTGGGGAAACACCGTCCATCCTGATCACCGCAAACGAGATCAACGGCATCAAGAATAACAACAGCGAAAGGCACGTTCCGCTAGCCTCAGACAGCCTCAGGGAATCCCTCAGGGCGCGTGTGGAGGGGCGTTCGGGTAGTGAGCCGCTGTTCCCTTCTTATGGCCGTGACGGAGGCCCTACGGCTGCCTCTGCGGCTTTGATGAAAGCGGTCAGAAAGAACACTGATGACAAACGTATGAAGGTCCATGGGCTGCGACACAGGGCAAGCGACAAGCTAAGGGATGCAGGGGCCCCTGTAGAGGTTCGTCATGGGTATCTTGGGCATTCCGCTCAATCGGTTGCCGAGAATACCTATGGTGGACGTGAGGCGCGGCTTAGAGAGTTCGCTAGGTGGGGCGTGAAGGCTGGGCTTTAAGTCAGCAGTCCAATCTACGTGCTCCTGGTGCTGAGCAAATAATCACTGATCGCTATGTAGTGATTCTCGACCCGATGTGAGGGGCATTCGTCCAAAGCGGCGATAAACGGACTGAGCAGGTTCGTGAGTGGCTGGTAAAGGCTGGGCTTTAGGGCTCGCAAAGCAATGACCGCCCAGCATCTCGGGTTGCTGTTCGCGTGGTTAGACCCGCTAAATTGCTAAGTCGTTACACAATCACTCGGGTATTCGGGATAAAGCCACCGAGCGTGTACATCGAGCAAGTTTGTCAATTTGGTCACGGAGGATGATAGTTGCGCCGACCAGATATGGTATTGACTGGACGCTACTATTCAACATAGTGTATTTCACAAGAAATCGATGAAGTTGACGTGGGCGAAATCATGCGTTCAGGATTTGGAAAAGCCGTGCAAAAGATACGTGCGGAGCGCGGCATCACTCAGTCTGCTTTTGCAGAACTAACTGGATGGTCGCTCTCTCGAATTAGCAATATCGAGTATCAACGGGCCGCGATTAGCGACGATGTACTCCGCGTCTACCTGAGGGTTCTAAATACGACAGGAAAGGAAGCGCATCACCTTCGAAAACTTGCCAGCTTTTCTAACGGGGTAAGGAAAGAACAGGCGCAACAGTCCGAACACCCAAATATGGTGGCACTACTAAGGCAATTCGGAAAAGACCTTTCGCCTAAGGCGGTCGCAGAAATCCAGCAGATCATCGAAAAAGAGACTGGTGAACGTGTGTCAGCGCTTATGTTTCAAAGTAACAAAAGCCCCAAGAAACCTAGGTCAAAGACGAAACGGGCGCACTTGCAACTCCAAAGGTTCGTTGAGGTTTGTATTCTGGCAAGTCAATTTCGCAGGGGTTTTGCCAAGGAAACGCATAAGCTGAACTTGGAAAAAGTCCTTGAAGAGTTGGCGGCAAACAATGACGATTTCGATTATCGAATATCGGAAGTTTTGCCCGCAACAGCACGCGGTGCGTTCGCGGTTATTGTTGGCGAAACCCACGGTGTCACTCTCCATTGTGAGGATGACCGCTATACCAAACTCACAAAGGGCGTCCACTTTTGTAGGCATGTTGTGGCACATGAGATTGGCCATTACGTGCTTCACAGGGACCAGCTTAACTCGGACGGTGAGTTGGTCTTTGAACCCCAGCTACTTGCTCAAAACTCGTCTCAGATGATTGGAGCAAAGGGTGAGATACAGCAAGTGGTGGATACCAATGAAGAAGCTGAGGCTGAGTGCTTTGCAACCATGTTGCTAATCCCTTGGGAGGCTTTTATTCGTGGAACAACAGCGGATTACCTCGCCTCAGACTTTGGGGAGCAACGCTCTGAAGTGAAGCGCTATATGTCATACTTCAAGCAACCAGCCGTCATTGAAGAGTTCAAGAAGCAACTTTGGGAATTGGGTGAGGCTTCGCATCCAATTTTTCGCGAGTGACACTAGGTGGCACCAGAAAGAGGCTGGGAGAAATGAACTCTCCTGAGGGTCACTTTTAACCATATAAATAAGGCACTTAAGACCCCGTTCCCGTTAGATAACAGTTTTAATCAGTACCTTCTTAAGGAGAACCATCAGGGGACACTCAAGGGTCGCATTCGCTCCGAAAGACCAATTGAGGATTGATGATAGTCTACCATCAAGTTCGGTTGATACTTCATCACCATGTTCGCAAGAACAGGTAAGTCTGCACCTTAAGGTTAGCCCCTGATAGGGCACCTGAACTATTCAGGTATACCTTCAGGGGCAACTTAGGCTAAGGGCTTACAAAATGAGTGAGGCGACATCTCAACATCTTTAACCGGAGAGCGGGCAGCCAGACGGCAGACCGAGATGTTTTCTGGGGCTCCACAAAAATAACTTCCTACAAACCCGATTAACGCGCGCTTATGAGAGCACTTCTATTTGAGTTTCCATGTATTCTTTTTCGGTTTTCCGTCTTCATAGATACGAAACTCTTTTGTGCCGATGCGTTCAACGCTCCAGCATTTTTGCCCCCAATCCCCTTTTTCACACCACTGGTCTCCTTTAACGAACCAGTCTCCCGTGTACTTGTCTTTTCCGTCCCATAGACCATTGAGCTTGCCGTTCTTTTTACTTGTTGCCTTACTGTAGGCTTGTACCCACGGCGTCTTTCCGTCGTTATTGGATACACCTGACAACTGGCCGCCGGGTATAGTGGCAAGAAGCTCTTTTTGCGTCATGAACTCTTGAGCGAGCGCCATAGTCGAGGTCATAGCCCCAAATGTCGCTATGATGACTGCTTTGCCTAGAAGAGAATGCGCATTCTTGAGCTGAAAGCTATGAAGTCCGTAAGTCATGAGATAAATCCTTTCCGAAAATTCTTCGTTACAATGACTGTTCCCGCAATTGAGCTATGAGGAAGTCGCAACAGTTAGATTGTAGCATAACGCCAATAAACCTCCAAAATCTTGGCGCTGAAGGCATAATGAAGACGTATTCCACGACCCTCAGGGCAACGCAGGGTAAGCTCACGGGAAGCCTCTAGGTGGAAACCTTCGGGTACGACCACAGGGGAACCTACAGGTGGACGCAAAGGCTGCCCGCATAGGTGGGCCCTAAAGGTATGGCTAAGTGGCTGATGAAGGAGGTAAAAGCTCTAGTCATCATTGGTCTTTTCCAGCACGGTGTTTCCCCGAAATGGCGAAAAAATGTGAGTGTCAGAGATATATTAATGTGCCGCCCGCCCCCCCCCCGGTGTCCCCTGATCGTACCACCTCACGACACACAGGCAGCACACTTAGGTCGAGAATACGTCACCACTTCGGGCACCATCAGGCCGCCAGAGTGCAGAAACCAAGGGATATGCAGGGGATATGCAATCCTTTTCACGTCGCTGGACACCTCTTGAGGCTCAGACAGCGCACCGAACTGCCACCATCTTTTTCCTGAGGGGCTGGGCGTCTGTGCAATGGGGCGTACAGACTGGCACACCTTAGGCAGACACCTAAGCCACCACCTCAGTCACCCATCAGGTCCCTATAATATAACACCTTTAGGTATCACGTTTGGTGATCGACCTGTGGCCTTCCTTTAGCCATCGTGAAGTCACGCCATCAGGTGCCGCGCAGGGGACAGTGTAGGGTCACCTTCAGGCAATGACGACGGGGGCAGCCTGACGGTTGACGCTATGCGGAGAGGCTGTGTGAAAACTCAGGCCCATGAGCTCTCTCGTCGCGCTCATTTTCAGCACCTGTGCAAAAGCCCTCTCAGTAGCGCGAGAGAGCGCACATAAAGGGTGTTTTGGGCGTTTTATGCCGGACGGTCGGAGTTTTCACACAGCCTCCGGACGAAACGGACCTTCGATACATGTGGCCCAATGCCCGTTTTCAAGCGCATTGAGTTCAGCAGTCACAGCGCTCGCGGATAACATCATTTTATGATATTTTGCCATTCGTTGACAGCTAAGTCGGCCTATAGTTATGCAAGCAGTTGCATAAAATGTTATCGAGAGCAGATTTCATTGAACATGGATGAGGGAATACCGCACTGCAATATTACATCGACATACCTCTATCTATCGGCGTGTTGCTGATAGCATTCAGAGGTCTTGATTTTTTCTTTCTGCCGCATCAGCAAGACAGTATTCATAGTTACTTCTTGAAACTTCAAAAATGGCTTCTAGAGATTTCGCAAAATGAAAGAAACGTAGAATTCAAGGGATTCTTTGGCGTTGTTTCTATAGTAGCTGTGTTCCAACTGTTTCTTCTGATGTCTTCATTAATTCTTGTGCCGGTAATACTAATTGGAGCGCTTTTTCATTGGGAGGAAGCCGGAGGGCTTGGGGTTTATGAACCAGAAATGGGTTGGTCTGGTTTAGCCGCTGGCCTAATGTACGTTGCATCAATAATTCTGCTCAATATGCTAGTTATTCGCGTATTCTTAGCTAGATTCTACGTAACGATCTCGGCATATACTTCAGAACGGTTAACAAGGCTGGGCCTCTTGATTATTGCGCCTTTCGTGGTTTTGTTGTTTGGTTATAGGTATTTGAGCATTAAATTTGGCTTTGCTGATGTAATTGGCGGGAGTGTTGATGCGCTAATATTCTTTTCTATTCTTCTTCTTCTGTATTTTGCTTTCTCTGTCGTGTCGATCACTTCTGTCCTGTCGAACATAAAGTCAGGAAAAAAGACAATTGCGGTAAAGCTGTTTTTGTTCATAGCCATTTTCTTCGTTCGACGCATTGCCGCCTATCAGAAAGGGGCGTTGGCGGCTATTGCTTTGGTTGGCACTATTGCCTTGGGAACAATTAAGCTGTTTTTTAGCTGAATGTCATCGAGGTGAATTACTGTTTGGGAAAATGGAGGTGTAATACTTTAATGTGCTCCACGGAAGTCAATTGATACTGATATTCATTCGTTTTAGGCGCGACCGGTGAAAGCGGGTATTTTCACACATAGCAGCATCGATCAAAGTGGGCTTACAGCAGACATTAGCAGGTTTGCGGTAGTTGGCGTGCCCACAGATGCCGAGCGGCGGATGATGCGGAAGCTGAAGGCTGTAGCAGAACACCCCACCACAGACGAAGGGACACGCCTTAACGCCGCCCGGAAAGGGGTCTCTCCACATGCGGGAAATTCCCGAAAATGCAGTAAATATAAAGGGTTGACAGCGATTCCTTGACGATTCACCTATGCGTTGCATCGCATCGGTGCAGCACTACCAATAATAGGAATAGTATAATGATCGTCTTTGACTTTTGCGTCGGCCCCTTTGACTTGCTCGTCGAGCGTCACCAGCTTTCAACGCCCCTTAAGGTGACCCTTGAGGGACCGGGAGAGACCTTCGTCGATGTAGGTCGCTACACTTTGACCTTCACGAACCACAAGAAGTTTGAGGCAGGGCGTTCGGCTGCCTCAGGCACCCTCGGGTAAAGCGGGGGTGGGTGGAGACTTAAGGTGCCCTTCTGGTGGGGTGAGGGGTGCCTTAGGTCCGGCTACCCGGCCAGTAGGAGCACTCCCTTTCCAAAGCAAGGGCAAAGGGTTTCAAGGCCAGCTTTGACGGCCCTTCTTTGCAAGTCTCTCAGCGGCTCGTCTTTGTTGTCGTGTAAGTCGAACCGCTGGGTTGGATGGCGACACCGATACATCTGGGTACTCTTGTGCAGACATGCCAGAATAGGTCACACGACCTTCTTTCATTACGTTGTGTTGCTGTTCGCGCTCGACAATCTCACTTTCCAATTCTTGTGTCCACTCTTCGACCTCAATCATTAACAGGTCCTCAGAACTGCCTTCTCGGTGATCGGTAGAGTTTGGCCCCTCCATAGCTACACCAATCGCGCGTTTTAGGTGCTTGTTTCGTCTTAGTATTGCGTATGCATAGGTTGCTAAGATGCTGCTTCGAACTTCTCGGTACTGCTCATAATCGCGTTCCAAATCCACGTCAGTTGGGAATGGAAGAAAGACAAAGACGTATGCACACAGTGGGTCGGCAGCATCGCCTCCTGCGGGTAGAATACTCCTTGAGAACCTTATGTGCGGTCCACTCTGCGCGGTCTCCAATGCGTCAATGAATGCCCCAGAAAGTGCGCGCCGTCTCGTCCTGTCCTCTGCAGCCATGATACGCAATGCGCGTTCAATATCCCTCGCGCTAACGTCAAAGTCTGGTGGTGCAATTGCAGTTCCATCGAGTACAGTCTTTGTGAAGAGACGGATAAGCTTGTCCCAAGCACCGGAATTTTTATTGGCATGAATCTTGGCCTTGTATTCAGGGCGCGCTTGCAAGCGCTCATAGCCCCCACCTTCAATCATGTATTTAGTCTCTGGCCTTTCTCCTTTGACCAAGAAGACGTGCCCACCTTGGTCGTCCTCATTCTGAAGATAAAATGCCAGTAAATCAGCTTCGTTTTCTGCAATAACAACCTTTCCAGAGCGGATGGCGTCGGCGCGATGATTTAGATAGCGTACGAAATCACTTACGGTGTCCAACTCAGACATCACTAAGTCTAAACCGCGTCGATCAAAAACATGTACAAACGGGCCGTCAGGGTCGACGTCTCCAATGAAAAAGGGCTGACAAGGTTCGGAGCCTTTCGGTGCGTGAGCGTCACCTTTGATTGCAGGTGCGATTACAAAAGACCCATCGTTCCCACGGAAGTGCCTTTGCCCAGCTTCTTCTGCTCCAAGAGCTATTGCTATTCCGTGAACCCGTCGATGCTCGACTTCTGGAAGGTCAATTGGCAATGGGTGCATGCAGGCTTTATCTATGAAAATTCGGTCCGGGTGTTCCTTTAGCCAGCGTTCCGCGCCTCTTATCTGCTGAACCGATTTTTTTACCGCTCGTTTGTACCAGCGTTTCCAACTAATGGCTTCGTCTGCGTTGTCTTTCCACTCTATGGATTTGTCGCTGAACACCAGTAGGTCGTTGCCGAAGACAACTAAAAGGTCACAAAGCTCTTTGCCATCACCCGTTTTATGCCCGCGATTGTCATTGAATGTGTTGGGATAGGACCAGAGGTCTAGGAAAGTTCGGTCTGCCAACTCAGCTAAGTATCGCTCGCTGTCGGTGGCCCCGGAACCACGGTGAATAGGTTTCAGTGTTCTGACTTTCTTTGTGATAGGGCGTTCCACAAATTGGTAGAAAATCAGATTGAGCGCAACGCGAAGTTGCTCGCGCATATGCGACTACACCCGAGCGGCCACCCTCGACGATCTCCGTCAGGTCGAACGTCTGCGCGCCCTAAGGGACGACCCATCGGCCACTGAAGGGGAGAAGAGGGCTGCTCGACACGTCCAAGCAAAAAAAATTACAGGCGAAAAAGGGATTAGGTGTCCCCTGCACAATTATAGTTTTCAGTGGCTTCATTAGGCGCGAGTGACTTGTATGTCACCAATCGTTAAAATCCGTAAAAAGTGAGCAAAAATAATGTCTTGTGTGCCGTTTCTATTTGCCTAAATAGGGGTCAGAAGCAACTTAAGGAACCCGATATGAAAGACAGTGTAGTAGCTCAGATGCAAGCAGACGCCGACGAAGCCGCAGCGCAATACATGGGACTGCCCCGCGCCGGATATGACGGGTTGCATTGGGGGCACCTGATACTGACAAGCAAGATGATCTGGGCAATCGACAGCACGCTGCAAGGGGTTAAGTGGCCAGACCATGCGGAACCCGAACGCGCCAAAGCCCTCCGTATGCTTGGAGAGACCATTAGCGTATTCCAAGAATTTTCTAGTGAATTTTGTCCCTATGGAGAGGACATGCGCCTTGAAGCTGATGAGCAGGAAAGACTGGAACAAGCCGAAGAGTGGAGCGACAAAGTCTTTAACTCGCTTCCGCCTTTGCCCAGCGGCGAATAAGTACAGACCTAGATTAGACCAACGTAGGGGCGACCTTAGGGCTGCCCTTTTGGTTTTCCGTAGCGGTTACGAGAGCGTCGAACGCATCCCAAAATCTCTATGAAATCTTGAGCGTGTACAGCAACTTACAGCATTTCAGCGGGCGCAGTCAGTGAAACACCCCCACTATTGCACAAATAGAACCGCCGCGATCACCGCTGAAGCAATCCTTGCCGCCAGCCTTCAAGCTTCCCTTCCGTCCACCAGAACCCGCCCCCGAACACCAACCAAAGGATACCATGACAGACACATGGACGATGCCCACGCCTCAGAGCATGGGATGCAAACCACTGACCCGACCCCAGCAGGACGCCTTCGCCAATCTCTGGAAGGCCAGAAAGATGAAGTACAAGACCAAGGCAGAGCGCGACGAACTTTGTCAGAAGGTCTACCTGAGCAAATCCCGCGTGGCCTTGTGCCGTTCCCTCATGCCGAAGCAAACGCGGAAGCAGGAGAAAGATCACAAGAAGAACAGGAAGCCCCTGACCAAGCCCCAGATTGAACGTGAGGCGAAGCAAGCCGCCACCAACCAGAAGCGCAGTGAGACCATGAAGAAGGCTTGGGCAGAACAGAAGGCAGCCAATGAGCTTGCCGTGCGCCGCCGCGACTGGGTAACCATGAAGGTTGCCGAATGGCGACAATACAGGGCAACCGAATTTGAGACCGAACTGAAGGCTGAAGTGGAACCCCACGAAGAGAACCCAGATTGGTTCGACCAGATGACCAAGGCGATACTCACGGCACGAGAACTGGCTGCTGGTCTGGATACATCAGACGTTGAGGCAGGGCTGATTGCTGAGTTCGACATGCGACGCAGCACCTTGCCCAAGAACCCATGTGAAAGTTCTGTTTGAACAGCGGCTTATAAACAGCACCCACAGCAGAATAATACTTTATAGTTTTGTTCCTCCCACGGCTTTTCTTATCCTTTGGTCGTGAGGGGACCTTGGCGGGCGTCTCTCGTGTTGGGTTCAGGGACGCCAGTCATCTTTCCCTTATCCACCCCTCCATCCCAAATCCTCTATCGCCTAAAGGAAGGTAGACATGACCAAGATCACTTTCATTGACCGCCCTTGCGGAACAGGAAAGACCACCGACCTCATCGACGACCTGAAACAATGGAACCCAGACACGCACATGCCTGTCCTAGTGGTGACCCCGCGATTGTCAGAGGTCCAGAGGATAGTATCAGGTGCCCATGAGGCCATGCTTACGGTCCCCGAAGGCAATAACAAAACGATAGACATTGAGGGGCTGCTAAAGGCTGGCGCGAATATCGTCTGCACGCACGCCCTCTACATCCGCCTTGAGCATCTGGCTCTGGCTGGTCTTCTGGCACGCTACCGTCTGGTGATCGACGAATGCCCGACACCCCTTGAGATCGGCCCAGCCATCAGCAAACGGAACTTTCAGGAACAGGTGCTGGATACAGGCTTTGCCAACGTGGACCCCTTCACCCGGAAGGTCACTCCGAACCCGTTGTGGCTTCAACAAATGACCAACACGGGACTTACGGGAACCTTAGGGCGACTGCTGAACGAAGCCTTAAGGGGCCGCCTCTTCGTTGCTGAAGATGGTCGACCCATCGTTCTGGCCATCCCCACGGCATTGCTTACGGCACCCTCAAGCCTGACAATCCTGACCTATCTGACGGAGGGCAGCATGATCGCGGCCTATCTCAACCGGATTGGTGCCCCCTACGACGTTCAAAAGTGGGCAGGTGAGGAAGACTGGGTACGTGCCCAGCGCGACCTGATCACCGTTGAGACGATGGAACTACCAGTTGTCAAAGGGATGCCCATGAAGTTGACCCATAGCGGTCAGACCAACCGCTTGCCTAATGGTGTCGCTAAGACGCTGGGTAGCAAGCTCCGCAAGATGTACTTTAACGGCCCCCTCAGGGACACCCCGAAAGAGAACATCATGATCACCTGCGCGGCCAACCTCTACTTTGATGGTGGTGCCGACAAACGCAGGAAGGCCAGTGCGATGATGAAAAGCACCGGGCTTTATGGTCGCTGGACCGAGACAGATGGGCAGTGGAAGGTGAAGGGTGGACTGCAATGGGTCGCTAACCAGACCAGAGGCATCAACGACTACATCAACTGTTCACATGCCTTTTATCTGTACGACCAACACCCGAACCCGGTTCTGTGCAGCTATCTGCAAAAGGACGCGGACAAGTGGGGTGAGCAGTATGCCCTGACTGAGTTGGTGCAGTGGCTCTATCGTTCTCGCGTTCGTGTTGGGGAACCCGTCACCGTCTATGTCCCATCTGACAGGATGAGGCGCATCCTGACCGACTGGCTCAACTCGGCGCAACCTGAACGATTGCCGATGGCTGCCTAAGCAGTACCTGCAAAGTCCACCATCACACCCAAATTCCTGGCCCTGCCTTCCTGACCGAAGATGGGGCTTTTCTGTTTTGAAAGGATAACCCCATGCCGAAACCCATGGTGCCCCCTAGGACGGGGCCAAAGAAGCGCGTGCTTGTCCCCGGCAAACTCAAAGGCCGCAAGGCAAGGACCGAGTTCGCCCGAGACCAATACATGACGCCCATGCAGAAGGACGAAGCTGAGCGCAAGTCTCTGCGGTCCAACAGTCACCCCATCAGGCGCATCCAAACGACCCGCCTAGAGAACGCCCTCAGGGACATGTTCGGGGACGTTGAAGTAGGCCGCATGCTGGACAAGATGCGAGAGCGCCGTTCGGCCCTTGGTTACGAGGGCTACAAGCTGCCCGTGAATGTGCCCGTGAGGTTAAAGCCGACTACGTATGTCTTGCTGGACATCGTTCGTGAACGCTTTGCCCAGGCACACCCAGAAATTCCGTTTGAACTTGGAAACCAAGAGATTGTCGCCGGTCTCATGGCGAAGGGTTTGGAGGCCATCGCTGCATGTGAAGATGACGTGTTCATCGACACACTCCCCGCTAAAGGAAAAGAACATGAAGACTAAGCGTATCGTTGTGGCGAACCGTCCCGACAGCAAACAGACACTCTCCACAGAGTACTGCGGTGATGACTACTGGAAAATGACCAAGGCACAGGGTGCCAACCTGTATTCCTTTGAATGGCGTGACCACAAGCAAGCACCTTGGAAGGTGATTGTAAGCCACGTTGACCCGATCACTCTCTATAACCGGGTCCGCGTTCACTTCGCCTCTGAAGCTGGCGAAGATGCCGAGCACGTGGACCTGCGCGGGGACATAAGCAACGCCCTGTTAAGAACGATCTACGGCAACGCAAAGGGTCACTTCACAGGCATGAAAGCCCCCAACTCTGGGCCGTCCCTAGAGGACCGCCTGAACGCTGAACTGGCGGCTGGCAAGATAGCCCCTGAACAAGTGGAGCAGATCAAGCAGGACGTCGACAGTCGCAAAAGCCAGAATTTCAACCGCATCGCTCGAGAGAAAGTACGGGCATAACCCAACACTGAAAGGATATGAACATGGACCTGCGTTCAGACATCATTGACGTTGCAAACTTGGCCGCTGTTACCCAAGGCGTCAAAGCCGAAGGCAGCGTTACTGGTGGCAGCGAGTTCACCACAACAGTACCCTCGGCACCGACAAACGTCGCTGCGACCGTCCATAACCTTGGCGGCATCCCAACTGTAGAGATCGAACCCGGCAACCCGGCAAGTCGCACCTCTGTGGAGACCGCTCTGGCCGCTGGTCTGTTGACCAAGGAACAACTTGAAAAAACCCCTCAGGAAGCCTTGAACGAAGCCCCCGAAGGTGAGGATGACGACACCACCAACGAAGCTCTGGGTGCGCATGATTTGGACGAGTTGCTGGGCGAAGAGAACACAGACATCGTCAACCATCTGGTGGATGAGATGGGCGAGGATGCCACCGCTGTAATAATTGGTCAAACCATCATGTCCGACGGGTTTATCGATGTTGACGCCATTCGAGACGCTATGGGCGATGCAGATGACGACCAAGTTGAAGGTGTGGTCAACGACGTTGCCGACTTTATCGACGACGGACGGGACTACCTAGCCGAACAGATCACCACCGCTGGTTACGACCTGAACATGCTTGAGCAAGTTGTATCCAATGACCCGGAACTCTACGCACAAGCTAAGGCTGCCTTTGGTCAATTCCTGACTGACGGCTCTATGGCTGGTGTTAAGGCCGTGCTTGACAAAGCCACCTCCTAAACCAACCCCCAAAAGGATAAACTAACCATGAATGAACAAGACCAATTCTTGCCCCAAGGTATCCGCTCGTATGAACTTAGGGCAGAAGAACAACGTGCAGCCCGTGATGTGGCCGCTAAGGAACTATCTGAAACTATCGCTAAGGACGCCGAAGCCACGGCTGAGCGGCTGAAGCAAGAGCGTCTGCGTGCTGGCGGCACCGAGGCCGTTGTTCAGGATGCCTATAAGGAACTCGTGAACCAACGCGCAAAGGATGCTGAAGAGGCCGCCCGGAACGCCGTGCATACAGTCAGAGAACCCGACGAAATCGAATATCACTTCGAACGTCGTGGCAGCGTGGTGCTACGGGTGTCTGGTCCTATCCCTGCCGGATGCGAGAACAGCCCTCACTACGGCCGCACATATGAAGAAGTTGAACCCCCAGCCGACCCTGTAGCCGAGGCTGTTAAGACAGCTAAGGAAGCTGAGAACCGCAAGATGAACGAGTTTCGTGCATCCATGGCACGACAGGTTGCTGCACAGAAAGGCGACACGTCGAAGGCTATGGAACTTCCCAAGTCCGACGCGGAACGGATTGCAGAGCTTGAGGCGCAGGTTGCAGACCTGACTACTAAGGCCAAGCGGAAAGCGTATGGTTCCAAATGAGCGAACGTGAAGACCACTATGGGGGCATCGAACAAATCAGGGTTCTGTTGAGAGAGAAATTCCTCGACGGCCTGACCTACGGTGTCCCTGAGATTGACCCCGCGACAGGTGAGGTCATCGCGCGCGCTGAACCTAAGGCTAGCTGGTTGGCAGAAGCGCACCGCTTCCTAAACTCAGAAGATAAGAAGCGCGAAGCCGAAGAGGCCGATGCCAAAGTAAAGGCGCAGCGGAGTAACGCCCTGCAAGACGCCCTAGATGAACTGCCTGAGTTCCCTGAGGATGAGGAAACAACACCTCTTTCATCCACCATCAACTAACCCCTAACACGCCCCTGAAGAAGCCCTGAGCGGCTGCTGCGGTTTCCCCGTGGTGAATGCTCAGGGCCTTTCTGCGTTCTGTGTCCGAGAAAGAAATCAAATGACTTACACCGATATGATCACCGCCTTAGGGGCAGCCCATAAGGAACTCCGAGAGGCTGGCCTGAGGGTTGCTGATGCCCGCGTCGAGATTGAGGCCGTGGCGCACGGTATGGCTGAGTTCGACGGTTCTGAGACGGACGCCAAAGTGACTGCTCTGGACTACGTTGAAGCCAAAGCCACCCTCGATGTTGCTGAGCGCATAAAGGCCGCAGCCCGTGACGAGTTTAACCGTTCTTACCTTGTCCTGTTGCGGACAGGGGTTCCAGTATTTGAAAGGTGAAACACAATTGTTCTTCTTAGCGAACACACGCCCGCAGAAAACCGAATATTGCGTGACATCTACGCGGCTGAGATGCACACAGCACAAGCGCAATACGTAGGTGGCAACATCATGTAACTGATGCTGTCGGAATTATTGACGCTGAGGCGTTGCATCAGACAGCCCAAGAGCCCTACGCCGTTAACCGAGGCCCGTTCAATATGATTTTAGCAAGTTTCATTTGCGATCAAGCACCGCTTCTGCGTCTTAACCTTTTGCGAACTAAGGGCACCTGTACGCATCGCCTGAAACGAAGGTCCCATCGTCACTTGTCGAAGTCTGTGTCAGTACGAAAGCGTTGCCACTCAAAGCCCCAACAGCGTTACGCATCTTGTTCTGCGCACTCTGCGCATCCATGGTCGTACCCAATCCAAAAAGTTCAGTGCCGCTTACAGGACCCAAAAACTGGCAGTTCTGAACTGTCGCAGGGGATAGTTGTCTAACTTGCTGGCCTTGTGGTGTTAGTTCGGCGCTACACGCTGCGACCGATACAAGACAAACCGATATTCCAAGTCCACGCATCTCAAACTCCATATGTTTCAATATTATAGGAAGCATAGTCACCACAGGCTTTGAACCCAGACCTGCGCGAGAAGTACCCAGTGTGTTGGTTGGGTCACTAGCTGGGGTGGAAAGTTTTTACCCCAACCCAATGAATGCACAGGAAGAACAATCAGATGCAGGAAGAAGTTTAGACTGGCGTGATGTAGACAGCGATCTGGATAAGAAGGCCATGGCCGCTTGACAGGCGTGACAACACACAATACGTCCTAGGACAGCACACATTTGGGGAAACTTGATGGCTGCCCTAGGGCGTATCGCCCATAAAAATAAGGGGCTCTGGAAGTTAGTTCGATATCATCGGATGCTTCTCGACCGCACCATTTTTCTGAAGGTCAAATACGCTTTGTTGTGACCCACGTGAATATCAGTGGTTAACGCAGCACATTTCGACTTTGGTGGGCGTATTTCTCAGTCTAAATCAAACCAGCTTGAGTTCCATGGAACGAATAGAAGGTCGCAGTCCGGCGAGGCGCGATCGACCGGGCGCAGGGCTTCGATCAGTTCGAACCCGTGTTTGCCCATTTCTGCGACAAACTCACTGAACCGGTAGCCATCCTTGAAACGCCGCTTTACGGAAACTTCGGCAAGGACGAATTCCGTGCGCTTCAGTGTTTCCAACCCACCACGGATGACAGCCAGCTCATTCCCTTCCGTGTCGATTTTTAAGCCAAACCGACCTGGTATACCTGCCGAGTAGGAATCGAGGCGACGCTTTTCCACGACGCGTTTCTCCATATCGACAATCCGGTTTTCATAGTCATCGGAAAACCCTGCAACCGTTGCCAGTGAGCGCCTTTTGCGGTCGGTTGTGGGAATGACCAGTTCGGCTTCACCGTCTTCGGAGTCGAGTGCGACAATGTGCAGATCGTAGTCGATCTTATCGCGCCACGGGGCAACGCGCGTTGCGGTTTCCTCGATTGGATCGAACAGCACAAACTTTTTGTCCGGGAAGGCGTCATAGAGAAATGGGGTACCTGCGTCCACGCCCACATCCAGAACGGTATCCACTTCAAACCCATAGCTTTGCAGGTTCGACGCTGTCACGCCACCGCTGATCACGGAAAGTCCGGTCTGGTTAAGCCGCCTCATCACTGGCCTGGGCCCAACGAATTCGCCATTTTCAAATTCGACAACCTTCAGCCCGGCAGAACGAAGTTTCTTACGAAAGGTAAACGCGTCTATCTTAGGCATTCGAAGGGTCCTTGGTCTAATACCTGTTGCAATCGTTATCTATGAAACGCGCACGTCAAGCGCTGTCTTCAACGCTTCACTCTGCACTTCGGGCCTGATTTCATAGGCGTGGTTTATGCAAGTCGCTTTCATTGCCAGCAAGTCTTCGTCATCCAAATCTATGGCCTTTCGCATCTGGAACATCATACCACGCGGATTCCCATCAACATAAAGGAAGTGCCGCACTTGTTCTGGCAGATGATCGACCAGGGCTTGTGTGTTGGGGCCGATAACCGGCAACCCGAATGTCAGCGCAAGATTGACCGACCCGGATGTTAGAATTCTACTAAAGGGCGCCACGCAAATATGACATGACGCAACGATGTCACGCAGTTCATCATCCGGCAGGTACCTATCATGGAACCGAACATTCGACATCTCACGTATTGCTTGCTGACCGCGGCGTTCACCTGCGATGACCGCCCCCGAGATATCGAGTTCCCAAGACTGATCTCGGAGATGCAAAGACTTTAGTGCCTTCCACATGAATTGTCCGCCACGGTTTTCCTGCACTTTCCCGATATGCACGAACCTTCGGTTTTCGGCGGACGGCAGGACATCGCGCCGCGCCATTGTAGCGTCCAGTGGTTCATAAACCCCGAGATAGCTGGGATGCGCCACGTGAACAAATTTGTGCGCGGGTATTCCGTAGGTCTTTGCCAACAAGTCTTCGGCATAAGGTGTGTGAACGTGAATTTTGTCAGCGAGCTGAACCAGTATTTTACGGCCTTCATGAATTGCCTCCATGTCTCTGGCCGAGTTGTGGGGATGGAAGTTATGCACTGTCCAGACGATCTTCACACCTTGCTGTTTGAGCTCTGACAGTCCGGCATCGATCTTTTGAAAACGTTCGGCGATAGGGACTTCGTTCTTCGGACTGCCAAATTCCACAGTTTCCCAGTGGATCCAGTAGATGTCGCCTTCTCGAACTGCGGGCAGTTCGCCTGCATAGAAAGCGTTCAACCGGACGACCCGAACTTCGTAGTCGTCAAAACGGCTGTAAATCATGCGTTGGTAGGGATTGTTGCCCAATGGTGCATTGGAATAAATGGTCGGCATGCATCCAATCCTCCGTTACAGAACAAACAACACCAACTTTGCGCGGGTTCCGCCCTCTTGTTCACCGTTACAGGGGCAATGTTTCGATCCGTGGTGTACGAAGCGCTGGTCGGCACGCAAGTTCAAACTCGGCAGGGCATGCCAAAGCATCTAGTACCGTGGCTCTTGGATCACGTCTGTTCCCTTGCAATGCCGTTGGGGGAAACGTAACAAAGTCACGTGCTTAAAGACCCTATGCGCAGCGACGACGTTGTTTTGCAGAAGATATTTGAGCTGGCACAATGGTTACGGGTTTATGTCAATGAGACTTGTCATTTCCACAATGAAAGACGAAGGCCCGTTTATCCTGGAATGGATTGCCTACTATCTTTCGATTGGATTTACGCATTTCATCGTGAGTTCGAACGATTGTTCGGATGGCACAGAAAAGATACTGATACGCTGCGAAGAGCTGGGTTTTCTGAAGCACATTGATAACCCGGGTCCGTGGAAGATGGGGCCACAGGCGTCGGCCTATGCCAATGCAATGCAGCAAACCTGGTACAAACAGGCAGACTGGATTTTGGTTTGCGATGTCGACGAGTTTTTAGATATCCGCGTAGGCGAAGGAACATTGGATGATCTGTTCCTCGCCTTGCCGCACGCAGATGGATTTGCGGCGCTTTGGCAGCTTTTTGGACATAACGGTGTTGTTGATTTCGAAGATCGTTTCGTGGTCGAACAGTTTACAAAGGCTGGTGAGCTGGGTGCGGTCATTCCGCAAAACCTGCGCGCGTATAAGTCCTTAATCCGCAACAATGGATCATACCGTTTGATAAATACCCATAGGCCGCGAGGACCTGTTCAGGGTAAAGCCGAACACTTCGCTTGGGTGGACGGCGATGGGGACCCTTTGCCGCCTGCAATGCGTCGGCGCGGTTGGGCTTTTTCCACCACAGGCGCTGCGTTTGGCCGGCAGTTGTTTCGGATGAATCACTATGCGGTCAGATCCATTGAAAGTTACCTGATGAAACGTTTGCGCGGGGACGTAAAAACCACGTCATTTCATCCTAAGATGGAGGAAACGGGGCAGGCATATTGGAACCTGCATTGCTACAATGCCGTCGAGGAATCCTCGATCCTCTCGAAAGTAGGCCGTCTGCGCGATGTCTATTCTCAGTTGCGGGCAGATCCAGTTTTGGGGGAGCTGCATGAAAAAGCAGTAGTGTTTCACAAGGATCGCATCGCCGCTATTCGCGAGACAGATGCTGCCAAGGGTTTTATTAAGAAAAATAAGAGCTTCCGTAGCGGGCAATATGTAAAGGCACTAAAGTTTGGAGTCGTTGAAGAAGCCAATGCATCTTTCGATCCGGAGACTTATGGAGATCCCGAGATCAGTTTTGCCCAAGTCGCAAAATGGAATCGCCTTGGCCAAATGGCAGAGAGGTCCAACGCTAAGCCAAACAACTATCCTTGGTTTGTCAGACTCGATGCTCTTGGAACGCCACTAGAGCATGAAGAGGCTTCGGCGCAACATGCCACGATTACTGACCCAAAGCAGATATCTTTACCGTTTGACCCAAAGGACCCAACGCTGCTGCCGCCAGCCTCGCCCGAGATCGAGAGGACCAAAAAGCAGCGCGGCGATTTTCTGAAATCGATCAGCGGTAAGAAATCATGGGTTCTGATCGGCCAGGTTGAGACTGAAATTGTTGAGGAAGTTCTGGCGCTTGGAGCGGTTTCGCAATTGACGATCATTGCCCCATGGGGCCTGTCCTGGGACCGTTTTGCTTGTCCAGACACCACACAGGATCCCGACCTCCAAGCTTTGGATCTAGCGTTTTATGCATTCCTAGAACACTTTCGCGAACCAATCATCAAAGGGCGCCTGCGCGTTTTCAGGGCGCTACCGCCATTGATGCTGAAGCTTTTCGAAGACGAAAGCGTTGGCGTTGTCATCATTCGGGGCGTTCGGGCCGAACGGGTTACGAACCAACTGTTGAAACGAATTGACCGGGTTTTGGCACCAGGGGGCAGTATAGCCTTTACATCCTATCGCCGTGGCGGTGCACCGTACAAAGGCATGGCTGCCGCCATTCACAGTTTTTTGGGGCGCAATGCCAGCAGATATCGGATCACCAGTTTGCAGCCACCGTGGCTTGGGATCGACAAACTGCCGCCTTTAAATAAAGAAGACACATAGTTTCTGGCCCTTGCAGCCATCGCATGGTACCCGTTCCTCAACTAACGAGACGGGCAGGTTTTGTGTATCCTGACAAAAGCCCGACAGCACAGTGAGGTCGAGATGCCAAACGAACCTAAGGTCATCGGCGCAATGCCCGGACACAAGGAAAAGCCGAAATCGGACAAGGCCAACAAGCGCAAGAATTCCAAGGAAGCCATTCGCCGTACATTCCTGTCTCGGCTGCCCAAAGGGGGCATGGCCGTGGAAATTGGCGTTTGGCAAGGTGAGTTTTCTCCGACAATCCTGAAGCTTATCGAGCCCAGCCAGTTGTTCCTGATCGACCCCTGGAAACACATTGGTGAAGATTCGCACACGACCGCCTTTGTTGGTCGGACGGAAGACGAAAAGATGGAGGCCATTTTTCAGAAAGTGGTCAAGTCATTCAAAAAAGAAATCGACGACGGCAAGGTTGGTATCATCCGCGATTTCTCGGTTCCTGCATTGAAGCTTTTTGATGATGAGAGCATCTCATTTGCCTATGTCGATGGCGATCACTCTTACGAAGGTGTGTCTGCGGATTTGGCGGCGCTTTTTCCAAAGATAAAGCTGGGCGGTATCATGGCGTTTGATGACTATCACCGCCGCGGTTGGTGGGGCGATGGCGTGATCCGCGCAGTTAACGAATTTCTGGGCCGCTACCCGAGAGAATTGCGTATTCGCGCCATAGCCGGCGCTCAGATCGCGATTGAAAAGATTGCCCCTCTAGACAAGGGTAAAGGGAAGGACAGCTAGGCGTTTAGGCTGAGTTAAAACGATGGACAAACCTGAAAAAGTCCTCATCTCAGCAATGAAGAATGAGGGGCCGTACATCCTCGAATGGGTCGCGCATCACAAGGTTCTCGGCTTTGACAAGATTGTTGTGTACACCAACGACTGCTCTGACGGTACAAATCGGATCTTGAGACGTTTGCAGGATTTGGGACATGTGGAGTTTCGCCGAAATCGGGTTGGGGTTGGTGGCATCCATCGGTCAGCCCTGCGACAGGCGCGGCGGCTGCCTTTTGTGAAAGAGGCAAAGTGGGTCTACGTCTGTGACGCCGATGAGTTTCTGAACATCCACGTCGGAGAACACAAGGTCGACGACCTTATCGAGGCGACGCCTGATGTCGATGTCATATCCATCCCGTGGAAAATATTCTCAAACAACGGTCGGCACGTATTGCGAGACCAGTCTGTCACAGGTCAGTTTTCCGACTGTGAACTGGACTTTGAGCAAGGAGGAGCCGGGCGGAGATTTGTGAAATCTCTGTTCCGACAGGGTGAGTTTTACACCCGGTTTGGCTTGCACAACCCGCACCCCAAACCCGATTTTCAGGCTGGCATGTTCCGGTCCGTGCCGGGTGGCCACGCGAAAGAGCCCGCGCCCTTCGGAAACCATGTTGCACCACCCTTCGGTTTTGAAGTGGCACAGATAAATCACTATGCGGTGCGCTCGACGCAGGCCTATATGGCCAAGCGCAGCCGGGGCCGTGCGAACCATTCCTCGCAAACCTTGGGGACCGAATACTGGGATCGCTGGAACCGCGGCGGTTCGCCTGACACCACGATTTTAAGGTACAGGAATGAAGTGGACGCTTTGTTGGAAGAGTTCAAGTCCGACGAGGTTTTGCACCGGCTGCATAGAAAAGCCTTTCGATGGCACAAAGACCTGATCACCAATCTGATGGAAATACCTGAATACAAGGACCTTTATCAGATCCTCGTCGAAAAACCCGCTGTAAGCTTTGTCGCACAGGATCGCGGTGTACAAGGACGGATTTCAGCCGTTGTGGTTGGCTCCTCCGATGCAGATCAACCTGACCCCTGACAAAATTGCCCCCGGAGAAGTGTGTTAATGGTTGCTGAAAACAATCTTCCAACGATTGGGATGCTCTGGCTCGAAGGGCCGCTCAGCTTTCTGGAACAGATGTGCCTTTTGTCTTTCGTGTCGAACGGGCACAAAGTGGTGCTGTTCCACTACGGTGAGGTCGAGAACGTTCCGGAAGGTATCGAACTGGTGTCCGCAAATGAGATTCACGAACCGAAACAGTTCATTGTAAACAGTCAGTTTAAAACGCCTGTCCCCCAATCGGACATCTTCCGACTACAGCTTATGAAGAAAACCGATTTTCTGTGGTGCGATACCGATGTGATTTCTTTGGCGCCCATTCCAAAAGCAGATCACATCTTCGGATATTTCAACAATACAACAATCTGCAACGCGATCATGCGCCTGCCCGCCGACAGCCCGGCGTTGCAGGCCTATACCGATTACAGCCTAGATCCTTTTCCGATCCGTCCATGGATTGAGGGCGATGAAAGGCACGAACTTGAACGCCAGAAAGCCGCCGGTGAATTGCCTCATGCTTCGGATCAGGCCCACAGCGTTTATGGCCCCGGTGTTTTGACATGGTTCCTGCGTCATCACGGCGAAATCGACCACGCCAGTCCAGTGTCTGTATTTTATCCGCTTCCCTTCAGGCACACAGGACAGGCAAATGATATTCCTGCACGAGAATTCCGCCGCAAGTACCTGACCGATGACACGCTTGCCGTGCACCTTTGGGGACGCCGGATGCGATGGTGGGTCAACAAGGGTATCAAGCGGCACTCTTTCCTGGATCGCAGATTACGTGGTCTTGGTGTCAGTCCAGCCGACGCACCGTTGCCGCGAAAGGGCAAAGAAGCTCCCAAGAAGATAGAGTTTCCAAGCAATCTTCCTGAATTGCGGCTAAGCAAAGAGACGATCAGCCAGGCAACAAACGGGATCATGTCGGTTGCTCAAATTTCCACTTCAGAGCAATTTCTAAAGGTTGCGCAGTTCGAACTGGATAAAATCAAGTCGGGTGAGTTGTACGGTGTGAACGAAGCCGCGCGTCCTGGTCATCAGCGGGGCTGGGATCACTACGAGAACGACGCAGCCCGGTTGAACGCCCTTTCGATGTCATTGTCGCGCTTTGCCAACAATCAGCGGTATCTGCCGGATCTCTCGGACCCTAAGACAATCACTGAAAAGCTTCTTGTTATGAAGCTGTTTGGCGATATGCCAAAAGTTTCGGCCGCCGACAAGCTGACCGCGGAAAGCTTTGTTCCGCAACCTTCTGGAAACCTTCTTACTCCGGTGCAACGATACTGGGATTCTTCTTCTCCAGTTCTGCCGGAAGAGCTGGAGCTTGAGCCGGGTTCATACTGGCTCAAATGCAACAACGGGCAGGGGCAAAATCACCGTTTGAACTGGCCAATGAGCAAGGAAGAAAGCGAACTGGCTAACGAGAAGCTGACCAGCTGGAGCAAGAAGCCAATTCCACACGGATATTGGGCGGCCGAGTGGTGGTATTCCACGATCGACACGCGCTTTTTCATCGAAGAAAACCTAGCTGCGGAAGGTGAGGACATCATCGACTGGAAGTTCTGGGTTGTGGCGGGCAAGTTGCAAATGGTGCAAGTGGATCGGGACCGCTCACGCGGGCATGTCCAGATGATCCATGACCGGGACTTCAATTTTATTCCCAAGGAACTGTACTTTAAGACTAGTGAAGATACAGAACCGCGACCCAAACGATATGACGACATGGTCCAGATTGCGGAAGCTATTGGACAACGCGTGGAATTCGCGCGGGTGGATCTCTATGCCATTGGTGACAAGATTTATCTTGGTGAAATCACGCTGTGCCCATTTGGTGGGAAGCGGAAAATGCGAACGCCCGAATTGGATAAGCAATTGGGCGATGCATGGACTGGGACCCGGTTGTTCCCAAACTAGAGCGCCGGTGCATCAACTGACATGGCAAGGTTACTCGACCGGGATGTCCTGGCGCAGTTTTCCGGTCGTTTTGTCAAAGATCAGGATGCGATTGTCATCGGTTACCACAGCGTACCAGTTGTTGCCGATAGTCAGCGCTTGCGCCTGCGCGCCGTCAGGCAGCTCGATCTGATCGGGCAGGGTAGGCGTTCTGTCCGATAGCCGGATGACAATCAGCGCGAATGTCACTAGAACCCCGCCAATCATCACCGCGGTCAGCAACATGACCATACGCCTTAACAGTCGCAGCTGCGGCGTTTCCAGCGGTTCTTGGGGTTCGGAAGGGACATTCATGGGCACCCGCCAGATAGAGTTTCAGATTGCGGCCGCTCCGCCGCCTCGCCTTGATAAGGCGCTTTCGCGGGATGTGCCAGTCGAGGAGAACCTGTCGCGTACACGCCTGACCCGGTTGATCGAAAGCGGCGCTGTTCAAATCGACGGTGTCGACGTGCATGATCCGAAGTTCAAGGTGTCCGAGGGCGCGATGGTGAAGATCGTTGTGGCCGAAGCCGAGGACAGCCATATTGGCCCGGAAGATATCCCGCTCGACGTTGTCTACGAGGACGCAGACCTGATTGTCGTGAATAAACCGGCAGGTATGGTGGTCCATCCCGCGCCGGGTTCACCCAACGGAACGTTGGTGAATGCGTTGTTGCATCATTGCGGAGACGATCTGTCTGGCGTGGGCGGCGTCAAACGTCCCGGTATCGTGCATCGGATCGACAAGGAAACCAGCGGTCTGCTGGTGGTCGCTAAATCGGATGCCGCCCATCACGGTTTGGCGGCACAGTTCGAGGCACATAGCGTCGAACGTTACTACCGCGCCATTTGTTACGGTGTACCGGATGCCAATGACCCGCGTTTGCGCGGTGTTAAAGGGGTGAGTTTCGAGCCAGGGAACATCATGCGTCTGACCACGCAACTGGCACGGCACAAGGCGGATCGCCAGAAACAGGCGGTTCTGTTTCACGGCGGTCGCCACGCAGTGACGCGCGCACGCGTGGTTGAGACTTTTGGAAAGCCCGCCGGGCTGGCACTGATTGAATGTTGGCTTGAGACTGGGCGGACGCATCAGATTCGGGTCCATATGGCACATGCAGGGCATGGTTTGGTTGGCGATCCGATTTATGGCGGCAGGCGTAAGTTGGCCGGGCGGCCCTTTGGGGATAAAACCGCCGATGCCGTTAAGGCCTTTCCGCGTCAAGCGCTTCATGCTGCTATTTTGGGCTTTGAGCACCCTGTCAGCGGTGAAATCTTGCGCTTCGAGGCAGAACTGCCGGCTGACATGAAAAACTTGATTGCAAGGCTGTACGATCCGCTGACATAATTAGCAAACCATTGTGAGTAAGACGTTCTTAGCTTTCCTTTACCGAAGCTTAATTTCAAACTGTTAACGGTACCTCTTGAAAGGGCTGGGTTCCTTACCCATATCCTATGTTAAAGACGTAAACATTTGTCGGAGGGACATCAAAATGGCAAACTACGCAAATCTCCCCGCGCCGACGCCTGAGGGCGGCCTGAACCGCTATATGCAGGAAATTCGCAAGTTTCCTCTGCTGGAGCCGGAAGAAGAATATATGCTGGCCAAACGCTGGGTCGAAGAGCAAGACACTGAAGCCGCACATAAAATGGTCACGTCGCATCTTCGTCTGGCAGCAAAGATCGCGATGGGCTATCGCGGCTATGGTTTGCCGCAAGCCGAGGTGATTTCCGAAGCGAATGTGGGCCTGATGCAGGCCGTCAAGAAATTTGACCCAGAGAAAGGTTTCCGGCTTGCGACCTATGCGATGTGGTGGATTCGCGCATCGATTCAGGAATACGTCCTGAGATCGTGGTCGATGGTCAAACTGGGAACAACCTCAGCTCAGAAAAAGCTGTTCTTTAACCTGCGCAAAGCCAAAGCCCGTATTGGCGCCTTGGAAGAGGGCGATCTGCGTCCAGAAAACGTCGCAAGGATCGCGACCGATCTGGGCGTGACCGAAGAGGAAGTGATCAGCATGAACCGCCGGATGTCCGGTGGCGATGCATCGCTGAATGCGACGGTCGGCTCCGAAGGCGAAGGAACCATGCAGTGGCAGGATTGGCTGGAGGATGAGGATGCCGACCAGGCCGGTGACTACGAAGCCCGGGACGAGTTGGAAGCACGTCGTGAGCTGCTTGCCGCCGCGCTGGACGTCCTGAATGACCGCGAGAAGGATATTCTGACGCAGCGCCGTCTGATGGACCAAGCGGTGACGCTGGAAGAACTCAGCACGCAATACAATGTCAGCCGCGAACGTATTCGTCAGATCGAAGTACGCGCCTTTGAAAAGCTGCAAAAGAAAATGCGCGAATTGGCGCGTGAAAAGGGAATGTTGGCGACAGCCTGATCAGTAGTGACCTCAGCCCGCAGGATATGCGGGCTGAGGTCGCTTTCTGAGAAAAATGCGAAGCCAGACCCAGAGCTGGTGCAGGAATTCAAATTGAATTCAAAATCGTAGTAGCCGTTTTTAATCTAGTTCAAGCGATCCCTGAAAACACGAACCATGTTTTCACCCATGACTTTGCGGATTTGAACCTCAGTCACACCTTCTTCCAATAGTGTAGACGTCAATGCCGCAAGTTCGGATGTATCGAACGCCGTTTCGACCGACCCATCGTAATCCGACCCGAGCGAGACGTGATCTTCCCCTACGGTTTCGATCGCGGCCTTGATCATCTTGGCAATGCCTGACGGTGCGGTATCCCCACAGGTAACATCAGCCCAGTATCCCATACCTATGACGCCGCCGGTCGCTGCAATCTCTTGCATCAGTTCATCGGGATAGTTGCGCTTTACCGGACAAAACCCGTGCAGCCCGCCATGGCTGACGATCAACGGAACATCCGTCATCCCGATCACGTCACGTGCAACCTGCGGGCTTGAATGGGCCAGATCAATGACGACAGGACGTTGCGCCAGTTCTTGGACGACCTGACGGCCGAAATCGGACAAGCCGGTATTTGCCTGCCCGTGCAAGGACCCGCCCAGTTCATTGTCGAAGAAGTGGTGTAATCCAAACACCCGGTGCCCCGCGTCGAAGATCGCATCCAGATTGGCAAGATCGCCTTCCAGGGGATGGGACCCTTCGATCCCGAGAATGCCGCCGACAATCTGTTCTCCGTTGGAGCGGGCGTTCAGGACGCTGTCCAGATCAGCGCGCGTCTTGATTACCTTAAGGTGCCCGTTCGATGCCGCCTCGAACCGGTGTAGCTTTTCGGCCTGATAGATCGCCCGTTCTTGCAAACTATCCCACGTGCGCAGCGGCCACAATTGCCCGACGGCCAGCAAGGTGATGTTGTCGAATGCCTCGGCAGAGTTCGCCTCATAATTTTGACCGGCTGGTGATTTGGTCACGGCGGCAAAGACTTGCAACGCGACGTTGCCCTCAAGCAGGCGCGGGATGTCAACTTGTCCACGCGTGCCACGCTCCGTCAGATCTCTGCTCCAAAGCAGAGGGTCAGCATGCAGATCCCCGATGATCAGTGTTTCATGCAATTCGGCGGCGCCATCTGAAACCGGGTAAGGATCGTGATCGATCACGCTATTGCGCGCATTTTCGACATATGGAGGCAAGAACACGAAGAAAATCAACGCTCCGGCGATCAGGGCCAACATGATCAAGCCGCCGACCCATTTCAAAAATCTGCTCATTTGCTCTCTCCCAACATGCATCAGCAGATTACGATGCCACGCGACTGAGAAAAGCCTGACTTGGCGTCGGTTGCTTGATAAAGATGTTGGGCCAGCAGAGTTCCTGAGGGTCCCAAGGCTTCGGCGTCTATTTGATGGAGAGTATGATGGAAAAACCAGTTCAGTGGGGTGTGCTGGGTGCGGCCAAATTTGCACGTCAATACATGGCGCCTGCCATCCATGCCGCAAACGGCGCACGACTGTCTGGTCTGGCGACGTCTGATCCGGCAAAGGCCGCGCCGTTCCTGGAATTCTGCCCTGATCTAAACGTCTATGATGACTACGACGCCCTGCTTGGCGACCCAAACATCGACGCCGTCTATATCCCACTGCCCAATCACCTGCATGTGGAATGGAGCTTGAAGGCGCTGGATGCGGGTAAGCATATTTTGTGTGAAAAGCCAATGACGATGCGGGCCCGCGAATTTGACGCTTTGATCAAGAAACGCGATGATACCGGCCTGCTTGCGGCTGAGGCGTATATGATCGTGCACCATCCCCAATGGCAGATGGTCCGGAAGCTCATCGCTGATGGGGCGATCGGCAAACTTGCGCATGTGACGGGCGCGTTCAGTTTTGACAACCGCACGGATACCACGAATATCCGCAATCGCGCAGAAACCGGTGGGGGAGGTCTGCGGGACATTGGCGTCTATGTGATTGGCAGCGCGCGATACGCCACCGGCCAAGAACCGGTGACGGTCCAGTCGGCGATCCGGTGGGAAAACGGTATCGACAGTTTCACCGAAATTCGCGCTCAGTTTCCCGACTTTACCTATTCAAGCTATGTCTCAATCCGCATGCACCCCCATCAAGAGATGGTGTTTCACGGAGAGGGCGGCGTAATCCGGCTGACCGCCCCCTTCAATGCGCGGGTGTTCGGCGAAGCTCGGGTTGAACTACACCGGCCTGGGCTTGAGGTGCAGGTCACACGCTTTCCCGGGGACGATCACTACAAACTTCAGGTTGAAGCCTTCTGTCGGTCGGTGCGAGGTGGTGCTGAATACCCATGCCCGTTGGAGTTTTCGCGCGGAACACAAGACATGATCGACCAGATCTTCGACGGGGCAGTATCACTGTAGCTTGCCATGCCACTCGTCGCTTGGTTATTCTGACATCCACTATTCAGGAGAGGACCCATGGCCGGAGGCTGGGCACGCGATGGTGCGGTAAGCGAACAGATCGAGGCGTCTATATCTGATGAGCTGGCGCGGATGCGGTCGCAAAAGCGACCCGTCGGTGACAGCCTGACCCACTGTGCAGAATGCGAAGAACCGATCCCGGAAAAGCGACGTCTTGCACTGCCCGGCGTCAAATTGTGCATGGATTGCCAACAGGAGCGCGACAGTTCGTTTCAGTCCCGAGGCGGGATCAACCGCCGGGGATCAAAGGACAGTCAGTTGAAGTGATGTTTTTTGTGTCCGGTTTGAGCCCCATCCCCAAGTTTCTGCAGTGTGGCCAAAGTCCGCTTCGGCGAGTGACCTAACCGGTGAGAAATAGCTTTAACGGTGATTTTGAAAGCCAAAGAGGCCAATCTACAAGATCGGCAGACTAATCAATGCTCTTTATTGATTGATTTTGGCTTAAGAATTCTGGCCCTGCCGACTCTATGTGGCGGGGCTGGGAGCTACGTTAGTCAATCGTCGGCAGACGACAGGCTTTCGATCAAATCATAAGTAGCGCGCACTCGGGCTTTGTTTGGGTAGTTGCGATTAGCCAGTACCACTATCCCAAGACGTTCACCTGGCAGGATTGCCACATACCCGCCAAACCCATTGGTCGATCCTGTCTTGTTCAGGATGACGTCGCGTTGGGGTCGCATAGGTGGGTCGATCCGCTCGACAGGCTTTGATTTCAGGTCGAAATTATATCCGGAACCCTTGGCCATGACTTCAAGATTAACGGGCCAGGGGTATTGTTCCCAGACCATTCCTTGCACATAGTAGGGTGTCTTCGTCTGCCCTTGACGTGTTCTCTCCAGCGCTGCGGTAAGCTCCGGAGTGCTCGTTGCCAGACCCAGCTCAAGATCCAGAAGACGGAGCATATCTCGTGCAGTCGATTTCACGCTGTAAGATTCTGCATCGAACACGCCTGGGTTGACCCGGATCGGCGTGTTCGTCCTTTTGTCGTAACCGAAGGCGTAGCGGTTCATCGACTGGGCCGGGACTTCTATCCATGTGCTTTCGAGACCCATGGCTGGAAACAGGATTTGCTCCATCGCCTCTGCATATCCCATGCCTAGGGCATCAGACGTGATATGACCTAGAAGACCGGTACCAACATTTGAATAGCTGCGAGTACCCTCTTGCCTGGGTTGCCAGTCAGCCAGCCATTCGATCATGTGGGGAACGCTCTGGACGGCTCCTGGCACCTGAAGAGGTAGACCTCCGGTCGTATGCGTGGCCAAGTCCATAAGACTGATGTCATCAAAGGCCGTGCCACGCAATTCAGCGAGCCTGTCGGATACCGGCGCATTGAGATCCAGAAGCCCCCTTTGCTCAGCTAATGCGGCGAGGCTGACGTTGAAGATCTTGCTGATGGAGCCGAGTTCGAAGATTGTATCAGGCGAGGCCGTTATGTTTTCTTCACGCGATGCAAGGCCGGTGGCGAAAAAGTAATGTTGGCCCTTCATGGTTACGCCAACGACCAGTCCGGGAATTTCGTAGTCAACGATCGTGGATGAGAAGCTCTGTTCAACCAAAGCTGTAAACTTGTCCTCGTTGATAACCTGTGCCCGAAGCATGGTAGGAACCCAAAGCAGCAGTAGTGACGTAAGAATGAATTTGTTCATATCTGCCTCAATTTCTGAATTGGTGCGCAGGGTTTAAAAGGCCTGCGCAAAATGCGCTGGGATACTAAATTTCGAGATTTTGATATTAGTATCAGTACTGATTTAAAGCGCCAGTTTGGGTGTCTTAAGGGGCGCCAGCAATATCCCAAAAGCCTTGTACTTTAGTCATCCGATACCAAACTCCGGCCAAGGTTTCGATTCTCGGAATTCCGGCAAGGCGCGCCGCACCAGGACAAGAGAGGTGATCAGACCCTTTCAATCGAATGGGCAAAGAATTTCGCAAAGCGGACAGTCTCCAAGGCCCTTACAGACTTGGGCAATCCTCATCTCTCCATGTCTTCCAGTTCATCAATGAAACCGGAAATCATCGACAGGCCTTTGTCCCAGAACTTTGGGTCGCTGGCGTCGAGCCCAAATGGGGCCAGCAGCTCCGAATGGTGTTTTGATCCACCGGCGCGCAGCATCTCGAAATACTTGTCCTCGAATCCTTCCGCGCCGCTCTCGTAGACCGAGTAGAGCGCGTTGACCAAGCCATCTCCGAACGCGTAGGCGTAGACGTAGAAGGGCGAGTGGACGAAATGCGGGATGTAGGCCCAGAAGGTTTCGTACCCGTCCATGAATTCGAATGCCGGTCCAAGGCTTTCTGCCTGAACGCTCATCCACAAGGCGTTGATGTCGTCCGGGGTTAGCTCACCTTCGCGGCGGGCAGCGTGGAGTTTGCATTCAAAGTCGTAAAACGCGATCTGGCGGACCACGGTGTTGATCATGTCCTCAACCTTACCGGCCAGCAGAATTTTGCGCTGTTCGGGTGTTTCGGCCTGATCCAGCATTGTGCGGAAGGTCAGCATCTCACCAAACACTGACGCTGTCTCGGCCAGCGTCAGCGGGGTGGATGACAACATCTCACCCTGATCGGCGGCCAGAACCTGATGTACGCCATGACCAAGCTCATGCGCCAAGGTCATCACATCGCGCGGTTTTCCAAGATAATTGAGCATCACGTAGGGGTGCACATCGGTAACCGTGGGATGTGCGAAAGCGCCCGGGGCTTTGCCGGGCTTTACGGCGGCGTCGATCCAGCCTTTTGAGAAGAACGGCGCTGCAATTTCACCCATCCGTGGATCAAAGGCATTATACGCGTCCATCACCATCGTCTCGGCCTCGGCCCAGTCGACAATCCGTGTGTCTTCCATCGGCAGGGGCGCGTTGCGATCCCAGACCTGCATGACGTCCAAACCCAGCCATTTGCGCTTTAGCTCATAGTAACGATGGCTCAGCTTCGGGTACGCGGCAACGACCGCCTCGCGCAGCGCTTCGACCACTTCGGGTTCAACGTCGTTGGATAGGTGGCGCCCTGTTTGCGCGGTCGGCATATTGCGCCAGCGATCAAGGATTTCCTTTTCCTTGGCCTGCGTGTTGTGAACGCGGGCAAAGGTCTTGATGTTGCTCTGAAACACAGATGCCAGTTCCCGCGACGCGGCCTCGCGCTTGGTGCGATCCTGTTCGGTCAGCAGGTTCAGGGTGCCCTCGATGTTCAGATCATCGCCGTCAACCGTGAAGGTGAGACCCGCAATGGTTTCGTCAAACAAACGCTCCCACGCGTCGCCAACGACACCCAGATCGTGGAGGAATTTTTCCAACTCATCCGACAGTTGGTATGGCTTCATGGCACGGATACGCCGAAAGACCGGCTCATATCGGGCCAAATCCGTGTTGGCGCTGAAATGCGCCTTTAACGCATCATCGTCGATCCGATTGATCTCAAGCGTGAAGAACACAAGCGGCGTGGTGAAGATCGTAACCTTCTCCTGCATGTCTGACAGGAATTTCGCGCGTTCGGCATCGGTGGTCAGTTGATAATACCGCAGGCCCGCAAAAGACATGATCCGGCCTGCGATTGCGTTGATCTTTTCGTTGCGCAGCACGCAATTCAGCAGACCCCCGGCGTCCAGATCGGCCAGTTTGCCTTCATAATCCGCTGCAAAAGATGCGCATTCCCCTTCAAGCCAATCCAGATCGCGGGACAGTTCAGGCGCATCTTCCGAGGTGTAAAGATCACTCAGATCCCATTCAGGAAGGTTGCCCAGATTATCAGCGCCGCCACCTGCGTTTGCATCACGGACGGGAAAGGGAAGGTCGCGCATGGATCACCTATTGAAAACTGCTTTGCGCAACATCTAGGGATGGCGCGCCTGGATCACAAGCAAGCAGTTCTTGGTTGGTTGATCAGCGCGACAATGCCGCTTCTGGTGCGCGTGTTGATTGAGCTGCCACAAAATGCGCGGCGAGCTGATCAAGGACAGGCCCCCGGACGTCCGGCGCTTCCATGAGCACCTCATGCTCTCCATTTGGAATTTCAACCAACTTGCCATCGGGCCAGTTGGCGATGCGGGCGCGGATGGCTTTGCGGTCCACAATCTGCTCGTGTGCGCCCATGAATGTCAGGCAGGGTATCGCCGGAGCAGGTTGTTCCATAAGCCATTCGCATTCGGTCAGTGCTTCCCGCAGCCAAAGGTTGGATGGCGCACCCAGGGCCAGTTCAGGATGTGCTTTCAACTGGTCTTGCATCATCTTGAATGTGTCAGGGTCGCGGGTCAGAACGTTCCCCTCGAAAGGTTGCGACAGGACATAGCTTTCGAGCGTTGTCGTTGGAGGTGTCTTTTCCCCCAATCCCAGGCGCGTTCCCCAATAGGCTGTCACCCGGCTGAGTGGTTTCATGATAGGTGTGAAGAAAATCCCCCACATGGGCCCGGTAAAGGCGCAAGCAGCAAAGCACTTGTGCTCGATTGCCGCCCTCAGTCCGATAGCCCCGCCCATCGAATGGCCAATGACGTACCATGGCTGCGGCAGATTGAGCTCGGTGGCCAGATCAAGTGTCGCTTGCACATCATGTTGGTAATCCGGGAAGTGATCAATGTGACCCACCCGCCGGTCGTCCAAAAGCCGATCAGCCAATCCCTGACCACGCCAGTCTACCGCAAGCATGGCAAAGCCACGCTCGACGAACTCACGGGCAGTGCTGCCGTATTTTTCGACATATTCCGTACGACCGGGAAACATCATCACGGTTCCGGTGGCTTCGCCATCGGGTAACCAGTGGCCCACCCGAATGCGCTTGCCATCCGTAGTTTTAAGCCAATGGGCAACACCACCGGCTGGACCGCCGGCCACGTCTTCAAATAAAGGGGCCGGCGTAAATTCCATCAGGCCAGCACCGAAGCAAGTTTCATGGCAATCCCCATGTCTCCGTCGACACTCAGCTTTCCAGACATGAACGCACCAGTTGGGTTCAGTTCGCCGCTGAGGATTTGTTCAAACGTATCAGCATCAGCGCTGAGGGTTACGTCTGCGTCATCATCGCTCACCCGAGCACCGCTTGCATCTAGAACGATAGAGCCCTGATCGGCGATGGCAAATTTTGCGGACGCATCAAAGTCACCACCCGAGAGTTTCTCGTTCAGAACCTCTGCGGCTTTTTCCAGAATGTCGCTCATGATCTTCCTCATATTGTTTATGCGCCGTGAATGGACATCTTCGGCCGCAACGCTACACTGAACATTGTTATGGGCATTGCAATCAACAATCTCAAAGGTACCGTTGCGGCACTTGGCGTCCTAGTCATGTTTTCCACCAGTTGCATTGCGCAACAATCCGATTCGCGGGACGAGGACGCGTTGTTGCAGCAATTGATCGAGGCAACGCCGGAACAGGCCCATGGAATCGATCGACAGTTACAGGCGCTGTGGTCGCAATCGGGGTCGTCATCGGCCGATCTACTATTGGAGCGTGGGCGTGAAGCGCTAGACAACGGCGATGTGGACATTGCCATCGAACATCTGACGGCGTTGACTGATCATGCACCTGAGTTCGCCGAAGGCTGGCATCTGCGCGCATCGGCCTTTTTTGGGATCGAACGGTTTGGAATGGCGGCTGCCGATCTGGAGTATGCGTTGACACTAAACCCCAACAACTACCAGGCCATCTATGGCCTTGGCCTTATTTTTGAGGTTCTGGATCAACCTGAAAAAGCCTTTGAGGCGTACTCGCGTGCTTTGGCTATACATCCCCATCATGAAAAAGTAACCAATGCCGTGAATCGGCTAAAGCCTCAGATCGAAGGCAAGGCACTTTAAAGTCCAGGGCAGGGGGCAAAGGTGAACGGGTCATCCCGAATCGTGGCCGTGCTCGGCCCGACAAACACAGGTAAAACCCACTATGCGATTGAGCGGATGCTCGGCTACCGTACCGGTGTGATCGGTCTGCCGCTGCGGCTGCTTGCGCGCGAGGTCTATGACAAGATCGTAGCGATTCGCGGACCCTCCGTTGTGGCATTGGTCACTGGGGAAGAGCGCATTGTTCCTCCTCGCGCCCAATACTGGGTTTGCACCGTCGAGGCGATGCCCGATGGCATGGGTGCAGATTTCGTAGCGATTGATGAAATTCAGCTATGCGCCGACCCTGAGCGGGGACATGTTTTCACCGACCGTCTTCTACGCGCACGCGGAACCAACGAAACGCTCTTTCTGGGCGCTGATTCCATGCGCGGCCCCATCGCGGCACTTGTGCCAGAGGCGCAGTTCCACCGCCGTGAACGGATGTCCCAGTTGGTTTACTCCGGCTCGAAGAAAATCAGCCGCATGCCATCACGCAGCGCAATTGTCGGATTCTCGGTCGAGAATGTGTACGCGATTGCCGAGTTGTTGCGGCGCCAAAAGGGCGGGGCGGCCGTGGTCATGGGCGCACTCAGCCCGCGTACACGGAACGCGCAGGTGGACCTGTATCAAAACGGCGAGGTCGACTATCTGGTGGCCACCGACGCCATCGGAATGGGACTGAATCTGGATGTGTACCATGTTGCGTTTTCAGCCTTGTCGAAGTTTGACGGGCGGCGGATGCGGCCACTGGCACCGAACGAGTTGGCTCAGATCGCCGGGCGGGCAGGCCGCGGCATGTCAGACGGCACATTCGGGGTCACGGGTGAGGCGCCGCCCTTGGATGAAGGCGTCGCGCAGTCCATCACGGACGGCCGATTCACGCCGATCAAAAAGCTGAACTGGCGAAATGCTGCTTTGCGGTTCGGGTCTGTCGACGCCTTGATTAACTCGCTTGAGGTCGCCCCTGACAGCGAGCACCTGATCAAAGCCCGCCCAGCCGATGACCTGAACGTACTGAAATCCTTGTCGGCCGAGATCGAGGTTGCGGCCCGTGCCAGCGATGGTCCATCCGTCCGTCTTCTATGGGATGTGTGCCGAATCCCGGATTTTCGCGGGATCAGCCATGCCGAACATGCCAGCTTGCTTGAGGTGATTTTTGTCCACCTGCACGAAGGCGGCGCGATACCTGATGACTTCATGGCGCGGCAAATCCGCCGGATTGATCGGACCGACGGTGATATCGATGCATTGTCCAAAAGATTGGCGTATATCCGCACCTGGACTTATGTTGCGCAGCGAAACAGTTGGGTGCGTGACGAATCCCATTGGCGTGCCGAAACGCGCGCTGTAGAAGACAGGGTGTCGGACGTTCTTCACGAACGTTTGACTCAAAGATTTGTGGATCGGCGCACATCCGTATTATTGCGCCGGCTCAAACAGAAGGAGGCCCTTTTGGCCGAAGTAAATGATAAGGGTGAAGTGACCGTCGAAGGCGAATTCGTTGGTCGTCTGGAAGGGTTCCGGTTCAGCCCGGACAAAAGCGCGCAGGGAGCTGAGGCGAAAGCCCTCAAGTCAGCCTCTCTGCAAGCTCTCGCGCCGCAATTCCATCTGCGTGCCGATCGCTTCTACAATGCGCCCGATACAGAAATTGATTTCACGGAACAGGGTGGCCTGATGTGGGGCGAATACGCGGTCGGCAAGCTGGTCGCCGGTGCCGAGCCTCTAAAGCCGGTTGTCGAGGTCTTTGTGGATGACGCCGCAGGCCCGGATGTCGAACAAAAGGTCCAGCGCCGCCTGCAGCATTTTATTGATCGCAAGGTCGCAGCTCTGTTCGAGCCGTTGCTGAACCTGTCGCGCGATGAAGAACTGTCGGGTCTTGCCAAGGGTTTTGCCTTCCGCATGGTCGAAGGTCTGGGCGTTCTGCCCCGGGCCGGTGTCGCGCAAGAGGTCAAAGATCTGGATCAGGATGCCCGTGGTGCGCTGCGCAAGCACGGTATCCGCTTTGGTCAGTTCACCATCTTCATGCCATTGCTGTTGAAGCCGGCACCGACGCGGTTGCGTCTGGTTCTTTGGGCTTTGGCGGGGGGATTGCAGGAGTTTCCGGAAGCACCACCTCCGGGTTTGGTCACCGTGCCCGTCGCCAAAGGTGCGCCCGAAGGTTACGATACCATGTGCGGCTACCGCGATGCAGGCGAGCGCTCGATCCGCATCGACATGCTGGAACGCCTGGCTGATATGCTACGCGCCGAAGACAGCCGTGGCGGGTTTGAAGCCAAACCCGATATGTTGTCGATCACCGGTATGACGCTTGAGCAGTTTGCCGACCTTATGCAGGGCCTTGGCTACAATGCCGAAAGAGGTGAACGGGCAAAGGTAAAACCAGCGCCCGCCGAAACTACGCCGGAAGCGACGGAGGCCACCTCTGCCGAGCCTGCGGCTGAAACGCCCGAGCAATCCGCCGTCGCAGAAATCAAGTCATCTGAGGCCGAACCGGAACCGGTTGTTGAACCCGCCGAAGCGTCAGCTGAGGCCGCCGAAAGCACCGCGGCGGTAGCCGAGGCACCTGCAGCGGGCGAACCCGAGGTCGAACTGTTCTACACCTTCACTTGGGGGCGTCAGCGTCCGGCCAACCGGGCCCCGCGTCGTGATCAACGGCAAGGGCAGGGTAAAGGCAAGCCGCGCGGCAAACCTCAGGACGGCCGTGGTAAACCGCAGAGCAAGAAGGGTGGCAAACCGCAAGGTGCCAAAACCTTCTCTTCGCGGCCTGCGAAAAAGGAGAAGGCCATTGATCCCGACAACCCCTTCGCGGCTGCGTTGATGGGTTTGAAGGACGGCAACTAATCCGAATGTCCCAGGCTCAGGCCAAACTGCGGATCGATAAATGGCTGTGGCAGGCACGGTTCTTCAAGACCCGTAGCCTGGCCGCCAAACAGGTCAGCGGCGGCCACGTGCGCCTGAACGGAAACCGGGTGCTGAAACCGGCGCAATCCGTGTCACCCGGGGACGTTCTGACATTTCCTCAGGGCCGCATTGTTCGGGTTGTGCATATCGAGGCCTTAGGCACCCGGCGTGGTCCGGCGCCCGAGGCGCAAATGCTGTATACGGATCTAACCGAAAAACAGGACGCGCAGCCCAAAAACCCTGGTTTTGAGGGAAAAGGTCGCCCGACCAAGAAAGATCGACGGGCAATTGATCTTTCTCGTATGCCTGACAGCTGATCTGATCTTGAAGACGGCCTCAGACTGAACTAGCTACACGTCAAGCCGCTAACAGGAAACCGACCATGACTTATGTTGTCACCGAGAATTGCATCGCCTGCAAATACACCGACTGTGTTGAAGTGTGCCCGGTGGACTGTTTCTATGAAGGCGAGAATGCACTGGTCATTCACCCAGACGAATGCATTGATTGCGGTGTATGCGAACCTGAATGCCCTGCGGATGCGATCCGCCCGGATACCGAACCTGGTATGGAACAATGGGTCGAGTTCAACCGCAAATTCTCGGAACAGTGGCCGGTGATCGTGACCAAGAAAGATCCATTGCCAGACGCTGAAGAACGCGATGGCGAAGAAGGTAAGATGGAGAAGTATTTCTCTGAAGCGCCGGGTGAAGGCGGATAAACGATTCGCAGCACCCGCGCGGTCCGAAACCGACTGAAATGCGACCTATCCTGTTGAAAACAGGGTAAATGCTGACAATTGTCCTCAGGTCAACTTTCGGGTGTCGCAATTCTGTGATATACTCTGTCCTTACATGATGACTGAGATTGGGATGAACTCCGTAAGTATGCTCGCTTTGGAGTCTTGAATTTATGACACTATTGCCGCCTGTCGGGGCTGAAACAGTCCCCGCATGTGGTCTTTTTGTCGCCTGTATCCTGATCTGCAACCAAGGAAAAAAACTGAATGACAAAGTCGAAAAAGCTTGAGTTCCGCCCGAACGACTATGTTGTCTACCCCGCTCATGGTGTGGGCCAGATCATTTCGATCGAAGAACAGGATGTCGCGGGTTTCTCGCTCGAGCTGTTCGTCATCTCATTTGAGAAAGACAAAATGACCCTGCGGGTGCCTACAAACAAGGCCACCGAATCCGGACTGCGTTCACTCAGCTCACCGGATGTGATCAGTCAGGCGATGAAGACACTGAAAGGCAAGGCCAAAGTCAAACGTGCCATGTGGTCGCGCCGCGCCCAGGAATACGAGCAGAAAATCAACTCGGGTGATCTGATCTCGATTGCCGAGGTGGTCCGCGATCTGCATCGCACTGACGATCAGCGCGAACAAAGCTATTCCGAGCGTCAGCTGTACGAAGCCGCCTTAGAGCGTCTGACCCGCGAAGTGGCCGCCGTTTCGGGCGCAGGTGAGATTTCTGCTGCCAAACAAGTGGATGAAGTTTTGACATCACGTGCCGCCGCTGCCTGACTTTTTGGCAATTACGGTAAAAAAGGCCGCTCCTGATTGGGGCGGTCTTTTTCGTGGTGTGCCTTAAGGCGGTGTGATTTCTCTGGCTTTGGCAGAGTTAGAGTTGCGCAGTCAGTGCCAGCAAGAACGCGATCTCGGCCAATTGCTGCGCGGCGCCCAGGATATCTCCGGTTTGGCCGCCTATCTTTGCCTTTGCTACTAAGGCCAGAACGCCGACAACTAGTCCCGCGCAAATGGCTGGAACTAGCGCCTGCGCCCCGATCAACAAAAGCGCAATCAAAGCCGCCAAACCCAATGAAGCGACAACTGATCGGACGCCGGGTACGCCAACTGAGTGGCTCAAACCTGATTGCCGCGCGTTTGGTAGAATCTTCATCAATACTGGCATGGTGGCGCGTGAAAACGCACATGCGGCGAGAATTGTCCAAATGTCACCAGACGTCAGCAATGCGGCAATCGCGGAGACTCGAATAAGCTGGGAAATCAACAAGGCCAGCACGCCATAGGCTCCGATGTGGCTGTCTTTCATGATCTCTAGTCGCCGTTCAGTCGTGAAACCGCCCCAGAGCCCATCAAACGTGTCTGCCAGCCCATCTTCGTGCATTGCTCCGGTGGTGCAGATCAGAACAGCGACAACAAACCCGGCGCTGGCGAGTGGTGGCAGGCCTGCTGACAGTGCTACCCAGCCAGCGCAACACGCCAGCAGACCGACCACCAAACCGACCAAGGGGAAGGCCCATGCAGCTTGTGCCTGCCTTGCAAAGACGGCGTCAGGCAAACGGGGCAGGGGCAGGCGTGTCAAAAGCACCAGCGCCAGCGGAACATCCCACAGTAAGAAGGGTTTGGTGTCGTTTTTATGCACTCCCGCGCCTTTCAGGGTCTTGTTGGATTGAATGCTTCGGTTAAACACGCAGGACCACTCTGATGCAATGAGGCTTTGATGCTGCCCGAACTTAACGATTTGAAGACTTTCCGCGATGCGCTGACCAGTGCGCCGGCTCCCGATAGTGCTGCCGTACAGGGCGCAAGCGAGCGTAATGGACAATTGACGAAACCGCCGGGCGCGTTGGGGCGGCTCGAAGATCTGGCGATCTGGTATGCAGGTTGGCGCGGGAATGCCCAACCGCAAATCACTGCACCACAAGTCATCGTTTTTGCGGGCAACCACGGCGTCACGGCACAGGGTGTTTCGGCGTTTCCGCCCGAAGTCACTGTGCAGATGGTGATGAATTTTGAACATGGCGGTGCCGCGATCAATCAGCTGGCTAAGTCAGCAGGCGCAAAAATGGACGTACATGCGCTGGATCTGGAGCACCCGACGGCGGATTTCACCCAATCACCAGCTATGACCGAAGCAGAAGTTTTGCGGGCCCTGCAAACGGGCTGGCAGGCAGTCGACCCCAAGGCCGATTTGCTGGTTGTGGGCGAAATGGGCATCGGGAACACTACACCAGCCGCCGCGATTGCCTGCGCCTTGTTTGGTGGCGACGCTGCGGATTGGACCGGGCGTGGTACCGGTGTCGATGACGCGGGCCTCGCGAACAAAACGCGTGTCGTCGCCGAAGGCGTGGCCCTGCATGCAACCGATGACGGGCTGGAAGTCCTGCGTTGCCTGGGCGGGCGTGAGATCGCAGCGATGGCCGGGGCCATTGCCGCCGCTCGTGTTCTACGCATTCCGGTCATTCTGGACGGGTTTATCTGCTCGGCCGCAGCTGCGTGTCTGGCACAGATGTCTCCGAGCGCCCTGGATCATGCTGTAGCAGGCCATCAGAGTGCGGAAAGCGCGCATGGGGCAGTTTTGGAGCAAATTGGCAAAGACCCCTTGCTAAGCCTTGGTCTGCGTTTAGGTGAGGGGTCAGGTGGTGCCTTGGCCATCAACATCCTGAAAAGCGCCGTGGCGTGCCATTCTGGTATGGCGACCTTCGCCGAAGCAGGCGTCTCTGACGGGTGAGGAAAGCGCCTGACTACAGCCCGGCGCCGGGTCAGGCAGATTTTTTGGCGTGTTCTTCGGCCAGTTCAAGCAGCGCAGTCTCAAGGTCTTTCTCCAACTGCTGCGCGCGCTCAATATACGGTTTGTTCTCAGCCGTAGGTTTGCCGGGGATCCAGAGTTCAGCCAGATCACGCACGGACAACCGGTCGTGGTGATAAAACGTCTGCTCGGCCTGTGCCGCTTCGTATTCGCTGAGGCCGATATTCTCGAGCACATAGCGACCCGCGCGTAGGGAACTATCGAACATCTCGCGCACGATGTCGCTGGCTCCGGCCTGATACAGCTCATATACATGCGTGCGATCGCGTGCCCGAGCAATGATGTGCAGATCCGGACGCTGGCGCCTTGCATAGGCGACAAGCCGCGTGGTTTCTTTGCGATCATCCATCGCGGCAACCAGAACTGATGCCTTTTCCAGCCCTGCAGCACGCAACAGCTCGGGCCGCGTTGGATCGCCCAGAAAGCCTTTGACGCCGAACCGGCGCATCAGCTGGATGGTTTCGATGTCGTGATCCAGAACAACTGTCTTGAAGCCACTGGCGCGCACCAACCGGTTGACGATTTGCCCAAACCGTCCGATGCCGGCAATGATGACGGGCCCTTTCTCATCAATCTCATCAGGTTCCATTTCCGCTTTTGTATCGCCGATTTTGCGGGAAAGAAGGTCGTAGATGATGAACAGAAGCGGCGTGATCAGCATCGTCAAGGCGATGATCATCAACAGCTTTTGTGACAAATCAGGTGGGATGACGTTCTGCTGGGAGGAAAAGGCCAGCAACACAAATCCGAATTCCCCTGCCTGCGCCAGACCCAGCGTGAACAGCCAGTGATCTCGTCCTTTCAACTTGAAGGCCTTGCCCACGACATAGAGGATGATCCCCTTGGCCAGAATGACCAGCAGCGCCAGGCCAATCAAATCGAGTGGATCGTTAAAGAAGTATGCCACATCTATCCCGGCCCCGACGGTGATAAAGAAAAGACCCAGGAACAAGCCTTTGAACGGCTCAAGGTCGCTTTCCATCTCGTGCCTGAATTCCGAACTCGCCAGCACGACCCCAGCCAGGAAGGCCCCTAAAGCGGGTGACAGCCCGACAAGCGTCATCAGAAACGAAATGCCGACCACGATCATAAGGGCCAGCGCTGTGTACATCTCGCGCAGACGCGTTGCATGGATAAAGCGGAACAAAGGCCGAGTCAGGTAGATGCCAGCCAGTATGATGAAAGCAATGGCGCCGATCGTTACCAGAGTTACCGCCCAACCCGGCAGGCCTTCGACAAGTGACAGGCTGTGGTGGCCTGCGGCGTGCAGATCGTCCGCCCCACGATCAATCGATCCATCGGCCTCGATATGCGGCATTGCGGGCAGGGCCAGCAATGGCAGCATGGCCAGTATTGGAATGACCGCGATGTCCTGTGTTAGCAAAACGGAAAATGTGGCCCTGCCGCCATTGGTTTGCATCAGGCCTTTTTCGGACAAGGTTTGGAGGACGATGGCTGTTGACGATAGGGAAAGAGTTAAGCCTACCGCAAGCGCGACGGACCAGGGGTGATTGGCATAGATTGCCACCCCTGCAATAACGGCGGTGGACAGCAACACTTGTAACCCGCCAAGGCCCAGCAACCGGTCGCGCATATCCCAAAGGGCGCGTGGTTCCAGTTCCAATCCGATCAGGAACAGCATCATCACAACGCCGAATTCTGCGACATGTTGCAGGTTTTCGGTTTCGGCGCCGACCAGGCCGAACACAGGGCCAATGATGATACCAGCAGCCAAGTAACCCAAAACGGACCCCAAACCCAAACGGGCAGACAAGGGGACAGCGATTACAGCTGCAGCCAGATAGATTGAAGCCTGGTAAAGGAAATCGTCCATATTCTTCCTCTTGCCCCGCTCAGGTCGGCAGGGGCGCGTCGCGTTTGAGTTGGTCCATTACGATCTGGCTTTGAACCCGTGCAACCGCAGGATGCGGCAGGATAACCTGATGAAGCAAGCTGTTCAGGCCGGATAGATCGTCGCAATAGACGTGCAGCAGGTAATCTGCCTCACCCGTCATCGTCCAGGCGCTTGTTATTTCTGGGCGGGTTTCGATCATACGGGCGAAACTTGCGGATTGTTCCGGCCCATGGGTACCCAGGTGGACCCGAATGAAACCTTGCACCTGTAACCCCAGTTTCAGCGGATCCAGTCGGGCGGCATAGCCTGTGATGTACCCTTCTGCTTCCAGCCGTTGCCTGCGGCGGCCTGCCTGGCTGGGTGACAGGTTCAACATCTCGCCCAGTTGATGGGCGGTCAGATGAGCATCTTTTTGAAGGGCAGACAGAAGGTGCGTATCTGTGGCATCCAGCATATGCGGAATTATCCCAAATTTTTCTTACTTTATGCGTAATTCACGCATTTACTTATAGGTTACACGAAAACTATGCGCAGAAACAGCGTTGTATAAGTGGTATTTTTGAATCAGCAAAGAAATTCCTGTTTCCCGAGGAGACACACCATGGGTCCTTTCCCACACAATGCCCCGAAATCTGTCATCAGCGAAGAAAACCCGGCTGGAACCGACGGGTTTGAATTCGTCGAATTTGCCCACCCCGAGCCGCAAGAGTTGCGCGATCTGTTTGCAAAAATGGGGTTCGAACTGGTTGCCCGCCACAAGGACAAACCTGCAGTCGAGCTTTGGCAGCAAGGCGATATCACCTACATCCTGAATGCCGACCCCGACAGCTTTGCTGACAAGTTTGTTGCAGAGCATGGGCCCTGCGCTCCGTCGATGGGCTGGCGGGTTGTGGACGCACAAAAGGCATTTGAACACGCCGTTTCCAAAGGTGCAGAACCTTATGAAGGGGCAGATAAGACAATGGATGTTCCTGCGATCAAAGGGATCGGCGGATCGCTGCTGTATTTCATTGATCAGTATTACGACACATCGCCTTACAATCATGAGTTCGAGTGGATCCAGCAGTCAAAACCACGCGGCGAGGGTTTTTATTACCTCGATCACCTGACGCATAACGTTTTCAAGGGAAACATGGACAAGTGGTTCAAATTCTACGGCGACCTGTTCAACTTTCGTGAAATCCGTTTCTTCGACATTCAGGGTAAGTTCACCGGGCTTTTCAGCCGCGCTCTGACGTCACCATGTGGTCGTATCCGCATTCCGATCAACGAGGATCGCGGCGAGACAGGCCAGATCGTGGCCTACCTCAAGAAGTATAAAGGCGAAGGGATTCAACATATCGCAGTTGGCAGCGAGGATATCTACGCATCCACCGATGCGATTGCCGAAAACGGGCTGAAATTCATGCCCGGGCCAAACAAAGCCTATTATGAGCTGTCCACAGAACGTGTGACGGACCATGCCGAACCGTTGGACCGTATGATGAAGCACGGCATCCTGATTGATGGCGAGGGTGTCGTGGATGGTGGTGAAACACGCATCCTGTTGCAGATATTCTCAAAAACAGTCATCGGCCCGATTTTCTTCGAGTTCATTCAGCGCAAAGGCGATGATGGTTTTGGTGAAGGGAATTTCAAAGCGTTGTTTGAATCCATCGAACGCGAGCAGATCGAAAGCGGTGAGATTTCTGCGGCTTAAGACTCTACTCCCGGTGCGCCCAGAACCAACCAGGTCCAAGTGACCCCGGCGCGCCGGTTGCCATCTTGAATGGATGCGCGGTGGGAAGTGTACTGAACTTGCATCCCTGCGGAGTCAGCGCTGTGCAGGACCTTTTCGACGGATATCTCAAAACCGGGCCGATCATCAGGGCAGGGGCCATGGCGCAGCGACAGAATCATTCGCCCGGAAGGTTTGAGACAGGACGCAAGGATGTGAATAGCGCGATCTTGGTCTGGCGGGTTTAGGTGATGTAAAACACCGATGACCAACGCGATGTCGAAACAACAGCGCCATGGACGAGAATGGGTGAGCTCGGGTAGGTGTGAATTGCACCACGAAATACTCAGATGTTGGTACGTCTCCTGACCATACGTCCGAAACTTCGAGACCGGCTCGACCGCCGTCACGTGATTTCCACGTGACGCGAGCCAGCCCGCAATTGTACCGGGGCCTGCGCCGACATCCAAAACTTCGGCCCCTGTTTCGGGCAGATAGTCGAGTACGGGCGCCAGGACGGCTTCAGGCGACAGGTTTTCGTAAACTGTTATCAGCTCAGCCGCGGCCTGTTCATAACCTTCGATAGTCTTCCGCTGGCTCGGCTCAGCCACGTGGCATCGTTATGGTGACGTTGCGGCCCTTTTTCTGGTACCTCAACTCACTGTCCCCAATCGCAACCACACGACCGCCGTCGATCCTGTCCCCGACCTTCAGCTTTTTGTATCGACCACTTGGCAGACGCACCAACGCGCGGCGGTTTGCGGGTGTACCGTAGACACCAATCAGATTCAGTCTGCGCAGGTTGATCGCTCGATCTATCGTGGCCTGTCTCGCAACCGATGCGGTGGTCGGAATCTTAGGCGAGACTGTTCTTGGCTGAACCGTTTCGGTGGTTTCGTTGCTTTGATCAACCGCAGCTGTTGAGCCAAGGTTGGACGTGCTGGGCTTTGTCGCGCTGGCAACGATTGCCGCAATTCCAGCGGGACGTGTTTTCGGCCTAGGCACACGAACAACGGCCAATGCGGTGGGTGTCTGATCCACCTGGATTTCATCCTGCAACGACTTAGGCCTGAGTTTAGGCCTTAAAACCGCAAGTTCTTCCAAAGATCGACCACCGAGTTGTTCCCGCTCAAACTGTTCAACCAGATCATTGGGACGTGGCTGCGGGCGCAGCCGGGCCAGGCGCGATTCAGTGTCTTCAACAACCGGTTCTTCTTCGAACCGGACTGGAATTTCGGGGGGGACCAACGATGGGCGGCCCTCATAAACCAAGATTCCGTCCGGGTTGAGAGTGCCGTCCGGCGTTGGCGTGACAAGGCCGCGTTCGTCCAGATCAAAACGTGTACCGGCGATGCTGGGTAGCGCAGCTTGGTCAAATGGCTGATCCGTGTCGAAGCTTTCAGCTGGGGGCAGGGCAATCGCATCGCTGGACAGGTCAGATTTGTCGATGGACGCCAGATACAGATCGTCAGGCTCGACCTGAGTTGGCTCGATAAGGGGCGCCGGTGGTGACAGGTTCAACCCTGTGAGTGTTTCCAGGTCTTCCTGCGCTTCCGGGTCGCGCTCGATCTCCTCGACGGGGGTTGGCTGAACCTTCAAGGCTTCCAGAATGGCTGCGTCTGTGGGTGTGAGTTCCGGCTGTTCAACAGTGGGAACACCCATCACCGTTTCGCTGTCTTCAGGGGTTGCAACACTCTGTTCTGTCGAAGGTTCCGGACCTGCGACTTCGGGCTGTGCAGCTACGGCGACCTGAGTATTTGGCTCGGCTTCTTCTGGCGTCACCTCTGCAGTGACTTCGGGTTCCGGGGGCGTTGTATCTGGTGCCGCTGTTTCGGTTTCAGCCAGATCGCTGTCAGTGCGCGACCCCAGCAAAGACCATGCACCGATAGCAACGCCGATAAAGATCATCGCAACAATAGCGGGCAAGACAAAGCGCTTCGCCTCTGCCGGTATCATCGCACGACTATCACTTGCGGGCGTATCGGCAGGTTCGGGAGACCGAAACATGTCTGGCGCGGCTGCATGTGCAATTGCATGTACAGTTGGTTCGGGCTCATCGTCATTTTCAGAGAGTGCCGGTTTCAGTGTCTTCGGCTCTTCATCGGTTTCGGGGGGGGGCGCAACGGTTGTTTCGGGCTGTTCCGCGGCAACATCAGAAAGGACTGGTTCCGGTGCTGAAGGCTGTTCATCGAGTTCCGGCAAGGACACAACAGCTGTTTCAGTCGGTTCCGTGACCGCATCCATGACCAGGTCGAAGTAAGGCTCCTCAGGGAACTCGTCTTCACCTGGTTCCGCGCTAAAGCGAACAGGGATAAACCCATGATCGGTAGTAAAGCTCCGTGCCTCTGCCAAAGTCTGGTGCGCAACTGCCGCCACATATGTTGTCGGTCCCCGAGTTTCTGTATCAAAGGACAGCTCAGAAATCTCGTAGGGCGTAGCCTCGGTCAGCGCGTCGTGCACTTTTTGCTCGATGTCTTCCGCGGTCATACCCTCGGTCGAGATCGTCAGATACCGAACCTGATCGGCGGGAATGATCACCTTGCAACTCAGGTCGTTTTCCAGCGCAAACCCTTTGTCCCGCAAGGCCTGCACCTGCTCGGTCAGGTCAGGCGCATCCAACGGGACAACGCCAATATCGAACCAATCGTCATCCGATTGGTGCTTAAGGGAAATTCCGGTGGCCGAAAAAGACAGCGCAAAGGCGGGTTTCATAATCCGGAGGAACCATAATTGTCATCGTCAATGCAAACGACTTTATGTCTGCAGACCGATATTAAAGCAGGAACCCGCCGAGGGAAAGAAAAAGGCATACTCACCTCTTGTATGGCAATGCCCTGCCGACCCATGTTTGGACAAAGACAATTGGAGGGATGACATTGAAGACATTCGTTTTTCTGGCCGCATTATTGGCTGTCGCGGCTGCGGGAATCGCCCATGCGGAAGAACGTCGCATCACCGTTGATGCCACTGGGACCGTGCAGGTTGCACCCGATATGGCAACGATTACGCTGGGTGTGACGAACGAAAACGCCGAAGCGTCGGCGGCAATGCAGGCCACATCGGACGCGGTGTCGCAGGTATTGGCGCGCCTCGACGAGATGGGAATTGAGGATCGGGACGTTCAGACCCGTGACCTGTCGCTGTCGCCGGTTTGGTCTGGCCGTCTAGGGGAGAACGCTGACAAGCCCGAGATCACCGGGTTTGTGGCATCCAACCGGGTTTTTGTGCGTGTGCGCGATCTGAACAATCTCGGACAAATCATGGACGCGGTCATTCAGGACGGCGCCAATGATTTCGGAGGGCTGAGTTTTGGTGTTCAAGATCCCAAGCCTGTCGAGGCGCAGGCCCGTGCAAAGGCCGTTGGTGAAGCCATGGCGAAGGCCGAACAACTGGCGCAAGCAGCCAGTGTAACGCTGGGCGCTGTTCAGTCGATTTCGGAACAATCCGGGGGCGTTCGCCCGATGATGGCAATGCGTGAGATGGCCATGGCGGATACAGGCGGTGTGCCCGTTGCAGGAGGCGAGATTTCGGTCTCTGTCACTGTCTCGATGGAATTCGAGATTTCCGAGTAAACCTAAGCGTCTGCGCGGGCTTTCAGCGGTTGGCGTTGTTGGCCCGCGTCGTCAAAATTGTCCGCGGATAGCCAGGTCTCAAAGGCTGAGCGAATACGTGGCCATTCACTATCTACAATTGAATACCAGGCAGTATCCCTGTTGCGCGCTTTGTAATGGGTCGCCTGACGAAACACACCTTCAAAGGTAAAGCCCAGCCGTTTGGCCGCATGGCAGGATGGCGCGTTTAGCGCATCGCATTTCCATTCGTAGCGGCGATACCCCAGCTCGTCGAACACGCGGCGCATCATCAGATACATGGTCTCGGTTGATTGTGGTTTGCGCTGCAGAAGGGGCGAGAAATGGATGTGTCCGACCTCGATAGCGCCGGCTGCGGGTTCAATTCTTAGAAAAGATGCCATTCCGACCGGGATATCGTCCTGATCCAGAATCGTATGGAACATTGGGTCAGCGTCCATGCAATTGGCCTGCGCCCACTCAAAAAAGTCGTTTTCGCGTTCAAACGGGCCATACGGCAGATAGGTCCAGTTACGCCCGTCCGTATCGTTGGCAAACGCCCGAAACAGTCCGGGCGCATGCCGATTCACATCCAGTGGCACGACTGAACAGTAACGGCCCTCCATCGGTGTGTAGGGCGGTGTCGGGCGCGGAAAGTCGCCCTCTACCGGCCATCCGATGGGTTGTCCAAGGTCGTTCGTTTCGTGCCTTGTCATGGTCAGGCGCTGGCTTTGGACAGTGCTTGATCCAGATCGGCAATCAGGTCGTTTACGTCCTCGATCCCGATGGACACACGGACCACATTTGGACCTGCGCCCGCAGCCTCTTGCTGCTCTGGTGTCAATTGACGGTGGGTGGTCGAGGCTGAGTGGATGATCAGCGACCGCGCATCGCCCAGGTTGGCCACGTGACTGAATATCTCCAGCGCGTTGACCAACTTGATACAGGCGTCATACCCACCCTTAACCGCGAATGTGAACAGCGCGCCTGCACCCCGTGGGTAATGCTTTTTAACCCTGTCCTGATAAGGTGACGACGGCAGACCCGCATAGGTCACGTACTCCACCCGGTCATCCGCCTCCAGCCATGCGGCGAGCTTTTGTGCGTTCTCGACGTGACGCTCCATCCGCAGTGACAAGGTTTCGATCCCCATCAGCGTATAATGCGCCGCCTGTGGGTTCATTGTCATGCCCAGATCGCGCAGGCCGATGGCAATGCCGTGGAAGGTGAAGGCCAACGGCCCGAAAGTCTCGTGGAACTTCAACCCGTGATAGGCCTGTTCCGGTTGGCTGAGCGAAGGGAATTTGTCATTTGCCGACCAGTCGAACTTGCCTGAATCCACGATGCAACCACCCGTTACAGTGCCATTGCCGGTCAGGTATTTCGTGGTCGAGTGCACCACCAGTGTCGCGCCATGTTCAATAGGACGACAGAGGTATGGCGTGGCCGAAGTGTTGTCGACGATCAGCGGAATGCCAGCACCATCTGCCACATCCGCCAAAGCGCGGATGTCTGTAACATAGCCGCCAGGGTTGGCGATGGATTCGCAGAACACCGCGCGGGTGTTGTCATCGATGGCAGCCTTGACTGCGTCCAGATCGTCAGTGTCCACGAACTTCGCCGACCATCCAAAGCGTTTGATCGTCTGGCTGAACTGCGTGACCGTGCCGCCGTACAAGCGGGTTGAGGCGACGACGTTGCAGCCTGGCCCCATCAGCGGAAACAGCGCCATGATCTGGGCTGCGTGGCCGGATGAACAGCAAACTGCGCCAACGCCACCTTCCAGCGTTGCAACACGCTCCTGCAATACGGCGACGGTTGGGTTTGTAAGGCGGGAATAGATGTACCCGACTTCTTGAAGATTGAACAAAGCTGCGGCATGGTCCGCATCCCGGAACACGTAAGCCGTCGTTTGATAGATCGGTGTCTGACGTGCTCCGGTGGCGGGGTCAGGGCGGGCGCCCGCGTGAATTTGCAATGTGTCGAAACCGTAGGTCGGGCCATCAGACATCTTGAACATCTCCTATTGGAATTCGTTTGGTCGAATCTGTAGGGCATTGCCCGCCTGCGCACAACGATCCTGTCAGCGCATCCACAGGCCTTTGCTTTTGATCCGGTTGCGAAACACCTGCTCGCGTTTCGGCAGGTTGTCCTGATCGAACATCTCGCGAATTTTCTTGCCTTTGCCTTGAACCACCAGTTTTTTCAATGGGTCGTAGTTTTTCAGAACTTTTTTCACCCTATTCGGCGCCACAACCGTTTCCAGAACCTCGATCACATGATCGCTTTCGCGGGCATAGAGCAACGGGAACAGGCGATAGTGACAGCTGACCGGACCATCCAGCAAACCGTCCGGCAAGGCATCTCGCCCGCCACCAAAGGAATGGATCACCAGGGGCAAAGCTGCCTGATCCAACCATGGATCCAGGTTTTGTCCGACTAACTCGGGTATGGCTTCATTGCGGATGGCCAGGGCGTATTCAAGAAACCGTTCGCCGAACTGACGCGGGCATTTGTAGAAGAAAAACCCTGCATTGAAGTACAGGTAACGACGCCAGTGATCATGCGGCTGGCTGTCATCCACCGAGCTTTTGAAATCCAGCCCAAAACGGTCGTAGAGCGCGCGCCAAATCCCGTCAAATCCGGGTCCATAGAGTGTCGGCTTTGGCCAGGTACCTTCGACCTTCAGCGACGCGCCGGGTCGGTCAAAGTCGAACGGCACGCCGTTCAAATCACCTGTTATCAGAGTGTCGGTATCAAAGAACACAAACGGCTCTCCTTCGGGCATGGCAAGAAGTGCTTCGATCTTGTTGCCATAAGGGTAGCTTTCACCGAAAACGTGCGAGTCAAACGGCAGTATCTCGGCATCCAACTGACCAAACACCTTTAGAACGTCTTCGTTTTGGAGGCTTGGGTTCTGGCTCCAACGCGGCCCCGGTTTGGGGGTGGCGACATACAGTTTCCCTTCGAAGCCGGGCGACGAATGCCGCAGGGATGCGGCGAACAACACGGCTTCGTATTGAAGGCGATTGTTTTGCCCAATGACGACGATGTTGAATTTCTGCGTAGGTGCCTGCATTCCTGCCCGATCCTGTTGGGGGTCTGTTTTTCGGCCCCTCTCATCGGAATTACAGTAAGCGACAAGGGGCGTCAAAAGATGTTGGTTTGAATTTCGATCAAACCAATCCATTTTGGGACATGACGGCTGTTCAGGAGAGAGATGATGCGGGTCAATGCAGACTTCACCAAACGTGTTGCGGTCCATTTTGATGAGACCGATTGGGTGGCGTCCCCAGCAACCGGGGTAGACCGCAAGATGCTGGACCGGATCGGAGACGAAGTTGCGCGTGCGACCACGATCGTACGATTTGTCCCCGGCAGCGCCTTTGCCGCGCATACGCATGATGGTGGTGAGGAGTATCTGGTTCTGGACGGCGTGTTTCAGGATGAAAGCGGAGATTTCCCTGTGGGTAGTTATGTGCGCAACCCGCCGACCACGTCGCATACGCCATCAGCGATGGCAGGCGCGACAATTCTGGTCAAGTTGCATCAGTTTGATCCGCAAGACCGAACAGAAGTTCATCGCTCGATCAGCGGTGATGATGACCTGCAGCTGTTTCAGGACGCGCATGAGGATGTGCGGGTTCAAACTTGGCGCGCCGGTGAGGTCGTCCAATTGGATTCTGATCAGGGGCTGGAGGTCTTTGTCGTGGACGGCAGTTTTGCCGAAGGGGGCGAAGAATTCTCGGCTTGGGATTGGCTGCGCCTGCCGCCGGGAACGCAATCTCAGGCTATCGCAGGAGAGGGCGGAGCACGTGTTTGGACCAAATCCGGTCACCTAAGCAGCATGGTCTGAGTTAAAACCTGCACGAAATTGAGGCGATTTTCGCTGGAATCCGGGTCTGTGGCCCGGATTTTTCATTTTTTGACCATTTGGCAAATTTTACCAATTGATAAAAAATGAGAATGTGGCAAGCTGGTGCCATAACGAACATATCTACAGGGAGTAGAGTGATGGCACAGGGCCAGATGGCACCCGGCATTGTCTCCGGGCGGCTTTCCAGCGATGAGCTGACCTCGAATTTCAGCGATCTGCATGCGCCATTGGCGCCGCACGAAGCTGCGGTTGCGGCTGATCGTTGTTATTTTTGCTACGACGCGCCATGTATCACGGCCTGTCCGACGGATATCGATATACCGCTTTTCATTCGCCAGATTCAGGCAGGTCAGCCGCAGGCGGCCGGGCGAACGATCTTGGAACAGAACATTCTGGGTGGCATGTGCGCCCGCGTGTGCCCGACCGAGACACTGTGTGAAGAAGCCTGCGTGCGCGAAGCGGCCGAGGGTAAACCGGTTGAGATCGGACGCTTGCAGCGCTTTGCCACCGACGACCTGATGGCCACAGGCGAACATCCTTTTGAACGCGCGCCGGTGACCGGAAAGACAGTCGCGGTGATCGGGGCAGGGCCTGCGGGTCTGGCCTGTGCGCACCGTTTGGCGATGTTGGGCCATGACGTGGTGATCCACGAAACCAAACCCAAGCCGGGCGGCCTGAACGAATACGGAATCGCAGCCTACAAATCGACTAATGATTTTGCGCAGGCCGAGGTTGATTGGCTGCTGAAGATTGGCGGCATCGCAATCGAAACGGGCTCGGTTCTTGGTGAGACGATCTCATTGCAAGGGCTGCAGGAAAACTATGACGCCGTCTTCTTGTCCATTGGCCTTGCCGGCGTGAACGCTCTGCGGTCGCAAGGTGCCGAGAAAGAGGGCGTGCGACATGCGGTCGATTTCATATCGGACGTACGGCAGGCGTCAGATCTGGCGCATCTGCCCGTCGGGCGCAATGTCGTGGTGATTGGCGGCGGAATGACGGCCGTAGACGCGGCTGTGAAATCCAAGCTGCTGGGCGCGGAACATGTGACGATAGCATATCGTCGCGGTCGCGATGCAATGGGGGCCAGCCGGTACGAGCAGGACCTTGCAGCCTCGCACGGGGTGCGGATCATGACCAATGTCCAGCCGGTTGCAATCCATGGAAATGGCGCGGCAGCAGAGATTGAGTTGGAATACACCGCCAGCCAAGACGGAAAACTGTCCGGGACCGGAGAAACTATCCGGGTGCAGGCGGATCAGGTTCTCAAGGCAATTGGGCAAACCTTGGAAGGCGCACCGGAAGGGTTGACCTTGGACGGAAACAAGATCGCTGTCAGCGGTGCCGGGCGGACGTCGATTTCCGGTGTCTGGGCGGGCGGAGACTGCGCCACAGGCGGGGAAGACCTGACCGTGACAGCGGTTGCCGAAGGTCGGGATGCCGCGATGGACATCCACGCAACGCTTGTTTCGTGATAGGGTGAGACATCCAACTCTCCTATATCGCTGAGGTATCCTCATGTCCCAGATCGAAGATGCAGTTGCTCAACATTACACAACCGGTGCCCTGACAGAACGGGTGCGCGACGCCTTGCAGGCCAGTGGCGTTGATCCTGATGCGGCGACGGTCGCGGACCTGAAGGCTGGTGATGAGTTCCACACGGGCGGAGTTGCGGCGACAGATCATTTGTTTGCCCAGCTTGCACCAACCCATGCCACGCGCGTCTTGGATATTGGCTGCGGCATTGGTGGCACTTCGCGGTACGTCGTGGATCATTACGACTCGAACGTCACCGGAGTTGATCTGACACCGGAGTTTGTCGAGACGGCGATTGCGCTTAGCGACCTTGTCGGCCTGTCGCAGAAGATGAGCTTTCAGGTAGGTAGTGCGTTGGATTTACCGGTACCGGATGCTGGTTTCGATCTGGCCGTGATGTTGCATGTTGGCATGAATATCGATGACAAGGCCGGGCTGTTTTCTGAAGTGGCGCGCGCTCTGGCCACGGGCGGAACCTTCGCGTTGTTCGATGTTATGGGTGGGTCCATTGACGAACCTTTGGCGTTCCCATTGCCATGGTCGACGCTGCCCGAGACATCGTTTGTCGACTCGCCTGATGTTTACAAGAATGCGGCGGCGGCTGCGGGCATGGAACTGGTCGCGGAAAACGATCGCACGGAATTCGCGATCGCATTTTTCCAAGAGGTCTTTGAACGTGTTGCCGAAAGCGGACCAGCGCCGCTGGGGATTCACCTGATGATGGGCGAGACGGCACCTGAAAAATTCCAAAACTATGTCGCAAACCTTGAAGCCCGGCGCATTCGCCCGACGGAAATGATTTTCAAGAAAACCGGCTGAGGAGCCGGGAAGGAGTACCCATGGCCAATCTGACAACTGACTTTCTGGGAATTTCCAGCCCTAACCCATATTGGCTGGCCTCAGCACCGCCAACCGACAAGGAATACAACGTCCGCCGCGCCTTTGAGGCCGGATGGGGTGGTGTCGTTTGGAAAACTCTGGGGTCCGAAGGGCCGCCGGTCGTGAACGTGAACGGACCGCGTTATGGCGCCATTTACGGCGCAGATCGTCGGTTGTTGGGTCTCAACAACATCGAACTGATCACGGACCGACCGCTTGAAGTGAACCTTGAAGAAATGGCCCGCGTGAAAGCTGACTACCCGGACCGCGCCTTGATCGCCTCGATCATGGTGCCGTGCGAGGAAGAGGCCTGGAAAGCTATTCTGCCGCGCGTCGAAGAAACCGGGGCAGATGGAATTGAACTGAACTTTGGCTGTCCCCATGGGATGAGCGAACGCGGTATGGGCGCCGCCGTTGGGCAAGTACCTGAATATATCGAGATGGTAACCCGGTGGTGCAAAAAATACTATGATCGGCCGGTCATCGTGAAGCTGACGCCAAACATCACTGATGTTCGCAAGCCTGCCGCTGCAGCCAAAAATGGCGGTGCGGACGCGGTGTCGCTGATCAACACGATTAATTCGATCACCAGCGTCAATCTGGACACGTTCAGCCCTGAACCCTCGATCGATGGTAAGGGCAGCCATGGCGGATATTGCGGGCCGGCGGTCAAGCCGATTGCTTTGTCGATGGTGTCTGAGATTGCCCGCGATCCTGATACGCATGGTCTACCAATTTCGGGCATCGGAGGCGTGACCACCTGGCGCGATGCAGCGGAATTCATATCTTTGGGATGCGGCAATGTTCAGGTCTGCACGGCGGCCATGACATACGGTTTTAAGATCATTGATGAACTGACTGCCGGGCTGTCTGAATGGATGGATGAAAAAGGATATTCCAACGTCTCTGAAGTTGTTGGCCGCGCGGTTCCGAATGTGACGGACTGGCAGTATCTGAACCTCAACTACATCGCCAAGGCGAAGATCGATCAGGATCAGTGCATCAAATGCGGCCGGTGCTATGCCGCCTGCGAGGACACCAGCCATCAGGCAATTTCAATGACGCCTGACCGTGTATTCGAAGTGATCGACGAAGAATGCGTCGCCTGTAACCTCTGCGTAGATGTGTGCCCGGTTGAGGGGTGCATCTCGATGGTGCCGATGGACGCCGGTGAAGTGGATCCGCGAACGGGCACCGTTGTGCAGAAAGAATATGCCAACTGGACAACACATCCCAACAACCCAATGGCCAAAGCGGCTGAATAGCGGAATACAGGTTAGATAACTCGCAAAAAAGGGGCCGGTTCATGGCCCTTTTTTATGGAGTAAGAAGCTTCCGATACAGCGTATCAATGAATGGTTCAGCACCTTCAAAGGGATCTTCATCCCCTAGGATTGCCCGAACTTGCACGTCAAAATCAGCGTAATGCTGCGTCAACGCCCAGATCGAGAAGATCAGGTGGTGGGGATGAAGACGCGCAATCTTTCCCTGGTCCATCCATTGTGTTAAAATTTCGGACTTCTCATCGACCAAAACCCTCAGGTCATTCGACAATGCCTGGTGAATGCGCGGCGCGCCCTGCACCAACTCGTTGGCGAACAGGCGGCTTTCCCTTGGTAACTCGCGGCTCATCTGAAGCTTGCGATGAACATAGGACAGGATTTCCTGCAGGGGGTCTCCGGTTTCGTCCAGATCATGTAGCGGGGCAAGCCAGACGTCGAGCAAGCCGGACAGCAATGCCGTGTGGATCGCCTCTTTCGACGGAAAGTAATACAAAAGGTTTGGCTTGCTCAGGCCTGCCTCGGCCGCAATCTGATCCACGGTTGCACCGCGAAATCCATGCGCTGAAAACACGTTCAGGGCGGCCTCGATAATCGCAGCGCGATTCTTTTTCTGTATTCGGGTCGGTGCGCGGTCTTTGGGCATGTTTCCAGCGTGTCTCTTTTTCCGTCAAGCAGGTGCGAAATACGCCGAAAATCTCGGCTGTGTCGCGCAATTTCTTGACTGATGTCGAACCCGTGATAGCGTGAGTTTGACCAGATGGTCAAATCAAGACACCAAAAGCGAGCCAAATCGCAAGCAACAGGGGAAAGACTATGGCAGCTCCGGCGCAAAATCTCAGGACTAATGGCGATAGGCTATGGGATAGTCTGATGGAGATGGCCAAGATCGGTCCTGGTGTTGCGGGTGGCAACAATCGCCAGACCTTGACGGATGATGACGCCGAGGGGCGTGCCCTATTTCAAAAGTGGTGCGAGGATGCTGGATGCACAATGGGACTGGACCAGATGGGCAACATGTTTGCCCGGCGCGAGGGCACCGAGCCTGAGGCCTTGCCGGTCTATGTCGGATCGCATCTGGATACGCAGCCGACCGGCGGCAAATACGATGGTGTGCTGGGGGTGTTAGGCGGATTGGAAATTATCCGTACCCTGAATGATTTGGGCATCAAAACGAAACACCCGATAATAGCGACCAACTGGACCAATGAAGAAGGCACGCGCTACGCCCCGGCCATGTTGTCCTCGGGTGTCTTTGCCGGCATGCACACGCAGGATTGGGCCTATGACCGCGAGGATGCCGAGGGGAAAAAGTTCGGCGATGAGTTAAACCGGATCGGCTGGCGCGGCGATGAAGAGGTTGGCGCACGCAAAATGCACGCTTTTTTCGAGCTGCACATTGAACAGGGACCAATCCTTGAAGCCGAAGAAAAGGATATCGGCGTCGTCACGCACGGGCAGGGCCTAAGCTGGACGCAAATCACCATAACCGGCAAGGATGCGCATACCGGGTCAACCCCGATGCCGATGCGCAAGAACGCCGGGCTGGCGATGGCGCGGGTCTTGGAAAAAGTGGATGAAATCGCATGGTCCCACGCGCCACATGCGGTTGGTGCGGCGGGGCATATCGATGTCTATCCGAACTCTCGCAACGTCATCCCCGGCAAGGTGGTGTTCACGGTCGATCTGCGATCACCTGATCTGGACGTGATCACGGATATGGAAAACCGCCTGCGTGTTGCAGCGGAAGACATTGTCGAAGAAATGGGTCTGCAGATCGAGTTCGAGAAAGTTGGCGGGTTTGATCCTGTAACATTCGACGTGGCCTGCGTTGCTGCAGTGCGCAGCGCTGCCGAGCGGTTGGGTTATTCCCATACCGACATCATCTCGGGCGCAGGGCATGATGCCTGCTGGATCAACCGGGTGGCGCCGACGGCCATGGTCATGTGCCCCTGTGTTGATGGGCTCAGTCACAACGAAGCTGAAGAGATCAGCAAAGACTGGGCCACAGCAGGGGCGGATGTTCTGTTGCATGCCGTTGTCGAAACGGCAGAGATTGTGGGATAGGGGGGCGCTGCCCCCGTCGCCCGTTGGGCGACTCCCCCGGGATATTTCTGGCCAGATGAAGCAAGCGGCGAAGACCGCATCAGGGAGTTGAAAATGAGCACTGTGATCAAGAACGGAACAGTCGTTACCGCTGATCTGACATACAAGGCGGATGTTGTGGTCGAAGGCGGTGTCATCACCGAGATCGGTCTGGATCTTAAAGGCGACAAGGAACTGGATGCCACCGGCTGTTACGTGATGCCCGGCGGGATCGACCCGCATACGCATCTGGAAATGCCGTTTATGGGCACTTATTCCAGTGATGATTTCGAAAGCGGTACGCGAGCAGCGCTGGCGGGCGGGACCACGATGGTGGTCGATTTCGCTTTGCCGAACCCGGGTGAAAGCCTGCTGGACGCGCTGAAGCGCTGGGACAACAAATCGACGCGTGCGAATTGCGATTATTCGTTTCACATGGCTGTCACTTGGTGGGGCGAACAGGTGTTTGACGACATCAAGACGGTGATCGAAACACGCGGCATCAACACATTCAAGCACTTCATGGCCTACAAGGGCGCGCTGATGGTGAATGATGACGAGTTGTTTTCCTCGTTCAAGCGGTTGGCCGAACTTGGTGGTGTCGCAATGGTGCATGCCGAAAATGGTGATGTGGTCGCCGAACTAAGCGCCAAGCTGCTGGCTGAGGGCAATACTGGGCCGGAGGCACACGCCTATTCCCGTCCACCGCAAGTTGAAGGAGAGGCCACGAATCGCGCGATCATGATCGCCGATATGGCGGGTGTACCGCTTTATGTCGTCCACACGTCCTGCGAAGAGGCGCACGAGGCGATCCGTCGCGCCAAGATGCAGGGCAAGCGGGTCTGGGGCGAACCTTTGATCCAGCACCTGACGCTGGATGAGAGCGAGTATTTCAACCCTGACTGGGACCATTCTGCGCGCCGTGTCATGAGCCCGCCCTTCCGTAACAAGCAGCATCAAGACAGCCTGTGGGCTGGTCTACAATCAGGCTCACTAAGCGTTGTGGCGACTGACCACTGTGCCTTTACGACCGAGCAAAAACGCTATGGCGTTGGGGATTTCACCAAGATTCCCAACGGTACAGGGGGGCTGGAAGACCGGATGCCGATGTTATGGACCAACGGTGTGGGCACTGGACGTTTAACTCCGAACGAGTTCGTTGCGGTCACTTCAACAAACATTGCCAAGATATTGAATTGCTATCCTAAAAAGGGGGCAATTTTGGTTGGTGCGGATGCGGACATCGTTGTCTGGGATCCGGAGAAATCCAAGACGATCAGCGCTGACAGCCAGCAATCTGCCATCGACTATAATGTGTTTGAGGGGAAAGAGGTCAGAGGGTTGCCGCGCTTCACACTCACACGAGGTCAGGTAGCGGTGCATGACGGCGAAATCCGAACGCAGGAAGGTCATGGCGACTTTGTTGCGCGGAAACCGAACAGCCATGTCAACAAAGCGCTGAGTACGTGGAAAGAGCTGACAGCGCCGCGGCCGGTTGAGCGGTCGGGTATACCGGCGACGGGCGTATGACGTGCACGGGTCGCCTATCTTGCGGCCCAATGCCAACTCTTTTCAAGGCAATGGAATGAATACTGAAAGCACGACCCAGCCCGTTATCGAGGCAAGGCAGCTGGACCTCACTTTCCAGACAAATGACGGACCTATTCATGCGCTCAAAGATGTAGGCCTGACGATCAACAAGGGTGAGTTCGTTAGTTTCATCGGGCCCTCGGGCTGTGGCAAAACCACTTTTTTGCGCTGTATCGCGGCGCTTGAAGCGCCGACCGGGGGGACACTTACCGTAAATGGTATGACCCCTGATGAAGCGCGTCGGAACCGCGCTTATGGCTATGTGTTTCAGGCTGCGGGTCTCTACCCGTGGCGGACCATTGCAAAAAACGTCAAACTGCCGCTTGAGATCATGGGCTACTCGGCTGCAGAGCAAGCGGAGCGGGTCAGAAACGTCCTGGAACTCGTTGATCTCGAAGGGTTCGGTGGGAAATTCCCTTGGCAGCTTTCGGGGGGTATGCAGCAACGTGCAAGCATCGCGCGAGCACTTGCATTTGATGCAGACATTCTTCTCATGGACGAGCCGTTTGGTGCGCTGGATGAGATCGTAAGGGATCATCTGAATGAACAACTGTTGGCCCTTTGGGCGCGCACGGAAAAGACCATTGGCTTTGTAACGCACTCGATCCCAGAGGCGGTCTATCTGAGCACCAAGATTGTGGTGATGAGCCCCAGGCCCGGGCGGATCACCGATGTGATTGACAGCCCGTTGCCCAAGGAAAGACCGCTGGACATCCGTGATACGCCAGAGTTTATCGAAGTCGCTCACCGCGTCCGCGAGGGTTTGCGGGCCGGGCACGGAGATGACGTCTGATGGCGGGCGCCGACATAAGAAGAGCAACGCAGGATGACATTTCGGCCTGTGGGCATGTCATTTCGACATGGGCGACCCAGACTGATTGGATGCCGGACGAGCTGCCGGAAGAAGTGATGACGGCCTTGATCCGCGAAGCTTTCCCAAGCCGGGAAATCTGGGTCGCCGGCGACCCGGTGGATTGTTACATGTCCGTTGACCCTAAAGAAAACAAAGTCGGTGCCCTGTACTGTCTGCGAACCGGACAAGGGATCGGGAAGCAATTGTTAGACAAAGCCAAGACAGGTCGCGACTACCTTTGGCTGACGACGCATGAGCCAAACAAATCCGCACAAAAATTCTATCGGCGCGAAGGGTTTGAGGCAACGGGAATGGAACCGCCGACACCGCCCGAGACTTTGCCGGTAATCCGGATGGAGTGGCGGGCATGAAGCAGGTTTTTGCAATCCTGACCGTGATCGCCGCGATTGTCGTGCTTTGGTACGCCGCCTGTGTTCCAATGAACATCAAAGGCGTTCTGACCGAACAGGAACGCGCCGGGGCCGAAGTACAGCCCCCGTCGGCCAAAGACCGTCGGGATATGAGCGAGATCGGCCTGACACTGGACAACAGCTTTGCCATTCCGGCCACATGGGCACAGGACCGTCCTCGTCTGCCCGCGCCACATCAGGTCGCGGTAGAGCTGTGGGAAACGACTGTTCTCAAAAAGATCACCTCAAAACGGTCCTTGATCTATCACGCCTGGGTCACGCTCAGCGCGACAATGCTGGGATTTGCGATTGGCACAGGGCTGGGCATTCTGTTGGCCGTTGGGATTGTGCATAGCCGGGTGATGGATCTGTCGGTCATGCCCTGGGCCATCGTCAGTCAGACCATTCCGATCATCGCGTTGGCACCGATGATCATTGTAGTTCTGTATTCGGTGGGCATTCAGGGGATTATTCCCAAGGCAGTGATCTCGGCCTATCTGAGTTTTTTCCCTGTCGTCGTTGGGATGGTCAAAGGCCTGCGCAGCCCAGATGCGATGCAGCTTGACCTTCTACAGAGCTACAACGCAACCAGGGGGCAGGGGTTTTGGAAACTGCGTCTGCCTGCATCGATGCCTTACTTGTTTACGTCGCTCAAGATCGGTATCGCCGCGTCGCTGGTCGGCGCAATTGTCGGAGAGTTGCCAACTGGCGCGGTCGCTGGATTGGGTGCGCGACTGTTGGCGGGCAGCTATTACGGTCAAACGGTCCAGATCTGGTCGGCTCTGTTTGCGGCTGCCATTCTGGCTGCGTGTCTCGTCGGGCTACTTGGCCTGATGGAGCGATCAGTGCTTAAGAGGATGGGGATGGCGCAATGATGTTGGTGCTATTTGCATTCGGTCTTTGGCTTCTTGGCTGGTGGTTGAACAGTCGTCTGGCCAGCGGACCGCAAGCCGACACGCGTATGGTCCGGTTTCTGGCCCCGTTGATCTTTGGTCTGACAATCATTGGGATATGGGAGTTGTTGGTGCGCGGGCTCGAAGTGCCTTTGGTCATTCTGCCCGCGCCATCTGTGATCGCTGTGCGTTTTGCCGACAGCTTACCCATCCTGTGGGCAGATTTTGTTCAGACCATCATCAAGGGGGCACTCAGCGGGTACATCCTTGGGTGTGGCGCGGCTTTCCTGATGGCGATTGCGGTGGATCGCTGGGATTTTCTGCGCCTTGGTCTGTTGCCGGTTGGCAATTTCGTGGCGGCTTTGCCGATTGTTGGGACCGCGCCCATTCTGGTGATGTGGTTCGGGTTTGACTGGCATTCCAAGGCGGCCGTCGTGGTGGTTATGGTCTTTTTTCCCATGTTGGTGAACACCGTCGCCGGGCTGCGCGAGGCCACAGCCATGCAGCGTGATCTTATGGAGACCTACGCGGCGAGTTATTGGCAAAGCTTCCTGAAGCTACGTCTGCCTGCCGCGATGCCATTCATTTTCAACGGGTTGAAGATTTCCACCACTCTGGCGTTGATCGGCGCTATCGTGGCAGAGTTCTTTGGCTCGCCCACTTTGGGCATGGGGTTTCGGATATCGACCAGCGTCGGGCAATTGTCGCTCGATATGGTCTGGGCCGAGATCGTTGTGGCCGCGCTGGCTGGTACAGCGTTTTACGGATTGGTCGCGATGATCGAAAAAGCGGTGACGTTCTGGCACCCATCGCAACGCGGATAACAAAGGAAATACTTCAACAGACCCCGTGAACGGGGCGCAATTAGCAACTAGGAGAAATGAAGATGAATAAGCTACTCAGCGGGGCGGTTGCCGCCTTTAGCCTGGCCGCCAGCGCAGCGCTTGCTGCGGATGAGGTGACGTTACAGCTCAAGTGGGTCACACAAGCGCAGTTCGCAGGCTACTACGTGGCCAAGGACAAAGGCTTTTACGAAGAAGAGGGTCTGGATGTCACGATTCTGCCCGGCGGTCCCGACATCGCACCGACACAGGTGATCGCGGGGGGCGGGGCCGACGTGACTGTCGAATGGATGCCAGCAGCCTTGGCCGCACGGGAAAAAGGCCTGCCTTTGGTTAACATCGCGCAGCCGTTCAAAAGCTCGGGTATGATGCTGACCTGCTGGAAAGATGCTGGCATTGCCGAACCTGCGGACCTCAAGAACCGCACGCTGGGCGTTTGGTTCTTCGGCAATGAATTCCCGTTCATGAGTTGGATGAGCCAGTTGGGCATCGACACCGGCGGCAAGAGTGAAAGCGGTGTCGAGGTACTGAAGCAGGGCTTTAACGTTGACCCACTGTTACAGCGTCAGGCCGATTGCATCAGTACCATGACCTATAACGAATACTGGCAGGTCATCGACGCGGGTGTTGCTCCGGAAGAACTGGTGACCTTCAAATACGAGGACCAGGGCGTGGCGACACTGGAAGATGGCTTGTATGTGCTTGAGGAAAACCTGAGCGATGCAGCCTTTGTCGACAAGATGGAGCGCTTCGTCCGTGCCTCGATGAAGGGGTGGAAATACGCCGAAGAAAACCCGGATGAAGCGGCTGATATTGTGCTGGAGAATGACGAAACCGGCGCACAGACCGAAGAGCATCAGAAACGCATGATGGGTGAAATTGCTAAGCTGACGGCAGGCTCAAACGGTGCATTGGATCCTGCAGATTTTGAGCGCACGGTAGGCACATTGCTTGCAGGTGGTTCGGATCCGGTGATCACCCAGCAGCCCGACGGTGCCTGGACCCATCAAATCACGGATGCGGCCCTGAACTAAAGCACCCCTTAGTAACGTAGATGAACGCGGTCCAATCCGGGCCGCGTTTTTCGTTCACGATGTCGGATTCGTAACTGTACTTGAGTGGGAATTGCGGTAGTATTTCAGTGAAATTACAAGCATTTCATACGATATGAGGTTCAGCGCGTAGAAAATGCATGATTTTGCATCAGAATTCAGCAAGGCCCTTTCTTTGATCTTCGAAGGAGACTCAGAGCTTTGGGCAATCGTGCTCTTGTCTCTGCGTGTTTCTATGTTTGCCGTGTTGATCGCTGCGATTATCGGTATGCCTGTTGGGGCGGCGTTGGCTGTTGCACGGTTTCCGGGCCGACGGGTGATGATTGTGTTGATGAACGCTCTGATGGGGCTCCCGCCCGTGGTTGTGGGCCTGCTGGTATATCTTATGCTGTCGCGTTCTGGGCCGTTGGGTGTGCTTGAACTGTTATACACACCAAACGCTATGATCCTCGCTCAAGTGGTTCTGGTCACGCCCATCATCGCTGCGTTAACGCGACAAGTGACCGAGATGTTGGCCGAGGAATATTCCGAGCAACTCAGGTCTTTGGGAGTGTCCCGATTGTCCTCTGTCCCTGTGTTGTTATGGGACGCACGCGTTGCGCTGGTAACGGCTCTATTGGCTGGTTTCGGACGCGCTATTGCCGAAGTCGGAGCGGTGATCATCGTCGGCGGCAATATCAACCACGTCACGCGTGTCATGACCACGACCATTGCGTTGGAGACCTCGAAGGGCAATCTGGCGCTCGCGTTGGCCCTAGGTGCGATCCTGATTGGCATTGCCGTGGCCGTGAACGCCATGGTCAGCACGCTGAGCCTGCGGGCCGAGCAGGAAGGATTGCGTCATGCGTGACCTGGTGTCGGAAATGACAACGTGTCTGAAAGCGCGAGAGTTACAAGTTCAGAGCAACGGAAAAACGCTGCTGGATGTTCCCGAACTGATACTGGACGGTCCGGGCCCCACTCTGATTTTGGGTCCCAACGGATCTGGAAAAAGCCTTTTGTTGCGCTGTCTGCATGGGTTGATCACTCCGAACCGGGGGCAAGTGACGCAGGATGGCACCTCGCTGAATTCGGATCACAAGGCCCGTCAGGCCATGGTATTTCAACAGCCGGTGTTGTTGCGGCGGTCGGTGGCGGCCAATCTGGACTTTGTTCTCAGGCGGCAGGGGGTTGGTTGGACGAACCGCAAGCGACGGATTGTTGAGCTGTTGGGCGAGGGTGGCCTGGAAGGCAAATCGCGACAGTCTGCCCGGTCTCTTTCTGGCGGTGAAGCGCAGCGACTTGCTATATTACGCGCACTGGCTCTGAACCCGGAAACTCTGCTGCTGGACGAGCCCACAAGTGCGCTTGATCCGGGTGCCACGCAAATGATCGAACGGATGGTTCTGCGCGCGTCGAAAAAGGGTGTGCGGATCGTGATGGTGACTCATGATATCGGACAGGCACGCCGTTTGGCGTCGGATGTGGTGATGATGCAGGCCGGGAATGTCGTTGAACATGGCCCAGCGAGACAGGTATTGACTGCGCCAAAAACCGAAGCATCGCGCCGTTATTTGGCAGGCGGATTGATTACTTAAAACAAAGAGACGGAGAATTTGATGTTCCGGGATTGCATTCTGGCGGCATTGGTGACCCTTGGGCTGGTGGTTGGACCCGCTTGGGCCGAGGAGCCTTTCATAGTGGTTCAATCCACAACCTCGACCCAGAACTCGGGCCTGTTGGATTTCATTCTGCCAGGGTTTGAGGCGGAAACCGGGATCGAAGTGCGTGTAGTCGCAGTGGGAACGGGTCAGGCCATCAGAAATGCCGTCAACGGTGACGGTGATGTCTTGATGGTCCATTCCAAGCCTGATGAAGAAAAGTTTGTCGCCGACGGCTGGGGGGTCGAGCGGTTTGACCTCATGTACAACGACTTCATTCTGGTTGGACCTAAGTCCGATCCGGCTGCGGTTGGGGGAGGGGCTGACATATTGACTGCATTGACCGCCATCGAAGCAGCCGAAGCGCCGTTTGTTTCGCGCGGGGACGACAGCGGAACGCACAAGGCCGAGATGGGCCATTGGAGCGCTGCTGGTGTTGACCCAACAGACGCATCAGGCACGTGGTACCGGGAAACCGGATCCGGCATGGGTGCCACGTTGAATGTTGCCAGCGGAATGGATGCGTATGCCCTGACCGACAGGGCAACATGGCTGTCCTTCGGCAACAAAGGCAGCCTTGAGGTACTCGTCGAAGGAGACACGCGCCTGTTCAACCAATATGGCGTCATCCTGGTCAACCCAACAACTCACCCGCACGTGCGGGCAAATGCCGGGCAGCGGTTTATTGATTGGCTGATCGGACCGGACGGGCAAGCGGCGATCGCGTCCTACATGTTGGATGGGCAGCAGGTTTTCTTCCCAAACGCCGGTGAATGAACAGCGCTGTGCTCATCCGCTGGCGCCATTGTGGTGAACGCTTCCCATCTGCGCCAGATCATAGCCGCCAAATTCAGCGGATCTTTGTGCAAACCGATCAGACTGCATGAAGCGTAACAGCTTCTGCATCGGCGGATCAAAATAGGCGCGTCGCCAGATCGCCAGGTCAAGCCGTTCAGTGTGGGTGGGCACAAAGCCCAACCCGTACAGCCCCGCTAACGCACCCAAGCCAAATCCAGCATCAGCTTTGCTGTCGTAAAGGGCGACGGCAAGTTCTTCTTCGGTACGGGCGCAGGTGGGTAGGGTCTCCAGATCGTCTCTGGTCATTCCATGCGCCTCAAGCTGCGCATCAAACAGCCGCTGGCTGGCGGCGCTGTTTTGGCGCAAGACGACCCGACGGGCTTTGAGGTCGTCGAACCCCGCGATATCCGAGATACCGGGTGCCAGCAGCAATCCGCGTTCTCTTCGGGACACTTCGTACAGAACCACCGGCGCTTCGCCGAGCGCATCGCGCAAGGATTGCGTGTTGAACCCGTGTTCCTCGTGGATATGCAGGGCGGCAGCCTGAGCCGTGCGGGCGCCAAGGCGGCTTAGCCCGTCGAATGAGCCGTCATAATAGGTGGCCAAACCTGATCCGCTTTCTCGCAGCGCCCAGTCCAGCAAAGGGTCGTGGCTGCCTGCGACGATCGGGGGCAGAGGCGGTTCCGCCACCTGCGGACCCGAGCGTGAGGCATTGAGCCAGGCGATGACTTCGGCTCTGGGAAACAGCAGCTTCCCCATGGCGCGGACACAAGGGACCTCGCCGGATGAAGCAAGGTCATAGGCCTTCCGCTCGCCAATGCGCAGAAGATCGGCCAGTTCCCGGGTGGTCAGATATTCGGACATTCAGTCGAGACGCACGGCAGAGCCAGAGCCCGCATCTGCGGCACTAAACCCGATCTGATCCAGCACAAACGGTGCTGCAACTGTGATGACGACCATCGCCGCGATTGCGGTGAGATAGGCTTTCATGATCTCCTCCGGTTCAGTTTTAGTCTGCCGTTGCACGGCGCAGAAAGGCGATCAGATCGGCTCGGTCCTGCGGTTGGGCAATCCTTTGCATCGGCATTTTCGATCCCGGAATGTAGTGGTCTGGGCCCTCGTCGAAAAGGGCATTTATCGTCTCGTCATTCCAAATGATATCAGAGTCTTGCAGCGTATCCGAGTACAAATATCCCGGCAGCGTTCCAGCAGATCGCCCAAAGATGCCATGAAGGGTTGGGCCAGCGCGTCGCACACTATCTGGCGTTAGACTATGACAGATCGAGCATTTTCGGGAAAACTGCCGTTCCCCATTCCCCATTTTTTCAGGGTTTTTCAGAAAGCTTGGTTCCGCTGCCGCCATTTGTTTCTGATCTGATAAGGCGGTAACCGGCCAGCTGTACATAGCCTCATCAATGCCGCCTGCATGAAGATTCTCGCCATTGACCGAAAAAGCCAGCGCCCAAACCGGTCCACGCAAGGTTGCCCGGAAATCCTGAGCGATGCGCCATTCGGCGGTGTCGATGACCATGATGTAGCCTTCGCCATCCCCAACGGCCAAAAGACTTCGGTCAGGGCTGAGGGCAAGCGCCAGGATCGGGCGTCGGTCCAATGTGAAGTCGCGCTCTTCCCCGGTTTCCAGGTCTAGAATGCGGGTCACGCCATCGACTGCGCCATACGCGATCCAATTGTCTTGCGCGTTTAAAATAAGCTCATTGATGCCGAATCCATGTTCCACCAATCGGTTTGTTTCCTGTCCGTTGGACACATCCCAAATGCGCAAGGCTCCGTCCATTCCCGCTGAATAGAGTTCTGACCCATCGGGCGAAAACACCACAGCGTTGACGCCACTGCCGGTTGGGCCAAGCGTTTGTGGATCGGACCCATCCACCGGCCAAAGACCAATCGTTCCATCCCAGCTTGCAGTGGCGACATGGGTTTTCGAGGCGGCCAAACCGACAATCTTGCCCTTATGTTGACCGACGATCCCACCACCGGGCCAACGGCGCAGGGTGAAATCGTCCCCTGCAGAGTAGATCGCGGTGCCGTTGAAGGCGACCGAGTTCACCGCGGCCTCATGCCCTTCCAGCCATTCCGGGGTCTGCCCGGTCCACAGTCCGACGGAATTGTCAAAACTGGCAGTTGCAATGCGTCCATCAGGTGCAGTGGCGATCCCCATGATCGGTCCGCCATGCCCTTTCAGAGTAAAGAACTCTGCCCAGGAGGGCAGGGGCAGCAGCGCCAGGACCAGCACCAATCCCCGCATCTATTCGGCGGGTGAGGCCGATGCCTTGCTGGCCTCTTTTTCCTGAACTTCTTCAAGCCATAGCGAATGATGTTCGCGGGCCCATTGTTCTTCGACTTCGCCGGTGCCCATGGCATCAAACGCACCTTCCATGCCCACTGATCCAAGATAGATGTGTGCAAGGATGATCGCGATGAACGCATAGGCCACGATCACGTGCCAGAGCTGGGCATACTGCATTTCTTCCTGAGGTGACATCTGCGCGGGAAGGCTCAGGCCCAGCATCTGGGGCAGGCCGGTTGAGTTGGCAATTGAGAACGTCTTAGCAAACAGCGGCATCTCGAACGGAAACAGCAGCGAGAGGCCCGACAGGCTGATCGATACGCCCAGAAGAATGCAAAGCCAGAAAATGATCTTTTGCCCGGCATTGAATTTCTTGGCTGGGGGATGGCTGTTCTTGGTGAACAACCCGCCGCCGGCGGCCAGCCATTTCAGGTCTGTGCGGTTGGGTATGTTATGCGCAATCCAGTTCACGGTGACAATCACCAGGCCCAGCATGAATGCCCAGGCAAGGTTGTTGTGCAGCCACTTGCACCCTTGGGCGATCATCGCGAAGGCTTCTTTTCCGAAGATAGGGATCAGGAAGTCGCGGCCATAAAGTGTCAGCAGGCCGGTAACGCCCAATACAAGAAACGACCCGGCGAACAGCCAGTGGCCGAACCGTTCGAAGCCGTTAAAGCGGGTCACGGTCCGCCCCGTTTTCTCGCCATCAATTCTGATTTTCCCACGGATCAGGAAAAACAACAGCAAGACAACGAGCATACCGCCGAGAATATAAGTTCCGTAGTCACGCAAGGGGCCAGTGCGAAAGCTCAGCCACCACATACCGCCATCCTGAATCAAAACGCTATCGGCGGGCCCTCGGGATGACACGGTTACATCAGCCGATCCATAACGAAGCGCCCGATAGACATCGCTGTCCGACGCCACACCACGGGCGCCAAACTGACCCATAAGGCCTTCGACATTGCCTTGCCCGGTGTTCTCGGAACGGTAACTGTTGTCCACCTTCTCGCCACGTTGCCGCGCGAGAATGTCTTCCAACGTCGTCGCGCCTCCGGTCGAGGTGCGTTCGTCGGTCTGTGTGACGACTTCATTGTCGCTCGATTGCGCAATAGCGCTCTGAGTCAATCCAACGGTGAACAGAAATGCGATGAGTAAGCGGAACATCTGAACCTCGGTCAAAATTCCAGATCAGGCGACCCACGTTTGCGGGTCGCCTGTTTGGTCAATGAAAGCGGTCTTAGCCGTCTTTCTGATCGTAGGCGGTGCCCCAGCCCCAAGCGCCCGAACCAAACCCGCGCGCGACGACGCGCTCGCGGTAGATTGCCGAGACAACATCGCCGTCACCGGCGAGCAGGGCCTTGGTGGAACACATCTCGGCGCAGATGGGCAGTTTGCCCTCGGCGATCCGGTTGCGACCATATTTGGCGAACTCTGCGGTCGAGTGCGTTTCTTCAGGGCCGCCGGCGCAGAAGGTACATTTGTCCATCTTGCCGCGTGATCCGAAGTTGCCCGCCTGTGGGTATTGCGGCGCGCCAAACGGGCACGCATAGAAGCAATAACCACAGCCAATGCACAGGTCCTTGGAATGCAGGACGACCCCTTCCTCGTTCTGATAGAAGCAGTCGACCGGGCACACCGCCATGCAAGGCGCGTCCGAGCAATGCATACAGGCCACCGAGATCGAGCGTTCGCCCGGGTCACCGTCATTGATCGTCACCACCCTGCGGCGGTTCACGCCCCACGGCACCTCGTGCTCGTTCTTACACGCGGTGACGCAGGCATTGCACTCGATGCAGCGTTCGGCGTCGCAGAGAAATTTTGCTCTTGCTGCCATTTTCTCTATTCCTCCTTACGCTGACCAGATCTTGCAGAGAGTGGCTTTGGTCTCCTGCATCTGGGTCACTGAATCATAGCCATAGGTCTGGGCGGTGTTGCTAGCTTCACCCAGTACATAGGGGTCGGCGCCTTTGGGGTACTTGTCCCGTAGGTCCTCGCCCTGGAAATGGCCGCCAAAGTGGAACGGCATGAAGGCCACGCCGGCACCGACCCTGTTGGTCAGCATCGCCATTACCTTGACCTTGCCGCCCTCGGGACCTTCGACCCAGACCTGTGCCCCGTCACGAATGCCCAGATTGTTGGCATCGCGCGGGTTGATCTCGACGAACATGTCCTGTTGCAGTTCAGCCAGCCACGGGTTTGACCGTGTCTCATCGCCGCCGCCCTCATACTCGACCAGACGACCAGACGTGAGGATTATTGGATAATCCTTTGAAAAGTCGTTCTTTTGAATCGATGCGTAAAGCGTGGGTAGGCGATAGGCCTGACGGTCCTCGTAGGTCGGATAGTCCTCAACCAGATCGCGCCGGTTCGTGTAGAGCGGTTCGCGATGCAGTGGGATTGGATCCGGGAAGGTCCAGACAACCGCGCGGGCCTTGGCGTTCCCGAAGGGCGCACAGCCATGCTCGATTGCAACCCGCTGGATGCCGCCGGACAGGTCGGTTTTCCAGTTGGTTTCCGGCCCCGCAACGGCGTCGATTGCCGCGCGTTCCTCGGACGTTAGGCCTCCGTCCCAGCCAAGGTCCATCAGCATCTGCATCGTGAATTCGGGATAACCATCCTGAATTTCCGATCCGACGCTATAGACCCCTTCAGCCAGCAGGTTGTCACCGTCCCGTTCCACGCCAAAACGGGCGCGGAAGGTCAGACCACCTTCGGCCACCGGTTTCGACATGTCATAGAGGTTTGGTGTCCCTGTATGACCCATCTCTGCCGTACCCCAGCAAGGCCAGGGGAGGCCGTAGTATTCGCCGTCGTTCGGGCCACCAATCGCCTGCAGCGTGGTTCTGTCAAACGTGTGCTGGTTGGCCATATGGCTTTTCAAACGCTCCGGCGACTGACCGGTATAGCCGATGGTCCAGAGGCCCGAGTTGAACTCGCGCGTGATGCTCTCGACATTCGGGGTCTCGGCGTCTTCCATCTCGATATTGCGGAAGAAGCGGTCGGCCCAGCCAAACTTGTTGGCGAACTTGGCCATGATGACCTCGTCCGGCAGGCTTTCGAACAGCGGATCGACCACCTTATCGCGCCACTGCAGCGAGCGGTTCGAGGCCGTGACCGAGCCACGGGTTTCGAACTGCGTACAGGCCGGCAGCAGATAAACGCCATCGGTGCGGTCATGCATAACGGCAGAAACAGTCGGGTACGGGTCGATAACGACCAGCATGTCCAGCTTTTCCATCGCCGTCTTCATTTCCGTCCCGCGCGTTTGCGAGTTCGGTGCGTGCCCCCAAAGAACCATGGCGCGGACATTGTTGTCCTGATCCATATTTCCGGGGTCTTCCAGAACACCATCGATCCAGCGAGAGACCGGGATGCCGCGCTCATTTTGCAGCGGTTTGTCCTTGCCCTCCTTGTCCTTGATCGTGGCGAACTGACCAGCCAGCCAATCGGGTTCTTCGCCCCAAACGCGTGCCCAATGGCCCCATGCGCCCTTCGACAGGCCGTAATACCCGGGCAGGGTATGGGACAGAACACCAAGATCTGTCGCGCCCTGCACGTTGTCATGGCCGCGGAAGATGTTGGTGCCACCACCCGAGGTGCCCATGTTGCCAAGCGCAAGCTGCAGCACGCAATAGGCGCGGGTGTTGTTATTGCCATTGGTATGCTGGGTGCCACCCATACACCAGATCACGGTGCCGGGGCGGTTGTTGACCATAGTCCGCGCCACGCGTTTCAGCTGTGAACCCGGTACGCCGGTGACGCGCTCGGTCTCTTCCGGCGTCCAGTTGGCGACCTCTTCACGGATCTGATCCATGCCCCAGACACGGGTGCGGATGAACTCTTTGTCCTCCCAGCCGTTGTCGAAGATATGCCACAGCATCCCCCAAATCAGCGCCACATCGGTGCCGGGGCGGAAGCGGACATATTCATCTGCATGCGCTGCGGTGCGGGTAAAGCGCGGGTCGCAGACGATCAGCGGTGCATTGTTCTGCTCTTTCGCGCGCAGAACGTGCAGCAGTGAGACCGGATGCGCCTCGGCCGGGTTGCCGCCGATGATGAAGATGGCTTTGGAGTTATGGATGTCGTTGTACGAATTGGTCATGGCGCCGTAGCCCCATGTGTTCGCAACACCCGCAACGGTGGTCGAGTGGCAGATACGGGCCTGATGATCCACGTTGTTCGTGCCCCAATAGGCGGCGAATTTGCGGAACAGATAAGCCTGTTCGTTGTTATGCTTCGCGGATCCTAGCCAATAGACACTGTCAGGGCCGGATTCTTCACGAATAGACATCATGCCGTCGCCGATCTCGTTGATCGCCTCTTCCCAGCTGATGCGCTTCCACTCGCCGCCTTCCTTTTTCATCGGATACTTCAGACGGCGTTCGCCATGGGCGTGCTCGCGGACCGAGGCCCCCTTGGCGCAGTGCGCACCCAGGTTGAAGGGGCTGTCCCAGCCGGGTTCCTGCCCGATCCAGACGCCGTTCTGCACTTCGGCAACGACGGTACAGCCCACTGAGCAGTGGGTGCAGACTGATTTGATGTTTTCGACGGCCTGATTGGCCGCTGTCTGGGCGCTGGCCGGCGTCACGGTTCCACCCGTAGCGCTGATCGCGGCAAGGCCGCCGATCGTCAGGCCCGAGCCACGCAGGAACGCGCGGCGATCGACGGTTTTCTCGCCGACCTGGGACAGGATACTTGTCCGCTGGGGGCGTCTCGCAACCCCGTTGGTCTTTTTCCTAAGCATTTCTTTCCTCCCTTGCTGGCCATGTAAGCCATGGCTGGCTTGGTACTTCTCGAAACCGACGTCAGGGCCAATCGCAACCGTCTGTCGGGTATGACGCCGTCCGGTTTAGAACCGGGCGCTGTCCAGGTATGCGCGCGTGTGCGCGGTGTCCTGCATGCGGGTCTCATCCGTCGGCAGCTCTGCTGCTTCGGCCTCTCCGCTCAGGCTGACTGCGGCAACGGCAGCGGGCGCTGCGGTTCCGGCCAGTTTGAGGAAGTCGCGGCGCGTGGCACCTTCTTCCTTGGTCTTGCTCATGGGGGTCTCCTTTCCCATTTGCGGTGTGGCACCCGTCGGGTACCGGTGAATGGCGGGCTAGGCCGCCGTCATTCGAAACGCTTCACGTTCGATCTCCATAAAGACCCGACCGGCCGTACCGACCGAGGCATAGAGAACCGAGTTTTCAGCGGCTTCCAAATCCGAATAGAAATGCGCGGCCCACGGGCCGATGTGCTTGTTCCAGAACTCTTTTTGCTCATCCAACGAAGCGGGAGCGCCAAATCGGCCCACGATCATTCCGGCCATCATCTCCATCAGCGAGGCGATGTTATCCTCGGGTTCGAACACATTCTGGGCGCGCGTCACGCCGCGCGCGGCCATATCGTTGCGCAACTGCGCCAATGGCTTTTCGTTCAGGAACCCTGTCAGGTAGAAGCTGGCGTAAGGCAGAAGCTCTCCGCGTCCAAGGCCGATGAAAAGGGCGTTGAACTCGCGGTCAGCCGCTGGCGGTTTGGTCACCTTGGCAACACGGGCCATCGCCTGGATGGCCTGTCCCAAATCTGTTTCATCCCCCGACAGCCCGCGCATCTGATCTAGCAACATCTGATCGGGCGGACCTGAGAGCAGCAATCCGAGAAAATTGTAGAAATCCGCGCGCAGGCGATCCTCGGCCGAAACCTCCAGATTTTGTGCGTTGTTTGCGGCCATTTCGTTATCCTTCAAATTCAAATGTCATACGACGCGGAGCAGGGGCAATTTCGGCTTCTTCAACCTCGTCCGCGTGCGCCAATTCGACGGTCTGCGCAGGTGGCGCAGGGTCTGGGGTCGTCTCTTCTTCTGGCTCCAGCGGCTCGGGTTCAGCTTCCACCTCGGGTTCGCTTTTGTCTTCGGCGGCAGCCAAAGCTTCGATATGAGCCAGCATTCCCTTGCCAACCTGGTAGGCGGTCTGCAGGTTTTCGACTACGCAGGCGGCGTCAGTGTAATCTTCACCGTAATCCACCAGCCCGTCCACATTGGCCAGAACAGGGTTTAGCCGCCACAACCGGCGTAATGCGCGGCGACGCAGGCGGTCAGGCACTGCTTTGGCCATAAAGCCTGAGACATCGTCACCTGCTTGCAACTCGTCCGGATCGGGCAGGTCGAGCTCTGCCAGTATCTCGGCATCGGTCTTTTCTTCAAGCTCAGCCTGCTGCGCGGCGACAACCTGTGCCTCGACAGCTGCGTGCTCGGCGTCAACCTCGGCCTGAACGGCGGCTTTGCGGCGGGACCAGAAATCGCGGGCTTCGCTCATTGCACGACCCTCCGCGGGGCGCGGTACACGTCCGAGTCTTGCCGGATGCGTGCGTCGCCTTTGCCGTCTTCAACAAGGTCCGTCCGTTTCTTGTCGCGACGGCGCTTGACGAAAACCTCATCACGATGATGTTCCAAGGCGAAATCCCGAACCCAGGCGATCAGGCCTTCGGACATCGGGATCTTCTCTACAATCTCTTCGCCGGTATCAGCATAATCCTGACCTTCGAACGGAGAGGCTGTGATCAAAACAGCGTCCATCGGTCGCTCACCATTTATCTCATCCCGCAGGACCAGATAGATCGAAGGCTGCCCGTCAGAAAGGTTGACCATATAGGCCTCAGCCTCGTCAGCCCAAAGCACCAGGGGCAGTGTGGCGGCATGGTATTCGATGGCGTCGCCTTCGCGCCGCAACTCCTGCCAATCGGCGGGTCCGGCACCGGGCAAGGCGGCAACCGCGCGCCAGCACCATTTTGCCCAACGGGTCACGCCGGGTGTCTTGCGCACGATTACGCCAACAGGCATTTCGATTTGGCTTGCGGCTTTTGCCACGCGTCCTCCCCGGAAGGCTCTCCCCAGCCTTCCCCTGCGTCCACTATGGTACACAAAATGGCCTCGTGCCAAGCCCGCAGTGTACGACCTTAGTCTTAGAAGTGGTTACGTATTCGTGATCTTGTTGTCGGACGCCCCTGTTTTTAGGTGTTAACGATGTGTCGGGTTGTTGAAAACGACGTGGCCCGCAGGGTTTACATTGCGTCTGGGGGGGTACAGCCTAATGTCCTGTTAGAATGGAAGCTGTCCGGGGGAGGGATATGGTAACCAAACTATTGCTCTGTGATTGCGAGGGGACGCAATCACTGGATGCGGACCAGATCGCTTTAGCCTGTGATGTCGCTTGCTCGAAGGTCCATACCGCTTTGTGTACTCGCGAAATGAGCACCGCTGCTGAGCTTATGAAAGATGGCGAAGCCGTTCTGATCGCCTGTGGTCAGGAACAGGATGTGTTTTGCGATCTCGCTGCAGATCTGGACATGGAAACCCCAGCTTTTGTCGATCTGCGCGACCGCGCGGGATGGTCGGAACAAGGGCAGGATGCGTCCGCGAAGATGGCCGCCCTGGCTGCCGAGGCCCTTTTACCGCTGCCGGTCACACAAAGCGTAGATGTGATGAGCGAAGGCACCTGTTGTATTATCGGTCCTGGAGATGTGGCGTTTGACCTGGCAGAGCGGCTGTCTGCAACGCTGGCTGTCACGGTCGTGGTTTCAGATGACTCTCAGCCTGTTTCGCGCGTTTATGACGTGGTCCGCGGCCAGGTTCGGGCGGTCCAAGGCGCATTGGGTGGTTTTTTGATCAATCTGGATGCGTTGCAACAACTTGAACCTGGTGGGCGTGGCCCGTTTGGCTGGACCGACCCTAGGGACGGTGCACGGTCGTCTTGTGACATCCTGATAGACCTAACCGGGGGAAAGGCTTTTGTGTCGGCCCCGGCCAAACGCGAAGGCTATTTGCGCGCCGACCCCCGAGATACAATTGCAGTTGAACGTTTGGCGTTTGAAGCGGCGCAACTGGTCGGAACTTTTGAGAAACCCTTATACGTCCGCATGGAAGAAACCTTGTGCGCTCATTCCCGGGCCGAACAGGTTGCTTGCACGAACTGTCTGGATATCTGTCCAACTGGGGCGATCACACCCGCGGGTGAACATGTCTCAATCGATCCAATGGTTTGCGCCGGGTGCGGAGCGTGCGCTGCGATTTGCCCTTCAACCGCAATCACATATGAAGATCCTCCGGTATCGGCGCTGCTGTCACGGATGCACATTCTGGCCCGCAGTTACCGCCACGCGGGCGGTGTCGCACCGCGTTTGTTGGTGCATGATGCAAATGGGGCCGAGAAGATCCGCCTGGCCGCCCGCTTTGGACGGGGCTTGCCAGCGGATGTCATCCCCTTGGAGCTTGGCGTGATTTCAGGATTTGGCCATGCCGAGATGCTCGCCGCTTTAGCGCATGGGTTTGCGCGGGTCGATGTCCTGTTGTCGCCAACAACCGAACGGGATGCGTTGGATCGTGAGCTTGAGCTGGCGCAGGCCATCGCCGGAGACGCTGGATTGGGCCTGATTGATGACGCCGATCCCGATGCAATGTCTGACCGTCTTTATGACCAAATGGTTCCGGCCCCGTTGGCCGATCCGGTGTTACCGCTGGGCAATCGCAGACAGATCGCACGGCTTGCTGCACAAGCGTTGAACCCACAGGCCGAGGCCCCGCTGCCACTGCCGAAAGATGCGCCCTATGGGGCCGTTGCGGTAGATACTGACGCCTGCACATTGTGCCTCAGCTGTGTATCGCTGTGCCCTTCGGGTGCGTTGATCGATAATCCGGACACGCCGCAGCTGAACTTTCAGCAAGACGCGTGCCTGCAATGTGGGCTGTGCCGGACGATTTGCCCCGAGACTGCCATAACCCTGGTTCCCCAATTTGATCTGAGTGATGCGGCCTTGTCACAGCAAGTGCTGAATGAAGAGGAACCATTTGCCTGTGTCGAATGCGGCGCTTTGTTTGGGGTCAAGTCGACGGTCGAGCGCATTATGGACAAGCTGTCAGGAACACACCCGATGTTTGCCACGTCCGAGCAGGCGCGCATGATCCAGATGTGCGATGATTGCAGGGTGAATGCGCAGTTTCAGCTTAAGGATAATCCGTTTCAATCCAAACCAAAGCCACGTGTCGTCACGACAGACGATTATCTTTCAAAACGGAAAGATCACTGATGCTGCAAAGGCGCGCCCAGATCGGCTGCGCTGATGACCGAGACAAAGGCGAGGATCGCCTCAAGATCGTCCACCGACATTTCAACCGGATAAATGGGCGAGGGACGTTCCGGGTCAAAAGGAGGCGTGATCCCGTCGATTTGCGTAAACGCCGGGTGGGGGTTCAATGCAAAGAACGCTTCAAATCGATCCGACCAATCCGGCATGGCGCGCAACACGGCAAAAGACGGGGTCGAACCCAAACCGTTCATTCGGTTTTTGGGTCCGATCACATGGCATCGCCCGCAATGGGTCATCGACAGCTTCTCGCCCAATACAGCGTCACCATCCAAGGTCGTGGTTTCTTCTGTTGCAATGATTTCAAAACTCGCGCTGAACGCCGAGCCCTGAGGGGGCGCATAGCTTTCGATTGTACGCTTGCCGATATCGGACAGCATCCACTCGCGGAACCGATCCTGACGGGGATCGTCGTCAATGTTCAGGTGGTAGATAATCCCGTCACGGGCAAAGACAGGGTTTCCGGATGGTGTAGTCGTAATGGACATTGTACCGGATTCATCTGCGATCACGCGTATGCCGGTCTTGAGAGAGAAGCGGGGCAGAATATGTTGCAACAGGCCAGATCCCGAAACCTCGGCCGGGGCGGCGAGGCCAATTGCCTCTTGCGACCAAGAGGGGCTGGCGGTGAGCGTCAGGCTCAGGCACAAAAGGACAAAGCGCATGACCAAGCCTAACGGGCAAGGGGCAAATGCGTCAAATGAACGGTTAAAGACGGAGACACATGCAATGAAAAGCAACCACACGGTGGCGCAGTTCAAAGGGATTGAGGCATGAGTGTCCGCGATGCGGTTCTTGCGAACCTGAAAAAGATCACCGACCCCGTATCCGGGCAGGATATTGTCAGCGCTGGCGTGGTGCGCGCGTTGAATGTTGAAGGCGATACCGTCCGCTTTGTGCTTGAGGTCGATCCCAAGCAGGCCGAACGGATGGAGCCAGTGCGTGCTGCCGCCGAACAGGCCGCACAGATGGTTGAGGGTGTTGGTAACGTGTCGGCGATGATGACGGCGCATTCGGACAAGGCGCCGCCTGAATTGAAGCCCAAGCCTCGGCCGTCGGAAACTGGTCCGCAAGCCGTGCCCGGCGTAGATCGGATCATTGCCGTAGCTTCTGGCAAGGGTGGTGTGGGCAAGTCTACTGTCTCAGCCAACCTCGCCTGTGCACTGGCCGCAGAAGGACGTCGTGTCGGTCTGTTGGATGCTGACGTGTATGGCCCGTCGCAACCCCGGATGTTGGGGGTTTCTGGTCGTCCAGCCAGCCCGGATGGCAAGACAATCCTGCCGCTGCGCAATCATGGCGTCACAATGATGTCGATGGGGCTGATGACCAACGAAGGGCAGGCCGTTGTCTGGCGGGGACCTATGTTGATGGGCGCTTTGCAACAAATGATGAGCCAGGTCCAGTGGGGCGCGTTGGACGTTCTGATCGTGGACCTGCCGCCCGGGACCGGCGACGTGCAACTGACGCTGAGCCAAAAGTTCAAAGTGGATGGTGCCATTGTGGTTTCAACCCCGCAGGATGTAGCGTTGATCGACGCTCGTAAGGGGATCGACATGTTCAACCAGCTCAAGACACCAATCGTCGGAATGATCGAGAACATGTCCACGCACATATGCTCGAACTGTGGGCACGAAGAGCATGTGTTCGGCCATGGCGGCGTTGCATCAGAGGCCGAAACGCTGGGCGTTCCGTTATTGGGAGAGATCCCACTGCATCTGGATATCCGCGTTGCCGCGGACGGTGGCGCACCAATCGTGGTCAGCAAGCCTGACAGCCAACAGGCCGAAGCGTTCCGAAAAATTGCGCGCGATCTGATCACAAAAGGCGTTGCATGAGCGAGCTCGTCTTCCCGCCATTGCTGTCAGGCCACCCTGTGCAGGGAGGGGAAGACCCCTTTGAGCGCGCGCAGTCAATGGCCGCACTCGGGTGCGATGCAGGGGCCGTTGTTTACAACATCCAGGCTGACAGGCTGCGTGTAGCCATCGTGTTCGCCCCCGAGGTTTCCTTGCAGGATGCGATGGCGATGTTGCCCTTATGCGCAGTAGGGTTTCAGAACGCGCTGGGCGCTTTGGCCCCACCCGAAGTTGCAGTGCATCTTGGGTGGGACGGGCTGATCTGCGTGAACGGTGCCAAATGTGGGCAGTTCGATGTTGCAGCGTCCACGACCGAGCCGACAGATTTTCCCGATTGGCTTGTTGTGGGGTGGGAACTGTCCTTGTTGCAGACCAGTGATGCCCCCGGAGATACGCCGGACGTCACAGCGCTTTATGACGAGGGATGCGCAGATGTGTCGGCCTCACAGCTGGTCGAAAGCTGGTCACGCCACATGCTGACCTGGCTGAACCGCTGGCAACAGGATGGCAATGCACCTTTGCACAGCGAATGGCTGGGATTGCTGCAAGGCGTCGGAGAACCGCTGGGAGAAGAGGGTGTCTTTCTAGGAACGGATGAGCGGTTTGGAATGCTCATCCGGAATGGATCAGACACGCATCTGCGCCCTCTCACACAATTGCTGGAGACTGACCGATGAAATTGGCCCGTGCTATTCACTTTGATGAAAGTGATATGAACGTCTTTCACTCTCCTGCACGCACGGGTGAATGGTGCATCTCGGGCGGGTTCGAGTTTTCCAACTGGGGCCCGGGGGATCTGGAAGGAAAGCCACGTCAGGCTTTCGCCAACGGCTGGCTGGGTCTGGACACTTTCGGGCGCGTCACCTTCGTGGCCGTGACACAGATTGAACCAGCGGAAATCGAACGGGCAAAACAGAACCTGGCCGAGCATTTTGTGCAATTCTATGGCGCACCGTCAGCCGAGGCCGCAATGGGCGTCGCGCAAGCTGAAATTGACCATATGTCAGAGCTTTGCGATGACCACGATCCAAATACATTGCTGACAGTTGCACGTGAGTTGACGGACACAGGTGTACGCGAAGCGTTTCGGGTGATCACCCCGCAAGAGGCCGAATTGGAGGCGTTGGCCGTTCACGGCTCGCTGGACGATTAGATCAAGTCGACAAAGCCACCGAACTGGCCGCGCTTGAAGATCAGACCTTTGCCGGTGCGATACATCACCTGGTCCACATGGCCGACCACAATCAGGTGGTCACCTGCCTCGTGTCGGGCGTGCAGGTGACAATCAAACCGCGCCAGGCAATTGGTCAATTGCGGACGTCCGGCGTCATCCGTTCGCCATTCAGCGTGCGAGAAATCTGTTCCGTCGCGGGCGAATTTCAAGGCGCGATCCTGTTGATCCTGCGCCATGACATGGATGGAATAGTGTTGGCACTTACTGAACGCATTAAAGCGGTTGGAGTCTTTGGCGAGACACCACAAGACCAAAGGCGGATCAAGCGACACCGACGAAAACGAGTTTGCGGTAATCGCGCGCGGGCCGTTTCCGGTATCTGTCGTGATAACGGTTACGCCGGTGCCGAAACATCCCAATGCCTCGCGGAACGCGCCGCTTTGATCCGGGCCGGGTGAGAAGGTTCTTTCGGTCATGACGCGCTCGTTCTGTGCTCGCGCATCAGGTGCCATGACCCGAAGAGATTGTCCATGGAAAGCTGACAGCGTCCGCAAAGTCGCCGGGATCAGTTCAGGTCTTCCAGCAACCGTCCATGCTTGCGCGTTTCAACTAAGACAGCGCCAAATGTGGTCATGCCTCGGGCTTGCAGAATGGGCAGCATCTTGACCAAAGCTTCGGCCGTCGCAAGGGCATCCCCCAGCGCTGTGTGGCGCAACGCGTCAGGAATGGTGATGTCCAGCCGTTCGCATAGCGCATCCAGCGTATGCGTGTCGCTGGCGCCAAACAAAACCGCCGATAGCAAGACCGTATCCAGAATGGGATGGGTCCATTCGACGCCCATGTCATCGGCGTGCCGCCGCAGAAAAGCCATATCAAAAGGTGCATTATGCGCGACGATCACCGCGTCGCGTGCAAACTGATGAAACACCTTTCCGGCTTTGGCAATATCTGGTGCACCCTGTACCATCCGATCATTGATTTTATGTACTTTGGTCGAGGCGGCCGGGATCGGAATGCCCGGGTTAACCAGCATATTCAGCTGTTCCGAGTCAACGATCCGACCCTTGATGACCCGCACCGCGCCGATTTGGACAACTTCGTCTTTGTGCGGTAGCAAGCCGGTGGTTTCGGTGTCGAAGACAACAAAACACAAATCGGGCAAGGCGCGGTTTTCTAACGCGTCCTCTGCTGCCGTGTGCAGAAGCTCAAAATCATAAACCAGTGGGCGCGCGGCATCGGGCGAGATGCGCGCGGTGCTGTCTTCGAAAATCAACATGTATCCTGGCGCATCACCCAGTGGTTTCATGCGTGCCGAATAGCTCTGGTTTTCGTCAATGCTGATAAGCTTGCATTCCACGTCCATCCCGGTTTTCACCAGTTTGGAATAGGCGTCCTCTAACGGTCCCGGTTTCAGGTACTCAAACAGCGAAGCGTTTAGGCGGGGGTGGCAGATCTGAGCCAGAACTTCGGCAGCCTGCGCATCATACAGGACGATCTTATGGGTCGGGCTGGCCAGCAACATGGCCACCGGGATCTCGGTCAAAAGGGCCGTCAATCGCTGCTTTTCAGCTGCTAAATGTGCGGTTTCAACGGCGACCGCCTCGGCGATGTTGAGGGTCTTGTCAGAAAGCTGATCAGCCAGACCTGCCGCAGCGGGGGCCAGATCGCCCAGATATCTGGCGGCTTGCAGGTCCATATCCGTACTAACCCCGGCATGCGCCCGGGCACGCAGTTCGGCGGAAAGTCGTTCAATAGGCTTGGCTATGTTGTCGTCAAACAAAAGCCAAACCCCGGCAACCATTGCCAGCATTCCGAATCCGATCAGAATTTCAGCAAACACAAAGGCGGTCAGCAGTTCAGGATTGTCCAACCGGACATAACTGACCCAAAGCGCGACGGAACTGACAACCAACCCGCCCAAGGCAAGCAAGCAGAAGAACAAGAAAATTCTGATCCGTAGGCTCAGACGGGTCAGCATAACTACACTCCGCAAGTGGCCTCGATGATGGGGTCGCTTGATCCGGCGGTGAACCAATCTGCGTTCAACAGGCGCCCATCATCGGCGAATTCGGCACCATCCGCCAGATTGGCGCGGCGGTTTTCGGCGCAGTTTACAGCCACGGGCATTTTCGAGACCGGAGCCCAGCGGCCAAAGAAATACAGATCGACCAGACGTTGGTCCGGCACTTGATCATTGGTGCGCACGGACACTGTGTCGATGGCGGCGAAACGATCCACGAAGGGCACCGCATAGGTCCACGGACGATAGAAGGCGCGGCTTTCCACTTCCTGAATGATCGCCAATTCCTCGGGCAGGCTTTCGAGCTGTCGGTTGTACCACGAGTACTCGCTGGCGACGGTTACCCCGATCATGCCCACACCCGCAGCAACCGGTGCCGCCCAGCGGGGCAGACGGCCGCCGCTGAGTTTGTTGAGCGCCATCACAACGCCCGCAAACGCAATGCCTGCAAAGACTGTGCCGATCAATTCCAGAAACATCTCGTCTCTCCGTTCTTCGGACAATGCCGCCCGCAGTGTTCTGAACCTCAGCCGATCGCGCTGCGATCAGCTCAGCATTCCCTTGCCATGACCAACCGCCGATTGCATCGTTTTTACGACAACAAACGCATCTCGCAGATGACTTCGCTCAAAGTCGGACAAATCCGACGGCGGTAGGTAGTTGTCTGGCTTTTCGCCGGATTTGACCAGCCTGACCTGATGTTCCAGCCGCGTTTCTGCGATCAGATCATAGGCATCCAGCAGATCCCGGGCACCAGATGGGCTGAGGAGGCCCGTGGATTCTGCAGCTTTCAGGCGGGCTCGGGTGTTCGCTTCGGTCAATTGTCCCTGAAGGCTGTAGATCCGGGCCAGATCAACGATCGGTACAACGCCATTGTGTTTTAGATCCAACGTGTTGCGATGTTCACCGGATCGGATCGTCGCAAATCCCCGCAGCAGCCCAAGCGGCGGCGTGTGTTTCAAAGAATTGGAAATCATATGGGCCACAAAGATCGAGTTCGCGTTGGCGGCACTCAGCGTATCAGCCTGCAGGTCTTCGAAAAGCTCGAACTGGCCACCGATGGGCCGCAGGTCGAACATGACTGAGGCCAGCATTTGTGCTTCGGGATTTGGTTTTGCGATCCACCCTCGGAAGTAATCGCGCCAGACCCGAACGGGCTGACACCAGCGCGGATTGGTCGCCATCATGTCACCGGGGCAATAGAAGTATCCGCACGTATCCAACCCGTCTGAGACAAATCTGGCCAGTTCATGAAAATAGGGTAGGTCGGCATCCGTCACACTGTCATCCAGCATCAGGCAGTTGTCTTGATCCGACACACCGGTCTGTTCCTGCCGACCTTGAGAGCCACAGGCCAGCCACAGATAAGGGGCAGGCGCTGACCCTAGTTTCTGTTCGGCCAGGGCCAAAAGGCGACGGGTGGCTGTGTCGGCGATATCAGTGATTAAGCGCGTGACGATCTCATGCCGGTTTCCGCCGGCCACGAGCTGTACCAATAGCTGCGGGATCTCTGCGGTGACCAGGGCCATCTCTTCGGCCGATTTTGCGCGGGCGATCCGGCGCACCATCTCAGCGGAATTGACGGCCTGATAGTGGGTTAGGTCTGTTTGCGTCACAATGCCAATCAGATGCCCACCTTCGCAGATCGGGATATGGCCGATCCCGCGTTCCATCATTACGTGGAGAACATCCGAGCCGATGTCGCTAGGTGACAAGGTGATGGGATCGGGCGTCATAATCTTGGAAATCGTGGTGGTGTCGGGCATGGCGTTGGCCACGAACTTGCTTGAGATATCGCGCAGGGTCGCGATGCCCACCAGGCTGTCGCCCTCTGTCACGCAAAGGGAAGATATACGCTTGTCCCGCATGATCTGCGCGGCCTTCTGCACAGGGATGGATGCGTCACATGTTTCTGGGGCAGGCGCCATCAGCACGTCGATTGCCGTGGTGGCAAGGCTTTGAGGGCCCGTACGGCTGGCCCGTTTTCGGTTAAAGAACCGGGATACAATGTCATATTCTTTGACCAAAGAATAAAACATCCCGGTCGGCACGACGAAAAGCACAGTTGGTATATGCGCGCGGGCGTTGGTAAGGGCGATCCCGTCTTTCAGAAGACCACGCTCGCCAAAGGAGTTCCGCAATCCCAGATGAGATACGACGGCGCCGTTCTCATCCGTGATTTCGACCTGTCCTTCGTAGATGATGTACACCCCGGGCAATTCCTGGCCCAGTTCGTAAACGGCAGAGTTCTCTTCGATCTCATGCACTTGGATCTTTTGTGCGAGATCGTTCATCTCAGGGTCGGGCAGGGCGTCATAGGGGTGAACGGATTTCAGAAACCGGATGATCCGACTTTGCGACAATGTCATCAGTTGCCTCCGGGTTTCTTTTAGAAAAATCCCGCCCGGTGGTATGCCGGGCGGGAACAGTAAGTCGAAAGACGCGGCCTTTAGAGGTTATCCAACGACCGCATCAGGCTCAATGATCCTGAGCTGCACCCGCACCACGGGGAATGCGAACGCTTTCGACCAGATCTTTGATCTCCTGCGGGGTCTCTTTGGTCATGCCTGCGACAACGTAGGCAGTCCCAAAGTTGATCATTGCACCGATGGCACCGAACGACGTCGACTTGATCGGACCCAGAAGCGGATCAGCATCGGTGAATGAGTTGGTGCCCGGAATGAACAGCCAGCCCTTGTGAAGGAAGATGTAGACCAGCGTAACGGTCAGACCTGCCAGCATACCAGCAACCGCGCCGGTGTTGTTGATGCGGGTCGAGAAGATCCCCATCATCAGCGCCGGGAAGATCGAGGCTGCTGCCAGACCAAACGCCAAGGCCACGGTTTGCGCCGCAAAGCCCGGTGGATTCAGACCAAGATAGGTAGCCACGACGATGGCAACGGCCATTGCGATCCGCGCCGCCAGCAGCTCTCCTTTTTCCGAGATTTGCGGGTTGATGGCCCCTTTGACAAGGTCGTGGGACACAGCTGACGAGATCGCCAACAGCAGGCCCGCAGCGGTTGATAGAGCAGCTGCAAGACCACCAGCAGCGACCAGACCGATCACCCAACCGGGCAGGTTGGCGATCTCTGGGTTGGCCAGAACCAGGATGTCACGGTTGAAGTTGGTCAGTTCGTTACCGACCCAGCCCTTTTCTTCCGCGATGGCAGTCATGGCTTCGGACTTGTCATTGTAGTACTGGATCTTGCCGTCGCCGTTCTTGTCTTCCCAGTCCAGCAGACCGGTTTTCTGCCAAGTTGCCATCCAGTCATAGCGTGGATCGTTGTCGATTTCTTCGACCGAAACTGCGCCACCTTCGATGCCACCATTTGGCCACATCATGTCACTGATGTTCAGGCGTGCCATGGCGCCAACCGCAGGGGCGGTCAGGTACAGCAGTGCGATGAACACCAGCGCCCAACCGGCGGACCAGCGCGCGTCAGATACTTTCGGTACTGTGAAGAATCGCATGATGACGTGCGGTAGGCCGGCCGTACCGATCATCAGCGACAGCGTGAACAATACCATGTTCAACGTGTTCGAGTGGTGGGCTGTATACTCGTTAAAGCCCAGCTCGGTCACGATCGCATCCAACTTGGTCAACAGTGGCTCACCACTTGCAGTGTCGCCAAAAAGACCCAGCGCCGGAACAGGTGTGCCGGTCAGCTGCAGCGAGATGAAGATCGCCGGGATGGTGTAGGCGGTGATCAGCACGCAGTATTGAGCGACCTGCGTGTAGGTCACGCCTTTCATCCCACCAAACACCGCGTAGGCAAACACAACGCCCGCGCCGATCAGCAGACCGGTGGTGTTTGACACTTCAAGGAAGCGGCCAAAGGCCACGCCCACACCGGTCATCTGACCGATCACGTAAGTCACCGACGCAACGATCAGACAGATCACCGCAACGATACGGGCTGTCTGGCTGTAGAAGCGGTCGCCGATGAACTCCGACACGGTGTATTTGCCGAACTTGCGCAAGTACGGCGCCAGCAGCAGTGCCAGTAGCACGTAGCCACCGGTCCACCCCATCAGGAAGGTCGAGTTGTCATAGCCGGTAAAGGCAATCAGGCCCGCCATCGAGATGAACGAAGCCGCTGACATCCAGTCAGCCGCCGTCGCCATACCGTTGGTGACTGGGTGAATGCCGCGACCAGCGGCGTAGAATTCCGATGTGGAACCCGCACGGGCCCAGATCGCGATGCCGATGTAAAGCGCAAAGGACGCGCCAACAAACAGCAGGTTGATGGTAAACTGATCCATGGGGTTTACTCCTCAACGCCGTATTCGGCGTCCAGCTTATTCATGCGCCAGGCGTAGTTGAAGATCAGCACCAGAAAGACCAGGATCGATCCCTGCTGCGCGAACCAAAAGCCCAGATCGGTACCGCCAACGGCGATCCCCGACAGCATCGGACGCAGCAGGATGCCGAATCCAAACGACACCAGCGCCCAAATCGCGAGGCTGATGTAGATGAGGCGCAGGTTGGCCTGCCAATAGCCCTTATCGGACTCGGCAGTCTGCGCGGAGTTAGATGATTGATCCGCCATTGCGGTTCCTCCTTCGCTTGCTCGTTGGGCGACCCGTGCCCAACACCTCTAGCGCCGGGGGCCGCATCTCGATTGTGCCAAGCACCGGCTGGTGTCAGGCAAAACCTCTCTGGTCCGCCAAGGCGGGTCCATTGAAGTATTCTGTTTCAGGATCAAAGCCCTTGGGCTTGTCTCCTCCCCCTTAGCTCATTGCGTCGCTGACGATCCCTTCCAGATCACTGGCGATGTCATCGATTTTCCCCATGGCATCCGTGCGTTGCAGGACGCCGTGTGTTTCGTAGTAATTGATCAGCGGTGCGGTTTGGGCGTGATATGCCTCAAGCCGCGAAGCCACAGTTTCGGCGTTGTCATCGGCACGTCGATTGAATTCGGTGTGACCGCATTTGTCACATTTGCCTTTAACAGCTGGTTGCTTGAACTGATCATGGAACCCTTCGCCACAACCTGCGCAGGTGTAGCGGCCTGAGATGCGGATCACCATTTCTGCGTCTTCAACTTCAAGACTGATAGCTGCGCTGATCTTTTGATCGTTTTCAGACAGCAACCCATCCAGCGCCTCGGCCTGAACCGTTGTGCGCGGAAAGCCATCCAGAATAACGCCCTTGGCACAATCCGGCTCGGCCATACGGTCGCGCAGGATTGCAATGACGATCTCGTCGCTGACCAGATCGCCAGCCTCCATCACGGCCTTCGCAGCTTTGCCAGCTTTGGTTCCGGCAGCAACAGCCGCCCGCAACAGGTCGCCCGTGCTCAGCTGAATCAGGCTGAATTTGTCTTCCAGCATGCGGGCTTGCGTTCCCTTCCCGGCGCCCGGAGGGCCGAGAAGGATAAGAACGGCGGGTGAGGTAGTCGTGGCTGTATCCATCACACCCTCACTTGCTCGCCCGGTTTTCGATCAAGTCTTCAACCACCGACGGATCCGCAAGGGTGGAAGTATCACCTAGTGATCCAAAGTCGTTCTCGGCAATTTTGCGCAGGATACGGCGCATGATCTTGCCAGACCGTGTCTTAGGCAGGCCGGGGGCCCACTGAATCACATCCGGGGATGCAATCGGGCCAATCTCGGTCCGGACCCAGGTGCGCAGCTCTTTCATAAGCTCATCACTGGGTTCACGATCGTTCATCAGCGTGACGTAGCAGTATATGCCTTGCCCTTTGATGTCGTGGGGATAGCCAACCACTGCGGCCTCTGCCACGGCGGAATGCGCTACCAGCGCGCTTTCGACCTCGGCGGTGCCCATGCGGTGACCCGAGACGTTGATCACGTCGTCGACACGGCCGGTTATCCAATAGTCGCCGTCTTCGTCGCGGCGACAACCGTCACCGGTAAAGTAGTAACCTTTGTAATCCGAGAAATAGGTCTTCTCGAACCGCTCATGATCGCCCCAGACGGTCCGCATCTGACCGGGCCAGCTGTCCTTGATGCACAAAACGCCTTCGACACCATTGCCATTGATTTCGACGCCCGATTGCGGATCCAGAACTACCGGTTCAATGCCGAAGAAGGGCTTCATGGCCGAGCCGGGCTTCATCGCGTGTGCGCCAGGCAGTGGGGTCATCAGGTGACCGCCGGTCTCAGTCTGCCACCAAGTATCTACGATGGGGCAGCGTCCACCGCCGACAACCTCATTGTACCAGTTCCAGGCCTCAGGGTTGATCGGCTCGCCGACGGTGCCAAGGGTTCGCAGATCGCTTAGGTCGCATTTCTCGACCCATTCGTTGCCTTGCCCCATCAGGGCGCGCAAAGCTGTGGGGGCCGTATAGAACTGGTTGACCTTGTGCTTTTCGCAGACCTGCCAAAAGCGGGACGCATCCGGATAGGTTGGAACGCCCTCGAACATCAGCGTGGTCGCCCCATTGGCCAGCGGACCGTATACGATATAGCTGTGCCCGGTGACCCAGCCCACGTCAGCGGTACACCAATACACATCACCTTCATGGTAATCGAATGTAATTTCATGGGTCATCGCGGCGTAGACCAGATAGCCGCCAGTTGTGTGTACGACGCCTTTTGGCTGACCGGTTGAACCGGACGTATACAAAATGAACAACGGATCTTCGGCGCTCATTTCAGCAGGGGCGCAGTAGTCATCGGCCTCCAGCGCCATTTCGTTATAGTCGAAATCGCGACCGTCGATCCAAGTGGTCTGGCCGCCAGTGCGTTTGACCACCAGGCATTTCACCGTGTCTTTACAGTGCAGCAGGGCTGCATCCGCGTTGGACTTCAGCGGAGTCTTGCGACCTCCGCGCGGGGCCTCGTCAGCGGTAATGACGACTTTTGCGTCGCAGCCGTTGATCCGTGCCGACAAAGCATCGGGTGAGAAGCCAGCAAACACGATCGAATGAATTGCGCCAATCCGCGCGCAAGCCAGCATGGCATAGGCAGCTTCGGGAATCATCGGCATGTAGATGACAACGCGATCGCCCTTACGTACGCCCAGAGATTCCAGAATATTGGCCATCCGGCAGGTACGGCGATGCAGCTCGGCATAGGTGATATGCTGTGCAGCCTCGTTTGGATCGTCCGGTTCCCAAATAATGGCGGTTTGGTCGCCACGCGTTTTCAAGTGGCGGTCCAGACAATTGGCCGACACGTTCAACGTGCCATCTGCATACCAGTTGATTTTGACGGCGCCAAAATCGTAACTGACGTCTTTGACCTGGGAAAACGGTTTGATCCAGTCAATGCGTTTGCCTTGCTCACCCCAGAAAGCATCAGGATCTTTGATCGAGGCGGCATACATGTCGGCATACTTGTCAGCGTCAACATGTGCGCGGGCAGCAGTTTCTGCGGATGGCGGATATGTCTTGGCATCTGCCTGGGCAGCGGTTGTCATTTTTGAGGCTCCTCCCTCTGGACTGGACTAAATTAGGATCTTTGTTGCCAATCGATCGGGCAATGTCGATCCCGTTCCTCCCCGATCGGAATAATACGGGGTTCAGAAAAGAAATAAATAAATAGCAGGAATCCTTGGATTTGTTTGTAAATAAATTTCTCGTCGTTGACAGTCGCTGTTAATAAATTTTTCAGGCGTGGAAAATTTACAAATAATACAAATGTTTGAATGTAACGAGTCTTTGCGTGTGAATGTGCAGGCAGCACCTGGAAGCGGTTTCTCATCAGACCTGACCAGTCTGGAAAAGAACACCTGACCGAACCGGTCCTTGATCTGCCCGCCTTTATCCAGGGTTGGCACATCCGAATGTTGGCGCTAGCTTCTTTTGCAAGCGCCTCGGGAAGGGGCGCACCAATGGGAGAACTTACGATGAAAAAGATGTTGAGCGGTGCAGCTGTCGCCGCCCTTGGCGTTGCCTTCGCATCCGAAGCCGCAGCCACCGAATGGAACGCGTCCGTTTGGGGCAAACGCCGCGCCTTTACCGAGCATGTCGAGAAACTGGCCGAGTTGGTCAGCGAAAAAACCGGCGGAGATTTTACGATCAACGTCAGCTACGGCGGATTGTCCAAACCCAAGGAAAACTTGGATGGCATCGAAATTGGTGCCTTCGAGATGGCTCAGTTCTGTGCGGGTTATCACCGGGACAAAAACCGTGCGATTACTGTTCTGGAATTGCCGTTCCTTGGCGTCAACAACCTGAACGAAGAAGTCGCAGTTAGCCACGCCGTCTATGATCATCCTGCCGTTAAGGACGAGATGGCACAATGGAATGCGCGCATCATCATGACGTCGCCCATGCCTCAGTATAATATCGTCGGAACGGGCGAGCCACGTGATGAGTTGGCTGATTTCGACGGAATGCGCGTCCGGGCCACAGGTGGTCTTGGCCAGGCTTTCGAGGCCGTTGGTGGTGTGCCGACATCCGTTCCGGCGACCGAAGCCTATAACGCAATGGAATCCGGTGTCGTCGATACTGTGGCCTTTGCCCAGCACGCGCATCTGTCCTTTGGCACAATCAACGAAGCCGATTGGTGGACCGCCAACCTGAACCCCGGAACGGTCAATTGCCCGGTTGTGGTGAACATCGACGCTTACGAAGCGCTGCCTGCTGAACATCGCGAAGCGCTGAACAGCTCCATCGATGAGGCCATTGATCACTATTTGGCGAACTATGGCGGCCTGCTTGAACAATGGGACAGTGTTCTGGAAGAGAAGGGTGTTCAGAAGGTCATGATCGACGATTCCGTGATCGATGAATTCCGCACCACAGCTGCTGATCCGATCCGTGAGCAGTGGATTGCAGACATGACCGCACAAGGTCTGCCTGGGCAGGACCTATACGATCTGGTGCAGTTGACGCTGAAGCAGCAGCGCGGCGGCAACTGATCTCAGCGACCGGGCGTCTCTATAGGGCGCCCGGATTTTTTCAAGAATAGGGGATCACCGGAATGGCAGGACAAGCCACGGTGCTGGAAGACGGCAGTCGCCTCAGCCAGTTGGATCAGCATTTGCTGCGCGCAGAAAAATTTCTGGCGCTGATCAGCGGGATGGCGGTCTTTGGATTGATGGTGTTGGCCGTTGTGTCCGTCGGTGGACGCAACGCCTTAAACGCGCCTTTGCCCGGCTATGTTGACTGGATCGAACAAGCCATGCCGTTGATCGCTTTCTTGGGCATCTCATACGTTCAGCGCGACGGTGGGCATATTCGGATGGATATCGTCATCTCGCGCCTGCGTGGCAGGGCGTTGTGGTTGTTCGAGCTGATTTCGGTGATCCTGATCCTTGTCCTGATGCTCGCGCTGGTTTGGGGCAGTTGGTCCCATTTCGACCGGTCCTTTGATTTTGGTGCCCCGCTGTGGAGCAGGGATAGCTCCATTGACATCGGTATCCCTCTTTGGCCTGCCAAATTGTTGGCACCGGTCGCATTCGCGGTTTTGTGTCTACGGCTGGCCCTGCAGGTTTGGGGCTATGGGCGGGCTTTTGTGCTGGGGCTGACAACGCCAGTCGCCGTCCCTTTGATTCAGGATGCCGCAGCCTTAGCGGCTGCCGAGGCCGAGCAGTTCGAAGGGCAGGACTAGCACATGGACACGATTGAAATTGGCCTGTGGGTGACAGGCGGTCTGCTTGTTCTGGTGCTTACAGGCATGCGCGTGGCCTTTGCAGCCGCTCTGACCGGGCTGATCGGGCTCGTCTGGATTTTCTGGGCAAAGTTCGGCTATGACCCTGATCGTTTTGGCAAGGCTCTGACCGTTGCCGTGAAAACAGCCGGACAGGTGCCGCACTCCAAGGTTGCCTCACATACGCTCAGCCTGATCCCAACGTTTATCCTGATCGGGTATCTTGCCTACTACGCCGGTCTGACCCGAGCGTTGTTTGAGGCAGCCAAACGTTGGATCGCCTGGGTTCCTGGCGGGTTGGCCGTTTCCACGATTTTCGCAACGGCTGGGTTTGCAGCTGTGTCCGGAGCGTCGGTAGCAACATCAGCCGTCTTCGCCCGCATCGCGATCCCCGAGATGTTGAGCGTCGGGTATAACAAACGTTTTGCTGCAGGGGTTGTGGCGGCAGGGGGCACGTTGGCCTCGCTGATCCCGCCATCCGCGATTCTGGTGATCTACGCCATTATCGTTGAACAGGATGTCGGCAAGCTACTGCTGGCTGGGTTCATACCGGGCGCGTTTTCCGCACTTGTTTACGGATTGCTGATTGTTGGCATCGCCGTTGTTTTCAAGAATGTCGGCCCCCCTGTGACGGGGTTTACATGGAAGGAACGTTTCACCGCGCTTCCTGGTGCGCTGCCCATCGTGGCGGTCATTCTGATCATCATATGCTTTGTCTATAACCCGTTTGGAGACAAAGCCTGGGGCACTCCGACAGAAGGCGGTGCGATTGGCGCGTTCATCGTGTTCTGTTTCGCCCTGTTCCACGGGATGCGGTGGCCCGAATTCAAATCAGCCCTGCTGGAAACCGCTAAACTGACGGCCATGATCTTCTCGATCATCTGGGGTGTCCTGATTTACGTGCGTTTCCTGGGGTTTGCGGACTTGCCTGGTGCATTTTCAGACTGGATCACGTCGTTGGAAATGTCGCCCATGCTGATCCTGATCTGTATCCTGTTGGCCTATGCCGTTCTGGGCATGTTTATGGACGCGATCGGTATGCTTCTTCTGACACTGCCGGTGGTTTATCCTGCCGTAATGGCTTTGAACGGAGGAGAGGCCGTCAGCGCTGCCGAAAGCGCATTTGGCATGTCTGGCCCCATGTGTGCCATCTGGTTCGGCATTCTGGTCGTGAAAATGGCCGAGTTCTGTCTGATCACGCCGCCCATTGGTCTGAACTGTTTTGTGGTGGCCGGGGTGCGTCCGGATCTTAGTGTGCAGGATGTATTTAAAGGCGTGACGCCCTTTTTCATCGCTGATGCAGTGACGATTGCCTTGTTGGTGGCGTTTCCAGGCATCGTGCTCTACTTGCCGTCATTGGCCGGATAAAAAACACCCCGGCGAAAACCGGGGTGAGTAGGGTGATGTTGCGGGTTCTTTATTGTGCCCGCATCAACATTCCGAACAGATCGCGAGGGTCATCTGGATCTGCGAGCATGTCTAAAGGTTCAAAGTAATCAGTGCTCTCAATGGCATTCTTGATGTAACGAAGCGCCGAAAAATCCTCGATCGCGAACCCGACACTATCGAACAGAGTGATCTGGCGGTCATCGTTGCGACCCTTCGCTTGCCCGGTCATCACCTGCCACATCTCGGTTACCGGATGATCTGCGTCCAGCGCCTGAATTTCCCCCTCGACGCGGGTTTGTTCGGGGTATTCGACGAAAATCTCTGACCGCAGAAGAATGTCCCGATGCAATTCGGTTTTGCCCGGGCAGTCGCCGCCGATGGCGTTGATGTGAACGCCGGGGCCAACCATGTTATCGGTCAGGATCGTTGCATATTTTTTGTCTGCCGTGCAGGTGGTGATGATCTGTGCACCTTCGATCGCGTTCTCGGGCGTTTTGCACGCCACCACGGTCAAACCTTTGTTCTGAAGGTTCGCTGCACATTTGGCTGTGGCGTTCTGATCAACGTCATATAGTCGAACGGTGTCGATCCCGCACATGGCCTTGAAGGCCAAGCATTGAAACTCAGACTGAGCGCCATTGCCGATCATTGCCATAGTGGATGCATTCTTGGGTGCCAGGTATTTTCCAACCAGAGCGGATGTTGCGGCCGTGCGAAGCGCCGTCAGCATTGTCATTTCGGTCAAAAGGGTGGGGTAACCGGTGTAAACATCTGCCAACAACCCAAACGCCGTGACGGTTTGCAGCCCTTCGGAGGTGTTTTTGGGGTGGCCGTTGACGTATTTGAAACCATAGGCCTCACCATCCGAGGTTGGCATCAGTTCGATCACACCATGGGGGGAATGCGCTGGAATGCGGGGGGTTTTGTCAAAACTCTCCCATCGCTTGAAATCGGATTCGATCTGCGCAGCAATCTGCGTGATCATCTGTTCGACACCGATGTGGTGAACAAGCCGCATCATGTTGTCGACAGAAACAAAGGGCACCAGGGCCTTATCAGAAGGTTTCATATCGCGCTCCTATCGGCGGGACAGGTGAACGCCAGCAATCATGCAGCGCACCGATCCACCGGCTGTTTCAATTGTGGGAACCGACAGCGGTAGCGGCTTTGCGCTGGCTTCGATTTTCTTGATTTGGTCGGGCGTCAGAGAGGCGAGCGCCCTGCTGGATAAGGCCAGAACCAAGCCGTCGTCTCCCAAGAGTTCGATTGCGTTGCCGGCGAATTCAGCGATCTGGCCATGAGACAGATCAATGACCGCCCGCCCGGATTCTTCCAGTCGCGCCCGGACTGTGGCGCGCCGTTCGGCGTCCGGGATCATGTCCAAGCAGATCAACGCGTAATGCGTGCCGATCCCCATCAATACGTTGGTATGATACACGTCCCGACCGGCTGCGTCGCGGGCTTCGAATGCAATCGGTTCATAGTTGAAGTGGGTGCAAAACCTTTCCAACAGAACAGGATCGGCGCGGTTGGATTTGACGGTGTAGGCAATGCGACCGACATGGTCGAGAACCATCGCCCCGGTCCCCTCGAGCGCGAGGTTGTCCTGTTCAAGACCAGAGTAGTCGATAACGTCCTGAACCCGGTATTCCTGCTTCAGCAATTCGATCACATCCGCGCGGCGTTCGCGCCGACGGGACGGCACAAACATCGGATAGATCGCCACGTGACCACCAGGATGGGTGGAAAACCAATTGTTCGGAAAAACACTGTCCGGGGTGTCCAGATCGCCATGGTCATCAAAGACATGAACAGTGACCCCGGCGGTCTGCAATTGCGCGACAGCCTTGTCATGCTCGTTCCGCGCGGCGGCGGATGTTGCCGCCGCTGACCGGTTGGCCAAAGTTTGAAAGGCGTTGTCATCCCGTGTCTCTGGGTTAGAGGCAAAGGCATGAGGGCGGATCATAACGACCGCAGAAGGGGCTTGCAGGGATAGCATTAAAAGCTCCGCGTCGGACGGTCAAAGATACGGCGGCCCATCAACGAGGCGGCCAGGTCGACCATCAGTTTGGCGGTCCGTCCACGCTCATCCAGGAACGGATTCAGTTCGACCAGATCCAACGAGCAGACCAATCCGCTTTCATGTAGCAATTCCATGGCCAGATGCGCCTCACGCTCGGTTGCACCGCCGGGAACGGTGGTGCCGACAGCAGGGGCGACGGCAGGGTCAAGAAAGTCGACGTCCAGTGAGACATGCAGGATACCATTCTCAGCCTTTACACGGTCCAAAAACGCCATGAGCGGGGCCTTGATGCCGTTCTCGTCGATGCTGCGCATGTCGGCCAGCATGGCGCGCTCTTGCTCAAGCTCGGCGCGTTCTGCCGGATCGACCGAACGTAACCCGATCATGCCAACCCGGTCTGTCGGGACGACATCGGGCAGGGGCGGGAAAGCATCAAAACCGGATTGGCCGGTGAAATAGGCGACAGGCGTGCCGTGCAAGTTGCCACTGCCTGTGCTGTTGGGTGTATGAAAATCGCTGTGCGCATCAAGCCAGAGCACGAATAACGGGCGTCTGATCTGCTTGGCGTGGGCGGCCATCCCGGCAACAGTGCCCATCGACAAGGCGTGATCGCCGCCCATAAAAATCGGAACGCCGTTGGGTGCTGCGTCCTGTGCCGCCTTGCTCAAGGCCCGTGTCCAGCCGATGCATTCGGGTAGCGAGTACAAGTGTGAGTGTTCGGGCACATCGACGTCTTCGGGGTGAACGTTCCCTCGGTCGGCTACGGTATGACCAAGGTCCGTTAGTGCGTTTTGCAGACCGGCGACGCGGTAAGCGTCCGGGCCCATACGGCAACCTTGTCGGCGTTTCCCGGCGTCCATGGGTGCGCCGATCAGTATTATGTCTTTCATATCCATGTGCTCATTTAGCCTGTCGATGCGTCTTGCGTGAAGAAAGCAAATTGTTCAAAATGAAAACAAGAAATCCGAAATGGGAACGAAATATGGACGATTTGGACACTCGCTTGCTGAGCGCCCTACACAGAGATGCCCGGGCATCTTTGTCCGAGCTTGCCGAAATCCTTGGTGTGACCCGGACGACGGTGCGCAGCAGGCTGCAACGATTGAAGCAATCGGGTGAGATTGTTGGCTTTACCGTTCTGACCCGCCGTGATGTGGCGCAAAGCCCTGTGCGTGGTCTGATGATGTTGGAAATCGAAGGTCGAGGCACGGAAAGAACCATGGCCAGAATTGCAGCTATGCGGCAGGTCCGCGCGGTGCATTCGACAAACGGAAGCTGGGATCTTATCGCCGAGATCGGCACGGAAACTCTGGCAGAGCTTGACGAAGTGCTGTTTCAAATCCGACGGATGGAAGGCATAAACCGATCCGAAACGAACCTGTTGCTTTCAACACGCAAGGGCCGGTTTTAGACCTGGTCGCTCAGGGTTCTTGTAATGCTTTGAGTTTGAAGGAAATCGTGACAGAATTTCAATGAGGGTGACGTAAGCCTCGTCTGCAGATCGGCAGGCGCGAATGTTACGGGCGACAAAGGTTCGAGTGGGTGGTTTAAGCATGACGACGCAAGATCAAGGCGCAGACTCCAACGCTAAGAACTGGGCGGAAAAGCTCGCGGCGCTTATTGAAAAGCCTTGGGTACGGATCGCGATACCGGTTTTTGTCACACTCATGGCGTTGACGATTTTGCATGATCTGTCTGCGCATGTGAAATGGTCAGATGTGCAAACCGACATTGCGGCAACCTCATGGAAGTTGATGTTCTTCGCCCTTTGCTGGACCGCATTCAGCTTTGTTTCTCTGTCTTTTTATGACGTCTTTGCGGTTCAAAGCGTTGCAGGTGGCAAGGTGCCATTGCCTGTAGCCGGTATGGCGGGTGCAAGTGGGTACGCAGTCTCCAACTGCCTCGGGTTTTCGTACATCACTGGAACTGCGATACGGTATCGGATCTACGCATCGCTAGGGCTGGATCTGGGGCGTGTGGCCGGGGTGATTGCCACGTCCTGGGTCGCCTTCTGGATGGGATTGGTTCTGATTTTGGGTGTGCTGCTGACGCTGCACCCTGAAGGAATTTCCAAGGTGATGCCAATCAGCGAAACGACCGAAACTATCATCGGGCTTTCCATGCTGGCCGGCTTGGTGGTTTTGTTCATCTGGTTATCCAGCGGTGGGCGCCGGTTGGCTTTTGCCGGGGTCGGGTTTGATCTACCCGGAGGCAGACTAGCCAGCCTACTGACACTGGCCGCGCTTGGTGACCTGTTTGGTGCATCCATGGCGCTGTACGTTCTGATGCCAGATGATCTGGGCGTCGGATTTCCGTATTTCTTTACAGTCTACGTGGCGGCGATTGCTGTCGGAATCCTAAGCCATGCACCCGGCGGTATAGGTGTATTCGAGGCGACACTGATTGCCGGTCTCGGTGCGTCGGGCCGGTCTGACGTGATCGCTGCGCTACTGCTGTACCGTGTAGTTTACACCTTCCTACCCTTTGGAATTGCCAGCGTGTCCATCGGTGTGGCTTCGGCCCTGACCCAACGCCGCCGGATCGGCGGGGCGGCGACATGGGTCTATCGCGTTATCCGACCGATCGTGCCAATGGTTGCAGCAGGCGTGGCGGCTATCGCCGGTGTGATCCTGCTGGTCTCGGGTGCATTACCATCCGATAGCCAGAACCTGGGCGTCTTGCGCGAGTTTCTGCCCCTGTCCTTTGTCGAGGCGTCGCATCTGGCCGGCAGCGTCGTGGGCGTTTTGCTCATCCTGGTGTCGCGCGGCTTGTTCCGCAAACTCTATCGCGCATGGGCTGTCGCCATGCTGCTGATGGTGGCGGGCTTCGTGGCCTCCTTGGCCAAAGGTTTGGACACTCACGAAGCGATCAGCATGTTGGGTACGATTGCGCTACTTGCCACGTTCCGAGGTGCATTTTACCGCGTCAGCGGTGCGTCGATCTTTAGGCTGAACGTCCCGTGGCTGGTCAGCGTTATCGCCTTGCTGGCGGTCATCTTCTGGGTCGGCCTGTTTGCCTATTCTCATGTTCAGTATCAAAACGCCTTGTGGTGGGAGTTTGCGTGGAACGGCGATGCATCACGCTTTCTGCGGTCCAGCCTTGTGGTGGCTGTCATCCTTGGCGTCGTCGCGGTGACCTCACTCTTTGGTCGTGAAATCCCTGCGCCAGCGCGCGTCGGCATCCCCGAGGCGGTTGAAAAGCTTGCTATGGAAAGTGAGGACACCGAGTCCCAAATTTCCCTGACGGGTGACAAGCAGTTTCTGATATCGCCGGACGAGTCTGCCTTTATCGCATATGCCGATACTGGAAACGCCATTATCTCAAAAGGTGAACCTGTTGGAGATGAAACGGCTGGACAGCAGCTGATCTGGCAATTGCGTGAGATGGCAGACCGTGAAGGGAAGCTCTGTGCATTCTACAGTGTTTCGACCAAGTACCTGCCCACGTTTCTGGATCTTGGCCTTTCGATCCTGAAAATCGGAGAGGTCGCGCGCGTGCCATTGGAAGATTTCTCGTTGGATGGAAAGCCCCGCAAGCGGTTTAGGCAAGCCAAGAACCGGGCCGAGCGAGAAGGGTATGTGTTCGAGATTATACCCAAGGAAGAACTTGCGCCTGTGCTGCCGGAACTGCGTCAGATTTCAGATCGCTGGTTGGAAAAGAAGGCCGGGGCCGAGAAGGGGTTCGCCCTAGGCGGGTTCGACGACGATTACCTGTCTTACTTCGACCATGCAGTGCTGAGAGATGGCGAAACAGGCAAGATCATGGCCTTTGCCAATCTGTTCCAGGGCGGCAATAAATCCGAGCTTTCGCTGGATCTTATGCGGTATGAGCCTGACAGCCCCAGCTTTGTCATGGATGCGCTTTTTGCAGAAATGATGGCATGGGGGGCCGAGCAGGGATTTCACTGGTTCTCATTGGGCGCGGCGCCTTTCTCGGGGATCGAAAACCGTCAGCTTGCGTCGATTTGGAACAAGATCGGTGGGTTCGTCTATGAACATGGTGAGCAGTTCTATCACTTCGAAGGGCTGCGATCGTTCAAGCAAAAATTCGACCCGGAATGGAGCCCAAATTACTTAGCCAGCCCCGGCGGTCTTGCGGCACCGCGGATTCTGTATGAGGTAAACATTCTGATCTCGGGCGGGTTGCGCGGACTGACGAAATAGCTGTCAGTTCAGGCTGGCGCGTGTTGGGGCCTGTTCCAGCAGGTCCCCCCAGTCGGTCCGATATGCCATTTCAGCCAACACCGTTTCGGGCAGGAATTCCTGATTTTGACGGATCTGCCAGCCGCCACCCAAGCCTTTGTAAACTGCGACCAGATTGCTCGAGACCTGTTGGCGCGCCTGGATCAGATTGGCCTGCGACCGCAAAAGAGCAGTTTGTGTGTTCAGGATGCGCGAATAGCTGGCGATCCCATCCCTGTACTGACTGACGGCAATGTCAGCGGCCTTACGCGACGCGTCCACGCTCTGTTGATAGAATCCGACCTGTTTGAGCGCTTGGGCATAGGCAACCATGGCGCTTTCAACCTCGGAATAGGCTGTTAGAACGGTGTTCTGGTAATTGGCGATCAGCGCTTGATAGGCGGCGTCTTGCGCGCGCACATTGTTCTTGATCCGCCCGTAGTTCAACACGTTCCAAACAACGCCCGCGCTTGCTAGCCCGGTGGTGCTGTTTGAGCTGAACAGGTCGCGTCCGCCCGAGGCCTGCAAGCCGATAGATCCAGACAGCACAAACTGCGGATACAGGTCCGCCATGGCGATCCCGACCTGTGCCGATTGCGTGGCAGCGGCCAACTCAGCCGCGCGCACATCTGGACGCCGGCGCAGCAACTCGGCTGGAACACCCACCGAGACATTGGACCGGGCCGATGGAATCCGTCCCGAGTTGCCCAGCAAACTGGTCATACGTGATGGGGTGGCACCCAGCAGAACTGCCAATGCGTTCTTGGTTTGCTGCAAATCGCTTTCCAACTCGGGCACCAGAGCTTTGGTATTGTTCAACAGCGCCTTGGATTCCTGCACGTCCAGCTCGGTCGTGACACCATTGTCAAAACGAAGCTGGGTCAGGTCTGCGGATTCCTGTTGCAGCTTGATGTTGTCGCGGGCAACGAACAGCGACTCCTGCAAGGCCCTTATATTGACGTACAGGGCTGCTACATCGCCGGTCAGTGTGACCAGCGCGTCGTCATAATTGGCTACCTGCAAGGCCAGGTTCGACCGGGCAGCTTGAACACCGCGCCGCTGTGCGCCCCAGACATCCAGTTCCCACTGCGCATCAAATCCAACCTGCGACGTGGAAAACTCGGTATCCAATGGGATGATCCGGTTGATGTCTGCGACAGGGGCAAGGTTATCGCTGATCTGTCGCCGTTCCAGCGATCCGCCGATCGCTTGTGACTGAGGGTAGAGCTCTCCGAATGCGATGCCCAGTTGCGCGCGCGCCTGCAGCACACGGGCACCAGCCACCTGCAAAGTCAGGTTTTGCGCATAAGCTTCGGCGATCAGCTTGTTCAGGGTCGGATCGTTGAACGTCTCCCACCATTTGACTACCGGTGCACTGCGCGAAGTCAGCCCGCTTTGGCCGACACTGGGGCTGTTCACCTCGATCCACTGTTTGACGACGGGCGAATTCGGCTGGACGAAATCGGGGCCGACAGGGGTGCACGCAACAAGCGCGGCGGCGCAAAGGGCAGTCCCCATCAATCTGCGAAAGGATTTGGCCCGTGTCATGATGCGTGTCCTTAAATATCCAGCGGTCGGATGAAGTTGGCGAATGAGTAGAGGCGGATGTTGATGCGTCGCAGAAACTCAAAGGTTTTACCCTGGCCGGTGTAAATCGCGACCGCCGCATGGCCACCTGCAGGGAATGTGTGTTCTTCGGGGACATCTACGGTGATCTGAACCGCGATCCGGCCAGGCAGCTTTGGCAGCTCAAAACCGGGCAGGCGGCCTGATGGCAGATACTGCCCCTGGCGGGTGGCCCACCAGATCGCCTCGACCTTGCCGGGCAGAATTTCGCCCGGGTATAGGTCCAAAGCCACCTCAACCTCTTGCCCCGGTTCAACAAATTTTAGGTTCTGCTGTCGAAACGTCGCCAGAATATAGGGGCTGTCTTCGGTCACAAAGCTGGCAATGGCACCCAACCGGACGTCTCCTACAACCAATCCGGGGCGTGCCTGTTGCGAAACGATCATGCCGTTCTCGGGGGCATAGATGGTCGTATTTTCCAGGAAGTACTCGGCCTCGGCCAACTGGGCTTGTGCCTGAAGGATACCTGTGTTGACTCCGTCAATTTGCGATTCCAAAGCCAGCTGTGCTTTCTGAAGATTTGCTTCGGCTTGTTTGACCGATGCCTGATCCTCGGTGACTTGCTCATTCCAGCGATCCAGTTCGTCCTGCCGCGCACCGCCCGCAGGGACCAGGTTTTCGTAACGCGCTTTTTGCGTCAGGGCGTAAGCAAGCTGCGCATTTGCCCGTTCGACCGATTCTGTCGAGGCGATCACGTCCTGTTCAAGAATCTTGGCATTTTGTTCCGCCGCAACCAACTGGGCATTGGCGTTGTCGACCGCAAGCGAGAAGATCGTGTCGTCAAAGCGATACAGTGGATCGCCCTTGGTGACTTGTGTGTTTGGTTCCACCAGCACTTCGGTCAGAATTGTCGGCTGGGTCAATTTTGGCACGATCTGGATTGTTGAGCGCACCACATGGCTGTCGACGGAGAAGGGCTGGAAAAACCGCAGCGCGACCAGAAAGATCAGCAGCAAATGCGCGCCGACCCAGAACGAAACAATCCCCCAGGTGATGTTGAATTTCAGCCATTGCGCCTTGAAGAAAATGAACCAGACGAAAATGATGTAAAAAAGCGTAATGCCGAGTGCGACGAACATAGTGTTTTGTTTCCTTCGGCCTTAGCTTTTCTGCGTCTCGTCGGTCTGGGACTGATACTCTTCTTTGACCGTGCCGCCTAACCGTTCGATCTCTTTCCGGATGGCGTCCCGTTCGTCCTCGGGCAGGCGGCGAATGTCGACGGTCATGCCGTCGTGGAACGCCCACATAAAGGCATGTACCCAAGGCACGACGGCCAAAAAGCCCATCCAACCCATTATCTTTACGGCCTCGGCATGCGGGTGGTTGCGCTTGATCGCGATCCGTCCGGGCAGACCCATGATGAACAGAAACAGCCCCATCACGGCCGCCAAAAGCAGGATCAGTGCGACAAATGTCAGATAGTCGTAGTAGCCCAGCGGCTGGCCCAAAAGTCCCATGCGCGTTCCTCGTTTCAGGACGGTTGTCCCATCCTCAGTTGTTGGTGCCTAATTCGTCAATCAATTTGTAGCTGGTCGGTGGATCGGCGCAGATGCCAGGCCCGCATTCAATCAATGTCGAGACGGCGTTCAGTGCCGCCAGGCCCAGCATGATGAAGAAAGCCACCTTTGCAAGTAAGCTGCCGCCAAACCTTTCCGTTGCGTCTGTGCGGTCTGCGTATTGGCGATCAAACATCAACATGATTGACGTGCCCAGAAGGATCAGGAAAAAGCAGATCGCGGCCCAAGTATAGTAGTGCAGGCCCAATACGGGTGAGCCATAGTGCCCTGTACCCGGCACGATATGCAGCAAAATCTGGCGCACAGAAACGCTGCCGCCATATAGCGCCGCGATCAACATGATCGCATAATGCTGAGGGCGTGGCCCGTATAACAGGTTGAGGCCCAGACCAACACCGACGGCAACGAAGCCAACACGCTGCAACAGGCAAAGCGGGCAGGGCAATTCATAGAGTTTCAATTGATAGAAAAATGCCAATACCAGTACTAAGCTGACAGCCAGCATTCCAAAGGCATTCAGGGTTCTGGACAATTCAGATGTCATCACGGCCACCTAAAGCTGTATGGTCAGTTGGCTGGTCGCGTGGAACTTCAGCCAGTAAACACTCAACGCCAGCGTGATGAAAAACAGCGTGTTGGCAGCCGTTGTCATCTTGAAATAGTTCAGCCCCATGGTGGCTGTAAGTAACGCAAATAAAAGCGCTATCATGGCCCGGTTCTCCCATTCCGTGCTACGATCGCAATGTTTAGGGATACTGTCAGGCTCGACCTTGTCTTGCAAGGATACCGAGAGGAATTCGCGTTTTTAGCGAAATGTGATGAGGCTTATGTACACACGCGGAGTGCTGTATCCCACTCCACCAACTTTCGGGCCAGATCCTCAGGCAGTGGAGAATCTGTGTAGAAGAAGTCGATGTCACGCAGTGACGCGATGCGCGCCGGGGCAGAGCGCTGGAACTTTGAGTGATCCGCAACCAACAAAGTTCGTCGCGCCTGTTCGATAATGGTTTGGCTGACAAGGACCTCCTGGAAATCGAAATCTAAGAGATCGCCATCAGTATCCAGCGCGGAACATCCTACAATTGCATAGTCGAATTTGAACTGCCTGATGGTCGAAACGGTTAGGTTGCCGATCAGTCCACCATCCGAACGGCGTAGAATTCCACCTGCGACAACGATCTCACATTCTGGGTTTTCGACCAGAATATTGGCGACATTCATGTTGTTGGTCACCACCATGAGGTTCTTGTGGGTCAATAGCTGGCGTGCAACAGCCTCTGTCGACGTTCCTATATTCATGAACACCGATGCACCGTCCGGAATCTCCGCGGCACAGATTCGTGCAATCTGGGTTTTGGCGCCTTCGTTTAGGCTGCGGCGGTCTTCATACCCGATGTTCGAAACGCCTGACCGCAGAACCGCGCCGCCATGCACCCGATCCAGTTCGCCCATATCGGACAGTTCGGACAGATCCCTGCGGATGGTCTGGACCGTTACGCCGAACTTCGCGGCCAAATCGTCGACCGCCACGCGGCCGTTTTGTTTGGCCATATTCAGAATGTCGGACTGGCGAAAAGAAAGCGACATGAGCGGCTCCGGTGATCTTCGATTTGTTCGTTTTTGTTCTTTTTCGGTAAATTTGCAAGGGCTCGCGTTGTTCGATGTGAGTGTGAGTGTCTTCTATGCTCGCGTTAGTCGGCCCGACCTATGACTTAATCGTTTCCTGATCTGATATTGCAAAGGATGCCCTGCTTTGGTGTTGTCTTCGCTGGCGAACGAATATAAACGAAAGAAAAAGTTCATTAAACGAACACGCTCGAGTTTAAACACAAAGGATCATCCTGCCATGGACAAGCGAGACAGCCAGATCACAGACCTGTTCATCATCGGCGGTGGGATTAACGGGTGCGGTATCGCAAGGGACGCAGCCGGTCGCGGATTATCGGTCATGCTGGCCGAAATGAACGACCTCGCGTCCGCTACGTCGTCCGCGTCGACCAAACTGTTCCACGGCGGATTGCGGTACCTTGAATACTTCGAAATCCGCCTTGTGCGCGAGGCTCTGATCGAGCGTGAAACCCTACTGCGCGCGATGCCCCACATAAGTTGGCCGATGCGCTTTGTGCTGCCCTATCACGAAGACATGCGGTTTGATGCTGAAACGCCGACGTCAAAACTGCTAAGCACGGTTATGCCGTGGATGCGCGGGCGTCGTCCGGCTTGGCTGATCCGGTTGGGATTGTTCCTATATGACCACCTGGGTGGTCGTAAGATCCTGCCGGGCACGACCTCACTGACCTTGGATACAGCGCCCGAAGGCGAACCCCTTCAGGAGAAGTTTGAGACAGCATACGAGTATTCCGATTGCTGGATCGAGGATTCGCGACTGGTTGTTCTAAACGCGCGGGACGCGGAATCCCGGGGCGCAGAGATCATGGTGCGGACCGAGGTCAGCTCGGCCGAGCGGGTAGACGACCTGTGGCATATCACGATCCGGAACAAAGACAGTGACGAAACCCGGTTGATCCGGGCAAAGATGTTGATCAACGCGGGTGGCCCATGGGTGGGCGACATCATTCAGACCAAGATCCGCGTGAACTCTCGTGAAGGTGTGCGTTTGGTGCGCGGCAGCCATATCGTTACGCCCAAGCTTTATGATCATGACAAGTGCTATTTCTTTCAGGGCGAAGACGGCCGCATCATTTTCGCGATCCCGTATGAGCAGGATTTTACCCTGATTGGCACGACTGATCAGGATCATTCCGATCCATCTGTTCCTCCTTTGTGCACGGTAGCCGAGCAAGATTATCTGTGTGCCTTTGCCTCAAAGTACTTTCAGAAGCCGGTGACCCGAGACGATGTCGTATGGACCTATTCCGGTGTGCGCCCACTGTATGATGACGGGGCCAGCAGTGCCACCGCGGCAACGCGGGACTATACTTTGAAAGTTGATGCGCAGGGCGGAGCGCCCGTGCTGAACGTGTTTGGTGGCAAGATCACAACTTATCGTCGTTTGGCCGAAAGCGCGCTGGAGAAAGTTGCCGAGCATTTCCCGAATTTGCCAGGTCCCTGGACGGCAGGCGTTGCCCTGCCGGGCGGTGAATTCCCGGTGACCGGTGTGCAGGATCAGATCGCTCGGCTGATGATTGACTACCCGTTTCTCGGCCAACCTTGGGCCGCACGCCTGATCCGGGCCTATGGCACCGAGGCCAGGGCGGTGCTTGGTGATGCCAATCAGGCTTCGGATCTGGGCGAGGATTTTGGTGCGACCCTGAGTGCCCGCGAAGTGACTTGGCTGATGGACAAGGAATATGCGCACAACGCGGAAGATGTAGTCTGGCGTCGCAATAAGCTGGGGCTTCGCCTGTCCGCGGATCAAATCGCCCGGTTGGACCAGTGGATGGGTGAACGGCAAAACACCCAAAGCGCCGCTTAGCGTGGGCTTTGTAGGTCCTGTTTGAATGGTGCTTTGAATTCGTCTCCGGTCGTGCTACCCAACGGGCACGGTCGGCAGACACCGAGGCGTCGCTGCTCTTAACCAGAGTGCTAAACCTGCTCTTCATTCTCAAACGGCATCGCAATTACCAGGGCGTTGTTTCGTTAAGCCAGCGACCGACGATTGAGCAAAGCGCCCGCGATGGATGCACGATGACCAAAACTTCTTTACCCCTGCACGCAGATGATCTGACGGCGTTTACCAAGTCCTTGTCCGGGCAACTTGCCGAAGCGAGCCCGCCGCATCTGACGCTGATGAATATGATCGCTCGGGCAGCCGGGTTTCAAAATGTTCAGCATATGCGATCTGCAAATGCAGCCCAACGGCGGTTGGAGGTGCAAAGACACAAACCCCCTGTCGACATGCGTTCTGTCGAACGTGCATTGTTGCAGTTCGACAAACATGGGCGTCTACGCCAGTGGCCATCGAAACGGTCCGTGCAAACGCTTGCGCTCTGGGCGCTGTGGGCCGCTTTGCCTGCCGGTGAGGCGCTTCGCGAGCGCGATGTGAATGCGCATCTTAACCGTGAACACATGTTCGGCGATCCGGCGATCTTGCGGCGGAGCATGATTTCTTGCGGCCTTCTGACACGGAAAAACGACGGAACCGACTACAAACGAGTTGAGCAAGCCCCGCCCGCAGAAGCGGAAATGTTGATCCACACGGTAACGTCCCTTCGACGGGCCCGAACCGAAGGCGCAGTTCTTACATAGGGCGCGCACTTAGCGGTCCAGAACTTTCCAATCAGTTTCTGAGAAGTAAAAAAGCCCCGCAGTATCTGCGGGGCTTTTTTTGTTCGATCACTATAGTGATCAGGTTGCTTCTTCTGGCGTGCCCGGGTCGTTTTTGTTGCCCTTCAGCCATTCTCTGAGCCCCTGCATAAGGGCGTACAGGACCGGCACTAGGATAACGCCAACCAGAGTTGCCGCGAGCATGCCACCAAACACGGCGACACCGATGGCTTTTTGACTGGCCGCGCCAGCACCGTTTGCCGCCAACAGCGGGACAACGCCCAGCAGGAAGGACAATGCTGTCATCATCACGGCCCGGAACCGTTGTTGGGCAGCTTCTGCCGCTGCCTCTTTGATAGAAAGGCCTTTGGCGCGTTGTTCCATCGCAAATTCGACAATCAAAATGCCGTTCTTGGACGCAAGGCCCACAAGCATGATCATCCCGATCTGAGTATACAGGTTGATATCGCTGCCCACGATCGCCACCGCAGCAACCGCGCCGAACAAGGCGACGACGACCGATAGCAGGATAGACACCGGTAGCGACCAGCTTTCATATTGGCCAACCAGGAACAAATAGCCGAACAGAATGGCGAGCCCCAGAATCACGATCACAATGCTGCCCGATGCCAATTGTTGCTGCGCCGTTCCGGTCCACTCAAACGCGTAGCCCGGGGGCAGGGCGGTCGCGGATTCCTCGGTCATCACATTGATCGCGTCCCCGCTGGATAGTCCTGGCGCCGGAACCGCCGTCACCGTGGCGGATCGGAAAAGGTTGTGGCGCTTCAGCAAAACCGGCCCCAACACGTTTTCTACATCAATCAGCGTGCCCAGCGGCACCATGTCACCTTGGGTGGATCGCACATAGAGGTTCGAGATGTCTTCGACATTGTCGCGATATGTCCCGTCTGCCTGAATCATCACGCGATAGACCCGACCAAACAGGTTGAAATCGTTCACATAATACGATCCCAACTGAGCCTGCATCGTCTGGAAAACCTCTGAGACGGACACTTGCAGAGTTTTGGCTTTTTCCCTGTCCAGATCAACGAACAGCTGCGGAACGTTTGCGCGGAATGTCGTGTAAGACTGTGCGATTTCAGGTCGTTGATTGGCCGCATACACAAAGGACCCGACCGCTGAGGCCAGATCTTGCGGCGTTCCACCACCGGTTTGCTGAACCTCCATCTCAACGCCAGCCGACATGCCCAATCCCTGAATGGGTGGCGGGTTAAAGGCCAGTATAGACGCTGCTGACTCGCCGTTGGCGATGGCGAGGATCTTGGCAAGGATGGCGTCGGCACTCAGGTCATCTTCCTGCCGTTCGCTCCAGTTGTCGAGATTGACGAAAATCGCTGCGCCGTTGGTGATGGTGCCATTGAGCATCGAAAAGCCGTTAACCAGAACGGTGCTGGCGACCCCGGGGATTTCGCGAATTTGTTCGTCCACACGTTTGGTAACTGTTTCCGTGCGTTCCAGGGTCGCTGCGTCAGGCAGCTGCACATCCACGAACAGATAGCCGTTGTCCTCAAGCGGAATGAAACCCGCTGATGTGTTGGACATGATCGTCCCGGTGCCCATACCCAGCGCCACAATCAGTCCCAGTGCGATCACTGGCATGATCAGCAGCTTGCGCACAATGGCGACATAGCCGCTGCGCACCGTGCCGATCAGCCTTTCGAACAGGGCCAGAATTCCTTTGGGGGGGCCGGACCGGGCGCGCAGCACGAGGCCGCAGAGCGCAGGCGAAAGGGTAAGCGCGTTGATCGACGAGATTACGACAGCGGTCGAGATTGTGACGGCAAACTGCGAATAAAGCCGCCCCGTGATGCCGGGCATGAAGGTCACTGGAACGAACACAGCCAGCAGAACCAGGGTGGTTGCAATGACGGGGCCTGTGATCTGACCCATTGCCTTTCGGGTCGCCTCGGCCGGGGGAAGGCCTTCATCTGCAATGATGCGTTCCACGTTTTCAACAACAACGATGGCATCGTCCACCACGATCCCGATAGCCAACACCAACGCGAACAGAGAAATCGTGTTCAACGACATGCCAAACATCAGCAAGAACGCGAACGTTCCGATCAGGGAGACCGGGATTGCGACTGCCGGAATGATTGTCGCTCTCCAACTGCCTAGGAACACAAACACGACCGAGATCACCAGAATGAAAGTCAGGATCAGCGTTGACACCACATCGTTCAAAGAGGCTTCGACGAAGTCCGTGGTGTTGAAGGGCACATCGTATTCCACATCAGTAGGGAAAGAGCGTGACAGGCGCTCCAACTCAGTCTGAACCCGCTCGGACACGGCCAGCGCATTGGCACCAGGGGCCTGATAGATGCCGATCACGGTGGCCGGAACGGCCTGAAAATATCCGGACGCCGAATAGAACTGGGCCCCTAACTCGGTTCTGGCGATGTCCTTGACGCGAACGATAGCACCGGCTTCGCCGGTGCGGATCACAATATTGGAAAACTCTTCGGCCGACGTCAGGCGGCCTTTGGATTTGATCGTGTATTGAAATGTTTGCCCCTCGGGCACCGGGGGGGACCCAATGGAGCCGGCGGACACCTCGATATTCTGTTCGCGAATGGCGTTGATTACGTCGCCGGGCGTAATGGACAGGGCCGCCATCTTATCGGGATCCATCCAGATCCGCATGGCGTATTCCAAGTTGGTCAGAACGTCGGCCTTACCAACGCCCTGAACACGGGCCAGCGCATCGCGCAGATTGATCGACGCGTAGTTCGATAGAAAAACGCTGTCATAGGTGCCTTCGGGCGAGGTCAGTGTGACCAACATCAGCATGTTGGTCGAAGATTTCTGCGTGACAACACCGGAGGACGTAACTTCGGTCGGCAGGGAGGAGGTCGCTTGCGCGACGCGGTTTTGCACGTTTACGGAAGCGATATCAGGATCTGTGCCGACCTCAAAGGTGACGTTCAGCGAGTAGGACCCGTTATCTGATGACGTGGACGTCATGTAAATCATGTCGTCCACACCGTTGACCTGCGCCTCAATCGGGGCGGCAACGGTGTTTTCAACGGTTTCGGCATTGGCGCCGGTATAGGTGGCCGTTACACTGACCACCGGGGGGGTAATGTCCGGGAACTGCGCCACCGGAAGGACCATATATCCGATACCGCCCAAAATTGTCAGGACAAGCGAGATGACAAGCGCCAGCTTGGGCCGGCTGATGAACAGGGCTGAGAACATCAGTTATTCTCCCGGCTGTTCAGAGGCGACGACCGCATCTACGGCGACGCCCGGGCGTACCCGTTGCAGACCCTCGACAATGATACTCTCACCTTCGCGCAACCCATCCAAAACGATGATTGCCGTGCCGACTGTGTCGCCAGTGGTGATGTAGCGCTGTTCGACCATCTGCTTGTCATTGACAACCAGCACGAATTCACCCCGTTGATCCCGCTGTAAAGCCGCCTGCGGGATGAGAACCTGCAGCGTTGGCTCCAACGCTTCGATGTGAACACTCAGGAATGCACCATCCAGGATCAGGCGTTTGGTATTGTCGAACTCGGCCCGCATGGTTATCGCGCCGGTTAAAGGATCGATGCGGTTGTCCACAAACACTATTTTTCCGGTTTCATCCAGATCGGTTCCGTTAGGCAGTGTTACGTGCACGTTGGGGCTTTGTTCGCTTTCCGACAGCGACGCCGCATTCTCGTTAAAAGTTTCGAGGATCGATGTGAACTGTTTTTCATTCAGGGAAAAGTTGACGTAGATCGGTGCTTCGCTGACGAGATTGACCAATGCGGGATTGTTGGGCCCTACAACATCGCCAACGCTCGTGGTCACGCGACCAATGCGCCCGGCGAATGGTGCCTGAATTCGCGTATAGCTCAGGTCCAACTCTGCCTGTTGAATAGCAGCCTTGGCAGCTTTAACTTCGGCCTCGGCGACAAGCTCATTGGCACGGGCGATGTCACGTTCTGATTCTGGAGTGGCATCGCGTTTGTACAGTTCTTCCTTTCGCGCCAAATCGACCCTGGCCAGCTCAAGGTTGGCTTCGGCGCGGTCCAGATCAGCCTTGCGGGCCTCTAGCGTGGCTTCGTAGAGGTCAGGCTCAATCGTAAACAACAGGTCGTCCTTTTGGACCAAAGCGCCGTCTTCCACATCCTGGCTATCCAGAAACCCATTGACCCGCGCGACGATGTCGACCTTGTCGATTGCTTCGGCACGGCCAATGAAAACCGCCTCATCCGTGATTTCCTGCGTATAGGCCGCCGCGATTGAAACCTTGGGGGGCGTTGCATCGCCTTGCCCTTCTTGCGCCAGAGACGGTTGCGCTATGGCCAGACAGAAAACCAAAGCAAACTGTTTGCCTATCGCCCAAGCGGGTCCGCAATTGCTGAGGTCAACGGATTTAAGTGTAAGGGCCATGGAAAATGCCTCGTTCAAACTAAGGATTAAGTGACCGGGCACACCTGACACCGCGGCGAGTCGATAGAATTCCGACTCAGGATGGCGGTTTTGTTGCCATATCTCAAGCTTCTTGAGTACGAGTGCTTCTGGTGCGCAGTCTAAATTATCTCGTCAGTTCGCTGACTTAGGTCGATGCGCTTTGAGCAACGGGCGGGGATGCTGCAAAACAAACTAAAAAACGGAGGCCGATTTGGCCTCCGTTGTCATGACGCAACTTGGCGGGATTTTAACCGCGCGTGCCTGCAAATCGGGCCTGCCAATCTTCGCGTTGGTCATCCGTTATTTTGGCGAACAGTACGTCCGGCACTGTGAATGCGTGACCCGCAGGCAGCGCGTTCAGTGCAGCCTCAACGTCATCCGGCCAATCAGTCGCGAGCGTGTTCATGGCACTCAGCATCCGGGCAGACGCGTTTGGAATAAACGGCGCGCTCAGTACAGCGTATAGCCGGATTAGATTCAGACCCAGACGCACCTGCGCTGCCGCTTGTTCCGGGTTTTCCTTAAACGTCGACCAGGGAGCTGCGGCTTGTAGGTATTCGTTTCCGGCCACCCAAATAGCGCGCAGCTCTTGCGCCGACTTGCGAACTTCCATTGCCTCCATAAAGCCTTCATAGGCGCGGATGCGGCGCGTCAATTCTAAAATCAGCGCATTTTCCCGCTCGCCATATACGCCACCCTCGGGCACGGCTTCGCCAAACTTGGATCGGCAGAACTTGGTGATGCGGCTGACAAAGTTGCCCAAAACATCCGCCAAATCCTTGTTCACCGATTGCTGGAAGTTCTCCCAGGTGAATTCACTATCGCTGCTTTCGGGCGCATGGCTCAGCAACCACCAGCGCCAGTAGTCAGCGGGCAGGAGTTCCAACGCTTGATCCATGAACACGCCGCGCCCCTGAGAGGTCGAGAACTGGCCGCCGTCATAGTTCAGGTAGTTGAACGATTTCAGATGGTCGACCATCTTCCAAGGCTCGCCTGACCCCAGAATGGTGGCTGGGAAGCTAAGCGTATGGAACGGTACGTTGTCCTTGCCCATGAACTGGACATAGCGAACGTCGTCGGCACCTTTGTCCGTGCGCCACCAGCGTTCCCACTCGGCGTCGGGTTTCCCAGTGGAATCAGCCCATTCCTTGGCGCAGGCGATGTATTCGATAGGTGCATCGAACCAGACGTAAAAGACTTTGCCCTCCATCCCGGGCCAATCCTGATCTCCTTTTTTGACCGGAACACCCCAGTCCAGATCACGGGTGATGCCGCGGTCCCGCAGCCCGTCACCGTCATGCAGCCACTTTTTGGCAATGGATGTGGTCAGGATCGGCCAATCGGCCTTGCTGTCAATCCAAGCATCCAACTGATCTTTCATCGCCGATTGGCGCAGGTACAGATGCTTGGTCTCGCGCACTTCAAGATCGGTCGAGCCGGAAATGGCCGAACGCGGATCGATCAAATCGGTCGGGTCCAACTGTTTGGTGCAGTTTTCGCACTGATCGCCCCGTGCGCGGTCATAGCCGCAATTGGGGCAGGTGCCTTCGATGTACCTGTCGGGCAGAAAGCGCCCATCGGTGTTTGAGTAGACCTGTTTTTCGCTTACTTCGCGGATCAGACCAGCTTCATCCAGTTTTCCCGCGAAATGTTGCGTCAGCCTTTTGTTCTGATCACTGGACGAGCGGCCAAAGTGATCAAAGCTCAGCCCAAAGCGGTTGGCGATGTCCAACTGTACGCCGTGCATTTCGGCACAGTATTCAGCAATCGGCTTTTCGGCTTTGGCCGCGGCCAGCTCAGCCGGGGTGCCGTGTTCATCTGTGGCACACAGGAACATCACCTCATTCCCCCGGCCACGCTGATAACGTGCATACAGATCCGCCGGCAATTGCGAGCCGATCAGGTTGCCGAGGTGTTTGATCCCGTTGATGTAAGGGATCGCCGAGGTGATGAGAATCCGAGCCATATTGCGTTTCCACGTATCTGTCTGCGCGCCCGTCTACCTTATGTAATCCGCCAGCAAAAGCCCGCCCGTCGCATGGATGTCACTTTCGCACCTTACGAGCAGAAAAAAGACGGAAAATCGGGAATTCGCATTGTATCTGACATGATCTTCTCAATAACCGCAGGTTGAGCGCCGCCTCACAACCTCTTGAATTCTCGTTATGGCGTCCCATATTGAATGTATACTAATGTATACAAAAGCGAGGGCTAATACTTGATGTTCGACTTCCTACTCGAGGGTGCATTTGCGCCTTTTACTCTGGCGCTTGCGCTTCTGTTCGGCCTTTTGGCAGTGGAACTGATCGCTTTGGTCTTGGGTGGCAGCTTGCTAGCTGGCGAAGGGGAAATCGATCTGGATATGGTGGATGCCCCCGATCTGGACATTGGTGATTTAGGTCTGGATATCGACCCGGATGTCGATCTGGGCGATTTCGAACTGGCAGAGGTCGAAAGCGATGTGCCCGATACCTCTGCGGCGGGTCCAATGGCGTGGTTGGGTGTTGGAAAGATACCCATCATGATCTGGCTTGTGGTTCTGCTGGCGGGCTTCGGCCTGTCGGGTATTGGCCTGCAACTGGCGCTGCGCGATGTGCTGGGCTTTGATCTGCCGCCTTGGGTGGCTGTGATCCCAGCCGGTGCCTTTGGCCTGTGGTTTGCCCGTGGCTTTGGCGGTGTCTTTGCCCGCCTGCTGCCCAAGACCGAGACCGAGGCGATGTCTGAGCGGATGTTGGCCCGCCGCCGGGGTGTCATCACCCAAGGCACCGCGTCACGCGGCCGCCCGGCCGAGGTTCGGGTCATGGATCGCTTTGGCAATACCCACTACCTGCGCGCCGAGCCGCTGCAGGACAAGGATGCGCTGGATCAGGGCACAGATGTGCTGGTTCTACGCGACCGACGGCGCGACCGGTTCGTTCTGGTCGGCTTGTCAGACTAACCAAATTTCAAACCCCAAACCTGGAGGATTTTGCATGGAACTTACATTCCTAGCCGTCACAGTTGTGACTATTTTAGCGGTAATCTTGTTCATTGGCCTTGTTCTTGGCCGTCTCTATCGACGTGCCACCCGCGAAGTCAGCTTGGTGAAAACCGGCGCAGGCGGCAAGAAGGTCATCATGGATGGTGGTGTCATCATCGTTCCTTTGCTGCATGAAGTTAGCCCGGTCAACATGAAGACCCTGCGCCTTGAAGTGCAGCGCAGTGACGAGGCCGCCTTGATCACCAAGGATCGGATGCGTGTCGATGTAGGAGTGGAGTTCTACGTTTCCGTGATGGCCACCGAAGAGGGTATCGCTCGCGCTGCCCAGACGTTGGGTGATCGCACATTTGATGTCGAGCAACTGCGCGAGATGATCGAAGGCAAGCTGATCGATGGTCTGCGTGCCGTTGCTGCCCAGATGACCATGGACGGGTTGCACGAGAACCGCGCTGACTTTGTGCAAGAGGTGCAGAATGCAGTGTCCGAAGACCTGCTGAAGAACGGCCTGTCGCTGGAATCCGTCTCGCTCACCGCCCTGGACCAGACACCGTTTGAAGCACTCGACGAGAACAACGCCTTTAACGCAGTTGGTATGCGCAAGCTGGCCGAGGTGATTGCGACCTCGAAGAAAGAGCGCGCCCAGATTGACGCCGATGCCGAGGTTGAAGTGCGCCGCGCTTCGATGGAAGCACAGCGTCAGAAGCTGTTGATCGAAAAGGATGAAGAACAGGCGCGCATTGAGCAGACGCAGCAGGTTGAGACTCTGCGCGTGGCGCAGGAGGCCGAGATAGCGGCCCGGACCGAAGATTCGGTGCGTGAGACCGAACGCGCCCGCATCGCCCGTGAAGAGGCCATCCGTGCGGCAGAGATCGAGCGTGAGCGTAAGATCCGCGATGCCGAAATCTCGAAAGAGCGCGAGTTGGAAGTCGCCGAGCAGGAACGCCAGATCATCATCGCGCAGAAATCCGAAGAGGAAAGCCGCGCGCGTGCTTCTGCCGATTTGGCTCGTGCCGAAGCGACCAAAGCGACCGAAGCAGTGGCAACCGCCCGTCAGGTGGCAGAAGCCGAGCGTCAGAAGCAGATCGTGCTGATTGAAGCAACTCGTGAAGCTGAACGTCAGGCGACCGCGATCCGCCTGGCCGCGCAGGCCGACAAAGAGGCCGCCGTTGACCGCGCCGAAGCCCGCCGCGAAGAGGCGCAGGCCGAAGCCGATGCGCTGAACATTCGGGCTGAGGCCAAGAAGAACGACATGTTAGCCGAAGCGGAAGGTAAACGTGCGATTGTCGAGTCCGAAAATGCTCTGTCAGTGGATCAGATCCGCATGAAAGTTGATCTGGCGCGGATTGAAGCCATGCCGTCGATCATATCGGAGATGGTCAAACCTGCCGAGAAAATCGACTCGATCAAGATCCATCAGGTTGGTGGTATCGGTGGCGCCAATGGGGGCAGTGCGTCAACAGGTGACAAGCCAGTGGTCAATCAGGCGCTGGATTCCATCATGGGGATGGCCGTTCAGATGCCCGCGCTCAAGAAGCTCGGTGAAGAGCTGGGTCTGTCGATGGAGCATGGTGTCAGCGGTGTTGTGAACGGCGCACTAGAGCCGACTGTAGATCAGCCCGAAAACGTGGACGCGATCGAAGAAGAACCGCGGACAGATCACTAAGACGAAGACAGGGCCGGGTTTTCCCGGCCCTTTTCAATTCAGCGGCTTGCTAAAGATGCCCGAACTCACATCCAGAAGTTATTGGCCTTTGAAACTGTCTGAAAATTAACCGCTACGACCTGGGATGCGCCAATCAGGCTGTCGGCGTTGTTTGCATAGTCGGGGCGCATCCGGTTTCGGGCCTCATCATCGGGTTGCGTCAGTTTAACGGCCATGCGTGAAAGCTTGATGGCAAGCTCGTACCCCTCTTCAGGTGTTTCGGTTTTGAGTGTGGGTAGCCAGGACATCTTGCCCTCCATTATATCGTGTGCGACCTAAATGCAGAGTTGACGAGGCGAGATTGGAAGTCAAGAATAATATCGTGCACGATATATTTGGAGCCAAGAATTTGGATATCACCCAGATCCCGACCCGAGCGAACGAGCTATTCTGCTTTGGAGTTTACACCGCGTCGCACGCGATCAATCGTGCTTACTCGCCGCACCTGAAGCGGCTGGGGGTGACCTATCCTCAGTACATTACGCTCACCCTTCTATGGGAGAGGGACGGGCAAAACATAAATGAGCTGGCGCAACAGTTAGGTATGGAAACCAGCACCATGACCCCTTTGATCAAACGGTTGGAAACCATGGGGTACGTCACTAGAACGCGGAGCCAATCGGATGGGCGCGCGATTGATGTTACATTGACAGATCAGGGGGCGTCGCTTGGGAATGAAGCACCTGGAATCACCGCCTGCATGATTGAAGACACCGGACTGGACCAGGCTGAGCTATTGAGATTACAAGAGTTGCTGCTTCGGCTTAGGGACGGGCTTCAAAGCGCCTAGTCGTCGTGTTCCCGTGACCGTTTCAGCAGGCGCCCAATAGTGAACGAAGTTCGTGGGGCATAGACATAATTTGTGCGTTCATCCGGTGTCGGGCGTGATCGCATCCGTGCCAAACCGAACAGGATCAGTGCGAAATGACCCACCGCGACAAAGGCAAACAATGCGCTTGGTCCGAATTGCTGGATCAACGTTGATGAGACATAGGGCGACGCGATTGCCCCTAACGCGTACCAGAACATCAATGCAGCAGACAACTCGACCCTTTGCTCGGTGGTCGCAAAGTCGTTGGCATGCGCAGATGAGACAGAAAAGATCGGGAATGTCGTCAAGCCAAAGAATCCGGCAGCCAGCATCACTCCGATTGTGCCAGCACCGCTAGCCGCCATCGTGACACCACAACTGAGCACCGCGGCGGCAGAGAGCCAGATCAGAACCCAGCGACGGTCGTATTTGTCTGCGAGCCACCCCAACGGGTATTGCGCCAACGCGCCGCCGAGTACGAAAGAAGCAAGGAAAAAGGCGATCTGATCCACGCCCAGGCCGACCCCTTGTCCGTAGACCGGCCCAACCATTCGGAAAGAGGCTGAGCTAAGCGCCGCCACGATTACGCCTGCAACCGCCAACGGAGAGCTTTGCCAGGCCAGTTTCGGACGCAGACGAGGCGCGTCGGGTGTTTTCGGTTGGCTGGCCCGCGTCAGTGCAAGTGGCAAAAGCGATGCGCAGCACAGGATCGCTAACAGGTTGTATGAAACGTAAGAGGCCGGTGGCAGAACAGCGATGATCAACTGTGCGCACAAAGACGCGCCCATATCCGCGATGCGATAGGTGCCCATGGCGCGCCCGCGCGTCTCATTAGTGACTTTGGCATTCAGCCAGGCCTCGATGACCGTGTAACACCCGGCCACACATGTACCCGACGCAATTCTCAGCGCGGCCCAGATATACGGGTTGTCGGTCAAGGTGTGGCCCAATAACCCCATGGCGCCCAGCGCGGTACAGACTGCAAAGGCGCGCGAATGCCCAACACTGCCCATCAGGCGGGGCGCCCACCAGCATCCAATAAAAAACCCTAGGAAATGTGCCGAACCCAGAATACCTATCTGCTCGGTCGTGAAGTTCAGTGTTATGCCCGAGATTGCATCCAGCGGCCCAACGCCGCCTGTCGAAAGCTGCAGCAGAATGACGGAAAGAAAAAGGGCGGCAAAAGAAATGATCGTGCGCATAGTGGTCCCAGATTGGCGACGCCATCACAAGATGCGCGCATCTATTCGACTCAATTGCGTCGTTTTTTACCCATTTGGCATCACGTTACACGCATGATTTCAGCATGAATGTCCAGACCTACGGTTTCCTGAACCAGGTCAGGGTATCCGGACGCCCCAAAGTCGTGGCGATTCAACCCACCTGTCAGCCGGATGGACAAACGATCAAGATCATCCTCGTCCGTACCCGCCTGTCGATACAGGCTGGCGTTCAATGTGATAGGCCGAGTTACACCTCGCACGGTCAGGTTTCCTGTGATGCGGGCGCCGTCCGATATCCGCCCAGTTGGCCCTAATTGTACACTTGTCGAGGAGAACCGGATAGTTGGATGCTGCTCTGCATTCAGGACACCAGGGCTGAGCATGGGCGTTCTGGCAAATGGCAGCCGGGTTTTTGCCTTCGCAACATCCAGGACCACATCCACCTCGCTGTTTTGTAAATTGTGCGTGTCGATCTGAACGTCAGCAGACCGGATCGGCATAGACCCCGTTTGCGCGATCCCCGAGAGGTCAAACATGAAGCTGACATGGGTGCCGTCTGGCGAAAGGGCGTAAGGCTTTCGCGCTGCGCGCGCGGGATCGCCGAAGGGCAGGGCAGCGAGCCCTGCGAGAACGCCGCGACGCGATAGGGTTGTCATACGAGTGCCTCTTGTCTGCGGGGCCGAGACCTTTTGAGAAGCATCACGATGATGGCAATGTTAAGACCGTTCCATAAAATCCCGTTCACGAATGCCAATTGGTAGTTGCCTGTGACGTCATAGATCCACCCCGACATCCACCCACCCAAGGCCATGCCCAGAATGGTCATCATCATGACAAAACCCACGCGCGCACCAGCCTCTTGCGGAGGCATGTATTCGCGGACCACCAGCGCATAGCTGGGTACGATTCCACCTTGCGCCAGCCCAAACAGCATGCTGACGACATAAAGTGAGACCATCCCGTCATAAGGTAAGAACAGGAACAGGGCGATGCATTGCAGGATCGACCCGATGAGCAGTGTATGGACGCCACCCAACCGGTCAGCCACCAGGCCGGAAACGATGCGGCTCACCACGCCGCCCAGCAGCATCAGGGACAGCATCTCTGCGCCGACAGCGGGGCCATAGCCGAGACCTACGCAGTAGGACACGATGTGAACCTGCGGCATCGACATCGCCACGCAGCATCCAATGCCTGCCAGTCCAAGAATGTATTGCAACGCCCTTGGTGAGATTCCGACACTGCGCGCATTGATCTTTGCAGTGGCAGCGGCGGTTGTGTGCGCCTCGGCCGGGACCTGCCGGCGCAACAGCAGGGACAGGGGAATGACAACAACCAGCGTCAGTACCGCCAGTGTCAGATAGACCTGCTGCCAGCCATCCCGCGCCAGGATACCCGACAGCATGGTGGGCCAGATCGCCCCGGACAGATAGTTTCCACTGGCCACCAGCGCCACGGCGATCCCGCGTCTGCGCATGAACCAGTGTGAGATATCGGCGATCAGGGGTCCAAAGCCGATCGAAGTGCCCAATCCCAGCAGCAAATGCGCGACGGACAGCAGGGCTATGTTAGGTGCCAGTGTTGCCAGCAGGTAGCTGATGGCGCTCAGGATCGATGCGCCTATCAATGCTTTGGTCACCCCCAACCGGTCCACCAACTGCCCCAGCCACATGTTACCCAGGGCAAAGCCGATCATGGCGAGCGTATAGGGCATCGACGCCTCGGCCCGTCCGGCACCGAATTGTGTTTCGACGGCGGGCATGACCACGATCACCGCCCACATCCCGACATTCGCCACGGCTGCGATGGCGAGCGTGATCAGAAGGCGAAGCCAGGAATAGCGGCTGTCATGGATTGGATGGCTCATGCCGCGACGCTAGGGTGCGGGCCAGGTTTTGACCAGTCACAAGTTGCGTGATCTTCGTGCTTTCACCCGAGGGTTCTTCTGGTTCAGTCCGCTGCCACGCGTCACGGCATTTGCGTCAGATCGGCCAGCCACATGGCATAGCTATTCGAGCGTTCAGCGCGACAAGATTAACTTACCATCGGCAAACTGAATGTTGGAAAAACGGTGCAGGTAATCCATGCCGAGCAACGACTTGTCCAAGTCGCCTTCGTTGATCCAAGCTGAGACGCCGTTGTCAAGGATCGGTCCCAGCGCGAGACTGTCCAATTGCACAGGGGCCGTCCGCACCACACCGTTCGCGGTCGACGCGCGGCCCAGATAATTCAGTTGGTCCAGATCAATGCCCACACGTTTGGCGTCCTGCGCGTTCAGGACGATCTGACTGGCGCCGGTGTCGACCAGAAAGGTGATGGGCTCTCCGTTCACCAGCATTGGCAGATAATAATGCCCGTCAAAGGCACGGGGAACTTCGATGGTGTTGCCGGACACCGCCATCTGAGGCGTGGTGCCCACGGTCGAGCGGATATCGTCCCAAAGCCCCACCAAAGCGACGACGCCAATGAAAATAAACACCCAGGCCATAACCTGCTGCAGGGTCTTGCCCAGCGACTGTCGGTTGTGGGTGAAGAACCACATCAGCAAGGCCGCGCCCAGCAAGACCAAATAGGTCAAACGCCCGATTTCATAACCATCCATACCGTCACCCGGAATAAGTCATCTTCATATTAATATGGGGTCTCACGACGCAAAGCCAAAGGCCTTGAGGCCATCCAGAATGAACTGAACCGAAAGGGCGGCCAACAGCATTCCAAGCAGACGAGTCAGGACATTTAGACCGGTTTTTCCCAACAGTCGCGCCACGGCGCCCGAGGTAAGATAGGTCACAAACACCATGGCAACGACAATGATCATCATGCCGATGACCACGGCAAGCCCCTCGATGCCTGGTTGCTGACCCGCCAGAAGGATCATGGTGGCAATGGCTCCGGGTCCGGCGATCAGGGGGATACCCAACGGAAAGACCGACGGGTCGGGGTGTTCTTCTTCTTCGGCGCTGTTTTCTCGTCGTTTGGTGCGACGTTCAAACAACATGTCCAGCGCGGTCAGGAACAGCAGAACGCCGCCCGCCACGCGAAACGCTTCCATCGAGATGCCGACAAAGCCCAGCACAGCCTCGCCAAAAGCTGCGAACATGGCCAGAATACCCGCCGCCGTCAGGCAGGCCCGGACAGCGATGGCTCGCCGCATGCTTTTATCCATGCCCTGCGTCAACGCCACAAAGATCGGCGTCTGAGCCGGAGGGTCTATTACCACAAGCAATGTGGTGAATGACGTAATCAGGAACGCTGTTTCGATCATGTATCGGCAGCTTTCTGAAGGTTTTTCAAGACATCAACAGCTTTCGTCGCCAAGTCGCCCGGAACGTAGACATGGTCATGGTGAAATCCTGCAACCATATTGGCTGGAATGCCAGCCTGCGCCAGGGCAGTGGAAACTGCAGCCGTCAATCCGACGCCTTCAAGCGAAGAATGGACCTGAAGAGTGATGCAGCGCATTGCGACTGCATCCCCGTTCGCCGCATTGATCGGTACAACAAGGGAAAGACCTTCATCTTCCATACAGCTGGCCCGAGTTTCGACTGGCCATTTTTTACCCTCTGGCCATAGAGTAAAGGCATATAAACCGGGTTGCAGTTTTGGCTCCATGCCAGCGATCATCGCCTGCGTCTCTTTAACCGGAATTGGGCTCATCTTGTCACCTCTTCACGTTCCAAGCGCTCGGCGGCGGCGACCCAAAGGGTTTCGGCCTTTTCCATTGCATCTGTGACTTCGGCAAACTTCCGGTTCCATACTTCCAGATCGCTGACGCGATCGTCTTCGTAGAGCGCTGGATCGGCCAGCTTAGCCGAGAGTTTGTCCTGCATCTCTGCGAGTTTCGCAATCCTGTCCTCGCATTTGCGAAGATCGGCGCGTAGGGCCAGAACCGCTTCTCGGGACTGACGTTTGGGTTTTGCCGTCGGTTGCTTGGTTTTGGCTGGTTTGTCACGGCCCAGCAGCAGCGAGCGATAGGCTTCGAGATCACCTTCGAACGGATTGACCGTTCCATCCGACACTAGCCAAAGGCGATCAGCGACCAATCCAAGCAAGTGCATGTCATGGCTGACCAGAATGACGGCACCGGAATAGGCCGTCAGCGCCTCGACCAAGGCTTCGCGGCTTTCGATGTCCAGATGGTTGGTCGGCTCATCAAGGATCAGCATATGCGGCGCGTCGATGGTGGCGATCAGCAGCGACAGGCGCGCCTTTTGGCCACCCGACAGGCGACCGACCTCGGTTATGGCCTGATCGGCCCCCAGGCCGAACCCGGCCAGGCGTGAGCGCCACTTACCGGGGGCTTCGTCTGGGCGCAGGCGGCGCAGGTGGTCCAGCGGTGTTTCGTCCACATGCAACTCATCCACCTGATGCTGCGCGAAATAGCCGATGCGCAGCTTACTGCTGCGGGTCATTTTGCCCGCCATCAGGGGCAGGCGATCCGATAGCAGTTTTGACAGGGTCGATTTGCCTTGTCCGTTTTTGCCCAGCAAGGCGATGCGGTCATCTTGATCGATACGCAGGTTCAAATGGCGCAGCACTTGGGTGTCGCCATACCCGGTTACACCGCTCTCCAATTGGATGATCGGCGGAGAAAGCTCCTCAGGCTCCGGGAAGGAAAAGGCGCGCAGCGCGGCTTCTTGCGGGGTAGAGACCAATTGAATGCGTTCAATCATCTTCAGCCGCGATTGGGCCTGTACCGCTTTGGAGGCTTTATATCGAAACCGATCCACAAAGCTTTGCAAATGGGCGATACGCGCCTTGGACTTTGCATTCTCGGATTCCGCCTGCGCCAGCCGTTCGGCACGGCGTTCCGCAAACTTATCATAGGGTACCGCGTAATAAGTGAGCTTGCGGTCTTCTAGATGCAGAATCGATCCAACTGCGCGGTTCAGCAACCCGCGGTCGTGGCTGATGATGATGACAGTGTGCGGATACTTGGCCAGATAGCTTTCCAGCCACAGCGCGCCTTCAAGATCCAGATAGTTGGTCGGTTCGTCCAGCAGCAAAAGATCTGGCTGCGAAAACAGCACCGCCGCCAATGCAACACGCATCCGCCAGCCGCCCGAAAAGTCCGAGCAGGGTTTCAGTTGATCCTCGTCATCAAAGCCGAGGCCCTTGAGGATCGACGCCGCGCGCGCCTCGGCGGACCAGGCGTCGATATCCACCAGCCGGGTCTGGATTTCGGCGATGCGATTGGGGTCAGTCGCGCTGTCCGCTTCGACCATCAAAGCGCTGCGCTCGGTATCCGCGGCCAGGACCGTGTTGATCAGCGAGACATCGGAGGAGGGAACCTCTTGCGCCACGCCGCCAATCCGCGCCCGTTTTGGAAGCGCGATATCGCCCGATTCCAGTGCCAATTCGCCCCGGATCAGCCGGAACAAGGTGGTTTTCCCGGTGCCGTTACGCCCCACAAGACCTACCTTGTGGCCATCAGGAATGGTGGCACTGGCCCCGTCAATAAGGGGGCGGCCTTCGACGGCATAAGTGATATTTTCGATCCGTAACATAGGGCGCTCTTAACAGAGCGTTGATGGCGCCGCCAGAGCCTGCCATGTTCAAGGTGCAAGGGATGTGTTAGCGCTGTTCCGGTTGGCATTTTACAACGGTTTTCGTCATGCGCCCGGCTCAATCGCCCCCATCTCTGGTCACACTGGTCTTTGCAACAGCCCTATCGGTGTTGTCACTGAACATGTTCCTGCCGTCACTCGCACGGATGGGAGAAGATTTTCAGGTCGACTATGCCGTGGTGAATCTGTCGATCGCAGGGTATCTGGCGGTATCCGCCGTACTGCAACTGATCATGGGGCCTTTGTCAGACCGATATGGGCGGCGGCCTGTGTTGTTGATCTGCATGGCGATATTTGCGTGCGCGTCCGTCGGATGCGTAATGGCCGAGTCGATCTGGGTATTCCTGGGGTTTCGTTTACTGCAGGCTGCGGTCGTTGCTGGACCTGTGTTATCCAGCGCCTCCATCCGCGACATGTACCCCCCAAACGAGGCCGCCAGCAAGCTGGGCTATGTGGCAATGGCGATGGCACTGGCACCCATGCTTGGGCCAATGCTCGGCGGCGCGTTGGATTCGCTCTTTGGATGGCGCGCCGGGTTTGTTCTGTATTCGACACTGGGGGCAGGGATGCTGGTGCTGCTTTGGTCGGATATGGGAGAAACCAATACAGATCGATCATCAACCTTTGCTGCGCAACTTCGTGAATATCCGCATCTGTTCCGGGCACGCAGGTTTTGGGGCTACGCCTTGTGTGCAGCGTTTTCGATCGGTGGATTTTACAGTTTCATCACCGGTGCGCCATTGGTGGCGGCGGCGTGGTTCGATCTTAGCCCTGCGATGCTAGGATTGGGGATCGGAATCATCACCGGAGGTTTCATGGTCGGTAACTTCATCACCGGGCGTATTGCGGCGAGGACGAGACTGACAACAATGATCTTGATTGGGCGGGTGATTGCGTCTGTTGGGCCGTTCTGCGGATTGCTGCTTTTTCTGTCGGGTCTTGGTTCGGTCTGGGTTTTCTTCGGCTCGGCCATCTTTGTGGGCTTCGGCAATGGCCTGACAAACGCCAACGCCTCGGCCGGGTTGATGTCTGTCCGCCCTAAGCTTGCGGGCAGTGCAGCAGGCCTGTCTGGCGCAATGATCGTGGCGTTGGGGGCTGTGCTGACGACCCTAACCGGCGCGCTGGTCAGCGCAGAAAACGGACCGTTTCTGGTGTTGGGAATGATGTGTGCCAGCAGCTTCGCTGGTTTATTGGCGGTGCTCTATGTGTGCTGGGTCGACCTTCGCGACCCGTTGCCGGATACAATCTAACGGTCAATCAATTGGGCGGCCCATCATTCCACTTTTCACGAAGCCAATACCATGTTACGCGGCGCGCGATGGATTTCGGCGCGAACCCCGCGCCATCACGTAAGGAGAGGCCGACATGGCACTGGAACGCACATTTTCGATCATCAAACCTGATGCAACCCGCCGCAACCTGACAGGCAAGATCAACGCCAAATTCGAAGACGCAGGTCTGCGCATCGTCGCGCAAAAGCGTATCCACATGACCAAAGCCCAGGCTGGCAAGTTCTATGACGTGCATGCCGAGCGTCCGTTCTACGACGAACTGTGCGAATTCATGTCGTCCGAGCCGGTCATTGTTCAGGTTCTGGAAGGCGAAGGCGCCATTGCAAAGAACCGCGAAGTCATGGGCGCAACCAATCCCGCAGACGCAGCGCCCGGCACCATCCGCGCTGAATTCGCTGAATCTGTTGGCGAAAACTCGGTTCACGGGTCGGACGCACCGGAAACAGCGGCCGTCGAGATCGCCTATTTCTTTTCGGGCATCGAACTGGTTGGCTAATCCGCCATTCTAAAAGAATTTGAGGGCCGTATCCGTTGTTGGGTGCGGCCTTTTTTGTGGCCAATCAATCCAGCTTGAGATCGTTGGCCGCAACACGGACGCCGATCGCATCCAGTTCTGAGATCATCTGGTTTTCTGGTCCTGGACGCGCACTGGCCTTGATCGCGTCGAACCTCTGCCGCAGGGCTTTTTTCTCGTCACCTTTGCAATCGTTCCAAGGGCGACCCTGCAACCCCATGACCAGCACATAGTACCCAATGAAATGGGCCTTGGTACCAGACTGCAGCAATCGGCTATAGGCCTCATCCGCGCCCAGCTCTCGCAATTCATCTGCTGAATGAATTCCAGCCTCTGCGCAGGCCTGTTCAAAAGCCGGACCAAGATTTCGAATGGTTGAGACAGGATCAGTCATTTCCTTGTCTTAGCCTCGCAGCCTTTAGCTGTCACCCGCGTATTGATGAGTTCAGTCCAGATTATTGTTGATAGGCAGATTGAACTGCGTTCTCATGCTTTCATTGAGGTCAGTACGCATCATGGCAGACCTCGGAGAGGCAATTCATGAAGATGAAAAATGCAGGGTTTTTCGTACTGCCATTCCTGTTTAATGAAACAACACTCGACCAGATGCCTGAACATCTTTCGGTCAAAATCGAACCCAATTCCGCACCAAGATCTTTCACGTTGTTAGACTGTCATGATCAATCGCTAAGGGCCAAGGGTCGGTTTTTGATCCAGAGCGATGGGATGTTGCAGCTTTTGCGAAGCGATGGGCAGTCATTCATCCAACACTGCGAAGCTAAAGACCAGTTTGCCCAGGATCTGCCAGCTGGTCCTGTAAGCAGTGCATTGAAAGGATTCCCGGTTCTGCGGGCGTTGATCGCAGTTGGGCAGGGCGAAATCCAAACCAACTCGTTGGCCATTCTGGATGATCTGCAAAAGACACAAGTACGCGGTTCTGTTTGGTCGATGTCGACGGATGTTGGCCAAGTGACCGTTGTCGGGATCGAAAAGTTGCGCGGATACGAACGGGTGTTTGCCAAGGTCTGTGCAGTTCTGGCGGAGAAAGTGGCACAAGGTAAACGGTTCGAAGCGGTGTATCAGGGGCTTTTTCCCGATATGCGCCCCTATCATGCCAAGCCCGATATTCATCTTGGCAAAAACGAACCCTCAATCGAGGTCGCTGCCGATATCATCCGTACATACTTGGCGGTCGCACGGCAAAACGAAGAAGGCGTGATCGCGGACACCGATACCGAATTCCTGCATGACTACCGCGTCTCGCTACGGAAAATCCGCTCGGTCATTAGTCTGTTCAAAGGGGTGTTTTCTGAAAGTCAGACCGTTGAACTAAAGCAGCTCTTTTCAGAGCTCATGGCATCGACGGGACGCATGCGCGATCTCGATGTCTATCTTTTAGAAAAAGACATGTATTTCAAACTGATCCCGCCTAATCTTCATGCAGGATTGCAAGCAATGTTTGAACAATTTCAGGAAGAGCGCGGGCAGGAATTTACTCGCTTGAAGCGGCGGTTGCGAAGCGCCGCATACGACAAGACAATGAAGGATCTGAACGCAGTATTTGACGGCCCCAGTCAATTGGAACCGGGCAAAAATGCACAGCGCGGGGCTTATGAATACGCCTGCGCGTTGATCTGGAAACGCTATCGCAAGGTCTGCAAACTGGCGCGCAGCATCAGCGAAAACACACCGGATGATCTGGTGCATGATCTTCGGATCGACTGCAAGAAATTGCGATATCTGATGGAGTTCTTTGCGCCACTGTTCCACGCCAAAGACTTCAAAACCATCATCAAGCCATTGAAAAGGCTGCAGGATAACCTTGGCCTGTTTAACGACTTCTCAGTACAGCAAGCGGCTTTGCTGAGTTTTGTTTCCCGTTACAGTACGACACAAGGTCGCGTTGATGCGCAGATCGGACTGGCCGTGGGTGGCCTTATCGCCATGATGAATCAACGCCAACGAGCCGAGCGGGATCGGGTTATGTCTAGCTTTCAGCAATTCGATGGGCCGGACATTCGACATCTGTTTCGCAGCTTGTTTCATCAGACAGAGGAGTGAGGAATGAAGATCATTGCCTGCTACAGCAACAAAGGGGGCGTCGGCAAAACCGCGACGTCGGTGAATTTGGCCCATGCCTATGCGCAGGCAGGCAAACAGGTCTTGCTGTGCGATCTTGATCCGCAAGGTGCCTCAAGCTTCTATTTTAGGGTCAAACCCTCGAAAAAACTGACCGAAGCCCGTTTTTTCGAAGACGTCAAACGGTTCACGAACGCCATTAGGGCCAGCGACTTCGAAGGGTTGGACGTGCTGCCCGCCAACCTGACCTTTCGCGACTTCGATGTGTTTTTGTCTCGAATGCGGAACAAACGCTCGCGCCTGAAAAAGGCCCTGACGTCGGCTGGCAGCGACTATGACGTGATTGTGTTGGACTGCCCTCCGAATTTTTCGACCCTGTCCGAGAACATCTTCAAGGCGGCAGATGAGATCATTGTGCCCGTTATCCCAACGACATTGTCAGAGCGGACATTCGATCAGCTGATACGCTTTTTTGACGAAAACAAACTGAGAAAGAAAAAGCTGCGAGCGTTCTTTTCCATGGTGCAACTGCGCAAGACTCTGCACCACGAGACAATGGAGAATATGCGCACGGCGTATAGTAAGCGGTTCCTGCAGAACTCTGTACCATTCGCGGCAGACATCGAAAAAATGGGGCAGCATCGCGCACCGGTCAGTACCTATGCCGGGCGCAGCCCGGCCAGTGCTGCGTATCAAGCGTTGTATGACGAGTTGGAAAACGGAGTGGTGTCATCCAAATGAGTATGGAAATCGAACGCAAGTTTCTTGTCGGAGAGCTGCCAGATCTGAGCGGGACGCAAAAAGCAGTGGTGCGTCAGGGGTATTTGACGTCACCGGACGATTCAACCGAGCTGCGATTGCGCCAGAAAAATGAAAGCTATTTCCTGACGCTCAAAGGCGGAGGTAGCCTGGCGCGGGTTGAGCGTGAAGCCGAAATCTCGGCCGAGCAATTCGAGACATTCTGGCCTGAAACCAAAGGGCGGCGGGTCGAAAAAGAGCGCTATACCGGACACTTGCCTGACGGCCACATTTTTGAACTGGACGTGTTTTCCGGCGATCTGGCACCTTTGCGATTGGTCGAAGTTGAGTTTGCCACAGAAGCCGAGGCGCTGTCATATATCCCACCAACCTGGTTCGGTGCGGATGTGACAGAAGACAAACGCTACAAAAACAAGACTATGGCAATTGAGGGTGTGCCGACCTAGGGTCGATGCGCCAGATTGAGTGTTGTTTCAAGACCGGGCTCACAGTTGCGCGCCACGAACCCACCACCATGCATGTGAGAAATGGCCGCCACCAGGGCCAGCCCCAGGCCCGCGTTGCGTTCGGTGCGTGCCGGATCAAGCGTCACAAAAGGCAATTGTAGCCGGGGTAGATCTTCCGCCGGAACACCGGGTCCTCGGTCGCGGACACTCAGACGTGTGAAACCACCATCCTCTGCAATCGAGATCGCGACGACTGTTTCTTCCGGGGCATAACGCATAGCGTTTTCAAGCAGGTTGGACAAAGCCTGTGACAACAGTGGGCGATGTCCCTGAATAGGGGCGGCCTGACCGGTGATTTCTAGCCGGATGCCCTGATCTGCCGCGACGGGCTCATAAAGTTCGACCACGTCGCTGACCAACTGTTGCAGATCCACCTCTTCGAACTGCTCTCGGCCCAGACCAGCCTCGGCGCGCGATATTTCGGTCAATTGTCCCAACACCCTCAGAACATGGTCAATTTCGCCGGTTGCACGGGCGATATCGATCTCTCGTTCCTGATCGCTTTTGCTGGGGTCTGCCAAGGCCTCGACCCTCTGCCGCAGTCGGGACAACGGGGACCGCAGATCATGGGCAATCGAGTTGGACGTTGTGCGCAGGTTGCTGACCAGCTCTTCGATCCGGTCGAGCATGTTGTTCAGTGTCCCGGCGACTTGATCGAACTCATCTCCGGTTCCGCGCAGCGGCATGCGTCTGGATAGATCGCCCGAAACGATATTGTCGGCCGTATTGGCGATGTCGGACAGCCGAGAGAACACCAGACGGGTAAAAAGCCAGCCTGTCAAAACACTCAGAACCAGCGCAATTCCCAGGGCCAAAACAACTGAGCGCAACAAGACCCGGTCGAATTGCTGGCGCGCAACGGCGTCCCGCCCGACAAGTAAACGCTCGCGACCAGGTAACCGAATGGAGGCTGCAGAGACAGGCACCAGTTGATCGTTGTCAGCGCGGCGCAGTTCCAGATCAACCCAGCCACTCCCAGCTGTGATGTCCGCGGGCCAGTACTTCAGGTTTCCGACAAGTTTGACGCCGTTTCGGTCCGTCAAAAGATACAATGCATCCCGTTCCGAGGCGCTCGGCAAGCGCCGCTCGATGGCTGATATCAGGCCGATCAGCCCGCGCCTTTCGTATTCATCAGCCAACCCGGTTAGTTCTGCGGACACGACCGATCGTGTTTCGGATTCAATGCTGCGATTGGCTGTTACATAGACCAAAGCCAATACTGTTGCCGTCAGAATGGTGCTGAGAACCATACTGGCGGCAACAAGACGAGTCCGCGAATTATTAAGGGAAAGCCGTAGGTTAGCCATCAGACATCATGTAACCCGCTCCGCGGACGGTTTCAATCAACGGTATGTCTCCGCCTTCGTCAAGCTGACGCCTAAGCTTAGAGATATGAACGTCGACCACATTGGTGTTGGGGTCAAAATGATAATCCCAAACCCCTTCCAGAAGCATGGTGCGTGACACCACACGGTTTTTGCGGCGTAGGAAAAACTCAAGAATCTGGAACTCGCGCGGGGTCAGAGTGATTTCATATCCGTTGCGGGTAACCTTACGGGTCAGCAGATCCATCTCAAGGTCTTTGCAGGTGAGGGTAGGCGTCTCCTCGGCCTCTTGCGGGCGGCGCAACAATGCTTCGATTCGGGCGTGCAACTCCTGAAAGGAGAAGGGTTTGACAAGATAGTCATCTGCGCCGGACCGTAACCCTTTGACGCGTTCGTCCACCGCGCTCATGGCGGTCAGCATCAGAACCGGCGTCTTAAGACCGGCCGCACGCATGGATTTGATCAGGGACAGCCCATCCAACCCGGGCAACATCCGGTCCAGAACGACCGCATCAAAGCCACCATCTGTGGCGTGATACAATCCTTCGCGGCCGTCGGCGGCAGCTTCGACCACATACCCTTCTTCGCCAAACCCTTTGGCGATAAACTCACGGGTATCTTCATCGTCTTCGACAATTAGCAGGCGACGGCTCATGATCGGGGATCCTTTCTATCGGGATTTAAACACAATTTTTGAACAAAGCACATGGTTTGGTCTTGCCGGATGCGCCCTGTGCACATCCGGCAAGCCCGACGGATCGCGGACAAATCAAATCCGCCGGGGTGAGGCGCGCGCCAGATTTCCCCATCATGTGGCGCGCGCGGCTCTCGGGTCAGGCGATCTCGACGGCGACAAAGATTTGGCTGCCGCCCCGATTGATCAGCACCAACGCCGGGTCGGTTTTTTCGCTGTCTAACGCAGCCTTCAACGCGTCCGGTGTCGCGGTGTCTTGAGACCCGAGTTTTACGATCACATCGCCACGTTGCAGACCCGCTTTGGCCGCCGGGCTATCGGGCTTCAGGTCGGTGACAACCACACCATCCACGGTGTCTCCAACGCCCATTTCAGCCCGGGCTGCTTCCGTCAACGGTGCAACGGTTACGCCTAACGCGGTGCCTGACACATTGGTGTCAAATGTGCTGTCCACGTCTGCCTCGGCAGTCTGGTATTGGCCGATTGTCAGTTCCAACTGTTCCTGTTTGCCGTCGCGCAGGACGGTCAGAACACTGTTGGTGCCGACTTTGGTGGTTCCAACCAGAATGGGCAGATCGCGGCTTGAATCAACGGCGTCGTCATTGAACGATAAAATCACGTCGCCTTGCAGCAATACACCATCCGCCGGGCTGCCAGAGACAACATCGGAAACCAACGCACCGCTTGACGCCTCAATACCAAGGGCAGCGGCAAGCTCTGGGCTTACATTCTGGATCGATACGCCCAGCCAGCCGCGGCTGATCTCACCATCGTCACGCAGATCGGTTGTGATATGGTCGACGATGTTGGACGTGACAGCAAAACCAAGACCGACCGAGCCGCCGCTGGGCGAATAGATGGCCGAATTCACGCCAACCACTTCGCCTTCCATGTTGAACAGGGGCCCGCCTGAGTTGCCTTTGTTGATGGCCGCGTCCGTTTGGATGAACTCGGCATAAGGTCCTTGTGAGATGCTGCGACCCTTTGCGGAAACAATGCCCGTAGTGACGGTCGAGCTCAGCCCGAAGGGGTTGCCAATCGCTACGACATCTTCACCGACGCGGATGACATCGCTGTCGCCCAGGTCTACGGCCTGAAGGCTTTCGCCCGCATCGATCTTAAGTACGGCAAGATCGGTCAGTGGGTCTGTTCCCACCACTTCGGCTTCAAATTCACGATCGTCGCTCAGCCTTACGGTGACGGTGGACGCGTTGTCTACGACATGATGATTGGTCACAATGTAACCTTCCTCATCCAGGACAAAACCTGATCCCAAACCCTGTGACGGTCCGCGTTCAGGTGTGTTGAACCCTTCGGGTCCGCCGAAGCGTTTGAAGAACTCTCCGAACGGGTGGCCCTCTAAATCGAAGTCCTGGCTCTGCGTTGGTGTTGTTGTGGCGTCTTGTTCAGCAATGATTGTCACAACCGATGGCGATACAGCCTCGACCAGATCGGCCAATGCTTCGTCCGCCAACGAGGGCAGGGCGGTGGTAGCAAGCATTGCGGCGCTCAGGGCGCTGACGCCCATCCAGTTGGATGCACGCGGTAAAAGAAGCGAGGATTTGCGGGTGCTCATTTTGGTCTCCTGTTTGATGCGCACGATGTCGGCCGCGCGTTGAAACAAGACATGGATGACCAACCTTTGCCGTTCCTGACCGATCAATTAAGAAAACTTAATTTTGCCATAAATCCGGTGTCTACTTCCGGCGAAGATGGCAGAGGATTCGAAAAATCCGTCTGTTTTAGGCTGCGCGAATCAGAGGATTGTTGCCGAAACAGCTGTCAAACTTTCAAACAAGTTGAATTGGTTATGTTTCGCTTACAGTTGAAACGTCGTTTTTGCTTGATCATAGGTCATCGACTTAAGGTTGTAGGGATTGATCGAAACCCGTCAATTTTTCCAGTAAATAACCTGAAGAGTTAGCATAATGAGCAATACGTTAATGCTTAATTGGGTTTGCACTCAGAGGCGGAAAACGCAGTCAACTTAAAGCTGAATCGCCTCAGGCGAGATGTTGCGCAAAAGCCAACCGCGTTTGGCCAAAATTAACCGTTTCTTCCAATTTTACGTTGTTTCGAGGCATCGGATCGGCAAATATGAACTTGCCCAATTACGGAGGGCCTGAGGCGCTAGGGGGTGCCGAAGGCTAGCTCGATCATTTATGAGCGCTAGCAGCATGTTAACGAGGGGGTCTTGTTTAGGTTTTGCGGCTCCATACCAATGTGTCTTCAAAGGCAAGTTGGTCGCGCTTATTTGATTGGTGAAAAGTGGTAGTCCTAATTTGGGTAGCCGGCCCGGTCTTAAATGACCGGGCCGCGCTCATTTAAAGGGTCCGGTTTGCCTGCCAGGCGTCCCAGTCTTCCTCGGTATCCACATCTCGCAATGCGTGCTGTCCGGGCAAGCTCACCAGATGTACTTTGCCTTTGTGTGCTTGCACGACTGATTGCGCTCCCTCGTCTCCTTGCAGTTTGCCGAGTTGAGTGAACAGGCTGCGGTCGAACAGGACGGGATGGCCGGGCTTGCCCTTGTCAGTCGCGCCGCGCCAGATCAGATAGTCTGGCTGGGCTTTGCGCGCGCCGATCACAGTGGCCAAATCCACAGCGGTCAATTCAGGTAGATCTGCCAACATCACCAAAACGGCTAGGGCTTGAGTGGTTACATGCCGCAAGGCCCCGCGCAGGCTGGCATTCATGCCCTCTGCCGCGTCAGCGATTGGAACGCGCAGGATTTCAAGATCTGCCAAAATATCAAACCGAGGATGAGGGCGCGGAGGCAGGGCGACAATGACAGGACCAGCAGTCATTGCTATCTCGGTCGATCGTCGCACCAATGGTACGCCATCGACCTCTTTCATCAGCTTGTCGGCACCGCCCATGCGACGGGATTGTCCTGCGGCCAGCAGTATGACGGGAATGTCGTTCATCCCGTCACCATGCCTTTGGTAGATCGACAAGTCATCCCCTCATGCGGCGACCATCCGGATCAAACAGTGGTCTTGAGATAACACGGGCTTTTCTCATCTTGCCCAGGATCTCAATTTCGACTTCCAACCCATCAGTGGCGCGCTCTGTTGGCAAAAAGCCCAGCGCGACGGATGTTTGCGCGAAATGGGAATATCCCCCCGATGTGCAGAACCCAACAACTGTTCCATCCAGCCAAATCGGCTCATACGCATTGACGTCGGCATCGTCTGCATCAACCTGAAATGCCACCAACTTGCGTGCACTACCCGTGGATTTTTCGGCTTCTGCCGCCGCGCGACCAATGAAATCTGTGTTTTTGGAAAACGAGATGAACCGGTCCAAACCGGTTTCCGCAGCTGTGTAGTCGGGTGAGAACTCTCGCATCCATGACCCAAAGAACTTGTCCAAACGCAGGGACATCATCGCACGCATGCCAAACGGCACCATGCCATGCGGTTCGCCCGCCTGCCACAACGTCCACCACAGCTGCCGCTGAGCTATCGGGTCACAGTAGATTTCATAACCGAGATCACCTGTGTAGCTGACCCTTTGAACGATGCAATCCGTCATGCCGATGGTCATCGGGCGCACATCCAGAAATGTGAGGTCTGACACGTCGTCACGCGTACAGCTTTCCAAAACCCGATTGGCTTTTGGCCCGGCAATCTGAAAGCCGTTCAACCGATCGCTGATGTTTTCAATTGTGACACCGTTCTCTTGATGCTGCTGGAACCAGCGCATGTGAAAAGCCTGACTTCCATAAGAGGCGGTCAGTTGGAACGTGACCTCATCCAGACAAGAGACCGTGAAATCGCCAATCAACTTGCCCTTGGGCGACAGCATCGGTGTCAGGGATACGCGGCCTGGCTGGGGGATACGCCCGGCCATGACCCGATCGAGCCAGTTTCGCGCGGAAGGTCCGTTGATGCGGTATTTGCCAAAATTGTGGACTTCGTTGATCCCGACGCCTTCACGCACCGCGAGCACTTCGCGGCCTATTGCCTTGAACGCGTCTGACCGGCGGAAGGATGGGGTTTCGTACCCGGGCTCATCGTCTTGGGCAAAGTAGTTTGGAACCTCCAGCCCGTATTGCTGACCCCATACGGCGCCCAGATCGCTGAAGATGTCATACATCGGCGTGGTGCGGTTGGGGCGTGCGGCGGGGAGTTCCTCGTTCGGGTAGGCGACGCTGAACCGTTTTTGATAGTTTTCGATCACCTTGGGGCGGGTGTAACCCGGGCTGATCCAATCGCCAAAACGGGCCACATCCATGGCAAAGACGTCGCGTTCTGGTTCGCCCTCGATCATCCACTGTGCCAATGTCAGTCCAACGCCACCGCCCTGACTGAATCCGGCCATCACACCACAAGCCGACCAATAGTTTCGCGTCCCGGGGACCGGGCCGACCAGAGGGTTGCCGTCAGGGGCAAAGGTAAACGGGCCGTGGATCACTGATTTGACACCCGCCTCGGCCAGCACCGGAAAGCGCTTGTAGGCAAATTCGATACTGTCGGTGATCTTGTCATAGTTATCGGGCAGGAGCTCATGGCCGAAATCCCACGGTGTGCCATCGACCGCCCACGGTTTACAGGGTTGCTCGTAGAACCCGATACACAGGCCCCGGCCTTCCTGACGCAAATAGCTCTCGCCAGCAGGATCCATCACATGAGGGTGTTCACCTCCGGCATCGATGATGGTTTCGATTTGTGGGATCGCATCAGTGACCAGATACTGATGCTCCATCGGGTGCAGCGGGAAGTAGACTCCGGCCATTGCACCGACCTCGCGGGCCCACAGTCCGCCTGCATTGACGACGTGTTCCGCGTGGATCGTGCCCTTGTCGGTGACCACATCCCACGTCCCATCAGGACGCTGGTTGGTTTCTTGCACCATACAGTGGGTTTCAATCGTGGCTCCGCCCATACGCGCGGCTTTGGCATAGGCGTGGGTTGTGCCGGACGGGTCAAGATGGCCGTCCAGCGGATCGTAAAGCGCGCCGATGATGCCGTCCGTATTGGTGATTGGGGCGATCTTCTTGATTTCATCGGGGCCGACTATTTCCGTCTCAAGCCCCATGAACCGGTGCTTGGCCCGCTCCGCCAAAAGCATATCGAACCGGTCCTGGTTGTCGGCCAGCGTTACGCCACCAACATGGTGAAGCCCGCAGGACATGCCGGTGATCTCCTCCAGCTCCTTATACAGCCTGATTGTGTAGCCCTGCAGCGCCGCCATATTGGTGTCGCCGTTCAGCGTGTGAAATCCACCCGCCGCGTGCCAGGTCGAGCCTGAGGTCAGCTCGGATCGTTCCAACAGCATCACGTCGGACCACCCCAGTTTGGTCAGGTGATACAGAACAGAACAACCGACGACACCGCCGCCTATGACTGCCACACGGGTTTCGAGTTTCATGGAATTCTCCGAACTATTTTTGTCAGTCTGATCGGAGGGGGCGAGGACGCAATATCAAATACGACAAAACCTGTCGCTTAGGGAGATTACGCCAAAGCCAAAACCGGCACTAAATTACGTGCCGATCCTGATTGTCTGTAAAAGTATCACAAAGGGCGGATCTTGAGGCCGGTTACGCGATTTCCTTCGCGCGCGGTCACTTCGAACCGGAACCCGTGGAATGAGAAGACCTGACCCACAACCGGAATCATCTGCGCCTCGTGAATGACTAGCCCGGCCAGTGTATTGGCCTCTTCATCGGGCAGAGACCAATCCAGCGCGCGGTTGACATCGCGGATTGTCATGGCGCCTTCGACAAGGAATTGGCCGTCATCTGTGCGTGTCACAGGAACTTCTTCATCGATGTCAAACTCATCAGCGATTTCACCAACGATCTCTTCAAGAATATCTTCCAAAGTGATCAGGCCACGAAGCGATCCATACTCATCAACGACCAGTGCAAAGTGGCTGTGCATGCGCAGGAATTCCCGCATCTGGTCGTCCAGCGTTGTTGTTTCCGGGACGAAGTACGGGTCATTCGCCACTTTGGAGATGTCGAACGATTTAAGTCGGCTAGGGTCTCCATCTGTGCCCCCGGCTTGCGCATACATCGCACGAAACAGGTCTTTTGCATGGACGACCCCCACGATGTTCTCAGGTTCGTCCCGAAACACAGGCAAACGCGTGTGCGGGCTTTCCAGGCATTGTCTCAGGATCGCCTCGGGTGCCGCGTCCGCATCGATCATTTCGATATTCGAGCGGTGCAACATGATCTCTTCAACAGCTCTCTCACCCAGATCTAGCGCACCCAGAATGCGGTCCCGATCTTCTTTTTCAACGACGCCTTCTGAATGGCCCAGTTGCAACGCGCCTGCGATTTCCTCGCGCACCGCAAGAATGTTGCTGTCGGGATCGATCTGCACACCAAACAGGCGCAATACACCGCGTACCAAAAGACGCACCGCCGCCACAATGGGTGAGAAGACGGTCACAACGACACTGATAATTGGTGCGACAGCGGAGGCCGCTTTTTCCGAGTTCGTGATGGCATAGGTCTTCGGCAAAACTTCGGCAAAGATCAGAACCAATAGGGTCATGACCAGTGTCGCCAGCGCCACGCCGCTTTCACCGAAAAGTCGCGTGAACAGGGCAGTGGCCAGTGATGCCGCCAGAATGTTGACAAGGTTGTTGCCCAGCAGAACCGACCCGATCAGGCGTTCATTGTCGTCGGTCAGTTTCAGAGCCTTTTGTGCGCCACGCGAGCCTTTGTCGGCCTGCGCACGCAGTTTCCCGCGTGAAGACGCGGTCAATGCGGTTTCAGATCCCGAGAAAAAGCCCGACAGGAAAAGCAAAAGCACAATAGCGCCTGAGGTTACCCAAAAGGCGCTGTCGATCAGGGAAGAATCAGGTTCCATCGGTCCTTGTTTGTTCGTGTTGCTGCATTCGTTATGGGGATGCTGCCCCGTCCGATCAAGGGGTTAGCCCTTTTCAGCGTCGGGGTCTTTCGTCAGCGGGTGATGCTGCAACACCAGTTCAGCCAGACGTTCATCCAGAACATGGGTGTAAATCTCGGTCGTGGCAACGTCAGCATGGCCAAGAAGCGTTTGGATTGAACGCAAATCCGCGCCGTTGGCCAGCAGGTGTGTCGCAAAGGCGTGCCGCAGGGTGTGAGGGGTGACTTTTTCCGGCGAAACGCCGCCTTGAACCGCCAATTCTTTGACCAGCAGAAAAAACCGATGCCGTGTCAGGTGCCCGGATTTGCCACGTGACGGAAACAGGAAACGAGACTGTTGACCACCATCTGCTACAGTCTGATCTTCAGCTTGATCGCGCACGCTCAACCATGCCGCAAGTGCATCGCGGGCAGGTGGCGACAGGGGCACCATGCGTTCTTTTCCCCCCTTGCCCAGAACCAATAGCATCCGGGGATCACCGCGCGCCGACGAGACGGGCAGCGACACGAGCTCGGTCACACGCATGCCCGTGGCATAGAGTACTTCCATCATACAGGTATTGCGCACCCGGTCCGCCTTGCCGCGTCCGGTCGTTCTTGCGGCCTCAAGCAGGCGATCCACCTCGGGTACATCCAGTGTTTTTGGCAGGCGTTTCTGCCGACCCGGACCCTTGATCTGAATGGCGGGATTCGCGTCGCGCCAGCCTTCTTCGAACGCAAAGCGAAATAGCTGCTTGATTGCCGACAGCCGCCGGGCGCGGGTGGATCGCGACAGACCCTGCGCATCACAATCGATCAGATAAGCTTCGATTTGATCACGATCCGCTTGATCGAACCCCACTTTCCGATGGTCGAGCCAAGCTGCAAAGTCTTTCAAGTCTCGCCCATAGGCCAGCAATGTATTCGTAGCAGCGCCCAATTCGGCGGCCTGAGCCTGCAGAAACGTGGAAATCCACAGATTCTGTGAAGCCGGGGCGCCCATCGTCAACGATCTTGCAGGATCAGTAGATTAAGGGCCGCGCGTCGGGCCGTGTCTTCCAGGCCTACGCGTCGAAAGGCGGCGATCGCGGCAGTCAGATCCACTAAGTTACCGCGCGCGCCATGAGCAAACAGATGCATGGCCTCCAGAATAGCCTCACCCAGCTGACCATTGGCCAACAAAGCATCAATGTCAGATGGAACAGGCGCGGCCCACTCGAAACCCTGTGACACAGCATCGGCCAGCGGGGATGGCGAAACCGCACGTCCCGGATCACCCTGAGCCAGAGCAACCAGGAACTGGGTATCAGTTGAGCGATCGGGTGCTGCCAATGCAGCCTCTTCATAGAGCTCGGACAACATCAGAATGCGCCAGCGCAAGCTCTCTGTCGCGGGCACGGGCAAAGCGAAACTTGCCAGACGGTCGGCGAACAGCTCGGCAAAAGAAACTTCGAGCCCAACACTGCGCATCTGTTTCCAAACTTGGGGTAGTGTTTTGCCGATTGCTTCGGCACTTCCGCTCTCCAGCGCGCTTTCAAAGCGTTGAATCGCTGCAACCCGATCCCAAACCGCACCAGACGCCGCCGGATCACGCTCGGTATAAAGACCCAGCAACTGATTTGGCGTCAAAGCCCCGATTCGTGTCAGACGTTCGGCTGCTTCGATCTGTGCTTTCCACCCGGCCACATCGCGCAAGTCCGCATTTGCAAACGCCCGAGGCAGCGGAGCTGATGGCAAGCGCTCTCCAATCGCTTCGAACAAACGGAAACTAAGCGGATCTGGGTCGTCCGGTTGGGGAAGATAGGCTGCGCCTTCGAACAATTCAGGGCTTAGGAACCGATCCAGAACCGCCAGCTCTTCGGGCGGCAGGATTTCCAACGCATGGGCTGCCTCAAGCGTTAGAGCCGCCGAAGCCCAATCGCCCCGTCGTGCCTTGCAGAACACCTGCGCGGCATAGTTCTGCGACAGATGCGGTTGCGCAATCAAGGCCGTGCAGCTGCGGTCTTCATCTCCGGTCAACAGCGTCGCGTCAAACCAGCGTTGGAACCGCATTCGCGTGTTCGTTGGGCCAGCGAGTTGCACCAATGATTGCGCGGGATCCGCCGCGCCAAGCTGAACCAGCCTGTCCAGCCGTGCGAGTAACAGGGTTTCTTCCGCGCTGGGACCAGCGGGGGCCCGGGCTTCGGACAGCAGCAATGTGAACAGCAGGCGCTGCATTGAAGGGTTGTATTTGACGGGAACGCGCGAAATCAACTCCGCCAACCGCTCGGGATTGCTGCCTTGCCATAGATCGACCGGCAGGCCGGTCACGGACGAGGATACAAGCCCCAAGGGCTGGGACAATGCCTCAAGCGGTGTCACTTCGATATTCGGTTGAATTCCGTTCTGTGCCACGGGTGGTTCAAGCAATACGGTGCCAGGCAGGTTTTCTGGTGGTTCGGTCAGCCATTCAATGACTGACAGCGGCTCTTGCGCCTGCACAGAACCCGCCAATACCAATGCCAGAAACGTTTTCTTAGTCGACATCCAGGACGACCGGCTCTCGGATTTCACTTTGCGGGGCCGAAAAATCCGCGCCAAAATACGGGCCGATATAGGCATAGGCCACCAGCCCGATGAACCCCAGGCAAACTAAATATATCAGGAACTTGATCACACGGCTCATGGCGTCACGCTGCCTCAAATTTTGATTTTGGCCAAGTTATAACTGGCATTCTTTCCAAGATCACGTCATTCACGGAAGAATGAGCGAAATAAAGCATAACACTCACTCGGCGGACACAGGGCAGCACTTTTATCTGCACAAAACTGTGGTCCTTGTTGGGATGATGGGTGCTGGGAAGACCGCGGTTGGTCGCGCTCTGGCAGCCAGGTTGGGCGTTCCGTTCCTCGACAGCGATGCTGAGATCGAATCGGCAGCGAATATGACCATTCCAGAAATTTTTGAACGGGATGGAGAGCCGTTTTTCCGCGCCAAGGAAAGTCAGGTCATCGGCCGTTTGCTGGACAAGGAAAAGGGCATCCTGTCAACTGGTGGCGGTGCTTTTCTGTCTCAGGAAAACCGTGAAATGATCACGCGACAGGGGGCGTCTGTTTGGCTGCGGGCAGATTTGAATGTGTTGTGGAACCGGGTTCGTCACAAAGACACGCGACCATTGCTGCGCACCAAGAACCCGCATGCGACCTTGAAAACCTTGTATGAGGCGCGTGTACCGGTTTATGCCGAGGCTGATCTGACAGTGACCTCAGACGGTGAGGTCTCAATCGACAAAATGGTGGATCGGGTGATTGTCGCTTTGATGACGCGTCCCGATGTTTTGGAACGGAAGTAAATGCATCAGACCGTAAATGTAGAGCTGGGCGAGCGTTCGTATAATGTCGAGATCGGACCTGACCTTTTGGCCCAGTCCGGTGCGCGGATTTCACCTCTGCTGCAACGCCCAAAGGTTGCGGTTGTCACGGATGAGAACGTAGCAGCGCTGCATCTGGACGCGTTGCGCGAGGGGCTGAACGCTGCGGGTGTCGAGATGTCTGCACTTGCCTTGCCAGCTGGGGAGGCCACCAAAAGCTGGCCGCATTTTGAACGCACTGTCGAATGGCTGCTGGCCGAAAAAGTCGAGCGCCGGGACGTGGTCGTGGCCTTGGGCGGCGGTGTGATTGGCGATCTTGTGGGTTTTGCTGCTGCCGTGTTGCGACGGGGCGTCCGCTTTGTGCAAATTCCCACCTCTCTGTTGGCGCAGGTGGATAGTTCCGTCGGCGGGAAAACGGGGATCAATGCACCACAAGGTAAGAACCTGATTGGGGCATTCCACCAGCCGTCGCTGGTGCTGGCTGATACATCGGTGCTGGGCACAATGACAGAAAGGGATTTTCTGTCTGGGTATGGAGAAGTTGTGAAGTATGGCCTGCTGGGCGATGCGGATTTCTTTGAGTGGCTTGAAGCAAACGGGTCTGCAGTTTCGTCGGGTGATATGGCGTCTCGGGTTCGCGCGGTGACTCGTTCGGTTCAGATGAAAGCAGACATTGTGGCCCGCGACGAAACGGAACAAGGCGACCGCGCGCTGCTAAACTTGGGCCATACTTTCTGCCATGCGCTGGAAGCTGCGACCGGCTATTCTGACAGGCTGCTTCATGGCGAAGGGGTTGCCATTGGCTGCGCTTTGGCCTTTGAGCTGTCGTCGCGTCTGGGCTTGTGCTCACAGGAAGATCCAAGCCGGGTGCGGGCACATTTGCGGGCTATGGGGATGAAGACCGATCTGACCGACATTCCTGGTGAATTGCCTGGTGCCGCGCCTTTGGTGGAATTGATGGCACAGGACAAGAAAGTCGTGGATGGGCAGTTGCGGTTTATTCTGGCCAGGGGTATCGGGCAGGCCTTTGTCACCGCTGATGTGCCGCGCGAGGCGGTTTTTTCTGTACTTGAAGATGCGCTTCAAACGGCTTGATAAGAAATAGCTTTAACGCCCTCGAATCACCATCAATTCACCTATGTTCTCGCGTGTGATGTAGCCAATCATACGCCCGGTTCGACCGAGAACCGCGATGGCGGGGGCACCTTTGTGCAATTCTTCCAACACGGCCTCAAGGCCGGCGGTTAAGCCAATCTGGGGAATGTCGGTCTCCATGATCGACGTTGCCAAGTCCGACCGGGGATGATCACCTGCCAGCGCTGCAAACAACCGATCCCGGGTCACAAACCCCAATAGCGAGCCGTCTGTATCCAAAACTGGGAACTCATGCTGAGTGGTATGAATAACGGCCTGCGCCGCAGTGCTAAGTGTGTCAGTGGGAGACAGAGCGTGAAACTCGGTAATCATGGCATCGCGTGCCAAGACGCGTCGCGCGACAGACCTCAGGGCAACGTCCTGGCTTTCAGCGTTGGCTGCGACGAAAACAAAGACGGCGATCAGGATCAGGATTGGGTTGCCAGAGCTTAACCCCAGAAAGCCAAACCCGACCGCAACAACCTGACCCCCTAGGGCCGCCAATCGCGTAGCCTTGACGCGGTCCATCCGAAGGCACAGTAGGGCGCGGAACACGCGGCCGCCGTCCATCGGGAATGCCGGGATCATGTTGAAGGCAGCCAAAAGCAGATTGATGTAGGCGAGCCTGTCCAGAAGCCCGACATTGGCGGACTCGATCTGAGTGATAGCCTCGTAAGGCATCCCAGCGCCGAGTATGACAAGTATGACCCAGATCGCGACGTTGACAGCAGGCCCGGCAAGCGCCACCCAGACCTCTTGCATCGGTTTTTCTGGCATCCGTTCTAATCGCGCAAGGCCGCCAATGGGTAACAGAGTGATGTCGGGGGTCTTTATCCCATAGCGTCGCGCCATAAGGGCATGACCAAATTCATGCGCGACTACACATGCAAACAGAGCGAGCACAAAAACCAGATTTTCGATTGCTGCGGGCCATCCGCCGCTGGAATAGGCGGCGAATCCGATCCAGGCCAACAGCAGGAAAAAGGTGACATGGACCCTCAGTTCCGAGCCGAGTAACCGTCCGAGAGAGAAGGACCATGTCATTTGATGTCTCCGTTTCGCTTAGAACGGAATCTCGTCGTCGTCGATTCCGCCGGATGCCGGGGCAGGTGCGCTGGATGGGGACCCATATGGGTCTCCGCCGCCATAGCCTCCACCGGCCTGGCCGCCACCATAACCGCCAGATTGACCGCCACCGCTGTCACCACCACGGCTGTCCAGCAGGGTCAGCTCGCCGCGATAGGGGCGCAAAACAACCTCGGTTGAATACCGGTCTTGACCAGACTGATCCTGCCATTTGCGCGTTTCCAGCTGACCTTCGATATAGACCTTGCTGCCTTTGCGCAGATATTGCTCGGCAATACGGGCCAAGGGTTCCGAGAAAATGGCGACCGAGTGCCATTCCGTACGTTCCCGCCGTTCGCCAGTATTGCGGTCTTTCCAGTTCTCTGATGTGGCGATGCGCAGATTGCATACTTTTCCGCCGTTCTGGAATGACCGGACCTCGGGATCGCGGCCAAGATTGCCGACCAAAATGACCTTATTGACTGAACCCGCCATGAAACTCCCCGTTCTGTTCTAACTTAGATGCGCCGAATCTGGCGCTGCGTGTCTGTGCGACCCTATACGGCCTGCATCATGGTTAAAACACAGTTGATCACGACAACAGTCGGCAAGAATTCTTTCGACACCATTTACCAAGCTTTCATTTTTGACTGGAATACATATACTCCGACTGATTTTGGAACGAGCGGGATAGGCTTTTATGCGTTCTCTGGTTGTTGGTTTGTGTGCCCTGTGCCTTGCTTTGGTTTCAGGTTCTTTGGAAGCGCAGACGCTGTCCTCTAAAAGCCGTAAGGACATTTTTCTGAAGCAGGCCAAAGTGTTGGATTCCCGTGCGGCGACACAGTACCGCGGGTCCGAGCGTTTGAAGCCCAAAGCGGCGCAAGGGACATTCAACAAACGCTACACCGGCAACTATCGCGACCAATACCTGTCAATGGCCCGCGACGCGGCCCGGCTGCACAGTATTCCGGAAGAGCTTTTTTTGCGTCTTGTGCAGCAGGAAAGTGGCTGGAACCCACACGCCAAGTCTCACAAGGGCGCGCTCGGGCTGGCGCAGCTTATGCCGCAGACCGCAGAGCTGTTGGGCGTGAACCCACATGACCCCAAGCAAAACCTTGAAGGCGGCGCACGGTATCTGTCGTGGCAGTATCGTAAGTTCAAGTCCTGGCGCCTTGCGCTGGCCGCCTACAATGCCGGTCCGAAGGCGGTTGAAAAACATGGTGGAATCCCACCCTACAAAGAAACCCAGAACTACGTGAAAGTGATCTGGGGTGGCTGAGCGCCGCCATGCCGCAGTGCAGAGCGCCCGTTTCTTGATTGCTGCCCGGTTGGCAATCTAGTCTGAAAGAGAACTGCCCGGCAAAGGGGAGGCTCTGGATGCCACGTGATCGCCCGAAAATTCCCAAGGATACTTTGGTCAACTGGCAGCAGCTAGTCGATCTGGTCGCGCAGCTGGCGGATGTGCCTGCCAGCCTGATTATGAAAACAGATGCGCCGGAACACGCGGTTCTCATAACCTCCGATCATCCAGACAATCCCTATCCGGTCGGGCTAAGTTTCCGGTTGAACCCTAAGCTGTATTGCCAGGGGGTCTTTGAGCGCGACGGAGAGCTTGTCGTCGAAGATGCGAGCTGTGATCCGGCTTGGGCCGATAATGACGATTTAGAACACGGGATGTCATTCTATATCGGTCTGCCGCTGAAGTGGCCCGATGGAACGGTGTTTGGCACCATTTGTGTCTTGGATCGGAAACGCAATCGTCAGGCGCTTTTGTTTCGGGAAGGTTTGGGCCAATTCGCTCGCATCGTCGAATCGGATTTGGCTTTGTTGCAAGAGGTTTACCTGCGCCGTGCGTTGGAGGAAAAGCTTAACGAAACGCTGACTCAGCTTGAAAACCGCGTTGCAGAGCGCACGCGCGAATTGCAGGAAACCAACACGGCGTTGCGGGTTTTGCTGTCCAGTTTGGATGATGACCGCAAAAGCCGAGACCATGAGATCGTCGATCAAGTTCGAAACAGGGTCTTGCCCTATCTCGACAAGGTTCGCAGCCATCTGGGGCGAGATGAAGCCCAGCATGTGTATCTGGAATTGGCGGAAAACAATCTTAATGAAATTACCTCATCAATGTCGGATAAGCTGACAGACGCTTTTGCGGTCATGACGCCGACTGAGATTGAAGTTGCGCAAATGGTCATGTTTGGAAAGACGACAAAAGACATCGCAAAAGCGCTGTCGCGCGAAACGTCGACCATTGATTTTCATCGCAATAACATCCGTCGCAAGCTTGGCCTTGATGGGCGGTCGCAAAACCTGCGGAGCCATCTGCTCGCGATTTCGTGATCAGGAAATATGGGGATTGGCCCCATATTCCCCCCAGATTTTTCCGGTCTGAGCCAAGGTTAGATGACTTGTTACCCTCTTTGGCAGAGCGCGGGACACGCCGCGCCAACCCAGCAGAGAGGATCAAACATGGATCGCAAAGATCTGAAGCCCACGATTGTGAAAGGGAACAGGGATGCGCTTGCGCCCGGGTTGTCGCGGCGGTCGTTTTTCATGGCAGCCGGTGCAGCCGGTATTGGTGCAGGGGCATCGCTGATTGAGGCAAAGCCTGCCCAAGCCCAATCTCAAGCTTGGCTGCAACCTGGCAACAACAACCACGTGATTGATCTGCAGGGCGCTACGGGTCAGGCCAGCACGGGAACCGTTGGGATCGATTACTACGGTCATTGTGCCATCAAGATTACATCCCCAAATGGGGCCACAGTTCTGTTTGATCCCTGGCGGGATGATCCGTCTGGCGCGTGGGGATTGTGGTTCAGGAACGAATTTCCGCAGATTCCGGTTGATATTACGATGTCCACCCATGCCCATTTCGACCACGATGCGATTGAGCGCCCAAGTTCCACCATGGTGTTGGACCGAATGGCGGGCAATTTCGAATTTGCAGATCTGAAGATTACCGGATTTGCCGACAAGCATGCCTGCGTCGCTCCGGGTTGGTATGACTGGACAAATGCGTTGGCCGAGTTTGGCGCCGAGGCTTGCCCGCCCAACAATGTTGGCCACATGGATATGGTCGTCTATCTGGTTGAAACCGGCGGCATTCGCACGTTGATCTGGGGGGATAATCGCCACAATCCGCCGCAGGAGTTTTGGGACTTGATTGGTGAAGTTGATGTCCTGACCTTGCCGGTAGACGGGTCCGAGCATATCCTCAGCTTTGATCAAGGCAACGACATCGTGGCCAAGCTAAAGCCAAAAATCATCATTCCGACGCATTACCTGAACGACGTCACTTCCTACACGCTGACAACGCTGCAATCTGCTGATGAATGGGTCAAGGTTCAGCCGAGTTACAAGATGCTGGACAATGCCAGCTTGCAGCTGGAAGCTGGTGACGTGAAGGGAATGAATCAGGAGTTCATGTACTTCGGAAATAACGTGCAGACAGGGTAAAGACCAAGCTCTCGGGATTACCACTCACGACCTGCCTCATATGCGTCTTTCCAAGATGAAAATGGGGCGAAATAGGAAAGGGCCGGTCACTGACCGGCCCTTTTGGGTCAATTTAATTCATTCACTCGGCGGCGATCTTTATGACCGGCTGCATTCGGGCCAGCACGTCGTCTGCCAGGTGGCATTTGACCTGGTGCCCGTCTGCCAGTGTTTTCACTGGCGGCACATCCGACTCGCATCGACCATCCGGCACTTCGGATTTCCAGCGGCACCGCGTTTGGAACGGACACCCCGGAGGAGGGTCCATCGCGGATGGAATATCGCCTTCCAGAACGATATGTTCCTTCTCAATTGACGTATCGGCAATAGGAACCGCGCTCAGCAAGGCCTCGGTGTATGGGTGATAGGGCGGTGAAAAGACCTGATCCGTTGTCCCCAGTTCGACCACATGACCCAGATACATCACCATAACCCGGTCGCTGAGATAGCGCACAATGGACAAATCATGACTGATGAACAGCAGGGTCGTTTTGTGCTCGCGCTGAATTTCCATCAACAGATCGGTCACCGCGGCCTGAACAGACACGTCAAGCGCCGAGACAGGTTCATCTGCCACAACGATACGTGCATCCCCGGCAAAGGCCCGCGCGATACCAACGCGCTGTTTCTGGCCGCCGGACAATTGCCTTGGCATCCTCTCGGCGAAGGCGCGGGGCAGTTTCACCAGATCCAACAACTCGAGCATTCGCTTTTTGCGCTCAGCCTCGGTATTGCCAACCCCAAAGATCTCCAGCGCTCTGATGATCTGGCGGCCCACCGTCATCGAAGGGTTCAGGGTGTCGAACGGATTCTGGAACACCATCTGAACCTCGCCCACGGTCTTGGCGTCCCGGTCTTCGATTGGCACGTCTTCGATATTGCGATTGTCCAGAAGGATCTGACCATCCGTTGCGGTTTCAAGACCCATTAAAACCTTGGCAAACGTGGATTTTCCGCAACCGGATTCGCCCACAATTGCCAGCGTCTCGGACTCATGTGCTTCGAAACTCAGGGTTTCATTGGCTTTCACAACTTTCGTTGTACCGCCTCCAAAAAGGGCATTTGCTGCCACCTCATAGTATTTCTTGAGGTTGTCCATTTTCAGGACGGTCCGGCCAATTTCACCCTTTTCCTTCTGCTCGGCCAATGTGATCGGGGCGTTCCAGTCGATTTCCTGGAATTTCAGACACCGCGTGTGATGCCGATCATTGCCCGGAACAGCCTCCATCAGAATATTCTGTGAATCGCAGCGCCCTTCTTCGAAATAGTCACATCGCGGGCCAAAGTTGCATCCCGACGGACGTTCGTGGGGCAGGGGAAAGTTGCCGGGAATGGCCACCAGTGGCCGAGAATTCTTGTCGGCGCCCGGCAAAGGGATCGACCGGAACAACGCTTGCGTATACGGGTGCTGCATTTCGTCAAACACGTCTTTGATCGATCCGCGTTCAACCGCCTCACCGGAATACATCACACAAAGCCTGTCGCAGGTTTCCAAAACCAGACCCAGGTTGTGCGAAATAAATAGCATTGAGGTGCCGTATTTCTTGCCCAGATCCTTAACCAGCTCGACTACGGCGGCCTCGACTGTCACGTCCAGCGCGGTCGTTGGCTCGTCCAGGATCAACAGCGCAGGCTTTGACATCAGCGCCATCGCGATCACGATACGTTGCTGCTGACCGCCCGACAGCTGATGCGGGAAAGAATTCAACATCCGCTCGGGGTCGGGCAGACGTACATCGGTGACCACTTCCAGCGCGCGGGCATAAGCCTCATCCTGGCCCACACCCTCGTGGATCATCGGCACTTCCATCAGCTGTCTGCCGATTTTCATCGCCGGGTTCAGCGACGCCATCGGTTCCTGATAGATCATGGCGATCTCATTGCCGCGGATGTCGCGTAGTTCTTCCGAACTCATCTCGGCCAGATCGCGGCCCTTGAACTTGATCGTGCCTCCCACGACCCGACCGTTTTTGCCGAGATCCTGCATTACGCCAAGTGCCACAGTAGACTTACCGCACCCGGATTCCCCTACCAGCCCAACAGCCTCACCGGGTTGAACGCTGACCGAGAAATCCATCACGGCGGGAATTTCCCGAAGACGTGTGAAAAATGAGATCGACAGCTTGTCAATCTCAAGGATCGGGCCGTCATATTCCGCCATTTTGCTCATCTAGTATCTCCTCGCGAGAGTCCGGGGGAACCCCTTCATCTGGCTAAAAATATCCTGGGGGTCCGGGGGCAAAGCCCCCGGCCGATATCACATCAGTCCTTCAGGCTTTCCTCACGCAGGCCATCCGCCAGCAGGTTCAATCCAAGAACCAGAGACAATAGCGCAAAGGCAGGCGGCAGGGCAGGGTGCAGATAGATCGACAGCAGCTTGCGCCCCTCGTTGATCGTAGAACCCCAGTCCGGGCTTTCCGGGGGCAGCCCCAATCCGAAGAACCCCAAGGTTCCCAGCAGGATGGTGGTGTAGCCAATGCGCAGACAGAAATCGACAATCAGCGGCCCACGCGCGTTTGGCAGGATTTCCCACAGCATGATGTACCAAGGGCCTTCGCCGCGGGTCTGTGCCGCAGCAACATAGTCGCGGGTTTTGATGTCCAATGCCAAACCTCGGACAATGCGAAACACGGTGGGTGAGTTCACGAAGACCACCGAAACGAACACCACCAGAATGCCGCCTGGAACGTCGAAAAGATCCAGATAGGTCGGCAGGCCCCAGATGCTGTAATCATCCGTGTTGATCACGTACCCATTTGTAGAAATCAGCGATAAGTACAGCCAGACCGTTACCCCCAGCACTCCGATCAACAGAGGCGTGCGGAAACTTGGTCTCGTGTAATAGCGTGAATTCAGCAGAACGGTCAGAAACAGGATCGGGAACACGAACAACACGGCCGCCATATAGTTCGGCACGCCGGTCGCCACGATTTCCGGTGTGACCAGAAGATAGAACAGCAGGATGACCGGGAAAGCCAGGATCAGGTTGGCCAGGAAGGACAGGAACGTGTCGAGGCGACCACCATAATACCCTGCCGGAAGTCCAAGGGTAATACCGACCATGAAGGCAAACATGGTTGCCAGAGGTGCGATCTGCACCACAATCCAGGCCCCTTTGACCATTCGGCTAAAGACGTCGCGGGCAAGGTTGTCGCCGCCCAGAAGATACCAGGCGTATTGTCCATCTTCAGGGCTCGGCAACGGCGTCCCGGGGACCTTGTTCTTCATGCCCGAGACCTGTGCCAGAGGGTCCTGCGTCACGATCAGGTCGAGTGCACCAAAAATCCCGGTGAACACCCAGAACATCACAAGGCCAAACCCGATCATACCGATTGGGCTGTCATACAGTTTGCCATAAAGACCCAACCGTCGTTTATAGGCGATAGACATGGCAAACATGATGATCAGCGCCATCCAGACGGGCAGGAATTGTTGGGATATTGCCCCGACAATGCCGGCGCTTGTGCCCATGAGGATGCCCAGCACCAAGTAACCAACTGCCAATGCCACACAGGCTAAAAAGCTGTACCGCAAGGCCAGATTTGTCAGGTTTCGTACACCGCTGCTGGATGTTATCGTTCCATCCGGGTTTACGGTAACTTGTTCTTCCGGCAGGACAATGCTTCCGACAATCCAGATCACAATCGACAGGATCAATGCAGCAAGGGCAACCATCAAAAGCGGGTTTAGAAAGGCGATAGAGCCGGTCCAGGTAAGAGGTTCCATGTTCTATCTCCCTTACGAAATACGGATGCGTGGGTTGAGGTAGACATAGCCGATATCGGAGATCAGCTGCGTCACCAGAACCACAAAGACCGACACGACCGAAATCGCCAACAGCAGTTGAATGTCATTGTTCCCTGCAGCCTGAACCAGCGCCCAGCCAAAGCCCTTGTAGTTGAACAAGGTCTCAACGATCACAACACCATTCAGCAGCCATGGGAACTGCAGCATGATGACGGTGAAAGGTGCGATCAACGCATTGCGCAATGCGTGTTTCATCACGATGTTTGGGAAGGACACGCCTTTTAGGCGCGCGGTTCGGATGTACTGGGCCGTCATCACTTCGGTCATCGACGCTCGGGTCATTCGGGCGATGTACCCCATCCCATAAAGTGCAATGGTCAGAACCGGCAGGAAGAAGTTTTCGAAGGTCGGATTGTCCATCGCCTGCGTCGCTGTCCCCTTGAACCATTTCAGGCCCACAGTGGATGAGGTGAAGATCGCGATGAAAATCACGCCCGACACATATTCCGGTGTTGCCGTTGTGATGATCGAGAAAGTGGACAAGGACCGGTCTAGCGCTGATCCCTCACGCATCCCGGCCAGTACTCCGACGATAAGGGCAGATGGAACCATCAGCACCAGAACACAGAGCATCAGAAAGCCGGTGTTGCCCAGACGTTTGGCGACGATGCTGCCAACCTCGTCCTTAAACACACTGGAGTATCCCCAATCCCCTTGCAGAACACCGCAGAACCTCGGGGTGTTGTCAGCCGTTGACCCGGGGCGCGTGCAGGTGCCCAAAACCTGCCCATCCTCCTGAACCTTTTGGTAACCCGGCATTACGCCCAGCCACTGGCCATACTTGATAAGGGTCGGCTGCAGATATCCTCTGTTTTCAAGCCATGTCTCGACCTGTTCGTCGGACATACGCTGGTTTCCCTGCGTCTTGGCGAGTTTTTCAAGGTTTGGATAGAGGTTGGTCAGAAAGAAAACCACGAACGTCAAGCACAGTGCTGTTAACAGCATGACGCCGAACCGTCGGAGGATGAATAGTCCCATGTTGGCCCCTGTTATTCGGGTGTTCCGCAGATCAGTGGACCATTTTCTGGCCTCGGACGTCCGATCCCGTGTCGGAAAGTCTGCGGCTGTAAGGGGGCGCCTAAGTCAGGCGCCCCCGGAGGGTGAGCAGGCGGGTTTTACGCAGCCCAACCCCACTTGTAGTGATGGTGTTCGAACGACACATGCATGTCGGTGCCCACCAGGCCATCCTTCATGTGACGATAGAGCGACCGCCAGTACGGCTGAACGGTCACGCCTTCTTCCTGGATCATCGCTTCGCCTTTGGCGACAACTTCGCGACGCTTATCAGCGTCGGCAATGGCCAGTGCCTCGGTCAGCAAGTTATCGAAATCAGGGTTGGCCCAGCCGAATTCGTTCCAGGCCTCGCCCGAACGATAGGCCAGCGCCCAGATTTGAACACCCAGAGGACGGTGGTTCCAGTTGGTCGAGCTGTATGGGTACTTGGCCCAGTCGTTCCAGAAGGTGTTGCCTGGCAGAACCGTCCGCTTGACCTTGATGCCCGCGTCACGCAGCTGCGCGGCCACGGCGTCAGTAGTGTTGCGGCGCCAGTCATCATCGATTGACATCAACTCATGCTCGAAATCGGCCATTCCGGCTTCTTCCATCAGAGCGCGAGCCCCTTCCGGGTCGACTTTCTGTGGAGGCAGTTCGAAGTAATCCGGGTGAATCGGGCCAACATGGTGATTTTCAGCAGGCGACCCACGGCCACCATATCCGAGTTCGAGACAAACCGCGTTGTCCACGGCCATCTGCAGAGCCTGGCGCACACGCTTGTCCGCATAGGGCTTTTTGCCGTCGATTTCGGCCAGCTGGTTCGGTCGAACAACGATGGTGTTCATCGTGACAACTTCCGATTTCACATAGCCGAGGCTGTCCATCACATCGATGAATTCACCGACCGACTCGTACAGCATGTCGACTTCGTCGGATTCTAAAGCAGCCAGCCAAGCGGAAGGATCGGTGCCGTAGTCGATGTACTCGATGCGGTCCAGCGCCGGACGGCCAAAGACTTCTTCGCCCCACCAGGTGTGGTCTTCGTTGCGGACCAGCGATGCTTTCACACCAACTTCCAGCTCTTCAATCAGGTAGGCACCGGTGCCTACATTGTTGAGCAGATCGGTTTCGCTGAACGAGCTGTGCACGATAGCGGCCGGATAGTCGGCCATACCTGCGATCAGCGAGATGTCAGAGTTGGGCAGGTTAAGGTTAACCGTATTTGCGTCCACAACTTCGATCGCGCCGTCAATTGCCTGACCTGAGTCAGCGTCAATCAAGGTCGCAAAACGACCCGCCATCGAGTTGGTTTCCGAGCTCTTGTCACACCAGCGCGCGATATTGCGGGCAACGTCGTCGGCGGTGAAATCGTCTCCGTTGTTCCATTTGACGCCCGGACGGACTTTCAATGTGTAAACGGTCGCATCGTCGTTGACTTCCCAGCCTTCCAGCAGCATGCCGCGGAATGTACCGTCCGAGTTATACTCGACCAGATATTCCATAGTGCCACGGGTTACGTTTGCGATCTGAGACCAGTCATAGGTACGCGGGTCTTTCAAAGCGCGTACTTCCTGCTGAACGCGGATTGTACCGCCTTCCTGCTTAGCGTCTTCACCTTCCGCGCGGGCAGGTGCAGCCAATCCGATCATCCCATAGGCTGCGGCGGCCGTCAGGCCCAGCCCTGTGGTGCGAGTTAGGAACTCGCGGCGATTTAACTTACCGTCCCGATACTCCTGGGCGTGCATCTCAGCCGCCCAGTGTACCGGTGCTCCGGTGGTTGTTTGATTTGTCATAAATGCATCTCCCTGTGACACAGTTTTTTTATTGTGAAGATCAGAGCTACCCGGCGCAGCAGGCGCCGCAAGGTAGGTCGATGGGTTTTCTTTTTTGGATTCTCAGCATCCCCATGGGCGCATTCGGCACCAGAATTTGCATCAGGTCAATGTTCGAAATCGTCATAGATGGCAAAAAAACGACATCGTTGATACGAGTTTAAAGGGCTATGCCAGAACAATCCGATGGGGATTCGCCCACTTATCAAAGTGAGACACTAGATAAGCAAGCGTGGGTTATCCTTCCCACTATCGAACATCGACGATCACGGAGCGGCTCGCAGGAAAGAATACGCCTTACCAAAGTATCACCTTGAGAAATCAATATGATACCATTCTTTCATCCGGGCGCGAAGCCAAGTCCGTTGTCGCTTTGCAAATTGCCGGGTCGAGATTGTGGCTTTTTCTCGGGCCTGATCCAGCGTCATCTCTCCGTCAAGATACGCGGTCAGTTCGGGAACACCTATCGCCTTATAAGCCGGTAGTGACGGGTCATATCGATCGCGCATGGCCTTTACTTCGTCCAAGGCGCCCATTTCCAGCATCTGATCAAAGCGCCGGGTGATCCGACCCAGCAGCCAGGCCTTGTCGACATCAAAGACGATGGGAACGGCATTCGACAAAGTCAGATCCGGGGCGGGTGTTTCAGACTGCCAAGATAGCAGGCTGCGCCCGGTCGCCTGCTGCACCTCCCAGGCGCGTTGAACACGGACACGATTGTTGGTGTCCAGCCGTTCAAGTGTCAGATCGTCAACGCCTGCCATTAGTTCGGTCAGCGACATCTGGTCGGCCAATGACCTCACATCCGCGGGTGTGGTTGGAATTTCCGCCATGCCTTCGGTCAACGCGGTAAAGTACAGGCCAGTGCCGCCTACGATTATCGGGCGTTGACCGCCTGTCAGCAATGGAACAACCTCGCGCAGCCAGTGCCCGGTCGAATATTCCTGATCAAAGGGGATGTGGCCATAAAGCTTGTGTGGGGCGCGGGCTTCTTCTTCGGCGGACGGGCGGGCAGAGATGACCCGCCAGCAATCATAGACCTGACTGGCATCGGCGTTCACGATGACGCCGCCGAAGGTCTCGGCAATCTGCAAGGCCAGCGCTGATTTTCCCGACGCAGTGGGGCCTGCGATCAGCACCGGTTTACCCTCTGGGATCGGGGGCAGGCGGTCTAGGATTTGTGATGCTGAATGGCCGGTCATTCGGGGTTGCCTCATTCCTTACCAACCGCATTGAACCTGCGGCGCTTTTGCTTCATTTTGCGCCGGAAAATAAACCCGTGCCAGCCCGGAGCGCAATATGAGCCTTTCCCCATCCATCGACACCGAAGAAGCCACTAAAACAACGTATAAACGCGTGATGTTGAAGATTTCGGGTGAGGCTTTGATGGGGGATCAGGGATTCGGTTTGCACCCGCCAACGGTCCAGCGCATCGCGCAAGAGGTCAAATCAGTGCATGATATGGGCGTCGAGATTTGCATGGTTATCGGCGGTGGCAACATTTTCCGTGGCCTCAGCGGCTCGGCCCAGGGGATGGAACGGACGACAGCGGATTACATGGGGATGCTGGCCACCGTCATGAATGCGCTGGGGATGCAATCTGCATTGGAAGAGGTTGGGGTGTTCACCCGTGTAATCTCGGCCATTCGCATGGATGAAGTGTGTGAGCCCTATATTCGCCGCCGCGCGGTGCGTCACCTTGAAAAGAAGCGGGTCTGCATTTTCGCCGCGGGAACAGGCAACCCGTATTTCACCACGGACACCGCTGCCACGCTGCGCGCCAACGAAATGGCGTGCGAGGCTATTTTTATGGGCAAGAATGGCGTTGACGGTGTTTACGATAAGGACCCTAAGGAACATGCGGATGCGGTGCGCTATGACACAGTGACCTATGACGATGTTCTGGCCAAACGCCTGCGGGTCATGGACGCCTCGGCCATTGCATTGGCGCGGGACAACAACCTACCCTTGATCGTATTCGGCTTGGATGAACCCGGCGGGTTCCGCGGCATTCTGGCGGGCGAGGGGACCTATACAAAGGTTCAAGGCTGACGATTTCGACCAGAGATCTGCAATTGGCCGGATCCAAGGGGCCGGCCTTTTTGTTTGAATGCCGCGCTTGACCTGCGCAGGGTCCACCGGCAACGTAACCTCGTTCCTAGGGTTCGCATTCAATCCATAGAACTGCCGATGCCATGTGGTGGTGACCAAGGTTTCGGCGAGGCTGGAAGACCTGCCATGATTTCTGAGGTGTCCGGAAACATGCGCCGGCTCCTCTTTGATGTGCAGCATGACTGAGGAGTGAGATGCGATGAGCTCTCTGGATATCGATTTCGTTCGGGCACAGTTTCCCGCTTTTTCCGAACCCAGCCTGGCAGGGCAAGCGTTTTTCGAAAATGCAGGCGGATCATATACTTGCAAGCCGGTTATTGACCGGCTGACGCGGTTTTATACTCAGCGCAAGGTTCAACCCTACGCCGCGTACGAGGCCAGCCGGCTTGCCGGGCAAGAGATGGATGAGGCACGCAGCCGGATGGCCGCCATTCTGGGCGTAGATACGGATGAGTTGAGCTTTGGCCCTTCGACCACGCAAAACACGTATGTTCTGGCGCAGGCGTTCCGGCAGTGGATGAAACCAGGCGAGGCCATAATTGTGACTGATCAGGACCATGAGGCCAATTCCGGCCCGTGGCGGCGTCTGGCAGACGCTGGAATCGAGGTGCGGGAATGGCAGATCGATCCTGATACCGGGTCGCTGAACCCACAAGATCTGGAAAACCTGCTGGATGAAAAAGTGCGTCTTGTCTGCTTTCCCCATTGTTCGAACGTGGTGGGTGAGATCAATCCGGTTACCGAGATCACTGCAATCGCCCATGCTGCAGGTGCGTTTGTATGCGTGGACGGCGTATCATACGCGCCGCATGGGTTCCCGAATGTCGGCGATTTAGGCCCGGACATCTACCTGTTTTCTGCCTACAAGACCTATGGGCCGCATCAAGGCTGCATGGTCATTCGCCGTACACTTGGAGAGCTGCTGCCCAACCAGGCGCATTATTTTAACGGCGATGTTTTGTACAAACGATTCACTCCGGCCGGCCCGGATCATGCTCAGATTGCAGCAAGCGCCGGGATGGCGGATTATGTGGAACAGCTGTGTGGCCATCACAGTGGGCCAAAGACAGGCGCAGCCGAGCAAGGAGCCTTTGTTCATGATCTGATGCGGTCGTTCGAGGTTGCTTTGCTGCAACCGGTGCTGGACGCTGTGAAAGATCGAAATGCCGTCCGTTTGATTGGCCCGTCAGATGCGTCTATGCGGGCGCCGACGGTCGCGTTGTCGTTGAATCGCCCAGCAGAACCAGTTGCGGCGGAACTTGCGCAGCATGGTATCATGGCTGGCGGCGGAGACTTTTATGCGTCGCGACCGTTGCAAGCTATGGGTGTCGATCCAGCGCAGGGCGTTCTTCGGATCAGTTTCACGCATTACACCGCGAAAAATGAAATTGATCAACTTTTAGGGGCACTTGAACGCGTTTTGTGATCCAAATTTTGCTCGGCCTCGTATAACGAAGAAAACATCAGGACATGTATGTCACAGGGGCAGTCTCCGATTATTTTGTGGTTCCGACGGGATTTGCGCCTGTCGGATCATCCGGCACTTACGGCGGCTGTGGAAACAGGCCGCCCCATCATCCCAGTCTTCATATTGGACGATCTGGCCCAGCATTTGGGTGCAGCACCAAAGTGGCGCCTTGGGCTGGGGTTGGAAGAGTTTGACCAGTCGCTAAGGCAAATTGGGAGTCGACTGATCCTGCGTCGCGGCAATGCCTTGGATCAATTGCAGCATTTGATCTCCGAAACCGGGGCCAAGTCCGTTTACTGGTCTCGTGCTTACGATCCAGAAGCGATCGAACGCGATACAATGATCAAATCGACTTTGAGCGCTCAAAGCGTGCAGGCAAAGTCGTTTGCCGGTCATCTTCTGTTCGAACCCTGGACCGTTGCAACCAAAGCGGGACAGCCGTTTCGTGTTTTCACGCCAATGTGGCGGGCGGTTCAGTCGCGAGAGGTTTCTGTTCCAGATGCGGCGCCGACGCGGCTGCCAGCGCCGAAGCAATGGCCTGCTTCTGATGATCTGGCTTCATGGAAGTTAGGAACGGCTATGAACCGCGGGCTTTTTGTCGTCAGCCCGTATGTTCAGCCGGGTGAAAAGGCGGCGCTTGATCATCTGGACGGTTTTCTGGACCGCGTCAGCGGGTATTCCAACCATCGGGACAGGTTAGACCGGGACGGGACATCGAACCTGTCAGAGTACCTCTCATTAGGTGAAATCGGGCCACGTACCGCGTGGCACAGGGTGCAGCGCGCCGCCATGATGGGCGTGTCCGGGACTGAGGCGTACTTGCGCCAGCTTGTTTGGCGTGAGTTTGCGTACCACCTGATGTATCACACGCCACGCCTTTTGACCGGCAATTGGAAACCGGAATGGGATGGGTTTCCCTGGAATATCGATCCAAACCATCCTGATGTGGTGGCTTGGCAGCAGGCCAGAACAGGCATTCCGGTCGTCGATGCGGGTTTGCGGCAGATGTATGTCACCGGGCGTATGCACAACCGCGCGCGAATGATTGTCGGCAGCTACCTGACCAAACATCTCATGACTCACTGGAAGATTGGCATGGATTGGTTCGCGGACTGCCTGATCGATTGGGATCCGGCTGCTAACGCAATGGGGTGGCAATGGGTGGCCGGATCAGGCCCCGACGCGTCGCCGTTTTTCCGGATATTCAATCCACAGACACAACAGGAGCGGTTTGATCCCGATGGCGCTTACATACGGCGGTGGATTGCAGAGGGTCAGGCCGATCCAAGCGATACCGCACTTGCCTATTTCGATGCCGTTCCGAGATCGTGGAACATCCGGCCCGACACAGATTACCCAAAACCTGTCGTCGCATTGCCGGATGGGCGACGCCGTGCGCTGGCCGCGTATGAATGCCGAAAAAGCCAGTAAGGAACTGAAAACTTGCCAGAAACAGAATCGCGGCCTAGCCTTCTAGAGGCACCGCAAAGGGGAGAGCGGATGATCTTTATGACGACTGAGGGGCAAAAAAAACTGCCTAGATATTTCGCGCAGGTTTTCAAGATGCTGGGCAAGATGGAGTCTGGCCGTCTGGATATCACCTTGCCAGATGGCCGTACGTTTCGCACTGAGGGCGCCAAACCAGGTCCCGTTGCTCAGGTAGATATCCACGACCCGGATGTTTTTGCCCGACTAATCCGCGAGGGAGAGCTGGGGTTTTCCGACGCGTACCTGGACGGACATTGGAGCACGCCTGATTTGCGATCCTTTATGGATCTGGTCCATCTGGGAACTGAAACAGTGTATGATGGTTTCACGGGTAAGTTTCTGGTTCAGGCCTACGAGCGGTTGCGCTTCTGGCTGCACCGTAACAACCGGACGCAGGCCAAAAAGAACATTTCTTACCACTATGATCTGGGCAATGACTTCTACGGTCTATGGCTGGACGACACGATGACCTATTCCAGCGCTCTGTTTGAAACAGGGCAGGAAAGCTTGGAAAAAGCGCAAGCCGCGAAATACGAAAGCTTGGTTGACGAAATGGGTGCAAAGCCCGGTGACCACATCCTTGAGATTGGTTGCGGTTGGGGTGGGTTCGCCGAATATGCCGCGAAAGAGCGTGGCCTTCGCGTAACAGGTTTGACGATCAGTGAAGAACAGTTGAAATTCGCCTCTCAACGTATAGAAAAGGCAGGACTTTCTGATCTTGTCGATTTCAAGCTGCAAGACTACCGAGATGAGCGTGGGCACTATGACGGGATTGCCTCGATCGAGATGTTCGAAGCGGTGGGCCAGAAATACTGGCCGGTTTACTTTGACACGGTTCGCGAAAGGCTGAAACCCGGGGCGCAAGCCACTTTTCAGATCATCACCGTCGGAGACCACCGCTGGGAATTCTACAAGAACGGTGTTGATTTCATTCAGAAATACATCTTTCCGGGTGGGATGCTGCCATCGCCGACGGTTTTGCGTGAACAAATTGATCAGGCGGGGTTGAAACTAGTGCGATCCAAAGAATTTGGTAAAAGCTACGACCTGACCTTGCGGCGTTGGTACGAGACGTTCAATGCCAAATGGGATCAGGTATCAGAATTGGGTTTTGATGAGCGTTTTCGCCGCATGTGGAATTATTATTTGACCGCATGCGGAGCGGCCTTTGACACAGGCAATTGTGATGTGACACAGATCACCGTAGCAAAGCCCAGTTAAGGAACGGAATTCAGAATGCCCAGTGCCTCACGTCTAGTTGCCGCCATTTGTCTGGTGGTAATAGCCTTCTTGGTGTCGAGCATGATCATAGAAAATGGTGAAGAAGGCAAAGATTATGGCTATTTCACCATTGTAAACATCGCGTTGGGCTGGATCTGTGGATGGAAGGTCATGGGCAAGCGCGCAGGCCGTGGCTGGACAGCGGGGGTAAACAATGGCCTGACGGGTGTTGCCTCGTTGGTCTTCTGGGCACTGTTTGTACAAGGCTGCTACGAGATGTTCCGTCTGGCAATGCGTCACCGCTACGACGGCCCCTTCGAGGCATTATTGGCCATCTTCAAGATCGGGCTCGACTATGGTCAGCTGTTGCTGGTTCCCGAAATCCTAGTGACATTGGGCGTTGGTGCTGTGGTTGCTGGATTGGCAACTGAAGAAGCAAGTCGCCGTTGGCGCTGATATCTTTGTCCGGCGTGAAAGTCTGAATTGTGTCTGATCTTTTCTTATATGGCACGTTGCGGCACGAGCCCTTGCTGCACCGTGTTTTGGGGCGCGACGCCAACGCGCTGTCCATGTATGCTGCAATCCTTCCTGACCATATGGTTTACGCAGTTCAGGGGCAGGACTTTCCAATGATCCTGCAGGAAGCCCGGGCAAATGCCCAAGGTATCCTTGTGCGTGGACTGACGGCTGAGGATTTGGCGAGACTGGCGTTTTACGAAGGCGGCTTCGACTATGATCTAGAACCGGTCACTGTTGTTCTGCAGGATGATAGCGAAGCTTCCGCGCAGGTGTTTTATCCAGCTCCTGGTGCGTGGATACCTAGCGATCCCTGGTCTTTGCAGAATTGGGTCGATCGGCTGGGCGAGGTAACTACGCTCGCCGCTGAAGAAGAAATGGCCTATTTCGGCAAGGTCGACGCCCGCGCGATGTCGCGCAGCATGCCTGCGATCCAGACACGGGCATGGGCCAAGCTGTTTGCGCGACAACGCAAAACCGGTGATCCACGCAATGTGGCCGAAGATGTCGTCGTGCATCGTCATACCCGGGCCTATGTTGATTACCTCGGATTGGAAGAAATCGAACTGCAGCATCGCCAGCACGACGGCTCGATGGGTCCTGTGCTAAGCCGCAATGCACTGTTGCAAGGCAGTGCCGTAGTTGTGTTGCCTTATGACCCGGTGCGCGACACGGTCCTGTTGGTCGAGCAGTTCAGAACGCCGTTGTTTTTGATCGATGACCCTGAGCCCTGGATGTGGGAACCCGTCGCCGGAATGATCGATCCCGGAGAAACGCCCGAGCAAACCGCGTATCGCGAGGCGACAGAAGAGGCGAAAATCACCTTGGAAAAGCTTGAATATGCGGGCGGCGCTTATTCATCAAGCGGATCGTCGACTGAGTATGTCTATCTCTACGTTGGAGTGGGCGAATTGACTGAAACCACCGAGGTAGGCGGTGTGGAAACTGAGGGTGAGGATATCCGCACGCAGATTCTGCCGTTCGAAGAATTCATGAACCTTGTTGATCAGAGTGTTTTCAAGGATTTGCCCTTGTTGACGCTCGCCCATTGGTTGGCACGTCACAGGGACCGCCTGCGCGCATGACTATGACGCTTGTGGTTGGAACACTGCATCTGTAAATCTTCGTTGAGACATAATGACATGAGGGTGCCATGCGCATTGCACGAGATCTTGCTGACGCAGTAGGAAAAACACCGTTGATCCGGCTGCGCCGCATCAGTGACGAAACCGGGTGCGAAATCCTCGGCAAGGCCGAGTTCATGAACCCGGGCCAGTCCGTTAAAGACCGTGCCGCGCTTTATATTATTCGCGATGCCATCGCCCGCGGCGATCTGAAGCCCAGAGGCACGATTGTCGAAGGCACTGCGGGGAACACTGGCATCGGGCTCGCGCTTGTGGGTGCTTCGATGGGGTTCAAGACTGTGATCGTGATCCCGGAAACTCAGTCCGAAGAGAAAAAAGACATGCTGCGCCTGGCGGGGGCGCAGCTTGTGCAGGTGCCAGCGGCACCTTATCGCAACCCGAACAACTTCGTGCATTACTCTCGCCGTCTGGCCGAGGAACTGGCGCAGACCGAACCAAATGGCGCAATCTGGGCCAATCAGTTTGACAATGTCGCCAACCGGCAAGCCCATGTGGAAACCACCGGCCCGGAAATCTGGGAACAGACAGGTGGCAAGGTTGATGGGTTCATCTGCGCCGTCGGATCTGGCGGCACGTTGGCAGGCGTGGCCGATGCCCTGCAGCCCAAAGGCGTCAAAATTGGCCTCGCCGATCCGATGGGGGCAGGACTCTTTTCCTACTACACAACCGGCGAGATCGCGATGGAAGGCAGCTCGATCGCCGAGGGCATCGGGCAGGTCCGCGTGACCAAAAACCTTGAAGGGTTCACACCGGACCATTCTTATCAAATCACCGACAATGAAGCGGTGCCCTACATCTTTAACCTCTTGCGCGAAGAAGGCCTTGTTATGGGCGGATCAACTGCGATCAACATGGCGGGCGCAGTGCGTTTGGCTAAGGAAATGGGACCGGGCCATACCATTGTGACCATTCTGTGTGATTACGGCACGCGCTATCAGTCCAAGCTGTTCAACCCGGAATTCCTCCGTGAAAAGGAGTTGCCCGTACCTGACTGGATGACCGAAGCGCCGCGTAGCATTCCGGGCGTATTCGAGGACGTATGATGCTGCGACAGGTCCGCCTGTTTCTTGCTCTCGTTATCCTGTCGCTTGTCGGGTTTGGTAGTATTGCAGATGCGCAGCTGTCAGATCGGCAAAGCGAATACTATCAGACATGGATAAGAACAGCGGATCGGGCCGAGGCCGTGATCGACGTCAACAGGGCGTCGAGCGCGGCGTTGGAAAATTTGCGTTCAGAAATAAACGGTTATCGAGATACCTTTAACAAATCTCGCGGAGAAAATACCGAGCGGATTGAGACACTGGAAGGGCAGCTTAAAGCCCTGGGGCCTAAGCCCGAAGGGGATGCAACTGAACCAGAAGACATTGCCAAGCTGCGCCAGCACCTTGAAAACCAGCTGAACAGCTTGCGCGTTCCGCGCATCATCTCGGAAGAAGCGTATAGCCGCGCCAACGGTCTGATCAGCGAAATCGACCAGATTATCCGTGATCGACAAACCAAGGAGCTTTTGGAGAAGGGCCCGTCGCCAATAAACCCGGCGTATTGGGCCCCGGCATGGTTGGATGTCGAAAGTGCGGCCCGCAGCCTGATCAACGAGACGGTCAAGAATATGAAGACCGACATTGTTCGCGAGCAAATTCGCGAACGTGGATTGGTGATTTTCATATTGCTGGGCATCGCTACGGTCTTGCTGGTCTTTGGCAAATACTGGTCAGAGAAGGGTGGTGAGTATCTGCGGCAGTTTGGCGGTTCTGGCAGTGGCGTTTGGACCTTTGTCATTTCGCTGCTTCGGATTATCTTGCCATGGATCGGTGTGTTGGCAGTGGTCGTGGCGCTCTACCTCACCGATGTTTTGGGCCTGCGCGGATCGCTGTTGGTTGATGAAATCCCCTACTGGGCAGCAATTGTGCTGTCTTACGACTGGATCGGTCGCCAAATTTATCTGATGGGTGCGGCGAACAACTTCAAACGCCTTTCGGTCAGAAAAATCACGGAGCTTCGTATCTACCTGGATTTGCTGGCGATCATGCTGATCCTGCACGAGTTGGTAAAGTTGTTCGAGAAGATTGAAAACATCTCGGATGCGACACGGGCCGTGGTCAGTTTTCCAATTATTGTGGCAACTGCACTGTTGCTGCTGCGTGCACGTCACATACGAACAAATGACGTTCAGAAGGAGGGGTCTGAACAAAACACCTCGTCCCGGGCAGCGGGTTTCAGCCAACTGGTCGAGTTTTTGCGCCGCGCGCTGTTCATGCTGGGCATGGCCGCACCCTTTCTAGCACTTCTGGGCTATACAAATGCTGCAGAAGCCATTGTCTTTCCAGCCGTCAAAACACTGGTTTTGATTGCCGCATTAATCATCTTCCAGCGTTTCTTCTGCCAAATCTATGGTTGGGTAAGCGGGCAGGGCGAAGGTGCCGGAGATTCGCTTTTTGCGGTGCTGATTGGATTCGCCCTGACGATCATCGCGCTACCGATCCTTGCAGTCTATTGGGGAGCCCGCGAGGCGGATCTGCTCGAAGCGTGGTCTCGGCTGTTGCAGGGTTTCGATATCGGCGGCGTGACGATCTCACCGACCAACTTTCTGACATTTGTTGCAGTATTTGCGATTGGCTATGCCTTAACGCGACTTTTGCAAAGCGGGCTGCGAAACTCACTGCTGCCAAAAACCAGTATCGACCCGGGGGGCCAGAATGCGATCGTTTCCGGGTCAGGATATGTCGGCGTCTTTCTGGCCGCTTTGGTCGCCATCATGGTGGCGGGTTTTGACCTGTCGTCGCTTGCCATCGTTGCCGGTGCGTTGTCCGTGGGCATCGGTTTTGGTCTGCAAACTATCGTTTCGAATTTCGTGTCTGGCATTATCCTCTTGGTCGAACGTCCGATTTCCAAGGGCGACTGGATCGACGTTAACGGGATGATGGGCTATGTGCGCGACATCTCGGTGCGGTCGACCCGGATCGAGACGTTTGACAGAACGGATGTGATTGTCCCGAATTCGGACCTGATCAGCGGAGTGGTGACAAACTACACGCGGGGGAACACGATTGGCCGGGTGATCGTGCCGGTTGGCGTGGCCTATGGGACCGATACAAAACAGGTCGAGGAGATATTGGGAGAGGTTGCTAACACTCACCCGATGGTTCTGGCCAACCCGGCGCCCAGTGTGGTGTTCCAGGGCTTCGGGGCCGACTCTCTGGATTTCGAGATACGGGCGATCTTGCGGGACGTGAACTGGGTTTTGTCGGTGAAATCCGACATGAACCACGAGATTAACCGCCGCTTCGTCGAGGCTGGGATCGAGATTCCATTTGCCCAGCGCGATTTGTGGCTACGGAACCCAGAGGTTCTGCAATCTTCTGATAATGCACCTGAAACTACGCCGGACAGCGCGCAAGTGCAATCCCGAAGAGACTCGACCAGCCCAATAGAAATGAAAGAGTCGGATCTGGATCCCGATGGTGGTGAGGAGTTCTGATCCGTAGTCCAACGACGATCCGCTCGATCACAAAGTGAGGTTGTTTTCTCTGTGTGACCCGCTGACTCATTTGCGTGATTTATTTACTCAGGCGGCACCAAATTCCCCGATTTGGGGCCTTGCAAATCCGATTGTGTTGGTTCACATATCGCCTTTACGGAGAGGTGGCCGAGTGGTCGAAGGCGCACGCCTGGAAAGTGTGTAGGCGGGAGACCGTCTCCAGGGTTCGAATCCCTGTCTCTCCGCCATCTACTTGACGGTCATTGGTGGTCTTTCCAAACTCGAAATAGCGCTTTTGTATCCGCGATGGATGAAACAGGCATGGGTGCAGCTGCGATTGTTTGAATTGCAAACCGACGCTGCTGGTGGGTGAATACGTCGGATAAATCACTATGACGGTTTTCAATGCTCTTGTGCACAAATAGGACTGCTCATTGCTGGTCCTCACAATTGGCACAGATCGCAACGCATGGCGCTGCTGAGATGGCTGGCCAAATGGTTCGGCGGCAAGGCATTGCGATGAGCCGATTTTGAATCTGTCAACCCGGATGGCATCTCGTATGAAGTTGTCCTATCTCTGGTGACGTTAAGCGCTTGTCACAAAACAGTTGGAAGTCTCTCGTGAAATCAGAAAACCCAAGCTTCACGCCGCCTCAGGACGCGAATGTCCGCAAGGGTATTCAGCCGGTGATCTGTTACCCGCCGGACAGCCTCGACCAACCTGATTTGAAGGGGCTGAGTGACCTGAGGCAAAAGGCTAAGAAATCTGCAGAAACTACGGCGCTGCCACGAGATGCGGCTTGCATAGACGTACCTGCCGGAGCGTTCTTTCGCATCGTTTCGGTCGACGGCGCGCAGGTTGGTGATTTGAACCTTTGGAACAAACATGACCTGACCGAGCGGTTCTACTCGGGAAAAACACGGGCACTGCATGGCACGCATCTGTCGACCGGCGACCGAATGTGGTCAAGTTTTCCAACTATGCGCCCAATGGCGACCATCGTCGAAGACACCCTTGACTGGTATGGCTTTGACGAGTTTGGGGGATCAGTGCATGACGTCATTGGTACGCGTTGCGATCCCTACACCGGGCGGTTGCTGTCGGGCAACGACTATCACCATTGCTGCCATTCCAACCTGACGCGCGCATTAGCAAGTCATTGTGATTTACCCTTGCACGAAGCGGAGGTGTACGTGCATGACGTTTTGAATGTTTTCATGTGCACCGGTTTTACCCGCGATACTGGTCAGTACTTCATGAAAGCAAGCCCAGTGCGCCCCGGTGATTATCTAGAATTTCACGCGGAAATTGACCTTGTGGTTGGCATCTCAGCATGTCCTGGCGGCGATTGTTCATCCGAGCATTCGTCCGACGCTGCATCCTGCTATCCGTTGCTGATTGAGGTGTATGATCCCGGAGAAGATGTTCGCGCGGCGCATCAACAGCCCAAGGTATCTTCCTACGACCGAACCCATGGCAAGGCAGATGATTCAAAGGTCTAGCTAAGGTAGTAACGCGAGCGTCTGCCTGAACTCCTAGTCGGTAGTCCCAAAAACATCAATAAAGCTAACAAAATAAGCGTTTTGACATAAAGCCGTGATGTTCTCTGTGGGGTAAAGCCAGGGTGGTCGCGCGGAGCAGACGCTTTATGAAAAATACGGTGGCTTCTAAACGACTAGCCGATCTCATTAAGCGATGACCGGATCGAGGCAGTTCATCGCATCTAGGGACACGATCCATCGTGGGATCGGTCGTCGGCCTTCCGAAATGCATCCACGTTGGGTTCGGTCCGGCCTGGATTTAGGATCACTTGTCCTGAGGAACCAAACCCAATCCCCTGAGGTAAATACCAATACCGCTTTCAAGTAGGTCTTCAGGTGGAAAAGGGGACGTCGCACCCGTGTTGCGGGCATAGAGTTCAACAACGCCATGGCTCATTGCCCAGATATGTGCGCTGAACATCGCAGCAGGAGGGCGCTTTTGCGGTGGAATATGCTGGGACAAATCGTCAGCAGCTTTTTCAAGCACGCTTTTTGCACGGTTCGCCGCCAGCGACAATTCCGGGGTTCGGTTCAGGGAAATCCCACTTTCGAACATCGAGATATAATGGCCGGGATGTTTTCGCGCAAAAGCCAGATAGGCGCGGCCGGTGGCTTCGAAGGCCGCCAGGGCTGATGGCTGCCCCTTGTCATAGGCATATTGCATCAGATCGGCGAACATCTCAAAGCCTTGCCGCGCCGCTTCCGCAATCAGATCTTCGCGGCCTTGAAAGTGACGATATACAGCCGCTGGTGTCACGCCCGCAGTTTTGGCCGCCTCAGAAAGTGTGAAACCCGTTGGACCCTTTTCTTCAATCAGAGACAAAGCAGCCTCGATCAGGGCTTGTTTCAGGTTTCCATGGTGATAACCGCGTTTCGTCATCCCGGGCTCAGGCACCTTTGTGCTAAAGACAATTGAGACCAAAGAGATAGTGTATCAGGATAGGTTCGTCCAACGCTTGAGAGGTCGCAGACCCATTATTTCACAACATGAGGACTAGTTGCTCTCGGCGGAGCTCGCATGTGTGGCTTCTTGTTCCGACCGGGCTTCGGCGTTGGATCCTGTAAGAGCAACTCTGGGATCCTTTTTTAAGAGAGCAAAAGCGTTTCGGAACGGGCGCAGATATAAAACGACGGGATCGTTCCATGTTCCGTCTTCGCCATTTCCCAAACCGTATTCAATATTTTCCTTCGATTTCGGTGAGTAAAGTGTTCCGGCACTCCAGTCCCATATCGCAAAGATAAAGCCCATGTTCTTATCCCAATGCTTACGGGCCTTGGAATGATGAATTTGATGCTGTGCAGGGCTCACGAAGACATGCTGCACCCAGTCAGGATATTGCAGCCAGACATGGCTGTGACGCAAGTTGAAGGCAGCTATGAAAAATACGAAGACGATGATGTTCAAGCCGAACAGTGTAAACGCCCGTGCATTGCTTCCGAAGTACTGGTCAAGCAAGGCGATCGCGACCCCAACAAAAAATCCACTTAGGAGTGAAGAAATGATCTCCTCGACCGGATGCATACGAGACGCGGTCAGCGGTGTCATGACCTCGGCAGAGTGATGGACTTTGTGGAACTCCCACAAGAAAGGGATTTTGTGAAAAATGTAGTGCCCGAACCAAAGAGCCCCATCGAATACGAGGACAGCCACCGCTGTATAGAATACTGACACAGCGAGCGAGGAATCATATGGTCCTTCGGTTGCAGGTCCCAAGATTTTCTCGACGACATTGTACCAGAACGGAACCTGCAACAAGATCGACGCATAGATTGCGCCAATGATGGATTTATTCAAGAAAAACATGACGTAATCAGCTTTTGCTGACTTATGAGTCAGCACATCCCAAGGAAGCAACCAATTGAGCAGATCTTTGAAGGTTTTGCCCTGCCGCGCCTTTCTGGTTCGATAGAAAACGAAAATGGCCGCCGCCAGCGCTGTCCCCAAATGAAGCAAGGACAAGCGGTTTGTCGGATCAAAGAACAACTCAAAGGGATGCCGCAGCGCGGCGAATACTTCCTCAACCATCGAGAGCACCTGTCTGTATCTCGCTTTTTAAGTAGGAACTTTGATGCATGTCGACGGCTTCTCGGCGGCAGAAATGCGGCAGCGATGTGTCATTTCATGCGAGAAACTGCTTTAGCTAAGGACTGCAAGTCTATGCGTCCCAGATTTCCGGCCCGCCGCAGATTTTCGGATCAATTGCGCCGAGATCTTTGGTCTTTTTCTCTTCGTAATCAAGCGTATGAAGTACGGTTCGGATCGCCGCAAGCCGGGCGCGTTTCTTGTCATCAGATCGTATGATCGTCCATGGACAGCTGTCGGTATGAGATCGTGTCAGCGTTTCAGAAATGGACTGCGTATACGCGTCCCATTTGTCCAGACCCGCGACATCAATCGGGCTCAACTTCCATTGTTTCAACGGATCTGTCTCGCGTGCCAGAAAACGGTTCAACTGTTCGGCCCGCCCGACGTTCAGCCAAAACTTGAACAGATGAATGCCGTCGTTAGCCAAACCTGTCTCCAACGGCAGAACCTGTCGGAAAAACCGCTCTCTTTCTTTGGGTGTGCAAAAACCAAAGACGTTTTCAACAACGCCTCTGTTGTACCAACTGCGATCAAAAAACACGATTTCCCCCGCCGCAGGCAAATGCGGGATATAACGTTGAAAGTACCATTGGCTGCGTTCTGTGTCCGACGGTTTGGACAATGCGACGTTACGGGCACCGCGTGGGTTCAGGTTTTCGCGAAAGCGTTTAATGGTTCCGCCTTTGCCCGCCGCGTCACGGCCTTCAAAGATAATGGCAACCCTCTGACCGGTCTCCTTTACCCAAGACTGCATCTTGACCAACTCGATCTGCAGCGTGTCCATCTGTTCTTGGTAGTCGCTGGATTTCATTTTTTCGGCGTAGGGATAGGTGGGGTTCAGAATATCGCCCTTGCTGGCCTTTTTAATTTCTTCGCGCACGCTTTTGGGCGCGCCTTTGCGGTAATACTTTTCGATAGAGCCTTTTTCCGACCGGGCCATGTGCTACCTCGCAATAAAATCCATATCTTACTATGGATTAGGCGTCGTCTTAACGCAAACCTGCGCGTCGGGCGGCGCGGTCGATTGCTTCAGCAACTTCGGGTGCGGCGACAACCTGCGGCATATGTCCAATGCCCTGCAGTGCGATCAGTTCCGCCCCCGGGATTTGTTCGATCAGACGTTCGGAGTGCCAATCCAGCCCGACAGTATCATCTGCCGTGCCGTGCACGATTTCGGTCGGAACAGAAATCTCGCCATATCTGGGTTGTAACTGGGTGATCTCATGCAGAAGGTTTGCGCGCTGTTTGGCATTCGCGTGCATTGAGGCGCGGCGAACAGTCAATTGAGGTCCGAAATGTTCGGCATAGCCATCAGGAGCTTTTTGTGGGGCAAAGACAGTGTCCAGAGCCTGCGTTACGTACCAATCAGGAACATATGACGTAATGAAGGGCAGGGCGAGTGAACTCCCTGCCGAAGTTGAGGCGAGCTGGTTGAACCCATCCAGAGGTGTTTCCCACGGTATCGCAGCCGGAGCCATCAGGACCAGTGCCGAGATGTTGTCAGGGCGCGTGATGGCCCAGGCCAACGAAACTGACCCACCATAGCTTTGCCCGGCCACGATCGGTTTGTCGGCCCCAAGCAGTGCAGCAGCGCGCTGTAATACATCCGCCTGTTCGATGATGGTTTCACCATCCGGGTTGAAACTGGCGGAATAGCCAAGACCGGGCCGGTCAAAAACGATAACACGGTAGTGCTCGGCCAGGATCGGGGCGAGGGCGAAGGTCATGTCACGGGTGTTTCCGCTGGACCCGTGGATCAACACGACATCCGGGCCTTTGCCCATCACAACAGCATGAATCGCGACACCGTCGATATCCAGCATTTCACCTTCTGGCGGAAAGGCGGCTTCGGCCAGCGCTTCTTGCTGCGTCGCGCGCCAGATGGTGAATAGCGCCAGGCCCAACACTGCAAGGCCAAAAGATATCAGGAGTTTAACGGCCAATGTCATTCATATCGAAAGGGGTGCTCTGGTAAATTTCATTGATCCAGTTCCCATATAAAAGATGCGCATGACTGCGCCACCGGTTCTGCGGAGTCTGGGCCGGATCGTCGTCTGGGTAATAGTTGATCGGCACGTTGATCGGCGTGCCATTGGTCACATCACGGTCATATTCCTGTTTCAACGTATCACTATCGTATTCGAAGTGGTTGAAGATATAGAGCGCCCGATGCGATCTGTCCTCGACCAGACAAGGGCCAACATCATCGCTGCCCAGCAACGTGGTCAAACCGGGTGCACCATCAATCTCGGCCTGCTTCATTTCAGTCCAGCGACTGACTGGAATAACGCAATCGTCGGAAAACCCGCGCAAAAACGGAGAGGCTTGGTTCAGGTTTCGATGCCTGAAACACCCAAAGGCCTTGGCGTCCAGCATGTGTTTTTTTACACCATGAAAGTGGTTGATCATCGCCATCCCACCCCAGCAGACGCCAAATGTCGAATGAACGTTGGTTTGGGTCCAATCGAAGACTTCGCTGATTTCATCCCAGTAAGTCACATCGACAAAATCCAAATGCTCGATAGGCGCGCCGGTTATGACGAGACCATCAAATTTCTGATCCTTCACCTCCTGAAAGGGGCGATAAAACTCAGCCATATGAACCGCTGCGGTATTCTTGGTCCTGTGCTCGGTCATACGGATTAGTGACAGATCGATCTGCAAAGGGGTCGCGCCGATCAATCGGGCAAACTGGTTTTCGGTCTGGATCTTCTTGGGCATCAGGTTAAGCAACCCGATCCGCAAGGGGCGAATATCCTGACGCATTGCCTGATCTTCGTCCATGACCATAACGCCCTCTTTGGTCAGGACGTCATAAGCGGGCAGGTCTGAAGGGATCTTTATGGGCATATGCTCAGGCTTTTAAAGAGGTCATAGAAAGCTGGTAGTTAGGCGCAATTGCGCCTGGTCTCAAGGGTGCGTTCGATCAACTCATCGAAATCAGGGGCATCGCGTACCTTGCTGATATCGCCTGCAGTGACTGCGACACCCCAGTTCTTCGCCATGGCTTCGTATCTGGGTTGACGATGAGCGAGAGCTTGAGCATAGGTCCAGCGGATGAAGTCATCGGGATCAACATCAGACTCGGCGCAGCCGTGTTGGTCCAAGTATTCTTGCCAGACGCGGGTAAGAAATTCGCCCTGATAAGACATCGGCTTAGGGGCTTTGTCGAAGCGTTTTATCAACTCGGCGGTATGATCTTCGTCACCCTTCAGCCATATCATAAGGGTGTGTCGGGACAATTCAGTCAACAACTGATCGCCTGGGTCGCCCGGGTCTGCCCATTCGCAGATGGATCCGCCAGTATCACAGATGAAATGGGGGTATTGGTACAACCGCTGCGCACGGTCGATGAAATACTCAGTGTCCAGCAGGGCGTGAATTTCAGCCAGGCGGAACTGCTCTTGCCGGCGGCGGTATTCTGACATTTCAAGCCCGCCGAGATCTGGGTTCCCTGGCTTGCCCAGATAGGCCGCCACCGGGGTCAGGTTCTCAAATGATATGTTCGAGCCGATATAGATCGAATCCGAAAGCAACAGATCGCGCAGAAACGGGACCTTCATCGCCTCGGCCTTGGCGTTGTCGGTGATGTACTCGCCCATGTAGCGGGTGCCAATACGGTAGTCGATCGAGTAGTGAAACCAACCGCCGGAATCCCTCAGGATGTTTGACACATAGGTTTTGCCCAGACCCGACATGCCGAAAAATAACACTTTTTTTCGCGGCGCGTTGCGCCAGTCTTTTGCCGAGCCGTAGATCATTTGCCACTGTCCCTTTTTAGCCTTTGCTAAATCGGGCAGGAGGCGGCGTCAATTGCGAGAACCAGAACGATTTAAGATCAACAGGCCCAACGCAAGGACTGCGAACCCGACGAAAGCCCTCGGTTCAAGGGCCTCGTCCCGCACCGCAGCGCCCAGAACAATGGCAACGGGCGGGATAACCAGGGTGACCAGCATCAGATTGCCGCTGCCAGCCATGGCAAGCACGCGGTAGTATAACAGGTACGCGCCAGCGGTCGCTATGATGGCGTAGTAGCCGATGGCAACCCATGTCACAAAAGGCAGGGTCAAGGTGGGCATGCCGTCGACCATCAATGCGACCGGTAGGATCAGCAGCGTCGATCCGGTCAGCATCCCAGCTGCTGCGACGATAGGCGAAAGGCCAGACAATGACTTGCGGGCCCATGCAGCAGCCAACGCATATGAGATGGTTCCGGCAACTATCGCGAGTTGGGCTGTGCTTTGTAGGCTGAAATTTGAGAAGTTCTGTATTCCGATCGCGATCGACACGCCCAGAAATCCTAGCCCGGCGCCTGTTAGGCGGGCTTTTGTCAGACGCTCATCTTTGAAGAACATGGCTGCGATCAAGACGCCAAAAACCGCCGTGGCCGCGTTCAGGATCGCCGTCAGACCAGTGCCGATATACAGCTGGCCCCATGCCATCAATGTAAAGGGAATAGCGTTGTTCAGAAGGCCCATGACCAGAAAAGCCAGCCAGACCTTGGGGCTTTCTGGTATATTCTGACGTTGAATTAGAACGACAAGCCACAGCACCAACATAGCCCAGAAAGTGCGGTGCAAAACCGATGTCATTACCGGAATTGTATCCAAAGCGATCCGGATCGATAAAAAGGACGCGCCCCAAATCAAGCCCAGCAACAAAAGTTCAGACCAAGCGCGAGGAGAGAGGTGTTTCTGAGTTTCCATGGCACCACTCTTTCATTTGGGTACTACTGAAGCGACCCGAAACTTGCGAAAAAAAAGCCCCGCTTAACAGCGGGGCTTTTCATCCATGACCTAACGCTGATTAGTTTAGGGCGTAGGTGACCTGAACACCGACACTCCAGGCGCTGTTTCCAGTGAACCGCGCTCCTTGGTTTGTCGTAGCATCCCCAATATCGGTATAGCGAATTCCACCGGAAATCTTCGCTTGCTCGATCGAATAAGTGCCGCCCAAACCGACGCTCCAGAAACCATCTGTCGGACCCAAGTCTGAAACAGTGGAGCCGGTAGAAGTCTCATACCCAACTGTAACTGCTCCGGAAAACTCCTCTGAGAACTGATAGCCCAAGCCAAGTGTGTAAGTGAACGTAGCATCGTCGTAGTCAAGTAGGTTGTTTCCGGTTATGCCAACATACACAGGCGGGGCGTAGATAGATTGCGGCCAATCAACCCAACGTATTGATCCAAACAAAAGCGTCTTCGGTGCCACACCCGTCTGGAAGTCGAGGTTCACCGACTGCGGTGTTACCACTTCCGTTTCTGTGTTGTTGACAGAAAGACCCGCAGGAATTGGAGGCACCACATTGTTAGATTCTGTTTGCGACAGGTTGTGCGTGATTTTGGAGTTGTACGTTAGGGCGACCCGGGCGGCAATTTCTGGTTTTTCCCATGCTACACCGACCACGTATCCAAAATCGATTTCCGGATCGATGTCGACTTCATAACCCGCTGCAGCGGGAACAGCCACGTTGCCTGTCAGGCGCTGCGCGCGTAAGCCACCTATTGCGCTAAAGCCGCCGTCAAACTTGTACCGAAACAATGCGGTAACCGCATCTGTATCGGCTGAGGCACGCAAAACGTCGGTACGGCCACCTGCCACTGACGTAGGGTTCTGCGACAATGGATAATTCGAACCGTAGGCCACATCAGCGCCAAAGGGCTGATCATACACGAGCGCGAAATCGAGCTGTTCGGTCAGCGAAGTTTTGTAGCCCAGGTGGGGTGTGAAGAAGTCCTTCGCGATATTTCCAGAATCTACTCCGCCTAGCGTGCCTGACACTGTAGGATTGGTGTAGCCAAGTCGAAACTGAACGGCCGCGCCCTCTTCAAAAATAAGATTGATGCCCTGACCACTGCGATCCAAGCCACCCGCCTGCACTGTCGTTGCCCCTACGCATAGGGCGCAAGCTTGTAGAAGCGCCTTTTTCATTTATTCCTCCCATACTGTCTCTCGTGGGCCTTATTGGCAGTGCCAGAGTGTGCATCGCCGGGCCCATTATTTGTGGTGCCCGATACTCACTCGTGACCCATTTTAACGTCAACTGGTGACCATGCGTTACTTGGGAGTTGTTACGTTACGAACTGTTGCCAAACTGTTACGATTCTCTGACCACACGTTCAAAAAGATACCGCCAAAAATTATTGCCGCACCCAAAAGCGTCCAGTGATCGATCGGCTCGCGATATAGTATCATGCCGACCACAGCGATGGTGGGCAGGCGTGCGAAGTCAAAAGGGATCACGACAGTCGCCGGCGCGATGGCCAGAGCGTTTGTGATGCAAAAATGCGCCAACAACCCCGCCAGTCCTACAAGCAGCAAAAACGGAGCCGTTTGTGCATTGGGAATGGTGATCTGCCCGTCAAACCCAGCTGCCGCGGTGCCCAGCACCGCCTGCATGGCCGTTAACCAGAACACGATACATCCGATACTGGCAAATCTCGTGAGCTTTTTGGTCGTGATGGTTGTAAACGCGAAGAATATGGCTGACGCGGCGGCCATCAAGATGCCGGGGCTTAGCGGTGCGGCCCCAGGTCGGGTCACAACCAATATTCCTGCGAACCCAATCAAAGCGGCCGTCATTTTCAGTAGTGTCAGGCGTTCTTTTAGCAAAAGCGGTGATAGCAGGATGACCCAAATGGGTTGTGTGAACTCAAGCGCGAACACCTGCGCCAGAGGAGCTACGCCGACCGCATAGAACCAAAGGTTTTGCCCGGTGAAATGCAGTGTGTTTCTTACAGCGTGCAGGCCCAGACGTTTGGTTTTGACCTGATACCATTTGCCAGTTGCAGTCAGGACCAGCGCGACGACGACAAAGCCCACAAAACTGCGGTACATCATAATTTCGAATGTATCGTGATAGAGACTTAGCTCGCGCCCGGCGACCGCCATTGACGAGAAAGACGCGATGGCCCCGATCATCCAAGCAGCCGCTTTACCGACCTGAGGTGACGAACTTTCCACCCTGACGCCTCCGTATGCGTTATCTTGCCTGTCAGAGGTTTGTCTGACTTGGATTTACCGGAAAGTCACCCAAAATCAGTATTTTCCAGGGTTGATGACCTTTCGAAGAAAGACCAGCGCGCTCAGAACGCTAGTTCAAGTCTTTTGCGAATTGCCGGGCTATTTCCAGGTTCCCCTTGGCGTTCACATGGCAGCAATGATCGATGTAGTGGTCTTCTTGAAAAAGTGCCGAATAGTCTGTGAAACATCCAAGGCTTTGCGCTTTTGCCCGTATCTTCGGGTATACTTGATGGATTTGAGTTTCGTAATTGGCGTTATGGCTGAAGGGTTCCGAGCTCAACGTGTAAGGGTTCGGTTGAAGTACACATACAAACCGCGCGCCTTTGGATCGGACGATAGCTTCGGTCGCGGCCCAACTGTCTACAAGGAAACTGGCGACGTCTTCCGCGTATTCCTCTTCGTCACAACGGTTGAGCTCTGAGAAGTTTTTGTCGTTTGAGTTGGAATCCAACTTCTGCCCGATGCCTCTGGCAAAGCGATTGATGGATGAGGATTGAATTATGCTCCAAAGCGCCGAGGTAGATTGTGACTTGTTTTCCAAAGCCGCCTTTATGAAGCCTTCGCGGGGATGGCCGTTAGCGGAGTTTAAGCCAAGGCAGTTGTGGTAAACGTCATTCACGCCGTCGAAGAACACCACAGTGTCTCCGCTTTGAATGTCTGACAGATTGTTGAGAAGCCGGTTGAGGCTTTGTCGTGAATTGTATGCCTGCTCACCGTAGTTGATAGACGTTTTCCCGGACAATTCCGCAAACTGTGAGGGGATTGTATTTTTGTCAGAAACGCTGTGGCCCCACATAGTGGACCCGCCGAAAAAGTGAACTTTCGTCGCACTTTCTGGTTCAGGGTTCGTGGTAACGCGCCTCAGGTCTTCGTCGATGTTCAGGGTTTTGCTCGAAATCATGGGGGATTCCCAGCCAACGAAGGCTTTGTAGGGGTAACCTTGAAAGCTTTCGGTGTCGTTTTGAAATTGAAACGTTTCTTCGTTTTGGTTCGGATTGCCGGTCTTTTTTGAAGTCCCGCCGTCACTTGCCAGGTCCCGAACTGAAAATGCGGCAAACAGGATGACTTCGAGCGCGACCAACATCGTTAAAGTTAACAGACAAACGAAAAAAATGTTCTTGATCAGTGCCATAAAATACCTTGGGCGCTACTTGTTACAATTTGGTGCGATACTGCTATTTGAAAAAGGTCCGGTATTGTCTTCGAGGTCTTCTAGCAAAACATGCTGTGAGATCGGGATGCGGAATGCAAGTCAAACGTCGTTGTGACCAGTTTGAGTCACAAGGCGGCTAATAGCCCAACGGTGCCTGATTTGTTCGCGACTGCCTTCGCAACTGTGGTGCAGCATCAGCTTGGGGCAGGGTGGCTGCTCTATCAGATCTGAACGCGGTGCACTTCACCGAGCGCAACGTGATCAACGCGTTCGTGAATCTGTTTGGTTATTCCCACTCAATCGTGCCCGGAGGCTTTGAGGTAATGTCATAGGTGCAGCGGTTGATGCCCTTTACCTCATTGATAATGCGCGTGGCAGTCTCACCGAGGAATTCATGGCTGAACGGATAATAGTCGGCTGTCATTCCGTCGACCGAAGTCACCGCGCGCAGGGCACAGGCATAGTCGTAGGTCCGGCCGTCGCCCATGACCCCAACCGTGCGCACGGGAAGGATGGCGACAAAGGCCTGCCAGATATCGTCATATAGGCCGTGCTTGCGAATCTGGTCGATATAGATCGCGTCGGCCTCTCGCAGGATTTCCAGTTTTTCGCGGGTGATTTCACCGGGGCAGCGGATCGCAAGGCCGGGTCCGGGAAAAGGATGGCGTCCGATGAAGCTGGGCGGAAGGCCCAGTTCGCGGCCCAGTGCGCGAACCTCGTCTTTGAACAGCTCGCGCAGAGGTTCAACCAGCTTCAGGCCCATCTTTTCTGGCAGGCCGCCCACATTGTGGTGCGATTTGATCGTGACCGATGGGCCGCCCGAGAATGAAACGGATTCGATGACATCGGGGTACAGCGTGCCCTGCGCCAGGAACTCGGCGCCGTTGATCGTGTCAGCATGTTTCTGGAACACGTCGATGAACAGTTTGCCGATGATTTTGCGCTTGGTCTCAGGATCGCTCTGACCGTCCAACTCGCCCAGGAACAAATCGCTTTCATCGGCGTGGATCAACTGGATGTTATAGTTGTCGCGGAACATGCCAACGACTTCGGTGGCTTCATTCTTGCGCAGCAGGCCGTGGTCGACGAACACACAGGTCAACTGATCGCCGATCGCCTCGTGAATCAGGATTGCCGCGACCGAGCTGTCGACGCCGCCCGACAGGCCGCAAATGACTTTCTTATCGCCCACTTGATCGCGGATCTTGCGGATCATCTCTTCGCGATAGGCACCCATGGTCCAGTCGCCTTTGAACCCGGCCAATTTCACGAAATTTTCGTAGAGTTTCGCGCCTTTCGGGGTGTGGTGTACCTCGGGGTGGAATTGCACCGCATAAAAGTGGCGATCCGGATCTGCCGTGATGGCATATGGTGCGTTCGGCGAGGTGCCAAACACCTCGAATCCCGGAGCGATTTCACTGACATGGTCGCCGTGGCTCATCCAGACCTGTTCATCACCGTCAGCGAACCAGCCGTCCAGAATATCCACCGTCTTGTTCGGGGTGACGAAGGCGCGGCCGAACTCGGCCGTGCCATGGCCGCTTTCGACCGTGCCACCAAGCTGATGCATCATCACCTGCTGACCATAGCAGATTCCCAGGATTGGCACACCATAGTCGAAAATCTCTTGCGGAACACGTGGAGAGCCTTCGCGAGTCACACTGTCCGGGCCACCTGAAAATATCACGGCGCGCGGGGACATTTCCCGCACGAAGTCCATCGTGACGTTCTGATAAGGATGAATTTCGCAGTAGACATTCAGTTCGCGGAGACGGCGAGCAATCAGCTGCGTCACCTGGCTGCCGAAGTCGATGATCAGGAGGCGGTCATGGGATTTTTCACTCATGTTCGCGCCATAGGCCAAGCACGGTGATTTCGCAAGAGCAAGGTCATCTTCCAGCTACCACAGATGGTATAGGGCGCACAGTAATGACTGGCCTATTGTAAATAATTTGTAACAGAAATATGACGATCTTCGGCCAACCGGGAGAGTTGGCGAAAACGAATTGGGAGGTGCGCGTGCCAATTGCTATTGAAATTGCCGCTCTGAATCTGGCCCTCGCACTGTTTTGCGGTGCGTTGATCGGGTCGGAACGTCAGGTTCGGCAACGGATGGCAGGCCTGCGCACGAATGCCTTGGTGGCGTTGAGCGCTGCTGCTTTTGTGGTGTTTTCAGCGCTCTATCCGGACGAAGTCAGCCCGACCCGGGTGGCCGCCCAAGTTGTGTCGGGGATCGGTTTTCTAGGCGCTGGTATCATCTTCCGGCACGGTTTCACAATTCATGGTCTGAACACGGCCGCGACATTGTGGTGTTCTGCAGCGGTGGGAATGATGGCTGGCAGCGGTGCCTGGATCTTTGCGCTGATGATGACCGGGTTCGTTATCTTCGTGAACCTGGGACTGAGGCCGTTAGTGAAATGGCTCAAGCGCACAACGCGTGCCGGTGTGCCGCTTACACAGGAATTCCGCATTTTGGTGCGGTGTGCTGCCAGTGATCAGACTCAAACACGAGCATCAGCTTTGCAAGCTCTGGCGCAAAATGGCGTGCGAATTGTTGGATTCGAAAAAGGGGCGGAAGACCACGACGGTATTCAAACCCTCGAGATTCTGGTGTCCAGTGAGGAACAGTTGGAAGATATTCAACATAAGATTGCGGCGCCTCTTATCCTTGAACCTGGTATTCTCAGTGTCGACTGGGAGATGGTTCCCGAGACTTGATGCTTAAATTCTAGGCGTCGCGTTTGGCGGTAAAGCGGCTGGCATGTCGCTTTTATGTTCCAATCGCCGTTATCTTCCAACGGTTGTCATCGACCGCGGGATAGACAGGAGCTCAATCAAGACATCCTGATCATGGGGAAAAAACATGGCTGAAGCAGCAGCACGTCGCCGGGGTCGCGGTGGAGGCGGAGCCGCCCGCAGGGCGGAGCGTACCGCGGTTCGGATCGAAACAGCGAAATACATCGAACGCAACATTCCCAATTTCGAAGTTCTCAACGAAGAAGCGTTGGAGATCATCGAAACCAATGCAGAGACCGTACTGGAAGAGATCGGTGTCAACTTTGTTGACAACCCCGACGCTCTGGACCGGTGGCGCGATGCAGGTGCAGACATCGACGGTGAACGTGTGCGCATCCCGCGTGGTCTGGCGCGTGAGCTAATCAAGACGGCCCCCAGTCAATTTACACAGCACGCTCGCAATCCTGAGAAATCGGTTGAGATCGGCGGGCGCACTTTGGTCTTGGCACCTGTCTATGGCCCGCCCTTTGTGCGTGATGCCGAAGGCGGACGTCGCTATGCGACCATGGACGATTTCAACAAGTTTGTGAAACTGGCCTATATGTCCAAGTGGCTGCACCACTCGGGCGGTACAGTGTGCGAACCCACCGACGTCCCGGTGAACAAGCGGCATCTGGACATGCTGAAAGCGCATATGACGCTATCGGACAAGCCTTTCATGGGGTCGGTGACCGACCCAAGCCGCGCGCAGGATTCGGTTGAAATGTGCGAAATCCTCTTCGGCAAGGAATTCGTTCGGGAAAACACAGTGATGACCTCACTGACCAACATCAACTCGCCGATGACTTTCGACGATGTGATGATGGGCTCGCTTGAGGTCTATGCGCGCAATAACCAAGCCTGCATCATCTCGCCATTCATCGTGGGCGGAGCGATGGCCCCGGTTTCCGTGGCAGGTACACTGACACAGGTGCTGGCCGAGGTTCTGGCCGGTGTCGCCTATAGCCAGATCATCCGTCCGGGCGCTCCGGCGATCTTTGGCGCCATGGTGACGTCCATTGACATGAACTCGGGCGCGCCGACATTTGGAACGCCTGAGGCGTCACATATTACGTACGGCGCGGGCCAGTTGGCGCGGCGTTTGAACTTGCCCTACAGGTCAGCCGGGTCATTCTGCGGATCGAAACTGCCGGACGCGCAGGCGGCCTATGAGACGGCGAACTCACTGAATATGGGTCTGTTGTCTGGTGTGAACTTCATGCTGCATTCCTGCGGTTGGTTGGAAGGTGGTCTTGTTGCGGATTTCGAAAAATTCGTCATGGATGCCGATCAACTGGGCGTATTGCATGGGTTGGCCAAGGGCGTGACGTATGACGAAAACGCTCAAGCCATGGACGCTATCCGCGAGGTTGGTCCGGGTGGCCACTATCTTGGGTGTGATCACACGCAGGCCAACTTCAAGGAAGCCTTCTGGAAGTCTGAAATGCTGGACTACAAGCCATTTGAGACCTGGCAAGAAGAAGGGTCCCGTGACACTCGTCAACTCGCCACTGCGCGGGTCGAGCATTTGTTGGCCAACTATCAACAGCCGCAAATCGATCCGGACGTAAATGCCGCGCTGGAGGCTTATGTTGCTGAGAAGAAAGCCTCTATGCCGGATGCCTTCACCTGATCAATTCAGGTGCGAGGCGCGGCTGGCCTGATACAGCTGCGCCTCGCCCAATAGCGCGATCAAAAGATCCAGATGTCGGACCAGAGAATAGGCTGCATCCTCTTCTTTTCGCTGCTCATTCACTTCTTTCTCCATTTCCATCAACCGCATAAGGGCCGACCCTGTTCCCGGGAGTGAGCCATAGCCCAGAATGCGTTGCAAATGCCGATCCCGATTATAATCCAGCGCCCCAAATTTCGCGGCCCGGGCCAAAAGGCGCGGGCGGTGGAGAGTTGCGATCATGGTCATCAGGTCCTGCATGTCGTGTGTCCCTTGTTCAAGTTTTGACGCCTTGCTTGTCACACAACTTTAGCGGGCGTTGCCTTGATTGAACTCACTCCGAACGATGGTTTCACGACTGTTTATCTTTTTGAATCAAATCTGGTTCCCGCTCATCGGGGTTAACGAACGAGTAACGAAAGAATCTCTAGTTAGATTTGGTTAACTCAAACTCTGAGGGCGAAAAGTGGCAGTCTGTTTTGTCGACGAGGGTAAATGATTATGGAAAACAACGTGGCTTTAGCCGTTCCGGCATGGGTACCAGAAGGGGCACAAAGATACCTTGCTCATACCGAAACCGGTCGGTCTATTAGAGATATTGCGAGGTCGGCAGGGTGCCATGCATCAACCATCCTCAGGCAAATCCGTCGTATTGAAACGCGGCGAGACGATCCGTTGGTAGATGCCGCCTTGCAATCGCTGGCCGAGACGCATTTTTCTGTGGCAAATGACCGGCGCGCACTTTCCCCCCAGATCAACGAAACCAGGGAAGAAGAAGAATTCGAACGCGAGGCTTTGCGTATTCTCCGACGCTTGTGTGAAACCGGGTCGGTTCTTGCGGTGGCCGAGGATATGGACAAGGCCGTGGTTGTACGCGACACCGGTGAGGCGGGGGCGACAAGAACGGCCGTTGTAGAATGCAAGATTGCGCAGGCTCTGGCATTGAAGGATTGGATTTCCTGCGACAATCCCGGGCGGATATCCCGATATCGCATATCAACGTCTGGTCGAACCGCGTTGAGTCTGTTGGTGGCCGAGGCAGAGAACAAGGCGCGCGCGCGCAATGAATTCGGAATGGCCGAGGTGCAAAGCCCATTTCAGGCGAACACGTCGGGTGCGCAACCTGACCGTGTCCGGCGCATGCGCTACAGTGCGGCTGAAAGCCCGCTGATCGCCTTGTCTCGCCGCCGGGATCGCGATGGAAAACCTTTTCTGGATGAGGCTTTGGTCAGCGCTGGCGAACGTCTTCGTGAAGATTTTGAGCTGGCGCAAATTGGCCCGCAGGTCGCACAAAACTGGGACAGCTTTCTGACAGGGGGTACCCGAGGAAGCTTTGACAGTGCCTCTCACGGCAGGCAAGGGTCATCTGATGCAAGGGATCGGGTCGCGCGTGCCTTGTGTGATCTTGGTCCGGGTCTGAGTGATGTTGCCCTCAGGTGTTGCTGTTATCTCGAAGGGTTGGAGCTGGCAGAAAAGCGAATGGGATGGTCTGCGAGATCCGGAAAAATCGTGCTTCGTATCGCACTGCAACGTCTCAAGCGCCACTACGAGGATCAAGCCGAGCGTGATTGCATGATCGGGTGAAATCCATTTGGATCGCTTGCGAATTTGCGCTGGATTGATAATCAGGGATTATGGGTTTCACACTAAGACAGCTCCAGTACTTTCAAGCCGTTGCCGAACAACGAAATTTTGGTCGAGCGGCTCAGCTATGTAATGTATCACAGCCAGCGCTATCTGTGCAGATCAAAGCGTTAGAGGAAACTCTGGGTGGTATTCTGTTTGAACGTCAGGCAAGGGACATCTTGCTGACCCCACTGGGGCGCGATGTGCTGGATCATGCGCGCCAGGTTCTGGGTGCTGCGGATCGGTTGGATCAGTTTGCCCGGGACCATTCCGGCGGGCATCGATCGCTTTCGATCGGAATCATTCCAACGATAGCGCCCTATCTGCTTCCCGGTGTTTTGGCGGGATTGCGGGCCGGTGACGTCTCGCTCAGAGTGCAGATTCGAGAGGCACGGACCGACCGTTTGCTGGCGCTTTTGCGCAGTGGCGATATTGACGCCGCAGTTCTGGCATTGCCAGCAGGTGGACGTGAGTTTCAAGAGATTCCGTTGTTTCAGGACCAGTTTTTGCTAGCTGGAAGTGCGGCGCGGTTAGAAAGGGTGACCACGAGCCCTGAGATGTTGCGGCCCCTGGATCTAAAGGCGGCGCAATTGATGCTGTTGGAAGACGGGCATTGCTTGACGGATCAAGCGCTGGAGGTCTGTGGTCAGGACCGCGGTAGTGGGCAGATCAACATGGGGGCATCGTCGTTGGCGACTCTGTCGCGCCTTGTCGCCGAAGGGTTTGGCCTGACGTTGATGCCGGAACTGGCCGCGCGCTCGGAAACCGAGGCTGTGTCCGGTTTGAAACTGCTGCGCTTCGGCGCTCCGCAGCCGGCCCGCACAGTAGGGTTGGTGCTGCGCAATTCAACGTCTGAGGAGGATTGGTCAGGTCGACTGGCGCAGGTCATTCAGGATGTGGGCGAAAAGATCGTATCAGCCACGCGCGCATAAGAAGGCCCGCCAAGAGCGGGCCTGAAATCAACATGTTGTCTTTGCTTAAGTCAGCGCTGGTTCAGCGGCTCGTTCCAGATGTGCCATCAGGTTTTCGGGGGATGAAGCGCCGTATGGATCGTCCGGGCAGTTGTCCATTAGACCAGGCTCTTCAAACCACGCTTCAACAACACCGTCATTGATGATGGCTGCATAGCGCCAAGACCGCATGCCGAACCCAAGGTTGTCCTTGTCGACCAGCATCCCCATCTTGCGAGTAAATTCACCAGATCCATCGGGAATGACCTTGACCTTTTCCAAGCCTTGGTCCTTTGCCCATTTGTTCATGACGAAACTGTCATTCACGGACATACAGTAGATCTCATCAATTCCCTTGGCCGTAAAATCAGCGTGCCCGTTTTCAAATCCCGGCAATTGATAGGTCGAACATGTTGGCGTAAACGCACCGGGCAACGAGAACAGGATCACACGCTTGCCGGCAAAGAAATCTGCTGTTGTCATGTCTTCCCAGCGAAACGGATTGGGCCCTTCGAGCGAGATGTCGCGAACGCGGGTATGAAAGGTTACATCGGGCAGTTTGGCACCGGATTTCATGTTCAATCTCCTGTGATTCACATGTGTTTAGACCGAGACCTAGTTCAGTTCGAAACTGCCTTCAATTGATGAAATGCCGCATTTGCAAATTTGTGGATACGTTCATTACTGGCTGAAAAATATGAATAAATACCCTCGTAGTCAGAGGTTTTCTGCAAGCGCAAAGTACGATTGCATAGCGGATATGCGCTGCTGGTGTAATCACAACGACTGGTTTATGTTATAGGTACACAAAGTTGACCCAAAGTCAGGAAAACTGCCCGTGCGCGATCTGAAGATCCCCGAACAACGTCACCCGGAAAAAGCCCATCGTCCGGATAACTCACAGCCTAAGAAACCCAGCTGGATTCGCGTCAAAGCCCCCGGTGGTAAAGGCTATGCCGATACCCGCCGTATAATGCGCGACAATAACCTTGTCACGGTGTGCGAGGAAGCCGGCTGCCCCAATGTCGGAGAGTGTTGGAGCCAGGGTCACGCGACTATGATGATCATGGGCGAAATCTGTACGCGCGGTTGCACCTTCTGCAACATCGCAACAGGTCGTCCGGATGCGTTGGATGTGTTCGAACCGGGGCGCGTGGCTCATGCCGTCGAAAAGCTGGGCTTGAACCACGTTGTGATTACCTCGGTCGATCGGGATGATCTCAAGGATGGTGGTGCGGAACATTTTGGCCAGACCATTCGTGCCATACGGCATCGGTCTCCGAAAACGACGATCGAGATTCTGACGCCCGATTTTCTAAAATGCGACGCCAAGGTTCTGGAGACCGTGGTCGAAGCCAAGCCCGATGTATTCAACCATAATCTTGAAACCGTGCCGGGGCTATATCTCGAGGTGCGACCCGGCGCGCGCTATTTCCATTCGCTGCGTCTGCTGCAAAGGGTCAAGGAGCTGGACCCGTCGATCTTCACCAAATCCGGCATCATGGTTGGTTTGGGTGAGACCGAACAGCAGGTACGACAGGTGATGGACGACATGCGTGCGGCTGATGTCGATTTTCTGACCATCGGCCAGTATTTGCAGCCAACGCCCAAGCATCACGGGGTGGACCGCTTTGTCACACCGGAAGAGTTCGCATCGTACGAAAAAGCAGCCTATGGCAAAGGGTTCCTGATGGTATCGGCGACACCATTGACCCGGTCCTCATATCACGCGGGCGATGATTTCGCCCGTTTGCGGGCCGCACGGCAGGCAAAACTGGGACAAGCGTGACGCCGGAAACTGTCAAGCGCCTTACGGCCCTGCGCCGAGAGCTGCACCAATCCCCTGAAGTGTCCGGTCAGGAACAAAAAACAGCCGAGCGGATCGCTGAGTTGATGCGGAACGCGGGCGCTGATTTGGTCCTGACGGGGCTAGGCGGGCATGGCGTTGTGGCCGTGTTTGATAGTGGCATAGACGGACCCGGTATCGGAATTCGTTGCGAGTTGGACGCGTTGCCAATTCAAGAAGAATCCGATTTTCCTTACACATCGTGTATTCCTGGAAAGGGCCATCTGTGCGGCCATGATGGGCATATGGCGATGGTAGTGGGCGCGGCTGAGGCTTTGGGTATTGCACGCCCACAAACAGGCCGCGTGGTTTTGATCTTCCAGCCATCGGAAGAGACCGGCAAAGGCGCCGCTGCGGTTCGCAGTGACCCTCGGTTTTCAGACATTGCCCCCGACTATGTTTTTGCCCTGCACAACCTGCCGGGGCTGGATCTTGGCATCGTTGAAATCTGTGATGGGCCCGCCAATTGCGCGTCACGTGGGATGCGGATTGTTTTGACGGGCAAAACTTCGCATGCCGCTGCGCCGCAGGACGGGATTTCTCCGGCTGCTGCACTGTCGAAGCTTATGCCTGCTCTGACAAAACTGGGGCAGGGAGGGCCGCTGGATCAAAACTACGCGCTGACCACCGTGACCCATGCAAGCCTTGGGGAACAGACATTTGGCGTCGCACCCGGACGAGCGGAACTGTGGGTGACCCTGCGCACGGTCAGGGACACGCGTATGGCAGAGCTGATTGCCGAAGCAGAGGCGTTGGTTGCAAAGACATCGCAGGCTGAAGGTGTGAGCTCAGAAGTCACCTATGATGACGTCTTTGAAGCCTGCGCAAATCATACCGACGCCGTAAACTTTCTGAATCAGGCGTGCGTGGAACGAAATGTACCGGTTCGTCTTGTGAACGAACCGCAAAGATTCTCGGAAGACTTCGGGCAATTCGGCGAAAATGCAAAAACGGCTATGTTTTGGCTGGGTTCGGGGTCGGATCACCCGCAGCTCCACAACCCGGACTATGATTTTCCGGACGCGCTCATTCCAATCGGCACAGGGGTATTTCTGGCCGTGATCCGTCGCATACTGGGGTAGTCGGATCAGCGCGGGGCGCGTGTCCATTCACCCATGGCCCAATCGGGCCACCAGCCCATGTATTCGACCCCGTAAACTAGCAAGCACAGCAGAATGATCCCGAATACAAGTTGTACTCGTCGTTTCGACGGCGGGTTTCTGGCCCATTGGGACATGCGCAGGAAGTGGCGCGGGTTCATCTATGCCTCGGTGAATCTGACCTTGCCGATGAAGGGCAGGTTGCGGTTACGCTGAGCGTAGTCGATCCCGTAGCCCACGACAAATTCATCCGGGATTTCAAATCCGATCCAATCAGAGCGGAAATCAACCTCTCGTCGGCTGGGTTTGTCCAGAAGTGCGATGGATTTCAGACGTTTCGGACTGCGGCTGATCAACAGATTCGTGACGTGGTTGAGGGTGTGGCCTGTGTCTACAATATCTTCGACCACCAGCACATCACGCCCTTCAATTGCGCCTCTCAAGTCCTTGAGAATACGCACCTCTCTGCTGCTCTCCATCGAGTCGCCGTAAGATGAAGCTTCAAGGAAGTCCACCTCGATCGGCAGGTCCAGTTCGCGCACAAGATCGGCAATGAAGACAAAACTGCCGCGCAAAAGGCCGACAACAACAAGCTTGTCTGTGTCTCCAAACTCATCCGTTATTTCGCGGCAAAGCTCCTCAATCCGGGCGGCAATCGCCTTGGCCGAGATCATCTCATCTATCACATATGCGCGGTCACTCATCCCAGCCCCCTTGATCTTTGGCGCGCAACATACGACATGACGCGCCATTGTCATCTGAAAATACCGGACGCCATGCCTATCCATTCGGAAACACGTCACCTACCTTATACCTCTCAGCAGATGTATGATCTGGTCGCAGACGTGGCCAAATACCCCGAGTTTCTACCCTGGTGCGCTGCGGCGCGCATCCGGAAGACCTACGAAGTCGGCGAGTCCCATGTGCTGGAGGCCGATCTGGTCATTTCGTTCAAAGTGTTTCGCGAACGATTTGGCAGCCGGGTTACGTTGTTTGGTGATCAAAAGAGAATCGACACTGAATATCTGGATGGCCCATTCAAATACATGAAATCCGACTGGCAGTTCGCGGATGCAGCGGATGGTGGCTGTGACATCTCGTTCCACGTCGATTTCGAATTCAAAAACGCCATCCTGCAAGGCATTATCGGTGTTGTCTTCAACGAAGCCATGCAGCGGATCGTTCGTGCGTTCGAAGCCCGCGCCAAAGAACTCTATAGCTAAGCCTTTACCAATGTTTCGCGCACGTTAGACTGTGCGCATGCGTGATCTGACCACATCTTTGGCAGCCTTTGCTGCCGGTCCTGTAACGACATCCGCCCAGGCGCGTATTGTTACCTCCTTGTCAGCGCTTGACTGGATCGCTGTAGGGCGTGCGGGTGCGGCCGAACCCGTCTCAAGCACTGTTCGGGATTTGGTTATGGGTGAAGAAGGCGCAGCCCAGGCGCATCTTTTTGGCGGCGGTGCTGCCCCGCTACGGGCAGCGGCTTTAGTTAACGGTACTGTTTCGCACGCGTTGGATTATGACGACACGCATTTCGCCCATATCGGCCATCCTTCAGTGGCTGTTTTGCCCGCAGCGCTGGCGGTTACGGAATGGGATGACCGCATATTGGTGGACCTTCTCGAAGCCGCTTTGATCGGGATGGAAACCTCAATCCGAATTGGGCTGTGGCTTGGACGTGGACACTATCAGGTCGGGTTCCATCAAACTGCGACGGCCGGTGCTTTTGGCGCGGCTGTTGCGGTTGGGCGGGTGTTTGGGTTCGATGAGAAGCAGATGCAGAACGTCCTGGGACTGACGGCAACACGTGCAGCAGGATTGAAAACGCAGTTCGGGACCATGGGCAAACCATATAATGCGGGACTTGCGTCCTCTGCCGGGGTCGAGGCTGCCCTTCTGGTACAACGCGGTTTTGAGGCAAATGCTGGTGCTTTAGAAGGTCAATACGGGTTTGGATCCACCCATCAAGGTGCATCCGATGTGGACGCGGCACTAGACGGCCTAGGTGAAAAGTGGCTGTTCGAATCCGTCAGTCACAAACTGCACGCCTGCTGCCACGGTTTGCATGCCGCGCTTGAGGCTGCGCGGGATCTCGACATTGCCGAGCCGGAAGTGGCTGAAATTAGGATCAAAACGCACCCACGATGGATGAGCGTCTGCAATCAGGTCGCTCCGACAACTGGTTTGGGCGCCAAATTCTCCTACCGCACCGTTATCGCGATGCAAGCCTTGGGGTTTGATACAGCCTTACCGACCAATTACTCCAAGAAGGTCTGCGCCAATCCGCGTATCACGTCCCTGGGGGATCGCATCACAGTCGAAGCCGACGATACTCTTTCCGAAACCCAAGCCCATCTTTCGCTGTTGCGTCGTGACGGAGTTCGCCGCGAAGCGACGCATGACCTATTGGCACCAGTGTCGCTGGTTGATCGCGAAGACCGCGTGCGCGGCAAGGCCGCCAAGTTGATTGGCAGCGACGAGGCGGACGCGATTTGGTCGATGCTGCGCACCGGAGGACGCGCCCGCGATCTGGCGGAAAGACTGACGGATTAATCGACGCGCCAATGCAAAGGAAAGCCCGGATCAAAAACGGTTACCGGTCCGTCAGCTGTTTCGATTTTGGCCGGGTAATCCACCGGGCCGCCCTTGGTTAGGGTCAGCGTGTCTGCGTTTGCGGGTAACCGGTAAAAAGCTGGCCCATTAAGCGACGCAAACCCTTCTAACTTGTCCAACGCGCCTTCACGCTCGAACATCTCCGCCAACAAGGACATGGTATTGGTCGCGGTGAAGCACCCGGCACATCCGCAGGCCATTTCTTTATTGTCATCGGTATGAGGTGCACTGTCGGTGCCCAGAAAATATCGACTATCGCCCGATGTCGCCGCGGCGAGCAACGCCAATCGGTGCTCTTCGCGTTTGGCAACGGGCAGGCAGTAGTAATGCGGCTTGATCCCGCCAACCAGAATGTGGTTGCGATTGATGATCAGGTGGTGCGCGGTAATTGTTGCGCCCAGATCGGTATCATTGGCTTTGACGTAGTCTACACCGTCCTTGGTCGTAATGTGTTCCATGACCACTCGCAGGCCAGGCGTCGACTTGCGGATCGGGTCCAGGACACGATCAATGAATACCGCTTCGCGGTCAAAAATGTCGATCTCAGCATCTGTGACCTCGCCATGCACACAAAGGGGCAGGCCGATTTCGGCCATCTTCTCAAGCACCGGGCGCACTTTGTCGAAATCCCGCACGCCCGAGGCCGAGTTTGTTGTCGCGCCGGCAGGATACAGTTTGATCGCACTTATCAAATCCTTGGCATGTGCAGCTTCGACGTCAGTGGGATCTGTATCTTCGGTCAGATATAGGGTCATCAGCGGTTCAAATGTCATGCCGTCCGGAAGTGCCGCCAGTATACGCTCCCGATACGCGGCAGCTTGTGTGCCTGTCACGACAGGGGGCACAAGATTGGGCATGATGATCGCGCGTGCAAAGTGGCGCGCGGTTTCGGGCAGGACAGCCTGCAGCATAGCGCCATCGCGCAAGTGCAGATGCCAGTCGTCGGGGCGGCGGATCGTGATGCTATCGGTCATGAGCCATCCGCTAACACAGCCGCTTGCCTCGTTAAAGAGCCGCGTTGCAGCAAATAGACCTAGCCAAGGCGCGGGCATGCCTGAAACTTGCCAAGCAATCGGATCGTCGTAAGTGGTTCATCGATCAGTGACTTGACGCATGACGTGCGTCGTGACCTGTTAGGCCCAAGGAGAAACCACATGCACCAACCCCAATCAATTGATGCCGTTCAGCAGGTTCTCGGCGACCAAGGCTATGTCTGCGGTCGGGCCTTGGCGACGGTGGTGTTTCTTGCCCTGAAACTGGGCCGACCTTTGTTTCTGGAAGGTGAGGCAGGTGTCGGAAAAACCGAGATTGCAAAGGCACTCGCCAGCGGTCTCGGGCGCAGGTTGATCCGCCTTCAGTGCTACGAGGGTCTGGATGCGTCCTCGGCCGTTTACGAATGGAACTTCCCTGCACAAATGGTGGCAATTCGCACGGCTGAGGCGTCTGGCGGGGCAGATCGCAACAGTTTGCAGACCGAACTGTTCTCGGATGAGTATCTGATTGAACGCCCGTTACTTCAGGCCATGCGGCCCGACGAAAATGGTGCGCCGATCTTGCTGATCGACGAGCTCGACAGAACCGATGAACCGTTCGAGGCCTTCCTGCTGGAAGCGCTCAGTGATTTTCAGGTGACCATCCCCGAACTCGGAACTGTGAAAGCCCCGGAACCGCCTATCGTGATCGTCACCTCGAACCGCACCCGCGAAGTGCATGATGCATTGAAGCGTCGCTGCCTGTATCACTGGGTCGACTATCCCGATTTTGAACGAGAAATCGAAATTCTTCACGCGCGCGCGCCCGAAGCTGCAGATGCGCTCAGCCGCGAAGTCGTAGCCTTCGTTCAACGCCTGCGCACCGAGGATCTGTTCAAGAAACCAGGCGTGGCAGAAACGATCGATTGGGCCAAATGCCTGCTGGCCTTGGATGTCATTAATCTGAGCCCGGAAGTCATCGGCGACACTTTGGGGGCGATCCTGAAATACCAAGACGACATTCAAAAACTGCAAGGGTCCGAGGCGAAGCGAATTCTGGATCAGGCGAAAGCCACGCTCGAACCGGCATGATGCTTCACCTTTTTCGAAATACTCCGGGGGTATGGGGGCAGCGCCCCCATGGTTTATGATGGCAGAACAACTCCCAATCGATATCCCCGACGACCCGAAACTGGCACAGAATATAACGCATTTTGCGCGGGCTTTGCGGAAGGCCGGATTGCCCATTGGTACAGGTCGCGTCGTTGACGCCATTCGTGCGGTTCAGGTGGCGGGCTTCACCGAGAAACAGGATTTCTATTGGACGCTTCACGCCTGTTTCGTTAATCGCCCCGAGCATCGTACGGTTTTCGCACAGGTTTTCCGCCTCTACTGGCGTGATCCACGTTACCTTGAACATATGATGTCCATGATGCTGCCTGCAATTCGCGGGGTGCAAAAGGACCGCAAGGCCGATGCCGGAGAAAAGCGCGCGGCCGAAGCTTTGTTGGATGGTGTGGAACGCGACCCTCCCGAGTCCCGCGAAGACGAAGGCGAGACCGAGCTTGAAATCGATGCGTCGCAAACCGCGTCATCCGAGGAACGTTTGCGCAGCCTTGATTTTGAACAGATGAGTACCGCAGAAGTTGCGCAGGCCAAACGTCTGCTGGCGCAATTGAATTTGCCCGTCAAACCTATTGCCAGTCGCAGGGGGCAGGCCAGTCATCTGGGTCATCGCATAGACCGGGGGCGCACGTTGCGCGCTGCCATGCGGCAGGGGGGTGAGCTACGCGACATTGCCCGAATGAAACCCAAGCCGCGCTGGCCCAATCTGGTGGCTCTGTGTGATATCTCGGGTTCGATGAGCCAGTACAGCCGCATTATTCTGCACTTCTTGCATACCGTCTCGAACACCAAAGGCGCGGGCTGGGCCAAGGTTCACGCATTCACGTTCGGAACTCGGCTGACAAATATTACCCGTCACCTGCGGCAACGTGATGTGGACGCTGCATTGGCTGCGGCGGGCTCAGAGGCTCAGGATTGGGAAGGCGGAACACGGATCGGGGAGTGTCTGCATGCCTTCAACCGGGATTGGTCACGCCGTGTCATGGGGCAGGGTGCTGTGGTTCTGTTGATCTCGGATGGTCTGGACCGGGGCGAACCCGATGCGTTGGCGAAAGAGATGGAGCGGTTACACCTGTCCTCTCATCGTCTGATCTGGCTCAACCCGCTTCTGCGCTGGGATGAGTTTGCGCCCAAGGCGCAGGGAATTGTATCAATGTTGCCGCATGTGGATAGTTTCCGCGCGGGACACTCAATCGCCTCGCTAGAAAATCTGGCGGCTGTTATTTCAAAACCTGACGACGTGGGTGAGAAAGCGCGGTTGATGTCCGCGCTTTCTGCCTGAACTTTTATCCAAGCTGCTTTTCGTTACACTCGCGCGCCATTTCGATGGCTTTATAGGTGCCTATCAGATCTACCGTGAAAGCGAACTCTTTCTCGGGGAAAACGATCATGACCTTTTTCTTGGCCAGATCATCGGCGAATTGGGGGTCGTCTGAAAGGACGTAACCGCCGGAATACCCTTTGGTAATGTTACCTTTCATGCCGGTCGCTTCGCCCAGATAGATGTTGTCACCCAACAGGATCGCCACAGCCTCTTTCTCACCGCGTTTGATGTTGGTTTTGGCTTTGGTGAAAACACCTACGTAACCAACGCCACGGTCCTCGGTCAGACCCATCTGGACCACGTTTTCAGCATCGTCGACAGCTTCTATCAGGCAGGATTTCTTTTCAACGTCGATAAAAACTTTCCAGCCCTCGACTTCGCCAAAGCGTTCAAATGTATCAGCCCATGCGACGGTTGAGGTCAAAAGAGCTATCGCCGTTCCCAGTGTAAGAATGCGTTTCAACTATTGTCTCCGATATAAAATGTTCAAAGCGGACAGCGGGTTGAAGGTCTACGTCGTCTGGCGACAAACGCAACTTTTGTCGACCAAGAAAGCAACCCTCAACATTGGTAAGGTTTTCCACCCCATTGATCAACCTAGGCTACCCACTTTTCGGTTTCATGGAATCGCTCCAAAAGTTGAGATTATGATCTACTAAAGTCGACACCTCGGGCGGGAAGCGGTTCTCTGATCGCGGGAATGCCAAGAGCGTTGGGCTTGTTGCCCGCCGGGGTCTTGGCTCATTCCGAAGTCGGGTGGTGCTGCTTCGTGATGGCATCCAGGACTGATCGTCTGGAGTGTCTTTCACCAGGTAGATGCTGGGTGCGCCACCTCGACCGTTTTTCCCGAGATCGGTCTGCCCCCGTCGCGGAGGACGCCAAACTCGCCCTTTCCTCAGCCGGGTAGTCTGTTTGCCAGGTGAGAGACACCTTTGTCCAGTCAAACACTGTCCCGTCGAGCCAGATGGCGCGGAGGACACGGCGATTTTGCGCGCGCTAAGCCGGATTGCCCAAGGTTTGAAAGGTAAGAACCGCCTGAACTGCGTCATCGAGGATGTGGCTGTTTACACAAGCGGGTGTCGCATCTCGGCATACTCACACTTGAAGATATGACACGATCTATTGATCTCACCGGCTCGATTTCGTCTTGGCGTCAAACCCAAAAAGGAACCAATATCGGTCAACCTGTGGAACCTACTTGTATCATCGACTGTCGCAAAGAGGTTGAGCGCGACGATGGGACCGACTCCCGGCACTGTCAAAAGGCAACGTGCCAATGTGTTCTGCTTAGCAGCGTGCATCAGTTCATCTCTCTGTGTCCGCGATCAGAGATTTTCGAACATATGGCTGCTCGAACTAATTGAGAATTTGGCGCGTCTTGTTGGTTTGATTATGCGGCGTGTTTGCGGTGTCACCAGCAAGGCGCTTTTTTCCCGCCTCCAGCAACTCCTTCGACCAAGAATAGTAGAGCTTCGTGGCAATTCCCTCACTCTAGCACAACGCAGCGATACTCTCCTTGCTACACAGGCCCTCCAATACAATGCGGATCTTCCGTCCGTCGAGCGATACTTGCGCGTCTTGCGGCGGATGTCTTTGACGACCCGACCGGCCGTCGGTTTTTTGGTTCCCGCTTTCCCTCTCATTTTCACTCCTTGACGGTTCTGATGAGCCAGAAGCCTTCCGTTATGCAAATCCCCCAATCAGACCCGCAGGTGACGATATCGGACAAGAAAGGTAGGAATCAAACCGGTCCAAATCTATCCCGGGTCACCCTGGGAGAATGGGAACAATGAGCGTTTCAATGGAACATCGCGCCGGGAAGTTCTCAATGCCGGGTGGTTCCACACGACCAAAAAGGCCTAGGTCGTCATCAATACCTGGCTCAGACAGCACAATCGTGCCCGACCGCATCAGGCCATAAACATGCGCCCTCGGCCTTGGAACGGATGAGCCGAGCGCAGGCATGCTGGTCACCCCCAAAGGCACCAGTAGCGTGCCGTCTCGAGATGCTTCTTTCTGAGCTTCGCAGCATCACATCACCAACCGCTCATAGTATGTTACCTCAGGGGCACCCTCCACGAAGCCAAGCAACGCGTCCATGGCACCAGCGTCTTGGATGAAGCTAAGATAAGCCATATGATGTTCCTTGCTGGCCCATTCTTCTTGAAGCAGGACCGTGCGCGTCTCGGGATCGTAGAACAGATTGACAAGAAACGCTCCCGCAAAGCCACGAACGTTTGGCAAGTTTTCTCGCAAGAAGACCGACAGTGCGTCGAACGCTTCGACTTTGACGGTCATTTCCAGTGTTACCCAAATACTTATTTTAGTCTCCAGCTTTGGTTGCGTGGAGACTGATCAGAATTGGGCGGTATTGATGTAAGCTTTACCCCAAAAATCGTGATATTCGGTCAAAAGGTTATGCGAGTTTCAGGCGCATCTGTTTTGGCGTCTCGCCGAAATCACGGCGGATTTCTTTAATGGAGTGTGACGCGTCAGCGTACCCAATGTCATGGGCGACCTCTTCGATGGACAGCGTCGAACTTTCCACCAATTCCCGGCCTTTGGCCAACTTGGCTTCTCGTAGCCAAGACCCTGGCGCCATCCCAAAGGTCCTTTTGAAATCCCGTTGAAACGACGACAGCGAGCGTCCAGACAAACACGCATAATCGGCGACGGTAAGTCCGTGGTCGACGTGACAGCGCATCAGCTGCTTGATGTTGCGTCGTCCTTTTGTGCGGTCGGAATTTAGAAGAAATCGTTTAAGTTGGTGTTGATCGTCGTGCAAATCCAACAAAAGAAGGAGTTCGAGCAGCTTTGCTTTGATGAGCGCAAAAGGAGCGTCCAGACCAGCATAGACCTCCTTCAGCGCCGCTTCATAGGCCTTTAGGCAAGGTTTGCCGACAAAAAGCGATGGCATACAGGGGGCGGTTTGTGCGCCGGTTGCGGACGTCACCTGAAGGAACTCTTCAATGACCTGATCGTTGAAACGAACAGCCAAGCTTCGAGGGGTCCATCTGCGTTTGTGAAGTCAGAGATCATATGGTGGTGACGAGGCATCATCGGCATGTCGCCAGCGCTGACGCGTATCTCCGCCCCATCAAAGTCGTAGATTGTCTCTTGACCACGCACTACGTAGGCCAGACACGGGGCGTTTGTGAAAAACTCAACACCCAGCACGTTCTTTTGAATAAATTTTGGAAGATACTTGCGCCTCTTTGGGCCATCACCTGGTGGGCATCTTCGAAGTCGAATAGGCCATCTGGAATCAGTAGAGTGTTGTCCTCGCAATACGTCGCGATGGTCCTTTCTGGTCGTCGCGGCGTCCTTGGCCTTTCCATACTGCTTTTCCAAGGCAGACATTAGCTGCACTGTAGAATATTGGAAAGAAGCGCTTGTGCAGCCAGAAGAACCAGCGGGCGCGCATGAAATACGCGCCGACCGACAATGGCCATTCATCAGCTCGTAGAATTCAGGTGTCGAAGCGGTGCCGATGGCTTCCCCGATTTGGACAGAGCGCTCGACAGCACCTCAGATAACTGTGGCCCTCCGCCACCTCTCCGCGTATGCGCGATAAGCGGGGTCGTTGGCCGACCTGAATGGACTCGGCTCTAGGCTGTCTGGAAGCGCGTGCGATTTCAATGATAGCAGAGCAGCACCTTGGCTTGTCCCAGTTGCGCTTTCGGAGACAAAAATGGGCCAGTTTGTTGCTGCGCGGAGCATTTCACAGTAGCCGTTGTTTGTGGCGAAAGGGCCTTCGACGACGATCGGGCCCCGATGCCCTGTTAGCGACAGGCATTCCGCCGTCATCAATGCAAGATAGAAGCTAAGTGCGGCGATGCGTCCTGGCGTACCCTGCTCGGGTTCTGACCCAATCCAATGATGCACGCGCCCTTGAAAAGGGCCGCTCTCAGGTACGACAGCAGGCATAAGTAGAGGGCCGTTTTCCGCGACTGCGCTCAGCACAGCTGCATCACAAGTCGCGCTTTGGCCAGCCCGGATCACTTCGTACTCTCGACCGCCCATGAAGCGGGCGGAAGGAATTGGTTCGCCCAGACCGCTCACATTGATTAAGGCGTCGCGGGTTGCGTCCAACACCACTTTGGGCCCTCCGACGGACATGACTATGACCCATGTCCCTGTCGACACCACTGAAAACGGAGGATTGCGCCGCATTACATGAGTTAGGAGCGATGCGTTGGAGTCGTGAATACCGCAAAGGACAGGTGTGTCGGGCCTGAGGCCGGTTCTGGATGCAATATCCGGCAATAAAGAACCGAGAACATCGGTGGATTTTCGCGCCGGAGCCAGCTTGTCTCTGATTTCGAGATGGTCGGTGAGTGAAGAAAACTCCGCTTTGTAGGGGTTCCAGAGGTCAGTGTGGCAGCCCAGGGACGACACATCGCTGGCGAGAACTCCGGTCAACCGATGACCCCAGTATTGCGGATAAGTGATGATGGCTTTCGTGCGGTCGCGAAGCGAAGTGTCCCGGGTGAATTGCCAGTGGATTTGCGCGCCAAGATTAAGTCCCACCGGCAGCCTTGGCGATCCGGTTTCCTCGAAGGCGGATCGAAGCGCGTTGTAGTCCGCGGCCACACTGTCGGGCCCTGTATGCTCGTAATCGAGTATCGGTGCTGCAAGGCTCCCGTCGGCGGCAATCAGGGCACCGGATGCGCCGTGAGTGGTAATAGAGATCGCATCGACACCCTGTTCTTTATGAAACTCGGCAAGCGAGTCGAGGAGGAATACCCAGATTCCCTCGACATCGAAATGTGGATATGGAGGCCGATCAAGGACAGTGTTTGGCAGAGTGACAACGGCAATCTCGGACAAATCAAATGTGTCTACTAGAGCAAGCTTCGCATTGGTCTTACCGATGTCGATGACAGCGACGTGGCGGGCTGTCATGGCATGTGAAACACGGGCGTTAGCGGCTCCGCTACCGGTTCATTGTCGGGTTTCGTTTCCATGATGTCTGCCATATGCAACCACCAGCGCTGCATGACCTCGTGTCCGGGCAGGGCGTCCATCGTATGCTCCTCGGTCCGCCAAAGAACGCCGAAAAGGGTGTTGGTCTCTTCGTCCAGGTGGATCGAATAATCTGACACACCTGCATCCTTCAGCAAGGTGACAAGCTCGGGCCAGATCTCGTCGTGGCGTGTCTTGTACTCGTCTTTGCAGCCCGGATTGAGATGCATCTTGAAGGCGTATTTTTCCATTAGGCAGATCTCCACATCGACCAGAGCCTCGGCAGCGCGATAACCGAAATCAAGAGCGCGCCGATTACGATCGACATTACGATCCCTGGCACATTCAGCAAGCCGAGCCCGAAAGTCACCAGCCCCATGACAAATGCTGCAATGACAACGCCGGGGATAGATCCCGAGCCGCCGAGGATGCTAACGCCGCCGAGAACGACCATGGTCACAATCTCAAGTTCCCACCCGAAGGCGATGGATGGCCGCGTTGAGCCAAGTCGTGACGTCAAACAAATCGCCGCGACCCCGGACATAAGGCCGGTTAGCAGGAACAAGATGAACTTTATGCGGCCGACGCGAATCCCGGAAAACAGCGCGCCCGTCGAATTGTTGCCGATCGCATAAACCGCACGCCCGAAATTGGTCATGTGCAAAAGGACTGCGTAGATAACCGCGATGATTGCGAAGAGCGTCAACTCAAACGAGATCACCCACCAAACGTACCCTTGCCCGAAGAAGGCGAAATCTGGCGGGTAGCCCCGATAGGCCTGATCTCCAAGTATAATGAAGCTGAGGCCACGAAACAGGCTCATGGTACCGATTGTGACGACGATAGACGGCAGCCCAAGACCCGTGACTAAAACACCATTAAACGCGCCGCACAATAGGCCGACAGCAATCCCAATAAAGATCAAACCGGGGGTCCCGACGCCAACTTGCACCGCTGCCCCCATAGCCGTTGATGCCAATGCAATGATAGCTGCGACAGAAAGGTCGATTTCGCCAGAAATGATGAGCAGAGCCATGGCAAACGCGATCATCGCCTTTTCCGTGAAGTTGAACGTTGCATCGGAGAGGTTCCAGGCGTTCAGGAAATAAGGAGACGCGAACGAGTTGGCGATAAATATGCCGACGGCGACTAGCAACAGCAGGCTTTCCCAGCTCTTAAGGTTTCGTTCTATTGGCGATCGCAGGCGATCGGGGATGCTACGAGTGGAACTCATGTCGCATGCTCCGCGCGTTTCAAGATGATGCGACCGGGCGTGCGGTTGGCCTGCGCGTTCAAGACGACGGCAATAATGATCGCACCGCCTGAGATGGCCATTTGCCAGAAGGGTGAAATGTTCACGACCGGCAGCGCGTTTGCGATGATCCCGAGAAACAGCGCACCCAAAAGTGCACCCTGCACTGTACCTATGCCCCCCATGATGGACACTCCACCAATAACGCAGGCCGCAACGACAGTTAGCTCAAACCCGCCCGCGACATCTACATAGGCAACGGCAAACCGGGAGACCCAGAGATATCCTGTTAGGCCCGCTATGGCCCCCGATATCGTGAAAGCCCAGAACTGTGTTCGACCAACGTTGATCCCGGCATAAGTGGCGGCGTGAGGATTGCCTCCTGCGGCGTAGAAGGCGCGCCCTAGGGTTGTTCGCGTCATTATGACTGAAAACAAAATCACTGCGGCGATTGCGATCCAACTCAAGACCGGTAAGCCGAAAATATCCGTTCGTGGAACGGCCTTGAAGGCATCGCTCATCTCGTGGCTATTGACCCATTTGCCCTCGGTAAGAAGGAAGATGATGCCACGAAAAATGGTCAGTGTGCCAAGCGTCACGACGATTGGCGGGATGGCGAGTTTCCAAACCAAAATGCCATTCAACATTCCCAAGACTGTGCCGGACCCAATTGCGATCAATACGATGACGATGATTGGCAAACTGGGCACGGCAATGTTGACCAGCGAAACGACCATGCCTGTCAAAGCAAGGTTTGCAGCGATGGAAAGGTCGATACACCTGGTCAGAATGACAATCATCTGGCCGATCGCCAGCAGGATCAGCGGCGAGGTGTCATTAAAGACAACAACAAGATTTGAGGGGACGACGAAACCCGGAAAGCGCCACGCAATCAGCATGAGCAGCAATCCGATCGCGGTAAGTAGCAGAAGCTCACGAGAGGCAAGTATCTGCTTCATTGCACTGCCTCACTGATTCCGGCGGCGTGAGTAACTAGCGTTTCCGGAGTGATATCCTTGCGATCCAGCTCGGCTTCAATCCGTCCCTCGCGCATCACGATAACCCGGTCGGACATGCCAACGATTTCTGGGATCTCCGAACTGACCATGATGACCGCGAGGCCCTGAGCCGCAAGCTCTGCCATGAATTCATGCACCGCCGCCTTTGACCCAACATCGATACCTTTGGTCGGTTCATCCAGGATGATCACCTTGGGTTGAGTGGCGAGCCATTTAGCGATCACGACTTTCTGTTGATTTCCGCCCGAAAGATTGTTCACATTGGTGTCCAAAGACGCAGCGCGCAGATCGAGGCGTTCGGTGTACTCGCGCGCTAGTTTGAATTCTTCGGCAAGTTTGAGGAAACCATAGCGCGACGTGCGTGCCAGCGACGGCAACGTCACGTTTTGAAATATTGGTAAAGTGCCAATCGCACCTTGCTTACCCCTGTCCTCAGGAACATAAACGATACCGCTCGCCACTGCTTCTGCTGGAGAGCGGATGGTGATCGACGCGCCGTCGATTGCTACACTGCCGCCAGAGGGACGGGTGATACCAAAGAGGGCCTGCATGAACTCCGAACGGCCCGCTCCAACCAGCCCGTAAAACCCCAGGATCTCACCTCGCCGGAGCGTAAACCCGATGTTCGCGAACTCCGTCGGGTGCTCGTAGCCTTCGACTGCAAGCACCTCGTCACCAATGTTATGATCTCGATCTGGGTAAATCTGGCTTACGTCCCGCCCGACCATCATCTTTACAAGTTCTGGTTCATTGACGTCTTCGATGGCGCCTTCGCCGATCATCTGGCCGTCGCGGTAAACAGTGTAGAAGTCCGCTATACGGAAGATCTCATCGAACTTGTGGCTTATGAACATGATTGCCTTGTCTTGACGCTTCAGGTTCTCAACGAGCTCGTAGAGTTCTTCGATTTCCTTCTGGCTCAATGCTGCTGTTGGCTCATCCATGATCACGACGCTAGCATCGATAGAGAGCGCACGAGCTATGGCCACTAAATGTTTGTTTGCAGTTCCAAGATCCTTAAGCGTTGCACCAGGGTCGATCTTGGCACCGATGCCCGACAGTATCTCGCGGGCGCGCGCGACCATTGCTTTTTTGTCGATAAGTCCGAACTTGCTCCTCGGGGCGTGCCCAAGGAAGATATTTTCGGCGACCGACAATTCATCAAACAGAACGGTTTCTTGGTGGATAGCTGTTACGCCGGCGTTTTCTGCCGATTGTGGAGTCGGGAAGCGCACCGGTTGGCCGCCGATCCGGATGCCGCCCTCGTCTGGCTGGTAAATTCCCGTCAGAACCTTGACGACGGTCGATTTGCCCGCGCCGTTTTCGCCAACCAATGCCGTCACTTTTCCTGGGAAAAGCTTCAGAGACACGTCCGACAGCGCCCGCACACCCGGGAAAGTCTTCGTAATCCCCGAAAGCGACAGCAGGGGATCGATGTCTGGGGCGGTTCGGCTAGACACGTTTGGTCTGATCTCCAACTGCATGGGCTCGATTGGGTTTTTAAGAGATTGTGATTGTACCGGCGCGGATCAAAAGCCCGCGCCGGAAACCGTTCAGATCAGAAGATCGATTTGAACTGGTCGATATTTGAACTGTCATAGGTGAACGGATCAGCCATGGCCGCTGTATTGGTATCGTCCAACGTTACGGCTCCCATCCGACCCATCGGGATCTCAGCGCCCGGAGCAGCCTCAGCGCCGTTGGCGATCGCCGCTGCCAACATGGTTGCGGAGTAACCTAGGTCAATCGGATTCCAGATCGCGAAGCTCTTGGTCGCGCCGGAGTCTACACAGCCCGCCATTTCAGATGGCAAACCCAGACCAGTAACGTTGATTTCACCAATCTTGCCTGCGTCTGTAACGGCCTGGCATGCCGCGAGAATCCCAACAGTCGTTGGTGCGATTATCGCCTTGAGGTCCGGGTAGGTGGACATAAGGCCTTGAGCCTCTCGGTAGGATTTGTCGGACAGGTCATCACCGTAGACAGTCGCGGCAAGGTTCACGCCTGCATAGTCGGGTATAACCGCTTTTGCGGCTTCGATCCAAGCATTTTGGTTAGTCGCTGTAGCAGTCGCGGAAAGGATCGCAACATCACCGCCGTCCGGCATATGGTCAGCGGCAAGCTTGATGATGGTATTGCCGATCAACGGTGTCGACGATGGGTTCAGATGCATCTGGCGTCCCTCTTGGGCGACGCCCGAATCCCACGAAATCACAGTGATGCCGCGCTCCATTGCTTTTTTGAGCGCAGGTACAACCGCGTCAGGGTCATTTGCTGAAATCGCAATGGCATCAACGCCTTGCGCGATGAGCGAGTTGATTACCTCGATTTGACCTTCCGCCGTAGTGTCGGTCGGACCGGTATAAATGATCTCGACATTGCCGAGCTCTCCAGCAGCCTCTTCAGCGCCTTCGGCGGCCGCCTCGAAGAATCCAATTCCCAGGGCTTTTACAACCAGCGCAATGCGCATGTTTTCCTGCGCCATAGCCGTTGATCCCAACATGCTTGCCGCTAGGCTAAGCCCGGCAACGACTGAAGTGAAAGTTCGACGTTTCATTTGATTCTCCCTTAAGGTGGCTTGTTATGGTTAGTCGATGAGGTGGTCAGGAGGCCGCCCCTTTCTCTTGAATGCTGCCAGAATTAGCGACGATGAGTTTTACGTCTGCGGCCGCCAGCATGGCCGCCGTTTTGTCAGAAACGCCATCATCCGTAATGACGGTACTGATGCGATCGAGCGGGCAAAGAACCAGGCTGGACCGCTGGCTGAACTTCGAGCTGTCGACGAGAACGACGAGTTCGTCAGCTTGGCCGATTAGCTTCTGCTCGGCCTGGATCAGCAGAGGATCAGCCTCCATCAGGCCAATTGGTCCCAGGCCCTGCGCGCCCATGAACATTCGCTTGGCGTAGAAGTTGCGGGTCACGTCGTTGTCGAACGGGGACAGAATAATGTTCTGCTCACGGTAGATTGTTCCGCCCGACAGCATGACTGTGTTCTTAGAGTGCTTCAGGAGATGTTCGGCTATCGGGAACGAGTTGGTGAAAACTTGCAGCCGCCGATTGGCAAGCGGGTGCACCATCTGGAATGTCGTTGTACCGCCGTTGATGATTATGCTGTCGCCATCTTCGCACATCTCTACTGCGGCCCGGGCGATGGCCCGCTTTTCGTTTATTCTCAAAGTCTCGTTGACCGAGAACGGGCGACCGGCAAGTCCAACGAACTGCGGTGGTGTGATAGCCTCAGCGCCTCCGCGAACACGGCGGAGCTTCTTTTGCATGTGTAAAGTCGAGATATCGCGCCGAATGGTCGCCTCAGACACGCCCGTCAGGCTGCACAAGTCCACGACGGTCACGACTGGCCGATCCTGAATCGCCGAGAGAATAATCCTATGTCGTTCTTTTTCGTGCAAGTAGGCCTCCCATGTCTTGAACGGTGCGCAGATTCGGTGCATCTGTCAATCATTTTCAGTCAATATCGATCATTCTGCGGCGCAGCATGACCGATATTGATCGTTATTGATTGACATATTGCCGGATCAAGGCAAGGCTAAACGGAACACAAAGTCACCGCCGAATCCAGGCAACAGCGAGGGCAACATGTTGAAATCGGTAGAGAATCAGCTTCTGGAGAACCGGTGGGATGAGAGTGTTGCGGCAGGAATGTCCGAATCGGACTTACTGCTGTACCGCTCAAATATCCTTGGATCAGACAAACGCGTGACGAACTACGGCGGAGGGAACACTTCAGCGAAGATCATCGAGACCGATCCGTTGAGTGGCAAGGATGTCGAAGTCCTTTGGGTCAAAGGATCCGGGGGTGACATCGGTTCGATGAAGCTTGATGGATTCGCGACGCTCTACATGGATAAGCTGACTGCTTTAAAAGGGCTCTACAGAGGTGTGGAGTTTGAAGACGAGATGGTCGGTTACCTGCCGCACTGCACCTTCAAACTAAATCCGCGGGCGGCATCCATCGACACCCCGCTGCATGCCTATGTGCCACGCAAACATGTTGATCACGTCCACGCAGACGCGATCATTGCAATTGCGGCATCACGAAACTCACGTGCACTGACCCAAGAAATTTTTGGAACCCGTATTGGCTGGTTGCCCTGGAAGCGCCCCGGCTATGAGCTAGGCATTTGGCTGGAGAAATACTGCCTTGAAAACCCTGATGCCGACGGTGTGGTTCTGGAGAGCCATGGTCTCTTCACATGGGCTGATACCGCCAAGGACTGCTACGATTGTACGATCGACGTGATCAATGTCGCAACCGGTTGGTTGGCAAAGCGCACATCTGATGTTCCAGCTTTTGGTGGCGAAAAGCATGAGAGCCTTGCACCATCTGAGCGTCGCGCCATTGCTGCGCGCCTAATGCCTGCAATCCGCGGGTTCGTGAGCGACAATCAGCATATGGTTGGGCATTTCAGCGACAGCGATGCCGTGCTTGAGTTTGTAAATGCCAAGGACATGGAACCCCTCGCGGCGCTTGGCACCTCTTGCCCTGATCACTTTCTTAGGACGAAAATCCGCCCCCTCGTTGTCGGCTTCGATCCTGTAAAGAAAAACATCGACGCGGTTCTGGCCGGCCTTCCGGCGCAAGTCGCCGCCTATCGCGACGACTACGCGGCTTATTATGAGCGTTGCAAACACGACAATTCGCCCAAACTTCGAGACCCTAACGCGGTTGTCTACCTGATTCCGGGTGTCGGCATGATCACCTTTGCCAAGGACAGAGCGACCGCCCGGATATCTGCCGAGTTCTATGTCAACGCAATCAACGTGATGCGCGGGGCAAGCGCGGTGAGCGAATACTGCGGGCTACCCGAACAGGAAGCCTTCGACATCGAATACTGGCTCTTGGAAGAAGCTAAGCTTCAACGCATGCCCAAGCCCAAATCGCTTGCCGGTCGCGTGGCGATGGTCACGGGCGGCGCGGGTGGGATTGGGTCGGCAACGGCGGAGCGTTACTTGGCAGAGGGCGCGTGCGTAATGCTCGCCGATATCAACGCTGACAGTCTTGCATCCACGGAAAACGCTCTGAAGCAGAGATTCGGTAAGGATGTGCTGCGCTCTACCCTAATGGATGTGACCGACGAAGCTGCTGTGGCATGCGCCATTGCCGAAACAGCTGTCGAATTCGGCGGTATCGACATCCTGGTCTCGAACGCAGGCATCGCGTCTTCCGCTCCGGTCGAGGAAACCTCGCTGGAGCTTTGGAACCGGAACATGGATGTTTTGTCGACCGGTTACTTCCTGGTCAGCCGCGAGACCTTCAAGGTGATGCGAGTGCAGGACATGGGCGGGTCGATTGTCTTCGTCGCCTCGAAAAACGGGCTTGCGGCATCGCCTAACGCGTCGGCCTATTGCACGGCTAAGGCCTCGGAAATCCACCTCGCTCGTTGTCTTGCTCTTGAGGGCGCTGAAGCCGGGATCCGGGTCAATGTCGTGAACCCGGATGCTGTTCTGCGAGGTTCTAAGATCTGGGAAGGCGATTGGTTGGACCAGCGTGCATCGACCTATGGCACCGACAAGGAAGGCCTTGAGGAGATGTATCGCAACCGGTCGATGCTAAAGCGCGCCGTCTTGCCAGAGGACATTGCGGAGGCTTGCTATTTCTTCGCAGCCGAAACCTCCTCCAAGTCAACCGGAAATATCCTGAACGTCGACTCAGGTAATGTTCAGGCGTTCACGCGGTAAAGAGGTAAGAGAATGGGTTACGAGAGCGCTAAAGAACAGTTTGCGGATTGGGGCGTTCATACCGAGGCCGCAATCGATCGCCTGAAGGACATCCCGATTTCGGTACATTGCTGGCAAGGCGACGACGTTGTCGGATTTGAAAACCAGACCAGCTCGTCCGGCGGTGGCATACAAGCGACGGGAAACCATCCCGGGCGGGCACGCAATCCCGATGAACTTCGAGCCGATTTGGAGTTCGCCTATTCGCAAATTCCAGGCAAGCACCGGCTCAACCTGCACGCCATGTATCTGGACACAGAAGAGACCCCTGATCGCGACGAAATCGAATACCGCCATTTCGCCCCTTGGGTCGACTGGGCGAAGAACCAAGGCATCGGACTGGACTTTAACCCAACCTTCTTTGCGCACGCCAAATCCGACGACAATCTTACGCTATCTCACCCTGACGAGGGCATCCGTGACTTCTGGATCGAACACGGTCGTCGCACACGCGACATCGCTTCAAAGATGGGCGAGGAACTCGGGTCGCCATCGGTCAACAACATTTGGGTGCCCGATGGCTACAAGGACATCCCAGTCGACCGTATGGCGGCCAGGGCGCGGCTTGAGGCTTCGTTGGATTCAATGCTGTTGCAAGCGAAGGACAACATGTTGGACGCCGTTGAATCCAAGCTCTTCGGCATTGGTGTCGAGGCCTGCACGGTGGGCAGCCACGAATTCTATCTCGGCTACGCGATCCGAAAGGGCACGCTATTGTGTCTGGACATGGGGCACTTTCATCCCACTGAAGACATCGCCGACAAGCTGTCAGCAGTATCGCTTTCAATGCCGGAGATCCTGTTGCACGTGTCGCGCCCCATGAGATGGGACAGTGACCACGTAATCCTCCTGAACGATGACATACTCGCAATGGCCCACGAATTGGTCAGTGCAGACCTTCTTGGTCGCACTCACATCGGGTTGGACTTTTTTGACGCCACGATTAGCCGTACAGCCGCATGGGTAATTGGGACCCGCAACATGCAAAAAGCCTTGTTGCAAGCTCTTCTTAAACCGTGGGAGACCTTACGGGCAGCAGAGGACAAGCTAGATTTCTCCGCCAGACTGGCCCTAACCGAGGAGCTCAAGGACCTTCCTTATGGCGCCGTTTGGGCAGAGTTCTGTGCAAGAAACCAAGTGTCGGTTGGTACAGAATTGATTGCGAGACTCGAGGCCTATCAAAATTCGGTTGCCGACAGATAACCTGCGCCCGCCAGAGTCGACGTCACATGAGCCATGAACTCGGCACTCTTTCTTTTGGACTGGGGCAATTGCGGTCCTCTATGGTGCGCAATCGTTCCAACCTAATGTGACCGGTTATGGCGCGCGCACCTCTTATATTCCTAGGCTTTCGCTGAATTTTTTGACCTCACTATGGTCTGCCACTTCTGCCAGAGCAGAACTTCACCCAATCCAACTCAAAATGTACCGGTCATCTTTGGTCGATCGGTTGAAATCTCCTACGGCCATCGCTCGAAATGACAGCGACGAGTGCATCGCGCCAGCTCGGTCCACGGAATACACGCCACCAAAGTGGAGAAGAACGGCTGAAACCGGTGCGTCCAACACACCCGCGACGCGCGTGTGGTAGCGTCGACGTCAACCGCTGGAGCGCTTTCCCAATAGCCAGGTCCCAGACCTTCGCGGCTTCCTCGTTTAGAGGTTTGTCAACGCGGGCCGCCCTCAGCGTTAAAAGAAAACGTCGCGCCGCAACCACTTGCCGAAAACCTTCAGGGAAGCAGCCCTTCGCTGCAGATGCAAAGTTTCAATGTCATCTTGGTCAATGCGGACATTTGAAAAGCTCTAGAAGGAAGCCGCACCGCGATCGTGGCTATCGCACCAAGATCGACTGTGTTCCTCAGACCTTGAGCGGATGGGTCAAGCAGGACGAGAAAGAAAGCGGTATGCGCGACGGTATCACGACCGGGGAACGGGAGCGGATCAAAACTCTCAAACGTGAACTCCGCGAGCTAAGCCAAGCGAATGAGATCCTGTGCAAGGCAAGCGCGTATTCTGCGCAGGCGGAATTCGACCGCCCACTGAAGCGATGATCGCCTTCAATGAAGGTTAACGCGTTGTTTGCCGTGTCGAGGCGATCTGAAGGGTGCTGCTGTTTGCGCCGTCAACTTGCTATCATCAACTTGCATGCCGCGCTGCACGGTAGAGCGCCGAATGAAACAGATTGGCATCCGGGGTGCCGTTCGCGGAACGGTGGTCAAAAGGACGGTCTTGGACACGTCAGCGCCTTGTCCACGTGATAAGGTGAGCCGCGTGTTCCGGACCCCAGCGCCAAACTTGTTGTGGGTTGATGATTTTACCAGTACGTCGACCTGGCAAGCTATTGTCTATGTCGCCTTCGTCAGCAACACATTCGCTGACCGCATCGTGGAATGGCGGGTCTCGCGGTCTGCCAAGACAGAGCTTGTTCTCGATGCTCTGGAACAAGCCCTGCATGATCGACGACCTGTTCAGAAAGATGGATTGTTCCACCACTCGGGCCGTGGCGGGCTATCCCTCTCCATACGATACACAGAGCGTTTGGCTGAAGCCGAGATCGAGCCGTCTGTAGGCCGCGCTAGGTTCAAAGATGGGCTGCGAAATCCGCGAATCCGTCAGTAAGAAAGGTCGTTCGACAACCAATGAAAGAGCTATGTTCAAACAGGGACGGTTTCACTTGGTCAACCTGGCATCGGCATGAACAGAAGAGCACTTCGCCAACAATCAAATTGCCGAACTTGCCCAGCACACCAATAGATTTGCGGTCTGGGTTCGCAAAGCGCTGCAGCGAGAACGCTTGCTCGCTCAAACCGGCTTGCCGCTGACCCGTGACCCGAGGGCTGATAGGAAGCGTCGCCGAAGGTAGATCAACGCCGTCGTCAACAGCCTTGATGCAACAAAGAGCGCTGCAAGGCTGAATATTGGCATTAGGGGCTTCGAGCCTTTGATTGATTGTGGTGCGGCCTTCAAAATGCGGAACCTCAGTCACGAAAAACGACGGTTCATGACATCCGACCCCATCATATTCGGATGCTCTTGGATCGCATTACGAATAGTCGTGTCGAGACCTTGCCAGCAAATTTTTGTTCAATTCCTGAGGCGTGCTTCCAACCGACGACCACGACAGCAAAGATCGCAAGGTTGCTCATCGGTGGCCAGGTAACACGCTCGGTTCAGCTTTTAGGATCATCAGATTTTGCTGCGGTACGGCTTGACTGCGATGAACTGTGCGGTGCAATGGAGATATTCACTGATGACGGCATCGGTCCGCGCGAATTGGTCAGACAATTGGATCTGACATTCGGTGAACTGAAGACGCTCAGGCAACTTCGTTTGCAGCCGCGCTTCCTCTCAACGCGGGGCCATCCGCATTGTTCCGTCACGGGCTGGAACGTACTGGGTCGTTCCATGGACAAGCATCGAACGGCGACAAGCGCCGCGCCGCATCTCGACAATCACTCCGCGTTGAGCAGCGTTTTCTTTGCTCTATTGTCGATCAGAGTCAGGTTTTGCCCGGATAAAATTTCGCCTCTAAATGGCAGAAATGCAAATAATTGCTCATTATCAGTGGGTTAAAATTTCACCGGACGCCGACATAAAGGGAAAGTCACAATATCTGCTTTACCGGCAGGCTAGAGCCTGGGGTATTGACATTCAATGCTCTGCCTCCGGGAATGTGGCGGCGTTCTTTCACTACTTTGCCGCGAAGTCGGTTTCGACGCTTCACTTTCTTGGGTTGATCTTACTTTTTATTGCCTCAAAGCGCCTTATGTTGGATCGGAACACGCCGGGAGGGTTCGATGGATCGATTCGACAACAGTCCAGAGACAGCGCTGGAATGGTTTCGCAGTGGCCGCGGCGCCGCCCTTGCCACCGTTGTTGAAACCTGGGGCAGTGCGCCGCGCCGTGTTGGCGCGCAACTTGCCATTGGCGGAGACGGTCGGATCGAAGGGTCTGTGTCGGGCGGCTGTGTAGAAGGCGCCGTAATCGTTGAAGCGCTGGAAGCTATCGACGAGGGCGAAGCCCGCCTGCTTGAGTTCGGCGTAAGCGACGAAGATGCCTTCGCTGTCGGGCTTGCTTGCGGAGGGACCATTCGGGTTTTGGTTGAGCCCATTGGTCAGGTCTTGCCCGAACCAATGCTGGCCGAACTGGTCGAGGCGCGGGCGGCACGCGAACCGCTGGCCTATGAGGTCAATGTTGACACCGGCCGCCGCGCTTTGCGCCGAACTGGCTATAGCCAAAGGCTGCGCATGGATCGCTCTGGTTTTGAAGAGGATGGCAGGACTTTTGTGGCCGTGCACAACCCGCCGCTGCGTTTGATCGTCGTTGGGGCGGTTCACATCGCGCAGGCCTTGGTGCCGATGGCGCGAATTGCGGGGTATGATCCGGCCATCGTTGACCCGCGCGAGGCGTTTGCCTCTGACGACCGGTTCCCCGGCGAAACGATCCTGACGGACTGGCCGGATGAGGCCGTCGCCAAATTGGGATTGGATTCGCGCACGGCCGTCGTTCTTCTGACCCACGATCCGAAACTAGATGACCCGGCGCTGCAAGCCGCGCTGCGGGCAGGTGTGTTTTACATTGGTGCGCTGGGGTCCAAGCGAACCCATGCAAAACGCGTCGAACGAATGCAGAATGCGGGCATCACCGACGCGCAGATTTCACGGATTTATGGGCCGGTTGGGCTGGATATCGGCGCATCGGACCCTGCAGAAATCGCGGTAGCGATCCTGGCGCAGATGACCGCCGTGCTGAGAGGAAGGGTATGAAATTTGGACCGATCCCGGTTGCACAATCCGAAGGCGCAATCCTGGCGCATTCTGTAACAGCCGCTGGCCGGAAGCTTCGCAAGGGCCTGTCCCTTTTGCCTGAACATGTGGCTCAACTGGCCAAAGCGGGCGTCGAAGAGGTCATCGTAGCCCGGTTGGAGCCCGGCGACTGTCATGAGGACGAAGCCGCACGTATCCTGGCAAAAGCGCTGGCGACGGACCCCGCATCTGCTAATCTTCGGGTGACCGAAGCGTTCACCGGTCGTGTAAACCTGTTGGCGGATGGGCCCGGCGTGGCCGTGCTGGATGTGGCAGCGTTAGAGCAGTTCAATCAGGTCAATCCGATGATCACAGTCGCAACTGTTCCGCAGTACCAGCAAATGGGCGCGGCGGGCATGGTGGCGACCATAAAAGTTATTTCTTACGCCGTGCCCAGAGCAGACGTAATGCGTGCCGCGAACTTGGCTCGGGACGTTATCCGTCTTGTCCGCCCGGTGCATCAGAGCGCCGGTTTGGTTGTCACGGATATTCCCGGCGGCCCGCCAAACGAGAAAGGCGTTTCAGCGATCCGGGGGCGGGTCGAGGCGTTGGGCATGGATTTGTGTGATGTCCAGATCGTACCGCATGAAACTGAGGCGCTTGCGGCCGCGATCTCGGGCGTAGATGGGCAATTGGTGCTGATCCTGACCGGCTCTGCTACTTCGGATTTTGATGATGTTGCGCCCGCGGCCGTCCGCGTCGCAGGGGGCGCGGTAGATCGGTTCGGCATGCCTGTCGATCCTGGGAACCTTCTGTTTTTGGGCGCACTTGGGAAACGTCCGGTGATTGGACTGCCGGGATGTGCACGGTCTCCGGCATTGAACGGCGCTGATTGGGTTCTGTCCCGGGTCGCGTGCGGAATTGAGACGACGGGAACGGATATCGCCGGGATGGGTGTTGGCGGTTTGCTCAAGGAAATCCCGACCCGACCGCAACCGCGCGCACAACGGAAGAAGTAACGCGGCTGATGTATACCGCTGGCTTTGCGTTGATTGCCCGTGAAACTTTTGCGACTTTTGTCTTGCGTATTGCGACAAGATTTTTGTTCTCAAACGAAAATTCCCGTGTTTAACTCGAAACAAGCAAAAATATAAAATGGGAGGAATCTATGACACAGGTCTCTATGACCGTGAACGGTAAGTCTGTGAGCGGCGACGTCGAAGGCCGCACTTTGCTTTCCAGCTTTCTGCGTGATCACTTGTCACTGACCGGAACGCATGTCGGTTGTGACACGGCCCAATGCGGCGCGTGTGTTGTGCACGTGGATGGTGAGGCGGTTAAATCCTGCAACATGCTGGCGCTTGAGGCGGATGGCGCTGATGTTGGCACGATTGAGGGTCAGGCGAATGCAGATGGGTCCTTGAATGTGATCCAGCAGGCGTTTCAAGATCATCACGGCCTGCAGTGTGGTTTTTGCACGCCAGGCATGGTGATGAGCGCGGCTGCGCTGCTGAAGGACAATCCGCGCCCAACCGAAGCAGAGGTGCGCAAGTACCTGGAAGGCAATCTGTGCCGCTGTACCGGATATCACAATATCGTCAAAGCGATCATGGCCGCATCCGGTCAGGACGTCAGCAGCATCGCTGCCGAATGATGCCGCTGCGGGCGTCAGGGGAGACGCCCGTGGGATGACATAGGATGCATAGCATCCGTTTATGGGAGGAGAACAAGCAATGCCCAAAGACAGTGGCATCGGAGCCAGTTCCAAGCGGCGCGAGGACGTGCGCTTTCTGACCGGAGCAGGCAACTACACCGACGACATCAACGTATATGGTCAAGCCCATGTGTATTTCCTGCGGTCCGACATCGCACATGGCCGGATCACTAAAGTGGACACTTCGGCGGCCGAGGGCATGCCCGGTGTCGTCAAAGTCTTCACCGGCAAGGATTTCGAAGGCGTGGGCGGTATGCCCTGCGGTTGGGAGGTCACCGACAAGCACGGCGCGCCGATGCAGGAACCGCCGCACCCAATTCTGGCGCAGGGTAAAGTGCGTCATGTAGGCGATCCCATCGCAGCCGTAGTGGCCGATAGCCTAGAACAGGCGCGCGATGCCGCTGAGGCGATCGATTTGGACATCGAGGAACTGCCTGCGGTCATGAACATGAAGGCTGCTGCGCAGGATGGCGCGACATTGGTTCATGACGATTTGAAGAACAACATTTGCTATGATTGGCAACTGGGCGAGACGGATGACGCCAAGGTTAACGAGGTGTTCGCCAATGCGGCCCATGTGACAACTCTGGATCTGGTCAACAACCGTCTTGTCGCCAATCCGATGGAGCCCCGTGTGGCGGTGGGGGAATATGCCCGCGCGACCGAGGACTATACGCTCTATACCACTTCGCAGAACCCGCATGTGATCCGCTTGCTGATGTGCGCCTTTGTGCTGGGTCTGCCGGAACATAAGGTGCGTGTGGTGGCGCCCGATGTGGGCGGAGGTTTTGGCACCAAGATCTTCCACTATGCCGAAGAGGCGTTCTGCACATTCGCCGCCAAGGCCTGCAACCGCCCGGTCAAATGGACGTCCAGCCGATCCGAGGCGTTCATGTCGGATGCCCATGGCCGCGATCATGTCAGTAAGATCGAACTGGCTCTGGATGCGGATAACAACTTTGTCGGCCTGCGTACCAACACTTACGCCAATCTGGGTGCCTATCTGTCGACCTTCTCCAGCTCGGTTCCGACCTGGCTGCATGGCACGCTGATGGCGGGTAATTACAAGACCCCGGTCATTCAGGTGAATGTGAAGGCGATGTTCACCAATACGGTGCCGGTGGATGCCTATCGCGGCGCAGGCCGCCCCGAGGCGACCTATCAGTTGGAGCGCGTCGTCGATAAGGCCGCGCGCGAGTTGGGTGTCGATCCGATTGCATTGCGGCGACAGAATTTTGTAACCCAATTCCCATATGACACTCCGGTCGCGCTGACCTACGACACCGGCGACTACAACGGGACCATGGACAAGCTTGAAGCTGCTGCCGATCTGACAGGCTTTGCCGCGCGTCGTTCGGCCAGTGAGGCCAACGGCAAGCTGCGTGGTCTGGGCATCAACTGCTATATCGAGGCTTGCGGCATTGCGCCGTCGAACATCGTTGGCATGCTGGGGGCCCGTGCGGGTCTTTATGATGCCGCAACCGTTCGGGTGAATGCCACCGGATCAATCAGCGTGATGGTTGGTGCACACAGCCACGGGCAGGGGCACGAGACTGCGTTCCCGCAGGTTGTGGCTGACATGATCGGCATCGACGAGTCGATGGTTGAGATCGTACATGGCGACACCTCGAAGATCCCGTTTGGCATGGGCACCTATGGGTCGCGCAGCCTGGCTGTTTGCGGCTCGGCCATGGTCAAGGCGACCGAGAAGGTGATCGACAAGGCCAAGAAGATCGCCGCCCACCTGCTGGAGGCCTCCGAGGCGGATATCGAGCTGAAGGATGGTCAGTTCAGCGTGGCCGGCACCGACAAATCGGTGGCCTGGGGGGATGTAACCCTGACGGCCTATGTGCCGCATAACTACCCTCTGGAAGTTGAGCCAGGGCTGGAAGAGACCGCGTTTTACGACCCGGCCAACTTTACCTTCCCGGCTGGCGCTTATGCCTGTGAAGTCGAGGTTGACCCCGAGACCGGGCAGGTCAGCATCGAGGCGTTCACTGCGGCGGATGACTTTGGCAATATCGTCAATCCGATGATCGTGGACGGTCAGGTGCATGGTGGCATCGGTCAGGGCATTGGTCAGGCGTTGCTTGAGAACTGCGCCTACGACGAGAATGGCCAACTGCTAAGCGCATCCTTCATGGATTACGCGATGCCGCGTGCCGATGACGTGCCGTTCTATGGTGTTGACCATTCCAGCCAGACGCCCTGTACCCACAATCCGCTGGGTGTGAAGGGTTGTGGCGAGGCCGGTGCAATCGGCTCGCCACCGGCTGTGGTCAACGCGGTTCTGGATGCGCTGAACTCGGGTGGCAAGGCGGTCGATCATATCGACATGCCGGTTAGCCCGTCGCGTGTCTGGGCGGCGATGAACGGGTGAGTTATGGGGAAGACTGGGGGCGCCGCCCCCAGACCCCCGGAGTATTTCCAAAAAGATGAAGAGCGGAAGGGTGCTCTTTGGAAAGGAAGACGAAATGTACAATTTCGAGTTTGAGAAGCCCTCGACCATTGCTGATGCGGTTGCGGCACTGGGGAGCGAAGATGCGCAGGCGCTGGGAGGTGGGCAAACCCTGATCCCGACGCTGAAACAGCGCTTGGCAGCCCCGTCGTCGCTGGTGTCCCTGAGCAGTATTGCTGAGATGCAAGGGGTCTGCGTCGAGGATGATGGCTCGGTCGCAATTGGCGGCGCGACGACCCATGCGGCGGTGGCCGCTGATGCGGCTGGCAGCTATCCGGCGCTGGCAGCGCTGGCCGGTCAGATTGGCGATCCGGCGGTGCGTAATCGCGGCACCATTGGCGGTTCGATCGCCAATAATGATCCCGCGGCCTGTTACCCTGCGGGCGCGTTGGGATCGGGGGCTACGATTGTCACCAATACCCGGCAGATCGCAGCAGATGACTTCTTTCAGGGCATGTTCACCACGGCGCTGGATGAGGGTGAGATCATCACCAGTGTCCGGTTCCCGGTGCCGCAGGCGGCCAGCTATCAGAAATTCCTGCAACCGGCATCACGCTTTGCGCTGGTGGGTGTGTACCTGGCCCGGTTTGCAGACGGTGTGCGTGTTGCTGTCACCGGCGCCAGCGAAGACGGCGTGTTCCGCTGGTCCGAGGCCGAACAGGCGCTGAGCAAAGAGTTCCGCGAAGACGCGCTGATGGATCTGAATATCAACCCCGCCAACATGATCGCCGATCTGCACGGTAGCAAAAACTACCGCGCACATCTGGTCAAGGTCATGACCAAACGCGCCGTACAAGCGACCATCTAAATACGAATCTCAGAAAGTAGGTTAGAGCCCCGGTCAAAACACCGGGGCTTTAAGGCCTGCGCAGTTTGGGAAGTTTTGATGGTTGCCAATAGGCGTTGGTGTCTTCTCGGGCTTTTTCGTAATCTTCGACCCTCTGGCGCGCGGCATCCCCGCCCGCAGCGAAGAGATGGCCCAGCAGGCATTCCAGAACCGCCATTGCCCCGGAAAAACTGGAGAAGTGATGCATTGACCGGGTGCTGATCTGAAAAGTCACATCGGGTTTGATACCGGGAGCGATGAGATCACTGTCAGAGATCAGGATGATCCGCATGCCCTTGTCCCGCGCAAAGCGCATCGACCGGATTGTATCCGCGGAATGGGGGTGAACGGTCATGGCAAGCAGGCAATCGTTTTTGTCTGCGTCCAACAGATCGTCAATCGCCGATCCCATGTGGCGTGGGATTAGGTGTAGATCCGGATGGGCCATACGACCGACATAGTGAAAATAGTATGCCAACGCATGGCTGGCGCGGGTGGCCGTGACGAAACACCGGCGGGCACCAAGAATGAAATCTGTGGCTTGCCTGATCTTCTTGGGGTCCATCAGGCGCAGCGATCTTGTGACCACATTCAGCTCGTTTTGAGCAAGGGATGCCTGAGTTTGGCTTAGTTGATCGGCTGACCTCATGCCCGCCAACCAATCCTGTTGCAGGCTGTCCTCTTTGTCGGTGACGAGCGCTTGTCGGAATGGCTGTCGGAGAGCATCAAAACCGTCAAAGCCCAGCCGTTGGGCCAGCCGGACCAAAACGTTCGAACTGGCGCCGATCTTTTCTGCAGTGACCCGAATGGGGTCGATGCCGAAATCCGCGGGGTGATCGATAATGTACTTGGCCGCCGCTTGAAGCTGCGGTGGAAATTGATCGATATTGCGACGTAAGAGTTTGACCAATTGTATGGATGTATTCGTCATTACCAAAGAAAAACATATGTTTTGAAATTTGAAAATAGAAAACGCCGGGTAGGTGGCTGTATGACAAGGGCGGCAGGAGAACCAGCAATGTCAAATCCGCTTCGACGACAAGAAGTCAGCTCCTGGGCGTCCGTTGAAAGGCCCTATGTAATGGTTGCCCCAAACGGGGCGCGGTTGGACCGGCTGGGCCATCCTCAGCTTCCGGTTTCCGTCGACCAGATCGTAGACGTTGCACGCGCGTGCTTTGACGCAGGTGCGCAAGGTTTGCATTTGCATGTTCGGGATGATCAGGGGCAGCATTCGCTGGACGCCGGGCGATACCGCGAGACGATTGCTGCGCTTCATTCGATCGTTCCAGACATGGATGTGCAGATTTCGACTGAGGCTGCGGGTGTCTTTGACGTTAAGGCACAATTGGATTGCCTTCTGGAGGTTCAACCGACATGGGCGTCGATTTCGGTGCGCGAAATCGCGCGCGCGCCCCAATTGGCCGAGCGTGTTTATGGTCTTTGCAAGGAACAGGGCACTCGGGTTCAGCACATCCTGTACGATGCGGAGGATGCGAAGCTGTTAGAGCATTGGAAAGCCAACAAGATCGTTCGGGCCGGGCAGGCTGATCGCTTGTTTGTGTTGGGTCGGTATGCGACCCGTCAGGTGTCAGCCCCGGAAGATATCGATCTTTTCCCTCAGGACGCAGAACCATGGATGGTGTGCGCCTTTGGGTCTCAAGAACATGTTTGTCTGCAAGAAGCCGCCTTGCGTGGAGGTGATGTGCGCGTAGGATTTGAAAACAGCCTGACCGATCCAACCGGTCGACCCTGGGCCGACAACGCCGAGTCTGTTGCAGCGCTGATCTCCAGGATTGAAAGGACGCTAGTATGAGCCACGTTTTTCCAAGGCATACCAAAGCCGAACTGCCGGTCGCTGCAGGCAGTGATGGGTGTTATCTGATCGATACGCAGGGCAAACGCTATCTGGACTGTGGCGACGCGGCTGTGTCTTGTCTGGGTCATTCCAACCCGGCCGTGATTGAAGCTGTTCAGAAACAAGTGGAACAGATCGCATTTGCGCATAGTGGTTTCATGACCTCTGAGCCGGCAGAAGCACTGGCTGATCTGTTGATCCAACACGCGCCGGGTGATCTGGATCGGGTGTATTTCGTGTCCGGAGGGTCAGAGGCAACTGAGGCGGCAATCAAGCTGGCGCGCCAGTATTACCTTGAAATCGGTCAGCCCGCGCGTCACCACGTCATTGCCCGACGCCAAAGCTATCACGGAAACACTTTGGGGGCTTTGTCGGCAGGCGGGAACGCATGGCGGCGGGCGCAATTTGCCCCGATGTTGATCGAGATGACGCATATTGCCCCGTGTTATGAATATGCCGAAAAGCCCGACGGTGAGAGCAGTTTTGAGTATGGCCAGCGCGTTGCCGATGAGTTGGAGGAAGAAATCCTGCGGTTGGGCCCCGAAACGGTTATGGCTTTCATGGCTGAACCGGTTGTGGGGGCGACACTTGGCGCGGTTCCGGCGGTTGAGGGGTATTTCAAGCGTGTGCGTGAAATCTGTGATCAATACGGTGTGCTGTTGATCCTAGACGAAGTCATGTGCGGCATGGGGCGAACCGGGCATTTGTTTGCCTGCGATCACGACGGTATCGCACCAGACATTCTGTGTATCGCCAAAGGGTTAGGGGCAGGGTATCAACCAATTGGCGCCATGCTGTGCTCGGGTCAGATTTATGGCGCGATTCGGGATGGGTCGGGGTTCTTTCAGCATGGGCATACGTATATCGGCCATCCAGTGGCGACTGCGGCGGCTTTGGCGGTTGTGACCGAACTTACAACGCGCGATCTGCCCTCACGCGCCGGTGTCATGGGAGAACAATTGCAATCCGCGTTGCAGGCCGCTTTCGGACAGCACGCGAATGTCGGCGATATCCGGGGGCGAGGGTTGTTTCGAGGCATTGAGTTGGTCGCCGACCGAGAGGCGAAAACTCCGTTCGATCCCGGCTTGGGGATCGCTGGAAAGATCAAAAAGGCTGCCATGGCCGAGGGGTTGATTTGTTACCCTATGTCAGGGACCCGAGACGGCAGGAACGGGGATCATATTCTTTTGGCCCCGCCGTTCATCATTGCGGATCAACAGGTTGAAGAACTGGTCGAAAAATTGGCGCGTGCGCTGACGTCTGTGATCTGACAATGATGTGACCAGCCTTCCGGTTCAGGAAGAACCATATAGTTGTGTCTCACAGCTCACTGACTTGGGGTTATGACATGCTGCTAGATATCTGGACGAGTTTTCGGAACTTGCCTTTGTGGGTTCAGATCTGGGTGTCATTCATTCTGGTCCCAGTGAACTTGATACCGTTGGCGTTTCTGGATCAGCCGCTGGGGATTCTGATCGCGGTTCTTGCGATTGCAGGAATGGCGTTCAACATACCGATCATGCTGGTGACCCGCAGTATGTCTGGTGCGATGGCGTTGCCACACATTGTTTTCTGGACACCTATGGTTGTGATCGTCATTGGCCTATTGCTGAGCGGCGCGGAATTGCGATCGACTTATCTTGGGTTTCTTGTGATCCTGTTTGTTGTAGATGTCATTTCGCTTGCCTTTGATATTCGGGATGCGGCCCGGTGGCTGGCAAACAAAAAAGCCCCCGCCAATGGGCGAGAGCTTTAGAAAACGACAGCTGACGGCAGGTTACTTCTGCGGCAGTGGACCGATCATCATGATCATCTGACGACCTTCCATCTTTGGCATGTTCTCGACCTTGCCAATGTCCTTGGTGTCTTCCGCAACGCGTTCAAGCAATTCGCGACCCAGATTCTGGTGGGCCATCTCGCGGCCACGAAAACGCAAGGTGACTTTCACCTTGTCGCCGTTTTCCAAAAACTTGAACACATTGCGCATCTTGACGTCGTAGTCATGCGTGTCGGTGTTGGGCCGGAATTTTACCTCTTTCACCTCGATGATCTTCTGCTTTTTGCGCGCTTCGGCTTCCCGCTTTTGCGTCTCATACTTGAACTTGCCGAAATCCATGATCTTGCAGACCGGGGGATTTGCGTTCGGAGAGATCTCTACAAGATCAAGGCCGGCTTCGTCGGCCATCTGCATAGCTTTGGCGGGATGAACCACCCCGACATTTTCGCCTTCAGCGCCAATCAGGCGGATTTCGGGGGACCGGATCTTGTCGTTTACGCGTGGGCCAGTGTCTCGTTGCGGCGGCGCGTTGTGGGGTCTGCGAGCTATTGGTTCATTCCTTTGATTATTGCAGAATTTCGAGCCCGGAATTTAGACTGGTGCGCGCATTGTTTCAAGCAACATAAGTGCCGGGAAACACGAAAATCCAGGGATTTATAGCGGGATTTGGCTGGCTGAGTGTGGAATTCCCGGCCAGCCACGCAGATCAGCCGACAAATGCCTTTTCGATAACGAATTCCTTCGGGTCAGAATTCGCACCTTCACGCAGCCCGAATTCTTCCAGTATCGCTTTGATATCGAGGTTGAACGCCAGTGATCCACAGACCATGGCACGATCTGTTTCGGGCTTGATGCCACCTTCGACACCCAGATCCGAAAACACTGTGCCGTCTTTCAGCAACTCGGTGATACGTCCCATCTTTGGGCTCTGTTCCCGGGTGGTGGTCGGGTAGTAGCGGATCTTGTCGGCAAATCCTTCGCCGATCAGTTCGGCCAGCAACTCGTCCTGACGGATGTGTTCGATCAACTGACGACCATATTCCAGCTCGGCCACTTCTCGGCAGGTATGGGTGATGATGATTTCGTCATAATCTTCATAGGTCTGCGGCTCGCGCAGCAGCGAGGCGAATGGTGCAAATCCGGTGCCGGTGGCAAAGAACCACAGGCGTTTGCCGGGCAGCAATGCATCATGCACCAACGTACCAACAGGCTTGGGCCGCAGGATGATCTGGTCACCCGGTTTGATGTGCTGCAGCTTCGATGTCAGCGGGCCGTCCTGCACTTTGATCGAGTAGAACTCCAGCTCTTCGTCCCAGGATGGCGAGGCGATCGAGTAGGCGCGCAGAAGTGGCTTGCCGTTGTCGCCCAGCAGGCCAATCATCACGAACTCGCCCGAGCGAAAACGCAAGCTGGCGGGGCGGGACACCTTGAAGGAAAACAGACTGTCAGTCCAATGCTTCACATCGGTCACGGTCTGGGCGTCCGGCAGGACAGGGGCCTTAACGGCGGTGGCTTCGGTCACGGGCATCATCTCTGTCATCATTTCACTGTCGGTCTGTTAAACCAACATCTCCGTTTAAGCTTTGATTCAGGTCATGAAAAGGGGGCGGATTGCCCCCTTGTGTCACAAGCTGGCGGGCGGTGAGTTAACCGCGCAGGCGGGCCTGATAGTTGTTGTCCAGCCAATTGGCGCGCGCAAGCCATTGATCTTCTGGTTGGCGAGAGGCCAGATCCTGGTCGATTTCGACCTCGTCAAACCCGCTACGGCGGGCCATCGCGTACTGATCAGCCAGCACATGCCCTTTGGCACGCAACCGTCCGGTATATCCTTTCAGGCGCAATGTGCGGGCAATGGTAAAACCACGCCCATCCGCAAAAGAGGGAAAATCCACCCGAACCATTTCAGCGCTGCCCAGACGGTCGATCAACTCATCGGGGTCCGTGTCCGAGGCGACATCCAGCGCCACAACGTCATTTGCGGCGTCTTCCAATGTCACATAGCCATTGGTCCAGTCATCGGGGGTGAACCCTTCATCGGTTACAACTACAGTCATGTTTTCTCTCCTGCGCGCACCATTTTGCCGTCAACAAAGTGGATGCCGCATTCTTCTTTGCTCTGATCGCGCCAGCGTCCGGCGCGGGGGTCTTCGCCTTCTTTGACCGGCGAGGTGCAGGGCGCACAGCCGATCGAAGGGTATCCTTTCGCCACCAGCGGATGCCGGGGTAGGTTGTTTTCGTCCATATAGGTGCGCACATCTTCGGGCGCCCAATGCGCCAGTGGGTTGACCTTGATCCGACCGGTGCCGTCTTCGACCTCAAAGAACTCGAGCGTTGTGCGTGTGCCCGCCTGAAACCGTTTGCGCCCGGTGATCCAACCGCAATAGCCCGACAAAGCCTGTTGCAGCGGGAAGGTCTTGCGCAGGTTGCAGCACGCATCCGTATCCCGCAACCGCAGCGCGCCATAGGGGTCTTCGCGCTCCACATCTTCATCATCCGCTCGGATGATCTTGACGTTTCGCAATCCCAGACGCTCGCTGACCACTTGCTGGTACTCCAGTGTTTCGGTGAACAACATCTGCGTGTCGATGAACAGCACCGGCGTCATCTTGTCGACCACCGCTGCCATATGAAGCAACACCACCGATTCCGCGCCGAAGCTTGAAACTAAGGCAAGCTCGTCGATTTCTTCTATGGCACCATGCATCACGTCATGGGCGCTGTGATGGCGGAACCGGGCGTTCAGCGCGTCGACCCTTTCGGTCAACTCAGCGCGATCTTTGCCCAGTTCCGTCTGGATCAGGTCAAGCGGCATTGGCCTGCGCCTCGGGGTAGAGGGCCGCTTTGAACGGTGCCATTCCAACCCGACGGTAGGTTTCAAGGAAAGTTTCCTCGGCGCTTTCACGTTGTTCCAGATAAGCCTCGACGATGCGTTCGACAGCGGGCACGATTTCGTCATAGGCAAAGCCCGGACCTGTGCGGTCGCCGATTGCAGCGGTGTCAGTCCCGTCACCACCCAAAGTAATCTGGTAGTTCTCAACGCCTGCACGATCCAGACCCAGGATGCCGATATGACCCACGTGATGGTGACCACAGGCATTGATGCAGCCCGAGATCTTGATCTTCAGATGTCCGATGTCATGCTCGAGCTTCAACTCGTCGAAACGGGTTGCGATCTGCTGTGCCACCGGGATTGAACGGGCTGTCGCCAGCGCGCAGTAGTCCATACCGGGGCAGGCGATGATGTCGCTGATCAAGCCGATATTGGCGGTTGCCAGTTCGTATTCCTTCAACTTGGCGTGGATCGCGGGCAGGTCGGATTTGTGGACATGCGGCAGGATCACGTTCTGCTCATGACTGATGCGCAACTCGTCATAGGCGAATTCTTCGGCCAGATCGGCCATCACGCGCATCTGTTCAGCCGTCGCATCACCGGGTGTAGCACCGTGCTTCTTGATCGAGATCGTGATGATCGCATGGTCCGCGTTTTTGTGCGGCGCGATGTTGGTGTCGACCCAAGACCGGAAGACCGGATCATTGGTATAGGCGCTCTCAAACGAGACCACCGAACCGTCACGATAGGTTGGCGGCGCAAAGTGGCCTTTGATCTCTTCCAACAGGTTCATGTCCGCACCTTTGAACTGGGGGCGGGTCTGGAGGAAGCGCTCATTGACTTTGGAGCGGATCGCATCGATGCCATGCTCGTGCACGGTGATCTTGATGCGCGCTTTGTACTTATTGTCGCGGCGACCGATTTGGTTCCACACCGAAACGGTTGCTTCAAGGTAAGCCAGCAGATCGTCAAAGGCGACGAAGTCCGACAGTTCCTTGCCAATCATCGGGGTACGGCCCAGGCCGCCGCCAACGATAACGCGCGCGCCCAGAACGCCATCGCGTTCAACCAGTTGCAGGCCGATATCATGTGCTTTGATCACCGCGCGGTCGTTTTCGGATCCCGTGATGGCAATCTTGAACTTACGCGGCATGAACTGGAATTCCGGGTGGTCGGTGGACCATTGGCGCAGCAATTCAGCATAGGGGCGCGGGTCTGCGACCTCATCTGCGGCGGCACCGGCGAAGTGGTCGGCGGTCACGTTGCGGATGGTGTTGCCTGAGGTCTGAATGGCGTGCATTCCAACCTCGGACAGCGCGTCCAGCATATCTGGCACGTCGTTCAATTTAGGCCAGTTGTACTGGATGTTTTGCCGCGTGGTGAAATGGCCATAGCCCTTGTCCCACTTCTCGGCCAGCAGGGCCAGTTGACGCATCTGCGCGCTGTTCAGTGTGCCATAGGGAATGGCAACCCGCAGCATGTAAGCATGCAATTGCAGATACAGACCGTTCATCAGGCGAAGCGGTTTGAATTCATCCTCTGTCAGCGAACCGTCAATGCGGCGCTCGACCTGCGCGCGGAACTGTGCGTTGCGCTCTGCCAGGAATGCGGTGTCGAATTCGGAGTAGCGATACATGTCTAGCTGTCCTTAGGTGCAGCCCCAAACCTGGGGGCCTTGAAAGGGGAGAGAGGGGCCTGAGGTCAGGTCCGGGGCTGCTGGGAAGTTTCCTGTTTGCCGTGGGCATAGTTGGACGGGCCAGTCCGGCGGAAGTCTTCCCGGAAATGGGTGGGTTCAGGGCCGCTTTCACCGGCTGCTGCGTCGGCGAGGTATGCCCCGACGATCTTGCTGGCCTGACGAGCCGCATCAAGCAGGCGAACCTGTGCGTGTGCTTCGTCCGTGATCAGCTCTGCTTCGGCCAGGTCACGCGACCAGCGGTCATCTTCGGTCTGATAAATCACATCGCCCTCTAGCAAATCGTTTGCAGTGACGACTTTGGGGGTGAAAGCGCGGGCCATCAGGCAAGCTCCTTATTGAATTCGGTGGCAGCCTGCGCCGCATCGCGCGGCGCAAGGCCATAAAATGTCAGGGCGGGGCCGTCCATTTCGGCGGCGGCCAGATCGGCCGGTAGTCGATCCAGCGTAGTGGGCAGAATGCGTTGATCAGGGCGCGATGCGTTTTCGACCAGAGTGACCGGCGTGGCGCGATCTGCGCCATGCATGATTAAGCGACCCTGAATGAAACGGGCAGACTTCTTGCCCATGTAGATGGCAGCAACAGAACCTGCGCGCGCTAGCGCGGCCCAGTCGTGATCGGCAAAACCTTTCATGTCATGCCCGGTCAGGAACCGGATAGAAGAGTTGCGGCCACGGCGGGTTAGGCTCTGACCTATTCCCGCAACTGCTGCGGATGCAGCGGTGATGCCGGGAATGATACGCCAGGGGATACCAGCAGCCTCAACCGCTTCGATTTCTTCGTCCAGGCGGCCAAATACAGTGGGGTCCCCGGATTTCAGGCGCACAATGCGCTTGCCCCGCAAGGCATGTTCGACCAGAAGCTGATCAATATCTTCTTGCTTCCAGGACGGTCCAAACCCAGCTTTGCCAACATCGACCAGCGCCGCATTTTGGCCTGCCAGCGCAAGAACCTCATCACTGATCAAACGGTCATGCAGGACAATCTCCGCCTGATCAAATGCAGACAGGGCCTTGAGCGTCAGCAATTCCGGATCACCGGGGCCGGCGCCAACAAAGTCGACATGTCCTGTGTCTTTTGTCTCATGTGAATGCTGCATCGGATCGTCTCGAGCTTGGTTTGACTTGCCTCTCAATATAGGAAATATTCCCACCAAAGCGCCATATGTCCGTCGAAATAAGAACATATGTTCTAACTTGCGGATGCATCGGGACGTTGGTTTCGAAACGGAAGGAAATTTGGAATGTCGGTGCGCATAGACGACATGGATCGGAAAATTCTGGCCGAACTGCAGCGTGATGCCAGTCAGTCACTGGATGAAATCGCGGCCCAGGTTGGCAGCTCCAAGACACCGGTGTGGAATCGCATTCGCAAAATGAAAGGGGCCGGGATCATCGGTCAGCAGACTGTTTTGCTGGATGCCGAAGCGCTGGGATTCGAAGCGACGTTTTTCGTGTTGATCCGAACGTCCGAGCATGAGGCGGAATGGCAGCACAAATTCCTGAAAGCCTTGCGGGATCACCCGGAAGTGCAAGAAGCGCACCGGCTGGCAGGGGACATCGACTACATCCTGAAGGTCAGGGTTAAAAACGCCCGTGCTTACGATCAGTTCTATCAGTCTCTGATCTCAGAAGTACGGGTCCACAACGTAACGGCGTTGCTGTCGATGGAGGAGATCAAGTCGACCACAATGCTGCCGCTGAATGCGTTGGTTGAGGCTTGATAGGCTTAGGCCTGCACCAAAAGGCGTTCTAAGCCATGAAAGTGATAGCTGTTTGAATAAACAGGTTGTTCCGACAACCGCAGATTTGGGCATCTTTGGAACAGAACCGGCAGAGCAATCCGCATTTCCAGCCTAGCAAGCGGTGCACCGACGCAGAAATGCAATCCTCCGCCGAAGCTGGTGTTGGTTTGAATCGCACGCGCCGGATCGAACCTGTTTGGATCTGGCCAGATTGCAGGGTCACGATTCGCCCCGCCCAGCAGCAGAGCCACCTGATCCCCCCGCTTGAAGGAGTGCCCAAATAGTTCGGCCTGTTCGTAAGCGTAGCGTGTGAACATGTGCAAAGGCGGGTCATACCGCAGGACTTCCTCGACAGTTTTGTCGATGGCATCGGCCGCGAACGCTTGCGGGCCGGTTCCGGTCTGCAACAGCGTTTTCACCCCGTTGCCAAGGGAATGGACCGTGGCTTCGTGGCCCGCATTTAGAATAAGTATGCAGGTCGCCACCAACTCGTCCCGAGAGAGCTTTTCGCCCTCCTCTTCGGCAGCGATTAGTCGGGTGATCAAGTCGTCTCGCGGATCACTGCGCCGGCTTCGAATGTAGTCGTCGAGAAAACTGGTGAAGTCCTGCGCAGATTGCGCGGCCCTGTCTTCGATCTTGCGTGTGCGGCTGGCCTGATACATCGCGACCATGTCATGCGACCAGCGAAGCAGGCTGGGCGCCATATCCTTGGGGACGCCTAGCAGACGGCAGATCGTAATGACCGGAACCTGCGTGCAGTAGGTTTCCAGCAGATCAAATGGTCCAGCAGGGAAAGCATCGATAAGGGTGTTGCAAAGATCTTCGATGGATGGCGTAAGCGCCGTGATGGCGCGCGACGTGAACGCCCGCATGACCAAAGCGCGCAGACGCGTGTGCCTGGGTGGTTCGGCTTCCAGCAGCGAATGTGCCTCTACTGTAAGCCACGGCGCGAGGTGGTCTGGACCAATACGCGCTAATTCGGGCGGAACTTCACGACCAAACCGGCGATCGCGAAACAACGTATGAACAGCATTATGAGACACGGCTGAGACCATGTTGTAGTCGTTCCAGTACACCAGATCTCCGCAATCCCGCGCCGCGTCGTAAAACGGGTATGGATCTTGTACGAAACCGGGATCAGTAGGAGATTGGTACAAAGTCTTCATGCGGCGCAGACTTGCCATGCGTCGCTGTGAATGCAAGACCCTATGTCATGCAAAGGATTTGGGTCATTGTCGGTTTCCTGTTTGCCGTCGGGCTGTTGTCAGCGGCGGTTTGGTCCTATGGCTACCGGCAGGCTGTGTCGCAATTGAGTGAAAAGGCCGAGGCTGATCTTGAGCTGGCGGCGGACCGGCTGAGCACTCAGATGCAAGTGTACCAGGAACTTGCGGTGCTGATGGCGAACCATCCCACCCTGCGCGGCATAGAAACACCCCAACAGCGTCAAGACGCAGAAAAAGTGCTTCTGGATGTGGCTGACAAAACAGCTGCCGTGAACATGATGTATCTGGACCTGAACGGCCAGATTCTGGCCTCGGCCCAACCGGTGGCTCAGCGCAGTATGGCCGGGCATCCGGCGTTTGAGCGTGCTTTGCAAGGCGCAATGGGCAGCGCGCGCGGTGTTCAGCCCCTCAGCGGAGCACGCATTTATACCTACGCGGCCCCGACCTTTGGTCCCGAAGGGCAGGTAGAAGGGGCGTTGATGGTCGTCGCTGATGTGCAAGATGTTGAGCAGACCTGGCGCGGCAGTACCGAAGCGATCTTTTTTGTCGATACGGATGGTGTAGTCTTTATCTCAAACCGGTCTGATCTTCTGTTCTGGCGTCGCGCTGGCGGACAACCGGGGCTGATGCCACCTGATGATCAGGCGGTTGAATTCGCCTCATCCTGGGTCGGAGGATATGAGCTGTGGACGCTGAACTGGGGTCGATACCTTCCGCGCCACGCGCTGCATCATACGCTTGATCTGCCGGTGATCGGCATGACGGCCGAGGTTCTGGTGGATGTTGCTCCGGCGCGGCGACTGGCGGGATTGCAGGCGGCTACGGTTGCCGCGATTTGCCTGGCCTTTGGAGCGTTGCTTTTTCTGGCGACCGAGCGGCGGCGCACCTTGGCCGAGGCGAATACCGTTCTCGAAAGCCGTGTCGCCAAGCGCACGCGGGATTTGACGGTTGCTAACAGTGCCCTGCGACGCGAGGTGGCGGAACGGCAAGAGGCCGAAGCGGCGCTGAAACAAGCGCAAGCTGATTTGGTTCAGGCCGGCAAACTAAGCGCTCTGGGACAAATGTCTGCTGGTATCAGTCATGAGCTTAACCAACCCCTAATGGCAATCAGGCAGTTTGCCGACAATGGAACGGCCTTTATGACCCGTGGCCAAGGCGAGAAAGCCGGCGAGAATTTGGGGCGCATTTCAGAAATGGCGTCGCGCATGGCGCGGATTATCAAGAACCTGCGCGCTTTCGCCCGAAACGAAAGTGAGCCTGCGGGACGGGTCGATCTGGTGCATATCCTCAATACCGCCGTTGAACTGACCGAAGCGCGCATGCGCGAGGAAGGCGCGTCATTGGATTGGGACCCGCCCGCCAATCCGGTCTATGTCTGGGGGGGCGAAGTGCGTCTGGTGCAGGTGTTCGTTAACCTGATCAACAACGCGTTGGATGCCATGGAGGATCGCTCGCGCAGACAGGTCACGATCGCTTTGTCCGGGCAAACGCGGCTGCGCGTCTCGGTGCGCGACACTGGCCCCGGAATCGCCGACCCGGATCGCGTGTTCGAGCCGTTTTATACGACCAAAAGCGTTGGTTCTTCGGATGGGATGGGGCTGGGCCTGTCAATCTCTTACGGTCTGGTTCAAAGCTTTGGGGGCGATATTCGTGGTTCAAATACCGCAGACGGGGCCGAGTTCACGGTGGAACTGGACCCTTTTGAGAAGGAAGATGCTGCATAATGCGGAAGGTCTTGTTGGTTGATGATGATGCTGCTGTACGTGAGGCTTTGTCACAGACGCTAGAGCTGGCGGATTACGCTCCTGTCGCCGCCGGGTCTTTTGTCGCCGCCAAGGATCACATCCGTGCCGACTTTCCCGGAGTAATTGTTTCGGACATTCGAATGCCCGGGCGGGACGGGTTCCATCTATTGTCATACGCCCGTGACATCGACCCGGATCTTCCAGTTATCCTTTTGACCGGAGAAGGCGATATTCCAATGGCCGTTCAGGCCATGGGGCAGGGGGCGTTTGATTTTCTGGAAAAACCTTGCGCCGCATCTGACTTGTTGGCTGTGTTAGAGAGGGCATTCACCGCCCGCAGACATGTTATCGAACAACGCGTGATTAAATCCGAACTTGAACGCGGCGACCCTGCGGCGCGCTTATTGTTTGGGCTGTCCGATCAAGCAGAAGCGTTACGTGATCGGGTACGCAATGTCGCTCTGACCGGCGCCGAGGTTCTGGTCAACGGCCCGCCCGGAAGTGGGATATCCAAAGTCGCCGAAGTGGTTCACCTGATGTCAGCTGTTGGGCAGGGGCCTTTCGTCAAACGCCAGGCCTCGGGTCTCAGCCCGGAAGATCTGGCCCTTGCCTGTGAGGACGCGAGTGGTGGGTCCTTGTTTCTCGATGAAGTCTCGGCAATGCCGCAGGCCACGCAATACACCGCGCTCGAGTTGGTCGAGCGGGGCACTGATGCGCGGATCATCGCGGGGACGACGGCGGATTTGTCGGCCCTGGCGTCCGAGGGGCAGTTCAACGCAGACCTTTTCTACCGACTGGACGTGATGCGCATTTTGATCCCTTCGCTTGCCGAACGTCCTGAGGACATTCCGGTCATCTTCCGTCACTATGTGTCACAAGCTGCTGAACAGGCGGGGATCGCTGAGCCTGAAATCACATCCGAGCATCTGGCTGCCCTTATGGCCAGCGATTGGCCGGGCAACGCGCGATCCCTGATGTCAGCGGCGATGCGGTTTGTTCTTGGTATGCCGGAAGAAGTGGCAAAGGCCGGGGACCTTGGGTTGAGCGAGCAAATGGCGCAGGTCGAGAGGTCTTTGCTGATCGCGGCACTGGGCCGACATAATGGTAAAGCCTCAGATGCGGCCAAGGCACTCAAGCTTCCTCGCAAGACGTTTTACGACAAGCTGGCCCGTTATCAGATTCGACCAGAAGATTATCGTAGGTAAACGGACTGTGGCTGCAGCAGATTTATTGCGCAGCGATTCGCCTAAGCGATTCGTTAGGAGTGCGGAAATCCGCACAAACCTGCTCTGGCGTGTGCGGTTTTCCGCACTCTGTTAGCGGTCAACGAAGCGATCGATTGCAAAATTGCTTATAACGTTATGATTTATATATAAAAAAGCGACGTACTAGTTCGGTAGATCGAACCGTTGTGCGGTCGGGTTTGATTCGCTTCACTTCCGCCGTCTGGTGCTGACTAAGCGCCAATGGGAAGGTTCAAAGAAGTCTGGGAGGAAAAACAGATGAAAATCCTGACAACAGCCGCAACCGCGCTGGTGTTGACTGTGACCGCGACCGCCGGCATAGCAGCCTGCGACGATGGCGAGATCGTCGTGAAGTTCGCACATGTGACGAACACCGACAAACACCCTAAGGGCATCGCTGCGTCCTTGCTGGAACAGCGCGTCAACGACGAGATGAACGGCGTGATGTGTGTGGAGGTCTATCCGAACTCCACACTGTACAACGATGACAAAGTGCTCGAGGCGATGCTGCAAGGCGACGTACAGCTTGCTGCCCCTTCGCTGTCAAAGTTCGAAAAGTTCACCAAGCAGTTCCGCCTTTTCGATTTGCCATTCATGTTTAAGAACATTGATGCGGTCGACGCGTTCCAGGCGTCGGATGACGGTCAAGCCCTGAAAGACAGCATGCAGCGCCGCGGCCTTCAGGGGCTGGCCTTCTGGCACAATGGTATGAAGCAGATGTCAGCGAACAAGCCGCTGATGGATCCGTCTGATGCGGAAGGCCTGAAGTTCCGTGTTCAATCGTCGGACGTTCTGGTCGCTCAGATGGAAGCCATCGGGGGAAGCCCACAGAAAATGGCGTTCTCGGAAGTATACGGTGCCCTGCAACAGGGTGTTGTAGACGGCCAAGAAAACACCTGGTCGAACATCTACGGGAAGAAGTTCTTTGAGGTGCAGGATGGCATCACGGAAACCAACCACGGTATCATCGACTATCTGGTTGTGACCTCGGTCGACTGGCTGGACAGCCTTGATCCGGAAGTGCGTGATCAGTTCCTGACGATCCTGAGCGAAGTGACTGAAACCCGCAATAAAGAGGCATTCTCGGTAAACGAAGCCGCAAAAGCGTCGATCACCGATGCGGGTGGTATCATTCGTGATCTGAACCCGGAACAGCGTCAGGCATGGGTTGATGCCATGAAGCCTGTTTGGGACCAGTTCTCTGGTGACGTCGGTCAGGACAAGATCGATGCGGCCCAAGCTATCAACGCCGGGTTCTGATCCCAGAACAGACCGCGCGTCCGGGGACTGGGGAGTTATGGGCGCATAGGTCGGGCGGGCCGGATTAGGCCCGCCATTTTTAACTCTCATCACAAAAAATGCGGGGACAGAGAGATGTCTGGTGCGAAATCCGGCCAAGGCGGGCTGGTCGACCATATCGAAGAAACCCTGATTGCGTTGTTGCTAGGCCTGATGACGGCCATAACCTTCGCCAACGTAATTGCGCGGTTTGTTTTTAATTCCAACATCCTATGGGCGCTGGAGCTGACCGTTTTTGCATTCGGTTGGCTGGTTCTTCTGGGTGCGTCATATGCGGTGAAAAAACATGCCCATCTGGGTGTGGATGCGATCCTGAACATGCTGGCACCTGCGCCAAGGCGGATCCTTGCACTGGTTTCCGTCGCGTGCTGTCTGGCGTTTTCACTGCTGATGCTGAAGGGCGCCTATGATTACTGGGCCGTCTTTGCGGATCTGCCGCCCACCTCGGGGCGATGGTTCCCGACCGGGTTCAATCTCGATGCCCGCAGTCAAAGCTTTTATGAAGTTGATGACATCCCAATGATCGCACCGCTGCGTTTTCTGGAAGAGATGATCAACTACGGCGAATACTACGAAAAGCTGCCAAAGGTTGTGCCTTACTTCATTCTTCCACTGTCGATGCTTTTGCTGGTCATTCGTTTTATTCAAGTCGCAATGCAGATTTGGCGCGGCGAAACCGACCGCCTGGTTGCCAGCCACGAGGTTGAGGACGAGATCGAAGAAGTTCGGGCCCAGCGGGGAGAACACGACTGATGGATGTTGTTCTTCTTTTCTCGATGGTCATCGGTCTGCTGCTAATTGGTGTTCCGATTGCGGTCGCATTGGGCCTCAGCTCGACCCTGTTCCTGCTGATTTATTCCGACAGTTCGCTGGCTTCGGTCGCAGGTACGCTTTTTGAGGCGTTCGAAGGCCACTTTACCTTGCTTGCGATCCCGTTCTTCATTCTGGCGTCGTCCTTCATGACTACGGGCGGCGTGGCGCGGCGGATTATCCGCTTTTCGATCGCTTGCGTCGGGCATTTGCCCGGAGGGTTGGCGATTGCGGGTGTATTTGCGTGCATGCTGTTTGCTGCTTTGTCTGGCTCTTCTCCGGCGACTGTTGTGGCCATCGGGTCCATCGTTATCGCGGGCATGCGGCAGGTGGGGTATTCCAAGGAATTCGCGGCTGGTGTGATCTGTAACGCGGGCACTTTGGGCATCCTAATCCCGCCTTCAATCGTGATGGTTGTTTACGCGGCGGCTGTCGAAGTCTCGGTCGGTCGCATGTTTCTGGCTGGCGTGATTCCGGGTCTTTTGGCCGGGTTGATGCTGATGATCACAATCTACGTCATGGCCAAGGTTAAAAACCTGCCCAAGGGCGACTGGAAAGGGTGGGGCGAGATTTTCGTTTCGGCCCGCGAGGCCGGTTGGGGCCTGTTTCTGATCGTGATCATTCTGGGCGGGATCTATGGCGGTATCTTCACGCCGACCGAAGCTGCTGCGGTGGCCGCGGTTTATGCCTTCTTCATTGCAAGCTTCGTCTACAAGGACATGGGCCCGCTGAGCACCGAAGACGGAACGCCAAACCGATCCCTGCTGTCCAAGCCTTATGCTTTGGCAACAGCGCTGTTCCATCCGGATACAAAGCACACTTTGTTTGAGGCGGGTAAGCTGACAGTAACCTTGTTGTTCGTCATCGCCAACGCGCTGATCCTCAAGCATGTTTTGACAGATGAACAGGTCCCGCAGCATATCGCCAGTGCCATGTTGTCTGCGGGTCTTGGGCCTGTCACTTTCCTGATTGTGGTCAATGTGATCCTGCTAATCGGGGGTCAGTTCATGGAACCTTCGGGCCTGTTGGTGATTGTTGCACCACTGGTCTTTCCGATAGCTATCGAACTGGGGATTGATCCAATCCATCTCGGTATCATCATGGTGGTAAACATGGAGATCGGGATGATCACGCCTCCGGTCGGGTTGAACCTGTTTGTCACATCAGGCGTCGCTGGAATGCCGATGATGAGTGTTGTGAGAGCGGCACTGCCGTTTCTGGCCGTGTTGTTCGTTTTCCTAATCATGGTGACATACATACCTTGGATTTCGACATTCCTGCCGAACACCTTCATGGGGCCCGAAATCATAACCAACTAGCCGGTACGTGCTTAGCAATCGACCGGGCGTCTGAAACCGCCCGGTCTTCTTGTGTCTTGAACCGGTATTTTCAGATATTATCTAACAGTCAGAGGACGACCTCCCCAAACCGGGAAATCAGTCGGGACGACCCGACCTGTTCTGAGGTGTTCTTATGTCCTGGATTTTTCTTTTGTTCGCCGGCTTGCTGGAAATCGTTTGGGCGGTTGCCATGAAGCAATCAGCCGGGTTTACGCGTTTGTGGCCTACAGCAATCATGGGTGTGTCGATGATCGGATCATTTGGCCTGCTGGCGCTGGCGATGCGCACTTTGCCGCTTGGCACAGCTTATGTCATCTGGACCGGCATCGGCGCCGTTGGTGCGTTTATGGTTGGCATCATGTTTTTGGGTGAGGCCATAACGCCAATTCGCATCCTGGCTGCGGTTTTGATTGTCTCAGGTCTTGTTGTCATGAAGATATCCTAACTGAATCATCCTGCCGTTGACGCATTCTGGCGCCTTCGGCAGGATGATCGCAGGGATCGAACAAGGAACCTCCGACATGCTTACCGAAACCGACGCTGGTTTGCTGCGTATCGCCTTTGACGAAGCTAAGGCGGGGTTTGAAGAAGGTGGCTGCCCGATCGGATCGGTTTTGGCCCGAAATGGGCGGGTTGTCTCACAAGGGCGCAACCAACGCGTTCAACGTGGCGACCCGATTGCGCATGGCGAAATGGACGCGCTGCGCAAAGCTGGGCGTCAGCGAACCTATCGGGACACCGTGCTCTATACGTCTTTGTCGCCTTGCATGATGTGCTCCGGAACCATCGTTCAGTTTGGCATTCCGCGGGTTGTTATCGGCGACACTCAGAATTTTGGGGGTAACGAAGACTTCCTGCGTGAACGAGGTGTCGAGGTCATCCTGGCGGAGGACCCCGATTGCATTGCACTGATGAAGCGGTTCATCGAAGAAAAGCCCGAGCTTTGGGCTGAAGACATTGCGGAATAAGGCGTATGCCTTTTGAGTAGTGTTCAGATGCTCTCCAGCGCCTGAATAATGCCCGAAAAATCTTCGGCCTTTAAGCTCGCGCCGCCTACCAAAGCACCATCGACGTTTGAAACGCCGAAGATTTCGGTGGCATTGCCTGGCTTGACGGACCCACCGTACAGCAGGCGCACCGATCGACCGACGCCTTCGCCAAATCGGCGTTCCAACCGGGCGCGGATGAAATCGTGAACCTCACCAATCTCTTCCAGTGTCGGAACCTTGCCGGTGCCGATGGCCCAGATCGGCTCATAGGCAACCACCAGATTCTCACCTGTCGACTGATCCGGGACAGACCCGGACAATTGGCCGCCAATGATGTCCAATGTATTGGCCGCGTCGCGCTGCTCCAGGCTTTCACCGACACAGATGATCGCCTGCAACCCGGCATCCATAACTGTCCGTGCTTTTGCGCGCACATCTTCGTTTTGTTCGCCGTGATCCACGCGACGTTCGGAATGACCTAGGATCACTGCGCTTGCTCCTGCGTCCTTCAGCATGTCAGCGCTGACATCGCCTGTATGAGCACCCGAGGCGTCCGCATGACAATCCTGACCGCCAACCGAAACGTCGGTATTTTCGACCGCAGCGGCGGCGCGATGAAGCAGGGTTGCGGGGGGACAAATCAGGATATCGAGGGAAGGAGAGGGATGAAGGGCCGCAAGCCGTTCAAGCTCGCTCAGCGCAGCGCTGGTTCCGTTCATTTTCCAGTTTCCAGCCGCCAGCTTACGCCGCATATCCAATCCTCTCGTAACGCTATGTCATTTGATAGATCGGATAACATCGTCTGGAAGGCCTGACAATTCCGGTTGGAGATTGCACGAGTATCGCCTGAAGGTCAGCCCAATCGAAACGCAAGACTATTGCAGAAGAATTCAGCCCTGCGATGCAAGGTTTTCATCAAATTTGATCGATTCCCCGCAGCCGCAGGCATCGACAACATTCGGGTTCTTAAACTTGAAACCAGCTTCCAGCAACGAGACCTCATAGTCGATTTCAGTGCCAAACAGGAACATCTGCGCCATTGGGGCGATCATCACACGCGCGCCGTCATGTTCGACAACTTCGTCATGCGGGTCAGGCTGATCAACATATTCCATGGTGTATTCCATGCCTGCGCATCCGCCTTTTTTGACGCCAATGCGCAACCCCGCGTGACCGCCGGATGACATCAGGCGGGTAATCTGCTCTGCAGCTTTGGGCGTTATGGTCACGGCCTGCTTGCCGGGAATGCCAAACATCTGAGTCTCCGTCGTCGCACGTTACCTACAATTTAGGGCCGACTTAGGTGAGGCTCAAGTATGTGTGTGGAAAAGAACGGATTTTCACACCGATTATGACTTTTCTGATGTTTCTGAAACGATGGCTTGTTTTGGCCGTACTGATCGACTTAGCTTGCCAATGTACGACCCACTTTCATTGAAAGCTGCAACGCAACCCGACAAGAAAGGTGACATGGAATGAACGCACTAAACATCAAGGTGAGTGTATTGGCAAAGCTGGTGCCTGTGTTCTGTGTTGCTGGTGTTATGGCAATCGGCCCAGCGTTTGCCGCCTCGGACACCGACAGGCATCCGGTTAACTGCGCAACAGCTGAAGGTGATTTGCGCGCCATTGATGCAGAAAAAAAGCATGCCGAGGACAAGCAACTTGAGAGTGTGGCGGCCATTACACCTGCTGGGGCGCTGCTGGGTCTGGTCACGGGAACTGAGAACAAAAGGCTTAAAATGTTGTCAGGGGATTACATTACACAGCTTAATGCACGATCCGCCGAAATCAAATCGACCTGTGGTCTGAAATAGCATCTGGCAGCAAGAGACGTTTCCATGAAAAAGGACCGTTCTCGGGCAAGAACGGTCCGTATTCTGGGCCAGGGTCTTTTGGGGGCGGCAGTTGGTCAGTCGGCCCGTGCATATAACGCGAAACGGTCATTGCGGCGTCAACGCGCCACATATGTCTCGCAACTATGTGACAGCCTCTGCACAGTTAAGTAACAGATAAACAACCGTTTTGTGACAAGTGTTCGGAATGCGAGCAGATGCCGCCCACTTACATGAAGCCGAGTTCCAGTCGAGCCTCGTCTGACATCATTTCCATACCCCAGGGAGGTTCCCAGGTCAGTTCGACATCTACTTCTTTTACGCCAGCGACTGGTTCAATGGCTTCAACGATCCATCCAGGCATCTCACCAGCAACCGGGCAGCCGGGTGCGGTCAAGGTCATGATCACCTTCACGGCGTTGTCGCTGGCGATATCGATCGTATAGATCAGCCCAAGGTCGTAGATGTTAACGGGGATTTCCGGGTCAAAGACCGTCCGGCACGCTTCAACCACAAGCTCGTACAAAGGGTGTTCTATTGTCGATGGCGCAATCAGCGGTGTGCCTTCAAACTGTTCGCTTGGGTGGGTCATTGGTGCCTCGGGGTCAGTTGCCTGAGTGATTATATAGGGAATGCCCGCCACAGCGTCCAGTGGGGCAATGGCGCCAAGTTTGGCGCCAAAGCTGTTTAGTCATTGATATCGTGTTCAAAGGTTTTCACCTGACCGTGCGGTCGAGCGAACATTCGACGCAGGATAAGCCAGGCCACCAAGGAAAGAACCGCGAATATCAGTAACAGAAAGGATAAAGACGGTACAAACCCCGGAATGACCAGTAGAAGGCCCGTGATCGCCGCACCAATTGCAAAGCCCAGAAATATGAAACCGGGCAGGGCGACCTCAAGGATCGCAAGCGCAAGTGCGGCGGCTAGCCAAATCCACCAAGTTAGCCAAACGGGGTCCGCCATCACTTTCCTCCTTTAAGCATCTTGAACGCATCTCCAAAGGCTTCAATTGCGTTTGCAGGAACGATGATCGTCTGTTTTCCAGAACCGTTGCCTAGTGCGTTCAGCGATTCAACTTGCTTCAGTGCAACCTGATATTGTGCCGCTTCGATACCGTTGTCTTGAATGGCTTTGGCAACGACACCTGTGGCATAGGCTTCGGCGTCAGCCTGGATACGGCGGGCCTTGGCTGTTTGCTCGGCCGCGTACAATTCGGCATCGGCTTGCAACTCGACCGAGCGCTTCAGACCTTCAGCTTCAGTCACCTGGGCGCGGCGTGCGCGTTCGGCATTCAACTGCTGCAACATGGCGTCCCGAGTCGCCTGATCCAGATTCACATCGAGAATCTCAGCGCGGGTAACCTGTATGCCCCAGTCGTCCACAGCCGTTTCGACACTTTCCTGAATACGATTAATCAGTTGCGAGCGGTTTGACTGGACTTCGTCCAGATCCATTTTCCCGATTTCTGCACGGACGATGCCAGCTACGGTGGTGGCGATTGCTCCGTCGACGTCCCGAATACGGTAAACGGTCTTTTCCGGTTCAAGAATTCGATAAAAGACCGAAGTGTCGATTTGCACCAGAACGTTGTCTTTGGTGATCGCATCCTGGGTTGCGTTCGGCAACTGACGTTCCAGAATCGAAATCTTGTGGCGCGCAACATCCAGAAATGGCACGATAAAGTTGATGCCGGGGCCAAGGACCGAGTGCAGGCGACCAAAGCGTTCGACCACGAATTTTTCGGATTGCGGGACGATCTTGATGCCCTTGAGGATAACGATAACCACCAAAACGGCGGCCAAGACGTAAATGATGTTTGACGATAGCAACCCAATAATCTGGTCTTCGGTCATATCTGTCCTCTTTTATTGTGTACGATGGTATACATTTAAGGGTTGAGTCGCATGATTTCAACTCTGGTATGGATGGAAACAAGACGGATGCAAACGTTCAAATGGGATAATTTTTGGCCGAATTTATGCATTGTGACCGCTTTGCATCCATATCAGACTAAGATATCGGGACGCTATGAAACTGATAATCGACACTGACCCTGGCATCGATGATGCAATGGCCATCGCATATGCTGCTGCGGCGCCTGAAATTGAGCTGGTTGGCCTGACCACCGTTTTTGGCAATACGCATGTGCACCAATCCAGTCGTAATGCACGGTATTTGCTGGATAAATTGGGATTATCTATCCCGGTGGCGCAAGGCGCGTCTTTCCCGCGCGGATCGGACAGTCATACCCCCTCCGAACATGTTCATGGGCCCGAGGGATTTGGTGATCTGACAGACATTCCGGAAATCGGTTACAACCATGCTTTGCCTGCGGCTGAGTTTCTTGCCGAAATGGCCCGTGTACACAAAGGCGAACTGGTAGTCTGTGCGATTGGGCCTTTGACCAATATTGCGGACGCAATCCGCCTTGATCCCGAATTTCCGTCGAATCTGAAGCGGCTGGTGATCATGGGCGGTGCGGTTTTCTGCCCTGGCAATATCACTGAACATGCAGAGGCGAATATCTATCACGATGCTGCGGCCGCAAACGAAGTCTTTGCGACCCCACCGGAAACCGTGTTGGTTGGTTTGGATGTGACGCTGAAAACCTTGTACGAGGCCGCCGATTTCGAAGCGCTGGCCAGTCGATCCCCTCATATGGGGGCGTTCCTGCACGATATCTCTCGGTTCTATCTGAAATTCTACAAGGAAATTGGTGGGTTAGAAGGGTGCGGATTGCATGATTCAACGGCAGTGATCGCCTGCACACATGATCCGATGTTCGACATGGCTTCAATCGGCCTTCAAGTCATCGCGCACGGACCTGAATTGGGGGCGACGCGGCCGGATCCGTCTCGTCCGTCGATCTCTGTTTGCCGCAATGTAGACGGGGCAGGAGTGGTGCGACTATTTACGGACCGCGTCGCCTCATTGCCCTGACGGGTTGCATTGGGCGGGTTGATCGGGCAAATGCTGCCCGGTTCCGCGCTCCGAGTTGATAACATGACCCAGCGATTTTCATTTGAACTGAAAGCCACGGATGGCAAGGCCCGTAATGGTGTCATCAAGACGCCGCGCGGTGACGTGCGCACACCAGCCTTTATGCCCGTTGGGACAGCGGCGACGGTCAAGGCAATGATGCCCGAAAGCGTGCGTGCTACGGGCGCGGATATCCTGCTGGGTAACACCTACCACCTGATGTTGCGTCCAACCGCGGAACGGATCGACCGTTTGGGCGGGCTACACAAGTTCATGAACTGGGATCGACCGATCCTGACGGACTCAGGCGGGTTTCAGGTCATGTCACTGGCGGGCCTGCGCAAGCTGACCGAGAAGGGCGTGACCTTCAAATCGCATATTGACGGCTCCAAACACGAATTGTCACCGGAACGGTCGATGGAGATTCAGCGCCTGCTGGGGTCTGACATTGTCATGTGTTTCGACGAATGCCCCGCCTTGCCAGCCGATCGTGATCGCATTGCCGAATCTATGCGCCTGTCGATGCGATGGGCGGACCGGTCCCGTGAAGCGTTCGGCGACCGTCCGGGGCACGCGCTGTTTGGCATCATGCAGGGCGGGTTAGAGCGTGATCTGCGCGAGGAAAGCGCCGAAGCTTTGAAAAACATCGGGTTTGAAGGCTATGCAATAGGCGGTCTGGCCGTAGGTGAAGGGCAAGAGGCGATGTTCTCCTGCCTCGACTACGCCCCCGGTTTCCTGCCCGAAGACAAGCCGCGATACCTTATGGGTGTCGGAAAGCCTGATGATATCGTTGGGGCGGTTGCACGTGGCATTGACATGATGGATTGCGTGCTGCCTTCGCGGTCTGGCCGCACAGGCCAGGTGTTTACGCGGTTTGGCGTTGTGAACATCAAAAACGCAAGGCACGCCGATGATCCGCGTCCCTTGGACGAGGCATGTTCGTGTCCTGCATGCTCGAACTACTCACGTGCCTATCTGCACCACGTCTTCCGCGCGAATGAGATGATATCGGGCATGCTGCTGACATGGCACAACCTGCATTACTTTCAGGAGATCATGCAGGATATGCGCGATGCGATTTCCGCAGGGACGTTTGAGCGGTGGCAGGAGCAGTTCCACACACAGCGCGCGCAGGGCGATATCGCGCCAGTTTGACCATCCTTTTCGGTGACAATACAGCTTAAAAACGGTACACTGTTTCTAGATTGTTACAGTGTATTTTTGCGATTTGACCCCGGAGGCTTTGATGTTCCGCCCACTGATCGGCGCGATGATTATATGCGCCACGCCCGCGTTTTCTGATATCTGGACATTTGAAACCCCGTCAGAAAACATACAATGCTCAGTTGGTGAAAGTGCGGGATTTTCCGACATTCAATGTACGATCATTGAACGCAATGGCCCACCGGCCTTGCCGCGACCCGCGAACTGTCAGGCTGATTGGGGGCATGAATTCTTGATGAACAACACGGGCAACGTCCAGATGGTATGCGCGGCCCTTAGCCGCCATCGCGACGGGTATCACCGGGCTGAATACGGCGTAACAGGCCAGTTTGGCGGATTTGTGTGCCATTCATCAAAAAAGGGGCTGGAGTGCACAAACCAGGATGGTCACGGGTTCTTTTTGTCCCGGGCGGTTCAACGGATCTTTTGAGGACAGGGCGAATAACTTAGTCGCGTGTTTTGACAGTTTTCGGTGGATATGTCCCGCGGACGTCTTGCAGTCGGTAACACCTCGGGTCATTCTGAATTTTGATACATGGCGGTAAGGTTGAAAAAGGGCGATGCGGCCCCACCTTTATCGTCCAAGACAGGAGATGGCCGAGTGTTGCCTCGATGAGGGACCGGAGCCGTCTTGCCAACGATAAGGATAGAGCATGCAAGAGCCTCTGAATTCCTCATACCCCGTCCTGCCGCTGCGCGACATCGTGGTGTTCCCACATATGATCGTGCCGCTGTTTGTCGGCCGCGATAAGTCGGTCCGCGCGCTGGAAGAGGTGATGCAGGATGACAAGCAAATTCTGTTGTCCAGCCAAGTCGACCCAGGCGTCGATGATCCGGATGTTGATGGTATTTACCGGTCCGGTGTTCTGGCCAACGTTCTGCAACTGCTGAAGCTGCCCGACGGCACCGTGAAGGTGCTGGTTGAAGGTCAGGCGCGGGTACAGATCACAGAATTTCTGGAAAACGACAACTTCTTTGAAGCCCGCGCGGAATACCTGACAGAGATGCCCGGCGACGTGACCACGACGCAGGCACTGCTGCGCACCGTCGGAGATGAGTTCGAGCGCTATGCAAAAGTGCGCAAGAACATCCCCGAAGAAGCGCTGACCGCTGTGGGTGAAACCACTGAACCCGCCAAGCTGGCGGATCTTGTGTCCGGCCATCTTGGGATCGAAGTTGAGCAAAAGCAGGAGCTGCTTGAAACGCTCAGCGTCAGCGAGCGGCTTGAGAAAGTCTATGGCCTGATGCAGGGCGAAATGTCGGTTCTGCAGGTCGAGAAGAAGATCAAGACCCGCGTCAAATCCCAGATGGAGAAGACGCAGCGCGAATACTATCTGAATGAGCAGATGAAGGCCATTCAGAAGGAACTTGGTGATGGCGAAGACGGCTCGAACGAAGTTGCTGAGCTGGAAGAGAAAATCGCCGAGACCAAGCTGTCGAAAGAGGCGCGCGAAAAGGCCGAAGGTGAGCTGAAGAAGCTGCGCAACATGAGCCCGATGTCGGCTGAAGCCACTGTCGTGCGCAACTATCTGGACTGGATTTTGTCGCTGCCATGGGGCACCAAGTCTCGCGTCAAGAAAGATCTGGGTCGCGCGCAGAAAGTCCTGGATGACGATCACTATGGCCTTGAGAAGGTCAAAGAACGGATCGTCGAATATCTGGCAGTTCAGCAGCGTTCGAAAAAGCTAAAAGGCCCGATCATGTGCCTTGTTGGCCCTCCGGGCGTGGGTAAGACCAGCTTGGGTAAATCCGTTGCCAAGGCGACGGGGCGCGAGTTCATTCGCATCTCGCTGGGTGGGGTGCGCGACGAATCCGAGATCCGCGGTCACCGTCGGACATACATTGGCTCAATGCCTGGCAAGATCATTCAGGCGCTGAAAAAGGCGAAGACCACGAACCCGCTCATCCTGCTCGATGAAATCGACAAGATGGGGCAGGACTTTCGTGGCGATCCGGCCTCGGCCATGCTTGAGGTTTTGGACCCGGAACAGAACAACACGTTCATGGATCACTACCTTGAGGTCGAATACGACCTGTCGAACGTAATGTTCCTGACCACGTCCAACAGCTACAACATGCCCGGGCCCTTGCTTGACCGGATGGAGATCATTCCGCTGGCCGGCTACACCGAGGACGAAAAAAGCGAGATCGCCAAGCAACACCTGATCGGCAAGCAGGTCAAAAACCATGGCCTTAAGGACAAGGAATTTGAACTGACCGATGAGGCCCTGCAAAAGATGATCCGCACATATACCCGTGAAGCGGGCGTGCGGAATCTTGAGCGTGAGATCGCCAAGGTGGCTCGAAAATCGCTGACCAAGATCATCAAGAAAGAGGCGGAAACCGTTAAGGTGACTCCGGATAATCTTGATGAGTTCCTTGGAGTTCCCAAGTTCCGCTACGGTCTGGCTGAACAGGACGATCAGGTCGGTGTTGTCACCGGTCTGGCCTGGACGTCAGTGGGCGGTGATCTGCTTCATATCGAAGCTCTGAAACTGCCCGGCAAAGGTCGGATGAAGACCACAGGTAAGCTGGGCGATGTGATGAAGGAATCCATCGACGCAGCCTCCTCCTACGTGCGTTCCATCTCGCCTCAGATCGGGGTGAAGCCACCCAAGTTCGATAAGTTGGACATCCACGTCCACGTGCCGGATGGCGCAACGCCAAAAGATGGCCCAAGTGCGGGTCTGGCAATGGTGACCTCGATCGTGTCGGTGCTGACCGGTATTCCGGTGCGCAAGGACATCGCCATGACGGGTGAGGTCTCGTTGCGCGGCAACGCAATGCCGATCGGCGGTTTGAAGGAAAAGCTGTTGGCGGCGCTTCGTGGCGGTATCAAGACCGTTCTGATCCCCGAGGAAAACGAAAAGGATCTGGCCGAGATTCCGGACAACGTTAAGGAAGGTCTGGACATCATCCCGGTGGCGCATGTCTCGGAGGTTCTGAAACAAGCTTTGGTGTGTGCACCTGAGCCGATCGAGTGGGACGAAGCCGCTGAGGAAGCAGCCGCGGCTGCAGCCAAAGCAGCAGAAAGTACAAGCCCGTCTGCTACGGCCCATTAAATCAATCTCAGACCATCGAAAGGGCGCATCTTATGGGTGCGCCTTTTTTTGTTTCTCACGATACATCTAACCGGCCATCTGGTAGTTGATCGAGGAAAGGTAAATAAAGTCAGAGATTTAACAGCGAAGGCTTGGTGGGTGATAAGAGATTTGAACTCCTGACATCTTCGATGTGAACGAAGCGCTCTACCACTGAGCTAATCACCCGCGCGGCGCGCTTCTACAGCGGCTTTGGGAATTGCGCAAGACCGGTGGGCGATCAACTGCGCTACCAGAGCGGAATAGTTCAACCTGATCTTGTTCCTCCGACTAACAGCTTGGGAAAAAATCAGCTGAGCGCAAAAAACTTCAAAACGCCGCTTGACGATACCGGGGCGGACCCATAATACACCCCAACGTTCAGCAATGAACGGGCAGCGGGCGGTTGTAGCTCAGATGGTTAGAGTACCGGCCTGTCACGCCGGGGGTCGCGGGTTCGAGCCCCGTCAACCGCGCCACTGCTGTCAGCCTGGATCCGGGCCTAGGGATCACGAAAATGCGCGGTTGTAGCTCAGATGGTTAGAGTACCGGCCTGTCACGCCGGGGGTCGCGGGTTCGAGCCCCGTCAACCGCGCCA